>NZ_CM172807.1:2580000-2582500 GCF_057654755.1 Hydrogenophaga sp. L76
TAGATCGTATGCGGTATTAGCACAGCTTTCGCTGCGTTATCCCCCACGACTGGGCACGTTCCGATGCATTACTCACCCGTTCGCCACTCGTCAGCACCTTGCGGCCTGTTACCGTTCGACTTGCATGTGTAAAGCATGCCGCCAGCGTTCAATCTGAGCCAGGATCAAACTCTTTAGTTCGATCTTGAATTTACTCATAAAAACGGAATTGAAGTGAACTTCACTTCTATTCTCATGAGCGTTTAAAGTCTTGCGACTTGGACTCTTTCGAGTCCGTTTTCGCAATCGCCTTCAAACGCCCACGCTTATCGGCTGTATGTTTTTAATGATCCTGCAAAACTCCACAGCACTTGCCGCTTCCTTCTGCTTGCTTAGCTGCGATCAGCTGAGCCTCGTATTATGACACAGTCTTTAGCGCTTCGTCAAAATATTTTTATATTTTGACCACCACTCAAACTATCTTCGCCGGCCGCCTTGCGACCACCGTCATCAGCGAAGCTTTCCAGTATACACCAAATTTTCCTGTTCAGAAAACTCTTACCTACACTCTTATATAAGCCAAAACCCCCAGGTACGCGAGGTACGAGGGGGTTGTGGGGTAGTAAGAGCCTGACGATGACCTACTTTCACACGGGAATCCGCACTATCATCGGCGCAAAGTCGTTTCACTGTCCTGTTCGGGATGGGAAGGAGTGGTACCAACTTGCTATGGTCGTCAGGCATAACGGGTTGTCCTTGCTGTGCTGATGCACAACAGGGACGAATTCATAGAGTTTCGAATCAGCTCATTTTGATTGCTGCCAACGATGTAGGCCAACGAGGGTTGTCCTACGGGGCATAACAATAACATTTGCACTTGGACGATTATCGTCAAAGTTATAGGGTCAAGCCTCACGAGCAATTAGTATCAGTTAGCTTAACGCATTACTGCGCTTCCACACCTGACCTATCAACGTCCTGGTCTTGAACGACTCTTTAGGGGGCTCAAGGCCCCGGCAGATCTCATCTTGGAACGAGTTTCCCGCTTAGATGCTTTCAGCGGTTATCTCTTCCGCACTTAGCTACCCGGCAATGCCACTGGCGTGACAACCGGTACACCAGAGGTGCGTCCACTCCGGTCCTCTCGTACTAGGAGCAGGCTTCCTCAAATCTGCAGCGCCCACGGAAGATAGGGACCAAACTGTCTCACGACGTTTTAAACCCAGCTCACGTACCTCTTTAAATGGCGAACAGCCATACCCTTGGGACCGGCTACAGCCCCAGGATGAGATGAGCCGACATCGAGGTGCCAAACACCGCCGTCGATATGAACTCTTGGGCGGTATCAGCCTGTTATCCCCAGAGTACCTTTTATCCGTTGAGCGATGGCCCTTCCATACAGAACCACCGGATCACTATGTCCTGCTTTCGCATCTGCTCGACTTGTCAGTCTCGCAGTTAAGCACGCTTATGCCATTGCACTATTAGCACGATGTCCGACCGTACCTAGCGTACCTTCGAACTCCTCCGTTACACTTTGGGAGGAGACCGCCCCAGTCAAACTGCCTACCATGCACTGTCCCCGATCCCGATAAGGGACCTAGGTTAGAACCTCAAACACACCAGGGTGGTATTTCAACGTTGGCTCCACAAGATCTAGCGACCCTGCTTCAAAGCCTCCCACCTATCCTACACAGATCTGTTCAAAATTCAATACAAAGCTACAGTAAAGGTTCATGGGGTCTTTCCGTCTTTCCGCGGGGAGATTGCATCATCACAAACATTTCAACTTCGCTGAGTCTCTGGAGGAGACAGTGTGGCCATCGTTACGCCATTCGTGCAGGTCGGAACTTACCCGACAAGGAATTTCGCTACCTTAGGACCGTTATAGTTACGGCCGCCGTTTACTGGGACTTCGATCAAGAGCTTGCACCCCATCAATTAATCTTCCAGCACCGGGCAGGCGTCACACCCTATACGTCCACTTTCGTGTTTGCAGAGTGCTGTGTTTTTAATAAACAGTCGCAGCCACCAATTTTTTGCAACCCGTTCGTGCTCAGATGTTCTCATCACACTACAAGGGCACACCTTCTTCCGAAGTTACGGTGTCAATTTGCCGAGTTCCTTCTCCAGAGTTCTCTCAAGCGCCTTAGAATACTCATCTCGCGCACCAGTGTCGGTTTGCGGTACGGTCAATTACAAGCTGAAGCTTAGTGGCTTTTCCTGGGACCTCGTTCAGTTACTTCGCGAGCAAGCTCGCTCGATCAACAGCCTCGGTATATGACACGCGGATTTGCCTACGTGTCGCCTACATCTGTCTAAACCGGCACATCCAACCGCCGGATAACCTATTAAGATCCGTCCCCACATCGCACTTGTAATCGGTACAGGAATATTGACCTGTTTCCCATCAGTTACGCATCTCTGCCTCACCTTAGGGGCCGACTCACCCTACGCCGATGAACGTTGCGTAGGAAACCTTGCGCTTACGGCGAGGGGGCTTTTCACCCCCTTTAACGCT
>NZ_CM172807.1:2587500-4620243 GCF_057654755.1 Hydrogenophaga sp. L76
ATGCCCTGGGCAGCGTGAAACTGGAAGTGGCCAGCGGCACCTCCAGCGGGAAGATCGTGGCCGAGCTGGAGAAGATCTGCAAATCCTTCCCCACCGCCGATGGCGGGCAACGCATGGTGGTCCGCGATTTCACCGGCACCATCCTGCGCGGCGACAAGATCGGTCTGATCGGGCCCAATGGGGCGGGCAAAACGACCCTGCTGAAGATCATCCTGGGTGAGCTGGCGCCCGACAGCGGCACGATCCGCCAGGGCAGCAAACAAACCGTGGCCTACTTTGACCAGATGCGCGACCAGATCGACCTGGACGCCACGCTGGAAGACTTCATCAGCCCGGGTAGCGAGTGGATCGAGATCGGCAACAAGCGCACCCACGTCAAGAGCTACCTGAGCGACTTCCTGTTTTCGCCTGCACGCGCCAACGCACCGGTGCGCACGCTATCGGGTGGCGAGCGCAACCGCCTGCTGCTGGCGCGGCTGTTTGCGCGCCCGGCCAACGTGCTGGTGCTGGACGAGCCCACCAACGACCTGGACATCGACACGCTGGAGCTGCTGGAAGACCTGTTGCAACAATACGAAGGCACCGTGTTCCTGGTCAGCCATGACCGGCGCTTCCTGGACAACGTGGTCACCAGCACCCTGGTGTCCGAGGGCGAAGGCCGCTGGCGAGAATACGTGGGGGATGTGCAGGACTGGCTCACGCAGTCGGCGAGAGCCGAAGCGCTGCAGCGCGAGCGTGCGCCCGCCGCAGCGGCCACTGCACTGGCCCCCGTTTCGACCGTGCCCGCGGTGACCAACACCACGGCCTCACCGAAACGCAAGCTCAGCTACAAGGAACAGCGCGAGTTCGAAACCCTGCAAGGGAAGATCGCTGCACTGGAGGCCGAGCAGGCGGAGATCGACCGCGCGCTGGCGGGCGGGCAACTCTTTGCCACCGATCCGGCCCGCGCCACTCAATTGGGCGCCCGACACGCCGAAATAGAGTCTGAGTGGATGCAGGCCCTGGAGCGCTGGGAGGTGCTTGGAGGCAGTTGAACGCCCCAACCGGCCGAGTGCGGCGCCCGCTTGTCCAAGGGACTGGGCCGCGCGTTCACGCGACTGGCCACGCTTCGGCCGCGCCCTGCCCCTGATGCACGCCGAGGCGAAGCGGATCGATGCCGCGCTGGCCGCGCTGCTCAGCGCGGCGCCACCAGCCGCTTGAACGCCTTCCAGAACGTCGCGTCCTGCGTGGTCGCGAAGTTGATGCGCATCAGCGTGCTCGGTGCGCGCGCGGCGTGGAACAGCGAGCCGGGCGCGATCAGGTAGCCCTCGTCCAGCATGCGCTGCGCCAGCGCCTCGGTGTCCACGCCCGTGTCCACCCAGCCAAACAGTCCCGCGGGCTCCGAGACGAAACGGCAACCCGCCGCCTGCGCCAGCTTCACGCTGCGGCTGCGGGCTTCGTCCAGCCGGGTGCGAATGCGCTCGGCATGACGCAGCAGCTGGCCCTGCTCGATGCAGTGCGCCAGCGCGCGCTCCAGCAGGCTGGGCGTGGTCAGCGTGGTGTGCAGCTTGGTGTCGAGCAGTCGCTCCACCCAGTCGGGCGGCGCCACCAGGTAGCCCACGCGCCAGTTGGGCGCCAGGATCTTGGCAAAACCGCTGACGTAGATGGTGCGCTGCAGACCGTCGAGCACGCTCATGCGGGTGGCGTGCTCGGGTGCAATGTGGCCGTAGGTGTCGTCCTCCACCACATAGAAACCGTGCTGCTGCGCGAGTTGCAGCACACGGTGCGCGCTCGCCGGCGAGAGGCTGTAGCCGGTCGGGTTGTGCAGCACGCTCACGCTCACGAACAGCTTGGGTGCGTGTTCTTCGCAGTAGCGCGCCATCACCGCCAGATCGGGCCCCGCCGGTCCGCGCGGCACCGGCAGGATGCGCATGCCCATGGCCGCCAGCCGCGCGAACTCGACCGCCCAGCCCGGCTCTTCCACCATCACACAATCGCCCGGCTTCAGCAGGGTGCGGCTCACGATGTCGAGGGCATGCGTGGCGCCCACGGTGGTGATGATCTGCTGCGGCCCAGCGGGCAGGCCCAGCACCTGCAGGCGGTCGGCCAGCACGCGGCGCAACTGCCCGTCGCCCAGCGGTTCGCCGTAACGCAGCGAGTTGTCAGCCAGCGCAGGCCCCGTGGTGACGCGGCGCACCGCCGCCTGCATGAAGTTGGAGACCATCCAGTCCGGCGGGAAGGCGCCCATGCCGGGCTGCGGCCGCGAGCCCGCCGGGTGGAACATGCCGCGGATCAGCGCCGCTGCGTTCACCGGCGCGGCCATGCGGTCGGACGACTCGGCGCCCGGTGCCGGATCCGCACGCCCGGCACCCGCGCCCCGCAGCGGCGTGCGTTCACGCACGAAAAAGCCGCGGTAACGCTGCGCCTGCACCAGGCCCTGCGCCAGCAACAGGTCGTAGGCAGCCACCACCGTGGACGGGCTCAGGCCCTGCTGGGCCGCGCACTGGCGCACGCTGGGCAGGCGTGCGCCGGGTGCGAGCAGGCGGTCGCGGATGCGGGCGGCAAAGCGCTCGGCCAGCTGCTCGGCCAGCGTCTGCGCCGCCGTGCGGCTGAGGGCGGGCGCGCTGGACAACGCATCGCCAGGGCTGGCGTCGGAGGTGTTGAACATGGCAGTGTGTGGGCAGAACGAACCACACAGTTGTTGAACTGAATGCCCAAACTGTATGGCTTGTGTATTGGTGTGAAAGGATAAAGTGTCTGCCATGCGCCCGCAAGCCCTTTTCACTCACCACCGTCCGTTCAAGGCACCGGACCGGTGTGCACACGCGAAGGGCCGCCCATGAACGCCACCGAATTCAGCGCCCTGCTGGTGCTGGCCACGGCCACCAGCTTCACGCCCGGGCCCAACACCACGCTGTCCACCGCGCTCGCCGCCAACTTCGGCCTGCGGCATTCGCTGCGTTTCGTCTGCGCGGTGCCGGTGGGCTGGGGTGTGCTGCTGGCGCTGTGCGCCGGTGGCCTGGGCACGCTGATCGTGGCGCAGCCGGCCTTGCGCTGGGCCATCCTCATCGGAGGCTGCGCCTACCTGCTGTGGCTGGCGCGCAAGCTCTGGGGCAGCCGCTCGCTCAGCCAGGTCAAGGCGGAGCGACTGCAGGTCACGTTTGTGCAGGGCGTGGGGTTGCAGTTCCTCAACATCAAGGCCTGGATGCTGGCGCTGTCCATCGTGGCGGGCTGGATCGCCGGCCGGCCGGACGCGCTGGAGCGCTTCGTGCAGGTGCTGCCGCTGATGCTGGCCTTCGCGTTTTTCAGCAACCTCCTCTATGCCTCGGTCGGTTCCCTGCTGCGCCACTGGCTGGCCGGTCCGGTGGTGGACGGCGTGGCCACGGGCGCGCGCCTGCAGGTGTTCAACCGCGTCATGGCCAGCGCGCTGGTGCTCACCGCCGGGTGGATGCTGATGACGGGCCTGGGAGGCCAGCCATGAGCCACAGCACCGCGCTGCCCGCCCTGCCCAGCCACCGCGAACAGACGCTGGGCCTGTGGCTTGGCCTGGTCGGCGTGGTGGTGTTCGCGCTCACCCTGCCCATGACGCGGCTGGCCACCGGCACGGCCGACGCGCCCCAGCTCTCGCCCTGGTTCGTCACCTGGGCGCGCGCCGCGCTGGCGGGCGGCCTGTCGCTGATCTACCTGCTGGCCACGCGCTCGCCGCTGCCGGCGCCCGAGCACCGCCAGCCGCTCGCGCTCTCGCTGCTGGGCAATGCCATCGGTTACCCGCTGCTGCTGGGCTGGGCGCTGCGCCACGTGACAGCCAGCCACGCCGCCGTGATCACCGCCCTGCTCCCGCTGGCCACCGCCGCCGCCGCGGCCTGGCTGCTGCACCAGCGCGCGCGCCTGGGCTTCTGGCTGTTCGCCGGGCTCGGCAGCCTGCTGGTGGCGGCCTACAGCCTGCTGCGCGCGCACCAGCTCGGCCACGGCTTCGGTCTGGCCTGGGCCGACGGGCTGCTGGTGGGCGCCGTGATCGCGGCCGCGCTCGGCTACGTGGCGGGCGCCAAGGTCACGCCGGTGCTCGGCGCCGAGCGCGTGATCAGCTGGGTCTGCGTGATGGCTCTGCCGCTCACCGTGCCCGGCGCGCTGCTGACCTGGCCCGATCAACCCATCAACACCTCGGCCTGGTGGGCGCTGCTCTACGTCGGCGTGTTCTCCATGTGGGCCGGCTTCTTCGCCTGGTTCCGCGGGCTGGCGCTGGGCGGCGCGCTGCGCGTGAGCCAGCTGCAATTGCTGCAACCCTTCGTCAGCATCCTGGCCGCCCTGCCGCTGCTGGGAGAATCGCTGGATGCGATGACGCTGGGCTTTGCACTCGCCGTGGTCGCCACCGTTTTCATGGGGCGCCGCATGGCCGCCCCGCCCATCACACATTCGAAATCCAACAAGGAGACTTCATGAGCAGCACCTGGACCCTCGCGAAACGCGCCCACAAGATGAACCCGTCGGTGATCCGCGAGATCCTGAAAGTGACCGAGAAGCCCGGCATCATCAGCTTCGCCGGTGGCCTGCCCTCGCCCAAGACCTTCCCGGTCGAGGCCTTCGCCGCCGCCTGCGAAACCGTGCTGCGCACCGACGGTCGCGCTGCGCTGCAGTACGCGGCCAGCGAAGGCTACCGCCCGCTGTGCGAATGGGTCGCGGCCAGCATGCCCTGGGACGTGTCGGCCGATCAGGTGCTGATCACCACTGGCAGCCAGCAGGGCCTGGACCTGGTGGCCAAGGTGCTGATCGACGAAGGCAGCACCGTGCTGGTGGAAACGCCCACCTACCTCGGCGCGCTGCAGGCCTTCACGCCGATGGAACCGAACATCGTGAGCGTGGACAGCGATGCCGAGGGTGTGGACGTTGAAGACTTGGCCGCGAAGGCCGACGGCGCGCGTTTCCTCTACGTGCTGCCCAACTTCCAGAACCCCACCGGCCGCAGCATGAGCGAAGCACGGCGCCAGGCGCTGGTGGAGCGCGCCGCCGCCATCGGCCTGCCGCTGGTGGAAGACAACCCGTATGGCGACCTGTGGTTCGACCAGCCGCCCCCGAAACCGCTGACCGCGCGCAACCCCGAAGGCTGCATCTACCTGGGTTCGTTCTCCAAGGTGCTCGCGCCCGGCCTGCGGCTGGGTTATGTGATCGCGCCCAAGGCCATCATGCCCAAGCTCTTGCAGGCCAAGCAGGCGGCCGACCTGCACAGCCCCAGCTTCAACCAGCGCATGGTGTCCGAGGTGCTGAAGGACGGCTTCATTCACCGCCATGTGCCCACCATCCGCGCGCTGTACAAGAGCCAGTGCGCCGCGATGCTGGAGGCGCTGAAGACCGAAATGGCTGGCCTGGACGTACAGTGGAACTCGCCCGACGGCGGCATGTTCCTCTGGGTGCGCCTGCCCGAAGGCATGAACGCCGTGGAACTGCTGCCGAAGGCTGTGGACAAGGGCGTAGCCTTCGTGCCCGGTGCCGCGTTCTACGCCGACCATGCGGACCCGCGCACGTTGCGCCTGTCCTTCGTGACGGCCAGCGAGGAGCAGATCCACATCGGCATCGCGGCGCTGGCGCAGGCGATCCGCGAATCCGCGCAAGGCTGATCGCCATGCTGCGCCTCTGGGGACGCATCAGCTCGATCAACGTGCGCAAGGTCGTGCTGTGCGCGCAGGTGCTCGGGCTGGAGTTCGAGCGCATCGACGCCGGCCTGAGCTTCGGCGTCGTGAACACGCCCGACTACCGCGCGAAAAACCCGAACGGTCTGGTGCCGCTGCTGGAAGACGGCGACTTCATCCTCTGGGAATCGAACGTGATCGTGCGTTACCTGTGTGCACGCGCGGGTTCACCGCTGTACCCCCAAGACCTGCAACAACGCTTCAACGCCGAACGCTGGATGGACTGGCAGCAAACCGAGCTGAACCCGGCCGGCAGCCCCGCCTTCAAGCAATGGATCCGCACGCCGGCCGAACAGCGTTGCCCGCAGGTCATTGCCGCGTCGGTGGCCGCGACCGAGCCGCTGTTCGCACAGCTCGATGAGCATCTGTCAAAACAAGCCTTCATGGCCGGCGACGCGCTGAGCATGGCCGACATCCCCATCGCCTGCGAGGTGCACCGCTGGTGGGGCCTGCCGCAGCCGCGCCCCGCGTGGCCGCACCTGGAACGCTGGTACGCGCAGTGGCTCAGTTTGCCCGCGAGCCGTGGCGTGCTCGATCTCCCCCTGTCCTGACACCGGAAGCCCACCATGCAGCAACGCCCTTTCAAACAGGTCGACGTGTTCACCGCCACGCCTTACCGCGGCAACCCGCTGGCCGTGGTGCTCGACGGCAGCGGCCTCTCGGCCGCCGAGATGCAGCACTTCACCAACTGGACCAACCTGTCGGAATGCACCTTCCTGCTGCCGCCCAGCGATGAAGGCCGTGCGGCGGGAGCCGACTACCGCGTGCGCATCTTCTGCCCCGGCCGCGAGCTGCCCTTCGCCGGTCACCCCACACTGGGCAGTTGCCACGCCTGGCTCGAAGCCGGTGGTGTGCCGCGCGGTGAACACGTGGTGCAGGAATGTGGTGTCGGGCTGGTCAAGCTGCGGCGCGACGGCCACCGGCTTGCGTTCGCCGCGCCGCCGCTGATCAAGAGCTGCCCGCTGCCTGAAGAAGACGTGGCGCTGATCGCGCGTGGCCTGGGCGTGGCGCGCGGCGACATCACGGCCCACGCCTGGTGCGACAACGGGCCCAACTGGCGCGGCGTGATGTTGCGCAGCGCCGAACAGGTTCTGGCGCTCAGGCCCGACGGCGCGGTGCTGGCCGGGCTGGACATTGGCGTGGTGGGCCCGCGCGGCAAGGTCGGCGTGGTCGGTGCCCGCGATGAACACGACACGTTGTTCGAGGTGCGCGCCTTCTTCCCCGGCAACAACGGCCTGTGCGAAGACCCCGTGACCGGCAGCCTGAACGCCGCGCTCGCGCAATGGCTGATCGGCGCGGGCCTGGCGCCCGAGCGCTACGTGGCCGCGCAAGGCACGGCGCTGGCGCGCGAGGGCCGCGTGTTCATCGAGCGCGACGCCAGCGGCACGATCTGGGTCGGCGGCCAGTCCGTCACCTGCATTCACGGCCACGTCACCCTGTGACCACCCCGCACAGCGCGCAGATCGACCACCTCGTGGTGGCCGCGCGCACGCTGGACGAAGGCGTGGCCTGGTGCGAGGCCACGCTGGGTGGGGTGCCCGGACCGGGCGGCGAACATGCCCTGTTCGGCACCCACAACCGGCTGTTGCGGCTGCACTGCGAACACGCCTCGCGCGCCTACCTGGAAATCATCGCGGTGAACCCGCAGGCCACGCCCACGCGCCCCGCCCCGCTGAAGCGCTGGTTCGATCTTGATGACCCGGCCCTGCAGGCGCGCCTGGCCCAACACGGGCCGCAACTGGTGCACTGGGTGGCCAGCGTGCCCGACATCGACGCCGCCACCCGCCAACTGACCTCCCTCGGCATTCACCGCGGCCCGGTGATCGCCGCGTCGCGCCCCACACCGAAGGGCCTGCTGCAATGGCGCATCACCGTGCGCGATGACGGCCAGCGCCTGTTCGGCGGTTGCCTGCCCACGTTGATCCAGTGGGGCGAGACACACCCCGCCAAAGCCATGCCGCCCAGCGGGCTCGCGCTGCGCGGCCTCACGCTCAGCCACCCCGAAGCGACCGCGTTGCAACAGGCGCTGAATGCCACCGGCCTGGATCAGCTTGCCGTGGCGCCGGGCCCCGCCGCGCTCACCGCGTTGCTCGATACACCCCACGGCCCCCACACGCTGACCTCGCTCCTTTGAACCACCGGTGCCCCTCATGTCCATTCAACTGCCCAACCTGCAAGACATCGAAGCCGCCGCCCAGGTGGTCTACCAATCCTTCCAGGCCACACCCCAATACCGGTGGGCCACGCTGACGCAGCGCCTGGGCGCGGACTGCTGGGTGAAACACGAAAACCACACGCCGGTGGGCGCGTTCAAGATCCGCGGCGGCCTGACCTATTTTCACCAGTTGAAGCAACGCGGCGAGCTGCCGCGCGAAGTGATGAGCGCCACGCGCGGCAACCACGGACAGAGCATCGGCTGGGCGGCGCGCGCGCACGGCGTGGCCTGCAGCATCGTCGTGCCGCTGGGCAACTCGCTGGAGAAGAACGCCGCCATGCGCGCGCTCGGCGTGAACCTGATCGAACACGGCAACGACTTCCAGGCAGCGCGCGAACACGCGATCCAACTGGCCGCCGAGCGCGGCGCGCACATGGTGCCGAGCTACCACAAGGACCTGCTGCGCGGCGTGAGCACCTACTGGTGGGAATTTTTCCAGGCCGTGCCGCAGCTGAACGTGGTCTACGTGCCCATCGGTCAGGGCTCGGGCGCGTGTTCGGCCATCGCGGCCAAGCTCGCGCTGGGGCTCCCCGCCCGCATCGTCGGCGTGGTCAGCGCGCACGCCACCACCTACGCCGATTCGATCGCTGCGGGACGCGTGGTCGAATCCCCCGTGAGCACCGAACTCGCCGACGGCATGGCCTGCCGCGTCGCCGACGATGCGGCGCTCGACGTCTTGATGCCGCACCTGGACCACGTGGTGAAAGTCAGCGACGACGAAGTGGCGCAGGCCATGCGCACGCTGTTCGCCGACACCCACAACGTCGCCGAAGGCGCGGGCGCGGCCAGCTTCGCCGCTGCGTGGCAGGAACGGGAAAGCCTCAAAGGAAAGGTCGTCGGCACCACGCTGTGCGGCGGCAATGTCGACAGCGAGGTATTCGCCAAGGTGCTGTCGAACACGGACTGAAAACGGGACCCCTCCGGCGAGAGGGTTCGTGCCGAGGATGCCGCGGAACCGGCTTTGCCAGGCCGCCAGCATCGCCCCCTGGGGGGCTGAGGACCGCGGCTCCGAGGCTGCCTGCGCAGGCTTGGACGGGACGAAGAGTCATCGGCTCTGACGATGACGCGGCCTGCAAGACACCCGCCCTTAGGCGGGGCGCGGGGGGGTCACAAGCCGCGCCACCACCTCGCAGAACGCCTCCACCGCGTCGGTCTTGAACACCACCTCGCGCACCCCGGCGGCCAGCGCTTCTGCCTGCAGTTCGTCGGTGATGTACCCCGAAGCCAAGGCCACCGGCAGATCCGGGCTGATCGCCAGCACGGCCCTGGCCACTTCCAGACCCGACATGCCCGGCATGTTGTAGTCGGTCATCACCAGATCAAACCCGGCGGGCTGGCTGCGCACGGCTTCAATGGCCTCGTTCTGGTCGGTCAACGCAGTGACCTTGTAGCCGCGCCGCTCCAGCAGGCGGCGCACCAGAAACACCAGGGTGTCGTCGTCGTCGAGGTAGAGGATGTGGCGCGGGTCGGTCATCGCATCAGGAGCCATGTCGGGTTTCTCCACTGAAGAGGGGCCGGGCAACTCGGTGTTACCACTTGTGTGGGTTGTCATTGTGCCCCCATCCGGGGTGAGCCCGGTATCGGCCGTTGCCGCGGACAGCGCCCGAACTGCGGGGAAATACAGCGTGAAGGTGGTGCCCACGCCGGGTGCGCTGTCCACCTCGATGGCACCTCCGTGCGTCTGCACGATACCCAGCACCACCGGCAACCCCAGGCCGGTACCGGCACCGACCACACGGGTGGTGAAAAACGGTTCGAACATGCGCACGCGCGTGGCCTCGTCCATGCCGCAGCCGTTGTCCTGCACCTGCACCCGGACCGCGCGATTTTCGGCACACGCCTGCACCACCGCGGCGGGCAGGCGCGGATCGTCGGACCCCAGTGCGTCGATCCGGTATTCAATGCGGCCGGCCCGCCCATTCAGCGCGTGGGCGGCGTTGGTGCCCAGGTTGAGCAGCACCTGGCTCAGTTGCGTGGCGTCGGCCAGGATGGGCGGCAGGCCGTCCGCACAGGTCTGCACCAGTTCAAACGGAGACGCGGTGGCCGCACGCAGCAAGCTGCAGGACTCGGCCACCACCTCGGCCACGTGCACCGGCCTGCGTTCCATGGGTTGCTGGCGGCTGAAGGCCTGGACCTGGCGCACCAGCTCGCGACCGCGTCGCGCCGCGGTACTGATCTCGTCCAGGCTTTCGCTGGCCAGGGAGTCGGGCGGCAGATCCTGGCGCGCCAGATCGGCATTGCCCAGGATGGCGGCCAGGATGTTGTTGAAATCGTGCGCCACGCCGCCCGCCAGCGTGCCGAGCGCTTCCATCTTGTGCGCCTGCGCCAGCTGGTGCTCCAGCGCCTGCTGGTGTCGCTGCGCCTCGCGCAGCGAGGTGATGTCCACGAAGGTGAACATCACGTGCCGCAGGTCACCGATGGCGTCGTTTTCGGGGTAGGCGTTGCACAGCGCCCACTGGGTCTGCGCGCCGTCGCCCGACTGCACCCCCAGGATCACGTCGGCCACGGGTTGCCCGGTGGCGAGCACGCGTTCAAACGGGACCTCGTGGCGCGGCATCGGTCGCCCGTCTTCGCTCAGCAAGCGCCATTCGGGCGCGAACGGCACGGGCATCGCCGAATGCGCATCGCGCTCGCTCCAGCCCAGAAAGCGCCGCGCCGCGCTGTTGACGCTGGCGAGCGTCTGGTCGGGCCGGAACACCATCACGCCAGCGCTCAGGTTTTCGATCAGCGCCCGCGAGTCGGCCTCACGGATCTGCAGCACCTGCCGCGCGCGATCACCCTGCTGCTGCAGGCGCAGCGTGACCAGAGAACTGAAGATCACCAGGCGCAGCAGCACGTCGATCATGGTGCCCAGCAAGAGCACAGGCACCGCCGGGCTCGTGCGTTCTCCGGTGGCGCTGACCGGCAGGAACCAGACGCTCACCGCCAGCCCGATCAGCGCCACGAGCTTGAACCAGGTGACCCAGCGCAGCACCTGCAATTCGAGGATGCGGTGAAGGGGGTCGAAGCGGCGGATGTCGTTCAAGGCCAGGCCGGCGATCACGACACCCGCCGCGGAAAACAGGATCTGGCGCGCCGCCATCGAGTCCCAGACCGAGGTCAGCAACACATTGCCAACGAACACGGCCAGAAGGGCCGCCAGCACCGGCCGCAGCGCGTAGGGCTGCCCCAGGTAACTGCGAAGTCCGATCCACAAGAACGCCGCGCTGGCGACGAACGCGGTGTTGGCCACGCCGAAGGTGAGCAACTCGGGTCCGTCGGGACGCAGCCCCAGCCCCACCGAACCCAGGGCCGCCAACAGCCCGGAGACCGTCCACCAGCCCGGCCCGCCCACAGAGGGATGGCGGCGCGCTTGCGCGAAGAACGCGGCGGTCGCCAGCCCATCGACGCAAAGCCGAAGTGCCAGGATGGTCAACAAGTCAAGTTGCATGGAGGTGGGCAGGTTTTTCGTGGTTCCATTGAAGCACAGGACCCATCGGCCAAACGCCAGATGTGCCCTGATTTTCCAGCGCGTTTTTCCGCCGGGGGCCAAAGCGCAGCCGGCACGGAGGCCGGCAGTCGCTGTCGGGACAAAGCCCGGGCCCCGGCCTCCACCAGAATGACCCCATGGGAATCCTCTACCTTGTGCGCCATGGCCAGGCCTCGTTTGGCGCAGACGACTACGACCAGCTCAGCGCGCTCGGCCAGCGGCAGAGCGAGCGACTGGGCCGCTACTGGGCCGAGCGCGGCCTGCGCTTCGGCGCCGTGCTCACGGGCAGCCTCAAGCGCCACGCCCAAACCTGGGCCGGCATCGCCAGCGGGGCCGGGCTGGACATCGAACCGCTGGTGTGGCCGGGACTCAACGAATACGACAGCGAGGCGGTGATCCGCGCCGTGCTGCCCTGCAGAAGCGGAGCCGTGCTCGGCGATCCCCACTCACCCGAGGGCTATCGCGCGCATTTCCGGCTGCTGCGCGACGGTCTCGCGCAGTGGATGGCGGGCACCGTGAGCCCACAGGGCATGCCGGAATACACCGACTTCGTGCACGGCATCACCAGCGCGCTGGACCATGTGCGGGCGAACCACAAGGGTCAGAACGTGCTGATCGTCTCCAGCGGGGGGCCGATCGCCACCGCGGTGGGCCACGTGCTGGGCCTGAGCCCGGACGCCACCATCGACCTCAACATGCGCATCCGCAACAGCGCCGTCACCGAGTTCCAGTTCAGCGCCCGGCGCCACACCCTGCTGACCTACAACACGCTGCCGCACCTCGACAGCCCGGACCACCGGGACTGGATCACGTACGCCTGATCAGTCGAACGCGGTGCGTTCGGTGAGCGTGTCGGGCGGCAGGCGGTCGATCTCGCCCAGCAACTGCGCCAGCGCGCGGCCCGCGGCGTCGAGAACGGCGTGGCCGTTCTCGGCGTTGGCGGCGCCCGCGTTGCCCACCGCGCCGTTGGCGTTGTAGTCCTGCATCATCCAGCCGAGCTTGGCGCTCCGGCCGTTGCCGAGGATGGGAAAGTGCATCGCGCGGTCCTGCGAGGTGGAACGGAAATACTCGGCCTGCTCCATGCGCACCCGCTCAGGGCGCAGCGCCAGCATCATGGCCGTTTCGATTTCGCCGGCGTGGATGCCGAAGCGGTGTTCGTCGGCGCTGAAACGCGCGTTCACGTCCTGGCCCTGCGCATCGGTGAGCGGCAGGCTGAACCAGTTCACGCTGTAGACCAGCATGCCCAGCCGCGCGCGCAGGTCGCGCGCCACCAGGTCCATCAGGCCCACCTGGCCGCCGTGGGCGTTGAGCAGCACCAGCTTCTTCACGCCGCTGGCGGCCACGCACTCGCCGATCTCGGTCCACAGGCGCAACACCGTCTCGGCCTTGAGCGTGAGCGTGCCGGCGAAGCGCGTGTGCTCCGGGCTGAAGCCCACCGCCTGCGTCGGCAAAAACAGCGCCGGCAGGTCGTGCGGGATGTGCGGCAGCGCGGCGGCGATCACGCCGTTGACCAGGTCGGTGTCCACCGACAGCGGCAGGTGCGGCCCGTGCTGCTCGGTGGCGGCCACCGGCAGCACCGCGATGGCACGCGCGCGGTCGAGCGCAGCGAAGTCGGCGGTGCTGAGGTCGGACCAGTGGCGGGCGGGCGCTTTCATGGCGGCAGTTTACGGCTTGTGGCCGCTGCCCCGTAAGATGAAGCCATGACCCAGGACCTCTTCCGCCAGGACGCCTACCTCACCGAGTGCAGCGCCACCGTCACCGCCGTCAACCAGCACGGCATCGTGCTCGACCGCAGCGTGTTCTACCCGCTCGGCGGCGGGCAGGCCGGCGACGCGGGCGAACTGCTGCTGGCCGACGGTACCTCGATCACCATCGCCGATACCCGCAAGGGCAAGGACGCCGAAGGCCGGCCCACCGCCGACATCGTGCATGTGCCCGCCCCGGATCAGGACGCGCTGCTCGCCACGCTGCAACCGGGCACGGCGCTGACCGCCCGCATCGATGGGGCGCGGCGCTACCGGTTGATGCGTTTTCACACCACCACCCACCTGCTGTGCCACCTGGTGCCGGTGCCCGTCAACGGCTGCTCGATCACGCCCGACTACGCGCGGCTCGATCTGGCCCTCACCGATCCGCTGGACAAGGATGCGCTCAGCGCCGGCATCGCCGCGCTGGTGGCCGCGGCGCACCCGGTGCACATCGGCGCCATCAGCGACGCCGAACTGGACGCCAACCCGTCGCTGGTCAAGAGCATGAGCGTCTCGCCGCCGCGCGGCAGCGGCACGGTGCGCACCGTGCGCATCGGCGAGACCAGCCTGATCGACCTGCAGCCCTGCGGCGGCACGCATGTGGCCAACACCGCCGAAATCGGCCGCGTGGTGGTCACCAAGATCGAAAAGAAGAGCGCCACCACGCGCCGCGTGGTGCTCGGATTTCAGGACGCTCCCCCCCGCGTCGCCTTCGGCGCCACCCCCTGAAAGGGGCGACACCTGAGGCCCGGAAAAGCCGGTTCCTCGGTGTCTTCGGGATGGACCGTTTCGCGCGACGCGTGTCAGCGTTGGCGTGTGGGGGGCTACTCTCGGTACATCCAGCTCCGCGACCACGGCAGCCCCGCCGTGCCCTGCCCGGCCGGCCGGCACAGCACCTGGTAGAGCGCCACCTCGTCGTTCTCGAACGCCAGCGCGCAGCCCGCGAGGTAGATGCGCCAGATGCGCCAGCGCTTCTCGTCCAGCAGCGGTTTGATGCACCCGGTGTTGGCCTCAAAGGCTTCGCTCCAGAGCTGGGTGGTGCGCTGGTAGTGGCGGCGCAGGTTCTCCACGTCGAAGGCTTCAAGCCCACCTTCCTGCAGCGTGCGCAACACGGTGCCGATGTGCGGCAGCTCGCCGCGCGGAAACACATAGCGGTCGATGAAATGGCCGCCGCCGTGGCGCGTTTCGCCGTCGCAGGCGTCGGTGCTGGTGATGCCGTGGTTCATCACCCAGCCATCGGGCTTGAGCAGGCGGCGGATGTGGCCAAAGTAGCTCGCCAGGTGGTCCAGTCCCACGTGTTCGAACATGCCCACGCTGGTGATGCGGTCGAACGGGCCGTCGCTCACGTCGCGGTAGTCCTGCAGGCGGATCTGAATGCGGTCCTGCAGCCCGGCCGCGCGCACCCGCTCTCGCGCCAGCTCGTACTGGTTTTTCGACAGCGTCACGCCCACGCACTGCGCGCCATACTGCTGCGCCGCGCGCAGCACCAGCGCGCCCCAGCCGCAGCCGATGTCGAGCAGGCGCTGCCCCGGCTGCAGACGGATCTTGCGCAGGATGTGGTCGATCTTCTTCAACTGCGCTTCGTCCAGCGTTTCGTCACCGTGTTCGAAGTAGGCGCAGGAATACACCATGCCTTCGCCCAGCCACTGGGCGTAGAACGCGTTCGACACGTCGTAGTGGTACTGGATCGCCTCGCTGTCGCTCTCGCGCGTGTGGCCAAAGCGTCGGCGGATGCGCCCGAGCAAGCCGGCTTCGGGCTGGGCCGACTCGGCCAGCCGGTGCGCCACGGCCAGGATGTCGGCCACCGAACCGTCCACATCCACCAGCCCCTCCACATAGGCCTGGCCCAGTGTGTCCAGCCCCGGATCGATCAGCAGCGGCAGCGCCGACGGGTCGCGCACGCGGATCTCCACCATCGGCTGCTCGAAGTCGCCCAAGGCCAGCGAAGCGCCGCCACCCGCGCCCCAGCTCAGGCGCACCGGCAGGTTCACCTGGTTCTTCATCCGCTGCGCCCACGGCAGCAAGGCGCGTTCGACGATCGATCCCATGCACAAGCCTCCATGCAGATCCGTCCAGGCTTCGGTTTTTACATAAAGCTTCTGGTTCTGTGAACCCTCTGACCACCCCAACCGTTCAATGATTCCGATAGACGGCCTGCATGAAGCCACCAGACTTGACCCTGACAAACCAACAGCACTGACTTATATTCGGTCCCATCCCGGACGCGCCGGGTCCCAGGAACTTGAAGCCGGTAGCGCCCTCATACTTCACTGGCACCGCCCGCCCCCCGCTGCGACGACCCCCCAAAACCCGCTCCCGATGCTCCAGAAACTGCTTTCATGTGCCGTCCGCTCTGTCCAGCGCCGGCTTCCGGCCTTGTCGCTGGCTTTGCTGCTGCCTCTCGCCGTGCAGGCGCAGGGCATCCTCGGTGGCGCCACCAGCCAGACCCTGCCCCAGATGGTGCAGGGCGAGCTGCTGGCCCACGCGCCCGAAGGCGCTGCGCCCGGGCAAAAGCTCTGGGTCGGCCTGCAGCTCACGCACACCCCAGAGTGGCACACCTACTGGAAGAACTCCGGCGACTCCGGCCTGCCCACCGAGCTGCAGTGGACCCTGCCCGAGGGCGTGACGGCCGGTGACATCGCCTGGCCCACGCCGCGCAAGTTCCCGCTTGGCACACTGGCCAATTACGGCTACGACGGCACCGTGCTGCTGCCGGTGCCGCTGACCGTGGCGCCCGGCTTCAAGGGCAGCCATGTGGACGTGCAGCTCTACGCCGCCTGGCTCGCCTGCCGCCAGGAATGCATTCCCGAAGAAGGCAACTTCACGCTGCGCATCCCCGTGCAAGGCTCGACCGCGCTGAACGGCCTGGCGTTCGAGGCCGCGCTGGCCGCCGGCCCGAAAGACCAGCCCGCCGCCGACAGCGCGCTGGCGCCCGAACCCGGCTTTCTGAACGCCTCGCTCGCCGGCCTGCCCGCGGCCTGGCAGGGGCAAAAACTGGAGTTTTTCCCCGAAGCCACCGGCCTGATCGAACCCGGCGCCGCCTGGACCCAGGCCTGGGACGGCGCACGCTGGACCGCCCGCGTGCCCCTTTCACCGCAGCGCAGCGACAGCCCGGCCCAGCTCGCCCTGGTGGTGGCCCAGGCCAACCCGCCCGGCGAAGGCGCGGGCAGTGCCGGCGTGCGCCTGACCGTGCCGGTGCAAGGCGACTGGCCCGCCGCCGCGGCCCTGCCGGTGGCCGTACCCGATGCGCTGCAGGCCGCGCTTGACGCCAATGCCGCGCGCGCCGCGGCCCCGGCAGGCCCGACGGGCGCACCGATCACGCTCTGGGCCGCCCTGATCGGCGCCCTTTTGGGTGGTGTGATCCTCAACCTCATGCCCTGCGTGTTCCCGGTGCTCGCCATCAAGGTGCTGGCGTTCGCCAAACACGCCGGCGACCGCAGCGCCCACCGCGCCAACGGCCTGGCCTACACCGCCGGTGTGGTGCTCTCCTTCCTGGCGCTCGGCGGTCTGCTGCTGGGCCTGCGCGCCGCGGGCGAACAGCTCGGCTGGGGCTTCCAGCTGCAAAGCCCGGGCGTGGTGGCTGCGCTGGCCGTGCTGTTCACCCTGATCGGCCTCAACCTCGCCGGCCTGTTCGAATTCGGCAGCGTGCTGCCCAGCGGCCTGGCCAGCCTGCAGGCCAAAAACCCCACAGCCGATGCCTTCCTGACCGGCGTGCTCGCCACCGCCATCGCCTCACCCTGCACCGCGCCTTTCATGGGCGCCTCGCTGGGCCTGGCCATCGCCCTGCCCCCGGTGCAGGCGCTGGCTGTGTTCGGCATGCTGGGCCTGGGCATGGCGCTGCCGTACCTGGTCGCCAGCTGGTGGCCGGCCGTGGCACGCGCGCTGCCGCGCCCCGGCGCCTGGATGGACACCTTCCGCCGTGGCATGGCCTTCCCCATGTTCGCCACCGTGGTCTGGCTGCTATGGGTGCTGGGCCAGCAGAGCGGTATCGACGGCGCCGCGGCGCTGCTGATGCTGCTGGTGGTGCTGGCGCTGCTGGTGTGGGCGCTCGGCCTGCGTGGCAAGAGCCGCACCGTGCTGGCCGGTTTCTCGCTCGCCGGTCTGCTGTGGCTGGGCTGGGCGGTTGGCCCCAACGTGACGCGGATGCAGGACGCCAGCCCCGGCGCCGAAGTCGCCACCGCCGTGCAGGGCGTGAGCTGGCAGCCCTGGAGCCCCGAGCGCCAGGCCGCCCTGCTGGCCGAGGGCCGCCCGGTGTTCATCGACTTCACCGCCGCCTGGTGCGTGACCTGCCAGTACAACAAGCGCACCACGCTCGCCAACGCCGATGTGCTGGGCGACATCGCCGCCAAAAACGTGGCCCTGCTGCGCGCCGACTGGACCCGACGCGACCCCGCCGTCACCGCCGCGCTGGCCAGCCTGGGCCGCAACGGCGTGCCGGTGTATGCGATTCACAAGAACGGACAGGCGCCGCAGGTGCTGTCCGAGGTGCTGGGCGTGGACGAGGTCCGCGCGGTGATTGCCGGGTTGTAATCTCCCGCGCCGCCTGCGGCGTCACCCCCCGGGGGGCGCACCTGGCGGCCCGGCGGAGCCGGTTCCGCGGGTGCCTTGAACCAAAGCGCCGTGCCCGTGTCGTAGTTCTTCTGTTGTCCAACGGAGCCAGACCATGATGCAACGCCGCCACTTCAACACCCTGGGCGCCACCGGTTTGGGCGTGCTCGCCCTGCCAGCCGGCCTGCTGCCCCGCGCGGCCCACGCCGCCGCCAGCGTCGGCCAGCCCGCGCCCGACTTCACGCTGAGCGACACGGCGGGCAAACCCGTCAAGCTCTCGCAATTCAAGGGCAAGCTGGTGGTGCTGGAGTGGAACAACCCCGGCTGCCCCTTCGTGCGCAAGCACTACCAGGGCAACATGCAGGCGCTGCAGAAAGACTTCACCCATCAGGGCGTGGTCTGGCTGGCGATCAACTCCACCGAAGAGGCCAGCGGCGACTACCTCAGCCCGCCGCAGCTCGCGCGCTGGATGACCGAGAAAGGCGCCAGCCCCAGCGCCACGCTGATGGACGAAGACGGCAACGTCGGCAAGGCCTACGGCGCCCGCGTCACCCCCCACATGTACATCGTCAACGGCCAGGGCCTGCTGGCCTACGCGGGCGCCATCGACAGCATCCCCACCGCCCGCGTGGCCGACATTCAAAAAGCCACCAACCACGTGCGCCAGGGCCTGACCGAACTGCTGGCGGGCAAACCGGTGAGCGTGGCGACCAGCCAGGCTTACGGCTGCAGCGTGAAGTACAAGACCTGAAGGGTCGCGGCGTCTTGAGGCAAGACACCGGGAGGTCCGCGGCACAAGCCCGTCAGAAACAAACGCTTGACAGCCGTCACTTATGCACAAATCCTGTGCAGCGACCCGCCAGGACATCGCAGGGAATCAAAACACACCTCACCGGCCGGCCACATCCTCAAGTCTTTGATTTCATTGACTTTTTATTTTTGCCCTTTTTCCGGGCAGCTCAAGAAAACCCTTGATTTACAAGGCCTCCCGGTAGGTACACAGGCGCTATCAACAAAGTTATCCACAGAAAGATGGGACATCGGCAGAAGCCAAGTCAAATCAAAGACTTACGCCACTTTTTGACAGTTCTGCCGAAGGATGAGCTGCCCGCGGACGGTGAAAGTGAGCACTGTGCGAGCCCAGTGCCTGGCCGGTACCGTTTCGATGACGTGATGGTTCAGGCGCCAAGGTCGACTTCGGTACTCGCTGATGGCCGAATCCATCCCGCGATCGGCGCCGCGGATGCGCTGCTCATGGGTCAACGCCGCGCGGGATAATCCCAGCTTTCTATCGACGACCGCACCGGACACCCCCATGAGCTACGCCCCCCTGCAGAACGACACCTTCCTGCGCGCCTGCCTGCGCCAATCGACCGACCACACGCCGGTGTGGCTGATGCGCCAGGCCGGCCGCTACCTGCCCGAGTACTGCGCCACGCGCGCCCGGGCGGGCAGCTTCATGGGGCTGGCGACGAACGTGGACTATGCGACCGAGGTGACGCTGCAGCCGCTGGAGCGGTATGCGCTGGACGCGGCGATTTTGTTCAGCGACATCCTGACCGTGCCCGACGCCATGGGTCTGGGCCTCAGCTTCCAGCAGGGCGAAGGCCCGAAGTTTGCGAAGACGGTGCGCACCGAGGCCGACGTGGCCACGCTGGCCGTGCCGGACATGGAGAAGCTGCGCTACGTGTTTGACGCGGTGACCAGCATCCGCAAGGCGCTCAACGGCCGCGTGCCGCTGATCGGCTTTTCGGGCAGCCCCTGGACGCTGGCCTGCTACATGGTGGAGGGCGGCGGCTCGGACGACTACCGCGCGGTGAAATCGCTGATGTACAGCCGCCCGGACCTGATGCACCGCATCCTCGCGATCAACGCAGACTCGGTGGCGACGTATCTGAACGCGCAGATCGAAGCGGGTGCGCAGGCGGTGATGATCTTTGACAGCTGGGGCGGCGTGCTGGCCGACGGCAAGTTCCAGGACTTTTCGCTGGCCTATACGAAGCGCGTGCTGGCGCAGCTCAAGCGCGAGCACGACGGCGTGACCATTCCGCGCATCGTGTTCACCAAGGGCGGTGGCCTGTGGCTGGACGACATGAAGGGCCTGGACTGCGAAGCCCTGGGCCTGGACTGGACGGTGAACCTGGCCAAGGCACGCGCCGCGGTGGGCGACACCAAAGCCCTGCAAGGCAACATCGACCCGAACGTGCTGTTCGCGCCGCCCGAGGCGATCGACCGTGAAGTGGCGGCCGTGCTGGAGAGTTTTGGCAAACCCCACCAAGGCGCCGGCACCGGGCCCACGCACATCTTCAACCTGGGCCACGGCATCAGCCAGTACACCCCGCCGGAGAGCGTGAAGGTGCTGGTGGACGCGGTGCACACGCACTCGAAACGCCTGCGCGCGCAAGGTTGACCGCGGCCCTGGCCAGACCGGCCGGGCGGTCCCAGACCGCTGCATGGGGGTCAAAACCCCAGCCTGCGACAAGCCCATAGCACAAAAGCCCGGGAAAAAACCACTTGACACATCTCACTTATGCACAAATCTTGTGCTGCGGCGCCGCAACAATTTTTCGGCGCTTATGAATCGGTTCGGCGCAAGCCAACTCTCGCAAGTTGTTGATTTGATTGACTTTTGATTTCTGCTTTTTTTCCGGGCATTTTAAGCAAGCCCTTGATTTACAAGGCTTCCCGGCCCGCAAAATGCACCTATCAACAAAGTTATCCACAGAAAGTCTGGATAGTCGGATAAGCCCCGGTAAATCAAAGACTTGCATCGCTTTCCGACAGTTGAACTGAGGAAACTCCGCTAACCATGGCTTTCTGGCCCAGCATCGTTGTTGCCACCCCGGCCCACAGCGGCGTGGGGGCGACGCTCACGTACCGAAGTGAGTTGTCGCTCGCGCCGGGGGTGCTGGTGCGTGTGCCGCTGGGGTCGCGCGAGGTGCTGGGCGTGGTCTGGGACTGCCCGGACGCACCACCCGAAGGCCTGACCGAAGCCCGGACCAAAGCGGTCGCGGGCGTGCTGGACGGCCTGCCGCCGCTGAATGCGTGCTGGCGCCAACTGGTGAAATTCAGCGCCCAGTATTACCAGCGCAGCCTGGGCGAGGTGGCACTGGCCGCGCTGCCGCCGCAGCTGCGCGGGCTCGACAGCACCCAACTGGCCCGCCGGCTCAAAAAGCGCGCCAAGGCGGGAGCGGCCGGACCGGCCACCCCGGGCGAACTGAGCGGACACGACCTGAGCGACGAGCAGGCCGAGGCGCTGCAGGCCCTGGCCGCTGCCAGCACCCCGGTGCTGCTGTTTGGAGCCACCGGCAGCGGCAAGACCGAGGTGTACCTGCGCGCCACACAGGCGGTGCTGGAAACCACGGTCTCTGACGGCGAAAGCCCCACCCAGGTGCTGGTGATGGTGCCCGAAATCAACCTCACACCCCAGCTGGAAGCGCGTTTTCGCGAGCGTTTCGAGCCCGGATTCGGCGCCGGCTCGGTGGTCTGCCTGCACAGCGGCATGACACCGGCACAGCGTTTGAACAGCTGGCTGGCGGCGCACACGGGCAGCGCGCGCATCGTGCTGGGCACACGCATGGCGATCTTTGCGAGCCTGCCGGGGCTGCGGCTGATCGTGGTGGATGAAGAACACGACCCGAGCTACAAGAGTCAGGAGGGTGCGCGCTATTCGGCGCGGGATCTGGCGGTGTACCGGGCGAAGGTGGAGAGCGAGGCGCTGGCGGCTGGGACAGCGGCGCTTCGCACGGTGGCCATGCCGCGCTGCCAGGTGCTGCTGGGCTCGGCCACGCCTTCGCTGGAGAGCTGGCACGCGGCGGACCAGGGGCGTTATGTGCGGCTGACCATGCCGGGGCGCATCGGCGGCGGGGCGCTGCCGCGCCTGCGCCTGGTGGACATGAACCACCAGCCCAAGGGCGCCGTGCTGGCGCCCCCGCTGCTGGCGGCCATGAGCGAGCGCATTGAACGCGGCGAGCAGTGCCTGGTGTTGCTGAACCGCCGCGGCTACGCGCCGGTGCTGGCCTGCCACGACTGCGGCTGGAAGAGCGGCTGCCCGCACTGCAGCGCCTACCGCGTGTTCCACAAACTCGACCGCACCCTGCGCTGCCACCACTGCGGCTTCACCGAACGCGTGCCGCGCGCCTGCCCGGACTGCGGCAACCTCGACATCGCGCCCGTGGGCCGCGGCACCGAGCAGGTGGAAGAACAGCTCGCCACCCTGCTGGCCGACGTGAAACGGCCCGACGGCAGCCCCGCGCGCGTGGCGCGCATGGACGCGGATTCGACCCGGCTCAAAGGCAGCCTGGAAGTGCAGCTCGCGGCGCTGCACAGCGGCGAGGTGGATGTCTTGGTGGGCACGCAGATGATCGCCAAGGGCCACGACTTCCGCCGCATCACGCTGGTGGCCGGGATCAACGCCGACTCCGCCCTGTTTGCCAGCGACTACCGTGCGCCCGAGCGCCTGTTTGCCCTGCTGATGCAGGCGGCGGGCCGCGCCGGGCGCGACGCGGCGCAGAGTGGCGCGAGCGAGATGTGGGTGCAGACCTGGTACCCGCAGCACCCGCTGTTTGCCACGCTGAAAAAACACGACTACCCGGCCTTCGCCGCCGAACAGCTGACCGAACGTGAGCAGGCCGGCATGCCGCCGTACGGCTTTCAGGCCCTGCTGCGCGCCGACGCGCGCACGCAGCAGGCCGCGCAGGCGTTCCTGAACATCGCCGCCGGGCAGGCCGCCGGCCTGCCGCACCGCGACGACATCACGCTCTACCCCGCCGTGCCGCTGACGATCCAGCGCGTGGCCAACGTGGAGCGCGCGCAGATGCTGGTGGAGACCCATTCGCGCGGCGCGCTGCAGCGTTTTCTGTCGGCGTGGCAACCGGTGCTGCACGCCTGCCGCAGCGCGCCCGAGGCCAAGGGCCTGGTGCGCTGGGCGGTGGACGTGGACCCGCTCACCATATAAGGCGGCACCATGGCGCGCAAATCCAAAGCCAAACCTCCGGTGCAATCGCTTGACGATGTCGAGGACGAAGAGCCGTCAACCGCGCCACGGATGAAGATGAACACGCCCTGTGCATGGGACGGCGACACGCTGGTGGTCAACATCCTGGGCACACCGGCGGCCAAGCGCGACGCGATCGGCAAGACCAAGGGTCACCAGCTCAAGGTGAGCGTGACGGCCACGCCGGTGGCGGGCAAGGCCACCGACCACATGGTGAAGTTCCTGGCGGAAGAATTCGACGTGCCGGCCAAGGCCATCACCGTGGTGTTCGGCCGCTTCAACATCAACAAGCAGCTGCGCATCCTGGCGCCGAAGAAGATACCCGCCGTGCTGGCCAAGCTGCTGCAGGACGCGGGCCCGTAGGGCTCAGGGCAGCTGTCGCGTCAGGAAGACGCCGTTCGGGATGCGCTCGGCTTCAAAAAAGGCCGCATCGCTCAGACCGTCGATCAGGTAACGCAGGCAGCGCACCACGAAGCCGTGCGACACCAGCAACACGGTCTGGCCGTCGTGCATCGCGCGCAGCAGTTGCAGCCCGCGCTCGACCCGGTCCACCACCGCGCGGGTGGCTTCGGCACCGGGGGGTTCTTCGTCCCAGCGATAGGCCACGTTGCGCGCGGCGAGTTCGGGGAACTGCTGCGCGGCTTCGTCGGCGGTGAGGCCTTCGAATAGGCCGAAATCGCGCTCGCGGAAGTCGGCGTCCAGACGCGGCACCAGCCCGCGCGCGAGCGCCACCGGTTCGGCCGTCTGGCGCGCCCGCAGCATGGGCGAGACCACCAGGGCGTCGATGCCACCGGGCAGCGACAGCACAAGCTGCGCTGCCTGGGCCAGACCGGTGGCGTTGAGCGGCAGGTCGAGCCGACCCTGCCAGCGTTCGTCGGTGTTGAGGTCGGTCTGGCCGTGGCGGGCGAGCAGAAGGGTCAGGGCCATGCGGAGGGGGTCGGGTGGAAAGCCCTGATCTTCGCACCGACCCAAAAAAGCCCCCGGAGCCGAAGCTGCGGGGGCCGGGGCAAGACAAGCTGCCGGATCAATGCATCACTTTTTCAGGTCAAAGCGGTCGAGGTTCATGACCTTGTTCCAGGCGGCGACGAAGTCTTTGACGAACTTCGGGCCGCCGTCGTTCTGCGCATAAACCTCTGCAATCGCCCGCAGTTGCGAGTTGGAGCCGAAGGCCAGGTCCACGCGGGTCGCCGTCCACTTCACGGCGCCGGTCTGGCGGTCGCGGCCCTCGTAGGCGTTGTCGCCGCTGGGCTTCCACGCGGTGGACATGTCCACCAGGTTGACGAAGAAGTCGTTCGTCAGCTGGCCCGGGCGCTGGGTGAACACGCCCGCCTGGCTGCCGCCGTGGTTGGCGCCGAGCACGCGCAGGCCGCCGACCAGCACCGTCATCTCCGGTGCGCTGAGTGTGAGCAGCTGCGCCTTGTCGAGCAGCATTTCTTCGGGCGCCACGCTGTAGGCCTTCTTCTGGAAGTTGCGGAAGCCATCACCCTCGGGCTCCATCACGCTGAACGATTCCACGTCGGTCTGGGCTTGCGAGGCGTCGGTGCGGCCCGGGGTGAAGGGCACGTTGACGGCCTGGCCCGCGGCCCTGGCGGCGGCTTCCACCGCGGCGGCACCGGCCAGCACGATGAGGTCGGCCATGGACACCTGCTTGCCGCCGGTCTGCGCGCTGTTGAAGGTGGCCTGGATGCCTTCGAGCACGGCCAGCACCTTGGCCAGTTGCGCCGGCTGGTTGGCTTCCCAGTCTTTCTGCGGGGCCAGGCGGATGCGCGCACCGTTGGCGCCGCCGCGTTTGTCGGAGCCGCGGAAGCTGGACGCCGAGGCCCAGGCCGTGGAGACCAGTTCGCTCACGCTCAGGCCGCTGGCCAGCACGCGGGCCTTGAGTTCGGCCACGTCCTGGGCGTCGATCAGCGGGTGGTCCACCGCGGGCACCGGATCCTGCCAGATCAGGTCTTCGGCCGGCACTTCGGGGCCGAGGTACAGGTTTTTCGGGCCCATGTCGCGGTGGGTCAGCTTGAACCAGGCGCGGGCGTAGGCGTCGGCGAACTCGTCCGGGTTCGCGGCGAAGTGGCGCGAGATCTTTTCGTAGACCGGGTCGAGCTTCAGCGACATGTCGGCCGTGGTCATCATGGGCGCGTGCTTTTTGGACGGGTCGTGGGCGTCCACGATCATGTCTTCCGGTTCCACGTCCCTGGCGCGCCACTGGTGCGCGCCCGACGGGCTCTTGACCAGTTCCCACTCGTACTTGAACAGCACCTTGAAGTAGCCCATGTCCCACTTCGTCGGATTGGGTTTCCACGCGCCTTCGATGCCGCTGGTGGTGGTGTGAACACCCTTGCCGCTGCCCAGCTGGTTGATCCAGCCGAAGCCCATTTCTTCGATGGGCGCGGCCTCGGGCGCGGGGCCCACCAGCGCCGGGTCGCCCGCGCCGTGCGCCTTGCCGAAGGTGTGGCCGCCGGCGGTGAGCGCGACGGTTTCGTAGTCGTTCATGGCCATGCGTTTGAAGGTCTCGCGCACGTCGCGGCCGGAGAGCACCGGGTCGGGGTTGCCGTCCGGGCCTTCGGGGTTCACATAAATCAGGCCCATCTGCACGGCGGCCAGCGGGTTCTCCAGATCACGGTCGCCGCTGTAGCGGCTGTTGGCCTTGTCGCTGGTGGCGAGCCATTCGTGTTCGGCGCCCCAGTAGACGTCTTCTTCGGGCTGCCAGATGTCAGCACGCCCGCCGCCAAAGCCGAAGGTCTTGAAGCCCATGGACTCCATGGCCACGTTGCCGGCCAGGATGATCAGGTCGGCCCAGGAGATGGCGTTGCCGTATTTCTGCTTGATCGGCCAGAGCAGGCGGCGCGCCTTGTCGAGGTTGCCGTTGTCGGGCCAGCTGTTGACCGGGGCGAAGCGCTGGTTGCCGGTGCCCGCGCCGCCGCGGCCGTCGGCCGTGCGGTAGGTACCGGCGCTGTGCCAGGCCATGCGGATGAAAAGGCCGCCGTAGTGGCCCCAGTCCGCCGGCCACCAGTCCTGCGAGTCCGTCATCAGCGCGGTCAGGTCTTGCTTGAGCGCGGCGAAGTCGAGTTGCTTGAAGGCCTCGGCGTAGTCGAATTCCGGGTCCATCGGGTTGGACGCCGGAGCGTGCTGGTGCAGGATGCCCAGGTTCAGCTGGTTCGGCCACCAGTCGGCGTTGGACTGCGCGCCTTGCGTGGCGCGTGCGCCAGCGGCGGCGTGGAAGGGGCACTTGGATTCGGCGGAGGGGTTGCTCATGGGGGTCTCCAGTGGGTTGAACGGGCTCGTTCAGTGGGCGAGGGCCAGTGCTGCGAAACGTTCTACACAGTCGGCCAGGAAGCTGGTGAAAGTGTCGGGGAATGTCATGGCAGGGCTCCAGCGGGTGATCGAGGCCCCACTGTAGTGTCCGCTCTTTGATTTGACAACCTGATTTTTACTAGGCAATCAATAGTCAATAACTATAGATCAGGTCATCAGCGCGACCGCGCCCGAGAACGTGAGGAAGGCGGCCGCGGTGGTCACCAGAATGATGCGGGCGATGCGCCCGTTGTCGGCGCCAAAGCGCTCGGCCAGCAGCGACACGTTGCTGGCGCTGGGCAGGGCCGCCACCAGCACCATCACCGTGAGCGCAAACGGCGTCAGTGGCACGCCGAGCTGGATCGCCGCCGTGCCGACAGCCAGCACCAGCAGCGGGTGCAACAACAGCTTCATGATCGCCACCGGCAAATAGTCGCTGGTGGGCATGGGGTGGCTGGACTGGATCTGCGAACGCGCCAGCACCGCGCCGATGGTGAACAGCGCGACCGGCGAGGCCGCATCGGCCAGCAGCCAGACGGTTTTTTCCACCGGTCCGGGCAGGGTGAACTGCAGCGCCGAGGCCACGCCGCCCAGGATGATGGCCCAGGGCATGGGGTTCACCACCACGCCGCGCAGCGCCTTTTTCGCGGCGTCCAGCATGGCTTCGGCGCCATGGCCCTCGCCCTCATCCAGCCGCGAGAGCGCGATGCACAGCGAGCTGGTGATCACCATGTCCACCACGATCAGCACGATCACCGGCCCCACGCTTTGCGGCCCGAGCAGCGCGGCGAGCAGCGGCACGCCCATGAAGCCGGTGTTGGGGAACGCCGCCACCAGCGCGCCCATGGACGCATCGTTCCAGCGGATGCGGCTGTTCATGCTCATGACGATGGCAAACGCCACCATGATCAGCGCGCACAGCAGGTAGACACCCGCCACCGAAGCATCGAGCAGCTGCGCGATCGGCGTGGTCGAGCCGAAGCGGTACAGCATGCAGGGCAGAGCGAAATACAGCACGAAGCCGTTCAACCCCGGGATCGCCTCCAGCGGCAGCATGCGCCGGTGCGCGGCCAGAAAGCCGGCGAGCACGAGCGCGAAGAAGGGGAAGGTGACGAGCAGGATGTTGAGCACGGTGGGCGATTGTCTCAGGATCACCTCGGTGCACCGGGCAAGCCGGACACCAGGCCTGCACGCCAGCGGGTGCGGGGGGCCGCCGGTATCATCAGACGCTTTGCCGAATGCCAGCGATGAAGTCCCCATGTCCCACGGCCTGAACCTGGCCCAACTCGACGCCGTGAACCACCTGGGCGGCCCCTGCCTGGTGCTGGCCGGCGCGGGCTCGGGCAAGACGCGGGTGATCACACACAAGATCGGCCGCCTCATCAACGCCGGGCTCGCGGCAGACCGCATCGCCGCCATCACCTTCACCAACAAGGCCGCCGCCGAAATGCGCGAGCGCGCCAAACAGCTGGTGGGGCGCGACGCCAAGAAAGTGCTGATCTGCACCTTCCACGCGCTGGGGGTGCGCCTGCTGCGCGAAGACGGCGCGGCGCTGGGACTGAAAAAGAACTTCAGCATCCTCGACACCGATGACATCACCAGCATGCTCAAGGACTGTGGCGGCACCACCGACGCCAACACCGCGCGCGGCTGGCAGTGGGCGATCAGCGCCCTGAAGAGCGCGGGCCTGAATTCAGGCCAGGCGCTTGCCGCAGCGAAGGACGAGAACGAACGGATCACCGCGACCATCATGGCGCGCTACGAAGAGCGCCTCACGGCCTACCAGAGCGTGGACTTCGACGACCTGATCAGCCTGCCGCTCAAGCTGCTCACCGAGCACCTCGATGTGCGCGAGCGCTGGCAGAAGAAGATGGGCCATGTGCTGGTGGACGAGTACCAGGACACCAACGCCACGCAGTACGAGCTGTTGAAACTGCTGGTGGGCGAGCGCGCGCGCTTCACGGCCGTGGGCGACGACGACCAGTCCATCTACGGCTGGCGCGGCGCCACGCTGGACAACCTCAAGCGGTTGCCGCAGGACTTTCCCGAGCTGAAGGTCATCAAGCTGGAGCAGAACTACCGCTCCACCAGCGCCATCCTGCGCGCGGCCAACAACGTGATCGGCCCCAACCCCAAACTGTTCCCCAAGACGCTGTGGAGCGACCTTGGCGAAGGCGAGCCGGTGCGCGTGGTCGACGCCGACAACGAGGAGCACGAGGCCGAGCGCGCGGTGGCGCGCATCCAGAGCCTGCGCACGGTTTCGCCGCACAAGGAGTGGCGCGACTTCGCCATCCTCTACCGCGCCAACCACATGGCGCGATCGTTCGAGCAGTCGCTGCGCCGCGCCCAGATCCCGTACAAGGTCTCGGGCGGCCAGAGCTTTTTTGACAAGGCCGAGATCCGCGACCTCTGTGCCTGGCTGCGCCTGCTGGTGAACAACGACGACGACCCGGCGTTTTTGCGCTCGGCCACCACGCCCAAACGCGGCATCGGCCACACCACGCTGCAACAGCTCGGCAACTTCGCCACGCAATACAAGCTCAGCCTGTTCGAGGCCCTGTTCTCCAACTCGCTGGGCGCCACGCTGCCCGCGCGCGCCGTGGCGACGCTGCACGAGTTTGGCCGTGCGGTGAACGACCTGGAGTACCGCGCCAGACACACGGTGGGTCACGAGGCCGCCCGCGCCTTTCTGAACGAGTGGCTCAAGGACATTGCCTACGAAAAGCACCTCTACGACAGCGAAGACAACGAGAAGGTGGCGGCCGCGCGCTGGACCAACGTGGTCGAATTCTGTGACTGGGTGGCGGGGCGCTGCGGCGGCCAGATCGAGGACGAGGCCGGCGTGCAGACCGAAACCGAGCGCAAGACGCTGCTCGAAGTGGTTCAGACCATCGCCCTGCTCTCGACCCTGAGCGAGCGCGAGAAAGACCAGAACGTGGTGACGCTTTCGACCCTGCACGCATCCAAAGGCCTGGAGTGGCCGCACGTGATGCTGGTGGGCGTGAACGAAGGCCTGCTGCCGTTCAAGATGGACGAAGAGAGCAACCGCGACGCCAGTGCCGAGAGCCTGGCGTCGCGGTTGCAGGAAGAGCGCCGTCTGATGTACGTGGGCATCACGCGCGCGCAGCGCACATTGGCCGTGAGCTGGCTCAAGCGCCGCAAGAAGGGCCGCGAAAGCGTGCCCGGCATGGCCAGCCGCTTCATCCAGGAGATGGCGCTGGACCAGAACACGGTGAAGGAAGACCCGCGCGAAAAGCTGCGCGCGCTGCGCGCCGAGTTCGCCCAGCGCGCCACCGACCAGGCCGCGCAGAAAGCCGCGGAAACACCATGAACCAGACCAGATCCAAGTCCGCGTTGATCGGCTCCATGTTGCTGACCTTGCTGACAGCAACGTCCTCACCCGACGCCACCGCCCAGAACAGCCCCAACGGGCCTGCGGCGTTGACCTGCGTCGAACCGGCCCGCATGACACCTGTCCATCTCTACGGCCTGTGGCAGCTCACGCTGTGGCCGCTGGACGGACTGGAAACCGAGCCCCACTCCCGCGGCGCCGTGCTGTTCGAGCGCCACCCCGACTATCCCGGCAGCGTGCGTGGTCACATCAAGCGATCCACCGCCGGCAACGATGTACAGGCCCAGGTGTCAGGCGATGTGGTGGACGGCGAGTTCAACCTCGACGAATCCGCCGACGGCGTGACCATGGATGCGGTCTGGGCGGGTGCGCCACTGGCGTGCGGGCAGGTCATTCGCGGCATTCGACGCCCGGCGGAAGGCAGCACCAGCGGCCAGTCCAGCCTGTATTTCCGTCTCGACAAGGCGCCCGGCTGGCGCTGATCGCACCCGTTGCGCCGCATTGGCCAAAACATCTGCCATCAATAGCCAACGACTAAGAAGTACATAGTCGAAGTCTATTGATGTCGGCTATCAGGTTGACCGGGATCAACAAAAACCCGGGATTACCCTCATACAGTGCCCCCGTCACAAGCAAACGTCTGCGGACGGTCACACCGCCACTGATGCCGTGATTCTTCTGACACTTTGAAAGCACCGACATCATGAAAACCACAAAATCTCTCCAGTGGGTACTCCGCGCTGTGGCTGTTGCAGCCCTCATGACCTCCAGCGCCGCCATGGCACAGGATCAAGAGCCTGTTTCTCCGGTTCCAGCGCCCAAAGCGGTCAATCCCGCTGCGGTTGAACTGGGCAAGAAACTGTTTTTTGATCCCCGTCTGTCCAAGTCCGGCTTCATTTCGTGCAACAGCTGCCACAACCTGAGCCTGGGCGGCACCGACAACCTGAAAACCTCCATCGGCCACAACTGGCAGCAGGGCCCGATCAACTCGCCCACGGTGCTGAACTCGCGACTGAACCTCGCGCAGTTCTGGGACGGCCGCGCCAAGGACCTGAAAGAACAGGCCGGCGGCCCGATCGCCAACCCGGGCGAAATGGCCTTCACGCATGAGCTCGCCATTGAAACGCTGAGGTCCATCCCTGGCTACGTGGATGAGTTCAAACAGGTCTTCAAGACCGACCAGCTCACCATCGACGAGGTGACCACCGCCATCGCCGCTTTTGAAGAAACCCTGGTGACGCCGAACTCGCGCTTTGACCAGTGGCTCGACGGCGACAAGAAGGCCATCACGGCCGACGAGCTGGCCGGCTACAAACTGTTCAAGGACAGCGGTTGCGTGGCTTGCCACAACGGTCCCAACCTGGGCGGCAACTCGTTCCAGAAGATGGGTCTGGTACAGCCCTACAAAACCGCCAGCACCGCGGCCGGACGTGTGGACGTGACCGGCAAAGATGCCGACCGCCTGAACTTCAAAGTGCCAACGCTGCGCAACATCGAACTCACCTACCCCTACTTCCACGACGGCGCAGCCGAAACGATGACGGAAGCCGTGGACCTGATGGGCCGACTGCAGTTGGGCCGCGAGTTCAACAAGGACGAAAACGCCAAGATCGTGGCCTTCCTCAAGACCCTGACCGGCCAGCAACCGCAGATCGCGCTGCCGATCATGCCGCCTTCGACCGACAAGACGCCGAAGCCGCGTCCGTTCAACTGAGCATCTGTCGATGCCTCATGAAAAAAAACCGGCCTCGCGCCGGTTTTTTCTTGTCGGTTCCCAAGGCTCACCGTTGCGGCCAAGCCCGATCAGCGCGCACCGTTCAGCAGGCGGCCTCCACCGCCGGAACCGGATGGCCCTCGAACCATGCCTGCAACAGGCCTCCCAGCTGTTCGGGCACATCGTTGTCAAAACTCATCAGCACATCGGGCGCGAGCTTTTCGGCGGCCGACCTCAGAATTGCGGCGACGATGTCCCGGTGTTCGTCCGTGACCGATTGCGGGAGCCCGGCCTTCAGCACCGCCACAGTGGACTCGCGCATCCGGTCCGAGCCCAGGATGTGCCAGGCGTAGTCGATCTCATAGCGGTCGACGGCATCCTTCAGACTTTCCCCATCCAGGCGGGATTCTTCGGCAAAGCGGTTCAGGGTGCGGGTGGTGAGCTGGCTCACGAACTGGGCAACCAGTTCGGTGTGCCCATGCGCAAATGTTTCAGTGACCACGGGGGAGTCCTTGCAAGATGGTGGGCCGGAGCCCGGGGAGTCGGTCTTGCCGACAGCGAATCCTGAGATTCAGTGAACCGGTTCGGTGCCGAACCGGCCTGGATCGACCCACACAAAAGGTCAACCCGGAAAAGCAAAAGCCCATCTCGTTGGATGGGCTTTTGCGAGGTGTTTGGTGGCCTGGGACGGAATCGAACCATCGACACGCGGATTTTCAATCCGCTGCTCTACCAACTGAGCTACCGGGCCAAACAGAAGCAAGATTGTAGCAGCTTATCGACCCCACTTTGCAGACGCTGCGTTCAAAGGGCGTTGCGCTTGCTGCGGGCGAGATCCACGCCAAGCTGCTTGAGCTTGCGGTACAGGTGGGTGCGCTCCAGACCCGTCTTTTCAGCCACCCGCGTCATGGAGCCGGACTCCTTGGCCAGGTGGTATTCGAAATAGGCCTTCTCGAACTCGTCGCGCGCCTCGCGCAGCGGCCCTTCCAGGTTGAAGGCCTGCGAAGGCTGGGGACCGATGTCAAACACCACATCGGGCTGGCTGCCACCGGTCATGGCCACTTCCACGGTCAGCTCCATCACGGGCGCGAGCGCGCCATTTTTCAGGGGCAACGCAGCACCGACCCTGGCCACCGGTTTGTTCAGCCCCATGTCCACGGCTTTGAGCAGCTTCTGCAGGGTGATGGGCTTTTCGAGGAAGGCGGTGGCGCCGATGCGTGTGGCTTCCACGGCGGTATCGATGGTGGCGTGTCCGCTCATCATGATCACGGGCATGTTGAGCATGCCACCGCTGGCCCATTCCTTGAGCAAGGTCACGCCATCGGTGTCGGGCATCCAGATATCCAGCAACACCAGATCAGGGCGCATCTGCGTGCGCAGAACACGGGCTTGAGCGGCGTTTTCCGCCAGCTCGACCGTGTGGCCTTCGTCGTTGAGGATCTCGGAGAGAAGATCCCGGATGCCCAGTTCGTCGTCTACGACCAGAATAGTTGCCATGGCGTGAAATGTTTCCCTCGGTCCGTGTTGTCAATTTGCAACTGCGAATGATAACGACACTTGGGCGCCCACCACTTTGCCATCGATCAACCGGTTGCTGATATCCACGCGCCCGCCATGCTCTTCCATGATTTTCTTGACCACCGCCAGGCCCAAGCCGGTGCCTTTGGTCTTGGTCGTGACATAGGGTTCGAACGCCCGCTTGAGGATGTTTTCAGCGAATCCGGGACCCTGATCGATCACGGACAGGCGCACCCACTGGCCCGAGCCTGAGCGCCGGGTGTGGAGCAGTACTTCGGCACCGGCTTGCCCGGCCATGGCGTCCTGCGCGTTCTGCACCAGGTTGTGCAGGATCTGTCGCAGTTGCTGCGGATCGGCCATCACACTGGGGCAGTCATCGTCCAGATCGGTCTTCACGGGCACCGCCGAGCTGTCATACAGGACCAGAATGTCGCGCACCAGGGCATTGAGGTCGGTGGGCGTGAGTTGTGCTGCAGGCAGCCGCGCGTAGTCTCGGAACTCGTTGACCAGGTGCTTCATGGCGTCGACCTGATCGACGATGGTGCGGACCGATTTGTCCAGCAGGGCCTGCTCTGCCGGCTGAACCTTGCCCTGCAGTTTCATGGCCAGGCGCTCGGCGGACAGCTGGATGGGTGTCAGCGGGTTCTTGATCTCGTGCGCCAGGCGCCGCGCCACTTCGCCCCAGGCGCGCGCGCGCTGGGCGGACACCATCTCCGACACGTCGTCAAACACCAGCAAGCGCTCGTTGTTGGGCAGCAAGGCCCCGCGGGCGATCAACGTGATGCCTTCATGCTGGCCCGTGGCGTCGTGCGCGCCGAGTTCAAACGATTGCTGCCAGTGACCGCCTTCGTGCGGGGTGTCATCGGACAGGAAGCGCTCGAACTGCTGCAGCACCTGCGCCGCAAAATTTTCCAGGCCAACCACGGCCGCCAGCGGTTGCCCAAGATGCAGCCCCAGCGGGGTGCGCAGGATGCGGGCCGCCCCCGGGTTGACGCTGAGCACGCCGCCGCGCTCGTCCAGCACGACCACACCGGCCGTGAGGTTGTCGAGGATGGTCTGCAGGTTGTCGCGGGCGGCGTCCACCTGCTCCATGCTGTGCTGCACCGCCGAGCGCGCATCGGCGAGGTCCTGCGTCATGTGGGCGAAAGTGCGGGTCAGGCCCGCGAGCTCGTCGCGCGAGGTCAGTTCAACCTTGGGCGCGAGGTTGCCCTGGGCGACCTCGCGCATGCCTTCGGCGAGCACGAGCAAGGGACGCACCAGGTGATTGCCCAGCAACACCGCCAGCAACACGGCGCCGAAGATGGCCAGAAAAAGGGCCAGCGTGAGCGTGCCGATGTACATGCGTTGCAGCCCCTGGCGTCCCAGCGCGCGCTCCTGGTATTCGCGGTTGGCCACCTGAACGGCCAAGGCATCGGCGACCAGCGCTCGCGGCAGGGGCACCACGACCTGGAGGTAGCGCGGGTTTTCATTGAATCCGAAACCGGCCGCCTCCACGAGGGCGAGCACCTTGATGTGTGCCTGTGCCACCAACAAGCCGGCCTGTGCCGGCTCTTCCCCGCCCTCATCAAGCCCTTCGACCAGCACCATCACCCGGTTCGCGCGAACGCTGCGCAACTGGGCCATGCCAGGACGATCGGGCGAAAAGTCGAAGCGCGAGGCGCCGGCGCTGGCGATCGCCTGCCCCGAAGCGCTCCAGAGCACCAGATCGCTTGCCGACAGGCTTTCGCGCAGTCGCTCCAGTGCCAGCACCGCCGAGGCGTCGGGCACCCGCGACAGCTGTTCCGCGGCCATGCGGGTCTTGGCGCCGAGATCGGCACTCAGGGTGTCCAGCGTGGTGCGACCCAGGTTCAGCCCTGCGGTCAGCGCAGACTCCACCCGCACGTCAAACCAGCTTTCGATGGACCGCGAAACGAACTGGTACGACACCGTGTAGATCAGCAGCCCGGGCAACACCCCGACCAGCCCGATGATGGCGGCCAGCTTGAGCAGCAGCTGGCTCCCGAACTTGCCACGCCGCAGACGTCTGACCAGCCGCACCGCCAGCCACACGATGACGAGGAACAACAAGGTCGCCACCGTCACATTGACACCGAACAGCCAGGAAAAATACTGCTCGTAGAGCACGCGGTTGCGTGTGGCCAGGGTGAGCAGGAACAGCAGCACCATGCCCAGACCGGTCATGACCACCAGGGCCACGATCACCGCCCAGCGCATGGAGGCGCGTCTTTTCTCGGGAGATCGGACGTGTTCGCTCATGAATCAGCGGCGGCGGAGGAAGAGCGGCGGGCCATCACACCTCACCGCGCCGGTTCGCCGGGCCTGACCTCAACGGCGATGTCCGGAGGCGGATCGACCTTGGCTTGATGGGGCACATCGAGCCGCCCATCCACCTCGATGTTCCAGTCGGACTGGTTGGCCATGCCGATCTGGAACGGGCGCGGCAGCAGCGAAAGATCCAGGCTGAACCGCCATTCGACCCGGTGCTGCGCACCGTCGTCCAGCCGGGCTGCGTCGGCAATGACCCAGCTGGAAACGCGGCCCACGACCGCCAGCACCTCGTCAAGGCTCTCGAAGTTCTGGTGCAGCGCATATTGCAGTGCCGCCGCACCCGAGCCCGTCACACCATCGTGGGCCTGACTCAGACGCCAGCGCCGGGTCAGTGGCTGGTAGGCCAGCCGAAAGGTCCGGACCATCGAACTCACGCGTTTATCGGCCCAGTACCAGCGGTCACGGTACACGTCGGCCTGCCAGACGAAGTACATCGGCACACCCTTGAGCAGGGCATCTTCAACCGCCGCCGTGGCGACCGAGCCCAGTCGCACGGAAAGTGTCAGCGCATCCGTGTTGCGCTGAAGGCTGACGAACTGGATTTCGGGCTCGCGTGCCATGACGGGTCCCGCCAGGCAAGCCAGCGCGAACACCCAGACCAAAGCACGAACCCATCGCAACGACAGACGCGTTGCCGCCCGGCGCACGGCCCCCTCAAGGCCCGGCCTTGTCGATGCGTGCGTAAAAGAAACCGTCGTATCCACCGGGCACATTGTCGTTGAACTCCCCATGGGCAGCGGCGGTTCCGGGGAGCAAATGGCCAGGGGAAGGCTGCAGAACGGCATCGGTGTGGTGCAGCAGAAACGCATTCACCTGTTCGGATCCTTCGGCCTGGAACACCGAGCAGGTGCAATACAGCAGGCGACCACCCGGCTTGAGCAGCGGCCACAGCCGCTCCAGCAACTGCCGCTGCACAGCCACGAGTTGGGCCACGTCGCTGGCCCGGCGCAGCCAGCGCACGTCGGGGTGGCGGCGCACGATGCCCGAAGCCGTGCAGGGCGCGTCGAGCAGGATGGCGTCAAAGGGGCGCCCGTCCCACCAGCCCGCGGTGTTGGCGGCGTCGGCGCACTGCACCTCGGCGCTCAGGCCCAGGCGCCGCAAGTTGTCGTGGATGCGGGTGCAGCGCCGGGCGTCGACGTCCAGCGCGAGCAGGTCGAGATCGGCGCGTTCGAGCAGGTGCGCGGTCTTGCCGCCGGGCGCGGCACAGGCGTCGAGCACGCGGTCGGCGGGGCTCCAGGCGCGGCCGTCGAGCAGCAGGCTGGCGGCCATCTGGGCCGCTGCGTCCTGCACGGAAACATGCCCTCGGGCAAAGCCGGGCAGGCGCTCCACCGGCTGCGCGGCCGACAACACCAGACCGTCATCGCCCACCGGGCTGGCCGACAGACCGGCGGCCTCCAGCTGGGCGCGGTAGTCGTCCCGCGCGGCGCGGCGCCGGTTGACCCGCAGCGCCATCGGGCCGGGCACGTTGTTGGCCTCAAGGATCGCGGCCCAGTGCTCGGGATGATCGTGCTGCAGCCGCTCCACCCACCACAGCGGGTGGTTCCAGCGCGCGACCGGATCGTCCACCAGCTGCGCGCACAGGGCCTCGCGTTCGCGCAGAAACCGCCGCAGGCAGGCGTTGAGAAAGCCCGCCTGCATGCTGGTGCTGCGCTGCTGCTTGGCCGCCTCCACCGCCTGATCCACCACGGTGTGGGGCTGGTAGTGCTGCCCGTTTTCATCACCCAGCAACACGGCCAGCGCGCTGTGCAGCAAGGCCAGCACCGGCGCGGCAGGCGCACGCTGCGCCAGCAGCCGACCGAGTGCGCGCGCAGCGCCGAGCTGGCGCAGGGTCTGGAAGGTGAGCGCCTGCACGCCCGGTCGCAGCGCCGATGCCACTTGGGGCAGCACCTCGCTGAGCGAGCGACCCTGTTCGACCGCGAGCACGCACTGGGCGGTCCAGCGCAGTTGCGTGGCAAGCGTTGGCGCGTTGGGCACCGGGCGGTCTGCGGAGCTGTTGGAGGTCAATGAGGGTCCTGGTAGATATTCGCCATCAGCTGAGTGTCCAGCCCGGAGCCTGAGGTCCTGAAGGATCTGTCGGCGCGGCTTGGGCAGTGGCTGTGGCATCCAGCGCGGGGTCACGCTCCAGGGGCAGCGCCCCCATGTGGCGGCCATAGATGCGGCGGATGCGCTGCTCCAGCGTGGGGTGCGAATCGAGCCAGTGTGCCACCTGACCGACCTCGTTCCCCACCAGCAGCATGTGCTGCACCGTGGAGCCGACCTGGCGGGGTGCAAAGTCCGCCTGGCGCTGGCTCTTGACCTTGCGCAGCACACCGCCGAGGCCATCGCGGCTGCGCGTCCACTGCACAGCGCGGGCGTCGGCCAGGTATTCGCGCTGGCGCGACACCGCCGCCTGCAAGGCGTGCCCTGCCACCCAGCCCAACCAGCCGGCAGCCATGATGGCCAGTCCCAGCAAGGCCGCGGCCATGCGCCGGCCCCGCACATCGGGTTCAAACAGGTGCTGGCCCATGCGGTAGAGCATCTCCAGGCCGAACACCATGCCGATCAGCCGCATGTTGAGGCGCGTATCGCCTTCACGGATGTGGCTGAATTCGTGGGCCACCAGCCCCTGCAGCTCCTCGCGCGTCAGGAACTCGAGCGCACCGCGGGTGACCGCAACCACAGCGTCGTCTTCATCCCAACCGGTGGCAAAGGCGTTGATGCCCTGGTCGCGCGCCACCACCATGGCGGTCGGCCGCTTCATGCCCGACGATATGGCCATCTCGTCGACGATGTTGCAGAAACGCTGCTCGTCGAAGTTGCCCGATGGCTGCGCGGGCCGTGCGCCCATCTGTTCGGCCAGACGCTGACCGCCACCGCTGGCCAGGCGTGAGGTTTCCACCCACCAGCCGCCCAGCACAAACAGCAACACCACGGCGGTGTTGACTGCAAAGAAGTGTCGCGGGAAACCCGCTCCCGGGAACCAGAAGCTCCAGGTCAGCCCCCAGGCCAGGGCCAGAGCGGCATTGACCGCCAGCACCAGCAGCAACACGGTGAGCGCGAAGACCAGCAGCAGCTTGCGGGTCTGCCCGCGCGCCTCACGTTGCGACTCGAAAATCAGCACGTCAGAACGCGACCTTCACGGCCTGGCGCTCGGTTTCGTTGCTGGTGGATTCCAGCATCGACTGGGTCGGAAAATTGAACAGGCGCGCCACGATCAGCGTCGGGAACTGGGCCGCCGCATCGTTGAATTCGAGCACATGGTCGTTGTAGGCCTGGCGCGCGAAGCCAATGCGGTTTTCGGTGCTCGAGAGCTCTTCACTGAGTTCGCGCATGGTCTGGTCGGCCTTGAGATCCGGGTAGGCCTCGGCCACCGCAAACAGGCGGCCCAGCGCGCCACCGAGCAGTTGCTCGGCACCGGCCAGCGCGCCGAGCGCGCCGGCATTCAGGGGGCTGGCGGCGGCGCTCTGTTCGGCACTGCGCGCCTGATTGCGCGCAGCGATCACGGCTTCCAGCGTCTGCGCTTCGTGCGCCAGGTATTTGCGCGCCACTTCGACCAGGTTGGGGATCAGGTCGTAGCGACGCTTCAACTGCACGTCGATCTGGCCAAAAGCGTTGGCGATGGCATTTTTCAGCCGCACCAGGCGGTTGTAGGCGCCCACGGCCCAGAACACCAACGCCAGCCCAACGGCCAGCAAAATCCACAAAGTAGCCGACATGGTGTGTGAACTCCTGTGATCAAACAAACGCCCTCGATCCGGTACCTGGGCGCTGGCAATATACCCCAGCGCCCGTCCACGTTGTCAGGGGCATCGACCCGCAGACAAATAAAAACGCCCCCGGCCAGATGGCCGGGGGCGTTCAGGAACTCAGCGGTGAAGCCGGGTTCAGTTCATGTGGCTTATTCAGCCGCTTCGTTGGTGCTCGAAGCGTCGGCCTGATCGGCCGCCAGCGACACGGCGTCGGCTTCGGCGATGGCGCGACGCTCTTCGTCGTCCATCTTTTCCTTGACCTTGCGCGCCTCGTGGTAAGCCATGCCGGTACCGGCCGGGATCAGACGACCCACGATCACGTTTTCCTTCAGGCCACGCAGTTCGTCGCGCTTGCCCATGATGGCCGCTTCGGTCAACACGCGGGTGGTTTCCTGGAAGGAAGCCGCCGAGATGAAGGAATCGGTGGACAGCGAGGCCTTGGTGATACCCAGCAGCACGTTGCTGTAGACCGCGGGCAGCTTGCCCTCGGCGCGCAGCGCGTCGTTGGTGTTGAGGATCTCCGAACGCTCGACCTGCTCACCGGCGATGTAGTTCGAATCGCCCACGCTGTCGACGATCACGCGGCGCAGCATCTGGCGCACGATCACCTCGATGTGCTTGTCGTTGATCTTCACGCCCTGGAGTCGGTACACGTCCTGCACCTCGTCCACGATGTAACGCGACAGCTCTTCGATGCCCAGCAGGCGCAGGATGTCCTGCGGATCGGCCGGGCCGTCCACCACGCTCTCGCCCTTGTTGACCACCTGGCCTTCGTGCACCAAGATGTTCTTTTCCTTGGGGATGAGTTCGTCCCAGATCTTGCCTTCCGGATCGGTGATCTGCAGGCGAACCTTGCCCTTGGTCTCCTTGCCGAACGACACGGTACCGGTCATCTCGGCCAGCATGCCCTTGTCCTTCGGGCTGCGGGCTTCGAACAGCTCGGCCACCCGCGGCAGACCGCCGGTGATGTCGCGCGTCTTCTGGCCTTCGACCGGGATGCGGGCGAGCACGTGGCCGGGGCCGACGTCCTGACCGTCGCGCACTTCCAGCAGCGCGCCGATCTGGAAGCCCACCGTCACCGAGTGGTCGGTGCCGGGGATCTTCACTTCGTTGCCCTGGGCGTCGAGCAGCTTGACCAGCGGACGAACCACCTTGGTCGAACCGCGGTGCTTCGGATCGATCACCACCAGCGAGGACAGACCGGTCACGTCGTTGACCTGCTTGGCCACCGTCAGACCCTCTTCCACGTTCTCGAACTTCACCTGACCGGCGAATTCCGTGATGATGGGTCGGGTCAGCGGGTCCCAGTTGGCCAGGATCGCACCGGCCTTGATGGCCTGGTCGGCCTTGACCGCCAGGATGGCGCCGTAGGGCACCTTGTGGCGTTCGCGCTCACGACCGATTTCGTCGTGGATGATGATTTCGCCGGAACGCGCAATCACCACCAGCTCGCCCTTGGTGTTGGTTACATAACGCATGGTGGCGTTGAAACCGATCGAACCGCTGGACTTGGCTTCCACACTGGAGGCCACGGCCGCACGCGACGCCGCACCACCGATGTGGAAGGTGCGCATGGTCAGCTGCGTGCCGGGTTCGCCAATCGACTGGGCTGCGATCACACCGACGGCTTCGCCGATGTTCACCAGGCCACCGCGGCCCAGGTCGCGGCCATAGCACTTGGCGCAGATGCCGAAGCGGGTTTCGCAGGTCAGTGCGGTGCGCACCTTGACCTCGTCCACGCCAGCGGCTTCCAGCTCGTCGAGCATGTCTTCGTCCAGCAGGGTGCCGGCCGGCAACAGGACCGCGCGGGTCTCCGGGTGGATCACCTCATCGCAGGTGGTGCGGCCCAGGATGCGGTCGCGCAGCGACTCGATCACTTCACCACCTTCGACGATGGCGCGCATCACCGTGCCGTTGGTCGTACCGCAGTCCTGGCTGTTGACCACCAGATCCTGCGTCACGTCCACCAGACGGCGGGTCAGGTAACCCGAGTTCGCGGTCTTCAGCGCCGTGTCGGCCAGGCCCTTTCGGGCGCCGTGGGTGGAGATGAAGTACTGCAACACGTTCAGACCTTCACGGAAGTTCGCCGTGATGGGGGTCTCGATGATGGAGCCGTCGGGCTTGGCCATCAGGCCGCGCATGCCGGCCAGCTGGCGAATCTGGGCCGCGCTACCGCGGGCACCCGAGTCGGCCATCATGTAGATGGAGTTGAACGACTCCTGGTCCACTTCATTGCCGTGGCGGTCGGTGGTCTTCTGCTTGGCCAGTTGGGCCATCATGACCTTGGAGATCTCGTCACCGGCCTTGCCCCAGATGTCCACCACCTTGTTGTAGCGTTCGCCTGCGGTCACCAGACCCGAAGCGTATTGCTGGGCGATTTCCTTCACCTCTTTTTCCGAGCGTTCGATGATGGCCGGCTTTTCCTTCGGCACCAGCATGTCGTCCACGGCAATCGAGATACCGGCGCGGGTGGCCAGTCGGAAACCGTTCTGCAACAGCTTGTCGGCGAAAACCACGGTCTCTTTCAGACCGCACTTGCGGAAAGACACGTTGATCAGCTTGGAGATTTCCTTCTTCTTCAGCGGCTTGTTCAGCACTTCGAAAGGCAGGCCCTTGGGCAGGATCTCGGACAGCAGCGCGCGGCCAACCGTCGTGTCGACCAGGGAGATGAAAGGCGTGAATTCACCCGTGGCCTTGTCCAGCGTGTACTGCTGCAGACGCACGCTGATCTTGGCGGTGATCTCGACCACGCCGTTGTCCAGCGCACGCTGCAGTTCCAGCAGGTCGGCAAAGATCATGCCTTCGCCCTTGCCGTTGATGCGCTCGCGGGTCGCGTAGTACAGACCCAGCACCACGTCTTGCGACGGCACGATGGAGGGTTCGCCGTTGGCCGGGAACAGGATGTTGTTCGAGGCCAGCATCAGGGTGCGGGCTTCGATCTGGGCTTCCACCGACAGCGGCACGTGAACGGCCATCTGGTCGCCATCGAAGTCGGCGTTGAAGGCCGCGCAAACGAGGGGGTGCAGCTGGATCGCCTTGCCTTCGATCAGGATGGGTTCAAAAGCCTGGATACCCAGGCGGTGCAGCGTGGGTGCGCGGTTCAGCATCACCGGGTGCTCTTTGATCACCTCTTCCAGGATGTCCCACACCACCGGCGTGCCGGCTTCGACTTCCTTCTTCGCGGCCTTGATGGTGGTCGCGATGCCCATGGCTTCGAGACGCGAGAAGATGAAAGGCTTGAACAGCTCCAGCGCCATCAGCTTGGGCAGGCCGCACTGGTGCAGCTTGAGCGTCGGACCGACCACGATGACCGAACGGCCCGAGTAGTCGACACGCTTGCCCAGCAAGTTCTGGCGGAAACGGCCGCTCTTGCCCTTGATCATGTCGGCCAGCGACTTCAGGGCGCGCTTGTTGGCACCCGTCATGGCCTTGCCACGGCGACCGTTGTCCAGCAGCGAGTCCACGGCTTCCTGCAGCATGCGCTTTTCGTTGCGCGCAATGATTTCAGGGGCCTTGAGTTCGAGCAGGCGGCGCAGACGGCTGTTGCGGTTGATGACGCGGCGGTACAGGTCGTTCAGGTCAGAGGTCGCGAAGCGGCCGCCGTCCAGCGGCACCAGCGGACGCAGGTCCGGCGGCAGCACGGGCAGCACGTCCAGCACCATCCACTCGGGTTTGATGCCGGACTTCTTGAAGGCTTCCAGCACCTTCAGGCGCTTGGCGTTCTTCTTGATCTTGAGCTCGGAACCGGTCAGGTCGTTGCGCAGCTTTTCGATCTCGATCTCGAGGTCGATGGCCTGCAGCAGCTCCTTGATACCTTCGGCGCCCATCTTGGCAATGAACTCGTCGCCGAATTCCTTGCGCTTGGCGTCGTAGTCGTCCTCGGTCATGATCGCGAATTTCTTCAGCGGCGTCATGCCCGGATCGACGATCACATAGGCTTCGAAGTACAGCACGCGTTCGATGTCGCGCAGCGTCATGTCCAGGATCAGGCCCAGACGCGAAGGCAGCGACTTCAGGAACCAGATGTGGGCGCAGGGCGCGGCCAGGTCGATGTGACCCATGCGCTCGCGGCGCACCTTGGTCTGCGTGACTTCAACGCCGCACTTCTCGCAGATCACGCCGCGGTGCTTGAGGCGCTTGTATTTGCCGCACAGGCATTCGTAGTCCTTGATGGGACCAAAAATCTTGGCGCAGAACAGGCCGTCGCGTTCGGGCTTGAACGTGCGGTAGTTGATGGTCTCGGGCTTCTTGACTTCGCCGAAAGACCACGAGCGGATTTTTTCCGGCGAAGCCAGGCCGATGCGGATGGCATCGAAATGCTCGTCGGGCGTGAACTGCTTGAACAGGTCGAGTAATGATTTCATGGGTTCAATCCTTGTCTTGCCGGCGAATTAGGAGCGTTCGAGTTCGATGTCGATACCGAGCGAACGAATTTCCTTGACCAGCACGTTGAACGACTCGGGCATGCCCGCTTCGATCGAGTGCTCGCCCTTGACGATGCTTTCGTACACCTTGGTGCGGCCCTGCACGTCGTCGGACTTGACGGTGAGCATTTCCTGCAGGATGTAGGAAGCGCCGTAGGCTTCGAGTGCCCACACTTCCATCTCGCCGAAACGCTGACCACCGAACTGCGCCTTGCCGCCCAGCGGTTGCTGCGTGACCAGGGAGTACGGGCCGGTGGAACGGGCGTGCATCTTGTCGTCGACCAGGTGGTGCAGCTTCAGGAAGTGCATGTAGCCCACGGTGGTCTTGCGCTCGAAAGCGTCACCCGTGCGGCCGTCGTACAGCTGCGCCTGGGTGCGGGTTTCGGTCAGGCCCTTCTTGGCGGCGATGTCGTCCGGGTACGCCAGCTTCAGCATGGCGCGGATTTCATCTTCCGACGCACCATCGAACACCGGCGTGGCAAACGGTACGCCGTTCGTCAGGTTTTCGGCCATCTCCATCACGTCAGCGTCGCTGAGCTCGGACAGGGTCTCTTTCTTGCCGGTGTGGTTGTAGACCGTTTCGAGGAACGCTCGCATTTCGGAAGCCTTGGCTTCCTGCTGCAGCATGTCGCCGATGCGCTGGCCAATGCCCTTGCCGGCCCAGCCCAGGTGGACTTCCAGCACCTGACCCACGTTCATGCGCGAAGGCACGCCCAGCGGGTTCAGCACGATGTCGGCGGGGGTGCCGTCGGCCATGTAGGGCATGTCTTCGACCGGAACGATCTTGGAGACCACACCCTTGTTGCCGTGGCGGCCGGCCATCTTGTCACCCGGCTGCAGGCGGCGCTTGACGGCGAGGTAGACCTTGACCATCTTCAACACGCCAGCGGGCAGCTCGTCGCCCTGCGTGAGCTTCTTGCGTTTCTCTTCGAACGCGAGGTCGAAGCTGTGACGCGTCTGCTCCATCGAGTTCTTGATCGACTCCAGCTGGGCGGCGACATCATCGTCGGCCGGACGGATGTCGAACCAGTGGTACTTCTCGACGTCGGCCAGGTAGGCCTTGTCGATGGTCGTGCCCTTGGACAGCTTCTTCGGGCCGCCGTTGGCGAGCTTGCCGGTCAGCAACTTCTCGATACGGTCGAAGGCGTCGGCTTCCACGATGCGCAGCTGGTCGTTCAGGTCCAGGCGGAAACGCTTCAGTTCGTCGTCGATGATCTGCTGCGCGCGCTTGTCGCGCGTGATGCCTTCGCGGGTGAAGACCTGCACGTCGATCACGGTGCCTTGCGAGCCCTGGTCCACGCGCAGCGAGGTGTCTTTCACGTCGCTGGCCTTCTCGCCGAAGATGGCGCGCAGCAGTTTTTCTTCGGGCGTGAGCGTGGTCTCGCCCTTGGGTGTGACCTTGCCCACCAGCACGTCGCCGGGCAGCACTTCGGCGCCGACGTAGATGATGCCGGAGTCGTCCAGGCGGTTGAGCTGCTGCTCGGCCAGGTTGGGGATGTCGCGGGTGATTTCTTCCGCGCCCAGCTTGGTGTCGCGCGCCATGACCACCAGTTCCTCGATGTGGATCGAGGTGTAGCGGTCTTCGGCGACCACGCGCTCGGAGATCAGGATCGAGTCCTCGAAGTTGTAGCCGTTCCAGGGCATGAAGGCGATCAGCATGTTCTGGCCGATCGAGATTTCACCCAGGTCGGTCGAAGCGCCGTCGGCGATCACGTCACCCTTGCCCAGCAGATCGCCCTTCTTGACGATCGGGCGCTGGTGGATGTTGGTGTTCTGGTTGGAACGCTGGTACTTGATCAGGTTGTAGATGTCCACACCGACTTCACCGGCCACGGCTTCGGCGTCGTTCACGCGGATCACGATGCGGGTCGCGTCCACGTAGTCGACCACGCCGCCACGCTTGGCGGTGACCACGGTGCCGGAGTCGATCGCGGCGACGCGCTCGATGCCGGTGCCGACCAGCGGCTTCTCGGGACGCAGCACAGGCACGGCCTGGCGCGACATGTTGGCGCCCATCAGCGCGCGGTTCGCGTCATCGTGCTCCAGGAAAGGAACCAGCGAGGCGGCCACCGACACGATCTGCGCCGGCGACACGTCCATGTACTGGATGGTGTCGGCCGAGGTCAGGATGGATTCACCCTTTTCACGCGCGGAAATCAGGTCGCCGGTCAGGCGGCCTTCGGCGTCCAGCGTGGCATTGGCCTGGGCGATGACGTACTTGCCTTCTTCAATGGCCGACAGGTAGTCGATCTGGTTCGTCACCTGGCCATCGATCACGCGACGGTACGGTGTTTCGATGAAGCCGTATTCGTTCAGGCGCGCGTACAGGGCCAGCGAGTTGATCAGGCCGATGTTTGGACCTTCAGGCGTTTCAATCGGGCAGACGCGACCGTAGTGGGTCACGTGCACGTCGCGCACTTCGAAGCCGGCACGTTCGCGGGTCAGACCACCCGGGCCAAGGGCCGACACGCGGCGCTTGTGGGTGATCTCGGCCAGCGGGTTGGTCTGGTCCATGAACTGCGACAGCTGCGACGCGCCGAAGAACTCCTTCAGGGCCGCGGAAATCGGCTTGGAGTTGATCAGGTCGTGCGGCATCAGCGGCTCTTGCTCGGCCTGGCCCAGACGCTCTTTCACGGCCTTTTCGATGCGCGCCAGACCGGTGCGGTACTGGTTCTCGGCGAGTTCGCCGACGCAGCGCACACGGCGGTTACCCAGGTGGTCGATGTCATCCACTTCGCCCCGGCCGTTGCGCAGGTCCACGAGGATCTTGACCACGGCCAGGATGTCTTCGTTGGACAGTACCATGGCGCCGGTGGATTCGTCGCGGCCCACGCGGGCGTTGAACTTCATGCGGCCCACGCGCGACAGGTCGTACGTGTCCGGGTTGTAGAACAAGCGGTGGAACAGGGCCTGCACCGCGTCTTCGGTCGGCGGTTCGCCGGGGCGCATCATGCGGTAGATGGCGACACGGGCGGCGAACTCGTCAGCGGTTTCGTCGCTGCGCAGGGTCTGGCTGATGTAAGCGCCCTGGTCGAGTTCGTTGGTGTAGAGGCACTGCAGGTCCTGCACGCCCGAGGTGCGCAGTTTCTTCAGCAGCACTTCGGTCAACTCATCATTGGCCTTGGCGATGATCTCGCCGGTGTCGGCGTCCACGATGTTGCGCGCGACCACGCGGCCGATCATGAAGTCTTCGGGCACGCTGATGTGCGTGGTGCCGGACTGTTCCATTTCGCGGGTGTGGCGCACGGTGATGCGCTTGTCCTTGGCGACCACGACCTTGCCCGACTTGTCGGTGATGTCAAAACGGGCCACCTCGCCACGCAGGCGCTCGGGCACGAAGGCCATCTGGGCGCCGCTGTCCATCAGGCGGAAGTGGTCGTTGACGAAGAAGTTGGCCAGGATGGTTTCCGGCGTCAGACCGATGGCCTTGAGCAGGATGGTGACCGGCATCTTGCGACGGCGGTCGACGCGGAAGAACAGCACGTCCTTCGGATCGAATTCGAAGTCGAGCCACGAACCGCGGTAAGGAATGATGCGGGCCGAGAACAACAGCTTGCCCGAGCTGTGGGTCTTGCCCTTGTCGTGTTCGAAGAACACACCGGGTGAACGGTGCAACTGCGACACGATGACACGCTCGGTGCCGTTGATGATGAAGGAACCCTTGTCGGTCATCAGGGGCACTTCGCCCATGTAGACCTCTTGCTCCTTGACTTCCTTGATGACCTTGGACTGGCTGGTCGAGGACTCACGGTCGTAAATGATGAGCTGCACGCGAGCGCGCACGGCCGAAGCAAAGGTCAGGCCACGGGTCTGGCATTCGCGCACGTCGAACGCCGGCTTGGCCAGGTTGTACTCGACGAACTTCATCTCCACAAAGCCGTTGTGCGAGACGATGGGGAAGGCGGCCTCAAACGCAGCCTGAAGGCCTTCGTTGGTGCGCTTTTTGGGAGCCGAATCGGCTTGCAGGAACGCGGTGTACGCGTCCTTTTGCATCTGCAAGAGGTAAGGAATCGCGATGACGGTTTCGCGGGTGCCAAAACTCTTTCGGATGCGTTTGCGTTCGGTGTATGAATAATTCGATGCTGTGGCCATGAGATCTCCGGGCTTGAGGTCTGCGGCGACTGTCTGCCTACCAGGGATGGACTCCTGGTGACTTGCTTGGTGGCTGGCCTCTACCAACCATTGGCGGACGGCCTGTGCATTGCACACAGGCCCGAACCAAGTCGTTTTCTGCAGTCGGGGTCAGAAAACACTGATAAACAAACTCGGAAGAGTTTGCTTATCAGTGTTATTTAAAACACGGCACCAGTGCATGGGCGCTGCAGTGGGTTTGAAACACTGCAAAAGTGCCATCGGCACTGGCGGCTCAGAAAGCACCAAAGGCTGGAGGCTCTTTCGAGCACTCCAGCCCTGGCCTGGCGAGTGAATTACTTCAGCTCGGCCTTGGCGCCGGCATCCACCAGCTTCTTCACTGCGGCTTCGGCGTCGGCCTTGGCAACAGCTTCTTTCACGTTCTTCGGAGCGCCGTCGACCAGGTCTTTGGCTTCTTTCAGGCCCAGACCGGTGATTTCGCGCACGGCCTTGATGACGGAGACCTTGTTGGCGCCGGCTTCGAGCAGCACGACGTTGAATTCGGTCTTCTCTTCAGCAGCAGCAGCGGCACCGCCACCACCAGCAGCGGGAGCGGCCATGGCGGCAGCGCTCACACCAAACTTCTCTTCGATGGCTTTCACCAGGTCGTTGAGTTCCATGACCGTCATGCTGTCCAGCGCGGTCAAAAATGCGTCTTTATCGAATGCCATTTTGATTTCCTAACAATTGGTTAAACGAATCTGCCACGCCTTCAGGCGGCGGCAGCGTCTTCTGCCGGTGCGGCGGGTTCAGCTGCGGGTTCTGCAGCTGCTTCTGCCGGAGCGGCAGCGCCTTCGCCTTTTTTCGCCGCCAACGCGCCCAGCACAACGGCCGTACGCGACATGGGCGACATCAGCAAGCCACACAGCTGGGCCAACAAAACTTCCTTGGATGGGATGCTGGCGAGCTGCTTGACGCCCTCGATGTCCAGGACTTTGCCACCGTAGACGCCTGCGCGAATCACCAACTTGTCGTTGGTTTTTGCGAATTCGGCCACCACTTTCGCGGCGGCCACGGCGTCTTCGGAGAAGCCATAGATCAGCGGACCGGTCATCTGGTCGGCGACCACTTCAAAACTGCTGCCAGCCACCGCACGGCGGGCCAGGGTGTTTTTCAACACGCTCAGGCTCACACCGCTGTTGCGGGCATTGACGCGCAATTTGTCCATGTTCGCGACCGTGATGCCACGGTATTCCGCCATCACGAGCGTTTGAGCTTTTGCGGCGAGGCTGGTCACTTCGGAAATGACCGCTTCTTTCTCACTGCGATTCAGACTCAAGGTCTACTCCTTAAATGTGCCCTCGGCCCAAAGGCCTCCGGCACGCCTCATTGCAGCGACCAACTGTTTCAGGAACTCAATCCATCTGCAGCGGGATCGCCATCTGCGTTGGCTTGTCACAATTAAGTCGGTCGGTGTTCTCGCGAACACGCTCCGACACCAACGGTCTTGGATGGCCCCGTGGACTGACGTTGTTGTCAACCCCCGGACCCACCACACCCGGGCCACCGGAGTGGCCCGAATTCTTCTCGCGATCAGGCCGCGATGGATTGCATGTCGACGCGAACGCCCACACCCATGGTCGAAGACACGGCCACTTTGCGCAGGTAAACACCTTTGCTGGTGGCGGGCTTGGCCTTGGTCAGGGCGTCGAGCAGGGCCACCAGGTTGCCCTGGAGTTTGTCGGCTTCAAACGAACGGCGACCGATCGTGCCGTGCACGATGCCAGCCTTGTCAACGCGGAACTGCACCTGACCGGCCTTGGCGTTGCGCACCGCTTGCGCCACGTCGGGCGTCACGGTACCCACCTTGGGGTTGGGCATCAGGCCGCGCGGACCCAGGATCTGACCCAGGGTACCGACCACACGCATGGCGTCGGGCGAAGCGATGACGACGTCGAAGTCCATCTTGCCTGCCTTGACGTCAGCCGCCAGGTCGTCCATGCCGACGATATCGGCACCGGCGGCCTTGGCTTCTTCGGCCTTGGCGCCCTGGGCGAACACGGCCACGCGCTTGGTCTTGCCGGTGCCGTTGGGCATCACGACGGCGCCACGCACCACCTGGTCGGATTTCTTGGCGTCCACGCCGAGCTGGATCGCCACGTCGATGGATTCGTCAAACTTGGCGTTGGCACACTCTTTGATGATGGCCAGGGCGTCGGTCAGCGCGTAGAGCTTGTTGGCGTCCACTTTGCCGGCGAAGGCCTTTTGCTTTTTGGTCAGCTTGGACATTTACACGCCCTCCACAATCACGCCCATCGAGCGGGCCGAACCGGCGATGGTGCGCACGGCGGCGTCCACGTCGGCAGCGGTCATGTCTTTCATCTTGGTCTTCACGATCTCTTCGAGCTGAGCGCGCGTGATCTTGCCGACCTTGTTCTTGTTGGGTACCGAAGAACCCTTGTCGAGCTTGATGGCCTTCTTGATCATGTAGGTCGCCGGAGGCGTGCCCATCTTGAAGGTGAAGCTCTTGTCAGCAAAAGCGGTGATGGTCACCGGGATCGGCATACCGGGCTCAAGACCCTGGGTCTGGGCGTTGAACGCCTTGCAGAACTCCATGATGTTGAGGCCGCGCTGACCCAGGGCCGGGCCGATCGGTGGGGAGGGGTTGGCCTTACCAGCTGGCACTTGCAGCTTGATGAAGCCGACGATTTTTTTCGCCATTTTTTAGCTCCTGCGAGTGCAGACGGCTGCCATCATGACAACCTCCTCGCGGTGGGGGACCCGGAAAAAACAAATGGCACAGGCGTCGGGCCGACCCACCTGTGCCGCGGAAACTTCAGGTCTTTTCGACCTGGCTGAATTCGAGCTCGACTGGCGTGGCGCGACCGAAAATGGTCACCGACACGCGCATCTTGTTCTTCTCGTAATTGACTTCTTCGACCGTGCCGTTGAAGTCCGTGAACGGGCCTTCCTTGACGCGCACGTATTCTCCGACGACAAACTCCACCTTGTGGCGGGGCTTGTCGGTGCCTTCCTGCATCTGGTTGACGATCTTCTGGACGTCTTCCTCGGAAATCGGGGCCGGGCGGTTCTTGGCGCCACCGACAAAACCGGTGACCTTGTTGGTGTGCTTCACCAGGTGCCAGGTTTCATCGTCCATCACCATTTCCACCAGCACATAGCCAGGAAAAAACTTGCGTTCGGTGGTGCGTTTCTGGCCGTTCTTGACCTCCACCACTTCTTCGGTGGGCACCAGAATGCGGCCGAACTTGTCCTGCATGCCTTCACGGTTGATGCGCTCGATGATGTTGCGCTCAGCCGCCTTTTCCATGCCGGAATAGGCGTGCACCACATACCAGCGCATGCCCTCGGCGGCCACGCCATCCGTCACGGGACTGTGTTGATCGGTCATTATTTTCTCCAGCCCAGGATCAGGTCGTAAAACAACCATTCCAGGGTCTTGTCGGTCAGCCACAGAAAGAGCGCCATCACAAACACGAATGCAAACACGTAGGCTGTCATCTGGATCGCTTCCTTGCGCGCAGGCCAGACCACCTTCTTGGCTTCACGCCACGAATCGCGCCCGAAGGCCACGAGCCGCTTGCCTGACTCGGAAACACCAAAAACCACCACAGCAGCCACCAGGCACGCAATCAGCGCACCCCATTGCGCCAGCGCTCCCTGGCCCGAAAGCAGGTAAAACGCGACGAACGCCCCCAGCAGCAGCACAACAGCGACCGCCAGCTTGGCCTTGTCGGCGCTGGTGTTGACGGTTTGAACTTCGGAAGAGGCCATGGGGTTCCAGACGATTCGTAACAAAAACGCGTGACATCGAAGCCCGAAGCTTGAGACACGCAAGCCCACCAGAGGTCTTGACGACTTCGGCGGGCTTGTAAACCACGAAAACAGAGCGGATTCAGGTTCCGATGCTTACCTGTTTTGTGGCAGGGGCAGTAGGAATCGAACCTACAACCTTCGGTTTTGGAGACCGACGCTCTGCCAATTGAGCTATACCCCTACTGGCTATGCCCTAACGGGCGTTGAACTTACGCAAGAATCTTGGCAACCACACCGGCACCAACGGTACGGCCACCTTCGCGGATGGCGAAGCGCAGGCCTTCTTCCATGGCGATCGGGGCGATCAACTTCACGGTGATCGACACGTTGTCACCCGGCATGACCATTTCCTTGCCTTCGGGCAACTCGATCGAGCCGGTCACGTCGGTGGTACGGAAGTAGAACTGCGGACGGTAGTTGTTGAAGAACGGCGTGTGACGGCCACCTTCATCCTTGGACAGCACGTAGATCTCGCCGGTGAAGTGCGTGTGCGGCTTGATGGAGCCGGGCTTGCACAGCACCTGACCGCGCTGCACGTCTTCGCGCTTGGTGCCGCGCAGCAGGATACCGACGTTGTCGCCAGCCTGGCCCTGGTCCAGCAGCTTGCGGAACATTTCCACGCCGGTGCAGGTGGTCTTCTGGGTGTCGCTGATACCGACGATCTCGATTTCTTCGCCGACCTTGACGATGCCGCGCTCGATACGACCGGTCACGACGGTGCCGCGGCCGGAGATGGAGAACACGTCTTCCACGGGCATCAGGAAGGCACCGTCCACCGCACGGTCAGGCGTGGGGATGTAGGTGTCCAGCGCATCGGCCAGCTTCATGATGGCTTCTTCGCCCAGAGGGCCCTTGTCGCCTTCGAGGGCGAGCTTGGCCGAGCCGTGGATGATGGGGGTGGCGTCGCCAGGGAATTCGTACTTGTCGAGCAGTTCGCGCACTTCCATTTCAACGAGTTCGAGCAGCTCGGCGTCGTCGACCATGTCGCACTTGTTCAGGAACACGATGATGTAAGGCACGCCCACCTGACGGGCCAGCAGGATGTGCTCGCGGGTCTGGGGCATGGGGCCGTCAGCGGCCGAGCACACCAGGATGGCGCCGTCCATCTGGGCGGCACCGGTGATCATGTTCTTGACGTAGTCGGCGTGGCCGGGGCAGTCAACGTGGGCGTAGTGGCGGTTGGCCGTCTCGTATTCCACGTGGGCGGTGTTGATGGTGATGCCGCGGGCCTTTTCTTCCGGAGCCGCGTCGATCTGGTCGTAGGCCTTGGCTGCACCGCCGAACTTGGCCGACAGCACGGTGGTGATCGCCGCCGTCAGTGTCGTCTTGCCGTGGTCCACGTGACCGATGGTGCCGACGTTCACGTGCGGCTTGGTCCGCTCAAATTTCTCTTTTGCCATTTTTCAGCTCCAAAATCAAAACTGCCGAAACACCAGAACAAATATGGTGCCCTTGGCGGGAATCGGACCCGCGACCTCTCCCTTACCAAGGGAGTGCTCTACCACTGAGCCACAAGGGCCAAGATACCCGGACAACCCGGACATCTCAGAAAACTTCACACATCCAGCCATCAAAAGCACATGGAGCGGGAGACGGGAATCGAACCCGCGTGATCAGCTTGGAAGGCTGGAGTTCTACCATTGAACTACTCCCGCCCGAACCGTCTTCACACCCACAAGGGCTTCCAACATTCAGAGCGCCTCGATCTCAATCGCTCGCACATCACTCATCGATCACTGGTGGAGGGGGCTGGATTCGAACCAGCGTACGCGTAAGCGGGCAGATTTACAGTCTGCTGCCTTTAACCACTCGGCCACCCCTCCATAGCGCAGCCCAGCATTATGCCATGGTTTTTAACCGGGTTGCGTCCAGATAAGTGATTACCACGCCACAGGCGCTTGTCCGGACGATTTCAGCCAGTGGTTGACGGCCCCGAAATGACCACAACCGAGGAACGGCAGCGGACCACGGCTCGCCGACAGGGGCGACGGGTGGTTGGCGCGCAACACCTGGTGGCGGGTACCGTCGATCAGCGCGGCCTTTTTCTGGGCGTGGGCACCCCACAGCAGGAACAGTTTGGGGTCACCGGTTTCGCTGCAGATCCGGACAAGGGCGTCGGTCAGCGTTTCCCAGCCCCGGCCGGCATGGCAGGCGGGCTGGCCGTCTTCCACCGTCAGGCAGGTGTTGAGCAGGAGCACGCCCTGCCCGGCCCAGCGCACCAGCGAGCCATTGGCCGGCATGGCCAGACCCAGGTCGCGCTGCAGTTCCTTGAACATGTTGCGCAGGCTGGGCGGAATCCTGACACCGGGTGCCACGGAAAACGCCAATCCCTCGGCCTGACCTGGTCCGTGGTAGGGGTCCTGGCCCAGGATCACCACCCGCACCTCGGACAGCGGCGTCAGCGCCAAGGCCCTCAACGGCTGAGGCGGGTAGATGACGGCACCGTTGTCCAGCCGCTGCTGCAAGAAGGCTTGCAGCGCCTGCCCGGTGGCAGACGCCCAGAAATCGCCGACCAGTGCCGACCAGTCGGCCTGCACCGGCCACTGCGTGGGGTCGGCCGCTTGCAACTGCGGCACCACCGCTTCCTGAGCAGCTCCGGGAGCATCCCAATCCAGCGCACCTTGCATCGGAAACCGCTCAGGCAAACAGATCGGCCAGCGCCAGGCCCGGCTCGGGCGCGCGCATGAAGGCTTCGCCCACCAGGAAAGCGTGCACACCCGCTGCGCGCATCTTCGTCACGTCGTCGCGAGCCAGGATGCCGGACTCGGTGACCAGCAGGCGGTCGGCCGGCACGTCGGGCAGCATGTCCAGCGTGGTCTGCAGCGTCACCTCAAACGTGCGCAGGTTGCGGTTGTTGATGCCCAGCAGCGGGGTTTTGAGCTTGAGCGCGCGCTGCAGCTCGGTGCGGTCGTGCACCTCCACCAGCACCGCCATGTTCATGCTGAGGGCAATCGCTTCCAGATCGGCCATCTGCGCGTCGTCCAGACAGGCGGCGATCAGCAGGATGGCGTCGGCCCCCATGGCGCGTGCCTCGTAGACCTGGTACGGGTCCACCATGAAGTCCTTGCGCAGCACCGGCAGGTCGCAGCTGGCGCGGGCCTGTTTCAGGTAGTCCGAACCGCCCTGGAAGAACTGCTTGTCGGTCAGCACCGACAGGCAGGCCGCGCTGACCTTGCCGTCGCCTTCAGCGTAACTCTGGGCGATGTCGGCCGGGATGAAGTCTTCGCGCAGCACGCCCTTGCTCGGGCTGGCCTTCTTGATTTCGGCGATCACAGCGGCCTGGCCGGCAGCGATCTTGGCGCGCAGGGCGCCCTCGAAGTCGCGTGTGAGCAAACGGCTTTCGGCGTCGAAGCGCACCACGTCCAGCGGTTTCTTCTTGCGCGCGGCGGCGATTTCTTCGTGCTTGACGGCCACGATCTTGTTGAGGATGTCACTCATGGGGTTTGTTTTCCTGGGGTGGAGGCGACTGGAGCACCTTCTTGATGACCCGGTGCATCACCACACCGGCCACGATGAACAGCAGCGAGATGCCGATGGCGATCCAGGCGCCTTCGTTTTGCATCCAGACCGGGAGGTTCATGGCATCGATCAGGGGCCAACGGTGGCGGTGGCGGCTTGCGTGAAGTCGGTCAGCTCGCGCAACTTTTGCGCCGCAGCACCGGACTCGATGGCACGCCGCGCCAGCGCGATGCCCTGCGGCATGCCGTCACACACATTGGCGGCATAGAGCGCCACGCCGGCATTGAGCGACACGATGTCTTTGGCGGCCTTGATGGTCGGTTCGTCGCTGTTGTTCAACACGCCCATCAGCATGGCCTTGGAATCTTCGGGCGTTTCCACGCGCAAGGTGCGGTTGCTGGCCATCGTGAGGCCGAAGTCTTCCGGGTGGATTTCGTATTCGGTGATCTCGCCGTTTTTGAGCTCGCCCACCATGGTGGCCGCACCGAGCGAGACCTCGTCCATGCCGTCGCGGCCGTAGACCACCACCGCGTGCTCGGCGCCCAGGCGCTGCAGCGCACGCACCTGGATGCCCACCAGGTCGGGGTGGAACACGCCCATCAGGATGTTCGGCGCCGAGGCCGGGTTGGTGAGCGGGCCGAGGATGTTGAAGATGGTCTTCATGCCCAGCTCGCGGCGCACCGGCGCCACGTTCTTCATCGCCGGGTGGTGGTTGGGCGCGAACATGAAGCCCACGCCCACCTGTTCGATGCAGCGCGCAATGGCGTCGGGCGGCAGGTTGATGTTGACGCCCAGGCTCTCCAGCACATCGGCGCTGCCGCTTTTGCTGCTGACGCTGCGCCCCCCGTGTTTGCTGACCTTGGCGCCCGCGGCCGCGGCCACGAACATGGAGCAGGTGGAGATGTTGAAAGTGTGCGAACCGTCGCCGCCGGTTCCCACGATGTCCACCAGGTGGGTCTTGTCGGCCACGTTCACCTTGGTGGAGAACTCGCGCATCACCTGCGCGGCGGCGGTGATCTCGCCGATGGTCTCCTTCTTCACGCGCAGACCGGTGATGAGCGCGGACATCATGACCGGCGACATCTCGCCGCTCATGATCAGTCGCATCAGGTGCAGCATCTCGTCGTGAAAGATCTCGCGGTGCTCAATGGTGCGTTGCAGAGCTTCCTGCGGGGTGATCTTGTGGCTGTTGGGCATGGGTGTCTCCAGAACTTAGCGAGAAGGATTGTCGGACATGGCCAGCTTCAGGCCAAAGCTGACGAACATAGCGCCCGCCGCGCGGTCCATCCAGTGCATGGTGCGCTGCACGGCGCTCACGCGACCTGCGGCCCAGCCGGCAAGCCAGGCATAGCCGAAGTTGATCGGCAACGAGTTGAGGTTGAACAGCAGGCCCAGCAGCAGGAAGGCGGTCACCTTGTCGGGCGTGCCGGGGGCTATGAACTGCGGCACAAAGGCCAGGAAGAACAGTGCGACCTTGGGGTTGAGCACGTTGGTGAGGAAGCCGCGCAGGTAGATGCGCCGAAGGTCGGCTGGGACTTTCGCCTGAGCGGCATCGGTTGGCATCACCGAAGAGCCGCCCTTGGCCAACAGCAGCCTGATGCCCATCCACACCAGGTAAGCGGCGCCCACCCACTTGAGCACGGTGAAAGCCGTGGCCGAGGTGGCGAGCAGCGCGCTCACGCCAAGCGCGGCCGCGAACACGTGCACGAAGCAGCCGCTGACGATGCCCAGCGCCGCCACGATGCCGGCGCGCACGCCGCTCTTGAGGGCATTGGTCACGATGTACAGCACATCGGGGCCGGGCGTGAGGTTGAGCAGCCAGCCCGCCGCGATGAACATCAGGAGTTGGGGCATGTCGGGCATGGCGCGCTCCTGTCAATGGATCAGTAGGGGCCGGTGCGTCCGGCGCCGACCGGCGCAGCGGGTGCCTCGGCGAAGAAGCGGCGCACGGAGGTGATGGCATGTTCGATGCCCGCCGCGTCCACGTCGAGGTGGGTGACGAAGCGCAGGCCGATCAGACCGGTGGCCAGCACACCGTTGGTTTTCAGGAAGTCCAGCAGGGCCGGGCCACGGCCCTCGGCCACATCGACGAAAACAATGTTGGTCTCGACGGAACTCACCGTCAGACCATCGATGCCGCTCAAACCTTCGGCCAGGCGCTGCGCGTTGGCATGGTCGTCCGCGAGCCGGTCCACATGCTGGTCCAGCGCGTGCAGCGCACAGGCGGCCAGCAGGCCCGCCTGGCGCAGGCCACCGCCGGCCATCTTGCGGATGCGGCGCGCACGGTCGATCAGCTCCTGCGAACCGCACAGCGCAGAGCCCACGGGCGCGCCCAAGCCTTTGCTGAAGCAGACCGAGAGGCTGTCGAAGTGGTCGGCGATCTGGCGCACACGTGCGTGGGCGCCCTGCCCTTCAGCGGCCGAGGCCACTGCGGCGTTGAACACGCGCGCGCCGTCCAGGTGTGTGGCCAGTCCGTGTTCGCGCGCCAGCGCCGTGGCACCGTGCAGGTAGTGATCGGGCATCACATGGCCATTCCAGGTGTTCTCCAGGCACAGCAGGCGGGTGCGGGCGAAGTGCGGGTCGTCGGGCTTGATGGCGGCGGCGATGTCGCCCAGCGCCATGCTGCCCTGCGGATCCTGCGTCAGCGGTTGTGGCTGCACGCTGCCGAACACGGCTGCGCCGCCACCTTCGTAGCGGTAGGTGTGGGCCATCTGGCCGACAATGTACTCGTCACCCCGGCCGCAGTGCGCCAGGATGCCGCAGAGGTTGCTCTGCGTGCCCGAGGGCATGAACAGCGCGGCGGCCTTGCCGGTGATGGCGGCAATGCGGTCCTGCAGCGCGTTGACCGTGGGGTCGTCGCCGAACACGTCGTCGCCCAGGGGCGCAGCCATCATGGCGGCGCGCATGGCCTCGGTCGGCTGCGTGACCGTGTCGCTGCGCAGATCAATGGTCTTCATGCGGCCTGCTCCAGGAAGTTCTTGAGCATGGCATGGCCGTGCTCGGTGAGGATGCTCTCGGGGTGAAACTGCACACCCTCGATCGCCAGGGTCTTGTGCTTCACGCCCATGATCTCGCCGTCGGGCGTCCAGGCCGTGACCTTCAGGCAATCGGGGCAAGTCTCACGCTCAATGGCCAGCGAGTGGTAACGGTTGACCGTGAACTGCTCGGGCAGGTTGGCGAACACGCCCTCCTGCGTGGTGGTGATGACGCTGGTCTTGCCGTGCATGAGTTCCTGCGCCCGGATGATCTTGCCGCCGAAGGCCGCGCCAATGCTCTGGTGGCCCAGGCACACGCCGAGAATGGGCAACTTGCCGGCGAAATGCTGGATCGCCGCCACCGAGATGCCGGCTTCGGCCGGCGAGCAGGGGCCGGGGGAAATCACCAGACGATCCACCTGTCCCGCGTCCACACGGCGCTGGATCTCGTCGACGGTGATTTCATCGTTGCGCACCACGGTCACATCGGCACCGAGCTCACCGAAGTACTGCACGATGTTGTAGGTGAAAGAGTCGTAGTTGTCGACCATCAGGAGCTGAATTCTCTTTGTCATGGTGTTCACTCCAGCCCTTCTTCCACCAGCTCCGCCGCACGCAAGAGCGCACGGGCCTTGTGTTCGGTTTCCCTCCATTCCATCTCGGGAATGGAATCGGCCACGACCCCCGCGGCGGCCTGCACGTAGAGCATCTGGTCCTTGATGATGCCGGTGCGGATAGCGATGGCGACGTCCATGTCACCGGCGTAGCTGAGGTAGCCGCAGGCGCCGCCGTAGAGGCCGCGTTTGGTGGGTTCCAACTGGTCGATCAGCTCCATCGCGTGCACCTTGGGCGCGCCGGTCAGCGTGCCGGCCGGGAAAGTGGCTTTGAGCACGTCCATGTTGGTCATGCCGTCCACCAGCGTGCCCTCGACGTTGCTCACGATGTGCATCACATGGCTGTAGCGCTCCACCGCGAAAGCCTCGGTCACCTTGACGCTGCCGATCTTGGCGATGCGGCCGATGTCGTTGCGTGCCAGGTCGATCAGCATCACGTGTTCGGCGCGCTCTTTCGGGTCGTTCACCAGTTCGATTTCGGTGGCCTTGTCTTTCTCGGGCGTGGCGCCGCGCGGCCGGGTACCTGCAAGCGGCCGGATGATGACCTTCTGCCCCTCATCGACCTGCTCCTGGCGCACCAGGATCTCGGGCGATGCGCCCACCACGTGGAAGTCCCCGAAGTGGTAGTAATACATGTAGGGGCTGGGGTTCAGCGAACGCAGCGCGCGGTACAACGAGAGCGGCGACTCGGTGTAGCGCTTCTTGATGCGCTGTCCCACCTGCACCTGCATGAAGTCACCGCCAGCGATCAGCTCCTTGGCGCGCTCCACGGCGGCCAAGTAATCGGCCTTGGCAAAGTCGCGTTCGGCCGGGAAACTCTGGCTGGGCTTGACCACCGGCGCGCTCACCGAATATTTCAGCGCCTCCTTCAGCTCGCGAACGCGCTTCTTGGCATTGGCGTAGGCCTCGGGCTGGGCCGGGTCGGCGTAGACGATCAGGTAGAGCTTGCCCGAGAGGTTGTCGATGACCGCCAGCTCTTCGCACTGCAGCAGCAGGATGTCGGGGCAGCCCAGGGTGTCGGGCGGGCAGGTGTTTTCGAGCTTTTTCTCGATGTAGCGCACCGCGTCATAGCCAAAGTAACCGGCCAGGCCGCCGCAGAAACGCGGCAGTCCCGGGCGCAGCGCGACCTTGAAGCGCTGCTGGTAGGCGGCAATGAAGTCCAGCGGGTTGCCGTGGTTCGTTTCCACCACCACGCCGTCGCGCACCACCTCGGTTTTGGCCTCGGCGCCGAAGCCGCTGGCGCGCAGCAGCGTGCGCGCCGGCAGGCCGATGAAACTGTAGCGGCCAAAGCGCTCGCCGCCAACGACGGATTCGAGCAGGAAGCTGTATTTGCCGTCGCCGCGCCCGTGGGCCAGCTTCAGGTACAGCGAGAGCGGGGTCTCAAGGTCCGCAAAGGCCTCGGCCATCAGCGGGATGCGGTTGTAACCCTGGCTGGCCAGGCTCTTGAATTCGAGTTCGGTGATCATGTTCAGACGCTCCATCGGCTCCTGGCTGCCTAGCAGGGGTGGGGAGCCTTTTTTCTGGGGTGCCCGGTCAGGCGCGCTGCCGGGTTCGGGGGCTGGGGTGGCGCGGGCTGGGATTGCCTGGGGGCTGTTCCGGAGTCTGCGCACCGCCGGGGGAGTGCACGTTTACGCTGGCTTGCGCCAGGGCCAGGCTCCCCGGCCATTGCGGCTCGGCAGACCACCTGTGAAGGATGTGCGTGGGATGAACATGGGGCCAAAGTGTAGCAAAGCTGTCGCGCTCCCGGCCAGAAAGCGCGCCCGATGGCAGGGTTCTCCGGTGAAACCCTGTTGCATTCCGCCATGGGGGTGCTGAGAATTCTTTTCGAACGGTCGTTCTTTTTCAACATCCTCTCTGTGTGAACCTCACGCCATGAAAACCCCCCATCGCCACATTTCGCGTTCCATGGCTGGCCCCTTGTTGGGGCTGTGCCTCTGTCTGGGGGCGCTGCAGGCAACGGCAGCCACGATCGAACTCAGCGGCGTCAAGCTGGAAGACCAGGTGAGCCTGGCGGGCAGTTCGCTGCAGCTCAACGGCGCCGGCGTGCGCTACAAGGCGGTGTTCAAGGTCTACACCGCCGGGCTGTACCTGAGCCAGAAAGCGAGCACGCCCGATGAGGTGCTGGCCGCGCCGGGCCCCAAGCGCATGACGATCACCATGCTGCGCGAAATCGACTCGACCGAGCTCGGCAAGCTGTTCTCTCGCGGCATGGAAGACAACATGGAACGCAGCGCATTCTCCAAACTGATACCCGGCGTGATACGCATGAGCCAGGTGTTCAGCGACCACAAGAAACTCAAGGAAGGCGAGACCTTCCTGCTGGACTGGATCCCGGGCACCGGCACCGTGCTCACGATCAAGGGCAAGGTCGAGGGCGAACCGTTCAAGGAGCCTGAGTTTTTCAACGCGCTCATGCGCATCTGGCTCGGCCCCAAGCCGGCGGACTGGCAGCTCAAGGACGCGCTGCTGGGCAAAAAGAAGTAGCTGCTGCCCCCACACTCCGCCGCTGTGCGGGTCGCGGTCAGCTCAGCAACTCGGTCAGCGATCCAATCAACCGGTCGTGCGGCGCCGCGGCGATCGGGTCGCCGTGGTTGTAGCCGTAGGTCACCAGAGCCACCGGGCAGCCAGCGGCGCGTGCGGCGATGCCGTCGTTCTGCGAATCGCCCACCATCAGGGTCTGCCCAGGCAACGTGCCCAGCGCTTCGCAGGTTTTCAACAGCGGCATCGGATCGGGCTTCTTGCGCTCGAAGCTGTCGCCACCGAACACCTTCTCGAAAAATTCCTCCAGACCCTTGGCCTGCAGCAGTCCCTGCGCAAACGCAAGTGGTTTGTTGGTCAGGCAAGCGAGCCGCAGGCCGGCGGTGCGCAGGCCTTGCAGCCCGTCGAACACGCCGGGGAACACATCGGCAAACTGGCCGTTGATGCTCCGGTAATGGTGCTGGTACTGGCCCCAGGCACGCTCGTACAGGGCATCCACACTCAGGGCCGGACACGCCTGGCCACAACCGATGACTTCGGGGCGCCGCAACTGCTCGGCCAGCAGGCTGCGGATCAGGTGCTCCGAACCCTTGCCCACCGTGCGCTCGACGGCGGCACGGTCCACCCCGGGCAGGCCCAGATCGGCCATGGTGCGGTTGAGCGCCACTTCGAAGTCGCCCAGCGTGTCCACCATCGTGCCGTCGAGGTCCACGATGACGGCTGTGATGCCCCGGAACATCACGCCAGGGCCACACGCATCTGGTCGATCACACTCTTGTAATCGGGCTTGCCGAAGATCGCGCTGCCAGCCACGAAGGTGTCGGCGCCCGCGTCGGCCACGCGGCGGATGTTGTCGACCTTGATGCCGCCGTCCACCTCCAGCCGGATGTCCCGCCCGCTGGCTTCGATGCGCTTCTTCGCCGCTTCGATCTTGCGCAGCGCGGAGTCGATGAAGCTCTGGCCGCCGAAGCCGGGGTTCACGCTCATGATCAGGATCAGGTCGATGTCATCGATCAGGTAGTCCAGCACGTCCAGCGGCTCGGCCGGGTTGAAGGTGAGGCCAGCCTTGCAACCCCTGGCCTTGATGGCCTGCACGCTGCGGTGCACGTGGGCCGAAGCGTCGGGGTGGAAGCTCACCAGGTCGGCACCGGCGTCGATGAAGGCGCCCGCGAGCGCGTCCACCGGCTGGATCATCAGGTGCACGTCGATCGGCACCGGCGTGCCGTCCGGTTTTTTCGCGTGCGGCTTGAGGGCCTGGCAGACCATGGGCCCGAAGGTCAGGTTGGGCACGTAGTGGTTGTCCATGACGTCGAAGTGGATCCAGTCGGCGCCGGCGGCGATGACGTTTTTCACTTCCTCCCCGAGGCGGGCGAAGTCGGCGGACAGGATGGACGGGGCGATGCGGTAGGTGGTCATGGCACGTAGAAGTTGGAAACAGGACTGGTGCTGATTTTCGCAGGCCCGGCAAGGATTTGCCGCGCCGCGGTAACATGCCGCTCATGTCGAAATACCAGTTGACCTGCGAGGTCGAGCCCCAGTACCTGAGCGAGCAGTCCTCGCCCGACGAGGATCTCTACGCCTTTGCCTACACCATCACCATCACCAACACCGGTGACATGACGGCGCAACTGATCTCGCGCCACTGGATCATCGACGACGCCCAGGGCCACACCGAAGAAGTCAAGGGCCTGGGAGTGGTGGGCAACCAGCCGCTGCTGCGGCCCGGCGAATCCTTCCAGTACACCAGCGGCACGCGCCTGCAGACGCCCAACGGCACCATGCGCGGCAGTTTTTTCTGTGTCGCCGAGGATGGCGAGCGGTTCGAAGCCCTGGTGCCCGAGTTCGCGCTCAGCGCCGGCGCTTCCGGTGCGGGTCCAGGCGCAGCGCGCGTGCTCCACTGACCGCCGCCACTGGCAGCGGCGCGGGCACGCGCTTGCCCACATCCACGCTTTCATGACACTCACCGACCTGCTCGACACGCTGGACCCGGACGCGCCCCTCGCGCAGCGCCACCTCTGGCTGATGGACGCGTTGCGCTGGGTGCGCGGCGAAGGCGAAGATCCTCAGGCCAGCGTGGGGCGCGTGCGCCAGCTGCTGGCCACGGTCCGTGAAGACCCGGCGTGGCTGGCCCGCTGGCACCGCTGGTGGGCCCGTTTCCTGCAGACGGTGGACCTCACGCCGCTGCTGGCCGACTTCGGTTTCGCTCCGCGCACGGCCTTTTTGAGCGAGCTCGGCCACCGCCTGCGCCGCAAGCTGCTGCCCGGCACACCCGAGACCAACGACATCACCGACCTGTTCGGGCTGTTGCTGCCGGGCCGCTTTGACGTGCGCTGGCTGCAGGCACTGGACACGCGGACGCTGGAAGACATCCGGCTGCTGCTGCTCAGCGACGCACCCACGGCACCCGATCCACAGGCCCCGTCGCACTGGCAGGCGACCCTGCTCGACGCCCTGGTCTTTTGCGTCGGCCAGGTCAGCGCCACCGGTTTCGCCAGCGAGATCCGCGGCCGCATGAGCCACGAAGAGCGCGCCCGGCGCGCCTTTCACGCGCTGCCGGTGCAGGCGGAGGCCGTGCGCCGCAGCGCCCTGCGCCACGGCGCGCGCAGCGGACAGGTGCGGCACGAGGTGAACAAACTGCGCCGCCAGCTTGATGTGTGCCGCGTTGCGGCCCAGTCGGTCTACGCGCACCTGGACGAACACGGCGTCTCGGTCGGTATCGTGTTCCGGCTGCGGCAGCTGGCCGAACGTATCGTGCGCATCCAGCAACTGCTCGACTGCATGCTCTCCGAGCAGCCCGACCGGGCCACGGCCGCGCTGCTCGCAGACCTGGCGCAACTCGGGCAGGACAACCGCAGCATCCGCGCCCTGGTCGCCCACAGTTCCGGTCTCACGGCGGCCAAGGTGGCCGAACGCAGCGCCGAAACCGGCGAACGCTACATCACCCGCAACGCCAGCGAATACCGCCAGATGCTGGGCATGGCCGGCGGCGGCGGCGCCGTCCTGGGGCTGACCACCTGGGTCAAGTTCGGCGTCACCGCGCTGGCCCTCTCGGCCTTCTGGGCCGGCTTCGCCGCCGGGCTGAACTACGCGCTGTCTTTCGTGCTGATCCAGTTGCTGCACTTCACCGTGGCGACCAAACAGCCCGCCGTGACCGCGCCGGCCATGGTCGCCAAGCTGCGCGACATCCAGCAACGCGGTGCGGTACGGCGATTTGTCGACGAGGTAGCCCACCTGTTCCGGTCGCAGATCGCCGCCATCCTGGGCAACGTCGGCCTGGTGGTGCCGGTGGTGGTGCTGATCAGCGTCGTGCTGGTGCAGGCCACGGGCGCGCCCATGATCGATGCGGGCGAGGCCTCCCACGTGCTGGAGTCCCTGCACCTGCTCGGCCCGAGTGCCCTGTTCGCGGCGTTCACCGGCGTGCTGCTGTTCGCCTCCAGCATCATCGCCGGCTGGGTGGAGAACTGGTTTGTCTACTACCGGCTCGACTCCGCCATCCGCTACAACCCCCGTTTCACGCAGGTGCTGGGCGCCAAACGCGCCGCACGCTGGGCGCAGTTCTTTCGCGACAACATCTCCGGCCTGGCCGCCAACACCTCGCTGGGTTTCATGCTCGGCCTGGTGCCGGCATTTGCCCAGTTCTTCGGCCTCGGTCTCGACATCCGCCACGTGACCCTGGCCGCCGGGCAGCTCGCGGCGGCGGCGGCGGCCCTGGGGCCGGCTGCGCTCGTCGATGCCGGCTTCTGGTGGGCCGTGGCGGGCGTGCTGGTGGTCGGCCCGCTGAACCTGTTCGTCAGCTTCTACCTGGCGTTTCGCCTCGCCCTGAAGGCGCAAAACATCAGCGACGTCAACCGCAGCCTGATCCACCTCGCCCTGCGCCGCCGACTGCGCAGCCATCCGCTGGGCTTCTTCCTGCCACCGCGCACCGCGACGGCGGCGCCGACCGAAGACGTCAGCGACATCGAAGCGGCCTGGGCAGCCGACACCCGGCACGACGCCATGGACGAAGCCAGCCGGCGCTGGGCCGAAGCCTACCTGGCGCGCGCGGCCGACGCCAGCGCACCCGCTGAAGACCTCTGGGACCGCAGCATCACCAGCCCGAACACCGCGCCGGCACCGGGCACCGATGCGCCCGCCGCGGGCGACGACAGCGCGCGCCTGACCGACTTGCGCACCCCATGAAACCCCGTGAAGACGCCGCGCCTGCACCGGGCACCGAGTTCGACCTCATCCGCCGGCACTTCCAGCGCGCAGGGTCGCCAACGACCCCCGCCGTGGCGCTGGGCATCGGTGACGATTGCGCCCTGCTGCTACCCAGCCCCGGCCACCAGCTCGCCATCTCCAGCGACATGCTGCTCGAAGGCGTGCATTTTTTCCATGATGTAGCGCCCGAGGCACTGGGACACAAGGCCCTGGCCGTCAACCTCAGCGACCTCGCGGCCATGGGCGCCCGGCCGCTGGGCTTCACGCTCGCGCTGGCCCTGCCCCGGGCGGACGACGCCTGGCTCGCGGCCTTCTCGCGCGGGCTCTTCGCACTGGCCGACGCGCACGCCTGCCCGCTGGTCGGCGGCGACACCACGCGCGGACCGCTCAACCTCTGCATCACCATCTTTGGCGAATTGCGGCCGGGCCAGGCGCTGCGGCGCGATGCGGCGCAGGTCGGTGACGACCTCTACCTCAGCGGTGCGGTCGGTGAGGCCCGGCTGGCCCTTGAACTGCTGCGCGGCACCCCCTGGGCCACCGCCCACAGCGCGCCCGATGCCCTGTCCCGGCTGCGCGAACGGCTGGAGCGTCCGACGCCCCGCGTCGCGCTCGGCCAGGCGCTGGCGGGGCTGGCCCACGCCGCGATCGATGTGAGCGATGGTCTCACCGGCGATCTGGGCCACATCCTGTGCGCCAGCGGCGCCGGGGCCGAGATCGAACTCGGCGCCCTGCCCCTGCCGCCCGACCTGGCGCGCCTGCCCGAAGCCCAGCGGCTCGAATGCCTGCTGCACGGCGGCGACGACTACGAACTGCTGTTCTCCGCCGGGCCAAATATCCGTGAGCAGGTGTTGGCCGCGGCACGCGCCAGCCAGACGCCGGTGCAGCGCATCGGGCGCATCATCGCAGGTGCGGGGACACTGCGCCTGATCGGCCAGCAAGGCCAGACGGTGGCCGTGCCCACACGCGGGTTCGACCACTTCGCCTGACCGGCCCCCCGGCAACCGCCAACGCACCCGCGTTCCATAATCGACCCATGATGGTTGACACCGATCTCCCGCTCCGCGCGGCCCTCGCGCAGCCCGCCCCGATCGCTCACCCGGGCGTGCGCTTCCTGCTCGCGCACCCGGCGCATTTCATCGCGCTGGGCGCCGGGTCGGGTCTGGCCCGCTGGGCCCCGGGCACCGTGGGCACGCTCTGGGCCTGGGCTGTCTTCGCCCTGTTGCCATCCTCGATGTCCGACGCCGGCTGGGCGGCCCTGATCGGGCTGGGCACGCTGATCGGCTGGTGGGCCTGCACCGTGACGGCCCAGCACATGCGCATCGCCGATTCGGGCCACATCGTCTGGGACGAGGTGGTCGCCTTCTGGCTCGTGCTCTGGCTCGTCTCGCCCACCAGCTTCTGGGGCCAGCTTTACGCCTTCGCGCTGTTCCGCGTGTTCGACGCCGTGAAGATCGGTCCCATGGCCTGGGCCGACCAGACCTTCAAGGGCTTCGGCCCGCGCGGCGGCTTCGGCATCCTGCTCGACGATTTTGCGGCGGCGCTGTGCACGCTGCTCGTCATCGCAGCCTGGAGATACTGAGATGCCCCCCATCCCTGAACTGGTTGAACAACTGGCCAGCGAACTCAAGGCACGCGGCCAGATGGTGGTCACGGCCGAGAGCTGCACCGGTGGCCTGATCGCCGGCGCCTGCACCGAACTCAGCGGGTCCAGCGACTGGTTCGAACGCGGCTTCGTCACCTATTCCAACGCCGCCAAGACCGAGCTGCTGGGCGTGCCCGCGGCGCTGATCGAGGTGCACGGCGCGGTGAGCGAGCCGGTGGCGCGGGCCATGGCGGCGGGCGCCGTGGCCAACGCCCATGCGCACTGGTCGGTGGCCGTCACCGGCGTCGCCGGCCCCACCGGCGGCAGCCCTGAAAAGCCGGTCGGCACGGTGTGGTTCGGCTGGGCCACACCCGCTGGCGTGTTCACCGAGCACCGGCGTTTTGACGGCGACCGCGCTGCGGTGCGCCAGGCGACGGTGGCGCACGCGTTGACCGGATTGCGCACCCACCTCGCCTCAGGCCGCTGAACGCCAGGTCCGGGCCAGGCCCTCGCTGTACGGCGTGGGCCGCAGGCCGAAGGCCTGTTCGATCTTGCCGCTCTCGAAGCGGTAGCCGTGTTGGTACTGGTACATCATCTCGCGGTTCTCGCGCAGCACCGGCACGAACCAGCCCATCGCGTGGAGCAGCCAGGCTGGCGCCACCTGCAGGCGATCGGGCTGACCGGCCAGCGCGCACACGGCCCGCGCCAGCGCCCGGCCGGTCACCGCCGCGCCGTCCAGCGACTGCGCCGTGGGCAGGTGCCAGGTCTGACCGAACGCCTCGGGTGTCTGTCCCAGCGCAACCAGCGCGAGCCCGGCATCGGGCGTGAAGGTGAAGGTGTGCGCCAGATCCGGGTTGCCCACCCACTGCGGCGCTTTGCCGGCGCGCAGGCGAGCGAAGAACACCGCTTCGAGCAAGCTCAACCGGGCACCCGGGCCATAGAAGTCGGCCGAGCGCGCGATCAGCGCCTGCAGCTCGCCGCGCCGCATGGCGCCGAGCAGCGTGGAGGCGATGGCCGCGCGCACCTCGCCCTTGCGACTGCAGGGGTTGAACGGCGTGTCTTCGGTCATGGCGCCGTCCACCCGGCCATAGGCGTAGACGTTGTCGAAGAACACCAGGCGCGCACCATGGCGGCGGCAGGCATCGATGGTGTTCTGCATCACCCGCGGCCAATGCGCCTGCCAGACGGCCGCGTCGTAGGCCAGCCCCGCCACCAGGTACACCACCTCGCTGCCGGCCACCGCCTCGGCGGTGGCGCTCGCATCCAGCAGGTCGGCGGTCTTCAGCTGATCGCTGGCCTGCACCGCCGCCGGATGGCGCCCCACCTGACGGATGTGCCGTCCATCGCGAGCCAGTTGCAGCGACAGCTCGCGGGCGATCACGCCACCCGCGCCCAGGACCGTGTGCAGGCCGGAGCCCGAAGAAGAAGCAGTGTGTGGTTCAGCCATGCGGTCATTGTGGGCGCCCGGATCGGGCGGCACAATCCACCGGATGTGCACACCGGTTGTGCATTTTTGAACATGTCCGACTTCAACTGGCAGCTGATTCCTTCATTCCTGGCGGCGCACCAGCATGGCAGCCTGCTGGCCGCGGCGCGTGCGCTGGGCATCAGCCAGCCCACGGTGGGCCGGCATGTGACGCAACTGGAAGCGCAACTCGGCACGCCGCTGTTCGAGCGCACAGGTCGGGGGCTCGTGCCGACACCCGCCGCCCTGCGGCTGGCCGAAGCGGCGCGGGCCATGGAGGCCGGCGCGCAGACGCTGATGCGCGGTGCGCAACAGGCCCAGGCCACGCTCTCGGGCACGGTGCGCATCTCGGCCAGCCAGCCGGTGGCCTGTTTTCTGCTGCCGCCGCTGCTGGCCCAGATGCGCACCGCATTGCCCGGCATCCAGATCGAGCTGGTGGTGAGCAACGCGGTGAGCGACCTGCTGCGCCGTGAGGCCGATGTGGCGATCCGCATGCTGCGTCCGGCGCAGGGCACGCTGGTGGCGCGGCGCATCGGACAGGTGGGCGTGAGCGCCTGCGCGCACCGCGGCTACCTGGCCCGGCGCGGTACGCCATTGACGCCCTCAGATCTGCTGGCCCATGAGCTGGTGGGCAATGACCGCGTGCAGGAAATCTACCGGGGATTCGCGGCCATGGGTCACCCGGTGGGGCCGGAACAGTTCGCGCTGCGCACCGACGACCTGATCGCCTACTGGGCCGCGGTGCGCGCCGGCCTGGGCATCGGCTTCGTGGCCAGCTACCTGCTGCGTCACGACCCGTTGCTGGTGGCGGTGCTGCCCGATCTGCCGGTGCCGGCGATGCCGGTCTGGCTGGTGGTGCACCGCGAGATCCGCACCAGCCGGCGCATCCGTGCGGTGGTGGATTTTCTGGCGCGCGAATTGCCGCCGATGTTGTGAACGGACCGGCATGGAACCCTTCAAGAACCTCATCAACACCGGCACAGTGCAACGCGCTGGGCAACACCTGGAACGCGTGTGGCCGGCGTTCGACCGTCAGGGCTTTGAACTCCGCGCCGCCAGTGGCCTGGACGCCCTCGAATTCAAGGCCCGCGCCATGCAGATCGCCGACGCGCTGGAGGCGGCCCTGCCCGCCGACTTTGCCGACGCCGCCAGCGTGCTCGAAGCCAGCCTCGCGCCGCCCATTCCACTGGACGCTCGGGGCGAACCTGCGGGCCTGAGCGACGCCCAGAGCGAACAGGGCCTCTCGGGCTGGATCGTGTGGTCCATGGGGGACTGTGTGGCCCGCCGCGGCATGGGCGATGTGCCACGCGCCCTGCGCTGCCTGCACGCGCTCACGCAGCGTTTCTCGGCCGAGTTCGCGATCCGCCCTTTCATCCAGCGGGCACCTGACACGGTGCTGGCGACGCTGGCGCAATGGGTCGAAGACCCGAGCGCCCACGTGCGCCGGCTGGTGAGCGAAGGCAGCCGCCCGCGCCTGCCCTGGGGTTTGCGGCTGCAGGCGCTGGTGGCCGACCCCACGCCCACGCTGCCCCTGCTGCGCGCCCTGCAGGACGACCCCAGCGCCTACGTGCGCCGCAGCGTGGCCAACCACCTGAACGACATCGCCAAGGACCACCCCGAGCTGGTCGCCGACTGGGTGCACCAACACCTGCGTGCCGCCAGCCCGGCGCGCACGGCCCTGTTGCGCCACGCCAGCCGCAGCCTGATCAAACAGGGCCACGCGCCCACCCTGTCCGCCTGGGGTGTGGGCCAGGGCCTGCGGGGCACGGTCTCGCTCGGCCTCTCGGCCACCCGCGCCGCGGTGGGCGGCGAAATCGCGCTGGCGGTCTCGCTGGCGTCCAGCAGCCCGCAGCCGCAGGACCTGCTGGTGGACTACGTGGTTCACCACGTGCGCGCCAACGGGTCCACCTCGCCCAAGGTGTTCAAGGGCTGGAAGCTCACGCTGGGCCCCGGCGAACAGCGCACACTGAGCAAACGCCACAGCCTGCGCCCGGTCACCACACGGGTGCTCTACCCCGGTCCGCACCGCATCGAACTGCAGGTGAATGGCCAGACACTGGCCCAGGCGGACTTCGATCTGATGGACTGATCCCGCCGTCCGCCCTCGGATCGCCCCTCTCAGGGCGCAATGCGTCACACCGCTGATGCATCCACACCAAAAATGGCGCCCCAAGGCCGGCGTTGTCACTTTTGACAGGCTGCCAGCGCCCCGCAGGGCCCGCGCCGCTAAGGTACCGGTTGCACCCGCTGGCCCAAGGACCGACGGCGGGTCCTTGTCACACACCCCAAGCCATGAGATTCCAGCAACTGCTTCAACGCCTGCCCTGGCTGCTCTCGTTCATGCCCAACCGTTCCGCGCCGGGGACACCGCGTCTGTCCACGCCGGGCCCGACCACCGCCCTGCGGCCCGAGCGCCTCGACACCCGGGCAGCGGTCATTCACCACCTGGAATGGTGTGTGCTCTTCAACGAACACCTGGCGGTGGATTCGACCCACACCCACGGCATCAGGCCGCTGCCCGATGCGCACCACTGCGATCTCGGCCAGTGGCTGGCCCGGATGCACCCGCGCATGACCGACCGGGACCCACGCTTCCTCGACCTGCAGCAGGAGCACCTCCGGCTTCACACCATGGCGTCTCAGGCGCTGGCGCTGGCCCGCAACAACCGCATGGCCCGCGCGAGCACCCTGCTCAACACCGACTTCGAGCGCAGCCGCGCCAAAGTGCTGGGCCTGCTGCGCGAGATGCAAAGGGGTTGACAAGAGCCCCCCTGCGCCGCTGTGCGGCTTCCTCCCCGGGGAACCACGCCCTTGGCCCGGCGAAGCCGGAGCCTCGGCGTGTGCTGGAAGCGCGCCTGCGATGGCGCCCGATCGAGATCAGCGAGCTATACGCGGTGAGCGAGCGCGGCGGGCAAGCTCAAGCGCCGTGGCACTTTTTGTATTTTTTCCCGCTGCCGCAGGGGCAAGGATCGTTGCGGCCCGGCTCGTCCGCCTTGCGGGCCGGCTCCACGCGCGGCCCCAGGCTCTGCCAGATCTGGCGCAGGTCGTACACCGCCCAGATCGCCGCACCAAACGCATTCAGGCGCTCGTCGCTCACGCTCGGCGGGCCGTCTTCGCTGTGCATGCACACCGTGGGTTCGTCGGTGTCGTCTTCGGTCAGGACCACGATCGCTTCCAGCGCGTCGTTGAGCATGGCCACGACTTCCTTGTCGCGCGGCTCGGCCCATTCTTCGGCCCAGTTTTCCACCACGAACATGAAGCCCAGCGCCCAGACCTGCGCAAACGCCGGCAGCTCCTGATCGCCGATTTCGGCGCGTTCCGCCTCGGGCAAACCCGCGACGGCGCCGCGCACGTCCATCACCTCGGGGTGGTAGCTGCGTTCGTCCTCCAGCGTCTCCACATTCGCACCCAGCGCGCTGGCCACCTCGTTCCAGCGGCGTGTCCAGAGGGTCATGAACTGCGCGTATTGCGCTTCATCGGCGAACCAGGTGTCGCCCTCTTCGCCGCTGGCCACGCCGGGCCGGCTGTCGCCCGTGCCCAGCAACAGGGGCAGGAACTCGTCGGGCAACACCAGGCGGCGCGTGCACAGCAGCGCGGCCATGGCGCCTTCGCAGAACTCCCACTGCGGCACGTCTTCGCCGCGCGTGCGCAGGTCGTCCAGGATGGCGTCCAGCGCGTCAAAGTCTTCGTTGTCCATCGGCTGGATCGGGGTTTCAGAGGTCATGTTGAAGCGGGGTCGGGTTTTACGGTGCGGGCAGTGTAGTCCCTCACCCCTCTGAAGGCCCGCCTGCTCGAACGCCACAAACGCCCTCGACCCGGTGCGCCCTCCTGATCCTGTTCATTCTGGTGGGTTTCTGCATCGGCGGCTTCGGTTCATGCGGCAGAAGATCCGGCCCGAAAGCCGCCCGGGCTTTCTGGCGAGCGACTCCGGGGCCACGCCGCTCAGTGCAGGGCAGGAGCCTGTGGCCCCCGCACCAGCCGACCAGGCAGCAGTCCGGTCGGCACGCCACCTCGGTACACGACAGCGCCACTCACGATCGTGGCGGTGTAGCCATCTGCGCGTTGCACGAGGCGCCGTCCGCCGCTCGGCAGATCATGGGCCACCTCCGGCGCGTGCAGATGCAGGCGATCCAGATCGAAAAGGTTCAGGTCCGCCTTGTAGCCGGGGGCGATGAGCCCGCGGTCCTCAAGACCCACCGCACGTGCGGTGTCGCAGCTGAGCAGCTTCACCACCGCGGGCAAGAGCAGACGCTCGCCACGAGTCCGGTCACGGACCCAGTGCGTGAGCATGAAGGTCGGATAGCTTCCGTCACAGATCGTCCCGCAGTGGGCACCGCCGTCGCCCAGCCCGAGCACCGAACCCGGGTGACGCATCATGCCCAGTGATGAATCGAGTGAACCGTGTTCGTAGTTGCACAGGGTCACGTAGAGATTGTTGCGCCCGTTTCGCTCGAGCATGAGATCGTAGGCAAGCTCTTCCGGTGAGACCGCCAGACGTTTTGCCCGAGCCGCAATGCTCTGCCCGACCGGCTGCTCGTAGTCCGGCGGATCGCCGAGCAGGAACATGTGGTCGAACTCCCGCGCCAGGCGCCCCAGCACGATGGTCGGATCGGGATCGGCTGATTCCGCCAGGATGCGCGCGCGAACCTCAGGCCGCTTCAGTTCACGAATCTTCTCGTCGAAGGGCAACTGTGCCAGCTTGACGTAGGACCCGCAGGTGTAGAACGTGTTCAGCGTCAACTCGTGTCCCAGCATCACGCCAATCGCCCGGCTGAGGACCTGGGCCTTGATCGGGAGCCCGGCGGAGGTGGCCTCGGCCGCCCAGTCGAGTACGTCGTGCCAGCGCAGCGTCATCGGGCCGTAGCCGCCCTCCAACAGCGAAACCGACAGCGGCCGCCCCGCACGCTGCACCAGCCGGCGCAGCAACGCATAGGTCTGCTCGGGGTCGTCGAAATCGCTGATCAGCTGCATGACGCCCTTGCCCGACGCCTTGAGGGCTTGCGCGAGTGCCATCAGCTCGTCGTCGGCCGCCTCGAAGCTCGGTGTGGACTTGCCGTCGGCGGAGCGGTGGAAGAATGTGCGCGATGTTGAAAAGCCCATCGCACCCGCCGCAACAGCCTCGCGCACGATGCGGGCCATCTGCTCCAGATCGGCCGGCGTCGCGGGCTCCCGGTCTGCGCCGCGCTGGCCCATCACATAGACACGGACAGGGGCGTGCGGCACGTAGGCGCAGATGTCCATGTCGTACCGTCGGGTGGCGAGAAAATCAAGGTACTGGGGAAACGTCTCCCAGGTCCATGGCAATCCGTCCACCAGCACCGGGTGGGGGATGTCTTCGACACCTTCCATGAGACCGATGAGCATCTCATGCTGATCGGGCCGACATGGGGCGAAGCCCACTCCACAATTGCCCATCACGACAGTTGTCACACCGTGGCTTGATGAAGGTATGAGGCGATCCGCCCAGGTGACCTGCCCGTCGTAGTGCGTGTGAATGTCGACGAAGCCGGGGGTGACCACCAGCCCTTGCGCGTCGACTTCATCGCGTCCACGCACTGAGAGCGTCCCGACCTCGACAATGCGGCCGCCGGAGATGGCGATATCGGCCTCGAAGGCCTCGGCCCCAGTCCCGTCGACGATCCGACCGTTTCTGACAACCATGTCCACATCGTGTGCCATGTCTTGGCCCTCCACGGTCACGTTTTCACGTTTCGCAGCAGATCACGAACGCCGGTCTATGAGCCCAACGCCCTGCAGGTCGTCGCCCAATCCCGGAAAACCCGACCAGGCAACGGGCTACACGGGCTCTCGCAAGCCAGCAGTTGGACCGCGTGCGTGAACAGGTTCTTTATAAACACTATCGCCTCAGGACGGAAGAGACCCCTTTGCAGGGGGGTCGCTTTTTGTTCGCTGGCATGGACGCTCTGGGGTCATGCGGCATCCGCGCGAGATGGGTGCGAGCGAGGCACACACCCGGCCCAGGCGCATGCCGTCTGAGCGACCCCTGTCTGGCTGCGCTGATCAGCCCGCGAGCGCGGCCTTCACCACATCGGCCAGCGGCGTGGTCGGGCGGCCGATGAGCTGGCTGAGCTGGTGGCCGTCGTCGAACAGGCCGCCTTTGGAGGCACCCACGTCCGAGTCGGCCAGCAGCGCGGCGAAGCCTTCGGGCAGTCCCACTTGCATCAGGGCTGCGGCGTAGGCGGCTTCGGGCAGGTCGTTGTAGACCACGGGCTTGCCGGACTGCTGGGCGATTTCGGCGGCGAGTTCGCTCAGGGTGTAGGCGGTGTCGCCCGCCAGTTCGTACACCTTGCCGGCCTGGTCGTCCTTCGTGAGCACGGCGGCGGCCGCGGCGGCGTAGTCGGCCCGGGTGGCGGAGGCGATGCGGCCGTCTTTCGCGCTGCCCATGACGGCGCCGTATTGCAATGCGGCGCCGACGCTGCCGGTGTAGTTTTCGGTGTACCAGCCGTTGCGCAGCAGCACATGGGGCAGGCCCGAGGCGCGCAGCATGGCTTCTGTCTCCTTGTGTTCGGCGGCGAGGGCGAGCGGCGAGGTGTCGGCGCGAAGGAGGCTGGTGTAGGCGACCAGCTTCACGCCGGCCTTTTGCGCGGCGGCGATGACGGCGGCGTGCTGCGGGGCGCGCTGGCCGACTTCGCTGGACGAGATGAGCAGCAGTTTGTCCACGCCCTGAAAGGCGGCTTCGAGCGTGGCGGGCTGGGCGTAGTCGGCCTGGCGGACCTGCACGCCGAGCGCGGCGAGGTCGGCGGCCTTTTCAGGGCTGCGCACGGCGGCCACGATCTGTGCGGCTGGCACGGTCTTGAGCAGGTTCTGGATGACGAGGCGGCCGAGCTGGCCGGTGGCGCCGGTGATGGCAATCATGGAAAAACTCCTTGTGTGGAAACGATGAGGAGCGGAGAATATCCTTCTAACAAACTTTTCGTAAGTACGAACACAAAGGTAAGTACCCCATGAATACCAACGAACCGTTGCCCGGTGCCGAAGCCCCCGCTATCGCCACGCTGATGGAGCGTGGTGAGCTGTTCGCTGCCGAATGCCCCTCACGCGCCGTGCTGCAGCACGTGACCAGCCGCTGGGGCGTGCTGGTGCTGGTGGCGCTGCTGGCGGGCACGCACCGCTTCAGCGACCTGCGCCGCAAGATCGGCGGCGTGAGCGAGAAGATGCTGGCGCAGACGCTGCAGTGGCTGGAGGGCGATGGCTTCGTGCTGCGCACGCAATACCCTGTTGTGCCGCCGCACGTGGAATACAGCCTCACATCGATGGGCGTGGAGGTAGCGCGTCAGGTGGAAGGCCTGGCGGACTGGATCGAGGGCAACCTCGGCCGCATCCTGAGCGGGCGGCGCGAGCGCGCCGACGCGCTGGCAGTCGCCCCCTTGCCCGGCGTGCGCGCCGGTGTGCGGACCCCGGCATGAGCGCAGCACGGAGGGTCGTCCAGTGAGCGCAGCGCCGGGACCCCTGAGCCTGAGCCCCGTGAACGAGGGCGTGTTCGCCGTGCTGGACGCGGCCGGCCAGCATGTGGGTTACCTCAAGCGCATCGGCGCGGTGTGGAAATTCAAGGCCGTGGGCAGCACGTCCCGGGGCGAGACCGTGCCCGGCGGCGGGCCACTGACGGAGCGGCACAACACGGTGTTTGAGCGGCCGGATGCGGCCGGGGTGAGCGCTGGCTTGCTGGCCGACTGAGGCCAGCCGCTCAGGCTGTGGCGAAGCGCCCGCGCAGGTAGCCGATGATCGCGGCCGAATCGACCAGCCACTGACTCTGACCAGACGCATCGGTGATCTTCAGGCAAGGCACCTTGGTCGCTCCGCTGCCTTGTTGCAGTTCGGCGCGGTGGGTGGCGTTGTGCTGGGCGTCGCGCTGCTCGATGGGCAGCGAGAGGCGGCGCATTTCCTGCCGCACCTTGATGCAGAACGGGCAGGTGCTGAACTGGTACAGCGCGAGGTTCTGGCACTGCAGATTCACGGTGGTCTGGGCTGCGGGCTCGCGCACCACGCCTTTCGGCTGGGTGAGGCGCTCTTTCAGCAGCATGAACGGGCCGAGCACGGCGCGCATGGTTTTGAAGAAGGCGCGGACGATGGTTTTCATGGGGTGATGGGTTGGGGTTGAATGGCGGCGGGCGCCCATTGGCGGTTCACGCTCACACCGAGTGTGGCCAGCCGTTTGGCCATGCACAGCACGGCCTTGTCTTTGCTCAGCAGCACGGCCGTGTGGGCAACGGCGAGGTCGATGAACTGCTGGTCGTCGGTGTCCTTGCAGGTGAAGGGCGCCTTGGGGGCGGTGTCCGCGAGCTGGACGCGGGCGTCGAAGGCGGCGAGCACGGCCTCGGCGGTCAGGGACCGGGCCTCCAGGCGTTTGACCACCTGCGGGTAGGCCAGCACGCGGCGCAATTCTTCGCGCATGACGGGCGTGGCCAGCCAGCGGCTCTGCGGCTTGGCCAGGGTCGCGCGCAGCGGCAGCGTGGCCGGGTCTTCGTAGACGAAGAGGTCGAGCACGACGTTGGTGTCGATCACCAGCGTCACCGGATCCGTTCTGCTCATGCCGCGGGCGGAGTGGCGTCTGGGGCACGCCTTGCGGTGAGATCAAACCGGAACAGCCTGCATTCGATCGGACCGTTCCACAACGGCACGCGGCGCGATTCCTTGAAGCGCATCTTGCCGGGCAGCTTGAGGTCGGGCGTGAGCAGCCAGGCGCTCCAGCCCGCGTAGTGGCTCTTCCAGTGAGCGGCGAGCTGCTGGAAGAACTCGCTGCCGTCGCCGCCGTCGGCCATCTGCGCGCTCTCGCGGCCCAGGCCGGGCGCGGGGGGCGCAGCCTTGCCGGCCGCGCCGGTGCGGGGGGCGCGCGGCTCCATGCGCTGGGCGCGGGCGCTGGCGTTTTCTCCAGCCACACCGGCCGCGGCGATGCGCTCGCCGTAGGGCGGGTTGAGCAGCATCACACCGGGTTTCTGCGTGGGCGGCATACGCTGCAGGGCGTCGCCGCCGCGCAGTTCGATCGCGTGGGCAACGCCTGCGCGCTCGGCGTTGCGCTGCGCAAAATCGACCATGCGGAACGACACGTCGCTGCCGAACACGATGGGCGCGTGGCCTTCGGGCCAGTCGCGCATCTCGCGCTCGGCTTCGTCCTGGATCGCGGTCCACACATGCTGCTGGAACGGCAGCATCTTTTCAAACGCAAAGCGGCGCAGCATGCCGGGCGGGATGTTGAGCGCGATCTGCGCCGCTTCGATCACCACCGTGCCGCTGCCGCAGCAGGGGTCGTACAGCGGGGTGATGTCGTCCAGCGTTTGTGCCTCGCCGCCGTTCCAGCCGGTGGCAGCGATCATGGCCGCGGCCAGCGTTTCCTTCAGCGGCGCGTCGCCCTTGTCTTCGCGCCAGCCGCGCTTGAACAGCGGCTCCCCCGAGGTGTCGATGTAGAGCGTGAGTTCGTCGGTGGTGACGTGGGCGTAGATGCGCACGTCGGGCCAGGTGGTGTCCACGCTGGGGCGTTCGCCGCGTTTGTCGCGGAAGCGGTCACAGATGGCGTCCTTGATCTTCAGTGCGGCGAAGTTGAGGCTGGTCAGCGGGCTGTGCTGCGCGGTGATCTCGACCTTGATGGTCTGCTGCGGCGTGAACCAGATTTCCCAGGCGATCTCGCTGGCTGCGTTGTACAGGTCCTGCTCGCCGCGGTAACCACCGTGCCAGAGCTGCACCAGCACGCGCTGGCTCAGGCGGCTGTACAGGTTCAGGCGCATGGCGTCGCGCCACGAGGCCTTGATGCCCACACCGCCGCGGGCCTTGAAGGCCAGCGGTTCGTTGGTGATGCGCTGCACCTCGTCGGCGAGCATGTCCTCCACGCCGGCCGCACAGGGGAGAAACAACTTCAATTGATTCACAGGCTTTTTCTAAGGTTGGCCGGTGCGATGCGAAGTGCCTCGCGGTACTTGGCCACGGTGCGGCGCGCGCACTCGATGCCCTGCTCCTTGAGCAGGTCGGAGAGCTGGTTGTCGGACAGCGGTTTCTTGGGCTCTTCGGAGGCGATGAACTGTTTGAGCAGGGCGCGCACCGCGGTGCTCGACGCGTTGCCGCCGGTTTCGGTGCCGAGCGAAGAGCCGAAGAAGTACTTGAGCTCGTAGGTGCCGAACGGCGTGGCCATGTACTTGGCGGTGGTCACGCGGCTGATGGTGGACTCGTGCAGGCCCAGCTCGTCGGCGATCTCGCGCAGCACCAGCGGGCGCATGGCGAGTTCGCCGTGCATGAAGAAGTTGCGCTGGCGCTCGACGATGGCACTCGATACGCGCAGGATGGTGTCGAAACGCTGCTGAATGTTCTTGATGAACCAGCGCGCTTCCTGCAGGCGCTGCTGCATGGCGGCGTGGCCGGCTTCGCCGCCGTTGTCCCGGCCGCCGCGGTTTTGGCGCATGGCGTTGGCGTACACGTCGTGCACGCGCAGGCGCGGCATCACGTCGGGATTCAGGATGACCTTGAAGCCCCGGCCGGCGCGTGTGACGATGACGTCGGGCACGACCACGTTGCGCTCCACATCGATGAAACGGCGCCCGGGTTTGGGTTCAAGCCGCGCGATGACACCCAGCGCGGCGCGCGCCGTTTCGTCGTCGATGCCGCACAGGGCGCACAGACGCTTGATGTCGCGTTTGGCCACCAGCTCCATCGACTGGTTGCAGATGGCCAGCGCCGCGCGCGCTTCGGGGGTGTTGCGCAGCTCTTCGATCTGCAGGCGCAGGCATTCGCCGAGGTTGCGCGCACCCACGCCGGTGGGCTCCATGTGCTGCAGCCAGCCCAGGGCCATGCGCAGCTGCGCTTCGACGGCCTCCAGCTCTTCGATGGCAGGCGAGGTGGCCTCGCGGCCGTGCATGAGCCGCCAGAAGCCCAGGGCGAGCTCGGCCATGTCGTCTTCGAGGTAGGCATCGTCGTTGAGCGATTCGATGAGGAAATACAGCGCCGCCGCGTCCTCGTCGCTCAGCCGCAGACAACGGGCCTGCTCGTGCAGGTGGTCCTGGAGGCTGACGGGACTGCGGGCCAGGTCGGCTGCGCTGGCGGTTTCGTCGTCGCCACCGGAGCCGCTGTTGCGCGCCGGTGCGTCGCCGCCCCATTCGCTGTCATCGGGCGCCATCTCGACCGTGCCGTCGCCTTCCCAGCTTTCTTCCACCGGGGTGGCGCCGTCGAGCCGGCTTTCGATCTCGTCGCCTGAGCCGCTGTCGGCGGGCGCGTCGGACGTGCTGCTGACGCGGTCAGGCAGCGGGCCGTCAAATTCGGCGGGGGCGGCCACGGCGTCGGCCACCGGCAGCGCGGCATCGGCGATCTGTTCGCCGGCGCTCACCGGCGCATCGACCTGCTCCAGACCGAAAGCCTCGCGCTCGGCGATCTCTTCCGTGCGCTCCAGAAACGGGTTTTCGTCGAGCATCTGCTCGACCTCCTGCGCCATTTCCAGCGTGGAGAGTTGCAGCAGGCGGATCGATTGCTGCAACTGGGGCGTGAGCGCCAGATGCTGCGATACACGCAGGGAGAGGCCTTGCTTCATGCCTGGGCGTACAGCAGCGGGAAACGGAGATTCGCCGCCGGGCCGCCCCAAGGCGAATCAACCCCCTTGGGGGGCAGCGCGCCGCGCAGCGGCAAGGCGTGGGGGCCACAAGACGCCGCCGGGCCGCCCCAAGGCGAATCAGCCCCCTCGGGGGGCCGCGAAGTACATGCAATGACGAGCGTGGAGGTCATGTTCACATGCGGAAGTTCTCGCCCAGGTACACACGGCGTACTTCGGCGTTTTCCACGATCTCTGCGGTGGGACCGCTGGCCAGAACATGGCCGTCGCTGATGATGTAGGCGTGGTCGCAGATGCCCAGGGTTTCGCGCACGTTGTGATCGGTGATCAGCACACCGATGCCCCTGGACTTCAGAAAACCGATGATGTGCTGGATCTCCAGAACCGCAATCGGGTCGATGCCGGCAAAGGGTTCGTCCAGTAGGATGAAGCGCGGGCGCGTGGCCAGGGCCCGGGCGATTTCCACCCGGCGCCGCTCGCCCCCGGAAAGGGCGGGCGCCGGCGAATCGCGCAGATGGTCCACCCGCAGGTCCTTGAGCAGTTCATCGAGGCGGCTGCCGATTTCTGCTTCGGTCAGGGGTTTGCCATCCACATCGTGCTGCAGCTCCAGAACGGCGCGCACGTTCTGCGCCACCGTGAGTTTGCGGAAGATCGAGGCCTCTTGTGGCAGGTAACCCAGGCCCAGCCGGGCACGGCGGTGGATCGGCAAGCCTTCGATGCGCTGGCCGTCGAGCAGGATCTGCCCGCCATCGGCACGCAGCAGGCCCACGATCATGTAGAACGAGGTGGTCTTGCCGGCGCCGTTCGGGCCCAGCAGGCCGACCACTTCACCTTTGTCGACCTTGAGCGAGACATCCTTGACCACCGTGCGGCTGCCATAGGATTTCTTCAGACCCCGGACTTCCAGACTGCTGCGCACCGCCATCGCCTGAGGCGTGCTGGCCATGAGCATGGTCGTCACTTCTGCTTCTCGTTGAGATCGGTGCTGGGTCGCAGCTTGGCAGGATCGGTCGGGGCGGGTGCCGGGGACGCCGCATCGGGAATGGGCGTGAGCATGGCACGCACGCGACCCGAGGGGTTGGCGGCCGTGCGGTTGGCGGGTCCACCCTTGACGGTGAACACCTCGGTCAGGCTGTTGTAGGTGATCTGATTGCCCACACTTTCGTCGTTCAGCTGGGTGCCGCGGTAGCGGCGCAAGACGGCGCTGCCGGTGAACACCACGGTCTGGGCCTTGCTGTCGTATTCAATGCGCTCACCCTCGCCTTCGATCCACTCGTCCAGGCCTTCGCGCTTCTGGCGGAAGAAACCAGGCGCTGCCGCCGTGCCGGTCACCACGCCAAACTGGTTGCCCTGCGGATCCTGGCGCACGTCCATCTTGCTGCCCCGCATGACGATGGTGCCCTTGGTGATCAGGACGTTGCCGGTGAACACGCTGGTCTGCCGCGTGTCTTCGTAGCGCAGCGCGTCCGCCTCGATGTTCATGGGCTTGTCTTTGTCGGCCAGCTCCGCGTGGGCCGCGCCTGCCAGCACCAGACCGGCCATCGTGGCAAAGAGACTGCGGATCCATGGGGGGGGAAGGTGGTGTGTGGGCATGGCTTTAATAGGGCACAAATCTTGCATTCATTGTAACGGTGCAAAGGCCACTTGTCGGCATCCAGCGCTCAATGAGCCGGCCCGAAAAGCACAAGACCCGCCTGCAGCGGGTCTTGCTCGCGGCACGGGGAACCCGGGATCAGGTTTTGCGTGCTTCAGCAATGAGTGAATCGGCAATCAGCATCGTGCGCGGACCCTGCCCACCGATGTAAAAACGGCCCGCCACACCCAGCGCAGGTGTGCCTTCAACGTCATAAGCGTTCTGCAGCCCGATGGCGGCCTCGGCCATCTTGATGGCACTGCCGTTGAAGAAACCGGTGAATTTTTCACGGTCAACACCCTGCTTCTCCACCCAGGCGGTGATGGCCGGCGCCGTGGTCAGCGGCAGGCGCTCTTCGTGAAAAGCCTTGAACACCTTCTGGTGCAGGGCATCGACCAGGCCCATGGATTCCAGCGCGAAATACAGGCGCTGCATGGGCACAAAAGCCGTGTTGAAGGCCACCGGCACGCGGCGCACCTTCACATCGGCGGGCAGCTTCTTGATCCAGGCGTCGAGCAGCGGCTCGAAATGGTGACAGTGGATGCAGGAGTAGGCAAAAAACTCCACCACTTCCACCTGCCCCGGTGGCGTGCTGACCGGCACCGGCTTGCTCAGTCGGACAAAGTCCTTGCCCTCCTGGAACCCGACGCGCTGCGCCCAGGCGGGGCTGAGCCCCAGGCCACTGGCAGCGAGGGCACCGGCAGCCAGCAGAGAACGGGATAGATCGCGGCGTTGCATCGAATCAAACTCCTTGTGTTGACCTACTTGGTTTCACAGGCCATGGGAAAAGTTCCGGGATGGGTTCAGCGCTGAACGCGCACCAGGGCGGCATCCACCCCGTTGACTTCGAGTTGTTCCAGCGTGGCGTCGGCCATGGCTTTCTGGCTGAATGGTCCGACGCGCACCCGGAAAACGGGGCGCCCGGACTGCTCCCGTTCGCTGATGTCGGCCGCCATGCCCAGCATGGCGAGTCGGGCGCGCTGGGCTTCGGCTTCTTCGGGCGCGCGGAACGCGCCCGCCTGCACGAAGTAGGTGAAAGGATCGGCCGGCACCGACGCGCTGTCCGACGGTTCGGCCCCCTTGACCGCGCCGGTGCGCGCCCGCATCAGGTCGCCCAGGGGATCGGCCTGCGTCGGCTCTGGTTGCCGGGCGGCGGTCTTGTCGGCGGCCGGCTCGGTGGTCGTTGCGGCGGGACTGTCTGCCGGTTCAGCCACGGCTGAAGCGGGCGCCGGCTCCGGGCTCACAACCGGTGGTGGCAGGGTGGCCGGGCTGCCGGCCAGACCGGCATTGGGGTTCCAGCCTTGGTTGCGCTCGGCCTCCTCCACATCCTGCGCCGGTTTGCGCGACACGCCCCGGTCGACAAAGGGCACCGGTACGCGCGTGACGTACACCGCCACCGACAGCGCAATGCCCAGCCCCACGAGCAGGCCCACCACGAAGCCCACGATGGTGCTGCCGTGCTGTTTGTGTGCCTGCAATGTCTGTTGTTTCATAGGGGGTTTCCGCTTCACATCTTTTGCGGGGCGCTCACGCCCAGCACCGCGAGGCCATTGTGCAACACCTGCGCCGTGGCTTTCACCAGCGCCAGGCGGGCCAGTTTCACCGCCTCGTCGTCCACCAGGATGCGCTCGGCATCGTAGTAGCTGTGGTAGCTGGCGGCCAGTTCACGCAGGTAGAAGGTGACGTCGTGCGGCGCGAAGTCGCGCGCAGCGTCGGCCAGCATGGCGGGGTACCTGGCCAGCAGCAGCATCAGCGCCTGCGCGGCCGGGCTGTCCAGCGCCGAGAGGTCCACGCCGCCCAGCGTGGCCGGGTCGCCGCCCCAGGAAGCCAGCACCGAGCAGATGCGCGCGTGCGCGTATTGCACGTAGTAGACCGGGTTGTCGTTGTTCTTCTGGACCGCCAGATCGACGTCGAAGGTGTATTCAGTGTCGGGCTTGCGGCTGAGCAGGAAGAAACGCACCGCGTCTTTCGAGGTCCATTCGATCAGGTCGCGCAGCGTCACGTAGCTGCCGGCGCGCTTGCTGATCTTGACCTCTTCGCCGCCCTTGACCACGCGCACCATGGTGTGCAGCACGTAGTCCGGATACCCGGCCGGGATGCCGACGCCAGCGGCCTGCAGACCGGCGCGCACGCGGGCAATCGTGCCGTGGTGGTCGGTGCCCTGGATGTTGATCACCTTGCTGAAACCGCGCTCCCACTTGCTGATGTGGTAGGCCACGTCGGGCACGAAGTAGGTGTAGGAGCCGTCGCCCTTGCGCATGACGCGGTCCTTGTCGTCACCGTAGTCGGTGGACCTGAGCCACAGCGCGCCGTCCTGCTCGTAGGTCTTGCCGGCGTCGCGCAGCTTCTGCACCGTGGCGTCCACCTTGCCGCTGGTGTACAGGCTCGACTCCAGATAGTAGTGATCGAACTTGACGGCGAAGGCCTGCAGATCCAGATCCTGTTCGTGGCGCAGGTAGGCGACGGCGAAAAGGCGGATGTCGTCGAGCGCATCCACGTCGCCGCTGGCGGTGAATTCGCGGTCATCCGAATGCACCGTCTTCTTGGCCAGGTAGTCGTTGGCGATGTCCTGGATGTAGTCGCCGTTGTAGGCGGCCTCGGGCCATTGTTCGTCGCCGGGCTTGAAGCCCTTGGCGCGCAACTGGGTGCTGTTGGCCAGGGTGCCGATCTGCACGCCCGCGTCGTTGTAATAGAACTCGCGGTGAACGTCCCAGCCCTGGGTCTGGTACAGGCTGCAGATGGCGTCGCCCAGCGCGGCCTGGCGGCCGTGGCCCACGTGCAGCGGGCCGGTCGGGTTCGCCGAGACGAACTCGACCATCAGGCGCTGACCGTTGGCCGGTTGCACACCGAAGCCCGCACCGGCCTCCAGCACTTCTTTCACGATCTGCTGTTTGGCGGCGGGCTTGAGGCGGATGTTGATGAAGCCGGGTCCGGCGATGTCGATGTCGCTGACCCACTGCTGGTACACCGGCATCGCGAGCAGCGCGGTGCGCAGGCTTTCGCCAACCTGGCGCGGGTTGAGCTTGAGCGGTTTGGCCAACTGCATGGCCGCGGTCACGGCGAAGTCGCCATGGGCCGCCACCTTGGGCGATTCGAAGGCGGCCTTGGCGCCCGCGCCGGGCGAGAGCGCGTCGAGCGAGGTGGCCAGACCGGCCAGCAGTTCCTGTTTGATCTTGAGCATAGGGATGGGATTTTAGGCGGCGGGCCTCTGCGCTTGTTTCAGGCGGGCACAAGGCCAGCCGGGACCTCGCCCGAGAGCCAGCGCGCCCGGTGGTCGGTGCAGGCGCGCACCTTGGGCAGGCGGTGGCGCTCGGGCAGCATCGCCGCGCAGATCGGCACGCGCTGCGGTCGACCCAGGTGTCGAGCCCCAGCACCTGAACCCGTACCCGTGCGGGGGAAGCCCCGGCAATCCCGCTGTCGTTCAATCCGTTGAAACCGGCGGCAGGCTGGCATGGGCCGCGGCCTTGACCGCCTGTGTCAGGCGCTGGGCCGACAGCGGCTCGCGCGCCCAGTGCTGCCAGTAGAGCACCACGTCCACCGTGGCGCCGGGCAGCACTTCCTGCAGCCCCGGCCGCCGGGCCAGATGCTGCTCGGGCACCATGCCCCAGCCCAGGCCGAGTTCGATCGCGGTCTCGAAAGCTTCCACCGCGGGCGCGAAGTGCTTCGGGTAGTTCGGCTGCTTCAGGCCGAAGTGCTGCGCCAGAAAACTGTCCTGCAACGCATCCTTGCGGTTGAAGATGATGGCCGGTTGTGCCAGCAGCTTGTGCGGCGACACCGTACCGCGCGGAGTGCGGCAGCGCTGCACCACGGCCGGCGCGGCCACGCAGCGGTAACGCATCACGCCCAGCGGTTCGGCCACGCAGCCCCGCATGGGTTCCGCTAGCGTGGTCACGCAGCCGATCACGTCGCCGCTCTTGAGCGCGTCGTGCGTGTGGTCCTGGTCGTCGATCAGGATCTCCAGCAACAAGCGGTGGCGCTGCAGCAGCGGCGCCACGCCGGGCAGAAACCAGCCCGCCACCGAATCGGCGTTGATGGCCACACTCAGGCTCTGCCAGGCGGCGCCCGCGCCACGCGGCTCGCCCCCCTGCAAGCCGACCAGCAGGTCGGCCTCCATCATCTGCAACTGCTTCACGTGCGCCAGCAGCGCCTGCCCGGAGGCGGTGGCACGCACCGTCTTGCCCCGCACCAGCAGGCGCTGGCCCAGGTGCGACTCCAGCGACTTGATGCGCAAGGACACAGCGGCCAGGGTCAGGTTCAGGGCCTGTGCGGCCGGTCCGAAACCGCCGTGTTCGATCACGGCGGCCAGGGCTTGCAGTTGGCGGGCGTCCAGCATGGATGAGAGAAACTTGATCGATCCGAAGACGGTTCAGACCAGTTTAACCAGCATCCAGATGGGCAGGCGCTTGGGACACCATGGGCAGGCCGCTGTGGTCTTTGAGCGCCACACCGGTCAAGCCCAGGCGCAGGCCCTCGTGCACCAGCCAGGCCAGGCGCCGCGCAGCGGTGAGCGGGTCTTGTCCGGCAGGCCGCACGTTGGAGATGCAGTTGCGCTGCGCGTCGGTGCAGCCCACGCGGGGCGCGTGGGTGAGGTAGATGCCCACACTGTCGGGTGAACTCAGGCCAGGGCGCTCGCCCACGACCATGGCGACCATGCGCGCGCCGAGCTGTTCGCCCACCTCGTCGGCCACGGCCACGCGCGCCTGGCTCACCAGCACCGGTGGGCTGAGGGTCAACGGCCCGCCCAGCGCCGCGCGGATGGCGCCCAGCAGCGGCACGGCATGGCGCTGGATGCCCAGGGCCGACAGCCCGTCGCCCACGACCAGCGCCACATCCGGGGATGCGCCACTGGTGTGCCAGGCCTGCAGTGCCGCCACACTGTCGCCGTCGAGTCGACGCCCCAGATCGGGGCGCAGCAGGTATTCGTGGCGGTCGCGGGCTCGGCTGCGCAGTGTCAGCGGCGCGGGCCAGCCATCGGCCTGCAACTGGTCGGCCAGCGTGACCACGTCGAGCGGCAGATGGATGGCGTCGCGCGCCTGCGCGTGGGCGAGCGAGAAGCCCAGCACCTCGTGCGTGGGCAGGCTGACCCCGCTGCGGCCGAGCGCGATGCGTGCGGGCGTGTAGCGTTTGAGGCGCGCCCAGGGGTCGGCACCGGTCTCGATTTCGGTGCCTGGCGCGGGGGTCTGGTCCGGTGTCATGCGGGCTCCGGCAGGGTCCACAGGCGTTGCGACAACGCGCCTTGCGCGGCGGCCGGCAGCAGGCGGCCATCGGCCCCCGTCACCCCCACGCCCTGCAGCCAGGCCTCGAACTCGGGCGCGCGCTTCAGGCCGAACAGCTCGCGCAGCACCAGCGCGTCGTGGAACGAGGTGCTCTGGTAGTTGAGCATCACGTCGTCGGCGCCGGGCACGCCCATCAGGAAGTTCAGTCCCGCCGTGGCCAGCAGCACCATGAGGTTGTCCATGTCGTCCTGGTCGGCCTCGGCGTGGTTGGTGTAGCAGATGTCGCAGCCCATGGGCAGGCCCAGCAGCTTGCCGCAGAAGTGGTCTTCCAGGCCGGCGCGGGTGATCTGCTTGCCGTCGTACAGGTATTCGGGGCCGATGAAGCCAACCACGGTGTTCACCAGCAGCGGCTGGTAGCGCCGCGCCACGGCGTAGGCGCGGGCCTCGCAGGTCTGCTGGTCCACACCGTGGTGCGCGTTGGCCGACAGGGCGCTGCCCTGGCCGGTTTCGAAATACATCACGTTGTGGCCCACCGTGCCCCGGCCCAGCGCCAGGGCCATGGCGCGGGCTTCGTCGAGCAGCGCCAGGTCGATGCCGAAAGACTGGTTGGCGGCCTGGGTGCCGGCGATGGACTGGAACACCAGGTCCACCGGGGCGCCCAGCTGCATGGCCTGCATGGTGTTGGTGACGTGGGTGAGCACGCAGGTCTGGGTGGGGATGGCGCCGCGCGCCAGCACCTCGGCCAGCAGGTGGTTCAGCCGCACCAGGTCGGGCACGCTGTCGGACACCGGGTTGATGCCGACCACCGCATCGCCCGCGCCGTGCATCAGGCCGTCGATCAGGCTGGCGACGATGCCGGCGGGGTCGTCGGCGGGGTGGTTGGGCTGCAGCCGCACCGAGAGGTGGCCGCGCAGGCCCTGGGTGTTGCGAAAGCGGGTGACCACCTCGCAGCGGCGCGCCACCAGCATCAGATCCTGGTTGCGCATGAGCTTGCTCACGGCGGCCACCATCTCGGGCGTGAGGCCGGAGGCGAGCCGGCGCAGCGCCTCGGGCGTGGCCCGTTCGCCGAGCAGCCAGTCGCGAAAACCGCCCACGGTGAGCGAGGCCACCGGGGCGAAAGCGGCGGCGTCGTGGCTGTCGATGATCAGCCGGGTGACTTCGTCGTCTTCGTAGGGCACCAGCGCCTCGCTCAGGAAGCGCGCGAGCGGCACGTCGGCCAGCACCCAGCGAGCGGCCACGCGCTCCTGCTCGGTGGCGGCGGCCAGGCCGGCCAGGCAGTCGCCCGAGCGCAAGGGCGTGGCCTTGGCCATGACCTCGCGCAGGTTCTCGAAACGGTAGGCGCGCTGCCCCAGGGTGGTGCCCAGACTCACGGATGCATCCTTTCAGCCGGCGGGGGTGATGCGTTCTAGTCTAGCCACCACAACCGCCGAGCATTCATTCCACCACGCCCAGCATGGCATCCATCGGGCGGCATCGCGTTGCGCGGAACCGATCCGGAAGTGGCCGCAGGCCAGTGCCATCAGGCCCAGGATCAGCACCGAGAGCATGGCGTTGAAGCTCACCACCGCGAACAGACACACCAGGCCGCAAACCAGGGCAATCGCCGGGAACAGCGGGTGGAACGGCGCGCGGAACGGGCACTCCAGCAGGGGCCCGCTGGCGCGCAGCTTGAACAGCGAGGCCATGGTCACGGTGTTGGCGGTGAGCGGCAGGCCGCCGAAGCTGATCCATTCGTCGCTGAACACGGCGATCACGCCGCCGCCCACCACCATCTTCATGGCCGGTGGCGCGAAAACAAACTCCACCAGCGTGGCGAACCCCGCGATGAAGCCGCCGGTGGGGCCCAACGCGCGCCGGGCGTGGGCGAACGGGCCGCCGGCGAGGGGATGGCGGTGGACAGCTCGGTGAAGTTGAAGATGAAGGCGGTGTGCATCAGCACCACGAACACCGTGGCCAGCAGGAAGCCCAAGGTGCCGGCAGGACGTGGTGCACCGCGTGCGCACACTGGTCTGAGCTGGCCTGACTAAAATCAATTATTTTTTAACCAATATCATTTTTTGTTGAAATGATTTAAACAATGGCCGGACGGCGGCAGACTCCGGGCCATGACCGATGCACCCCCCGTGACGGGTGCCGGCGAACGCCACCGAGAACCGCCATGATCCTGAGTTTCCCCACCTTCTCCGCCGGCATGCTGCTGAGCATGTCCCTGATCATGGCCATCGGGCCACAGAACGCGCACGTGCTGCGCATGGGCCTGCAGCGCCAGCACCTGTGGCTCACGGTGGCCGTTTGCGCCGTGGCCGACATCGTGCTCATCTCGCTCGGCGTGCTCGGCCTGGCGCAGTTGGGTGGCCTGAGCGACAAGCTGCTGGGCGCGCTGGTCGGTGCCGGGGTGCTGTTCCTCGGCGTGTACGGCTGGCAGGCGTTCCAGCGTTTCCTGAAACCGCAGGCCCCGGCCTCGCTGGATGACGAACCCGGTGTGCAGCGCCGCGCACCAGCCCCCGTGACACGGCGCCAGGCGGTGCTCTCGGCGCTGGCCTTCTCGGTGCTCAACCCGCACGCCTGGCTCGACACCGCCGTGCTCATCGGCAGCGCCTCGCTGGCTTACGGGCAGGGCAGCACCACCTTTGGCCTGGGTGCGGCCGCGGGTTCGGTGGTGTGGTTCGTTGTGCTCGGCGCTGCGGCGTTCTGGCTGGGCCGGCGCCTCAATTCGCTGCACATCTGGCGCTTGCTGGACGGCGCCGTGGCGCTGATGATGTGGGGCACGGCCGCGTGGCTTCTGACCAGCCTGTTTTGAGATCCCCACCATGACCGCCACCCGCACCGCCGACGCCCCTGTCACCATCTTCGGCCCGGACTTTCCGTTTGCCTTCGACGACTGGATCACCCACCCGCAGGGGCTGGGCGAGCTGCCGCCCGAGCGCCTGGGCAGCGAGGTCGCCATCGTGGGCGCGGGCATGGCCGGCATGGTGGCCGCCTACGAGCTGATGAAGCTGGGCCTCAAGCCCGTGGTCTACGAGGCCTCGCGCATGGGCGGGCGGCTGCGCTCGCAGCCGTTTGAAGGCGGCCAGGGTGTGGTGGCCGAGCTCGGCGGCATGCGCTTTCCGGCGTCGAGCACCGCGTTTTTCCACTACGTGAACCGGCTCGGCCTGCAGACCCGGCCCTTCCCCAACCCGCTCACCCCCGCCGCCGGCTGCACCGTGATCGACCTCGAAGGCCAGACGCACTGGGCGCGCCACCTGGCCGACCTGCCGCCGCTGTTTGCCGAGGTGGCCGGGGCCTGGGCCCGCGCGCTCGAAGACGGCGCCGGTTTCAGCGGCCTGCAGCAGGCGCTGCGCGAACGTGACGTGCCGCGCCTGAAAACCCTGTGGGACCGCCTGGTGCCGCTGTGGGACGACCGCACGTTTTACGATTTCGTGGCGCAGTCGCCGGCGTTTGCCGCGCTCTCGTTCCGCCACCGCGAGATGTTTGGCCAGGTGGGTTTTGGCACCGGTGGCTGGGACTCGGACTTCCCCAACTCGATGCTGGAGATCCTGCGCGTGGTGCTGACCGGCTGCGATGAAGACCAGCACCTGATCGTGGGCGGCGCCCAGCAGGTGCCCGTGGGCCTGTGGCACCACGCGCCCGCCGCACACGAACTGCGCCACTGGCCAGCCGGCACCACGCTGGCCAGCCTGCACCACGGCGCGCCGCGACACGGCGTGACCGCCATCGCGCGCGCGTCCGACGGCCAGCTCGCGCTGACCGACACCTGGGGCAACACACGCCACTACCCGGCCGCGCTCACCACCTGCCAGAGCTGGCTGCTGACCACGCAGATCGCGGTCGAAGAAACCCTGTTTTCGCAGAAGCACTGGATGGCGCTGGACCGCACGCGCTACATGCAGTCGAGCAAGACCTTCGTGATGGTGGACCGCCCGTTCTGGAACGACCTGAAGGCCAACGGCTGGCCCACGCTGGGCATGACGCTCACCGACCGCCTCACGCGCGGCACCTACCTGTTCGACAACGGGCCGGACAAACCAGGCGTGATCTGCCTCTCCTACGCCTGGATGGGCGATGCGCTCAAGATGCTGCCGCACGACACACAGAAACGCGTGCAGCTCGCGCTCTCGGCGCTGCAGAAAATCTACCCCGACGTGGACATCGCCAGCCACATCGTGGGCGACCCGATCAGCGTGTCGTGGGAAGCCGACCCGCATTTCCTAGGCGCCTTCAAAGGCGCCCTGCCCGGCCACTACCGCTACAACCACCGCATGTACAGCCACTTCATGCAGGACGCCTTTCCCGCCGCCGAGCGCGGCATCTTCATCGCCGGCGACGACGTGTCGTGGACGCCGGCCTGGGTCGAAGGCGCGGTGCAGACCTCGCTCAACGCGGTCTGGGGCATCGTGCACCACCTGGGTGGGCGGTGTCATGCCGAGAACCCGGGACCGGGCGACCTGTTCGCGCAGATCGGACCGATGGCGCTGCCCGACTGAATCCCCCTCAAGCACCCCGTCAGCATGGCCCCGACCGAAGCCCTCACCCTCGCCCTCTGGCAAACCAGCTACGCGAGCACGACCGCCGAGGCGCTGCAGCGGCTCGACGACGCGGCCGCCCAGGCCCGGGCGCAGGGCGTGCAACTGCTGGTGTGCCCCGAGATGGGCCTCACCGGCTACGCCATCGGTCCCGGGCGCGTGCAGGCCCTGGCCGAGCCGGCCGACGGCCCGCTGGCGCAGACAGTGGCCAGCATCGCGCAGCGCCAAGGCGTCGCCATCGTCTACGGCTACCCCGAACACCACCCGCACGGCGGCCAGCCCTTCAACGCCACGCAGGCCATCGCCCCCGACGGCACGCGCCTGGCGAACTACCGCAAGACCCACCTGTTCGGCGACATGGACCGCGCGCAGTTCAGCGCAGGCGACGCGGCGTCACAGCTGTTCGAATGGCAAGGCTGGCGCCTGGGCCTGCTGATCTGCTACGACGTGGAGTTCCCCGAGACCGTGCGCCTGCTGGCGTTGCAGGGCGCCGACGCGGTGCTGGTGCCCACGGCCAACATGATGGCGTTCGACGAGGTGCCGAACCTGCTGGTGCCGGCGCGCGCCTGCGAAAACCGGGTGTTCGTGGCCTACGCCAATGCCTGCGGCAACGAACCGGGCGTTCACTACGGCGGACTGAGCACGGTGGCGGGCCCCGACGGGGGCGTGTGGACCCGTGCCGGGCGCGACGCGGCGCTGCTGCGGACAACCCTGACGCGGGAGGCCCTGACCGGTGCACGCCGGTCGTCCCCGTTGCCGGCGCGGCGCAGGGATCTCTACGGGCCGCTGGCCGGTTGACGCACGTCAGGCCGCCATGACGGCGACAGGGTTTCAGATTTCAGCCGCGCCCGGCGCCTGCGAACGGATGAAATTCAGCACCGAAGCGCCCTGGGTGTTGGTGAACAGCGAACGATCACCCACCTCGCAGTTGGCCACCGTGCCGGACGACGTGAGTCCGACCACGCCCTGGCGCCCGCCCACCGCCCGGTAGACCGGGCCACCGGAATCCCCCGCGCAGGCGTTGCTGAGCTTGCCGGTGTAGGTGAAGCCCACGTGGTTGTCGTTGACCGTGGTCAGGCTCGCAAAGCCCACCGCCAGCTCGAACCCCGGACCGCCCCAGCCCGAGAGAAACACCGAGTCACCCACGCTCGACGGCTGGCTGACCAGCAGCGGCATGGTGGGGTTGGGCATGGCGCCGGGCAGGGTCACCACGGCCGCATCGTTCACATAGCCCGTGCTGCTCTGGGCGAAGCCGGGATGGGGCACCCAGCCGCTGGCGTTCAACGCGGTGACGCTGCCGTCGGCGCGCCACACGGCAGCCGCCACCCGGCGCGTGCCGGCGGGCACACAATGCGCCGCCGTCAGCACCTTCGCCGGCGTGAGCAGCACGCCCGAGCAGATGCTGGAGTTGCCCTCTGCCCCCACCACGACCAGCAGGATCACCGGCGTTTTTTCCGGCGTGGCGCAGTTGCTGCCATTGGCGATCTTGGGCTGCACGCCCACGCTGCCGCACAGTTCCGCCGCGCTGGGCAGAGACACCTCGTCACCGCCACCACCGCCGCAGGCAACGAGCAGCAGGGCCATCACCACGCCCAGGTATTTGCATCCGATTTTCATGTTGTCCCCTATGAACTCGACCGCTCACCAGCGGCGGCCCGCAGCCCCGACTGTAGCGCCAGATCAGGTGCGCCCGGACGACCAGAAGTCGGGCTGGCCGTAGTGGTGCTTGAGGAAGTCGATCCACAGCCGCACGCGCAGTGCCAGGTGCTTGCGCTGAGGAAACAGCGCGTAGATGCCGTTGGGCGGCGCAGCGTAGTCCTCCAGCAAGACCTCCAGCCGCCCGGCCGCGATGTCGGCTTCCACCTCCCAGATGCTGCGCCAGGCGATGCCGTAGCCGGCCAGGCACCACTCGTGCAACACCTGCCCGTCCGAACAGTCCAGCGGACCGCCCGGTCGCAGGTGCACGATGTCGGTCCCCTCCCCCACAGAGGCCGGCACCGCGAAGGCCCAGCCACGCGTCTGCGAGGCATCGCTGGACAGGGTGAGGCAGTCGAACCGCGCCAGGTCGGCCGGCGTGGCGGGTCGGCCGTGTTGCTGCAGGTACTTCGGCGTGGCCACGCACAGCCGGCGGTTGTCGGCCAGGCGCACGCTCACGAGCGACGAGTCCGGCAGGTCGCCCACGCGCACGGCGCAGTCGTAGGCTTCACCCGCCACGTCGACCACGCGGTCGCTGAGGTTGAGCGAGATCGTCACTTCGGGGTGCAGTTCGCGAAAGTGCGGCACCAGCGGTGCCACGTGGCGGCGGCCGAAACCGGCCGGCGCGGTGAGGCGCAGGTGCCCGCTGGCCTTCACACCGCCGGCGCTGACGCTGGCCTCGGCGTTGGCCAGGTCGGTCAGCAGGCGCTGGCAGTCTTCCAGGAAGGCGCTGCCTTCGTGCGTGAGGGTGATGCGGCGCGTGGTGCGCACCATGAGCTTGACACCCAGACGCGACTCCAGGCCGTCGAGCCGGCGGCCGATGATGGCCGGCGCCACGCCCTCGGCCTTGGCGGCGGCGGTGAGGCTGCCGCGGGTGGCCACGGAAGCGAAGGTTTCGAGCTGCTTGAGCTTGTCCATGGAGCCGCAGATTACCTCAACAAAAGAGGGCAATCAACGGAAATCATGCATCAACTTTTAACCAAATTCGCCACACTGGGGCGGCGTGGCCAGCAGCACCAGCGCGCTCCGGCCGACCGGAGCGCTTCCGTGCTCAAGCGCAGCTCAGTTGCACTGCGCTTCGAGGTTGGGGATCGGGCCACAACCCTCCCCGCCCTGGGCGGTACAGGCGTTGTTGGCCGCAGTTTGCGCATCGAAGGCCGTACCAGCCCCCTTCGCCACCACCACAAAACCGCCACCGGCCTTGGTGCCCACGGAGACCGCACCGCACTGCTCGAACTGGAGCACCACCCGGCAATCGCTGGCATCGCATTCGTCGCGCGCCTCGTCGTTGGCGACCGACTGCGTCAGCGCGCCGGTAGAGATGGCCACGCGCCGCGTCGAATCGCTCACGGCCACCGATCCATAACCATCGTCATTGCCGCCGCAGGCGGTCAACAGCAGGGAAGCCACGCACACAGCACACAGGCCCCACAGCGATGTTTTCATATCCAACCTCCTCTGAGAAGTACAACAGGCATGAACGCGACACCCGCGCTCCACGAAGAGTCTATTCCAGCCGGGGGCTTGCATCCACCACGGAGAGCCGCCCCTGCCCCGGCTGGCGGGGCGGCCTTCATGAACCTCAGGCGCGCCAGCCCCTGGGCAGGCCGGCCTCGGGTGTCATGCCGTAGACCGGCTCGCCGGGCAGGCCGGCCTTGAGCGGCTCCCGTGCAGCGATGAGTTTCTGCAGGTCCACCCCGGTGGACACGCCCATGGCTTCGAACATGAAGACCAGGTCTTCGGTGACCACGTTGCCGCTGGCGCCGGGCGCATAGGGGCAGCCGCCCAGGCCGCCGAGCGAGCTGTCGAAGCTGCGCACGCCCACGTCGAACGCGGCCAGGCAGTTGGCCAGGCCCAGGCCGCGCGTGTTGTGCAGGTGGGCGGCGCCGGCGCGCTCGCCCAGTTCGGCGCGCAGGCGGGTGAACAGGCGGCGCACCTGGGCCGGGTGGGCCATGCCGGTGGTGTCGGACAAACCCACTTCGTCCACGCCCGCGTCCGCACAGGCGAGCGCGAGGCGGATCACGTCGTCTTCATCCACCGCGCCCTGCAGCGTGCAGCCAAACGCAGTGGACAGGCCCACCTCCACCGGCACCCCGGGCGCCTCGGCGTTGCGCAGCGCGATCACCTCGCGCAACTCGGCCAGCATCTGCCCGCGCGTCTTGCGCACATTGGCCAGCGAGTGCGCTTCGCTGGCCGAGACCGGCAGGGTGAGCTTGTGCACGCCCGCGGCCAGCGCGGCTTGTGCGCCGCGCCGGTTCGGCACCAGCGCCATCACGCACAGGCCAGGCAGCGTGCGCGCGTGGCCCACCAGCTCGGCCACGTCGGCCATCTGCGGCAGCAGCCTGGCGGGCACGAAGGATCCGACCTCGATCTCGCGCAGACCGGCCGCGGCCATCGCATCGATCCAGCGGCACTTGTCGGCCGTGGACATGACGGTCTGGACGGACTGCAGCCCGTCGCGCGGGCCGACTTCGCTGATGTGAACCTGGGGGGCGTTGGGCATGGCGCCTCCCTCAGCCAGCGACCACGCGCTGGGCATGCAGGCGCTGGATATCGGCTTCGGCATAGCCCAAAGCCTGCAGCAACTCCACCGTGTGCTGCCCCAGGGTGGGCGGCTGCAGGCGCACACCCAGGCGGTGACCGTCCATGGTGAAGGGAAACAGCGTGGTCTTGGCGGTCTGGCCGGCGCGCGCACCGTCGGGCAGGGTGATGTCGGCCAGGCCGCCGGTGGCCAGCAGGTGTTCGTCGTCGTACAGCTCCTCGGGCTTGCGGATGGGGGCGAAGGGCAAGCCGACCCGTTCAAACAGCGCGGCCAGATCGGCGGCGCTGCGCCCGGCCAGCCGCTCACGCAGGATGGGCAGCAGCTGCGGGCGTTGCCTCACGCGGGCGTTGTTGTCGGGGAAACGCGGGTCGGCCTTGAGGTCGGCAAAACCCAGCGCATCGCAGAAGGTGGTCCACTGCGCGTCACTCACGGCGGCCAGGAAAATCTGCTCGCCGTCTTTCACGGTGAACACGTCGTACACCGCCCAGGCCGAGATGCGCTCGGGCATGGGCGCGGCCGCCTGGCCGGTGATGGCGTACTGCAGCATGTGCTGGCCGACGAGGAACACGTTGTTCTCGAACAGCGCGCTCTGCACCTCCTGGCCCTTGCCGGTGATGCCGCGCTGGATCAGCGCACCCAGCGCGCCAATGGCGCCGAACATGCCGCCCATGATGTCGTTCACGCTGGTGCCCGCGCGCAGCGGATCGCCGGGGCGCCCGGTCATGTAGGCCAGGCCGCCCATCATCTGCACCACCTCGTCCAGCGCGGTGCGGTGGTCGTAGGGGCCGGGCAGAAAGCCCTTGAGGCTGATGTAGATGCAGCGCGGGTTCACCTGCGACAGGGCCGCGTAGTCGAGCCCGTATTTGCCCATGGTGCCGGGCTTGAAATTCTCGGCCACCACGTCGGCGCCGGCCGCGAGCTTGCGCGCCAGCTCGGCGCCCTCGGGCCTGTGCAGGTCGATGGCGATGCTTTTCTTGTTGCGGTTGAAGAGCGGGAAGAAGCCCGCGCCCGAGCCCAGCAGGTGGCGCGTGCGGTCGCCGTCGATCGGCTCGACCTTGATGACTTCAGCCCCCATGTCGGCCAGCACCATGCCACAGGTGGGGCCCATGACCATGTGGGTGAACTCGACCACGCGCAGGCCCTTGAGCGGCTGCGGGATGTCGGCGGAAGGGGCGTTGGGCTCGGCGTTCATGGTTCCGGTTTCGTGAATCAAGGTGCTCATCATGCCAACGCCCTCAGCCTCTGATCGAACCCTCATGGTCCGCGTGGGCAAAAAGGGTGCCCTCTGTCGGCGTCCAGGCGGCCGATCATGATGGATTCCGTCCACCGGATGAAGGGCCGTACCACGCCCCGATCGTTACAAAGAGTCGCACAGGCACCCCGCCGATCAGCCGGCAACGCAGCAGGTGGGAAGTGCGCGCCAGCAACCACTTTTTGCCGGTCCGGCGCCCGCTTCATTTGTTGCACAAGATACCCAGTTCTTGGTATTGACAGCCCATGGGGGCACTGGCAATGTAACCAACCGTACACACCGATTTCGCTGCGCAACGGAACTGGACACCGGGTTAAACCAAATGACCGTCTCCGAGATCCTGAGGCCACCACAGCCGCTGAACCTGCGCAAACGGTTCGCGCTGGCGAGCCTGCTTGTGATCTCGGCGATTGCCATCGTGCTCGGGCTGGTGCTGTCCAACGTGCTGACCGAACGCATGTTGCAGCGCGAGGGCGAGGTCACCGGGGCCTTCATGCAGAACCTGCTGACGACCGACCGGTCGGCCGAGTTCCTGGCCAATCCCGCCGATCCCGAGCTGCGCCAGCGCTTCCTGCGCTCCATGGAGCACATCGTCGCCATGAGCGACACCGTGCGCTCGAACGCCTACGGGCTCGACAAGTCGGTGCTCTGGTCCACCAACAAGAGCCTGGTCGGCAAGCGGTTTGACGACAACCCCGAGCTCGACACCGCGCTCACGGGCCGTCTCGAAGTGCACGCGGAAGACGTCAACCTCGAAGAAGTCTTCCACGACCGCAAGACGGAACACGTCGGCATGTCGACGCAAGACGGCTTTTTTGTGGAAACCTACATCCCGATCCTGGCCCGGGACAGCGACCGGGTGCTGGGTGTCATGGAGGTCTACAAGCGGCCCACCCAGCTCAACGCCGCGATCCACCGCGGCCTCCAGCAGCTCTGGATCGCCTGCTTCCTGTGTGCCATCGGCCTCTTTGTCACCCTGTACTGGATCGTGGCCCATGCCGACAAGACCCTGCGCGACCAGCAGCTGCGCCTGACCGAAGCGCAAAGCCTGGCTTCGGCGGTCGAGCTCGCCAGTGCCGTGGCCCACAACCTGCGCAACCCGCTGGCATCCATCCGCTCGGCGGCCGAACTGATGAACGGCGGCCACCTCGACGAAGACGAGATCAGCGAAGTGAGCGAAGGCGTGATCGACGCGGTGGACCGGGCCGACCGCTGGATCACGGAGCTGGTGCACGTGTCGCAGGCGCCCCAGCTGCAGCCCGAAGCGGTGGATCTGGGCACGCTGGTCGAGACCTGCCTGCTGGAGATGGCCCCCGAAATGACCCGCCGACACATCGTCTGGAATGTAGAAAACACCAGGGCCCTGCAGGTCGATGCCCACCCGGCCACCCTGCGCCAGATCCTGCTGAGCATCATGGCCAACGCCATCGAGGCCATGCCCGGCGGGGGCCATCTGGACATCAGCTGGTGCAGCACGCCCACCCTGGCCGGGCTGCGCCTCGCCGACAGCGGCACCGGCATCTCGGACGAAGTGCAGAAGCGCCTCTTCCGCCCGTTCTTCAGCACCAAGGGCGGCGGCCTGGGCATCGGTCTGGCCCTTGTCAAACGCATGGTCGAGCAGTGGCATGGCCACCTCACGCTGGCGCCGGCCACCCCGCAAGGCACCAGCGTCGAAATTCTGCTGCCCCGTTCCGCGCCCTGCCTGACCCAACCGGCCTGAAAGCCCCAACCCGAGAGCTGCACCATGGCAACCCTACTGGTCATCGAAGACGAGCCGATGCTGGCCAAGAACATCGCACGCTTCTTCCAGCAACACCACCACACGGTGGAAATTGCCAGCGATGGGGTCGCGGGCCTGGAGGCGGCGCGCCGTCTCATGCCCGACGTGGCCATCGTGGACTACCAGTTGCCCGGCATCAACGGACTCGAAGTGATCCGCGAGCTGCACCGCAACGACGACCAGGTGCGCACGGTGATGGTGTCGGGGCATGCCAACGTGGCGGTGGCGGTCGATGCCATGAAGGCGGGCTCCTTCGACCTGCTCACCAAGCCGGTCCCGCTCAAGACCCTGAAAGACGTGATCGACCGCGCCCTGGCGGAGGCCAACGCCCGGCGCGAACTCGACTACTACAAGCGCCGCGAAGCCGAACACGGCGGCATCGAATGCATCCTGGGCGAATCACGTCCCATCCAGGCCTTGCGCGAACTGATCCAGGTCCTGATCCAGAACGAACCGTCCGACGCCTCCCCGGTGGCACCCATCCTGATCTGCGGCGAGACGGGCTCCGGCAAGGAGCTGGTGGCCCGGGCCTGCCACTTTTCGGGGCCGCGCGCCAAGGGCGCCTTTGTCGAAGTCAGCTGTGCCTCGCTGCCCGCGCACCTGATGGAGGGCGAACTCTTCGGTTACGAAAAAGGCGGCGATCACGCTGAACGGCGCATCGGGCTCTTCGAAGCGGCGGATGGCGGCACCCTGTTCCTCGACGAGATCGGCGAGCTGGACCTGAGCCTGCAGGCCAAGCTGTTGCGCGTGCTGGAAAACCTCCGGGTGCGGCGGCTGGGTGCCGTGACCGACCGGTTGATCAATGTGCGCGTCGTGGCCGCCACCAACCGCGATCTGGAGGCGATGACGCGCGCCGGGCAGTTCCGCGCCGACCTGCTGTACCGGCTGCGCGTGTTTGCGGTCCGCGTGCCACCGTTGCGCGCCCGCGGCAGCGATCTCTGGCTGCTTGCGCAACATTTCGCCACCGTGTTCACCAAGCGCTACAACAAACCGCCCACCACGCTCGACCCCTCCGCCGAGGCCGCCCTGCTGCAACACACCTGGCCGGGCAACGTGCGTGAACTCAGCAACGTCATCGAGCGCGCCGTGCTGCTGAGCACCGATGGCCGCATTTCCTCCTCCGATCTCCTGCTCACGCCCAGCGCGCCCGTGGACTTCGCTGAAAAACCATCGGAACTGCCCGAGTTCACCCGCAACGAAGAACTGGAACGCTCGCACCTGGTGCGCGCCCTGGAAGAAACGCACTGGAACCTGCCGGCCGCGGCCACGATGCTGGACGTGAGCGTCGATGCGCTGCAACAACGCATGGACCGCCACGGTCTCTACGCGCCAGCCAAGTGACACCAGCCCTCCGATAGCGGCAAATTACATTCAAAAAAGTCACTTATCAATCGGACCTTTGTTATTTAATACCGATCCAGGTATGGAATAACATTCCTCTTCTTGTGTCCAGCCTGGGGAATGTCCCCTTTCGGTACAGCACCCGGCACGATGTTTGCCCGTGCAGCCCGGGACACCTGACACGCCTGCCCCATTCGTTTCACCTGTCCGAGGTATTGCCATGTCCGCCACCACCGCACGCACTTCCGTTCACGGTCTGCAGGTCGCCACCGCCCTCTACGACTTCATCAATCAAAGCGTGCTGCCCGGCACAGGCGTTTCCAGCGATTCTTTCTGGAAAGGCTTTGATGCCATCGTCGCCGACCTCGCCCCGAAAAACGCCGCCCTGCTGGCCGAACGCGACCGCCTGCAGACCGAGCTGGACACCTGGCACAACGCCAATCCCGGCCCGATCACCGACATGGCGGGCTACCGCAAATTCCTGGAGACCATCGGCTACCTGGTGCCGGTGCCAACCGACGCCCAGGCCACCACGACCAACGTGGACGCCGAGCTCGCCATCCAGGCCGGCCCGCAGCTGGTGGTGCCGATCCTGAACGCGCGCTACGCCCTCAACGCCGCCAACGCCCGCTGGGGCTCGCTGTACGACGCGCTCTACGGCACCGACGCCATCTCCGAAGCCGACGGCTGCGAAAAAGGCCCGGGCTACAACGAGAAGCGCGGCGCCAGGGTCGTCGCCTTCGCGCGCCAGCTGCTCGACGATGCGGCCCCGCTGGCCGGCGCCTCGCACAGCGACGCCACGGTGTATTTCGTCAAGGACGGCAGCTTGCAGGTCGCCGTCAAGGGCGGCCAGGTCGTCGGCCTGAAAGACCCGGCCCAGTTCGTCGGCTACCAGGGCGATGCGCGCGGCGTCTCCAGCGCCCTGCTCGTGCACAACGGCCTGCACATCGACATCATCATCGACCGCTCCAAACCCATCGGCCAGAGCGATGCGGCCGGCATTGCCGACGTGGTGGTTGAAGCCGCTCTGTCCACCATCCTCGACCTCGAAGACTCCGTGGCCGCCGTCGACGCCGAAGACAAGCTGCTGGCCTACAGCAACTGGCTCGGCATCCTCAAGGGCGACCTGACCGAAGACGTCGCCAAAGGCGGCAAGACTTTCACGCGCGGCCTCAACCCCGACCGCGTGTACACCGCGCCCACGGGTTCGGGCGAAGTGCGCCTGCACGGCCGCTCGCTGCTCTTCGTGCGCAACGTCGGCCACCTGATGACCAACCCGGCCATCCTCTGGGGCACGGACGCCCAAGAGATCCCCGAAGGCATCATGGACGCGATGGTCACCACCACCATCGCCCTGCACGACCTGCAAGGCCACGGCCAGCTCGCCAGCGGCGCTATCCGCAACAGCCGCACCGGCTCGGTCTACATCGTCAAGCCCAAGATGCACGGCCCCAAGGAAGTCGGCTTCGCTGCCGAACTCTTCAGCCGCGTCGAACAGGTGCTCGGCCTGCCCGACAGCACCGTCAAGCTCGGCATCATGGACGAAGAGCGCCGCACCTCGGTCAACCTGAAAGCCTGCATCGCCGCCGCCGCCAGCCGCGTCGCCTTCATCAACACCGGCTTCCTCGACCGCACCGGCGACGAGATGCACACCGCCATGCTCGCCGGCCCGATGGTGCGCAAGGGCGACATGAAAACCAGCGCCTGGATCCAGGCCTACGAGCGCAACAACGTGCTGGTGGGACTCTCCTGCGGCCTGCGCGGCAAGGCGCAGATCGGCAAGGGCATGTGGGCCATGCCCGACCTGATGGCCGACATGCTCAAGCAGAAGATCGCCCACCCCAAGGCCGGCGCCAACACCGCCTGGGTGCCCAGCCCGACCGGCGCCACGCTGCACGCCCTGCACTACCACCAGGTGCTGGTGTCCGACGTGCAGAAGGAGATGGAGAAGATCGACGCCAACGCCGAGCGCGACAACCTGCTCACCGGCCTGCTGACCATCCCCGTGACCGCCAACCCCAACTGGACCGCCGAAGAAAAACAGCAGGAACTCGACAACAACGCCCAGGGCATCCTGGGTTACGTGGTGCGCTGGGTGGACCAGGGCGTGGGCTGCTCCAAGGTGCCCGACATCCACAACGTGGGCCTGATGGAAGACCGCGCCACGCTGCGCATCAGCAGCCAGCACATGGCCAACTGGCTGCACCACGGCGTGGTGACGGAGCAGCAGGTGCGCGAGACCTTTGAACGCATGGCCGCCGTGGTGGACCAGCAGAACGCGGGCGACCCGTTCTACAAAAAGATGGCCGGCAACTTCAAGACCAGCATGGCCTACCAGGCCGCCTGCGACCTGGTCTTCAAGGGCCTGGCCCAGCCCAGCGGCTACACCGAGCCGCTGCTGCACGCTTGGCGTTTGAAGGTCAAGGCCGCAGCCTGATCACTCCGAGCAGTGAAAACGAAACGGCGCCTTCTGAACTGACCCCAAGAAGTTGGACGGTTGGAAGCTAGGCACCCAAGGCCTGAGTTCGGTACTCCACCGGGCTCAGGCCTTTTAGTTTGAGCTTAATACGCTGGTGGTTGTAGTAGTGGATGTAGCGGCACAGTCCCTGTCGTAACTGCTGGACGTTGTCGAATTTGTTGAGACGGAAGAACTCCGATTTCAGCGTGCCGAAGAAGCTCTCCATCGCTGCGTTGTCCAGGCAGTTACCCCTGCGGGACATGCTTTGCGTCAGGCCTCGCTCGAGCAGCCGCTGTCGATAGGCCTCCATCTGGTACTGCCAGCCTTGGTCTGAGTGCATCATCGGAGCCTCCTGCGCAGTGAGCCGCGACAGAGCCTTCTTGAGCATGTTTCCCACCAGCGGGAAGAGCGGACGCTCGTTCATTTCATAAGCCACGATTTCTCCGTTGAACAGGTCCATCACGGGCGACAGGTACAGCTTCTCGCCGCGCACATTGAACTCGGTCACATCGGTCACCCATTTCTCGTTCGGACGCTCGGCCTCGAACCGACGATTGAGTAGGTTGGGCGTCGAGGCCATCTCGCCCCGATAGGAGCGATATCTCTTGGGTCGCACCAGCGACTTCAGGCCCAGGCTCTGCATCAGACGCTGCACCGTCTTGTGATTCACTATTTGGCCGCTGCGGCCGAGCTCGGCCGTGATGCGCCGGTAGCCATAACGCCCCTTGTGGCGTTCGTACACAGCTTGAATGCTGTCCTTCAATCCGGCGTATCGGTCGCCAGCCTGCAGCACCTTGGCTTGGTAGTAGAACGTGCTTCGCGACAGGCCTGCGGACTGCAGTAGTCGACGCAGCAGGAACTGTGGCCTCAGTTCGAGGACGGCTTGCGCTTTTTCAGCGCAGCTTGCCGATTGGCTCGAACCAAGGCCTCCAACTTTTTTAGGTAGGCCACCTCCGTACGTAGTTGCTCGTTCTCCTCGTGCAACTCTTGCAGCGAGCGCTTGTCGTCCGTCTGCGCGGGGGCGGCTGGCGCGGATTTGGGCTTGGGGGGCTTCATGGGAGGGCGGCCTCGGGGTTTGGGGTGGAGCGCTTGCAGGCCGCCCTCATCGTACTGGCGCCGCCACAAACCCACGATGCCTCCACCGCCACGCACATCAAAGAGCGTGGCCGCTTGCGTGTTCGACAACTCCCGAAGCTTGGCCTGGCGCAGTACGTTCAACTTGAACTCTGCGCTGTAGTAGCCCCCTGGCTTTCTGTGCAATCCTTTCAGACCATGGGCCATATAGCGGTCCACCCAGTTCGCGATGCTGTTTCGGCCTATCCCGTACTGCTTGGCCAAAGCCTTATGGCCCAGCGGCCCGGCCAGATACCCGATCGCGCTCGCTCCACTTGAAGAACAGGCATTGATCGTGGAGAGGCTGGATGCAACGGGAGAACGAATCGAAGGGCTTGAGCGAGAAGCGGAGAAGCTACAGAAGCAAAAACTCGGCCTCATGCAAGACCTGCTCACTGGCCGCGTCCCGGTGTCCGCCGACTCCGAACCCGCCGAGGCCGCCGCGTGATCAGCTACCACCAAGGCGACCTGCTCGCCGCCGACGTGGACGCGTTGGTCAATGCGGTGAACACGGCGGGCGTGATGGGCAAGGGCCTTGCGCTGGCGTTCAAGACCCGTTTCCCGGCCAACTTCCAGGCCTACGCCGCCGCCTGCCAGCGCGGCGAGGTGGTGACGGGCCGCATGTTCGTGACCGAGACGCCCGCGTTGATGGGGCCGCGCTGGATCGTCAATTTCCCGACCAAGCAGCACTGGCGCGACCCGTCGCGGCTGGAATGGGTGCGCGACGGCCTGCAGGACCTGCGGGGCTTTCTGCTGGCGAAGGGTGTGAAGTCGGTGGCGCTGCCCGCCCTGGGCGCCGGGCTGGGCGGTCTGAGCTGGCCCGCGGTGCGCGCCGAGATAGCGGCCGCTCTGGCAGACTTGCCTGTGGACGTTCGCGTGTATCAACCTTTGCAGCCCTGAGCCACCCTTCACCGCCCTGCCTGCCATGCCGCAACACCTGCCGATCAACATTGCCGACCTGCTGCGCCAGCGCACGGTGGAGGGTGAGCGCATTGAATACAAGGCGGGCTGGAACCCGGACGCGATCATCCGCACGCTGTGCGCCTTTGCCAACGACTTCCAGAACCTGGGCGGCGGTTATGTGGTGATTGGGCAGGACTGCGACGCCAACGGCCAGCCGGTGTTTCCGCCGGTGGGTGTGCCTGCCGACCAGCTGGACAAGGTGCAACAGGAGCTGTTGGCCGCCTGCCAGCTGATCCAGCCGCCGTACTTCCCCGCGCTGAGCGTCGAAACGGTCGAGGGCCGCCAGCTGATCGTGCTGCAGGCGCCGGGCGGCATGAACCGGCCTTACAAGGCGCCGGCTTCCGTGTCGGCCAGACACAAGAGCTGCCACTACTACATCCGCCGCTTCAGCAGCACGGTGGAGGCCAAGGGCGACACCGAGCGCGAATTGCTGAGCCTGACCGCTCAGGTGCCTTGGGACGACCGCTTTGCGCAGCAGGCCAGCGTGGCCGACCTGTCGCGACCGCTGATGCTGGACTACCTGCGCGAGGTGGGCAGCGCGCTGGCCGACGATGCCGACAGCCTGCCGCTGGAAGCGCTGGGGCGGCAGATGAATGTGGTGGGCGGGCCGAGCGAAACGCCCTGGGTGAAGAACGTGGGGCTGCTGTTTTTCAACGAGGCGCCTGAGCGGTTTTTCCCCTACGCGCAGATCGACGTGGTGTGGTTCCCCGAAGGTGCCGGGGGCGACCGTTTTGACGAGAAGATTTTCAAAGGGCCGCTGGCGCGCATGATCCGCGAGGCGCTGGCCTACATTCAGCGCAACTACCTGCACGAAACCGTGATCAAGCACCCGGACCGGGCCGAGGCGACGCGGGTGTGGAACTTCCCGTATGTGGCGGTGGAAGAGGCGCTGGTGAACGCGGTCTACCACCGCTCGTACGAAGAGCGCGAGCCGGTGGAGGTGCGCATCGGCTACGACGAGCTGGTGATCGTGAGCGTGCCGGGGCCGGACCGTTCGATCAAAACGGCGGACTTTGAGGCCGGGCGCGCGGTGAGCCGCCGCTACCGCAACCGGCGCATCGGCGAGTTTCTGAAAGAGCTGGACTTGACCGAGGGCCGCTCCACCGGTGTGCCCAAGATCCTGAAGGCGATGGCGGCCAACGGCTCGCTGCCGCCCCGGTTTGAGACCGACGACGACCGCCTGGCCTGTGCCGTGCATTTGCCCGCCCACCCGCAGGCCAAGCGCCCGGATCAGGAAGGGGCCGAACAAGTCACCCCCCAAGTCACCCCCCAAGTCACCCCCCAAGTCACCCCCCAAGTCACCCCGGAAGTCCGCCTGGTGGTGGTGGCCCTGACCCAGCCGCTGTCGCGCCAGGAACTGCAGCAGGCGCTGGGGCTGAAGGACACCAAGCACTTCCGCAAGGCCTACCTGCTGCCGGCCCTGGCTTCGGAGTTGGTGGAAATGACGCTGCCCGACAAGCCGCAAAGCAGCAAGCAGGGCTACCGGCTCACGGCTCTGGGCCGCCAATGGCTGCAGAACCCACCGGAGGGGGCCAACCGGTGAGCGAATACTCCGAGGTCGAACGCCCTTTCCTCGACCAACTGGCCGCGCAGGGCTGGACGGTGATCGACCAGGGCCAGGGGGTGCAGCAGGACGCCACGCCCAGCCTGCGCCAGCACTTTCGCCAGACGCTGCTGCCGGGGGTGTTTGACGAAGCGGTGCGCGCCATCAACACCACACCCGACGGCCAGCCCTGGCTGACCGACCGGCAGCTCGACGAGCTGCGCACCCAGCTGACGCGCCACCCCAACCGCACGCTGCTGGAGTCCAACGAGGCGGTGCAGGCGCTGCTGATCAAGGCGCAGGCCGACCGCAACGAACTGACGGGCGAGGCCGACCCGGTGGTGCGGCTGATCGACTTCCACACGCCGGAGAACAACCGCTTTCACGCGATCAACCAGTTCCGCGTGGACACGCCGGGCTGCGTGAAGCCCTTCATCATCCCGGACATCGTGCTGTTCGTGAACGGCATTCCGCTGGTGGTGGTGGAGTGCAAGAAGGGGTCGGAAACCTGCGCCAACCCCATGCAGGAAGCCTTTGTGCAGCTGCAGCGCTACATGCGCCGCCGCGCCGAGACGGAAGCCGCCGGGCTGAAGGAAGGCGAGCCGCGCCTGTTTCACAGCAACCTGATGGTGGTGCGCAGCAGCGGCACCCTTGCGGACTACGGCACGATCACCTCGGAAGAAGAACACTTCTACGGCTGGAAGACGCTGTACCCGCAGGACGACGCGGCGCTGGCCGGGCTGAACGCACAGCAGCAGCTGGTGGCGGGCATGCTGACCAAGAGCAACTTGCTGCAGATACTGCGCACCAGCGCGGTGTGCATGGACACGGACGGCGGCCCGCGCGTGAAAGTGGTGTGCCGCTACCAGCAGTTCCGCGCGGCCAACAAGGTGGTGGAGCGGCTGCGCAGCGGCCAGACCGCGCTGGAGCGCAGCGGCGTGGTCTGGCACACGCAGGGCTCGGGCAAGTCGCTGACGATGGTGTTTCTGGCGCGCATGCTGCGGGCGAGCCGCGATCTGAGCGACCACAAGATCGTGCTGGTGAACGACCGCACCGACCTGGAAGACCAGTTGGCCGACACGGCCACGCTGATCGGCGGCAAGGTGAACGTGATCGAGAGCCGCCAGAGCCTGCGCCAGCACCTGGCCAGCGACAGCTCGGACATCAACATGGTGATGGTCCACAAATTCCAGGAGCACAAGCAGACGCTGAGCAATACGGTGGCCGAGGCACTAGGCACCTACCTGGCCATGCCGGCAGGCCAGACTTTTGGCGTGGTGAACCCGTCCAGCCGCATCGTGCTGATGATCGACGAGGCGCACCGCACACAAAGCTCGGACCTGGGCGAGAACCTGTTCGAGGCGTTCCCGAACGCCACGCGCATCGCTTTCACCGGCACACCGCTGATCACCGAACGCCACGGCGAGAAGCGCACGCACAAGCGCTTTGGCGAGCTGATCGACGTGTACCGGATCATGGATTCGGTACACGACGGGGCGACGCTGCAGATCCTGTACGAAGGCCGGACGGCGGACACTGCGCTGAATCAAAAACACGCCTTCGACACCGCGTTTGAAGACCTGTTCCGCGAGCGCAGCGAGGCGGAGCTGCTGGCGATCAAGAAGAAATACGGCGCGACGGGTGACATCCTGGAGGCGAAGAACCGCGTCGACGCGATCGCGCGCGACATGGTGCGGCACTACGTGGACAACATCTTGCCCAACGGCTTCAAGGCCCAGGTGGTGTGCCACTCGAAGCTGGCGTGCATCCGCTACCAGTCGGGCATTGAGGCGGCGCTGGCCGAAAGGCTGGCACAGGAGCGCGCTAAATCCGAGCCCGACGTCGCGCTGATCGAACGGCTGGCCTTCCTGAAAACGGCGGTGGTGATTTCGTCGGACGGTACGAACGAGGCGGCCTTCATCACCCAGGCGCGCAAGCAGGCGGCGCAGATGAAGGCGGTGGACAACTTCTGCCGCGGCTTTGACCAACAAGCCCCGGACAAGGCAAACACCGGCATTGCCTTCCTGATCGTGTGCGACATGCTGCTGACGGGTTTTGACGCGCCCATCGAACAGGTGATGTACATCGACAAGAAGCTGCGCGAACACACGCTGTTGCAGGCCATCGCCCGCACCAACCGGGTGAAGAAGGGCAAGCAGCGCGGCTACATCGTGGACTACATCGGCCTGGCCAACCACCTGACCGAGGCGCTGAGCCTGTACGCCGCTGCGGACGAACTGCAGGAGCTGCAGGACGGGATGAAGAGCATCACGTCCGAACTGCCGGTGCTAGAGGAGCGCTACCAGCGCCTGCTGCAGCACTTTGACGCGCTGGGCGTGAAGCACTTCAAGGCGTTTGTCACCGGTGCCCTGCCGGGTCTGGACGCCGATGCGGCGGTGGTGAACGAGGCGGTGAAGGCGCTCAAGGACGAGAAGCAGCGGGCCGACTTTGAGGTGTACCTGAAGAAGTTTCTGATAAGCCTGGACATCGTGCTGCCGCGGCCGGACGCGCAGCCCTACCGGGTGCCGGCGCGGCGCATGGGCTATGTGCTGCAGCTGGCCAAGGAACGCTACAAGGACGAGAGCCTGAACCTGGGCAACGCGGGCGAGAAGGTGAAGGCGCTGATCAACGAGCACCTGATCAGCCTGGGCATCAACCCCAAGGTGCCGCCGGTGGAGCTGCTGGCCGAGGACTTCATGGCCCAGCTGGCGGCCCACACGGGTGGCAACCCCGAGGCCAAGGCCAGCGAGATGGAGCATGCCATCCGCAAGCACTGCACCGTGCACCACGACGAAGACCCGGCGTTCTACAAGAGCCTGTCGGCCAAGGTGGACGCGCTGATTGAGCAACACCAGGACCAGTGGGACCTGCTTGCCGAGAAGCTGGCCGAGCTGCGCGGGGAAGCCGTGGCTGGGCGCCAGCAGGGCGAAGCGGGCATGAGCCGCGAAGCGACCACGTTTTACGAACACATCGCCCTGGTGGGCTTTGCCGGGGGGGCGGTGAGCGAGGCGGACAAGCCGCGCTTCAAAGAACTGATGGAGGCGGTGGTGGCGTTGCTGCAGGAGACGATTGGCAGCATCGACTTCTGGCAGAACCCGGACAAACAAAAGCGCCTGCGTGGACTCATCAAGACCGAGATCACCAAGACCGGCATCGAAGAGCTGAAGATCAACCGCGAACGGGTAGCCGTGGAAATCATGCGGCTGGCGAAGAACCGCCACGACGCGCTGGTGAACACCGCGCGCGGGGGAGAGGCCTGATGCAAACGCGGCAGGTGAAAGACATCCAGTACCGGCTGCTGCCGGGTGCTGAGCGGCGCACCACCGACATCGTCATCGAGCGCGACGGCGTGATCACGGTGCGGCCGCCGCGCCACATGGCGCCCGAGCAGGTGGACGCCACGGTGCTGAGCAAACGCATGTGGATTTACCGCAACCTGGCCGAGTGGCGTGACCTGAACGCTAGCGGCGTGGTGCGCGAGTGGGTGAACGGCGAAACCTTTCTGTACTTGGGCAGCAGCTACCAGCTGCAACTGGTGGCCGAACAGGACGAGCCGCTGAAGCTGAAAGACGGACGGTTCCTCTTGCTGCGCTCGCTCGTAGAGCATGGCGGCGCGGCGGCGGCACGGGCCTCGTTCGAGCAGTTCTACGCGACCAAAGGGCTGGAACGGCTGCAGCGGCGCGTGGCGCACTTCGCGCCCCGGGTGGGTGTGACACCGGGCACGGTGCTGGTGAAGGACATTGGGTTTCGGTGGGCGGCTTGCCAGCCGAGTGGCACTCTGCACTTTCACTGGAAGTGCCTGATGGCGCCGCTGACCGTGATCGACTACATCGTGGTCCACGAGCTGTGCCACCTGCACCTGCGCGACCACAGTGACGCATTCTGGAACGAGGTGGACAAGGTGCTGCCGGACCACCGTGAGCGCAAGGACTGGCTGCGTGTGCGTGGCGCGACCTTGGACCTATGACACTGCAGTACCTGATCTTTGATGCCAGCGACGACGGCGAAGGCTCCGGCACCTGGGACGCCATGGCCAGCGTGAGCGCGGCGGAAGTGCCTGCTGTGCTGGCCGAAGTGCAGACCGTGCTGGACTGGGCCGAACGCCAAAGCCCCGGCCCGCGTGGACCGCTGGACGAAGGTGGCGCCTGGGACGCCGACCAGCAGGTGCAGAACGACGGCGACTGGACCACGGTGACGCTGACGCTCACCGGGCCTTGGGAATGGGGTGAGGCGCTGGTGGGGCGGTTTTCTGGGAGCGACTGAATCGAACTGCCGATCCGTAGCGGCTCAGCGCCCTTTGAACACCGCCGCCCGCTTCTCTTTGAACGAAGCCACACCCTCTCCTGCATCCTCGCTGTTCGCCAGCCGCTGCTGCACCGCATCGAACTCGGCCATGGCGACCAGCGGCCCTTGCTCCACCGCCTTGAGTGCGTTGAGCCGCGTTGCCACCACGGCCAGCGGGGCCTGCTGCGCGATGGCGTCGGCGATGCGCAGGGCTTCGTCGAGCTCGGTACCCGCGGGCACCACGCGCTGCACGAAGTTCAGTCGCAGCGCTTCGGCGCTGTCGAACTCATCACCGGTCAGCAGGTGCAGCAGCGCGTTGCCCAGACCCGCGCGTTCGGCCATGCGCAGCGTGGCGCCACCCGTGGCCATGATCCCGCGCTTCACCTCGAGCTGAGAAAAGCGGCAGTCGTCCGCCGCGACCACGATGTCGGCCGCGAGCATGAGTTCGATACCGAGCGTGTAGGTGATGCCCTTGACCGCGACCACCATGGGTTTGGTGCGGCGGCGCCAGCCGGCGTCGCCGAGGTTGAGCGGGTCCACCAGGCCGTGGGGCACGGCGGTTTCGCCGCGCTGCATCAGCGGCGCGAAGGTCGGCAGGTCGAGGCCGGCGGTGAAGTGCCCGCCGTGCGCGTGCAGCACGCCCACGCGCAGCGCGGGATCGTCGTCGAGCCGGGTGTAGGCCTCGGCGAGCGCCCGCATCATGGCCGGCGTGAAGCCGTTGCGTTTGGCCGGACGGTCAATGCCGATCAGCAGCACATGGCCACGCACTTCGGTGCTGATGCGGCCTGCGTCGGGGGGTGTGGCGGTGTTCATGGCACGATGGTAGTGACACGGCGCCCCACTGCGCGGTCACCCAGGCGCCACGCGACGCAAGACCGAACTCAGCGCACGCGCTGCACCTCCAGCGAAGACACCGCGCCCGCGGCATTGCCCCAGCTCTGGCGGACGAAGCTGGCCACGGCGGCCACCTCCACATCGCTCAGCAAGGTGCGGAACGGTGGCATGCCGTAGGGTTGCGGATGGCCGGCGGTGGCGGGCGCAAAGCCGCCGCGGAGGATGGCCTGCAGGGTGTTGACCGGGGAGGTCTGGGTGACAGCGCGGTTGCCTGCGAGCGGCGGGTAGGCGCCGGCGGCGCCCTGTCCGGCGGCGCCATGGCAATCCACACAATGCCGCTGGTAGAGCTGTTCGCCGAGATGCATCTGGGTGCTGTCGGCGGCACTGAAAGCGACCTCGGGCTCTTCAAGCACCGGCAGGGCCTTGAGGTAGGTGGCCATGGCGCGCAGGTCGTCGGTCTGCAGGTGTTGCGTGCTGTGAAAAACCACGTCGGCCATCGGCCCCATGACGGTGGCACCGTCGACGCTGCCCCGCTGCAGCAATGCAACGATGCGTTCGGTGCTCCACAGCTGCACGCCGGCCTGGCGCGGATCGCTCAGCGAAGGGGCGAACCAGTGGCCGTCGGGCAGGTCGCTGGCGCCGAAGGCCGCGCTGGCGCCACCGAGGGCATCGCGCGCGCTGTGGCAGGCGGCGCAGTGGGCGGGCCCGTTGACGAGGTAGGAGCCCCGGTTCCACTCGGCCGACTGCGCGGGGTCGGGCTGGAAACGGCCCGGCTTGAAGTTCAGCAGACGCCACACCGCCAGCGCGGCCTGGGTGTCGTAGGGAAAACGCAGGCTGTGCAGCCGGCTGGCCTGGTGCACCGGGGGCAGGCTGCGCAGGTGGGCGTGCAGCGCGTCCACGTCGGCCTCGGGCATGAGGGTGGTGTGGGCGTAAGGGAAGGCGGGGTAGAGCAGACGGCCGTCGCGCGAACGGCCTTCGTGCAGGGCTCGGCGGAAGGCTTCGGGCGACCAGCGGCCGAGGCCGGTTTCCGGGTCGGGCGTGAGGTTGCCGGCGACCACGGTGCCGAAGGGCGTTTCGATGCCGCGGCCACCCGCATAGGGTGCACCACCGCGCGCGGTGTGACAGGCCATGCAGTTGCCGGCGCGCGCGAGGTAGGCCCCGCGGGCCACCTGTTCCGCCGCAGGCGGCGCCAAAGCCTCCGCGGCCGGCAGGGCATCACCCCGCAGCTCGGACCACACGGCAGCCACCAGCCCACCGCAGGCCAGCAGCAACACCGCCAGGGTGGCGCGCAGGGGCGCGACCTTCATCGAGCGCCCCCGCCGCTCTGGGGCGAGAGGCCACATTTCAGCGGCAGGGCCAGGGTGGCCGGCGGCGCCGGGCGGGTGTTGGCGGGCAGGGGTTGCGCAGCGAGCCAGCCGGACACGGCCGCGACGTCGGCCGGCTGCAGGCGCTGGGCGATGTGAGCCATGCAATCGGGTTCGAAGGCCTTGCGCAAGCCGGTCTGCCAGGCACCGAGCTGGCCGATCAGGTAGTCGCGCGGCAGCCCCAGCAGGCCGGGCACGGCGGGATTGACGCCGGTCAGGGCCGCGCCGTGGCAGGCGGTGCAGGCGGGCAGTTCGCGCGCCGCATCGCCGCGGCGGACCAACGCCTCACCGCGCGCGAGTTCGTCAACCTGTGCGTCAGAGGGTTGGGGTGGCGGGTAAGGCAGGTCCAGCCCGGCGAAGTGGCCCGCGATGTCGCGCAGGTAGGTGTCGCTCAGGTGGTCGAGCAGATCGCTCATGCCGGCGTTGTTGCGCCGACCGTCGCGAAAGTGCAGCAACTGGTGGTACAGGTAATCCGCCGGTTTGCCGGCGATGCGCGGGAAGTAGCCGGCGTTGGTGGCGCGGCCTTCCTGGCCATGGCACAGGGTGCAGGCCATCATGCGCTGGGCCAGGGTGTCGGGCACGGTGTGCAGCGGCTCGGCAGCGAGGGCGGCACCGTGACAAAGCAGTGCCGCGAGGACGATGGAAATGGGGGTTCGAAGGTGGGGCATGGACGGTTTGAAAGTACCACAGGCACCGGGCCGATACACTGAGCAGATTGTTCCATTTCCATGCAGACCACCATCTTGTCCACCGACCCGACCCGTTGCCCGCTCTGCGGCGGCGACAACCGCTGCGCCATGGAGATCCAGCGCGCCACCGGCGTGGAACAGGCGCCGTGCTGGTGCACCTCGTTCACTTTCAGCGCCGAATTGCTGGACCGCCTGCCCGAGGCGGCGCGGGGCCAGGCGTGCATCTGCGGCAACTGTCTGGCAGCCTTCCAGGCCGGTCAAAGCCCCAACGGGAGCGCCGCGTGATGGGCTGGCTGGACCGCTTCCCGTTGGTCTGGCTGGTGGTCATCGCCATCTGGCTGGCCGTGGCACCGGTGGTGCCCGAGCCGCACCTGATCGAAAAGCTGCGCATGCTGTCGCAGGGCACGCTCACCCGTCCGCTCGACCTCTTCGACCTGGCTTTGCACAGCGTGCCGCTGATCTTGCTGGCGCTGCGCCTGTGGCGTGACGCCCAGCGTCGCCGCAAGCCGCGCCCATGAGCGCCCCCCCAGCCGACCACTCCATCACCGCGCTGCGCGAACGCTATGGCGAGCGCTACCGCTGGCTGCTGCTGCTCTCGGTGATGGTGGGCACGATGGCGGCCATCATGTCGTCGACCATCATCAACGTGGCGATTCCCGACATGAGCCAGCACTTCACGCTCGGCCAGGAACGCGCGCAGTGGGTCACCTCGGGCTTCATGGCCGCCATGACCGTGTCCATGCTGACCACTCCCTGGCTGCTGGCGCGCTACGGCTACCGGCGCACCTACTCGGGCTGCATGTGGCTGCTGCTGGCGGGCGGCGTGGCCGGAGGATTCGCCAATCACTTTCCGCTGGTGCTCGCCGCGCGCGTGGCCGAAGGCCTGGCGGCGGGCGTGGTGCAGCCCATTCCGGCCATCATCATCCTGCGCGCCTTCGAACCGAGCGAGCAGGGCCGCGCCAGCGGCGTCTTCGGCATGGGCGTGGTGCTGGCGCCGGCCATCGGCCCCAGCATCGGCGGCCTGCTGGTGGACGGCTTTGGCTGGCGATCGATCTTTTTCATGGTGGTGCCGTTCTGCATCGCTTCGCTCTGGCTCGCGCAGCGCTTCGTGCCCGGCACCGCGCCCGGCGGCGGGGCCGCCAACCCGCAGGGCTCGGGGCTGGACTGGCGCGGTCTGCTGCTGGCCTCCGTGGGCACGCTGTGCCTGCTCAACGGCCTGGTCGAGCTGCAGGGTGGCACGGCCGCCAGCGCCGCCCTGCTGGGCGGCGCGGCGCTGGCCCTGCTGTTGTTCGTGTGGTTGCAGCGGCGCACACTCAAGCGTCGACGGAAGAACGACGAGGGCACCGACCCGCTGATGAACCTCTCGCTGTTCACCGACCGGCGCTTCGCCATGGGCAGCATCGTGGCGTTCATCTACGGCATCGCGCTGTTCGGCTCCACCTACCTGCTGCCGGTCTACATGCAGATGGGGCTGGGGCTTTCGCCGTCCTACGTGGGCAGCATCCTGCTGCCGGCAGGCCTGGTGCTGGCCATCACCATCGCCATCGTCGGGCGCCTGGCCGACCGCCAGCCCACGCACCGGCTGGTGAGCATCGGGCTGGTGCTGCTGGCGGCCTCGTTCGCCCTCATGTTCACGATCGACCTGCGCCGCCCCAGCCACATCATTCCGCTGCTGGTGACCTGGGCGATCCTGGGCCGCATCGGGCTGGGCTTCATCCTGCCCTCGCTCAACATCGGCGCCATGCGCGGTTTGGAGCGCACCCACATCCCGCAGGGGTCTAGCGTGATCAACTTCCTGCGCATGCTGGGCGGTGCCGCGGGCGTCAGCCTGTGTGGCATCGTGCTCGAATGGCGCTTCGCCGCCCACGGCTTCCGGCTCGACACGGCCAACCCCAGTCCGGAGCGGCTGGCCGCGTTTGACGAGACCTTCGGGTTGCTGGCGGCGATCTGCGCCCTGGCCCTGGTTGCCGCGTGGCGGCTGCGTGCGAAGCGGCCGGCAGACTGAACACTGAAAACTCGGTGGACCTGCGCGCCTCGACGCAAGCGGCCCCGCCCCACCGCAGGCAGACCGCCGCACAATACAGGCTTCACTCAACCAAAAAGCCTCGGACCGAGGCGCAGCGCCGGAGCGGGGGTTCCCCAATCCAGCACACGCCGTGGAACCGGCTTTGCCGGGCCACAGGGCGTGGTCCCCCCTACCAGGGGGGAAGCCGCGCAGCGGCGCAGGGGGGTCTTCCAAATGTGCCAACTGCTCGGACTCAACTGCGCCACCCCCACCGACGCCTCGTTCAGCTTCACCGGCTTCTGCCAGCGCGGAGGCAACACCGGTGAACACGCCGACGGCTGGGGCATTGCTTTCTTTGAAGGTCGCGGCCTTCGGCTGTTTGTGGACCACCAGAGCGCGGCCCGGTCGCCGATGGCGGAGTTCCTGCAAAACTACCCGCTCAAGAGCCGCAACATCATCGCCCACGTGCGCAAGGCCACCATCGGCGAGGTGGCACTGGAAAACGCCCACCCGTTCTCGCGCGAACTCTGGGGCCGCCACTGGGTGTTTGCCCACAACGGTGACCTGAAAGACTACTTTCCCCACCTGCACAGCCACTTCCAGCCCATCGGCAGCACCGACAGCGAACGCGCGTTCTGCTGGCTGATGCAGGAACTCTCCAAATCCCACGCCAGCCTGCCCAGCACCGAAGAGCTCACGCTCACCCTGCGTGAACTCGTGCCCCAGGTGCGCCACTTCGGCAGCTTCAATTTCCTGCTCTCCAACGGCGAGGCGCTGTGGGCGCACTGCAGCACCCGGCTGCACTGGCTGGTGCGCCAGCACCCGTTTGCGCCAGCCACCCTGATGGACCGCGACTGGACCGTCAACTTTGCCGAACTCAACCACCCCGGTGACCGGGCAGCGGTGATCGTCACCACGCCCCTCACCCACAACGAAACCTGGACCGCCTTCGAGCCCGACGAGCTCAAGGTGTTCGTGGACGGCCTGCCCGTGCTGGAGAAGAGCGCTTGACCGCCTGGCTGACCCTGGGGATCGCAATCGTGGCCGAGGTCATCGGCACGACCGCGCTCAAGGCCAGCGAAGGGTTCACGCGGCTCGGCCCATCGGTGGTCGTGGTGGCGGGCTATGCGGTGGCGTTCTACTGCCTCTCGCTGGTGCTCAGGACCATACCGGTGGGTGTGACCTATGCCATCTGGTCGGGCCTGGGCATCGTGCTCATCACGCTGGTGGCCTATGTGGTGTATGGCCAGAAGATCGACCTGGCTGGCCTGCTGGGCATGGGCCTGATCATCGCGGGCGTGGCCGTGCTCAACGTCTTTTCAAAAACCGCCGCTCATTGAAGTACGCGCCACGGTGCGCGCTCAGAGCACCTTGAACAGCTTCTCCCGCAACTCGGGCAAGCGCTTGGCACCCATGCTGTGGTTGGACATGCTGCTCGCCCAGGCGTGGTAGACCACGCGCAGCTGCTCGGTGGTCTCGGCATGAAAGATGTCGTGCACCAGCGAAATGCGCATGTTCTGACCAATGATCGAGTTGATCGAGTTGATCATGAAGTTGCGCGCCATCTCGTTGTCTTTGGCGCTGCGCGAGTCGGCACTCGGCAGGCCCGGTATCTCGCTGGACAACGACCCGGTCACCTCATTCGTCGGCACCGCGGCGGCAGCGGCCGGCGCTGGCGAGACTATGGGTTTGGCGCGCACCTGCGCCTCGACGCAATCCAGCGTCAGCAGCTGGGCCAGGATCTCTTCGATGTCGCCGCTGCCGCTCAGAAAGGCGGCGAGTTCGCTGCCCGAGCGCTTGCCATCGATCACCACCAGGATACGGCGCACCAAGGGTGACAAACCGAGCGAGCGGGTCTGGATTTCCTGTTGCCCAACGGCGGTCTTGGTGTAGACAGCGGTGGTCAGATCAAAAGTTTCGGGCATGGAACGGGCGGTGTGTCGGTATGGGTATGGCTCCCTGAACACAAGCTTTTACTGCACCCGTTCGCGCACAACAAGGCGGGAAAGCCATGAGGTCGACCAGAAACACTTCTTTTGACTGACAAATTCGGACCACCAGCCCCCTCCAACATGGCCTGCCGTGGTGCATCCACGACACACGCCCACTCAAGGGGCGCAGCTATGGATTTCGAACCCGATGCAAACCGGGGCAGCGTTCAACCGCCTCTGGAGCGACCCGTGCCGCCGCCAGCGCGCCGCTCTTCGCGCAGCATGAAAAGGTACAGACCCTCGACCTTCTCGCGCGCCCAGGGTGTCTTGCGCAGAAAACGCAGGCTGGAACCCACGCTCGGGTCCACGTTGAAGCAGCGCACCGGAATGCGCTGGCCCAGCTCTTCCCAGCCGTAGTGGTCGGCCAGCGCGGTGACGATGGCCTCCAGCGTCAGGCCGTGCAGCGGGTTGCGCGCCTGTTTCGTCGGCTCTGCGGGTTTTTCGATGTCGCTCATGTCGATTTTTGGGACCGCCGGAGCGCGATCCCTGTGCATGCCAAGGTGGCGCCCAGGGCACCGCCGGGCCGGCTTTGCCGGACGGCCAGTGCCGCCCCCTTGAGGGGGTAGCGCGAAGCGCTGCGGGGGTGGCTCATCTCAGCGCCGCCTCCAGCGCATCGACGAACATCGCCGGCACGTCGAAGCCGGTCTGGTCGGTGATTTCCTGGAAGCAGGTCGGGCTGGTGACGTTGATCTCGGTCACCTTGTTGCCGATCATGTCCAGCCCCACCAGCAGCAGGCCGCGCGCGGCCAGCACGGGCGCGATGGCTTCGGCCACGGCACGGTCCTCGTCCGACAGCGGCTGGGCCACACCCTTGCCGCCAACCGCGAGGTTGCCGCGCACCTCGTTGCCCTGCGGAATGCGCGCCAGCACGAAGGGCGCGACCTGCCCGCCAATCAGCAGCAGGCGCTTGTCGCCCAGCGCGATCTCGGGCAGGTAGGCCTGCGCCATCACACTCGTGGCCCCACCCTCGTTGAGGGTTTCCACAATCGACCCCAGGTTCATGCCATCGGCGCCGACACGGAAAATGCCCACGCCACCCATGCCATCGAGCGGTTTCAGAATGATGTCGCGGTGCTCGGCGTGGAAGGCCCGCAGCTCGTTGGCGTTGCGCGTCACCAGCGTCGGCGGCGCGAAGGCCGCGAACTCCATCAAGGCGAGTTTTTCGGGGTGATCGCGCAGCGCACGCGGGCTGTTGAACACCTTTGCGCCTTCGCGCTCGGCCTGTTCCAGCAGATGCGTGGCATAGAAGAACTCGCTGTCAAACGGCGGGTCCTTGCGCATGATCACGGCATCAAAGCTGTGCACAGGCTCCAGCGCCTCGCTGGTCACGGTGTACCAGTCGTCGGCGTGGCTGGTGAGCTGCAGGTGGCGCACCTGGGCGATCACCGGCTGGCCGCTGCGCCAGCTCATGAAACGCGGTTCGGTGCTGGCCACCCGGTGGCCGCGCTTTTGCAGCTCGCGCATCATGGCAAAGGTGGTGTCCTTGTAGATCTTGAAGGACTCGATGGGATCGGCGACGAAGAGGATGTTCATGGTGTGTCGGTTTTCTGAGCCCTGTACTGTTGCACAAACAGCGCGATCGCGCCGGCGACCACGCCCCAGAAGGCCGAGCCGATGCCGGCAATGACCACCCCGCTGAGGGTGACAAGGAAGGTGATGAGCGCGGCTTCGCGGTGGCTGTCTTCGCGCAGCGCGGCGTGCAGGCCGCCACCGATGCTGCCCAGCAACGCCAGACCGGCGATCGCCAGCACCAGCTCTTTCGGGAACGCGATCAGCAGACCGGTGACGGCGGCGGTGATGGCGCTCAGGTTGAGCGCAAAGGCACCGAAGGGCGCGAGCACCAGCGTGACCACGCCGGTCATGGTGATGATCTTCGAGATCGGCATGTCGTAGCCCGCCGCGCGGATGGCCACCACGCCCGGCAGGTTCTGCGAGGCCATGGTGACGATGAACAGCGGCAGCGCCGAGGCGAGGGCCATGGGGATGCGGTTCATGATGCGCTCGAACCAGCCGGAGGCGCCCGCGAGCGCGATCAGCACGGCGGAGGCCATGAAGGCGCCGACAGCCTGCGGCATGGTGAAGCCGCCCGCCAACCCGGCTGTGGCCAGCACGGCCGCGCCGGGCTTGCTCCAGGCCACCATCACCGGCTGCTTCCAGAGGAGCGAGGGAATGGCCGAGCACAGCCCCAGGCCCAGACCGAGCGCCCACATCCACGAGTGATGAGTTCGGGCGTGGCGCCAAAGGCCTGTGCGGCCTGGAAAACGGTGGCCACCGAACCGGTGAAACCCACCAGCACCGCCACGAAACCGGCCGTGGCGGCCGATAGGTTGAGATCACGGAAGAACGACATGCGGCAATTGTGACGCTGGGATGTGCAACGGCGTTTGCCCGGTGGCGCACCACCACGCCGACCGATCGGGGCGGCGGCATGTCCTGCAAAGCGAAGTCAAGGAGGAGAGGCCGCAACGCGGCCTCGGGGGACATGAGCGGCGCAGGGCATGCCGGCGCCGCGATCCCGCGATGCAGCGGCCTAAAACCGCAGAGTTCAGATCTCGATCTTGGACCCGAGCTCGATCACCGCGTTGCTCGGCAGGTTCAGGAACTCGGCCGCAGCGCCCGCGTTGTGGTGCATCTGGGCGAAGATCTTTTCGCGCCAGGGCGCCATGCCGCTGCCCAGCGTGGGCACAACCAGGTCGCGCGAGAGGAAATAGCTGGTGGTCATGGGCTCCAGCTCGCAGCCTCGGGCACTCATGAGCCGCAGCGCCTTGGGCACATCCGGGTCGTCCTTGAAACCGTAGTGGATCACCACCTGCCAGCAGTCGTGCCCCAGCGGCTCGACTTCCAGCCGCTTGTCCAGAGCGATCCAGGGCACCTCGTGGCTGCGCACGGTGACGAACAGGTTCTGCTCGTGCAGCACCTTGTTGTGCTTGAGGTTGTGCAGCAGCGCATTGGGCACGGTGCCGGTATCGGCCGTCAGGAACACGGCCGTGCCTTCCACCCGCAACGGCGGGGCCATGAACACCGCTTCCAGAAAGCTGTCGAGGTCCAGCGATTCGGCCTGCTGCTTGGCCGCCATCAGGGCACGGCCCTGCTTCCAGGTCATCATGAGTGCGAACACCACACCACCAATCAGCAGCGGGAACCAGCCGCCGGCGAACAGCTTGAGCAGGTTGGAGCTGAAGAAGGCCAGATCGACCATGAAGAAGAAGCCGGTGGCCATCAGGCACAGCCACAGCGGGTATTTCCAGCCGTAGCGGATCACGAAGAAGGTCAGTACGGTGGTGATCAGCATGTCCAGCGTCACGGCGATGCCGTAGGCCGCGGCCAGGTTGGTGGAGGACTTGAACATCACCACCGCCAGCACGATGGCGGCAAACAGGCCCCAGTTGACGAGGGGCAGGTAGATCTGGCCGGTGTCGTGCACGCTGGTGTGCTGCAGGTTCAGGCGCGGCAGGTAACCGAGCTGCACCGCCTGCTTGGTCACGCTGAAGGCGCCGGAGATCAGCGCCTGGGAGGCGATCACCGTGGCCATGGTGGCCAGCCCCACCAGGGGCAGCAGCGCCCAGTCGGGCGCCATGTTGAAGAACGGGTTTTTCACCGCTTCGGGAGCGGCCAGCAGCAGCGCGCCCTGGCCGAAGTAGTTCAGCGTCAGGCAGGGCATGACGATGGCGAACCAGGCCACGCGGATCGGCTTCTTGCCGAAATGCCCCAGGTCGGCGTAGAGCGCTTCGCCGCCGGTCACGCACAGCACCACCGCGCCGAGGATGATGAAGGTGGTGCCCGGCTGCTGCCACATGAAGCGCAGTGCGTGGTGCGGGCTCAGTGCCGCGAGTATTTCGGGGTGGCCGACGATGTGCGACACACCCAGCACCGCGATCGCCACGAACCACAACACGGTGATCGGCCCAAAGAACTTGCCGATGCCACCAGTGCCGCGCTTTTGCACGAAGAACAGGCCGAACAGCACCACCAGCGTGATCGGCACCACATACTGCTTGAACGCCGGGGAAATCACCTCCAGGCCCTCGACCGCCGAGAGCACCGAGATCGCGGGCGTGATCACGCCATCGCCATAAAACAGCGAGGTGCCGAAAATGCCGATGACCAGCAGCCATTTGCGCAGTTCCGGTTTGTCCTTCACCGCCTGCGACGCCAGCGCCAGCATGGCGATCAGGCCGCCCTCGCCCGCGTTGTCGGCCCGCAGCACCAGCACCACGTACTTCAGCGAAACGATGACGGTCAGGGTCCAGAAGACGATCGACAGCACGCCATAGACGTTTGCGTGGGTGAAAGGAACGTGGCCCGACCCGAAGATTTCCTTGATGGCGTACAGCACGCTGGTGCCGATATCGCCATACACCACACCGATGGCCCCCAGGGTGAGCGCGGTGAGCGAAGATTTGTTGCTGGACACAAAAATACCCGGGACTTGTCGGCCCGGGTTCGGCTGTCAGGATGGGGGCGATTCTGCGCTCAGGGCCCGCAGGCCGCCAGAGGGGAATCTGGCTGAAATGGCCAAGGCGTGAAGAATGTTGCAATGCAGCAACCTCGTTGACGACCGAGGTTCCCACCCACTACATCGCAAAACCCAGCTTCAGTCGGAGCGGCGTGCCTGTCACCAGGATGCGGTGGAACCGGCTTCGCCGGGCCACTCGCATCGCCCCCTTTCAGGGGGCTGAGGACCGCGGCTCCCAGCCTGCCTGCGCAGGCTGGGACGGGACGAAGGGTCATCGGCTCCGACGATGACGCGGCCGGCAAGGCACGCGCTGCAAGCGCGGCGCGGGGGTCATTCGTATATTTCAGCGTTCGGGTCGGTGGCTTCCAGCTCGTAACTCGCGGCCAGCATGGCCAGGCGGCCGATCACGCCGTACATGTAGAAGCGGTTGGGAACGCTGGCACCCGGCTTCACACCCGGTTGCGGCAGCTGCGCGCTTTGCTCGAAGGCCAACGGAACGAAGCTGGAGCCCGGTGCGTTGAGGTTCTCGTCCACCCCGCGCTGGGCATGCACCCGGTAGAAGCCACCCACCACATAGCGGTCCATCATGTAGACCACGGGTTCGGCCACCGCCGCGTTGATGCGCTCGTTGGTGAGCACGCCTTCCTGGATGATGACCTCGTGAACCGGCTGGCCGGCCTGGACCGTGGCCATGCGCTCGCGCGTGCCCACCGACAGGGCATCGATGTCCTTGGCATCGCGCACGGTGAGGATGCCCATGCCACCGGTTCCGTTGTCGGCCTTGATCACGACGAACGGCTTTTCGTTGATGCCGTATTCCTTGTACTTGCGGCGGATCTTGCCGAGCAGCGCGTCGGCGTTGGTGCGCAGGCATTCCAGTCCGTGCTCTTCGGCAAAATTGACCTGGCCGCACTGGTTGAACATCGGGTTGATGAGCCAGTGGTCCATGCCCAGCAGCTTGCCGAAGCGCTTGGACACCTCTTCATACGCCTTGAAGTGGTGGCTCTTGCGGCGTGTGCCCCAGCCCGCGTGCAGCGGCGGCAGCAGGTACTGCTCGTGCAGGTCTTCCAGGATGCCGGGCACACCGGCGCTCAGGTCGTTGTTGAGCAGGATGGTGCAGGGGTCGAAATGCTTGAGGCCCAGGCGGCGCCGGCTGCGGATGAGCGGCTCCAGCGTGACCGACTCCCCACCCGGCAGGTCGATCGTGGTGGGGGCGGTGATGTCGTTGGACAAGGAACCGAGACGCACATTGAGGCCGGCCTGGTAAAAGATGCGCTGCAGTTGCCGCAGGTTGCTCAGGTAAAACACGTCGGTGCTGTTCTCGGGCACCAGCAGCAGGTTCTTGGCCTCGGGGCAGATCTTTTCGATGGCGGCCATGGCGGCCTGCACCGCCAGCGGCAACATCTCGGGCGTGAGGTGGTTCCAGCCGCCGGGGTAGAGGTTGGTGTCCACCGGCGCCAGCTTGAAGCCCGCGTTGCGCACATCCACCGAGCTGTAGAACGGCGGCGTGTGCTCCATCCACTCCAGCCGGAACCAGCGCTCGATCACCGGCGTGGATTCGAGGATGCGCTGCTCGAGTTCGTTGATGGGGCCGGTCAGGGCGGTAACAAGATGCGGGACCATGGGTGCCTTTTTGTGGGAACTTCCTAGCCCATTGTAGGGAGCGGAAGTTGCGGTCGAAAGGCAGAAATGGGGGCAATCGGTGCACCTGCAAGGCAGGTGCGACCGAAATTCAGAATTACCGCAAATACGCCGCGCCAGGAGATGTTCCGTCCAGGAGCACCGCCGGGCCGGATCGACCGGACGGCGGGTGTCGCTCCCTCACAGGGGGAGGCGCCGAAGGCGGCGTGGAAGATCAGTTCCTTGTTTCACCCTCACCGAGCACCACATATTTCAGGGACGTGAGGCCCTCGACGCCCACCGGACCACGGGCGTGGAATTTGTCGGTGCTGATGCCGATTTCGGCTCCCAGTCCGAACTCGAATCCGTCTGCGAAGCGGGTGCTCGCATTCACCATGACGCTGGCTGAATCCACCTCGCGCAGGAAGCGCTGGGCGTGCACGTGGTCGGTGGTGAGGATGGCGTCGGTGTGGTGGCTGGAGTATTTGTTGATGTGCGCGATGGCTTCGTCCACCCCTTCGACGACCTTGATGCTGATCACCGGTGCGAGGTATTCCTCGGACCAGTCGGCTTCGGACGCAGTCGTCACGGTCGCACCCGGGACCGCAGCCAGGATCGCCTTCGACTCGGCGCAGCCACGCATCTCCACCCCTTTGGCGGCGTAGATGGCGCCGATCTTCGGCAGGAAATCTGCCGCCACGGCGCGCGCCACCAGCAGGCTCTCGGTGGCGTTGCAGGGGCTGTACTTCTGCGTCTTGGCGTTGTCGGCCACCGTCACCGCCATGACGATGTCGCAAGGGTCGTCCACGTAGGTGTGGCAGTTGCCGTCCAGGTGCTTGATCACCGGCACCTTGGCCTCGGCGCTGATGCGCTCGATCAGGCCCTTGCCGCCGCGCGGGATGATCACATCCACGTACTGCGGCATGGTGATGAGCTGGCCGACGGCGGCGCGGTCGGTGGTGGGCACGAGCTGCACCGCGTCGGTCGGCAGGCCGGCGGCGGCCAGCGCCTGCTGCACCAGCGAAGCCAGGGCGCGGTTGGAGTCAATGGCTTCCGAGCCGCCACGCAGGATGCAGGCGTTGCCACTCTTGATCGACAGGCTGGCGGCCTCGATGGTCACGTTCGGGCGGCTCTCATAGATCATGCCGAACACGCCGATCGGCACCCGCATCTGGCCGACGCGGATGCCACTGGGCATCTGTTTCAGGCCCGAGATTTCACCGATGATGTCGGCCATGGCCGCGAGCTGCTCACAGCCTTCGGCACAGGTTTCGATGACTTTGGGCGTGAGCTTGAGACGGTCCACCATCGGCTCGGCCAGGCCGGCGGCGCGGGCGCGATCCAGGTCTTTCGCGTTTTCCACCTGCAGCAGTGCCACGTTGGCCCGCAACAGCGCGGCCAGGCCTCGAAGGGCCTTGAGTTTGGTCGCCGCACTGGCCTTGGCCATGAGCGCCGAGGCCGCCTTGGCCTGCAGCCCCAGGGTGTTCATGAGTTCGGTGGTGTTGGTCGCGTTCATGGTGCGATTTTCGCACCATGCCCTACACCATGTGCCCACCACTGTCCGAGTTCGAACCAGCGACGAGGAAACGGCTTCGCCGAGCCAAAGGCGTGGTCCCCTGGGAAAGGAGGGCTATTTCAGCGCGCAGGCCTGCGCGACCCGCAAGGCCATGCGGTTCAAAGCCCCCCAGGGATCCGCGGGCCAGTCGGACTGCTTGAGTCCCTTGACAATGCCATCCACCGTGTGCGCGTCCTGCAGCCACTGGGCCAACGTAGCCGGTTTGAGCAGCGGCAGCACGCGCTCCATCAGCTTTTCCTTCACGCCCCAGACACGGTTTTCACGCAGGGCCATGGGCAACGGGCGGCCCGCGTCCATCGCGCCGCGGACCCGGTTGAGCGTGCGGATGTCTTCCGCCAACGCCCAGTGCACCAGCACCGCGGCCTCGCCCTCAGCCTGCAGCCCATCGAGCATGCGCTGCACACGCAGCACCTGACCGCCCAGCACCGCCTCGGCGAGTTTGAACGGGGTGTAGCGCGCCACGTTGAGCACCGCGTTTTCGACCTGCTCCAGCGACAGCTCGCCGGCCGGATGCAGCAGGCCGAGCTTCTGGATTTCCTGGTGCGCGGCCAAGAGGTTGCCCTCGACCCGGTCAGCAAAAAACTGCAGCGTGCGCTGACCCTCTTCCCCTGCGGCCACGCGCTGACCCTGCTGCTGCAGGCGCTGCGCGATCCAGGCTGGCAGCGCCTGGCGCTCGACCGGGTCCACCTTGACCGTCACGCCGAAACTGTCCAGCGCAGCAAACCAGGCGCCTTTCAGGGTGGCGGCATCCAGCCGGGGCAGGCTCACCAGCGTGAGCGTGCTGTCGTTGTCCCGTGCGGCCTCGGCCATCTGCTGCAACACCTGTGAACCGTCCTTGCCCGGCTTGCCCGAGGGCACGCGGATTTCGATCAGCTGCCTGTCGGCAAACAGGCTCATGGAGCCGCCGCTGGCCAGTACCTCGCCCCAGTCAAAGTGCGCACCGGCCACCGTGTGCACGGTGCGTTCGGTGAAGCCCTGCTCACGTGCGGCAGCGCGGATCGCATCAGCCGCTTCCTGTATCAGCAGCGGCTCGTCGCCATGCAGGGTGTACAGGCCCTTGAGCCCTCGCTGCAGCTGGCTGGCGAGCTGCGTCGCAGGAACCTGCATGGCGCCCTTACAGCGACTTCACCGCCGCCAGGCGGCGCATGACCTGCTGCACGATATCCCCCTGCATGTCGTTGAACATCAGCTGCTCTTCGGCCGCCTTGGCCAGAGCCCCGGTTTCGGTGAAGCTGATGTCGCGCTCCAGCAGCATCTCGGTTTCTTCGATCAGGCGTTTGCCGCTCGGGGTGCTCAACCGGTAGCGGAACCGGGTTCGCAACTGCAGTTCGCGGATCTGCCCCGAAGCGGTCTGCCCCACCACCGCGCGCTCGCGCTGATCCAACAAGACCTCCAGCACCACCTGGACCGGGGGCTGGCCGGCGACCGCTGCCGTGTTCACCACCTGAATGCCAGAGGCAGCCAACTCACGCTGCAGGGCCCGGGAGACCGGAGTACCCACATAAACGGCCACCCGCAGCGAGGAAAACGCGAAGTTGGGCGCCTGGCGCAACGCAAAACCGCAGCCACCCAGCCCCCCGGCCATCACAAAGAGTCCGGCCCCGGCCAATGCGGTCCACACGGCACGCCGGGGCACAACGGCAGGCAGATCGGGTGACCGTGATGCAGGGCGAGGGTTCATGACAGAGGTATTTGAAATAGGATTCATGGCGCAGGGTTTTATACCACCACGTTGACCAGCCGGCCCGGCACCACCACCACCTTTTTCGGGGCAGCGCCATTGGCTTGTTTCTGGAACGCGTCGCTCGCCAACGCTGCCGCTTCGATGGCGGCCTTGTCGGCACTGGCCGGCACGGTCACGCTGCCACGCAGCTTGCCGTTGATCTGCAGCATCAGTTCGATCTCGTCGCGCTGCAGGGCAGCCTCATCGGCCTGCGGCCAAGGGGCGTCAAGCAAATCACCGGCAGCGGCGGCGTAGCCGAGTCCGGTCCAGAGGCTGTGTGCGATGTGCGGCGTAGCGGGGTAGATGCAGCGCAACAGGATGCCGAAGCCTTCGGCCAGCGCGGCGTTGTCACCGGCCGAGCCATCGGGTTTGAAGTCGTCGAGCGCGTTGAGCATCTTCATCGCACCCGAGACGACGGTGTTGTATTGCATGCGCTGGTAGTCGTAGTCCACCTGCTTGAGCACGGTGTGCACTTCCAGGCGCAGCGCCTTGGCCGCCTTGGAGAGCGATTGCTTGCCCACGCTGGTGGCCAGCGCGCCCAGGTCCGCCGTGGCCGAGAGCTTGTTGCCGAAGCCCCAGACACGACGCAGGAAGCGGTAGCTGCCTTCCACCGCCGCGTCGTTCCACTCCAGCGTGGCCTCGGGCGGCGCGGTGAACATGGTGTACAGGCGCGCGGTGTCGGCGCCGTACTTCTCGATCAGATCCTGCGGATCGACACCGTTGTTCTTGGACTTGGACATGGTGCCCACGCCCTCGTAGTCGATCGCCGTGCCCACAGGCAGGTCGCCCACGGCCTTGATCAGCTTGGCGCCGATGACCTTGCCGGCCTCGTCAAACACGTGTTCCACGTCCTGCGGCCAGAAGTAGTCCTTGCCACCCTTTTCGGTGCGCCGGGAGTAGATGTGGTTGAGCACCATGCCCTGCGTGAGCAGCTTGCCGAAGGGCTCGTCGATCTTCACGAGGCCGAGGTCGCGCATGACCTTGGTCCAGAAGCGCGCGTACAGCAGGTGCAGGATGGCGTGTTCGATGCCGCCGATGTACTGGTCCATCGGCATCCAGTAGTCGGCGCCTTCGGCGACCATCTTCTCGCTGTTGGTGGGATCGCAATAGCGCATGAAGTACCAGGACGAATCCACGAAAGTGTCCATGGTGTCGGTCTCGCGACGCGCCGCTTTGCCGCACACCGGGCAGACCACGCCAGCGTGGAAGCCTTCGTGCTTGTGCAGCGGGTTGCCCGAGCCGTCGGGTATGCAGTCCTGCGGCAGCACCACCGGCAGGTCTTGCTCAGGCACCGGCACCGCGCCGTGTTCGTCACAGTGGATGATGGGAATGGGTGTGCCCCAGTAGCGCTGGCGACTCACACCCCAGTCGCGCAGGCGGAAGGTGGTCTTCTTCTCGCCCAAACCCTGGGCGGCCAGCAGCTCGGCGACCTTGTCCACGGAGGCCTTCTGGGACAGGCCATCGAGCACGCCGGAGTTGACGCACACGCCGCGTTGCTTGTCGGCGTAGCTGTCGGCCCAGACTTCGTTGGAGAACGTCTCACCGTCCACCGCAATCACCTGCTTGATCGGCAACCGGTACTTCAGCGCAAACGCGAAGTCGCGCTCATCGTGCGCCGGCACGCCCATCACGGCGCCGTCACCGTAGCTCATGAGCACGTAGTTGCCGACCCAGACCTCGACCTGCGCGCCAGTCAGCGGGTGCGTGACGAACAGGCCGGTGGCCATGCCTTTCTTTTCCTGCGTGGCGAGCTCGGCTTCGGTGGTGCCGCCGGACTTGCATTCTTCGATGAAGACGGCCAGCGCAGGGTTGGTCAAAGCAGCGTGGTGGGCCAGCGGGTGCTCGGCTGCCACGGCGCAGAAGGTCACGCCCATGATGGTGTCGGCCCGCGTGGTGAACACGTACATCCGGCCGTCGCCGATCAGCGCGCCGTCAATGCCCTTGATCGTGTGCGGGAACGCGAAGCGAACGCCCTCGCTCTTGCCGATCCAGTTCTCCTGCATCAGCCGCACCTTGTCGGGCCAGCCGTTGAGCGTGGCCTTGGGGTTGCCCAGCTGCACATGGTCGAGCAACTCGTCGGCGTACGCCGTGATGTTCAGGTAGTAGCCGGGGATTTCGCGCTTTTCCACCGTGGCACCGGTGCGCCAGCCCTTGCCGTCGATCACCTGCTCATTGGCCAGAACGGTCTGGTCCACCGGGTCCCAGTTGACGATCTGGGTCTTGCGGTAAGCAATGCCTTTTTCCAGCATCTTCAGGAACAGCCACTGGTTCCACTTGTAATAACTGGGGTCGCACGTGGCCACCTCACGCGACCAGTCGATGGCCAGCCCCATCGCCTGCATCTGCTGCTTCATGTAGGCGATGTTTTCGTACGTCCACTTCGCCGGCGGCACGCCATTCTTCAGCGCCGCGTTCTCGGCCGGCAGGCCGAACGCGTCCCAGCCCATGGGCATGAGCACGTTGTGACCGTTCATGCGCAGGTAACGCGTGAGCATGTCGTTGATGGTGTAGTTGCGCACATGGCCCATGTGCAGCTTGCCGCTGGGGTAGGGCAGCATGGAACAGGCGTAGAACTTCTTCTTGCCTGCGTCTTCGCTCACGCGGTAGGCGTCGGTGGCGTTCCAATGGGCGTGCGCGGCGCGCTCGACATCCTTGTGGGCGTATTTTTCTTGCATGAAACTGGGAGGCAGGGGGCCTGATGGCTGGTTTGAGTGGCTGGCGCGGAACCCTATCCGGTGGCCCCGGCCGACGCACCAGAACAGGTGCGACATCAGTGGAGGATTTTAGGGCTTGCAAACAGCAAGGAATCCTTTGCCGCAACAAAGGCACATCCCCAGCCCCAAGAGAAGGGAGGGGATGGGATGGAGGCGCTCCTGCATGCCCCCACCGCAGCCGGTCGCGGCCTGCAGCAGGCCCATGCCCGGAACGCGAATCAGAAATCCTTGCGCAAGGACCGACTCACCGTACCCGCCGCTTGAATAAACCAATAGACATTGGCTGTCACGATCTGCCCCCCCACGACCTGAAATGTCACAGTCAGCCCCTGCGATGAATCATACGAATAGTCGGACCACTGCAAAGTGCCATTGGTCTCTTGATGCGGAGCTTGCCCCACGATGCCAATCACCTGGGCTTTGCTCATACCCGCGCCGATCGCGTTGAACGAGCTTTCCAGGTTGCGAGCCCCTTGTTTGTCTGGCTCATCGCCATCTTCATTGCCACCGCAGGCAACCAGAACGAGCCCCGCAACACCGGTCAACGCCAGTTTTGCAAAAGCCCGCCGCCCCAATGGATGTTCTCCCCGCTTCATTGACGCACTCCTCAAGTTGGTGAAATTCGCATGACAATCCGGAGGCCGGGGGCGTGGCGCCACCGATACCCACAATCGTAACGAAAGCTTACCGCATCGCCAGGAGCAACACCAATCAGGACATGCGGCATGACGACGGGGCGCAACACCTCATGCAGGCCCCGTGTGGAATTTCAAGCATCACCTGGGTGCACCGGATACCGGCAAGCCGAGCGCTTTCGCGGTATCCGCATCTGTCACAAACCCGATACGGGCCAAACCAGCGGCCTGCGCCATGGCAATGAGTCGAGCCACCTGGCCGTATGGCACGGACGTGTCCAACCGAAGTTGCACCTCGGTCGCCGGATCGCGACGGGCTGTTTCTCGCAGGCGCTCACCCAGCACCTCCATGTCCACCGGCTGCTCGTCCCAGAACATCTGGCCCGAGGCATCCACACCGAGTGAAACAAAGACCTCAGGCTCAGACGCCTGACTCCCGGCCGGATTCGCAGTCCGCGGCAGTTCCAGCTCCAGACGGCTGGCCATGAGGGGCGCCGTGATGATGAAGATCACCAGCAGCACCAGCATCACGTCCACCAGCGGGGTGACGTTGATGTCGCTCATGGGCTGGTGCCCGGCGGGCTTTTCCAGACGACCAAAACTCATGACGGACGTGCTCCGCCGCGCGGCTGAACCTCAGACCCGGAGGGGGCTTTTTGGCTCATACCGCGGACTCCTTGTAGGCCAGCAGTTCGCGCAGGTCGCGGGCGAAGCCCTCCAGGTCGGCCTCGATACGGGCCACCTGGCGGCCGAGCACGTTGTAGGCCAGCACCGCCGGAATGGCGACCGCCAGCCCCGCCGCGGTCATGACCAGCGCCTCACCCACCGGGCCGGACACCTGTTCGATCCGGAACTGGCCATCCAGTCCGATTTCCGTGAGGGCGTGGTAGATGCCCCAAACCGTGCCCAGCAGGCCCACAAACGGTGCGGTGGACCCCACCGTGGCCAGCAGAACCTGCCCAAACTGCAGACGGTGCAGAACCCGGTGCAGCGCATCGCGCAGCACACGGGTGAGCTGCTGGGACCGGTCGCCAGCGGCGGCCAGGGTCTGAGGCGCAGCCTGTTCAATGGTGCGGGCCGCCTGCAGCAGGGGCAACACCAGCCGTCGCGGGTCAAAGGCCTGCAGGCGCTGCTGCGCATCGTCCAGGTGTGCCGCCTGCCAGAAGGCCGCCGTGGACAGCTGCACATCTTTCACGGCCCTGCGGAGCATCCAGCTTTTCCAGAGAATCACCACCCAGCTGGCCACCGACATGACGAGCAACAGCAGTGCCACACTGCGGCTGATCGCATCCCCCTGCAGCACCGTTTGCCACACACCCATTTTAGTTCTCCATGCTTGCGAAACGCCGCCCGAGGTGTACGACCGCGCCCCCCCTGTGGACACCGCCGGGCCGGCTTCGCCGGACCGCTGGTGTCGCCCCCTTGAGGGGGCTGAGGGCTGCGGCTCTGAGCCTGCCTGCGCAGGCTCGGACAGCCCGAAGAAGCATCGACTCTGGCGATGCTGCGACCTGCAAGGCGCGCGAAGCGCTGCGGGGGTGTTTCATTTCGGCAGTCCGAGCACGTCGAACATGTCGTACAGGCCGCTCGTCCTGTTCGCCAGGAAACGCACGGCGCGCAGGCTGCCCTGCGCGTAGGTGACGCGGCTGCTGGACTTGTGCGTGATCTCGATGCGCTCGCCGGTCCCGGCAAACAACACGGTGTGGTCGCCCACGATATCCCCGCCGCGGATGGTGGCGAAACCGATGCTGGACGGGTCCCGCTCGCCGGTCACGCCTTCACGGGCGTAGACCGCGCAGTCCTTCAGGTCGCGACCCAGCGCCTGAGCAACCACTTCCCCCATCTTGAGCGCCGTGCCGCTGGGCGCGTCCACCTTGTGCCGATGATGCGCCTCGATGATCTCGATGTCGTAGCCGGTGGACAGCGCCCTGGCCGCCATTTCCAGCAGCTTCAGCGTGACATTCACACCCACGCTCATGTTGGGTGCCATCATGATGGCGATGGACTTCGAGGCTTCGGCGATGTCGACCTTCTGCGCCTCGCTGAAGCCGGTGGTGCCGATCACCACGTTCACGCCATGCTTCACGCACGCGTGCAGGTGGGCCAATGTGCCCTCGGGCCGGGTGAAGTCGATCAGGAACCGGCTGCCGGCAAGGCCCTGGTCCAGATCGGCTGTGATGGTCACACCGGTGGGCTGACCACCGAAGGCCCCTGCGTCCTGCCCCAGGGCCGGGCTGGACGGAATGTCCAATGCGCCAGTGAGCGTGCAGTCACCGCTGGTGCGCACAGCCTCCACCAGCATCTGCCCCATGCGGCCGCTGGCACCGGCCACACACACACGGTGTGGATGCTGGGGCACGGCGCTCATCGGACAGCTCCCGGGGTTTCCAGGGGTGGGTAGCTGGTGGATGCAGGTGGTGCGGCAGGCACGGGTGCTGGTGTGCTGGCAGGCGCGGCGTTGCGCTCCTGGAAGGCCCTGAGCTGCTCGTCCGAGGCTTGCAACGAGGGCACCTTGCCGGACTTGCGCTTCACATCCAGCGATGACACGAACTCCTCTTCACTGGGCAGTTCGTCGGCTTCAAATCGCTCCAGTGCCTCGGCCTTGAAGTACACGGTCAACTTGCGTTGCTGGGTCGCCTGCCCCTGGCGGCGGAACGTGAACACATAGTCCCAGCGGTCGGCGTGGAACACGCTGGCCAACAAGGGCGAACCCAACAGCTCGCGAACCTGCTGGCGCGACATGCCCACCTGCAAGGCCTGGGCCTGTTCGCGCGTGACCACATTGCCCTGGACAATATCGATTTTGTAAGGTGTCACCAGTCCGCCGAGGGTGCTCGCATCGGGCAATTTGTCACCCCATCCGGAACAGGCAGAGAGCATGCCCACTGCGACCAGGGCACTCAAAGCGTGCCTCACGCGACGCGGACTCGCGGCCAGGCAGAAAGAAAAACGGGAAATTGACTGGTGCATGAAGGCAACCCATGTAAGGCACGCGTTACCTCCTTGGGCCGCAGGGACATGCAGCAGGCAACACGCTGGCGATATGATCACTTCATTGTAGCCCCGGGGTCCGGCCTGCCGTGCCGCCTGAGCACCACGTGCATTGGCAACCATGACCGAGGTCCCACCGTTCCATACCATGCCAACAGCCTCGCCCATGACCAACATCGATGAACTGAAAAGCACGGGACTCAAAGCCACGCTGCCGCGACTGAAGATCCTAGAGGTGTTCCAGAACGCCAAGCAGCGCCACATGACGGCCGAAGATGTCTACCGTGTGTTGCTCGAAGAGCATTCCGACATTGGACTGGCCACGGTGTACCGCGTGCTGATGCAGTTCGAGCAGGCCAGCCTGCTCACGCGCAGCAACTTCGAGTCGGGCAAAGCGGTGTACGAGCTCAACGAAGGGCAGCACCACGACCACCTGGTCTGCCTGGACTGCGGACGGGTGGAAGAATTTTTCGATCCGGAAATTGAAAAACGCCAGCAGATGGTCGCCAAGACGCGTGGCTTCATCCTGCAGGAACACGCCCTGTCGCTTTACGCGAACTGCAACAAGGTGAACTGCCCCCACCGCAGCGAGCCGGGCCACCGCTGACCCAAGCGACCACTGTGCGTGCCGGACCCGCGCTGAAACGGCAACCACCCTCAACCAACGATCACTCGCTGTGCAACATCGCCGCCCGGTGGCGCGCAACAAATTCCTGGTAGGTATCGATGCCGCGCAACTGCAGAATCGTATTGCGCACCGCCGCCTCCACCAGAACGGCGATGTTGCGACCCGCCACCACCTGGATCACCGCCTTGCGCACCGGCACACCGAGCACGTCCTGGTACAGCGGCTCGTGCGGCATGCGGTCGTAATCGCGCTCCATGGTTTCCTTGCGCACCAGGTGCACGATCAGGGTCAACCGCATCTTGCGCCGCACCGCGGTCTCGCCAAAGATGGCCTTGATGTCGAGCAGACCGATGCCTCGCACTTCGAGCAGGTTCTGCAGCAGCTCGGGGCAGCGGCCCTCGATGCTGGTCTGGTTGATGCGGTAGAGATCCACCGCATCGTCGGCCACCAGACCGTGGCCGCGTGAAATCAGCTCCAGCCCCAGCTCACTCTTGCCGAGGCCGGATTCACCGGTGATCATCACCCCCATGCCCAGGATGTCCATGAACACGCCGTGCATCGAGGCACGGTCGGCAAAATGGCGCGACAGGTAGGCGCGCAGCACATCGATCACGAAAGCTGCCGGCTCGGGCGTGGCAAACATGGGGATCTGCGCCCGCTCGCACATGGCCATGAGCGCATCGGGCGCGGTCTGCCCATCGGCCACCACCAGCACCGGTGGCTCCAGTGTCACGATGCGCGCCACGCGGCGGCGGTTGTCTTCTTCGCTCGGGCTCGTCAGGTAAGCGACCTCTCGCTCGCCAAACACCTGTACACGATAGGGGTGAATGTAGTTGAGATAACCGACCAGATCGGCCCCGGAACGGGCCTCCCGGATGGCCACCTCGTCAAACCGCCGCTCCGAAGCCCCCAGCCCGGCCACCCACTGCCACTTCAGGGCATCACGGTGGTCTTCAAAGAGGACGTCGGCGCTGACGACGGTGGGTTTCATGCAGCCGCATGGGCCGACTGCCACCCGGTGATCAGGCGATGCAGTGCGCCCGACTCCACCGAGGTCTTCATCTGCTCGCGCAGAACGCTGTCACTCAGCAACTCGGCAATTTCCGAGAGGATTTCCAGGTGTTTCTGGGTTGCCGCCTCGGGCACCAGCAGAAAGATCATGAGCTGCACCGGCTGCTCATCAGGCGCGTCAAAACCGATCGCACTCGCCAGTTGGAACACCGCCGCCAACGGCTGTTTCAAACCCTTGATGCGACCATGGGGAATGGCGACGCCGTGCCCCAGCCCCGTGGAGCCCAGGCGTTCGCGGGCGAACAAGCTGTCGGTGATCAGGGCCCGGTTGAGACCATGCAGGGTCTCGAACAACAAGCCCGCTTCTTCAAACGCGCGTTTCTTGCTGGTCGCGTCAACGCTGACGAGCACTTGCGCAGCAGGCAATATGGCAGATAGTCGATTCATGGGGGCCTCTTGGACCGCAAATTATGCCGAGTTGAGCGGCGTTGGATAGACTGCAGGCACAAAAAAGCCGCTTGACTTTTGAAGCGGCCTGTTGCATTGCAACATTGTTTACCGGGCTGCATGGCACGGCCCGGTTCCACGCATCACATCAGGCGCTTGGCCGAGTCGTGGTGGTGGTCTTGGCTCTTGTCTTTGTAGCGCAGAACCTGGCGGTCGAGCTTGTCTGCCAGCTCGTCCACGGCTGCGTACAAATCAGCGTGTGCGCTTTCGGCGAACAAATCCCGGCCTTTCACATGGATATTGCATTCGGCCTTCTGGCGCAAGTCTTTCTCCTTCAGGTTGTCCACTGTCAGCAGCACCTTGATATCGACCACCTGGTCAAAATGTCGGGAAATGCGTTCGAGTTTGGTCGTGACGTAACCGCGCAAGGCGGGCGTGACTTCGAGATGGTGACCGCTGATCGTAAGGTTCATAGAAGAGCCTCCTTATGCTCCGGGTTGACACAAGCCGCCGGACGGGCAGACCTCCCGGCGGCCACGGGGATGTCTTGAGTCCACTATGCCCATGAAACCGCAGAGACGCAAGCCTGCACTGCAAGAAAGCGGGAAATAGCGAACCTTGTCACTCACCCGGGCTGCACCAGATCTCCGGCAGTGGCATGCACCACGCCGCCCGAGCCGTGCATGCGCAGGCGGCGCGCCATCAGGATCGCCGCCACACTGGCGCAGGCGCCCAGCAGACCCGACATCCAGTAGTTCTGCACCAGGCCCGCTGCGTCGCGGCTGATGATGAGCCCGCCCAGAAAGGAAGCCAGGCCCATGGCCGCCGATTGCACCGACGCGTTGAGCGCCATGAAGGTGCCGCGCAACGCCGGGTTGGCCGCACCGGTGACCAGCGCCATGCCGGGAATCATGCGGCCACTCATGAATATGAACAGGCTGGTGGACACCACGAGCACGGCCCACAGCGGCCACTGCGGCATGAGTGTGGTCGCCAGCAAGGGCCCGATCACCGTCAGCGCGAGTGCGTTGAACGTGCGCTGCTTGCCCCACCGGTCGGCCAGACGGCCGAACAGCCGTGCCGTGAACAGGGTGGCCATACCGCCGCACAGGTAGAGGTAAGGCACCTCTTCGGCCAGCACGCCCACGTTGGTCTGCATGTAGATGGTGAGGTAGGGCAAAACGGTAAAGCCGGTGAACATCAACAAGGCCGAAAAGACAAAGGCGAGCTGGTGGTTGGGCTCCGCCAGAACCATGCCGATGCCACGCCAGGCAGACGGCCGGTCCGCAGCGCGCAGGTGGTGATCCAGCGTGGGCAAGGTCAGCGCCGCCCCCGCAGCGAACACACCGCTGAGCAGCGCAATGCCGATGAAGGGCGCCTGCCAGCTCAGGTGGCTCGCGAGAAACAGGCCCAGGGGCACGCCCGCGACCGTGGACACCGAGAACGACGACATCACGATGCCCATGGCGCGCCCACGCCGTTCGAACGGAATCACGTCGGCCACGATGGTCTGCGACAGCGCCGACAGCACACCGCCGAACATACCGGCGGCCACCCGAGCGAGCATCAGAAACCCGTAGCCCTGAGCCAGCCCGCAAGCCAGCGTGGCCAGCGCAAACAGCACATACAGCACCAGCAGCAGGCGTTTGCGGTCAAAGCGGTCCACGTAGGTGGCGGCTGCCAGACCCGACACGCCGGCCGCGAGCGTGTAGGCCGAAACCAGCAGGCCGAACTGTGCGTCCGTGATACCAAAGAGCCGCGTGAACTGCGGCCCCAGGGGCATCATGATCATGAAGTCGAGGATGTGGGTGAACTGGATGCCGGCGATGGTCAGCAGCAGCCAGAGCTCGCGGCGGGGTGAGAGTCGGGGATGTGTCATGATTTTGGGCAATGGCACACTGTATCTGCACACACCAGGTGCCCGCCCGGAAGGTTTTTTCATCCTGTGTCCCTCGATACGCTGATCGCCCAGAACCTGCTGGGCACTGATGTGCCCGATCGTTCAGGCGATGCCTGCGCCCTGGTGCTCCTGGGCGGCGGTGCGCGCACCGCCTACCAGGCCGGCGTGCTCAAGGCGCTCGCTGCCATGCTGGCAGCCAACAGCCCCGCGGCGGACAACACGGCGCCAGCGTTCCCGTTCAAGTGGCTGTTTGGCACCTCGGCGGGCGCACTCAACGCCAGCTACCTGGCCAGCCGGGCTTCGCTCGGCCTGCAGGCGTTGCCCCAGCTGGCGGCGTTCTGGAGCCAGTTGAGATCGAGCCACATCTACCGGCTGGAGGCCCCGGGCTGGGTGCGCGCCAACCGGGTGTTCGCTGGCTGGACGCTCGCCCGGCAGGTCAAGCGACACCACGCACTGCTCGACACACTGCCCCTGGTCGACACCCTGCACCGTGCGATCGACCTGCCCGGGCTTGAGCGCGCCCTGCTCCAGCACGACATTGACGTGCTGGGCGTCACGGCCTCCAGCTACACCACCGGCGAACACTGGACCTTCTGCCAGACGCGGCCCGATCCGTCCACCCGACCCTGGAGCCGCCCCGGACGGCGCGCGTCCTTCCAGCCCATCACCATCGAACACCTGATGGCGTCGAGCGCCATCCCGTTCCTGTTCCCGGCGGTGCCGCTGTGGGTTGAGGGCCACAAGGAACATTTTGGTGACGGCTCCATGCGCCAGCTCTCGCCGCTGTCGCCCGCCATCCAGTTCGGTGCCCGGCGCATCCTGGTGATGGGCGTCGGGCAGCCTCAGCGCTCCGGCCTGGGTGGCAACGGCAACGGCGAACCCACGGCCGGCACCATCGCCGGCCACGCCATGGCCAGCGTGTTTCACGACACGCTGCAGGCCGACGTGGAGCAGGCGCAGCGGGTCAGCCAGACCCTGAGCCGGCTGCCGCCCGAGCTCGCAACGGCCCTTCCCTACACCCCGCTGGAAGTGCTGGCGCTGCAACCCAGCTTTTCACTCGACGAACTGGCGAGGAAACACATCGGCTCCCTGCCCGCCACCACGCGCAACACCCTGACCGGCCTGGGGGCGCTCGACACGGGTCGGGGCTCCGCCGGCAGCGCTGCCGCGCTCGCCAGCTACCTGTTGTTTGAACCCGATTTTGTCCATGCGCTGATCGAGTTGGGCGAACACGACGCCTGGCGCCGCAAAGACGAATTGCTGGCCTTTTTTGGAGCGACACAAACGGTCGGCGCATCGCTGGCGATGCCATAATCGGCGGCAGTTCCCTCATGGAGTTCCCAATGGAAAGCACACCCCCCAGTTGTGTGCTTTCAGCCATCCCCGCTCCCGTCTGAGCGCCGCCCCCTGCGCGGTGGCCAGGGCCAGGCGGCAGGACGGCTGAAAGCGCCGTCCGCCCCGCCCGCCGCTGCGGCCTCCGAACGCACCGGCCTCTCAGACACCCCGCCCGGGAGCACCCATGCTCAACGTATTCACCCTGGCCAATGGCCGCCTGTTCCAGGAAGAAATCGAGTCGCTCGAAGAGCTGGCCCAGTTCAAGCCGATCTGGGTCGACCTGGAAGACCCCACGCCCGAAGAGCGCCGCTGGGTCAAACAGCATTTCGGCCTGTCCATTCCTGAAGACGCGATGGACGAGGACATCGAGGAGTCGGCCCGCTTCTTCGAAGAAGACAACGGCGAGCTGCATGTTCGCAGCGACTTCCTGATCGATGACGACGAGGACCCCCGCGCCATCCGCGTGGCCTTCATCCTCAACGAACACAACGACTCGCTCAAGAGCCAGGGCGTGCTGTTCTCCATCCACGACGAAGACGTGCCGGTGTTCCGCCTGCTGCGCATGCGCGCGCGCCGAATGCCGGGGCTGATCGAAAACGCCAAGGATGTGCTCCTGATGCTGTTCGATGCCGACGCCGAATACTGCGCCGACACGCTGGAGAACATCTACGACGACCTGGAGAAAGTCAGTCGCCAGGTGCTGGCGGGTGCCGTGACGGACGACACTGCCGGACAGGTGCTCTCGGCCATTGCGCGCCACGAAGACATGTCGGGCCGCATCCGCCGCAACGTGATGGACACGCGCCGCGCCGTCAGCTTCATGATGCGCACGCGCATGCTGAGCGCCGAGCAGTTCGAAGACGCGCGACAGATCCTGCGCGACCTCGACTCGCTCGACAGCCACACCGCCTTCCTGTTCGACAAGATCAACTTCCTGATGGACGCGACGGTCGGTTTCATCAACATCAACCAGAACAAGATCATCAAACTGTTCTCGGTGGCCAGCGTGGCGCTGCTGCCCCCGACCATGATCGCCAGCCTCTACGGCATGAACTTCGAATACATGCCGGAACTGAGCCAGAAATGGGGTTACCCGTTTGCGCTGGGATTGATGGTGCTCTCAGCCGTGGGGCCCATGCTTTACTTCCGCAAAAGAGGATGGCTCAAGTGAAGAGCGCCTCGACCACCGCGCCGCTGTAACGGCTGGCCACCTCCCGCAGAAAACGCGGAAAGTCCACGTGCGCGGCGTCGTCGGCGCGGTCGGAGATGGTGCGCACCACCGCCAGCGGCACGGCGAAGTCGTGACACACCTGCGCGAAGGCGGCACCCTCCATGTCCACCGCCAAGGCGTCCGGCAGTTCACGCTGCAAGGCCTGGCTTTCGGCGGTGGTGGCGACAAAGCGGTCGCCGCTGATGAGCAGGCCCTGGTGAAGACGCGGTGTGTGCAGGCCGAACGCGGCCACTGTCTCGGCACCCAGCCGCTGCGGCAGCGTGTGCAACATGCGGTCGCAGGCCAGCTCCAGTGCATCGGTCAGCGCCGAATCGGCCTCGAAGCGTGCGCGGCCGTAACCCGGCACCTCGTGGCGGGGGAACAGTGGCGAGGCATCCATGTCGTGCTGAAGGAAACTGCGCGCCAGCACCACATCGCCCACGTTCACGCCGTCACCCAGGCCGCCGGCCACACCGGTGAAGACGATGCGCCGCACGCCAAAGTGCTGGATCAACAGCGCAGCAGTTGTCGCAGCCGCCACCTTGCCGATGCCGCAGAGCACTGCCACCACGTCCTGCCCGTGCAAATGGCCGACCCAGAACGCGCGCCCGGCCACAATCTGCTTGTGCTCGTCAGGCATCTGCGCCAGCACGGACGCGAGTTCGTCGTGCAGGGCAGAAACGATGGCGATGCATGGACGATCCCCCCCTGCGCCGCTTCGCGGCTTCCCCCCTGGCTGGGGGGACCCCACTGGTGGCCCGGCAAAGCCGGTTCCACGGTGGGTGCTGATAGGCGCTTCTTCAGACACGCGAAATTACTTCTTGTCTCTGAGTTCGCGGCGCAGGATCTTGCCCACCGGGGTCTTGGGCAGCTCGGTGCGGAACTCCACCACCTTGGGCTGCTTGTAGCCGGTGAGGTTGCTCTTGCAGAAGTCGCGCACCTGCGCTTCGGTCAGTGCCGGGTCCTTCTTCACGATCACCAGCTTGACGGCCTCGCCCGACTTGTCGTCGGGTACGCCGACCACAGCGCATTCCATCACGCCCGGCAGCTGGGCCACCACGTCTTCCACCTCGTTCGGGTAGACGTTGAAGCCGCTGACCAGCACCATGTCTTTCTTGCGATCGACGATCTTGAAGTAGCCGCGCTCGTCCATGATGCCCACGTCGCCGCTCTTGAAGAAGCCGTCGGCGGTCATGACCTTGGCGGTTTCATCGGGCCGCTGCCAGTAGCCCGCCATCACCTGCGGGCCCTTGATGGCGATCTCGCCGGCCTGGCCCTGCGGCACCTCGTTGCCCTCGTCATCGAGACACTTCATGAACGTGTTGGACAAAGGTACGCCAATGGTCGCGGTGAACTCGGTGTTGGTCACCGGGTTGCAGCTGGCCGAGGGGCTGGTTTCGGACAAGCCATAACCTTCACAGATCGGGCAGCCGGTTTTCTCCAGCCAGAGCCTGGCCACCGCACCCTGCACCGCCATGCCGCCGCCCACGGACACTTTGAGGTTCTTCCAGTTGACGGCGTTGAAGTCCGGGTGGTTGGCCAGGCCATTGAACAGGGTGTTCACGGCCGGGAAGCTGTGGAAGGTGTGCTTGCTCAGCTCCTTGAGCACCGCCGGCAGGTCGCGCGGATTGGGGATGAGGATCACTTTGCCGCCGGTGCGCATGCCCAGCATCATGTTCACCGTGAAGGCGAAGATGTGGTACAGCGGCAGGGCGCAGACACTGGTGGGCTGCTCGCTGGCCGGCACCTGCTTCATCACGGGGTCGTTCCAGGCCTCGGACTGCATCACGTTGGCGATCACGTTGCGGTGCAGCAGCACCGCGCCCTTGCTCACGCCGGTGGTACCGCCGGTGTACTGCAGCACGGCCACGTCTTCCGGCCCGATCTCGGGCCGCTTGAGCGTGCCGCGGGTGCCCCTGGCAACGGCATCGTTGAAACGCACCGCCTGCGGCAGGCTGAAGGTGGGCACCATCTTCTTCACGTTGCGCACCACGTAGTTGACGATGGCGCCCTTGAGCAGGCCCAGCAGGTCGCCCATCGCGGCCAGCACCACGTGCTTGACCGGCGTGCTCGCGATGCACTGCTCCAGCGTGCCGGCGAAGTTCTCGATGATGACGATGGCCTTGGCGCCCGAGTCCTTGAGCTGGTGCTCCAGCTCACGCGGGGTGTACAGCGGGTTCACGTTGACCACCACAAAGCCCGCGCGCAGGATGCCCGCCACCGCCACCGGGTACTGCGGCACGTTGGGCATCATGATCGCCACGCGGTCGCCCTTGACCAGGCCCAGCCCCTGCAGGTAGGCCGCGAAGGCCTGCGACAGGCTGTCGGTCTGGGCGAAGCTGAGCTCCTTGCCCATGAAGCTGTAGGCGGTGCGGGCCGCGTTTTTGTGGAAGCTCTCCTCCATCAGATGCACCAGCGACGGGTACTGCGCCACATCGATGTCGGCGGGCACACCTGCGGGGTAGGCGCCCAGCCAGGGACGATCGGCCGTCGGTTCGGTCATGCGGTATCTCCAGATCTCTTGTGGGTTGTCGGCAACTGCGCATTGTCGTCCGGGCCGAGGTCTTTCGGCCTCGTGTTTTTCCCTTACGAACGACTGACAGGCTACTCTAAAACCTGTGGTGTCCTTGCCTCAGTGCTACAAAAACAAAGAGCCTGTGGTGACACCGGCTCTTGTTTTTTCTGGTGCGGCATCGCCAAAGCGCATCGATCACCACCCGCCCATCGCCCGGGCCAATGCGCGGTCAGGTCTTCAAAGCGACCAGGACCTCGTCGAGCATCTTCTTTGCATCGCCGAACAGCATGCGGTTGTTGTCCTTGTAGAAGAGCGGGTTGTCCACGCCCGCATAGCCCGAAGCCATGCTGCGCTTCATGACGATGGAAGTGCGCGCCTTCCAGACCTCCAGCACCGGCATGCCGGCGATGGGACTCGTCGGGTCTTCCTGCGCCGCCGGGTTCACGATGTCGTTGGCGCCGATCACGATGGCCACATCGGTGTCGGGGAAGTCGTCGTTGAGCTCGTCCATCTCGAACACGATGTCGTAGGGCACCCGGGCCTCGGCCAGCAGCACGTTCATGTGGCCCGGCATGCGGCCGGCCACCGGATGGATGCCGAAGCGCACGTTGACGCCCTTCTCGCGCAGGTGCCTGGTGATCTCGAACACCGTGTGCTGCGCCTGCGCCACCGCCATGCCGTAGCCAGGCACGATGATCACGTTCTTGGCTTCGCGCAGCATCTCGGCGGTCTCGCCGGCGAGGATGGGGTTGACTTCACCGACGGGCTCGGCGGCACCGCCTGCTGGCTTGGGTGCGGCGCTGGTGGTGCCGAAGCCGCCGGCGATCACGCTGATGAAGCTGCGGTTCATCGCGTTGCACATGATGTAGGACAGGATGGCGCCACTGGACCCGACCAGCGCACCGGTCACGATCAGCAGGTCGTTGCTCAGCATGAAGCCGGTGGCCGCGGCCGCCCAGCCCGAATAGCTGTTGAGCATCGACACCACCACCGGCATGTCGGCGCCGCCGATGGCCATCACCATGTGGATGCCGAACAGCAGCGCGATGGCGCTCATGACGAACAGCGGGAGCATGCCGTCCTGCAGCGTCTCGGCCTGCAGGAACAGGCGGCCGAAATAGATCACCGCGATCAGACCGGCCAGGTTCATCCAGTGGCGGCCGGGCAGCAGCATCGGCTTGCCACCGATACGGCCCGACAGCTTGCCGAAGGCGATCACCGAGCCCGAGAAGGTGACCGCGCCGATGAAGATGCCGATGTAGATCTCCATCGCGTGGATGGTGTGCGCGGCGCTGTCGAGGTTCTTGGAGGCTTCCGGGTCGACGTAGGTGGCGTAGCCCACCAGCACCGCGGCCATGCCGACCATGCTGTGCATCAGCGCCACCAGCTCGGGCATCTGGGTCATCTGCACGGTGCGCGCGGCGTACAGTCCGATGGCCCCGCCGACCACCATGGCCCCGATGATCCAGGGAATGCCGGCGGCGGTGACCTGCGGGCCGAACACCGTGGCCGCCACGGCCAGTGCCATGCCGACCATGCCGTACAGGTTGCCGCGGCGCGAGGTTTCCTGGTTGGACAGGCCGCCCAGGCTGAGGATGAAGAGAATGGTCGCTCCGATGTAGGAGACCGTGGCCAGACTTGCAGACATTCAGGGTCTCCTCTTTTATTTGCGGAACATCGCCAGCATGCGCTGGGTGACGGCAAAGCCGCCGAACATGTTGATGGCGGTCAGCACCAGTGCCAGTGCAGCCAAAGCCATGATCAGCGTGTTGGGTCGCCCGGCCGCGCTGGCCATGGGCGAGATCTGCACCAGCGCGCCGATGGCGATGATGGAGCTGATCGCGTTGGTCACGCTCATCAGCGGCGTGTGCAGCGCGGGCTTGACGTTCCATACCACCATGTAGCCGACGAAGCAGGCCAGCACGAACACCGTGAAGTGCGACAGGAACGCGGCCGGCGCGTAGGCCCCCACCAGCGCGAACAACACCGCCGTGACGCCGGCCACGATGGCCAGCTTGCCCGCGGGCATGGGCCCCGAGGCCTCGCCATGGCCGTGGCCTTTCTTCGCAGCGGGAGCCGCAGCGGGCTTGGCCACCGGCTTCGGTGCCGCCACCAGCGGCGGGGCCGGCCAGGTGATCTCGCCGTTCTTGATCACGGTCAGACCGCGGATGGCGTCGTCTTCCATGTTGACGTTGATGACGCCGTCCTTGGTCTTGCACAGCTCTTCGCTCAGGCGAAACAGGTTGGTCGCGTACAGCGTGGACGACTGGCGGGCCATGCGCGAGGCCAGGTCGGTGTAGCCAACGATGGTCACGCCGTGGCGCACCACCGCTTCACCGGGCACGGTCAGCTCGCAGTTGCCGCCCTGCTCGGCCGCCATGTCGACGATCACGCTGCCGGGCTTCATGGACTTCACCATCTCGGCCGTGATCAGCTTGGGCGCCGGCTTGCCCGGGATCAGCGCGGTGGTGATGATGATGTCGACTTCGCGCGCCTGCTTGGCGTACATCTCGCGCTGGGCCTGCTGGAAACCTTCGCTCATGACCTTGGCGTAACCGCCACCGCCCGAGCCTTCTTCTTCGTAGTCGACCTTGACGAACTCCCCGCCCAGCGACACCACCTGGTCGGCCACCTCGGCGCGCGTGTCGTTGGCGCGCACGATGGCGCCCAGGCTGGCGGCCGCGCCTATTGCCGCAAGGCCGGCCACACCGGCACCGGCGATGAACACCTTGGCCGGCGGCACCTTGCCCGCGGCCGTGATCTGGCCGTTGAAGAAACGGCCGAAGGCGTTGGCCGCCTCGACCACGGCGCGGTAGCCGCTGACGCCAGCCATCGAGGTCAGCGCGTCCATCTTCTGCGCCCGGCTCAGCGTGCGCGGCAGCGCGTCGATGGACAGCACGGTGACCTTCTGCGCCGCCAGCAACTGCATCAGCTCCGGGTTCTGGGCCGGCCAGATGAAGCCGATCAGCGTCTGCCCTGCGTGCATCAGCGCCACTTCGTCCGGCGTCGGAGCGCGCACCTTGAAGACGATGTCGCTGCCGCTCCACAGCTCGGCGGCGGTGGGCGCAATGGTCGCGCCGGCTTCCACGTAGTCGGCGTCGCTGAGCTGGGCCAGCTCGCCCGCGCCGCTTTCCACCACCACGGCGAAGCCCAGTTTGACCAGTTTGACCACGGCCTCGGGCACGGTGGCGACCCGTTTTTCGCCCGGGAAAATTTCCCGCGGCACGCCAATGCGCTGCGGTGTGGGTGCGATGGTGTCGGTCGTTGCACCAGAAGTCATGGGATTCCTCGCTCACTCGTGGATGAATTGCGCGCCAGCTTAACCGATGGCACCCACGGCCCCGGCGCGCGCAAACCCTTGTCGCACAAGGACTTGTGCCCGCGGCGGTGGCGACGCCAGGCCACTGGACCTCGCGCACATTTCACGATATGGAAGGGCCTCCCGTTTCAAGGAACGCCCGACCGGTCGGCCGGGATAATGCTTCCATGAACATCCGATGGAAACCCAGCGTCACCGTGGCCGCGATCATCGAGCGCGACGGCCGTTACCTGCTGGTCGAAGAACACACCCCGGAAGGTCTGCGCCTGAACAACCCGGCCGGCCACCTGGACCCGGGCGAGAGCCCGCTGCAGGGCGTTGCGCGCGAGGCGCTGGAGGAAACCGCCCACGCATTCACGCCGACCGCGCTGGTGGGTGTTTACCTCTCGCGCTTCCAGCGTCCCGCCACCGGCGAGGACATCACCTACCTGCGCTTCGCCTACACCGGTGATGTCGGCCCCCAACAGCCCGACCGTGAGCTCGACACCGGCATCGTGCGCACCCTGTGGATGACGCCCGACGAGATCCGCGCCAGCGCCGAACGGCACCGCAGCCCGCTGGTGCAACGCTGCATCGAAGACCACCTGGCGGGGCAACGCTTCCCCGTGGACCTGGTGTTCACCGATCCTTCGGTGCTGCAGCCACCAGCCTGACGGGCTCGCACCGCTTGGCTGCGAGCGGGCGGCTGGCTATCATGCGGTGCTTGTCCGACACGAGGTCCCGCACACCGTGGAAACACCCGCCGCCACACCGCTGCTGCCACCGGATCACCTCGCCATGATGGCGCGCGGGGTCTCGGTGATCGTCAGCTCCTGCGGCCACGACCTCACGCCCAGCCTGATGCGCGCAGTGGGCAGCCAGATCAGCCCGCAGGGTGACCGCATCACGGTGTTCCTCAACCGCCAGCAGTCCACCCAGTTGCTGCGCGACGTCGCCAGCACCGGACGCGTGGCGGTGGTGTTCAGCGAACCGCACAGCCACCGCACGGTGCAGCTCAAGTCGCGCCAGGCGCGCCTGCGCGAGGTCACAGCGGACGACGCGCCCGCCCTGCAGCGCTACCTGCAGGCGATGCAGGGCGAACTGGCCCGCATAGGCTTCACGCCCGATTTTGCCGCCGCCATGCTGGCGCACCGCTTCGACGACCTGAGCGCCATCGAGTTCACGCCGTCGCAGGCCTTCGACCAGACGCCCGGCCCGAACGCCGGCCAGCCGCTGGGGGTGAACCCATGAACGCGGTCACCCTCGGTGAAGTGCGCCCCTGCCTGGAAGGCGCCATCCCGGCCATCATGGCCACCTGCGCGGCCGACGGCACGCCCAACGTGGCCTACATCTCGCAGGTTTTCTACGTGGACGAGCGGCACGTGGCGCTGTCGTTCCAGTTCTTCAACAAGACGCGCCAGAACATCCTGGCCCACCCGCGCGCCACCGTGTTGCTGCTGCACCCGGTGACTGCGCAGTTCTACCGCCTGCACCTGGGCTACCTGCGCACCGAGACCGGGGGCCCGGTGTTCGAGAGCATGAAGGCCCAGCTCGCGGGCATCGCCTCGCACAGCGGCATGGCCAGCGTGTTCGTGCTGCGCGGCGCCGACGTGTACGAGGTACTCGGCATCGAGCGCCTGGACGGTCAACCCCTGCCGGCAGCCGCACCGCGCTGCAGCCTGCTGGGCGCACTGCGCCGCGGCAGCTCGCGCCTGGCCCAGGCCACCACGCTCGCCGCCGCGCTGGAGGCCACGCTGCAGACACTGGAACAGGACATGGACATCCCGCACGCCATGGTGCTGATCCTCGACCCCGCCACGCAGCGGCTCTACACCGTGGCCAGCCGCGGTTACGCCACCTCGGGCGTGGGCTCGGAAATCGCGCTGGGCGACGGCGTGATCGGCGTGGCCGCGCGCGAGGGCACACCGGTGCGCATCATGCACATGACCAGCGCCTACCTCTACAGCCAGGCGGTGCGCAGCGGCCTGGAAGACCGGGGTCTGCTGGACACGCCGGCCTGCACCGAGATCCCCTACCCCGGCCTGCCCGAGCCGCACAGCCAGCTCGCCGTGCCGCTGCGCTCGGCCGGCCGCGTGCTGGGCGTGCTGTTCGTGGAGAGTCCGCAGGACCTGCGCTTCAGTTTCGAGGACGAAGACCTGCTGGTCACGCTGGGCGGCCAGCTGGCCGCGGCGATCGACCTGATGCAGGAAGAGCCGGAAGCCGCCGCAGCCACCGGGGACGGCGAAGCCACGCTCGCCGCCCTGCCCCGGGGACCGGCGCTGCAGGTGCACTATTACCCGGCCAACGACAGCGTCTTCATCGACAACGCCTACCTCATCAAGGGCGTGGCCGGCGCCATTTTGTGGAAGCTGCTGCGGGACCACCAGCGCAGCGGCCGCAGCGAGTTCAGCAACCGCGAGCTGCGGCTCGACACCACGCTGGGCCTGCCCGACGTGGCCGACAACCTCGAAGCGCGCCTGCTGCTGCTCTCGCGCCGCCTGCAGGAGCAGTGCCCCAAGCTCTGCATTGAAAAGACCGGCCGCGGGCGCTTCCGCCTGTGCGTGGGCGGGCCGGTCGAACTCCAGGCCGTGGCCTGAAGTCCGAGCGCCCGCACCTTACACCGCCGCCGCCAGACCCGGCACCGCGGGCAGTCCCAGGCCCTGCGTGAGCTTGGCCCAGTCGCGCGGGCTCAGGTGCGGCTGCACGACATCGAGCACGGCCTGGAACACCGGCGCCGGCGCGCCCTGGCGCATGCCACCGAGCACCTGCAGGCGCTCCAGCGCGTGCATCTGCGGCAGCATCCAGCGCATCACCTGCATCATGTCGGCCGGCTCGATTGTGGCCACCAGCGCGTCGTGGATGGCGCGCAGCTCGGTGTCGGTGTAGGCGCTCCAGAGTGCGGCGTTGTGCCGCGTCTCTTCCACGTGCATGTGCTGCAGGTTGTCGGCGACGAAGAGCGAGAGTTCCAGGTACAGCGCGTGCAGGGCGCCCGCCTGCAGCTGCGCACCCAACGTCGGCAGTTGCTGCGCCGCCGCCCGCAGTCGCTGAATGTGGTGCAGGTGCTCGACGTGATCCTGTGCCACCTCGCCGCAGACACCCGGGGTGCGGGCCTCGATCGCCGGGTGCACGAAGCTGTTTTCGTGCTGCACGTGCGCTTCGCACTGCGCCATCAGACCGATCACGCGCCCGCTGGCGTCGGCCACGTCCTGCGGGTCCGACGGGTCGGCGCGACCGACCGCGAGCAGGGTGTCGGTCATCATGGCGCGCAGCGCCTTGTGGATGCCAGCGTAGAGGTTTTCGCGCGAGCTGCTGGTGCTGGCCGCGGCCAGCTGGTTCATTTCCTGTTGGGTGAACTGCATGAAGACTTCCTTGGGCGGAACGGGTCCGCGTTTGCTGCCTGGCGGCGACGCCCCATGCGTCACCTGCCATGGAAGAAAGTCTAAAAATCCGGCCGCGGGCGCGCTGCTAAATAGCGCTTAAGAACTTCCTAAAAAATGCTTAAGGCGACGCCGAACAAGTCGCCGTGGATGCGGGCGCCTGCTGTCGGGATGGGCTGCAAGGCGCAAAACGCAGACGGGCCGGGCGGCCCGGCGAGGCTTTGCAACGACGCAGACCGCCCGAGAGCAGGATGCCCGCGCCACGAGGGACTTGCTCAGCGTTGCCCTAGACGGCGCGCCGGGCGTTCAATCGACGCCGCGCACCCGTCCACGCTGCTGCTTCACCTGCGAGCGCGTGGCCTTGCCTTCGAGCCGGCGCTGTTTGGAACCGAAAGTGGGCTTGGTTGGCTTGCGCGCCTTGGGCAGCGTGGCCACGCTGTCCACCAGCGCCTGCAGCCGCTCCAGCGCCTCGGCCTTGTTCTGTTCCAGGCTGCGGCTGGTCTGCGCCTTGATCACCACCACGCCCTCGGTGGTGATGCGCTGGTCGCTCAGGGCCAGCAGGCGCTCCTTGACGGCTTCAGGCAGTGACGACGCGTGCACCGCGAAACGCAGGTGCACCGCGTTGGACACCTTGTTGACGTTCTGCCCGCCCGCGCCTTGCGCGCGGATGGCGGTGAAATCCACTTCGGCGGGGTTGACGGTGGCGGGCATGGCGGCAGTGTGCCATGCGCCCGGCGACCCGCGCTGCGGTGGAGCCCCGGTCCACGCCAGTGAAGGCGTGGGACGCAAGGGGGACATTTCAGTACGTTTCTTTGATCCCGGTGACCATGGCCTTGACCAGGCGCGTGCGCTCCAGTCGACCCATCACGATCGCGGCAGCACCGTGCAGGCCGGCCGACAGCAGCAGGAGATCACCGGCCAGCGCATGCAGATCCTGCAGCCATTCTTCGCCCCAGAAGGCGTCGAGCGACTGCATCCAGCCCGTAACCCCGAGCGCCAGCACCAGCGCCATGAGCACCAGCATCATCACGGCGCCGAGCGGGTTGTGACCCCAGTGTTTCTCGGGCTGGCCCGAGAACATCCCGCGCAGGTGCCGCATCAGGCGGGCCGGCGTGGGAAAGAAGTCGGCAAACCGGGCGTGCTTCGAACCGATGAAGCCCCAGACGATGCGGGTCACGACCAGCGCGCTGGCCAGATAGCCCACCCACTGGTGCAGGTCTTCGCCGTCTTCCAGCACAAAGCTGTTGAGCAGCACGCAGGACACCAGCGTCCAGTGGAAGACCCGCACGAAGCGGTCCCACACGGGGCGCGCCGTGGCCGGCGATGCTGAGAGATTCATCGTTGCATGCATACGGTCTGCCTCGCAGGCTTATTTGGTTTCCAGAACGGCCGCGGTGACCGGGTCGAAATAGATCTCGACCTTCTTGCCGGTCTTGTCAAAGCCATAGATCTCGTAGCACTGGCCCTTGCTGACCTTGAAGGTCTTGATCTGGTAACCCTGGTCTTCCAGACCCTTTTTGAAGCTGGCTTCGGGCATCCATTTTTCCTTCGGGGCATTGCACGCAGGACCTGCCAGCGCCACACCAGAAACAGCCAACAGAACAGCAGAGAGAACAACCGATTTCATGAAAGTGATCCTTTTTCAATAGCAACCCAGCAAGTGCTGGTGGATGTATTGAAAGAGTTCAAGATGAAGCTTCGCTTAAGGGGTCCGGTAACAAACGTGAGCTTGCGTGGTTCACCGTAACCGGTTGTGCGGCCCTTTTCACCGACCACCAGGAGGCCGGTTCAGAACAGAAATCGGCGCAGCAGGCGCGCTCCCACACGATGCGGTTCAGAACCGGGGGTTGGTCTGGCGGGTTTGGGCGCTTTGGGCCGTGTGGGCACACGAACGTTTGCAAACATCCAACCGGCCTCAGCCCCCACAGCAAAGGCCGTGACGGGCAAGGTTCTGACCTTCAACGGATTGAATCTGCCCGGATGTGTTGAAGCACCTCCTGCGCAATCCCGCAAAAGTCCACGTCTTTTCCCCGACCAATTGTTAGGCGAGCCTTAAATCGAAGGCCTATTTTTAAGACTGTTGCCCTATGGCTGACAGCTCGCGGTCGCCCATGGCATTTATTGACAAATATCAACCGAGGCCTGCCGGTGAGGCCTAGGCTGAGCGCTCATCTTCACAGGAGCCACCCATGAAAAAAACCACTGCGCAAAGCGGCCTGCTGGTCGCCGTGGCGTTGTTCGGCGGAGCCTTGCTGCTCTCCTGGATCACCCACGGCACCGGTGTCGTGCGCGACGACCCCAAGCGCAACATCAGCATCCCCCAGCAGTTGACCGTGCCCCTGCAGGTGCAGGCCGCCTACAACGGCAGCGACATGTTCTTCCGCTACCGCTGGCCCGCCGAGAAGCCGGGCATCTTTCACGACGTCGTCATGTTCGAGGACGGCAAGTGGGTCACCAAAGGCAAGGCGGTCCCCGGCTCTGAGCCCAATGGCCTGCACGAGGACCGCGTGGCCATGATGCTGGACGACGGCAGCGTGCCCGAGTTCGCGCGCTACGGTGGCTACCTGGCCATCGGCCCCGGCATCGCCACCTTCTCAAAGCATGCGGCGGGCGACGACGTGAAGGCACACCCTTACCTGGGCAAAAAGCTCAAGCAGGAAGAGATCAGCAAGCACCTGCCGCAGACACGAACCGACATCACGGACTGGGCCAGCGTGCAGCCCGAAGACACCTTGAAGGCGCAACGGGCCGCCGGCTACTTCCTGGACCTGTGGCACTGGCGCGGTCATCGCTCCAACCCGATCAACATGTCCGACGACCAGGTGGTCGCCGAAGCGCGGATGGGCGATGCCGGCAAGAGCAGCGCGGCGTCCAACTGGGACGGTGAACTCAAGCAACCCAAGCTGATGTTCAACAGCGCCACCACCGGCTACAAGGCCCTGAAGTGGGACGATGTGGCGGGCGGCAAGCTGTCGCAGGACAGCACCTACTTCCTGCGCGACGGCGAGGCGGTGCCTTTTGATCCTGCTGCCGGATGGCAGAACGGCGACACCCTGCCCCGGCGCATCCTGCGCACGCCCGAGGAATCGATGGCCGACATCGCCGTGCAAGGCAAAGGGCGCTGGGCCGATGGCTTCTGGGACGTGACGCTCACGCGCAAGCTCGACACCGGCCATCCGCTGGACGACAAGGTCCTGAAAGACCAGGGCGCCTACGCGGTGGCGTTCGCCATCCACCGCAACGCCACCGGTGGGCGCTGGCACTACGTGTCACTGCCGGCCACGCTGGGCCTGGGCCGCGACGCCCACATCGTGGCGCAGAAGTTCGACGGCGCCGCGCCCGTCTGGAAAGACCAGTGGACCACGGTGGAGCTCTTCTACCCCGGCCAGGTGAGCTGGCCGCACCTCAACAGCACCCGGCACGCGGGCGCGAAGTTCATCAAACAGGGTCAGCCCGTGACCACACACCACAGCGTGAGCCAGCTCAAGCACTACGGCATCGAAGCCGAGTTCGCGAGCGACATCTACAACCAGTGGCGCTGGACGCTGCTCGCCGGTCTCGCGCTGATCGCCGCGTTCGGTGTTGCCCTCAACCAGTTGCTCAAGCGCAATACAGGAGTTTGATCATGGATGCCTATCACGTCTTGATGGTTCACTTTCCCATCGCGCTGTGGATGACCGCCACCCTGGCGATCTTCCTGCGCGTGTTTTCCGACGGCCCGCTGGCCAGGTCCGTGGACCACGCGCTGGTGCCGCTGCTCAGCGCCAGCCTGGTGTTCGGCATCATCGCGTTTGCCATCGGCCTGATGGTGTGGCCCTGGGAAACGATCTCCGCGTCGGCCCTGGGCCGCAACCACGTGCTGCTCGCCAGCTGGACCGTGGCCTACTGGGCCGTGATCCTGTTCGTGCGCTGGCGCCGTGGCGAGAGCGTGTGGCAAGGCTTGTCGCGCTGGGTCATGGCCGTTCTGGCCTTCCTCGGCAGCGCCCTGCTGGGCATCACCGGCACGCTGGGCGGCCACCTCGTGGGCATCTACACCGAGGTGTCTGACCTGCTGCGCCTGCTGGGCTGGGAGGTGTACACCACCTACTACGTGCCCAACACCACACTGATCGCCTTGGGTGTGATTTCGCTGCTGCTGCTGGTCATGGCTTTCTGGGGCCGCAAAGCCACCTGATCCCGGCCCGCGCGCACCGCAACCGCAGGCGCACTTCACCGCGCCTGCGGTTTGCGCCACAGCAGCATCAGCGCCAGCAGGGCCGAGGCCACCATGAGGAAGAGGCTGATCGCGTTGAGCACCGGCGTGGCGCCCTCGCGCATGCGGCTGTACATCAGCACGGTGAGCGGTGAGTCCGAGCCCACCAGCATCAGCGTGGTGTTGAAGTTCTCGAACGACATCAGGAAGGCCATGGCCGCGGCGCCGATCATGCTCGGGCGCAGGTAGGGCAAGGTGATGGTCCAGAGCACCGCGAGGCGGCTCGCGCCCAGGTTGTAGGCGGCTTCTTCGAGCGTGCGGTCGAAGCGGCGCAGGCTGGCCGAGATGGTGAGCGTGGCGATGGTCACGATGTAGCAGAACTGGCCAAGGATCACCAGCGGCAGGCCGGGCCGCAGGAAGTCCAGCTCCAGACCCCATGTCTCGTCGGCGAAGTTGGCGATGCGGCTGACGAAGGCGAGGATGGAGATGCCCAGGATCACGCCCGGAATCACCAGCGGCAGCATGGCCAGCAGCGCAATCGCGCTCTTGCCCGGGAACTCGAAACGCTCCAGCAGGAAGGCGTTGCAGGTGCCCACACCGACCGACAGCAGCGTGACCCAGAGCGCCACCCAGGCGCTCACGCCCATGCTCCGCAGCAGCTCGCCGTCGGCCAGCAGGCCCGTGCGCGCATCGCTGTTGGCGGTGAACCAGTCGAACGTGAAGCCCATCCAGGGCGGGGTCGGGTAGTCGGCGTTGTTGAACGCGAACACCGCCACCACCAGCAGCGGCACGAACAGGAACACGAAAAAGCCGGTGACGAAGGCACCGAGACCGAAGCGCTGAAGCGGGGGGCGGGGCAGGCTCGGGATCATGTCAGCTCGCCTTCATCACGGCACCGAAGCGCTGGCCAGTGAGTTTGAGACCGGCCCACACAAGCAGGCTGGAAAGGAACAACAAGAGGAAGCCGAAGGCCGCACCCTGGTTCCAGTTGAACCGCGTGATGAACTGGGTGTAGATCTGCTCGGTGAACCAGAGCGAGTTCTTGCCGCCCAGCAGCGTGGGCGTGAGGTAGTTGCCGAGGCAGAGCATGAAGACGACGATGCTGCCGGCGGCGATGCCGGGCGCGGCGTGCGGGATGACGATGCGGCGCACGATGTTGGCGGTGCTGCCGCCGAGGTCGTAAGCCGCTTCGATCAGGCTGTCGTCCAGGCTCTCCAGGCTGTTCACGAGCGGGATCACCATGAACAGCAGCGAGGCATAAACCAGGCCGACCAGAATCGTGGCGTCGTGGTACAGCAGCTCCACCGGCTGGTCAGCCAGGCCCACGGCCTGCAGCAGGCTGGAAACCACGCCGGTCTCGCGCAGCAGGATCAGCCAGCCCAGGGTGCGCACCATTTCGCTGACCCAGAACGGCAGCAGGCACAGCACCAGCAGCACCATCTTGAGCCGACCCCGCGCCACCTTGGCGATGTACCAGGCGGCCGGAAACGCCAGCAGCAGCGTGAGCCCGGTGGCCAGCGTCGAGATGACCGCCGTGCGCACAAAGGTGTTCCAGTACAGCGGTTCGTCGACAAAGGTGCGGTACTGGTCGAGGCTGGCTGCGTACTCCCCCGGTCCCACGCGCGCCTGCAGCGACAGCAGCAGCAACTCCACGTGCGGCAGGATCACCAGGCCCACCAGCCACAGCAGCGCCGGGGCCAGCAGCAGGCCCAGCATCCAGCGGCGGTGCGCGGTGGCGTCGTTCATGGCCTCAAGCCGAAAAACACCAGGCCTGTGCGGGCTGGTAGCCGAAGTGCACGGTCTCGCCAGACTTCAGATCGGCGAGGCGGCCGGTGAGTGGCAGCGCGATGTGCAGCGGCGTCTGGCTCTTGTCTTCGAGCACCAGCACGGTGGAGTTGCCGCCATCGAACAGCACGCTCTGCACGCTCGCGCTCCAGGCCGGTTCACCGGCGGGCAGCTCGCGCGGGCTGCGCCCGATCTCGATGGCCTCGGGACGGATGAACAGGGTGGCCGACTGGCCCACGTCCAGCGTGCCCACACGCTGCGACCACAGCCCCATGCCACTGGTCGTGCGCAACAGAACCTGCTCGCCGTTGCGCGATTCGATGGTGCCTTCAAAGCGGTTGTTGTTGCCCACGAAGCCCGCGACGAACGCGGTCTGCGGCTGGTAATACAGCTGCTGCGGCGTGCCCAGCTGTTCGAAGCGGCCGTGGTTCATCACCGCGACCTGATCCGACATGACCAGCGCTTCCGACTGGTCGTGCGTGATGTAGACGAAGGTGGTACCGACCTCGGCCTGGAGTTGTTTCAACTCCACCTTCATGTGCTCGCGCAGCTTGAGGTCGAGCGCGCCCAAAGGTTCGTCGAGCAGCAGCAACGCGGGCTCCAGCACCAGCGAGCGCGCGATGGCCACGCGCTGCTTCTGCCCGCCCGAGAGCTGATCAATGCGCTTGTCCTCGCTGCCGGGCAGGCCCACGCGCCTGAGCATGTCGGTCACCTTGGCCCTGGCGGCAGCGCCCTTCACGCCACGGCGCTCCAGGCCGTAGGCGATGTTCTCGCCCACGCTCATCATGGGGAACAGCGCCAGGTGCTGGAACACCATGTTCACCGGGCGCTTGTTGGGCGCGACGCCGCGCATCGACGCGCCCTTGATCACGATGTCGCCCGCATCGGGTTCGATGAAACCCGCCACCATGCGCAGCAGCGTGGTCTTGCCACAGCCCGAGGGCCCGAGAATGGAAAAGAACGAGCCCCGGCGCACCTGGAAACTCAGGTCATCCACCGCGGCAAACGCGCCATAGCGTTTGCGCACGGACTGGATGTCGAGATCGTGGGTGCCGGGGCCGCTGGCGGCCTGCTCGGACGACAACGCCAGCCCGCCGCTTACTTGGCGGCCTTGACGCGGTCGAGCACGCGGCCTTCGATGTCTTCGATGCCGGCCGGCACGGCCGGGTACCACTTGATGTTCTTCAGCGCGGCTTCGGGGAAGCTGTCGGCGAACTGCTTCTTGAGCACCGGGTCCATCATCTGGTCAGCGCCCTGGCTGGCGGTGAAGTTGCCGGCCGACGAAGCCACCTTGGCGGCGATCTCGGGGCGCATGTTGAAGTTGATCCAGGCGTAGGCGGCGGCGTCGTTCTTGCCCTTGGCGGGGATGGCGAAGGTGTCCACCCAGCCCAGCGCGCCCGATTTCGGTGCCACGAACTTCACGTCGGGGTTGGCCTTGTTCAGCTCCCAGCCACCGGTGTCCCACATCATGGCCGTGGTGAGTTCACCCGAGCGGATGCCGGCGAGCAGCTGGTCCTTGCCGTCCCAGTAGAACTTCACGTTTTTCTTGCACTCGGTGAGCTTCTTGCCCATGTCGTCCATCAGGGCGCTGTAGGCTTTGGCGTCGCCGTAGAGCGCAAACGGGTCCTTGCCGGAGGCGAAGGCCATGGCGATCAGCGTGGGGCGCTTCAGGCGCATGCTGACCTTGCCGGCGTTTTCAGCCGCGCACAGGTCGGCGTAGTCGGTGGCCTTGGAGGTCTTGGTGTTGACCACCAGGCCGTCGGTGCCCCAGATGTGCGGCAGGCCGTAGACCTTGCCGCCGACCGTGGTGTTTTTCTTGGTCGCGTCGAGCATGGACGGGATGAAAAGGTCGGCCTTGACCTTCGAAAGATCCAGCGGCTTGTAGATCTTGAACTCGGTCTGCGGCCCGGCGATGCGGTCCTGGCTGGGCTGGGCGAGGTCAAACCCGGCGCCCGCGGTGGCGCGCAGCTTGGAGATCATCTCTTCGTTGTTGGAGGTGGTCACCTCGACCTTGAAGCCGGTCTCCTTGGTGAACTGCTCGATCACGTCCTTGGGCGCGTAACCACCCCAGGTCAGCAGGCGCAGGGTCTTGTCTTGCGCCTGTGCGACGCCAGCAGCCAGCATCAGCGTGGCCAGAACGATAGGGGACAACTTGCTCTTCATGGAGAAGCTCGCTTTCAGAGTGGGTGTGACAGATCGGAACAGAGAGGCGCCCGCAAGCCGAGACGCGGGCGCCCGCCGGATTTGCAGACACGCAGAATCCGGTAAAGGCCAGAATAAGTCAAGGCTGTGAAAGACGTGTGACATGCGCGTGCTGCACCAGCGATCAAGCGTCGGGATGCACGGCGTCGAAGCCCGGGTGGTGCAGGCCTTCGATCTGGTCTTCCACGGTCTGGATCGCGTTCTCCAGTTCCAGAGGCGAAGGCCCGCCACGGTGACCAGGCGCGGACCAGAGCGTGTTGCATCCGATCGGCAGCACGAAGCGCTGGACCTCAGCCTCTGGCGCCCTCAGCGACGCCACGGTTTCCAGGGCGCCGATGTGCAGATGCAGCGTGGCCGGGGCGGTGTTCGCTGGCATGGTTTTCAGGCGCTCTCGGCGTCCGGGTCGAGCGCCGCGCTCAGCAGCGTCAATACGCGGCCATCGATGCCATGGCCCAGGCCGGGCAGCAGGTCCACCCGCGGCGCGGCGCCCAGCGCGCGCAGGCGCTCGGCCGCGGCCACGCTGAAGGCCGGCGCGATCACCGGGTCCTGCTCGCCGTGGATGAAATGCAGCGCTGTGCCGTCCGGCGCCAGCCGCGGCGGCTGGGCGAAACGCCCGGCCATGGCGAACACGCGCGCGGCGATGGGCGGCGCCTGCTGTGTGGACTCCAGCGCCATGATGGCGCCTTGCGAAAAACCCGCCAGCGCCGTGGCCGACGCATCCAGCCCGGTGCGCGCCTGCCAGGCCTGAACGGTCTGCAAGAAACGTGGCATCACCGTCGCGATGCGATCCACACGGTTGGCCTCGTCGATGCCACGCACCGAAAACCACTGCCAGCCACCGCCCATGTCGGACGGAAACGGCGAGCGCACGCTGACCACCCAGCGGTCGGGCCGGGCCAGCGCCTGGCCCAGTGGCAGCAGGCCTTCGGGCGATGCCCCGACGCCGTGGAACAGCAGCACCAGCTGGCGCGCGGGCACGGAGGGCTGGTGAACGATGAGGTCGCCTTGCATGGTGTCTGTCCAGGTGGGGCTTCAGGCGGCCAGCGCGTCGGCCGCCACCGACGCTGGCAGCGGCAGTGTGCCGAACAGGTACGAGTCCATGGCCAGCACGCCGTGCGTGATGCCCCCCTCGATGCGCGTGGCCGGCACTTCAGCGCCCGCTGCGCCCGCGGCCACCATCAACGGCCACAGGTGCTCGGGCGTGGGGTGGGCCCGCTGCGCGTGCGGCGCGATGGCCATGGTCTGCTGCAGGCGGGCGTGGTCGCGGGTCAACACGGCCTGCGTGATCCAGGCCGAGAACTCGCGCGCGTAGTCCTCGCCCTCGGCGCCGGCCGCGTCGAAACGCACCTCGTATAGGTTGTGCGTGAGGCTGCCCGAACCGACGATGAGCACGCCCTCCTCGGCCAGCGGCGCCAGCGCCTGGCCGAAGGCGTAGGCGCGCGCGCCGTCGAGCCGCGCCGGCAGCGAGACCTGGAACACCGGCACATCGGCCTGCGGCAACAGGTGCATCAGCGGCACCCAGGCGCCGTGGTCCAGCCCCCACTGGGGGTCCGCCTCGGCCGCCCAGCCCGCGGCGCGCAACACCTCGATGGCGCGCTGCGCCACCTCGGGCGCACCCGGCGCGGGGTACTGCAACTCGTAGAGCGCGGCCGGGAAACCGCCGAAATCGTGCACGGTCTTCGGCGCGGCGCTGGTGGCCACGCGCGGCTCGCGCGTCATCCAGTGCGGCGACACCACCAGCACGGCCTTCGGAACCGGCAGCGACTTGCCCAGGGCGGTGAGCGCAGGGCCGGCGATGCCGGGTTCGATGGCGAACGTGGGTGCACCGTGGGAGATGAAGAGTGTGGGCAAGCGGGTCATGGCGGGGTTCCAGTGGCGGTGCAGACCTGTGTGCTGCACACGCCTCCACTGTAGAGAGTCGGGGGGCGCGCACCGTTCAATGGAAATGGTCGCTGCGTTGAAACGGGTTGACCGATGCCCCGGGCATCTACGGGTTTGTCCGCTGTCTCCCCCGCTGCCAGCCTCCTAGCATTAACCATACCCCGTTCAGTATTTGACCTTGGAGATCTCCTATGCCGATGCCATTCACCCCCCGTCGCCGCGACATGCTTCAGGCCACCGCCATCGGCGTCGCGGCCCTCGCCACCGGGTGTGCCGCCATCGGCACGGGGGCCAAGCCACGCGTGGTGGTGGTCGGTGGCGGCTGGGGCGGGCTGGGTGCGGTGCGCGGCCTGCTGGCCGCGGGTGGCGCCGACGTGACCCTGGTCGAGCCCAACGAGGGTTTCATGTCCTGCCCGCTGAGCGCGCACTTCATCGCCGGCTTCCAGCCCGCCAGCGATTTCCAGCGCAGCTACGCGCGCATCGACCAGCTGGGCGCGCGGCGCGTGCGCGAACGTGTGACCGGGATCGACCGCACCAAGCGCGAGGTGGTGACCGCCACGCAGCGCCTGCCCTACGACTTCCTGGTGCTGTCGCCTGGCGTCGAATACATGGAGGACGGCATCCAGGGTTACGCCGAAGCGCGCGCTCAGCTGCCGGTGGGCTTTCGCGCCTTCGAGCAGATGGCGGTGCGCCAGCAAGTGGACGAGTTCCTCGCCAAGGGCGGCAACTTCGTCATCAGCGCGCCCAAGCCACCCTACCGCTGCCCGCCCGCGCCCTACGAGCGCGCCTTCCTGATCGCCGAGCAGATGAAGCAGCGCGGCACCAAGGGCAAGATCATCCTGATCGATGCCAACCCCAACCCGATGCCTTTGCCGATCGCCAAGCCCATCCTGAACGGCATGAAGAGCCTGTACGCCAACCAGATCGAATACATGCCCGACACCGCCATCACCTCAGTGGACATGGGCAAACGCCAGCTCGCCACCTCGTCGGGCGACGTGCCTTTCGCGCACGCCAACCTGATCCTGCCGATGCGCGCACCGGCGCTGATCCGCCAGGCTGGCCTGGGCGAGCGCTGGGCCGCGGTGAAGCTGCCGAGCTTCCAGAGCCAGGCCGACGAGCGCATCTACGTGATCGGCGACTCGCAGGGCTCTCCCCTGCCCAAGAGCGGTCACATCGCCTTCGGCAGTGGCCAGCAGGTGGCCGAAGCCATCACGGACCGCATCGCCGGCAAGACTCCTGCGCCAGCGGCAGGTCCGGTCGACCTGCCGCTGGGCATCTGCTGGGCCAACGTGACGCACAAGGACGCGATCAACATCAACGTGGCGTCGAGCGTGGCGCCCGGCGAGGCCCCCAAACTCAAAATCACCGTGGACCCGGAACACAACGCCCGCTCGGGCGCTGCCGCCACCAGCTGGGGCAACGGCATGTGGAAGGCCATGCTCGGCTGAACCCCACGCAACGGGAGGACACGCCGGCGGCGGGATAATCCCGTCATGGCAAAGAAACAGCGTGTGGTGGTCGGTTTGAGCGGTGGAGTGGACTCCGCGGTGAGCGCGCACCTGCTCAAGGAGCAGGGCTACGAGGTCATCGGCATCTTCATGAAGAACTGGGAAGACGATGACAACGGCGAGTACTGCTCGTCCAACATCGACTTCGTCGACGCCGCCGCGGTGGCCGACGTGATCGGCATCGAGATCGAACACGTCAACTTCGCGGCCGAGTACAAGGACCGCGTGTTCGCCGAGTTCCTGCGTGAATACCAGGCCGGGCGCACGCCCAACCCCGACATCCTGTGCAACGCCGAGATCAAGTTCAAGGCCTTCCTCGACCACGCGATGCGCCTGGGCGCCGAGAAGATCGCCACCGGCCACTACGCCCGCGTGCGCCTGAACGAAGCGACCGGCCAACACGAGCTGCTCAAGGGACTGGACCCGCTGAAGGACCAGAGCTACTTTCTGCACCGCCTGAACCAGGCGCAGCTGAGCAAGACGCTGTTCCCGGTGGGCGAACTGCCCAAGACCGAGGTGCGCCGCATCGCCGCCGAGATCGGCCTGCCCAACGCGAAAAAGAAGGACAGCACCGGCATCTGCTTCATCGGCGAGCGGCCGTTCCGCGATTTCCTCAACCGCTACATCGCCAAGGAGCCGGGACCAATCAAGGACCCGAACGGCCGCACCATCGGGAACCACGTGGGCCTGAGTTTCTACACGCTGGGCCAGCGCCAGGGCCTGGGCATCGGCGGTATCCGTGAAAAGGGCGCACAGAAAGGCGGCAACGAACACGAGCCCTGGTTCGTCGCGCGCAAGGACATGGCCAACAACATCCTCTGGGTGGTGCAGGGCCATGACCACCCCTGGCTGCTCTCGCCCAGCCTGCGCGCCGAAGACCTGAGCTGGGTCGCGGGCGAGGCACCGCAGGTCACCGACCTCGCGGCCAAGACGCGCTACCGCCAGGCCGACGCGCCCTGCACCCTGCAGACCGACGCCACCGGCATCACCCTGCGTTTTGCCGAACCGCAATGGGCGGTGACGCCGGGCCAGAGTGCCGTGATCTACGACGGCGAGGTCTGCCTGGGCGGCGGTGTGATCCACACCGAGGCGGCCAACGCGCCCGTCTGAGCGACTACCCGCCGAAGCCCTTGCTTGGTACGGGGAAAAGGCTGGCTATCGGCGCGGTTGGAACTGCCAATGGCCGGCTTGACAAAACGCAATCTATTGCCATGTGCGCATCCATAGACTTCATTCATCGGACAAGCAATCCTGCTTTCCCGGTTCTTCCGAAACCCGACCTGAATGGAGTACCTCATGGAAAACCTTGCCACCTTCCCCCGCCTCAACGAAGCCGCCCCGGCCTTCAACGCCAAGACCACCCACGGTGACCGCACGCTCGCCGACTACAAAGGCAAGTGGCTGATCCTGTTCTCGCACCCGGCCGATTTCACGCCCGTCTGCACCACCGAGTTCATCGGCTTCCAGAAACACGCCGAGACCTTCCGAGGCATGAACTGCGAGCTGCTCGGCCTGTCCATCGACAGCCTGTATTCGCACCTGGCCTGGACGCAGAACATCCAGGAAAAATTCGGTGTCGAGATCAGCTTCCCGATCATCGAAGACATCAAGATGGATGTCGCCAAGGCCTACGGCATGGTGCACCCCGGTGCCGCCGACACGCAGGCCGTGCGCGCCACCTTCTTCATCGATCCCGACGGCATCCTGCGCGCCATGGTCTATTACCCGATGAGCAACGGACGCAGCATCGACGAGTTCGTGCGCCTGCTGCAGGCCATGCAGACCAGCGACGCCAACAAGGTCGCCACGCCCGAAGGCTGGACGCCCGGCTGCGACGTGATCGTGCCACCGCCCAAGAGCCCCGACGCCATCAAGGCGCGTCTGGCCGAAGGCTACAAGACGACCGACTGGTACTACTCGACCAGGTCGCTGTGATCGGCTGAAGGACCTGCCCGAACAGGGCGGGCCCTTCAACCCGTGCGGCGCAGCAGTCGCACGTGCATCGGCCGCACGAAATGCGCACCGTCCGCACCCATGTGCGGCATGAAGGCGTCGCGCACTCGGGCAACCAGCGCAGGCGTGATGTGGTGGTCGGCGAAGCTGGGGTAGAGCATGCGCTGCTCGAACTCAGCCCAGTCCTTGAAGTGCGCAGGCTGCGCAAAACGCCGCTCGCCCGCTGCATCCCATTGGGTACCGATGGTCAGCGCACGGTCCAGTGCGGCCTGCGCGGCCCGACGCACGGTGTTCTCGTCGTTGTAGAGGCGCACGATCTCGTTGAGCGCGCCGCCGTATATCGGCTCGCTCACGTAGAACCAGCCACCGGGTTTGACCACGCGCGCCACCTCGGCGAGCGCCGCGTCCATGCCGTCGAGCGGCACGTGGTGCAGGCTCTTGAGCATCATCGCGCCGTCAAAGCCCGCATCGGGGAACGGCACGGCTTCGGCGCTGCCGGCCACGAACAGCAGCCGATCCTGCGGACTCGAAACGTTCTTGGTGTGCTGCACGGCGTCCACCTCCAGCCCCACCACCTGGCTGCCCGCATGGCGCAGCAGCAGCGCGCGCGCCAGCCGCGCATTGCCGCAGCCCAGCTCGATGATGCGCTGTCCGGCCAGCGGCACCAGGTCGTCCAGCACATCGAGTTCGTCGCGCACGAGCGGCAGTTGATCGGGATCGGCTTGGTGTTCGTTCATTTTGTTGCTCTTGAATCCGCAGCATTCACAGGAGCTTGCGTTTTCTCATGGATACCTCAATGAGTATAGGAAGAATGGCGGCAACCACCGCAATCGCGGTGGAATGCCAACCGAATTTTCAAGGAGTTCCTGCATGAAGCACCTGATCGCCCTGGGCACCGCCGCCCTGCTGGCCACCGGCACGGTCCACGCCGAAGAGCTGTTCGTCAACATCCACAGCGGCAGCGCCATGGCACAGGGCGCGGGCCTGGTGCTCGCCGGCCAGGCGCTGGAGCAGAAGGCCAGCGTGCGCGTGCTGCTGTGCGACGCTGCAGGCGACATGGCCGTCGTGGGCAAGGAAGGCCCGAAGCTCAAGCCGCGCGACGTGACCACGCAGCAGATGCTGCAAGGCGTGATCAAGGCCGGTGCCAAGGTGGAAGTGTGTGCACTGTACCTGCCCAACACCGGCCTCAAGCCCACCGACCTGATCCCCGGCGTGACTCCGGCCAAGCCAGCCGACGTGGCAGCCCACCTGCTCAAGCCGGGTGTGAACAGCCTGGCTTTCTGATCGGCTTCGTCCCATAAGAAACGGCGCCCCTTGAACTGCACCCCAAAGGTTGGACATCAATCCAATCGATGGGGTGTTTTTCATGACGAAACACAGTGAGAGCTTCAAGCTCGAAGTTGTTCAAAGGTATCTGGCCGGGCCGCTGGGCCATAAGGCTTTGGCCAAGCAGTACGGGATAGGCCGAAACAGCATCGCGAACTGGGTGGACCGCTATATGGCCCATGGTCTGAAAGGATTGCACAGAAAGCCAGGGGGCTACTACAGCGCAGAGTTCAAGTTGAACGTACTGCGCCAGGCCAAGCTTCGGGAGTTGTCGAACACGCAAGCGGCCACGCTCTTTGATGTGCGTGGCGGTGGAGGCATCGTGGGTTTGTGGCGGCGCCAGTACGATGAGGGCGGCCTGCAAGCGCTCCACCCCAAACCCCGAGGCCGCCCTCCCATGAAGCCCCCCAAGCCCAAATCCGCGCCAGCCGCCCCCGCGCAGACGGACGACAAGCGCTCGCTGCAAGAGTTGCACGAGGAGAACGAGCAACTACGTACGGAGGTGGCCTACCTAAAAAAGTTGGAGGCCTTGGTTCGAGCCAATCGGCAAGCTGCGCTGAAAAAGCGCAAGCCGTCCTCGAACTGAGGCCACAGTTCCTGCTGCGTCGACTACTGCAGTCCGCAGGCCTGTCGCGAAGCACGTTCTACTACCAAGCCAAGGTGCTGCAGGCTGGCGACCGATACGCCGGATTGAAGGACAGCATTCAAGCTGTGTACGAACGCCACAAGGGGCGTTATGGCTACCGGCGCATCACGGCCGAGCTCGGCCGCAGCGGCCAAATAGTGAATCACAAGACGGTGCAGCGTCTGATGCAGAGCCTGGGCCTGAAGTCGCTGGTGCGACCCAAGAGATATCGCTCCTATCGGGGCGAGATGGCCTCGACGCCCAACCTACTCAATCGTCGGTTCGAGGCCGAGCGTCCGAACGAGAAATGGGTGACCGATGTGACCGAGTTCAATGTGCGCGGCGAGAAGCTGTACCTGTCGCCCGTGATGGACCTGTTCAACGGAGAAATCGTGGCTTATGAAATGAACGAGCGTCCGCTCTTCCCGCTGGTGGGAAACATGCTCAAGAAGGCTCTGTCGCGGCTCACTGCGCAGGAGGCTCCGATGATGCACTCAGACCAAGGCTGGCAGTACCAGATGGAGGCCTATCGACAGCGGCTGCTCGAGCGAGGCCTGACGCAAAGCATGTCCCGCAGGGGTAACTGCCTGGACAACGCAGCGATGGAGAGCTTCTTCGGCACGCTGAAATCGGAGTTCTTCCGTCTCAACAAATTCGACAACGTCCAGCAGTTACGACAGGGACTGTGCCGCTACATCCACTACTACAACCACCAGCGTATTAAGCTCAAACTAAAAGGCCTGAGCCCGGTGGAGTACCGAACTCAGGCCTTGGGTGCCTAGCTTCCAACCGTCCAACTTCTTGGGGTCAGTTCACCTCGGGGCGCCGTTTTCATTTCAGTCGCGCCATGCACCGCGAGGGTGTTGCCTGTCAGGCACCAAAGCTTTCCGGCATCTGAACGGCAACGACTTCGCCACGCGCGGTGGCCACATCGCCCGCGTACACCGTGGTCTCGACCACCACCTTGCGGCCTTTGATTTCCTTGATGCGACCGCGGATCACCAGCTCGCCGGCCAGGGGCGTGGGCTTCAGAAAGTCCACGTGCAGCGATCCGGTGACGAAACGGAACGCGGGCAGCGAGTCCATGTCGCGCCCCGCCTGCCGGTACATGGCGGCCGCGGCGGTGCCGGTGCTGTGGCAGTCGATCAGCGAGGCGATCAGCCCGCCGTAGGCGTAGCCAGGCACCGAGGTGTGGAAGGGCTCGGGTGTGAAACGGGTGACGGTTTCGTCGCCGTCCCACACGGTCTTGATCTGGTGACCGTGTTGATTTTTGCTGCCGCAGCCGTAGCAGTGCGACACGTTGTCGGGGTAGTGGTCCTGGAAGGCGTCGATAGCGTCCATGGGTGTCTCCTCGCGTATTGGTTGTGGTGGTGACGGGATCAGGGCGCCAGGCCGAGCGCGGTGCGCAGCTGCGCCTCGCTGCTGGCGTACTGGAAGTGGGTCACGCGGCCGGCCTCCAGGCCGATGAGGGTCACCGCGTCGTCCTGGCGCGGCCAGCCGGCCAACAGGGTTTCATCGAGCGACACACCCACCTCGAAAGGCTGTTCACGCAGCGCGGGCAAGGCAAAGGTGCGGGTGATGAGGCCGGGCATCTTGCTCATGTCGGCCAGGTAGACCGCATGACGGCTTTCCAGAAAGCCTTTGTGCTGCGCGCCCAGCACCGTCAGCGCGAGGTTCGAGGCCTTGCGACCGGCGGCGAACACCACCAGCCGCGTGCCCGCCGGGACCTGCCAGTCCTGGTCGTGCTGGTTCTTGAGGCGCAACGCCGGCAGGGGCCGGCCGGGTTCGATGGGGCCGGCGACTGCGCACAGGGGCAGCGCGAGGGCCAGCGCCAGGGCGACGAGCTGCTTTTTCATGCGGTCTCGCACGACTGGCCTTGCATCTGACCGTGGCCGCAACCGGCGCGGTCGCCGGTGTTGACCATGTGGTCGGCCATCTGCGTGAAGGCGTTGAGCAGGCCGGCGCGCAGGTTCTCCTCGGCCACCTGCTCGGTCAGCGCCGTGCGCATGCACAGCATCCACTCGTCACGCTCGGTCGGGCCGATGGCGTAGGGCACGTGGCGCATGCGCAGGCGCGGGTGGCCTTTCTTTTCGGTGTAGAGCGGCGGCCCGCCGAACCAGCCCGAGAGAAATTCGTACAGAGCTTCATTGGCGCCGGCCAGGCTCTCGGGGTGGATGCGGCGCGCGGCGTAGGCCTCGGGCAGCTCGTCCATCAGCTCGTAGAAACGGTCGACGAGGCGGTGCAGGCCTTCGGCGCCGCCCAGGGCGTCGTAGGGTGTGACAGGGTTAGCGGTTGTGGGCATAGGGGTTCCTTTCAGTTTTCCAGGGCACCGCCGTGCCGGCTTTGCCGGACGGCCAGTGCCGCCCCCTTGAGGGGGTCGCGCGAAGCGCGGCGGGGGTGTTCCATTTCAGGCGGCCTTGGAAGCCGCGGGGGGTGGCGCCACAGGCGGTGCGCCAAAGAGCCGGTCGGTGAGCTTGACGTACCAGGCAGCGGCCTGCACCTGGACGATGTAGGCCAGTGCGATCAGCAGGGCGGCATCTGCGCCCTGCTCGCCGAACACGCCCATGGCAATCGCCAGCGCGATCGAGAGGTTGCGCATGACGGTGCCGTAGACCAGGGCGATGGCGTCGCCGCGCTGGAAAAAGAACTTGCCAATCAGGGTGCTGAGAACGAAGTTCAGCGCATAGATCAGCACCAACGGCAGCAGCAGGCTGGGCAACAGGGCGGGCTTCGCAAAGATGTCCTGCGACTTGAGCGCCATGGACACGAAGACGATGCCCAGCACGCCCAGGGTGGAGAACGGTGGGAACTTGGGTTTGTAGTGGCCGTTGAAGCGCGGTTCACCATGACGGTCTACCAGCCAGCGCTGCGTGAGCGTGCCCAGCACCAGCGGCAGGAACACGATCAGCGCGATCTGCAGGAACACCTGCAGCACGGGGATCTCGACCACCGCGCCCAGCAGGGCCTTGAGGTAGACCGGCGCCAGCAGCGAACCGGCGATCAGGCCGACCACGGTCATCTTCACCGCCGCCGGCACATTGCCTTTGGCGAAGCCGGTCCAGGAGATGGTCATGCCCGAGGTGGGCAGCAGTGCGGTCAGCAGCAGCGCCAGCCGCACCATGGGCTGGTCGGCAAAAAACAGCAGGCCCATGCCGTAGCCGATGGCAGGCATGAGGATGAAGTTGACGGCCAGCGTGGTGCCCTGCAGGCGGTTGCCGCCGGGCTTGAGCAGGTCGCGCACGTTCATCGTGACCATCATGGGATAGACCATGAGGAAGGTCAGCGGCAGGATGCCCCAGCGCAGGAAGGCCGGGTCGGCCACCTGCCCGAACAGCAGACCCGCGAGCATGGCGATCGGGATGCTCCAGACCAGATTTTTCTGCGCCCAGTTGAGGACTTTCCACATGATCTCGTTTCCTGTATCCGGTCAATGGTTACGAAGCGCGAGTGTCCAGGCCTGCATGGCGTCGTTGGCGGGCTTCATGGGTGCGTCCATGAAGCTGACCACGAAATGGTCGCCCAGGTCGGCAATGCCGATGGAGCGCGGGCGCACGGCCAGCACCTGCGGGTTGGGCAGCGCATGGCCGAAGCAGAACACCACGTTGACCGCCGCCTGGATCGCGGGCGCGATGTCACCGCCGATGGCTTTCGTGTGCGCGAAGTGATCGAAGGTGGCGATGTAGCTCACGCGCGGTGTCGCGGCGATGCAGGCCTTGAAGTAGTCGGCGATGGCGTCCACGGTGGTGTAGGTTGTCTCTGACTTGGCGATGTCCACCACGGTGATGGGGTATTTTTCCTGGAAATGCAGTTGCTTCATGAAAACTCCGGAGTAGAAAAGAAAACAGGGTCGCCGCCCGTTCAGGCGGACTGGGTGTTGTGGCCCGCCGCTGCACTCACGGCATCCGCTGCTTGCGTTGGCAATGCGGCGACACGGGCCAGGAAGGCGTCGCGCGTCTGCCGGGCAAAGAAAGGGTGCCAGCGGCGCTGCTCCAGCACCGTGCTCACGGCGCGCGCGCGCTGCTCATGGCCGGCAAACAGCAGGGTCTCGTCAGGCAGGGTGAAGAGGCGCAGGGTGATGCTGTCCCACAGCGCTGCGGGGTCCGCCGGGTGCGGCTGGTGCGGGCAGGCGTCCACCGCGAGCAGGCCGCCGCAGAACACGCGGTCGCGCCAGACGAAGCTCAGGCAGCCGGCGGTGTGGCCGGGCGTGGTGATCACCCGCACGATCTCGTTCCCCACGGGCAGGTGCTCGCCATCGGCCACCGTGTGCGTGCCCTCGCAGGCTTCGCCCTGCACCACGGGCGCGCCCAGGCTGCGCAGGCGTTCGAGTTCGTGGCTCTGCAGGTGGTCGTGCTGGTGGGTGCGCAGCACCCAGCGCAGGCGCAGATCGCGCTCCCCCAGCAGCGCCTGCAGCACCGGCAGATCGCGGCTGCGCGGATCGACCACGACGGCTTCGCGCGCGTCGTTGTCGGCCAGCACATAGCTCAGCTCGCCGCTGCGTTCATCGTGCAGGATGCGAAACAGCACCTCAGATTCCCCAGCGCAGCCACGCAGCCAACAACAGGCCGGCGACGCAGGCCCAGCCGGAGAACAGCCAACGCCAGCCGAACCAGCGCGGCACAAAACCGACGCCACGCACCAGCCCGGCGCTCATGGCCCAGAACAGGGCCATGGCCAGGCCATGATCGGCCTGGCCGCTGGCATCGGCGAACAGCAGCGGGTAGATGCTGCCCACGAGCATGATGGCCAGCGCGGCCAGCAGGCTGGGAAGGTGCACGCGGCTGGCCACCGGCACGGGCGCCGCGCCGAGCAGGCCCGTGGCGGGAGCGGGGGCGGGTGTCATGCGTCGCCGCCTTTCGGCAGCGCGCGGGCCTGCTCGTGTTCACCCCACATGGCGTTGAGGATGGCGAGCAACACCGCAAAACCGACACCGAGCATCCAGGCGAAGTACCACATGTGTTTCTCCAAAAGTAAGGTCAGATTCAGGCGGCGCCGCTGTCGTCCTCACCGATCAGCAGGCTGCCGTCGGCGAGGTACTTGTGCGGCGGTACGACCAGGTTGGTGGGCGCGGGCTTGTTGTTGAACACGCGGCCTGCGAAGTCGAAGGTGGAGCCGTGGCAGGGGCAGAAAAATCCGCCTTTCCAGTCGGCCGGCACGCTGGGGTTGGCCGTGCCTTGCGGCAAGGTCACGGGCGAGCAGCCCAGGTGCGTGCAGATGCCCACCGTCACGAACACCTCGGGCTTGATGGAGCGGTGGGTGTTGGTGGCGTAGTCGGGCTGCTGCTGCACTTCGGAGGCCGGGTCGGCCAGGTCGGTGACGCCCTCCAGGCTGGCGAGCATCTCCGGCGTGCGGCGCAACACCCACACCGGCTGGCCGCGCCATTCGACGGTTTTCAGCTCACCGGGTTCGACGACCGAAGGGTCCATGGTCACGGCCGCTCCCTGCGCCTTGGCCCGCTCGCTGGGGGCGAAGCTGGACACGAAGGGCACCGCGACGGCGGCGGTGGCCGCCACACCCATGGCGCTGGTGGCCAGCAGCCAGGTGCGGCGCTCCGGGTCCATGCCGGACTCGGGTGGCAAAGGCAATGCAGGGGCGTGTGACATGGAAAACTCCTCAGTGGCCTTTCGGCGGAGCGGACGGTGTGTCCGCGGAATGGGCGTCGTCGTGCAGCTCTTCCCAGCCGGTCACCATGGACTTGATGTGCGCGGTGGGGGTGTGGCCGGTGGTGGTCAGGTACACGTGAACGATGAAGAAGGTGAGCATCAGGAAAGCTCCCGCCGTGTGCGCCCACGCCACCCCTTCCAGCGTGAGCCACTGGTCGATGCCGAGCGAGGGCCAGAAGGCACGGAACAGGTAGAGCAGGCCCGAGCCCCAGATCAGCGGCGAGATCATGGCCAGGAGACCGAGATAGGCCAGGCGCTGCAGCGGGTTGTGTTTCTTCTGCACGGTCTTGTGGAACGGGTGCGGCGCGCCACGGAACATGCCCCAGCTGTAGTACATCGCCATCGCCACCACCTTCTTGTGGGTCGGCAGGTACTGGCGCCATTCACCGGTGGTGAACTGCCAGAAGATGGTGAAGGCCCAGAGGATGAGCAGCAGCCAGGCGGCCAGCGTGTGCAGGCGCACCGCGGGCTCGAAGCCCAGCAGCGTGTAGCTGCCGTGCACCTCGAAACCGCTGATGAGCATGGCGATGATCAGCAGCGCCTGCGACCAGTGCCAGAAACGCTCGTAGCGCTTGTAGATGTAGATGCGGGCGGGGGAGTGGCTGGCCGCGTCGGCGACGCTGGCCATGGAGGCGGTGGTCTCAGACATGGCGGTTCTCTCGTTGGTTGCGGCGGCGGGTCAGCAGGCGGGCGGCGGTGTGCAGCAGCACGCCAGCGATGGCGCCCACCACGGCGAGCCAGCCGAGGCGGTCGATCCAGGGCTGGCTGTCGCGCCCGGGCAGGTAGACGCCGGGCAGGTCACCCAGGCGGCTCTTCGTTGGGCCGGTATGGCACGAGGCGCAAGCCACGGCATTTTCGGAAGGCGCCACCATGTGGGTGATGGGCCAGAGCATCTCGGTTTTCACGAAGTCGTGTTGCCCGCTGTAGGGCTGGCCGGTGGCGGTGGCGCCGGCCTGCAAGGCCTTGGGCCAGTCGAAGTTGAACCAGAACGCGGTGTCATCGGGCGTGGCGGTGTGCGGCACCAGCAGTTGCAAATGCACCTTGTCGTAGGGCTGCTTGCCCTCGAAACGCTTGACCGGCCAGATGCGCGCGGTCGGATCTTCCGGACCGCCCATGAAACTGTTGATCTTGAGCACCTGGGTCGGATCGATCTTCATGTCCTGCGTGGTGAAGTTGACCTGGCCGTTGAACCAGACGTAGTCGGGCACCACGTTTTCTGCGAGCTTGAAGTCGCCCTTCTTGCTGTCGTAGATGACGTGGCCGTGCTCGTCCTTCTTCTGGATCGGCTTGCCTTCGGGGGTGAGCTGGCCGGCGGTGGACCAGTCCCAGGCCATCTTGGTGGCCACGCCACCGCGCGCGAACTCGGGGATGTGGCAGCTCTGGCAGGCCAGCTTGTTGGTGTGGTTGTTGAGCAGCTCCACGCTCAGCGAGGGCTGCTTGTGCGGCTTGTCGCCGTGGCAGCTCTGGCAGGTGGCGGCGTTGCGTCCGGCGTGCACCGAATCGCCGCGCAGCATCGGACCGTGCGGGTCGGACGCGGTCATGCTGATGCGGCTGCCCGCGATCTGGTGGCCGTCGGCCTGGTGGCAGGTGGCGCAGGTGAAGCCGGCGCCGCCCTGGGCCTTGCTGGCCATGTGCACGTCGAGCTCCTTGCTCGCCTTGTTGAGCGAGGAATCGAGGTCGCCGTGTTTCACGCCGTCACCGCCGCCGCCGGCGTAGTGGCAGCTGCCGCAGGTGGCCACACTGGTCTTGCCGATGTGCTGGGCCACCATGGCCAGGTCCACCGGGTCGATGAACTTGCCCGAGCCCGGTGGCAACTCGATGCGCTCGGTGGGCACCTCGCCGGCCATGCCTGCAGGCTTCTTGTAGCCGCCGGTGTTGTGACAGACAAGGCAGTCCACCTTGCTCTCGTTGTGGAAGTCGAACTTGTCGTCTTTCCAGCCGTAGCCCACATGACAGGACTGGCAGAAGGCTTCGTTGGAGCGGTCGCCGATGCAGAAGCTGTTGAGCATGGTCTTCTTGCCCAGCTTCTGCCCGGTGTCGGGGTTGGTGTACTCCCAGGTCCAGTGGCGCGTGCCCATGACCTGCTTGCCCGCTTCGGTGTGGCAGCTCAGGCAGGCTTTGGTGACTTCCGAGCCGCTCTTGAACGGGCCCTGCAGCTCCTTGAACTTGCTGTGGTCGGCGGTGGATTTGTTCTTGGTGGGTGCGGCGGCCAGGGCCGCGGCCACGTCGGGTGGGGCGCCGGGCGCGGCGGTTGTGGCGCCCGCCAGAGGGGCGGCCAATGCCAGCGCCAGCCAGGCGACCAGCGTGCGCCATCGGCTCTGGCGCTGTCGCGGCGGGGGGTGCGGATGCTTGTTGTGGGTCATGCTTTGTCTCCAGCGCGTTGAGGGAATGGAATCGAACGGATGGCGAGTCTCACGGGGGTGTCTGTGACCTGTCTTTGCGTTCTATCAATACCTGTATGGGTATATGAAATCCCTTGCGCTGGCGCAAAAAACTCAATAAGCACCGTGCTCGTTTTCCCTGATGTACGCGGCCGTCACCTTGCCGCGCATGACGCGGTAGGCCCACCCCGTGTAGACCACGATGAGCGGCATGAAGAGCACCGTGGCCCAGAACATGATGCCCAGCGTGAGGTGGCTGGAGACGCTGTCCCACACCGTCAGGCTGGCCGCGGGCTGGCTGCTCGACGGCATGATGAAGGGGAACATGCTGGCCCCGGCGGTGCCGATCACACCGGTGGTGGCGAGCGAGGAAGCGACGAAGGCGGTGAGCGTGTGGCCCATGCGCATGAGTGCGGCGGCGGCCAGCGCACCGAGCACGCCGATGGCGGGCAGCAGCCACAGCAGCGGTTGCGTGGCGTAGTTCGCCATCCAGGCGCCGGCCTCGCGCACCACGGTCTTGCCCAGGGGGTCGGGCAAGGCAGCGGTATCGATCACGGAGCTGATGCGGTAACCATCAATGCCCTGCAGCCAGACGCCGGCGGCGATGAAGCCGAGCACCATGAGCAGCGCGGCGCCGGTGCCGGCGGTGATCGTGCGCGCCTGCACCACGCCTTCGGTGCGGTGCGCGAGGTAGGTGGCGCCCTGCAGCGTGATCATGGCGCTGCTGACCACACCGGCCAGCAGGGCGAACGGGTTGAGCAGCTGCCAGAACGTGCCGGTGTAGGTGGAAATCAGGAAAGCGTCGAACTGGAACGGCACGCCCTGCAGCAGGTTGCCAAAGGCCACACCGAAGATCACCGGCGGGATGAAGCCTCCGATGAAGAGGCCCCAGTCCCAGGTTCTGCGCCAGGTGGCGTTGTGGATCTTGCTGCGGTAGTCGAAGCCCACCGGGCGAAAGAACAGCGCCCACAGCACCGCGAGCATGGCCCAGTAGAAGCCGCTGAAGGCGGTGGCGTAGACCAGCGGCCAGGCCGCGAAGATGGCGCCGCCACCGGTGATGAACCAGACCTGGTTGCCGTCCCAGTGGGGGCCGACGGTGTTGATGACGACCCGGCGCTCGATGTCGCTGCGGCCGACGAAAGGCAGCAAGGTGCCCACGCCCATGTCGTGGCCGTCCATGATGGCAAAGCCCACCAGCAGCACGCCGACGAGCAGCCACCAGACGATCTTGAGGGTTTCATAGTCGAACATGGGGTGCTCCTTCAGGCGTGCTGGACAGCGTGGTGGACGGGTTCGCGTTCATAGCGACCGGTGCCCAGGCTGCCCGGACCGATGCGCGCGAACTTCACCATCAAAACCATCTCGACGACCAGCAGCAGGGTGTAGAAACCGATGAAGCCGGCGAGCGAACCGTAGAGACTGCCCACGCTGAGGGTGGACACGCTCAGGTGTGTCGGCAGCACGCCATAGATGGTCCAGGGCTGGCGGCCGTATTCGGCAACGAACCAGCCGAGCTCACAGGCGATCCAGGGCGCGGGCAGCATCCACAGCGCCCATTTGAGCAACCAGGGACGCTTGCCGCATTCGAGCTTGAGCGTGCACCAGAAGGCCATGCCAAACAGCGCCAGCATCAGGAAACCCAGACCGACCATGATGCGGAAGGCCCAGAACATCGGCGTGACCTTGGGCACCGTGCTGTCCACCGCTTTCTGGATCATCTCGGGCGTGGCCTGGCGCACATCCACCACGTATTTCTTGAGCAGCAGGCCGAAGCCGAGGTCGGCCTTGTGCTGTTCGAACAGGGCCTTGGCGGCCGCGTCCTCGCGGTTGGCGCGCAGGGCTTCGAGCGCGGTCACGGCGTGGATGCCGCTCTGGATGCGTTCGCGGTTTTTCGCCTTGATCTCGTGGATGCCGGGGATCTGCTGGCTCACCGAGCGCGTGCCGATCAGGCCCATGACCCAGGGGATCTCGATCTCCCAGTCGTTCTTCTGCTCGGCCTCGTTGATGCTGGCGATGAGCTTGAGACCAGCGGGCGCGGGCTCGGTCTCCCACATGGCTTCGAGCGCGGCCATCTTGGTCTGCTGCGCCTCGCCCACGGTGTAGCCCGATTCGTCGCCCAGCACGATCACGCTGCACACGCTGGCCATGCCAAAGGCAGCGGCGACGCGGAAGCTGCGCTTGGCAAACTCGATGTCGCGGCCCTTGAGCAGGTACCAGCTGGAAATGGACAGCACGAACATCGCGCCAGTGACGTAGCCGGCCGAGACGGTGTGCACGAACTTGGCCTGTGCATCGGGGTTGAACAGCACGGCCCAGAAGTCCACCATCTCCATGCGCATGGTCACATAGCTGAATTCAGCGCCCACCGGGTTCTGCATCCAGCCGTTGGCGATCAGGATCCACAGCGCGCTCAGATTGGTGCCCACCGCCATCAGGATGGTGACCATCAGATGCTGCGTCTTGGAGAGCCGGTCCCAGCCGAAGAAGAACAGGCCGATCATGGTCGATTCGAGGAAGAAAGCCATCAACCCCTCGATGGCCAGCGGCGCCCCGAAGATGTCGCCCACGTAGTGCGAGTAGTAGGCCCAGTTGGTGCCAAACTGGAATTCCAGCGTGATGCCGGTGGTCACGCCGAGCGCGAAGTTGATGCCGAAGAGCTTGCCCCAGAAGCGGGTCATGTCCTTCCAGGTGACGTTGCCCGTCATCACATACACGCTTTCCATGATCACCAGCAACCACACCATGCCCAGCGTCAGCGGCACGAAGAGGAAGTGGTACATGGCCGTCGCAGCGAACTGCAGGCGGGAAAGGTCAACAAGCTGCTCAGAGATCACGGTTTCACTCCTGGGTCGACACATGCGGCACCGGGCGGCTGCCCAGCATCTGGCTGGCAGCGGCGTCGGTGTCCACCGCCACGCGCTGCTCACGCACAAAACCCCACCACAGCCCCGTGAGAAACACGAGCTTGATCACCAGCACGACGGCCAGCTTGCGCAGCAAAAGACGGTCTCGAAAGTCCATGGAATGACAGGGTTTGCACCATGTATTCCAAGAAACGTGCCACGCCCGGCCGGCGCCAGAAAGTGTTTATGAATCAAGCCTTTCTGTTGTTCACGCCAGGGTTGGCCTTCGGTGCACGCTGGTGAAACTGCCAGTATTGGCAGACAATGGCAGCATTCGCCGCCACCCGGGAGCCCGCTTGAAACCCCTGCCCGAACTCACCGCCTTTCTCGAAGGCCTGCCCGAGCCGCACATCCTGTTCGACGCGCAGTACCGCATCCTGGCGGCCAACGCGGCCTACCGACGCCAGTACAGCCCGGACCGCAGCGTGGTCGGGCGCTGTTGTTACGAGGTCTCGCACCACTTTGCCGTGCCCTGCGACCAGGCGGGCGAGTCCTGTCCGCTGGCGCAGTCGCGCGTCTCGGGCCAGCGCGAGCGTGTGCTGCACCTGCACCACACAGCCCAGGGCGAGGAGTACGTGAACATCGAGCTCTCGCCCCTGCCCGGCCCGGACGGCGAACCCGCGTTTTACGTCGAGAAGATGGAGCCGCTGCGTGTGGCCCAGAGCCAACCCGCGGCGCAGGGCATGATCGGCCGCTCCGAAGCCTTCCAGCGCATGCTCTCGCTGGTGGCGCGCGTGGCGCCTTCGCGGGCCACCGTGCTGCTGCTCGGTGAGTCAGGCACCGGCAAGGAGCTGGTGGCGCGCGCCGTGCACGAGGCCAGCCCGCGCGCGGGCAAGCCGCTGGTGGCGGTGGACTGCTCCAGCCTGCCGGAGAACCTGTTCGAGTCCGAACTCTTCGGCCACGAACGCGGCGCATTCACCGGGGCGAGCACGGCCAAGGGCGGTCTAGGGCCTGTTAACACAAACTTCGAAGGCCATCGACCACCAGCACAAAGCTAAGAAACCCCAGGAACATCGCATCGAGTTTCTCGAAGCGGCTGAAGATGCGCCTGTAGCCCTTGAGTCGGCGGAACAGGCGTTCAACTTCATTGCGGCGCTTGTACATCTCACGGTCGTACTCCCATGGTTCGATTCGCGTCCTCAGCGGCGGCACTACCGGGATGAATCCCAGGTCAAGCGCCAACTGTCGCGTCTCGTTTCCTTCGTAGGCTCGGTCCATGAGCAGATGTACCGGCCGACTCGCTGCGCCCAGGCTCTGAAGCAACCGCCGACCTTCGGGTGCGTCATGCGCCTGGCCCGGTGAGAGGCTGAACGTTACGGCCGTTCGAGCATCCGCGGCAACCATATGAATCTTGGTGTTCCATCCGCCTCGGGACTGTGAACGGCTGTCAGTTTCCGCGTAAATCTGGTGTCGGGAGCAAGCCAGACGCGTTCACCCGCTTCAGTCAGCTGAATGCCTTGAACTTCCTTTGAGTTGAATGGGGGGTGCCCGTTCTGCAGGGCACTGAGGTGTGCCGGGGGGGGGGCGTGCCTGCTTTGGCCGTGGCATGGCGGGCATGAGTCAGCGCAGGGGTATGGCGCAGCGCTGGTGTTTTGCGTTACATATCGCCTACCCGTGTAAGAAGCAGGCGCGACAGTGACAGTCACTTTCCGGTAAACCCACTGTCGCGCCCCGAGACCCACCGCTTTGGAGGGCGCCGTTGCCGCTGTCAGTATTTCACGAAGCGGGCGTGGCTGTCCATAGCATGGGCTCACGCATGGGAATGGAGCGCCCATGCCCACTGCCCAGCCCGCGCCGTCACCACCGCCCAGACGCTTTGTGTGCGCCCTGTGCCGCTGCCCTGTGCTCATCTGCAGCCACTGCGACCGCGGCCAGCGCTACTGCAGCGCGGCCTGCTCGCACCAGGCCAGAAGTGGCGCCCAGCGCGCAGCCGGCAAACGCTACCAGGACAGCCGCAAGGGCCGTCACGCTCACGCCAGACGCCAGGGGCAATGGAGGGCGCGCCAGCAAACAGTGACGCATCAGGGTAGCCCACCACCGCCCTGCACTGATGTACTCCCACCCGGCGAAACAACCGCTCTGATCCCAGACGCAAGTCAACGCTGCAAGTGCCAGTTTTGCGGCCGTTCGGTCTCGAATTTTGTACGCCTGGACTATTTGCGTTGCCGCTTTCGTCGCCCATCGAAACCATCCGTATGGAGTACCGACTCACATGGCCATTTCACCTGAACTCACGGCGCAGATCCTGCGCTACCACCACGCCGAGCACTGGCCGGTGGGAACGATCTCGTCCCAGCTGGGCGTGCACCGCGAGACCGTCATGCGCGTGCTCACCCAGGCCGGCGCCGCCCCCATAGTGCCCGCACAACGCACCTCGGGCGTGAGCCCCTACCTGCCCTTTATTGAAGAGACCCTGAAGCAGTTCCCCAACCTCACGGCCAGCCGGTTGCACACCATGGTCGCCGAGCGCGGTTACGAGGGACGCCCCGACCACTTTCGCCACATCGTCGCCAGGCACCGTCCACGCCCCCCAGCACAGGCCTACTTGCGCCTGCGCACCTTGCCCGGTGAACAGGGGCAATGCGACTGGGGCCACTTCGGCCACATCCAGATCGGGCAAGCCAGGCGACCCCTGATGGCCTTTGTGATGGTCCTGTCCTGGTCCAGACGCATCTTCCTGCGCTTCTTCCTGGGCGCGCACATGGAGAACTTCCTGCGCGGCCACGTCCAGGCCTTTGAATCCTGGGAGTCCGTTCCCAGGGTCGTCTTGTACGACAACCTCAAGAGCGCGGTGCTCGAACGCAGGGGGCAGGCCATCCGCTTCAATCCCACCTTGCTGGCACTCTCGGCGCACTACCGCTTCGAGGCCAGGCCCGTGGCCCCGGCCCGGGGCAATGAGAAGGGCCGCGTGGAGCGGGCCATCCGCTACATCCGCACGGCCTTCTTCGAGGGACGCACCTTTGACGGCCTCGACGATCTCAATGCCCAGGCCGATGCCTGGGTGAACGGGGCAGCCAGCGCTCGGCGCTGCCCCGAGGACTCCCAGCTGTCGGTGCAGCAGGCCTTTGACCAAGAGAAGGCGCACCTGATGGACATCCCGGTCACACCGTTTTGTTGCGATGAGATCCGCGGCGTGACAGCGGCCAAGACACCCTATGTTCGCTTTGACCTGAACGACTATTCCATCCCCCACACCCACGTACAGCGCAGCCTGAGCGTGCACGCCAGCCTGCATGAGGTGCGTATTCTGGACGGCCAGCAGGCACTGGCCACGCACCCGCGTTGCTGGGACAAGGCTCAGCAGATCGAGATCGAGGCCCATGTGCAGGAACTGGTGCAGCACAAGCGAGCCGCGCGAGCCCATCGCGACACGGACCGCCTGGTGCACGCGCTGCCTCAGGTGCAGGATTTGCTGACAGAGGCGGCCAAGCGGGGTGAGCCGCTGGGACGCATCGCCCGTGAGTTGCAGGAACTCCTGGATGTGCATGGACGCACGCAGATGACGGCCGCCGTCGCCGATGCCATGAGCCGCGGTGTGCCGCACCCCCATGCGGTTCGTCTGGCGCTGCAACACCAACGCCAACGCCAGCGCCAGCAGCAAACCCCGCCCCCGCTGGGCGTGGCCCTGTCCGCGCAGGTGCGCGCGCGCGACATCGCCGTGCGCCCCCACAGCCTGGACAGCTATGACCGTCTCACGCAGGAGAGTGACGATGCCAGCAACTGATTCGGCCACACTCAAACACCGCGCCCAGGCGTTGCAACTGCACGGGGTGCTGGCCAACTGGAGTACCTGCTGCACCGAACCCTGGGTGGGCACATTGCTGGACTGGGAAGAGCAGGAGAGAACCCGCCGATCCATGGAGCGGCGCCTGCACAGTGCGCGCATCGGGCGCTTCAAGCCCTTGGTGGATTACGACTGGCGCTGGCCCGAGCAGATTGACCAGGCCAGCGTGAGCGAGCTGATGACGCTGCAGTTCCTGCAAAACGCCAGCAACGCCATCCTGGTGGGGCCCTCCGGGGTCGGCAAGACCACGATCGCGCAGAACATTGCGCACCAGGCGGTGTTGCAGGGACACACCGTCCTGTTCACCACCGCCGGCAAGCTGCTGGGCGAGCTGGCCAGTCTGGACAGCGATTCGGCACTGCGCACCCGGCTGCGCCACTACGCCAGGCCAGAGCTCCTGGCCATTGATGAGGTCGGGTATCTGTCGTATTCCAGCCGCTATGCCGATCTGCTGTTCGAGTTGATCAGCCGGCGCCACGAGCACAAGAGCACGCTGATCACCACGAACAAATCGTTTGCCGAGTGGGGTGAAGTGTTCCCCAACGCGGCCTGCGTGGTCGCACTCGTGGACCGCCTGGTCCACCACGCCGAAATTGTCGGTATCAAGGGCCAGTCGTACCGGCACAAGGAGGCACAAGAACGCGCCCGGGCGCGCACCGCAAAGCGCAAACCGTCGAAGGAAACAGCATGAAGCCGTGGCACCCGCCTTCAGGACTGCACCATGGGCTGCCCTTCACGGTGGACGACACCTGGACACCAGAGCAGGCCTTGGCGGTGATGGAGTTGCTTGATGATCTGCGCGATCGCGTCTGGACCCATTACGGCCGGGTCATCCAGAACCTGCTGCGCGAGCAGCGCGTGACACAGTGAATCGCTGGACGACTTTGACCCGGAGTTGCCGTTCTGAACAACGACGAATCTCCCACGCCAACAGCAAGGGCCCCTGACGGGGCCCTTGCTGTTGGTGGCGCACTCAGCACCGAAAGCCGCCACCAGAATCCGCCGCCACAAATGACCACCGGATTCCGTCACCATTTACCGCCGCCAGATTTACGCGGGTTTAGATCGCCGCTAACAGGGACTTGCCGATGGACTGAGGTCCGTTTTTTTTAGAGCGCCTGTGCCGTCGGGATGCACCTTAATGCTGGTGGAGTCCAGGGACACCGCTTCAATCTTGATGCGCACGATCTGCTCGCGCTGCAGCGCATCAAACATCTTGTCCAGCACACCGGCCTTGGTCCAGCGACGCATGCGCGTGTAGATGGTGTGCCAGTTGCCAAACCGCTTGGGAAGTCCGCGCCACTTGCAACCGTGCTCGGCCACATACAGCATGGCGTTGATGACCTCCAAATTGCTCATGCTGACGTTGCCGCGCTGCAAGGGCAGGCAGTGTTCAATGCGCGCGAATTGCTCTTTTGTGATCTCCATGGCCGATAGTTTCGCAGCCGAGATGTCCAAAAGCAATTAGTGTTAACACGCCCTAGTCGAGGCGGCCAGCGGCGGCACGCTGTTCCTCGACGAGGTGGGCGATATCCCGCTGCCCATGCAGGTCAAGCTGCTGCGCCTGCTGGAAACCGGCACCTACCGCCGCGTCGGCAGCACCGAACTGCGCCACGCCGACATCCGCGTGGTTTCCGCCACGCACCGTGACCTGGAGCGCCTGGTGGCCGATGGCCGCTTCCGCGAAGACCTGTATTACCGCCTGTGCACCTTTCCGATCCAGCTGCCCTCGCTGCGCGAGCGCAGCGGCGACGTGGCGCTGCTCGCGCCCGCCCTGCTGCAACGCGTGGCCGCTCCCCGCCGCCTGCAGCTCAGCCCGGCCGCACTCGCCGTGCTGGAGGCGCAGGACTACCCCGGCAACGTGCGCGAGCTGCGCAATCTGCTGGAGCGCACCGCCCTGCTCTGCGACGGCGAACGCATCGAGGCCGAGCACGTGCGCGACGCGATCGCCACCGGGCGCCGTCCGGCGCTTCGCCCGGCAGCGCCGACCGGCCTGCGACCGATCACCGACGGCCCGGGCGGAGCGCCAGACGAGCGACCCGCCGACCTCAAGGCGCTGGAACGCGCCGCCCTGCGCGAGATGGTGGAGCGCCACACCGGCAGCCGATCCGAACTGGCCGAGCGTCTTGGCATCAGTGAGCGCTCGCTTTATCGCAAACTCAAAGCGCTGACCTGAGAGTCTGGGCGCCTTTCGCGCAGGCCCGGGCCACGCTCAACCGCTGGGCGGAGGATCGAACGCGTTGCGGGAATGTCCCCACGACAACGGACTCAGACACATATAACATCATCATCCGAATATTCGGAGATATCTATGAATAAGCTTTTCCAGTTCGGCGAGACCGTCGAGGGCTACCCGGTGCGCGTGGTCAACGAGCGCACCGTGCGCGCCGCCGCCGGCCTGCTGTTTTTCCCGGCGGTGGTGTCGTTCATGAACGCGCTGCTGACGGCCAACTACCAGCCCACGCGCCTGTTCGTGATCGTGTTCCTGATCGACATGACGCTGCGCATGCTCAACCCGCGCTGGGCGCCGAGCATGATCTTGGGAGGCTGGATCGTGCGCAAGCAGACGCCCGACTGGGTGGGCGCGCCGCAAAAGCGCTTTGCCTGGGGCCTGGGCCTGCTGCTGGGCCTGGCCATGCTCTACCTGATGGTGCTCAACCGCTTCATGGGCCCGGTGAACATGCTGGTCTGCGCGAGCTGCCTGACGCTGATGTTCTTCGAGACCGCGTTCGGCATCTGCCTGGGCTGCAAGCTCTACAACCTGTTCAACAAGGAACAGGCGCAGCTGTGCCCCGGTGGGGTGTGCGAGGTGCCGGCCCGGCGCCAAGGCTGGGGCATCTCGCTGCCGCAGGTGGCCGTGCTGGTGCTGTTCGTGGGCACCCTCACCCTGGCCAAGGCCTGGGTGGACGAAACCGGTCCGCTGGGCGGCTTTGACGACATGGCCACGCTGGAGGACATGGGCCTGAAGCCCACACCCGGCGAAGCCAGCGCGGCCGACGCCGAACGCTGCCAGGTGCCGGCCTTCGCCAGGGCGATCGGTCATGAAGAGAAGTGGAAGCTGCACAACGGATGCAGCTGACACCCCCTCGCCGGCACAGGGGGTGTCAATGGTCAGCGTGCAGCTTGTCGTGGATGCGTTTCGTGGTGCGCCAAACCGCCCACAGCACCAGCGGGATCAAGGCCCCGGCGGCCATCTCGGGGTTGATCGGCAGGCCCGCGGCCTTGCCGGCTTTGCCCAGGTAGAGCAGCAGGCTGATCACGTAGTACGAGATCGCCGCGATCGACAGGCCTTCCACGGTGCTCTGCAGCCTGAGCTGCATTTCCTGCCCTTTGGTGAGCTTGGCGAGCAGTTGCTGGTTCTGCTGTTCGGTGGCGATGTCCACGCGGGTGCGCAGCAGCGCACTGGTGCGTGTGATGCGTTCGGACAAGGATGCCAGACGCTGCGCCGTGGCGGCCACCGTGGCCATGGCGGGCGAGAGCCGGCGCTGCATGAACTCGCCCAGCGTCTGCGTGCCCGGGATGGGCTGCTCGCGCAGCTCGGCCGTGCGCTGACTCACCAGCGTGTCGTAGGCGCGCGTGGCGGCGAAGCGGTAGACGTTTTCGGCCGTGGCGCGCTCCACGCCACCGGCCAGCGAGACCAGGGTGTCGAGCAGCGCCTGGTCCGAGGCGCCCTTGTTCTCCAGCTGCGCGGTGATGTCGGCCAGTTGCCGCTCGGAACGGGCCAGCAGCGGCGCCAGGTCCTTGACCACGGGCAGCGCACGCAGCGCCATCAGGCGGTAGGTCTCCAGCTCGAACAGGCGTGCGGCGATGCGCCCGGCGCGGGTTTCCGAGGTGCCGGGCGGACAGACCGCGAGCATGCGCTCGAAGCCACAGGGTCGCAGCCAGAAGTCGGTCACGGCCAGCGAGTGCGCGTTGTTGCCCATGAGCGAGGCCACCACCGTGTGTTCCCCGAACCAGGTGCGGGCCTGGGCCAGTGCGGCAGCGGGCGGGTGGATCGGTTCCTCCACCATCACGAGCTGGATCGCCGCAAAGGTGCGTCCGGGAATGCCCGCCAGCCAGCCCGGGGGGGTGGCCAGCGGCGTCAGCAGGTCGGGCTCGCGGGCGCCCAGTCCACAGCCCTCGGGCAGCGGCTGCACGATGGAATAGCGGGTGAACTCGGTGTGGCGCTCCCACTTGAGCGTGTAGCCCGGCAGGCGCAGACGCAGGAAGTTGCCTTGCAGATCGTCCACCGTGAGCGCCGCCTGCCCGGGCAACCGGCGCAGCAGCGCACATTCCTGCTCGCGGTCCACCCCCTCGTTGAAGACCGCCACGTAGGTCAGCAGAGCCGGCTGCCGGATGCGCGCGGGCGGGCGCGCATGCACTTCGTTGTGCAGCAGCTCGCGCTGCGGGTGGTTGGCGGGCAACAGGCTGGTCTTGGATTCCATGGCGCAATTGTGCCGGGAGTCGTTGGGCACGGGCGGTGCAACAGCCAGCCACTCAGGCCGGCGCGCGACCGATCCAGCGGATCACGTGCGCGGTGCCCTGGTGGCCAGGGCCTTCGTCGAGGTTGACTTTGCCCTGCCAGGCCAGCAGCTGTTCCAGCGTGTCGGCGAAATCGGCACGCAGCAGCTCGGGGCTGTAGAGCATGGCCGGGTTCTTCGGACCACCGCTGCCGTGCTGCAGCTGCAGCGGGTGGAAGGCTTCGAGCAGCAGCAGGCCACCCGGTCGCAGCGCGGCGGCCATGCGGCGGTGGGCGTCGGCACGGATGGCCGGCGGCAGGTGCACGAAGGTCAGCACCACGGCGTCGAAGCTGGCGGGCGCGGGCGCCCAGTCGGCCAGGTCGCCGAGCACGGTCTCGATGCGCACGCCACGTTCGGCGGCCAGCGCCTGCGCTTTCTGCAGCCCCACAGCCGAGCCGTCCATGGCGGTCACGCGGTGGCCCTGCTGCGCCAGCCAGACACCGTTGCGGCCCTCGCCGTCACCGGGCACGAGCACGTCGCTACCCGGCTTCAGCCGGTGCGCCTGCGCCATGAGGAACGCATTGGGCGCGGTGCCGTACTTGTAGCCAGCGACGGAGAAGTTCTGGTCCCAGAAGTTCATGGGGCAAAGATACCGCACGCGCCCAAAGAAAAACCCGCCGGGCTAACGCCGGGCGGGTTGTGAAGGCCACGTCCGGGAGGACAGACGTGGCATCAGGGATCGTGAAAAGTCAGAACGGAATGTCGTCGTCCATGTCGTCAAAGCCACTGGCCGGGCGGGCCGCAGCGGGAGCCGGTGCCGGGCGGGCTGCGGGCGGGGCCTGGCGCGGGGCCGCCGCCGGACGGGAATAACCGCCACCACCGCCTGCGCCACCTTCTTCACCACCGCCACGGACTTCGCGGCCACCCAGCAGCTGCATTTCAGTAGCGACAATTTCCACCGAGTTCTTTTCGACGCCGGTGGTCTTGTCCATATAGGTGCTGTAACGCAACCGGCCTTCAACGTAGATCGGGCTGCCCTTTTTCACGTACTCGCCAACGATTTCGGCCAGGCGCTCGAAAAAGGTCACCCGGTGCCACTGGGTGTCTTCGATCATTTCGCCGCTGTTTTTGTCTTTGCGGCGGCTGGAAGTGGCCACCGTCACGTTGGCCACGGCACTGCCCGAGGGCAGGTAACGGATTTCGGGGTCGCGGCCGCAGTTGCCGACGAGGATGACTTTGTTGACGGAGGCCATGGAATTCCTTGGGGTATCTGAAGAGAACGGCGGACCGGTGCAGCCGGGCGCACGGAACCGCCTGCCACGATTGTGCCGCATGAGCCGGGCGGCGCGCCAGTGCGTCCAATGCCACAATGGACGCAGCCCGACATGAACCGCGAACCCGATTTCTTTCAGAACCTGCAGGACGAACTGTCCGATGGTCGCGCGTGGCTGGACCGCTCCGTGGTCCTGGGCTACGCCATCCTGGCCGGCCTGTGCGTGGTCCTGTTCACGCTGATGAGCGAGACCGCGTTCGAGTGGTTCATGCACCTGTACGCCGCAGCACCCTGGGTGGTGCTGATCTGGACACCGGCCCTGACGGCGTTCATCGTGTGGTGCACACGCAGCTATTTCCCGGGCGCGGCGGGCTCGGGCATTCCCCAGGTCATGACGGCGCTGGATCCCCTGCTGCCAAGGGATTCGCGGCACCGCTTCGTGTCACTGCGGATCACGTTCGCCAAGATTTTTCTGGGCTCGCTGAGCCTGCTGGGTGGCCTGTCGGCCGGGCGCGAAGGCCCCTCGGTACAGGTGGCCGCAGGCGTCATGCACGACGCTCGCCGCTGGCTGCGCCCGGGTTCGGTCATGAGCGAACGGGCACTGCTCGTGGCGGGCGGCGCGGCCGGCATCGCGGCGGCGTTCAATGCACCGCTCGCGGGTGTGGTGTTTGCGATCGAGGAACTGTCCAACAAACTGGAAGCACGCAACAACGGCCTCATCATCGCCGCCATCGTGCTGGCCGGTCTGGTCAGTATTTCGGCCTTCGGCAACCTGACCTATTTCGGTTCGATCGCAGTGCCCAGGCTGGGCTGGGGCGCGATCCTGCCGGGCGTGCTGGTGACGGTGATCTGCGGCGTGCTCGGGGGGCTCTTCGCGCGGCTGCTGGCCGCGTCGCTGGCCGGCATGCCCGACCGGTTCAGCGCCTATCGCAAACGTTTCCCGGTGCGCTTTGCCGCGGCCTGCGGCCTGATGGTGGCGATCATCGGCCTGGCTTCAGGAGGCGCAACCTTCGGCGCCGGCGCGGAAGAAGTGCGCAACATGCTCGCCGGCGAGAGCGACATCTCGCGGCTGTACGTGCTGTTGAAATTCATGGCCACCTGGATCACGAGCTGGAGCGGCGTACCGGGCGGCATCTTTGCGCCATCGTTGTCCATTGGTGCGGGTGTCGGTCACGACGTGGCCCAGGTCGTCGCCGGCAGCAACGCCAGCGCGCTGACGCCCGCCCTGATCGCCATGGGCATGGCCGGCTTCCTGGCCGCGACCACGCAAGCCCCGCTGACCTCGTTCATCATCGTCATGGAGATGATCGACGGCCGGCCGATGGTGCTCAGCCTGATGGCCGCGGCCATGCTGGCCAGCCTGATCTCGCGCCTGATCAGCCGGCCGCTGTACGGCACGCTGTCCAACCTGATGCTGCGTCCGACCCGCGAACACCACGCCCGCCAGGCTGCGGCCGAGACCGATACGCCCGCCCCGGCGCCGGCCATGCCCGATTCAACAGCGCCCGCTGATCCGCCGCCCGACGAGCCTCCTGCCGGGGGACCGGTGCAGCGCTCCCTGCTGGACGGTGCGGGCGAGGACGACCTGCCGCCGACCAGCGGCGCGCCACCCCGGAAGGACTGACCAGCCCCGTGGCACCTCGTCCGGAAGGACGCGCCGAACGTCAGCGTTTGACGGCTGGCGCCTGCATCGGCCAGGCCGCCACCAGCCACACCAGGGTGGCCAGCGCACAGACGGCGAACAGGCCGCTGGCACCGTGCGCACGCGCCAGCCAGCCACCCACCGCGCCACCGACGAAGAAGCCCACCGACTGCAGCGTGTTGTAGACGCCGAGCGCGGCGCCGCGCGCATGCGCCGGCGCCAGCTTCGACACCAGGCTGGGCTGGCTGGCTTCCAGCGTGTTGAAGCCGATGAAGAAGACGAACATCAGGCCACCCAGCGCCCACAGGCCCGGCGCCACACCGCTGCGCGCCAGCCACCACAGGCCGAACTGCACCACGCCGATGAGCGCGATGGCGATCAGGAACGCGGCGCGCAGCCGGCCCTTGCGCTCCATCGGAAACAGCACGCCGCCCATGACCAGCAGCGAAGCCGCCACCGCCGGCAGGTAGACCTGCCAATGGTCCGCCTTGGCGAGCCCGGCCTGCACCAGCATGGCGGGCACAGCCATCCACATGGCGAGCTGCACCGCGTGCAGCACGAACACGCCCAGGTTCAGGCGCAGCAGGCCGGCGTGGCGCAGGGCCTCGCCGAGCCCGCCACGCACCTGCTGCATGTCCGAAGGCCGGTGCACACGCGGTTCGGGCGGCGCGACCCAGAGCACCACGGCGATGCCCAGCAGGGCCAGCGTGCAGGTCATGCCGAAGATGCCCGGCAGGCCGACCCAGCCCGCCAGCAGCGGCGCGATCACCAGCGAGAGCGCGAACATCAGCGCGATGCTCGCACCCACCATCGCCATGGCCTTGGTGCGCACGCTGTCGCGCGTCACGTCGGCCAGGAAGGCGGTGACCGCGGCCGAAATGGCGCCGGCGCCCTGCACCGCGCGGCCGATGGAGAGCCAGGTGAGATCGGGTGCCCAGGCCGCGATGGCGCTGCCCGCCGCAAACACCAGCAGGCCGGCCACGATGGTGGGCTTGCGGCCGAAGCGATCGGAGGCGATGCCAAAGGGAATCTGCAGGAACGCCTGCGTCAGGCCGTACAGGCCCATGGCGAAACCCACCCGCGCCGGGTCGTCGCCGCCGGGCAGGCGCGCGGCTTCGAGCGCGAACACCGGCAGCACGATGAACAGGCCGAGCATGCGCAGCGCGAACACCAGCGCCAGCGCGCCGCTGGCGCGGCGTTCCTCACCCGTCATGCGGTTGGCATCGGGGGCGGGCGCATCGCTGGAAACAGGGGATGAAGACGTTGAAGACACGGGTCGGGCCGCACGCGGCTGGCTGGGCAACCAGCCTCATACCGGGGGGGTGTTGAAGCAAGCCGGTATTGTGCGCCAAAGGCCCGACCCCACGCCGTTGGCGGGTCGGCGCCGGCCAGGGCCGGTGAGCCCTGGAGCCAGGCGCTGGCGGGTCAGGCCGGCAACTGCCGGGCCACCATTTCGACCACGCTTTCAATCTTCGTGGGCCAGGCGTCGGCTTCGGCGCCCGCCATCACGTTCAGGCGACAACTGCCACAGGACACCACCACCGTGTCGGCCCCGGTGGCGTCGATCTGCTCGCGCTTGATGCCCCAGGCCTGGTGCCGCAAGCCCTCGGCGCGGTTGATCAGGAACACGCCCGCGCCGCCGCCGCAACACCAGTTCTGCTCGGCCGTGGGCGTGGTTTCGCGCAGGTCCATGCCCAGGGCTTTCAGCGCCGCGCGCGGCTCGTCCACCACGCCGCCGTGGCGGGCCAGCTTGCAGGCGTCGTGGTAGGTGATCTTGCGGCTGGGGTCCTGCGGTGGCTGCAGCTGCAGCCGCCCGGCGGTGATTTCGCGCCCCACGAATTCGGACGCCGCCAGCACCTCGAAGGGCAGCGGCTGGCCGTTGGCGAGCCGCGCTTCCCAGCGCAGCGCCGGGTAGGCGTGCCCGCACTCCGGCAGGATGACGGTCCTGGCGCCGATGGCCAGCGCCTCGTCGATCAGGCGCTGGCTGGCCGCCTTCTGCAGCGATTCGCTGCCGGACAGCAGGCCGAAGTTCGCCGCTTCGAACCCCGCGCTGCGCAAGGTCCAGCGCACGCCCAGGTGGTTGAGGATGCGCGCCGTCGCGGCCAGCGCGTCCTGGAACAGCAGCACATCGATCACCGTGGTCACGAGCATCAGGTCGGCCTGCGGTTCGTCCAGGGGGATAGCAATGCCCTGGGCGCGCAGCAGGTCCACCGTCTGCCGGAGTTCGTCGGGGCCGACGCCGAACACCGTGCCCCGACCGGCCTGTTCCTGCGCCACCGCCGTCAACTCCAGGGGCGCCAGCCCGGCCTCGAACAGCGCTTCGCGCATCACGTTCACACCGCGCGCGGTGTTGACCCCCATCGGGCAGATCATGCTGCAGCGCCCGCACTCCGTGCACGAGTCGTAGACCAGCTCCTGCCATTCCTTGAGATCGTCGAGCGTGATGTCGGGCAGGAACAGGCGCTTGAGGGGCGCAAAGGCCGATGTCTCGCGCGCGTGCACCCGGCGCAGCAGGTCCAGCTTGCGGCTGGGGCTGTATTTCGGGTCCTGGGTGCTCTGGTAGAAATGGCAGGCTTCCGAGCAGTAGCCGCAGTTCACGCAGGCCTCCAGGTCCAGCGCCAGACCGCGGTCGGTCTTGGCCCGCATGACCGCCTTGGCGCGGCCCAGGCGTTCGGCGTCGGTCAGCGCATCGGGCTGCGCCATCTCCGGCAGGTGGTGGATGGCTTGCAGAAAGCCATGAAACACATCCATGTTGGTCATGAGCGCACCCCGCGACGGCCAAAAAACGTGGCCAGCTGCATGCGCGCCGGCAGGAACAGGAAGGCGTGCATCAGCTTGCCGAACGGAAACCAGATCAGCAGCAACTCCAGCGTCAGCAGGTGCACCGCCAGCGGGTCCCGGTAGATCACGTGGTCACGCGCCAGGATGGTCGAGGACGGATCGCCGATCACCGCCATGCCGGTGACGAGGGGCAGAAACGTGACCACCCAGGTGATCCAGTCGTCGGCGGTCGAGATCCGTCTCAGCACCGGATCGCTCAGGCGGAACATCAAGGCCATCAGCAGCGACATGATGGTGGCCGCCGCCGCGGCGTACATCACGGCGTCGGGAAAGGCCGGCCACGACAGGCCGGTCAGGCGGCGGATGAAGGCGATGTGGGGCGCATAGCCGAAAACCACCACCGCGAGCCCGATGTGGAACACATACGGGTTCACGGTGACGAGCGTGGCGCTCGGGTGAAAACCGCCACGCGGCAGCATGCGGGTGAACGCTGCGCCCAGCGCCGCACCGGTGCCGAAGGGCTGGCGTTCGGGCGCGCCGGGCGCGACCCGATGGGGCAGGCGCCACAGCGCGAGCAACCGCCAGGCGACGCCGGCGACAAAAATGACGAGAGACAGCGTCAGCAGCGGGCCGCGCACCCAGTCCAGGAAATCCATGGGAACCCTCCTTGTTGTTGTCACCAAAGTTTGCACAGTACGCCCAATCCGCCCGAAAAGCCACGTGCCGGCGCGCGCCGCTGCGCGGTGTGTGGTTCCCGTCATGCCTTGAACGCCACCCGCGTGCGGCGGATGTACCCCGCAAGCGGTCCCGCCGTATCATGTCGGGTTGCCTTTTTGACGCCAGAAACCCGCCCCTGGTGACCCCGCCTTGAACCAGAACCCGACCCCGCTGACCGGCACCGCGCCGGACACGCCGCCCGCCCCGCTCAGCCCCGCCCAAGCCGCCGCCCTGCGCACCGCGGCCGTGCTCTCGGTGCGCGGCGCGCGCACGCACAACCTGAAGAACATCGACCTCGACATCCCCAAACACGCGCTGGTGGTGATCACCGGGCTCTCGGGTTCGGGCAAGTCCAGCCTGGCTTTCGACACGCTGTACGCCGAAGGGCAACGCCGCTACGTGGAAAGCCTCTCGGCCTACGCGCGGCAGTTTCTGCAGCTGATGGACAAGCCCGACGTGGACCTGATCGAAGGCCTGTCGCCGGCGATCGCCATCGAGCAGAAGGCCACCAGCCACAACCCGCGCTCCACCGTCGGCACGGTGACCGAGATCCACGACTACCTGCGCCTGCTCTATGCGCGCGCCGGCACGCCGCACTGCCCGGAGCACGACCTGCCGCTGGCCTCGCAAAGCGTGGCGCAGATGGTGGACACCGTGCTGGCGCTGCCACAGGACACGCGCCTCATGATCCTGGCGCCCGTGGCGCGCGAGAAAAAAGGCGAGTTCCTGGAGCTGTTCGCCGACATGCAGGCCCAGGGCTACGTGCGCTTCCGCATCAACGGCGAGGTGCTGGAGGCCGAAGCCCTGCCCGCGCTGAAAAAGACCGAGAAACACAACATCGACGTCGTGATCGACCGCATCAAGGTGCGCTCGGCCGAGGAAGAGGGCGCCAACCCGCAAAGACAGCGCCTGGCCGAAAGCTTCGAGGCCGCGCTGCGCCTGGCCGAGGGCCGCGCCATTGCGGTCGAGATGGACGGCGGCGCCGAACACGGTTTCTCCGCCAAGTTCGCCTGCCCGGTCTGCAGCTACACCGTGGGTGAACTGGAGCCACGCCTGTTCTCGTTCAACTCGCCCATGGGCGCCTGCCCCAGCTGCGACGGCCTGGGCCACACGGAAGTGTTTGACCCCGAGCGCGTGGTCGCCTTCCCCACGCTGAGCCTGGCCAGCGGCGCCATCAAGGGCTGGGACCGGCGCAACGGCTACTACTTCGCCATGATCGAAAGCCTGGCGGCGCACTACAAGTTCGACGCCGAAGCGGCCTGGGAATCGCTGCCCGAAGCGGTGCAGCAGGTGCTGCTCTACGGCTCGGGCGAAGAAGAGATCAAGTTCAGCTACGCGCTCGAATCGGGCGAGCGCGCGGGCAAGAAGATCAGCAAGAAACACCCCTTCGAAGGCATCATCCGCAACTTCGAACGCCGCTACCGCGAGACCGACTCGGCCGCCGTGCGCGAAGAGCTGTCCCGCTACCGCGCCACCCAGCCCTGCCCCGCGTGCAACGGCACGCGCCTGCGCCTGGAGGCGCGCCACGTGTTCGTGGGCGAGGGCGATCAGAAGCAGCCGATCTACAAGATCAGCCACATCACGCTCGGTGAGTCGCTGGCCTACTTCAGCACCCTGCACCTGCCGGGTGCCAAGGGCGACATCGCCGCCCGCGTGATCAACGAGATCCGCCAGCGCCTGAAATTCCTGAACGACGTCGGCCTGAACTACCTCAGCCTGGACCGCAGCGCCGACACGCTCTCCGGCGGCGAAGCCCAGCGCATCCGCCTGGCGAGCCAGATCGGCAGCGGCCTCACGGGCGTGATGTACGTGCTCGACGAGCCCAGCATCGGCCTGCACCAGCGCGACAACGACCGCCTCATCACCACGCTGCAGCACCTGCGCGACCTGGGCAACACGGTGCTGGTGGTCGAACACGACGAGGACATGATCCGTTGCGCCGACCACGTGATCGACATGGGCCCGGGCGCGGGCGTGCACGGCGGCCATGTGATGGCGCAGGGCACCTGCGCTGAAGTGATGGCCACGGCCGGCTCACTGACGGGCCAGTACCTCAGCGGCGCGCGCGCTATTCGCCTGCCCACACGGCGCACGCCGTGGCTGCCTGTGAACAAAGCCGCTGCGGCGGCTAAGGCGGCGCCGATCAAATCGCGCTTCCCCATGAGCCCGGCGGCCGAGCGCCGCAGCGCGCGCGAGGCCGCACACATCGCCACGCTGGGTGAGCTGCAGGAAATCCGCGTGGTCAACGCCACCGGCCACAACCTGCAGGGCGTGAGCGTCGCCTTTCCGGTCGGCCTGCTCACCTGCGTGACCGGCGTCTCGGGCTCGGGCAAGTCGACCCTGGTCAACGACACGCTCTACGCCGCGGTGTCGCGCACGCTTTACCGATCGCACGAAGAGCCTGCCGAACACGACGCCATCGAGGGCATCGAACACTTCGACAAGGTCATCAACGTCGACCAGAGCCCCATCGGCCGCACGCCGCGCAGCAACCCGGCCACTTACACGGGGCTGTTCACCGGCATCCGCGAGCTGATGGCCGAAATGCCCACCGCGAAAGAGCGCGGCTACGGCCCGGGCCGCTTCAGCTTCAACGTGGCCGGTGGCCGCTGCGAGGCCTGCCAGGGCGACGGCGTGGTGAAGGTGGAAATGCACTTCCTGCCCGACGTCTACGTGCCCTGCGAGGTCTGCCACGGCCAGCGCTACAACCGCGAAACGCTCGACGTGCAATACAAGGGCAAGAACATCGCGCAGATCCTGGACATGACGGTCGAGAAAGCGCACGCCTTCTTCGCCGCCGTGCCCACGCTGCACCGCAAGCTGCAGACCCTGATGGACGTGGGCCTGACCTACATCCAGCTCGGCCAGAGCGCGACCACGCTGTCCGGCGGCGAGGCGCAGCGCGTCAAGCTCGCGCTGGAACTCAGCAAACGCGACACCGGCCGCACGCTCTACATCCTGGACGAACCCACCACCGGCCTGCACTTCGCCGACATCGAATTGCTGCTGAAGGTGCTGCACCAGTTGCGCGACGCGGGCAACACCATCGTGGTGATCGAACACAACCTGGACGTGATCAAGACCGCCGACTGGCTGATCGACATGGGCCCGGAAGGCGGCTCGGGTGGCGGATCTGTGGTGGGGGTGGGCACGCCGGAAGACATCGCCGCCAACGGCGAGAGCCACACCGGGCGCTATCTGGCGCGGCTGCTCAAGCGCTGAAAATCGGGCGAAAGACGCGCAGCCCGATCAAGCCAGGGCCTCCGACCAGAGACACAGAAAAACCGGAGGGCAATCCCCTCCGATGGAGGCAACGTCAACCCAGAGACACCGCGGAACCGAAGCGTGACCCGCAGGAGCGAAGTGCCCCCAACCAGAGATACCGCCGGGCCGGCTTCGCCGGACGGCTGGTATCGCCCCCCTTCAGGGGGGTGGCGCCGAAGGCGACGCGGGGGGGTGCTTCGATCACTTGCTGCGGTAGGCCACGCCAACACCCAGGCCATGGGTGACAAGCCGCCCCACCAGCGGGCTGCGTGCGGTCGATCCGAGCACGCGCGACAAATCCAGCCCGCCAAACACCACCCAATGGGTGCTCAGCGCGGTTTCAAAGTGTGCACCGACGCGCAGGGTTTCCCAGCCACTGCCCAGCCGGTAAGGTTCACGGCCCGTCGCCTGGGCGGCCTCGGTCGAAATGCCGTAGATGGTTCGCTGGTAGCGGGCATCGCCCCAGCCACCACCCAGCGAAAAGTCCAGGTTCGTTCGCTGAGAGACCGGATAGCGGTAGTTCACCCCGGTGTTCAGCCGCGCACCGCCTCCACGGCCCAGCAGGTCCTGGTCCAGGCTCAGGCTCCAGTTCCAGCGTTCACCGAAGGAACGACCGGTGGACACGCGACCGCGCAGGGTGCTTCGCACATCGGGCAGGCCGCTGAATTCGGGGTCACCATCGAACGAGCGGCCGTTGTCCAGTCGCAGCGACGCACCCAGCCGCCAGTCACTGAACACGTCAAACTCCGCGCTCACACCGGTTTCCAGTTGCTCCCGCCCCGCGCGCATGAGCGAGTTGGCCCGCGACCGCGAGACCCGGAACGGACCGAGCTGGAACGCCCACAAGGGCTTGATGTCGTACCGGGTCACGCCGCTGCCGATGTGCCCGTTGGCGGAAACCACCGAGGCACCCAGCAGGTACCCTCTGTCGCCCCCGATCGCGACCTGTCCTTCGGCACGCGCCTGCAGCGCCAGACAGATCCCCAGAATCCCAAAACCCAGGCGCCAATGTGTTGCTGACATCCGGCGATCATAGCCAGCCCGGCTGACGCCAAAGGGCAAATCGGTGAAAGACGCCTGACGGATTTCCCCCATTGCGGCAAACTGGCGGACATGGCACAGGAAACCGAACTCAAACTCGCGCTGTTCGCCCGCGACCTGCCGCGGCTGCTGGCGCATCCGCTGCTCGCGGCCCAGGAGCCGCAGCGCCAGCGCCTGCTCAACACCTACTTCGACACCCCCGACCTGGTGCTGATGCGGCAGCGCATCGCGGTGCGCGAGCGGCGGGTGGGCCGCCGCACGCTGCTCACGGTCAAGACCGCGGGCGCGTCGGCGGGCGGTCTGTCACGGCGCGGCGAGTGGGAGGGTCCGACACAAACCGGCGAACTGGACTTTCCCTCGCTGGTGGACGATGCCGCACTGGCCCGAGCGCTGACCAGGCTCAAACCCCGGCTGGTGCCCCTGTTCCGCACCGACTTCACGCGCCGCAGCTGGCTGCTCAACCATGACGGAGCAGCGATTGAAGTGGCGCTGGACGAGGGCCGCATCACCACCCGGCCGGCGGATACCCGCGGCACGCGCCAGGAACCGATCCTGGAACTGGAGCTGGAACTCAAGAGCGGCCCGGTCGATGCCCTGCTCGACCTGGCGCACACGCTGGCCCTCGGGCCGCAGGGCTGGAGCGCCCAGGGCGTCTGGCTCTATCCCTCGGACCGCAGCAAGGCCGAGCGCGGCCTGGCTCTGTTTCTGGGCCACACGCCCGAGCCGTTGCGCGAAGCACCGCTGCAACTGCCAGCCGACGGCGACCCGGTACAGGCTTTCTGCTCGACGGCATGGGCCTGCCTGGCCCAGCTGCAAGGCAACGTGCTGGGGCTGCTGCAAACACCCGGGACCGGCCCCCTGCCCGACCCGGAGTACATCCACCAGGCGCGGGTGGCGCTGCGCCGCCTGCGCACCGGGCTGCGCCTGTTCCGGCCCTTTCTGCCACGCCGCTTCTCGGCCCACTGGAGCGCCCATTGGCAAACCGCCGCCGGGCAGCTCGGCGATGCGCGCAACTGGGACGTGCTGGCCACGACCTGGCTGCCCCAGTTGCTGGGAGAGGGCCCTCAGGCAGCGTCCCTGACACGCTGGGTCGACCAGGCCCGGGGTGAAGCCAACCAGCGCGCCCGTCAGGCGCTGACCGGGCCCGCCTTTGCACTCGGCCAGCTGGCCTTCGCGCGCGCGCTGCTGGCGCTGCAGGGCCAGGCCCCTCGAACCGGCCAGCCAGCGCTGACCGATTGGGCACACGCCACCCTGCAGCAACGCCACCGCAGCCTGCAGCGCGAGGTGCGCCTCGCGGCGCGACAAGCGGCCACCGAGCGGCACGAGCTGCGCATCGAGCTCAAGAAACTGCGCTACGCCCAGTCCTTCCTGTCCAGCCTGTTGCCGCCCAAGCGGCGGGGGGGCGCGTCACTCAAGCGCGCCCAGGACGTGCTCGGCACCCTCAACGATCTCCACACCGCACAAGCCCTGCTCGCCAGCGCGCCGCCACCCGCCGGGCGGAAGGTGATCGGTCGTTTGCACGAGCTGATGGCGGTGCACCTGGCCGAGCTGCCCGGCGTGCAGCAGCAGTTGCTGCGAACCATCGCCGCCTGGGACTGAAACAGCGCAGCCGGCGCGGAGCGGGGCTCCAGCGCTGTGCGGGGCGCTAGGTTTTTGCGCTCGGCCGTTCGGCCACCCGGTCGCGCCAGGCCTGCAGGACGACAAAACCCAATTCGCCCGCATTGAAGCGCATCAGCTTCGCGAACTCCAGCGCGCAGAAGGCCGTGATGTCGGCGATGGTGAAACGCTCGCCCGCCACCCAGGGCTGGCGCCGCAGCTCGCCATCGAGCCAGGCCGCAGACTCGCGCAGCTTCTCGCCCTGCGACCGGCCGAACTCGGGAAACTGCGGCTGCTCCAGCGGGGCCAGTCCCGGGTGGGTGTGGCGCACACAGTTGGCGATGGGCAGCAAGAAATACCACTCCACGCGCCGGTCGGCCATTTCGATGAAGGCGCGCTCGGTGGCGTCCGCACCCATCAGGTTGGGCGTCGGGTGGCGGCCTTCCAGGTAGGTGCAGATGGCGCGGGTCTCGGTGAGCACGCGGCCGTCGTCGAGCTCCAGCGCCGGCACGCGCGCCAGCGGACTCTTGGCACGGTATTGCTCGCTCTTGTGTTCCTGCGCGTTGAGGTCCACGTTGACCAGCTCCAGACCGTTGATGTTTTTCTCGACCAGGAACATCAGCACACGCCGGGGACTGGGGGCACGCGGCGAGACATAGAGTTTCATGGCGCATCCCCCTGACCGGCAGCGGGTCGCAGACTCTGCCCCATCTCCACCATGCGGCGCGCGTCTTCGGCGAAACGCTGCGCGCCCGCGTCGCCGTCGCGCGTGAGGTCCACCTTCGACGGCGGCTGTTCAATGCCGCGCTGCACCGCGGGGCGCGCCCGGATCGCGTCGCGCCAGCGTTTGAGGTGCGGCAGGTCGTCCATTTCCACACCCGACCAGCGGTGCGTGCGCACCCAGGCCCAGTTGGCGATGTCGGCGATCGAGTAGTCACCCGCCAGGTATTCGTGGTCCTTCAGCTGGCCATCGAGCACCCGGAACAGGCGCTTGCTCTCGCCCTGGTAGCGGTCGATCACGGCCGGGATCTTCTCGGGAAAGTAGCGGAAGAACACATTGGCCTGGCCCATCATCGGGCCGATGCCACCCATCTGGAACATCAGCCACTGCAGCACGCGCGAGCGGCCCTTGGCATCCGCGGGCATGAGCCGGCCGGTCTTTTCGGCCAGGTAGATCAGGCAGGCGCCGGACTCGAACACCGCAAAATCATCGGCCTCGTGGTCCACGATGGCGGGGATGCGGCCGTTCGGGTTGATGGCCAGGAAAGCGGGCGTCTTCTGCTCCCCGGCCGCCAGGTCCAGCACCTGCAGGGTCCAGGGCAGGCCCAGCTCTTCCAGCGCGATGGACACCTTGTGCCCATTCGGCGTGGCGGCGGTGTAGAGGGTGATCATGGGGCGGTGTCCCGTTAGAAGCAGAGCGGCATGGTAGACGGCCGGGCCGCCGCGGGCTGTCGCCTGCGGGCCATTGTTCCGCCAGAGCGCCCGGGAGCGCTCAGCCCCGGGCGGCTTCCAGCACGTTGCGCGTGCGCAGGGCCTCGCTGCGCGCAGCGGCAGCGAAATCTCCACCGCTGGACGCGTAGAGGATGGCGCGCGAACTGTTGACGATGACCGGTCCGGTGGTCGCGTCGCCCTGCCGGCGGTAACCGGCGCGCACGGTGGCCACGGCGTCACCGCCCTGCGCACCCACACCGGGGATCAGCAGCGGCAGCGTGGGCGCGAGTTCACGCACGCGCTCGATCTCTGCCGGATAGGTGGCGCCCACGACCAGGCCGAGCTGCCCGTTCAGGTTCCACGGCCCTTGGGCGAGCCGGGCCACGTGTTCGTACAGCAAGGGCTGGCCGTCCACCGACGCCAGGCGCTGGTTCTGCAGATCGTCACCACCCGGGTTGGAGGTGCGGCAGAGCAGGAACGCACCCTTGCCTTCGTACTTCAGGTAGGGCTGCACCGAATCGAAGCCCATGAAGGGTGAGAGCGTCACGGCGTCGGCGCCGTAGCGTTCAAAAGCCTCGATGGCGTACTGCTCGGCGGTGCTGCCGATGTCGCCTCGCTTGGCGTCGAGGATCACCGGCACCTGTGGCGCCACCGCACGCATGTGCGCCATCAGGCGTTCGAGCTGGTCTTCGGCACGGTGGGCGGCGAAGTAGGCGATCTGCGGCTTGAAGGCGATCACGGTGTCGGCCGTGGCCTCGACGATCGCGGCGCAGAAGTCGTAGATGCGGCTGGCGTCGCCACGGAGGTGGGCGGGAAACTTCGCCGGATCCGGGTCCAGACCGACGCAGAGCAGGGACTGGTTCTGGCGCTCTGCCGCGCCGAGCATGTCGAGAAAGGTCATGGCCCGATTTTAGGTGGCCCCAGGCGACAGGCATGCACCGAAAGCCCCCTAAGATCAGACCGATGCACGCCCTGTCCCGCCAGCAACTCATCCTGCTCGTCCTGCTCACCCTGGTCTGGGGCCTCAACTGGCCGATCATGAAGATCGGCGTGACCGGCTTCCCGCCCCTCACTTTCCGCACCATCTGCATGTGGCTGGGCCTGCCGGTGCTGGGCTTGTTTCTGCTGTGGCGCAAGGTGCCGTTTCGCATCGATCGTGTGCACTGGCGCGAGCTGGCTGTGCTCACGGTCACCAACATGTTCTTCTGGCACACGCTGGCCATCCTGGCGATCCAGTCGCTCTCCAGCGGCCGGGCGGCGATCCTCGGCTACACGATGCCGGTGTTCTCAGCCTTGCTCGGTGCGGCCTGGTTCGGCCAGCGGCTGGCGGGCCGTGCCTGGTTCGGCGTGGCCGCTGCGGCGCTGGGCGTGGTGCTGCTGCTCTGGCACGAAGTCAGCACCCTGTCGGGCCGGCCGCTGGGCGTGTTCATGATGCTGGTGGCGGCGGCCACCTGGGCGCTGGGCACGCAGCTGATGCGCCGCACCCGCATCGCACACCCGACGCTGGCGATCTCTTTCTGGATGACCGTGGCCACCACGCTGTGGATGACGCTGCTGGCGGTGGTCTTTGAGCGCGACGCCTGGACCCTGCCATCGGCGCCCATCTGGGGCGCCATCGTCTACAACGCCATTGGCGTCTTTGCGTTCGCCCAGGTGGTCTGGCTGATGCTGGCGCGCGACCTGCCACCCATCGCCTCCACGCTCTCGGTCATGTTCATCCCGGTGCTGGGCGTGTTCAGTGGCGCCTGGTGGCTGGGCGAGGTGCTGCACTGGCAGGACTGGACCGCCGTGGTGCTGGTGATGCTGGCGATTGCGACCGTGTTGTGGCCGACGCGGCCAGTGAGCGCAGAACACCGCTGAAATCAGCGTGTTCAGGCACCAGGGCCGAACGGCGGCAGGGATGCGCTGAAGTCAGTGACCGGGGACCAGGCGGCCTGCGTCAGACGGCCGCGGGTGTGTCCTCGGATGCGGCCGCCGTCTCCAGCGCCAGGCACAGGTCGGCCCAGGCCTTGGCCTTGTCGGTGGGCGTGCGCAGCAGGTAGGCCGGGTGGTAGGTCACGATGACCGGCACACCCTGGTAGCGGTGCACCTGCCCGCGCAGCTTGCCGATGGGTTCGCTGGTCTGCAGCAGCGACTGCACGGCGAAACGCCCCATGGCGAGGATGATCTTGGGCTGCACCAGCGCCACCTGGCGCGCCAGATAGGGCTCGCACATCGCCACCTCTTCGGGCAGCGGGTTGCGGTTGGCGGGTGGCCGGCACTTGAGCACGTTGGCGATGTAGGCGGCCTGCGCGCCACTGCCGCTGCGGCTGCGTCCGACGGCGCGCAGCATGTTGTCGAGCAGCTGGCCGGCCACGCCCACGAAGGGTTCACCCTGCAGGTCCTCGTTTTCGCCGGGTGCTTCGCCGATCACCATCCAGTCGGCCTGGCGGTCGCCGACACCGAACACGGTGTTCTGGCGGCTGCGGCACAGGCCGCAGGCTTCGCAGCCCGCGACGGCGGCTTCCAGCGTGGGCCAGTCCATGGCGGCCACGTCCGCCGGGCGATGCCTGGCCGTTGCGGCAACGGGCTGGGGCACTGCCACCACCGCTTCTTTCACCGGCGGCCGCACCGGTGCGGGCCGGGCGGCGGGTGCAACGGGCGCTGACGCTGGCGCAGGCGCGGGTGCGCGCTCCACCGAGGTGGACGGCGCTTCGGCCGCCACGGGCGCAGTGATTTGGGCGGCCACGGGCGGCCTGGGCGCCCAGACACGCACGCCCATCTCGGCCAGCATGGCGCGCTGGCGCGCATCGAGCAGCGGCACGAACGAGGCGTCGGGGCGGTCGGCTGGATCGTTTGTTGCGGAGTCGTTCATGCCACCGCCCCGCCTTCGGCCTGCGTCACCAGATTGAGGCTCATGACCACCGCGTCTTCGCGCTGGAACTGGCCGGCCGGGTAATAAGCGCGGCGCATGCCCACCTGCTGGAAGCCATACCGTTCGTACAGGGCGCGCGCCGGTGCGTTGCTGGCGCGCACCTCGAGCCACAGCCACTGCGCGCCCCGGCCACGCGACCACAGCGCCAGCGCGTCGAGCATGAAGCGCGCCCACCCCTGGCGCTGGTGCGCCGGCGCCACCGTGATGTTGAGCAGGTGCACCTCGTCCACGCCGGGCATGGCCACCAGGTAACCGAGCAGCACACGGCCGTCGGCCCGCCGGGAATGCACCGCCTCGCCCGGCAGGGCTTCGCCCAGCAGCATCACCGCCGGATAACCCGAGGCCAGCGAGTCGGCGAAGTGCTTTCGCGTCCAGGGGTGGGTGTAGGCGGACTTTTCCACCTCACACACCGCGTCCAGGTCGGCATCGGTCACCACCTCGAAGGCGATGCGGCGCTCCGCAGCCGGTGCGGGGTGGGCGCAGGCGTCGGCGCGGGGCCAGTCGCTCGCGGACCACACGGGCACGGTCGGCGCGCTGTCGGACGGCATCGCTGGAAACCGGCTCATGTTCGTCACCCTCAGGCGTCCAGCGGCGACACCGCCGACACGGGCACGGACAGGCGCACCAATTGCTCCAGCCGCAGGCGTTCGCGCTCGGCCGTGGTCTGCGCCACCTTGTCGCGCACGTAGAGCGGCAGCGCCTCGTGCGCGGCCACCGCCTGCCCGGCAGTCAGCAAGGCCGGCGCCAGGCGCAACAGGGCCGCCGCCGTGGGCAAGGCCACCTGCCGTTCGCCCGCGAGGTCGCTGAATTGCGCACCGTAGCTGGCAAACACATTGCCCGCGAGCAGGCAGTCGCCAGCGGCCAGCGGCCCGGGCAGCGCCTGCTTCAGCCACTCTCCGAGATCGGCCGGCGAACACAGGCGCGGCGGCTGCAGCGGCACCGGATCCAGCCCCTGCGGTCCACACGCGTAGAGCGCCACATACATCTCGTCCATGCGCGCATCGAGCAAGGCCGCGATCACGCGCGGTGGCGCCTGCCCGGCCAGTGCCCGCTGGTGGCGCGCTTCTTCGGCCAGCGCCAGCAGGGTGTCCACCGGCAAGACCGGCACACCGCCTTCGCGGCCCGCGCCCCGGGCGCCATAGGCCAGGCCCTGGGCGACGGCGCAAGCGGTGCGCAAACCGGTGAACGAGCCGGGCCCGCGCGCAAACACCAGCGCATCCAGCGCCGGCAGTGCCCACCCGGCCTGTGCCAGCAGCGACTGCACCACGGGCAACAGGGTGGCCGAGGCCTGCGCGGCGCCCGGACCGGTGTGCTGCCACAGCGACTCGCCGGGCGCCCCGCTGCCCAGCGCCACCGAGAGGATGTCGGTGCTGGTTTCGATGGCCAGCAGGCGCAGCGAGGGGGAAGCTGGGGAGACGGCAGAGAGCATCCGGCCATTATCGGCGAGCCGCATCCGCGGCTTCGTTCGTCGTCGCAAGCGCTGTTGCCCGATGCAGGCGCCGGACGGCGTCGCTCTTTGCACGCCAGCGCCACCACCGGGTCCCATAATTCCCCCATGTTGACCCGCCCGCTCCCCGAACATGCCCGACACACGCCCCCCACCCCGGGAGCGGCCTGGTGGCGCGCACCCGGCGCGGGCCTGCTCGGCGCCCTGGTGCTCCCGGCCCTGGCGCTGGCCGATGACGCCCTGCCGTCCTCGGTGCAGGCGGCGCTGCGGCGGGCCGCGGTGCCTGTGAGCGCGGTGTCGGCGCTGGTGGTGCCGGTGTCCGGCAACGGCGGCGAGCGCCTGCGCCACCGTGCCGAACAGCCGATCAACCCGGCCTCGGTCATGAAACTGGTGACCACCTACGCCGCCATCGACCTGCTCGGCCCCGACTTCACCTGGCGCACGCGCTTCTACACCGACGGCGCCGTGGACCAAGGGACCTTGCGCGGCAACCTCTACATCCAGGGCGGGGGCGACCCGAAGCTGGTGCTGGAGCGCATACAGTCGGCCTTCTTCGCGCTGCAGGACCGGGGCGTGCAGGTGGTGCTGGGCGACCTGGTGCTGGACCACAGCGCTTTCGAACTGCCCGCGCGCGACCCCGGCGCCTTCGACGGCGAGGCCTTGCGGCCCTACAACGCCAGCCCCGACGCGCTGCTGGTGAACTTCAAGTCGGTGGTCCTGAAGTTCCAGCCCGACCACGCCCTCGGCGTCGCCCACGTGCTGAGCGAGCCGCCCATGGCGGGTCTCGCCATCGACGCCACCGTGCCGCTGTCGCGCAAAGGCTGTGGCGACTGGCGCGGCGCCCTGCGCGCTCGTTTTGACGACGCCAACACCATCCGTTTCGAGGGCCAGTATCCGCAGAGCTGCGGCGAACGCGTCTGGCCCGTGGCCTACCAGGACCCGTCGAGCTACGCCGCCCGGGCGCTCGAAGGCCTGTGGCGCGCCAGCGGCGGTGCCCTCACCGGGCAGGTGCGCAGCGGAACCACCCCGCCCGGCGCCACCCTGCTGCACGAAGCCCACTCGTTGCCGCTCTCGGACATCATCACCGACGTGAACCAGTGGAGCAACAACGTGATGGCACAACAGGTGTTCCTCACGCTGGGCCGGCTCAACCCGGGGCGGCAGGACGCGCGGACCGTGCCGCGCGAACACATCACCCCGCTGCGCACGGGGCGGTTCGAGCGCTCACGCGAGGTCGTGAGCCGGTGGTGGAAAACCACCTTCGGCATCCGCCATGCGCCCCCGGTCATGGACAACGGCTCGGGTCTCTCGCGCGACGAGCGCATCAGCGCCGACGCGCTGGCCGGCCTGCTGCGCCACGCGGCAGCCCATCCCAAGGGCGCGCAGTTCGTGCAGTCGCTGTCGGTGGCGGGCGTCAGCGGCACGGCCGCGCGCATGGCGCGCTCGCCGCGCAGCGCCGCACGGGGCAACGCCTGGCTCAAGACCGGCACGCTGCGCGACGTGACGGGTGTCGCCGGTTACGTGAATGCGGTGAACGGCACACGCTACGCGGTCGTGGGGTTCATCAACCACCCGAACGCGAGTGCCGCGCGGCCGGCGCTGGAAGCGCTGGTGGAATGGACCGCTGCGCAGCCGGACTGAGCGCCACCCCTTACAAGGTCTTTGCTCGATGTTCTGCGGGTGATGGCGGGCCATGGCGCTTCTCGTTCGCTGCACCTCACGTGCCGAGGGGTGTGCGGGCAGTCCACCGGTGGAATACCCGTTCATATCCTGCTGCGGCAGGCGTTGAAAAGACATGGAAATTGAACGGCCGGCAAGCAAGAAGCCATCGCCGCTCCTATCATGCGCGGCTATGCGCCCTGACGACCTTATCGGCTACTTCGCCGCTTTCCTGACCACTTTCAGTTTTGTGCCCCAGGTCTGGCACACGTTCCAGACGCGGGACGTGAGCGGCATTTCTCTGGGCATGTACAGCAGCTTCACGCTGGGCATTGCGATGTGGCTGGCCTACGGCCTGATGCTGGGCGCCTGGCCGGTGGTCGTGGCCAATGCGATCACGCTGCTGCTGGCACTGGCCATCCTGACCATGAAACTGCGCTTCGGGCGCTCGTGAAACGCAGACAGAGCGTCTCCCTTACGGGTTTGCCATCGAAGTGAGAACAAGGCGCGAAGCCGTATCAGTTTTCATGGCACCGGAGCACCACCCGCAACGCATGAGACAACGCCGCCCAGAGGCACCGCCGGGCTGGCTTTGCCAGACGGCCAGTGCCGCCCCCCTTGAGGGGGGTGACGCGAAGCGGCGCAGGGGGTGTTTCGTTCAGGCCGATGCGCGTTGCAGGCGGTCGCGCACACCATCCCAGTCGGCGCCTTCGGGCGGCGTTTCCACCCAGATGAGCTTGACGCCCGTGGCATCGAGCTCGCGCAACACGGCAAACAGCGCCTGCGCGGCCTGGGCTGCATCGTCGGGCATGCGGCGAAAGAGAATGCCGCGCGCCGTTTTCAGCGGTGCGCGGGCGTAGACCGCGATGTGTTTCGCGTCCGGACCCAGCACGTCGAGCGCCGCCTGCAGCTGCGGCGCCGCCATCAGCCGCACCTTGGCACGCGGCGCGTAGTGCGATTCCAGCGTGCCGGAGGCGCGCGGCGCGGCCTCGTCGCGCGCGCGCAGCGGCTGTCCACACACGGCTTCGATCTGCGCCGGCGTGATCACCCCGGGGCGCAGCAGCACCGGGGCGCCGCGCGAGCAGTCCACGATGGTTGACTCGATGCCCACCGGGCAGCCCCCCCCGTCCAGGATGAGCAGCGCGTCGTCCGCCAGGTCGGTGAACTCTTCGGCCACGTGCGCGGCGGTGGTGGGGCTGACGCGGCCGAAGCGGTTGGCACTGGGCGCGGCCACGCCGTGCACGCCGTGCGCACGCGCCGCCACCAGCAGCGCCTGCGCCACCGGGTGCGAGGGGCAGCGCAGGCCCACCGAGTCCTGGCCACCCGCAGCCACCGCCGCCACCTCGGGCCGGCGCGGCAGGATCAGCGTGAGCGGTCCGGGCCAGAAAGCCTGCATCAACGCGGCAGCAAACGCCGGCACGTCGCGCGCAAACGGTGCCACGGCGGCACGCCAGTCGGCCGCCCCAGCGGGCGGAATGTGCACGATCAGCGGGTGGTCGCTCGGCCGGCCCTTGGCCTCGAAGATGCGCTGCACGGCGCTGGCGTTGCCGGCATCGGCCGCCAGGCCATAGACGGTTTCGGTCGGCATGCCGACCAGCGAACCCGCGGCCAGGCGCTGGGCGGCGGATTCGACAGCCGCCGGATCGCTGGCGTTCAGGCAGAGCGGCATCGGTGGATCAGGGCAGCGCGGGCAGGCCGAGCAGCGCCAGCACCTTCGCGGTCGTCTCGCGCACCTGCGCCACCGAGCTGCCGGTGATGTTCAGGTGACCCATCTTGCGGCCCGGGCGGGCGCTGAGCTTGCCGTACAGGTGCAGGTGCGTGCCGGGCAGCGCCAGCACCTGCGCCCAGGGCGGCGACACCGGCCGCTCGCTGGCCTGCGCACGCACACCGTTCGGGTTGAACCACAAGTCGCCCAGCAGGTTGACCATGATGGCCGGGCTGTGCTGGCGCGGCACGGGCAGCGGCAGGCCGGCGAGCGCGCGTACCTGGGCCTCGAACTGCGAGATGTCACAGGCGTTCTGCGTATAGTGGCCGCTGTTGTGCGGGCGCGGCGCCATCTCGTTGACGATAAGGTCGCTGCCACCCTGACCGTTGTCGACCACGAAGTACTCGACGCACAACACGCCGATGTAGTTCAGGTGGTTCGCGATCGCCACCGTGCTGGCCTGTGCGCGCGCGGCCAGATCGGCCGGCACGGCGCCCTCGTAGACCTCGGTGATGGCGAGGATGCCGTCGTGGTGCGTGTTGGCCTGCACCGGGAAACTCACCACCTGACCGTCGGCGCCGCGCGCCACCAGCACCGAACACTCGCTCTGCAGCGGCATGAGCTTTTCCAGCACGCAGGGCACGCGGCCCAGCTGCTCCCAGGCGGCGGCCAGCTCTTCGCGGGTCTTGACGCGGATCTGGCCCTTGCCGTCGTAGCCCAGGCGCGCGGTTTTCACGATGCCGGGCAACAGCTCGGCCGGCACCGCCGCCAGCAGCTCGGGCGATGCGATGGCCGCGTAGGGCGCGGGGTAGACGCCGCTGATCGGGCCGCAGGCCACGAAATGCGCCTTTTCCTCGATGCGGTCCTGCGCCACCGCCACGCTGGCCGACGAAGGCGCCACCGGCCGGTGCGCGCCCAGCGTGAGCAGCGCGGGGGCGGGCACGTTCTCGAACTCGGTGGTGATGGCGTCACAGCGCTGCATCAGCTGCGCCAGACCCTGCTCGTCGTCGTACGGCGTTTGTATGTGGTAGTGGCTGATCAGCCCGGCCGGGCTGGCCGGGTCCGGGTCCAGCACCGCGGTGAAATAGCCCATGGCCTGCGCGGCCTGCACAAACATGCGGCCCAGCTGGCCACCACCCATGACACCCAGCGTCATCTGCTGGCCACGGTCCGACAGGGCACCGGGCAAAAGAGGTTTGCGGCTCATGTGGTCGGCAGTGCCATGTTGCGGGCCGCCTCGGTCTGCGCAGCGCGGAAAACTTCCAGCTTCTCGCGCAGCGCCGGGTCTTCGTTGGCCAGCAAGGCCACGGCAAACAGCGCCGCGTTCGCCGCACCAGCCTGGCCGATGGCGAACGTCGCGACCGGCACGCCCTTGGGCATCTGAACGATGGAGTGCAGCGAATCGACACCCGACAGCGCTTTCGACATCACCGGCACGCCCAGCACCGGTACGACGGTCTTGGCCGCGATCATGCCGGGCAGGTGCGCCGCGCCGCCAGCGCCGGCGATGATCGCCTTGAGGCCGCGGCCGACGGCGGCCTCGGCGTAGGCGAACATGTCGTCGGGCATGCGATGCGCCGAGACCACGCGCGCCTCGTGCGGAATGCCGAAGTCTTTGAGGATCTGCACGGCGTGCTGCATGGTGTCCCAGTCGCTGCTGGAACCCATGACCACGCCCACTTGGATGGAACTCATGGAGGGCTTTCTGCCGGGCGCCCGGAGGGCCGGCGTGGGGGACCGGTTCGGGAAATCGGCCCCTCTCCGGTAAAGTGTCGATTTTACGTTTCGCGCCCCGCCGTCGGCGATGTGCGCCCATTTCCAGAGCCTTTCCCATGATCAACGTCACCGTCGCCAACTTTGAAACCGAAGTCATCGAAGCCTCGATGCAAACGCCCGTGCTGGTCGATTTCTGGGCGCCCTGGTGCGGCCCCTGCAAGGTCATCGGCCCGCTGCTGGAGAAGATCGAGACCGACTACGCCGGGCGCTTCAAACTGGTGAAGATCGATTCCGACCAGGAGCAGCAGCTCGCCCAGGCCTTCGGCATTCGCAGCATCCCCACCTGCGTGCTGCTCATGAACGGCCAGCCGGTCGACGGTTTCATGGGCGCCTTGCCCGAAGGCCAGATCAAGGAATTCCTCGACAAGCACCTGCCCGCGGCCGAAGAAGTGGAAGCTGCCGCCGAAGAGGCCGAAGCGCTGGACGCGCTGGCCGACGGTGACGTGGAAGGCGCTCTGGACAAACTGCAGCACGCCGTGCAGACCGACCCGGAAAACGACGACGCGCGCTTCGACCTGGTCAAGCTGCTGCTGGAGCTGGAACGCGACGACGAAGCCAAGGTGGCCTTTGCCCCGGTGATCGCCAAGGCCGTGGCCGTGCGCCGGCTCGACTCGCTCAACCGCTGGATGAAAGCGCGCGACGCGCAGGACATGGTGGCCGACCCCGAGGCGCGCGCCGCCGAGCTGCAGGCCAAGATCGCCACCAACAAGCGCGACTTCGACAGCCGCTTCGCGCTGGCCCAGCTGCTGATGGCGCACAACCAGTTCGTGCCGGCCATGGACGATCTGCTGGAAATCCTGATGCGCGACAAGGCCTGGAACGAAGAGCTGGCGCGCAAGACCTTCATCGCCATCCTCGACATCATCGAACCGCCCAAGCCCAAGGTGGCCGAAGGCCAGGTGCCACCGGAAGACCCGACCGTGGCGACCTACCGCCGGCGTTTGTCCAGCGTGGTGCTGAGCTAAAGCGCGGGTGCTCACCCAGGACGCCGAGGAACCGGCTTTGCCGGGCCTCCAGCGTGCCTTGCAGGCCGCGTCAGCGTCAGAGCCGCTGACTCTTCGTCCCGTCCAAGCCTGCGCAGGCAGGCTCGGAGCCGCGGTCCTCAGCCCCCTTGAAGGGGGTCGCGCGCAGCGCGGCGGGGGTGAGCCGATCTACGGCCTCTGATCGGTCGACGGCTTCTTCCAGAGGTTGATGCCGCCCTCCACCGCGTGCTGGTCGATCGCGGTCAGTTCCTCGGGGCTGAAAGCCAGGTTGTCCAGTGCCCCAGCCAGCTCCACGATCTGCTCCAGGCGGCTGGCGCCGATGACCGCCGAGGTCATGCCGGGCTGGCGCAACACCCAGGCCACCGCCATCTGCGCCAGGCTCTGGCCCCGGTTGAAGGCGATCTCATTGAGCGCCCGCACGTGGTTCAGGTTCTGCTCGCTCAGGTGCTCCATCTTGAAGGAGCCGCCGCCCGGCTGGTTGATGCGCGCGCCCTCGGGAATGCCGCCCAGGTACTTGCTGGTCAGCAGGCCCTGGGCCAGCGGGCTGAAGGCGATGCAGCCCACGCCCTCGTCCTGCAGGGTGTCGAGCAGCTCGCCCTCGATCCAGCGGTTGAGCAGGCTGTAGGACGGCTGGTGGATCAGCAAGGGCACGCCCATGTGCCGCAGGATCGCCGCGGCCTCGCGGGTCTTGCCGGCCGAGTAGCTGGAAATGCCCACGTAAAGCGCCTTGCCCTGCTGCACGGCGGTGGCCAGCGCGCCCATGGTTTCTTCGAGCGGCGTGTCCGGGTCGTAGCGGTGCGAATAGAAGATGTCGACGTAGTCCAGACCCATGCGCTTGAGGCTCTGGTCGAGGCTGGCGAGCAGGTACTTGCGCGAACCGCCGCCCTGCCCATAGGGCCCGCGCCACATGTCCCAGCCGGCCTTGGTGGAGATCAGCAGTTCGTCGCGGTAGGGCCGGAAATCGTGCCGCAGGTGTTCACCGAAATTGGTCTCGGCGCTGCCGGCGGGCGGGCCGTAGTTGTTGGCGAGGTCGAAGTGGGTGATGCCCAGATCAAAGGCGGTGCGCAGCATGGCGCGCTGGGTTTCCAGGTGCGAGCTGTCGCCGAAGTTGTGCCACAGACCGAGCGAGAGGGCGGGCAGGCGCAGCCCACTGCGGCCGCACAGGCGGTAGGGCAAGCTGTCGTAGCGCGTGGTGGCGGCTGTGTACATGGTGGGCCTCCTTCATGCCGGCTGGCTATCCACTCTACCCAGTAACCCCATGAAATCCCAGTGCCTTGCGTCGACAACCCTGATGAGGGTTGGGTGGTCGTTTGACTGTGTTGACGCTGGCCTTGGGTTGGCGCTCGCTGGCCCGGCGCAACGGAGCGCTCTGCGCCGCTCATGCCCCCCGGATCGGGCTACGCCCGATCCTCCTCCTTTACTTCGCTATGCAGAACGCCCCATTGCGCCGGGCCGAGGGGTTGGCTATCCACATTCTGGAAATCCGTCCGTTCGCCCGTCGATGGCGTGGTGTGTCTGACGCAGCGAAGTCAAGGAGGAGGGCCGGCACGGCCCGGGGGACATTCGCGGAGTCGGACGCGCCGCGCCATCGACCCGCGAGGTGCAGAAAACAAAAAGCCTCGCCGCCCAAAAAGAGCAACGAGGCCGAAGTGCCCCACCCAGAGCCACCGCGGAACCGGCTCCGCCGGGCCGCCAGTGGCGCCCCCTGGGGGGTGACACCGAAGGCGGCGCAGGGGGTAACTTATTTAGCGGTGGGCATCACAAACTCAGCCCCCTTGCCAATCGACTCCGGCCAGCGCTGCATGATCGACTTCTGTTTGGTGTAGAAGCGCACGCCCTCTTCGCCATAGGCGTGCATGTCGCCAAACAGGCTCTTCTTCCAGCCACCAAAACCCTGCCAGGCCATGGGCACGGGGATCGGCACGTTGATGCCCACCATGCCCACCTGGATGCGACGCGCGAACTCGCGCGCCACGTTGCCGTCGCGCGTGAAGCAGCTCGTGCCGTTGCCGAACTCGTGGTGATTGATGATCTGCACCGCCTCGGCGAAGTCGTGCACGCGCACGCAGCTCAGCACCGGGCCAAAGATCTCTTCCTTGTAGATTTTCATGTCGGTGGTCACGTTGTCGAACAGCGTGCCGCCCATCCAGAAACCGGCTTCGCAGCCTTCGCCGGTCTGCTTCGCATCGAAGCGGCGGCCGTCCACCAGCAGCTCGGCGCCTTCGGCAGCACCCGCTTCGATGTAACCCGTGATGCGCTGGTGCGCGGCGGCGGTCACGATCGGGCCCATCTCGGCCGCCAGGTTGGTGCCGTTGAGCACCTTGAGCGCCTTCGTGCGCTCGATCAGCTTGGGCATGATCTTGTCGGCCACGTCGCCCACCAGCACCGCCACCGAGATGGCCATGCAGCGTTCGCCGGCGCTGCCGTAGGCCGCGCCGATCAGCGCGTCCACCGCCTGGTCCAGGTCGGCGTCGGGCATGACCACCATGTGGTTCTTGGCACCGCCCAGGGCCTGCACGCGCTTGCCGTGGTGGGCGCCGGTCTCGTAGATGTAGTTAGCGATGGGCGTGGAGCCGACGAAGGAAATCGCCTTCACGTCCGGGTGCACCAGCAGCGCATCCACGGCTTCCTTGTCGCCCTGCACCACGTTGAACACGCCGTCGGGCAGGCCGGCCTGCTTCAGCAGCTCGGCCATGAACAGGCTGGCGCTGGGGTCGATGGGGCTGGGCTTCAGCACGAAGGTGTTGCCCGCGGCGATCGCCACGGGGAACATCCACATGGGCACCATCACGGGGAAGTTGAACGGCGTGATGCCGGCCACCACGCCCAGCGCCTGGCGGATGGTCCAGTTGTCCATGCCGGTGGAGACCTGGTCGGTGAAATCGCCCTTGAGCAGTTGCGGGATGCCGCAGGCGAATTCGATGATGTCGATGCCGCGCGCCACCTCACCCTGCGCGTCGGTGAACACCTTGCCGTGTTCGGCGGTGATCAGGTGCGCCAACTCGTCTTTGTGCAGGTTCACCAGTTCGAGAAACTTGAACATCACGCGCGCGCGGCGGATCGGCGGCGTGTCGGACCAGGCGGGGAACGCAGCCTGCGCGGCCGCCACGGCCGTGTCCACGTTGGCGGCACTGGCCAGCGCCACGCGGCCGGTGACGGCGCCGGTGGCGGGGTTGAACACGTCCTGCGCGCGGGTGGAGGAACCGGCGGCGCGGGCGCCAGCGATGAAGTGGGTGATGGCGGTGGTCATGGTGTGTCTCGGACTGGATGAGGGGTGGGTGCAGTGTAGGAAGCACGGCCGCCCGATACAAGGCCAAAAACCTGAAATGATTGTTCAAAATGGTGAACAATAGGATCCATGAACGAGCAGAAAGTCCACGAACTCTGGGGCCACTTCCACTGGCTGGGCGTGCTGGCCCAGCAGGGCAGCTACACGGCCGCCGCCGCGCGCCTGGGCGTGAGCAAGGCGGCGGTGAGCCAGCGCATCGCCGAGCTCGAGCGCATGGCCGGCGTGGCGCTGGTGCAGCGCACCACCCGCAGCGTGCGGCTGACCGAAGCCGGCCAACGCCTGGTGGACGACACCCGCGCCTCGTTCGAGCACATCGCCCAGTGTTTTGCGCAGGTGCGCGATGCCGCCGGCGCGCCGCGCGGCCTGCTGCGCGTGACGGCGCCGGTGGCCTTTGCGCGCCAGCAGCTGGTGCCGCGCCTGCCGGAGTTTCTGCGCCAGTACCCCGAAGTGCGGCTGGAGCTGAACCTGTCGGACCACCTGAGTTCGCTGGCCACCGAAGGTTTTGATCTGGCGATCCGCCACACGGCCAACCCGCCCGACACGCACGTGGCCTGGACGCTGTGCACCACGCGCTCGGTGCTGGTGGCCAGCCGCGCCTACCTACGCCGCCAGGGCACGCCGCAGACGCCGGCCGACCTGGCGCGGCACAACTGCCTGCATTACCCGCGCTCGCAGGACACGCCGGCCTGGACGCTGGAGCCGCTGCAACCGGAAGCCGGCGCTGAGCGGGTGACGGTGCAGGTGTCGGGCTCGCTGGCGGCCAACAACAGCGAGGCGCTGCGCGACGCCGCGCTCGGCGGGCTGGGCATTGCGCTGCTGCCCGACTTCAGCGCCCAGGCGAGCCTGCTCGCGGGCAAGCTGGTGATGGTGTTGCCGTTGTGGCAGCCGGTGGGTGCGTTTGCCGACCAGATCTACGCCATCCGGCCATATTCGGCCCATGTACCGCGCGCGGTGACGGCGTTTGTGGATTTCCTGCGCCAGGCCCTGGCGCCGGGGTTTGCCGAAGGCCTGGCGACCTGACGCGAGGGCCTCAGCCCATCAGCCGCGTCAGCGCTTCCTGGTATTTGGCCGAGGTCTTTTCAATCACTTCCTTGGGCAGGCGTGGCGCGGGCGGTGTCTTGTCCCAGGCCTTGCCGCCCACCTGGGCGGTTTCGAGCCAGTCGCGCAGGAACTGCTTGTCGTAGCTCGGCGGGTTCTGCCCCACCACGTAGCTCTCCAGCGGCCAGTAGCGCGAGGAATCCGGCGTGAGCACCTCGTCCATCAGCACCAGGGTGCCGGCCTTGTCCAGGCCGAACTCGAACTTGGTATCCGCGATGATGATGCCCTTCTTCAGCGCGATCTCGGCCGCGGCCTTGTACAGCGCGATGGAGATGTCGCGGATTCTGGTGGCCAGCTCGGGGCCGATCATGGCCACGGTCTGCTCGAAGGTGATGTTCTCGTCGTGCTCGCCCAACTCGGCCTTGGCGGCCGGCGTGTAGATCGGCTCGGGCAGCTTGCTCGCGTTCATCAGCCCTTCGGGCAGCGGCACGCCGCAGACCGATCGGCTCTCCTGGTATTCCTTCCAGCCGCTGCCAGCCAGGTAACCGCGCACCACGGCTTCCACCGGGATGGGCTTGAGGCGCTGCACCAGCATGGAGCGGCCCGCGACCTGCGGCGCCTCTTCGGACGACACCACGCTCTCGGGTGCATCGCCGGTCAGGTGGATCGGGCAGATATTCAGGCCCTTGGGCCCGAGCTGGTCGAACCAGAACAGACTGAGCTTGGTCAACAACGCGCCCTTGCCGGGGATGGGCTCGCCCATGATCACGTCAAAGGCGCTGATGCGGTCGGACGCGACCATGAGGATGCGGTCGTCGCCCACGGCGTAGTTGTCGCGCACCTTGCCGCGCGCGAGCAGCGGCAGGGAGTTCAGGGCGGAGGTGTGCAGGGCGGAAGTCATGATCGGGCGCAAGGGAGTGACAGCCAAGAAAAAAGCCCGGTGACCGAACAGTCAACGGGCTCCGAACCATTCCGGACGATTATCGCAGGTCGGTCGAGAGATCAGACCACCTTCTGCGCCAGCTCACCCTTGGCGTACTTCGCGGCCATCACGGCGAGCGTGTCGCCCTTGATCTTGCTGCCCTGGCCTTCGCAGCCGAACTCGATGTAGCGCTGCTTGCAGATCGCCTTGGCGGCTTCGCGGGCGGGCTTGAGCCATTCGCGGGCGTCGAACTTCTCGGGGTTCTCGGCCATGAACTTGCGCACCGCGCCGGTCATGGCCATGCGGATGTCGGTGTCGATGTTGATCTTGCGCACGCCGTGCTTGATGGCTTCCTGGATCTCGGCCACCGGCACGCCCCAGGTCTGCTTCATCTGGCCACCGTACTGGTTGATGATCGCGAGCAGGTCCTGCGGCACGCTGGACGAACCGTGCATCACCAGGTGGGTGTTGGGGATGCGGGCGTGGATCTCTTTCACGCGGCTGATGGCCAGGATGTCGCCGGTGGGCGGGCGGCTGAACTTGTAGGCGCCGTGGCTGGTGCCGATGGCGATGGCCAGGGCATCAAGCTGGGTGGCCTTCACGAACGTGGCGGCCTCTTCGGGGTCGGTCAGCATCTGGGAATGGTCCAGCTTGCCTTCGGCGCCGATGCCGTCTTCTTCGCCCGCGTCACCGGTTTCCAGGTTGCCCAGGCAGCCGAGTTCACCTTCCACCGTGACGCCGCTCTGGTGCGCCATCTCGACCACCTTGCGGGTCACTTCCACGTTGTAGTCGAAGCTCGACGGCGTCTTGCCGTCTTCGTTGAGGGAGCCGTCCATCATGACCGAGCCGAAGCCCAGGGCGATGGCGCCTTCGCAGACCTTGACGCTGGTGCCGTGGTCCTGGTGCATGACCATCGGGATGTGCGGGTACATCTCGGCAGCGGCCTGGATCAGGTGCTTGATGAAGGCTTCACCCGCGTACTTGCGGGCACCGGCCGAGGCCTGCAGGATGACCGGAGCGCCGACCTCGTCGGCCGCGGCCATGACGGCCTGCACCTGTTCGAGGTTGTTGACGTTGAAAGCCGGAATGCCGTAACCGTTCGCCGCAGCGTGGTCGAGCAGTTCGCGCATGGAAACGAGAGCCATGAAAATCCCCTAGATCAAAGTTGGTAACCGGTCTGTAACTCGGCGAATTTTAGCGCCGTGGGCCTTGCACACCGATGACAAACCCCCGCCCGGAAAGATGGGCATCAACACCAGGCCGCCGCGGAACCGGCTTCGCCGGGCCGCCAGCGGCACACGGAGGACGATCCAGCGCCGGGCCGCCCCAAGCTGGATCAGCCCCCTCGGGGGGCAGCGCCCCGCGCAGCGGCGGAGCGTGGGGGCACCGTCAACCAGCTCTGCAGAGCTTCAAGGTGTTGGTGCCGCCGGGCTGACCCATGGGTTCCCCCACGGTGATGGCGTACACATCACCCTTCTGCACGATGCCGCGCGCCTTCAGGTGCGCCTCGGCGTCGGCCAGGGCCGTGTCGCGGTCGGCGCTGGTGTCCATCAGCAGCGGGCGCACGTTGCGGTAGAGGGTCATCTTTCGCTGCGAGGTCAGGTTGGACGTCACCGCGTAGATCGGCATGCGCACGTTGTGCCGGCTCATCCACAACGCCGTGGAACCCGAGTCGGTCAGTGCCACGATGGCCTTGGCGCCCAGGTGGTGGGCGGTGAACAGCGCGCCCATGGCGATCGACTGGTCGATGCGCGTGAAGGTCTTGCCGGTGAAGTCGGCGCCCAGTTCGCTGTACTCGGCCTTCTCGGCTTCCTGGCAGATGTTCGCCATCTCCATCACCGTCTCCAGCGGGTATTTGCCAGCGGCTGTTTCGGCACTGAGCATCACCGCGTCGGTGCCGTCGAGCACCGCGTTGGCCACGTCGCTCACCTCGGCGCGCGTGGGCACCGGGTTGACGATCATCGACTCCATCATCTGCGTGGCGGTGATCACCACCTTGTCCATCTCGCGGGCCATTTTGATCATGTGTTTCTGCAGGCCGGGCACGGCCGCGTTGCCCACTTCCACCGCCAGATCACCGCGCGCGACCATGATGCCGTCGGACACCCTGAGGATGTTGGCCAGCTCGGGGATGGCTTCGGCACGCTCGATCTTGGCGATCAGTGCGGGCTTGTGGCCGGTGGCCGCACCGGCCACGTTGCACAGCTGGCGCGCGAGCTCCATGTCGGTGGCGTTCTTGGGGAAACTCACCGCCACGTAGTCGGCCTTCAGGCCCATGGCGGTCTTGATGTCGTCCATGTCCTTGGCGGTCAGGGCCGGCGCGGTCAGCCCGCCGCCCTGCTTGTTGATGCCCTTGTTGTTGGACAGCTCACCGCCGAGTTTGACGGTGGTGTGCACCGCCGGCCCCACGACCTTGTCGATGGTCAGCACGATCAGGCCGTCGTTCAGCAGCAGCGTGTCGCCGGCCTTCACGTCGCGTGGCAGTTCCTTGTAGTCGAGGCCGACGCCGCCAAGATCGCCCGGTTCGGTGCGCGAGGCATCGAGCACGAAAGCATGGCCCGGTTCCAGCATCACCTTGCCGTCGGCGAACTTGCCGACGCGGATCTTGGGGCCCTGCAGGTCGGCCATGATGCCGACCTCGCGGCCCGCACGCTGCGCCGCTTCGCGCACCAGGGTGGCGCGGTCGACGTGGTCCTGCGCGGTGCCATGCGAAAAGTTCAACCGCACCACGTTGACGCCGGCGCGGATCATCGCCTCCAGCAGGGCGGGGTCGCTGGAAGCGGGACCGAGGGTGGCGACGATTTTGGTGGCGCGTTGGGGCATGGGGGCTGGCTCCTGGGGGATGGCTGAAACGGGTGGTTCTGTAATTTGGTTTCAATTATCTGTGAAACAAGTTACCAACAGGTTACGGCTTGCCCCAGATGGTTGTCCCTGGTGAAACTGATGCGACCCGGCTTGAGCGAGCCGATCGCTTGCAGCAAGGCTCAGGGCGTCTCCACGGACACCCGGCCCGTTCCCGAGAACGGAAGCGCATGCCGGCGCAAACGGGTTCAGCGTTGCCCCAACAGCCCCAGCAAGCCGATGATGATCAGGTAGACGGCGACGATGGTGCTCAGCAGGCGGGGCATCACCAGGATGAGGATGCCGGCGATGAGGGACACCAGCGGTCCGATGCTCAGGTGCAGGTTCATGAGGATTTTCCTTGTTCGGGGTTGGGGTGCAGGCGCCTCGCCGAGGTCTCGGAGCAGGCGATGCGGGAACCGATGATTTTGCGCGACCGGCGGTGTTGTCTGTGCGCAGTCGAACAGACCCCCTGGCCGCAGCGCCTCGGAAGCCCGCTGCCGGGATGGAACGGTTGAAGCGGCGCGACGGTTACCGTGCCGCGTCGCTCGGCGCGCGGCTCATCTCGTTGTTTTGCGTCACCAGCAGGTTCAGCAGGCGCATGAAGTCGCTGCGCTGGCCCTCGCTGAGCGGCGCCAGGATTTGCTCCTGGGCGCGCAGCATCGCGGGGATGCTCGCCGCCAGGGCCTGCTCGCCCGCCGCGGTCAGCGCCAGCTGGCGTGCGCGCCGGTCTTCGGGCGCTGTACGGCGCTCCATCCAGCCCCGTGCCTCAAGCCGGTCCACCACGCCACCCGTGGTCGACGCGTCCAGCGCGATGGTGCGTGCCAGCGTGCGCTGGTCGATGCCGGGCTGGTTGCCAACCACCTGCAGGGCGGCGTACTGTACGGGCGTGATGCCCAGTTCGCCCGCTTCCTGCAAAAAGATGCCGACCGAAATCTGGTGCAGACGGCGGATCGCGTGACCGGGCTGGAGGTCGATGTTGACGGTGGACGGGTCGGGATTTTTCATGGCGGATGGAATCAAGGGTTTTCCCCCGTGAGGCTTGATTCATGTTAGCAGGACACTTACGATAAGCACACTGATTATGTGTGTGCGGCCTTTTAGAGAGACATGCCAGGGCTTTCACCAGTCACTTCAAACGCCCATTTCCGGAGACACCCATGAGCCATCAACTCGGCCGACTCGAAGACCTGCCGCAGGACTACCGGGACGACCTGAAAAACCTGAACCTGGTGCCGCTGTGGCCCAGCCTGCGCGCGGTCCTTCCGCCGGACATTCCCACGCGCGCCACGCAGGCCATCCACTGGCCCTACGCCACGCTCAAGCCGCTGCTGCTGAAAGCCGGCGAGCTGACCCCGATTGAAAAAGCCGAGCGCCGCGTGCTGGTGCTGGCCAACCCCGGCCACGGGCTGGAGAACATGAAGGCCAGCCCGGCCATGTACCTGGGCATGCAGCTGCTGCTGCCCGGCGAGTGGGCGCCCAGCCACCGCCACACGCCCAACGCGGTGCGCATGATCGTCGAGGGCGAAGGCGCCTACACCACGGTGGACGGCGAAAAGTGCCCGATGAGCCGCGGCGATCTGATCCTGACGCCCACCGGCCTGTGGCACGAACACGGCCACGACGGCAAAGACCCGGTCGTCTGGCTCGACGTGCTGGACCTGCCGCTGGTGTATTACATGGAGGCCAGCTACCACATCAACGGCGAACGCCAGCCCGTCAAACAAGGCAGCGGCGACCGCGCCTGGACCCGCGCCGGCGTGGTGCCCACGCAGGTGTTCGCGCGCAGCGACAAGCGCTACCCCATGCTGCGTTACCCCTGGGTGGACACGCGCGCCGCGCTGGTGGCGATGGCCGCCGACCAGCCCGGTCTGGACTGCCTGCAGGTGACCTACGTGAACCCCGAAACCGGCGGCGACGCACAGAACATCCTGGGTTTCTACGCCCTCATGCTCAGGCCCGGCCAGACGCTCACATTGCCCGCGCGCTCGCCCGCGCAGGTGTTCCACCTGATCGAAGGCGGTGTGGACGTGTCCACCTGCGGCAAACGCTTCGAGCTGGTTGAAGCCGACACCTGCTGCGCGCCCGGCTACGAGGCCGTGACGCTGAAGAACCGCCAGGACAAGCCATCGTTCGTGTTCATCGCCGACGAATCCCCGCTCCATCGAAAACTCGGCGTCTATGAGACGCGCTAACGCTCTGCAGAACGACATGACCCCATATCTCTTCACCCCGCCCGCCGTCCCGTCCCTGCCCGTCCTTGGCAAGACCGAACGTTTCCCCATCAACCGCCTGTTTTTCGTCGGCCGCAACTACCACGCACACGCCGTCGAGATGGGCAAGCCGGTGGACAAATCGGTCGAGCGGCCGTTCTATTTCACCAAGGCGCCGCAGACGCTCACGCTTTCTGGAGCGACCGTGGCCTACCCGCCCGAGACGAAGAACTACCACTTCGAAATGGAACTGGTGGTCGCCATCGGCAAGGCCGGTTTCCGCGTGAAGGCCGAGGACGCGCACACCGTCATCTACGGCTACGCCGCCGGGCTGGACATGACACGGCGCGACCTGCAGCTGGTGGCGCGCGACAAGGGCCGCCCCTGGGACCTGGGCAAGGACGTGGAGCATTCGTCCGTGTGCTCCGAGATCGTGCCGATGGAAGGCGTGGTGATCGAAAACGGTGCGATCGCGCTCGAAGTCAACGGCGAAACCAGGCAGTCGTCCAACGTGGACAAGCTGATCTGGAACATCCGCGAGATCATCGCCGACCTGTCTTTGTTTTACCACCTGCAACCCGGCGACCTGGTCTACACCGGCACGCCCGAAGGCGTGGGCGCCGTGGTGGCGGGTGACCGAATCACCGGGCGCGTGGAAGGTGTGGCCGAGGTCGCGCTGACGGTGGGACCGGCCGAATGAAGCTCTACAACTTCTGGCGCAGCGGCACCTCGCACCGCACGCGCATCGCACTCAACCTCAAGGGCCTGGGCTATGAATACCTCGCGGTGCACCTGGGCAAAGAGGCACACCTGACCGACAGCTTCAAGGCGGTCAACCCGCAGATGCTCGTGCCCGCGCTCGCACTCGACGATGGCGAGGTGCTGATCCAGTCACCGGCCATCATCGAATGGCTGGAGGAGACGCATCCGGCACCTGCGCTGCTGCCGGCGGACCCCGGGGGCCGCGCCCGCGTGCGCGCGCTCGCCGCCATCGTGGGCAACGACATCCACCCCATCAACAACCGCCGCATCCTCGAACACCTGCGCAAGACCTTTGGCGCCGACGAGGCGGCCATCAACACCTGGTGCGGCACCTGGATCACGGCCGGTTTCGACGCCTACGAAGCCTTGCTGGCCGCCGATGCGCGGCGGGGTCGTTTCAGTTTTGGCGACACGCCCACGGTGGCCGACGTGTACCTGATCCCGCAGGTGGAGAGTGCGCGGCGATTCCAGGTGGATCTTTTGCGCTGGCCGCTGATCAGCGCCATCGACCAGGCCTGCGGCGAACTCGACAGCTTCCGCCGCGCGGCGCCTGCGCGGCAACCCGACGCCGCCTGAAGTCAGACACCCCCGCCGCGCTGCGCGCGACCCCCAAAGGGGCGGCACTGGCCGTCCGGACGCGGGCGGGTAGTCAGGCCTTGGCGCCGTCTGGATGGAGCAGGCGGCGAACCATCTCCCGGTCATCCTTGACGATGTGGTCGGCCAGCCAGGTGCACAGGTAGCGGTGCAGGGCGCGCCCATCGCCGTCTTACCGGCCGTCCTGTTCCGCCATCGCCTGGATGCGATCGGCAAAAGCCTGGTGACGGCGCGCGTGCTGGTCCAGTGCGGCCTGGGGCATGCCGCGGTCGCGCGCCCAAGACTCCTCATAGGCGAAGTGGTAGCGTGCATAGGCCTGAAGCGATTCCACGCTGTTCGCGCTGCTGACCGTGTCGTCGCGCAAGATGGCCTGGCGCAGCAGGTTGGTGATGTCGACCAGGTTGCGGTGCTGCCGGTCGATCAGGTCCACCCCGCAGGCGAACCCCTCGCTCCATTCGAATTGGGGAAGTTCCAGGGTGGGCATGGGGGTGACCCTGTCGCTCAGGACCGGGCCGTGCGGCGGCCGGCCATTTCGGCCCCCATGCGCTGCAGCTCGGGGGCGTCGATCAGGGCTGACGCGGCCGGGTAGACCGTGTCTTCCTCGGCGCGGATGTGATCGGCGTACAGGTCCGCAAAACGCGCCAGCGTGGCGCGATCGGCCTCGCCCAGGCCGGACCACGTCGGCGCCGATCCCTCGGACACCCGGTGGAGCACCTCACGGGCGCTGACCCAGTTCGCGGTCATGTCCCGATGGTCCTGCTGCAACCGGCGCACCACCGCCTTCGCGTTCTCATCGGTTCCGGCCAGCAGGCGGGGAAAGACGTGGCGCTCCTCGTCTTCGTGGTGGTCCGGCGCGGCCAGGTCGAAGTAGCGCATGACGTCGCGCGCCGCCTGGGCGGCCTGTTCGTCAAGGCCTTTTTCGTCGAGGTGCTGGCACAGCCGGTGAAGCAGGCGCAACATGCGATCCACCCGTTCGTGGCAGGCGGTGAGCATCTCGAAAGGCTGCTCGAAGCTTGCCGCTGGCGGCTGTGCGCCCGGCTGGCCGATCTGGTGCAGGCGGATACCGGCCATGGCGATCAGCCGAGGCGCACCGCGCGGCCCTGCGGGTCGAACGGGATGTAGGCCTCGATCTGGCCCTGGCGGATCGCTTCCACCATTTTTTTCAGTGGTTCATCGGCGTCGGCGCTGGTGGGCGCCTTGCCCGGTGCGCCCGACATCGCAGCCGCGAACACCATGCCCCAGGCCTGGCCGAAGCTGGTCGCTTCCTGCTTCAGCTGGTCAAACGAAGCCAGCTCGTCGGGGCTTTTGTCGACGCACATCTGCGGCACCAGCGCACCGCCCTGGCCCTGCTCGAAAGCCGCGCGCTGGGCAGGGGTCGCGTCGTCCGGCAGCTCGACGCCGGCGAACACAAACAGCAGGCGCTGGGGCTGGGACTGGGCGCGCGCGGCGGCCAGCAGATCGTCAAAGGTGCTGATGTCCATGAAAAGTCCTGTTGGAAAATGGGGATTCAGGACACGGGGTCCGAACCCAGGGTATTCACATAGTCGGCCACGACCGGCCGGGCACGCGCCGGCTTGCGCGAGAGCACGGTGCCGACGCTCACGAAGCACAGCGCCTGTTCGCTGGCGTCCAGGCCGAAGCAGGCCCGCAGCGTGTCCGACTTCAGCGCCTTGCCACTGGTGAGCGCCGAGCCGAAGCCGAGCGCGGTGGCCATGAGCAGCATGTTCTGCACCGCACAGCCGGCCGAGAGGATGCGTTCGTTCAGGTCCACCTCGGGGTCGCCGCGCGCGCCGTCCACCACCGCCAGCATCAGCAGCGGCGCCCGGAACGCTTTCTCGCGCGCCTGCGCCAGCTGCTCGGGCGTGGCCTGCGGATCGCGCTCGCTCAGGGCGCGGGCAAACACCTCGGCCAGCGTGGCACGCTGCCCGGCTGGCACGAGGATGAAGCGCCAGGGCAGCAACTGCAGGTGGTCGGGTGCGGCCGCGGCCGCGGCCAGGATGGCCTGGGTCTGTCCGGCGTCCGGGCCCGGTTCCACGAGGCGCTTGGGCAACACGGTCTGGCGCGCCTGGATCAGCTCGCTGACGACAAAGGCCCAGTCAGGGGAGGTCTCTGTGGCGGAGGTCATGGCAGGGTGTGAAGGCATGGGAACGGGGAAAACGGCAAGCCTCAACCGGGCCGGCCGTCGGCGCGCAGGCGGCCGTACCAGCCGATCAGGCGCAGACCCCAGACACCCATCACAGCGGCCCAGAGCAGCGCGGCGGCCGTGAGCACCCACAGCGGCGCGCCGTCCAGGGCGCCCGCCACGCGCAGCAGCACCGCCAGCTGGAGCAGGCAGAACACGCCCCAGACCAGCGCATCGGCCACCAGGGTGCGACCGCTGTGGCCACACGACACGCGCGTGACCATGGCCACCAGCAGCGAACCCAGGCAACCCATGGTGAGCGCGTGCAAGGCCCCCAGGCCCAGGGCCGGCACACCGGCGCGCAGGCCCAGCAGCTGCGACAGCCCCGCCAGCACAAAGGCCAGGCCGAGCCACAGGAAACCCAGGTGCAGCATCGCGAGCAGCCGGACCTTGAGGCTCTGCACCAGGCCCCAGGCCACGCCCAGCCAGAGGATCACCCCACCGGCCAGCAGCTCGACAACGCCCTGCAGCAGCATCCAGCCCGGCGCGCCCGCCCAGCCACTCGCGGCGACCCAGACCGCCAATGCCTCGAAGGCCGCGGCCCCCAGCAGGGCCCACAGCACCCAGAACGGCCGCCAGGCCTTCACCATGGGCACGGCGCTGGAGGTGAAAAACGGAATCATGCGGTGCGCGACCACCAGGTAGGTCACCACCACGAAGCCCCAGAGGCCGGTCAGCACCAGGCTGCGGGCGATGTCGAACGCACCGGCCAGCAAAGCCAGCGCCAGGCCCGCGACACACAGGGCGCCCACGGTGCCGGCCACCGCCACCACCGTGGCGTGCAGGCGGTCGTCCAGCGCGCTGCGCCGCACCAGGCCCCAGAAGCGCAGGTATTGCGCGCCCAGCCCGGCCGCGGCCAGCGCCGCGCCCGCCACCGCGATCCAGAGAAACGTGTGCGCCCCGGCCAGCCAGAGCAGCCATCCACCGGCCTGGAGCAACAGGGTGGGCACCAGCGCCCGCGCGTCGGGGCCTGGCACGCCCAGCCACTTGGGACCGGCGGTGAACAGGAAGCCGGCAAAAAAGAGCGGCATGAAACCGAAGCTCATGACCGCGGCGTGGGTGATCGTTGGCGGTACCGCGTAGCCCAGACCGATGGCGCCCGTGGAGCGGTCCACCTGCACCAGCGCCCACCACAGGCCCGAGGCCAGCAGCAACACCATCGCGAGAAAGAACGCCAGCCGGTGCGGCGCCAGCAGCAGTTGCCCGGGCCGCCAGGGGTTCGGCCCTGGCGGCTGTGCGCGCCCCGCGCGTCCTGGCCCGACCGGGCGCACAGGCACAACGGGGCGCGCGGTGGTGGTCACTGGACTACCCTCCGCGCTGCGCACTGCGGGGCTGATGTGCGTCTGTGAATAAGCTGCAAGTTTCATCCATTTGAAATCAACGAGTTAGCAATGGCACCTACGCCAAAAGCTGCTAGCGAATTCCCTCATAAGCTGCAAGTTTCGGCACTGATGTACGCATAAGCTGCAAGTGCCATTTCTATGAGTCGATCTCACTCTTCTCCACCAAACTTGCCACTCAGCTTGTTCGCAATATTGCGTGTCGATGACGATCTTTCAGTAAACAACAGATCCTTTCCTCGCGAACCCCCAAAAGAACTACTACCAACGAAGGATTGCATTAACACTCTCCACCGTATGGCATTCGCTTAGTGGCAACGGACTCAAGTCTGAAGAGCGAGACCGTGGGGATTCATGAACAAGGGTGGAGTGCATTGGTTGATCAGGAGCAGCTCCCGACAGACCGCAGTTGGGACACCAGCCTCAGCAGAAGCCACAGCTCAAGAAATCCCGTGCTCCGGCCGAGGCAACCAGCATAGGCACATCCAGCCCCATCGACCTCATGGCCTGGATGCGCGGCGTGCACGTTCCCCATGAGGCGCACTGAGTGCATCGAAGGTCACTTTTCGTGGAGAAACTCGTTCTGTTCGGAAACGAACCGACCGTCACCGTGCTCGGTCGCACACTGTTTCAACTCGGAATCGTCTCTTGACCTGCTTCGTTGATCTGCATCAAGGCTGTTCGAGCGCCCAGGTTTAGCCTTGGATTGTTGCCACTCTTCGCTCGATTGACATGACCCTGCACCGACGTTCGCTACGCTATACCACTTGGATGATCCTGGTGGTTTGGCTGTTTGCGTTGGCTGCGGGGGTAGCCAACGCATGCCTGTTGACTGAACCAAACGCCAGCAGTCCTCTATCGTTGACGGCAACTCCACACGAGATTCCTTTCGCCGGATCCCTTCATGGCGAAACAGCCGATCCCGGTAATGACGGATGCTTGAAGTTTTGCGATGAAGCCTCGCTGGCCATCACCAAGGTGGACCAGCCCAGCGCCGATGGCAGTTCGGGTTCGGTGGGCGTGCTACATCGGACGGCGGTGCCGACCCTGGCCTCTGAAGCCGCCTTTCAACGACGGGTGCACGCCACCAGACCCGCGCACATGGCCCTGCCCATTGATGCGCGACCCCACCGTCTGACCTTGTAGACCGCGTCGCGGTCAATTGCGAAGAGCACTCCCTGTCCGGGAATCCAGGACAGCACCCGCCTCTTCTCTGGCCTCGGCCATTTTCTCGCCGCCCCCCGCGGCGTCTCCCTTCATTCACAGAGCACCACCATGAAAACCATCCACATCATCCTCGCGCTTTCAACCGCTGTTTTGCTGACCGCATGCGCCAACCCGGGCGCGCCGGGAACCGGTGTTGTGTCGGCTGCCAAAGCCGACGAACACGCGGCTCATCAAGCCGCCGCGGCATCTTCAGGAGCGCCAGTTGCCATGCATGAGCACATGAAAAACATGCAGTCCATACGCGACAAGATGACCAATGCAAAAACGCCTGCGGAGCGCCAGGCCTTGATGGACGAGCACATGAAATCCATGCACGAAGGCATGGCCATGATGAAAGGCATGAAGGACATGAAAGGAATGGGCGGCATGCACGGCAAGGCGGGCATGCCAGGGATGTCGGGCATGAAGGATATGCCCATGGACATGTCGAAGCACCATCAGATGATGGAGATGCGCATGGACATGATGCAGACCATGATGGAAATGATGATGCAGCGCTTGCCAGGCGCGACGGTGCCTCCCGCGAACAGGTGAAAGGTCCCCGCTGTTCAGCCTTTGAGTCATCGCGCTGTGCATTGAGCGGCGGGCACCTCCTTTCCCCACTCGTAGCTGTCCAGTCTGAAGGAGCGTAGCCATGAACCCACCCAACAACGAATCCAACGAGCCATCGTTCTGGCGCCGCCCAGCCGGAATGGTGTTGGTGACGGTTGCCATCATTGGGGGCTTTTTCTTCCTGCGAGAGCACTGGGGCCATGTTTTGGGTTACTGGCCCTATCTGCTGCTGCTTGCTTGTCCGCTGATGCACTTGATGCACGGGAAGGGTCATGGGGGGCACAGCAGCCACTCGCAGGACTCCGGGCGTACCCACCACGGCCGGAAATAGGCGGAACAACATGAATGCACATCAACATCACGGCAGCAGTGCCGCGCCCGAGTCGGGGTCACCAAAGGACTTGAAGGACCCAGTCTGTGGAATGACCGTCACCGTGAAGTCGGATCACAAGTTGACCCACGAAGCCCGAACCTTCTATTTCTGCAGTGCCAAGTGCAAGGGCAAATTCGCGGCAAACCCGTCTTCATACCTTGCGCCCGAGCCACCTGCAGAAACCAGTTCAGCGGTGACCGGTGCGATCTACACCTGTCCGATGCACCCTGAGATTCGCCAGGACCATCCCGGCAACTGTCCCAAGTGCGGCATGACGCTCGAACCTTTGATGCCGGATCTTGACGGCGATGACAACCCCGAGTTGCGTGATTTCCAGCGCCGCTTCTGGTGGACGCTGCCGCTCACGGGAGCGGTCTTCGTGCTCGCGATGTTCGGACATCGCCTGGAGTGGTTCGACATGGGCACCCAGAGCTGGATCGAGCTCGTCCTGTCGGTGCCCATTGTTCTCTGGGCCGGGTGGCCGTTCTTTGTGCGCGGCGCCCAGTCGGTGGTGAACCTCAGTCCGAACATGTGGACCCTGATCGGCCTGGGTACCGGCGCCGCGTTCGTCTACAGCGTGGTGGCCACCGTCGCCCCCCAAGTCTTCCCTGACTCGTTCATCTCAATGGGCCGCGTCGCTGTGTACTTTGAGGCGGCCGCCGTGATCATCTCGCTCACGCTGTTGGGACAAGTGCTCGAACTCAAAGCCCGGTCACAGACCTCGGCGGCTATCAAATCGTTGCTGCGTCTGGCGCCAAAAACCGCCCGGCGCATCCGGGAAGACGGCACTGAAGAGGATGTGCCGCTGACCCATGTGCATGTGGGCGACTTGCTGCGCGTGCGCCCTGGTGAAAAGGTACCAGTGGACGGCGAGGTCACAGAGGGGAGCAGTTCAATCGATGAATCCATGCTCACGGGCGAGCCGATGCCGGTCACCAAACGTGTCGGTGACAAGGTGATTGGCGCCACGCTGAACACCAGTGGTGCGCTGGTGATGCGATCCGAGCGCGTCGGCGCGTCCACCATGCTGTCGCAAATTGTGCAGATGGTGGCCCAGGCCCAGCGTTCCAAAGCGCCCATGCAGCGCATGGCCGACGTGGTGGCTGGTTACTTCGTCATGGCTGTGGTGGGCATTGCCTTGTTGACCTTCTTTGGCTGGGGTCTGTTCGGTCCCGAGCCCAGCTGGGTGTTCGGCCTGATCAATGCGGTCGCCGTACTCATCATTGCCTGTCCCTGCGCGCTGGGTCTGGCCACGCCCATGTCCATCATGGTCGCGACCGGTCGCGGAGCCACTCACGGCGTGTTGTTCCGGGACGCGGCGGCCATCGAGAACATGCGCAAGATCGACACCCTCATCATCGACAAGACCGGAACGCTCACAGAAGGTCGCCCGACGTTTGAGCGTGTCGTTCCTGCGCCGGGTTTTGATGCCGATGAAGTGCTGCGCCTGGCCGCCAGTCTGGACCAGGGCAGCGAACACCCACTGGCTGAGACTATCGTGCGCGCCGCTCGGGAGCAGGGGCTGTCTGAATCGCCCCGGGTTTTGAGGAGGCTCTTTTCTCTGAGAGGATTGAGCCATGAGCAAGAAGTCGAACCAGTTTTCACCTGAGGTCCGCGAGCGTGCTGTTCGCATGGTGCGTGAGCACAGAGGCGAGTACCCCTCGCTGTGGGCCACCATCGAGTCCATCGCCCCCAAGATCGGCTGCGTGCCCCAGACCCTCAACGAATGGGTCAAGCGAGACCAGATCGATTCCGGCGTGCGCGACGGCATCACGACATCCGAACGTGAACAGATGAAGGCGCTGGAGCGCGAGGTCAAAGAGCTGCGCAAAGCCAACGAGATCCTGAAGCTGGCCAGCGCGTTTTTCGCCCAGGCGGAGCTCGACCGCCGTCTGAAGTCCTGAACAACTTCGTCGATCAGCATCGACAGGCCTACGGGGTCGAGTCGATCTGCAAAGTGCTGCAGATCGCCCCGTCAGGCTATTGGCGCCATGCTGCTCATCAGCGAAATCCCCAGCTGCGCTGCCCGCGCGCCCAGCGTGACGACACCCTGGTGCCGCACGTTGAGCGCGTCTGGCAAGCCAACATGCGGGTCTACGGCGCCGACAAGGTCTGGAAACAGATGAACCGGGAGGGAGTTGTCATTGCCCGCTGCACGGTTGAGCGGTTGATGAAGCGACTGGGCTTGCAGGGCGTGCGCCGGGGCAAGGTGGTGCGCACCACCCTCAGCGACATGAAGGCCCCTTGCCCGCTGGATCGGGTCAATCGGCAGTTCAAGGCCGAGCGGCCGAACCAGCTGTGGGTCTCGGACTTCACCTACGTTTCAACCTGGCAAGGCTGGCTGTACGTGGCCTTCGTGATCGATGTGTATGCCCGGCGCATCGTGGGCTGGCGGGTCAGTACCTCCATGCACACGGACTTCGTTCTGGATGCCCTGGAGCAGGCGCTGTATGCCCGGCAGCCCGAGCGTGATGGCGCATTGATTCACCATTCCGACAGGGGGTCGCAATACGTCAGCATTCGCTACAGCGAACGGCTGTCAGAGGCAGGCATCGAGCCCTCGGTGGGCAGCAAGGGCGACAGCTACGACAACGCTTTAGCCGAGACCATCAACGGTCTGTACAAGGCCGAGGTGATTCATCGCCGGTCATGGCCAACCCGTGAATCGGTGGAGCTGGCAACGCTGGAATGGGTGTCCTGGTTCAACCATCACCGGCTGCTCGGACCCATCGGATACATCCCTCCTGCAGAGGCTGAGGCAAACTACTACCGGCAACTCGCCAGTCAGTCCTCCATGGTGGCGGCCTGACTTAAACCAACCGGCCTCCACGAAACCCGGGGCGATTCAGTCGCTGGACAAACCCGAGAACTTCGAATCGGGCTCGGGTATTGGCGTGCGCGGGCAAGTGGCCGGACGTCAGCTCGCGTTGGGCAACACCACACTGATGGAGCAGATCGGTGTTTCTGTCAGTGCTCTGGTGCCACAGGCCGAGGCCCTGCGCGCAGAAGGAGCCAGCGTGATGCACCTGGCGGTTGATGGACAGCTGGTGGGCCTGTTGGCGGTGTCCGATCCTGTCAAGGCCAGCACGCCGGAGGCCTTGGCCACGCTCAAGGCATCCGGTCTGCGCATCGTGATGGCGACCGGTGACGGACTGACCACGGCCAAGGCTGTTGCAGCCCGCTTGGGCATCGACGAGGTGCACGGCGAGGTCAAGCCGGCCGATAAGTTGCTTCTGGTGGAAAGGCTGCAAAAGGAAGGCCGCATGGTGGCGATGGCAGGCGACGGCATCAACGATGCACCGGCACTGGCGAAGGCCGATGTGGGTGTGGCCATGGGCACCGGGACTGACGTGGCAATGAACAGTGCCCAGATCACGCTGGTCAAGGGCGATCTGCGCGGCATTGCGATCGCGCGCGAACTGTCAGAAGCCACCGTGGACAACATGAAGCAAAACCTGATGTTCGCCTTTTTGTACAACGCACTGGGCATCCCGATAGCGGCAGGCGTGCTGTATCCATTTACTGGCTGGCTGCTGTCGCCGTTGATTGCCGCGCTGGCCATGAGCTTGAGTTCGGTGTCGGTGATCGGCAATGCGCTGCGTTTGCGGCGTGGCAAGCAATGACGCTTCCTCTGTGCTGAAGTTATCTGAATCTTATGTTGACTGCGGCGACGCTGTCAGCGTTGGCGATGCCAGATCGTCTCTGAGGCAGAGACTTTAAACCTCAACTTTGCAATTTTTTCCCTCACCTTGAGGGAAGTCATTGACACTGTAGCGACTCCAGGGTTTCCAATGCGGACATTGAAAGGAAAGCCATGTCTGCCCATTGCTGTGACCACGAAACCCCCAAAGCCGAGGCGATCGTCAACCTGCCCCGTTACCGCAAGATCCTCTGGATCTCGCTGATCGTTAACGCTGCCATGTTTCTCATCGAGATCGGCGCCGGTGTTCAGGCCGGGTCGCTCTCGCTGCTGGCCGACGCGGTCGACTTCGCAGGCGACGCACTCAACTACGCGGTGTCGCTCGCCGTGCTGGCCTCAGCGCTGGCCTGGCGCGTGCGTGCGGCCATGCTCAAGGCGGTGAGCATGATGGGCTTTGGCCTCTATGTGCTGGGGGCCGCGGTGTGGTCGGTGTGGCACGGCGGCGTGCCGCAGGCCGTGACCATGGGCGCGGTGGCGCTGCTGGCGCTGGCGGCCAACGTGGCCGTGGCCTGGATGCTCTTCGCATTTCGCGAGGGTGACGCCAACATGCGCAGCGTGTGGCTGTGCTCGCGCAACGACGCGATTGGCAACGTGGCGGTGTTCATGGCCGCGCTCGGCGTGTTCGGCACCGGCTCCGCATGGCCCGATTTGTTGGTGGCCAGCCTGATGGCGGCGCTGGCGCTGCACGGCGGGTGGACGGTGATGCGCCAGGCGCGGGGAGAACTCGGTGACAACAGCGCAAAGGATCACCATGGCCACGTTCACTGACCCACCGTCCCCTCGCTGGTTCGACGAGACAACGCATACAAGATTGATGCGCGAGGCCACAAAGGCGAATTCCATTGAACAAGCCTGGTTGTACCTGGAGGCAGCGCATGTGGTGGGGCAGCTCCACATCAGGCCGCACTTGCAGACGCACGCGCACATGCTGGGACTGGCCTGGCGCACGCGCGACTGGTCTGAGGCCGCAGGTCAGGCGCTCCGGCTGGCCCTAGTGCCCTTGGGCCACTTGAGTGGGCGCTTGCCGCTGGGCAACCCGGGTCGATCCACCGTGAGCGCCTTCGAGCCGCTTCCGGTGCGCCCGGAGCTGGCCGGCTTGATCGCCCAGGCACGCACCGGTAAAACGCCCGCCGCATAAAATCCACTCATGCGAGTTCTCCTGATCCTGCTGATGCTTGCGCTGCTGCCGCTCCAGTTCTCTGCAGCTGCGGCGACCGAGTGCTGCGGGCACGTTGCGGTGGCACAAGGTCTCCAAGGACAGCACCATCAGCCCACTCATCTATTTCCGGTTCAAGGTGCAGATGATCTGACCGAAAACGGACTGGGGTTTGATCTTGACTGCGGAACCTGCCACGCCAACTGCGCTGCCGCTGTAACGGCAACAGCAGCGACCATGGCCGACCCCGCTGGCATCGAGCGGGTCGAACACCTCGTCGAACTGATCTTGCCGCCCTGGCACGAGCGACCCTACCGTCCTCAATGGTCTGCCCCGAAAAGTTCGGGGCTGAACCGGTCCGTCTGACGAGTTGACGGGCACCTCTTCCCCGATTCCTGGCTTCAAGTGGCCGCCGTTGCACACGGTGGCCATTCCCGGATCGTTTTGGAAGGACTTTCTCATGACTGCTCGCTGGATTCAGCGAAACCCGCGATGGACGTGGCTTGCTGCCGTCGCGGTCCTTTTGTTTGCTGATCAACTCAGCAAATCATATTTCTCAACCACCCTTGAGCTAGGCGAAGCCATCAAGGTGACCGAGTGGTTCAACTTTGTTCATGTGCTCAACACGGGCGCGGCCTTCTCGTTGCTGGCCGATGCTGGAGGCTGGCAGCGCTGGTTTTTCATTGGCGTGACAGCGCTGGTGGTGGGTGTTGTCTCGGTGGTGTGCCTGGCCCGGCAGGCCGAACCGCTGGATCGGTGGGTGGGCGCTTTTGTGGTGGGCGGGGGAGGTGGCAACTTGGTGGACCGCGTTCAGATCGGCGCCGTGGTGGACTTCCTTGACTTTCACTGGCGCAGCATCCACTGGCCGGCTTTTAATCTGGCCGATATCTTCATCGTGTGCTCCATGTTGGTCTGGTGCTTCGCATCACTGAAATCTCCGCCGCGCAAAACGACCGGCAAGACGTCCGAGGAGTTGCCTTAATGAAGCGTGGCTGGTTTTGGATCATGGCCGCCTGGGGATTCGCCCTGGTCTCAACGCTCGGCGCGCTTTTCATTGGTGAAGTCATGGGGATGACGCCCTGTCTGCTGTGTTGGTACCAGAGGATCTTCATGTTCCCGCTGGCGCTCATCCTGGGCATGGCGGCCTTTGCCGAAGACCGGCGCGGAGCGGTCTATGCACTCCCGCTGGCAATAGGTGGCGCAGCCATGGCCGGGTACCACTCCGCGCTGATCGCCGGCTGGGTGCCGAAGTGGTGGGTGCCCTGTGGCACCGGGCCCTCGTGCAGCCAACAAAGTCTGGAGATTTTGGGCGGCATCCAGATCCCCTGGTTGTCGCTCGCAGCCTTCAGCGCCATCGCCATCCTGCTTTTTGTTTACTTGAGAAAGACCCGGTCATGAACGCCAAAAAAATCACCGTCATCGGCCTGGTGGCCATCGTTGCCCTGTTCTTCTATCTGGGCATGAACGCGTACCAAAATCGCGTGCAGACTGCTCAGGAAGTGCAGGTCAAGGCCGAGCAGACCCGTCTGGTACGCATGCACTCACCGGTCTTTGGCCCCCAAGGTGCGCCGGTCACCATCGTCGAGTTTTTTGACCCCGCCTGTGAGACCTGCCGTGCCTTCTATCCCATTGTCAAGAACCTGATGGCGCAATACCCCAACGACGTGCGACTGGTGATCCGGTATGCACCTTTTCACCAGGGCTCGGATCAGGTGGTCAAGTTGCTGGAGTCCTCCAAGAGCCAGGGCAAGTACCAAACGGTTCTTGAGGCTGTGCTCGCCGCACAGCCCGCGTGGGCGGATCATGGTCAGCCCAACATCGAGACCGCGTTCAAGGTGGCCGAACAGGCAGGGCTAGACCTCGTGAAAGCGCGCCAGGACATCGAGAAGCCCGGCATGCAGTCCTTATTGCAGCAGGACATCGAAGACCTCACCGCGCTGCAGGTCACCAAAACGCCCACCTTCTTTGTCAACGGCCGCAGCCTGCCGAGTTTCGGGCCTGACCAGTTGGCCGCGTTGGTGGCAGAAGAAGTGGCCAAGGCGAAGAAATGAACAACATGGCATTCACATCTGCTCCCAGCCGACGCAAGGTGCTTGCACTGAGCGGAGCATGGCTCGTCGCTGGCGGGTTCGTGGCCGGTTGTTCGCCCAAAGCCCCCACTTTCCAGAGCACCGACATCACCGGCGCCGCGTTTGCTCAAGACTTGAAACTGACCGACCACACCGGGCAGGTGCGTAGCATGTCGGATTTCCGCGGCAAAGCGGTGGTGGTGTTCTTTGGCTTCACGCAGTGCCCCGATGTGTGCCCTACCTCGATGACCACCCTGGCCGAGGTCAAGCGCCTCATGGGCGATCAGGGCAAGCAACTGCAGGTGCTCTTCATCACCGTGGACCCGGAGCGTGACACGCTGCCGCTGCTCAAGGAGTACATGACCAACTTCGATCCGACGTTTCTGGCGCTTCGCCCCGAGCCGTCTGAGCTGAAGGCAGTGGCGGACAGTTTCAAGATCTACTACCGCAAGGCCGAGGGCAGCACGCCTACGTCGTACACGATGGACCACTCGGCGGGCAAGTATGTGTTTGATACTGAAGGTCGGGTGCGCTTGTTCTCCAGCTACGGCACGGAACCTGGTGTGATCGCGCAAGACATCCTCACGCTTTTGAACTCCATGGAGGGTTGAACGACCCCCTGCCACCATGAAAACACTGCTGCTCTACCTTGTCACTGCCATCGCCGAGATCGTCGGTTGTTACTTGCCACTGCTTTGGCTGCGCGGGCAGGGATCAGGGTGGTGGCTGCTGCCCACTGCCGTCTTGAGTCTCGCCACGTTTGCGTGGCTGCTCACCCTGCACGCCGCGCCGTCGGGACGGGTGTACGCGGCTTATGGCGGGGTTTATGTGGCCGTGGCGCTGGCATGGCTATGGTCGGTGGACGGCGTGCGCCCAAGCAGCTGGGATGTGGCGGGCGTGGCCGTGACCTTGGCGGGCATGGTAATCATTGCGTATCAACCAAGAACATGAGACCCGACACGATGCGACCGCCAGGGTGGCCATTCTGAAATGCTGTTCGCCGTTTGACATGTTAGGAAAATGCGCATGACGCGCCGTCACCTTGTTTCTTTGTCGGCACTGGCTGCCCTCGCGGTATTTGCCGCCGCCGTCTTCCTGTACCAGCGACATACCCTGCAGCTTGCGACCGTTCAGGCCTCGGAACAGGCCGGAGCGATGGTCCGGCCGCACTCGCCCGTCATTGGTCCGATGGCTGCGCCAGTCACGATCGTGGAGTTTTTTGACCCTGCATGCGAAGCTTGCAAGGCGTTCCATCCCCGGGTCAAAGGCATTCTCGCGGCATTTCCGCGCGAGACGCGCCTTGTGATTCGGTACACGCCGTTTCACAGGGAGGCTTCCGTGGAAGCGGTGAAGATTCTAGAGGCGGCGCGTGCGCAAGGGAAGTTTGAGCCCGTGCTCGAAGCGTTGCTGGATGGTCAACGCGCGTGGACGGGTCAAGGCGCGAACGCATCACCGCGTGCATGGGCAATTGCGCAATCGGCGGGTCTCGATGTTGAGGAGGCACACAGGTACACCGCCGCTGGTTCGGTGGACAAATTGCTGGCGCAGGACGTAATTGACTTGAAGGCGATCGGGGTTCGAGCCACCCCGACCTTCTTCGTCAATGGGAAACCACTCGCTTCGGCTGACCCGGACCAACTCTACAAGATGGTCAAGAGCGAGGTGGAGCGGTTTCGAAAGTAGAGATGGCTCTGGGTGTTACCGGTCCTGTCCGATGTCTCGTTCATCTAGCGCTGTACCCGTGACCAGTGATAGTCGTCGCTTTGAACCTCAGTTGCTGTGTCCCTTGTTCAACAGGGAACTCAGACGCGCAACTTCGTTGCCCATCGTCGTGATGCTTTTGCCATCGGCGGTCTGGACCACTTGACCCTTGCTAAGGTGAGTCACGCTTCCAAACTTGCTTTCCTTGGCCATCAGTCCGTCTTTGAAGACGTAGAGCGTTTCACCGTTCTGCAGTGCGATGACCTGCTTGGCCTCGGACCTGGCTGCGTCCATCGCGAATGCCGGGGCCAATGCTGCCATTGAGATGACGAGGATGCTGAGTTTGCGGATCATGGGGAGTCTCCTTCAAGAACAAATCACATTGTTCGACTGAATCAATGCGGTACGAGGTACAAGCTCAATGTAGCGAGGCACCCATGACCGGCAGCTTGCGAACGCATTACATCTTAGGGCCTGTTAACACAAACTTCGAAGGCCATCGACCACCAGCACAAAGCTAAGAAACCCCAGGAACATCGCATCGAGTTTCTCGAAGCGGCTGAAGATGCGCCTGTAGCCCTTGAGTCGGCGGAACAGGCGTTCAACTTCATTGCGGCGCTTGTACATCTCACGGTCGTACTCCCATGGTTCGATTCGCGTCCTCAGCGGCGGCACTACCGGGATGAATCCCAGGTCAAGCGCCAACTGTCGCGTCTCGTTTCCTTCGTAGGCTCGGTCCATGAGCAGATGTACCGGCCGACTCGCTGCGCCCAGGCTCTGAAGCAACCGCCGACCTTCGGGTGCGTCATGCGCCTGGCCCGGTGAGAGGCTGAACGTTACGGCCGTTCGAGCATCCGCGGCAACCATATGAATCTTGGTGTTCCATCCGCCTCGGGACTTGCCGATGGACTGAGGTCCGTTTTTTTTAGAGCGCCTGTGCCGTCGGGATGCACCTTAATGCTGGTGGAGTCCAGGGACACCGCTTCAATCTTGATGCGCACGATCTGCTCGCGCTGCAGCGCATCAAACATCTTGTCCAGCACACCGGCCTTGGTCCAGCGACGCATGCGCGTGTAGATGGTGTGCCAGTTGCCAAACCGCTTGGGAAGTCCGCGCCACTTGCAACCGTGCTCGGCCACATACAGCATGGCGTTGATGACCTCCAAATTGCTCATGCTGACGTTGCCGCGCTGCAAGGGCAGGCAGTGTTCAATGCGCGCGAATTGCTCTTTTGTGATCTCCATGGCCGATAGTTTCGCAGCCGAGATGTCCAAAAGCAATTAGTGTTAACACGCCCTAGTCAGCGCAAAGTCAGCAGACCCTCTCGCAACCCGATTGGTCTCCTCCTTGAATTGGTGGACACGGCACCGTTCCGTAGCTGCAGAACACGCAGCAGTCACCCGTCTTCGGCCGAAGGATCGTGTGGCATTCCTCGCACTCATACAACCACTGGCAAGCATCGGTGGGCATGACTTCAGCCCTTGCGTGTCCACACTCAGGACAGGTCAACACCGACGTCAGGAGCACTTCGGTCAAGGCTTGACTCCCTTGACGGTTGAAGGGAAGCCAGCTTCCTTGGTCGTCCGGGTCAGAGCGTCCAATGAAACCTGGGTGTCGTCATAAACCACCGAGGTCTCCCGCCTGCCCAGGTTTGACTTCACGTCGACCACGCCACCCAGTTTCGTCAACGCCTTTTTGACCGTGATCGGGCAGGTGGCGCAGGACATACCGGGGACGGATAGAGTGGCGGTTTTCTGCGCTGCCCATGCAAGCGGACTCAGCACAAATCCGACAGCAATCAAGATGTGTTTCACAGCCAGGCCTTTCATCAATAGAACCAGTGAGCTACCAGCGGGAATGCCATTGCGGTGGTGAGCAGCAGCACCACGACACCGAACAGCAGTTTGTAGATGCGGTTGATGCGGGGAATCGCACACACCTGACCTGGTTCGCAGGCAGCCGTTGGCCTCCAGATGCTTCTTGCCGCAAAGAACAGCGCCGCCAGCGATACACCCATGAACAGCGGTTGATAGGGCTCCAAGGCCGTGAGATGGCTGATCCAGGCGCCCGAGATGCCCACCAGGATCAACACCAGTGGGCCCAGGCAGCAGGCCGATGCAAAGAGGGCTGCAAGACCACCAGCCACGAGGGCTTTGCCCCCATGTTCGGTAGCGGGACTGGAAGTGGGTGTGCTCGGGGTGGTGGAGTGCGCTGGCATGAGATAACCTTAAAGCCGTACCCAAGTACGGAGTCAAGTGACATGAGCGATATCCAAACACCTTCCGACTCCAACATGACGATTGGCGGATTGGCCAAGGCAGCCGAAGTCAATGTGGAGACCATCCGCTTCTACCAGCGAAAGGGATTGATGCCTGAGCCGCTCCGCCCATTTGGCGGGATTCGGCGCTACGCAGAAGCTGACCGTTCTCGCCTTCATTTCATCAAGTCGGCGCAGCGACTCGGATTCAGCCTGGACGAGATAGCCGAGCTGCTGCAACTCGACGATGGCACCAGCTGTGTTCAAGCCCGAACCAAAGCACAGGCCAAGCTTGCGGATGTGAAGAGCAGGCTTGAGGACCTGCACCGGATTGAAGGAGTGCTTGAGGGTTTGATTCGACTTTGCGGAGCATCCAGGGGCAAGGTGCGATGCCCGCTGATTGCAGCCTTGAAGACCGACGCTTCGTTGATTGCCTGAGCCAGCGCTTATGCGTATGTCAGCAGCACCGCCGCTTTGCCCCTGCCATACAGATCACTTGTGCTTGGCGAGCCACTTGTCGAACTGAGCGATCTCTTTCTTTTGCGCCGCGATGATCTGCTTTGCCATGGCCTTCATCTCGGGTGACTTGCCGGTCTTGAGCTGCATCTCGGCCATGTTCAAAGCTTGCTGGTGATGAATTTTCATCATCATCGCGAAGTCCTTGTCGGTATTGCCCGACATGGGCATCTTTTGCATTTCCTCCATGCCCATCATCATGGAACCTTTCATGTCGTGTGCACCTGTGGCGCCTTTGTGCATATCGGACATGGGCATCGTCGCTGGGCGTGTGGCTGGCGTGGACTGAGCATGCGCCGACATCGACATGAGCACAGTCAGCGAAACGGCGCACAGAGCCTTGACAGGGACAGTGGTGAAGCGTTTTGTGGTGGATTGATGATTCATGTGACTTCCTTGAAGCTACCCGAAGGCGGGTTCATCATCATCGACAACGATGCTCGGATTGACTGTGCGCCAACGTACGCCTGCCCATTGGTTGCGAGGCTGTGTCGGACCGGTTTCACATGGCAGCGAGGACGTCACCCATGTAAAAAAGGGTTCGGTCATCACAACCGACCCCTTCACCCTAACCGACCCAGAGGGTCAGCAAGGTCAAATCACTTCGTCGCTTTGATGTCGGTGACGACCATCTTGCCGGCGTCCTGAATGACGATGAACTGGATCTTCTCGCCCACCTGGACTTTGTCCAGCAGGGCCTTGTCCTTGACGTTGAACACCATGGACATCGGAGGCATGTCCATGTGTTTGATCTCGCCATGCTTGATCGTGACCTTGCCGTTTTCCTTGTCGATCTTGCGAATTTCGCCGTCGGTCATGCCGGGTGTCGCCGCCATGCCCATCTTGCCCTGATCCATTCCCATCTTTCCAGGGTCCATGGTCATTTGAGCCAGCGCGGGTCCAGCGAAGGCAAGGGAAAGGGCGACCGCTGATGCGGCCAGACTCAGGTTCAGTGATTTCATGAGATGTTCCTTCAATCAGGTGTGGATGTGGAGTATCGGAAAGCGAGCTTTGCCGGCTTATTTGGTGGTCACTTTGATCTGACCCTTCATGCCTGCGTCGTAGTGCCCGGGGTGAAGGCAGGCGAAATCAACGACGCCGCCTTTTGTGAAACGCCAGATGACTTCGCCCTTTTGCCCAGGCTTCAAGGAAATCTTGTTGGCCTCATCGTGTTCCATACCGGGAAACTTTTTCATGACTTCGTAGTGCTCTTTCAGCTCCTTTTCCGTGCCCAGGCTGAACTCGTGCGGCACCTTGCCGGAGTTGGTGACGACGAAACGGACGGTTTCGCCCTTCTTGACGTCCACCAGTGCTGGCGTGAACCGCATGCTGTCGGCAGCGTCGACCTGAATCGTGCGGGAAGCTTTACTGGCGACGCCGGGCTCACCGATGGGCGATTCGGTGTGGCCGCCGCCGTGCGTGCCCGCCGCTGTGGCGGCCGAGGCGGCCAGAAGAGCGGCAACGAACAAAAGGCTCGAACGCTTGGAAAGAGGGGATTGGGTGAAGATCATGTGAACTCTCTGGTTTGATGGGTTGAGAAAGCAAGCGGAAAAAATGTATCTAGACGCACGGTTCAGTGCTGCATGCCCTTGCCCATGGGCTTGACAGCTGTGCCCATCGCCGGGGTTGTGTCTGCACTTGCCTTGGGCCTGACGGCGGGCAACGGCGCACCGGTCCATTCGTGCGCAACAGTGCCTTCGGGGAACTTATACGGGCCAGGATCTTTGTAGTCGCCCGGCTTCTGATCCTTGCGCACCTTGAACACGGTGAACATGCCGCCCATCTCCAGCGGGCCGAACTGGCCCGTGCCCGTCATCATGGGTGCGGTGTTGTCGGGAATCGGCATCTGCATTTCACCCATGTCGGCCATGCCGCGCTCGCCCATCAGCATGTAGTCGGGTACCACTTTCTGGATCTTGTTAACCAAGCCGCGGTGGTCCACACCGATCATGGTGGGCACATCATGGCCCATGGCGTTCATGGTGTGGTGGCTCTTGTGGCAGTGCATGGCCCAGTCGCCTTCTTCGTCGGCGATCAGTTCGATTTGCCGCATCTGTCCCACAGCCACGTCGGTAGTCACCTCATACCAGCGCGTGCTGGGGGGCGTCGGGCCGCCGTCGGTACCGGTCACCAGAAACTCGTGTCCGTGCAGGTGGATCGGGTGGTTGGTCATGGTCAGGTTGCCCACGCGAATCCTGACGCGGTCGTTCAGACGCACATTGAGTGTGTCAATCGCAGGGAACACCCGACTGTTCCAGCACCAGATGTTGAAGTCGGTCATGGTGGCAGTCTTGGGCGTCTTGCTGCCGGGCTCCACATCAAAGGCATTGAGCAGGAAGCAGAAGTCGCGGTCGACCTCGCTGATGTGGGGATGTTTGCCCTTGGGGTGGGTGACCCACATGCCCATCATGCCCATGGCCATCTGGACCATTTCGTCTGCATGGGGGTGGTACATGAAGGTGCCCGGGCGGCGCGCTTCAAATTCGTACACGAAGGTCTTGCCCACGGGGATGGCTGGCTGGTTGAGACCACCCACTCCGTCCATGCCGCTGGGCAGGCGCTGGCCGTGCCAGTGGATGGTGGTGTGCTCGGGCAGCTTGTTGGTGACGAAGATACGCACACGGTCACCCTCGACCACCTCGATGGTCGGGCCAGGACTCTGGCCGTTGTAGCCCCACATGTTGACCTTGAAGCCCGGCGAGACCTCGCGCACCACGGGTTCGGCCACCAGGTGGAATTCCTTGACACCGTTGTTCATTTTCCAGGGCAAGGTCCAACCGTTGAGCGTGACAACCGGGTTGTAGGGCCGGCCGGTGGTGGGCACCAGCGGCGGCGCTGTGTCCACGGACGTTTGGTAGACAGGTTCAGGCAGGGCGGCCATGGCAGAGCGCGCGACGGCAAGACCTGCCACCGAAGCGGCAGCACCCGCGAAAAACTGACGACGTGAATTGAGGAGACTCATGTTGGTTTTCTTTCTATGCGTGCAATGTGATCAGTGGCCAGCGGCAGCAGCGGGCTCACCGCCTCCGCCGCCCAGAGAGACAAAGCTGTCGGGCGCACCGCCTTGAAGGACCCACTGCAGATCGGTCTCTGCGATCCAGAAGTCCCGCTGCGCCTCGATGGCACTGGCCACCGCTTGGGACTGGCTGGAAACCTCACCCAACAAGTCCCACACGCTCTTGAGCATGCCGTTGTAGTGAAGAACGGTTTCTTCGGTGATGAACTCGCGAACCTTCAGAACCTCGTCGCGTGAACTCACGGCCAGTGCATGGCTGGCCAGGTAAGCCTGGCGCGCCAGGCGAGCGTTGGCGCCATTGCGCATGCCCTCGGCACGCGGCAGTTGTGCCGCAATGGCGACGGCACGCGCATCAAGCACCTGCGGCGACATCGCTTGGGCAGGCATCTCTGGCAGACGGTCAGGCAAGGTGATGGCGGAATGCACACCCGTGAGGCCCAATGTCTTGATGAGCGTGGCCTCCGCTTGGGTGGCCGCGTGCTGGGCGCGGCGCACATTCGCCTGTGCGGAGGATTGCGCGAGCTGAACCTGGGCCTGCTGAAGCTTGCTCCAGTTGCCCACGCTCACCATGCGGCGACCCAGTTCGTTCCCGGCCTCTGCAGCGTCCAGCGTGTCGCGGTGCTGCTTGAGCACCTGGCGAGCCGCCACCGCTTGAATCCAGGCCTTGCGCCCCTGTGCGGCCACCTCCAGCAGTTCGCCGAAGTCGTCCACCTTGCGCTGCCAGACCGGATCGACATCTGCCCACTGGCCTTTGGCGATCAGATCCACGTTGGCCGCACCAATTCTGTTCATCGGCTTGACCAGCCCACGGTGAAACAACCAGGCTTGCCGGACGGCGTCTTCGGGGGACATGAGGCTCAGCCGGGCAGCAGCTGATGCCTCGGGCTGCACGACGGGTGTGTTCTGTTTCTCCCACTTGAGAATGTCGGCATGGCCGCGTTTGAACTGCCCCACGGCGTCGTTGGCTTCGCGCCAGTTTTTCTCGGCGGGCGCCGGTGCAATCTGGGCCGACACCACCAAAGGCAGCGCCAGAACGCTTATTGCAATGGCCCGCAGTGCTGAGGAAGGGTAACGTCGATGAATCACTGATTTGCTCCTGTTCAACTGTTTCAAGCTGAGGGCAGTGTGCAAAAGGCCACCCGTCACGAACCTGTCGGTTTCATTACAAAGTTGTCAGGTTCGGTTGCGCGGGGCCGCTGGCAGTGAAAATCGCTACAGGAGTGAACGTGAAAATCTTGATTGTTGAAGACGAACGCAAAACGGGTGAGTACCTGTCCATGGGGCTGCGCGAGGCGGGCTACGCGGTTGAGCTGCTCAACAACGGTGTGGACGGATTGCACCAGGCGCTGGAGGGCGACCACGACCTCATCATTCTGGACGTCATGCTGCCTGGCATGGACGGCTGGCAGGTGCTCAGAGGTCTGCGTGCCCAAGGTCGAGAGATGCCGGTGCTCTTCCTGACCGCCAAAGATCATGTGGACGACCGCGTCAAGGGTCTGGAGCTCGGAGCGGACGACTATCTGGTCAAGCCGTTTTCGTTCTCCGAGTTGTTGGCCAGGGTGCGCACCATCTTGCGCCGTGGGCGCTCGGGTATGGAGCCCACCACCCTGCAGGTCGCGGATCTGGAGCTGGACCTGCTGCGCCGCCGGGTCACCCGCGCGGGCAAGCGCATCGACCTGACCGCCAAGGAGTTCGGTTTGCTGGAATTGCTGATGCGCCGCAAGGGAGAGGTGTTGCCCCGCTCGCTGATCGCCTCCCAGGTTTGGGACGTCAACTTCGACAGCGACACCAACGTCATTGAGGTGGCCATGCGACGGCTGCGCGTCAAGGTGGATGACGGGTTTGAATGCCGCCTGTTGCAGACCGTGCGAGGCATGGGTTACGTGCTGGAAGTGCCGGAGCACTCCTGATGATCCGGCGCATGACCCTCACCGCACGACTCACTTTTCTGTACACCCTGGTATCGGCTGCGGTACTGCTGGGCCTGGGTGTCCTGGTGGCGTGGTCCACCCATATGCACTTCATCGACCTTGACCGCGACTACCTTTTGGACAAGGTGCAGCTCATCCAGAAGATCGTGGATGAGACGCCCGACTCAACCGAGCTTTCTGCCAAGCTGGAAGAGTTGCTCGACAGCCATCAAGGCCTGTTTATCTCGCTCACGCGCGGTGAAGAGCTGGTTTTTGGAACAGGCAACGTCACGTTTCCAGCCAAACTCGCTGCGCAAAGCGCCTCAGATCAGCCCATTGATTGGACCGATGGTGAGCGTCAACTGCGAGGCATGAGCACAGAGCTCCTCACGGCGCAGATGCCCGGCGGATTGACTAGGGCGTGTTAACACTAATTGCGACGGAAGTCACCGGATGTGAAACTGCAGGCATGGAGATCACACCCGAGCAATTCAAACGCATCGAACACTGCTTGCCCGTGCAGCGCGGCAACGTCAGCCTGAGCAATCTGCAGGTGGTCAACGCCATGTTGTATGTTGCCGAACACGGCTGCAAGTGGCGCGGACTGCCCAAGCGGTTCGGTAACTGGCACACGATCTACACGCGCATGCGGCGCTGGACCAAGGCGGGTGTGCTGGACAAAATGTTCGAGGAGCTGCAGCGCGAGCAGCTGGTGCGCGTGAAGATCGAGGCGGTTTCGCTGGACTCCACGAGCATCAAGGTGCACCCCGATGGAACAGGTGCTCTAAAAAAACGGCCCACAGGCCATTGGCAAGTCCCGAGGCGGATGGAACACCAAGATTCATATGGTTGCCGCGGATGCTCGAACGGCCGTGACGTTCTGCCTGTCGCCTGGACAGGCCCACGATGCGCCCGAGGGCAGACGCCTGCTGCAAAGCCTGGGGCCTGCGAGCCGTCCAATTCACTTGCTCATGGATCGCGCCTATGAAGGCAACGAGACTCGCCAGCTTGCCCTTGATCTGGGATTTATCCCGGTCGTGCCTCCGCTGAGGACCCGGATCGAGCCTTGGGAATACGACCGGGCGATGTACAAGCGCCGCAACGAGGTCGAGAGACTGTTTCGGCGCTTGAAGGGTTACCGTCGCATCTTCTCGCGGTTCGAAAAGCTCGATTCGATGTTCCTGGGCTTTCTCAGCTTCGTTCTGGTGGCCGACGGCCTTCGTGGTTTGTGTTAACAGGCCCTAACTCAGGTCAGAGTTTGCGCCTGACGCTTGCGCTGGACACGCAACACCACACCCATTTCACGCAGATGCTGCGCCAGCAGTTGGCGATCTATGTCGTCTTGGCCACCCTGCTCAGCGGCCTTCTGGGGTGGTGGGCAGCCCGCAGCGGTCTGGCCCCGCTTCGGACCATGAGAGAACGCGCGCTCAAGGTCACGGCCCACAAGCTCGACGAGCGCATGCCGATCGACGCCGTGCCCGTGGAGATGGCCGAGCTGGCCAACAGCCTCAACACCATGCTGGAGCGGCTGCAGCAGGATTTTGCGAAGCTCATGGAGTTCTCCAGCGACATCGCCCACGAACTGCGCACCCCCATCAGCAACCTGCTGACACAGACCCAGGTGTCGCTGTCGCAGCACCGTGATCCAGACACCTACCGCGACATCCTCGCCTCCAACGCCGAGGAGTTCCAGCGCCTGGCGCGCATGGTGTCCGACATGCTGTTTCTGGCTAAGACGGACCACGGCATTCAGCTCCCGAATCGCGAAGATGTCGCGCTGGAAGACGAGGTGAGGAGTCTTCTGGATTTCTACGATGCGGTGGCTGAAGACAAAGAGCTTCGTTTTCGGGTGGCGGGGGCGGGCACCGTGGTGGGTGATCGCTTGATGATTCGGCGGGCCATCAGCAATTTGCTGTCCAACGCACTGCGGCACGCGCACCCTCGTACCGATGTTGCGCTGACTGTCGAGCCTCAGACGAATGGCACCAGCTTGTGTGTCACCAACACGGGCGATCCGATCGATGCGGCAGACCTGCCGCGCCTGTTTGACCGGTTTTATCGCGTGGACAAGGCGCGCGCGCACCCGTCGTCCGATGGCGCGGGCTTGGGTCTGGCCATCACCAAAGCCATCATGCTCGCTCATGGCGGCAGCGTTGCGGTCACCTCGGTGGCAGGAGGGACGCAGTTTTGTTTGCACTTCGCGTCTCAGCCGTGAGCTTCCTGGCTGCAGCGCTGCAGCACTTCGGGGTAGGTGTTTCCCGGGCCAGTTCTCAGGTCAAGTGTTCAGCGCGATTCGATACACCGAGGCGGGTGGCAAGTTGAGAAGCGAGCTTCCGATGCGTTCTGCCCTCAGGTTCATTCGGATCAGTATCTCGGGTGCAATCGGGCATCGGGTCATGTAGGTGAACTGGTACAGCGCTGCCCCAGCTTGCAAGCTTTGCATGCAGGCGCCGACCACGTTCCACTGTGCGCGCACACCCATGGTCAGCAGTGGCAAGCCGGAAATCACGGCCTGCGCCTGCATCGACCGCCATGGGTCGTGCCACCGCCGCATGCGTGTCACATCCATGTCCAGCAGGCGAGCCTCGGGAAAGCGCTGGCGCAGCAGCGCCGTGAAGTCCGGGCTGTTCTCCACCAGCGTGAGATCACACTGGGGTACTCCCTTGGCAAGGATGCACCGTGTGAAGGCCCCGGTTCCTGGGCCCAGTTCGATCACGGGTCCTGCGCCAGGCAAGATATCGCGCGTGATGAGACGCGCCAATGCGTTGCTGGAGGGCGCGACTGCGCCGGTCCTCATGGGACGTTTCAGCCAGCTCTTGAGGAAGACACTTTGGTCGGTGGACAAAGACACGAATGAATCCTTCCTGGGGACATCAATCACCCTCACTACCCCTGCATTGTTTGGTGCAGCGGGTGAGTGCCGGCATTCTGATGAGCCACTTGCAGGGCGTCTTGAACAAGGGCGCCATTTCGCGAAGATTCGCGAGGTTCTGCAAGTGGCCCGCTTGCAAGGGAACTGCCCTGGCGGCGCAGCCCCCCCGCATCAGGTCACTGAACCTGCTTGATGTCGGTGTATTGGCCGCGTGTCCGGAGCACGACCTTCACATCCGATGAACCCCGGTTGCGCCAGTACCAGCCATGGTTGCCGGTGAACGCTGCCACCAAATCACCATCGTCGGCTGGCACGCTGCGGCCTTTTTCGTAGCTGATGGAGCGCCCACCGCCGTCGCCGTGCGTGTCGTAGTTGACCGAACCACCATTGACGATCCACTGGAATTCGGCCTTTTCCCCCTCAGCCATGCGCAATTTGATTTCTTTGCCTTCGCCCGGGGTCAGAGTGAACGTCAATTCGTCGCGCCAGTTCGACTGGGCTGCGGGGATTGCCGCAGTCTGCGGAATCACTTCGGGTGCACTGGGCGTTGCGGAGACTGCAGCACCGGCGTTCGCCGGGACGGCTGCAACCGTTGAAGCAGGACTGCCAGCAGGAGCGGCACTTGCATCCGCAGCGGCTTCTGCTGCCAGCTGTTGCTTGATTTCACCCATCTCGGTCATGCGCAGCACGCGGCCCACACCGGTGGGGTCCACGCCGTACTCGGCAGGCAGCACGATGGCCACCAGAATCACGATGGCGGAGACGGCGGCCAGAAGCGTGGAGCGCAGCAGCTTCGAGGAAGAAGGCAGTTCAGCGCGCAAAGGCGTTTCAGCGTTGTACATGGTTGGTATTCCTTGGGTGTTCACGATACGAAGTAACCGGTGAGCTGCATGCCCACCAGAATGAAGCCCGCGCTCATCATGGCGACGTTGGCTGTGTAGGCGTTGCGGACAAAACTGGGCGTACGGCGCCAGTAGCTCATGCCGATCAGGATGACGGTGAGCGCCAGCAGTTGACCGATTTCCACGCCCACGTTGAAGGCGAGCAGGTTGGGCACCAAGCCGTCGGGCGAGATCTCGTACTCAATGATCTTGGTGGCCAGCCCGAAACCGTGGAACAGGCCAAACACCAGCGTTGCGACCTTGGTGTTGGGCTGGAACCCGAGCCAACGCTGGAAGGCGCCGATGTTGTCCAGCGCCTTGTAGACCACCGACAAACCGATGATTGCGTCGATCAGGTAGCTGTTGATCCCGACGTTGAAATACACGCCCAGGATCATGGTGGTGGAGTGACCCAGCGCGAAGAGGCTCACATAGAGTCCGATATGCGAGAGCCGGTACAGGAAGAAGATCACCCCGAAAAGGAACAGCAAATGGTCGTAGCCGGTCATCATGTGCTTCGCACCCAGGTACATGAAGGGCAGCAGGTTGACGCCCGAAATTTCCTGGATGTAGCCCTTGTCACCAGCGGTCACCGCATGGGCCCAGACATCGGAGGTCCCGAGGAGCAAACAGAGGAGGAAGATTGAAGGAAGCAAGAGACGTGACTGCCGCATCGCCCATGGCGAACGTGGCAGCCTGTCTTGAAGAAGGCTGTGCATGAAGACTCCAATGGTCTGAAAGAAATGGGAGCACTGCGAAGGGCAGCGCGAGAGCAAGAGTGGCCTCAGGCCATCGGAGGACGGTCCAGCCGGGACGCTTGCACCATTTCAACCCACGGCCGAACCTGACCGCACCAGCCTGGCGTCTGGGTGGCCGCAGCCTGCCAACCCGCGGGCAAAGCATGGGCCTTGTCGTGCGAGTGGTCTACCGCGTGGTGCGCATGGTCGCCGCCCAAAAGGCCGTCCACTGCTGCAACCTCTTCGTCCTGGTCGCCATGCGAATGCCCGTGTGACTCGTCAGCAGGCTGTGATGCTGAAGGGTGTCCCGCTGAAATCGCTGCCAGCCCATGGGAGCTTGTCAGACCGATCGAGGAGATGATCGTGCCGACCACGATGACGATCAGCACCATCCACCCCATGCCTCGCATCGCCCGGGAGGGCAGCAAAGAAGACGGAGTACGAAAGGTCATGGAATCGAGTGGGGATGGTATTGGAGACCGGTGAATTATAGTAACCTCCCCGAGGGGATACGACCACCATGAAACAACCGCACACACATACCTCCCACCCGGCCATCATCAAGCGCCTGCGCAGGGCCAATGGACACCTGAGCAGCACGATAGACATGCTGGAGCAGGGGCGCACCTGTCTTGATGTGGCGCAGCAGCTGCAAGCGGTGGAGAAAGCGATCCAGCAAGCCAAGAAGGCCCTGATCCAGGACCACCTGGATCACTGCCTGGAGCACTTGGTCGGACCCCTCGGCGCGGGTCAGCGCCACTCGATGGACGAATTCAGGGAAATCACCCGTTACCTCTGAGTTGTGCGCAGTGCCTGAACCGATTCTTTGATCACCCCGCACCACGCGAGATCGACACATGCTCAACGTTTTGTCCCATCGCACCTACCGCCATCTGTTTGCCGCGCAGGTGATTGCCCTGATCGGGACCGGGCTGGCCACGGTGGCGCTGGGACTGTTGGCCTTTGAGCTTGCCGGAGACAACGCGGGCATGGTGCTGGGCACAGCACTGGCCATCAAGATGGTCGCGTACGTGGGCGTGGCGCCGGTGGCAGCAGCCTTTGCCGATCGTCTGCCCCGGCGCACCATGCTGGTCACGCTGGATCTGGTGCGCGCGGCCGTGGCGCTGCTGCTGCCGTTTGTCTCCCAGATCTGGCAGGTGTACCTGCTGATCTTTGTGCTGCAGGCGGCGTCGGCCGCTTTCACCCCCACCTTTCAGGCGACCATTCCGGACGTGTTGCCCGATGAAAAGGACTACACCAAGGCCCTGTCGCTCTCCCGTCTGGCCTACGACATGGAGAGTCTGGTCAGCCCCATGCTGGCGGCCGCCTTGCTCACCGTCATCGGCTTTCACGATCTGTTCGCCGGCACGGTGGTGGGCTTCCTAGTCTCGGCGGCGCTGGTGGTCTCAGTGGAGTTGCCAGCCCATCCGGCGCCGCAGCGCCGTGGCATTTACGAGCGCACCACGCGCGGGCTGCGCATCTACCTGGCCACGCCTCGGCTGCGGGGACTTCTGGCCATAAGCGCAGCTGTGGCGGCGGCGGGATCCATGGTGTTTGTCAACACGGTGGTGATCGTGCAGGCAGGGTTGGGCCTGACCCAGAGCGCGGTGGCTTTGGCGCTGGCCAGTTTTGGCGCAGGCTCCATGCTGGCAGCTTTGGCCTTGCCAGGCATGTTGGAAAAACTGACCGATCGCACGGCCATGCTTGGCGGCATCAGTGTCATGATCGTGGGCCTTTTTGCTGGAACGTTCGTGGTTGGGCACACCGGGTTGATGGTCCTGTGGTTCCTGCTCGGCATTGGCTACTCCACCGCGCAGACACCTTCGGGACGCTTGTTGCGGCGCTCCGCCCACCCAGAGGATAGGCCAGCACTTTTTGCCGCGCAGTTCGCGCTCTCGCATGCGTGCTGGTTGCTGTTTTACCCCTTGGCCGGCTGGCTGGGCGCGCGTTTTGGCATGCCGACAAGTTTTGCGGTTCTCGGTGCCGCGGGCGCTCTGTCTGCCTGGTTGGCTTCGCGGGTCTGGCATTCACAAGATCCGGACGTGGTTGAGCATGAACATCCGGACTTGCCCGTCGGTCACGCACACACGAATGCTGACGTGGATCGTGGTGATGGAGTTCGTCATGCACACGCCTTTGTGGTGGATGACCAGCACCCCCATTGGCCCAGTGTTGGCCGTTAACGTCCAGGTCCTTGCACTGAAGACGGCAGCCTCTATGTGCTCATGCGTCTGCAGGTCAGGGCCAAGTGCTGAGCGTCTTGGACACAACTTGTTTGGGCAAAGATCTATAGCCACTTTTTTTTCATCTGGGTGAGGACATCTAGTGGCCACCTGGGAACCAGTTCACGGTGTTGCTTCCGTGTTTGAGTGATCATCGCGCGACAAGCAGGGGCTCCAGTGGGACGCCTAAGCGAGGCCTAAGTCATGGGCGAGATAGTGCAGCTGTCAGTTGGCAATACCGCCCTGACACAACTCCCAAAAAGGAACTCACCATGAACCGCAACACCAAAATCTCTGCGCTCTTGCTCGCTGCTGGCCTGGCCACGGCTGGCTCACTGGCTTTTGCAAAGGCCAATGAGAACGACGCAGTGACCGACCTGGCCAAGGCCAAGATCTCGCTGAGCCAAGCCATCACGGCGGCTGAAGCACATGCCACCGGCAAAGCCGCGAAGGCCGAACTGGAGAGCGAGCGAGGCGCTTTGCACTACGAGGTGGAGGTCGTCACGGCCGACGCCAAGGTGTTCGACGTCAAGGTCGACGCAGCCGACGGCAAGGTCCTGTCCAGCCAGCTCGATAAGACAGACCAGGGCAACGACAAAGACGACTCTTGATCGAACACGGGGAGAGGGGAAACCCACTCCCCGTTCCGTAAGGAACGATCATGAACAACAGTGAACGATATCTTTTGGGGCGCCTCATCCGGCGCCTCATTCAAGTGCCGGTAGGTCCTCGGGACGATGAGGCTGCGATACTGGCGTCTGCGCTTCAGAAGACCCGCGAGGATATTGTGTATTTGCTGCTGCAGCGGTGCCTCGTGCTCGAGATGGTCATAGAGCAGCGACGTCTCCCTGGCATTGGCACGGATGGTGGTTTTGATGTGGCTACTGCGCCTACCGCTCGAAGTTCTCCCCACCTGAATGGCGTGTTCAGTGAGTCTGTCGATGAGGAGCGACCGTTGCGTGTTCACGAGCTGGACAGCCTCTTTGTCAAGCAGGCAATCGAAGAATTCGTGCGTGAAAGCCTGCCCCAGGAATCAAATCAATTTGATCCACAAAACATTTGAGCGTGCCTGCTGGGGGATTCATGCAAACGGGCGTGTTCTTACGTAGGCATCGTGTCAACGTGGAGGACGGCGGGCCCCCCGTCATGTTTGCGGTTTGTATGGAGACTTCAAGTGAGACTTCTATTGGTTGAAGACGACAAGATGATCGGCGAGGTGGTGCTTGATCTCCTGCGCTCTGAACACTACGCGGTTGATTGGGTGAAGGATGGCGACATGGCATCCACGGCCTTGCGAACGCAGACCTACGATCTGATCGTGCTCGACCTGGGACTGCCGCTCCTTGATGGGTTGTCTGTGCTTCGAGCGCTGCGCGCTCGCAAGGATCGCACCCCCGTTCTGATTGCAACTGCACGCGATTCGCTTTTTCAGCGAATCGAAGGGCTTGATGCGGGAGCAGATGATTACGTGTTGAAGCCCTTTGAACTCGATGAACTGTTGGCTCGAATCCGGGCCCTACTGCGGCGCGCTTCTGGTCGTGCCGAGCCTGTCTACGAGCACAAAGGTGTCTGTATCAATCCCGCTTCACGGGAGGTGACGTCAAATGGGGTGCCCGTCGTGCTTTCCGCCCGTGAATGGGCGGTACTCGAGCCATTGTTGGCCAGACCGGGCATGGTGCTCTCACGCACACAGCTTGAAGAAAAGCTCTACGGCTGGAAGGACGAGATCAGCAGCAACGCTGTGGAGGTGTACATCCATGGGCTGCGAAAAAAGCTCGGCGCAGAGTTGATCCAGAACGTGAGAGGCGTCGGATACATGGTGCCCAAGGAGTGAGTTTCAAATGCCGCTGAAGATCTCCAACTCTTTGCGAACACGCCTGCTGATTCTCTTGTCGGCCGCGATCGTGCTGACTGCACTTGCACAGGCGTTGATCGCCTATCAGACCGCCAGGTCGGAGGCTGACGAAATCTTCGACTACCACATGCAACAGATGGCGATCATGCTGGGCAGTGGGATCACATTGAAGGGCGGCAGCCCGGGAGCGCAGGTTCAACACGATGAGGAAGGCTTCGATTTTGTCGTTCAGGCGTGGACTGCAGATGGAATCAGCGTCTACCGGACTCATCAAAGCATGCTGCCGCAGCTTGGGGTATCGGGATTTGCTGAAGTCACGTTGGACGATGGGAGATACCGGGTATTTGCCACGAAGGTGGGTGTGATCAACGTGCAGGTTGCACAAGATCTGGACGCACGCCTGGAGATGGCCCGCAAGCTTGCGCTGCGCACTGTTGTTCCGATTGTGTTGATTGCGCCCATGCTCATGCTGCTAGTTTGGGTGGTTGTGGGCGCGTCGTTGAAGCCAGTCCTGCTCGCGAGCAGACAGGTTGCATTGCGCCAGGCCGATGAGTTGGAAAAGCTGGAAGAGGCGACCCTTCCAGATGAGATCAGGCCGCTGGTCCATGAGCTCAATCTGCTGTTTGCGCGAGTCCGCAAGGCTTTCGATGCACAACAGCGGTTCGTGGCGGACGCCGCGCACGAATTACGCTCACCGCTGGCGGCGCTCAAGCTGCAATTGGAGGGGTTGAGGCGGTCTGCAGACACCAGCACCCGGGACATTGCAATGGGTCGATTGACATCAGGTATCGATCGGGCGACGCGCCTGGTGGAGCAGCTTCTGGTGCTCGCAAGGCACGAGGAAGGCATCGTAAACAGCATGCCCCGAGAGTACCTGCCGTTGTCTGAGTTCACAAAACAGGCAGTTGCAGATGTTGCCGCGCTGGCCCGAGAGCGCTCCATCGACATCGGCATCACCACCGCAGACGAGGGCTCAATTCTCGTCGCAAAGGATGCATTGGGCATTCTTCTCGGCAATGTGTTGAGCAATGCCATCAAATACACCCCAGACGGAGGAACGGTGGACGTTGCGGTAGTGCGAACGGCAAGCGAACTGCAGCTCCGAACTGAGGACAGCGGCCCTGGAATTCCATTATCGGAGCGCGAGCGAGTCCTGGATCGTTTTTACCGAATCGCGGGCGCCAGCGCTTCTGGAAGTGGCCTGGGTCTGTCGATCGTCAAGAGCATTGTCGAGTTTCACGGAGCATCGCTCTCTCTCTCAGAATCAGAGAAGCTGGGAGGGCTGAAAGTCTGTATTGCCTTCCGACTTGAGCTTTGACACGCGATCGGCGTTTATGTTGCATCACGCTCCGAGGACTTGCTGGTCGTTGAGAGCAGTGCTTTGTCCTTGACGGCGAAAACCAGCAGGATGGCTGCTGACAATGCGCAACTGCCCGAGAAGAGGAATGCCGCCCACGGGGCGATGGACTGGTAGATCCAGCCAAAGACGATTGAGGCCGGAAGCAGAAAGATGCCGGTCACCAAATTGAACCAGCCGAAGGCCGTGCCCGCGCGATGGGCGGGCGCCAGGTCAGCCACGAACGCCTTCTCGACCCCCTCTGTCGCCGCCATGAACAGGCCATAGAAACCGAACAAGGCAAACAGCATCCATCCACCGGTGTTGAGGAAACCGATCGCAAAGTAGAAGACCGCATAGGCAACGTAGCCAACGATCAACAGCCTCACTCGGCCCAGCCGGTCTGACAGAGCCGACAGTGGGGTTGAGAACAACATCGCGACGGTGGAAACAGCTGCCCAAAGCAGTGGAATCTGAGCCTGTGGGACTCCCAGTTCACTGGCGCGCAGCAACAAAAACATGTTGGACGAATTGCCCAGGGTGAACAGTGCCACCACGAACAGGTAACGTTTGAACAACGCAGGCATGTCCCGCAGCCGCCAGTCGAACGCAGGCCTGGACGTGAGCGGTGCCGCCTTTGGCTCTCGGACGGCAAGTGCCAATCCCACACAGAGGGCAGCCGGGATGGCGGACCACAAAAATATGTTCTTAAGCGGAACATGGGAAGCCAGCAATGCAAAGGCGAGAAGGGGGCCAATGACGGCACCTGCGTTGTCCATGGCTCGGTGCAATCCGAACGCCAAGCCACGCTGATCGGGACCAACGCTGGCCGCCAGAAGTGCATCTCTGGGCGAACTTCGCAGGCCCTTGCCTACCCTGTCGGCAAAACGGATGGCCAGCAGAAGAGGCCAACTGCTTGCAAAGGCGATCAGAGGGCGACCGATACCGGCCAAACCATACCCGAACACGATCCAGGGCCTTGACCGTCGCGACCGGTCCACGACCACGCCGGAGAACAGTTTGAGCAGACTCGCTGTTGCTTCTGCGATGCCTTCAATGATTCCCAGTGCCCGCGGACCTGCCATCAACACGGACGCAAGATAGAGCGGCACCAGTGGGTACAGCATTTCGCTGGCGCTGTCGTTGACCAGACTGATGAGTCCGATCACCCAAACTGTTCGAGGCAGATTGAAAATTGCTTTGAGCATGGAAGATGTCCGCTAGGCTGAGTTCCCGCTGAGAACTGCGAAGGAATTTCCCTGAAGCAACCAGGCCACTCACCATAACGGTAGTGGGTTGTGGCGAGCTACACCAGTCCAATAGACGCTACTTTTTTTGTGAAAGCTCTCGGATGATTCTCAAGCGAGGCTGCCCGCAAAAACGTTGACGGCCATGGCGAGCACGATCAAATTGAACGCGAAGGAAAGCAGCCCATGCAAAAGCGTCAGTCTGCGCATGCGTCGACCGGTCACTGCGACGTCTGAAACCTGTGAAGTCATGCCGACAATTGCCGAGAAGTAGACAAAATCAAGGTAATCGGGGTCAATACTTCCGGGAAAGTTCAGCCCACCTTCGGTTTGACCCCCATCCTGACCTCGCTGATAAAACACGCGTGCATAGTGCAACGCAAAAGCAGTCTGCAGCAACAACCAGGACGCTGCCAGCGACAGCATGGCGATGGCAAGGTAACCCCAGCGCGCCAAGCCCTGCATGGCTCGTCCCGTGTCCACTGCAAGCGCCACGGCAACCACGCTTGCACAAGCCGCCGCAGCCACCAGCGTGAACAAGGCCACTGAACCTGGATCGGACCTCTGTGCCCGGCGACGCGTGGAGTGCGCGTCCAGGCGGACGATCAACTGCCATGCAATGGTCAAGTACGTGAGGTTGTAAGCCAGCCAGCCTGCGAGCCATGGCACCTCCGAAGCGACGGGAACCAATCGTGCAGCGGCAAACGCCCCAACGATGCCGACAAAGATAGCCAGACCGTGGCCCTGAAAAGCGGTCAATCGCGCGGTCCAGTACAAGACGTGCAAGGGGTGGCGTTCAACTGGGTCCATGCGTCAATGCAGTTTGTGGTGCCGACAAAGGAGCAGGTTCAGCAGTGCCGGACTTGTGTCGCCTTGGGGGCGTTGGATTGTCAAGATCCGCCCCCGTCGCAGGATCTGGGTCGGAGGCTTGCGCAGCCATCGAACGGGTCGCATGCAGGAGGTGCACGGCGCGCAATTTGGGGGAGCACGCCACCTGCTGTCGTCGATTGTACGGACCAAGGAACGCTCCATCAGCGCATCGCAGCAGTTGGCCCGCCAGGACAAGACCGCCTGCCACCACCTCATCGCAGCAACGATCTTGCCTCTTGAAGTGGAGTTGAGCACGGGTCGACAAAGCCAATTGCACCGACCACCCAAACTCCAGCTGTTGGCACGCGAAGCCCATCCAGAACGCGCATCGCCTGTGCTGCGTTGCGGTCTGAACTCGGGAAAATTCGTGCTTTGCAATGTCAAGCGCACTTTGTTGATCTTCATTTGCAGTGTCTGGTGATTCCTAAGCGGGGCCTAAGTCATGGGCGAGATAGTTCATCCGTCGGTTGGCAATACCGCCCTGACACAACTCCCAAAAAGGAACTCACCATGAACCGCAACACCAAAATCTCCGCGCTCTTGCTCGCTGCTGGCCTGGCCACGGCTGGCACGCTGGCCTTCGCAAAGGCCAACGAAAACGACGCAGTCGCCGACCTGGCCAAAGCCAAGATCTCGCTGAGCCAGGCCATCACGGCTGCTGAAGCACACGCCACCGGAAAATCCGCAAAGGCCGAGTTGGAGAGCGAGCGAGGCGCTTTGCACTACGAGGTGGAGGTCGTCACGGCTGATGCCAAGGTCTTCGACGTCAAGGTCGACGCTGCCGACGGCAAGGTCCTGTCCAGCCAGCTCGACAAGGCCGACCAGGGCAACGACAAAGACGACTCTTGATCGAACACAGGAGGGGCGCTTGGCGCCCCTCCTTGCGTTGCGTTTTCGCTTCACGCACGCGCTCAATGTTCGTCTGAACGCAGTGCTTCCCGCGTCTCCCAAACTGAACCGGGCACCCGACAACCCGCCGTCGCTGTGGCTACATGCCACACGCCCATCACGCCTGCCCCCAGCCTCACTGCCCACGAAAGCGCCCCATGAACGCGGTCAACATTCAGCTGTTCGATTTTTTGAATCTCAGCGCCAATGCATCACCGTGGCTTGTCAAGTTGGCGATACTGACATCCACCGTCCTGCCCGGTTTTCTTCTGTCATCTGTGATTTCGGCCATTGCAATTGGGCGCCCTCGCTGGCGCAGCACAGCCATTCAGGCCACACTCGCGATGGCGCTGAGCTTCCCGATCGCACGCCTTCTGGCATCGGTCATTGACGCTTCGAGGCCATTTGTTTTGGGTCTTGGGCATCAGTGGATGGCGCACGCGTCAACGCCTGGATTTCCAAGCACCCATGCCACGGTTGCTGCCGCCTTCGCTGCGGCTGTTTGGTGGGGTAACCCCAAGTCATCGCTGCGTTGGCTTGGGCCCTTCGCTGCCCTTGCAATCGGGTGGAGCCGGGTCGCAACGGGGGTTCATTTCCCGGTCGATATCTTGGCCGGTTTTGCGTTGGGAGGCACCGTGGGCTGGGGTATCGTGCAGGGGTGCAGCTACATGGTGAGGCGCGTCGACAACCGGCGCTCGGCTGTGTTTCGGCAATCAACCCTATCGCCCACGTCCAAATTGTGAGCCGCGTCAGCACCAGTTCTACGGCAGGTAAACCTCCAGCACGGCTGCCGCCAATCCCATGGCGGTGGCTGGTCGCGCTGGCGGGCGCGGTCCTGCTGGCGTGGATGTTCTGGGCGATTCATCGACAGCTGGGCGCGTTGCGCTTGGTGGACGTTCAGCAGGCTTGGCAGGCTGTTCCGCTCTCTTCGGTAATCTGGGCGGGACTGGCAACGCTGCTGAGCTATGTGGCTTTGATGGGGTACGACGCGCTTGCCTTGCGGCAACTGGGACACCGCCTGAGCGCAACGCGGACGTGTCTGGCCTCGTTCGTGGCAACCGCCATTGGAAACAACGTGGGGGTGGCACTGGTCAGCGCGGGTGCGGTGCGCATGCGCTTGTACAGCAACTGGGGCCTTTCAGCCAGTGAAGTCGGTGTGCTCATTGGGATCGTCGGCACCACGTTTGGTGTTGGCGTTGCCCTCTGCGGTGGGCTTGCTCTGCTGCTGGAGCCGCCATCCATGCTGGCAACGCTGCAGATCAACACGGCTTGGGGACGCGCTGCGGGGGCGTTGCTGCTGCTGATCCCCGCGGGATACCTCGGACTGGCCTTGCGAGGGGCACGATCCCTGCAATGGAAGAGCTGGGTCATTCACACGCCTGGACCGCTGCTGGCACTGGGACAAATTCTGCTCGCGGTGGTTGATCTGGGCGCGGCTTCACTCGCTCTTTGGGTGCTGCTACCCGACACGGCGCCAGTATGGCCTGTTTTTCTCGGGGTGTTCGTGCTCGCGGTCGTCTTGGGGGTCGTGAGCCATGTGCCAGCAGGTTTGGGTGTTTTCGAGGCCGTGATGATCCTGGGCCTGCCGTCCATAGCGCACGAACAGCTGTTGGCGTCGATCCTTGCCTATCGAGTGATTTACTACTTCGTGCCGCTGGGCCTTGCCGGCGCGCTGGGTGGCGCTTTGTCTCTCAAAGGAAGTTTCGCTGGACTTAAAAAACTGGAAGCCTTTACCCAGCCATTGATCAACTGGATCGCGCCACCCGTGGTCAGTGTTGCGGTGTTTGTGGCGGGGACCCTGCTGCTGTTGTCGGGCAGTCTTCCAGCCCAATTTGATCGTCTGTCCTTGCTCCTGACGCTGGTGCCGCTCCCAGTGATTGAGGTTTCTCATTTGGCCGGCAGCCTGATCGGGCTGGCCATGGTTGTTCTGGCGCACGCGCTGTACCGCCGGATTCGAGTGGCTCACCAGCTCGTTAGCTGGCTTCTGGTGGCAGGGGTACTGGTGTCACTTTTGAAGGGCGTTGACGTTGAAGAAGCCATCATCGCGGCGCTGGTTTGGGTGCTTCTGTGGTCGAGTCGAGCGGTCTTCGACCGGCCCGCTCGGATGGGTTTGCGGCTTCTCGGGCCGGAGAATTGGTTTGCTGTTGCCGCGGTTGTTTCCGCAACAATCGTGCTTGGGCTGTTCTCATACAAGCATGTGGACTACTCCGCCGACCTGTGGTGGCAGTTTGCATTGCGGGGTGATGCGCCGCGCTATCTAAGAGCAGCCGTGCTCGTTGCAGGCCTGACTCTGGCCATGGCACTGTGGCAGCTCTTGAGGCCCCAGCCTGTTGAGCGCGAGGTTCCCTCATCAAACGATCTGGCGAAGGTGTCAGAAATCATCAATACGTGGCCTGTGGCGGACGCAGCGCTGGCCTTGCTTGGGGACAAGCGCATTCTTTTCGATGATGAGGAAGACGCGTTTTTGATGTACCAGGTTCAGGGCCGCAGTTGGGTCGTGATGGGCGATCCGATCGGATCGCCGCAGGCGGCCGAGAGACTCGTGTGGCGGATACGGGAAATGACAGACCGACACGGTGCACGACCGGTTTTTTATCAAGTGGGGGACACCCGATTGGGCATGTATGCAGATCTCGGGCTGGTCGCGATCAAAATGGGTGAAGAGGCGCTGGTTTCTCTGGGCCAGTTTTCTCTTGACGGTCCTCATCGTGCCAATCTTCGACGCACGCACAGGCGCGCCCAACGAGATGGGATGAGTTTCGAGATTGTGTCGGGGGCTCGAGTGGCGGACTTGATGGAGGCGTTTCGGGAGGTGTCTGACTCATGGCTTCGCAGCAAGGGCGCACATGAGAAAGGATTCTCGCTGGGCCGTTTTGACGAGCCCTATCTGCGCCACTTCCGCTTTGGGGTGGTCAAGCATGGCGACCAAATCGTGGCATTTGCCAATCTCTGGACCGCCGATGGCAAGGGGGAGTTGTCGATTGACCTGATGCGACACCGGCCTGACGCTCCTGATGGAACCATGGATTTCCTGTTCACAGAGCTTATGCTGTGGGGCGCTCATGAGGGGTATGCATTCTTCAACCTGGGGATGGCACCGCTTGCCGGATTGGATTCACGCCCCCTGGCGCCGCTGTGGCATCGGCTGGGAACGGCACTGTTTCGCAATGGAGAACAGTTCTACAACTTTCAAGGTCTGCGCGCGTACAAGAACAAGTTTGGGCCGGTGTGGCGATCGAGGTATCTCGCAGCGCCCGGGGGTATCGGCCTGACGGGCGCCTTGATCGATGTCGCCGCGCTGGTCAACAAGCGGATGTCCACGGAACGTATTGATCAATCGCAGCGCGACCCTTTGCCCAGTGATTCCGTCGCGTCGTAGTGCCGCTCCAGGAGGCTGCACAGGAGCGACCAAGTCCACTTTGCTGTGCCCTCGCTGACGCAACCTGTTTGCCCTTGCACCGGCGCAGTCCGTGGGGCGAGAGGCTCGACGTTGATGAGCTTGTTGCGGTACCGTCTCAAGTGGCGTTCCCGCTCTGGGGAACACCTGCCCCGGGCGATTCGTATACATCCGTCAGATGTGGTCGCACCTGGCATGAAATGAGTGAGAAAACCGAACCATGATCCAACCAACCGACTTCAAACTGAGCACAGCTGCCATTTCGGTGGTGGGTGTTGCGCTGTTGTGGGTGCCTATCCTGTCGCTGCACCTGACGCCTGCGTTGTTCGCCGCACTGCTCACCTTCGGCGGTTCGCGCGCTACATCTGCGATGCTCCGCCGTATCTGGCCGGCGCTGCGCCACTCGCAGGGGTGGGGTTTGATTTTGTTTGTGTTTGTGGTCGTGCTGACGATGTCTTTGATGGTTGAGCAAGCAGCCGAGGCAACGGCCTCGGGCGGTGGCTATGCAGCGGTTCTTCAACAAATGGCTGCGGCGCTGGATCGGTTGCGACTGATGTTGCCACCGTGGCTGGCCAGCCATGTGCCGGCTTCGCTTGAGACGCTGCGAACCGCTGCTGTGGGTTGGCTCACGTCGCACGCCGCACAAGTACAACTTTGGGGAGGGCACACCGTTCGAGGCTTGGGGTACGCCCTCGCAGGTATCGTGATCGGTGCGCTGCTCACGCTTCAACGGGCAGAACGGGAAGTCGCTGTCGATCGCAAACCTCCCATGAGTTTGGCCGTCAGCAACCAGTTTGATGGCCTCGTCACCAGTTTCACGGCCGTGGTGTTCGCTCAATTTCGAATCGCTGCCGTGAACACAGCGCTTACCGGGGTGTACCTGTTGGGCGTGCTGCCTCTGTTGGGGACGCCCATTCCGCTGGCCGGCACGCTCGTGGTTGCGACATTCGTCGCCAGCTTGGTGCCTGTGTTGGGCAATTTGGTCTCCAACACCATGATCGTTGGGGTCAGTCTTACCCACTCGCTGGGCGTGGCGGCACTCTCGCTGGGATGGTTGGTGGGCATTCACAAGCTGGAGTATTTTCTCAATGCGCACATCGTGGGCCAAAGAATCCGTGCTCAGGCTTGGGAACTGTTGACATCCATGTTGGTACTCGAAGCTCTCTTCGGTATCGCTGGACTCGTGAGTGCTCCCATCATTTATGCACAACTGAAAAGTGTCTGGTATTCACGCGGTTGGATCTGAGCACGCTGAACTGGGCATCGCACTTCTGATGGGGGCGTGTGGTCGTCCACAAGAAGATTAAGAACTGTCTAAGTGTCCGGCAACACACTGACCACCTGTTCAACATCTTCTCATTCAGGAGTTCACATGACCACCCGTTCTATGACTTCCACACGCCTGGTTCTTGCGTTGACCGCAGCCGGCATCCTCGGCGGCGCAGGGGCCACTTTTGTGTCTGGCACGCACGCTCGTGCCGAGGCGCCTCATATCGTTGCCCAGGCCGTCTCACCAGCTACCTCGACCATGGGAATGCCTGGCATCAGCGGCGCGCCCGACTTCTCGCAAATTACCCAGCGCAACGGTGCTGCTGTGGTGAACATCAGTGTCAGTGGCCTGCGACAAGTCTCCAATGAATCAGGAGAAGCGCCGGCAGCCCACCGCCGAGCCCCGCAGGGCGTGGACCCCAGCGACCCGTTCTCCGAGTTTTTCAAGCGCTTTGAAGGTCCCAGTGACAGCCAGCCGGGAGAGCGGGCGTCGCCAGTGCGGGGGCAGGGATCTGGCTTCATTGTCAGTGCGGATGGACTGATTCTGACCAACGCCCACGTTGTGCGCGACGCGCAGGTCGTGACCGTCAAGCTCACGGATCGCCGTGAGTACACGGCCACAGTCCTGGGTTCGGATCCCAAGGTAATCCCCCCAATTTCCACAGTCCGCAGAAGTAGAACGGTTATGCAGCCATGGCCAGATGCTGCTTTGGGGTGAATCCGCCCAGGGCCATGTTCGGGCGGTCGTGATTGTAGGACCACATCCATTGCGTGGCGAAGTCCTGAACCTCTTCAAGGCTTGACCAGTGATACTGGGATAACCATTCGTATCGCACCGTCCGGTTGAACCGCTCAACGTAGGCGTTTTGCTGCGGCTTACCAGGCTGGATGTATTCGATCTGGATGCCCCATTCACTGGCCCAGTTCTGAATGGTGCCGCTGATGTTCTCCGGCCCGTTGTCGCAACGAATCACCAGCGGCTTGCCTCGCCAGGCAATGATCTGCTTCAGCGCCCGGATCACCCGCTCACTGGGCAGCGAGAAGTCCACCTCAATGCCAAGCGCCTCACGGTTGAAGTCGTCGATCACGTTGAACAAGCGCAGATTCCTGCCGTCCTCCAGCCTGTCGTGCATGAAGTCCATGGACCAGACCTGATTGATAGCCTGCGGCACGGCCAATGGTTGCGGCTTCTCCCGCATCAGCCGCTTGCGTGGCTTGATGCGCAGGTTGAGCTCCAGCTCGCGGTAAATGCGGTAGACCCGTTTGTGGTTCCAGCCAAAATTCTTCACGTTGCGCAGGTACAGGTAGCACAGGCCGAATCCCCAGTTGCGGTGGTTGTCCGTCAGGCGCATCAGCCAGTTGGCAATCTCCTCGTTCTCGGCGTTTTGTTTGCACTCGTAGCGGTAGCAGGATTCACTGATCGAGAACACCGCACAGGCGACTCGTATGGCGACGGCACGCTGCTGCACGACTTCCTTGGCCATCTCGCGCCGACGAGATGGCCGTGTTACTTTTTTGCGAGGTACTCGTTGGCGATTTCAGCCTTGAGCTTCTCCTCCAGATACATCTTCCTGAGGCGCCGGTTCTCGTCTTCAAGCTCCTTCATGCGGGCCATCATGGAGGTGTCCATACCGCCGAACTTGGCACGCCACTTGTAAAAAGTAGCGGTACTGATCCCCACCTCCCGGCAGATCTCTGGCACCGCCAGACCGGCCTCAACTCGCTTCAAGGCAGCCATGATCTGGCTGTCGGTAAATCTCGACTTCTTCACGTAGAACTTCCTTCTTGGAAAATTCTACTTCTGGGAACTTTGGTTTTTCGGGGGGATTACCCCAAGACCGACGTGGCCGTGCTCAAGATTGACGCAAAAGACCTGCCCACGGTGACCAAGGGGAACTCGAATGACCTGAAGGTCGGTGAATGGGTGCTGGCGATCGGCTCCCCGTATGGATTCGAGAACAGTGTGAGTGCGGGCGTGGTCAGTGCCAAGGGCCGCTCATTGCCCGAGGACAGCGTCGTGCCGTTCATTCAGACCGACGTTGCCGTCAACCCGGGCAATTCCGGCGGCCCGCTGTTCAACGCACGCGGCGAGGTGGTGGGGATCAACTCGCAGATTTACAGCCGCACGGGCGGCTACCAGGGCTTGTCCTTCGCCATCCCGATCGACCTGGTCAACAAGATCAAGGACCAGATTGTCGCCACAGGCAGGGCCAGCCACGCACGCCTGGGCGTAGCGATCCAAGAAGTGAACCAGGCTTTGGCCGACTCATTCAAGCTTGACAAACCCGAGGGCGCTCTGGTGTCCAGCGTGGATGCCGGCAGCCCCGCCGAGCAAGCGGGGCTGAAATACGGCGATGTGATTCGCAAGGTCAATGGTCAGCCCATCGTTGCTTCGGGTGATCTGCCCGCCCTGATCGGCCAAGCCACGCCGGGTGAAGTGGTGACACTCGAAGTCTGGCGCCAAGGCAAGCGCGAGGACTTGGCGGCCAAGCTGGGCGACGCTGTCAACAAGAAAGTGCAGATGGCCAAGAGCACTGGTGCCGCGGACAAAGGCAAACTGGGTCTGGCTCTGCGCGCGCTTGAGCCTCAGGAACGGCGCGTTGCCGGCGTTGACGGGCTGCTCATTGAAGAGGCTGCTGGTCCCGCCGCAATGGCAGGAGTGCAAGCGGGCGACGTTCTGATGGCCATCAACGGTACGCAAGTGAAGAACATTGAGCAAGTGCGTGCGGCGGTGGCCAGCAACAAGAAGTCAGTGGCATTGTTGATTCAACGCGACGGCGAGAAGATTTTTGTGCCGGTGCAGGTAGGCTGATGGAACACGAGACGGCGCAACGGCCAGTTCGTCATGCGTGGGTCCACGCATGACGAAGCGGAACGCTCTTCATCCTTCCGACCATGCCGGGGGACCTACAAGCAATGGACTCTCGGCACACATCCTGCCAACATCGGCCACGATGACCGGGGTGTGCATGACGACGCTCTACATCAGCCTGCTTGGCCCTATGATGACGCGTCGCGTAATCGTCGACAAACTCATGGCGGTCGACGCGTTGGTGTTCCTGGCCAGCGCCGTGCTGTCATTCATGTCGATGCGGTCCGAGCGGTTTGGCTCTCGTCTGGAGGGGTATGCGGAATGGGTGTTCTTGACGGCTCTGGCGCTTCTGGCACTCGGCGCGGTGGTGCTGGCATTCGCAGTCACTTGAACGGTGGGGCAGAGAGACACGCTGAGGAGTCGTCGCCCTCAGGTTTCCTAGCCCGGAACTCGCGTTCCCTTCACCACCGCCGTGGGTTGAATTCAAGTTCTGCGCGGTGGAATGCGGTCCCTTTCAAGCGGATTCAGACCGGTCGCGAGCGTCAAACCAGCCTGTCGCGTTGGCGATAATCCAGTTCGCCAACGCCCAAGCTGAGCCCGCAGCCCAGCCGGCCAGCACGTCGCTGGGCCAGTGCACGCCCAATGCAACACGGCTCACGCCCACAGCCAGCGCCACACCGATGGCCAGCACCAGCAAGATCACGCGCGCTGCCCTGGGCTGCATCCGAAAAGTCAGCAATGCCGCCAGCGTCAAGTACACCATTGCCGCCCCGAACGCGTGTCCGCTGGGGAAGCTGGCGTTCGCCACGATCACCTCGTGAGGCACCAGGTCGGGTCGCGCTCGCTCGAACGCGTGCTTCAGGCCCGTTTGAGCAGCGCGCCTCCCGACGTTGCCACGACGATAAAAAGTGCCAAACGCCGCTGATGCATCGCAATCAAAACCCCGCCAACACCCCCGACCAGCAGCACAAGGAACCAGGGACTGCCCAGCGCGGTCACTTCCCGAGCGAGTTGAAGTGCAGAGGCGCCGCCCAACAAAGTTGCCACGTCATTGGGCGCACGAAGGGCGAGCAGCCACTGCCGATCGCGCAGCAAGGTCTCGCCTTCCCGCATTTCGTCAGCGGTCCAGACGAAAACGCCAGCAGCCAGTGACATCAGCAAAACCAGCAGGAGAGCCGCCGGCTCAAGCAGATGTCGAGAACGCAGTACCCGCAAGCTTTTTTGCATAACGCCTTCTGTCCTTCAAACTGAATCGGGAGCCAATCCACACGCAGCTTTGCTTGCGGATATTTGTCCAGCCAATGACCGCTGCAAAGACCAATGTCTTCGCAGTGAAGAGGGCAGCCCGAAACTCGCTGTATTTTGAGCGGCCATCAGGCCTCGCCTCGGCACTCTGCACAGGGCAAGACTCTCGATGCGGTACGGCCCGGGTAGTCTATGTGCAGTGACAGCCTGGTTGAAGTTGTGGAAGCCACCGGGTTACAGTGACAAGGGGTGGACTGTCACCGATCCCAAGCTCTCGGAGATGGTTTGGCCGCGACAATAGGGAATGTAGAGTGGTCGTTCGTGCTGGTTCTGATAGAGCTGCCGCGATAGACACGACGCGGTGGCCAAGGATGAAGTGCACCTCAATGTAAGGGCGGGTGAACGCGGCGTCCTTGATCTCAATAGAACCTGGCTAAATCCCCAACCAGTGGACTGCCTTTTTGCGAGTGCTCCCGCGACTGACCGGCTTTCGTTCACCTATGCGAATTTTGCTGATTGAAGACGATCCCATGATCGGGAAGGCCGTGAAGCGTGGTGTGACCAAAGCGGGCTTCGTCGTTGACTGGGTTACCGATGGGCGCGATGCCGAGTGTTCACTGGCAAACCGCGTGTACGACCTCGCGATCCTGGACCTGGGTTTGCCCAAGAAGGATGGAATGGCCATCCTTGCAACGCTTCGCCATGGGGGCAACTCCATGCCCGTGCTGATCGTATCGGCGCGCGATACCGTGCGAGACCGTATTTCGGGCTTGGAGGCCGGTGCCGATGACTACTTGCTGAAACCTTTCGACCTGGACGAGTTGATCGCTCGGGTACGAGCCTTGTTGCGGCGCCATGCCGGCAGCGGCGTGCCCATGCTGCGCTGCGGTGAACTGCAACTGGACCCCGTCAACAAGCTGGTCACAAAGGGTGGAGCAACCGTCGATGTGACTGCAAAGGAGTTTGCGGTCCTTGAAGCCCTCATGCAAAGACCCGGCGCAGTCCTGTCAAGAGAAAAGCTTGAGGACTCCGTGTATGGGTGGGGCAGCGAAGTCGGCAGCAACGCCATCGAAGTGCACCTGCACTACCTGCGCAAGAAGCTCGGCGCATCGGCCATCAAAAATGTGCGTGGTGTTGGGTACCGCATTGCGGAGATGTGATGAGTTCGATCGAGCGAACCCTGCTGACCTGGATTCTTGGAGCGTTGAGTCTGGGCGCCTTGCTGGTTGCATTGCTCACATACGTTGTCACACTCGATGAAATGCACGAGGTTTTTGATGCAGATCTCAAGAACATTGCACAAGCGGTAGCGAGTTACCACCACGCCGGGTACGGGCCAGGGGACGACAGTGTTGTGGTGATGCCCAATCGAACCGACACGCCGGAAGATTCTGAGATCGTGACACTGACCTGGACGCGCGAAGGCAAGCGCGTGTTCGCTTCTGATCCCCGGGTTGAACTTCCGTTCAGCAGCACGCAAGGACTGTCGCGCACGTCCGCAAAGGGAGAAGACTGGATCGTTTATTCGAGCGTCAATGACGACGGGGTAGCCCAAGCAGCCCAGCGCGTATCTGCCCGTCAGGAGATGGCCGGGGAGTCGGCGTCCAAAGTGCTCCCGCCCCTGTTGGGACTTGTTGTGGTGGTCGGTGCATTGCTGATTTTTGGCTTGCGCAAAGGTCTAAAACCACTTCAAGGCGCAGCACAAGACGTTTCACAGCGCAGCGCACATTCGCTGGACCCCATCTCACTGGATGGGGTTCCGAATGAAATCCAGCCGCTAGTGGTTTCGATCAACGACCTGATGAAGCGCTTGGGTGAGGCGTTTGCGACGCAGCGTCGATTTTTGGCCGATGCGGCGCACGAGTTGCGAACTCCAATCACGGCACTGCGTCTGCAGCTGCAGTTGCTCCAGGGGAGCGGCAACGATGCAGAGCGTTCGCAAGCGATGACTGAGTTTGCCGCCGGGGTTGACCGCTCCCAACGGCTGGTGGAGCAGTTGTTGAACATTGCAAGAGCCGACGCCAACAGTGACCATTTTTCTCCGCAGCCGCTCAATTTGACGGAACTGGTGCAGTCGGTGGTGGCACGCTTCAGTCTGAAAGCCGACGTGCTCGACATTGATCTGGGAGTCAGTAGCGAGCCCACTTCCACTGGCGTATGGGTGAATGGGGACTCTGAACAACTCACCGTGCTGCTGAACAACTTGGTCGAAAACGCGCTTCGATTCACGCCGGCGGGTGGCGTGGTGGACGTCAAGATTTCCCAAGATCATGACGCATCCCCAGTGCTTCGCGTCATCGACAATGGACCGGGTATTTCCGATGCTGAACGGGAACGGGTTTTTGATCGTTTCTACCGAGGGAGCGAAGCCACGGCGTTGGCACGCGATGGCTACGGCAGTGGTCTCGGGCTGGCAATCGTGCAAGCGATTGCCGAACGCCATGGCGCCCATGTCGGCTTGGCATCGCCTGCGGATCATCGGGGCCTTGAGGTCACTGTTCGGTTTCGGCTCAACGACCAGGCCGCAGAGTAGCGCCACCAACTCCTTCAAGCCTAGGTAATTCTTTTCATGCCTTGATTCGCAGAAAACATCTTCCGTGATGCTTGAATTTAGAGGCGTGGGTGAAGGTGTGGCATGCTCCCAAAAATGGAACTCAGCGGCAAACTTAAGATTTGGGCGAGGCGAATCAAACGAGACGGTGTGACCCTTTGGTTCGCTGGCAAACATCCTGCAACGCCGTGGTATGCGAAAGCACTGGGAGCTTTCGTCGTGGCCTACGCGCTCAGTCCAATTGACCTGATTCCAGACTTCATCCCGGTGCTCGGCTACGTGGATGATGTTTTGTTGCTACCCGGACTCATCTGGCTGACTATCCGCCTATTGCCAAGTGAAGTCCTGGCCGATTGCCGCGAACAGGCCGACGCGTGGATGAAGGTTCAGGGATCGAAACCGCGCAGCCGACTCGGTGCAGCGCTGATCGTGCTCATCTGGATTGGGTTTTCTGCGGCTCTCTGGTTTTGGCTCGCCCCTAAAGGTTAGAGGCCGACGGATCACCGTCTTGGGCGGTATTCCGTCTGGGTGCGTCCTTCTGCAATCTCACTTGCAGAGTGTCGGAGCAGGACAGATGCGTTGGTGACATCAACCACCTCATGTCATTGAACGCGTCCGGCGAGTTAAGTCGCACTTAAGTCGCAGCGGCAAAAAATGTGAGCGATGGTATGTATTGAACACCGCTCCGATCCAGCCAAGGCGCTGGGCTTCCCTCCAAGATGAGGCTGACACATGAAATCAGCACACGTCTTGGCCCACTGCTCCGAATCCGTCCACAGGTCAGTACCGAGGTTGTTGCGCTGGCGGCCAGCGTGTTCTTCGCGCTTGCGTGTAACTCGCAATTTTTGAAGGCCGCGCTGGCTGGACGGCTTGAGTCCGACCCATCAACCTGGATGTTCGGTGGCGCCATGGTGGTGATGCTCACCATGCTCCACTTGTTTTTACTGCTGCTGGTGCTTCACCGATCGGTCGCGCGCGAGCTGCTCAGCGTGCTGCTCATTGCCACCGCATTCGCAACTTACTACATGCAGCGGTTTGGCGTCTTCATGGACCCAAGCATGCTGCGCAATGTGCTGCGAACCGATGTGGCTGAAGCCCGCGAGCTGTTCAGCCTTGGCATGGTGCCTCATCTGGTGGTCTTCGCTGGACTTCCGCTTCTGCTCCTCTGGCGTGTTCAGATTAAAAAGCGCTCTTTGGCGCGAGCACTCGCGTTGCGTACATTGGCACTGATGGCGACGGGAGTCTTGTTGATTGGCTCGGTGTTCGTTGTGTATCAGGACTTCTCGGCGCTCATGCGCAACCAAAAGGAGATGCGTTATCTCGTTACTCCCGCGAACTTCCTGTATTCAACGGCACGGGTTCTGACAGCCGATACGCGGCAAGCTGCGGTCGCACGATTGACGGTGGGCGCTGATGCACGACAGGGCGCCTCATGGAGCGCACGGCCACGACCCACCCTGCTGGTGTTGGCCATCGGAGAGACTGCTCGCGCTGCAAACTGGGGGCTGAATGGCTACGTCCGACAGACCACACCCGAGTTGGCCAAACAGGACGTCCTGAACTTCACCGATGTAACCGCATGCGGAACCAACACGGAAACTTCGCTTCCGTGCATGTTCTCCGCAGTGGGTCGCCGAAGCTACGACGAAGAGCGCATCCGCGGCAGTGAGTCTTTGTTGCACGTGCTGAACCGAGCTGGCTTTCAGGTGCTCTGGCGCGACAACCAGTCTGGATGCAAAGGGGTATGCGATGGTCTTCCCATCCAGCAGATTGATCCTGCGCAATTGCCCGAACTGTGCGTTGACGGTCGGTGCTTGGATGACGCCTTGCTGAGCGGACTGGACACGGTCGCGCGGGATGCAAAGGGCAACCTGGTGGTCGTTCTGCACATGCTTGGCAACCATGGACCGACGTACTACAAGCGATACCCCGATGCGTTCAAGCGCTTCTCACCGACATGCGACACGGGCGAGCTTCGAAAATGTACCAAGGACGAGATCGTCAATGCTTACGACAACGCCTTGCTGTACACAGACCACATTCTGTCCAAGACGATCAACTTTCTGAAGCAACAAGAGCGAACCTTCGACGCAGCCTTGATGTACGTGTCTGACCATGGGGAGTCGCTGGGAGAAAGTGGCCTGTACCTCCACGGCGTTCCGTACGCCATCGCGCCCGACGTACAAACCAAGGTGCCGATGGTTTGGTGGTTGTCGGCAGGATTTACAAAAAGCTTCGGACTTGACCAGAGCTGTCTGAAAAAGCAAACCACCAAGCCATGGGCACACGATGAGTTGTTTCACACGGTACTCGGGCTGTTGCAGGTGCAGACCAGCGTGTACGAACGCAAATTCGATATATCGGCGGGATGCAGGGCCGAATAAGCGCACATAAAGATGGCACTTTCTGAACACGAATCCAGAGCACACGAACAGGCAGCATGGCGTGACGCTATCGGCGTTGGTGCTCTGCTCCTGCTGCTGGTGCTTTGGGAGGTGAGCGGACTCGACTTGCCACTGGCGCGTTTGTACGGCAATGCTGAGGGATTTTCGTGGCGCAACCACTGGCTCACGGGTGGCATGCTGCATGGCGGCGCACGCGCAGTGGCACTGAGCCTGCTCGCTTACGTGGCCTTGAGCGTTTGGTTGTCGGTTCCGCTGCTGCGTTCAGTGTCCCAACGAGGTCGGATTTGGATGTTGGCAACCATCTTGCTCTGCGTTGCCTTGATCCCTCTGCTCAAGCAGGTGAGTTCGACAAGTTGCCCATGGTCATTGGTCGAGTTTGGTGGCGAAGCCAGGTACGTGCCGCACTGGCTGCTGGGCTACAGCGACGGTGGACCCGGCGGTTGTTTTCCAGCTGGGCACGCTTCAAGCGCATTTGGATTCCTGGCAGGCTGGTTTGCTTTGCGTGGGAGTGCACCGCGCACAGCCAGATGGTGGCTGATTCTCACGGTGACGGTGGGACTGCTGTTGGGATGGGTGCAGATGATGCGGGGGGCACACTATCTGAGTCATTCGTTATGGACAGCCTGGATCTGCTGGGCAGTGACGACATCTTCGTTTCACAGCACTCGCAGTTGGAGAGAAAAGTATTCGTCTGGCGCGTCGAGTTCCCTCTAAGTTTGTACAGCTCCGCGCTACTTGAACTGGTGCGTCAAACTACGCGGGGGTTTCCAGAGTCGGTGTCCCTTGTTCTCATTGGTGTCGGCGCCGATCCAAATTTGAGCCACCGTGCCGACTGAATATTGAGCCAGGGGTGGAAGCCGACTTTTGTGGGGTCGGCTGTGGATAAGTGTAGGTGCTGTCCTGGTTCGGCGATCTCCTTGTTGTTGTGTTGAAGGCGCTGTGCAAGCCGCGCAGGGCGTAGCCTGTAGCGGCTTGCACAGCACGGCACTTGCTCAGAATGGGTCGGGCTCAGCCTGCGTCGAGGTATTCTTTCGCGCCTGCTCGCGGGCCTTGATACGCTTCTTGGCTGCAGCTGTGCTGCGACTGAAACGGATCGACTCGTTGCCTGTCTCCACGATGTGGCAGTGGTGAGTGAGACGGTCCAGCAGCGCGGTGGTCATCTTCGCGTCGCCGAACACGCTGGACCATTCTGCGAAGTCCAGGTTGGTCGTGATCATCACGCTGGTGTGTTCGTACAGCTTGCTCAGCAGGTGGAACAGCAACGCCCCGCCGGCCTGGCTGAACGGCAGATAGCCCAGCTCGTCCAGAATGACCAGGTCCATGCGCAGCAGGCTGGCTGCGATGCGCCCGGCCTTGCCTTGGGCCTTCTCCTGCTCCAGTGCGTTGACCAGATCGACCGTGGAGTAGAAGCGCACCCGCTTGCCGTGCCGGGTGATGCCCGAGACGCCCATGGCCGTGGCCAGATGGGTCTTGCCTGTGCCCGGCCCGCCCACCAGCACCACGTTGTGCGCCTCGTCGGTGAAGGCCGTGGTGGCCAGAGTCTCCACCAGCTTGCGGTCCACCGGCGAGACCTCGAAGTCAAAGCCCGCCATGTCGCGGTGCACCGGGAACTTCGCCGCGTGCATCTGGTGGCTGACCGAGCGCATCGCGCGGTCCGTGCCCTCGGCCTGCAACAGGTGCTCGATCAGCCAGCGCGAGGACTCGATGCCCACACCGCCTCCCTTACCACCCCCTTGCTCGACCAGATCGGCCCACGCCCCGGCCATGCCGTGCAGGCGCAGTGCCTTGAGTTCGACCAGCACATCAGTCTTCATGGCCGGCTCCTTCGGTGGTCACTCCCACAATGTTGCCCACGGTGTCCGAACGCAGGCTGTCGTAGCGAGCCGTGTTCGCCAGCGGCGGCGTGCTCACCTTCAACAGTGTGGCCGCCGTGGGCGGTATCGGCTGCGCGTTGAGCCGGTTCAGCACGTTGACCACATGCTCCACGCTGACCTTGCCCGGTGGACCGCTCTCCAGTGCCAGCTCGATGGCCACCAGCACCGCGTCCAGACCGGCGCTGAGCACAATGGCCAGCACCTGCGCCATCACCCGGTCGCCACCCGGGTTGCGCAGCAGCCCTCGGCGCAGCCGCTGCAGGGCCTCGGGCATGTCGGCAAAGGGCGCGCCGTTCCTCAGGGCACCGGGCTTCCTCTGCAGCAGCGGGATGTAGTGCTGCCAGTCGTACCGGGTCTCGCCCGCGTTGCTCAGCCGCTCGTGGCGCGCCACGATGGTGTCGTCGGCCACGATGGCCACGCTGCCCGGGTACAGCCGTGTGCTGACCAACTGGCCGACCCGTTCGCACGGCACGGAATATCGGTTGCGCGCCACCGACACCAGGCAGGTGCTGGAGACCCGCGCGGGTTTCTCGACGTAGCCGTCGAACGGCACCGGCATGGGCATGAGGTGCGCGCGCTCGTGTTCGAGCATCTCGGCCACGCTGAACTGGGTGTGCTCGGGGTGGCGCACCTCGTCCCACAGCGCGCGGCAGCGCTGGCCCAGCCAGGCGTTGAGTTCGGTGAAGCTGCCGAACTTGATCTTGGCCGCGTCGATCCAGATGCGCCGACGGCTGTCCTGCACGTTCTTCTCCACCACCCCTTTCTCCCAGCCGCTGGCCACGTTGCAGAAGTCCGGGTCGTACAGGTAGTGCGCGCACATGGTGGCAAAGCGCTCGTTGACGATGCGACCCTTGCCCTTCTTGACCTTGTCTACAGCGGTCTTCATGTTGTCGTAGATGCCGCGTCGGGCCACACCGCCGAGTGCCGCGAACGACCGGGTGTGGGCATCGAACAGCATCTCGTGGCCCTGGCTGGGGTAGGCCACCAGCCAGAAGGCCCGTGAAGCACACAGCTTCATGTGTGAGACCTGCACCCGGTAGTAGATGCCACCGATCACCATGCCTTCCTCGCTCCAGTCGAACTGGAAGGCCTCGCCCAGCTCGAAGGTCAGCGGCACGAAGGCGTTGCCCGCAGACCCCTGACCCTCGCTCTGGCGCCATGCCCGGATGAAGTCGGTCACTCGCGTGTACCCGCCCTCGTAGCCCGCGCGCCTGATCTCGGCGTACAGCGCCTTGGCCGTGCGCCGCTCGTGCTTGGGCCGACGTGCATCGGCCTTCAAGGCCTGCCTGAGTGCGTCATGGAACGCCGTGAGTTTGCTGGGCTGTTCGCCGCGCCGGTACTTCGGCGGGCCGTCCACCTCGCCGTGCAACCACTTCGCCACCGTGTTGCGCGAGAGCCCTGTCATGCGCGATATCTCGCGCTCCGATTTGTTCTTCCGGGCATGCAAATGCCGGATCCTGCCAATCATGTCCATGGTGATCACTCCTTGTCCTCTGCTGCACATAAAAACAGCAGAGTAGGTTGTTCACCTGGCTCAGTTTTGGGTCGGCACTACCCTCAAAAGTGGCTCAGTTTTCGGTCGGCGCCAACACGCTATGAAAAAAAACGACCCCTGAGATTCAACTGAATCTCAGGGGTCGAGGGGAGCGGACAAACTTGCAGGTTTCACCGGTCAAACTTGCAGCTTATGTTGACAAACTTGCAGCTTATGGTGTCACCCACAGCTGAGCGCCTTCGGAACGGCCGGACGGTGCTCATCCGCAGGTGCCGAGATGGCCGCAGGAGGTGCAGTAATCGCAGCCGTCCTTGCGGATCATGGCGTGTGCACCGCACTCCGGGCACTTTTTGCCGGCCATCACGCCCGAGGGCATGCCGGTGAGTTCGGGCATGGCCGGCGCCGGGGCAGCCGCCACCACACCCAGCTGGGCGCGGCGCGCGATGATGTTCTGCAGCGCATAGGCGATGGCAGCGACTTCGGAGTCGTGCCACATCGGCACGTGCGTGCCATCGGCCTTCTGGTACGTGCCCAGGCGCACGGGGCCGCGGTCCCAGGCGACCTTGCGCATGTCGGACAACGCACGCCCCAGGAAACCGCCGCGAGCGGCCAGCGAGAGCATGCGCATGGTGGAGGTGATCCACTGCTGCGATTCACCGCTCTGGCCCACGGGCATGAAGAACTCGATGGCGCGTTCCACCGTGCCATTGCCTTCGGCCGCGGGCACCGGCAGGAAGGAGACCACGATGTACAGCGTCTTGTGGCCTTCCTGCGTCCAGTACTCGATCTTGTCGGCCACGGCCGACAGCGCACCCTTGGGGCGACTCTCGATCACGGTGCGCATCGGGTCCACGGGCGCTGCGGGCGCCGGGGCCGCATCGGCCTTGGCGTCGGTCGCGGCGCTGCCGGTGTCGAGCACCGAGCCGAGGATGCTGTTGGGCCGGTAGGTGGCCATGCCCTTGAGGTTGGCGCGCCAGGCCTTCTGGTACAGGCTCTTGAAGTCCTGGAAGGGGTAGTCGGCCGCGACGTTGACCGTCTTGGAAATGGCGGTGTCCACGAAGGGCTGCACCGCTTCCATCATGGCGATGTGTTCGCCCGCGCTCATGGCCAGCGCGTTGACGAAGTAGTCGGGCAGCTGGTCCACGTCACCGCCGAGTTCGCGGTACAGGCGCCAGGCGTGGTCTTCCACCGCGTACTCGCTGGTGCTGCCATCGGCCTCGCGCTTCTTGCGGCGGTACATCCAGGAGAACGGCGGTTCGATGCCGTTGGAGGCGTTGTCGGCAAAGGCCAGGCTGACCGTGCCGGTGGGCGCGATCGAGAGCAGGTGGCTGTTGCGCAGGCCGTGTTTGCGGATGGCCTTCTTGATCGCCTCGGGCAGGCGGCTGGCGAAGGTGCCGGGGGCCAGGTAACCCTCGGCGTCGAATTTGGGGAACACGCCCTTTTCCTTGCCCAGCTCGACCGAGGCGAGGTAGGCGGCGTTGCGCATGCGTTCGGCGATCTGGGCCGCCATGGCCCTGCCCTCTTCGCGGTCGTAGCGCACGCAGAGCATGGCCAGCGCATTGCCCATGCCGGTGAAGCCCACGCCGATGCGGCGCTTGGCGGCGCTTTCGACGCGCTGCTGCTCCAGTGGCCAGAAGGTCACGTCGAGCACGTTGTCCAGCGCACGCACCTGGGTCGCCACCGCCTGCTCGAAGGCCTCGAAATCAAACGCCGGCACACCACCGAAACCAAACGGGTTCTTGACGAAGCGGGTGAGGATGATGGGGCCGAGGTCGCAGCAGCCGTAGGGCGGCAGCGGCTGTTCGCCACAGGGGTTGGTCGCCGCGATGGTTTCGCAGTAGTGCAGGTTGTTGTCGGTGCCGATCTTGTCGAGGAACAGGATGCCCGGCTCGGCGAAGTCGTAGGCCGACTTCATGATGGTGTCCCACAGCTCGGTGGCGGACAGGGTCTGGTAGACCCACAGGCCATCACCGCGCTGGTAGGCGCCCTTGTCGAGCAACGTCTTGCCGGGCCGGGCCTTGTGCACCAGTTCCCAGGGCTGGTCGCCGCCCACGGCTTCCATGAAGGCGTCGCTCACGCCGACCGAGACGTTGAAGTTGTTCCAGCGACCCGGCGTGCGCTTGGCGGTGATGAACTCCATCACGTCCGGGTGATCGATGCGCAGCACGCCCATCTGCGCGCCGCGGCGTGCGCCCGCGCTCTCCACGGTGGAGCAGCTCTGGTCGAACACGTTGATGTAGCTGCAGGGGCCGGACGCCATCGAATGCGTGCCCTTGACCTCGGCGCCCTTGGGGCGGATGCGCGAGAAGTCATAACCCACGCCGCCGCCGCGGCGCATGGTTTCGGCGGCTTCGCGCAGCGCTTCGTAGATGCCGGGGTAACCCTCGGCGTCCACGCCCTGGATGGCGTCGCCCACGGGCTGCACGAAGCAGTTGATCAGGGTGGCCTGGATGTCGGTGCCGGCCGCGCTCATGATGCGGCCCGCGCCGATGGCACCCGCGTGCAGGTTGTCCAGGAAACGCTGCTCCCATTCGACGCGCTCGGCCTCTTTTTCCACCGAAGCGAGCGCCCGCGCCACACGGCGGTACAGGTCTTCCAGACCGGATTCGCCCGGCTTCAGGTATTTCTCGGCCAGCACGTCCTGGCTGATGGGTTGGGTGGCGGTCAGGTCCTGGGGACGCATGGTGTTGTCGCGTTTCATCTCGGTGTTTGTTGGAAAGAGTGAGAGGGGGCGGCCAGGCTGCGGGGTGGTGGCAGGGTGGCCCAGGTCGGGCATGCCGTCGTGTGGGCGGTGAACGACCGGACGGGTGAAAACCACCCTGCATTTTGCCCTGAGCCGCGCCGGTTCAACGACCTCGCATCCGATGCCCGTCCCTTTTCCGAGCGAAATCGGCGGTGGCACCCGGGTGCCCCGGCCCGCCCGCGCCCGGCAACTGCCTCATGAACAGGCAATCCGCTTTCCATATGTCTCAATTCATCCATCAGAAAGAATTTGCCCATCGTGTTCGACATAAGGCGGATAGGGCCCCGTGCCGCTGTGGGAGGCCAACGAGGCCGGCACAAAGGCACCTTGTTCTGCGTCAAAAACGTGGACTTCCCCCTCCTCGATCACGTAATGCCAGCCGTGCAGCGACAGCTGACCCGCCTCCGCGGCGCGGCGCACCATGGGGTAATCCATCAGCCGCTCCAGCTGCAGCACCACCGCGCGCTGCTCGGTGCGGCGCAGCGCTTCGGCACTGGGCTGGACCGGCAGCAGCGCCTCGTCGGCCAGCTTGAGCCAGGCCTTGAGCGCCACCGCCTCCTCGGGCGCACCTTCGTAGGCGGTGCGGATGGCGCCGCAGTGGCTGTGGCCACAGACGATGATGCGTTCCACCTTCAGGCTGAGCACCGCGAACTCGATCGCCGCCGTGGTGCCGTGCAGGCCGGCCAGGCGCCGGGCCGCCCCAAGGCTGGCGCCCCCCTCGGGGGGGAAGGCGCCAGGGGCGCCTACGGGGGGGCGTTCGATGACCTGGTCGTAGGGCGGCACGAAGGCGCCCACGTTGCGCACCAGGAACAGCTCGCCCGGCGCCGCGCCGGTCAGCAGGTAGGGCACCAGGCGCGAGTCGGAACAGCCGATGAACAGCGTCTTAGGATGCTGCCCCTGCGCCACCAGGTCCTGGAAGCGCTGCTGGTGCAGCGGGAAATAATCGGAATGGAAATCGCGCAGACGCAGCAGCAGGTCGTCGGGCATGGTGGCCTCGGTCTCACTGAACCAGGGGCGAGTCGGCACCTTCGAGTTCGATCCCTTCGACCTTCGCCTGCCCCACCAGCAGCTGCATGTACTGGCGCAGCGCGGTGCTGCGCGACTGCAGCGCGAGCCGGCTGGCGATCTGGTCACGAACCTGCCCGAACTCGGGCAACTGGCCTTTCTTGCGGCCCAGCACCTCGATGATGTGCAGGCCGAAACGCGTGTGCACCAGGCGCGGATGCACGCCCATGCCCCAGCGCGAATCGGTCTGGAAGAACAGCTCGTTCGCCAGCTCGGGGGCGCAGGCTTCCGGCGTCACCCAGCCCAGGTCGCCGCCCTGGGCGCCCGAGGGGCAGTTCGACAGCTCGGCGGCCAGTTGCGCAAAGCGCCCCGCGGGCACGTCCTTGCGCGACAGCTCCAGCAACGCGGTCTCGGCGCGCTGCGACAGCGCGTGCACGTTCACGCCCGGCGTCACCGCAAACAGGATGTGCCGCACATGCAGCGCCTGCCCGACGATCAGCCGGTTCTTCTGCGCCTCGTAGTGACGGCGGCATTCCTCTTCGGTGGGGTCGGGCGAGGTCACGGCCTGGTCGAGCATGGTCTCGATGACCTGGCGCTGCGCCTCGTCCGGCTGTTGCGCGACCAGCCCCCGGAAACGCGGCAGCAGGCCCTGTTTCACCGCTTCCTGCATCAGCAGCTCGGTGTAGGCGCGCTCGCGCAGGGTCTGGGCATCGAGCACTTCATCGGGTTCGTGCAGGGCGATACCGTTGATGCTGGCCACCTGCGGTTGGGCCAGATCGGCGCAGGCGCAGCTGCTGCTGCCGCAACCAACAGTGGAAGAGGGGTTCATGGCAAATTCCTGGTTCAGGGTGGAGGCGCTCACGGCTGGCGTGGGGTGTTGGGCGTCAGGCCCAGCTTGCGGCTGCGCACCACCTGGTAGGGGCGGAACACATAGGCCAGCGTGCCGAAGCCGCTCCACACATGCACCAGGCGCGAGAAGGGGAAGAGCAGGAAGATCGTCATGCCGAGCACCAGGTGCACCTTGTAAGGCCAGTCCAGCGCCACCAGGCCAGCCGCGTCGGGGCGGAAGGTGACGATGCGCTGCGCCCAGTCGGACAGCACCAGCATGACCGAGCCGTCGCTGTGCCCGTAAGAGAACGGCAGCGTGATCAGACCCAGCACCAGCTGCACCCAGAGGATGACCAGGATGAACAGGTCGGTGCGGTGGCTGGTGAGGCGGATGCGGTCGTCAAAAATGCGGCGGTGCAGCAGCATGGTCAGGCCGATGAAGCAGATCACACCAGCGATACCGCCGGCCACCACGGCCACCATCTGCTTGTCGCCCGGACTGATGAAGGGCTCGTAGATGAAGTGGGGCGTGAGCAGGCCCACGGTGTGACCACCGAACAAAAACAGGATGCCGATGTGAAACAGGTTGCTGCCCCAGCGCAACTGGCGCTTGCGCAGCAGCTGCGACGAGTCGCTTTTCCAGGTGTACTGGTCGCGGTCGAAGCGCGCCAGGCTGCCCATGAGGAACACCGACAGGCAGATGTACGGGTAGACGTTGAAGAAGAAGTTGTGCAGCGTGTTCATGCCTGCGCTCCTGAAGAGGGTTGGGGTGACTTTCTGACGATCTGGATGGGCTGCGGCTGATTCGGTTTGGCCTGGCCTTCGGTCGAACAACCACCAAACACCTCGGGCTCGGCCCAGCTCTCGTCGATTTCGGGCTCCGGCGCCACGGCCACCGCTTCGGCCTTTTCGCCCGCCAGCTCCAGCACGGCGGCCAGCACGCTGGCGTAAGGGCTCTGGCGACCGGCCAGCGCACTGAAGATCACGCGCACGATGTGCGCGATCTCACCCATGAACTCACGCGCCTGCTGCGGCGGCTGGGTGGACGCAAATTCCAGCACCACGGGCAGGTAGTCGGGCAGCTCGTTCGGTCCCAGAAACAGGCCCGCTTTTTCGTAGGTCTGGATCAGGTCGATCATGGCCGGGCCACGGTCGCGTGAATCGCCGTGCACGTGTTCGAACAGGTGCAGCGCGGTGCGGCGCCCGCGGTCGAACAGCTCGACGTATTCCGATTCGATGTCCAGCGCGGGCTGGGTGGCCAGGTGCGTGAGCAGCGCGTCGAGTTCGGCCAGCCGCGCGGCCGGCAAAGCCGCCTCGGTGCGCAGCGCCTGCTGCATCTCGGCGGTGTGGGCGCGAAACGCCGCGTCGGGGTAGCGCAGCAGGTGCGCCAGCACGCGCAGCGTGTGGCGGGCCTGCGGAGGGGAGGAAGAAAACAGGTTCATCTCATGCTCCCAGCTTGATCGGGATGGTGCGCTTCTTTTCAGAACCGAACAGGCTGGTCTCGGTCTGGCCTTCGGAGCAACCGTTGCCGAAACTGAAGCCACAGCCGCCCTTCACGTTGAAGGTGTTTTCGGCGTACTCGCGGTGCGTGGTCGGGATCACGAAACGGTCTTCGTAGTTGGCGATCGCCATGTAGCGGTACATCTCTTCCACCTCGCGGGCGGTCAGGCCCACCTGGTCGAGCACCTCCTGGTTGACCAGGCCATCCACGTGTTTGGTGCGCTGGTAGGAGCGCATGGCCAGCATGCGTTCGAGCGCGCGCACCACCGGGCCGGTGTCGCCGGCGGTCAGCAAGTTGGCCAGGTACTTGACCGGAATGCGCAGCTGCGACACGTCCGGGATCTCGCCGTTCTGGCTCAGCATGCCGGCGTTGGCCGAAGCGGTGATGGGCGAGAGCGGTGGCACGTACCAGACCATGGGCAGGGTGCGGTACTCGGGGTGCAGCGGCAGGGCCACCTTCCACTCCACCGCCATCTTGTAGACCGGGCTCTGGCGGGCCGCGGCCATCCAGGCGTCGGGGATGCCGTCGATGCGCGCCTGCGCTATCACCTTGGGATCGTTCGGGTCGAGGAACAGGTCGAGCTGTGCCTGATAAAGATCGATCTCGTTGGGCGTGCTCGCGGCTTCGGCGATGCGGTCGGCGTCGTACAGCAGCACGCCGAGGTAACGGATGCGACCGACGCAGGTTTCACTGCACACCGTGGGCTGACCGGCTTCGATGCGCGGGTAGCAGAAGATGCACTTCTCGGCCTTGCCGCTTTTCCAGTTGTAGTAGATCTTCTTGTAGGGGCAGCCGCTCACGCACATGCGCCAGCCGCGGCACTTGTCCTGGTCGATCAGCACGATGCCGTCTTCCTCGCGCTTGTAGATCGAGCCCGAGGGGCACGAGGCCACACAGGCCGGGTTCAGGCAGTGCTCGCACAGGCGCGGCAGGTACATCATGAAGGTGTTCTCGAACTGGCCCATCATGTCTTTCTGGGCCTGCTCGAAACCGTCCATGTTCGCGTCCTTGCTGCGCTTGGAAAATTCCCCGCCCAGGATCTCTTCCCAGTTCGGTCCCCACTCGATCTTCTCCATGCGCTTGCCGGTGATCAGCGAACGCGGGCGGGCGGTGGGCGCGTGCTTCATCTCCGGCGCCGACTGCAGGTGGTCGTAGTCGAAGGTGAAGGGCTCGTAGTAGTCGTCGATCTGCGGCAGGTTGGGGTTGCTGAAGATCTTCATCAGCAGCGACCACTTGCCACCCTGCTTGGGCACGATGGAACCGTCGGCCTTGCGGACCCAGCCCCCGTTCCACTTGTCCTGGTTCTCCCACTCCTTGGGGTAACCGATGCCGGGCTTGGTCTCGACGTTGTTGAACCAGGCGTATTCCACCCCGGGGCGGCTGGTCCAGACGTTCTTGCAGGTGACCGAACAGGTGTGGCAGCCGATGCACTTGTCCAGGTTGAGCACCATGCCGATTTGAGCGCGTATTTTCATGTTTGACTCCGAATGAAGGGCAGTGGGCTCAGGGGTTCTCGCCTTGCGACTGGTAGGCGCGGACCAGGTGGTCGTCCGCCGGTGTGTCGAGCCAGTCGACCTTGTCCATCTTGCGCACCACCACGAACTCGTCGCGGTTGGTGCCGATGGTTCCGTAGTAGTTGAAGCCGTAGCTCAGCTGCGCGTAGCCGCCGATCATGTGGGTCGGCTTCAAGACGATGCGGGTCACCGAGTTGTGGATGCCGCCGCGCACGCCGGTGATCTCCGACCCGGGGGTGTTGATGATCTTCTCCTGCGAGTGGTACATCATCACCATGCCGGGGTTCACGCGCTGGCTCACCACCGCACGCGCCGCCACGGCGCCGTTGATGTTGAAGAGCTCGACCCAGTCGTTGTCTTCAATGCCGGCCGACTTCGCGTCGTCTTCGCTGAGCCAGACCACGGTGCCGCCGCGGTTGAGCGTGAGCATCATCAGGTTGTCGCTGTAGGTGGAGTGGATGCCCCACTTCTGGTGCGGCGTGATGAAGTTGAGTTGGATCTCTTTGTTGCCGTTGGGCTTGATGTTGTGGATGCCCTCGGTGGTCTTCAGGTCCACCGGCGGGCGGTAGCTGCCAAAGCCTTCACCGAAGGCGATCATCCAGGGGTGGTCCTGGTAGAACTGCTGGCGGCCGGTGAGGGTGCGCCACGGGATGTATTCGTGCACGTTGGTGTAGCCGGCGTTGTAGCTCACCGTTTCGCTCTCGATACCGCTCCAGGTGGGCGAGCTGATGATCTTGCGCGGCTGCGCCTGGATGTCGCGGTAACGGATCTTCTCGTCTTCGCGGTAGACCGCCAGGTGGGTGTGGTCGCGCCCGGTTTGCTTGCCCAGCGCTTCCCAGGCCTTCACGGCCACGTGGCCGTTGGTCTCGGGCGCGAGCTGCAGGATCACCTCGCAGGCGTCGATGTCGGTGACGATCTTTGGCATGCCCTGCGACACGCCTTCGTCCAGCGTCTTGCCGTTGAGCTGGCCGAGCTGTTCGACCTCGGTGCCGGTCTTCCAGCCGATGCCCTTGCCGCCGTTACCCAGTTTGTCGAGCAGCGGCCCCAGGGCCGTGAAGCGCTTGAAGGTGTTGGGGTAGTCGCGCTCGACCACGGTGACCTGCGGCGCCGTCTTGCCCGGGATCAGTTCGCAGTGGCCTTTTTTCCATTCCTTGACTTCAAAGGCCTGCGCCATTTCGCCGGGGGTGTCGTGCATGATGGGCGTCAGCACCACCTCTTTTTCCACACCCAGGTGGCCGACGCAGACCTCGCTGAAGGACTTGGCAAACCCCTTGTAGATCTCCCAGTCGCTGCGGCTCTGCCACACCGGGTCCACCGCCGCCGACAGCGGGTGGATGAAGGGGTGCATGTCGCTGGTGTTGAGGTCGTTCTTCTCGTACCAGCTGGCGGTGGGCAGCACGATGTCGGAGTACAGGCAGGTGGTGCTCATGCGGAAGTCGAGCGTGACCAGCAGGTCCAGCTTGCCTTGCGGCGCGTTCGGGTGCCACTTCACTTCGGCCGGCTTGGCGTCGTCCTTGCCGAGGTCCTTGCCCTGCACGCCGTTTTCGGTGCCCAGCAGGTGCTTGCAGAAATACTCGTGGCCCTTGCCGCTGGAGCCCAGCAGGTTGGAGCGCCACACGAACATGTTGCGCGGCCAGTTCTGCGGTGCGTCCGGGTCTTCGCAACTCATCTCCAGCGTGCCATCCTTCAGGGCCTTGACCACGTAGTCCTTGGTGTCCAGGCCGGCGGCCTGCGCGTCCTGGACCACCTGCATCGGATTCGTCTTGAGCTGCGGTGCGCTGGGCAGCCAGCCCATGCGTTCGGCGCGCACGTTGAAGTCGATCATGCTGCCGCTGAAGGCGGCCTTGTCGGCGGCGCTCAGGGTGGGCGAGACGATCTCTTCCATGCCGAGCTTCTCGTAGCGCCACTGGTCGGTGTGGGCGTAGAAGAAACTGGTGCTGTTCATCTGGCGCGGCGGGCGCACCCAGTCGGTGGCAAAGGCCAGCGGCACCCAGCCGGTCTGCGGACGCAGCTTTTCCTGGCCCACGTAGTGCGCCCAGCCGCCGCCGCTCTGGCCGATGCAGCCGCACATCATCAGCAGGTTGATGACGCCGCGGTAGTTCATGTCGGCGTGGTACCAGTGGTTCATGGCCGCGCCGATGATCACCATGGACTTGCCGTGTGTCTTGTCGGCGTTGTCGGCGAACTGGCGTGCCACGGTGATGACCTGGTCGCGTGGCACACCGGTGATGCTTTCCTGCCAGGCCGGCGTGTAGGCGGCGTCGTCGTTGAAGTCCTTCGCGCCACTGCCCAGACCGCGGTCGATGCCGTACTGCGCGACCTGCAGGTCGAACACGGTGGCGACCATGGCGTAACGTTCTTCACCGGCCTTGCCCAGGCGAAGGCGCACCGCGGGCACCTTGGCGTGGTTGATCTCGCCGTTCTGTGCGTTGGCGGTGAAGTGGGGCGTGGCGTTGCCGCCGAAATACGGGAAGCCCACGTCCACCACCTGGTGTTCCTGCTCGCCGTCTTCGATCACCGACAGCTTGAGCTTGACGTCGCTGTTGCCGCGCGCCTCTTTGGACTCCAGGTTCCACTTGCCTTCGTCTTCGCGACCGGGCTCGCCCCAGCGGAAGCCGATGGAGCCGTTGGGAAGCACCGCTTTGCCGTCGGTGTCGAAGGCCACGGTCTTCCACTCGGGGTTGCTCTTCTGGCCCAGCTGGCCGTTGAAGTCGCTGGCGCGCAGGTAGCGGTCGGGCACCATGGTCACCGTGCCGTCGGGCAGGGTGTGTTCCTTCAGCATCACCAGCAGCGGCAGATCGGTGTAGCGGCGGGCATAGTCGTCGAAATAGCTGCTGCGCTGCTTGCCGCCATCGGGGAAATAGAACTCTTTCAGCGCCACATGGCCCATGGCCATGGCGAGCGCGGCGTCGGTGCCCTGCTTGGGGTGCAGCCACAGGTCGGACAGCTTGGCGACTTCGGAATAGTCGGGCGTGATCGCCACCGTCTTGGTGCCCTTGTAGCGCACCTCGGTGAAGAAGTGGGCGTCGGGCGTGCGGGTCTGGGGCACGTTGCTGCCCCAGGCGATGATGAACGAGCTGTTGTACCAGTCGGCCGATTCGGGCACGTCGGTCTGTTCACCCCAGACCTGCGGGCTGGCCGGGGGCAGGTCGCAGTACCAGTCGTAGAAGCTCATGCACACGCCGCCAATGAGCGACAGGTAACGCGAGCCGGCGGCGTAGCTCACCATGGACATGGCGGGGATCGGCGAGAAGCCGATGACGCGGTCGGCGCCGTGCTGCTTGATGGTGTAGACGTTGGCCGCGGCGATGAGCTGGTTGACCTCGTCCCAGGTGCTGCGCACGAAGCCACCCATGCCACGCACCTGCTGGTAGTCGCGCCGGGCTTCGGGGTCTTGCTGGATCAGCGCCCAGGCATCCACCGGGCTCTTGCTGACCGTGAGCGCGGCGCGCCAGCGTTCCAGCAGGCGCCCGCGCACCATGGGGTATTTCACGCGGTTGGCGGAATACAGGTACCAGCTGTACGAGGCCCCACGGGCGCAGCCGCGCGGCTCGTGGTTGGGCATGTCCCAGCGCGTGCGCGGGTAGTCGGTCTGCTGGGTTTCCCAGGTGACGATACCGCCCTTGACATAGATCTTCCACGAGCACGAACCGGTGCAGTTCACACCGTGCGTGCTGCGAACGATCTTGTCGTGCGCCCAGCGGTTGCGGTAGCTGTCTTCCCAGGTGCGGTCTTCGTTGGTGGTCAGGCCGTGGTTGCCGGCGAAGGCTTCCTTGGGCAGGCTGAAGTGGGTCAATCGGTCCAGAAAGTGGCTCATGGGTGGCTCCGGTTGGGGTGTGTTGTGTGGGTCATTGGCTGTTTATTCGGTTGCTGGTTCATCGCGAGGTGCGGGCCTGCTCTTGTGGGGGCCGAGGGCAGCGGAGCGAACGGTTCCGTTCGTGTCCCCCGGCCTGCGGCCTCCTCCTTTACCTCACTGCACCATTCACCCCACTGCCCTCGGCTGCCAGCGTGTGGGTGCGCTGACTGAAGACCTTGGTGCGCCAACCTCGTTGGCTGACTCAGGACGGTGTGGCGCTCCGCTCCGGTAGGTAAAGGAGGAGCCCGAAGGGCGGGGGACACGGACGGAGCGGAGTGCCACGCCGGCCTGAGTCCCGAGGCAACCGTGGAGCGAAGTGACTTCATGGGTTCTTGAACTCCGAGTCCGCCCGCAGATAGAACCACCAGTTCAAAACGAGGCAGACGGCGTAGAAGATCGCAAAGCCGTACATCGCGAACTGCGGCGTGCCGGCCTTGATCTGGGCGCCGATCACCACCGGGGCGATGAAGGCACCGTAGGCGGCAACGGCCGAGGTCCAGCCCAGCACGGGGCCGGCCTGCTGGCGGTCGAAGATGACGCCGATGGTGCGGAAGGTCGAACCGTTGCCGATACCGCTGGCGAAGAACAGCACGATGAACAGGCCAATGAAGGCGGGGAAGTACTGCTCGGGCGTGGCCGAGCCGTAGGCCATCATCATCACGTAGCCCACCGCGCCGGACGCGAGCACCATCACGGCCGAGATGACCTGGGTGACGATGGAGCCACCGACCTTGTCACTGATCCAGCCGCCGATGGGGCGCACCGCAGCGCCGACGAAGGGGCCGATCCAGGCGTAAGTGAGGGCCGAGGGCGCATTCGGGTTCTTCAGCGTGTGCGTCATGACACCGGCCGCATCGGCCACGTGCTGGAAGCCGAAGATCACCGTGATGGCCAGCGGCAGCACCATCGAGAAGCCGATGAAGCTGCCGAAGGTGACGATGTAGAGCGCGGTGAGCGACCAGGTGTGCTTGTTGCGGAAGATCGCGAACTGCTTGCTCACGCCCTCCTTCATGGGGCCGAAGGCCGCCAGCTTCATCATCAGCAGCGCGAGGATGATGTCCAGCGGGATCGCCACCCACATGTTCAGGATGCCCAGGCCGGTGGGTGCCGGCAGGTACAAATAGAGCATGAAGATGGCCGGGATGAAGGCCAGCGTGTACAGGTAGGTGACCTTGGCGAACGCGGCGATCGGGTTGCCTGCATCGGGCGACACCGTCTTCAGGTTGTTCATGCCGAACCAGGCCAGGATCGACAGGGGAATCAGCGAGATCACCCAGGCAAAGCCGGCGTTCTGGATCCAGGTGGGCGTGCCGGCGGCGATCTTGCCGAAGATCCAGCCGCTGTCTTTCACCAGCGTCATGGACTCACCGCCGAGGGCGCCCAGCAGCGGCACCGTCATCACCAGCGGGATCACGATCTGCATCGTCGTCACGCCGAAGTTGCCCAGGCCGGCGTTCAGGCCCAGCGCCGTGCCCTGCAGCCGCTTCGGAAAGAAGGTGCTGATGTTGGACATGGAGGACGCAAAGTTGCCGCCACCCACGCCCGACCACAGCGCCAGCAGCTGGAACACCCACAGCGGCCACTCGGGGTGCTGCAGCGCCACGCCGGTGCCGATGGCCGGGGCCAGCAGCATCGCGGTGGTGAGGAAGATGGTGTTGCGGCCGCCGGCCAGGCGCACCAGGAAGGAGGCCGGGATGCGCATGGTGGCACCGGCGATGCCCGAGATGGCGGTCAGCGTGAAGAGTTCGGCCTGGGTGAAGGGAAAGCCCAGGTTGAGCATCTGCACGGTGATGATGCCCCACATGCCCCAGACCGCGAAGCCGCAAAGCAGCGCGGGCACCGAGATCCAGAGGTTGCGGTAGGCGATTTTTTTGCCTCTGGTTTCCCAGAAGCGTTCGTCCTCGGGCCGCCAGTCGGCGATGTCGGCCCCGTGGTCGCCGGCAGCGGCGCCCGAGGCAGACAGGTTGGCTTTGGTGTTCATGGTGGTGTGTGCCGACCGCGGGGGTCAGTTCTGAAGGGAAAAGGGTTTGGCGTCGGTGCCCATGACGGGGGTCTGGCGCACCTCGGTCCAGTACATCCAGATCAGCGAGACCCAGACCACGCCGTACATCAGCATGAAGGCGCTGGAGCGGATGCCGGTGAGGTCCATCAGCGCGCCGAACATGATGGGCAGCACGAAGCCGCCCATGCCGCCGGCCAGGCCGACGATGCCGCTGATGGCGCCGATGTTTTTCGGGTAGTCGTCGCTGATGTACTTGAAGACGCTGGCCTTGCCGAAGGCCCAGGCGATGCCCAGGATGAACATCAGGCCGGTGAACATGTAGACATTGAGGCCGATGTGGAAGGTCTTGGGGCCGTCAACGGTGGCGATGGTGAAGTCGGTCTGCGGGTAGCTCAGCAGGAACAGGCAGATCCAGCTCACCCACATCACCCACCAGGTGACCTTGTGGGCGCCGAACTTGTCCGACAGGATGCCGCCGATGGCGCGCAGCACGCCACCGGGCAGCGAGAACGCTGCGGCCAGCAGGGCGGCGACGCGGATGTCGAGGCCGAACTCACCGACGTAGTACTGCACCATCCAGAGCGAGAGCGCCACGTAGCCGCCGAACACGATGCTGTAGTACTGGCAGTACTTGATGACCTTGGGGTCCTTCAGCGACTTGAGCTGGTCCTTGAAGGTGACGTTGCTCGGCACCAGGTGCGCCGGGTCGCTGTGGCTGAAGAGCCAGAACAGGATCACCGTGCCCAGCATGATGGCCGCGTAGACCTGCGGCACCATGGTCCAGCCGAAGGCGACCAGCAGCACCGGCGCGACGAACTTGTTGACCGCAGCACCCGAGTTGCCGGCGCCGTACACGCCCATGGCCATGCCCTGGCGGTTCTTCGGAAACCAGCGCGCCACATAGGGCGTGCCGACCGAGAACGAACCACCGGCCAGGCCGACGAAGAGGCCGATGGTGAGGAAGTGCCAGTAGGCGGTGGCGTAGCTCATCATCCAGATCGCCGGCACGGTGAGCGCCATCAGGATGGTCATCACGATGCGGCCGCCGTAGCGGTCGGTCCAGATGCCCAGCGGCACGCGCACCAGCGAGCCGGTGAGCACCGGCGTGGCCATCAGCAGGCCAAACTGCGTGGAATTGAGGTCGAGCGCTTTCTTGATCGGGATGCCGATGACGCCAAACATCATCCACACCATGAAGCAGACGGTGAAGGCCAGCGTGCTGACGATCAGCACCGACCAGGCTTTCCGTTGATTGCGAAGTTCAGAGGCCATGTTTTTCTCCTGAGGCATGACAGGAATGTCTGCTTTTCGCGCCCGGCCGAATATCCACCGATGGTGGCGCGAGCACAAGGCAGACGAACGATGGCCCGACAACCGGCATCGTCCGGAAGAACTACCCCGGAGTCGGAATCACGCCGACTTGATGTGGATCAAGCGGATTTCAGGCCAGACCGCGGCTGGTGGCGTAGACCGCGGCCTGCACGCGCGAGCTCAGGCCGAGCTTGCGCAGGATGTGCTGCACGTGGATCTTCACCGTGGTCTCGGCGATGTCGAGCGCGCGCGCGATCAGCTTGTTGCTGTCGCCGCGCGCAATCAGGACCAGGATCTCGCGCTCGCGCGGCGAGAGCAGGTCGGGCGATGGGCCGCTGGCCGGTTCCAGGGGGGCAGGCGCGCTCTCGGCCGGGCGCGCGCGGAACACCGAGACCAGCTTGGTCAGCATCTCGGGGCTGATCACGGATTCACCGTCGAGCACCTTGACGATGGTGTCGCCCAGGTGGTCGGACTCCACCGTCTTGAGCAGGTAGCCGTCGGCGCCGGCGCGCAGGGCGGCGGCCAGGTCGTCTTCGTTTTCGCTCACGGTGAGCATCAGGATGCGCGTGCCCGGCGCGGCGTCTTTCAGCGCGGGAATGGCGTCCACCCCGCGCACACCGGGCAGGTGGTTGTCGAGCAGGATCACGTCGGGCCTGGGCGCCTGCGCCAGGCAGCGCAGGGCTTCGCCGATGTCACCCGCCTCACAGATCACCTCGAAGCGCTCGTCCTGCGACAGCAGGGCCCGCAGGCCGCGGCGGAACAGGTTGTGGTCGTCGACCAGCAGCAGCTGGATGCGGGGCGCGGGGGCTTGGCTCATGGGGCGGGCAGGGTCTCGGACAGTTCTTGCAGGTTCAGGCCCAGCGTGCCGATGCCACGGCCGCTCACCGGGTACGGGGGCAGGGTCAGGGTCACCGTGGTGCCCTGGCCGGGGCTGGACACCAGCTCGACGCTGGCACCGATGCGTTCGGCGCGCTCGCGCATGATCTTCATGCCGACGTGGTTCTCGCTGCGCTGCTGCCGGGTGTCGAAGCCGGCGCCATTGTCGCGCACGGCAAAGCGCCAGTGCGCGCCCTTGAACACGTCGAGGCTGACGTGGCTGGCGCCGGCGTGCTTGCGCACGTTGGACAGCGCTTCCTGCAGCACATGCAGCACCTGCACCTGCACGTCGGCCGGCAGCGGCAGACCCTGCCCATCGAGCTGCAGGCGCGTGGGCAGACCGGTCTGGTGCTGGAACTTCTGCAGCGTTTCCTGCAGCGCGGCCTCGATGTCGTCGGTGTTGGTGCGGGTGCGGAAGTGCACCAGCAGCTCGCGCACGTCGTTGATGCTCTCTTTCAGTCCGGCATCGAGCTCGTCCAGCGTGGAACTCACCTGGTCGGGCTGCTGCTTCTGCAACGCGCTGCGCAGCAGGCCGGCCTGGATCTTCAGGAAAGCGAGCGATTGTGCGATCGAGTCGTGCAGCTCGCGCGCCAGCAGGGCGCGCTCCTCGCCCACCGCAGCCTCGCGCTCCAGTGCCGCCGCGCGCAAACCTTCGAGCGCGCTGGCCAGGTGGCTGGCGAGCGCGTCGAGCAGCTCGGTCTCGTCGGCGTTGAGCTGCACGTCGCTGCGGAAGAACAGGTCGATCTCGCCGATCAGCCGCTGCTGCAGGCGCACCGGCACACTCACCAGGCTTTCATAGCCCGCGCGCGCGCAGTGCCGCATGGGCGCGTCGTCGTGGCTGTGGATGGGGATGACGCGCGTGCGGGCGTCGGGCTTGAGGTTGCCACAGGCGCAGGCGCCGGCCAGCAGGCTGCGCTCTTCCTCCTGCATCTCCTGCGGAAAACAGTCGGAGGCCAGCATCAGGTAACGCTGGTTGGCTTCGTCGGACCAGCGCACCGCCACCGCGTCGGCCTTCATGACCTGGCGCACGCGCTGCGAAAAGCCGCGCGAGAGTTCCTCGATGGTGTTGGCCTGGGCCAGAAAGGCGCTCACCTCGTACAGCGATTCCAGCCGGGCGCGCTGCGCCTCGATGCGCTGCGTCTTGGCCTGCACCTTGGCCTCCAGCCCCTCGTAGAGCGACTGCAGGGTGCTGGCCATGCGGTTGAAGCCGGCAGCCACCTGGCCAAACTCGTCCTGCGTGTCAACGTCGATGCGGGTGCCGAATTCGCCCGCTTCCACCTGCGCCAGCACCCTGCGCAGGTGCGCCAGCGGGTTGATGACATAGAGGTAACCGGTGTAGAGCATGATCACCGCCCCGCCAATGGCCAGCGCCATCATCACGAACTGGAACAGGTTCAGGATGGCGGTGTAGCCCGAGAGCTGCTTCTCGATCACCAGCACGAAGCGGTCGATGGCGTCGACAAACTCGCCCGCGGCCTGCAGCGAGCGCGCCGCATCGGGTGGCTGCTCACCCAGCCACAGCGGGCGCTGGTTCTGCCAGAGCGCCTCGACAATGACGAACTGCTGGGCCACCTCGTCGTCCCAGGGCACGAACAGCGGACGGCTGGGGTCGCCGCTGCGCAGCAGGCCCAGGCTGCCGTCGAACTGGGACACCAGGGCCTGGACCTCGCTGGCCGGCAGCTGGGCCGCCACCGCGCTGTTGAGGCGCCAGGTCTGCATGCGCATGCGGCCGGCTTCGTTCACCGCCGCGGCACCGCCTTCGAGCTGCCAGGTCACCCACAGCGTGAGCCCGATCGAAGCCAGCGCGACGACCAGCAGGCTGGCGCCGATGCGGATCAGCTTGATCGAGAGCGAGACGGTGGATGGCATGACCGTAGGTTAGCGGCTTTGCACCGACCCCGATACCAGCCCGTTGCACACCCGGGGCCGGAGACCCCGGCACGGGCAGGGGTTTGCACGGCGCCAGATCGTCAAACTAATGTGCATTTAAAATGCATCTTTTAGCGCCATCGATGCCATGTCAAATCCCCGCGAACCGGCGGCCCAGCCGGTGTTCTTTCCCTTGCTGGACCAGCAGCAGAAGATCTACCCGCGCTCGGTCAGCGGGCGCTTTGCGCGCTGGCGCTGGGTGATGGTCTGGCTGACCCAGATCGTGTTCTACGGCCTGCCCTGGCTGCGCTGGAATGGCCGCCAGGCGGTGCTGTTCAACCTGGAGGATCGGCACTTTTATGTGTTCGGCCTGGTGCTGCAGCCGCAGGACTTCATCTACCTCGCCGCGCTGCTGGTGCTGTCGGCACTGGCGCTGTTTTTCGTCACCGCCATCGCCGGCCGCGTGTGGTGTGGCTACGCCTGTCCGCAGACCGTCTACACCGAGATCTTCCTCTGGATCGAGCGGCACACCGAAGGCGACCGCAGTGCGCGCATGCGGCTGGACGCCCGGCCCTGGGGGCTGGAGAAGCTGCTGCGCAAGGCCGGCAAGCAGGTGGCCTGGATCGCCATCGCGCTGTTCACCGGTTTCAGCTTCACCGGCTATTTCATCCCCATCCACAGCCTGGCCGGGCAGAGCCTGGCGCTGACGCTCACGCCCTGGGCCACGTTCTGGGTCTTCTTCTACGGCTTCGCCACCTACGGCAACGCCGGCTTCATGCGCGAGCAGGTGTGCAAATACATGTGTCCTTACGCGCGCTTCCAGAGCGCGCTGATCGACATGGATTCCATGGTCATCGCCTACGACACGAAGCGGGGCGAAAACCGCGGTGCGCGCTCGCGCAAGGCCGACCCCAAGGCGCTGGGCCTGGGTGACTGCGTCGACTGCACGCTGTGCGTGCAGGTGTGCCCGACCGGCATCGACATCCGAAACGGTTTGCAGAACGAATGCATCGCCTGCGCGGCCTGCATCGACGTCTGCGACGAGGTGATGGACAAGATGGGCTACGCGCCCGGCCTGATCCGCTACTCGTCGGGCAACGGCATCGAGCAGGGCTGGTCGGTTGCGCGCATGCTGCGGCGGGTCTGGCGCCCGCGCGTGCTGGTCTACGCCGCCCTGCTGCTGGTGCTGGGCAGCGCCTTCGTCTGGAGCGTCGGGAACCGCAGCGACTACGGCGTGGCGCTCAGCCGCGACCGCGGCGCGCTGGCGCGCCAGACCGGCAACGGCGACGTGGAAAACACCTACCGGATGCAGATCACCAACAGCCTGGAGCGACCGCGCGACTACATCACCCGGGTCACCGGTCTGGAGGGCCTGCGCCTGGACACGGCGGCCGAACTGTCGGTGGGCGCCAACGGCACCGCCAGCATGCCGGTGCGCCTGGTGCTGCCGCTCGCATGGGCACAGCGCCACAGTGGCCAGACACTGCCGGTGGCGATCGAGGTCCTGCCGGTGGACGGTCCAACGGAGCCAGCGCTCACCGTGCGCACGACCTTCGTCGTGCCGCGTCACTGAGCGGCTCAGCTCAGTTCCTGAAGGCAGGCAAGCCCGGTACCAGCTGGATGCGGGCAGCCGATTTCGCGCCACCGACAGCCGGCATGGGCGCAATCAGGTCGGCCAGTGTCACCCCGTCGAGCACCGCGAGGTAGCTGTCCATCGCCTGCTGCAGCGCGCCCTTGAGGCGGCAATAGCCGTCGAGCCGGCAGGTGTTGTGCTCGCTGTCGAAACATTCAACCAGGGTGAAGTCGGTCTCGGTCTGGCGGATCACGTCGCCCAGCACGATCGCCTGCGCCGGCTTGAGCAGGCGCAGACCGCCGCCGCGACCGCGCGTGGTCTCCAGCAGCCCCAGACCCGAGAGCGTCATCACGATCTTGGTCAGGTGGCTGCGCGAGATGCCGTGGGCCTCGGCGATCTCGCTGATGGTGGCGGGCTTTTCGCGCTGCGCGCAGGCGGCGCAGTACATCAGCACCCGCAGGCTGTAGTCGCTCCAGTGGGTCAGTCGCATGCCGGGATCTCCTGGCGGCGGGGCATCGTTCTTCCGGATACCCCGTGTCGTTCTGAGGAAATATTCACCTCGTCTGAATTTTATCTTTTAATACATGCATTCGTTGTGAATATTTAAGGAAGCCCCATGAACCACGCCGCCACCGTTGCCATCCCCACCGCCGACCGCGCCCAGCAGGCCATTGGCCAGATCGCCGTCAACCTGCCGGGATCGACCGCGGTGTTCCGCCGTCTCAAGCTCGACTTCTGCTGCGGTGGCCAGGTGCCGCTGCAACAGGCCTGCGCCAGCAAGGGCCTGCCGCTGGACGCGGTGCTGGCCGAACTCGCGGAACTGGAGCGCCCGAGCGAACTGCCCGCCACCGAATCGCCCGAAGCGCTGGTGGACCACATCCTCACGCGTTACCACGCGGTGCACCGCGAGCAGCTGCCCGAACTGATCCGCATGGCCCGCCGCGTGGAGGCCGTGCACCGCGAGAGCCCCGACGTGCCGGTCGGACTGGCCGATCTGCTGGAGACCATGGAGGCCGAACTGCTGGGCCACATGGCGCTGGAAGAACAGGTGCTGTTCCCCTTGCTGCGCAGCGGTGGCCAGGGTGCGGACAGCGGGCCGATCCAGGCCATGCGCGACGACCACACCGGCCACGGCGCGCAGCTCGAACGCCTGATGGCCCTCACCGACGACGCCAACCCGCCGCGCGGCGCCTGCAACACCTGGCGCGCCCTGTACGCCGGCATTGCGCAGCTGTCCGACGACCTGATCAACCACATCCACCTGGAGAACAACGTGCTGTTCCCGCAGTTCGAGGCCCAGGTGCAGACCGGCTGCGGATCGGCCTGTGGTTGTGCCTGACTTGCGCCAGATCAAGCCATGAGCCCCTTGACCCAGGTCAACGCCCGCGCGGCGGGCGGTTGATAAGGTCGCGCCGGCCTGGCTCCGGCCTGTCCGCCATGCCCCGTTCACGACCTCCTTCTCTATGGCCATCGAACCCACGCAAGAAGCCCACCCCTACCTGGACTTGGTCTGCCCGGCCGGCAGCCTGCCCGCGCTCAAGGCCGCGGTGGACCACGGCGCGAACTGCGTCTACCTGGGCCTGCGCGACGCCACCAACGCGCGCAATTTCGCCGGCCTGAACTTCGACGACGCGGCCATCGCCAGCGGCGTGGCCTACGCGCATGCGCGCGGCTGCCAGGTGTTCATGGCGCTCAACACCTACCCCCAGGCCGCGCAGCCGGAGCGCTGGCGCGAGGCGATGGACAAGGCGGTGAACCTGGGCGTGGACGCGGTGATCCTCGCCGACCCCGGCCTCATGCGCTACGCCACGCAGCGCCACCCGCAGCTGCGGCTGCACCTCTCGGTGCAGGGCTCGGCCACCAACCCGGAAGCGATCAACCTCTACCACCGCGAGTTCGGCATTTCGCGCGCCGTGCTGCCGCGCGTGCTCTCGCTCGACCAGGTGCGCCAGGTGGTGCAGAAGACACCGGTGGAGATCGAGGTGTTCGGCTTTGGCAGCCTGTGCGTGATGGTCGAAGGGCGCTGCGCGCTCTCGTCCTACGTCACCGGCGAATCGCCCAACACGCACGGCGTGTGTTCACCCGCCAAGGCGGTGCGCTGGCAGGAAACCCCGAAGGGCCTGGAGTCGCGCCTGAACGGCGTGCTGATCGACCGCTACGCCACCGGCGAAAGCGCGGGTTACCCCACGCTGTGCAAGGGGCGCTTTGATGTGGAAGACGACACCAGCTACTACGCGATCGAAGAGCCCACCAGCCTCAACACGCTTTCGCTGCTGCCGCAGCTGGCGCAGATGGGCGTGCGCGCGATCAAGATCGAAGGGCGCCAGCGCAGCCCGGCCTACGTGGCCCAGGTCACGAAGGTCTGGCGCGAAGCCATCGACAGCTGCCAGGCCCAGCCCCAGCACTACACGCCCAGGAGCGCCTGGATGGCCTCGCTCGACCAGGTCGCGGAAGGTCAGCAACACACCTTGGGCGCCTACCACCGTCCATGGAAGTGAACATGAAACTTTCTCTCGGACCCCTGCAGTACTACTGGCCGCGCCAGACCGTGTTCGACTTCTACGAGGCCATGGCCGCCACCGCGGTGGACATCGTCTACCTCGGCGAAGTCACCTGCTCGCGCCGCCACGAGCTGCGCCTGTCCGACTGGCTCGACGTGGCCGAGCTGCTGCGCTCGGCGGGCAAGACCGCCGTGCTCTCCACCCAGGTGCTGCTGGAGTCGGGATCGGACGTGAGCGCGATGCAGAAGGTCGCGGCGAACACCGACTTCCTGGTCGAGGCCAACGACATGGGTGCGGTGGGGGCACTGGCCGGTCAGCGCGGTTTCGTCGCCGGCCCGCACCTCAACATCTACAACGGCCCCTCGCTGCAATGGATGGCGTCGATGGGCGCCACGCGCTGGGTCGCGCCGCTGGAGATGCCGCGCCAGGACCTGGCCCTGCTGCAGCAAGAGCGCCCGGCCGGCCTGCAGACCGAGGTGTTCGTGCACGGCCGCCTGCCGCTCGCTTTCTCGGCCCGCTGCTTCACCGCGCGCCACCGCAACCTGCCCAAGGACGACTGCCGCTTCAGCTGCATCGATCACCCCGACGGCCTGATGCTCAAGACGCGCGAGCAGGCCGAGTTCCTCGTGCTCAACGGCATCCAGACCCAGTCCGCACGGGTGCACAACCTGATCGACGCCTGGGACGATCTGTGCACGCTCGGCGTGGACGTGGCGCGCATCAGCCCGCAGTCCTTGCACACGGCCGAGGTGATCGGCCTGTACGACGCGGTGCGCCGCAAAACGCTTGCGGGTCCTGCGGCGCGCGCTGCCCTGCTGCCTCTGCTGCCCGACCGCGACTGCAACGGCTACTGGCACGGCCAGCCCGGGCAGGACCGCATCGAACCCGCCCTCGCCTGAAAGCCCCCATGCACACGACCACCACCGCCCGCACCGACACCCACCACGTGCTGCCCGCTCCGGTGGGCGCCCTGCTCGGGCGCCTGCCGGCCTACCCCGGCTCGATGCTGCTGGTCACCGCGCTCAACCTCGTGCTCGCGCGCCAGCTGCCGGCCGACGTGCGCCAGCGCCTGCAGGGCCAGCGCATCCGCATCCAGGTGCGCGACGCCGGCCTGCGCTTCGACTTCGTCTGGCGTGGCACGCTGTTCCGTGCCTGCCCGCCGCAGCCCGAAACCGAGCTGACGCTGAGCGCCAACGCGCACGACTTCGTGCGCCTGGCCCGGCGACAGGACGACCCCGACACCCTGTTCTTCAACCGCCGCCTCTCGATGGAGGGCGACACCGAGCTCGGCCTCGTGGTCAAGAACGCGCTCGACGCGCTGGAATTGCCGGTGTTCGATGCGCAGCACTGGACGCCGCCGCGCGTGTGGGAGCGCCTGCGCGCACGCCTGGCCAGCCCAGCCGCGGGCTCGCGCCCCTGGCAGCGATGAGCACGCCAGCGAGCCGCGCCGCCGCAGCCCGCCCGCTGGTCTACGCCTGCTCGGGCTGCTCCAGTGCCGCGCAGCTGGCCAACCATGTGGCCGTGCGCCTGGACCGCGCCGGTCTGGCCGAGATGTCGTGCATCGCCGGCGTCGGCGGCGACGTGCCCTCGCTGCTGAAAACCGCGCGCTCGGGCCGCCCCATCGTGGCGCTCGATGGCTGCCCGCTGGTGTGCGTGAAGAGCAGCCTGGCGCGCCACGGCATCGTCCCCGACCAGCACCACCAGTTGCAAACCTATGGCGTGCGCAAGCGCCAGCACGAAGACTTCGACCCGGAGCAGGCCCAGCAGGTGCTGGCGCAGGTGAGCGCCGGTCTGCACCAGCTCGCCGCGACCGAACCGACGGCTGCAACGGCGACGGAACCCGAACCAGAGGCCCTGCATGACTGAGGCCCCTTCCGCCCAGCGGCGCCTGCTGGTGGCCATCACCGGCGCCAGCGGCGCGGTGTACGGCCTGCGCCTGCTGCAGGTGCTGGGCGCGATGTCCGGTGTGCAGGTGCACGCGGTCGTGTCCGACGCCGGCTGGCTCACGCTGCGCCACGAACTGAAGCTCGCGCATGACGCGCTGCGCCCGCTGGTGCACACGCTGCACGACGCGGCCCACCTCGGCGCCGCGCCGGCCAGCGGCTCGTTCCGCTGCGACGGCATGGTCATCGCGCCCTGCTCCATGCGCACGCTCGCGGCCATCGCCCACGGCCTGTCGGACAACCTGGTCACCCGCGCGGCCGACGTGATGCTCAAGGAACGCCGCCGGCTCGTGCTGATGACGCGCGAGACCCCGCTGCACCTGGGCCACCTGCGCAACATGACCACGGTCACCGAGATGGGCGCCATCGTCTGCCCACCCATGCCCGCCTTCTACCTGCGGCCCAAAACGCTCGACGACATCGTGGACGCCAGCGTGGCGCGCGTGCTCGACCTGCTGGACGTGCCGCACACGCTGAGCCAACGCTGGCAGGGCATGGACATCGCGCCCGCATGACTTACAGGGATCTGCGCGACTTCATGGCCCAGCTGGAACAAACCGGCGAGCTGCGGCGCATCAACGAACCGGTCTCGCCGCACCTGGAAATGACCGCGCTGTGCGACCGCGTCCTGCGCGCCGGCGGCCCGGCCCTGCTGTTCGAGCGGCCCACCGGCCACCGCATGCCGGTGCTGGGCAACCTGTTCGGCACCACCGGCCGCGTGGCGCGCGCCATGGGCGTGGACAGCCTGGCCGATCTGCGCCAGTTCGGCGAGGTGCTCGCCGCACTCAAGGAGCCGCAGGCGCCGGGCGGGCTGAAAGACATGGTGGCCCTGGGCGGCCTGCTCAAGAAGCTGTGGCACATGACGCCGCAGGAGCACGCGTCGGCACCCTGCCAGGACGTCGTGTGGGAAGGCGCCGACGTGGACCTGGCGCGCCTGCCCATCCAGCACTGCTGGCCCGGCGACGTGGCCCCGCTCATCACCTGGGGCCTGGTGATCACGCAGGGCCCGCACAAGCCGCGCCAGAACCTGGGCATCTACCGCCAGCAGGTGCTCTCGCGCAACCAGCTCATCATGCGCTGGCTCGCGCACCGCGGCGGCGCACTCGACTTCCGCGACCACGGCCGGCTGCACCCCGGCCAGCCCTACCCGGTGGCGGTGGCGCTGGGCGCCGACCCGGCCACCATCCTGGGCGCGGTCACGCCGGTGCCCGACAGCCTCTCCGAATACCAGTTCGCCGGCCTGCTGCGCGGCGCGCGCACCGGCCTCGTGCGCGCCCTGGGCGTGCCGCTGCGCGTGCCGGCCTCGGCCGAGATCGTGCTCGAAGGCCACATCCTCCCCGACCCCTCGCACGCCAGCGGCTTCCAGCACGCGCTCGAAGGCCCCTACGGCGACCACACCGGCTACTACAACGAACGCGCCGAGTTCCCTGTGTTCACGGTCGAGCGCATCACGCAACGTCGCGACGCGATCTACCACTCCACCTACACCGGCAAGCCGCCCGACGAACCGGCCGTGCTGGCGCTGGCGATGAACGAGCTGTTCGTCCCGCTGCTGCAGCGCCAGTTCCCCGAGATCACCGACTTCCACCTGCCGTCCGAGGCCTGCAGCTACCGCATGGCGGTGGTGCAGATCCGCAAGGCCTACGCCGGCCACGCGCGGCGCGTGATGATGGGCGTGTGGAGCCACCTGCGCCAGTTCATGTACACCAAGTTCATCGTGGTCGTGGACGAGGACATCGACGTGCGCAACTGGGGCGACGTCATCTGGGCCATGAGCACGCGCATGGACCCGGCGCGCGACAGCTTCACCATCGAGCACACGCCCATCGACTACCTCGACTTCGCCTCACCCGTGAGCGGTCTGGGCAGCAAGATGGGGCTGGACGCAACGAACAAGTGGCCCGGCGAGACGCAGCGCGAATGGGGCCGCGTGATGGCCATGGACCCGGCCGTGCGCGAGCGCATGGACCGGCTGGGCGAACAGCTGGGGCTGTAGGCCAGGGCGGGCCGCCCCGGCGGCGGGCGTCACCACCAGAAGAACAGCAGGCCCCAGCCGCCGGCGATCAGCAGCGCCCCCGCGGCCATCGGCACCAGGGCCGCCAGGCGGCGGGGGATCGACGCGCCGTACCGGGCCGTGCAGCGCCACGCCAGCCACAGGCTCCAGGCGGCGGCGCCCGCCAGCAGCAGGGCGCGCGCCGTGCCCACCCAGGGCAGCGCCACGCCCTCGTGCCGCAGCATCGACAGGGTGGTCATCGACAGCCCCAGAAACACCCCGCAGCCGCCCAGCGGCACGTAGGCCAGGGCCAGGTGATGCCGGGCACCGGGGCGCCCCAGCAGCCGCGCGCCTGCGACGCACAGCGCGTACAGCGCCGCGCCCAGGAGCACGCCCGTGGCCAGGATGTAGCTGGCGATCAGGGCGCCGTCGAGCCAGGAGAAGCTGTCGTGGTTCTGGGGGTAGTGCGTCAGCAGCCACCACGGCGCGTTGTCGGCGAGCATCCACACGCCGCCGTGTTCGATCAGCCAGTCGGCGGCCGCCACGCGCAGCGTGACGTACCAGGGGCTGGCCGCCCAGTGGAAGGCCCCCATCGCCACGCCGATCAGGCCGAACAGCAGCAGCACCGTGTCCCAGCCCCCGGCGGCCCGTTGCCCGTTCACCGAGATCTCCACCCCCGGCGGTCGCAGGGCCAGCGCCACGGCGTCGCGCTGGCCGCTGCAGCGCCCGCACATGTGGCAGGCCGACGCGCCCTCCATGCGGCGGATGTCGATCAGGGGGGCGCAGTTGGGCAGGGCGACGATGCCGCCGGTGCGCGCCTCCCAGCGCGCGCGGTCGACCCGGAAGTGCAACGGCGCCAGCCGCGCCAGCAGGCCGAACACCCCGCCGACCGGGCACAGGTGGCGGCACCACACCCGCTTGCCGCGCCCGTACAGCAGGCCCACCACCACCGCCGCGACCGTGGAGCCGCCCAACACGAGCAGCGCCGCCTGGGGGTACTGGTAGACGCTGACCAGCTGGCCATAGACCGTGGTGATGACGAAGGCCGTGCAGGGCCAGCCGCCCCAGCGCATCCAGCGCGGGATGCCGCGCCCGCGCCCGTGGTGGCTGACGGCCTCGCTGAGCGCGCCCTCCGGGCAGAACACCCCGCACCACACGCGCCCCAACAGCACCATGCTCAGCAGCACGAAGGGCCACCAGACGCCCCAGAACAGGAACTGCGCGAACAGGCCGAGGTGGTTCAGGATGCGCGCCTCGTCGTCGGGCAGTGGCAGGAACGCCGGCAGCACCACCAACACGCCGTAGAACACCACGATCGCCCACTGGATGCCGCGGATCAGGCGCCCGTGGCGGCGCATGGTGTGGCCCAGCGCCGCCAGCGCGCCCACGGGGCGGCCCGGTGCGGCGCTCATGGAACCACCGTGGCAGGACGGACCCGCGCCGGCTGGCCGGCGCGCAACAGCGCCACCACACCGAGCCAGAACCCGGCGTAGGCCAGCACCGTGGTCAGCGCGGGCTGCGCCCGGTAGCCGGTCAGCGCCGCGAGCAGGCCGCCCACGGCGCCGCTGTCGTCCAGGAGGTCCGCGCTGTTCCAGAGCGGGTCCACCAGCGTGGGCAGCACGTCCAGCGAAATCAGCCGGTCCACCGCGTTGACCCACAGGGACGCGGCAAGCAACAGCAGCAGGGCCTCGCTGATGCGGAAGAAGCTGCGCCACGACAGCCAGCGCCGGCCCGACCGCAGCAGCCAGAAGCTCGCCAGCGCCAGCCCCAGGCCCAGCAGCGCCGAGGCGGCGAAGCCCATCTGGCCGGCGCCGGTGTGCCGGCCGGCCACGCCGTAGAGAAAGATCACGGTTTCGCTGCCCTCGCGCGCGATGGCCAGCGCCGCCAGCAGCGCGATGCCCCAGCCGCTGGCGCGCGCGAGCTGGCCCGCGGCCTGCTGTTCAAGGTCCTGGCGCAGGGCGCGCCCATGGCGGCGCATCCACCACACCATCTGCAGGATCAGCGCCGCCGCGCTCAGCACCATCGCGGCCTGGAACCATTCACCGGACTCGCCGTCCAGCACACTGGCCGCACCCAGCATGAGCAGCGCCAGCCCGAGCGCGGCGGCCAGGCCCAGCGCCACGCCCGCCCAGAGCCAGCGCAGGCCCCAGGCCCGGTCGGGGCGCTCGCTGAGCCAGGCGTGCAGGATGCCGACCACCAGCAGCGCTTCCACGCTTTCGCGCCAGGTGATGAAAATGACTTCGCCCATGCGTTCTTGCCTCAGTGATCCATCACTTCGCCACGATGGCGCCCTGCCCCGTGGTCTGGTGGAAATCGTCGAAGAAGCGGTAGCGACCCGCGTCCAGCGGACGGAACACCAGCGACGAGGTCACGCCCGGCGCCAGCACCTTTTCCTTGCGCAGCTCCAGGCTCTCGAACTCCACCGGATCGCGCCCGGCGTTGGTGATCTCCAGCCGGAACTTCAGCCCCCGAGGCACCACCAGCTCCGCCGGCTCGAACCGCCCGTCCCGTGCCGTGAGCCGGTAGGTCGGCATGTCGTCCGCATGCGCCAGGCCCAGGGCCGACCCCATGAGCAGCACCGCCACCAGCCGCACACTCCAGGTCAACCAGCCGGAGCGCGAGGCAGCCCAGCCCAGGACACCGCCGGGCCGGCTCCGCCGGACGGCGGGTGTCGCCCCCTTGAGGGGGTCGCGCGCAGCGCGGCAGGGGTGGACCATCAATACCCGCCTTTCTTGCCCGTGCCCGCGTAGGTGAACTCGTAGCTCACGTCGAAAGGCTTGAACCACGGGGCGACGCCGGTTTCCTTGTCGGTGTGGCGGCCAAAATGCGCCGCGTGGTCGCCGGGCGGGCTGATGCGCAGGGTCAGCTTGTATTTGCCGGGACCCATCAGCTTGACGTTGTCGCCGTAGTGCGGGCCGTCGGAGGCCACCATGGGCATGAAGTGGCCGCTGACCTTCTCGGTCGTGCCCAGCTTGACCAGCTCGAAATGAATGCTGAGGTGGGGCATCCAGGCCCCTTCCTCGAAGCCGTTCGGGTGGTCCTTGAGCGCGTGGATGTCGGCTTCCAGGTGGATGTCCGAGGCCTCGGCCTTGCGCATCATGCCCTCGGGCTCCATCTTGACCGGTGCCAGGTAGACCGCGGCGATCTCCATGCCGGCCACCTTGTGCGGCGTGCCGATCGGGAATTCCTTGGCATGGGACGGCAGGGAGAACAGGACAGCGCCCGCCAGGGCGATCGCGAGCAACGGGTGGTTCATGTGGTGATCCTTAGGGTGGTGAGACAGCCCGATGGCTGAATGCAGGGCGATGCTAAACAAGAATCAATATCATTCAATTGACACACATCAAGGTTCCGGCCGGTGCCCCTGACTAAGGTGCTCACGGACGCTGTTGTCCGGCCCCTCCCCTCATTTCTGCCTGCCTCCATGAGCACCAACCTGCACCGCCGCACCCTGCTGCGCCACACCGCCTGGCTGCTGGCCTCGGGCGCCGTCAGCGCCCCGGCCCTGGCGCAAAGCGACACCGCCCCTTCCGACACCATCGGGGCCCCACCGCTGCCATCCCGGGTGCGCCTGGCCGCCGCCTGGCGCAGCCACGGCAACACCCCCGACTGCGGCCGCGATTGCGACCAGGTGGGGGTGCTTGAACTCGACTGGGCTGCGCGCGAGGTGCGCGTGGCCGCCCACCTGCCGGTGCAGGGGCGTGCCCACGGTCTGCTGGCCGAGCCCGGCGGCGGTTTCCTCGCCGTCGCCACCCGGCCCGGCCGCTGGCTGCTGCGCTGCGACCCACTGGGTGAGCTGCAGACCCGGCACCTGATCGACGCCGAAACCCCGCACCGCACCCTGGGTGGCCACGTGCTGGCGAGCGCCGACGGGCAGTGGCTCTACACCACCGAGACCGACACCCGCGACGGCCGTGGCTGGATCGGTGTGCGCGACCACCGCACGCTGCAACGGGTCGCGCAATGGCCCAGCCATGGCCTGGACCCGCACCACATGGCACTGGACGCTGGCGGGGCGCTGCTGGTCGTCAACGGGGGCATTCCGCGCACCGCCAGCGGCCAGAAAACCCGGCTGGAGGCCATGGACCCGTCGCTGGTGCGGCTGGACCCGCGGAGCGGCGCGCTGCTGGGTCAGTGGCGGCTGGGCGACCCGCGCCTGAGCCTGCGCCATGTGGCCTGGGGCCTTCCGGTGGGCCCCGGCGACGGCACACCGGCGCGCGCGCCGCTGCTGGGCATCGCGCTGCAGGCCGAACACGACGAGGCCGCCCAGCGCCGCGACGCCCCCGTGCTGGCGCTCTGGGACGGGCAGGACCTGCGGCTGGCCAGCCACAGCATCGCCGGGAATGGCTACGCGGGCGACATCGCGCCCGGTCCCGGTGGTGGCTTCATCGTGAGCGGCCAGCGCAGCCACGAAGGCCTGCTCTGGCACCCCGACGCACCGGACCGCTGGACCACCATCGCACGGCTCACCGAACCCTGCGCGCTGGCGCCCTGGCCGGGAAGCGGCGGGGTGCTGATGGGCGCGAGCCGCGGGGTCGGCTTCTGGCACCCGGCCCTGCCACCGGCCATGCTGGCCTGGCCCAGCGCCATGGCGCCCGACAACCACTGGGTCGTGCTGGGCTGAGCCGCCCGCCAGGGCGGCGCTTCAGCGGCATTCGAACCGGGCAAACCGCGCGGCCAGAGCGGCCAGGTCCTCCGCGTCGAGCACCGGGGCAGCCAGGCCCGGGCTGCGGCAGGTCTGCAGCACCCAGTGCGACACCGCCTGCGCGGCCAGCGCGTCGGCCAGGCGGAACAGGTCGTCCCGCCCGAACAGGCCGGCGTGCCAGGTGGTGCGGCACTCCAGCGCCACCCCGCTGTGCTGCAGCAGGCGCAGGCTGCGTGCCGCGCGCGCGCCACCGCCGCGTGTGCCGGTGACCTGGTCGTGGCGGTGTTGCGGCGCCTTGATGTCCAGCCCGACCCAGTCCAGCTGCGGCAACACCCGCTGCAGTCGCTCGGGGTACATGCCGCCGGTGTGCAGGCCTGTGGCAAAACCGAGCGCGCGCACCTCGGCCAGGGCCGGGCCCAGCGCCGCCTGCAGCGTGGGCTCGCCGCCCGAGAACACCACGCCGTCGAGCAGCCCGCAGCGCTGCAGCAGGAAGCCGTGCACCGCCTGCCACGACAGGGCCCCCGGAACCGCGGCGTCGAGCAGGGCCGGGTTGTGGCAGTACACGCAGCGCCACGGACAGCCCTGCAGGAACACCACCGCCGCCAGCCGGCCCGGGAAGTCAACCCCGGTCAGCCGCGTGAGTCCGCCGATGCGCAGCGCCTGCGCACCACGGGTCGCGGGTGGTGGTGCGGCGGTGCCCGCGACCTCAGGCGCGGGCGGCCGGCTCGGCAAAGAATCGGCGTTCGGCATGTTCGCCCTGTTTGCCCCGGTTGAAGCTGCTGACCGGCCGGTGGTAGCCCATGACGCGGGTCCAGACCTCGCAGGGCTGGCGTTCGTCGTCGCGCAGGGACATGTCAGCGGCCGTTGACCTGACGGCCGATGGGGTGGATGTGTTCATGGGTGTTTCCTTTTGGGGTGGTTGAAAGACGGGGCATCAAGCGGCCTGCAGCTGGCGTTTGGCGGCCAGCTTCTCAGCGTCGCAGACCGGACAGAACGGGTGCTCGCCCGCGAGGTAGCCGTGGGTGGGGCAGATGGAGAAGGTGGGGGTGACGGTGATGTACGGCAGGCGAAAGCGCGTCAGCGCGCGTTTGACCAGTTCACCGCAGGCCGCGCCGCTGGACAGGCGCTCGCCCATGTACAGGTGCAGCACGGTGCCGCCGGTGTATTTGGATTGCAGCGCCTCCTGCCGCATCAGGGCCTCGAACGGGTCGTCGGTGAAGCCCACGGGCAGCTGCGAGGAGTTGGTGTAGTACGGCTGCTCAGCCGTGCCCGCCTGCAGGATGCCGGGCCAGCGCTTCTTGTCTTCCTTGGCGAAGCGGTAGGTGGTGCCCTCGGCCGGTGTGGCCTCCAGGTTGTAGAGGTGGCCGGTTTCCTCCTGAAAGGCCGTCATGCGCTCGCGCACATGGTCGAGCAGGCGCACGGCAAACGCATGGCCCCAGTCGCTGGTGATGTCGTGCTGGTCCGCCGTGAAGTTGCGCACCATCTCGTTGATGCCGTTCACGCCCAGCGTGCTGAAGTGGTTGCGCAAGGTGCCCAGGTAGCGCTTGGTGTAGGGAAACAGGCCCTGGTCCATCAGGCGCTGGATGAGCTTGCGCTTGGTCTCCAGGCTTTGCTTGCCCAGTTCCATGAGGCGGTCCAGCGCGGCCAGCAGGCCGGCCTCGTCGCCCGCGTGCAGATGCCCCAGGCGCGCGCAGTTCACCGTGACCACGCCCAGGCTGCCGGTCTGCTCGGCGCTGCCGAACAGGCCGTTGCCGCGCTTGAGCAGCTCGCGCAGATCGAGCTGCAGGCGGCAGCACATGGAGCGCACCATGTTCGGCTGCAGCTCCGAGTTGATGAAGTTCTGGAAGTACGGCAGGCCGTACTTGGCCGTCATGTCGAACAGGCGCCGCGCGTTCTCGCTCTCCCAGGGGAAATCGGGCGTGATGTTGTAGGTGGGGATGGGGAAGGTGAAGACGCGCCCCTTGGCGTCGCCCTCGGTCATCACCTCGATGTAGGCGCGGTTGATCAGGTCCATCTCGGCCTGCAGCTCGCCATAGCAGAACGGCATTTCCTGCCCGGCGATCACCGGCACCTGCTCGCGCAGGTCGTCGGGGCAGACCCAGTCGAAGGTGAGGTTGGTGAAGGGCGTCTGCGTGCCCCAGCGCGAGGGCACGTTGAGGTTGTAGATCAGCTCCTGGATGCACTGGCGCACCGCCGCGTAATCCATGCCGTCCTGTCGCACGTAGGGCGCCATGTAGGTGTCGAACGACGAGAAGGCCTGCGCGCCGGCCCACTCGTTCTGCAGCGTGCCCAGGAAGTTCACGATCTGCCCCACGGCCGAGGACATGTGTTTCGGCGGCCCCGACTCCACCTTGCCCGGCACGCCGTTGAGGCCTTCGTTGAGCAGGGTGCGCAGCGACCAGCCCGCGCAGTAGCCGCTGAGCATGTCGAGGTCGTGGATGTGGAGGTCGCCCTCGCGGTGCGCCTGCCCGATCTCGGGCGTGTACACGTGCGAAAGCCAGTAGTTGGCCGTGACCTTGCCCGCCACGTTCAGGATCAGCCCGCCCAGCGAATAGCCCTGGTTGGCGTTGGCGTTCACGCGCCAGTCGGCGCGCGTGAGGTACTCGTTGATCGACGATTCCACGTCCACCAGCGTCTGCTGGTCGGCGCGCAGCGTGGCGTGCTGCTCGCGGTAGACGATGTAGGCGCGCGCGGTCTGGAGGTGGTTGGCCGCGATCAGCGTCTGTTCGACCACGTCCTGGATCGGCTCGATGCCGGGCGGCGCACCCTTGAAGCGGTGGATCAGCACCTTGACCACCTGGGCGCACAACAGCGCGGCCTCGGCGCCGTCGAACTCGCCGCTGGCCTGGCCGGCCCGCGCCAGCGCGGACCGGATCTTGTCGGCATCGAAGGCCTCGCGCAGGCCCGAACGCTTGATCACCTCCCTTGGAAGACTGACCACCATCGCATCTTTCATAGCTCTCGCCTCCTGGATCAAAAACACTACCTATGGTGTTCAAGATACCCGCCAGACACCATAGGTAGTTTGATTTGACGCAAGGTCGACGCAGCTTCCAACGCCGTTTCCGGCCTTTCACCGGCTTGATCTGCGTCAACCGGGTGCGGCTGTCACGCGCGTTCTGACAGGACGGCGCTGAGCCTGAAGAATCCCGGCATGGACTTCGATCACAGCCCCCGGGCGCAGGCGCTCCAGCAGCAGCTGGAGACCTTCATGCACACCTACCTGCTGCCGCACAACGCGGCCTGGCACCAGGCGGTGCAGCAGGGGGACTACCCGCCACCCTTCCTCGAAGACCTGAAGACCCTGGCGCGCGAGGAAGGGCTGTGGAACCTGTTCCTGCCCGGGCTGCGCAAGGACGAGCCTGGCACGCGGCTGGACAACCTCGACTACGCGCCGCTGGCCGAGGCGATGGGCCAACTGCACTGGGCGGCCGAGGTGTTCAACTGCAGCGCGCCCGACACCGGCAACATGGAGCTGCTGCACCGCTTCGCCACATCGGCGCAGCGCACGCAGTGGCTCACGCCGCTGCTCGATGGAACGATCCGATCCGCCTTCGCCATGTCCGAGCCCGACGTGGCCTCGTCGGACCCGACCAACCTGCAGACCACGGTGCGGCGCGAGGGCGACGACCTCGTGCTCAACGGCCGCAAGTGGTTCATCACCGGCGTGGCGCACCCGCATTGCAGGCTGCTGATCGTGATGGCGCGCAACGCGCCCGACGACAGCGCCGCGGCCGAGACCCGGCACCGCCAGCACAGCATGGTGCTGGTGCCGCTGGACACGCCGGGCGTGGACGTGGTGCGCAACATCAGCGTGGTGCACCACCACGCGCCCGAGGGGCATGGCGAGATCGTGTTCCGCCAGGTGCGCGTGCCGGCCGACCACCTGCTCGGCGGCTGGGGCGAAGGTTTTGCGATGGCGCAGGCGCGGCTGGGACCGGGCCGCGTGCACCACTGCATGCGCACCATCGGCCAGTGCGAGCTGGCGCTGGCGCTCGCCACCGAACGCGCGCTGGAGCGCCAGACCTTCGGCAAATACCTGGCGGACTACGCCAACGTGCAGGAGTGGATCGCGCTGTCGCGCATCGAGATCGACCAGGCGCGCCTGCTGGTGCTGCGCTGCGCCTGGCTGCTTGACCACCCCGAGCAAGCCGAACCCGCCGCCGTGCGCGCGCAGGTGGCCGCGATCAAGGTGGTGGCCGCGGGCCTGCAGACCCGCGTGGTGGACCGCGCGATGCAGATCTTCGGCGCCATGGGCCTGTCGCCCGACACGCCGCTGGCGCAGTTCTGGACCTGGGGCCGCGCCCTGCACCTGCTCGACGGCCCCGACGAGGTGCACCTGCGCAGCGTGGCGCGGCACGAGCTGGAGCGGGCCCGCGCGCGCATGGGCGCGTCTTCGGCCTACTTCACGACGCCCGAGCAGATGCGCACGCCGCCACACCTGTCGGCCTGAAGGGCCCAGTTCAGGCCGCCACCGGCTCGCGCATCGCCGCCGCAGCGATGTCCAGTGAACGCAGGCGCAGCGCCGGGTCGAACACGTCGCTCACCAGCATGAACTCGTCGGCCTGGGTCGCGTTGGCGAGTTTCTGCAAACCGGCGCGCACCGTGTCCGGGCCACCGATCACCGCACAGGCCAGGAAGTCGGCGATCGCCGCACTGGCCTGGGTGTCCAGCGTTTCCATGAAACCGGCGACCGGCGCCGGCAGCTGGCCGCGTTTGCCGGTGAGGATGCCCAGCACACGCTGGTAGGTGCTGCTGGCCAGGTACTCGGCTTCGTCGTCCGTGGGTGCGGCGATCAGTGGCACGCCGACGATGGCGTAGGGCTTGTCCAGCACCGCCGAGGGCTTGAAGTTGTGGCGGTACAGGTCCAGCGCCTGCAGCAGGTAACGCGGTGCAAAGTGCGAGGCGAAGGCGTAGGGCAGACCACGCTCGGCCGCCAGCTGGGCCGAGAACAGGCTGGAGCCCAGCAGCCAGATCGGCACATGGGTGCCCGCGCCGGGCATGGCGATCAGCTTCTGGCCCGGCACCGCATCGCCCAGCAGGCGCTGCAGTTCGGCCACGTCGCGCGGGAAATCGTCTTCGGTTTCGCGCCGGTCGCGGCGCAGCGCGCGCATGGTCAGCGGGTCGGTGCCGGGCGCGCGACCCAGGCCCAGGTCAATGCGGCCGGGGTAGAGCTCGGCCAGCGTGCCAAAAGCCTCGGCCACCACCAGCGGCGCGTGGTTGGGCAGCATCACGCCGCCAGAGCCGACGCGCATGCGCTGCGTGGCGCCAGCGATGTGGCCCACCAGCACGGCCGTGGCCGAACTGGCGATGCCGCTCATGTTGTGGTGCTCGGCCAGCCAGTAGCGTGTGAAGCCCAGGGCTTCGGCGTGTTGCGCGGTGCGCACGGTGATGGCCAGCGCATCGGCCACCGTGCCGCCTTCGCGCACGGCCACGAGATCGAGCAGGGAGAGGCGGATGTCTTGCAGGGGCTTGGGCATGGGATTCATGGACCGCATTGTCAGATGCTTTGCATCCCGCAGGCCGGTGAGCCCGCGAAAGACCCCTGTACCCCTCCCCCGGCGCGCCGCATCCACCCACCGATCAGCGTCCCTTGATGGCCCCACCGGAGCGCCGACGCACGGGAAACGCGGTCAACGCAGCGCCATCCGGCTCACCCGGCCGGCGGGAGCACCCGCAGGGTGAGCGCTTCGAGGGCCTGCACGATCAGGCGCTCGGGCCGGTCGCAGGTGTGGCTTTCACCCGCTTCCAGCACGGTGTCCCGCGGGTCGCGGTCGTGGGTGATCCAGGCCCGCCCGGCGATGCACTCGATGCGGCAGCCCAGTGGCCGCGCGATGCGATGCAGGGTCCCCCGGAGCAGCACCCAGGTGTCGGTGGCGGGGCGCGAGCTGGCGGCCGGGTGCGGCCGGCGCGACAGGCGCAGGGTGGAAGGCAGGGACAGCTGTACGGTGTGCATGGTTCAAGGCCGGCGGGGCCAGCGAAAGGTGGGAAGGAACGGGCGTCAGGCGGTCAGCGCCTCGCGCCGCGCGGGCAGGCGCTGCCGGGCCAGGGCCAAACGCTCCTGCTCCAGCGCGCGCGCCAGGGCTTTCTGGCCGCTGCGCTGGGCCGCCGCGATCAGCGTGAGGTCGATCAGGTCGCGCTGCGCATGGCTGCCACCGAAACGGTGCGACTGGCTGCGCACCGGGCGCAGCAGGGCCACCGCACGCGCCCAGTCCTGCTGGCCGAAGGCGATGCAGGCCTGCGTGACCGCCGAGCCGACCTCGCGCGTGAAGGCCGCGTTGTCGCCCTCGCTGGCCATGGCCTGGCGCTGGGCCTGCAGCAACGCCTGCAGCAGGTCCTCGCGCCCGGCGGCCACGAAGGCCATGGCCGCGTGCCAGTCGCTGAAGGCGTAGTGGCCGTCGCCCGCGAAGGGCGCCCAGCGCTCGGCCAGACGCTCCCAGCGCGCACCCACGTCCGCCCCCTGCAGGTCCAGCCGCCACAACAAGGCGCTCGCGTCCACCAGCTCCACATGGACCTCGGGACGGTGGCCGTGGATCGGCCCGTCGTACAGCGCCAGCACCTCGGGCAGGTCGCCCTGCGCGAGGTGGTGCAGCGCGAGGTGCCACCAGTTGTGCACGGCCAGGAAGTTGTCGGTCTGCCAGCCTTCGTTGCCACGCATCCACTCGATGCCCTCGTCGCGCCGGCCCTGCATCTCCAGCACGTGGGCCACCGCGTGCTGCGCCCAGGCGTCGCGGGGCTGCAGGTCCACGGCCTGGCGCCCCAGGCGTTCGGCGCGGGCGTAGTCGCCGGTTTCTTCGAGCCCGAAGGCCTGCATGCCCAGCACCGCGTGCCAGCCGGGCAGGGTGGCGGACCACGCGGGCAGCGCACGCGCGATGCGGTCGCGCAGCATGCGCGAGTCGCCCACGAAGAAGTCGAGCTGCTGGCCGGCCTGCAGGGCCAGTGCATCCAACGGGTAGTGCACGCTCAGGTCTTCCAGCGTGAGCGCGGCGGCGTGCCACTGGCCATCGCACAACTGCGCGATGGCCCGCAGGTGCCAGGCCTCGCGTTCGTTGTGCGGCAGCTCGCGCGCGGCCGCCAGGGCCTCGCGGGCCGGCGCCACGGCGGCCGCTTCCGAGGACAGCAGGAAAAGCCAGGCGCGCAGCACCTGGGCCATCACCAGGTCGGGGGCTTCGGCCAGCGCCGCTTCGGCGGTGGCCAGGGGGTTGTCGGCAAAGCAGCGGAACTGGTGCAAGGCCTGCTCCAGCAGGTCCTGGGCGTGGGCGTTGCCGCCCGAGAGGGTGTAGCCGACGGTGTCTTTCGTGGTCATGGGAATGCTCCAGGGTTGGGGTGAGGAAAAAAGAAAGGAAGGAAGGGGATCAGTGCCGGGCGCGCGACACGTCGCGGAACGCCAGCATTTCGGGAATGCGCGCGGAGGCGCCGTCGTGGAAACCCAGTTCGGGCCAGGGCGCGTTCGCCGGTCCATTGCGGAAGGTGCCGAACAGCAGGTCCCACAGCGGCAGGTCGGCGTAGTTGTGCGCGTGCACACCGCGCTGGTGGTGGATGGCGTGGCTCTCGGGCCGCTGGATCAGGTAGCCCAGCCAGGTCGGTGTGCGCACGCGGGTGTGCTGGAACACCGAGAGAAAGGTCAGCAGCGCCACCGCCCAGGCCCCCGCTTCGGGGCTCAGGCCGAGCAGCGGAAACAGCACCAGGCTGGAGAGCGTGGTGAACAGCGCCGTGTCCAGCGGGTGCAGGTAGAAGGCACCCCAGGGGTCGAGCGATTCGGCGCTGTGGTGCATCTGGTGGCCCAGGCGCCAGAGGGTGTCGAAGCGGTGTGCGCTGCGGTGGTACCCGTAGTGGAAGAACTGGTACACCAGCACGCCCAGCGCCGCGCCGCCAGCGGTGCCGAAGGCGGCCCCGTCGAAAACGTGCAGGCCTCCGAAGAAGCGGCTCCAGAGGTGGCCGACGACCAGCGCCATCCCGGCGTTGACCACGGTGATGGACAGGGCCCGCGAGCGCCAGCCGCGCACGCGGCCAGCGTGGGCGTGGGTGATGGCATCGAGCAGGAGGAAGGCGGGCAGCACCGCCAGGGTGAGGGTTTCGGGCCAGGACATGGTGTTTCCAGTGAGGGGTTGCAAGGGGATTTGACGGTTCTAGAATCGGTCAGGCACTGTAGGCAGACCCCCCGTTTTCACCTGCAGTCAAATCCGACAGCCACCCGACAAAACCGCCATGTCCGCCCCCGACGGCGCCCCCGTGCTCGCCACCGTGGCCATCCTGGCGCTGCCCGAGGTGGCGGCCTCGATGCTGTTCGGCATGAGCGACATGTTCATGGGCGTGGGGCGCGACTGGCCCCTGGTGGTGGAGGACCGCCCGGGCAGTTCGTTGCTGCGGGTGCAGATCGTCTCGGCCGACGGCCAGCCCCTGACCATTGCCAACGGCGTGCACCTGGCGCCCGACACCTCCATCGCCGACGCCGTGGCCCCGCAGGTCATCTGCATCCCCGAGGTGTTCGTGGTGCCGAGCACCGACCTGCGCGGACGCTATGAGGCCGAAGCGGCCTGGCTGCGCGAAGCCCATGCCCGGGGCGCCATCATCGCGGCGGCCTGTTCGGGCGCGCTGCTGATGGCCGAAGCCGGCCTGCTCGAAGGCGAGGACGCCACCACCCACTGGGCCTACTGCGACGTGCTGGCGCAGCGCCACCCGGGCATCCGCCTGCACCGCCGGCGCGCGCTGGTGACCGCGGGCGAGGGCCAGCGCCTGGTGATGGCCGGTGGCGGCACCTCCTGGCAAGACCTCGCGCTGTACCTGATCGCCCGGCTGGTGGGTCTGGAGGCGGCGATGCAGATGGCGCGCCTGTACCTGATCGACTGGCACGAGAGCGGCCAGCAGCCGTTTGCGCGGCTCTCGGCGAGCCGGCAGTCGGACGACGCGGTCATCACGCGCTGCCAGCTCTGGGTCGCCGACCACTACGGCGAGCCCAGCCCGGTGGCGGCGATGACGCAGCTCTCGGGCCTGTCCGAGCGCTCCTTCGTGCGCCGCTTCCAGCAGGCCACGGGCTTGTCACCGCTGCAGTACGTGCACCACGTGCGGCTCGAAGAGGCCAAACAGTTGCTGGAGGGCAGCGAGGACTCGATCGAGGCCATCGCCGGCCAGGTGGGCTACGAAGACGCGGGTTATTTCGCGCGCCTGTTCAAGCGCGAGGTCAACCTCACGCCGGCCCAGTACCGCAGGCGCTTCTCGGGCCTGCGCGAGGTGCTGCGACAGGGCCGCACGGCCTGATCACAGCGCCGGGGACGCGCCATCGGGTGGCCCCTTGAGCTCCACCACATTGCCTTCGGGGTCGGTGACATAGAGCGAGGGGCCCTCGCCTTCGGCGCCATAACGCGAGGCCAGTTCACCGGCCTCGACGCCGTGCGCCCGCAGCTGGGCGCGGATCTGCGCCTCGTCGAACGGCTCCACCCGGAAGCAGAAATGGTCGAGGTTGTGCCCCTGCGGTCCCGGCGCCGCGCCGCCAGCGCGACCGAGCGGCCCGTCCACGGGCACCAGGTCGAGCAGCGAGCGCCCGGCACGCAGTTGCACCAGCCCGATGCCATCCTGGCGGCGCTCGATGCGGCAGCCCAGCACATCGCCATAAAACCGCAGCATGGCATCGAGATTCACGACGCGCAACACGAGGTGGTCGATTTCGCGGAGGTGGATCATGGGCCAGGTTATACCGCCCGCCATCACTTATTGAAACACCCGCTGCGGGGTCACCGCCCGTCGGCGACGGCCTGCGCGGACCGTGAAGCGTAGACTGGGCCACATCACCTACCCACCCCGCCACACCCAGCCATGACCACCCTGTTTGAACCCCTGCAAGTCGGCGCCCTGAGCCTGTCCAACCGCATCGTCATGGCCCCGCTCACGCGCAACCGCGCGCCCGACGCCATCCCCACGCCGCTGATGGCCGAGTACTACGCCCAACGCGCCAGCGCCGGCCTGCTGGTCACCGAGGCCACCGCCATCACCCACCAGGGCCAGGGCTACGCCGACGTGCCCGGCCTCTACGGCACCGAGCAGCTCGACGGCTGGAAACGCGTGACCCAGGCGGTGCACGATGTCGGCGGCAAGATCGTGGTGCAGCTCTGGCACGTGGGCCGCGTGTCACACCGCGAGCTGCAGCCGCACTTTGGCGCGCCGGTCGCGCCCTCGGCGATCCGCGCCCACACCAAGACGGTGCTGATCAGGGACGGCGTACCCACCTTCGTGGACACCTCCGAGCCGCGCGCGCTCGACGCCGAAGAGATTCCCGGCATCGTGATGGACTACCGCCACGCCGCGCTCAACGCCATCGCCGCCGGCTTCGACGGCGTCGAGATCCACGCCGCCAACGGCTACCTGATCGACCAGTTCCTCAAGAGCGGCAGCAACCACCGCAAGGACGACCACGGCGGCAGCATCGCCAACCGCGCGCGCTTTCTGCTGGAGGTGACGCGCGCCGTGACCGAAGCCGTCGGCGGCGACCGCACCGGCATCCGCCTCTCGCCCGTGACGCCGGCCAACGACGCGAGCGATGACCATCCGCAGCCGCTGTTTGACCACGTGGTGCGCAAACTCGCTCCCCTGCAGCTGGCCTACCTGCACCTGATCGAAGGCGCCACCGGCGGCCCGCGGGAACTGCCGGAGCGTCCCTTCGACTACGCCGCGCTCAAGGCCGCCTACCGCGAAGCCGGCGGCCGGGGCGCCTGGATGGTCAACAACGGCTACGACCTGACGATGGCGCGCCAGGCGCTGGCCGAAGGCGCCGACCTCGTGGCCTTCGGCAAGGCTTTCATCGCCAACCCGGACCTGGTGACGCGGCTGCACGCGGGTGGCCCGTTCAACACCCCCGACAAGACCACCTTCTACGGCGGCGGTGCCGAGGGCTATACCGACTACCCGACCCTCGCCGACTGAATCTGCCACCACGCGCGCGGCCCCCTATGATGCGCGGACCATGCCCGCACCCGAACTGATTGCCGCCCTCTACCCCTGGCTCCGACACCTGCACATCACCCTGGTGGTCTTGAGCGTGTCGGTGTTCGTGGTGCGCGGCCTGGGTGTGCTGGCGGGGCAGGCCTGGCCCATGCGCGACCTGGCCCGTGGCCTGAGCCCGGTCATCGACTCGCTGCTGCTGCTCGCCGGCGCCACGCTGTGGTGGCTGCTGCAGCTGAACCCCTGGCACAACCCCTGGCTGGGCGCCAAGCTGGTGCTGCTGGTGGTCTACATCGTGCTGGGCAGCTTTGCCCTCAAACGCGCGCCGACGCGCACCGGCAAGGCCCTCGCCTTTGTCGCGGCACTGTCGGTGGTGGGCATCATGGCCAGCATCGCGGTGGCCCACCATCCGCTGGGAATGTTCGCCCCATGAGCGGCGTGCCAAAGCCCCACGGCTCGCGCCTGGTGCGAGGCCTGCTGTGGGCCGCCGGTTCGCTGGCGCTGCTGCTGGGCCTGATCGGCGTCGTGCTGCCGGGCCTGCCCACCACCCCCTTCATCCTGCTGGCCGCTGCCTGCTACGCCAAGGCTTCGCCGCGCCTGCACCGCTGGCTGCTCAACCACCGGCTCACCGGTCCGATGCTGCGCGACTGGGAAAAGCACCACAGCCTGACACGGCGCAACAAGACCATCGCCGTCGTCTCCATGGCGGTCATGGTCAGCGTGTCCATCTGGAGTTTCCGCGGGCGCGTGGCGGTGCAGCTGGTGCTGCTGACCCTGGGCGCCATCGGAGCGTGGGTCGTTCTCCGGATTCCAACCCGGAGGCGTTAGCCCGCGCGCCGTGCCAGCACCTCGAACGCCGGCAGGGTCTTGCCCTCCAGCACTTCCAGGAAGGCACCACCGCCGGTGGAGATGTAGCCCACGTCCTTCTCGATGCCGTACTTCGCAATGGCCGCCAGGGTGTCGCCACCACCGGCGATGCTGAAGGCGCTCGATTCGGCAATCGCGTGTGCGATCACCTTGGTGCCGTTCTCGAAGGCGGCGAATTCGAACACGCCCACCGGGCCGTTCCAGACGATGGTGCCGGCCTTCTTGAGTTGTTCGGCCAGCAGCTGCGCGGTCTGCGGGCCGATGTCCAGGATCAGGTCGTCTTCGGCCACGTCGGTGGCGGCCTTGACCGTCGCCACGGCGTCGGGGCTGAAGCTCTTGGCGCAGACCACGTCGGTGGGGATCGGCACCGCGGCGCCGCGCGCCTTCATGGCTTCGATCACGGCTTGGGCTTCGCCGATCAGGTCGGGTTCGGCCAAGCTCTTGCCGATCTTCAAACCCGCCGCGAGCATGAAGGTGTTGGCGATGCCACCGCCAACGATCAGGCCGTCCACGTTCTTGGCCAGGGCCTGCAGGATGGTGAGCTTGGTGCTGACCTTGCTGCCGGCGACGATGGCGATCAGCGGGCGCTTCGGATTCGCCAGGGCCTTGCCGATGGCGTCCATCTCGGCCGCCAACAGCGGGCCGGCGCAAGCGATCGGCGCGGTCTCGGCGATGCCGTAGGTGCTGCCTTCGGCGCGGTGCGCGGTGCCGAAAGCGTCGTGCACGAAGATGTCGCACAGGGCACCGAGCTTCTTGGCGAGTTCGGGCTTGTTCTTCTTCTCGCCGACGTTGAGGCGGCAGTTCTCCAGCATGACGAGCTGGCCGGGTTCGACGGACACGCCATCGACCCAGTTGGCCACCACGGGGATGCTGCGGCCCATGAGTTCACCCATGCGCGCGGCCACGGGGGCCAGCGAGTCTTGTGGCTTGAATTCACCTTCGGTGGGGCGGCCGAGGTGCGAGGTCACCATGACGGCGGCACCCGCGTCCAGCGCCATCTGGATCGCGGGGATGCTGGCGCGGATGCGTGTGTCTTCGGTGATCTTGCCTTCGTCGTCTTGGGGCACGTTGAGGTCGGCGCGGATGAAAACGCGTTGGCCCTTGGCCTGGCCACTGGCGCAGAGATCGGAGAAGCGGATGAATTGCATGGTGAAACCTTGAGCGGTGCGAAGTGAAGAAGAGCAGCGCAAATTGTAGGGAATGCGCCTGCAAGGCCCCACATCTCCCTGCACGTGTTCACCGGTTTGTTCTTCCACCCCGTGATCCGGGCCAACGGCTGGATGGAGATCACGTCAGGTGGACGGGTCTCACACCTCGCACAGCACGAAGTCGGCCTTGCCCACGCCACACTCTGGGCATCGCCAGTCGTCCGGCACGTCGGCCCAGCGTGTGCCCGGCGGGAAGCCTTCTTCGGGCCAGCCAGCGGCTTCGTCGTACAGCCATCCGCAGACCACACAGAGGTATTGGTTCATGGTTTGTTGCTTTCAGAATTCAGTTCGTCCAGTGAGTCCAGGTCCCAGGGCGGTCAATTGTCATCACCGTGATCGCGCCCGCCGCCGTTGCCCGACACGAGGCTGCTCAGCGCCTGGGCCGACACCAGCCCGTTGGGCGACTGCTGCCATTCCCAGGCGCCGTAGGCCAGCACCGCGAGCAGCAGCAGGGTCGCCAGCCAGGTGCGGTTCTTCTGCACCAGGCCCGGACCCGGGCCTTCCACGCTGCCGGTCAACATGGGCGATGCCAGGTTCTTGCGGCGCAGCAGGCTCAGCCCCAGGATCAGGGCCAGATGGGCCAGCACCACAAAGAGAAAGGCTTCGCCCAGAAATTCGTGCATTTCGCCCAGCCAGTCGTCACCGGGGAACACGCCCCATTCGTTGAACGTCGCATAACCGCTCAAGGTGAGCGGCACCACCAGCACCAGCAAGGCCACCACCGCCAGCGCCATGAGCAGGTTCTGCCCCTGGCGCCAGTTGACGGCGGTGATGGATGGGGCCGTGCGCAGCGACCGGAGCCAGGCCGGCGCGCTGCCCAGCTTGCGCCACATCAGGCCCAGCCCCGCCTGGCGCGGGCCCCACAGGCCATAGACCACGCGAAAGCCCAGCAGACCCGCCATGGAATAACCGAGCGTGACGTGCAGCATGCGCCAGCTCTCGCCATCGGCTGTCAGGTAGGCACCGAGAAAACACAGGGCGAACAACCAGTGAAACATGCGCGTGGGCGCATCGGTGACACGGCGGCGGGCGGCTGGTCGCGCCTGGGACGCGCCAGCGACAGCAGAGGAAGGCATGGGGGTGGTGGCTTGCATGGTGGTTCTCCCGGTTTCAGTCTTTCCAGAACCAGCGCCGGCCCAGGTTCACGCCCGCCGGCATCCGGATGTTGTCGTCATCGAAATCGCCGCGGTCGGCGCCGGTGTGGCAGGCCGCGCAGTTGGCCGCGCTCTTGATGCTGGCGTGTTTCCAGACCGAGGCGGGGACCTCGCGGTGCTTGCGCTCGAACCAGGCCGAGCGCGTGAGGCGGTCCTCGGGCGGTTCCTCGACCACACGCTTGTAGGTGCCGGCGTGTGCCTGCAACCAGGTGCTGAGCTGCTTGACGGTGGCGTCATCCAGCGAAGCGTCGGTGCCGTAGTGTTTGTCCAGGCCGGCCATGATGCGCTGCCACGATCGGGCGGGCAGCAGGCCCGGGGTGTACGCGGTGTGGCAGGCGGCGCATTCGGCCATGTAGGCCTTGGGCATGTCGCGCGGCATCATGCGCCCGCCGTCGGCCTGCGCGGCGGACAGTGCGGCGAAGCTCAGGCCAAAGGCCAACAGCAGGGTTCGGGTGGAGGGGGTGTTCATGGATCGCTCCTGGGTGTCAAGGTCGTTCACTTCAGGCTGTTCAGGTAGGCCAGCACGTCGGCCTTTTCGCCGGCACTGCACGCGCGGCTGAGCACGTCGTTGCAGTTGCGCTTGAACCACTTGTCGACTTTCGCCGTGTCGGTGAACGCCTTGGGGTTGAAGGCCGGCGCCAGCGGCGCGATCAGCTTGCCGGTGTTGGCGTGTTTGCCTTGCGTGGTCGGCGGTGTGCCGTGGCAGGAGGCGCACGACCACTCGGCCCCGTGTTTGGCGTTGAAGAAGGTCTGGCCTTTGGCGGCGTTGCCGGGTGAACCGGCCTGGGCGCTCCAGTGCTGGAGCTGTGCGGTGGGCGTGGTGTCGGCGGCGTGGACGCTGGTCGACCACAAGCCGCTGGCCAGCATCGCCGCGAGCAGGCCGGCGGGCAGCCGGGAAGAATGCACAAGCAACATGATGGTGTCTTTCAAAGGGATGAAGGGGAGGACGGGATGCAGTGTGAGAAAACCCGCTTGAACGCCAGCTGAAGCAGCCATTCATCTGCCGTTAAGGAATGCCCACCGACAATGGCCCCATGAAAGTGTTGACACGCCCCGGATACGGCAGCGCGCCGCTGCGGACCCTGCTGGTGACGGCGGCGCTGCTGGGCGGGCTGGGCGCGACCAACGCCGGGTCACGCGACGACGACCACGAGCGCGCCCTGCAAGCCGTGCAGGCCGGGCAGGTGCTGCCGCTGCGATCGGTGCTGGAGCGGCTGGAACGCGAGCACCCCGGCCAGGTGCTGGAAGTCGAACTGGAGCGTGACGGCATCAACTGGGTCTATGAGATCAAATTGCTGCAGGCCGGTGGTCAGCGGATCAAGCTCGAACTGGACGCCAAGACCGGCGAGGTGTTGCGTCGCAGGAGCCGCGCCGATCACCATCGCGACCCCAGGAACCGTGGACGTTGAAAGAACCCGCATGCGAGTGCTCCTGGTTGAAGACGAACCCACGCTGCGCGCCCAGTTGCGCAGCGCGCTCGAAGACGCGGGCTATGCGGTGGACACCGCCGACAACGGACGCGACGCCCATTTCCTCGGCGACACCGGGGCGTTTGACGCGGTGGTGCTCGACCTCGGCCTGCCGGTGCTCGACGGTCTCTCGGTGCTCAAGCGCTGGCGCGACGCCGGCCGGACCCTGCCGGTGCTGATCCTGACCGCGCGCGACAACTGGAGCGAGAAGGTGGCGGGCATCGACGCCGGCGCCGACGACTACCTGACCAAACCCTTCCACATGGAAGAGCTGCTGGCGCGCCTGCGCGCGCTGATCCGCCGCGCCAGCGGCCTGGCCTCGCCGGTGCTGCAGTGCGGCGCGCTGGCGCTGGACACGCGCAGCGGCCGCGTCACGCTCGCGGGCCAGCCGGTCGCCCTGACCAGCCACGAGTACAAGGTGCTCGACTACCTGATGCACCGCCCGGGCTCGGTGGTCTCGCGCACCGAACTCACCGAACACATCTACGCGCAGGACTTCGACCGCGACTCCAACACCATCGAGGTGTTCGTCGGCCGGCTGCGCAAGAAACTCCCGCCCGAACTGATCGAAACCGTGCGCGGCCTGGGCTACCGTCTGACGGCAGGGTCATGACATCGCTGGGCCGCTGGGCCTCTTCCCTGCGTTTTCGCCTGCTGGCCGCCACGCTCGCCGCGCTCGCGCTGGCGCTGCTGCTGGCCGGCGTGTGGCTCAGCGGCCTGTTTCGCGAACACGTCATGCGCCAGTTCGAAGCGGCGCTGACCCTGCAGCTCGACCAGCTGACCACCCAACTCGAACTGGACGCCAGCGGCCAACCCGTGATCGATCCGCAACAGCTGTCCGACCCGCGCTGGCGCACACCCTATTCCGGCCTGTACTGGCAGCTCGACCAGGTGAGCGGGGATGGCGCCATCCGCAGCGGCGTGCTGCGTTCGCGCTCGCTCTGGGACACCACCCTGCCGCTGAGCGCGGATGCGCTGGCGAACGGCGCCGTGCACATGCACGAGGGCAGCGGTCCGCAGGGCGCGGCCGTGCTGATGCTGGAACGCAGCGTGGCGCTGGGCGAACAGCCGGGCGTGCGCTGGCGCCTGATCGTGGCGGCCGAAACCCGGCCAGCGCTGGAAGCGGTGGACCGCTTCACCGGTGTGCTTTCCATTTCGCTGCTGGTGCTGGGTGCGCTGCTGGCCTTGGCCGCGGTGGCCCAGGTCGCGGTGGGTCTGTCGCCGCTGCGGGGCCTGCAGCAGGCCCTGGTGCAGGTGCGCGAAGGCCGCTCCGCCCGGTTGCAGGGCCGTTTTCCCAGCGAGGTGCAGCCCCTCATCGACGATTTCAACGGCGTGCTCGACCGCAACGCCGAGGTGGTGGCGCGCGCGCGCACCCAGGCGGGCAACCTGGCCCATGCCCTCAAGACCCCGCTGGCGGTCCTGCAGCAGGCCGCCGCGCAGACACCGCCACCGGGCGCAGCGCCGGATCTTGCGCGGCTGGTGCAGGAGCAGGTGGCGAGCGCACAACGCCACATCGACTGGCACCTCGCCCACGCGCGCGCAGCCGCGGCCGAGCGCCTGCCCGGCCAACGCACCGCCGTGGCGCCGGTGGTGCTCGGCCTGGTGCGGGTGATGCAGCGGGTGCACGCCGAACGCCACATTCACATCGACGCCAGCGGTCTGCCCGGCACGCTGGCCTTTGCGGGCGAAGAACAGGACTTGCAGGAGATGCTGGGCAACCTGATCGACAACGCCTGCAAATGGGCGCGCCACACGGTGGTGGTCAGCGCCTCCAGCGTAGCCGGCCGGCTGTGCCTGCGTGTGGAGGACGATGGTCCGGGCATCGACGACCAGGCCCGCGCCGCCGTGCTCGCGCGGGGCGCACGGCTGGATCAAAGCGTGCCCGGGTCGGGGCTGGGCCTGGCCATCGTGACCGATTTGGCCCGGCTTTACGGCGGCGACGTCCGCCTGGAAACGGCCAGCCTGGGCGGTCTGGGGGTCGCCCTCAGCCTGCCGGCCGCGGACTGACCCCGGCCTGCACACGCGGCCTGGCGCAGGGCGCCAGCGCATCGAGCGGGCGCTGGTACGCCGAGGTGCGCACGTCCATCAGCCCCAGCACCGAATGGAACACGTTGTCGTGGGACAGGGCCTCGCCCGAGCGCTGGCGCAGGCAGTCCACCGAGACACCGCTGCGCCGCTGCAGCCCGGGCGACAACCAGGCCACCATGGGCACATGGGTTTGCTGCTCGGGCGCCAGCGCGTACGGCAGGCCGTGCAGGTAGAGCCCGTTTTCGCCCAGCGATTCGCCGTGGTCGGACAGATAGATCAGCCCGGTGTCGTGCTGGCCCTGCCCGGCCTGGCGCTGCAGCCAGTCCAGCGTCTGGCCCAGGAACTGGTCGGTGTAGGCGATGGTGTTGTCGTAGGCGTTGGCCAGCGCTTCGGGGGTGCAGTCCGACAGCGTGGCGCTGGTGCATTCGGGCTCAAAGCGCTTGTGCCCGGGCGGCGTGCGCCGGTGATACGCCGGGCCGTGGCTGCCCATCTGGTGCATGACGAGCACCACGCCGCGCGCGCGGCGTTGCGGGTCGAGGGCGGCGATGCGCGCATCGAGGTCCTGCAGCATGACCGCGTCAAAACACTCACCATCAGAACAGACGCCCGGCACGGCCAGCTCGCGCGTGCTCGCATGGGGCACCCGGTCACAGACGCCCTTGCAGCCCGCCTGGTTGTCCAGCCAGAGCACCGCCAGACCGGCCCGCTGCAGCACATCCAGCAGGTTTTCGTGGCGCGCGGTTTCGTCACCGCCCTGGGCTCGCGTCAAGGGCGAGAACACGCAAGGCACCGACACCTGGGTGTTGGTGCCGCAGGAACGCACCTGGCTGAAGTTCACCAGATCACCCTGCTGCTGCCAGCGCGCCAGCGTGGGCGTGGTGTCACGGGCGTAGCCATCGAGCGCGAAGTGGTCGGCGCGTGCCGTCTCACCCAGCACCAGCAGCAACAGCGGTGGCCGCGCCTGGTTTGCGTAGCTCGCGCCGAGCACCGCGTCTTCACCGACCGGCGTCAGGGTGCGCGCCTGCGCGGGCAGCTGCTGCGCGGCCAGCCGGCCCGCGGCGTACACCGTGTTGAGGGGATTGATCATGAAGCGCAGCGTCTTCTGGTTGCGCATCAGTGAGGCGAGGTCCTGGTAGCTCAGCAGCGCCGCGCCCACCGCCAACACCAGGCCGGCCACCGCGCCCAGGCCGTTGGGCAGCAGCCGCGAAGCCGCGTGGCCCATCGCCACCGGCCGGTGCCACAACCACCCCAGCGCCGGTGCCGCCACCAGCAGCAGGCTGCCCGCCAGCGACCACGACAGCAGGTCGCGCACCTCGCGCGCATCGGTGTGCAAGGCGTTGGCCAGCATGGTGCTGTCGATCACGACACCGTACTGCCACATGTAGTGGCTGTTCAGGGCCGCCATCACCAGCAGCAGGGACGCGACCGGCCGCAGCAGGCGCGGCCACGCCAGCAGCGACAGCAGGGCCGCCGTGCCGCCCAGGATCATCAGACCCAGGCCCATGAACGCCGTCCAGCGGACCTCGCCGCCGGACAGCATGCGCTGCCACAGCGGCAGATTGCCCGGACCGGCCAGCCACAGCGCAAGCAGCCAGACGGTCTGGCCCGGGGAACGGGCCGGGTTGGCGGTGAGGGAGGCGGGCGCCCGCGTGGGTGGGGCGGACAACGCCGGAGACAGACTGGCCTGCATGGTCACATTCGATGCGCCAGCACACACTGGCCCCGCCAGCGTAGGCAGCCTGGGTTAAGCCCGCCTTATGCCGACCTGTTCCACCAACGATCCCGGGTTCTCAGCGCGCCCAGCGCAGATTGAACCGCGTGCTCATGGGCGGCTCGCCCGCATCGCGCTCCAGCGTGGCGCCCATCTGCTCGGCGATGCGCCCCACCAGGCGCAGGCCCAGACCGAGGCCGGGCTCGGACGCTGCGGTGACGGCACCCGAGCCCGCGCGTTGACCGTCGTCGGACACGGACACACCGAATCCGTCGGATGAGCGCCAGATCTCGACCGACACCTGGGTGCCTTCGGGTGTGTGGCGCAGGGCGTTTTCGATCAGGTTGCGCAGGGCCAGCTCCAGCAACATGGGCTGGGCCGATACGCGCACCGGCTGCTCGGGCTGCTGCAGGGACAGCTCGTGACCCGTCTCGTACGCCAGCTGCGCATGGTTCGAAATCAGACGCGCCGCGAGCTCGCCAAGCTCGACGTCCTGCGTCTCCAGCAGGTTGGACGGGCCCCCGTTGCCGGTGCGCTGCGCGCGCGCCAGATCCAGCAGCTGCGACAGGATGCGCCCTGCGCGCAGGGACTCGCGCTCCAGCCGGCCCAGGCGTTCGGGCGAGGCGTCCGCCTGCGCGGCCCGGGCCTGCAGCGCGATGACCGCCAGCGGCGTGCGCAGCTCGTGCGCCACGTCGGAGGCGAATTCGCGCTCGCGCTGCGCCTGCTTCTGCAAGGTATCGACCAGCGTGTTGATGGCCGAGACCGTGCTGGTGAATTCGCGAAAACGGTGCCGGGTGTCCAGCCGCTGACCGGCGAACCCGTCGAGCGCGGCCACCTCGCTGGAGAGCTGGTCCAGCGGACGCAAACCGCGCCGGATGGTCCACCACAGCAGCAAGGCCACCAGCGGGAGGATCAGGATCGCGGGTTGCGCCACGTGTTCGGCGATGTCCTTGCCGAGCTCGCCACGCTTCTTCATGTCCATCAGCGCCAGCACGCGGCGCTCGCGCCCGTCCATGTTCAGGCGCACGCCGAAGCTGCGCCAGTCGCCCAGGCCGTGTTCGGTCTGCAACGTCAGGGTGCGGAACCCCCGCGGGGGCAGGTCCGTGATGTCCAGCCCGGGCGCGACGCGGTGGGTGTCGACGACGAGGCGGCCATCCTCCCAGGCCAGCACGGCGACGTCCTGCAGGTACTCATGTTCGAGGCCGGCCGACGCCGGCACCACGTTCTGGCTGGCTCCGGTGGGCGAGGCTTCGATCCACAGCTTGGCCACCGCCACCAGCTGGCCGTCCGAAAACTTGCGCGCCTCGCGGAACCCGGTGGACCAGGCCACGGCGATCAGGGTCAGCCACACCAGCAGCAGCGCGCCGAGCGTCCAGCTCAGGATGTAGCGGCGCAGCACGGGCTGCCGCGATGGGAAAGCGGCCACCGGGTTCATGCGGGGTCCGACCGCTTCGGCGCGGCGGCGGGTGCCACTTCGCGGGGAATGAAGTAGCCCACGCCACGCACGGTCTTGATGAGCGACTCACCCAGCTTGCGGCGCAGGTGGTGCACGTGCACCTCGATCGCGTTGCTGTCGAGCGCTTCGCCAAAACCGTACAGCGCCGATTCGAGCCGGGCCTTGGACAGCACCTGGGGCCGCGCCTGCAGCAGCGTCAGCAGCAGCGCAAACTCGCGCCCGCCCAGCGCCACGGGCAACCCCGCGCGCTCCACCGTGCGCGCGGCCGGGTCGAGCACCAGATCGCCATGTTCGATCAACGGCTTGCTGCGCCCGCTCGCCCGCCGCAGCATGGCGCGCAAGCGCGCGAGCAGTTCGTTGGCGTCGAAGGGTTTGACGATGTAGTCGTCGGCCCCGCTGTCCAGGCCACTGATGCGGTCGCTCACACCGTCGCGCGCGGTCATGATCAGCACCGGCATGTCGCTGCGCGGCAGCGCTTCGTGGGGCCGGTTGCGCTCACCGAGGCGGCGCAGGCGCGCCAGCAGGTCCAGCCCGTCGCCATCGGGCAGGCCCAGATCGAGCAGCAACACGTCAAAGGGCTCCACCGCCAGGGCCGCCCAGGCGGTATCGAGCGTCGAACACACGTCCACCGCGTAACCCGCCTGGCGCAGCGAATCGCTCAGACCGCTGGCGATGCCGGGATCGTCTTCCACCACAAGTGCGCGCATTTCAGGGGCGGGCCAGGGACCCGGTGACAAAAGAGTTCCATTATCCGGACCGCGCTTAAGCGGCTCTTAAAGTGCGCCGCGCACGATGCTGCCCCATGCACAACCGTCCCTGTACCCGCTCCCTGCTGGCCCATTCACCGTCCGTCATGCATCTGCTGAAAGGCCTGCTGGCGGTGCTGGGGCTGACCCTGCTGTGGGACCTCTCGGGCCTGGACCTGCCCGTGCTGCAGGCCATCGGAACGCCCAAGGGGTTTCCCTGGCGCCACCACTGGTTGCTGGAACAGGTGTTGCACGATGGCCTGCGGCAGCTCGCCCTGGGCTTCTACCTGCTGCTCGGGCTGTGGGTGCTGTGGCCACCCACCTGGCCCGGCCCGGCCATTGACCGGCGCGAGCGCCTCACCGTGGTGGTGCTGGTGGCGCTGTCGCTGCTGGCGGTGAATCTGGTGAAGGTCCACAGCCTCACCAGCTGTCCCTGGGCGCTGCAGGCCTTCGGTGGCGGCGCGTCTTACGTGTCGCACTGGAACTTCCTGGACACGGACGGGGGGCCTGGCCGCTGCTTCCCCGGCGGTCACGCGTCCAGCGCCCTGGCCTTCCTGCCCCTGTGCCTGCCCTGGCTGCTGCCACCCCGGGCGGTCCAGCGCCAGGCCGCGACCGGCTGGCGCTGGCTGATGTTTTTCCTGGTGGCTGGCGCGCTCGCCGGTGCGGCGCAGACCCTGCGCGGCGCACACCCGCCCAGCCACACGCTGTGGACGCTGCTGACCTGCGCCAGCGTCAGCCTGGCCGGGTGGCTGGGGGTTCGGCCCTGGCTTGCTGGGGATGCGGGTCAGGCTGTGGCCGCGTCGCCGTAGTAAGCGCGGTACCAGTCCACAAAGCGCTGCACACCGAGCTGCAGATCGGTGTTCGGGCGGATGCCGAAACCCTTTTCCAGCGCCGTGGTGTCGGCCCAGGTCTCGGGCACATCGCCCTGCTGCATCGGCATGAAATGTTTGATGGCCTCGATGCCCGTGGCCTTTTCGATGCAGCCGATGAAGTCCAGCAGGCTCACCGGCCCGTTGTTGCCCACGTTGAGCACCCGGTGGGCGGGCGCGTCTGCCGTGGCCACCGGCGGCACGGCCATGACCTTGAGCACGGCGTTTACCACGTCGTCCACGTAGGTGAAGTCGCGGCGCATCTGGCCGTTGTTGTAGACATCGATCGGCTGGCCCGCCAGCACGGCACGCACGAACTTGAAGATCGCCATGTCCGGGCGCCCCCAGGGGCCGTAGACGGTGAACAGGCGCAGACCCGTGGCCGGGATGCCATAGAGGTGGCTGTAGCTGTAGGCCATGAGTTCGTTGGCCTTCTTGCTCGCGGCGTAGAGCGAGATCGGCTGGTCGGTGACCATGTCCTCGCGCAGCGGCATCTGGCGCGCCGCGCCGTAGATGGAGCTGGACGAGGCATAGACCAGGTGCCGCACCCCGCTGTGACGGCACCCTTCCAGCACCGTCAGCATGCCGGCCAGGTTGCTGTCCAGGTAGGTCATCGGGTGGTCAACGGAATAGCGCACGCCGGCCTGGGCGGCCAGGTGCAGCACGGCGTCGTAGCGGTTTTCAGCAAACAGCCGCGCCATGGCATCGCGGTCGGCCAGGTCCAGGCGGTGGAACACGAAGCCGGGCCGGTCCAGCAACTGCTGCAGGCGGGCCTGCTTGAGCGTGGGCTCGTAGTAGGCGTTCAGGTTGTCCAGGCCCTCGACCTCAAAACCCTGGTCGAGCAGGCGCTGGCACAGGTGGAAACCGATGAAGCCGGCAGCGCCGGTCACCAGGATTTTCCGGCCGGGCCCGGGGATCGGTTCGGTCATGGCAATACCCCGCGGGTGTCGGGTTGGTAGTGGTAGCGCTGCAGGCGCTGCGGCGGCTCGCAGGTGGCCCGCACCGCATCGGGCCCGAGCAGCACCCATTCGCGCCGGTGCGCTTCGCCCAGGGAATCCGCACGCGACTCGTCGAAACAGCCGAGTCCGGCGCCGGTGGGCACCAGCAGGTGGCGGCCCGGGGCCTCGCGCATCCAGAGCCAGGCGTTGCGCTCCTGCTGCTGCAGCGGGGCGAGGTAGCTGAAGTGGGTCAGCGGGCGCTGGCTGAAGAGCAGGAACTGCTCCTTGAAATAGATCAGTCCGAGCTCGGCGCCCGGGGGCAGACGCTGCTCGACCTGCAGCATCATGTTGCGGGGCGTGCGGTGAGGGTCCACCCTCGGCCAGACCAGCAGCGCGACGAACAGCCAGCCCACCAGGCTGGCCGCGGCCAGACGGACAAACAGGTCGGAGCGGCGCAGCCACAAGAGCACGACGATCAGGGTCACGCCAAGCCCCGTGAGGGGCACGGCGACAGCGCCCACGATGTCGGTGTAGTCCTGCAGCTTGCCGGGCAAACGCTCGGGTGCCAGCCACATCATCAAACCCAGACCGGTCAGCAAGGCGGCGATGCCCGGCATCAACCAGCGGAAAAACCCGTCCAGCTTCTTCGCCAGCGGGAGCTCCCGGCCGTTCGCCCACAGCACCGCCACCACCAGCGACAACATGGGCAGCGCGGGGAAGATGTAGACCTCGCGCTTGCCCGAGCTGAGCGAGAAAAACAGCAGCACCAGCCCCACCCAGGCCAGCAGCACACGCAGCTTGGCATCCTGCCGCAGCAGCGCCACCAGGGGCCTGATCAGCACCAGCATCACGATCGGCAAGGGGAACCACACGACCGGGATCGCCTGGGTGAAAAAGTAGTGCCAGGGTTTGACGTGGTGCCAGGCGTTGACGAAGCGCTCGCCGGTCTGGCGGAACAACAGGTCGTTGCGGTAGGCCACCATCGTGTCGGTGCCAACGCTGTGCACCTGCCAGAGCATCGGCCCCAGCCAGAGCGCGATCACCGCCAGCATCACCGGCACACCGAGCAGCAGGCGCCAGCTCCAGCACGCACCACGGAACCGGCTTTGCCGGGCCGCAGGTGCGGTCCCCCCTTCGGGGGGAAGACGCGGAGCGGCGCAGGGGGGAGCATGGCTCCACAGGCCCAGCGGCAGCAGCATCAGCAGCGGCAGGAAACCCACGCCCTTGGTCATGATGCCCAGGCCCATGGCCACCCAGCTCACGAAGTACCAGCGCCAGTGCGGACCGGTCAGGAAATGGCGCAGCAGACCGTAGCAGCCCAGCGTGATCCAGAAGGTGACCAGGGCATCGATCTGCGCCGCCTTGCCCTGCAGCAGGAACTGCGGCGTGAAGGCCAGCACCAGCACGGCGAACAGCGCCGTCTGCGGATTCCACAAGCGGCGGCCCAGGTCGTGCACCAGCCAGAGCGTGCCGATCGAGGCCAACACGCTGGGCAGCAGGAACGACAGCTTGAGGTTGCCGACAAGCTGGAAAAACAGCGCGCTCAGCCACATGAACACCGGTGGCTTGTCCGGGTAATACTCGCCGCCGCGGGTCGGAAACAGCCACTGGCCACTCTCGACCATCTCGCGCGCGATCTGCGCAAACCGCGGCTCGTCGGCCGGCCAGGGGTATCGCAGGCCGATGCCGGCCAGCAGCACCAGGGCCGTGGCCGCCAGCCAGAACAGCGCCTGGCGGCGTGCGGTGGCGTCAGGCGTCATGGGGATGGTTCTCAGTCAAGTCCGTAGCGCCATCTCCCCGAGGCAGCCGCGGAACCGGCTTTGCCGGGCCGCTGGCTGCGCCCCCTGGAGGGGGTGACGCCGCAGGCGGCGCGGGGGTGACTTTCCATTGTTCCATGCGCTGCTTGAAACCGTGGTGGTACAGGTACCAGGCCAGCACGCTGGAGCCCACCAGCAGGGCAAAACTCATCCAGATCTTCGAGCTGTCCTGCAGCGCCACGCCACGGCCGGCGTAACTGAACAGCAGCGACTGCGGCAGGTAACCCGGCAGGCTGCCCAGGAACACGCCGCGGCGGCTCAGGCCGGCGAGGGCGGCGGCCACGTTGGTCGCCAGATTGCTGCCCACCGGCATGAGCCGGACGATGCAGATCCAGAGCCAGGTGTCTTCGGCCAGCACCCGACGCAAGAACTCGATCCGGTCACCGTGGCGCTGGCGCATCCAGTGCATCCCCATCTGGCGCACCACGGCCATGGTCAGCAGCGCCCCGAATCCGGTGAGCAGGGCACTGACCACCCCGCCCACAAAACCACCCATGAGGTAGCCACAGCTGAAGGCCAGCACCTGGCGCGGGCCGCCCACGGCCGTGTAGAGGATGCCGCCCAGGGCGAACGCCGGCCAGGCAACGGCCCAGTGCTGCTGGAACAGCTGGCGCAGCAGGTCTTCTTCGGTGAACGACCCCCACCAGCCATAGTGCAGGGAGACAAAGGCCAGCGTCAGCACAGCCGTCAGCCCCAGCGGCTTGACGAGCAGTTTGGCGCTAGATTTCACCGACGGTTTCCACCCGTTCCAGCACCGGCTGCTTGCTGCGCCGGACCAGCCAGCGCACGCCAAACAGGTCGACGATGCCCACCCACACGCGGTTCCAGGCGGTGTATTTGGACACCCCGGCCGTGCGGTGGCGGTGGTTCACCGGCACCACGGCGATGCGGCCACCCGCGCGACGCACCAGCGCCGGGATGTAGCGGTGCATGTGATCAAAATAGGGCAACAAGGCCCAGGTGCTGCGCGGGATCAGCTTCAGTCCACATCCCGTGTCGGGCACGCCGTCATCGAGGATCTGGCGGCGCACGGCGTTGGCGATCTTCGACTGGAGCTTCTTCCACTCGGTGTCCTTGCGCTGGTGGCGAAAGCCCGCGATGCAGAAATGTTCGCCACCCGCCTCCAGCGCCTGCGCCTGGCGCACCAGGGCCGGGATGTCGGCCGGGTCGTTCTGCCCGTCGCCGTCGATGGTGACCAGGTAGCGCCCGCGGGCGTGGCGCGAAGCGGTCCACATCGCGGTGCTCTGCCCGCAGCTGCGTTCGTGGCGCAGCAGCTGGGCGCGTGCGCCGCGGGCCAGGCAGCGCTGCAGGAAGTGCTGGTCGGTGCCATCGCTGCTGCCATCGTCCACCAGCACGATTTCAAAGCCGCAGGTCGGCTGCAGGGCATTCACGATTTCGTCGACCAGGGCACCGATGTTGCCGGCCTCGTCCTTCGCGGGAATCAGCACCGACACCAGGGGTGCGGCCTCGCCGGGCGATGGGGGTGAGGCAGCGGTCGGCCGGGAGTCTGTCATGGGTTTCATCAACATTCACAAAATCGCAACACGGCGTCGCAGCACCAACAAGGCCGCCAGTGGCAAAAAGAGCAGCCCTCCATTTTGACGCACCTTGCTTAAGCTGGCCTTAAGCCAGCGCCGCGGCCTTTCACCACCCCAGCCCGATGCGCAGCGGCAGGTACACCAGCATGCCGGCCACGATGGTGCCCAGCACCCCGCGGCGCCAGTAGAACCAGGCGCCCCCGGCGGCGGCGGCGAACAGGCGCGCGTCCTGCCAGGTGCGCACCAGCTCGCCCTGCACCATCACGATCTCGGGCACCACCACGGCGGCCAGCGCGGCAATGGGCGCGTACTGCAGGCCACGCTGGGCCCAGTGCGGCAGCGTCCAGGGCTTGTCCGACAGAAAAAAGAAACCGCGCGTGATGACCGTGATGCAGCCCAGCGCCAGGATGGTGAGCAGGGTCCAGGGGTCGAGGTCAAACATGGGGCGCTCCCTGGGCAGGGCCGTGCGGCAGCGCCTTCTCCAGGACCAGGCAGATCGCCACCGCGCAGGCGATGGCGACCAGGATGTTGAGCCTGAGCGGCAGCGTCCAGGCGACCACGGCGGCCGCCCCGGCCACGGTGGCCGAGACGATGCGCAGCGGCGACGACGCCAGCGAACTGAGCACGCCCAGCAGGGCCAGGATGCCGGCGAACCCCAGCCCCCATTGCGTGGGAATCGCGTTGGCCAGCACGATGCCGGCCACGCTGGCCACCATCCAGGCGATGTAGTTCACCGCGCAATTGCCCATCAGGTAGGCCTGCTGACGCGCCAGTTCGTCGGGCGACTGGCCGGGTTTGGGAAAACGGCGGGCGAAAAACACGTAGCTCAGGTCGCCGGTCACGTAACCACTGGCCAGCCGCTGCCAGCGCGGCAGGTGCATCAGGTAGGGCCGCAGGTGCGCCGAGAACACGACAAAACGCAGGTTGACGCAGAACGCCGCCGCCAGGATCACCCACAGCGGCGCGCCGGCCGCGATCATGGGCACCGAGGCCAGCTGGGCGCTGCCGGCGTAGACGATCAGCGTCATCAGCAGCGCTTCGAGCACCGACAGCCCCGACTTGACCATGGCCACACCGGTCATCAGGCCCCAGGCGCCGATGCCCATGGCCACCGTGCCCTGGTCGCGCACGCCTTCCCAGAATTCCGCCCGCTGGCGGTGTTCGCGCTGGTAGAACATCAGGCCGCGGCGCTTTCCGCGGCCGGTGCGTCCAGCACCTGCCCGGGTGTCAGCGCAAACCCGCGCAGAAAATCGGCCGCGGGCAGGCGCTTGCCGCCCGCGCGCTGCAGTTCGTCCAGCACCAGCACGCCGTCGCCCGTCGCGACCCGGATGCCACGGGGATCGGCGCTCAGCACCTGGCCGGCGCTGGCGGCAACAGGGTTGTCCGGTTCGGCGTGCGCGCGCCAGACCTTGATCGCCTCACCCGCCAGGGCCGTGCCCGCGCCCGGAAACGGGTTGAACGCGCGCACGCGCCGCTCGATGGTGGCCGCGGGCAGGGCCCAGTTGATCGCCGCCTCGGCCTTCTCGATCTTGTGGGCGTAGGTCACACCGTCGGCCGGCTGCGGCACCGGACGCAGTCCGCCACAGGCCGCGAGCTCCAGCGCCTCCACCATCAGGCGCCCGCCCAGGACCGCCAAGCGGTCGTGCAGGCTGCCGGTGGTGTCATCGGCCGCGATGGGCAGGCGCTCGACCAGCAGCATGTCGCCGGTGTCGAGCCCGGCGTCCATCTGCATGATGGTCACCCCGGTGTGCGGATCGCCGGCCTCGATGGCGCGGTGGATCGGTGCCGCGCCGCGCCAGCGCGGCAGCAGCGAAGCGTGGATGTTGAAACAGCCCAGCCGGCGGGTCCCGCTCGCCCGCATGTCGTCCAGCACCCACTGCGGCAGGATCAGGCCGTAGGCGGCCACCACCATCGCATCGGCGTTCGCCGCTTCGATCGCCTGCCTCGCGGCGGCCGCGTCCTCAGGGTACTTGCCATCCAGGCGCAAGCTGCGCGGCTGCGCCACCGCCAGGCCATGCGCCAGCGCGCACTGCTTGACCGGCGAGGCCTGCAGCTTCATGCCGCGCCCCGCCGGGCGGTCCGGCTGGCTCAGCACCAGCGGGATCTCAAAACCGGCCGCGAGCAGCCGTTCCAGCGCCACGCGGGCAAACTCCGGCGTACCGGCAAAGATGATTTTCATGCGAAGAAGGATAAAGGCCCGGGCACCGGCACCGGGGGCCGCGGACCCACGCTCAGGGCGTTCGGTCGTCGGGCATCGGTTCGTCGGTGTACATCACTTGCTGCACCACACCGGCCCGGTCCAGGTGGATGTGCACCCGGCGTCGCCAGACGTGATCGATGACGCGGTAGGTCCAGATGTCGCCATCAAACCGCGCCACCTGTTCCACAAGGGCCGGTCGGCCCAGGTGCAGCAGCAGGTCTTCGCGGTTCCAGCGTCCGATCTTGATGCGCGCCAGCCAGGCGACGTCCATGACCTGCTCCAGGCGGCGCAAACGGCCGTCCGGCCCCAGGTCCAGGTTGTACACCTGCGCGCCGGCCGGCTGGCGGGAGTACTGCAGACGCGTGCCGTCGGGCAAGCGGTGTTCCGCCGTCGGTCGCCCGAGCCGCTCTTCGATCTGTGCCCGGGTACTGCCCGGGGGCACGCGCTCGGGCATGCCCGCGCAGCCGGCCAGCAACACCAGCCCGAAGGCCAGCGCCAGCAGCCGGTAACGCCTGCCCGAAACGAGGTTCATACCCGCTCCGTCTCGCGTTGCGCCTTGAGCAACTTGCCCTTGATGCGGTTGCGCTTGAGTGGCGAGAGGTATTCCACGAACACCTTGCCCATCAGGTGATCCATCTCGTGCTGGATGCAGACCGCGAGCATGTCTTCAGCCTCCTGCGTGCGCTCCACGCCGCTCCCGTCGAGCGCGCGCACGCGCACGGCGATCGAGCGTTCCACGCCGTCATAGATGCCGGGCACGGACAGGCAGCCTTCTTCACCCTTGCGGGTTTCGGGGCTGGACCACTCGATCACGGGATTGATCAGCACCAGCGGCTGATCGCGGGTTTCGCTCACGTCGATCACGATCAGCCGCTCGTGCACATCCACCTGCGTGGCAGCCAGACCGATGCCGCTGGCGTCGTACATGGTGGCGAACATGCGCGCGATCAGCTGGTGGATGCGCGCGTCCACCGCCGCCACCGGCCGGGCAACGGTGTTCAGGCGCGGGTCGGGATAACGCAGGATGTTGAGCAGCTCGGGCGGATTCATGTCTCGGTGGAGTCAAAAATGGGACGGACGTTCCGGATCACCGCCACCACGTGGGGTCGGGCGCTGCGGTGACAAGGCGGCAGGTTTGTCGTTATTTTCGCCACTTTTGGCGGCGCCCGCACGGCCCAAACGCCATAAACATTGCCTAATCAAGGGCTTGGGCGCAAAATCAAATGCGACTTGTCAAGATAAAAAGCGCCGTCTCACCCCGGTCCCGACCCTTGCGGACTTCCGAGGCGATGGCGTCTGCCCCAGGGGCCCACACATGCCATTGAACACCTGCCAGACCGCCCAACTCCGTTCGCCGCATCGCCTGTATCCGCTGGCTGGAGCTGCTGTCCTTTTCGCCGCACTGGTCAGCAACAGCGTCTGGGCCCAGAACTTTCCCATCACCGCCGGGCAGCGGGCCACGGCCAACCAGGTCGCCGAGACGGGTGTTGCCCTATCGGAACTGGCCCCCAATGCGCCCGACAGCTACACCGTTGTGCGCGGTGACACGCTGTGGCGCATCTCCGGCATCTTCCTCAGGAGCCCGTGGCGCTGGCCCGAGCTCTGGGGCATGAACCTCGACGAAATCAGGAACCCGCACCGCATCTACCCGGGCCAGGTGCTGTACCTCGACAAATCCAATGGCCGCGCCCGCCTGAGCACCCGCCGGCCGGGCAGCGGCGAACCCGCCACCGTGCGTGTCTCGCCCCGCATCCGCTCCGAGAGCCTGTCCGACTCGGCCATTCCGCCGATCTCGATGCAGGACATCGAAGCTTTCCTGGCCGAACCCCTGATCGTGGACGAAGCCACCTTTGCGCGCGCGCCGCGCATCGTCGCCACCCCTGAAAACCGCGTGCTGCTCAGCCTGGGCGACCGGGCCTACGCCCGTGGCAGCTACGGCAGCAGCACCGACGGCGCATCCCTGAGCCTGGCCGCCGGCAAACCGCGCCACTTCCGCGTCTTCCGCAACGCGGTGCCACTCAAGGATCCCGGCACCGGCGAGGTGCTGGCCTACGAGGCGCAATACGTGGGCAAGGCCTATCTCGTCCGCGAAGAAGGCCGCGTCGCCGTCCAGCCGGTGTCAACGGCCAACACCTCCGCAGCCCCGGCGACGGAACTGGTGCCCGCCACCATCGACATCGTGCAGGCCAAGGAAGAAATGCGCGTGGGCGACCGCCTGCTGCCCGAGCCGCCGCGCGAGTTCAGCAACTACGTCCCTCGTGCCCCTGGCAGCACCCAGGCGGGGCAGATCGTCTCGGTCTACGGCAACGCGGTGACGTTTGCGTCCCAGAACCAGGTCGTGGCCATCAACCGCGGCCGCGAGCACGGCATGGAAAACGGCCATGTGCTGGCCCTGCTGCGCGACACCAACCTGGTGGCCGACAAGACCGACGAGAGCCGCCCCATGCTGCGACTGCCCGGCGAACGCAACGGCCTGATGATGGTGTTCCGCACCTTCGACAAAGTGTCCTACGCGCTGGTCCTGCAGATCAACGATGGGGTCAAGGTGGGCGACCGCTTCGTCAACCCCTGACACCCCATGGCCAGAGACGAGCTGGCCGCCTGGCTGAGGCTGCTGCTGACCCCCGGTGTCGGGAACGAGACGGCGCGCAAGCTGCTCGCCGCGTTTGGCCTGCCACAGGCCGTTTTCGCGCAAAGCCCGGCGGCGCTGCAGACGGTGGTCGGCGCCCGCACCGCTCAGGCCCTGCAGCAGATCCCTGACGAACTGGAACCGGCGCTGGAGCGCCTGCACAGCTGGCTGGCCGAATCCGACCGTCACCACCTGCTGAGTCTGGGCGACGCGCGCTTCCCGCCCGAACTCCTGCAGATGGCCGACCCGCCCCTGCTGCTGTACGTGCTGGGGGACCTGCAGGCTCTGAGCCACCCGCGCAAACTCGCCATCGTCGGCAGCCGCAACCCCACCCACCAGGGCGCCGCCAACGCCCACCAGTTCGCCCAGGCCCTGGGCCAGGCCGGCCTGTGCGTGGTGTCGGGCCTGGCGCTCGGGGTCGATGGCGCAGCGCACGAAGGCGCGCTCGCAGCCGGCGCCAGCACCATCGCGGTGGTGGGCACCGGACTGGACCGCGTTTATCCCAGGCAGCACCTCAACCTGGCGCACCGCATTGCCGAACACGGGGCCATCGTCAGCGAATTCCCACTCGGCACATCCCCGTTGCCCGCCAACTTCCCACAGCGCAACCGCATCATTGCCGGCCTGGCCCAGGGCACCCTGGTGGTCGAAGCAGCGCTGCAATCGGGCTCGCTCATCACCGCCCGGCTGGCCGCGGAACAGGGTCGCGAGGTGTTTGCCATTCCCGGCTCCATCCATGCACCCCAGTCGCGCGGCTGCCATGCACTCATCCGCCAAGGCGCCAAACTGGTCGAATCGGCCCAGGACATCCTGGAAGACCTTCAAATGGGTACACCGGCTGTTCCGGAGGAAGCTTCCCCCACGGAGCCACCCGCCGACGAGCTGCTCGACGCCCTGGGCCACGACCCGGTGAGCCTGGACGCCCTGCAGGCGCGCACCGGACTCGACACCGCGACCCTGCAGGCGCGCCTGCTGGAACTCGAACTGGACGGCTGGGTGGGGCGACTGCCGGGTGGCTTGTTGCAGCGACTCGGCCAAGGCTGAGCAATCCAGGGATTGCACGGCATCGGCACCGGAGCGAAGTGTCCCAACCGAGGATGCGGTGGAACCGGCTTGTATGGTTGAGGTGTTGGGGTGGAGGGCCTGAACTTCCGGCTATCGGCTCAGACCGACTGGCAAAGATTGCCCCCACCCCGCCTTCCAGCGTCGATAAGGAACTGAGCGGCACCCAGTAGCGCCGATCTTTGAGCAAGCCAACGCGGCTGGCGGGAATGTCCACCCCAACACTTGTCATTGTTTCTCTCAGGAGAGCGCCATGCAAGAGGTCAACGTGTTTATCGGGGTGGATGTGGCCAAGGCCGAGCTGGTGACCGCGGTCCATGATCAAGCAGGATGCCGCAGCATCGCCAACGAGGCCGACGCCATCAGTGCCTGGCTGCGTGAGCTGCCAGACGGTGCGGCGCTGGCCGTGGAGTCCACTGGGCGTTACCACCAGCTGCTCGCCACCCTGGCCAGTGCCGCAGGTCTGCAGGTGTTCGTGCTCAACGCCCGCGACGTGTACTTCTACGCCAAGGCCCTGGGGGCTCGCGCCAAGACCGATCGGGTCGATGCCCACGTGATCGCCCGCTACGTGGCCGAGCAGCACACCCGCCTGCGCCTGTGGCAGGTACCCCATGTCCTGCTGTCTCAGGTGCAGTGCCTGCTGGGCCAGCGCTGGACGGCGGTGAGCAAGCGCACGGCACTGCGCCAGTCGCTGCAAGGCTGTGATGGGGCCATCGCCTGCCAGGTCCAGGCCCTGGATGCGGCCTTCGCCGCGTTGCTCCAAGCCATCGATGCACGCATCATGCAGTTGTTCGATGACGATGCGCCGTTGCGCGCGCAGCGCAAGCTGCTGCAGAGCATCGTGGGCGTGGGGCCACAGAGCAGTGCGTTGCTCGCCAGTGTGCTGGCGCAGGCGGGCTTTGCCAGCGGCGATGCGTTGGTGGCCTACAGCGGGCTGGACCCGCGCGCCTGTGATTCGGGCAGCAGCCGTGGCAGGAGAAGGCTCTCCAAGCGGGGACAACCGGCGCTGCGACGCCAGATGTACCTGGCTGCGATGTCGGCCTGTCATACGAAGACGTTTGAAGGCACGTACAAGGCGTTGCGACTGCGGGGGCTGAAGACAACCGAGGCTCTGGTGGTGTTGGCTCGCAAGCTGCTGCGTATCGCCTTTGCCGTCTGGCGCAGCGGCCAGCCGTTTGATCCCCAGCGCTTTGTCTCTCCCGCTTGACATCGATCCATAGAACCTTTGCCGGGCCACTCGCATCGCCCCATGAGGGGCGGAGCGGCCACACGAAGTGGGCAAGCGACGGGGGTGGGCCAACTCCTCCCCCTGGGGGGTGACGCACCGCAGGTGCGGCGCGGGGGGATCAGCTCAACAGCCGTTCGGGGTTCGCGTCCAGCTTGGCGAGCGCATCGCGCGTGGCGCGCACGGTCAGCGCCTCGTCTTCGCTCGGCACCAGCAAGCCCGCCTGAAGATAGGCCGCCACGCGACTGGCCTGCACGAGGAAACAGCGCCCGCTGTTGGTCACAAACATGTAGAGCTGGCCACGGTCGCTGCGCCAGGCCAGCTGCACGCTGTTGAGCTTGCCATTGTGGTCCAGACCGAACCACGAGCCGATCTGCAGCTCCACCGCCCAGGCCCGCATCGCCTCGTTGGGCTGACTGCCACCGTGCCTGATCACCTCGATGTTGCTGGAGTCCACGCCAGTGATCATCTCGATGCTCTCGTTGTCCAGGTCCAGATCGTCCGTACCGCTTTCCGGCAGGAAGTCTTCCAGGTTGGCCAGGCGCTCGGAGAGCTTGTCCAGGCTTTCCTGCGAGATCGGCTCCGTGCGCGACATGAACGCATCGGCCAGGGTGTCGCTGACCGACTTGATGTGCTGGTCCTGGAGGCCGGCCGGGTAGCCGAGCAAGCCCATGCCCTGGCGCAGGCGTTGCAGGATGCTGGGCAGTTGCTGGATCACCCGGGCCCGGTCGTTGCGGTTGGGTTTGGCACTCGCTGCCCACAACAGATCGGAGGCGACCCGCTTGAGCGACGTGGTTTCTTCGTGCTTGAGCCCAAACTTGACACTGGCCACCGCCAGCACCTCGACCCAGACCTTGAACAGAAACTGGCGCACCTCGTCGCGCACCGGCAGGTCGTCGAGCAGCTTGCGCAGCTCGATGGTGTATTGCACCGACAGCGTTTCCTTCTGCTCCACCTGCTGGGCCACCGAGACGAACCGGCTGGCGCTGCCCTGTTCGCTGAGGTAGGTGGACAGGAACTTCTGGAATTCGTCGAACACCAGCTGGAACACCCGGCGTCCGGTTTCCGGGTACTGTTCGATCACCTGCACCACGCGTTTGATTTCCATCTCCAGCGCGGTCGAGGTGACATTGGACTCGAAGCCCATGACACAGGAACCCATGCGATCGATCAGGCGACGCGCCGGGTGTTGCAGGGCACTGAAAAACTCGGGTTCGGTCAGCGCCACCCGCAGCACCGGGATCTGCAAACGGGCAAACCAGACCCGCACGGTGGCCGGAATGCGCTCCTCGGCCAGGATGCTCTGGAACATCAGAGCCACCACCTCGATGGTGGCCCTTTCGGTGGGCGTCTCGGCGGCCTGCTTGAGTTCAACGGTGCGCTGGCGCAGGGCCGTGGCCGCACGCTCGACATGGGAGGCGTCCGCATACACCGCGCCCGAACCGGTGCTGCCGGTCTGCGGCAAGCCGGCGTCGACACTGACCACGGGGGCAAGGCGCTGCATCGCCTGCACCAGGTGGGGCGAGGGTGGCAGCAACTGCGTCGCTTCAAAATCACCACCCACGCGGTCGATCAGCATGCGCTTGAGACGACCGACCACGCCCTGAGCCCGCATGCGGGCCCTGGCCAGCGGCGAAGTGCTGGTCATCATGCGGGTTTCTTCGTGCACACCCATGGCCGAGGAGGACATGCCGCTGCGCTGTGCGTCCCTGCTGCCCGGGCTGCCCTGAACGCCACCCGAAGCCGGTGCCGCACCCGACCCGGGACCGTATGGGTCGGTCGCACCGCCACGGCTTTCGCCATCCGCACCCTGCGCAGCCGCATCGCCTCCGGCCGGCGCGTTCGAACGGCTCCCGGGTGCGCGCCTGACCAGTGCCTGCAGGTCGATCTTTTCCATCACCCCGCTGGAGACCAGGAGTTCGTTGGCCGCCTGGTAGGCCTCGTGCATTCGCTTGGCCAACATCGGCGCCAGGGCGTCCTGCACCAGCAACCAGCCCTCGCGGGTCATCTGCGCATCCAGCCACTGGTCCACCAGGATGCGGGTCACGACGTCGGGCAACAGCACGTCACCGCGCGGCAGCTCCTGGCGCTTTTCCAGGTGCTGGATGCGCAGGCGCAGTTCGTTGAGTTCGGTGGAAGCCTGGTCCAGCACACGCATCGCCAGTCGCGAAGCGAGGATCTGGTCGTCCATGGCGCCTTCGGCCATCAACTCCAGCCGCCCCGGCTCGTTCCTGGCCAGGCTGTCCGAAGCCGCTTGCGGCAGCAGGGTGCGCTGCAGGACCTTGCGGGACTGGTTCAGCCAGGTGGTCTGGTTTTTCTGGAACGCCAGCCAGGCGTCGCGGCGCTCCTGCATCTCGCGCGCCGGACCGGCCTGATCGAGGATGGTGGCCAGCCGTGTGTCACAGGCCTTGACCACGTCGGGAAGCGCACGCCCCACATGAACCACAAAGAGTTCACGCGCCTGCTTGGCCAGAGAGGAGACGTGCTGATCAGGTAGGGACACGATGGTTTCAGTATGACACGAATGGACTCAGAGCTTTCGACGAACAGGTGGGCTGAGTCCGGGTGTTTGTGCTTAGACCACGGCCCCCCCGTTGGGGTCGCCGGGATCGACCTCGGACGCCTTGTTGCCCGGCTTGATCAGGTCTTCGCGCTTGATGCCCAGCCACATGGCGATGGCCGCGGCCACAAACACCGACGAATAGATGCCGAACAGGATGCCGATGGTCAGGGCCAGCGCGAAGTAGTACAGCGTCGGACCACCAAACAACAGCATCGACAGCACCATGATCTGGGTCGAACCGTGGGTGATGATGGTCCGGCTGATCGTGGAGGTGATCGCGTTGTCGATGATCTGCGGCGTCGTCTTCTTGCGGTGGCGGCGGAAACTCTCGCGGATGCGGTCAAAAATCACCACGGATTCGTTGACCGAATAACCCAGCACCGCCAGCACCGCCGCCAGCACCGCGAGCGAAAACTCCCACTGGAAGAACGCAAAGAAGCCCAGGATGATGACCACGTCGTGCAGGTTGGCGATGATGGCCGAGACGGCGTACTTCCACTCGAAGCGCACCGCCAGATAGATCATGATGCCGACGATCACCAGCGCCAGCGCCTTGAGGCCGTCCTCCACCAGCTCCTGGCCCACCTGCGGGCCCACAAACTCGGAACGGCGCAGCTCCACCGTGGGGTTCTGCGCCTTGAGCGCGGCCAGTGCAGCCTCGCTCTGCTCACCCGAGCTCTTGCCCGCCAGCACCGGCAGGCGCAGCAACACATCGCGCGACGTGCCGAAGTTCTGCACCGGCACATCGGCGTAGCCCAGGGATTCGACCACGTGGCGCACGGCGGCCAGGTCGGCCGGCTGCTCGTAGGCCACCTCCATGACCGTGCCACCGGTGAACTCCACCGACAGGTTGAGCCCGCGGAGCACAAGGAACGCGACCGCGAGGACAAAGGTGATGGCGGAAATCGCGTTCAGCACGATGGCGTGCTTCATGAACGGGATGTCCTTCTGGATGCGGAAAAACTCCATGCTGGTTCCTTGAAGGTGTGCCGCTCAGTCGGCCTTGATCGCGGGCGGCTTACCGCCGGCCCGCCACACGGTGCCGATCGACACGGTCTTGAGCTTCTTCTGACGGCCATACCAGAGGTTGACCAGTCCGCGGGAAAACACCACCGACGAGAACATGCTGGTCAGGATGCCGATGCAGTGCACCACCGCAAACCCGCGCACCGGGCCCGAGCCGAAAATCAGCAGCGCCACACCCGCAATCAGGGTCGTGACGTTGGAGTCCAGGATGGTGCCCCAGGCGTGTTCGTAGCCCGCGTTGATGGCCGACTGCGGCGCCGCGCCGTTGCGCAGTTCCTCGCGCACGCGCTCGTTGATCAGCACGTTGGAGTCGATGGCCATGCCCAGCGCCAGCGCCATGGCGGCAATGCCGGGCAGCGTCAGCGTGGCCTGCAGCATCGACAGCACAGCCACCAGCAACACCAGGTTGAAACCCAGTGCCAGGCTGGAGAACACGCCGAACAGCATGTAGTAGGCGCACATGAACAACACGATCACCGCAAAGCCCCACATCACGCTGTTGAAGCCCTTGGCGATGTTTTCGGCGCCCAGGCTCGGGCCGATGGTGCGCTCCTCGATGATCTCCATCGGGGCGGCCAGCGAACCCGCGCGCAGCAGCAGCGCCAGGTCGTTGGCCTCGACGATGTTCATGCTGCCCGATATCTGGAAGCGGTTGCCCAGTTCACCGCGGATGGTGGCCACGGAAATCGCCTCGCCCTTGCCCTTTTCGAACAGGATGATCGCCATGCCCTTGCCGATGTTCTCGCGGCTGACGTCGCGCATGACACGCCCGCCCTTGGCGTCCATGTAGAGCGTCACGCTCGGTTCCTGCTGCTGCGAGTCAAAGCCCGCCTGCGCATCGGTCAGGTTCTCGCCCGTGGCCAGCACCTGCTTCTTGACGATCGCCGGGCGCCCGTCACGCATCGGGAAGCGGTCGGCGCCGAACGGCACCGGCCCCGTGCCGTCGGCGGCGGCGCGCCCTTCGGCGCTCTCGTCCACCAGGCGCATCTCCAGCGTCGCGGTGCGGCCCAGGATGTCCTTGGCCTTGGCCGTGTCCTGCACGCCCGGCAGCTGCACCACGATGCGGTCCGCCCCCTGCTGCTGGATCACCGGCTCGGCCACGCCCAGCTCGTTGATGCGGTTGTGCAACGTGGTGATGTTCTGCTTGAGCGCCTGGTCCTGCACCGCGCGCGCCGCTTCCGGCTTGATCGTGGCCACCAGCCGGAACCCGCTGCCGTCGGGCGTGTCGCTGGACACCAGGTCCGGGAACTGGTCCTGGATCACGGCACGCGCCGCTTCCAGCGTGGCGGCATCGCGCGCACGCACCTCGATGGTCACCCCGTTGCGGTTGACGCCGCCGTGGCGCACGTTCTTCTCGCGCAGGGCGGTGCGCAGATCGCCCGCGAACACATCCGCGCGGCGCTGCAGCGCAGCCGGCATGTCCACCTGCAGCATGAAGTGCACGCCGCCGCGCAGGTCCAGGCCCAGGTACATGGGCGAAGCGCCCAGCGCCGCCAGCCAGGCGGGCGTGCGCGGCAGCAGGCTCAGCGCCACCACATGGCTCGGGTCGGCCGGATCCGGGTTGAGCGCCCGCTCGATGGCGTCACGCGCCTTCAGCTGGGTGTCGGTGTCTTCAAAACGCGCCCGCACCGACGTGCCCTCGAACTGCACCGTCGAAGCCACCAGGCCCTGCGCGCTCAGCGCCTGCTCCACCCGCGTGACGGTGGAGAGATCCACCTTCACTGCGGTCCGGGCGGCCGACACCTGCACCGCAGGCGACTCGCCAAACAGGTTGGGCAGGGCATACAGCAAGCCGATCACCAGCGCCACCGCGATGATCAGGTACTTCCAGAGCGGATATCTATTCATGTTGAATCGCTTCGAGTGCGGCAGCGCAGGGGAGTCTTCAATCCAGAGTGCCGCAGAACCGGCTTTGCCGGGCTGCAGGCACTGCCCCCTTGAGGGGGTGACGGGCCACGCAGTGAGCCCGGCGCAGGGGTGGGCTTACTTAATAGTGCCCTTGGGCAGCACCTGCGTCACGGCAGAACGTTGCATCTGGACTTCCACGCCGCTGGCGAGTTCCACACCGATGTAGGTTTCGCCGATTTTGGACACCTTGCCCAGGAAACCACCGGCGGTCACGACTTCATCACCCTTGGCCAGTGCTTCGACCATGGCCTTGTGCTCTTTCTGGCGCTTCATCTGCGGGCGGATCATCACGAAATAGAGCACCACGAACATCAGCACCAGGGGCAGCAGGCCCATGATGGTGGACTGGGTGTCGCCGCCAGCGGCGGCCTGGGCGTAAGCAGAAGAAATGAACACAGAGGTCTCCAACAAAAATCAGTTCAAAAAACGCCAATGCCCGGGCAGCCTGCGCACAGGTCACCCGGGCGATCCGGAATCAGCCTTGGATTGTATGCGGCCCCCCGCAGGCCGGTGCGGCCGCCACCAGAGGCCCCGTGGTGGCGGGTGCGACGGTCAGGCCACGCGCACTTCGGCCTGTTCGCCACGGCGCCACTGTTCGCGCAGCCCCGCCCAGCGGCTGCTCGCCGCCGCCAGGTTGCGCGCCTTCACGTGGCCGTAGCCCTTGATCTGCTCGGGCACGCTGGCGATCTCCAGCGCCAGCGCGTGGTTGCCCGCGTCCAGCGTGTCCAGCAGCTCCTCGATCGCGCTGCGGTATTCACCGATCAGGGCGCGCTCGGCGCGGCGCTCTTCGGTGCGGCCGAAGATGTCCAGCGCCGTGCCACGCAGGCCCTTGAACTTCGCCAGCCAGCGGAAGGCGGTGAACATGTAGGGTCCGAACTTCTGCTTCACCGGTTCGCCCTTCTCGTTCTTCTTGCCCAGGATCGGCGGCGCCAGGTGCACCCGCAGCTTGAAGTCGCCCTCGAACTGGCTCGCCAGCCGGGCGTGGAACGCCGGGTCGCTGTGCAGCCGCGCCACCTCGTACTCGTCCTTGTAGGCCATCAGCTTGAAGAGGTAACGCGCCACGGCCGCCGTCAGCGTGGACTTGCCCAGCGGCGCTTCCACCGCCCGCACCTTCTCCACGAAGTGCTGGTAGTCGGCCGCGTAGGCCGCGTTCTGGTAGCCGGTGAGGAACTCGACCCGGCGCGCGATCAGCTCGGCCACGCTCTCGCGTTTCTTGAACTGGATCACCTGCGCCCCGGCACCGGCCGGCGCCAGCAGCGCGGCCACGGCCTGCGGGTTGAAGGCGGCGCGGCGGCCCCATTCAAACGCAGCCTTGTTCTTGTCCACCTGCACCGCATTCAGCTCGATGGCGCGCATCAGCGCATCGTGCCCCAGCGGCACCCAGCCGCGCTGCCAGGCGTAGCCCAGCATCATGGGGTTGGTGTAGATGCTGTCGCCCATCAGCCGGGTCGAAGCGGCTTCGGCATCGAACACGCCCACCTCGTCCGCGCCCAGGCTGCGGGTCAGTGCGTCCACACAGGCCTGCGCCGGGTTCTGCCAGTCCGGGTTGGTCACGAAGGCGGCCGTCGGCGTGGCGCTGGCGTTGAGCGCCACGTGGCTGCGGCCTTCGCGCAGGCGCTGCCAGGTTTCCTTGTGTGCGGCCACGATCGGGTCGCAGCCGATCACCAGGTCGGCCGAGGCGGCCGACACCCGCGTGGTGCGGATGGCGTCCTGGTGCGCGCCGATCAGCACGTGGCTCCAGGTCGCGCCGCCCTTCTGGGCCAGGCCCGCCGCGTCCTGCGTGACGATGCCCTTGCCCTCGATGTGCGCCGCCATGCCCAGCAGCTGGCCGATGGTGATGACACCGGTGCCACCGACGCCGGCGACGATGATGCCCCAGGCCTCGTCGCCCAGCGCGGGCAGGGCAGGGACGGGCACCGCGCCACCGGTCCATTGCGCCGCGCCGGCCTTCTGGTCCTTCTTGCGCAGCTGGCCGCCTTCGACGGACACAAAGCTCGGGCAGAAGCCCTTGACGCAGGAGAAGTCCTTGTTGCAGCTGCTCTGGTTGATGGTGCGCTTGCGGCCGAACTCGGTCTCCAGCGGCTCCACCGAGAGGCAGTTGCTCTGCACGCTGCAGTCGCCACAGCCTTCGCACACCAGCTCATTGATCACCACGCGCTCGGCCGGGTCCACCAGGGTGCCGCGCTTGCGGCGGCGGCGCTTTTCGGTGGCGCAGGTCTGGTCGTAGATGATGACCGTGGTGCCCTGGATCTCGCGGAACTCGCGCTGCACCGCGTCCAGCGTGTCGCGGTGCTGGATCGCGATGCCACTCGGCAGGCCCTGCACCGACGCGTATTTCTCCGGCTCGTCGGTCACGATGGTGATCTTCACCGCGCCCTCGGCGCGCATGCTCTGCGCGATCTGCACGACCGAGTGCCCCTCGGGGCGTTCGCCCACCTGCTGGCCACCGGTCATGGCGACGGCGTCGTTGTAGAGGATCTTGTAGGTGATGTTCACGCCGGCGGCGATGCTCTGGCGGATCGCCAGGATGCCGCTGTGGAAGTAGGTGCCGTCGCCCAGGTTGGCGAACATGTGCTGGTCGTGGCTGAACGGCTGCTGCCCGATCCACGGCACGCCCTCGCCACCCATCTGGGTGAAGCCCACGGTGGCGCGGTCCATCCAGATGGTCATGAAATGGCAGCCGATGCCGGCCATGGCGCGCGAGCCCTCGGGCACGCGGGTGCTGGTGTTGTGCGGGCAGCCCGAGCAGAACCAGGGCTGGCGCTCGGCGCCTTCCACGCCCTGGGTCAGCAGCGTCTGCATCGACTGCTCCTGCGCCGTGTAGATGGCGAGCTGCGCGTCGATGCGCGCCATCACGTCGTCTGGCACACCCAGCTTGCGCAGGCGGCGGGCCACGGCGCGCGCGATGATGGACGGCGTGAGGTCGGCATTCGCCCGCAGCAGGGTGTGGGCACTCGGGTTGGGCATGCTCCATTCGCCGCCCGAAAAATCGCCTTCGACCTCGTCGAACTTGCCCAGCACGTTGGGCCGCACGTCGCCGCGCCAGTTGTAGAGCTCTTCCTTCAGCTGGTATTCGATGACCTGGCGCTTCTCTTCCACCACCAGGATCTCGCGCAGGCCGGTGGCGAATTCGCGCGTGGTCTGCGCCTCCAGCGGCCAGACCACGTTCACCTTGTGCAGGCGCAGGCCGATGCGCTGGCAGGTGGCATCGTCCAGGCCCAGGTCCAGCAGCGCCTGGCGCGTGTCGTTGAACGCCTTGCCGCTGGCGATGATGCCGAAGCGGTCGTTCGGGCCGGCGATCACGTTGTGGTTGAGCTTGTTGGCGCGGATGTAGGCCAGCGCCGCGTACCACTTGTAGTCAAACAGGCGCGCCTCCTGCTCCAGCGCGGCGTCCGGCCAGCGGATGTGCAGGCCGCCGGGCGGCATGTCGAACTCGGGAATCACGATCTCGACCCGCTCGGGGTCGATCATGGCCGTGGCGCTGGATTCGACGATTTCCTGGATCGTCTTCATGCCCGCCCAGACGCCACTGAAACGGCTCATGGCGATGGCGTGCACGCCCAGGTCCAGGATGTCCTGCACCGTGGACGGGAAAAACACCGGCAGGCCACAGGCCTTGAAGATGTGGTCGCTCTGGTGCGCGGCGGTGCTGCTCTTGGCCACGTGGTCGTCACCGGCCACCGCGATCACGCCGCCCCAGGGCGTGGTGCCCGCCATGTTGGCGTGCTTGAACACATCGGAACAACGGTCCACGCCCGGGCCCTTGCCGTACCAGATGCCGAACACGCCGTCGAACTTGTTGGAGCCGGGCGGGGCAAAACCCAGCTGCTGCGTGCCCCAGAGCGCGGTCGCCGCCAGCTCTTCGTTCACGCCCGGCTGGAACACGATGTTCTGTGCCTTCAGGTAGGGCGCGGCCTTCTGCAGCGCCTGGTCGTAGCCGCCGAGCGGCGAACCGCGGTAACCGCTGACGAAACCCGCCGTGTTCTTGCCCTGCAGCGCATCGCGCTGGCGCTGCAGCATCGGCAGCTTCACCAGCGCCTGCACGCCGCTCATGAAGGCGCGGCCGTGGTCGAGGGAATATTTGTCGTCGAGCGTGACGGTTTCGAGCGCGCGGCGGATGTGTTCGGGCAGTGGGGCGTTCATCTTGTTGTCTCCTGGCAAGTCTGGGAGCCGCCTCGTGAGCGGCGTGGAACACCGGCAACCGGCTCTGTCAGCCGCTTTCAGTGTGCCGCACAGTGTATGACCCGGGCGCTGACAGGTGTTTGCTTTCCATGTCCGTGTTTGCCCCATTCAAGAAAGATTCTTTCCTTCTGTATCCTGTTATTGGAAGATTGAACACGCCTGGTCGCACCGCACTGCAGCAACGTGACCGCGGGCGCCCACCACCCGGCCTGTTCTGGCGCTCATGTGCAACAGGCATTTCATGCTTTTTCACCAACCATAGAATCAACTTGTTACGTTTGCCTCCCCCCACCGCGCCCCCCGTCCCGGTGCCCGTCCGGCTTGATACCCATGAACACACACAAACCCCGTGTCGGCCTGGCCGCCATCGTGAAAAACGAAGGCCGGTACCTGATCGAGTGGCTGGCGCACCACCTCCTGATGGGGTTCGACCATGTCTATATCGTCAGCAACGACAGCAGCGACCACACCTGGCCCCTGCTTCAGGCGCTGAGCCAGACACTGCCCATCACCTGCTTCACCTATGCCACGATGCCGGACACCAACCCGCAGCTGGCCGTCTACGAAGAAATCGTCCGCCGCCATGGCCATGAAGTCGACTGGATGGCCTTCCAGGACGCCGACGAGTTTCTCTGGCCCGGCCAGTACCTGGACACGGTGTCCGGGCTCCTGCAAGACACCCTCCAGGCCCACCCCGATGTCGGGGCACTGGCGCTGAACTGGGCCACCTACGGCTCATCCATGCAACTGGCCGAAGAAAGCGGGCTCGTGACGGAGCGCTTCCTGCACCATGTACCGCAGCAGGACCACCTGAACCACCACTTCAAGTCCATCATCCGGATGGACGCCTTTGCCGGATTCGTCTGCCCGCACAGCTGCCAGCTGAAGCCTGGCTACCGTTACCTGCACACCGATGGCACCGAAAAGCGCGACTACTTTTACGCCGGCCAGCGCAACCCGAGCCAGTCCGGTGATGTCTGCTGGACGCGGTTTCGCATCAACCACTATGTCGTCAAGTCCTATGCCGAGTTCATGCTCCGCAAAGCCCCGCGCGGCAGGGCCTTCCAGGAGGACCACCAGCTCGACGACCAGTTCTTTCTCCACCACGACAACAACGAAGTGCCCGCCCCGCCGTGCCCGCAGCACATCGCCGACCTGACCGCCCGGTACCAGGCCATCGCCGGGCACCTCGGCCTGGCCGACCCTGCCGGCCTGATGGCGAAATCCGCAGCCCCACCCGAGGCCGACGGCGCCAGCCTCCAGCTGCCCGTGGTGGGCAGTGTCGACATCCTGGAAGAGCAGGCCGGATGCCTCAAGATCACCGGCTGGGCCCTGCTCTGGAAAGCCCAGCCCGCCGCCGGATTCATCGTCACGGTCCAGGGCAGCGCCGTCCCCATCGAAAGCTGGCAGGCCGTCGAGCGGCCCGACGTCCTGCAGCACTACCCCCCGGCCCCACTGCGCAGCGGCTTCGAAATCCGCATCCGAAAATCCGGCCCGCTCACCGCGCAGGACATCGCCGTCCGCGCATTGACCCCCGGTGGACACGTCACCCAGACGATCCCGCCCAACGCCAACGCGAACACCATCCATCATGGAAACACTCGACAAGTTTGACACCGCCATCCTGAACGAATTGCAGACCGATGGCCGGCTCACCAACGCCGAGCTGGCCAGCCGCGTGGGCCTGTCGGCGGCGCCGTGCTGGCGGCGCGTGCGGGCGCTGGAAGAGGCCGGGTTCATCCTCGGTTACCGCGCCGAGATCAACCGCAGCAAGATCGGCCTGGGCGTGCTGGCCTTCGTGCGCATCGACGCCGAACGCAACAGCGGCGATGCCCTGCGCCAGATGGAAGCGGCCATCCGCGACATCCCCGAAATCGTCTCCTGCCACTACATCAGCGGCTCCGGCACCTTCGAGCTGCAGGTCGTCTGCCCCGACCTGGGCGAATTCAGCCGTTTCGCGCGCGAAGTGCTGATCAACCTGCCCAACGTCAAAGACCTGCACACCAGCTTTTCGCTCGGCGAAGTGAAGGCCGCGGGCGCTTTGCCGCTCTCGCATTTGTTGACTAAATCACTAGCCACGACCGGCGGACGCAAAACTTGAACCTTTTGGATACCGCCCGTCCTGAAAATTCCACCGTTGGTTGACATATCTGTCGTAAACCATTGAATTTGTGCATTTTTTCATACGTACCCGGTTGCCTGAGACTGTCGCTTTTTGTAACATGCACCCCAGAACACTGCGGTTCATTAACCAGAAAGTGTCCAAGCTGATCTCTCTCAAATCCAAGGAAACGTCGTGAAAAATTCTCTGTTCGTCAAAACCGCAGTGGCCCTGGCGCTGGCCGCCCCCCTGCTGGCTTCGGCCGAATCCCAACTGGTGACCGATACCGCAACCGCCGGCCCCGGTGCGCAAGCGCGTCTGAACTTCCGCATCGAGATCCCCGCTTTCATCGCCCTCAAGGTCGGCACCGGTGACATCCTCTCGAACGACAACACGGTCAATGAAGTGGCCTTCGTGCTGACCGATCCGCAGGCCAGCGTGGACGGCACGATCAACCCCTCCACCGGCAGCCCGGTGCAGGTCGCCCTGCTGTCCAACGCGGGCAGCGTGGAATTCGGATCCACCGGCGCCAACCTGAGCAACGGCCCCAACTCCATCCCGTTGTCGCAAATTGCCGTGACCACCCCGACCGGCAACCTGGCCCACCCGGCCTTCAACGCTACCGCCATCACGGTGCCAGCGACCTCGGCGGGCATCGTCAACCGCAGTGGCACCTGGGCTTTCAGCTACAACCACCAGGGCGCCACCGCTCCCGTGGGTGCCGGCACCTACACCACGCAAGTCACCTACACCGCCGTCGCTCCCTGATTCAGCGGCAAGCGCAGGCCGGCCGGGCACCCCGACCGGCCACCAACCAACCAGCGGAGGGCCAGCGCGCAGCAGCCCTCCGTTTGTTTTTTGAGCGCCGTCCCGTGCGGAACCGCCAACCCCCTGCCGATCACAACGCGCCCATGAAGCCGACCGTCCAGCGCCCGCCCACCGCCCGCCAGCTCACCGCCCTGGCGCTGCTCGTGCTGTGGGGTGCTGAAACGGCCATGGCCCACGCCTGGTCGCTCACCATCGCCGCCGCGCCGCGCCGCGTCTTCCTGCACGTCGGCAACGGCACGTACGATGGCGACATCGGCACCGTCAACCTGGTCACCGTCAGCCTCGATACCGCCCAGTTGCTCAGCGGCACGCCCCAGGCCATGACGAGCGACAGCACCCAGTCACGCAGCCTCTATGGCGACAACTACGCCACCTGCCCCAACCCGGGCACGCAGGTCATGATCGGCGCGTCCTACCGCCGCGACCGCAACAACCAACCCGCGAGCGCCACCCTGCGCGTGACATCGCCCGCCAACCTGACCAACGCCGCCGGCGACACCATCCCCTTCAGCCAGATCAGCTGGACCGTCTCCGCGCCCGGCAGCAGCGTGCCCGGCGTCATACCCGCGGGCACCTTCAACGGCGGCACGCAGAACCTGGCCACCATCCCGGCCAACCGCTACATCGAAAACTGCCACACCTTCCGCTACGCCAACAGCGCCATCCGGGCCGCCGGCACCTACACCGGCCAGGTCACCTACACCCTGACCACCCCATGACGCCCACCGCCCGCCGCACCGCCGCCGCCCTGCTGCTGGCCCTCGCCGCCGGCGCGGCCAGCGCCGAAACCCACCGGCTCGACGACTCGCTCAGCCACACCGTGCCGCCCACCGCCCAGATGCAGTGGCGGCCGCAGACCCGCAGCGACGTCGACGGTGGCATGGAAGCCTGGGTGCGCGTCAACATCCGCATCGACACCCAGGCCTGGATCGGCCGCAGCGGCCGCGTCTACATGGTGCTGCCGCGCGACGAAAGCGCCACCCTCGAAGCCGTCTGGACCACCGACGGCCAGCTGCTCGCCGGGCGCCTCGTCTCGGGTGAACGCGCCCTGGTCTACGCCGGCCCCATCAGCGCCGGCACCCTGAGCGACCAGATGCTCGTGCGCCTGCGCTCCGGCCCCGACTGGCAAAGCGCCAGCCGCCGCCTCCACTTCCATTTCGAGATCGACACCGACTCGACCCCCGGCACCCAGCGCCCATGAACCTCCTGCCCGCCTCCCGCCTGCCCGCCTCCCGCCTGACCGCGGCGCTCCTGACCGCCGCCCTGGGACTCGCTGCCCTGCTGCCCGGCACCGCGTTTGCCCAGGGCTTCGCCGCCTACATCTCGCCGCCGCGCTTTGAAGTGCAGGCCGACGCCGGCAAGCCCCTGCGCCAGGTGCTCGAAATCCAGCACGTCGGCCAGCAAAAAGGCAACTACCGCGTCTACACCGCCGACTGGACCTTCAACGCCGACAACGCCGTCAGCTTCAGCACCGAACTCGCCCCCGACAGCTGCCGCCCCTGGGTCGCCCTCGAACGGCGCGAACTCAGCATCGAACCCGGCGCGCGCTACCGCTTCCGCTTCGAGATCAGTCCGCCCGCCGGCACCCCGCCGCGCGAATGCCGCTTCGCCCTCATGGTCGAAGGCCTCGACCCTGCCAAGGTGCAGGGCGCCATCAGCTTCCCCGTCGGCGGGCGCATCGGCGTCATCGTCTACGCCGCCATCGGTGGCGCCGCGCCCCAGCTCGCCATCAGCACCCTGCAGGTCAGCCCGGTCAACGGCCAACCCACCGCCACGCTCGACGTGCGCAACACCGGCAACGCCCACGGCCGCCTCGAAGGCTTCGTCAACGGCACCGACGCCGCTGGCGCCCGCTTCGAAATGGCCCCCGCCGACCTGCCCATCCTGCCCGGCGAAACCCGCCGCATCGCGCTCATCCCCGTGGCCGAAAACGGCCAGACCGTGCCCGACATCCGTTTCCCGCTCCAGGTCAAAGGCAGCCTCGAATGGGGCGCCAACCGCCTGCCGCTGGACGCGCGCTTCGCCCCATGACCTCAGGAGGGTGCGTGGCCTGCGGCCTGCTGGCCCTCTTCGGCGCGTTCGCGCCGGGCCTGCACGCGCAAACACCCGCCGCCGCTGAAGCCCCCGCACCCACCGGCTACCAGGACCGCGTCATCGAAGGCCTCGCACCGCTCGACGACGACGACGGCAGCGCCTTCGAATACAACCGCGCCGGCTGGCCGCGCTTCCTGCGCCTCGAAACCCGCCTCGGCACCCAGCCCTTCGACACCGAGCGCCAGACCCAGACCGCCTTCGCCGTCTACGGCCTGCTCGACACCCCCAACCACGGTGCGCTCTCCATCGACGGCAGCCTCAGCCCGCGCGAAAGCCGCGGCACGCTCTCCCTGCGCCAGCGCGGCCTGCCCCTTGCTGGCGGCTGGATCGGCAACCACGAAGCCGGCCTCATGGTCGCGCCCGCGCCCGCCATCACCCGCCGGCCCTCACGCGTGTTCCTGCCCTCGGCCACCCTGCGCGGCCTGGCCGGCGAATGGCTCAACCCCGCCAGCGGCCTCGCCCTGCAAGCCGGCAGCGGCGAACCCGGCCAGCTCGAAAGCGTGCCCGCCAGCGGCTTCCGCGGCCTCGGCGGTCGGCGCACCACGCTCGGCGCCCAATGGCAGCTCGACCCCCGCCCCGACAGCACCGACCCGCTCGGCCTGCCCGGCTGGACCCTGGCCCTGCAACACGAAGACGCCCACCGCGTCACCGCCCTCGGCCAGACTCTGGACACCGGCACCCCCGTCAACGCCAGCGCCACCCTGATCGCCCTGCGCCACGAAGGCGACAACCGCCACACCCAGGGCCAGCTCCTGTTCAGCCGCGACGCCGCCACACCCGCCACAACCGCCGACCCGACCGCGCCCACCCGCCCGGGCCGCAGCGCCCAGGGCTTCTGGATCGACAGCGAATGGGACGACGGCCCCCGCCAGCACGGCATCGGCCTCTACCACCTCGACCCCGGGCTCAGCTGGGCCGGCCAGGCCATGCCCGCCGACGTGCAGGGCGCCACCCTGCGCAGCGAATGGCGCACCCGCCAGTGGTCCGCCGAAGGCTCCATCGACTGGCTGCGCTCCATCAGCGGGCGCACCCGCGCCGGCAGCTACGCCTCGGGCAGCGCGCGCTGGCGCCTCAGCCGCGCCAGCACCCTCGGCGCCGGCGCCTCCGTGCGCCACTTCGACGGCGACGCCTGGAGCAGCTACGGCGACTGGCGCTGGCAAAACCCGCTCGGCACCAGCGGCCTGCGCCTCACCCTCAGCGGCGGCAGCGGCGCCGCCAGCCAGAACCGCTCACAAGCCATCAGCTACGACCAGGACTGGGCCGTGCCCCAGGGCTGGAGCGTCTCCACCAGCCTCGGCCTCATCCGCGACCGCGCCAGCACCGACCCCGACGACAGCCCCCACAGCGGCAACGCGGCCGACGAAACCCGCTGGTCCGCCGCCCTCGCCATCACCGCCCCCCTCGGCGACAACGCCACCCTGCGCGGCACCCTGCAAACCGAACAAAGCCACCACGGCGCCCGCCGCCACGGCGTCAACCTCGGCAGCGCCTGGCGCATCAACCCCCGCTGGAGCCTCGAAGGCCAATACACCCGCAGCCTCGGCCAGCGCCGCACCGTGCGCCCGCTCGACCCTCTCGCCCCCATCGTCACCGACACCCCGACCGACAGCGACCGCAGCTTCTACGCCGTGCTGCGCTACGAACTGCAGGCCGGCAGCCGCCGCGTGCCCCTCGGCGGCCTCCCCAGCGAAGGCGGCGGCCGCATCGAAGGCGTGGTCTATTTCGACGCCAACCGCAGCGGCACCCAGGAAGCCAGCGAAACCGGCGCCCCCGGCGTCACCATCTACCTTGACAACCGCTACGCCGTGCGCACCGACGCCCAGGGCCGGTTCGAATTTCCCTTCGTCGCCAGCGGCCCGCGCACCGTCAGCGTGCGCAACGAAACCCTGCCCCTGCCCTGGAGCGTGGTCGACGAAGGCCAGGCCAGGGTTGACGTGCGCCTGCGCGAAACCACCCAGCTCAGCCTGCCGGTGCAGCGCACGGATTGACAGCGCCCCCGCACTTCAGCTTCTTGGGAAGGATGCATGGACATCTCAATCCATCATGTCGTAACATACAAACATTGCGTGCATTCAGGAGATCGACATGGGCATCCACACGTTTTCCAGCCGGGACTTCACCCGCGATGTGTCAGCGGCCAAACGCGCGGCTGCCGATGGCCCCGTGTTCATCACCGACCGTGGTCGCCCTGCCTTTGCGCTGCTCAAAATCGACGACTACTACCGCATCGCCGGTCAGGGCGAGCGGTCGCTGCTCGATGTCATGGACGGCATCCCGGGCGGGGACGGCATCGAATTCGATCCACCACGCTTGAATCTCCAGCTCACAGCCGCACCGCTTGACTGAGGACGCTCCATGTTCGTTCTGGATACCAACGTCATTTCCGAGCTGCGCCAAGGCAAACCCCATCCATCAGAGCAGGTGCGGGCCTGGGCCGCAGCTCAACCCAGCAGCCGACTTTTCCTGTCCGCCATTTCCATCCTGGAACTGGAAATTGGCATCCGGGCACTGGAGCGCCGCATGCCGCCTCAGGGCAGCGCATTGCGCGCCTGGCTTTCGGGCGTGCGTTTGGCGTTCGCCGGCCGAATCCTGCCATTCACCGAAAACACCGCGCCCGTGTGTGCTTCACTGCATGTTCCGGACCCTCGCTCAGAGCGAGACGCCATGATCGCGGCAACGGCCATTGAGCATGGTTTTGCAGTCGTGACACGCAACGTATCGGACTTTGTCGGTACGGGGGTCGCGCTGGTCAACCCCTGGAATGCGTGATCGGCGGCAGAAACCCGCCCGACCCATCCCCCCGATGGGGTATGGCCCGGCGGCCAGTCGACCGGCAACCAGATGGTCAGCGTCACCCCCGGCATGGCCGTGCCCACCGGCGCCAACCTGGTCGCCACGGGCTCCGCCACCGTGACCTTCGCCAGCGGCTGCGTGGCCGTGCTGACCGCCGGTCAGTCGATGCCCGCCACCGAAGCGGCCTGCCAGGCAAACGTGGCCGCCCGCGCAGGGCAAGGCACCAACCTCGCCGGCAACAGCAACCTGCTGATCGGTGGTGGCATCGCCGGGGGCTTGGCCGTGGCGTACAAGGTGAAAGAAAACCGCAAGCCCAACAACCCGATCAGCCCAAGCTGATCCCCGGTCAGCAGCCAAAAAAAAAGCCCTTCGGGGCTTTTTTTGCGTCTGGGCGGCGGCGGCCAAGAGATTGACCCGGGTACCTAAAATCCTTACACTGTATTTAAAAGTAAGGAACACCATGTCAGAAGCCACAGTGACCAGCAAGGGACAGATCACCATCCCCGTCGATATCCGGCGGTCATTGGGAATCAACGCTCAAGATCGGCTCACGTTCACCCCGATGCCCGACGGCACTGTGGTGCTGAGAGCCAAGAACAAATCCATCAATGAGTTGCGAGGTCTGCTCACCCCTGCGGCGGGCCTGAGCGTGGCCGCCGAAGACATGGGTTTGGGCAAAGCCTGATGGCAGCCCTGGATACCAACGTTTTGGTGCGCTGGCTGGTCGTTGACGACGAGGTGCAAGCTGAGGTCGTTGCAGGCTTGCTGGCGTCGTGCGCCGAGCGCAATGAACGTTTGTACGTTCCGCTCACCGTCATGCTGGAGCTGGAATGGGTGCTCCGGTCTCGCTACCGCTTTGAAAAGGCTTCTGTCCTGGCGGCTCTGGACGGCTTGATGAGTGCTTCGGAACTGGCGTTTCAGGAAGAAGCGGCGCTCGAGCAGTCGCTGTGGCGATACCGGCGGGTGGGTGCTCCAGACTATGCCGATTGCCTGCATGTGGCGCTGGCCGACCAGGCACGCCAAGGGCCGCTGCTCACCTTTGACCGGGGCGCGGCCAGGCTGGAGGGCGCGCAGCTGATGCAGGGCCAGGGGTAGGTCCAAGCAAGTGGTCAACGCTTCGCTTTGAAGCTTTCTAATTTTGTGGAGAACAACTTGAACATTCTGGTGGTGGGCGGCGCGGGCTATATCGGCTCGCACATGGTGAAACACCTGGGCCTGGCGGGCAACGCGGTGACGACGCTGGACAACCTCTCGGGCGGGCACGCCGACGCGGTGTTGCACGGCAGGTTCGTGCAGGGCGACATTGCCGACCGCGCGCTGCTCGACCGGCTGCTGGCCGAGGGGCGGTTTGACGCGGTGATGCATTTCGCCTCGTTCATCCAGGTGGGCGAGTCGGTGGTGGCGCCGGCGAAGTATTACCAGAACAACGTGGTGAACACGCTGAACCTGCTGGACGCGATGGTGGCAGCGGGCGTGAAGCGGTTCATCTTTTCGTCCACGGCGGCGATCTTTGGCGAGCCGCAGAGCGACACCATCGACGAGGCGCACCGGCAGCAGCCGATCAACCCGTATGGCCGCACGAAGCTGATGGTGGAGCAGGCGCTGGCGGACTACGACCGGGCGTATGGGCTGAAGTCGGTCTGCCTGCGCTATTTCAACGCGGCGGGCGCCGACCCGGCGGGCGAACTGGGCGAGCGCCACGACCCGGAGACGCACCTGATCCCGCTGGTGTTGCAGGCGGCTTCGGGGCGGCGGCCGCACATCAGCGTGTTCGGCCGCGACTACGACACGCCCGACGGCACCTGCATCCGCGATTACGTGCACATCAACGACCTGTGCCAGGCGCACGGGCTGGCGCTGCAGAGCCTGATGGGCGGCGCGGGCAGCCAGGCTTACAACCTGGGCAACGGCAGCGGGTTTTCGGTGCAGCAGGTGATCGACACGGCGCGCCAGGTGACGGGCCGCGAGATCCCGGTGGTGTACGCCGAGCGCCGCGCCGGCGACCCGGCGCGCCTGGTGGCCGATTCGCGCGCGGCGACGGCGCAGCTGGGCTGGAAGCCGCAGTTTGCGGCGCTGGAGACGCTGATCGGGCACGCCTGGGCTTGGGAGTTGAAGGCGGTGGTGATAAGACCATAAAAAGACTATATTTAGTCTTATTTGAATCCCAAAGGCAAAACCATGCGCTACTCGTCTCAAGTCAAGCCCATCAGCTATCTGAAGGCCAACGCCGCGGAGGTGCTGGCTCAGCTGTCCGAGCAGCGTGAACCCTTGGTCATCACTCAGAACGGTGAGGCCAAAGCAGTGCTTCAGGATGTCGCATCGTTCGAAGAAACCCAGGCGACTCTCGCCTTGTTGAAGATCCTGGCACTCGGCAGCCAGGAGGTTGAAGCCGGCCGGGTCAAACCAGTGGCTGACGTCGTGGAGCGCCTGCGCGCGAAACGGGCGATGGCCTGATGGCCGGCAAACCGAAACGCTACGAGGTCCTGCTCACCCATGGTGCTGAGCAGGACCTGGAATCCATCCACGAGTACATCGCCGAGTTCGACAGCCTGGCCAACGCCAACCACGTTCTCGATCAGTTGATGGAGGTTGTGCAGAGTCTGGCCCGGTTTCCCGAGCGAGGCAGCTACCCCAAGGAGTTGGTGGCTCTGGGCATCAAGGCATATCGCCAAACGGCGTTCAAGCCCTACCGGGTGATCTACCGGGTCGGCGGCAACCAGGTTGTCATCTACCTGATCGTCGATGGCCGCAGGGACATGCAGTCGGTGTTGTCTCGACGCCTGCTCGGCACCTGACTGCGGCCTACCGCGGCCACAGCGCCCACAGTTGCAGCGGCTGCTTGAGCTTCCCGGCGAGCTGGTAGGCGGGGTCGGTCCAGCCGCCCCAGCCGGTGAAGAGGTCGGCGCGCACGGCGCCGACGATGGCGCCGCCGGTGTCCTGCGCGAGCACGAGTTTCTGCTGGTTGAGCGCGCTGCCCTGCGTGGCGAGCCAGACCGGGGTGCCGTAGGGGATGCTTTGTGGATCGACAGCGATGGAGCGCCCGGGCGTGAGCGGCACGCCCTGGGCACCGCGCGGTCCGAAGCGGGCGTCGAGTTGATTCAGGGCTTCTTCGCGGAAGAAGACGGTGCGCGGGTTGCTCCAGAGCATCTCGTTGACGCGGCCCGGATTCTGCGCGGCCCATGTTTTAGTGGCCTCCCAGGATCCATCGCGGATGGCACGCTGATCAAGCAACCATCGAATGGCGCTCTGGTAGGGATGGCCGTTGTGGCCGGCGAAGGCGACGCGCACCTGGCGCTGGCGGCCGTCGGGTTCGGTGATGTCGAGCCGGCCGGAGCCCTGGATCTGCAGGATGAGCGCGTCGATGGGGTCGGCGAGCCAGGCGATGGCTTTGCCTTGCAGCGCGGCCTGGGCGACGGGCAGGGTGTCGATGTCCTTGCGGCTGTACCAGGGCTGACCCGGGCGAAAGCCGGCGGGTAGCGCGTAGAGCGGCGTGCGGTGGCTGGCGCTGGGCAGGCGGCGGGCGCCGAGGATGGGTTCGTAGTAGCCGGTGAGCAGGCCCTGGGGCAGGCTGCCGTCGCGCTCCATGACGCGGTAGGGCTGGAAGCGGCGCTCGACCCAGGCGCGCTGTTCGGCGGGCGTGGCGATGGCGAGCGGGCGCGCTTCGTTGCAGAGCACGGCATGCCCGGCGACAGGCCGTTCACAGCCGCGCAGCCAGGCGTTCCAGGCTTCGTGCAGGCTGTCTTGTCCCCAGCCGGGCAGTTCGCTCCAGCGCACGGGGGTCCAGAGGCTCTTGCCGCGCTGCAGGGCGGGCGGCAGCGGGCCGGTGTCGACCACGCGGGGCACGTCCACCGGCGCGCGCGGGGGCATGGGAACGGAAGAGCACGCCGCGAGCAGGCTGCCTACAATGCAGGCCGCCAGCCACACTCTCCACCCACTTCCCCCACCGAAACGACCTGCCATGACTTTGCTGTTGCTTGAAGCGCTGGGCGCGCTGGTGTTGCTGGTGTTCATTGTGTGGTGGACCATGTTTTCCGGGCGCAAGAAGGGCGAGCTGCCCGAGGATGTGCAGCGCGAGCGGGACCAGGACGGTCCGCCCATGCCCTGAGACGGCGCGGCCGCTCGTTCACTCACGCGAGCCGCAGGGCGTTGGCCAGCTCCACCGCCGATTTCACCCCCATCTTGTCGAACACGCGCGAGCGGTGCACTTCGACCGTGCGCACGCTGATGTTGAGCTGGTCGGCGACGAGCTTGTTGGGCAGGCCGGCGATGACGAGGTTCATGACGTCGCGCTCGCGCTCGGTGAGCGAGTCCAGCCGCTGCTGCATCTCGCGCTGCGCGCGGCGCGCGGCGAGCACCTGGGCGGACTGGTTGAGCGCCTGCTCGACGCGGTCGACCAGGGCGTTGTCGGAGAACGGCTTTTCGCAGAAGTCGAAAGCCCCGCGCTTGACGGCGTCGACGGCGGTGGGCACGTCGGCATGGCCGGAGAGAAAGATCACCGGCATGACGGCCTGCCAGGGCAGGGTGAGCAGGTGTTCGAACAGCGCGAGGCCGCTGGTGCCGGGCATGCGCACGTCGAGCAGCAGGCAGCAGGGTGAATGGGGTTCGCTGTGCCAGCGCGCGATCTCGGTCAGGAAAGCGTCGGCGCTGTCGAAGCCTTCGCTGAGCAGGCGGCGCGTGCGCAGCAGCCAGGCCAGCGCGTCGCGCACGCCGGCGTCGTCATCGACGAGAAAGATCCGGGCGTCGGGGTGCTGGGTCATGGCGGGATGATAGTGAACACGGGCGATCAACCTTTGATTTCATAGCCGCGGTGCCGTTCGAACTGTCGGTATTGGGCGCTCACCTGAGGATCGCTGAAACTGCCGTGGACTTCATCAAGCTGCCCTGCCCCATCCAGACCAGGGAGTGCGGCCACGGTATCGACCCAGGCCTGCTCCGACTGGGGTGGACCGACAAAGGCTCGCCCTTGTGGACCGCGCTGTCGGGCGCCGTGAGGCTGCGGTCCTGCCCGGCCCAGGGGTAGAGGCCCTGGAAGAGGATTTTGTGAACCTGGCAGAAATCCGCGTAGGTGATTTGGGTCAACGTGGCGAGGTGGTGCACGACCTCCGGGAGGTTGGCCCGGAAGAGTTCGTGTTCGGCCGCCTTGACGATGTCAAGGTCCTTCTCGGCCGCGAAATTGCGCAGGTAGCCTGCGGTGTCGAAGTCCTTAAACGGATCGAACACGCTGCTGTTCCCGGAGATGGTTGATCAGCAAGGTGGCCATCTCGCGGTCGGTGAGCTTGTGGGCGCGTTTCAGGGCCACGAGCAGATCGCCAGTCGAATCAGAACGGACCTCGTCACCGGACAGTCGCGTCGCGGTGTCGGCCCACTCGTCGGCAGCGGTTCGAACGTAGGCAACCTGGTGCGCCTGCGCCAGACGGGCGACAAACTGGCTCACCTTTTCCGTGGGCAGTTCGCGCAGAGGCAGGTGCAGCGAGGGGGCACGCGAGCGCTCCGCAGGGCGCACATAAACCACCGGCTGACCCGCAATCGACAAACGCCGATGGATGCGGTGTGACCCGATGTCCAGTGGCAGGGTGTTGGCGCTGGACTGGCCCGGAGCAAGGTTGCGATCGATGCGCGCTTTCACACCGAGTTTCTGAAAGATTTCGACCGCGATGGCTTCGGCGGACGCCACCAGGCTCACTTTGCCGGTGTCGGCGTTGCGGGCCGATTTGGCGTAGATGCCAGCCCCCACCCGCATCAGCTCACCCCGGGCCAGCAAGGCCTTGAGCGCTTCGGACACTTGGGAAGCACTGCCGAAGTGGGCCACATCACGCCTCAGGAGCACCACACCAGGACGGCGCCTGATGGACAAAAGAATGCGGTTTTCGATCTTCACGGCAGGGGTGCTCCAGAACAGAAGCATATTTTCTCATGAAAAGGCATTTTTGTCTTTAAATTCAATTGGTTACAGAGATCAGAAACACCTGTTTTCCGGCATGATCTGCACAACTTCAGGCGCCCGGCAGCGTGAACCGGAACACCGTGCCCCGGGGCAGCGCCGGTTCGTAGGTGAGCGCGCCGCCGTGCTGCTCGATCACGGTGCGGCACAGGCTGAGGCCGAGGCCCATGCCTTCGGCCTTGGTGGTGAAAAAAGGCGTGAAGAGCTGCTGGCGCACCGCTTCGCTCAGGCCGTGGCCGTGGTCGGTGACGGCGAATTCGACCCAGACCTTGCGCGGCGGGCTGCCGCGGGCGGCGGCTTCGTCGTCGTCACTGGCGTGCAGGCGCGTGCGGCTGACCGCCAGCGTGAGCACGCGCAGGCCGGAGGCGGCCGGCGGGTCGTTGGCGGGCATGGCCTGAACGCCGTTGCGCGCGAGGTTGAGCAGCACCTGCTCGACCATGGTGCGGTCGCACAGCACGGGCGGACAGCCGGGCGCGATCTGGGTCTGCACGCGGATGCCCTGCTTCTTGGCCTGCAGGCCGAGCAGGGGCAGGATGGCGTCGATCAGGCTGGCGGGCGCGACGGCTTCGCGCACCTGTTCGCGGCGGCGCACGAAGTCGGCCACGCTCTTGATGACGCGCCCGGCGCGCTCGGCCTGTTCGCCGATGCGCTGCATGGCCTGGCGCAGCTCGCCCTGGGGCAGGGCGGGCCCGCTGGAGCCGGGCGGCTCGTCGAGCAGGTTGAGCGTGCCGCTGGCGTAGCTGGCGATGGCCGCGAGCGGCTGGTTGAGTTCGTGGCTGAGCAGCGAAGCCATTTCGCCCACGGTGGCGAGGCGGGCGGTGGCCTGCAGGCGCTCCTGCGAGGCGCGGTTGAGGTCTTCGATGCGGCGCTGTTCGCTCAGGTCGAGGATGGCGCTCATGAAGCCGGTCTGCGTGCCCTGGGCGTCGATCAGCGGGGCTTCGATGATGAGCACCGGGAAGCGGGTGCCGTCGCTGCGCTGGAAGACGGATTCGTAGCCCTCGCGTGGCAGGGTCTGCCCGGCCAGGCGCACGGCCTGGCGCTGCTGGTATTCGTCGACCAGCTCGGGCGGCCACCAGGGTGCGGGCAGGCCGGTGCCGATGAGTTGCTCGGGCGGCAGGCCGACCATCTGGCAGAAGGCGGGGTTGACGTAGGTGATGCGCCCGCTCATGTCGCGCGCGCGCAGGCCGGTGACGAGGGAGTTTTCCATCGCCTTGCGAAAGGCCAGGGCGTCGCCGAGTTCGTGTTCGGCGCGCTGGCGCAGGCGCATGTCGCGCCCGAGCAGGCCCAACACGGCGAGCAGGGCCAGCGAGAGCGCGCCGACGACGGCGGTGAGCACGTTGGGCAGCAGGCCGAAGGCCGCGCCGGTGCCCAGGCGCGGGCTCTCCAGGCGCAGCAGAATGGTGTGGCCGGGCAGGTCGAGCAGGGCGCGCGCGACCTGGGTGCGGCGGCTGCCGCTGACGCTGCTGTAGAGCGCGAGGCGGGTGCCGTCGGTGTCGATGAAGGCCAGGCCGCGCCCGCGCAGCAGGTTCTTGTTGCCCAGCTCGGCAAGCAGGCCGGGCAGCGAGTAGGTGGCGACGAGGAAGCCGGCGGGCTTGCCGTTGCGCACGACGGGCAGGCACATGTCCATGAGCTCCAGACCGAGGCCGCCGTTCATGGGCCAGAAGTAGCTCGGGGAGTACGAGGGACCGGAGCTGCGTTGCGCGTTGTCGCAGGCCTGGCGCATGTCGGGCAGGGCCTGGGAGCGGTCGAGGTAGCTGAAGAGGTCGGCGAGGTAGGGCGTGTCGCGGTGGGCGATGAGCGCGCGGCTGTTGTCGCGCCACTCCAGGCGCACGATCTCGCGGTGTTCGGCCAGCACCTCGCCGGCCGGCGCGGACCAGGCGCCGGGGCTGGCCGCGATGCTGTAGAGCGACTGCAGGGTCTGCACGTTGCGCACCAGGGCGCTGCGAAGGTCGCTGGCGAGGGCTTCGGCATCGGCTTCGAGCGCGCTCTGGTCGCGCACTTCTTCGTATTCAGCGGCCAGGTAGGCCAGCACGCCCAGCAGGGCCAACACCAGCAGCAGCAGCGCGCCCCACAGCAGCCGCCGGCGCGGGCGCAGGCCGCCACGCGGTGGGTCGCCGGGAGCGGCCGCGAGCATCAGAGCCTGCGGTGCTGGAGGGCGGGCAGTTGTTCGCGCACGCTGTGCAGGCGCGCCATGTCGAGCTCGGCGAGCACGACACCGGGGCCTTCGGCCTGCATCGCCATGACCTGGCCCCAGGGATCGATGACCATGCTGTGGCCCCAGGTGCGGCGGCCGTTGTCGTGGTTGCCGCCCTGGGCGCTGGCGATGACGTAGGCCTGGTTTTCGATGGCGCGCGCGCGCAGCAGCACCTCCCAGTGGGCCTGGCCGGTGGTGTGGGTGAAGGCGGCGGGCACGAGCAGCAGGTCAGCGGCGAGCATGCGGTAGAGCTCGCCGAAGCGCAGGTCATAGCAGACGCTCATGCCGACGCGCCAGCTCTGGCCCTGGCGCGAGGGACAGTCGAAGACGGTGGGGGTTTCGCCCGCGCGCAGCACGCTGGCCTCGTCGTAGCTCTCGCGGCCGTTGTCGTAGCGGAAGAGGTGGATCTTGTCGTAGCGGCTGACGCATTCGCCCTTGGGCGAATAGACCAGCGAGGCGTTGGCGGCGTGGTGGGGGTCGTCGGTGGCCATGGGCAGGGTGCCGCCGACGATCCAGAGCTTGAGCTCGCGCGCGGTGTCGGACAGAAAGTCCTGCACCGTGCCCAGGCCCGGGGTTTCGGCCAGCAGCAGCTTGTCGGCGTCGCTCTGGCCCATGAAGCAGAAGTACTCGGGCAACACGGCCAGCTCGGCACCGCAGTGGGCGGCCTGGTCGAGCAGGGCGCGCGCTGCGCTGAGGTTGGCGTCGAGGCTGATGCCCGAGACCATCTGGATGGCGGCGACTTTCATGAGAACTCCTTCTTTGGTGGCATGGCGCCCCCGGGTTTTCTGAAAAGCTTAACGCAGCCCGGCGCCCGCTGCCGGTGCGGCCTGGCGTTCAACCTTGTCTACTTGCGGGTCGGCCCAGCTGCCGGTGATGTGGAACTGCTGCGTTGTGGCGCTTTGCAGCGGTTGGCGCAGCAGGAACTGGGCCAGAAAGGTGCCCAGCCCGATGGCGGGGTTGATGGCGGTGGCGATCAGGGCCGCGGTGCCGGCGTTGATCTCGGGCACGACGACGACCTTGAGGTCCTGCTGTTCGCGCGCGATGTCGGCGCTGCCTTCCATCAGCACGGCGGCGTTGATGCCCTTCATCTGCAGGTTGTTGGTGCGGGCCACGCCCTGGATGATGGTGGCGTCGCCGCGCACGAAGTCGAAGGTGAAGCCCTCGGAAAACACGTCGCGGAAATCGAGCACCAGGCGGCGCGGCAGCGCCTGCAGGCTGAGCACGCCGAGCAGCTTGGCGGCACCGGGTTCGACCTTGAGGAACTGGCCGCTCTGCACGTCGGCCTTGAGCTGGCCGGAGAGGCTGGGGTAGTCCAGCGTCATGGGCGAACCGACCCAGGCGATGTGGCCGCTGATCTGGCCCTTGGCGCCGCGCACGACGCCGGGGCGGCCAAAGCGCGTGAGCAGCAGGCCGGCGTCCTGGATGTCGAGCTTGAAGTTGAGCGCGGTGCGCCGCACGGCACCCGCGCTGTTGTCGGGCACGGCCCAGCTGCCGGAGGCGAAAAGCTGCGCTTCGGGGGTGTCGATGTTGAGCCTGGTGAGCTGCCATTCGCGGGTGCGCGCGGCGGTGCCGCGGTTCTGCGCCACGATCTCCACGCGCGAGAGCCGCCGGTTGGAGAGCACGAGGTCTTCGATCGCGATGTCCAGCGCGGGCATACTGGTGGGCTGCTGCAGCAGCTGCTCGACGTCGGCGGCGGCGGCCGGCGCGAGGTTGAGGTGGGCCAGGCGCGCGTAGATGTTGCCGGCGGTGTTGCCGGCGGGCTGGCGGTATTCGACGTAGCCGTTGAGTTCCTCGGCGTCGACGTTGGCGCGCCAGTGGTTGCCTTCGCGCGAGCCGCCGACCACCACGTTGGTGAAGCTGCGCCCGCTGACGATGAGCTGGCCGGCGCGCACCGCCAGGCTCGACGGCAGGTAGCCCAGGCTGGCGTTGTCGGTGGCGTCGGGCGCCTGCACGCTGGCGCGCACGTCGGTGCCGGTGGTGGCGGTGAAGACACGCTCCCAGGCGTCGGCGTCGACCCGCTGGAAACGGATGTTGGCCTGCACGCCGTTGGCCGGCTGGGTGACGGTTTCGCCGGCGTCGAGCCCGGCGGCCATGCTGCCGCGCAGCACGCGCGGCTCGCTGGTGGTGATGTCGCGCTCGTAGCGCAGCTCGGCCAGCGGCTGGCCCGGCGGGCCGAGGGTGACGGCCAGGCTGTCGGTGCGCGCGATTTCGCCCGAGGGATCGGCCAGCACCGAGAGCACGCGGTTCTCGTAGCGCAGGGGCAGGCTGTCGGCGGCGGCCTTGGCCAGCGGCGCGGGCAGGTTGATGGCGAGCCCCTGCAGGGTGCTGGTGACCACGAGTTCGGGCACGCCGGCGCGGAAGCCGAGTTCGGCGCTGTAGCTGGCGGTACCGCTGGCCTGGCCGAACAGGCGCGAGACGAAGCCCAGCCCGCCGTCGCTCAGGCCCTGGGCGCTGGCGCTGCCCTGGCCACGGAACTGGATGCGCGGCGTGCCCCGGGGCACGGGCACCATGCCGCCGTCGAAGCGCAGCTCGCCGCCGTAGAGGCGGGCCTGGGCATCGGCGACGGTGAAGCCGGTCTCGCTGAAGCTCAGGCGGCCGACGGTGCGCCCGAGCAGGGGGGCATCGGGCGTGAGCTGCAGGTCGTTGCCGCTGAACTGGACGCTGCCCTGCACGGTGGTCTTGTCGATCTGCTCCAGCGGCAGCTGGAGCTTGAACTGCACCTGGGCGGGGCCGTTGACGGTGGCGCGCTCCAGCACCCGGCCGGTGAAGAAGTTGACCGGCGAGCTGCGCACGAAGCCCAGCACCTCGGTGGCCGGCCCCTGGGCGCTGGCGCTCACGCTGAGCACGGGGGCGCGGACCAGATCGGCGATGGCCACCTCGGCCTGGCTCAGGCGCACGCCGGGCGCGCCGTCGAGCCCGGCGTCGAGCCGGCTCAGGCGCAGGGCGGCGCGGTCGAGCACGAGCTGGCCGTTGACGCCCTTGAGGGCCGGCCAGGCGGCATCGCCCTCGTCCTGCAGGAAGGGCGGCACATAGGCGAAATCAACCTCTTTGAGCTGGGCGGTGATGCGGAATTCGCCGCGCGCACCGGGCTGGTTGAACGGGATGTCCCAGAGATCGCCCTGGATGCGGAAATCGACCGGACCCACCGACCCACCCTGGACGGCATCGCGCACGTAGCGCAGCGCGTCCGGACCGACGGCGAGCGGCAGGTAGCGGTGCACGCGGGTGGCCTCGCCGCGGGTCAGGCGCGCGGTCAGGTCGAGCACGCCGGGGAAGCGCGCGTCCGAGGGGCTGGTGGCGGGGTCGCTGGTGTGCCAGTGGGCGCTGGCCGTGCCTTCGGCGTCGGCGTTGGCCAGGCGCACCTTGTCCAGCCAGGCGTCGATGCGCTCGCCCTGGATGCGCCAGCGCGCGTCGGCTTCGAACCGGGTGAGCGGCACGCGCACGTCTTCGAACACACCGGGCAGGTCGACCGAACCGTCGGCGATCTGGAGTCGCGCATGGCCGCCGTCCTGGTTGAGGTCGAAGTCGGCGCTGGCGGCCTGCACACCGGGGCGCCCGGGCAGCGGACGCTGACCGTTCACGGCGGCGCGCGCCTGCGCCGCCAGCGCGAGACCGGACACGCGGCCTTTGGCGCGGTAGCGCTCGGGGCGCCAGGCGGCGGGCGCGGGCGCGTCGCTGGCCTGCGCTTCGGCGCTGGCCGGGGCCACGCCCTGCCAGCTGGCGTCAAAGCCTTCGAGGCGGCCGGCGGGCTGCAGGCTGGTCAGCAGCGCGCGGCTGGCCCCGGGCAGGGGCAGGCGCGTGGCCACGGCGGCCAGCGCGGCGAGTTCGATGCGGTCGGCGTTCAGGCTGGTGCTGGCCGGGTTGTTGCCACGCGCGGCCTGGTGCCGCAGCCGCAGTTGTCCGCCCGGCCAGTCTTCACCACCCTGGGTGCGAAAGCGCAGGTTGTCGCTGGCGATCTCGAAACCGGCGGCGCTCCACTGGGCACTCAGGCGGCCCTGCAGCCCGGCCAGCGTGAGTTCGGGCAGCTTCGGCCCGAGCCGGGTGGCCACGTCCTGCAGCGCCAGGTCGGTGACGACGCCGGTGATGCGGCCTTTGGCGACGTCGGCCCAGGCGCGCACGGCACCCTGGCCGGAACGCACGTCGACCTGCCAGGCGGACAGGTCGAGGTAGCCGCGCAGGCGCGAGACGTCGGCCTTGGGGAAATCGGCGTAGAGCTCGCCGCTCCAGCTGTGCCAGGGGGTCTGTTCGCTGGACCCCCGCACGAGATCGAGCAGCGGCTCGCGCAAGCGGCCGCGCAGGCTGAAGCGGTCGCCCCATTCGGTGCTCGGGGTGGCATCGAGACGGAACTGGTGGCGGCGCGCGCTGTTGCGGGCCACGAAGTCGAGGTCCGTCAGGATGATCGGCGGCTGCGCGCGCAGGTCGTCGGTCCAGCGCACGACGCCGTTCTGGATCACGAACTCGGTCTGGGCAAAGAACCAGTCGGCGGCGGCGTTGTCCTCGGGCCTGGGGCCGGAGAAGTCCAGGCCCGCCACTTCGATGCGGCCTTCGGCGGTGCGCCGCACGTCGAGCACGGGTGAGGCAATCACCAGTTGCTCGAAGCCCAGCCGCCACAACGAGGGGACGGACACCGAGGCCTGCACGCTGGGCAGGTGCAGGGCCTCGCGCCCCGCAGGGTCGAAGAGCCGGACATCGGCGAGCTCGAAGGCCGGCACCAGGCTGGGCAGGAAACCGGCGCTTGCGCCATCGCCCGATACCGCCGTCTGCGCACGGATGGCGCCGACCTTCACGGGTACCCCCACAGCCCGGGTGGCCCAGCTTTCCAGCTCGGGGCGCCAGTCGTTGATTCGCGGCACAATCCACCCATGCAAGGCGCCGAAGGTGAGCGCAAACAGGCCCCAGGCGGCCAGCACCATCCACAACAAGAGCCGCGCGGTCACGGAAAGGGTTCTGGGGGTTCTCGTGGCAGACGCGAGAGGTGCCGGGCTTTGATTCATATCCACTGCAAATTATGACGGCCAGCCCCAACATCGGTTCCCCAGCACTCGATTCCGCCCTGTCAACCCATGTGCCGCCGGTCGCACCCTGCCTGGATGCCCTGACACTGGCCCACCGCGAGGCCGCCTACTCCCGTTTCGTGCAGCGCGTGCGACGGCGCTACGCCAGCGAACTGGACTGCCTGCCGCCGGGGGCGCCGGTGCACGCCAGCATGCAGGCCTGTCTGGCGCAATTGCTCGCCCGCAGCCTGGCCATGCCCGCGGCGCTGCGCGTGTTGCGCCAGCTGGTGCTGGAGCGCCTAGTGGTGCTCGACTGCGAGCAGGACGCCCCGCTGCAGGCGGTGACGCGGGCGGTCACCGAGCTGGCCGAACTCGCGCTCGACGCCGCCTGCACCCTGGCCTTTGCCGAGCTGGACGACCTGTACGGCGCGCCGCTGGCCGAGGGCGGCACCCGGGCTCAGCTGTGGGTGATCGGCATGGGCAAGCTCGGCGCGCGCGAGCTCAACGTGTCGAGCGACATCGACCTGATCTATGTCTACGACGCCGACGGCGAGACCGCCGGGAACGCGCAGGGACGCAACCGCATCAGCAACCATGAGTATTTCGGCAAGGCCGTCAAACACATCTACAACACGGTGGGTGAGACCACCGAACACGGCAATGTGTTCCGTGTTGACCTGGCCCTTCGGCCCAACGGCAACTCGGGACCGAGCGCGGTGTCGCTGGGTGCGCTGGAAGAGTATTTCCTGGTGCAGGGGCGCGAGTGGGAGCGGTTTGCCTGGCTCAAGAGCCGGCTGATCGCGCCGGCCGCCTGCGTGCGCGACAAGAGCGCGAACGGTTTGCGCGGCGCGGTGCTGCCCTTCGTGTTCCGCAAGTACCTGGACTACAACGTCTTCGATTCGCTGCGCAGCCTGCACCGCCAGATCCGCGAGCACGCGTCCAAGCGCGCCGCGGGCAACCCGGGCCGGGCCAACGACGTCAAGCTCTCGCGCGGCGGCATCCGCGAGATCGAATTCACCGTGCAGCTGCTGCAGGTGGTGCGGGGTGGCCAGTTCCCCGAGCTGCGCACGCGCCCGACGCTGGACGCGCTGCAGCGCCTGTGCAAAGCCAACCTGATGCCCCCGGCCACGGCCGAGGCGCTGGCCACCGCCTACGACTTCCTGCGCCGGGTGGAACACCGCATCCAGTACCTGGACGACCAGCAGACTCACGTGATGCCCACGCGCGACGACGACCTGGCCTGGCTCGCCGCCACCATGGGCTGCGCCACGGTGTGCGAGTTCCTGCGCGCGCTGGACGCGCACCGCGAAACCGTGGCGCAGGAGTTCGACATCCTGCTCGGTGGCACGTCCGGCGGCGGCTGCAACGGCGCGGGCTGCAACGGCAAGAACGGCGCCACCCGCAGCGCGGTCGACAGCCTGCAGGGTGTGTTGCCGCAGCTGCCCGAGGCCTTTGCCGCCAAGGTGGCGCAGTGGTGCGAACACCCGCGCGTGCTGGCGCTGCGCGAAGACGCCCGCCTGCGCCTGGTGCGGCTGGTGGAGCGCACCGGCGCCTGGCTGGAAGAAGGCCGCGTCAACGAGCAGGCGGCGCTGCGCCTGGCGGACTGGATCGAGCCGCTGCTGCGCCGCGAGAGTTATCTGGCGTTGCTGCAGGAGCGGCCTTCGGTGCACGAGCGGCTGCTGCGCCTGCTGGGCGCGGCCAAATGGCCGGCGCGCTACCTGCTGAAACACCCGGGGGTGATCGACGAACTGGCGAGCCAGCAGCTGCTGACCGACCGTTTCGATGCGCTGCAGTTCGAGGTCGAACTGGAAAACCGCCGCGACGCGCTGCGGTCCACCGACGAAGACGACGAAGAGACCCTGCTCAACCTGCTGCGCCGCGCGCACCACGCCGAGGTGTTCCGCACGCTGGCGCGCGACCTGGAAGGGGTGCTCAGCGTCGAGCAGGTGGCCGACGACCTCTCGGCCCTGGCCGACACGATGCTGCGCGTGACGGCGCGCTGGTGCTGGGGCCGCCTGAAGAACCGCCATCGCGAAGAACCGGCCTTTGCCATCATTGGCTACGGCAAGCTCGGCGGCAAGGAGCTGGGCTACGGCAGCGACCTCGACATCGTGTTCGTCTACGAAGACGAAGACGAGAACGCCGGTGAAATCTACGCCGCCTTCGTGCGCAAGATGATCAACTGGATGACGGTCAAGACCGGCGAGGGCGACCTGTTCGAGATCGACACCGCGCTGCGCCCGAACGGCAACTCCGGCATGCTCGTGACCAGCTTCACCGCCTACGCCAACTACCAGCAGCAGCGCGGCAGCAACACCGCCTGGACCTGGGAACACCAGGCGATGACGCGGGCACGCGCGGTGCTGGGCAGTCCGGCGATGTTTGCGCGCTTCGACGCGATCCGCGAATCGGTGATCACCGCCGAACGCGACAGCACTGCGCTGGCGGCCGAGATCGTGGCGATGCGCGAAAAGGTGCGTGCGGCGCACCCGGTGCGCGGCGACATGTTCGACGTCAAGCACAGCCATGGCGGCATGGTGGATGTGGAGTTCGTGGTGCAGTTCCTGGTGCTCTCGCAGTCGCGCGAGCACCCCGAGTTGCGCCTCAACACCGGCAACATCAATCTCCTGCAGCGCGCCGAAGCGGCGGGGCTGCTGCGGCCGGGCATGGGCCAGGCCGCGTCGGACGCCTACCGCGTGCTGCGCCAGATCCAGCACCGCGCCCGGCTGGACGAGGCGCCCACGCAGGTGGACGCCGCGCTGGTGGCATCGGAGGCGGCGGCGGTGCAGGCGCTCTGGCAACACGTGCTGGGCACGCCCCCCGGCGCATGAAACGGTCGGGCAGCTGGCTGCTGCTGTGTGCGCTGCACGCGGTGGCCAGCATGTTGTTGTGGTGGACGCGCGAGGGCACGCTGGACGCCTTCATCTGGCGCGCCGATGGCTGGACCGCCCAGCCCTGGACGCTGTGGACCAGCGCCTGGGTGCACCTGAACACCCCGCAACTGATCTTCAACCAGATCGCGCTGGGCGCGCTGACCGCCTTCGCCTGGGTGATCCGGCCCAACTGGACCTGCACGCTGGCCTGGCTGCTGGCCTGGCCGCTGGGGCAGCTGAGCCTGTTGTGGTGGCCACAGATCGGCTATGCGGTGGGTCTGTCGGGCGTGCTGCACGCGGGCATCGCGGTGCTGGCGGTGCAGTTGCTGCGCCAGCGCATAGCGATCCCGAAAGCGCAGCGCTGGGGCGGTCTGCTGGCGCTGGTGCTGCTGGGCAAGCTGCTGCTGGAGCGCGGCTGGGCGTACCCGGTGGTGTGGGACGGCGCCCATGACATGTCGGTGGTGCAGGCGGGTCACCTGAGCGCCGCGGCCTGGGGGCTGCTGCTGGGTCTGATCGCGACCTGGGGCCCGATCTGGCGCTTCAGCGGCCTGCCGCCCAGGCCACCACACACCGCGGGCCGCTGATCCCGCCGCCGCCGGTCGCCCTTGGGGGCAGAGGCACCGGCTGAAACCATGCTCACGGCATGGTCATGGACAAAAATCTTTCGGACAAATAGTGACTGATCAGTCACAATAGAAACGTTGAAGTTCAAAACAAGAACTCGACGACTTCTCTGACCACCGATCACACGCCGGAAAACCCATGAACACACGGTTACGGAACTTTTTTCAACCGCCGGCCCTCCATACACCAACGGCTGCGCGTCATGGTGCGCGACAGACAGCCCACGTTTTTGCACTGCGAAGCCTTCCGGACATGTGTCCGGATGCAATCCCGAGGCGGAACTCCTCCTCCTCCCTCCCTCCCTCCTTCGTCTCGGGGCGCTTCGCAGGCCTTTGTATTCCAGCCCACCGGGCTGTGGGGTCTGAGTCATGCGCTCCGACCACCACCCCCAGCCCATCGGTGGCAAAGCCCCCCGGCGCCCCCGCATCGCCATCATCGGCTCGGGCATCTCGGGCCTGGCAGCGGCCCACACGCTTCAAGGCCTGGCCGACATCACCCTGCTTGAAGCAGGCGCTTATTTCGGCGGACACACCCACACGGTCGACATGACCCTGCCCGACCCCCAGGGCCTGCCGGTTACCTTCGGCGTGGACACCGGCTTCCTGGTGCTCAACGAGCGCACCTACCTCAACCTGCTGGCGCTGTTCGCCCAGCTCGGCGTGCAGGTCGCGAAGTCGGACATGTCGTTCTCCGTGCAGGCGCCCGGGGCTGCGCCCGACGGCTCGGCGCTGGAATGGAGCGGCTCCAGCCTGGCGACCGTGTTCGCGCAGCGGCGCAACCTCGGCAACCCGCGTTTCTGGCGCATGTTGCGCGACATCGTGCGCTTCAACCGCATCACCACCAGGCTGGCACAGCGCGGTGAAGACCTGGCGCCCGGCAGCCTGCTGCTGCAGCCGCTGGGCGATTTCCTGCGCGCACAGAAATTCTCCGACGAATTCCGCGACTGGTACTTCCTGCCCATGATGGGCTGCATCTGGAGCTGCCCGACGGACCAGATGCTGCGGTTCCCGGTGGCGACCATGGTGCGCTTCTGCCACAACCACGGCCTGATCCAGATCACCAACCGCCCGCAGTGGTACACCGTGGCCGACGGCGCGCGGCAGTACGTGGAGAAGATCGTGGCCGGCATCGCCGACAAGCGGCTGAACACGCCGGTGCAGCAGGTGCTGCGCGATGCCGAGGGCGTGCGCGTGGTGACCGAAGGCCGGGTCGAACGCTTCGACGCCGTCGTGATGGCCTGCCACAGCGACCAGGCGCTGGCCATCCTGGGCGATGCCGCCACGGCCGAAGAACGCGCCGTGCTCGGCGCCATCCGCTACCAGCCCAACCGCGCCGTGCTGCACACCGATGCTTCGGTGCTGCCCGGCGAACGCAAGGCCTGGGCGGCCTGGAACTACGAGCGCGCGCCCAGCGCCCACCAGGAATCCGCCCGGGTCTGCCTGCACTACTGGCTCAACCAGCTGCAGCCGCTGCCGGTGCAGCAGCCGGTGGTGGTGTCGCTCAACCCGCAAAACCCCATTGACCCGGCGCTGGTGCACGGCGAATTTGAATACGCCCACCCGGTGTTCGACCTCGCTGCCATCCGCGCGCAGGCCCAGGTACCGGCGCTGCAGGGCCGGCAACACACGTATTTCGCTGGCGCCTGGATGGGCTACGGCTTCCACGAAGACGGCCTGAAAGCCGGCCTGCACGCGGCGCGCGCGCTGATCGACGCACACGGCCTCGTGCCCGCGCGCAGCGAAGCCGCGGCCCGCCGCGCCGCGCTGCCGGGGGTGTTCGCGTGAATGCCGTGCGCAGCACGCCCTTCGAGCCGCCACAGATCGGCTTCGGCCAGGTGCGCCACACGCGCCACCGGCCGCAGCGCCACGCCTTCGCCTACCCGACCTACTTCCTGATGCTGCCGATGCGCAGCCTGCGCGCGCACGGCAACGGCACGCTGGCGCGCAACCGCCGCGCCGCGCTCGCCTTCCACGACACCGACCACGGCGACGGCCGCAGCGACAGCCTGGCCTGGCTCGACGAACTGCTGCAGCAACACGGCATCACCGACGCCGCCGGCGAGGTCTGGCTGCACACCTACCCGCGCGTCTTCGGCTACAGCTTCAAACCGGTGAGCTTCTGGTACGCCCACCGCGCCAATGGTTCGCTGCGCGCCGTGGTGGCCGAGGTCAACAACACCTTCGGCGAGCGCCACTGCTACCTGCTGGAGCACCCGGTCTACGGCGTGCCCTGCACGGCGGACAAGGTGTTCCACGTCTCGCCCTTCTGCCCGGTGCGTGGCCAGTACCGCTTCGTCTTCATGCGCAGCACCGTCGACGGGCAGGACCGCACCGTGGCGCGCATCGACTACTTCGACGCACCCGGCGAAGCGGTGCTGATCAACACCAGCGTCAGCGGCCAGCTGCAGCCGCTGGATGCGCAGAGCGTGCGCCGCGCGCTCTGGCGCTACCCCGCCATGACCTTCGGCGTGATCGCGCGCATCCACTGGCAGGCGCTGCGCCTGTGGATCAAGCGCGCGCCCTTCTTCCGCCAGCCCGAGCCACCGCGCGACTTCGTCACCGCGGGCGACGCCCCACCGCCTGCCCTCTGATCCTTCACCGCTGCCCACCGCCGCCATGAACAGCACCACCGCCCCCAACGCCGGTTTCGCCCTGCCCCGCAACGCGCCCGCCGCCGCCCGCAGCACGCTGCAACTGCTGCAGCGCCTGCGCCACGGCAGCCTCACGCTGCAACTGCCCGATGGCTCCCTGCAGCGCTTCGGCCATGGCGAAGGCATCCACGCCAGCCTGTCCCTTCACAACTGGAACGTGTTCGGAGCGGCCCTCAAATCGGGCGACATCGGCTTCGCCGAAAGTTACCTCGCGGGCGACTGGCACACGCCCCACCTGACCGACCTGCTGCGCCTCTTCATCGCCAACCGGCGCGACATCGAAGACGTGATCTACGGCTCCTGGTTCGGGCGGCTCGCCTACTGGATCCGCCACAAGCTCAACCGCAATTCCAAGACCAACAGCCGCAAGAACATCCACGCCCACTACGACCTGGGCAACGCCTTCTATCAACTCTGGCTCGACGGCACGATGAACTACTCGTCGGCCCTGTTCGAAACGCCGGACCAGGACATGGTGTCCGCGCAACACGCCAAGGTGCGCCGCGCGCTGAGCATGGCCGGCGTGCAGAGCGGCGACCGCGTGCTGGAGATCGGCTGCGGCTGGGGCGCGCTGGCCGAGATGGCGACCGCCGAGTTCGACGCCTCGATCACCGGCGTGACCCTGTCCACCGAGCAGCTGGCGTTTGCGCAGCAGCGCATGGAGAAGCTGGGCACGTCGTCCCATGCCGATCTGCGCTTGCAGGACTACCGCGACATCAACGACGAGCCCTTTGATGCCATCTGCTCGATCGAAATGGTCGAGGCCGTGGGCCGCGAGTACTGGCCGACCTACTTCCAGTCGGTCGCGCGCCTGCTCAAACCCGGCGGCCGCGCCTGCATCCAGAGCATCGTCATCGCCGACGAGCACTTCGACCGCTACATCCAGGGCACCGACTTCATCCAGCAGTACATCTTTCCCGGCGGCTGCCTGCCGTGCCCGCGCGCGTTCCGCGCCGAGGCCCAGCGCGCCGGGCTGGAAGTGGTGGACCAGTTCGCCTTCGGTCCCGACTACGCACACACGCTGCGCCTCTGGCGCGACGCCTTCCTGCACCAGCAGGAGCGCGTGCTGCAGCTCGGTTTCGACCAGCGTTTCCTGCGCATCTGGGAGTTCTACCTCGCCTACTGCGAAGCGGCCTTCGCCGAGGGCAACGTCGACGTCGTGCAGTTCACGCTGCGCAAACCCGCCTGACCGCCATGAACACCCATCGCCTGCGGCCCCGCCGCCCGAACACCCGAGCCCTCTGGCTGGCACTCGCACTGGCCGGTGCGCCCGGCGCAGCGCTGCACGCCAACACGCCGGAGCCCACGCTGGACACCGCGCTCAAGGACCACCAGGCCGTGGGCCAGGCGCGGCTGCGGGTGTGGGGCTTCGAGGTCTACGACGCCAGCCTGTGGACCGCGCCGGGCTTTGACGCACAGCGCTACGCCGAGCACCGCTTCGGCCTGGAGCTGAACTACCTGCGCCCCTTCAAGGGGCGCGACATCGCCGAGCGATCGATCGACGAAATGCGCGGCCTCGCCAGCGTCAGCCCGCAGCAGGCCGCGCAGTGGCTGGCGGCCATGAGCGCGCTGTTTCCCGATGTGCAGCGCGGCGACCGCATCACCGGCGTGCACGTGCCGGGCAGCGGGGCCCGCTTCTACCTGAACGGCCAGTGGCGCGGCGAGATCGCCGACGCCGGCTTCGCCCGCCTGTTCTTCGGCATCTGGCTCTCGCCCAGGACCTCGCAGCCGCGCATGCGCGACAACCTGCTGCAGCCGCTGGCCCAGGCGCGCCAGCCATGAGCGCCGCCCGGCCGTTCCGAAGGCGCTCAGCCCCGCAGTGCGCAGCACGGAGGGCAGTCGAGTGAACTTCCCAACGCCAGCCGCCGAGCCCGCTGCACGCTTCACCGCGCCCGGTGGCTGGCAACACGGCCTGGGCTACGGGCTGCTGGGCCTGCCGCTGGCGTTCGTGGCGCTGCCGCTGTACGTCATCCTGCCCAACCACTACGCCCGCGAGTTCGCCGCGCCGCTGGCGGCGCTGGGCGCGGTGCTGCTCGGCGCGCGCCTGATCGACGCCGTGCTCGACCCCTGGATCGGCCGCTGGTGCGACCGCCTCTTTGCGCGCTCCACCGGCGCGGTGCTGGGCGCTGCGGCGCTGGCCGCGGTGGTGCTGGCGCTCGGGCTGTGGGGCCTGCTGTTTCCGCCCGCCGCCGTGCTCGACCACGGCATGGCGGCCCTGCTGGGCTGGGCCGGCGGCGTGATGGCGATCACCTACACCGCGTTCAGCATCGTGAGCGTGGCCCACCAGGCCTGGGGCGCACGGCTCGGCGGCAACGAAGCGCAGCGCAGCCGCGTGGTGGCCTGGCGCGAGGGGCTGGCGCTGCTGGGCGTGCTGCTCGCCGCGGTGCTGCCCGGCACGCTGGGCCTGGGCGCCACGGTGACCAGCTTCGCCGTGTTGCTGGCGCTGGGCTGCTGGGTCTGGAGCCGCTCCGTCGCGCCCGTCGCATCAGCCACCGATCAAGGTGCGGCGCCCGCTGCCACGCTGCAGCCAGGCCGCTCACCGCTGCGCCAGCCCGCGTTCCGGAAACTGCTGGCGGTGTTCGTGCTCAACGGCACGGCGAGCGCCATCCCGGCCACGCTGGTGCTGTTCTTCGTGCAGGACCGGCTGCAGGCGCCGCCCGCGCTGGAGCCGGCCTTTCTGGCCACCTACTTCCTGTTTGCCGCGCTCTCCCTGCCGCTGTGGGTGCGCGTGGTGGCCCGATTCGGACTGGCGCGCACCTGGCTGGCCGGCATGGCGCTGGCGGTCGCGGTGTTCATCTGGGCCGCCACGCTGGGCGCGGGCGATGCCGTGCCGTTCCTGATCGTCTGCGCGCTCTCGGGCGTTGCGCTGGGCACCGACCTGGCGCTGCCGGGCGCCATGCTCGCCGGCGTGATCGGGCAGCTGGGCGAACGCGGCCAGCGCGAGGGCGCCTATTTCGGCTGGTGGAGCTTTGCCACCAAGCTGAATCTGGCGCTCGCCGCCGGACTCGCCCTGCCGCTGCTGGCCTGGTTCGGCTACACGCCGGGCGCGCGCTCGCCCGAAGCCCTGCAGACCCTCACCGCTGCCTACTGCCTGCTGCCGTGCGCGCTCAAGCTCGCCGCGGGTGCTCTGCTCTACACCCTGCTCATCCGCCCGGAAACCGCGGCCGCGGCCGCCCCCACGACCAACCCGTTGAAAGCCCACCCATGAAACGTCGCCTCCTGCTCACCACCGGCGTGGCCTCGCTGGCCGTGCTGACCGGCTGTGCCGGCCCGCAGATCGCGGACTACGCGAACGACCGCCCCACACTCGACCTGCGCAGCTACTTCAACGGCATGCTCGATGCCTATGGTGTCTTCACCGACCGCTCGGGCCAGGTGGTCAAACGATTCACCGTGGTGATGCGCTGCAGCTGGACCGGCGACGACGGCGTGCTCGACGAAGACTTCACCTATTCCGACGGCACGACGCAGAAACGCATCTGGCGCCTCAAGCACCTGGGCAACGGCCGCTACACCGGCACGGCCGACGACGTGGTCGGCACGGCCCAGGGCGAGGCGCGCGGCAACGCCTTCCGCTGGGGCTACACGCTGGCGCTGCCGGTGGACGGCAAGGTCTGGAACGTCGAGTTCGACGACTGGATGTACCTCATGAACGACCACGTGATGCTCAACAAGGCCCGCATGAGCAAGTTCGGCATCCACCTGGGCGAGGTCACGCTCTCCTTCGTCAAGAGATGAAGCCTTTGTCCCACCGGCCACCCCCATGACACCCCAACGCAGTTTTGTCGAACCCGGCGCCGCGCGCACGGACCACCCCGCGCAGCAGCGGCGCGGCTGGTCGCTGCTGCGCCCGTTCAACCCGCCCATCACCGACTGGGGGGGGCAACGGGTCTGGGTGATCGGCGCGTCCAGCGGGATCGGCCTGGCCACGGCCGAAGCGCTGATCGCGCGCGGTGCCAGCGTGATGGTGTCGGCGCGCGGTGCGGCGGCGCTGGCGCGCCTGGTGGCGCAACACACCCGCACCGGCGAGCCGCCTCCGGTGCAGGCCTGGCCGCTGGACGTGACCGACACCGCCGCCGTGGCGGCCACCGCTCGCGCGATGCTGGCGCAGGGTCCGCTGAATCTGGTGCTCTATTGCGCCGGCCACTACCGCGAAATGCGCGCCACCGAGTTCGACCTGGGCGAGCTGCAGCAACACCTGGCGATCAACTACAGCGGTGCCCTGAACGTGCTCGACGCCGTGCTGCCCGCGCTCATCGCGCGCGGCAGCGGCCACATCAGCCTCATCAGCAGCGTGGCGGGTTTTCGCGGCCTGCCCAAGAGCCTGGCCTACGGCCCGACCAAGGCCGCGCTCACCAACCTGGCCGAAACGCTCTACCTCGACCTGGAGCCGCTCGGCCTGGGCGTGAGCGTGGTGCACCCGGGTTTCGTGCAGACGCCCCTGACAGCGCAAAACGACTTCAGCATGCCCTCGCTCATCACACCCGAACAGGCCGCCGCGGCCATGCTCGACGGCTGGGCGCGCGGCGCCTTCGACATCCACTACCCCAAGCGTTTCACGCGCTGGATGAAGCTGCTGCGCCTGCTGCCCTACCGCGTCTACTTCCCGGCCGTGCGCCGCTTCACCGGGCTATAAGGCGGCATGAACACCACCGATTCCCGCGCCGCCGTGGCCCGCATCACCGCGTACTTTGAAGCGCTCACGCCGCAGAACGTGGCGCAGATCGGCGACTTCTACACACCGGACGCCCGCTTCAAGGACCCGTTCAACGAGGTGCAAGGCATCCCGGCGATCACACGCCTCTTCGAACACATGTTCGTGGCGCTGCACGAACCGCGCTTCGTCGTGACGCAGCAGATCGTCGATGGTGCACAGGCTTTTCTGGTGTGGGAATTCCGCTTCCGCTTCAAACGCTTCGACACCGTGACCGAGCAGGTCATCCGCGGCGGCTCACACCTCACGCTGGCCGAAGACGGCCGCATCCATGAACACCGCGACTACTGGGACGCGGCCGAAGAGCTGTATGAAAAGCTGCCCGGGTTGGGCGTTCTCATGCGCTGGCTGAAACGACGCGCCAACACCTAGGAAGGGACGTTGCACCCAGGGGGTCGCGCGCGGCGCGGCTGTGGCTACTCCGGCCGGGTGTCCGAGAAACTCTGGCGCAGCGCCAGCTTGTCGGCCAGGCGGGCCAGGTTCGGGTAGGTGGTGCGCCACTCGATGTCGGGAAAGCGGAAGCCCAGGTACCCCAGGGCGCAACCCACGGCCACGTCGGACAGGCTCATGTGGATGCCCGAGCAGAAGGGTTTGTCACCCAGGCCCTGGCTCATGGAGGCCAGGGCGGCGTGGATCTTGCCGATCTGGCGCTCGATCCAGGCATCGCAGCGCTGCGCATCGGTGCGGCCGGGCCAGGTGGCTTCCAGCCGCGCAAGGATGGCGGCGTCGAGCACGCCATCGGCCAGCGCTTCCCAGGTTTTCACCTCGGCGCGTTCGCGCCCCTGGGTCGGAATCAGCTTGCCCACCGGCGACAGCGTGTCCAGGTATTCGACGATCACGCGCGAGTCAAACACCGTTTCGCCGCCTTCCATGACCAGGCAGGGCACCTTGCCCAGCGGGTTGGACGCGGCGATGGTGGTGTCAGCGGACCACACGTCTTCCGGCAGGAACTGGTAGTCCAGCTTCTTCTCGGCCATGACGATGCGCACCTTGCGCACGTAAGGGCTGGTGATGGCGCCGATGAGTTTCATGAAGCAGGCATGTTGCACGGTAGACCGCGGATCGGCCATTTTAGCGAGCGATTCCCGGCCCGCGGCTGACACGCATGACAGGGAAAACACCCGGCCGCTGCGGGCGCTCCGCGCGACCCAGCCGCCCGGCGGTGGCCCGCTCACGGGACCGCCTCCTACAATGGCGGGATGCGCCCGACCTCTCCTTCCCCCTCTGCCTCGTCCACCCCCGCCACCTCGGCCCTGTCGCCGATTTCCGCCCTCTCGCCGCTGGATGGCCGCTACGCCGGGCGTCTGGCCCAGCTGCGCCCTTTCATGAGCGAACAGGGCTACATGCACCGCCGCGTGCAGGTGGAAATCGCCTGGTTCATCGCCCTGTCCGACGCCGGCTTTGCCGAATTTCCCGCGCTCTCGCCCGGCGCCCGCACCTACCTGATGGGCCTGGTCAAAAACTTCAACGAAGCCGATGCGGTGGCCATCAAGGACATCGAGAAAGTCACCAACCACGACGTGAAAGCCGTCGAGTACTGGATCAAGTCGAAATTCGACGCCCGCCCCGAGCTGGAAAAAGCCGCCGAGTTCGTGCATTTCGCCTGCACCAGCGAAGACATCAACAACACCAGCCACGCGCTGCAGCTCAAGGGCGGGCGCGACGCGGTGCTGCTGCCCGCGCTGGACGGCGTGATCGCCAAACTGCGCGACATGGCCCACGCCTTTGCCGACGTGCCCATGCTCAGCCGCACCCACGGCCAGACTGCCAGCCCCACCACCGTGGGCAAGGAGATCGCCAACGTGGTGGTGCGCCTGACCGCCGCGCGCGAGAAGATCGCCAGCGTCAAGCTCATGGGCAAGATGAACGGCGCCGTGGGCAACTACAACGCGCACCTCTCGGCCTGGCCCGATTTCGACTGGGAAGCCTTCAGCCGCAAGGTGATCGAGTCGCCCGAGCCGCTGGGCCTGGGCCTGAGCTTCCAGCCGTATTCGATCCAGATCGAACCCCACGACTACATGGCCGAGCTGTTCGACGCGGTCGCGCGCACCAACACCATCCTGATCGACCTGGCGCGCGACATCTGGGGTTATGTGAGCGTGGGCTACTTCAAGCAGCGCCTGAAGGCGGGCGAAATCGGCTCGTCCACGATGCCGCACAAGGTCAACCCGATTGACTTCGAGAACGCCGAAGGCAACCTGGGCCTGGCCAACGCCCTGCTCAAACACCTGAGCGAGAAACTGCCCGTCTCGCGCTGGCAGCGCGACCTGACCGACTCCACCGTGCTGCGCAACATGGGCGTGGCGCTGGGCTACGCCGTGCTGGCCTACCACTCGATGGGCGTGGGCCTGGGCAAGCTGGAGCTCAACGAAGAGGCGCTGGCCGCCGATCTCGACGCGTCGTGGGAAGTGCTGGCCGAGCCGATCCAGACCGTGATGCGGCGTTTCGGGGTGTCTGGCGCCTATGAAAAGCTCAAGGAAGTCACGCGCGGCAAGACCGTGACCGCCGAGGCCCTGCACGCGCTGATCCGCAGCCTGGACATCCCGCAGGCCGAGAAGGACCGCCTGCTGGCCATGACACCGGGCAGCTACGTCGGCAAGGCCACGGAACTGGCGCAGCGCGTCTGATCCCAGCGCCCCGCCCGGGCAGCCCTGGCTGCCCGGAATGGCGTGACATAATTCTCGGACTGTTCTGTTTTTGTGGCCTGTTTGTGTGGCCTGTCGGCTTGAACGTGCGGCTTTGCTGGCAAAGTGCACCGAACAGTTGATGAGGCGCAACCAGCATTCATGATGGCAGCGCCCACCGTCCCGCGCATGCATCGCGCCTTCAGAAGAACCCACAACAATCCCCATGGCCATTGAATTGTTCAACCAAGACGGCCATGTGTGCCTGATGTTCGCGCACCTGAGCGACGAGGGCGGTGAAGCGGTGCAGGCCAACCAGTTCCTGGTGATCGATGGCCAGCAGGGCGCCATCATCGACCCGGGTGGCAACATGGCCTACAACGAGCTGCTGCTGACCATCGGGCGCTACTTCCAACCCAGCAAACTGACCGAGATTCTGGCGTCGCACGCCGACCCGGACATCATCGCCTCGCTCGACCGCTGGATGACCAGCACCCAGGCCACGCTCTACATCTCGACCCTGTGGGAACGTTTCGCGCCGCATTTCTGCAAGCCGGGCAAGACCGCGGGGCGCATCATCGGCATCCCCGACCCGGGCATGCGCATTCCGCTCGGCCGGTCCGAGCTGGTGGCGTTGCCGGCGCACTTCATGCACGCCGAGGGCAATTTCCAGTTCTGGGATCCGGTGAGCCGCATCCTCTTCTCGGGCGACCTCGGTGTGTCGCTGGGCACCTCGGCCGACGCCTCCCAACCCATCACCTCGCTGGCCCCCCACCTGCCCCGCATGGAGGGCTTCCACCGCCGCTACATGGTCTGCAACAAGGTGCTGCGCCTGTGGGCCAACATGGCACGCACGCTGCCGATCCACATGATCGTGCCGCAGCACGGCGCACCCATCGCGGGCGCCGCGGTGCAGGAGTTCCTCGACTGGATCGTCACGGTGAACTGCGGCGTCGACAACATGACGCAGGCGAACTACACCCTACCAGCCTGAAGGCTGTTCCATCGCCCGCTCGGCGTAGCGGTTGAAACGCCAGGCGGTGCCGTCGAGCGTGATGCGCCGCCAGCTCGCGCGCTTTTCGCCCGGCGTCATCCCGGTCCAGCGCTGCACTTCGTCAAAGGTGCGGCCGCAGCCCTTGCACACGGCATCCCCCTGGCTGGTGGAGCAGATCGCGATGCAGGGGGTGTCCGGCATGGTCTGGAACCAGGCCAGCCACGCCTCGCGCACCGGCGGCAACAGGCTGGCTTCCTCGACCTCGGTTTCCTGACGGTACGCCATGCCGGCATACAGCTCGGCCAGCGCGCGCGTGGGCTCTGCCAGCGCCAGCCCATCCGACGAGGGTGAGCGCTCACGCCAATAGTTGATCGCGGCTTCGAGATCGGAGATGTGGATGCTGGCCATGGGGAATGGATGATAGCCAGCCCCCCGCTGCAGGTTTGTGGAAAGTCCGTATGCCCCTGACAGCCGCTGACAGCCACGCCTCTATACAATCGCGGCACTCGAAGGGGAGTAGCTCTCCGGTCAGGGTGGCGGCCAGCCGGCCCGCCGATCATGACCGTTCGGACCGTCGTCAGGACGAAGCATCTGCTTCCGGCGATCCGAGCCCGGTGATCCGTCACCGGCCTGAGCAAGACCTTTGATAGGCCCGCCCAGGCCGATCAAGGCCTGCCTGCCCTTGCCACGGTGCGTTCGCAGCGTGCGCCAAGCGACCGGTCGGCGCCCGTCGATCGGCCGAGGTCTGGGCCTCATTCCCCAACACCAAGAGGACCACATGGATTTCCTGACATCACCCCAGTTCTGGGTCGCCCTGGGACAGATCATCATCATCGACATCCTGCTCGGCGGCGACAACGCGGTCGTGATCGCGCTGGCCTGCCGCAAGCTGCCGCCCGCGCAGCGCACCAAGGGCATCCTCTGGGGCACCGCGGGCGCCATCGTCCTGCGCGTGATCCTGATCGCCTTCGCGATGACGCTGCTCAACGTGCCTTTCCTCAAGCTGGTGGGCGCGGTGCTGCTGGTGTGGATCGGCGTGAAGCTGATCGCGCCCGACGAAGACGGCCACGGCGACATCCAGGGCAGCGACAAGCTGTTCGCGGCCATCAAGACCATCATCGTGGCCGACCTGGTGATGAGCGTGGACAACGTGATCGCCATCGCCGGTGCCGCGCAGAACGCGGGCGAACACTCGATGCTGCTGGTGGTGCTCGGCCTGCTGATCTCCATCCCGATCATCGTCTGGGGCAGCACGCTGGTCATCAAGCTGATGGCGCGTTTCCCCTCCATCATCGTCGCGGGCGGCATGCTGCTGGGCTGGATCGCGGGCGGCATGCTGGTGTCCGACCCGGCCCTGGCCGACCCGGCCAACATGAGCTGGATGCCCAAGCTGTCCCAGAGCGCCACCTTCCACTACGCCGCCGCCGTGGCCGGCGCGCTGCTGGTGCTGGCCATCGGCAAGATCGTGGCCTCGCGCCAGAAGCCGGCCGAGGCATAAGCCAAGCGCCCGATGCTATGCTGCCCGCATGAAACTCATCCTCAAATGGCTGCTCGCGGCCTGCGCCCTGTTGCTGGTGGCCTACCTCTACCCCGGCGTGCAGATCCAGAGCTTCACCTCGGCCCTCATCGCGGCGGCCGTGATCGGCCTCTTCAACATCGTCCTGCGCCCCGTGCTGGTGATCCTCACCCTGCCAGTGACGGTGATCACGCTGGGCCTGTTCCTGTTCGTCATCAACGCCCTGCTGTTCTGGGCCGCCGCCAGCCTGCTCAATGGCTTCGGTGTCAACGGCTTCTGGGCCGCGCTGCTGGGCTCGCTGATCTACTCGGCGCTGATGCTGGTGGTGGACGCCGCGCTCAAGACGGTATCGCGGGGCTGATACGGGTTCGCATTCAAGCGTAGAACAAGGCGGGAGCCGCAGACAGTGCTGTAGCACGGCAAGGCGAACCAACGCAGTTATACGTTTGAAGGCGAGCCCGTATGAGCGGCTTGTCCGGTCCTGGCGACCGGGTAAGGCCCTAACGCTTCTCGCTCTCCAGTTCCAGCGCCAGCTCGCGCTGCAGGCGCTCCACCTCGCGGCGCCGGCTGTCCACGATGGCGAGTTCCATCGGGTCCGCTGCGCGCTGCGCCGCCGGCAAGGCCTGCGCGGCCCGGAAGCGGTCCGCGGCCCCCTCGAAGTCCAGGTGCGCGGCGCGCGATTCGGCTTCGGCGCGGATCGACCGCAGCGTGTGCCCCTGCGCCTGGTGTGCCCGCGCCAGCACCTGCCAGGCCATGGCGTCGCGCGGGCGCTGCACCACCCAGGCCTGCAGGCGCGCCACCGCGCGCTCCGGGACGCCGGTCGCCAGCGCGGCCTGCGCACCCAGCAAGAGGTCTGCCCGCGAATCGCCCGCCAGGGCCTGGTCGCGCAGGGCCGCCAGCAAGGCACCGCTGGGGTCCACGCGGCTGTTGCTCTGGCCGCCCGCGGCGGGTGCGCTCAGCAGCAGCTCCAGCATCAGCGCGTCGGCGGCTGGCCGGGCGCTCGCCGCCACCGCGCCCCGCAGGCGCTGCGCCAGCTCCAGCGCCAGATCGCGCTGCCCCAGGCGCTGCGCCGACAGGGCGGCCGCATAACGCACACCGGGCGTGGCGCTGGCGCCCTGGCCAATCTGCAGCCAGGCGCGCAGCCGGTCCGGCCCGTTTTCGGCCAGCACGCGGGCACGCGCCGCCATGAGGGCATGCCGCTCGACGCTGACGACGGGAGAACTGGCAAGGCTCGCCACCCGCCCGGAAGGGCCCGGTGCGGCGCTGGCCAGCGCCGGCAGGTCCAGCCGCAGGCCGGTTGACCCACCGGCCGCGGGCGTTCCGGCAGCAGCGCCGGGCACCGCGGACCGGAGCGGCCCCACGCCCGGCCGGGCGCTCGCCGTCGCCAGCGGCAGGCGCGCGCGCATGTCGGCGATGCGCTCGCTGGTCAGCGGGTGGCTGCGCAGGTAGGGAAAGGAACCGTCGTCGTTCAGGCGCGCCGCCTGCTGCAGGCGGTCGAACATGTCGACAAAACCCTGCCCCTCGAAGCCCGCACCGGTCAGCACGCCAAAGCCCACGCGGTCGGCCTCGCGCTCCATGTCGCGCGAAAAATTCAGCTGGGTCTGCATCGCCACCGCATGGCTGCCCATGATGGCGGCGTTGGCCACCTCGGTGTTGGCGCGCGCGGCCAGCGCGCCCAGGATCAGGGCGCCCAGCATCCAGGGCGCCATGCGGTCCTGGTTCGACACCAGGCGCGCAATGTGGCGCTGCGACACATGGCTGAGTTCGTGCGCCATCACCGAGGCCAGCTCCTCCGGCCGCTCGGTCACCGCCAGCAGGCCCAGGTTCACCCCCAGGTAACCCCCCGGCAAGGCGAAGGCATTCACCCGCCGGTCGCGCGAAATCATCAGCTCCCAGGCCAGCCGCTCCGACAGCTCGGGCGGCACATCGCCGCGCGCGCGCGCCGCGCCCAGCAGCGGCTGCCAGATCGCCGCCAGGTAGTCGCCCAGCACGGGGTCGTCCAGGTAATCCGGGTCGCGGTAGATGTCGCGCGCGATGCGGTCGCCCAGGCGGCGCTCGGCCGCGATCGACATGCCCTGCTCGTCCCCCAGGCTGGGCAGCCCGCCGCGCGCTGCAGCCGCTCCCGGCGCGCCACCGGCCGCGGGGTTCGTCTGGGCGTTCGTCAACGACACCGGCACCGCGACCAGCGCGGCCAGCAGCACGGGCACGGAAAAGAGGCGGCGGGGCGGCGGGAATCGGGGGGTCGTCAGCAGGCGCATCCCCGTATGATGCCGCCAACGCCCCCAGGTTTCTGTAAAGACAGCGCAAAAGCCCGCCATGAACCACCCCACCACCCCGACCCCCAGCCCGCTCACCCATTTCGACGCCGAGGGCCAGGCCCACATGGTCGACGTGGCCGCCAAAGCCAGCACGCACCGCGTGGCCGTGGCCGAAGGCCGCATCCGCATGGAGCCCGCCACGCTGGCGCTGATCCAGAGCGGCAGCGCCAAAAAAGGCGACGTGCTCGGCATCGCCCGCATCGCCGGCATCCAGGGCGCCAAAAAGACCAGCGACCTGATCCCCCTGTGCCACCCGATCGCGCTCACGCGCGTGGCGGTCGAGTTTGAGGTGGAATCCGCGGCGAACAGCGTGCTGTGCCGCACCACCGCCGAATGCACCGGCCAGACCGGCGTGGAAATGGAAGCCCTCACCGCCTGCAGCGTGGCCCTGCTCACGATCTACGACATGTGCAAGGCGGTGGACCGGGGGATGACGGTGGATGGGGTGCGGTTGATGGAGAAGCGCGGCGGGAAGAGCGGGCACTTTGTTGCCAGTACGTGATGTACCTGCGTGATCAGGTGCTCATGGCACCGCAAAGCCGTCACCCGGCAGAAAGCCGAGGATGCGTGCCTGCCCGTCCATCACCGCCACCCATTCCTGCTTGTGCAGCACCGGCAAGAACAGGGCGTTCTCCAGCGACACCCCTTTGGTCTTGACCAGATTGGCGGCCTCCTGGGCGACTTCCGGAAAGTGCTGCACAAAAGACTGCAGGGGCTTCGCACGGGCCAATACTTTGGCCTGATAGGCCGCATCGTAGGGCCGGTAGAACTCGGGCCGCTGGGCGTAATCGCGGCCGCCTGCAATGGACTCCAACATCACGTCTTGTCGCTCCCCACGACTGAGCGGGTCGCGAATGCCCACCGTCACGGGGCCCCCCAATAGTCGTGGCTTGAGTGCGCGGTCCAGTTGCCCCAGCGCAGCGCTCACATCGTCGCCATTGAAATCCGGCAAGCTGATCACCCGGAACCGGTCCACCTCGTGAACCAGAAAGAGGGGCCTCGCCTGATACACCGTGTGCATGCCATAGGCCAGCGCCCCCAGCTGGATAAGGACCACCAACGCCATGTCCGTAAAAATCTCGCGTCTGGGCTTCTTCGGACTGAACAGCACCAGGGTCAGCAAAGGGCCACAGACCACATCCACCGCCACCAGAATCAGGAAAAGCCTGGAACCACCCGAGAGCAGGCCATAAGGATGCGGGTACCAGACCAGAAACACCAGCACGGCCGCCATGGCCGCCACCAGCACCGAGCCCAGAAAATGAAAGAGGGCCGCTTTGCTGGCGGACCTCATGCGCAGATGAAAAGACATGTGCCGAGTTTATCGGCACTCTGTCGGCAGATATCTGGCCGGCAAAGTGCCCAAGGCGATGTTGGTCATGCCACGCCCGGTAGCGGTCATTGACGTTTCGCTGGCACAAGCCCAGTCTATCGATTCGGTGGATGCCGCCGTTGGCGCGGCATTATTGACATTCGGCGACAAAGTAAATGTCGCACCATTCAGCCCGGCAGGAATCCCATTGGCAGCATGGGCCACAATGGTCACAAAAATGGGCCAAGCGTCATCGGGTGCATAAGGTGTGCAATTGGCGCCGGCAACGCCCGCCGCCCCCACGCAAATGTTGGCGATGTATTTGGACGCCTTGTCGGCCACAGGCGTGTCATTGACCGCAGTCGCTGCGGCGTTCAGCCCAGTCACCCGATCCTGGGTATAGCCTTCTGCCAACAGGGTCTTGGCCACCGATGCTGCCGCCAGCCCTTCGCTCAGCTTGGCACGGACTGAATACTCCTGATAGGCCGGCAAGGCCACGGCGGCCAAAATGCCGATGATCGCCACCACAATCATCAATTCGATCAGTGTGAACCCCCGGCTGTGCTGCAAACCCATGATGACGACTCCAGACAACGGAAAACTTGCTACCGGAAACGTTGCAAATGGTGTGCCATCCACAAAATGCCCTTTTGTCGTGAAGTAATTCACATCCAATTAAATGCCGGGTCAATCATTGGACACATGACGTCCCGCCACTGCCAATTTTCGTCTCATTGGCCAAAAATATGACATCCCGAGATCACATCAATTGGAAGAGCGCCAGATATTCAATAAAAAAGGGTGCCCTTGGGCACCCTTTTCGGTTTGATCACTGCCAGAGCTTGCTCAGGCAAGCCCTGCAGAAATCAGCGGCACTCAGACGGAGCGTACTTGGCAGGCAGGGTACCAGCCACAACGTTGGTCAAGCCGCGACCAGTAGCGGCCTGGGTGGTTACAGAACCGCAAGCCCAGTCAATCGCGCCAACCGAAGTGGCCACAGGCGTAACACCCGCCACGTTGGGGGACAAAGTGATAGTTTGGCCGTTCAGTGTGGTGGGAATACCATTGCCGGAGGTAGCTGCAATTGCCACGGAGACCACCCAGTTAGTCAAGGCAGTGGTGGCAGTGCAGTCGGCTGCGCCAGGCGTCGTAACGGTGGCACCCACGCAGTAGTTGACGACGTACTTGGAAGCCTTCTGGGCGAACGGCGTAGCGTTGATGGAGGTAGAAGCAGCACTCAAACCAGCAATGCCATCAGACTGGAAGGCCTCGCTGAGTACACCCTTGGCTGCGGAGCCTGCGATCACGGCTTCCGACACCTTGGCACGGATGCTGTAGTCCTGATAAGCCGGCAGGGCCACGGCAGCCAGAATACCGATGATGGCCACCACGATCATCAATTCGATGAGGGTGAAACCTTTTTGCATGGAACGCTTCATGAGAAAAACTCCTTAGGGGTTGCGGGACAAAGATGCGCTTTACTGAGCAGGGTCCGTGCCAACCCGACAGGGCCGGGTTTCTGCGGTCTTTTTCACGCTGCAGTCGGTGCACGTGACGATTTGTGTCATGTGGTGCTTTTTGCTACTGACAATTTTTGTCACCTCGGTCTGAGCAGGCAGAAATTGTCACCTGCGGCGGCAAGGTCTTTGTGTTCAGTGTTGCAGGCGTGATGCCAGCGCCAGCGGCGTGATGACCCGCTGCCCCATGCCGGCGTCTGGCAACAAACGCTGGTCGCCCGTGACCAGGATGAGATCGGGCCTGAGCGCCAAGAGGTCCCACAAGAACGGATCGCCCGGGTCTGGCGAGTCGGGTTGCGGGCTGATCAGGCCGGCCACCACGACAGGGGTGTCAATGATGTCGATGGGTTTCTCGGGGCACGGCGCCAACTTCTTCCAGAGCCACTCACAGCTCGAAAGTCTGCCCTGCGCTGAGCCAGCGGATGTCGTGGCGCACGTCGCCCTCCCGGCTGGGGATCTGGTCGAAGCGCTGGATCTCGTCCATGATGAGCCCGGTTGAGCATCGGCCATCGCGGCTCCGGCTGTGGTCGATCACTCCTCAATGCCCTTGCCGATACATCGCTCAAAAATCGATTCCAGCGCGCTGTAGTCACAAACCACGGCATCGATGTTGGCTTGAACCCATTCACCGGGCTCTGCCGCCCACCAGCTGATCTGGTAGCCCGCGTTGATGATGATGTGTTCGAAGAGAATGCGCTGGGCGCGCCCATTGCCTTCACGAAAGGGGTGGATAACGTTGAGGTCACCGAACAGTTGCGCCGTGCTGCTCACAAGTTCAGACCGCTCGTGATGTTCAAACCACTGAGCCTGCTTCAGCCCTTCGAAAAGCTTTGACGCCTCGGGCACGATGCGATGAAGGTTGCAGAAGCGGGTTGCGCCCTTTGCAATATCAACGGGTAGATGAGCCCGGATAACAGTACGGGTCTTGCCCAGTTCCGTACTTTCCCGAGGTCAAGTGCGAGTTTGCTGGTAGCTTGACAAGACCGCTGCCCGGGTGGGCAGCTGACGCTTGGCATCAGCTGGTTTGACGATAAACCCCTCCAGGCGGAGGCTGGCCACATAGTTGGACTGGCGGGATTTCGCGCAGTAGGCCGCTTTGGCTTGCAAGCTGGGCGTTTTCACAGATGAGGCCTCAGTGGGTGAAACGACGCTTCATTTTACTTGGCACCTGGGGTAGGCGGTGCATCTGTTTTGACCCGCACCGAGCCACCGACTGAGGTGGAGTCAGAGCTCGAAAGTCTGCCCGGCGCTGAGCCAGCGGATGTCGTGGCGCACGTCGCCCTCCCGGCTGGGGATCTGGTCGAAGCGCTGGATCTCGTCCATGATGAGCCCGGTTTCGGCGGGCTTGGTGTGGGTGATGTAGATCGGGTAGCGCTGGCGGCGGTCGATCTGGTCGAGCTCTTGTGCCAGCGTGCCGGGCGCGAGGTGCAGGCTGCGCCGGGCGAGCGCTTTTTCGCGGTCGCTGAAGGCGGTTTCGATGATGAGCAGGGCCACGGACAATTGGTTGACGCGCTGCCAGAAGGCGGGGTTGCGCTCGGTGTCGCCGCTGAAGACCCAGTGGCCCGAGGCGGTGGCGGCGGCGTAGCCGCAGGCGGGCACGGTGTGCACGGCGGGCAGCACCTCGATGGCCTTGCCGCCCACCTGCAGCACCTCGCCCACGGTGATGGGCACGCAGCGCATGAGCGGTGTGGCGGCACTGGGGATGGTGGAAAAATCGGGCCAGATGAGGTTGTTGAAGATGTGGGCCTTGAGGGCGTCGATGGTGCTCTGCAGGGCACGCACCTGCAGCGGTTCGGCGCCCGCGGCCAGGCGGCGCGCGGCCACGGCATCGAGCATGAGCGGCAGGCTGGCCACGTGATCCAGGTGCGAATGGGTCAGCAGGACGTGGTTGACCCGGGCCATTTCGTCCAGGCTGAGATCGCCCACGCCGGTGCCGGCGTCGATCAGGACGTCATCGTCGAGCAAAAAGGAGGTGGTGCGGCAGCCTTGCGCGATGGCGCCGGAGCAGCCCAGAACGCGTACCCTCATCGGTCTTGTCGCAGGTTGGTGGCCCAGCGGGCCGGGTTATTTGGACTCAAAGCTGGTGGTCCCGTCCCAGGGGGCGTCGGGCGGCAACCGCCTCATGGAGGCTACCCGTTCGGCATACAGGCGGTAAAGGACTTTTTTGGCATTCTGGCGCTGCAGGTTGAGCAGGTGCACGTCGCAGGCGTCCCAGTCCCGGGCCTGCCAGGCCTGGAGCGCGAGCTTCCACTGCGCCAGCTCCGCGGTCTGTTCGGCGGTGAGCTGCTCGCGGCGCCCCAGCGGGGTGACGATGGTGACGGCCTGGGCCTTGCCCTTGACGCGCACCCGGTCGAGCACCTGCCAGGCGAAGCCCGGCGCCTGGGCCTGGGTGGCTTCGCTGGCGACGATGTCGACGCCATAGATCCGCGAGAGCCCTTCGAGCCGCGCGCCGAGGTTGACCGCGTCGCCGATCACGGTGTAGCTGCGGCGCACGTCGGAGCCCATGTCGCCCACACACATGTCGCCGGTGTTCAGGCCGATGCCGAGGTGGATGGCGGGCAGGGCGCCCTGTGCCCGCTCGGCGTTGATCTCGCGGATGGCCTGCGCCATCGCCAGCGCGGTCTGCACGGCGAGGCTGGCGTGGCTGGGCGTTTCGACCGGGGCGCCCCAGAAGGCCATGACGCAGTCGCCCATGTATTTGTCGATGGTGCCGCGCTGCTGGCGGATGAGCCGGGTCAGGCGGCTGAACACGGTGTTGAGCAGGGCCTGGAGCTCGGTCGGCGCCATGTTCTCGGCGATCTGCGTGAAGCCGCGCATGTCGCAGAACATCACGGTGAGTTCGCGGGTGGTGGCGGTCATGCTGTAGCGGTCGGGGTCCTTGACCATCTCGTCGACCAGCTCGGGCGGCACATAGGTGCCGAAGAGCTGGGCGAGTTCGCGTTTGGCCCGGCTTTCAACGAAATAGCCGTAGCTCATGTTGAGCGCAAAGGCCAGGCCCGCCATCACCAGCGTGCTGGCCAGCGGCAGCACCAGCCCATGACCCAGGTACAGCCAGGTGTTGAGCCCGATCACCGCCAGCACCACCGCCAGGCTCAGCAGCACCGCGCGCGCCGCGCCCAACAGGGGCAGCGCCAGCGCCAGAACCAGGCCGGCGACCACCAGCACGACCAGTTCGTAGCCCAGCGCGTAGTCGGGCTTGACGAGCAGCTGGCCATCGAGCAGGCCGGCGATGAGGCTGGCGTGGGTTTCGACGCCGGGGTAGGTTTCGCCCACCGGCGTGATCCGCAGGTCCAGCAGCCCCGGCGCGGTGGTGCCGATGAGCACGATCTTGCCTGCCAGTTGCCCGGGCGCCACCCGTCCGGCGAGCAGGTCGGCGGCGCTGACATAGGTGAACGACCCGCCCTGCGGGCCACCGGGGCCGCGGAAGGGCACCAGCGTGGCGACCCGGTGATCCACCGGGATGGCGAGCGTGGACGCCCCCTGGCGCAGGCGCACGCTCTCCATCGCCTGGTACTGGCGACCCACCAGCCGCTCGGAGGGAAAACCCGGTTCGACGCCGGGCGAGCCGAGCAGCAGACGAAACATGGCCAGTGACAGCGATTCGTAGTAGCGCCCCCCGTGCTCGGCCAGCAGGGGGAGTGAGCGCACCACGCCGTCCGGGCTGGTGATGGCGTTGAAAAAACCGGCGCGCGGGGCCGCTTCGGCCAGCGGTGGGATGTTGGCGCCGTAGCCGTCCCAGCGCGTGGCCAGGATGGGCCGGCCGCCCAGCGCTTCGGGCGGCATCACCGGAGCGGGCAACACACCGCTGGTGCGCCCGTCGCGGTCGCTGGTGAAGTAGTAGCCCAAGACCACCGGGCGGTTCTTGAGCGCCCGCGCCAGCCGGGCGTCGCGGTTCAGCTCGGGTTCGAGTTGCCGGAGGCGTTCGGCAAAACCGGGCTGGTCGGCGAGCGCACCGCTGGCCAGTTGCTGCAGCTGTTGCAGGCCCGAGCTGTTGTCGGCTTCGGCAAACACCGTGTCAAACCCGAGCAGGGCGATGCGCTGGTCTTCAAACAGGGTGTCGACCAGCCGGGCCACGTCGTGCCGGGCCCAGGGCCAGCGCCCGACTTCGGCCAGGCTCTTTTCATCGATGTCGACGATCACCACCCGCTCGTCGCGCGTGGCCGGCAGGGTGGCGCGCAGGCGAGCGTCGTAAATGATGTCGTCGAGCCGCTGCAGCACGCCCATGGGCAGCACCCCCACGGCGTGCAGCACGGCCAGCAGCAGCGGCAGCAAGGTGACAGCGATGCGCGGGCCGTGTCTGCTCAAGGCCTGCATGGGAGGCGCCAGAATGGAAGATGCAGGCCGTTCATGGCCTGCGGACCGGGCCGCTGGCCGCTGGGCCTCAGGACTGCACGAACTGCATCTGCGTGCCCGCGAGCTCGATCAGGTCACCGTTGTGCAGGTTGACCGCCTCGGTGCCGATGGCGCTGCCGTTCACGGTGGGCTTGATGGCGCCTTCGACCAGCGCAACCACATAACCATGGGGACGGCGCGTGATGGCCGCCACCGCCACACCCGGTTTGCCGATGGTGGTGACCACCTTGACCAGCGGCACTTCACGGCCCGCAGCAGCACCCGACATGACGCGGATCGAGCCATTGCCCACCGGGGCGGCTGGCTCGGCGGCCCCCACCACGGCACCGGCGTTGATGACCGTGGTTTTTTCAAAGTTCTCGACCACACCGTCGTGCACGAACTTGATCTTGTACTTGCCGATCTCGACCGTGTCACCGTTCTTCAGCTTCTGTTTCTTGATGGCCTTGCCATTCACATAGGTGCCGTTGGTGCTGTTGAGGTCTTCAAGAAACACCTCGGCGCCAGACATCTGCATGACCGCATGCTCCCCGCTGACCGCGAGGTTGTCGATCACGATGTCGTTGTAGGGACGACGACCGAGCGTGGTGCGGTCTTTGGTGAGCTGCACTTCCTTGATGACGACGCCATCGATGGAAACGATCATTTTCGGCATGGCCGACTCCTGTGGAACCTGATGAATTAATTCTTAAGAACTAGCGCCGCCAAGCATACGCGACAGCAAACCCCTGCGGACCTGTTTGGCGCGTGCCAGCACCAGTATCACCGAAATATTATCCCGACCCCCGTACCCGTTGGCCGCATCGACCAAGGTGCGGCATTTCCCCTGCAAACCGCCTGTCGCCATCAGTATCGCGGCAAGCTGTTCATCGAGCACCATGTCGCTCAGGCCATCGGAACAAAAGAGGTACAGGTCACTGTCTTCAACCCGGTATTCGTTGACTTCCAGCAACACCGTGTCCTCGACCCCCAGGGCGCGGGTGACGAGGTTCTTGTGGGTGGCGAACTGGGCCTGTTCCTGCGAGATCAGGCCGGCGTCGATCTGCTCCTGCAGCAGAGAGTGGTCGCGCGTGATCTGCTGCAGAGTGGTGCCCCGCAGGCGGTAGCAGCGTGAATCGCCCACATGGCCGATCATCGCTCGCGTTCCCATGAACACCCCCATGACCATGGTGGTGCCCATGCCCGCGTACATGGGGTTGGAGTTGGCGGCGTTGAAGATCGAGCGGTTGGCGTTGTCGATGCAGATTTCCATCGCCCGCTTGAGTTCGCGGGGGTTGGCCTCGTGCCCGCCATCGACCAGCCAGCGGCCCAGCTCTTCCTTGATGAACGTGGTGGCCATGGCGCTGGCCACTTCGCCCGCGTTGTAGCCGCCCATGCCATCGGCCAGCACCACCACCTGGTTCTCGGCATCCACGGCAACCGTGTCTTCGTTGTTGTCGCGGACCAGGCCTGGGTCCGTGAGGGCGGCGTACTCAAAGTTCATGTTGAGCAGGTTTATAACCAAACATGTGATTCGTCATCGTTCTTGATTTCGACTATTTGTCACATATTCCGCGATATCAGGGGCTGCGACCCTGGTGGTTGACGGACGTTGGGGGCTGACCTGTGTGGTTTCAAAGTGGTCGGACGGGCCGGCCGCGCTACTGGCATTGTCGCGCAATGGCATATCGGTACCAGCCAGGGTATCGACTTCCGCTCGCAACCGCTTCAGTTCGGCCGCCAGATCAGCGCCGGTCTGGTAGCGCTGAGCGGGTAACTTGGCCAGACTCCGGGTGAGCATGTCGGCGATCCCGGCGGGCAATCCGGGTCGCAGGGCGCGCACATCGGGGGGGCTCTGGTTGGCGATCTGGTACATCAGCGCGGCCATGGAGTCGCCCCGGAACGGCAGCGTGCCCGTGAGCAGCTGGAACAGCATCACCCCCAGCGAATAGAGGTCGGAGCGGCCATCGATGTGCTGCCCGGCCAGTTGCTCGGGCGACATGAAGCTGGGTGTGCCCAGCACCATGCCGGTCTTGGTGCGACTGGAATCGGTGATGCGCGCGATGCCGAAGTCGGTGACTTTCACGCTGTCGGCATCCGGCGCATACATGACGTTGGCCGGCTTGATGTCGCGGTGCACCACGTTTTGGCGGTGCGCGTAATCCAGCGCCAGGGCGACCCGCTCGCCGATGTCCAGCACCGTGGCCACGGGCAGCAGGTGGTCCGCGCGGGTGTGTGCCACCAGGTCCCGGCCCGGCAGGAATTCCATGGCGATGTAGGCCAGGTCGTGTTCTTCACCGGCGTCGAAGATGGTGACGATGTGCGGATGCTGCAGGCGCCCGGCGGTCTCGGCCTCGCGGAAGAAGCGCTCTCGCGCGTCCTGCAGTTCGCTGCCCTCGAATTCGGCGCTCAGCGCCAGGGTCTTGATGGCCACCCAGCGGCCGATCTTCGGATCTCGACCCTGGTAGACCACGCCCATGGCGCCCTTGCCCAGCTCCTTTTCGACCTGGTAGCGCCCGAGCATGGGCTTCTCGATGCCGCCACCCGTGAGCAGCAGGGTGCCGCCCGGGTGCAATGCGCCACCGCCCAACACCATGGTTTCCGACAGGTTTCTGGCGCGTTTCAGACGGGCCTGCACATCGGCATCGGCACGGTCCAGCCGGGCCATGTGTTCGTACACCGACTGCGCCTTGTTGAACTGGCGCTTGCGCTCGAAATCCAGCGCCAGCTGCTGGAGGTTGTCCATCAGCGCCTCGCTGTGCGGCACGCGGCGCAGGCGGTCAAAGGCCATGTCCAGCTGGCCCTGGCCCTGCAGCGCCAGGCCCATCATGCGGTTGGTTTCGGCCGACTCGGCATCGGTCTGGACCTTGCGCGCCTCGGTGACCCCGAAGCGCCGCGTGACGAGGGCCAGGTGGCCGATCAACAGCAGCGCGGCCGGGAACACCAGCGGCAGCCACAGCGCGGACGCGGACAGCAGGCCGTATTCCGCACCCAGCATCAGCACGAACAGTGCGCCCGAGACCCAGGCACCGCGCACCGCTGACAGCCGCGGCAGGGCCAGCAGCAGATAGACCGCCACCGCCAGCACCAGCGCCGCCACGGCGATACCGCTCCACAGCGGCCGGGCGATGAAATGGCCCTGCAGGATGCTGGAGGTGATGTGTGCCAGGATCACGGCGGGCGACATGGCGGCCGCCACCGGCGTGGTGAACACGTTGCCAACCCCGGTCGCGGTCGCGCCCACGATCACGATCTTGCCGGCGTACTTGGCGGCGGGGATCTTGCCCGAGACCACGTCGTAGAAACTGTCCACCGCAAACGCGGGGCGGCCGTCTGGGTCCGGATAAAACTGCGGCAGCACGCGCGCCAGTTCGTCGGTCGGTATGCGCAAGCGCCCGAGCTGCACCCCCTCGCCGGGCAACAGGCGCAGGTCCTGCACGCCCAGGTTCAGGCTGTGCGCAGCCACCGCCAGCCCCATGCTGGGCACGGCGTGGCCGTCAAAGTTCAGCAACAAGGGTTCCTGGCGCACCGCGCCATCACGGTCCTGCAACTGGTTGAGGTGGGCCACGGCCACGGCGGCCTCACCGATGGCGGCAATGGGCTGCTGCGACTGCGATGCCGGGAAGCCAAAACCGGTGGCATCCACCAGCGCGCTTTTCCGTGCAAAGGCGGGCAGCGGCTGGTCGGGCCGGCCCAGAGGCTCACCGAGTTCGAACACCGAAGGCACGATCACGTTGCCCGCGCGAGCCATGCTCGCGACCAGACGGCCATCGGCGTCGAGCTTTTCTTCCGCCTTGATGAGGGTGCGGACCAGGCTCTCGCGCGACAGCGGCCCCAGGTCCGGCAGCGTGCCGCCCTCGATCTGGGTGCGCAGCTCACGCAGGCTGTCCAGTCCACGCGCGGTCTGGGGTTCAAAAAACAGCGCCGTGTGCGCCACCGTTCTGGCACCAGCGGCCTTGAGCTGGTCGATCAGCTGCGCATGCACCTCGCGCGGCCAGGGCCAGCGCCCGATGTTGGCGATGCTCTGGTCGTCGATGGCGATGATGGCGATGCGGTCGCTGGGTGCGCGCCCGCTGTGGCTGCTGGCGAAGTCGTAGAAGCGGCGCTCGAAACCGCTGAAGAGATCGGTGGCCGCGTGCAAGGCCAGCACACCGGCCACCACCGCCAGGCCCAGCAGCGCGTCCGGGCGCCAGCCCCGGCGGCGGGCGCTCGGCGGCATGGCTTGGCGGCGTTCAGGGGTGCGGGGCAATTTCCGACCTTGTTGGCGTGAGGAGACCGTTGGGGTGAACAAAGCCGCAAACGGTGCGAAGGTATCTCACGGTATCGGCACTACCGCCGTGCGCATGATCGTTGCATTTTGTTGCAATCACCGTGCCACATCAAGCGCCAGAGGGAGCTCCCGGACTTGTTTCTGCAGCGCCCAAGAAAAAAAGGCAACGCAAGCGTTGCCTTTGTCACGTCAGCCTGGGAGCCGTTTCACAGCTGCGCCTTGAGCAGCTTGCCCAGCTCGGACGGGTTGCGCGTGATGATGAAGCCGGACTCTTCCATGATGGCGAGCTTGGCATCGGCCGTGTCGGCACCACCGGAGATCAGCGCACCGGCGTGGCCCATGCGCTTGCCGGGAGGGGCCGTCACACCGGCGATGAAGCCGACGATGGGCTTCTTCATGTTCGCCTTGCACCACATGGCGGCTTCGGCTTCATCGGGGCCACCGATCTCGCCGATCATGATCACGGCATCGGTGTCGGGATCGTCGTTGAAGGCGCGCATCACGTCGATGTGCTTCAGGCCGTTGATCGGGTCGCCACCGATGCCCACAGCGCTGGACTGGCCCAGGCCCACTTCGGTCAGCATGGCCACGGCTTCATAGGTCAGCGTGCCCGAACGCGAGACCACGCCGATGCGGCCCTTGCGGTGGATGTGACCGGGCATGATGCCGATCTTGATTTCTTCGGGCGTGATCAGGCCGGGGCAGTTGGGGCCCAGCAGCAGGGTCTTCTTGCCGCCGGCGGCTTCCTTGGCCTTCATGCGGTTGCGCACTTCCAGCATGTCCTTGACCGGGATGCCTTCGGTGATGCAGACCGCCAGGTCGAGGTCGGCCTCGACGGCTTCCCAGATCGCGGCGGCAGCGCCTGCGGGCGGCACGTAGATCACCGACACGGTGGCGCCGGTCTGCGCCGCGGCTTCCTTGACGGAGGCGTAGATCGGGATGTTGAAGATCGACTCGCCGGCCTTCTTGGGGTTCACACCGGCCACGAAACAGTTCTTGCCGTTCGCGTATTCCTGGCACTTTTCGGTGTGGAACTGACCGGTCTTGCCCGTGATGCCCTGGGTGATGACCTTGGTGTCTTTGTTGATGTAGATCGACATGGTGTTTCTTCTCCGGGCTTATTTGACGGCAGCGACGATCTTGGTCGCGGCTTCGGCCATGGTGTCGGCCGCAATGATCGGCAGGCCCGATTCGGCCAGCATCTTCTTGCCCAGCTCTTCGTTGGTGCCCTTCATGCGCACCACCAGCGGCACGGACAGGTTCACGGCCTTGCAGGCGGTGATCACGCCGGTGGCGATGGTGTCGCACTTCATGATGCCGCCAAAGATGTTGACCAGGATGCCCTCAACCTTGGGGTTCTTGAGCATGATCTTGAAGGCTTCGGTGACCTTCTCGGGGGTGGCACCGCCGCCCACGTCCAGGAAGTTGGCCGGTTCGCCGCCGAACAGCTTGATGGTGTCCATGGTGGCCATGGCCAGACCGGCACCGTTGACCAGGCAGCCGATGTTGCCGTCCAGGCTGATGTAGGCCAGGTCAAACTTCGAGGCTTCGATTTCGGCCGGATCTTCTTCGTCCAGATCGCGGTAGGCCACGATCTCGGGGTGGCGGAACAGCGCGTTGGCGTCGAAGTTGAACTTCGCGTCCAGGGCCATCAGGTTGCCCTTGGAGTCGCAGTTCAGGGGGTTGATCTCCACCAGGGACGCGTCGGTGTCCATGTAGCACTTGTAGATCTTGGCGAAGATGTCCACGGCCTGGTCGACGGAGGCGCCGCTCAGTCCGATGGCTGCGGCCACCTTCTTGCTCTGCTCAGCCGTGATGCCGGTGAGGGGGTCGATCATCTCGGTGATGATCTTCTCGGGCGTGGCGTGGGCCACTTCCTCGATGTCCATGCCGCCTTCGCTCGATGCGATCAACGCCACTTTCTGGGTCGCGCGGTCGGTGACGAGCGACACGTACAGCTCGTTCTTGATGTCGGCGCCGTCTTCGATGTAGAGGCGACGCACCTTCTGGCCTTCGGGGCCGGTCTGGTGGGTCTTGAGCTGCATGCCCAGGATTTCGCCCGCGATGCGCTTGACGTCTTCAATGGTCTTGGCAACCTTCACGCCGCCGCCCTTGCCGCGGCCACCGGCGTGGATCTGGGCTTTCACCACCCAGACCGGGCCACCCAGTTTTTGCGCGGCTTCCACCGCTTCCTGCACCGTGAATGCCGCGATACCGCGGGGCACCGGCACACCAAATTGACGCAAGATTTCCTTGCCTTGGTACTCGTGAATCTTCATGAGGTCTCTCTCGGACTGGGGGGGTTGTTCGATCCGGCCAAAAAGGCGCAGCCGGCGCACGGGCAATGAACACGGCAGCCGGCGACTGTATCATGGTGCAACGCACCAATCTATATAAGCAGCGGCTTACGTAATGCATAATTATAAAGGCCGACGCTGAACCCTGACTGACACCCACAGGAGACGCCATGGCCAAGATCTTCATCGACGGCGAAGCCGGCACCACCGGCCTGCAGATTCGCGAACGCCTGCAAACGATGCCGGCCATCGAGCTGCTGAGCATCGCGCCGGAGCGGCGCAAGGACCCCGAAGCCAAGCGCGATCTGATGGCGCAGGCCGATCTGGTGATCCTCTGTCTGCACGACGATGCGGCCATCGAATCGGTGGCCATGATCGAGGGCCTGCCGGGCCGGAAACCCCGGATCATCGACGCCTCCACCGCCCACCGCTGCGCGCCCGGCTGGGCCTATGGCTTCCCCGAACTCTGTGCCGACCAGCGCGAGGCCGTGATGAAAGCGGATCGTGTGGCCAACCCCGGCTGCTACGCCACTGGCGCCATCGCTTTGCTGCGTCCGCTGGTCGATGCCGGGCTGCTGCCGAAAGACTTCCCGGTCTCGCTGCCTGCGGTCAGCGGTTACTCGGGCGGCGGCCGCAGCATGATCGAAGCCTATGAAAAAGGCGAAGCCCCGCTGCACGAGGCTTATGCGCTCGGCCTGACGCACAAACACATTCCCGAAGTCCTGCGTTACACCGGCCTGAGCCGCCGGCCCATCTTCATGCCCGCCGTGGGCAATTTCCGCCAGGGCATGCTGGTACAACTGCCACTGCACCTGGACGACCTGCCTGGCGCGCCGAAAGCCAGCGACCTGCACGATGCGCTGGTCGCCCACTACGCGGCCAGCGTCTCGGCCGGCGGCTGGGTCAGCGTGGAGCCCGCACCGGAGAGCGGCAAGCTCGACGCCACCGCCCTCAACGACACCAACCAGCTGGAGCTTCGGGTGTTTGCCCATGAAGCCCATCGTCAAGCCGTGCTGATCGCGCGCCTGGACAACCTGGGCAAGGGCGCCAGCGGCGCCGCGGTGCAAAACCTCCAGCTCATGCTCGGTCTCTGAGCGGAACTTCCGCTCAGTTCGACCGACCGGGTTCGCTGCGGGGTTGGTTCACCACCTGCTGCAACAAGCGCAGGTCTTCCGTCACCCGGTCCGAGTAGGCCTCGAACTGGTCGGCCACCATGCGTCGGGCGTCGGCCCGCTTGCCCGCCTGCTCCAGCGCGAGCACATTGCACGCCACGTGGTGGAACATGCGGTGGTGCGAAAGCAAGGCGGTGAACCCCGGGAAGGTGCCCAGGCGGGCCCGGGCCTGACCATGGATCCAGCGACCCAGATCGCAACGGTCGTCGCGGCAAATCTGTTCGACGTCCAGTCCGGCTTCGGGGTGGCCGGCCAGATGCGCCAGCACGTGCTGCTTCCACTGCTGGTGAGCGGCCACGGCGGCGTCGATGTCCAGGCCCTGCGCGGCGCCCGCGGCCTCCGCCTGGAGCTGGTGGTCGTGCACCGCCCCTTCAGCGCCAAAGAACCGCCGGAATAAAGCCATGGTTTGTCTCCAGGGACACGCATTGTGGCGTGCTTTTGAATACCCCGGATGGTAATGCGAACGCCAGGCTCCCAGCCGCTCAGTTCTCGTGGCGCCCGCCCACCACTTTTCGGATGACATCCCCGCCAAAGCCGCGAGTGGCCAGGAAGCGCATCTGCTTGGCCTGTCCCGCGGCATCGGCGGCCGGCTCACCGAACTTGCGGCGCCAGATCTCGCGCGCGCGCTCGAACTCGGAACCCTGCAGACCGGCCACGGCCGTGGCCACGGCTTCGGCGCTCACGCCCTTGGCCTGCAGCTCGTGCTTCACGCGCGACGCGCCGAGCCGGCTGGCACGGCGGTGCAGCACCGACGCCACCACGCGCCGCTCATCGATGAAGCCCTTCGCCTGCAGATCATCGAGTGCGCGGGCCAGTTCACCGGGCTCGGTTTCGTGGGGCTTGAGCTTGCGCTCCAGCTCGGCACGCGAATGCTCACGGCCGGCCAGCAGACGCAGGGCGCGGCCCTTGAGTGACGGCTGATCAAAGCCCATTTCAGCCTGCCGCTGTCGATTGGTGCGTGCGATCCACCGGACCGCTTATTCGGCGACGGCGGCTTTCTCCGCCTTGGCGGCCTTGCCACCTTTGGCCGGCGCAGCGGCTTCGTCGGTGGGCAGCAGCGGCACGCCGAGTTCGGTGCGCACCTTGTTCTCGATCTCGACGCGCAGATCGGGGTTCTCGCGCAGGAATTCGCGCGAGTTGTCGCGACCCTGGCCGATCTTCTCGCCGTTGTAGGCGTACCAGGCACCGGATTTTTCGATCACCTTGTGCAGCACGCCCAGGTCCAGGATTTCGCCTTCGCGGCTGATGCCTTCGCCAAACAGGATGTCGAACTCGGCCGTCTTGAACGGGGACGCCACCTTGTTCTTCACCACCTTGACCCTGGTTTCGTTGCCGATCGAGTCCTCGCCTTTCTTGATCGTGCCGGTGCGGCGGATGTCCAGGCGCACCGAGGCGTAGAACTTGAGCGCGTTGCCGCCGGTGGTGGTTTCAGGTGACCCGAACATGACGCCAATCTTCATGCGGATCTGGTTGATGAAGATGACCATGCAGTTGGTCTTCTTGATGTGGGCGGTGAGCTTGCGCAGCGCCTGGCTCATCAGGCGGGCCTGCAGGCCGGGCAGGCTGTCGCCCATCTCGCCTTCGAGTTCGGCCTTGGGCGTGAGCGCGGCCACCGAGTCGACCACGATCAGGTCAACCGCGCCGGAACGCACCAGGCTGTCGACGATTTCGAGCGCCTGTTCGCCGGTGTCGGGCTGGGAAATCAGCAAATCTTGCAGGTTGACGCCGAGCTTCTGCGCGTACTGGATGTCCAGCGCGTGTTCGGCGTCAACGAAGGCACACTGGCCGCCCACCTTCTGCATTTCGGCGATGGCCTGCAGGGTGAGCGTGGTCTTGCCCGAGGATTCCGGGCCGTAGATCTCGATCACGCGACCCCGCGGCAGGCCGCCGACGCCCAGCGCGATGTCCAGCCCCAGCGAGCCGGTGGACACCACCTGGATGTCTTCGATCACCTCGCCCTCGCCCAGCCGCATGATCGTGCCTTTGCCGAACTGCTTTTCGATCTGGGCCAGCGCGACCTGCAGGGCCTTGGCCTTTTCGCTGTTGACGGGGTTGTTCTTGACGGTTGCGTCCATGTGATGCTCCTGAGCGGGTGAGTGGGTGTTCGCTTCCAACAGGTGTTTTTGTGTACAGGCTGGATGCTTGAACAGCAGTTTACCGCTTTGTATATCTCAAACAAGCCATTATTTGGTCAATTTGCCTTACTATTTACATCCCCCCTGCGCCGCTGCGCGACTTCCCCCCAGGGGGACGGCGCTGGCGGCCCGGCGAAGCCGGTTCCGCGGCGCCCTGGGCGGGATGCACTTCTTCCGACTGAACCCATGAATGCTGAACGGCACGTTGCCACCCCCGACGACCGCTGGCGCTCCGGACATCTGGGCCGTCTGATGGGTCTGGCTTTGCGACGTTTTGACGAGCGCGTGCTGCACCTGATGGCGCACGATGCCAACGTGCCGCTGGGCTTGTCCAACCTCGCCGCACGGGCGCAGGTGGGCGCGGCCCACATCCACATCACGCGCCACCTGGCGCTCAAGGGCTCGCGCCTGACCGAACTCGCCCACCAGGCGGGCATGAGCAAGCAGGCCATGGGCGATCTGGTGACACAGTGCGAAGCCTGGGGCCTGGTGCGGCGCGAACCCGATCCGCTGGATGCGCGCGCAAGGCGCATCGTGTTCACCGACACCGGCCTGCTCTGGCTGGAGGCGTTTCGCCAGGCGGTGGCGCAGGCCGAGGCGGAATTTCGCGCCCAGGTCGGCGCCGAGGTGGCCACCGTGGTCGCGCTCGGGCTGGAGGCGTACGGCACCTGAATGGCCGCGCGGCACGCGCCCAGGCGGCCCGCGCGCCGGGGGTTTATCCCGGAACCGACCCCTTCGGCGAAGCCTAAAATGGCCGCGGAGACCCTGCCGCCACCAGCCGGTTGTGCGGCTGACCGAGCCCCCACAACAGGCCGTCCGACCGGCCACAAAGGAAACCCGCATGCGCATCCTGATTGCCGAAGACGACCAGGTTCTGGCCGATGGTCTGCTGCGCAGTCTTCGCGCGGCCGGCGCGGCTGTGGACCATGTGGCCAGCGGCAGCGAAGCCGACGCCGCACTGATGACCAACAACGAGTTCGACCTGCTGATCCTGGACCTGGGTTTGCCCCGGATGCATGGCCTGGAGGTGCTCAAACGCCTGCGGTCACGCGGTTCGGCGCTGCCGGTGCTGATCCTGACGGCGGCCGACAGCATCGAGGAACGCGTCAAGGGCCTGGACTATGGCGCCGACGACTACATGGCCAAACCTTTTTCGCTGCAGGAGCTCGAAGCGCGGGTGCGCGCGCTCACGCGCCGCGGCATGGGTGGCAGCACCAACACCATCAAGCACGGCCCGCTGGAATACGACCAGGCCGGACGTGTGGCGACCATCGACGGCAAGATGGTCGAGCTCTCGGCGCGTGAACTGGGCCTGCTCGAAGTGCTGCTGCAGCGCGCCGGGCGCCTGGTGAGCAAGGACCAGCTGGTCGAGCGCCTGTGCGAGTGGGGCGAAGAGGTGAGCAACAACGCCATCGAGGTCTACATCCACCGCCTGCGCAAGAAGATCGAGAAGGGACCGATCCGCATCGCGACGGTGCGGGGGCTGGGTTATTGCCTTGAAAAAATCCCTGGATGAAGGCCCCCCCCCGCGCCGGGCTTGTTGCCCGTCACCCCCCAGGGGGCAGCACTGGTGGCCCGGCAAAGCCGGCTCCACGGTGCTCTGGGTTGGAACCCTTCGCTCCGGACAAGTTTGCGATAAACCGCCGCAGCTGACATGTCCGATCCCAAAAAACACGACAACGGCCAGATGTCGTTCGGGCTGTTCCAGCGCGAGCAGCGCAGCCTGTTTGGCGAGATCCTGGACTGGATGCTCACGCCGCTGCTGCTGCTGTGGCCGCTGTCGCTGGCACTGACCTGGTTTGTCGCGCAGGGCATTGCGAGCAAGCCGTTTGACCGGGCGCTGGAGTTCAACCTGCAGGCGCTGACGCAGTTCGTGGTGAACCAGAACGACCAGGTGAGCTTCAACCTGACACCGCAGGCACGCGACCTGCTGCGCGCCGACGACAGCGATCTCGTCTACTACCAGGTGCTGGACCCCCGCGGCACACTCATCAGCGGCGAGGGCGACTTCCCACTGCCGCAGGACAACGAGACCCCCGAACCCGGGCGGGTGATGCTGCGCGATGACATCGTGCGCGGTGACGAAGTGCGTGTGGCCTACGCCTGGCTCTCGCGCAACCAGGATCCCAAACGCCTGGTGCTGATGCAGGTGGCCGAAACCAAGGGAAAACGCTCCACGCTGGCCACCGAAATCATCAAGGGCGTGATGGTGCCGCAGTTCGTGATCCTGCCGCTGGCGGTGCTGCTGGTGTGGATGGCGCTGGTGCGCGGCATCCGCCCGCTCAACGAACTGGAACAGCGCATCCGCGCGCGCAAGCCCGACGACCTGAGTCCGATCGAGGAGTCTTTCATTCCGCAGGAAGTGGCGCCCCTGGTCTCGTCCATCAACGACCTGCTCACGCGGCTGAAGACCTCGCTGAGCACGCAGAAACGCTTCCTGGCCGACGCGGCCCACCAGCTCAAGACACCGCTGGCGGGGCTGCGCATGCAGGCCGAGCTGGCGCAGCGCGAGAGCGATCCGCAGGAAATCCGCGGCTCGCTGCAGCAGATCGCGCGCTCCAGCACCCGCGCCACCCACACGGTCAACCAGCTGTTGTCACTCGCCCGCGCCGAGACCACCGGCCGCACGCTGCCGACCGCGCGCATCGACCTCGCCAAGCTCGTGACGGGCGTCGTGCAGGACTCCGTGCCTCGGGCGCTGGAGCACGGCATCGACCTGGGTTACGAAGGGCCTGAGGAGATGCCTGCGGATTGCCTGATGGACGGCAACCCGACCCTGCTGCAGGAGATGACGCGCAACCTGGTGGACAACGCCATCAACTATTCCGGTCGCGGTGGCGTGGTCACGGCGCGCGTGCTGCTGGATCGCTTCAGCGGCGTGATGATCCTGCAGGTGGAAGACAACGGCCCCGGCATCCCGGAAAACGAGCGCGAACTCGTGCTGCAGCCGTTCTACCGCGCGCTGGGCACCAACGTCGACGGCTCGGGCCTGGGCCTGGCCATCGTGCACGAGATCGCGCAGCAACACGGCGCCGTGGTGTCCATGGAGGACGCCCAGCCAGAACGTGCCCACCGGGGTCTGCGCGCGTCGGTGCGTTTTGCGCCCCGCAAGTCCCCGGACAAGGACTGAAGCCAGGCGACGCGGTCGCGGAAAATCAGGCCGTTGTCGCCGGCTGGTACACGTTGAGCTGCAGCTTCTCGCGTTCGACCGCCCGCGCCACGGCCGGCAGCGCCGCAAAACGCTGGGCCAGATCCCAGGTGGCGGGGAAGGTGGTGGGGTCGATGCCGGCATAGCCGCCCCAGCGCAACAGGGTCAGCGCATAAGCGTCGAGCGCACCAGGCTTCTCGCCCGTGAGCCAGGGCGCCGCCTGGGCCGCGAGCACCTCGATCTCGCCCAGCAGCCCTCGGTAGCTGTTCGCGGCGAACGCACGAATGACCTTTTGCGCACCTTCGTCGTCGGTGAACTTCTGCGGCATGAACACATGGGTGAAGGTGGGGTGCACGGTGTTGTTCATCCAGGCCAGCGTGGACAGCGCACGCGTGCGCGCAAGACCCGAGGCGGGCAGGATGCCGGCCTGTGGAAACTTCGCGTCCAGGTGCAGCAGGATGGCCACGATCTGGGTGATCACCTCGCCGCCGTCCACCAGCACCGGCACCTGGCCGCGCGGGTTCATGGCGAGGTAGTCTGCCGAGCGCTGTTCGCCCTTGTGCAGCTTCACGCTGACGGGCTCGAACGCCGCGCCCGAAAGTTCCAGCATGCTGTGCGGCACGAACGAGCAGGCGCCCGGGGCGAAATAGAGTTTGAGGCTCATGGTGTGTTGTCTCCAGAATCAGCTGAGGTGTTTGCCCAGCACGCCGGCGATTTCAAACATCGTCACCTGCGGCTTGCCGAACACCGGTTCCAGCTTGGCGTCGGCGTTGATGTTGCGCTTGTTGGCCGCGTCCTGCAGGCCGTTGGCCTTGATGTAGTCCCACAGCTTCTTGACCGCTTCCGGGCGCGACACGGCGTCTGCACCGATCACCGCGGCCAATGCAGCGCTGGGCTGCTTGCCGCTGGCGGCGGTGGTCTTGCGCGGTGCCTTGGGGGCTTTCACCGCGGGCGTCTTTTTGGCTGCGGCTTTCTTCGCGGGCGCCGCCTTCTTGGCCGGTGCGGCTTTGCTGGCGGCCGCGCGCACGGGTGCGCCGGCCGCGGTCTTGCGCGGCGGGAACTTGGATGGCGCGAACTCGAAGTTCACCTTGCCCGCCTCTTTGTCCCAGGCGAGGAAGGCCTTGAAGGCGCGGCGCGTGCGCATGGAGACGAACTTGTCGAGCAGGTCGGTCTTGCCGGTTTCCAGCAGCTTGCTCATCTGCTCGCGCGCCACCGGCTGCTGCAGGATGATCTTGCCGCTCTTGAAGTCGCAGCTCGGCGTGGCCTGCGCCAGGGTGGGCACCGATTTTTCGCACACGTAGTTGGCGCCGTGCTCAAACACCGCACTGCCGCACTTGGGGCAGGCGCCGAGTGATTCGCTGCCGCTGAAGTCCACCAGTTCGCCGGTTTCTTCGCCCTTCTTGTCGTCGCCGAAGTCGAATTCCAGCTTCCAGTTCTTGTCTTCTTCGTTGAACTTGATGACGATCTCGGCCACGAAGGGCCAGCCCGCCTTGGAGCGGAAGCCTTCGAGCGGGCCGATCTTCTTGGTCGCCAGCAGCTGTTCGGCTTCTTCGGGCTCGAAGGTGCGACCGGCCGGCGACTTGCCGAACGAGAAGCCACAGCCTTCGCTGTTGCCGTCGGCGCCGGTGCAGGCGTAGCGGCGGTAGTTTTCCTTCACCACGCCGCCGCAGTTCGGACAGGGCGTGGACAACGTGGCGTAGTTGCCCGGGATGGTGTCGCGGTCGTATTCCTTGGCCTTCTTCACCATGCGCTCGGTCATGGCGGCGATCTCGCCCATGAAGGCGGCGCGGCTCAGTTTGCCGTGCTCCATCTGCGACAGCTTGTATTCCCACTCGCCGGTGAGTTCGGGCTTGGAGAGCTCTTCCACGCCCAGGCCTCGCAGCAGCGTCATGAGCTGGAAGGCTTTGGCCGTGGGGATGATCTCGCGGCCTTCGCGGAACATGTATTTCTCGGTCAGCAGGCCTTCGATGATGGCCGCGCGCGTGGCGGGCGTGCCCAGGCCTTTTTCCTGCATGGCTTCGCGCAGTTCGTCGTCATCCACCAGCTTGCCCGCGCCTTCCATGGCACCCAGCAGCGTGGCTTCCGAATAGCGCGCGGGCGGCTTGGTTTTCAGGCCCCTGGTTTCCACCGATTCGGTGCGCACGGTCTCGCCTTCGCGCACCGGCACCAGGTTCTGCCCCTTGTCGCCCTCCTTGGCATCGACCACGTCTTCGGCGGCTTCCTTGCCGTAGACCGCCATCCAGCCCGGCTTGACCAGCACCTTGCCTTCGGTCTTGAAATGATGATTCAGAACTTTAGAAATGCGCGTGGTCACCATGAACTCGGCGCTGGGGAAGAACACAGCGAGGAAGCGGCGCACCACCAGGTCGTACAGCTTCTGCTCGGCTTCGCTCAGGCCGCTCGGTGCCTGCAGCGTGGGGATGATGGCAAAGTGATCGCTGACCTTGCTGTTGTCGAAGATGCGTTTGCTCGGGCGGATGTAGCCGTTGTTGAGCGCGATCAGCGCGTGCGGCGCCAGGTGCTTCATGCCGCTGCCGGCCAGCATCTCGAAAGTCTGCTTCACCGTGGGCAGGTAGTCCTCGGGCAGCGCGCGCGAATCGGTACGCGGGTAGGTCAGGGCCTTGTGGCGCTCGTACAGGCTTTGCGCGAGCTGCAGCGTGGTCTTGGCAGAAAAACCAAAGCGGCCGTTGGCCTCTCGCTGCAGGCTGGTCAGGTCGTACAGCAGGCCGCTGGCCTGCGTGGTGGGTTTGCTTTCTTCGGTGACGCTGGCGGCCTTGCCGCGCACCGCATCGGCAATCGCCAGCGCCTCGCGCTGGCTCCAGACGCGGTCGGCGCGCTGCTCCAGGTCGGCGTCGTCGCCGGTGGGTTTCTTGAACGCGGGATCGAACCACTTGCCCGGGTACTCGCCTGCTTCGGCCAGGAAGGCGCCGTGGATTTCCCAGTAGTCGCGGCTGCGGTGGGCGCGGATCTTTTCCTCGCGCTCGACCACGATGGACAGCGTGGGCGTCTGCACCCGGCCCACGGTGGTGAGGAAGAAGCCCCCGTCGCGCGAGTTGAAGGCGGTCATGGCGCGCGTGCCGTTGATGCCGACCATCCAGTCGGCCTCGGAACGGCTGCGCGCGGCGTCGGCCAGTCCCTGCATCTGCGCATCGCTGCGCAGGTGTTCGAAGCCGTCGCGGATGGCGGCGGGCGTCATGGACTGCAGCCACAGGCGCTGCACCGGCTTGCCCAGCGTCTGGTAGGCACCCCCTTTGAAGCCGCCAGCGTACTGTTCGATCAGGCGGAAGATCAGTTCGCCCTCGCGGCCCGCATCACAGGCGTTGATGAGCTGGGTCACGTCCTTGCGCTTGGCCAGCCGGACCACGGCCGACAGACGCGACTTGGTCTTGTCGATCGGCTTGAGCTCAAAGTAGGGCGGCAGCACCGGCAGGTGGGCAAAGCTCCACTTGCCGCGCTTGACGTCGAATTCTTCGGGCGCGGCGATCTCCACCAGGTGGCCCACGGCGGAGGTGACGACGTAGCCGTCACTCTCGAAGTGGTCATCGTGCTTCTCGAACTTGCCCGCCACCGGGGTGAGCGCTCGCACGATGTCCTGGGCCACGGATGGCTTCTCGGCAATGACCAATGTTTTGGCGAAACCGTCTGTTTTCATCTCTACAATCAACTTTCACGCGCGCATGCACGCGCACACATGGGTACGCACACACACGCGCGCACCTGCATGAATCAACCTTACCAAAAATTCCGGCCGTGAAGAAAAGCCTCCGCCAGACCCGGCCGCGCCCCGATGACCCCGCTCCCAAGGCCCAGGCCCGCGCGAGCCGGCGCATCCAGACACGGCGCTCCGGCGTGCACGGCAAGGGGGTGTATGCGGTGGTCGATCTGGCCGAAGGCGAGACCCTGATCGAATACGTGGGCGAGATCATCAGCTGGGACGAGGCGCTCAGGCGCCACCCGCACGATCCCAGCGACCCGAACCACACCTTCTATTTCCACATCGACGAAGCGCACGTCATCGACGCCAAGGTGGGTGGCAATTCCTCGCGCTGGATCAACCACAGCTGCAAGCCCAACTGCGAAGCCGAGGTGGACGACGGCCGGGTCTTCATCCGCGCCATGCGCAACATCGCCGCGGGCGAAGAGCTGTTCTACGACTACGGGCTGGTGATCGACGAGCCTTACACGCCCAAGCTCAAGGCCGAGTACCCCTGCTGGTGCGGCGCCAAAAACTGCCGCGGCACGCTGCTCGCGCCCAAGCGCGCCGGCAAAGCGTCGAAGCTAGGATGACCCCCCTGCGCCGCTTCGCGTCTTCCCCCCTGAAGGGGGGACGCACCCTGTGGCCCGGCAAAGCCGGTTCCACGGGTGCCCTGGGCGGCTTCACGCGCTCCGGCGCAGAGACGTGCCCGTCCCTGTCTCTTGCAGACCATGTCTGATCTGCTGGCCCATGTCGAATCGGTCTGGCAGGCGGTCGTCGCCGATCTGCCGGGTTTCACCGTCGAGGTGCTGCCCAGCATCGACTCCACCAACAGCGAACTCATGCGCCGCGCGCGCGCGGGGCTCATGGAGCCGGTGCTGCTGGCGGCCGAGGAACAGACCGCCGGGCGCGGGCGCCTGGGCAAGGGCTGGCACAGCAAGGCAGGCCAGTCGCTGACGTTTTCGCTCGCGCTGCCGCTGGCGCCGGCCGACTGGTCGGGCCTGTCGCTGGCCGTCGGCGTGAGCCTGGCCGAGAGCCTGCACCCGGACGTGCAGCTCAAGTGGCCCAACGATCTCTGGCTGCACCAGCGCAAGCTCGGTGGCATCCTGGTGGAAACCGCCAGCAACGGCCTGCTGGCCGGTGATGCCACGGCGCACCAGCGCCTGGTGGTGGTGGGCGTGGGCATCAACATCGCCCGCCCCGAAACCGCGGCCGTGAGCGCCCTGGACAGCCCCGATGCGGTGCTACCCGCCATGGCGCCCGCCGGCTTGTCCGAGGTGCTGGTCGGCCTGACCGCGGGCGAGGTGCTGGAACGCGTGGTGCCCACGCTGGTGCGCGACCTCCTGGCCTTTGAATCCCAAAGCTTCGCCGCCTTTGCCGAGCGATTCGCCCGGCGCGATGCACTGCAGGGGCGCAGCGTGCGACTGTCCGACGGCACCCTGGGAACCGCCTGTGGCGTGGACCCGCAAGGGGCCTTGCTCGTTCAGACCGCCCAGGGCATGCAGGCGGTCACCAGTTCGGAAGTGGGTGTGCGGCCATGTTGAGGGTGGTGATCTGGCTGCTGGTACTGGCCAACACGGGCTATTTCGCCTGGACCCAGGGCTACCTGGGCGCCCTGGGTCTGAAGCCGGTGGTGCAGTCCGAACCGGAGCGCTTGCAGTCCCAGATCAGGCCCGAGGGCTTGCGCCTGCTCAACGCCCCCCGACCGGCCTCCGCACCAGCCCCCGCCGCAGCGCCCGCCACACCAGCCACACCAGCCGCGCCACCAGAAGCGACCGTCGTGGCCGTGGCAGACACCACGGAGGCCCCGGTTGTGGCGGAACCGCCCGCTTCGGCCTGCTGGCTGGCCTCGGGCTTTTCATCCGAGCAGGCCGACGTGTTGCGCTCGGCGCTGCAGCAGCTGGACTTGCCCGGTGGCAGTTGGCAGCTGAACGAGGTGCGCAGTGGCGGGCGCTGGGTGGTCTACATGGGACGCTACAACGACGAGCAGATGGCCCGCAAGAAGACCGAGCTGCGCGACATCAAGATCGAATTCCGCGAGGTGTCGGTGCCGACGCTGGGCCGGGGGCTGGCGCTGGGCACGTTTTCCAGCGAAGCCTCGGCCGAACAGGCCCTGAAGGACCTGAGCAAAAAGGGCGTGCGCACCGCGCGCGTGGCGCTGGAGCGGCCCGAAGGCACCAGCTTTGCCTTGCGCCTGCCCGCCGTCACCGAAGCGCAGCGCAACGCCGTTAGTGGCCTCGGCGCAGCTCTCGCGGGCAAAAGACTCCAGCCCTGCGAATGAAAAAAGCCGCTGTCAAAACAGCGGCTTTTTTCCCCCAGAGCACCCGTGGAACCGGCTCAGCCGGGCCACAGGGTGCATCCCCCTCCGGGGGAAGGCGCGAAGCGACGCAGGGGGGATGCCTTATCCACCAGCGACGACGCGCGCCATCTCCAGGCACTTGTTGGAATAGCCCCACTCGTTGTCGTACCAGGCCACGACCTTGACGAAGGTGCTGTCCAGCGCGATGCCGGCGTCGGCGTCGAACACGCTGGTGCAGGTCTCGCCACGGAAGTCGGTCGCCACGACCTTGTCGGTCGTGTAGCCCAGCACGCCCTTGAGCGCGCCTTCGCTCTGCGCCTTCATCTCGGCGCAGATCTCGGCGTAGCTGGCTTCCTTGCTCAGTTCCACGGTCAGGTCGACCACCGACACGTCGGAGGTGGGCACGCGGAAGCTCATGCCGGTCAGCTTCTTGTTCAGCTCGGGAATCACCACGCCCACAGCCTTGGCAGCGCCCGTGCTCGACGGGATGATGTTTTCCAGGATGCCGCGGCCACCGCGCCAGTCTTTGTTGGACGGGCCGTCCACGGTCTTCTGCGTCGCGGTTGCAGCGTGCACCGTCGTCATCAGGCCGCGCTTGATGCCCCACTTGTCGTTCAGCACCTTGGCCACGGGGGCCAGGCAGTTGGTGGTGCACGAGGCGTTGGAGATGATGGCCTGGCCGGCGTAGGTGGTGTGGTTCACGCCGTAGACGAACATGGGGGTGTCGTCCTTGGAAGGCGCGGACAGGATGACTTTCTTGGCGCCGGCGTCCAGGTGCTTCTGGGCCGTGACCTTGTCGAGGAACAGGCCGGTGGATTCGATCACGATGTCGGCACCGACATCGGCCCACTTCAGGTTGGCCGGGTCGCGCTCTTGCGTCAGGCGGATGGTCTTGCCGTTGACGACGATGTTGCCGCCTTCGACCTTGACGGTGCCCTTGAAGCGGCCGTGCACGCTGTCGTACTGCAGCATGTAGGCCAGGTAGTCGGGTTCGAGCAGGTCGTTGATGGCAACGACTTCGATGTCGGCAAAGTTCTGGATCGCGCTGCGCAACACGTTGCGACCGATGCGGCCGAAGCCGTTGATACCGATCTTGATGGTCATGTCCTGTACTCCTGTTGGATGGATGAAAAGCAAAAACGAAACTGCTTATTTGGCGAGAACGGTGCGCACCGTGTCGGCCACGTTCTGGGCGGTGAAGCCGAAGTGCTCGAACAGCACTGGCGCCGGGGCCGACTCGCCATAGGTGTCGAGGCCGATCACCGCGGCCACGCCGTATTTCCACCAGCCGTCGGTGGAGCCCATTTCCACCGCGATGCGCGGCAGGCCTTTGGGCAGCACGTCCGCCTTGTAGGCCGGATCCTGGCGGTCAAAGGTCGTGGTGCTGGGCATGGAGACCACACGCACCGCGATGTTGTAGGCGCGGGCCAGCAGGTCCTGCGCCTTGAGCGCGAGCTGCACTTCGGAGCCGGTGGCGATGATCACCGCCTGGGCCTTTTTCTTCAGGCCCACTTCGCTGGGCTCGGCCAGCACGTAGGCACCGCGGCTGATGTCGCCGAGGTCGTGCTTGGGCGCGTAGGGCAGGTTCTGTCGGCTCAGCAGCAGCGCGGTCGGCTTGTGGGCGTTCTGCAACGCAACGGCCCAGGCCACGGCGGTTTCGGCCGTGTCACCCGGACGCCAGACGTCCAGGTTGGGGATCAGGCGCAGGCTGGCGGCGTGTTCGACCGACTGGTGGGTCGGGCCGTCTTCACCGAGGCCGATGGAGTCGTGCGTGAACACATGGATCACGCGCTGCTTCATCAGCGCGGCCATGCGGATGGCGTTGCGGCTGTAGTCGGAGAAGGTGAGGAAGGTGCCGCCGTAAGGGATGAAGCCACCGTGCAGCGCGACGCCGTTCATGACCGCGGCCATGCCGAATTCGCGCACGCCGTAGTTGATGTGGCGGCCACCCTGGCCGGCCTCGTTCTTGACCACGTTGCCGGCCAGATCGAAGCGCAGGTTGGGGGTGGACTTGGTGTTGGTGAGGTTGGAGCCGGTCAGGTCGGCGCTGCCACCCAGCATCTCAGGCAGGGCGGCCGTGAAGGCTTCCAGCGCGATCTGGCTGGCCTTGCGGCTGGCCACGGTCTCGGCCTGGGTGTGGGCCGCGAGCACGGCGTCCACGGCGACCTGGTGGAACTGCTTGGGCAGCTCGCCCTTCATGCGGCGGGTGAATTCCTTGGCCAGCTCGGGGAAGGCCGCCTTGTAGGCGGCGAACTGCGCGTTCCAGGCGGCCTCGGCGGTCTTGCCGGCGGCCTTGGCGTCCCAGGCGGCATACACGTCTTTCGGGACCGCGAACGGCGCGTGGGGCCAGCCCAGGGCTTCGCGGGTGAGCTTGATCTCTTCGGCACCCAGCGGCTCGCCGTGGGCCTTGGCGGTGTTGGCGCGGTTCGGGCTGCCCTTGCCGATGCTGGTCTTGCAGCAGATCAGCGTGGGCTTGTCGGCGCTGTTCCTGGCGGCGGCGATGGCTTTGTCCACGGCGTCGGCATCGTGGCCGTCGACCGCGCGGATCACGTTCCAGCCGCAGGCTTCAAAACGCTTGGGCGTGTCGTCGATGAACCAGGGCGCGACCTGGCCGTCGATGGAAATGCCGTTGTCGTCGTACAGGGCGACCAGCTTGTTGAGCTTCCAGGCGCCGGCCAGCGCGATGGCTTCGTGGCTGATGCCTTCCATCAGGCAACCGTCGCCCAGGAAGACATAGGTGTTGTGGTCCACGATGGCGTGGCCGTCGCGGTTGAACTCGGCGGCCAGCAGCTTCTCGGCCAGCGCCATGCCGACGGCGTTGGTGAGGCCCTGGCCCAGCGGGCCGGTGGTGGTTTCCACGCCGGGCGTGTGGCCGACTTCGGGGTGGCCCGCGGTCTTGCTGCCGAGCTGGCGGAAGTTCTTCAGTTCGCCGATGGGCAGCTTGTAGCCGGTCAGGTGCAGCAGCGCGTAGATCAGCATGGAGCCGTGGCCGTTGGACAGCACGAAGCGGTCGCGGTTGGCCCAGGCGGGGTTGGTGGGGTTGTGGCGCAGGTGGCGCCCCCACAGGGCGACGGCCATGTCGGCCATGCCCATGGGCGCGCCGGGGTGGCCGGAGTTGGCGGCCTGCACCGCGTCCATGGCGAGCGCACGGATCGCGTTGGCCTGGGTCTGGGGCGACACGCCGGGGATGGCGGCGGGGGCGGGGCTGGTGGGGGTGTTGGCGGCTTCGAGCATGGGGGGAACCGGAGGGTGGGGGATGGCGGCGCAAGAGCGCCAAACCCGGGATTTTATCGGGCCGCCCCGGCCGCTCGTGAATAATGAGGACGTGACCCCGACCCACACCACCGCGAAGGCCCCTGTTCCCGCCATGATCCTGGCCGCCGGACGCGGCATGCGCATGCGCCCGCTGACCGACGCGACGCCCAAACCTTTGCTGCTGGTGCAAGGCCAGCCGCTGATGCAGTGGCCGATGGAAGCCTTGTACCAGGGCGGTTTCTCCCGCTTGGTGGTCAACACCGCCTGGCTGGGTGAGCAGATCGAGCAGCGGTTCGCCGACTGGCCACAACAGCACCCGGGCGCGCAGATCGTGTTTTCGCACGAGGGCCAGGACTTCGGCTATGCGCTCGAAACCGCGGGTGGCATCTCGCGGGCGCTGCCCCTGCTGGGCGAGGTGTTCTGGGTGCTGGCGGGCGACGTGTACGTGCCCGGCTTTTCCTTCACGCAGGCCCGGGTGGACCGCTTCGCCGCCAGCGGCCTGCTGGCGCACCTCTGGCTGGTGCCGAACCCGGCGCACAACCCCGGTGGCGACTTCGGCCTGAGCGCCGGGGGCCTGGCGCTCAACCAGGCCGACCTGAAACACACCTACAGCACCATCGGCCTGTACCGCCGCGCCCTGTTCGAAGCCCCTTGGTGCGACACCATCCCCGGCAACCCGCAGGGCACGGCAGCTGCGCTGGCACCGCTGCTGCGCAAAGCCATGGACGCGGGGCTGGTCAGCGCCGAGCTCTACACCGGCCCCTGGACCGATGTGGGCACGCCCGAACGTTTGAAAGAACTGGGCTGAAGCAATCGGCTCCCCCCGCGCCGCCTGCGGCGTGCCTTGCAGGCCGCGTCATCGTCGGAGCCGATGCCTCTTCGTCCCGTCCAAGCCTGCGCAGGCAGGCTCGGAGCCGCGGTCCTCAGCCCCCCAAGGGGGGCGGCGATGCGAGTGGCCCGGCGAAGCCGGTTCCACCGCATCCTTGGTTGAACTGCGCGCCGGGCAGTGGCACTGCGGGGTCGTTGCAAAACACGGAGAATGCGTCCATGGACGCACACACCTCTCACGCCCTCTACGCCGAACGCCGCGCCCGCGTGGCCGCCCAGCTGGGCCCCGGCGGCATCGCCATCGTGCCGACCGCGCTGGAGCGCCAGCGCAACCGCGACAGCGACTTCCTGTTCCGCCACGACAGCTACTTCTATTACCTGACCGGGTTCTCCGAACCCAACGCCTGGCTGGTGATCACCGCCGAGGGCGAAACCACGCTGTTCTGCCAGCCCAAGGACCTGGAGCGCGAAATCTGGGACGGCATCCGCTTGGGCCCCGAGGCTGCGCCCGAGCACCTGGGCGTGAGCGCGGCCTTTTCCGTGGCCGAGCTCGACCAGCGCCTGCCCCGGCTGCTGGAGAACCGCCACACGGTGTGGTTCCCCTTCGCCACGCACAAGGGCCTCGAAGGCCGGATCGACGGCTGGCTGCAGTCGGTGCGCGCGCGGGTGCGTTTTGGCGCGCTGTGCCCCGAGTCGCAGCGCGACCTGTGCGGCGTGCTCGACGAGATGCGGCTCTTCAAGGACCCGTTCGAGCGCGACACCATGCGCCGCGCCGCGCAGATCAGCGCCGGCGCCCACATCCGCGCCATGCAGCGCAGCGCCGCCATGCTGCGCGCCGGACAGGACGTGCGCGAATACCACCTCGACGCCGAACTGCTGCACGAATTCCGCCAGCATGGCTCGCAGTACCCGGCCTACGGCAGCATCGTGGCCGCCGGGGCCAACGCCTGCGTGCTGCATTACCGGGCCGACAACGCGCCGATCCGCGACGGCGAGCTGGTGCTGATCGACGCCGGCTGCGAGCTCCACGGTTATGCCTCGGACATCACGCGCACTTTCCCGGCCAACGGCCGCTTCACCGGCCCGCAGCGCGCGCTGTACGAGCTGGTGCTGGCGAGCCAGGTGGCCGCGATCGAAGCCACCCGGCCCGGCGCGCGTTTCGTGGCGCCCCACGAAGCGGCGGTGCAGGTGCTCACGCAAGGCATGCTGGACCTTGGCCTGCTCGACAAGAACCAGGTCGGCACGCTGGAAGACGCGATCCAGCACCGCCACTACTTCGCCCACTACATGCACCGCACCGGCCACTGGCTGGGCATGGACGTGCACGACTGCGGCAGCTACGTGGAGCCGTCCGAGGTGGACACCGTGAGCGAACGCCAGGACCCGCTGAGCGGCGAGACCATCAAAGACCGCCCGAGCCGCATCCTGCGCCCCGGCATGGCGCTGACCATCGAGCCCGGCCTGTACGTGCGGCCCAGCGACGGCGTGCCACGCGAGTTCTGGAACATCGGCATCCGCATCGAAGACGACGCCTTCGTCACCGAGTCCGGCTGCGAACTCATCTCGCGCGGCGTGCCGGTGCAGCCCGAGGAGATCGAAGCGCTGATGCGCGCGTGATCGTTCCGGAGGCTTCTCCCACCGTGCGCGTCCTGAGCGTCAACACCGGCAGCGCCCGCGCTTTGCGGATCGGCACTCGCAGCGTGCTTTCGGCCATCGGCAAGTCAACCGTCGCTGGCCCGGTGTCGGTCGGGCGGCTCGGTCTGCAGAGCGACGAGCAGGCCGACCCCACGGTGCACGGCGGGCTGGACAAGGCGGTCTACGCCTATCCGGTGGAACACCTCCCGTTCTGGCAGGCGCAGCGCCGCGAAGCTGGCGTGAGCCTCTTCGACGAAGCGCTGCCGCCCGGCTTCATGGGCGAGAACCTCAGCATCGAAGGCCTGCTGGAGCACGAGGTCTGGATCGGCGACGAACTGCACTTTCCCGGCTGCGTGCTGCGCGTGACCGCGCCGCGCGAGCCCTGCTTCAAGTTCAACGCCGTCATGGGGCTGAACCAGGCGGGTCGGCTCATGATGGAGCGGCTGTGTTCCGGCTTTTACCTTGCCGTGGTGCGGACCGGCACCATCGAAGCGGGTGAGGCCTTCCTGCTGGTGCCGGGCACCCGTGGCCTGCGGGTCAGCGAGGCATTCGCCGCCAAACGCCTGAAACACCTGCGTTGATCCGCCGATCGGGCGTCATGGTTTTCGGGTAGAACCCCAGCATGAACACACAACAAGCCCATCTGCGCGTCCTCTGCCTGACGATGAACCCCTCGGTCGACCTGGCGACCGAAACCGAGCGCGTGGTGCCCACGCACAAGCTGCGTTGCGGCGACACGCTGCACGACGCGGGCGGCGGCGGCATCAACGTGGCGCGCGTGATCACGCGCCTGGGGGGCACATGCACCGCCCTGTGCCCCACCGGCGGCTCGGCCGGCCACTGGCTGGAGAAGCGCATGCGCGACGAGGGGCTGCACAGTGTCTTCCTGCCGATCGCCGACGAAACCCGCGTGAGTTTCACGGTGCACGAACACAGCACCGGCGCCGAATTCCGCTTCGTCATGCCGGGTCCGCACCTGACCGAACCCGAATGGCAGGCCTGTCTGAGCCAGCTGGAACAGCTGCCCGAATTCCCCGACCTGCTGGTCGCCAGCGGCAGCCTGCCGCCGGGTGTGCCGGTGGACTTCTACGCCCGGCTGGCACGACTGTGCCGCGAACGCGGCGCACGCATGGTGCTCGATACCTCGGGGCCGGCACTGGCCGCGGCGCTGGCCGAGGGCGTGTACCTCTTCAAGCCCAACCTGCGCGAACTCGCCGAGCTCAGTGGCGAGACGCTGGAGACCCCCGAACATTGGCTGGGTGCTGCCCGGCAGCTGATTCAACGCGGCATGACCGAAGTCGTGGCGCTGACGCTGGGCCATCTGGGTGCCCTGCTCGTCACGCGCGATGCGAGCTGGCGCGCCCCACCGCTGGACATCCCCGTGGCCAGCGCGGTGGGGGCGGGCGACAGCTTCGTGGGCGGCATGGTGCTTGCGCTGCAGCAGCATCGCCGCCTGCAGGACGCCTTTGCGCTCGGGGTCGCCGCCGGCTCCGCCACGCTGCTCTCGATCGGCACCGGTCTGTGCAGCCGAGAAGATGTGCAGCGCCTGCTGCCGCAGGTGCAACTCCAGCCGGCGGGCTGACCGCCAAGGGCTGCGCCGCCAGGCAAGCGTCTGCATGGTCGGTGTGGCCCGCTTCCACTTCCTCGTGCGCCTGATGGCTGGCCAGCAGCCGGGGCCCGGCCGGGTTGCTGCACGGGGCACCGATGGCGCAGCGCCCCTGCGGCCTTTGGTCCCGGGGGTGAACGCGCAGGCCCTGCAGTTCGACAACCACTGGGTGCGGGTGGGGCGGGTCGATGCGCCGGCGGCTCAGGAACGGTGGGCTTCGGGATCGTCGCTGACCCGGTCGCAGGCCTGACCGTTGAGCCGGCATTGACCATCCTCTTCCAGCCAGGGATGGGCATGGCCCACACAAGCGGTCTGGCAGATCACGACCTGGGCTTCGCGGGTGCCGGACGCCACCGGAGGCCGCGGCTTCATCGCCAGCGGTCGATCACGGCGCAGCACGGTGGCTGCACCCAAACCCCAGAACACGCTGGTGCGCAGCAGCACCAGTTCGGCGCGCAGCCGCAGGTTGTCGCCTTCCAGCGCAGCCACATGGACGGCCGAGGACCGCAGCAGCTCGGTGCAACGGCTCTGCAGCCCCCCCATCTGGCGCATCAGGACCCCGTGTTCGTGCGCCAGTCCCGGCGTCAAGGGCCCTTCATCGCGGTTCTCCGGCTGCCGTGCGGGGCTGTGGCTTGGGATCATGTGGATCTCCCTGGGCGTGGACAGGCAATGGCTCTGCCTGGTGACGGGTGCAGCACCACCACGCGGTGCTGGGCCGGCGCCCAAACGGGCTCGCGCGGGTCGGGCTTTTCCCGGCGCCCGGGCTTGGCGCCACAGGCCCACAGCTGCAACTGCAGTGGCCCGTGCGCCACGTGCGCCAGGAAGGTGCTGGCGGCAGGTGAAACCGGACACGCCGGTGTGGCCGGCGAGGGTGCGCGACAGGCGTTCCACCGGTCATCTCAATGCACACCCCCAGCCACGCGGTGCCACAGCGGTGTGGGTTCTGGAGGAACTTCCTGCACCAGCGCATCTTCCAGCGAAAGCTGCCAGCGTTTGCGCAGGTTCGCCGCCATGGCGCGCATGGGCGGCGAGACGTGGGGATGCCCGGACAGGAAGAACAGGTTGGAGACCAGTTTTCGCGCCATCAGGCTGCGGTTCGGGCCGTCCGCCGGGGCCTGGGCGTAACAGGTCATGAGCGCCAGCGTACCGGCTGTCAAGGCCTCGACGGAGGGCAGGCGGACGCAGTCATCGTCCGGGTCGCTGGCTTCACAGTGGGGGTGGCGCATGAGGGTCTCCGGCAGATGAAGATCGTGTCGGCAATCCACGATCGGTTGGCATAAAATCAAATCATATGAGAATGATTCGTATTTGTAAAGCGCCCCTGATGACCTCCACCGCGGGTGCCTGTGAATGACGACAATGATCCGAGCCACAGCCTCAAAACCCATCAAGAAAGGAACCCGCTCATGAAAGGCGACAAGAAGGCCATTGGCCACCTGCAGGCGCAGCTGAAGAACGAACTCACCGCCATCAACCAGTACTTCGTGCACTACCGCATGCTCAAGCACTGGGGCTTTGACAAGCTGGCCAAGAAGGAATATTCGGAGTCCATCGGCGAGATGAAACACGCCGACTGGCTCATGGACCGCATCTTTGTGCTCGACGGCCTGCCCAACCTGCAGGACCTCGGCAAGCTGAACATTGCGGAAAACGTGCCCGAGATGCTGGCCAGCGATCTGGCACTTGAGCGCGGCGCCCAGGCCACCATCAAGGATGGCATCGCCTACTGCGAGTCGGTGCGCGACTACGTGTCGCGCGATCTGCTACAGAAGATCCTGGACGACACCGAAGAGCACATCGACTTCCTGGAAACCCAGCTGGAGCTGGTCGACAAGGTCGGTCTTCCCAACTACCTGCAAAGCCAGATGGGCGAGCCCGCCTGAGCAGGCCACACCCCTCTGCACCTCACGAGGGCATGCGGTACCCCGGTGCGGGCCGGGATACCCCTCCACAATCGCTGGTTACTCCACAAATTGAATACGATCAATTATCATTTGTAGGCCTATCCTCTCCCGGAACCGCCTGCCATGATCGTTTGTGTTTGCCACCGCGTCAGTGACCAGACCATTGCCCGTGCTGCACGTTCGGGCATGGACTTTGACGACATCCAGCTGGAGCTCGGGGTGGCCACGCAGTGCGGCAAGTGCGAGAGCTGCGCGCGTGCGGTGTGGTCCGAATGCCGCTCAGGTCAACCCACCGCGCACCTCAAGATTGACGAACTGAGGCAGCACCTGTCCCGCGGGACGCTGCAACTGTCGCCGGTCTGAAGTCGGCGCCCTGGCGGCCTCACGGCCCGCAACCCCGCACGTCACCACGCGTCCGTCCCGCCACCGCTGGCCCGTTCAGCCGCCCGGATCGGCCCCGCGCGGGGTCATTCCATCCGAAAATGTCATTTCAAACTCTCCCACTACGCACTTTTGCGCACTGGGCTTTTTTGGGCTGCGCATTTAGAATGCGCAATTGACTTTCACATTGCAAGATGGAAACCCGCCAGGAGACAAGGCCATGACCCCGAACAACAGCCAGGAAGACAAACGCGCCGAACTCAAACGCGCCGCGCTCGAGTACCACGAGTTCCCGACGCCCGGCAAGGTGGCCATTGCCGCCACCAAGCAGCTGACCAACCAGCGCGATCTGGCGCTGGCGTATTCGCCCGGCGTGGCGGCCCCCTGCGAAGAAATCGTCGCCGACCCGAACAACGCCTTCAAATACACCAGCCGCGGCAACCTGGTGGCCGTCATCACCAATGGCACAGCCGTGCTGGGCCTGGGCGACATCGGTCCGCTCGCCGCCAAGCCGGTGATGGAAGGCAAGGGTGTTCTGTTCAAGAAGTTCTCGGGCATCGACGTGTTCGACATCGAGATCAACGAAAGAGATCCGGACAAGCTGGTCGAAATCATCGCCTCGCTCGAGCCCACCTTCGGCGGCATCAACCTCGAAGACATCAAGGCGCCGGACTGTTTCTACATCGAGCGCAAGCTGCGCGAGCGCATGAAGATTCCGGTCTTCCACGACGACCAGCACGGCACGGCCATCGTGGTCGGTGCCGCCATCTTCAACGGCCTGAAGGTCGCTGGCAAAGACCCGAAAAAGATCAAGCTCGTGACCTCGGGCGCTGGCGCTGCGGCGCTCGCCTGTCTGGGCCTGCTGGTGAAGCTCGGCATCCCGCGTGAAAACATCTGGGTGACCGACCTGGCCGGCGTGGTGTACGAGGGCCGCACCGAGTTGATGGACGAGGACAAGGTCCAGTTCGCGCAGAAGACCACCCAGCGCACCCTGTCGGAAGCCATCGTCGGTGCCGACGTGTTCCTCGGCCTGTCGGCCGGCGGCGTGCTGAAGAAGGACATGGTGGCCCAGATGGCGGTGAATCCGCTGGTCTTTGCACTGGCGAACCCGAACCCCGAGATCACGCCCGAGGACGTGAAAACGGTGCGCGACGACGCCATCATGGCCACTGGCCGCTCCGACTACCCGAACCAGGTCAACAACGTCCTGTGCTTTCCCTACATCTTCCGCGGTGCGCTCGACGCTGGCGCCTCCACCATCACCGACGAGATGGAGATCGCCGCGGTGCACGCGATCGCCGAACTGGCCCAGGCCGAGCAGAGTGACGTCGTTGCGGCGGCCTATGCGGGCGAGAAGCTGGCCTTTGGTCCCGAATACCTGATCCCGAAACCGTTCGATCCGCGGCTGATGATGAAAATCGCGCCGGCCGTGGCCCAGGCCGCCGCCGACAGCGGCGTGGCGCTGCGCCCGATCACCGACATGGAGGCCTACAAGCAGCGCCTGCAGAGCTTCGTGTTCGCCTCGGGCACGATCATGAAGCCGATCTACGCGGCGGCCAAGACGGCGCTCAAGAAGCGCGTGGCCTACGCCGAGGGCGAGGAAGAGCGCGTGCTGCGCGCGTGCCAGATCGTGGTGGATGATGGCCTGGCCCGCCCGACGCTGATCGGCCGCCCCGCCATCATCGCCGAGCGCATCGAGAAGTTCGGCCTGCGCCTGAAGCAGGAACTGGATTACGACGTGGTCAACGTCGAACAGGACCACCGCTACCGCGATCTCTGGCAGACCTACCACCAGCTCATGGAGCGCCGCGGCGTGACCGAGCAGCTGGCCAAGATCGAGATGCGCCGCCGCCTCACCCTCATCAGTTCCATGCTGCTGCGCAAGGGCGACGTGGACGGCGTGATCTGCGGCACCTGGGGCAACACCCAATTGCACCTGGACTACATCGACCAGGTGATCGGCAAACGCGAGGGCGCGAACTGCTACGCGGCCATGAACGCGCTCATGCTGCCGGGTCGCCAGGTGTTCCTGGTGGACACCCATATCAACTACGACCCCACCGCCGAACAGCTGGCCGAAATCACCAAGATGGCCGCACGCAAGATGATGCGCTTCGGCATCACGCCCAAGGCCGCGCTGCTGTCGCACTCCAACTTCGGCTCGTCCAATCAGCCCAGCGCGATCAAGATGCGCGACACGCTGGCATTGCTGCAAACCCATGCACCGTGGCTCGAGGTGGACGGCGAGATGCACGGCGATGTGGCACTGGACGCGGATGCACGGCTTTCGATCATGCCGCGCTCGGCCCTCAAAGGCGACGCCAACCTGCTGATCTGCCCCAACATCGACGCCGCCAACATCGCCTACAACCTGCTCAAGACGGCGGCCGGCGGCAACATTGCCATCGGCCCCATGTTGCTTGGCGTGGCCAAACCCGTGCACATTCTCACAGCCAGCGCCACCGTGCGCCGCATCGTGAACATGACAGCCCTCACCGTGGCCGAGGCCAACGTTTCCCGGTAATCCCTTGGGAAAAAGCAAGCGCTAACTTTTCCAAACATTTTTGCCACTGCAAGTTGCCTGTTTATTCAGCAATCGCTTGCAATTCTGTAACGCTTCGGGCACACTACCGACCTTGAATCACAGGGTTAACCCGCCCCGTCAACACCGCCGCAAGACACATCTTGTCGGGGTGCCGGAGGCGGGTTGATCGCATCAGGAGCAGGGATTTCATGGATCTGAAACGGATCCGGTGGTCAGGTGCATGGGCGGCAGCAGCCGTCCTGTTGGTGGCAATCGGCACCTTTTTGGTGCAAGCCCGATCGCCCGACAGCAGCACCCTTCCGGGTTCGGCCGTCGCCTCCGTGGCTTACTCGGGCTTGCCCGTGCAGGGCCGGGAGGTGATGTCGCAGATACGGCAGGGTGGTCCTTTCCGGTACGAGAAAGATGGCACCGTTTTTGGCAACAGAGAGCGGTTGCTGCCGGGTCAGAAGCGAGGTTACTACCGGGAATACACCGTGCCCACACCGGGTTTGAACCACCGGGGTGCACGACGGATCGTGTGTGGAGGACAGAGGCCCCGGGCGCCTGATGATTGTTATTACACCGAGGATCACTACAGCAGCTTCAGGCTGATCGTGCAGTGATCCGGAGCGCAGTGAGCAGATTTTTAACTTTGACTTTAGAAAGAGACGCGGAGATGGACACGCCACTTCGTAACGTAAAACCCAATATCGTTCAGTCGATTCGCGCCTATGGCGTGAAAGACCTGCAGGCTGCGGCCGAGCAGTTGGGTCACCACTTTCTGTACGCCAACCTGGCCAAGGCCCAGAGCAAGCAGGATGTGCTGGAGTTGATCGCGGCGCAGTACACGCTGCCGTCGCACTTCGGCAAGAACTTCGATGCGCTCTACGACTGCATGACCGATCTGGTCCACAAGTCGGGTCCGCAGACCGGTTTCATCGTCGTGCTGGAGCACATCCCGGCCCACGCCAAGTTCGACAAGGAAGCGCGCGAGCAACTGCTCGACATCTTCCGCGACACCGCCGACTACTGGAGCGATCGCAAGATCCCGTTCCGTTGCTTCTACTCCTTCTCGGTCGCGCGCGCATCCAAAGGCGAAGCACCGATCGAGGTGGAAAACGAAGAGCCGATGCCGACGGACAAGCTCCTGGACGTGAGTCCGATGGCGCTTCGCATGAGCAGCCCGTTCAACGCCGGGTACTGGCTGGCTGCGGCCTGACCTGACTTGACCCACCCCCGCGCCGCCTTCGGCGTCTCCCCCTCAAGGGGGCGGCACTGGCGGCCCGGCAAAGCCGGTTCCGCGGTGCCCTGGAAGGAAAAAAGCCGCTGCGATGCAGCGGCTTTTTTATGCCTGCGTGTTTTCTATTGAACAGCCTGGGCGAGCGCCACGTACTCGTGCACCGGTACCTCTTCGGCGCGGCGCTGCAGATCAAAAGTGCCGGCAAAGTTGCGGGCTTCCAGCCATTTCCCGAGTGTGTTGCGCAGGATCTTGCGGCGCTGGCTGAAGGCGGTCTGCACGAGTTCGCCGTAGAGCTTCAGGTCAATGGCCGGTGGCTGCGCCAGCGGAACCATGCGCACGATGGCGCTGTCCACGCGCGGTGGCGGATCGAAGCTCTCAGGTGGCACGAACAACACGTTTTCCATGGCGTAGCGCCACTGCAGCATGACGGACAGGCGGCTGTAGTCCGCTGAGGCCGGTCGGGCCACCATGCGGTCGATCACTTCTTTCTGCAGCATGAAATGCTGGTCCTGAATCACCGCCACATGGTCCAGCAGGTGGAACAGGATGGGTGTGGAGATGTTGTAGGGCAGGTTGCCCACCACCCGGATCCCGATGCGCTCCGCCCGCTGGGGGTCCGGTGCGCCCCCCGGGGCCGGAGGGCGCTGAACCGAATGCAGTTCATGCGCCAACGCCGTGAAGTCCACCTTCAGCACATCGGACTCGACCACCCGCAACCGAGGATGGGCACGCAAGCGAACGGCCAGATCACGATCCAGCTCGATGACCGTCAAGTATCCCAGTCGCTCAACCAGGGGTTGCGTGAGCGCGGCAAGCCCGGGGCCGATCTCGACCATGTGATCGGCCGGCGACGGAGCGATCTCGCGCACGATGGCTTCGATGATGCCCTGGTCGGTCAGGAAGTGCTGACCAAAGCGCTTGCGCGCGATGTGTTTCATGTGCGCGGCGTACGGTCCGCGATCAGGGCCGGGGGTCTTCGCGGTATTCCACGAAGGCGCGCGCGCGCACGTCTTGTGACCAGTTCAACAGCACCGCCTGGGCTTTCTGATCCCGCAGCCGGGCGCGGGCCACTTCGCGCTGTTCACGTTCGCTCATGGCGGTATTGCGGCGCTCATCGACCCGGATGAGGTGCACACCAAAGCGCGACACCAGCGGCTGCGACATCTCGCCGGGTTGCAGCCTGTCCATCACCTCTTCAAACTCGGGGACAAACTGCCCCGGAACGCTCCAGCCCAGATCACCCCCCTGGCCCGCCGAACCGTCCTGACTGTGCTCTCGCGCCAGCTCTTCAAAACTGCCCTGCCCGCTGGCCACCTGCTGGCGGTACCGATTGAGCCGGGCGACCGCATCGGCCTGGCTGAGCTGGGGTCCTGTGCGCAGCAGGATATGGCGCGCGCGGGTCTGGGTGACGGTGAACTCGGGTGATGTACTGGTCTGGCGCTTGTCGATCAGCTTGAGCACGTGGAAGCCCGCTTCACTGCGCAACGGCCCCGCGACACCCCCGGCGACCAGTGAACGTGTCGCGTCAACGAACAACTCCGGCAGCCGGGCGATCGGACGCCAGCCAAACTCACCGCCCGTCGCGCCCTCTGGCGCATCGGAAAACTCTCGCGCCAGCGCAGCAAAGTCGCCCCCCGCGCGCGCGCGATCGGCCACGCTCTGGGCTTTGGCCTGCAACTCGCTGATGCGCGCAGCGCTGGCCGAATCGGGCACCTGCACCAGCACATGAGCCAGACTCAACTCCAGGCTGTCGGGGTTGTTGGCGCCTTGCTCCCGGATGAACGCGTCGATTTCGGATTCGTTCACCTTCACCCGCAGTTCCACTTCGCGCTCGCGCACGCGTTGCAGCAGGATCTGACCGCGCAGTTCGTTGCGCATCCGGTTGATGTCCATGCCTTCGGCAGCCACACGCCGGCGAAACTCTTCCGGGGTGAGCTGGTTCTGGGCCGCGATCGCCTGTTCGGCCTGAGCGAGGGACGCCTCGTCCACACGCAGCCCCAGCTCATTCGCCTCCTGTTGCTGAGCACGTTCGGCCACCAGTTGTTCCAGCACGAGGCGCGCCAGTTCCTCCCGGGGAGGCAGCGCGACGCCTCGCTGGGCGTACTGCTGTTCGACACGCAGCAGGCGTTGCCGCACTTCGCTGTTGGTGACCGGCTCGGAATTGACCAGCGCAACGATGTAGTCCACCGTGCGCGTGGCCACGGACGGCTGTGTACTGCCTGCCCGTTCAAGCTCGCTGCTCAAGCGCAAGGACTGGGCGGAGGCGGAAACGGGATTCAGCGCGAACAGTGCCAGGCCGCACAACAAAGCGGGCAAAGGGCGCAAGCGGGCAATGTCGGTCATGTGGATCTGTGTGGGTCAGTCGTACTGCTGGAAACGGCTTGGCGGGGCAATCTCTTCACGCAGGTACTGGTATTTCGGTACGTTGCCCTGCAGGGTCTGAAGCGAGCTTGCGCCGACACGAGAGAAGCCGGAAAACTCAAGCTGGAACAAAATGCTCTGGTTGGCTGCGGTCGTGCTCTGCTGCAGACGGGACACCACCACGCGCCCCAGCCAGCACCCGGCATCGTATTCAAATCCGGCCACAAGATCGATGATCTTGCGATCGGGCATGCTGTAGTTCAAGCGTCCGACAGAGTACCACTGGCCCGGCCCCAGGGCACGACCCGGCACACGCGCCGGCGCATTTCCCCACAAAGCGGCGAGTGGCCACTGCCAGCCCAGATCAATCTGCTCGCTGACGTCTCGCTGAATACGGTAGGCCGCGCTCAGGACACGGTAAGGACCTGGCGTGTAGCGCCCGCCCAATGTCGTGCGGACACTCTCCCGACTCTTGGGGTTGTATTGCAGGTTGGAGTCGAACGCCCACAGGGGGTCCCACTGCACGCGGGCCGACAGAAACATGTCGCTCAGGCGTTCCGTCACCGGTGCTCTGCCCGGCAAGGTGACGTTCTGGTCGGCCAGCAACATGCGTTGAGCCAAGCCCAGCCGGATCACCTCCACCCCACTGTCGGGATTCAGCAACCGGGAATTCACACCCAGGGTCACTGCCCGGGTGTCCGAAATGCGGTCGTTCCCGTTGAATGCGTATTCGGAGAACATGCTGGCCAGGTTGAAATCCCGGGTGCCCGAATCGAAGTTGGGCAAATCGGCCTGGTCGCGGTAAGGCGTCCAGGTGAAAAAGGCTCTGGGCTCCAGCGTCTGTGTGTAGGCGCGGCCAAAAAAGGCCACCGGCCGCTCAAACAACAGCCCGCTGTCCAGGCTCAGGGTAGGAACAACGCGCGAGGCCGAGGTGGAAACACCACCTTCGCCGTCATACCGGTACTGGGTGGCATGCAGACGGGCGCGGGGCTGGAGAAACCAACCCGGCGCCTGCCAACGCCGTGTGATCTCGGACACGGCCAGTGCGCGGTCTCCGCCCGACTTCAGCTCGGAACCCGAGACCAGAACGGAGCGCTGAAAGCGCGTGACATCGGTCTGGACGGTCACATCCCAACCTGGGATACCCAACAAATACCGATCAAGCTGCTGGTAGCTCACTGCCAATGAGGGCAATCGATCGTAGGGGGGTGTGAATGGCGCATTGGGATCCTGCAAGGACTGCCACTGATACGCAGCCCCTCGGACCCACCAGGGTCCTCCCGCCCACGTGGCGACTGCGTCGCTTCGCAGCAGGCGTGAGGTCAGGGAGGTCAGGGAACGCGGGAAATCGCGCCAGTAATTATCGTCACCTACCCGGTTCAGATTCAGGTTCAGACCAATGGGTCCCCCCTCACCTAGGTTGCTGGTCAGACGCTGATTGTGCTGCAGCGAATAAGCCCAGCGATCGTCATCACGGAGCCGGTCCGACGGCAAAAAGGACGCCCTCAGACGGCCGGTGTAGCTGGGCTGCAGATAGCGGAACTCGCCCGCCAGGTCCACCCCCCGCTTGGTCATCAGCGTCGGCGTGAGCGTGGCGTCCATGTTCGGCGCCAGGTTCAGGTAATACGGGGCTGTCAGCTGCACGCCACTTTGATTGTCGATGGCCATGCTCGGCGGCAGGACCCCCGATTTGCGCTTGTCGGACAACGGGAAAGTGAAATAGGGCGCCGCCAGGATCGGCACACCCTTGAACTCCAGCACACCGCCCTTGGCCGTGCCCACGTCTTCCTCGGTGTCCAGCTCGATGGTGGTGGCGCGGACCAGCCAGTCCGGCATCCAGGTGCTGCCCGGCGGCCGCTCGCAGGTGGAGTAGCGCCCGTCGTGCACCACCATCTTGTCCTGGCTCAGGAAGTCGATGCGGCTGGCGTCGCCGTTGGCCTGGTTCTTCAACAACCGGTAGGTGGGTTCCGAAAAATGGCCTTTGTAGGTCTCCACGTTCATCTGCAACTCGGGACCCTCGAAGCGGTCGCCACTGCGGTTGATCAGGACATGGCCCGTGGCGAGCGCCTCGTTGGTGCGCTGGTCGAATTCGACCCGATCCGCGCGAATGACCGTGTCGTGGCGCCGGAGCTCCACCTCGCCGTCGATCACGGTGAGGTCGTCGGTCTTGCCTTCCATGCGCTCACCCCACACAAAGGTCGGCAACTGCTTGCGCGTTTCTGGCGGCAGCGTCTCCTGCAACAGGGCGCCCGGTTTGAGTCGGACCGATTCTCCGGCATCGGCATCCTGCGCCCACACCGGCACAGCCCCGGCACCCAGCGCCAGCACCGCAATGGCACCCTGGACGGCCCGGGACAGGCGGGTCGGTTCGGGACAGGCGCCGCTCGCTGCACGAGCGCTGCGGGAAAAAGCGGGGATGGGTCTGGAAGCAGGTTTCAAGGCGGTGTGTGGCAAAACGGCCGACTCTGAATGCTGTAGGAACTCGGTCCCGCTGCAACAGGTCGGCGGGACCACGAAACGCCCGCCCGGAACCAGGTCAGCGGCGCAATGGATTTTTCGAATCTGCGGCGATTATCCTATGCCTGTTGCCGCTTCACGGCGACGGTCGCTGACACCCCCCAACCCCCGCCCCAGACATGCCCCCCAATACGAACGCCGTCGCGTGGACGGACCCGCAGCGCGAAGCCGCTTTCCTGGCCTGGCTGGCGCCTCTCGCCCGGCAGCACGGCCTGCTGGCGACCTCGCTGCGACCGGCTTCTGCCGATGCCAGCTTTCGGCGCTACCTGCGGCTGGACCGCCTGAGCGGCGGCAGCCTCATCATCATGGATGCGCCACCGGCACACGAAAACTGCCAGCCCTTTGTGCAGGTGGCCGCGCTGATGCGCGATGCGGGGTTGCTGGTGCCCGATGTGCTGGCCTGGGACGAGCCACAGGGTTTCATGCTCCTGAGCGACCTGGGTCACCAGACCCTGCTGGACGTGATCAACCCGGAACGGCCGCAGGCCAGCCACGCCCACTACATGGCCGCGCTCGACAGCCTGCTGGCCTGGCAGCTCGCCTCGAAGCCCGGCGTGCTGCCGCCCTACGATGAGACCCTGCTGCGGCGCGAACTGCAGTTGTTCCCTGACTGGTACCTCACGCAGCACCGTCAGGTGACGCTGGATGCCAAGGAGGCCACGACACTGAAGAAGGCCTTTGACAGCATCGTCCGGCGCAACCTCGCCACACCCAGCGTCTACGTGCACCGCGACTTCATGCCCCGGAATCTGATGATCCCCCGCCAGCCTGGCACCACACCGGCCCAGCAGCTTGGTGTGCTCGATTTCCAGGACGCGGTCTACGGCCCCATCACCTACGACGTGGCCAGCCTGATGCGCGACGCCTTCCTGACCTGGGAAGAGGACTTCGTCATCGACGTCACCATCCGCTATTGGGAGAAAGCCCGCCAGGCCGGCCTGATGGACTTCGAGGACTGGCACAGCGACTTCGGTGCCTTCTACCGTGCGGTGGAGTGGATGGGCCTGCAACGCCACCTGAAGGTGGCAGGCATCTTCGCGCGCCTCACGCTGCGCGACGGCAAGCCCAAGTACCTGGCCGACGCGCCGCGCTTCATCCACTACATCCGCCACACCACGCACCGCTACCGCGAACTCGGCCCGTTCCTCCAGCTCATCGACAAGATCGAAGGTTTCGAGGCCGCGTCGGGCTACGCCTTCGGGCGGGTCTGATCCCCACATGCCGCGCTTTCACTGCCCCGTCCCGATGACCCTCGGCGCCGAGCTGGAACTGCCCGCTGCCGCTGCGCGCCACGTGCAGGTGCTGCGCCTGCAACCGGGCGGCGTCATCACGCTGTTCAACGGCGAAGGCGGCGAATACAGCGCCACCATCCTGCGCATGGGCCGCAGCGACGTGGCGGTGCGCGTGGACAGCCACGAGGCCCTGGAGCGCGAAGCCAGCCGCCGTGTGCACCTGGCGCTGGGCATGCCCGCCAACGACCGCATGGACTGGCTGGTGGAAAAAGCCGCCGAACTCGGCGTGGCCGGCATCCAGCCCCTGCACACCGCACACAGCGTGCTGCGCCTGAGCGGCGAGCGCGCCACCAAGAAACAGGCGCATTGGCAGTCGGTGGCCATCGCGGCCTGCGAACAATGTGGCGGCAACCGCGTGCCGGCCGTGTCGCCGGTTCAGGAACTGCTGGCCTGGCTGAAATCAGGCGCCGCGCAAGAGGCCGATCCAGAGGCCCCCCGCCCCCTGCGCTGTCTGCTCTCGCTCGCGCCCGACACCCGCCCCCTGGCCGACGTGCTGCGCGACATGCCGGCCCAGGCACCGCTGCTGTTCCTGAGTGGCCCGGAGGGGGGGCTCAGCCCGTCCGAGGATGCCCAGGCCCGAACGGCGGGCTTCATCCCGGTGACCCTGGGCCCACGCGTGCTGCGCGCAGAAACCGCCGCGCTGGCGGCGCTGGTCATCGCCTCGCAGCCCTGAAGCCGCGCCGGACCACCTCAGGCGGTCGTGGCGTACATCGGCTTGCCATCGTTGAGGTAGAGCCAGCCCTTGACAATGCGGTAGATGAACCAGACCAGGTTGCCCAGCAGGACGAAGGCGCCCACCACCAGAAACAGGGTGAGCACACCGATCACGCTCCAGAGCAGCGCGAACCAGAAGGTGCGGATCTGCCAGCGGAAATGGCTTTCCAGGTAGGTGCCGGCCACGTCGTCCTTCTTCACATAGTTCATGACGATGGCCACCAGGCAGGTGATGCCGAGCAGCAGCGACGAGGCGTACAGCGCGTAGATCACCGTCGTGAGGGTCTTGTTGGCGTCGTCGGTCTTCGTTTCAGCGCTTGCGTTCATGAGTCCTCCTGGAATCTGCGTCTTTACAGATGGTGCAAACGGCCGGCTGGCCGACTTGGCCCACTATACCGTCGGGTCCGCGACCCCAGAAGCGCCCAACGCCTTGTATAAACAACCACTTATGAACAAGAATCTCTGGCTCCTGGCCGCCGCGCAAGGCCTGTTCCTGACCAACAACGTGGTCTTCATCGCCATCAACGGGCTGGTCGGGCTGTCGCTCGCGCCACTGGGCTGGATGGCCACCCTGCCCGTGATGGGCTACGTGGTGGGCGGGGCGCTGTCCACGCCGCTGGTGGCGCGCACCCAGAGCGCGTTCGGCCGCAAGGGCTCGTTCCAGATCGGGCTGCTGGTGGCGTTGGCTTCGGCGCTGCTGTGCTTCTGGGCAGCGATCGACAAAAACTTCTGGCTGCTCGTGACGGCCACCGTGATCGCCGGCTACTACAGCGCCAACGGCCAGTTGTACCGGTTTGCCGCTGCCGAGTTGAGCGCGCCCGATTTTCGAGAAAAAGCGGTGTCGCTGGTGTTGGCCGGCGGTCTGGTGGGCGCGGTGCTGGGACCCAATCTGGCCAGCCGCACGCGCAGCCTGTTCGAGGTGCCGTTTGCCGGTGCCTACCTGGCGCTGGCCGTGGTGGCGCTGCTGTCGATGGCCATCATGTCGTTTCTGAAATTTCCACCGCTGCCGCCCAAGAAGGCCAACGCCGACCCGGGGCGCCCGCTCTCGGTCATCATGCGTCAGCCGGTTTTCATCGTGGCCACCGCCGGGGCGGCGCTGGGCTACGGTGTGATGAACCTGCTGATGGCGGCCACGCCGCTGGCCATGCAGGTGTGCGGCTTTGAATTTGACGACGCCGCGCTGGTGCTCGAATGGCATGTGATCGGCATGTTTGCGCCGGGCTTCTTCACCGGGCACCTGATCAAGCGCTTCGGCACGCTCACCATCATGGGCGTGGGCGTGGTGCTCAACATCGCCTGCATTGCGATCGCGCTCTCGGGCGTGGACCTGCACCAGTTCCTGATTGCGCTTTTTTTGCTCGGCGTGGGCTGGAATTTCCTGTTCACCGGCAGCACCACCCTGGCGCTGCAAGCCTACCGGCCTGAGGAAAAAGACCGCGCACAGGCCGCCATCAACTTTTTTGTTTTTGCCACCATGGCGGTCACGTCTTTCGCCTCTGGCGCCCTGGTCACCACCCAGGGCTGGCAGTGGCTGAACGTGGGTTCACTGGTGCCCGTGGCCCTCACGGGACTGGCTCTGGCGTGGCTTGCGTGGCTTCGGCGCCAAGTCCAGAATGCAGCCTGAACCGGCACCGGGCGGCGCCGGTCATCGTTTTGACGGGAGATGTCACATGGGACTGTTGGATTCACTGATGGGCGCCGCGCTGGGTGGCCAGCAAGCTGACCAGGTACAGGCCTCGGGGGGCATCGATCCGCAGGTGCTCATGGGCATCGTCGCTGCGCTGATGAACAACGCCGGTGGCCTTTCAGGCATCCTGGCCAAGCTGCAGCAAGGCGGTCTGGGTGACGCTGCGCAATCGTGGGTGGGCACGGGCGCCAACCAGCCGGTTTCGCCCGACGCACTGGGCGGCGCGCTGGGTCCGGACCTGATGGGCATGATCGCCAGGCAGCTCGGCGGCAACCAGCAACAGGCCGCCAGCACCCTGGCCGACCTGCTGCCCGGCCTGATCGACCAGCTCACGCCCCGAGGCCAGCTGCCGGCGGACAACGGCCTGGGTGGCCTGGGCGCACTGCTCGGCGGTGGCGACGGCAAGCTGGATGCGGGCGATCTGATGGGCATGCTCGGCGGCCTGATGAAACGCTGAGCCCCGCGAAGCGCTGCGGGGGTTTGCCCTTCAGACCACCGACACCAGCTGGTCGAGCCAGCCCTTGAGCAGGGCGTAGGCCGCTGATGGATCCTGCTCGTTGAAAATCTCGTGGAACTGGCCCTCCAGGCAATGGCTGGTCACACGCTCCCGTGGGGCCCCGGCGGCAAAGGCACGGCTCCCCTCCGCGCGCACCAGGTGGTCGGCGCCGGCGTACATCAGCAAGGTGGGCACGGTCCAGTGGGGCGCTCCCGCCACCACATGCGGTCCACCGCTGTCGATAACGTTCGCCAGCCGTGCAGAGATCCGGTCGTGCACCAGACGGTCCCGCTGGTAGGCCTGCACAATCTCGGGGTCGTGCGATATCCAGCGCGCATCCAGCCCGTTGGACAGGGCCAGGTTAGGTGCCCAGCGGTACAGCACACGGATGAGCCCTTTTTGCAGCGGCCCGATCCCTGCGTCCAGCGCCGGAGAAGACAGCACCAGCGCGTCCACCGGCGCCCGCTGGCGCAACACGAAGGTCGAGGCCACCAGACCGCCCATGCTGTGCCCCAGCAGGATCAGCGGACAAGCCCAGGGCTGTGCAAGGTGTCTGCGCGTGTCTTCAACCACCTCCAGCAGATCGTCGAGCAGGGCATCGTCGTCCGGCAGCACCCCGCGATCGCCGCCCGACTCGCCATGGCCGCGCTGGTCGTAGGCGCGCACGCAGAAGCCCCATTCGTTCAGGCGCTGGGCCAGCGGGTCATAGCGCCAGGCGTGTTCTCCCAACCCGTGCACGATGAGCACCACCCCGCGTGGCCGCATGCGCAAAGGCAATGGCCAGTCGTACAGCGCCAGGTTCAGGCCGTCGCGCAGGGTGAAGGGGGCTTGGGTGGTGTCGGACATGTCGCCGGCAACTCGGGGACTGGACAGACTCAGGGCATGCGCGCCATGACCTGCGCCACTGAGGCGGTGAGGCGGCGCGCGTAGTCGAGGTGCAGGAATTCGTTGGGGCCGTGGGCATTGCTCTTGGGACCGAGCACGCCGCAGACCATCATCTGGGCCTTCGGGAAGCCCTGGCTGAGCATGTTCATCAGCGGGATGGTGCCCCCTTGTCCGATGGTGCCGCAGGCGGCGCCGAAGTGGGCCTGCGAAGCGCCCTGCAGCGCGTCTTCAAACCAGGGCGCGGTGCTGGGCGCGTTCCAGCCGGTGGCCGCGCCTTCGCCCTCGAAAGTGACGCGGGCCTGGTAGGGCGCGTTGTCTTCGAGCAGGGCCTTGAGCTGCTGCACGGCGGCGGGTGCGTCCACCAGCGGCGGCAGGCGCAGGCTGAGCTTGAACGCGGTGTAGGGCCGCAACACGTTGCCGGCGTTCTGCAGCGTGGGAAAACCGTCGGCGCCGGTCACGCTGAGCGTGGGCCGCCAGGTGCGGTTGAGCAGGGCCTCCACCGGGTCGGTGGTGGTGGGCAGGGCGAACACGCTGGAGCCCCCGCAGTCGTGGTGCGCCCAGGGGAAACGTTTGTAGAGCTCCTCGCCCAGGATGGTCGCGGTGGCCTGCGCCTGCGCCAGCCGCTCGGCCGGCACTTCGCAATGAAAGCTCGCGGGCAACAGCCGACCGGTGGCGCTGTCTTCGAGTCGGTCCAGCACCTGCCGCATGATGCGAAAGCTCGACGGCACCAGGCCCGAGGCATCGCCGGAATGGATGCCTTCGGTGAGGATCTCCACCTTCAGCACGCCGCTGGCCATGCCGCGCAGGCTGGTGGTGAGCCAAAGCTGGTCGTAGTTGCCGGCGCCGCTGTCGACGCAGATCACCAGGCCCACGTCACCCAGCCGGGTGCGCAGCGCGTCCACATACGGCAGCAGGTCGGCCGAGCCGCTTTCTTCGCAGGTCTCGATCAGGCCGACGATGCGCGGATGCGCCACGCCCTGGGCCTTGAGCGCCTGCACCGCGGCGATGCTGGCATAGACCGCGTAACCGTCGTCGGCGCCGCCTCGGCCGTAGAGGCGGCCGTCATCGATCTTCGGCGTCCAGGGGCCGAGGTCGCTGCGCCAGCCGGTGAACTCGGGCTGTTTGTCGAGGTGGCCGTACATCAGCACGGTCTGGCCGGATGCGGGCACTGGCGTGCCGTCTTTCCCGGCGCTGGCCGGCACTTCGAAGAACAGCACCGGCGTGCGCGGCACGCCGTTGGCATCGTTGAGCCGCACGATCTCCAGTGTGAGGCCATCGACGGACTGCGCGCGCACCCAGTCGGCCGCGCTCTGCAACACGCGCTCCAGCAGGCCGTTCGCCGCCCAGTCGGGGTCAAACATGGGCGACTTGGCGGGCACCTCGATGTAGCGCACCAGCTCGGGCACGATGCGTTGCGCCCATGCGGTGTCGACATGGGCCTGCAAGGCCGAAGCATCCAGCGGGGGCAGCGGTTGGGGCAGTCGGGCATTCATGGCGTGGTCTTTCGGCTGGCGGCGCGGGCCGCGCGGACAAAACGCCAGTATAGGCAGGGCCGCGCCGCCTTGGACCGGCCACGGCTTGCGTGGCGGCCACACGGCGGCGTTACACCGTGCCCGCACAAATATGCGAAGCGGTGCGCGGCGGTGTTGTCCATCACGTTCAGCACCTGAACGGATGGAGGCTTGTCCGGATGAATGACGGCGCGAACCCGAATACATGAAATGAAGAAAACAGGCACTTGCTGCCTTGCCCTCACAGATCGGGTGCCGGTCGGGCGTCCCGCAGGTGTCGTCCGGCCGTATGGCACTCTGGTAATTTCGCAGCATGCAAGCACTGAACCCCCACCTGGCCCCGACGCCCTGCATCGACAGTGCACACCCCGCGGTGATGGCCTTCGCGCGCACCCATGCGCAGGGCGCCACCGAACGGGACCGCGCCGTGGCGCTGTACAACGCGGTGCGCGACGGCCTGCGCTATGACCCTTACCGCATCGACCTGTCCGAACACGGCATGAAAGCCAGCACGGCGCTGGCGCAGGGGTTGGGCTGGTGCGTGCCCAAGGCGGTGGTGCTGGCGGCCGTGGCGCGGGCGGCCGGCATCCCGGCGCGGTTGGGCTTTGCCGACGTGCGCAACCACCTCTCCACCCAGAAGCTGCGCGAGACCATGCAGACCGATGTGTTCGTCTGGCATGGCTACACCGAGCTGTGGCTGGACGGCGCCTGGCGCAAGGCGACGCCAGCCTTCAACCTCTCGCTGTGCGAAAAATTCGGGCTGCTGCCACTGGAATTCGACGGCGTGCACGATTCGCTCTACCACCCGTTCGACCGTGCGGGGCAGCAGCACATGGAATACGTGAACCAGCGCGGCAGCTTCGACGACCTGCCGCTGGCGCAGATCACGGCCACCTTTGAACAGATCTACCCGGGCCTGCTCGGAAACACGGGCGGCGACTTCGCGGCCGACGCCGCGCGCGAGGCTGGCCATTAGAAAAAGCGGCCGACGTTGAACAGCGTCAGAACACCCAGCACGGCGAAGATCAGCGCCGAAATGCCGTGCACCAGCGTCATGGACACCTTTTTCGCAATCTGGTCGCCCAGGAACACCGCGGGCACGTTAGCGATCATCATGCCCAGCGTGGTCCCGGCCACCACAGCCACAAAGGCGTCGTAGCGCGCGGCCAGGGCCACGGTGGCGATCTGCGTCTTGTCGCCCATCTCGGCCAGAAAGAACGCGACCACGGTGGTGCCGAAAACGCCCAGACGCAGACCCTTGGTAGCGGCCTCGTCGTCGTCGATATGGTCGGGGATCATCATCCACACCGCCATGGCGAGGAACGAGGCGCCGATGATCCAGCGCAGCCACGCCGGGCCGATTGCGTCGGCCACCCACTGTCCCACGGCGCCGGCCAGCGCGTGATTGGCCAGCGTGGCCACCAGGATGCCGAGCACGATGGGGATGGGTTTGCGAAAGCGCGCAGCCAGCAACATGGCCAGCAGTTGCGTCTTGTCGCCCATTTCACCGAGCGCGACGACGCCGGCGGAGACCAGAAGTGCTTCCAAGATGGTGATCCCAGGGCCAGACCAATAGAGAAACCACAACGCGACCCCGGCCCAACCGGAGGCATTGTGGTCAAAGGTCTGGCCAGGCTGGCGGGCTGTCTGCGCCATGGCCGTGAGGGCCAAGTGTGTTGACGCAGACCCCTGCAGGTTGCAGGGCGGCTACTCCCCCGTGACGGGTGAGCCGCGATTTTAACCGCAGCCGTCAGCTGGAGAAGCGGAACACCGCCGTGCTGGCCAGCAGGTTGGGCAGGGTGCGGACTTCGTGGCCTTCGTGCAGGCCGAAGCTGTCTTCGATGGTGAGGCCGTTGCGGCGCGCGAGCACCTCGAAGTCGCGGTAGGTGCCGACGCGGATGTTGGGCGTGTCGTACCACTGGTAGGGCAGGCGCTTGGTCACCGGCATGTGGCCCTGCAGCACCGCCAGCCGGTTGGGCCAGTGGGCAAAGTTGGGGAAGGCCACGATGCCCAGGCGGCCCACGCGCGCGGTCTCCAGCAGCATGGTCTGCGCATTGCGCAGGTGTTGCAGGGTGTCGATCTGCAGCACCACGTCGAAGGCGTCGTCGTTGAACATGGTGAGCCCGCCTTCGAGGTTGAGCTGCAGCACGTTGACGCCGCGTTTGACGCAGGCGAGCACCTTGGCGTCGTCGATCTCCACGCCGTAGCCGCTGCAGCCGCGCGTGGCCTGCAGGTGGGCCAGCAGGGCGCCGTCGCCACAGCCCAGATCGAGCACGCGCGAGCCCGGCGGCACCAGCCGGGCGATCGATTCCAGAATGGCTTTTTCGCTCATTTCGATCCTCCCGAAGCCTGACCCACCGTGTGCTCGAAGTAGGCCCGCACCGCCTGGTGATAACGCGGGTCGTCGAGCAGGAAGGCGTCGTGGCCGTGCGGCGCGTCGATCTCGGCGTAGCTCACGTCACGCCCGTTTTCCAGCAGGGCCTGAACCATCTCGCGGCTGCGCGCGGGCGAGAAGCGCCAGTCGGTGGTGAAGCTCACCAGCAGGAACCGGGCTTTCGCGCGCGCCAGCGCGGCGCTCAGGCTGCCACCGTGTTCGCGCGCGGGGTCAAAATAATCAAGCGCCCGGGTGATCAGCAGGTAGGTGTTGGCATCGAAGTACTCGCTGAACTTGTCACCCTGGTAGCGCAGGTAGCTCTCAATCTGGAACTCCACATCCTGCGTGGTGTAGCGGTAGGCCAGCTCGGCGGTGTCGGCCGGGTCTTCCCCGTTCGCGGTGCGCAGGCTGCGCCCGAACTTCTCGTTCATCACGTCGTCGCTCAGGTACGTGATATGGCCGATCATGCGGGCGATGCGCAGGCCGCGCCGCGGCAGGGTGCCTTCGCGCAGGTAGTGGCCGCCATGGAAATCGGGGTCGGTGACGATGGCGCGGCGCGCCACCTCGTTGAAGGCAATGTTCTCGGCCGTGAGGTTGGGCGCGCTGGCGACCACGATGGCGTGGCGCACGCGCTCGGGGTACTGAAGCGTCCAGCTCAGCGTCTGCATGCCGCCCAGGCTGCCGCCCATGACGGCGGCCAGTTGCTCGATACCCATGACGTCGAGCAGGCGGGCCTGCGCGCTGACCCAGTCTTCCACCGTGACCACGGGAAAGTCCGCGCCCCAGGGCTGGCCGGTGGCGGGGTTGGTGTGGGTGGGGCCGGTGGAGCCGAAGCAGGAGCCGAGGTTGTTGACGCCGATCACGAACCACTTGTCCGTGTCCACCGCCTTGCCTGGGCCGATCATGCTGTGCCACCAGCCCTCGCTGCGCGGCAGCGGCTGGCCGTTGGCGTCGGCGTGCCAGCCAGCGACGTGGTGCGAGGCGTTGAGGGCGTGGCAGACCAGCACCGCGTTGGAGCGGTCTGCGTTGAGCGCGCCATAGGTTTCCACCACCAGCTCGTAGGCGGGCAGCACGGCGCCACTCTTTAGCGGCAGCGGTTCGGTGAACCGGAACGTTTGGGGCGTGACGATCACAGCGGTTTCCCCTGCCGGGCAGGGTCCAAAAACAAAAACCCGGTGCCGCCAAGAGCGAGACCGGGAATCCCCCCTTTAGCGGCATTTCTTAAGCGCCCGCAATCTGGATCAAATCGGCGCTGGCAACAAGTATAAATTGAAGCGCTGCGGTCGCGCAGCCACCCCACCAAACGGCGGCAACCCCCCGGTGCACAAGTTTCCCAAAGAAATGTTGTTATTCCGCATCTCAGAATTGGGGGCTTTTGTGGGTCCGAAAAATTGTCACTATCCATGCGGCATTCAGAGCATAATCTTTCCGCGAGCGCCTTGAGGCCTCGCTTGACAAGTGATCGGTTGGTTTCGCGTGCTACAGGTTTGTTTGCTAACGGGGCTCCATCGCTATTTTTCTCAGTGTTATTAGGAGTCCCAACCATGGGCAACAAACTGTACGTGGGCAACCTGCCCTACACCGTGCGCGACGAAGACCTGCAGCAAGCTTTCAGCGCCTACGGCTCTGTCAACAGCGCCAAGGTCATGATGGAACGTGACACCGGTCGTTCGAAGGGCTTCGGCTTTGTCGAAATGGGCAACGACGCAGAAGCGCAAGCCGCTGTTGAAGGCATGAACGGCCAGTCCCTGGGCGGTCGCAGCCTGGTGGTCAACGAAGCCCGTCCGATGGAAGCCCGTCCTCCCCGCACCGGCGGCGGCGGCTTTGGCGGCCCCCGCGGTGGTGGCGGCGGCTTCGGTGGTGGTGGCGGCGGCGGTGAAGGCGGCTTCCGCAGCCCCTACGGCGGCGGCGGTCGTCGTGATGGCGGCGGCGGTGGTGGTCGCGGCGGTTACTGATCGCTCCCCCTGCCAACCCGGTTGTTGTGACCGGGTTGCTCAAAAAAGCCCTTCGGTTTGCCCGAATGGCTTTTTTTTCGTCTGCAGAAATTGAAGACCGTGCCTTGTGTCAGGGTGGTCTGAGGCCGGTATCCGTCAGCGGCACTTCAGCCATGGTGGGGTATCAACGCACCATCGATCCGGTCCACGTCAACCCAGCGTGTCATTGAGAATGTTGGTCGCCCATGCCATGGCGAAGAGCGCTTCCGTGGCGGTCGGGCGGTCGGACAGTCCGCCCGCGTCTTTGGCCGGCACCATGGTTTTCTTGGCGCTGTCGTAGCGGTACACCGCGGCCACGTGAATCACCTCCGACTGCGAGACGAAGCTGTAGCAAGTGTTGGCGATGATGGGCATGGACGGAACAGGCATGCCGAGCGTCTGTGCTGCGATCGCCCCGGCGCACACCTTGGCCTCCTGATTGGCCATGTGCGCCGACTTGGGCATGCCAGGGGCTCCCGAGATCGAATCCCCAAGCACGTAAACGCCCTTGGCGGCGGTCGACTCGTAGCTCAGGAAGTCCACGCCGCACCAGCGGTCCCCCACATTGGCCAGGCCACTGTTGCGGGCAATGGCGCCGGCGCGCTGTGGCGGGATCACGTTGATCACCTGCGCCTTGACCTTGCCCTGCAGATCGAAGCTGAGCGTACCGCTCTGGGTGTCCACCGCTTTCAGATCGGCATTGGGTACGTACTCGATCTGTGCGCCGTAGCGGCCTTTCCAGACCGCTTCAAACAGGCCCTTCTTGGCCTGAATTTCCGGGTTGGCATCAAACACCAGCAATTTGGCACCGGGTTTGCGCATCTGCAGGAAATGGGCGATCAGGCTGGCCCGTTCATACGGACCGGGCGGGCACCGGTAGGGCACCTTGGGCACCGTCATGGCCACCACACCGCCGTCGGGCAGCGCCTGCAGCATCTGGCGCAGCTGCTGGGTCTGCTCGCCCGCCTTCCAGGCGTGGGGCACGCGCGCCTGCTGGGCCGCGGTCTGCAGACCCTCGATACCGTCGTACAGGTAGTCGACCCCTGGCGCCACGATCAACCGGTCATAGGGAATCTTCTCGGACCCCACGCGCACCTCGCGCAGGCTGGTGTCGATAGCGTCGGCACGGGCCTTCACCCAGCGCAGCCCGTTCTGGGCGACGAGGCGGGTGTAGGGCCGAGAGATGTCCCGCAGACTCAGGCCGCCATGGATCACGCGGTTGCTCATCGGGCACATGACGAACTCGCTGGCCGGCTCGACCAGCGTGATCTGCAGGGCGGGGTTGAAACGGCGCAGGTAGCGCGCGGCTGTGGCGCCCCCGAAACCACCCCCGATGATGACCACCCTTTCGCCGGTTTGCGCAGCCACATAGGGCGCCGCCAGAGTCGACGCAGCGGCCAGGCCGGCCTGGAGAAATGCACGTCGCTGGGTCATGCCGGGGGTTCTCATTTGAGTGCGGAAAAATGGTCGGCGATGCGGGCGAGTTCCTCGTCGCTGTAGCCTTTGGCGTGCTGGTGCATGATGGTGCCCTTGAGCTGGCCACTCTTGTAGGCCAGCAGCTTGCCCAGCAAATCCTTGGCGGGACGCCCGCCGATGGCCAGGCCCGTGCCTTCGGCCCGACCGTCTGGTCCGTGGCACGCCATGCAGCTCGCCGCCCAGACCTCGGCCTGGAAAACGGCAGGGTCTTTGGGCTGGGCGTGCGCAGTCACCCCCATTCCCAACCCCAGGCAACACACGGCCCAAAAACTGTGGGACAGGGAGCTCTTCCGGGCCAGGGACGGTGTGGGTGGGGCGTGGGTGGTGCATGTCATTTCAGCAACTTTGGCGGAAAACCGGGTATTGTGCTGTGACTTTTTACACAACTTGTTGCGTGTGCTGCCCCGAACGCCCGTCGGCAGCGATTCTGAAATTTGCGCCATATTGCTTTTGCATTCTTTCCCGGTTCCTGCGTATGACGCGATCGCGCTGCCGCATCGGACAGCCCCCGGTTTCAGGCTGCCACGTCCTGGTCCTGCCGGTGCTTGCGTGGCCGGCCGGCCAGCAAGCGGTCGAAAAGGCCGTTCGGCAGCAGGCGCAGCAACTTGGCCACCACCCCCATCTGCCAGGGGATCACCCGGTAGCTGGTTTGTGCGGCGATGGCGTCGAACGCCTGCGCCGCGAAGGCCTGCGGGCTCATCAGAAAAGGCATGGCGTAGCGGTTCTTGCGCGTGAGCGGTGTGTCCACATAACCTGGCAAGAGCGTGACCACCGCCACCCCGCTGCTGCGAAGCTCGCCGCGCAGGCTCTCGCAATAGGCCACGACCGCGGCCTTGCTGGCGCAGTAGGCACCGTGCCCGGGCAGGCCGCGAATGGCCGCCACACTGGCGATGCCCACCAGCGTGCCACTGCCGCGCCGGACCATGGCGGCCACAAAGGGCTGGAAGGTGGCGGCCATGCCGGTGTTGTTGGTGGCAAAGGTGCGCGCCATCACGTCGATGTCGTCGCGTTCGGTGGTGTCCATGCCGATGCTGATCCCGGCGCTGGCGATCACCACATCGGGCAGCCCCTGTGCCGCCAGGCAATCGGTGCCGGCGGCCACGATGCTCGCGGGGTCGGCCACATCGGCGCTGTAGATCCGGCAGGTATCGTCGTTCCAGCCTTGGGCCTGCGCCCAGGTTTGCAGCTCGCTGCTGCGACGGCCAACCAGCGCCAGCCGGCAGCCCGCCTTCGCATACCGCAGCGCCAGCGCCTGGCCAATGCCACTGGATGCCCCGGTGATGAACACCAGGCGGGTGTGCAGCAGGTCGTTCGACATGGGCGGGCGCCGAGTGCGGAGAAAGCAACCGCCTCAGCGCGGTGCGAGCCGGGCGCGAACCCGGCCGGTGAGTTCGGCAACACGGGCATCGCCGCCGCGGTAGTCGAGCGAGTCCGCCGTGATCTGGTCCTTGTCACGGATCATCAGCACCGGGAGATCCGACTCGATGCGTTCCGGGTCGGTGCTCACCCGCAGGAATTCGCCATGAAACTCCATCCGCGGCAAGCGCGCGCCAGCGGCGTTGCGTCCTGCCTGGCGCACCACCACCGCGTCGCCCTTGAGCTCGTACACCGTGCCCTCGCCGTTGCTGACGATCTCGCGCGCCGTGGCCGTGGAGAGCTGGCGTTGCGCACTGAAGGTGCGGATGCGTGCCGTATCGATCACCGTGAGGTCCGTGTCGGGATGGTGACGGGCCTCGGCGCCGTAGACCTCGGTTTGCAGTACCCCGTCGGGCGCAAACACCTTGACAGAAAACCGGCGCATGAAAAAGTCTGGCTCGTTGGTGACCAGTCTTTCGGGCTCGGGCTCCAGGGGCAGGGGCGTGGCCTGCAGCAGGAGGTAGGACACCAGCGCCAGCAGCATCATCATCAGCACCGGCAGGTACAGGGAGAGCTGGTCCCAGACCCGGCTCATGTCCCCGCGGTGCGTCTTCACCTGGAGAGCGACGGGTGCAGGCGTGTTCACGATCCAGCCGCCTCCAGCTCACGCGCGTAGTGACCGCTGGCCACCAGCAGGAGGTCGCACAGCTCGCGCACGGCCCCTGCCCCCGGCAGGCGCTGCGTGACATGGTGGGCGACTGCCTGCAGCTCGGGATGGGCCGTGGGCGGCGTGCAGGCCAGAGCGGCGCGGCGCAGCATGGGCAGGTCGGGCCAGTCGTCACCCATGGCCGCCGCGGCCGACCAGTCCAGCCCGAGTTCGGCCAGGATGGCCTCGGCCGCCGGCCGCTTGTCTTCGGTGCCGAAACGCGTGTGGTTCACGCCCAGCGCGTTCAGGCGCGCGCGCAGTGCCAGCGAATCGCGCCCGCTCACCACGGCCGGCGTGATGCCCGCGCGCTGCAAGAGCTTGATGCCGTGGCCGTCGAGCGTGTGGAAGCGCTTGAGGTTTTCACCCGACTCGCTGAAGTACAGACCGCCATCCGTCAGCACACCGTCCACGTCAAAGAACACCACACGCACCGGCTGCGCGCGCAACAACAGCTCGGGCGGGAAGTTCAGCGTGGGACGCAGCGGCGGCAGATCAGAAGACATGGGGCAATGCTAACTGGAGAGGATGCGTTCGAGTGAAGTGCCTTCCGTCAGGGCGCCGCGGAACCGGCTTTGCCGGGCCGCCAGCGCCGCCCCCTGGGGGGTGACGCCGCAGGCGGCGCGGGGGGTCATATCACCTTTGCCCGCATGAGATCGTTGCTGTTGAGCGCGCCGGTCAAGCTGCCCGCATCATCCACCACCAGCAGGCTGGTGACGCGGCTCGACTCCATCAGGTCCGCGGCTTCCACCGCCAGCGCATCGGCCCGCACGGTGCGCGGGTGGGGGTGCATGACCTCGCGCGCTGTGAGTGCCCGCAGGTCCACGCTGCTGCCGGATTTTTCGATCAGGCGGCGCAGATCGCCATCGGTGAACACACCCAGCACACGGCCTTCGCCATCGACGATGGCGCTCATGCCCAGGCCTTTGGCGCTGATCTCGCGCATCAGCGTCATCAGATCGGCGTCCAGGCGCACGCGCGGCACATCGTCACCGCTGCGCATCACGTCGCTCACATGGGTCAGCAGCTTGCGGCCCAGGGCGCCACCCGGGTGCGAACGGGCGAAATCGTCGGCCTTGAAGCCCCGCGCGTCGAGCAGCGCCACGGCCAGTGCATCGCCCATGGCCAGCTGGGCCGTGGTGCTGGCGGTGGGGGCCAGGTTGTGGGGACAGGCTTCCTTCTCGACCGAGGCGTCGAGCACCACGCTGGCGTGCCGGCCCAGGGTGGACTGCACGCGACCGGTGAGTGCCACCAGGGGCACCCCCATGCGCTTGATCAGCGGCAGGATGGCCGTGAGCTCTTCGCTCTCGCCGCTGTTGCTGATGCCCAGCACCACATCGGCCGCCGTGATCATGCCCAGGTCGCCGTGGCTGGCTTCGGCCGGGTGCACGAACATCGCGGGCGTGCCGGTCGAAGCGAGGGTGGCGGCGATCTTGCGACCCACATGGCCGCTCTTGCCCATGCCCATGACGACCACGCGTCCGCTGCTGCCCAGCACGAGGGCCACCGCGCGGGAGAAGCTGTCATCCATGCGTTCGGCCATGGCATTGACGGCCGTGGCCTCGATGCTGAGGGTTTCGCGAGCCAGGGTCAGGGCGCGGACCGGGTCGAACGTGGAAGGCAGGCTCATGGCCGGATTATCGCCGCAGGGCCCGGTCCGGACGGTCGTGGCCAGCCCTTACCATTGCCGCATGAATTCGCTGGACATCACCCTGCTCTACCTGCTGGCCGCTGTGCTGGGTGTGGTGGCCTGCCGCCAGTTCAAGCTGCCGCCCATGCTGGGCTATCTGGTGGTGGGCGTGGTGATCGGTCCCAACGCGCTGGCGCTGGCGCAGAACTCCAGCGGCGTGCGCTACCTGGCGGAATTCGGCGTGGTGTTCCTGATGTTCGTGATCGGGCTGGAGTTCAGCCTGCCCAAGCTGCGCGCGATGCGGCGCCACGTGTTCGGTCTCGGCCTGTCCCAGGTGGTGCTCACCGTGCTGATCACCACCGCCGCTTCGCTGGCTCTGGCGCTGCTGCTGCCCACCTGGTGGAAGGTGTCGTGGCAGATCGCGGTCGCGCTGGGCGGCATCATGGCGATGAGCAGCACGGCCATCGTGATCAAGATGATGGCCGAACGGCTGGAACTGGAGTCGGAACACGGCAAGCGTGTGATGGGCATCCTGCTGTTCCAGGATCTGGCCGTGGTGCCGCTGCTGGTGCTGATCCCGGCCCTGGCCGCCGCGCCGGAAGACCTGTTGCCCGCCCTGGGCCTGGCCTTGGTCAAGGCGGTGGTGCTGCTGGGCGTACTGCTCACCGGCGGCCAGAAGGTCATGCGCTGGTGGCTCACGCTGGTGGTGCGGCAGAAGAGCGACGAGCTGTTCATGCTCAACCTGCTGCTGATCACGCTGGGCCTGGCCTGGCTCACCGAACACGCTGGCCTCTCGCTCGCGCTGGGCGCGTTCGTGGCCGGCATGCTGATTTCGGAGACCGAATTCAAGCACCAGGTGGAGACCGACATCCGGCCGTTCCACGATGTGTTGCTTGGCTTGTTCTTCATCACCATCGGCATGATGCTCGACTGGCGGCTGGTGCTGGAGCGTTGGCAGCTGGTGCTGCTGCTGCTGTCGCTGTCAGTGGTGTTCAAGCTGGCCCTGATCACCGGGTTGACGCGGGCCTGGGGTGCGAGCATGGGTGTGTCCTTGCGCGTGGGCCTGTACCTCGCGCAGGCCGGCGAGTTCGGGCTGGTCCTGCTCACGCTGGCTGGGCAGAACAACCTGGTCCCGCCGCAGCTGTTCAACCCCATCCTGGCTTCGATGGTGCTGTCCATGCTGGCCACGCCGTTCGTGATCATGTACACCAACGACATCGTCACCCGCGTGGTCGGCAGCGACTGGCTGATGCAGTCGGTGCAGATGACCAGCATCGCGCGCAAGTCGATCAACGCCGACAAGCACGTGATCATCTGCGGCTACGGTCGCTGCGGCCAGAACCTGGCGCGGCTGCTGGAGGCCGAAGGCATTCCCTACATGGCCCTCGATCTGGACCCCGACCGTGTGCGCCAGGCCGCTGCGGCCGGGGATTCGGTCGTCTTCGGCGACGCCGCGCGCCTGCAGGCCCTGATCGCCGCCGGCCTGCACCGGGCCAGTGCGGTGGTGATCACCTACATCGAGACGGCCAGCGCGCTCAAGGTACTGCACCACACCCACGAACAGGCGCCCCAGGTTCCGGTGGTGGTGCGCACCATCGACGATGCGGACCTGGAGAAACTGCGCAGCGCTGGCGCCACCGAGGTGGTGCCTGAAGCCATCGAGGCCAGCCTGATGCTGGCCAGCCACGCGCTGGCGCTGGTGGGTGTGCCGATGCGGCGCGTGATCCGTGTCGTGCAGGACCAGCGCGACGCACGCTACAACCTGCTCAAGGGTTACTTCCACGGCGCCGACGATGATGGCGTGGAAGAAGCCGAACACGAGCGCCTGAACACTGTGACGCTGCCGTCGGGTGGTCGAACGGTGGGCCGGACGCTCGGCAGCCTGGCACTTGAAACCGTGGGCGTGCGCGTCGCCAACCTGCGCCGGTCCAGCGGCCACGGCGTGCCCTTTGACGACAGCACCGTGCTCGAAGGCGGCGACACCCTGGTGCTCAGCGGCAAGGCGCCCGCACTGGCGCTGGCCGAAGACCGGCTGCTGTCGGGCTGACGCGCCGGACCCCTTCTGCAGTCCCCTCAACCCTCAGCCACCGGCACCCATCAACCCGGGTCACACCATGGACAGCTCCGACTTCCTCAAATCCCACATCCGGACCGTGCCCGACTGGCCTGCGCCCGGCGTGATGTTCCGCGACATCACACCCCTGCTGCAGGATCCACGGGTCTTCCGCGTGCTGATCGACTCCTTTGTGCACCGCTACATGGCGCCCTCGCTGCGTCCCACCGTGGTGGCCGGTCTTGACGCGCGGGGCTTCATCATCGGATCGGTGGTGGCCTACGAACTGGGCCTGGGCTTCGTGCCGATCCGCAAGAAGGGCAAACTGCCCTTCACCACGGTGGAAGAAACCTACGAGCTGGAGTACGGCAGCGCCACGGTCGAACTGCACACCGACGCGGTCAAACCCGGCGACCGGGTCCTGCTGATCGACGATCTCATCGCCACCGGCGGCACCATGATGGCCGGGGCGCGGCTGCTGGAGAAGCTCGGCGCCGAGGTGATGGAAGGCGCCGCCATCGTGGACCTGCCCGAGCTGGGTGGCTCGGCCCGGCTGCGAGAGAGCGGGCTGCCACTGTTCACGCTGGTGGATTTCGCGGGCCACTGACGCAAATCACCCGTGTCGCAGCGGCGCCCCGGTCCGTGCCGACCGAGGCACGGGAGCTTGGGGGCCACGGCGATCCGCCGCCGGGTCCAAGGCGGATCAGCCCTCTCGGTGGGCAGCGACCCGATCAGCGGCGGGGTGTGGGGGCTTCATCCTTACAGCTTTCCGTACTGTGTATCGCTCAACGCCGAAAAATCGCTGTGCGACTCGGGCGGTGGAACGTCCGCCTCGGTGTCGAGGCGGTGCGCCGGGATCGCGGGTGTCTGCAACGCACGGCGAAACGCATCCAACTCATCGCGGGCCACGGGCTGCGCGAGACCGCCGGATGGCGTGAGCACCGGGACCGGGATCGCCGTGGGGTTGTCCAAGGTGGCCAGGCGCTGCGTCTGCGCAGCCACCGCCGCCTTGAGCGCAATGCCGCGCTGGTCGTGGACCGCCTTGCGCCGCCAGTAGACCCCCTGTACCACCATGGCGTGGCGCTTCTGCGCGCTGCTCTGGATCCAGCGCTCGACCTCCAGCAGGTATTCGTCGGGCATCATGTCGGCGGGCAGGGCCAGATCGATCAGCACCAGAAAGCCGTCGCCGTTGGCGTCCAGCGTGAGCACCTTGAATTCGTAGCTGGTCGACAGCACCCCAGCGCGGATCAGGGACTCGCGCACCACCGAGAACAGCTGTTCCCGGCGCAGAATGCGCCGGCCACGGCGCGGCGAGATCAGGGGCAAGGTGGTCTGGCCGAACGAGCGGCGAGGTTTCGCACGCCCACCGCTGGTACCCTGATCCGATTTTCTGGCTTGAAGCCAACGCAATAGAGACATGGTTTAAATATGCGTTGCCGGGTGCATCGCGGTATGAGAATAAGAGCGGAATTATTGTCAGGCAAGTGGCGCGCGCACCCCTTGATTCAGGTCACAGCCACGCGTTTGGGCCTGTTGTACATGCGGCAAGCCAAGACCGCGGCCATGGCCAACGTCAACTCCAGCGCAATCGGCGGAAATCGCATGGAAAGCTCGCGAAAGCGCAAGGGTGTGAGGCTCCAGAGCCGGCTGGGCGCACCCGCCTGCACGGTCGCACTGCGCGGCATATGGCTGAAAAACGCGCCTTCACCCAGCAGCGAACCAGGCCCCACCGACGCGATGCGCACACGCTCCTTCGCATCTTCATAGTGCACTGTCAGGCTGCCGCTCTCGACAAAATAGACCATTCGGTCCTTCACCCCCTGCTCGATCAGCACCTGTCCCTGCGGCAAGGTCATCGGTTGCAGGAAGTCGGCCAGGCTCTGCCACTGCACCTCGGTCAGGTTCAGCGGCACAGCGTCCAGCGCGCTGCTCTGCCTCATCGCTTGGGCCAGGGCCATGATGTCGGCACGTATCGGCACGGGGAGACTGGCATTCATTGGTTGACGTTAACCGTGGGACGCCCGCGCATGCAAGCCCGGGTCATCGGCATTTACGGCTCCTTACGTTTGCGCTCCAGACGGTGGTGACAAAACGCCAGACGGTGCGCTGCAGCCTATTTGCCGATGCAAAAACGCGAAAAAATCTCGCCCAGCAGGTCATCGGCACTGAACTCGCCGGTGATTTCACCCAGCGCCTGCTGGGCCAGGCGCAATTCTTCGGCCAACAAGTCCAGGTGTTCGGCTTGCGCGGCCAGCAGCGTGTGCGCGCCGTCGAGGTGCGAGCCCACGCGCGCCAGCGCCTGCAGGTGGCGTTCGCGCGCCATGAACAGGCCGTCGCCCGCGTGCTCCCACCCGGCCAGGTCCAGCAGTCGCTGGCGCAGAGCCTCCAGTCCATCGCCGCTTTTGGCCGAGATCGCCAGCTCACCCGCACCCGCCCGTTCCGCCAGCCGCGCACGGGCGCTGTCGGGGCACTGATCGAGCTTGTTCCACACCTGCAACACGGTCACGCCGCCGGGCAGGGCGGCGGCAATGACCTCATCGGCGGCCTGGTAGACCAGGCTGTCGCTGCGCGTGAGATCGTGCAGGAACAACACCGCGTCGGCCTTGTGGATCTGGCCCCACGCGCGTTCGATGCCGATTTTTTCCACCTCGTCCACGTCCGGGCTGTCGCGCAGGCCCGCGGTGTCGATCACGTGCAGCGGCACCCCGTCGATCTGGATCGTCTGCTGCACCACGTCGCGCGTGGTGCCGGCCACCGGGGTCACGATCGCCAGCTCGGCGCCGGCCAGTGCGTTGAGCAGCGAGCTTTTTCCCGCATTGGGCTGCCCGGCGATCACCACCGTGAGCCCGTCCCGCAGCAGGGCTCCCTGCCGGGCCTGTGCCTGCACATCGGCCAGCGCGGTGCGCAGACGCTGCAGCTGGCCCGTGGCATCGGCCTTCTGCAGGAAGTCGATCTCCTCTTCCGGGAAATCCAGTGTCGCTTCGACCAGCATGCGCAGGTTGATCAGCGCATCGCGCAGTGCGTGGATGCGTTCGGAAAACACCCCCGCGAGCGAGCGGCTGGCGCTGCGCGCAGCGGCTTCGGTGCTGGCATCGATCAGGTCGGCCACCGCCTCGGCCTGGGCCAGGTCAAGCTTGTCGTTGAGGAATGCGCGCTCGGTGAATTCACCCGCGCGCGCCGGGCGCAGCCCGGGCAGCAAAGCCTTGTCCGCATCGACCGCGGTCTGCGCCACCTGCAGGCAGCGCGCCAGCAGCAGCTGCAACACCACCGGGCCGCCGTGGCCCTGGAGTTCCAGCACGTCTTCACCGGTGTAGGAATGTGGCGCCGGAAACCACAGCGCCAGGCCGTGGTCGATGGGCTGGCCTGCTGCGTCAGGAAAGGGCAGATAGGTGGCTTCGCGGGGTTTCAGCGCTCGCCCCAGCAAGGCCTGCACAAACGCCGCCAGCCCCTTGCCCGACACCCGCACGATGCCCACCGCGCCGCGACCGGGCGCGGTGGCGATGGCGACGATGGGGTCTTGTTGGGCGCTGAGCATGGTGGGGATTCTGGCAGGCTGCGGATCTGAAACAACGAAGGCCGCTCGCGCGGCCCTCGTTGGGAAAATACCCGCTCTTACTTGGCCGCGGGCTTGCCTTTGAACAGGTCAAACGGCAACGTGAACTTCAGCGGCACGCCCATGCGCTTGTTGATGAAGGACTGCTGCGCGATGGTCAACACGTTGTTGGTGATCCAGTACAGCACCAGACCGGCCGGGAAGAAGAAGAACATCACCGAGAACATCAGCGGCATCATCCACATCAGCTTGGCCTGCAGCGGGTCCGGCGGCAGCGGGTTGAGCGCGGTCTGGATCATGGTGGTCACGGCCATCACGACGGGCAGCACGAAGAACGGATCGGGCGATGACAGATCGTGGATCCAGGCCATCCAGGGCGCGTTGCGCATTTCGACCGATGACAGCAGCACCCAGTAGAGCGCAATGAACACCGGAATCTGGATCAGGATCGGGAAGCAGCCACCCAGCGGGTTGACTTTTTCCTCCCGGTAGATCTTCATCATTTCCTGCTGCATCTGCTGCGGGTTGCTCTTCAGGCGTTCGCGCATTTCCATGATGCGCGGGTTGACCGCCTTCATCTTGGCCATGCTCTTGTAGGCGCTGGCATTGAGCCAGTAGAAGGCCGCCTTGATCAGCACCACCAGCAGCACGATGGCCCATCCCCAGTTCTGCACGAAGCCGTGGATCTTTTCCAGCAGCCAGTACAGCGGTTTGGCCAGAATGGTCAGCCAGCCATAGTCCTTGACCAGTTCCAGCCCCGGGGTGATGACCTCCAGGACCTTTTCTTCCTGCGGACCGACGAACAGGCGTGCCTCGACCGCCTTGCGCTGGCCCGGCTCGATGGCCGGCAGGGTGGTGATGGAGCCGACCGCGTACAGGTTGTTGTCCACCTTGCGCGCGAAGTTGTCGCGTGCGATGCCATCAGCCAGCACCCAGGCCGACGCAAAGTAGTGCTGCACCATGGCCACATAGCCATTGGTGGCGCTCTTTTCAAAGTCGGCCTTGTTCTTGTCGATGTCGGCGAATTCGACCTTCTGGTATTTCTGGGCTTCGGTGTAAACGGCCGGACCGGTGAAGGTGGAGTAGAACGGCGTTTCGCTGCTGGTCTTGTTGCCGTCGCGCACCAGCTGCACGTAGAGCTGCGGGCTCACCGGCTGGCCGCTGTTGTTCAGGACTTCGTGCTGCACGGCGATGTCGTAGCTGCCGCGGGTCAGGGTGTAGGTCTTGACCAGCTTGACGCCGCCCACCTCGTCCGACTCGAAACGCACCTGCAGCTCGTTCTGGCCGTCGGCCAGCGCGGTCGGGCCGGGCGCCACGGTCATGGGCGTCTTGTGGGTGGGGAAACTGCCGCCGATCAGGCCGGTCTGGGCGAGGTAGGTTTGCGTGTCGTTCTGGACCAGCAGCGCAAAGGGCTGTGTGCCCAGCGAGGTGCTCGCGTGCTTGAGCAGATCGGCGCCGATGAGCGAGCCACCTTCGGTGTTGAAGACCAGCTTCAACACGTCGGTCGTGACCTCATGCCGGGCCGCTGCGGGCGCCGGGGCTGTCGAGCCCTGTGGAGCCGCTTCAGCACCAGCCGTCGTGGCCGCCGCGGTGCTGCCGGGAACGGACGCGTCGGCGCGGGGTGCCGGCTGGGCATCCGGAGCGGCGGGCGCGGTCACGGCGGCCGAAGGGAAAAACGTCGGCGCGTTGCCGTTGTGGATCTGCCACTTGTCCCAGATCAGGACCATCGAGAAACCAAAAACCACCCACAGGATGGATCGACGGATGTCATTCATGACGGGTTCTTCTTTTCTGAGGAAGGGGAAAGCAGATGGGAAAACAGGCTGGGCGCCACTTCGGGCACGGGATCGTGGCCACCCTCGCACCAGGGTCCGCAGCGACCCAGGCGCCTGAGCATGAGGTAGCCACCGGCCAGTGCACCGTGCCGCTCCAGCGAGCCGATCGCATAGACGGAACAGGTGGGCTCAAAACGGCAACTGCTGCCCAGCCAGGGACTGAGCAGCAAACGGTAGCCCTTGACCAGGCCCACCAGCACCTGGCGCGGCCAGTCAGACACCATGAGGAGCCTCCTTCCGGGGCAGCGGACCAGCCGGCTCGACCGGAGCGGGACTGAGCACACGCCCCAGCAACTGATCCAGCTCGGCCCGAACCGCGCGCTTGAGCACATCAGAGGTCGCACTCACAAACAGCTTGCGACTGAACTCGCTGCGCAGGCGAACCACCAGCGCAGCCTGCGGCAAACCGGTCGCGACGTGGCGGGCGGCTTCGTAGATCTGGCGACGGATCGCATTGCGCGTGACCGCGCGGCGCGCCCAGCGCTTGGGCAGGAGCACACCCAGCCAGACATCGGCCACAGGAAACAAGGGACGGCCCAAATGCTCGCTCACGAGCGAGGCCCGGTGCAAAGCGAAGTGGGGGGTTTTGGCCACAGGGGCTCCCGCCATGACGGCCTGGAACTGCTGCCGGGACCGGATGCGCTGCATGGCCCGTTGCGCCTCCCTGTCGGTCACCGGAAGCCGGCAACGGAAGCTGGGACCGGCCAATACCGGCGGAGCACGTTCAGGCTCAGAGAGCCAGACGCTTGCGGCCCTTGGCGCGGCGAGCGTTGATCACGGCACGGCCGCCACGGGTCTTCATGCGGACGAGAAAGCCGTGGGTGCGGGCGCGGCGGACTTTGGAAGGCTGGTAAGTGCGTTTCATGATGCTCAGTAAATGTCGGGGAAACCCGCAATTATCGCAAATAAACTCAAGGCACGGCAAGCACTTGGCTGCTTTTCTGTCTGCATTGCTTCAGCAGGCCCGTGCCGGGGTCGGGCAGCACAGAGGGAGAACCGCCTTGTGGATAAGTCGCCTGCCACACTACAATGGCCGGTCTGCCCCGAGTCATTTGTCCACAAAAATACAGCGTCCGCCATTCCCAGCATGATCGAGGGCACCCCCCCAGACACCCCATCCACCGACGCCCAGTCCCTCTGGCTGGCCTGCGTCGACAAACTCGCGCAAGAAATCCCCGAACAGCAGTTCAACACCTGGATCCGGCCGCTCTCGGCCAGCGTGTCCGCCGATGCCTCCAAGGTCGTGGTGTCGGTGGCCAACCGCTTCAAGCTGGACTGGATCCGGGCCCAGTACGCGTCCCGCATTGCCTTGTTGCTGGAGGCCATCCAGGGCACACCGGTGACACTGGAGTTGGCGCTCGCTCCGCGCGAAGGCCCCAGCAGGACGTCGCCTGCGCCCCGGACAGTGCAGGACCAGGTGCTGGCCGAACTGCCCGATCTGGCACCCGCAGAGATCACGAGCCCGCGCGCGCCCAAGTCCCGACTCAACCCGGCGCTGACTTTCTCCACCCTGGTGGAAGGTTCGGCCAACCGCATGGCGCGCGCCGCGGCGATGCACGTGGCGGGCAGCCTCGGCCAGCTTTACAACCCGCTGTTCATCTACGGCGGCGTCGGTCTGGGCAAGACCCACTTGATGCACGCGATCGGCAACCACCTGCTGTCCGACCATCCTCAGGCCAAAGTTCTCTACATCCACGCCGAACAGTTTGTCTCGGATGTGGTCAAGGCTTACCAGCGCAAGACTTTTGACGAGTTCAAGGCCCAATACCACTCGCTGGACCTGCTGCTGATCGACGATGTGCAGTTCCTCGCCAACAAGGAACGCACGCAGGAAGAGTTTTTCAACGCCTTCGAGGCCCTGCTGGCCAAAAAGTCGCACATCGTGCTGACCAGCGACACCTATCCCAAGGGCCTGCCGGACATCCACGAGCGCCTGGTTTCGCGTTTCGATTCGGGCCTCACGGTGGCGATCGAGCCGCCCGAGCTGGAAATGCGCGTGGCGATCCTGATCAACAAGGCGGCGGTGGAAAACGCCGTCATGCCCGAAGAAGTGGCGTTTTTTGTGGCGAAGAACGTGCGCTCCAACGTGCGCGAACTCGAAGGCGCGTTGCGCAAGATCCTGGCCTATTCGCGTTTCAACCAGAAAGAGATCTCGATCCAGCTGGCGCGCGATGCGCTGAAAGACCTGCTGTCGATCCAGAACCGGCAGATCAGCGTCGAGAACATCCAGAAGACCGTGGCCGACTATTACAAGATCAAGGTCGCGGACATGTACAGCAAGAAGCGCCCGGCCAGCATCGCCCGGCCGCGCCAGATCGCCATGTTCATCGCCAAGGAGCTGACGCAGAAAAGCCTGCCCGAGATCGGCGAGCTGTTCGGTGGCCGCGACCACACCACGGTGCTGCACGCGGTGCGCAAGATCGGCGCCGAACGCCAGCAGAACACCGAGCTCAACCAGCAGCTGCACGTGCTGGAACAGACGCTCAAGGGCTGACCGGCGTGAGGCCGTGCGCACCCGCTCGCCACAGCCGGCACAGCCGGCATCTGACGGGGCAGGTGTTTTCAGGAATCGCGCTTCAAAAAGGCGAAAATAGGCGGTATTTGGCTGACAGAAAGCCCTGCTTGGGGCAAGGGAAGTCCCACCCGCCAACCGGCAACCAGAGACGAAAGAGTCTGACATGATCGTTTTGAAATCGACCCAGGACAAGGTGTTGGCTGCGCTGCAGTCGGTCGCGGGCATCGTTGAACGCCGCCACACACTGCCCATCCTGGCCAACGTGCTGGTGCGCAAGACCGGCTCGGCCGTGCAGCTGACCACCAGCGACCTGGAGATCCAGATCCGCACCACGGCCCAGCTCGACGGCGACGACGGCAACTTCGCCACCACCCTGGGTGCGCGCAAGCTGATCGACATCCTGCGGACCATGCCCGGCGACCAGACGGTCAGCCTCGAATCGAGCGCCGGCAAACTGATCCTGAAAGGCGGCAAGAGCCGCTTCACGCTGCAGAGCATGGCGCCCGAGGACTTCCCGCTGGTGCAGGAATCGGCCAGCTTCGGCCCGGTGTTTGCCGTGCCGCAGAAGACGCTGAAAAGCCTGCTCGGCCAGGTGTCGTTCGCCATGGCCGTGCACGACATCCGCTACTACCTCAACGGCATCCTGTTCGTGGCCGAAGGGCAGCAGCTCAGCCTGGTCGCCACCGACGGCCACCGCCTCGCGTTTGCCAGCGCCACGCTGGACGTGGAAGTGCCGAAACAGGAAGTGATCCTGCCGCGCAAGACGGTGATCGAGCTGCAGCGCCTGCTGTCCGACAAGGAAGGCGCGATCGAAATGCAGTTCGCCGCCAACCAGGCCAAGTTCAGCTTTGACGGCATGGAGTTCGTCACCAAGCTGGTCGAGGGCAAATTCCCCGACTACAACCGCGTCATCCCGCGCAACCACAAGAACATCATCACGCTGGGCCGCGCACCGCTGCTGGCCTCGCTGCAACGCACCGCCATCATGACGAGCGAGAAGTTCAAGGGCGTGCGCCTGAACATCGAGCCCGGCGTGCTGCGTGTGGCGTCGAGCAACGCCGAGCAGGAAGAGGCCGTGGACGAACTCGACATCGACTACGGCGGTGACACCATCGAGATCGGCTTCAACGTCACCTACCTGATCGACGCGCTGCAGAACATGTCGCAGGAAATGGTTCGCATCGAACTGTCCGACGGCAACAGCTCGGCGCTGCTCACCAACCCCGACGACAACGCCTTCAAATACGTTGTCATGCCGATGCGGATCTGATCGTTCCCGATCCAGGTCCCCCCAAAGCCCGACCCGCTGCACAGCGGGTTTGGCCTTTCTAGCGTTTCTGAAAAGTCCACCATGTCCGAAGCCAACAAGCCCGCAGAACCCGACTCCGTTGCCGTCAACACCGGTGAAGCAGGGTCCGCCAGCTCCAATTTCCAGCCCACCATCGACGCCCACCAGGCCGGCGCGAGCGAGGGCTATGGCGAAGGTGCCATCCAGATCCTGGAAGGGCTGGAAGCGGTGCGCAAGCGACCGGGCATGTACATCGGCGACACGTCAGACGGCACCGGCCTGCACCACCTGGTGTTCGAGGTGGTGGACAACTCGATCGACGAAGCGCTGGCCGGTCACTGCGATGACATCGTCGTCACCATCCACAGCGACAACTCCATCAGCGTGGTCGACAACGGCCGCGGCATCCCGACCGGGGTGAAGATGGACGACAAGCACGAGCCCAAGCGCTCGGCCGCCGAAATCGCGCTGACCGAACTGCACGCCGGCGGCAAGTTCAACCAGAACAGCTACAAGGTCTCGGGCGGCCTGCACGGCGTGGGCGTGAGCTGCGTGAATGCGCTGAGCCAGTGGCTGCGCCTGACCGTGCGCCGTGAAGGCCTGGTGCACCAGATCGAATTTGCACGCGGCTTCGTGCAGAACCGCCTGCTCGAAACCACCCCGAACGGCATCGAGATCTCGCCCATGCGAACTTCGGGCGCGACCGAGAAGCGCGGCACCGAAGTGCACTTCCTGCCCGACTACGACATCTTCAAAGAGAACGCCGACTTCCACTACGAGATCCTGTCCAAGCGCCTGCGCGAACTCTCGTTCCTGAACAACGGCGTGCGCATCCGCCTGAAGGACGAACGCAGCGGCAAGGAAGACGACTTCTCCGGCGCCGGTGGCGTCAAGGGCTTTGTCGACTTCATCAACAAGGGCAAGACCGTCCTGCACCCCAACGTGTTCCACGCGCTGGGCGACCGCGCGAGCGACCAGGGCACCAACATCGGCGTTGAAGTGGCCATGCAGTGGAACAGCGGCTACAACGAGCAGGTGCTCTGCTTCACCAACAACATCCCGCAGCGCGACGGCGGCACCCACCTGACCGGCCTGCGCGCCGCGATGACGCGCGTCATCAACAAGTACATCGAAGAAAACGAGTTCGCCAAGAAGGCCAAGGTCGAAGTCACTGGCGACGACATGCGCGAAGGCCTGTGCTGCGTGCTGAGCGTCAAGGTGCCCGAGCCCAAGTTCAGCAGCCAGACCAAAGACAAACTGGTGTCCAGCGAAGTGCGCGGCCCGGTGGAAGACATCGTCAGCCGCCTGCTGAGCGACTACCTGCAGGAGCGCCCGAACGACGCCAAGATCATCTGCGGCAAGATCGTCGAAGCCGCCCGCGCCCGCGAAGCCGCGCGCAAGGCGCGCGAAATGACACGCCGCAAGGGCGTGCTCGACGGCATGGGCCTGCCCGGCAAGCTCGCCGACTGCCAGGAAAAAGACCCGGCGCTGTGCGAGATCTACATCGTCGAGGGCGACTCCGCCGGCGGCTCCGCCAAGCAGGGCCGCGACCGCAAGTTCCAGGCGATCCTGCCGCTGCGCGGCAAGATCCTGAACGTGGAAAAGGCGCGCTACGAAAAGCTGCTCACCTCCAACGAAATCCTGACGCTCATCACCGCGCTGGGTACCGGCATCGGCAAGGCCGGCGGTGACGGCAATGGCAACGGCGGCTCGGGCGGCACCGGCGCCGACGACTTCAACGTCGCCAAGCTGCGCTACCACCGCATCATCATCATGACCGATGCCGACGTCGACGGCGCCCACATCCGCACCCTGCTGCTCACCTTCTTCTACCGCCAGATGCCCGAGCTGGTCGAGCGCGGTCACATCTACATCGCCCAGCCGCCGCTCTACAAGGTGAAGGCCGGCAAGGAAGAGCTGTACCTGAAAGACGGCCCCGCGCTGGACGGCTTTTTGCTGCGCATCGCGCTGAAAGACGCCAAGGTATCCACCGGCGGCGCGACCAACACCGAGATCGAAGGCGACACCCTGGGCGAACTCGCGCGCAAGCACCAGGTGGCCGAACGCGTGATTGCGCGCCTGACCAACTTCATGGACGCCGAAGCGCTGCGCGCCATGGCCGACGGCGTGTCGATCAAGCTCGACACGGTGGAAGAAGCCGAAGCCAGCGCCGTGGCGCTGCAGGCCAAGCTGCGCGAACTCAGCACCACCGGCGTGCCGGCCGAAGTGGCGAGCGAGTTCGACGTGCGCACCGACAAACCCATCCTGCGCATCAGCCGCCGCCACCACGGCAACGTCAAGAGCAGCACCATCACGCAGGACTTCGTGCACGGCGCCGATTACGCGGCCCTGGCCACCGCTGCCGACACCTTCCGCGGCCTGCTCGGCGAAGGCGCCAAAGTGCAACGCGGCGAAGGCGACAAGCAGAAGGAAGAAAAGGCCAGCGACTTCCGACAGGCCATGCAGTGGCTCATCAGCGAAGCCGAACGCACCACCAGCCGCCAGCGCTACAAAGGCCTGGGCGAAATGAACCCCGCCCAGCTCTGGGAAACCACCATGGACCCCACCGTGCGCCGCCTGCTGCGCGTACAGATCGACGACGCGATCGAAGCCGACCGCGTGTTCACGATGCTGATGGGGGATGAAGTGGAACCGCGGCGCGATTTCATTGAGACGAACGCGCTGCGGGCGGGCAACATCGACGTTTGATCGCTATGACCCAGTGAAAAGGCCCGAAGGTGGTTGAAACCTCCGGGCCTTTTTCTTTTCAAATAAAGTCGAACCGTGCGGCGTGTGCCTGGAGAAAACTGGGATTCGGCTTGAACCGCTCCGGTAGCGCAATCCTCTGACCGCTGTATTTCGCCAAGGTCACTTTGGTGAATGCGTCAAGTTCAACATCCTGCAAGCGCTTCGAAACGCGAACAGTGAAGTCCGGCAGGATGGAAATCAAGCCAATGTCGTAGGCCTTGTCGTGCAGTGCTGACAAGCAGAGACCGTTCTGCGGATTCAACCGGTTCTTTGCGTCCATGCTCCAAGGCACGATGTGACTGGCAATCAACAGTTGCGGCACTGAGAGTCCGCTGATGCAGCAACGGGCGTTGTAGCTTGCCAGAACCGCTCGCCGAAAGCGTGCCTGATTGACACGTACCTTGACCATCGCGGTCACTGTCTTGCCTTCGGCAATCTCAGGCACATCATCCAACACGTCCGAACCGGGTGCCACACCCCGTTCAATACCGTAGTTCTCGTACGCGCGAGCGGCCTCATCGGCAACAAGATCCCATTCACCGTTCAGTTCGTCCCAGATCCGCTTGTCGAGTTGTGAAGCGTTGCTCATCCCCGCACGACCGCTTGCGCGCACTTGAGGATCGAGACTCGCGAAGTTGACCAACTTGAGTGCGACCGAGCCCGGTGTCCGACCGATCCATTCGGCCAAGTTCCGAATCAACGGATTGCGCTGATGCAGTTGCCCAAATGGCAACTGGAAATAAACGTGAAGCGCGGCGAGCGTCTGTTCGCGGGTCCAGTCGTTCGGTCTCGGCATTGATTCTCCCTAAGGGCCATCCGAATGTTGGGCATTCTTCAAGTGGTTGTGCCACTGGTACGCGTTGATGCGGGGCTTGTTACGGAAAGCGTCATCAGGACGCCGGCACTCCTCTGGCGCCACAAAGAACACCGTCCAATCGCCATAGTAAGCGCCCTCAAATTGGATCATGTCCTCCACCACTTCCAAGTCCACATCAAGATGGCCGGAGTTGCAGCAGATGCGCGCGTCTTGCCCATTCACAAATTGCACGTGGACGTACGCCATGTACGTGGTGTGGCAATAGTTCAACGGGCCGAGCACAGGTCCAGCAAACCCCCAATCATCCATGTCTTCTTTGCGGCTGTTCCGACCATGGAAAAGGCCAAGATACATACCGGGCTGTGTCGGTCGCTCGCCGTACTGAAGGCGTTGTGGGGTCGGTTCTGTTGGGCTCATAGCGTTCCTCATGTGGTGAGGAACAGAGACTATTCAAAAGGATCTTGCCTGACACCCAGGGCTTTGCCTGGGATGACGTGGGATGGATCGTGCGCCAGGATGGAGAGGCGGAACGCCTCTCACCGACCTACACCGTCTCCTGCTGCTCAAAGCCGCTGGGCAACTCTCCACCCTCAGCCTCGCTCACCACCACCCCGTCCACCCGAGCCCCCATCGGCCCACTCTGCGCCCAGTCGACGAGCGCCTGCACCGCGTCCACAGGCCCGCAGGCCACGGCTTCCACGCTGCCGTCGAGACGGTTGCGCACCCAGCCACTCACGCCCAGCGCTTGCGCCTGCTGCGCCATGTTCCAGCGGTAGCCCACACCCTGCACGCGGCCGGTGATGCGCAGGTGGCGGGTGATGACCTTGGTCAGGGGGTTGGCGTCGTTCATGGAGGTCTCCGGGGAGGGCGGGTTATGCAGACCGACGATACTGCGGCCCCGGGGCCGTGGCTGGGCGTGGAGGGTGCGGCACCACCGGAGGTGAGCGCCCCGGCGGCCGCGCGTCAGGCGGCCGAAGCCGGCAGGCCGAACACCTTGTCGAACCCGAGGTTGAAGGCGAAGGTGTAGACGAGGAAGAAGAGCGACAGGCCCAGGTCGAGCACCAGCGCGTGCCAGAAGCCGATGTCCAGCCACCACGCAAACAGCGGCACGAGCGAGACGATGAAGCCCAGCTCGAAACCGATGGCGTGGGCAGCGCGGCGTTTGAAGCTGCGTCCGCGCACGGTCTGGCGCGCTTCCCAGCGCTCGAAGAACGTGTTGTAGACCAGGTTCCAGACCACCGCGATGACGGAGGTGGCCACGGCGATCACGCTGGCGTGCTGCAGGCTGCTGTCCGAGCCGGCGGCGAGACCGGTGCTGGTGATGGCAACGGCCACCACCTCAAACAGGCTGACGTAGACGATCTTGCGGCGGATGCCTTGCAGGTTCATGCCTTGAGTCACGCCTGCACCTGCGCCTCGTAGCCGGCTTCCTGCAGCCTGGCTGCGATGTCGTCGGCCGAAATCATGGCGGTGTGGCTGACCCAGGCGGTGTGTTCGGCGAGGTTGACTTCGGCCTGGTTGACGCAGGGCAGGTCTTGCAGCTCGAACATGACGGCGTCGGCGTCTTCCTGCGTGAGCAGGTCGGGGATGTGGAAGCGGGTTTCGGGCATGGGTGCTACTTTCTAACTGGTCGCAATATAAATTTGCATTTATATTTCCAATTAAATATAATACCAACTTGAGCCGAGTTCGGTGGCATCCGCCAACCCACGCGGCCCAGCCGGCGGCATCCCGGGCCCCGGTCAGCTCCGACGCCATTCGGTCTTGATGTTCTGTTGAGCTGCAGACACCACGCTCCCCTATTCAGCTTGGCGCAGATTCGCTTCGGTTCAGGCCGTGTGCATCTTCGCAAACAACCGTTCCTGCGGTATCCATCGGACGCTGCATTTTTCATGCGCTGTCGGGCTCGGCCTGGCTGTGGCGCAATTTCTCTGAAAGGCTCTGACATGAGCACGAAACTTTACGTGGGCAACCTGCCCTATTCCATCGACGACGCCATCCTGCGCAACAACTTCACCGAGTTTGGTGGCGTGACGTCGGCCAAGGTCATGATGGACCGCGACACCGGTCGTTCCAAGGGCTTCGGCTTTGTGGAAATGTCCACCAGCGAACAGGCCGAGGCCGCGATCCAGAGCCTCAACGGCATGTCGGTTGACGGCCGCTCGATCGTGGTGAACATCTCGCGCCCGAAAGAGCCGAGCACCGGCGGCTACGGCGGTGGTGACCGCGGTGGACGCGGCGGCTACTGAGCGCTCGCGCTTCAGTTCAGAAAACCGGCCTTTGGGCCGGTTTTTTTTCGTCTGCTGTTTTTTCCGGTCAGGCCACGGCCCGCTCCAGCGCCTGGTCGATGTCCCACAGGATGTCGTCGATGTGCTCCAGCCCGACGGAGATGCGCACCATGTCGGGCGGCACGCCGGCCGCGAGCTGCTGGGCCGCGTCGAGCTGGCGGTGGGTGGTGCTGGCGGGGTGGCTGATGAGGGTGCGCGTGTCGCCGATGTTGACGAGGTGGCTCATGAACTGCGCGCTTTCGATGAACTTCACGCCTTGTTCGAGCCCGCCTTTGACACCAAAGGCCAGCAGGCCGGAGGCGCCGCGCATCTGCTTTTTCATGAGGTCGTGTTGCGGGTGGTCGGGCAGGCCGGGGTAGTTGACCCAGCCCACGCGCGGGTCGTCTTTCAGGTACTGCGCGACGGCAAGCGCGTTGCTGCAGTGGCGCTCCATGCGCAGCGGCAGCGTCTCCACGCCTTGCAGGATCTGCCAGGCGCTGGTGGGCGAGAGTGCGGCGCCGAAGACGCGCAGGCCTTCCATGCGGCAGCGCATGGTGAAGCCGAAATCGCCAAAGGTTTCGTAGAACTTCACGCCGTGGTAGCCGGGGCTGGGCTCGGTCATGCCGGGGAACTTGCCGTTGTCCCACGGGAATTTGCCGCTCTCGACCACCACGCCGCCGAGCGTGGTGCCGTGGCCGGCGAGGTATTTGGTGGCGCTGTGCACCACGATGTCGGCGCCGTGTTTCAGCGGGTTGCAGAGGAAGGGGCTGGGCACCGTGTTGTCCACGATCAGCGGCAGGCCGTGCGCGTGCGCCACGTCGGCCACAGCCGCGATGTCGAGCACCACCATGCTGGGGTTGCCCAGCGTTTCGGCGAACACGGCGCGCGTGTTGGGGCGGATGGCGGCGGCGAAGGCGTCGGGGTTGGTGGCGTCGACGAAGCTGGTCTCGATGCCGAATTTCTTGAGGTTGACGGCGAGCATGGTGACGCTGCCGCCATACAACGCACCGGCCGCGACGACGTGGTCGCCGGCCTGCAGCAGCGTGGTGAGCGCCAGCGCTTCGGCCGCCATGCCGCTGGCGGTGGCCACGGCGGCGCGCCCGCCCTCCAGCGCGGCCACGCGTTCTTCGAGCGCGGCGACGGTGGGGTTGGAGAGGCGCGAGTAGACGTTGCCGAAGGTCTGCAGGTTGAACAGGCTGGCGGCGTGTTCGGCGCTGTCGAAAACGAAGCTGGTCGTCTGGTAGATCGGCAGGGCGCGCGCGCCGGTGGCGGCGTCGGGGATCTGGCCGGCGTGGATGGCCAGGGTTTCGGGCTGGAAGCTGCGGTCGGCCATGGTGTCAGCCCTGCTTCGGCCGGTGGGCCGAGATGACCTGGGTGTTCACCCCGGCCCAGTTGAGTCCGCCGAAGAGGCGCGCGTGTTCGATCTTCACGCAGCGGTCCCAGATCGAGTCCATGCCCGCTTCGGTGGCAATGCGGTCGGCTTCTTCGCTCATCAGGCCGAGTTGTTGCCACAGGGTTTTGGCGCCGATGGCGACGGCGCTGCGTGCCACGGCCGGGATTTCTTCGGCCTTGCGAAACACGTCGACCATGTCGACCGGGAAAGGAATGTCTTCCAGCCGCGGATAGCTCTTTTCACCCAGGATTTCCGGGTAGCGCGGGTTCACCGGCACGATGCGGTAGCCGTGCTCCTGCAGGTACTTGGCGGCGAAGTGGCTGGGGCGGTGCCATTCGGCCGAGAGGCCGACCACGGCGATGGTGCGGTCGCGCGCGAGGATGCGGCGCAGGGTGGGGATGTCGTCTTGCATGGTGCCCACACAATAACGGCATGGCGACCGAACGCAAGGCCCTGCCTGTCATCAACCCGACGCGCTGCACTGGCTGCGGCTGGTGCGTGGGCGTCTGCCCGCCGCATGTGCTCTCGCTGGAGACGGCCCCGAACTGGCAGAAAAAGAGCACGCTGCACGACGCCGCGGGCTGCACCGGTTGCGCGAAGTGCGTGCTGAAGTGCCCGTTCGACGCGATCACGATGGTGCGCGTCGCCGACGAAGCGCCGCGCCTGTAAACCGCCTCGCATCGACCGCACCCGGCGGGCAAAGGGCGGTCGCGGCTGATCCGGTACGGCTACTGCCCCACGGCCTGCCGGGCCAGCTTGAGAAAACGCGCGCGGTCGGCGTCGCCCAGCGACGGCAGGATGTGATCCTGCAGGCTCCGCACGACCGGGACCAGCGCGTTGAAGGTGCGTTGCCCTTCGGGGGTCAGCGACAGCTCGCGCGCCCGGCGGTCCCGCTCGCTGACGACGCGGCGCACCCACCCCTTCTGTTCCAGACGCTCGATGACGCCGCCGATGGTGGCGCGGTCGTAGGCGATCATTTCGGCCACCCGCGCCTGGTCCGTGCCAGGCTGGTTGTGGATCGCGTCGAGCGCCGCAAACTGCACCGGCGTCAGATCAAAACCCGCGGCCTGCGTGCGCTGCACGAAGACCAGGGTGGACTGCTGGTGCAAGCGGCGGATCAGATGCCCGGCCATGTCGAGTGAGTCCATCCACGCGCTCCATATCAAGGTTCATGTGCACACCGGCGTGCCTCAGCGATGCCGTTTTGATAAGTATACGTACCGTCTTGACAAATAATAGTAAGCATAGATATCATTTGCCCACACACCCAGCGTTCACGGTGCGATTCAACCCAGGAGACAACCCATGCAGTTCTACAAAGATGGCTTCCGCGGCGGCAACCCCGACGTCAAGCAGGCCGCGCCCAACCGCCGCAACCGCGGCGTCAACGAACCCCTCCCGGAAAAGGTCGACGTGCTGATCGCCGGCACCGGCCCCGCCGGCCTGTGCCTGGCCGCCCAGCTCGCGCAGTTCCCGGATATCGAGACGATGATCGTCGAGCGCATGCCCACCAACATCATCAAGGGCAAGGCCGACGGCATCAACACGCGCACCATGGAAATGTTCCAGGCCTTCGGTTTTGCCGACAAGGTCAAGCGCGAAACCTACTGGGTGAACCAGACCAACTTCTGGATGCCCGACCCCGTCAACCCGCAGCACATCAAGCGCGTCGGACGGGTGCAGGACGTGGCCGACGACAGCTCGGAAATGCCGCACATCCTGATCAACCAGGCGCGGCTGCACGAGCTGTTTCTCGAAGTCATGGCGAACTCGGCCTCGCGCCTGGCGCCCGACTACAGCTGGGAGATCGTGAGCCTGACGGTGGACCCCGACACCGACGACCACCCGGTGACCGTGACGCTCAAGGACGCCAGCGGCGTGAACTGGTGGGCCACGCGCACGGTGCGGGCGAACTACGTGGTCGGCTGCGACGGCGCGCACTCGGCCGTGCGCAAGGCCATCGGCGGCGAACTGCACGGCGACGCCGCGCACCAGGCCTGGGGCGTGATGGACATCCTGGCCAACACCGACTTCCCCGACGTGCGCCAGAAGTGCCTGATCTCGTCGGCGAACGAGGGCAACGTGCTGATCCTGCCGCGCGAGGGCGGCTACGTGTTCCGCATGTACGTGGAGCTCGACAAGCTCAAGGACGGCGAGAAAGCCGCGAGCCGCAAGTTCACGCAGGACGACATGATCGCGGCGGCCAACCGCATCATCCAACCCTACTCGATCGACGTGAAGGAAGTGGTCTGGTGGTCGATCTACGACATCGGCCACAGCCTCACCGACAAGTTCGACGATGTGCCCGAAGGCTCGGACCGTTGCCCGCGCGTTTTCACCGCCGGCGACGCCTGCCACACCCACTCGCCCAAGGCCGGCCAGGGCATGAACGTCTCGATGCAGGACACCTTCAACCTCGGCTGGAAGCTGGTGCACGTGCTGCAGGGCCGGGCCGACGCCAGCCTGCTGCGCAGCTACTCCAAAGAGCGGTTGACCGAAGCCAAGCGGCTGGTCGAGACCGACCACGAGTGGTCGCGCATCATGTCGGCGCCCACCACCCAGGCCGAGCGCGACGGCACCGAGGAGCCGCGCATCATCCGCCAGTTCAAGGCCAACCTCGAATTCACCGGCGGCACCGCGGTGAAGTACGACACCTCCACCCTGTTCGCGCCGCCGACGCACCAGGCGCTCGCCCAAGGCGAAGAGATCGGCCGCCGCTTCCACTCGGCCCCCGTGGTGCGCCTGTCGGACGCGAAGCAGATGCAGCTCGGCCACGCCGCCGAGGCCGACGCGCGCTGGCGCATCTACGCCTTCGCCGGCCAGGCCGACAGCTCCAACCCGGGTTCGGCGATCCACAAACTCGCGGACTGGCTGGAGACCGACCGGAAGTCCCCGGTGGTCAAGCACACCCGAAAGGGCGAAGACATCGACGCGGTGATCGACGTGCGCGCCGTGTTCCAGCAGACCTTCGACCAGCTCGCCTACGAGCACATGCCCTCGCTGCTCAAGCCCAGGACCGGCCAGCTCGGCCTGCAGGACCACGAGAAGATCTTCTGCGTCGACCACAAGGGCGCGGGCGACATCTATGACATGCGGGGGATTGACCGCGAACGCGGTTGCCTGATCGTCGTGCGTCCGGACCAGTACATCGCGAATGTGTTGCCGCTGGACGGGTTTGACGAGCTGTCGCGCTTCTTTGCCGGGGTGCTGCGCTGAGGTAACGGGTACCGGGATGGTCCTGCCTGCTCAAGGCGTGTACGGCGGCGCCTAGGCCGCGTGGGCGCGCAGCCACGCCACGATGTCGGCGGTCACTTCCTCACGGTTGCTCTCATTCAGGATTTCGTGGCGGGCGCCCGGGTACAGCTTGACCGTCACGTCGACCAGACCCGCATCACGGTAGCGCTGGCCCAGCAACTGGATCAGCGCGCCGCCACCCGCCAGCGGGTCGGCATCGCCTGACGCGATCAGCACCGGCAGGTCGCTGCGGATGCCCGCCAGCAGCGCGGGATCGGCCACCCGGGCCGCGGGCGAGAACAAGGCGGGAATCACATCGGCCGGCACGTCCCAGCCGCACCAGGGATCTGCAACGTAGGCATCCACCTCGGCGGCGTCGCGGGACAGCCATTCGTAGCCCGTGCGGTGCTCAAAGCCCGCATTGAAGGCTTCGAGCCCGGCGGGTGCGTCTGCGGGCGCGTTGGCCATGGCCGCGGCGAACGTGTCCAGCGCGGTCGAGCCGGACAGCACCACGCCCGACCATGTCGATGCGTGATCGAGCATGGCCGCCTGTGCGGCAAACGACCCCATCGAATGCGCGAACAGAAACACCGGCAGGCCGCCGTGCCGCGCGCGCAGCGCGGTGCCGAACTGGGCCACATCGGCAATCAGGCCGCCGAACCCGGCCGCACCGAAGTCACCCAGCCGCCCGTTGGCGGTGCGCCCGTGCCCGCGGTGGTCAACCGCGTGGACCACGAAGCCGGCCGCATTGAGCGCCCGGGCAAAGCGGTCGTAGCGCTCACCGTGCTCGGCCAGCCCGTGGGCGATCTGCACCACGCCGGTGGGCGGGCCGTCCACGTCGTCCCAGGTGTAGGTCGCGATCGGGGTTCGGTCGGCGTCGGAGATGAAGGAGGAGGTTGAGGTGCTCATCGGACCATTCTCACCCCGCACACGCTCCGCCCGACCTAGTGAAAACGGCAGGGCGCTCCGATGTGGTCAGGCGTCGATCTGCATCGACGGACGCGCCTGCACCTTCTGCAGCCAGGCGTGCGTGGTCGGGTGCCCGGCCACCGGTGCACCCAGGTAGACGCTGTAGCCGATCACCGAAGCCACGATCAGGTCGGCCAGCGTGTACGCATCGCCGAGCAACCAGGGCTTCTGGTTCAGGCGCCCATCGAGCACGGTGAGCAGTTCGTCCAGGGCTTTGTGCGCTGCGGTTCCGTGGGCGTCGTCGGGCGTGCCCATGTCCTTCGCGGCCTGCAACCGCACCAACTGCGCGCCGTAGGTGACATAGGCCCAGGTGCTCCATGACATGGCCTGAAGGTGTTCCGGCGTGCCGCCGGCCGGCCACAGGCCGCTTTTCACGCCATAGGTGTGGCCCAGCCACAGCTCGATCGCCAGCGCCTCGAACATCGGTGCGCCGTCCACCGTGAGGGTGGGCACCTTGCCGTTGGGGTTCAGGGCGAGGAAGTCGGGCCGGCGCTGCTCACCGGTTGTGATGTCGACCTTGACGCGCTCGTGCGGCACGCCGAGTTCGGCGAGGGCGCAGGCGACCGGGGTGGCGCTGGACATGGGGTGCCAGTAGAGAACGATCTTGGACATGAGGGGCTCCTTGGTGGTGTGAATGGCGGGCCCGACACCGCGCCGAACCCGTGGCTGCAATGTCGCGCCCATTGCGGACAGTTACGGCCCTCAATAAACGCTAGAGTGCGACCATGCTTTCATCGTCCTCGCGCCTGCTGCGCGTCCTCTCGCTGCTGCAGACCCGCAGCCACTGGGCCGGCCCCGAGCTGGCCGAGCGGCTGGAGGTGCACCCGCGCACGCTGCGGCGCGACATCGACCGGCTGCGCCAGCTCGGCTACCCCATCCACGCCAGCAGCGGCGTGGCGGGCGGCTACGCGTTTCGCGCGGGGCAGTCGCTGCCGCCGCTGCTGCTGGACGACGAAGAGGCGCTGGCGGTGGCCATTGCCCTGCAGATCGCCGCTGCCGGCACCGTGAGCGGTGTGGAAGAAAGCTCGCTGCGTGCGCTGGTGAAGCTGGAACAGGTGATGCCCACCCGCCTGCGCCGCCGCACACACGCGCTGCGCTCGGCCATCGTGCCGGTGCAGCGCATGGGGCCCACCATCGACGCCAGCGTGCTCGCCACGTTGGCCACGGCCTGCCGCGATCAGCTGCAGGTGGGTTTCAGCTACCGGGACCTGCGCGGCCAGGCCAGCGTGCGCCAGGTGCAGCCGCACGGGCTGGTGCACACCGGCCACCACTGGTACCTCGTGGCCTGGGACCCGGCGCGCGATGACTGGCGCACCTTCCGCATCGACCGCGTGCAGGGCACCCCCCGCAGCGGCACGCACTTCGCACCGCGCCCGGCGCCAGCGGGCGACCTGCGCGCCTACGTCACCGGCGCGATGGCCGGCGTGCACCAGGGCGACCAGGCGCGCGTGGTGCTGCACCAATCGCGCGAGGTGATGCTGCGCACCATTCCCCCATCCGCCGCCACGCTGGAGGCCATCGACGACGCACACTGCCTCATGCTCTGCGGCGCGGGCCAGCTGGACTCGCTGGTCTACTGGCTCATGGCGCTGGACGTGGAATTTGATGTGCTGGAGCCACCCGCGCTGAAGGAGCGGCTGCGCCGGGCGAGTGAGCGGGTGGGGCGGAGTTTGGCGCGGGGTGGCGGGTGATGGTGAGGAAAAGAAGAGGGCGGTGGCCTGATGCGGCCAACGGACTGCTGTCGGTAAGCGGCGGCTGAGGGCTCACCCACAGCGGCCGTGCGCGACTACTGCTACTGGGTTTCGAGGCTGTTAGCGGCGATCTAAACCCGCGTAAATCTGGCGGCGGTAAATGGTGACGGAATCCGGTGGTCATTTGTGGCGGCGGATTCTGGTGGCGGCTTTCGGTGCTGAGTGCGCCACCAACAGCAAGGGCCCCGTCAGGGGCCCTTGCTGTTGGCGTGGGAGATTCGTCGTTGTTCAGAACGGCAACTCCGGGTCAAAGTCGTCCAGCGATTCACTGTGTCACGCGCTGCTCGCGCAGCAGGTTCTGGATGACCCGGCCGTAATGGGTCCAGACGCGATCGCGCAGATCATCAAGCAACTCCATCACCGCCAAGGCCTGCTCTGGTGTCCAGGTGTCGTCCACCGTGAAGGGCAGCCCATGGTGCAGTCCTGAAGGCGGGTGCCACGGCTTCATGCTGTTTCCTTCGACGGTTTGCGCTTTGCGGTGCGCGCCCGGGCGCGTTCTTGTGCCTCCTTGTGCCGGTACGACTGGCCCTTGATACCGACAATTTCGGCGTGGTGGACCAGGCGGTCCACGAGTGCGACCACGCAGGCCGCGTTGGGGAACACTTCACCCCACTCGGCAAACGATTTGTTCGTGGTGATCAGCGTGCTCTTGTGCTCGTGGCGCCGGCTGATCAACTCGAACAGCAGATCGGCATAGCGGCTGGAATACGACAGATACCCGACCTCATCAATGGCCAGGAGCTCTGGCCTGGCGTAGTGGCGCAGCCGGGTGCGCAGTGCCGAATCGCTGTCCAGACTGGCCAGCTCGCCCAGCAGCTTGCCGGCGGTGGTGAACAGGACGGTGTGTCCCTGCAACACCGCCTGGTGCGCAATGTTCTGCGCGATCGTGGTCTTGCCGACCCCGGAGGGCCCCACCAGGATGGCGTTGCTGGCGTTTTGCAGGAACTGCAGCGTCATCAGCTCGCTCACGCTGGCCTGGTCAATCTGCTCGGGCCAGCGCCAGTCGTAATCCACCAAGGGCTTGAAGCGCCCGATGCGCGCACTGTGCAGGCGCCGCTCCATGGATCGGCGGGTTCTCTCCTGCTCTTCCCAGTCCAGCAATGTGCCCACCCAGGGTTCGGTGCAGCAGGTACTCCAGTTGGCCAGCACCCCGTGCAGTTGCAACGCCTGGGCGCGGTGTTTGAGTGTGGCCGAATCAGTTGCTGGCATCGTCACTCTCCTGCGTGAGACGGTCATAGCTGTCCAGGCTGTGGGGGCGCACGGCGATGTCGCGCGCGCGCACCTGCGCGGACAGGGCCACGCCCAGCGGGGGCGGGGTTTGCTGCTGGCGCTGGCGTTGGCGTTGGTGTTGCAGCGCCAGACGAACCGCATGGGGGTGCGGCACACCGCGGCTCATGGCATCGGCGACGGCGGCCGTCATCTGCGTGCGTCCATGCACATCCAGGAGTTCCTGCAACTCACGGGCGATGCGTCCCAGCGGCTCACCCCGCTTGGCCGCCTCTGTCAGCAAATCCTGCACCTGAGGCAGCGCGTGCACCAGGCGGTCCGTGTCGCGATGGGCTCGCGCGGCTCGCTTGTGCTGCACCAGTTCCTGCACATGGGCCTCGATCTCGATCTGCTGAGCCTTGTCCCAGCAACGCGGGTGCGTGGCCAGTGCCTGCTGGCCGTCCAGAATACGCACCTCATGCAGGCTGGCGTGCACGCTCAGGCTGCGCTGTACGTGGGTGTGGGGGATGGAATAGTCGTTCAGGTCAAAGCGAACATAGGGTGTCTTGGCCGCTGTCACGCCGCGGATCTCATCGCAACAAAACGGTGTGACCGGGATGTCCATCAGGTGCGCCTTCTCTTGGTCAAAGGCCTGCTGCACCGACAGCTGGGAGTCCTCGGGGCAGCGCCGAGCGCTGGCTGCCCCGTTCACCCAGGCATCGGCCTGGGCATTGAGATCGTCGAGGCCGTCAAAGGTGCGTCCCTCGAAGAAGGCCGTGCGGATGTAGCGGATGGCCCGCTCCACGCGGCCCTTCTCATTGCCCCGGGCCGGGGCCACGGGCCTGGCCTCGAAGCGGTAGTGCGCCGAGAGTGCCAGCAAGGTGGGATTGAAGCGGATGGCCTGCCCCCTGCGTTCGAGCACCGCGCTCTTGAGGTTGTCGTACAAGACGACCCTGGGAACGGACTCCCAGGATTCAAAGGCCTGGACGTGGCCGCGCAGGAAGTTCTCCATGTGCGCGCCCAGGAAGAAGCGCAGGAAGATGCGTCTGGACCAGGACAGGACCATCACAAAGGCCATCAGGGGTCGCCTGGCTTGCCCGATCTGGATGTGGCCGAAGTGGCCCCAGTCGCATTGCCCCTGTTCACCGGGCAAGGTGCGCAGGCGCAAGTAGGCCTGTGCTGGGGGGCGTGGACGGTGCCTGGCGACGATGTGGCGAAAGTGGTCGGGGCGTCCCTCGTAACCGCGCTCGGCGACCATGGTGTGCAACCGGCTGGCCGTGAGGTTGGGGAACTGCTTCAGGGTCTCTTCAATAAAGGGCAGGTAGGGGCTCACGCCCGAGGTGCGTTGTGCGGGCACTATGGGGGCGGCGCCGGCCTGGGTGAGCACGCGCATGACGGTCTCGCGGTGCACGCCCAGCTGGGACGAGATCGTTCCCACCGGCCAGTGCTCGGCGTGGTGGTAGCGCAGGATCTGCGCCGTGAGTTCAGGTGAAATGGCCATGTGAGTCGGTACTCCATACGGATGGTTTCGATGGGCGACGAAAGCGGCAACGCAAATAGTCCAGGCGTACAAAATTCGAGACCGAACGGCCGCAAAACTGGCACTTGCAGCGTTGACTTGCGTCTGGGATCAGAGCGGTTGTTTCGCCGGGTGGGAGTACATCAGTGCAGGGCGGTGGTGGGCTACCCTGATGCGTCACTGTTTGCTGGCGCGCCCTCCATTGCCCCTGGCGTCTGGCGTGAGCGTGACGGCCCTTGCGGCTGTCCTGGTAGCGTTTGCCGGCTGCGCGCTGGGCGCCACTTCTGGCCTGGTGCGAGCAGGCCGCGCTGCAGTAGCGCTGGCCGCGGTCGCAGTGGCTGCAGATGAGCACAGGGCAGCGGCACAGGGCGCACACAAAGCGTCTGGGCGGTGGTGACGGCGCGGGCTGGGCAGTGGGCATGGGCGCTCCATTCCCATGCGTGAGCCCATGCTATGGACAGCCACGCCCGCTTCGTGAAATACTGACAGCGGCAACGGCGCCCTCCAAAGCGGTGGGTCTCGGGGCGCGACAGTGGGTTTACCGGAAAGTGACTGTCACTGTCGCGCCTGCTTCTTACACGGGTAGGCGATATGTAACGCAAAACACCAGCGCTGCGCCATACCCCTGCGCTGACTCATGCCCGCCATGCCACGGCCAAAGCAGGCACGCCCCCCCCCCGGCACACCTCAGTGCCCTGCAGAACGGGCACCCCCCATTCAACTCAAAGGAAGTTCAAGGCATTCAGCTGACTGAAGCGGGTGAACGCGTCTGGCTTGCTCCCGACACCAGATTTACGCGGAAACTGACAGCCGTTCACAGAGGCAAGCAGTTCGCTTAGTCTTTCCCGAGATCAGGGCTGGAAGCGGCCCACCGCCACTGTTCCGCTGACAGGCGGCATTTGGTTCCGAAGCGAACCGCCTGTGCCGAACAACGCCGGTCATCTGAATCGGGTGCATCCATCCACGCTGCCGCAGATGTTATGCAAACTTTCCCTAGACTAGGAGCATCGTTTTGCCTACTATAAGTCGCATGAACCTGTCTCTCCCCAACTATTCGCGTCTTGAGCAGACCCTCCTTGAATCACTTGGAGCCCCAGCTATCCATCATGCCGGCGTGATGATCTACCAAATGGATTGCGTTGAGGCGTTAAAACGCCTGCCGTCAAACTTGATCGACCTGACCGTAACATCACCCCCATACAACATCGGAAAAGAGTATGAAACAAGGGTTGAAGTTGAGAGCTATGTGGCTTGGTGTGAAGAATGGATTCAAGGCATCAATAGAGTGTCGAAAGAGGATTCTGCTTTCTGGCTAAATCTCGGATACCTTGCATTACCTGAAAAGGCGAGGTGCCTTCCCATCTCGTATCTTCTTTGGGACAAAGTCCCTTTCTTTCTTCAGCAAGAGGTTGTCTGGAACTATGCAGCGGGAGTAGCAGCGCGGAATTATTTTTCCCCGCGCAATGAAAAGTTTCTTTGGTTCATTAAGAATCAGAGCCGCTATACATTCAATTTAGACGAGGTACGCGACCCCAACGTAAAGTACCCAAATCAGAAGAAGAATGGAAGACTCAAATGCAATCCGCTGGGAAAAAATCCCACAGACGTATGGGAGTTTCCAAAAATAACTTCGGGCAGCCAACGAGCCTCACCAGAACGCACAGCGCACCCGGCCCAATTTCCTGTTGCGGTAATCGACAGAATCGTCCGTGCATGTAGCAACCCTGGCGAAGTTATTCTTGACCCGTTCATGGGATCGGGTACCACTGCGGAAGTTGCAATGAGCACCGGCCGCTTTGTACTTGGATTCGAACTAGAACCCAAGTACATAGACATAACTGCCAAACGCCTTCACAACTTCAAAGCTTGGGAAAAAGGCGTTGCGGCTCAACGTCCATTAGCGATTTTCGAACAGGAGTCGCAGCTTACCTCGCTCGACCTCATTTAACAAACGGGCTTGCTGCCCCGTTGCAGCAGTCTGGCCTTGCCAATCTGCATGATCCAACCAACCGAAGCGAATTTTTCGCAGGCGCGCTGCTTTGGCGCCTTTCAGGGATTTTTCGAAGTTTACCGCAAGGTAATAACCTGACTTGCTCTTTTTCCCAGTTGACCCCTGCTGTGCGTAACTTCGATTCCCAAATATTTGGGATGGATGTGAAGAAGTCTTGATTTCCATTGAGAACGCGGCATCCGGGACGTATACGACATCTTTGTCCGAAGCAACCTCTTCACCTCGCCAAACTCCGGGATGCCGACTTGCTAGCTCCAAGGGAATCAACTCATGGAGGAAGAACGCAATGATCTGCGGCTTCGGAAAAATATGCTCCCCGATCTGAAACCCGCCCCGTCCAATCTTCGAAGCAAATACGCCTTCCCAACTCGCTAGGACAACCTCCACCAGTTCATTCATTCCAAGTGGATATCTCCCAATCAGCTCATCCGTTTTCTCGGCCCACTTGTCGCTGTGAATGCCTACATAGGGACTGATCATTTCAGCCCTTCCAATAGCGAGGACGGGCTTTCGTTGAGCGCGCGAGCAAGAAGAACGATATTCTCAAGACTCACGTTGCGCTCGCCTCTTTCGACCGAACCAACATAAGTGCGATGCAGGCCACATTGATCGGCCAACTCTTCTTGGGAAATCCCCAAAGAAGTGCGATATCGGCGGATATTCGCACCGAGCGTCTTTGCAATTAGTTCATTTTTCACGCAACGAACTATGCAAACATGAATTCTTTGCGTCTACAGACTATAAGTAGCACACCATGACAGCGACCTCTTGCCGTTCAGTGGAGCAGATCGCAATCGGCAGTCCAACGGTCATTTGCGAGAAAAACGCATCTCTTCTCTGCAGTCGCAGACTGCCAAGATGGTGAACTGCACGTCAACCCCGTCGCTCCAACCAAGCCCGCCAGCTCCCCAACTGCGTGATCTCGGTCCCACCCCCCACACCGATCGCTTCGCACACAAACCCGCTCACCCACGTCCCATCCGCCAACTTCACCTTGCCGATGCCCAGCGGCGCCGGGATGCCGTCGACGAAGCTGCCGAAGTGTTGGGCCGGCATCTCCCAGACTTCCATGTCGACGGCTGCGCCGCCTTCGTTGACGCGCACCATGCCGGGCCGCTGGACCGGGCCGCCGGCGAGGGCGTAGAACTTGTATTCGGGTGCGGACTGGACTGCGCCGAGCAGGCGCGCGCCGCGCTGGGTGAGCTGCCAGTTGAGCGGCAGGCCGCTGAGGTGCGCGCCGCAGACCGCGACCTTGACGGTGCCGGCGGTGTTGCTGCCTTTGGGCAGCCCGGTGGTGCCGATGGCGGGGGTGTCGGCCAGCTGCGCGGTGGTGGCGCCGAGTGAGAGCGCCGCCTGCGCGCGGTGGAAGCGGTCGGCCAGGCGCAGCAGGGGCACGTCCTTGAACGCGGGCGCGGCCAGGGTCACGCCCCAGGGCAGGCCTTGCGCGTCGCCGCTGGCCTGGAAGCCGGCTGGCACCGCGACGGCAGCGTAGTCCAGCAGGTTCATGAAGTTGGTGTAGTAGCCCAGGTTGCTGTTGAGGCGGATCGGGTCGGCCTGCATGTCGGCGATGCGGTAGATGGTGCCGGCCGTGGGCGTGAGCAGGCAGTCCACGTCTTTCCACACCGCGTCGCACACGCGCTTGAGCGCCTTCAGCCGGTAGCTGGCCGCAAACGCATCGGCCGCGGTTTTGCCGCGCCCGCCTTCGATGATGGTGCGCACGGGCGGGAACACGGCTTCGGGTTGGGCGTCGATGAAGTCCTTGATGGCCACGTAGCGCTCGGCCACCCAGGGGCCTTCGTAGAGCAGGCGCGCGGCTTCGAGGAAGGGCGTGAGGTCCACGGTCACTGGCGTGCCGCCCAGGGCTTTCAGGCGTTCGATCGATGCTTCGAACAATCCGTGCGCGGCGGTGTTGCCGAAGAAGTTGAGGTCCTGCGGGCGCGGCACGCCGAAGCGGAACGGGCCGGCCGAGAAGTCCACGCCGAAGGGCTCGGCCTTTCGGCTGAAAGCGTCGGCCTCGTCGTACGCCGCGGCCACGGCGAGCACCGCCTGCGCGTCGGCGGCGGTGAGCGCGAAGATCGACACCGTGTCGACCGACCGGCAGGCCGGCACCACACCAGTGCCGGACAGCAGGCCGATGCTGGGCTTGAGGCCCACGAGGTTGTTGAAGCTGGCGGGCACGCGGCCCGAACCGGCCGTGTCGGTGCCCAATGAAAACGTGACCCAGCCCTTGGCCACGCTCACCGCCGAGCCGGAGCTGGAGCCGCCCGAAACGAACTCGGGGTTGAAGGCATTCTGGCACGCGCCGTAGGGCGAGCGCGTGCCGTTGAGGCCGGTGGCGAACTGGTCGAGGTTGGTCTTGCCCAGCGGCACGGCGCCGGCCGCCAGCAGCTGCTGGATCAGGAAGGCGCTCTCGCCGGGGGTGTATGCGAATTCGGGGCAGCCGGCGGTGGTGGGGATGTGCGCGAGGTCGATGTTGTCCTTGAGCGCAAAGGGCACGCCGTAGAGCGGCAGGCTCGCCGGGTCCACGCCGTCGAGCCGCGCGACGAAGGGTTCGATCTCTGCATCGGTGAGGCGGTGGATGAAGGCGTGGTGGGTGTCGCTGGCGCAGCGGCGCATGGCTTCGGCGATCACGGCGCGCACGGTGACGCCGCTGGCGTAGGCGGCCTGCAGGTTGGCGATGTCGAAAGAGAGGGTGCTCAGGTTCATGTTGGGCTCCTTGAATGTTTTTTGGAATGAAGGTCAGACCGGTTCGTCGATCAGCACGAGCACGTTCTGCCCGGCGGCCACCGAGCCGCCCTGGGCACACATGAGCCGGTGCACGGTGGCGCTGGCGGGGGCGAGCAGGTTGAACTCCATCTTCATGGACTCGATCACCATCAGCACGTCGCCGGCCTGCACCTGCTGGCCCTCGCTCACCGCCACCTTCCACACGTTGCCGGGCACGCTGGTCGCGATCAGTCGGCCGCCTTCGGGCAGGTCGATCTCGCTGTCGGGCCCGGCCGCTTCCACGTCGGCCTCGCTCGCCACCTCGGCCAGGCCGGCGGCGGCCCAGCGCTCGCGCTCGGCTTCAAACGCCACTTGCTGCGTGGCCTTGAAGGCCGCGATGCTGGCCGCGTTTTCGCCGAGGAAACGGCGGTGGTCCTTCAGGCTGAAGCTGCCTTCTTCGGTGCGCAGCGCGTAGCCGCCGTGCGGGAAGTCGGCGCGGATGCGCAGCAGCTCGTCCTGGCTCACGGGATAAAAGCGGATCTGGTCGAAGAAGCGCAGCAGCCAGGGCTGTTCGAACACGGTGCCCGCCTCGCCGTGGCGCCAGCGGTTCCACATCTGCAGCGTGCGGCCCACGAACTGGTAGCCGCCGGGGCCTTCCATGCCGTAGACGCAGAGGTAGGCGCCGCCGATGCCCACCGCGTTCTCCGGCGTCCAGGTGCGCGCCGGGTTGTACTTGGTGGTCACGAGGCGCTGGCGCGGGTCCAGCGGCGTGGCCACCGGCGCGCCCAGGTAGACGTCGCCCAGGCCGAGCACGAGGTAGGGCGCCTCGAACACGATCTTGAACACGTCGTCGATGCTGTCCAGCCCGTTGATGCGGCGGATGAACTCGATGTTGCTCGGGCACCAGGGCGCGTCGGGCCGCACCGACTGCATGTACTTCTCGATCGCCAGCTTGGTCTGCGGGTCGTCCCACGACAGCGGCAGGTGCACCGTGCGGCTGGGCACCACCATGTCGTCCACCGGCGGCAGCGCGGCCTCGGTCGCGATCAGCGTTTTCAGCAGCGCATCGCGGGCGATCAGCGCCGGGTTGAAGTGCACCTGCAGCGAGCGGATGCCGGGCGTCATGTCGATGATGCCGGGCAACTGGCCTTGGGCCTGCAGGTCCTTCAGCGCGGTCATCAGCACGTGCACGCGCAGGCGCAGCTCGATGTCCAGCACCAGCGGGCCGAACTCCAGCAGCACGTAGCGGTCTCCGGCCTGGCGCACCAGCATGGCGGGCACGTCTTCGCGCGCTGGGTCTTCGTAGATGACGGGTGTGGTGTGGGCCTCTGCGTCGTCGCTCGGCGTCGCGGGCAACGCGCCGGCCAGGGAAGACAATGCGGCTTCCACCGCCGCTTCGCGTTCACCCGCCTGCGCCAGCGAGAGCCGGTGGAAGCGCACCGTGTCGCCCGGACGCAGCTGGCCCAGTTTCCACAGCTCGGCGTTCACCACCACGGCCGGGCAGACGAAGCCGCCGAGGCTGGGGCCGTCGGGCCCGAGGATCACGGGCATGTCGCCGGTGAAGTCGATCGCGCCGATGGCATAGGCGTTGTCGTGGATGTTCGACGGGTGCAAGCCCGCCTCGCCGCCGTCGGCCCGCGCCCACTGCGGCCGGGGGCCGATCAGGCGCACGCCCGTGCGGCTGCTGTTGTGGTGCACCTTCCAGTCGGTGGCGAAGAAGGTGGCGATGTCGTCGGGCTGGAAGAAATCGGGTGCGCCGTGCGGGCCGTAGAGCACGCCCACGTCCCAGTGGTGGCCGTACGTGGGGATCAGCGCGGCGGGTGTGGCCGCCGCCACCGGCGTGGCCGTGCCCGCGAGGTGCAGCACATCGCCCGCGCGCAGGTGCCGCCCCGCGTGGCCGCCGAACTGGCCGAGCGTGAAGGTGCTGCGGCTGCCCAGGTAGGCCGGCACGTCCAGCCCGCCGGCCACGGCCAACGCCAGGCGCACGCCCGCTTCGGTGCGGCCCACGGCCAGGGTGCTGCCCGCGCTCACTGGCAGCGCCTGCCACATCGCCACCGGCTGGCCGTCGAGCGTGAGCTTCGCGGGTGCGCCGGTCACGGCCACCACGGTGTCGGTGTTGAAGCGCAGCGTGGGGCCGGCGAGCGTGATCTCCAGCGCGGCGGCGTCGGGCGCATTGCCCACCAGCCGGTTCGCCAGGCGGTGCGCGTAGGCGTCCATCGGGCCGCTGGGCGGCACGCCCACGTCCCAGTAGCCGGTGCGGCCCGGCCAGTCTTGCACGCTGGTCTGCACGCCGGGCTCCAGCACCTCGATGGTCGCGGGCCGGTAGTCAAAGCTGTTGAGGAAGCGCGTGACCTGCCGGCCTTCGCGGAACACCGCGCTGCGCACCACCTGGCGCAGGTAGCCCAGGTTGGTTTCGATGCCGGCCAGGCGCGTGGCGTCCAGCGCGGCTTCCATCTTCAGCAGCGCCTGTTCGCGGGTGTCGGCGGTGACGATGAGCTTGGCCAGCATGGGGTCGTACCAGGCGGGCACCTCGGTGCCGCGCTCGACCCAGCCGTCCACACGGGCATCGGCAGGGAACACCACCTCGGTGAGCAGGCCCGCACAGGGCTGGAAGTTGCGCGCCGGGTCCTCGGCGTAGAGCCGCACCTGGATCGACGCACCGCGTTGCACCGGTTGCAACGTGGCCAGCGGCGGCAGGTCGCCCGCGGCGAGCTGCAGCATCCAGGCCACCAGGTCCACACCGCTCACCTGCTCGGTCACGCCGTGCTCCACCTGCAGGCGCGTGTTCACCTCCAGAAAGTAGAAGGCGCCGGTGGCCGCGTCGTAGACGAACTCCACCGTGCCGGCCGAGCGGTAGTCCACCGCCTGCGCCAGCCGCACGGCGGTGGCGTGCAGCTCGCTGCGCTGCGCGTCGCTCAGGCCCGGCGCCGGGGTTTCTTCGATCACCTTCTGGTTGCGCCGCTGCACCGAGCAGTCGCGCTCGCCCAGCGCGATCACGCCGCCCACGCCGTCGCCAAATACCTGCACCTCGATGTGGCGCGCCTGCTCCACGTACTTTTCCAGGAACAGGCCCGCGTCCTTGAAGTTCGCCTGCGCGAGGCGGCCCACGTTCTCGAACGCATCGGCGAGTTCGGCCGGATTCCACACCAGCCGCATGCCGATGCCGCCGCCGCCCGCCGTGCTCTTGAGCATCACCGGGAAGCCGATGCGTTGTGCCTCGGTTTGCGCCTGCGTCAGGTCGCCGAGCAGGCCCGAGCCCGGCAGCAGCGGCACGCCACGCGCCTGCGCCAGATCACGCGCCGTGTGCTTCAGGCCAAAGGCGCGCATCTGTGCCGGCGTGGGGCCGATGAAGGCGATGCCCGCGGCTTCGCAGGCTTCGGCGAAACCGGGGTTTTCTGACAGGAAACCGTAGCCTGGGTGGATGGCCTGCGCGCCGCAGTCTTGTGCGATCTGCAGGATGGGGTCGGCGCGCAGGTAGCTCTCGGCGGCGGGCGCGGGGCCGAGCAGGTAGGCCTCGTCCGCCTCGCGCACGTGGCGCGCCTGCGCGTCGGCTTCGGAATACACGGCCACGCTCTGCACGCCCAGTGCTTTGAGCGTGCGGATGATGCGGCAGGCGATGGCGCCGCGGTTGGCAATCAGGACCTTGCTGAACATGGGTCAACCTTGGAAACAAAAGGGCAGGCCGTCCTGCGTAGGGGTTGTGCAGCTGCGGGCCGTCCCGCAGCAGCGGTTCAAACAAGATCGTTCAGACCGGGTCCCAGACGATGAGCTGGATGGGCGTCGGGTTGTACGCATTGCACGGGTTGTTCAGCTGCGGGCAGTTGCTGATCAGCACCCACACGTCCATCTCGGCGCGCATCTCCACGTACTTGCCCGGGCCGGACACGCCGTCGTCGAACTTCAGATCGCCGCCGTCGGTGACGGGCACGTTCATGAAGAAGTTGATGTTGGGCACCAGGTCGCGTTTGGTGAGACCCATGTCGGCGCGCTGCAGGGCGATCAAATAGTTATCGCGGCAGCTGTGCATGTACTTCTTCTGCAGCGCGTAGCGCACGGTGTTGCTCTCGGCCGCGCAGGCGCCGCCGAGGGTGTCGTGGCGGCCGCAGGTGTCGGCCACGATGGTGAGCATGGGCCGGCCGTCGTTGCTGCGAATCACGGAGCCGGTGGTCAGGTAGATGCCGCCCTGGTGCACCATGGTGTCGGTCGCGCTGTAGTGCTCGGCCAGGTCGTCGCGGTTGTAGAAGATCACGTCGGCGGCCTGGTTGCCTTCGAGGTCGACGATGCGCAGCGTCTGGCCCTTGTTGACGGCGAACAGGATGGGCTCGCCTGCGGGGTGGCGCTGGTCCATCACGGCGTTGGCCGGGTCGAGCGTGCTTTCGAGGATGCGGATGTCGGTGGCGGTGGTGGTCATCTCGGTTCTCCTCACAGGTACAACATGTCGCTGTTGTGCAGCGCGCGCGCGTTTTCAGGGCGGAAGGCGCGGCAGAAGTCTTGTGCCGGCGCAGCGCCGCAGCGCCAGGCCAGCAGGCCCACTTTCTTCGGCGCGTAGACCGGCGACGGGTCGAGCGCGTGCGGTGCGCTGGACACGGCGAGGATCACGTCCATGTCAAAACGCAGTTCCACGAAATCGCCCGCCTTCGCGTGGTTTTCCGAAAAGCCAAAGCGGCCCTGCGCATCCACGCTCACCTTGCTGAACAGGTTCACCGGCGCGATCAGGTCGCGCCGCGTCAGGCCGTATTTGCCGATCTCGATCAGCAGGCCGTCCTTGCCCGAGCGGTACATGGCGTTGCGCGCCTGCTCGTAGCGCTGCTCGCCGTACTTCGTGGCCATGAGCTCGTTGCCGAGCAGGGCGCCCAGCGGGTCGTGCCAGCCCAGGCTGTCGGCCGTGACGCTGGCCATGCTGCGGCCCATGTCGCTCATGAGCACATGGCCCTTGGTGTAGTGCGCGGTGTGCTGCGCCTTCAGGCTGTCGGGCATGTTGTAGCGCTCCAGCTTCTCTTGCGCGCTGTAGAGCACCAGGCTCAGGTTGGCGCCCGCGTCCAGCGCCACGAAGCGGATCGCGCTGCCGCGCGGCATGCGCCAGCTCCAGTGGCTGCCGCCGGGCACCACCTCGCTCCACATCACTTGGTTGGTGTCCACGCCGGCCAGCGCGGGCGCAGGGAAGCGTTGCCAGAACGCGGGCGCGTCCACCGGCGCGGCCAGTGGCGGGTTGGGCAACACGGTGGTCAGCGGATCGGGGATGTCGTTGAGGTTCATGGGGGTCTCCAGGGTTCAGGCGGCTTCAGTCACCGCGCCGCTCAGGCGCTGCAGCTGTTCCAGATCGGTCTTCATGCCCGAGGTCTCGCGGATGCGTTCCAGGATGTCGCGCTTCAAGCGCACGAACTCGGGCGCGAACTTGAGGTCTTGCGTGCGCTGGTCGCCGAAGGGCACCTCGTAGATGGTGTCGATGCGCCCCGGGCGCGGCGCCATCAGCACCACGCGGCTGCCCAGATAAAGCGCTTCTTCCACGTCGTGCGTCACGAAGACGATGGTGGCTTTCTCCAGCCGGTGCACATAGCGGATCAGGTCGTGCATCACCTCACGCGTCTGCGCGTCCAGCGCGCCGAAGGGCTCGTCCATCAGCACGATGTCGGGCCGGCCCATGAGCGCGCGCGCGATCGCCACGCGCTGCTGCATGCCGCCCGAAAGCTGGTTGGGCCAGGCGCCGGCCGAAGCCTGCAGGCCCATCAGGCGCAGCAGCGCGTCGGCCCGGCCCGAGGCGGCTTCCACGTCGCTGGAGCTGCGGTTCTGCGTGTGCGCGGCGAGCTGGCGGCAGAACTTGATGTTCTCCATCACCGTCATCCAGGGGTAGAGGCTGTAGTGCTGGAACACCATGGCGCGGTCGATGCCCGGGCCGGTGACGGGCCGGTTGTCCACCAGCAGCTCGCCAGCGGTCTGCACCTCCAGCCCGCCGATGGTGCGCAGCAGCGTGCTCTTGCCGCAGCCCGAAGCGCCCACGAAGGTGACGAACTCGTTGGCGCCGATGTCCAGGTCCACGTTCTCCAGCGCGTTGGTGGGCGCGCCGTCAAAGTGCTTGGTGAGGCCGCGGATGGAGATCTTGGGAAGGGTGCTCATCGCATCAGCCTTTCAGGTAAAGCCAGGGGAAAGCGCGGCGGTGCAGCCAGCGGAACAGCTGGTCGGTCACCAGCCCGATGAGGCCGATGACGATGATCCCGGCGAAGATGGTGTCGGTCTGCAGGAATCGCTGCGCGCGCAGGATGGCGTAGCCCAGACCCGAGTTCGCGGCCACCAGCTCGGCGACGACCAGGTAGGTCCAGGCCCAGCCCATGGTGATGCGCAGCGTGTCGAGCAGCGCCGGCTTGGCGCTGGGCAGGATCACCTTTTCAATCAGCTCGCGGCGGTTCGCGCCCATGGTCTGTGCCGCCTCCACCTGCGCGGCCGGCACGCGGCGCACGTCTTCCGCCACCATCAGCACCATCTGGAAAAAGGTGCCGATGAAGATGATGGAAATCTTCGATCCCTCGTCGATGCCCACCCACAGCATCACCAGCGGAATGAAGGCCACCGCCGGCATGTAGCGGATCAGATCCGTCAGCGGCTCCAGCAGCGCCTGCACCGAACGGAACGAACCGATCAGCAGCCCCAGCGGCAGCGCGATCACCGCCGAGAGCACGAAGCCCGCCACCACGCGGTAGACGCTGATGCCCATGTCTTCGAGCAGGCCGGTCTCGGTGGCCCAGGTCCAGGTCTTGGCCAGCACCGCCGTGGGTGAAGGCAGGAAGGTCGGGTCCATGCCACCCCAGGCGGCCAGCGCGGCCCACATCAGCAGCGGGGTGATCAGGCCGGTGAGCGCAAACACCCAGTAGGCGCGGCGCGAGATGCCGGTGCGCACCGTCCAGAAGCCATTGCGCCGCGGCGGGCGCACAGACGCAACGGCGATGGGCGCACCGGCGCGGGCCGGTGGCGGAATCGATGCAGGCGGAGGAAGGCGGGACATGCGGGGCTCCTGTCGGGGGACAAACGGCGAGAGAGGCTCGTGCGCAAGCAGCGAAGCGTCTCCCGGGCTTTTGTCCCTCCGTGGAGCCACACGATCGTGGCCGACTGCTCTCGGACCAGACGGCTCAGACTTCTTTGGTGAAGTGGTCTGAGCCCGGAACCCTAGCGGTCTTCAAGGCAGCGAATCACCGTTTTGGTGCACTCGCCTCTCTGTGTGTAGGTATAAGCAGGTTTGGTGCCAGTGTCGGGCACAGGACTTGGCGGCCCGTGCTCAGCCGCCTGATGGCACCGCTCACACCCCGAGGTACCTCCCCGGCCGGTGGTTGAGAGCGAGGATGGCGCCGATGGCCACCGCCCCCACCACCGATTGCGCCACCTGGATGGGCGGCAGCACCCCGAACGCCGCGAGCACGACGACCAGATCCACAGACATCTGCACCTTGCCGGCGCTGAAGCCTTTGGCCTGCTGCAGCCATTGCGCGAGGATGTTGACGCCGCCCACGCTGGCCTGGTGGCGCAGCAGGGCGAGCAGCCCGAAGCCGATCAGAAAGCCGCCGAGCACCGAGGCGACCCAGGGGTTGAGCAGCTCGAAACGCACCACCTTGGGCGCCAGCGTGGTGCAGGCGGACACGAGGGCGACGGCGCCGAAGCTCTTGAAGGTGAACGCCGGGCCGAGCCGGTACCAGGAGAGCACGAAAAACGGCAGGCTGAACAGGAAGAAGAACAGGCCGAAGGGGAGACCGGTGGCGTAGCTCGCCAGAAAAGCCACGCCAGCCACGCCGCCGGTGAGCAGGCCGGCGTGGCCGAACATGGTCATGCCGAGTGCAACGAAGAGCGAGCCGGCGATGAGCGCGTGGGTGTCGTCGAACCAGGAGTGGGTGGCGGGGGCGGGGGCGATGGGGGTGGCGGAGTCCATGCGGGGGAACAAGCATGGGGCGTGCCGTGATGGCGCGCGTGCAGAAAGGCTCTGTACCCCATCATGAATGTCCAGCATATTGGACAAATCGCGGTCCATCTGTATAAAATGCTGGACATGCCCGCCCATATCCAGCTCCCCACCGCCAGCGAGCGCGACCTGCTCATGCGCCTCGGGGAGAACCTGCGCGCCACCCGCACGGCGCGCAGGGTGTCGGCCCAGTCGCTGGCGCGCGATGCGGGCATTTCACGCACGACGCTGTATGCGATCGAGCTGGGTGATCCATCGGTGACCATGGGTTCATACCTGCGGGTCATGACGGAGCTGGGCGTGGGCGCCAACCTGCCTTCGCTGGGCAACCCCACCGCGCCGCAGGCGCTTGAAGCCCGACAGAACACGCCCGCCTACGCTGTCAGCCCGGCGCGCCGTGAGCCGCAGCCCCACGCCTTGCAGGATCTGCAGAGCCTGCTCATGCATGAAAAGGCCGTTTCGCTGATCAAGAACGACCCCGCGCTGCGGGCCCGCGCGCTGGACATTCTCGACAGCTGGCGCACCCACAACGACCTCAACGCCCAGCCGCTGCTCGATGAATGGCAAAGGATCTTGCTGAGCAGCGACTGGAAGAAGGCGCTGAGCCGGTCGCAGAAGGCCCAGCAGTTGCGTCAGGCGTCGCCGCTGCCGGGCTTGCTGGCCGCTGAAGACCGCATGCAGATCCTGCAGCAGGTCCGGGCGCTGCGGGACGACACTGCGCAGCCTTCGGCGGAGGGGCACGGGCATGCAACGCGAACAGCTTGAACACATCATCCGTGATGCCGGGTTCATCACGAACCAGTACGACTTCATCGTCATCGGGAGCCAGTCCATCCTGGGCGCGGTGAGGTACCCGCCGCCGGAATGCCTGATGTCGATGGAGGCCGACATCTACCCCTACAACGTGGATGGCGACATTCAGCACCTGCTCGACAAGATCGACGGAAGCATCGGCGAAGGCTCGGCCTTTCACGTCCGGTTCGGCGTCTATGCGCAAGGGGTCGATTCGCACACCGCGGTGCTGCCCGCCGGATGGGAGAAGCGGCTGACGGCACTTCAGAACGAGGGCACCGACGGGCGGGTGGCATGGTGCATCGACCCGACCGACCTGTTCCTTGCCAAGAGTGTGGCCAACCGCGAGAAAGACGGCCCATTCAACAAGGCTCTGCTGCGGGCCGGGCTGGTGGCGCCAGCGGAGGCACTGACCCGAGCGAACGATCTACCGCGCTCCGCGCAAGACATCGATCGGGTGAAGAGCCGGATCAGACGCTGGGTGAAAGAAGCGGGTTTGTAAGGCCTCAGCGACCGGCCTGGTCTCCCACCCGCTCGAGATACGCCCGCACCAGCTCGCGCAGCCGCTCGCGCCCGAAGCTCGGGTCGTGGCCCGCGTGCACCACGCTCACCGGCAGGGTCAGCAGGCGTTCCATGGTGCGCGCGTAGGCCACGCGGTCGGAGTGGTGCAAGTCATCGATGAGCGGGCCGTCGTAGATGGCGTCGCCCGAAAACAGCGTGCCGCTCCTGGCTTCCCACAGGCCGATGCTGCCGGGCGAGTGGCCGGGCAGGTGCAGCACCTCGAAATGGCGGTTGCCGAGGTCGATGGTGTCGCCTTCGTCGAGCCGGCGCGTGACGGTGGCTTGCTTGATCTGCCAGGCCGAAAGGTCGTAATCGGGCGTGGGCAGGGCGGTGAGGGCGGGGCCGCCGGTTTGATAGCCGGGCACGGCGATGTTGACTTCGTTGAGGTCGAAGTCGGCCAGCGTGCCGTCGGGGTCGGCGTGGGCGAGCGCATCGGCTTCGAGCCGGTGGCACCAGCATTCGGCGAACTCGTGGTGGCTGCCCACGTGGTCCAGGTGCACATGGGTGGCGAGGGCGGCCACGCGCTGGCCGAAGAGGTGGCGCGAGGCGGCGTGCAGGCTGCTGACGCCCAGGCCGGTGTCGACCATGAGGTCGAGCCCGCGCCCGCGGATGTGCCAGATGTTGCAGCGGAGAAAGGGAATGACGTGCGGCTCGGTGATGAGGGTGATGCCCTCGCCGAGGCTGCGGAACTGGAACCAGTCGCCGTCAATGGGCTTGAGTGGGGTGGTCATGGGCGTTCCTGCATTTTGACGATGGGCCTCACGGCGCCTGCTCGTCCCGGGTGTCGTCCACCCACTCCAGCACCTGCCAGTCGCCCGCCAGCGGGCCACCCTCCACGCGGGCGCGCGCGGCGTCCACGCGGTGCAAGGCACAGGGCAGTGCCTGGCCTTCCAGCGCGGGCTGGGTCGCGCGCTCCACCGTCCACACGCCGTGCTCCTTCTTGCCGAACGCGATCTCGAAATCGAGCAGGGCACCGGCTTGCGTCGGGTGGCGCCGGATCAGATCGCCCAGGGTTTCACCGGGCACCAGATCGGCCGGCCAGGCGGCCGTGCGCGGGCGCAGGTGCATGCAGTACACGCCCGCCACCAGCAGGCGCTCGGCGGTGGGCTGGCCGTCTGCATCAAGCCGCGCGAGCGCGATGCGCCGGCCGATCGAGTCGGGCAGGCGTTCCCACACTTCAAGGTAGCGGCCGTGGATGCCGGTTTCGATCACGCGCGCAGGCGTCTCGAACACCATGTGGCCAGCGTCGGGCGTGCTGCGCGGGGGCTGGAAGTCGATGGTGCGCTGCCAGGAGCAGACCTCGGGCAATGCCGCGTCGGGCCGGGTGATGGCGGTGGTGCCGGCAAAGCCTTGTGTCTGGGCGCGGCCTTCGGGGGTGTCACGCGGCGCATCGGGCGGCACGCGCAAATCCCCATGCCACAGGCCGGTCTGCAGCCAGCGCACCCAGGTGCTGGTGTCGCGGCCCTCGGGCGTTTCGAGCAGGGTGCGCGCCCACACGCCGTGGTACGCGGCGGGCACACCGGGGTGGTCGGGGGTGTTCATGCGGTGATTTTCGCGTGGAGAGCTTGCATCGCCCGCACACAATCATCGGTGCCCAGCACCGAACCGAAGATGCCGCCTTCGACGCCGATCATGGCGAGTGCGGGCGCGTGCAGCTCGGGCTGGCTGGCGGCGGTGGCATCGCCCACGGTGGTGCAGGTGTAGCCGCGGTCCACCGCCTCGCGCAGCGTGGAGTGCACGCAAACCTCGGTGGTCACGCCGCAGAGGATGAGCTGACCGATGCCGAAGGCGGCCAGCAGTGAGCCCAGCGTGGTCTGGTGGAAGGCGCCGTAGCCCGGTTTGTCGATCACATGCTCGCTGACCAGCGGGCGCAGCGCGGGCACGAAGTCGTGGCCCTGTTCACCGCGCACCAGCAGGCGGCCCAGCGGGCCGTGGCTGCCGATGGGTGCGCCGGCCGCCACGCTGCGCGCCAGCTTGGCGGGCGGGCAGTCCGAGAGGTCGGGCAGATGCCCTTCGCGTGTGTGCACCACCAGCAGGCCCGCTGCGCGCGCGGCGGCCAGCAGGCGCTGCACCTGCGGCACCACGGCCTGCATGGGCGCGATGTCGATGCCGGCCTGGTGGGCGTAGCCACCGGGGCTGCAGAAGTCGCGCTGCATGTCGATGACGATCAGCGCGGTGGTGGCGGGGTCGAAGGTGGTCGGGGCGTTCATGGCGCGGGGCGGGTGAACCCGGTGGTGATGGCTTCGGCCATGCGGCGCGCCACCTCGTCGGCCAGCAGCTTGCCCTTGGCGGCGTCGGAGCCTTTGGCCGAAGACAGCACGCCCGAGGGCGGCACCCAGTCGGTGCGGGGCGGGTACATGTCGTAGGGCGGGAAGTCGGCCGGGCCGTCATCGGGCAGCAGGTCCATGCGCACCAGGCTGGGGTGGTGGTGCAGCATCATGGACGTTTCCAGCACCGCGGCGTGCTCCAGTGCGAAGCCGGGGAAGCCGTCGGGGAACACGTCGCCCAGGGTCTCGGGCGTCATGAAATCCCAGTACTCCAGGCGCATCACCTGCAGCGCGCAGGCCGGGTCGGCGGCCCTGGCGTCGCGAAGGCCGAGGTCGATGCCTTCGATCAGGAACCACTGGTTCTCGTAGTGGCCGTTCACGATCACGAGTTTGTTCAGGCCGTGGCGCGCGAACTCGCGCACCGCGTCGCGCACCTGGCCGATGAGTGTGGCGGCGTCCACGCTGGTGGTGCCGCAGAAATGTTGGCCGCCGCCGCACTTGGGCTGCGACTTGTAGCCGTAGCTCAGGGTGGGCGCCACCAGGCCGCCCACACGCGCGGCGGTGTCGGCCGCCACGGCGCTCGCGAGCAGGCCGTCGGTGCCCAGTGGCAGGTGCGGACCGTGCTGTTCAAGCGCGCCCACGGGCAGCAGCACGGGCGGGTGCTCGCGCTGCACGCGGGCCTGGTAGTCCAGCCATGAGAGCTGGTTCATCCAAACGGTGTTGGGGCTTGTCATCTCAGACTCCGGTTGTTGCATGGCTTGGGTCGTTGCCGGGCGCGGGTGAATCGGTGCCGCTGCTGCCCAGCGCTTCCACCAGGGCCGCAGTCGCAATGAGCGCACCACCCGCCCAGCCCATGGGCGTGAGGCTTTCGCCACCGAACCAGAGCGCGGTGAGCACGGCCACCACCAGCTCGGCCAGCAGGATCACGCCGGCGCGGCTGCTCTCCAGGTGCGTCACGCCGAACTGCCAGGTGGCGGTGGCCAGCAGCAGCCAGCCGAAGCCGTAGGCCAGGATGCCGAGCCACACGCCCGCGCCCATGGCCGGCACGCTGTGGCCCAGTGCGCTGGTGGCGGCGAGCGAAATCACGCCGCAGCCGACGAACACGGACAGCGTCTTGGTGCGCATGGGCACGGCCTGCGCGGCGCGCGCGAGGATGTTGTTGGCCGCGAAGGCGAAGCCGGCCGAGAGCGCGAGAAAGTCCACGAAGCTGAGCGAAAGGCTCAGCGCGCCCGGCCCGCCGAGCACCATCCACAGGCCCACGATGGCGGCCACCACCGCGGCCCAGCGCAGGGGCGGAATGCGCTCCTTCAGGAAAAGCCAGCCGCCCAGCACCGACCACACGGGCGAGAGGTAGAACAGGAACATCACCCGCACCACGTCGCCCATCATCAGCGCGTTGACGAACGAGGTGTTGGCCCAGCCGCCCACCAGCGCCAGCGCGAGCACATAGCCCCACTGCGAGCGCCAGGCCGCGCGGTCGCGCCAGATGAAGGGCAGCGCGCACAGGCCCACCAGGCCATAGGACAGCAGCGACACCACCGGCCCGCTCAGGCCCTGCGCGATGAACCACTTGAGCGGCACCCACGACAGGCCCCAGAGCGAGGCGGAGAACAGCAGCACGCCGGTGGCGGTGCGGTCGGAGGGGTGTTTCATCCTCATGGCATCACCGAGCCGCCGTTCGGGCCGAGTATTTGGCCGCAGTAGAAACGCGACAGGTCGGACGCGAGGAACAGCGCCGTGGCCGCGATCTCTTCCGGCGCACCCAGACGATGCTGAGGGATGGCGAGTTCTTTTTCCACCCACTCGGCGCTCATGTGTTCGAGCGAGACCATGGCGGTGGCCACCGGCCCGGGCGCGATGGCGTTGACGCGGATCTGGTGCGGCGCGAACTCGCGCGCCAATGAGCGTGTGAGGCCGATCACGCCGGCCTTGGCGGTGCAGTAGGGCGCGTAGCGCTCGCGCCCGAGGATGCCGAGGTCGGAGGCGATGTTGACGATGGCGCCGCTGCCGCGCGCCACCATGCCGGGCAGCACCGCGCGGCACATCAGGAAGACCGACTTGAGGTCGGTGCCGAGCATGCGGTCCCAGTCGGCTTCGGTGGTGTCGAGGAAGGCCTTCTCCTGGATGATGCCGGCGTTGTTGACCAGGATGTGGAGGTCGCCGCAGGCGGCAATGGCCTCGTCCACCAGGCGCTGCACGGTGGTGGCATCGCTCACGTCGGCATCGAGGGCTGTGGCCTGGCCGCCTGCGGCCTCGATGGCTTGCACCAGCGAATCGGCTTCGGCGTCCTGCCCCCGGTGGTTGACCACCACGCGCGCGCCGGCCTGCGCGAACAGCAGCGCGGTGGCGCGGCCGATGCCGGTGGCGGCGCCGGTGATCAGCGCGGTCTGGCCCTGCAAAGACACAGAAAAGCTCATGCCATCACCTCGCCGTGGCTGGCCACCAGGCACTGGCCGGTGAGCGGGGCGGCGCCATCGCTGGCGAGAAAGAGGAACACGCCCGCGAGTTGATCGGGCGTGAGCATCGTCGGCACGGCCTGGCGCGCGAGGATCTCACGCTCGACCTCGGCCTCGCTGCGACCGCTCTCTGCGGCCATCGCGGTCAGCGAACGCATCGCCGCGTCGGTGCGCACCCAGCCGGGGCAGACCGCGTTGACGCGGATGCCGCGCGGGCCCAGCTCCAGCGCGAGCGAGCGCGTGAGGCCCACGACCGCGTGTTTGCTCGCGCTGTAGGCCGAGAAACCGGCCACGCCGATGCGGCCCCAGATGGATGACTGGTTGATCACGCTCGCGCCGCGCGGCAGCAGGGGCAGCAGCGCTTGCGTGAGCCGCACCATGCTGCTCACGTTGTTGTCGAGCAGACCGGTCCAGCACGCCATGAAACCCGCTTCGGCATCGGCCAGCGGCGTGGGGTATTCGATGCCGGCGTTGTTCACCAGCACGTCGAGCTGGCCAAAGCGCTCCTGCACTTGGGCCCCCACCGCCGCCACCTGGGCATCGCTGCCGAGATCGCACACCGCGCTGTGCACCTGGCTGCTGTGCAGCGATCCCACCAGCGCGTCCAGCGGCGCGGCCGCGCGGTCCAGCAGCATCAGCCGCGCACCCTGTGCGAGAAAGGCGCGCGACAGCGCGCTGCCGATGCCGCCGGCCGCGCCGGTGATGAGAACGGTTTTTCCCTGCAGGCCGTAGTTCACGGTCACACCGCCGTCAAAAAGGAGACGCCGACAGCCCCGATGAACCCGTCGGCGCGGTGCGGCACGCCGGGCGGCAACACCGCGCCGTAGTCGCTGGCGAGCACGCGGGTCACGCGGTGGCGGTGGTAGGCGCGCAGCAGCTCGCCCACCGTGACCACCTGGGCATTGCCCGCGGGGTACAGCTCGCGATGCAGCCGGGGCAACTGGTACCAGGGTGCCACCGGGCGCTCGTGGTGTGCGTTGTGGAAACCGAAGTTGAGCCAGACCAGGTTGAGCCACTTGGCGTCCAGGCCCACCACGTCGCTGAAGGTGTTGGCCTGTTCGTAGGCGCGATCACGCAGCTTGTCTTTGGGGATCGGCGTTTCGTCGAGGATGGGGTAGGCGTCGTAGGTGTGCTGGAAGCAGTCGGCAAAACGCAGCAGGTGCACGAACAGCAGGTAGGCCAGCGCGTAGAGGGCCACGGCCTTGAGCGACCACCAGGCCAGCAGCGCCCAGGCCGTGATCCGGACGATGGCGACACCGATCACGCGGCCGCGCGCGGCCTTTTTCCGATCGCCCAGGAAGGGCAGCGCGATCACGAAGCCGCGCATGACGAACTCCACCGCGGGGATGTACAGCCACTCCAGCGCCAGCACCATCCGCCGCACCAGCGGGTGAGCGCGCAGAAAACCCTGCAGGTCGAAGGTGATGACGTCGGCGCGTTCGACATGGTGGCGCATGTGCTTGCGGCGCAGGTCGGCGAAGCTGGCGTAGGCGCTGCCGTTGATCCAGCTCATGAACTGGCCCCAGCGCTCGTTGGCCTGTGGCGTGCGGAAGATGGCGTGGTGGGCGAACTCGTGGATGAAGTAGGCCGACCAGGTGAGCGTGAGCGCGACCAGCAGCACGCCCAGCGCGTTGAGCGCCCAGTGGCTCTGGCCCAGCAGGGCGATACCCAGCGGCCAGCCGAGCACGGTGAAGGCCAGGGCGGCGGTGTTGGGCCAGACGCCGTCGGCGTGGCGGAAAAGGGCTTGCTTCATGGCGGGAACTCCATGCGGAAAACGCGGGGTGGCCAGCGCTCCGCACGCCGGTGCCATCGGCACGGGCGGCGGAGATCTCTGAGCGGATTTACTTGGCCAGCGCCTTGACGAGCGAGGCGTTGAAGGTGGCTTCGGTCGCCGGGATCTTGGTGATCTGGCCCTTGGCCTTGAGCAGCTGGCCAATGATGTCGCCGCTGGCGTAGTAGGACGTGGTTTCCTTGGCGGGCAGGAAGGCCTTGGGCATTTCGGCCAGCGGGATGTTGTAGACACCGCTCATCTGTTCCTTGGCTTCCTTGGCCGAGACACCCATGAACTTGCCAATGATCTTGGCGGCCTCGTCGGGCTTGGCTTTCATGTAGGCCATGCCGTCCAGGTAGGCCTTCATGACGCCGGTGATCTCGGTGGGCTTGGCCTTGATGACCTTGTCGTCGAACACCAGCACGTCAGCGATCAGGCCGGGCGCGTCCTTGGAGGAGAAGATCACCTTGAATTTTTTGCCGCCGCCCTGGCTCAGGATCTGCGACAGGCTGGGCTCGTAGGTCACGCCGATGGGCAGTGCGCCCGAGGCCATGGCCGCGGGCACCGCTTCGGGCGTCATGCTCACGGGGCTGATGTCCTTCTCGCTCAGGTTCACCGTCTTGAGGGCGTAGGAGAGCAAAAAGTCGCTCGGCGAGAGCGGGTTGTAGCCGATCTTCTTGCCCTTGAAGTCCGCCACCTTGGCGATGCTGCTGTCGGCCACGATGGCGTCGCCGCCGTTGGAGTAGTCGATGGGCATCACCACCTTCATGGCGCGGCCCGCCGCCACCTGGCCGACCACCTGGTCGTAGGTCAGCATGCCGCCGTCGACCGCGCCCGATGCGATGGCCGCGGGGATCAGCGCCGGGTCGTTGAAGACCTGCAGCGAGACTTTGAGGTTGTATTTCTTGAACAGGTCCAGCGATTCGGCCACATAGAAGGGCCCGTAGCCGATCCAGACCACGGTGGCCAGTTTCATGTTGGCGGGCGCGGCCATCGCCGTGGCGGTGGCCAGCGCGAGCGCGGCACCCAGCGCCGGCTTGAACAGCCTGCCGAGCACGGAAGAGGACGTGGTGGAACCTGCGGGAGAGGAGAAGAGACCAGCCAGTTTCATGATGAAGCTCCGTTTGATGAGGGATGGGCGCAGGAGAACCGATCTGACGTCGTTCTCCCGGGCTTTTGTCCCTCCGTGGAGCCTGCGATGAGGCCGGTCCACTCTCGGACCAGACCCCGCGGTGAAGCGGACGGAACCCTAGTGGACCTACGCACAAGCCGCTGCCCCTGTGTGCAGACCGCTCTCCATGCTGATACCCCCGGAAGCATGGATCGTGCCAGCACCTCTGCACCGTTTTTGCACCAAATCGCGGCACACCGCACCCCACACACCGGCCTCAGCGCTGAATTTGGTGCATGGGCCGGGGCCTAGGGAAGGTCTGCAAAACCTCGGCGCCCCTTGCCCGATGTGAGACAGTGACGTCATGAAGCAAATGAGCCTGGGCGAGAGCGGATTCGAGCGCAAGACCAAGAGGACGCGCAAACGCGAGTTCCTCGACGAGATGAACCTGGTGGTGCCTTGGGCCGAACTGGTTTCGCTGATCACGCCACTCGCACCCGCCCCTGGCGCCAAGGGCGGACGCCCACCGTTCGCCGTTGAGACCATGCTGCGCATCCACTTCATCCAACAGTGGTTCAACCTCTCAGACCCGGCTATGGAAGAGGCGCTGTACGACATGGCACTGTTCCGCGAGTTCGTGGGCCTGGATGCGGGTGAAGACAACCTGCCCGACGAGAGCACGATTCTTCGATTTCGCCACCTGCTCGAAGCGCACAACCTGAGCTTGCAGATCCTGGCCACCGTCAACGCCACGCTGGCAGCCAAGGGGTTGCTGCTCAAAAGCGGCACGGTAGTCGATGCCACGCTGATCGCCGCGCCGAGCTCGACCAAGAACAGCAGCGGTGAACGTGACCCCGAGATGCACCAGACCAAGAAGGGCAATCAGTGGCACTTCGGGATGAAGGCGCACATTGGTGTCGATGCGGAATCGGGCTTGGTGCACACGGTGGTGGGCACAGCGGCCAACGTCAATGACGTGACGCAGGCGCACGCACTGGTGCACGGGGAAGAGACGGACGTCTTTGCCGACGCGGGCTACCAAGGCGTGGGCAAACGGGAAGAGACGCAAGGCATTACGGTCAACTGGCATGTGGCCATGCGACCGGGCAAGCGCAAGGTACTGGACAAGAGCACGCCGATGGGCTCGATCATGGACCAGTTGGAGCAGGCCAAGGCGCGCATCCGGGCCAAGGTCGAACATCCGTTTCGGGTGATCAAGCGCCAGTTCGGGCATGTGAAGGTGCGCTACCGGGGACTGGCCAAGAACACGGCGCAACTGCACACGCTGTTCGCGCTGTCCAACCTGTGGATGGTGCGGCGCACGTTGCTTCAGGAGATGCGGGGATGAGTGCGCCTGCAGATGGCCAGAGGACCGCAAAACGGGGCGAAATCGCCTTTCAAACCGACCTTGCGAGCCTGCAATCACCATCATCTGAAATCGGATGCTTCAACTCACGCTGCGGCGGGTGTTGTGCAGACCTTCCCTAGAATCCCCTGCACCACCGCATACCCGTGCTCACCATGCCCCACACCATCCCCGCCTGCCCGCAATGCGGCCTTGAAAACACCTACCCCGACGGCGACCACTTTGTCTGCCCGGACTGCGCCTTCGAGTGGCCGCAAGCGGCCGCAGGTGCCGAAGACGAAGCCGCCGGCGACGGCAGCGTGAAAGACGCCAACGGCAACCCGCTGGCCGACGGCGACTCGGTGATCCTCATCAAGGACCTGAAGGTCAAGGGTTCGTCCACCGTGCTCAAGAAGGGCAGCAAGATCAAGGGCATCCGCCTGGTCGATGGCAACGACGGCCACAACGTGGACTGCAAGACCGAGCTGGGGCCCATGCTGCTGAAGTCGGAGTTCCTGAAGAAGGCATGAGCGCCGCACGGCCGCTCCGAAGGCGCTCAGCCCCGCAGTGCGCAGCACGGAGGGTGGTCCTATGAGCCTGACCGTGAACCGCATCGCCGTCATCGACTTCGAAACCACTGGTATCTCGCCCGGCCAGGGCGACCGCGCCACCGAGGTGGCGATCGTGCTGCTGGAGCGCGGCCAGGTGGTGGACCGCTTCCAGAGCCTGATGAACGCGGGCGTGCACATCCCGGCCTTCATCACCCAGCTCACCGGCATCACCAACGCCATGGTGGCCAGCGCGCCGCCGGCCGAGGCCGTGATGGCGGACGCCGCGCGCTTCGTCGGCGAGCTGCCGATGGTGGCGCACAACGCGTCTTTCGACCGCCGCTACTGGATCGCCGAGCTCGCACGCGCCGGTGTGCCGGCACCGCAGCCTTTTGCCTGCACCGTGCTGCTCTCGCGCCGGCTCTACCCCGAAGCGCCGAGCCACAAGCTCGGCAACCTGGTGGACTGGTTCCAGCTGCCGCGCACCGGCCGCGCCCACCGCGCACTGGCCGACGCCGAGATGGCGGCCGAGCTGCTGCAACGCATCCAGCACGACCTGCGCACGCGCCACGGTGTGGCCGAACCGGACCACGCCTTCCTCTGTGCGCTGCAGGCCTGCACGCGCGCGGCGCTGCCGAAGTTCTTTCTGGCGCGCGCCACGGTCGCCAGACCTTCCGTAACGGTCTGAAACCGGGCCGGATTGGGTGCCGCATCCGTTACGCTTTGCACCCATGCGCCGTTTCCTGCCCATCCTTGCCCTGACCATCCCCTTGCTGATCGCCGGCTGCGGCAGCGCACCCCCGTCGCGCGGGCCAGCGTACCGCGCGTTGTCGGCCGAGCAGTCGAGCGACATCGCCATCCACGCGCTGGGCCTGGTGGGCACGCCCTACCGCTACGGCGGCAACACACCCGAGAGCGGCTTCGACTGCAGCGGCCTGATCGGCTACGTGTACAAGAGCCGCGCCGGCGTGGCCCCGCCGCGCACAGTGGCGCAGCTGTCGGGCTTCGGCCAGCCGGTGAGCACCCGCGAGCTGCGCACCGGCGACCTGGTGATCTTTGGTTCGGGGCGACCGTTCCACGCGGGCATCTACGTGGGCGAAGGCCGCTTCGTGCACGCGCCGTCCACCGGCGGCACGGTGCGGCTGGACCGCCTGAACAACCGCTACTGGGCACGCCAGCACACCGCCTTCCGCCGCCCCTGAAGGGCGGCCCATGGTGGCCGCGCGACAATACCGGGCTATGACCCACGCCCACCGCACATCCACCCCGCTGTCCACCCAGGACACGACCCGCATCGACGACCTGCGCATCGGCGCGGTGCGCCCGCTCATCACGCCCGCCCTGCTGCAGGAATGGCTGCCCACGCCGCCCGAGGCGCTGGCGCTGGTCGAGAGCAGCCGCGGCGCGCTCTCGCGCGTGCTGCACGGTCAGGACGACCGCCTCATCGTCGTGGTCGGGCCGTGCTCCATCCACGACCACGGGCAGGCCATGGCCTACGCGCGGCTGCTCAAGGAACAGGCCGATGCGCTGTCACAAGACCTGCTCGTGGTGATGCGGGTGTACTTCGAGAAGCCGCGCACCACCGTGGGCTGGAAGGGCTACATCAACGACCCGCACCTGGACGGCAGTTTCGCCATCAACGAAGGGCTGGAACTGGCGCGCCAGCTGCTGCTGGACGTGCTGGCGCTGGGCCTGCCGGTGGGCACCGAATTTCTCGACCTGCTGAGCCCGCAGTTCATCAGCGATCTGGTGAGCTGGGGCGCCATCGGCGCGCGCACGACGGAGAGCCAGAGCCACCGCCAGCTCGCCAGCGGCCTCTCCTGCCCGGTGGGCTTCAAGAACGGCACCGACGGCGGCATCAAGGTGGCGAGCGACGCCATCCAGGCGGCGCAGGCGCCACACGCCTTCATGGGTATGACCAAGATGGGCCAGGCCGCGATCTTCGAAACGCGTGGCAACGCGGATTGCCACGTCATCCTGCGTGGTGGCAAGGCGACCAACTACAGCGCGGCCGATGTGGACGCCGCCTGCGCGCTGCTGAAAGCCGCGGGCCTGCGCGAGCAGGTGATGATCGACGTCTCGCACGCCAACAGCAGCAAGCAGCACCACCGGCAGATCGAGGTGTCGGCCGATGTGGCGCAGCAGATCGCCGCCGGCGACGTGCGCATCACCGGCGTGATGATCGAAAGCCACCTGAACGAAGGCCGCCAGGACATCGTGCCCGGCCAGCCGCTGCAGCACGGCGTGAGCGTGACCGACGCCTGCATCAGCTTCGAACAGACCGTGCCGGTGCTGCAGGGGCTGGCCGAAGCGGTGCGGGCGCGGCGCTCGAAAACCGGCCGCTGATCCCCGGTGCCCGACGAACGGGCCCGTCCAGACTGGCTCGCCGTTGACGACACTGTCAACTTTTACAGGGATTTGATCCCGCTCCTGCGCGGAGTGTCTAGAGTGCGCCAGTCGCTGGCTTTGGCTGGCGCCTCTTACACCCATAAACAGCATTCAGGAGGTTTCCATGTCCCCATTCCATCTGACCGGGCGCAAGGCCCTGGTGACCGGCGGCGCCCGGGGCCTGGGCGCCGGCATGGCCGTGGCGCTGGCCGCGGCCGGGGCCGCGGTGATGATTGGTGACGTGCTTGAAGAGCAGGGCCGCGAAACTGCGCGGGCGCTCGCCGCCACCGGTGCCCGTGCCGCGTTTGTGCACATGGACGTGACCGACGAAGCCCACTGGCTTGCCGCCATCAGCGCCACCCACTACGCACTGGGCGGCTTCGACATCCTGATCAACAACGCCGGCGTGGAAGTCACGGCGCTGGTGACCGACATCGACCCCGACGAACTGCGCCGCATGCTCGACGTCAACATCGTGGGCACCGCGCTGGGCATCAAGCACGCCTTTCGCGCCATGCGCCCGGGTGGACTGGCCGGACAGGGCGGTACCGTGGTCAACATTTCGTCGGTGGCGGCGACCATCGCATTTCCGGCGATCGCCGGGTATTCGGCGACCAAGTCCGCCGTGGACCGGCTCACGCGCGTGGCAGCCGCGGAATCGGGCAAGCTCGGATATGGCGTGCGGGTGAACTGCGTCTATCCCGGGCTTGTGCCCACCAACATGGGATTGAAGCTCGCCAGTGACGTGGTGAGCGCGGGCCTGTTCGCCTCGCCCGATGCGGCCGTGATGGCCATCGTGGAACAGACGCCGCTGGGGCGCCTCGGCACCATCAGCGACATGGCCGATGCCGTGGTCTTTCTGTGCTCCGACGCATCGCGGTTCATCACCGGCGCGGGCCTGCCGGTGGACGGTGGCATGGGCACCTGAGCGCCCCCGGAGTCCGCCTCCACCAGAAGACAAACCCCGCGCGCTGGTCAGCGCGCGGTGGCTCTCAGGTGCTCAGCGCGGCTTGCGCGGCACCATCGGGCCGCGGCCCTCGATGTGGCGGAAATTGATGCGGCCCTTGGTCAGGTCGTAGGGCGAGAGTTCCAGGGAAACCCGGTCACCCGCGAGGATGCGGATGTGGTTCTTCTTCATCTTGCCGGCGGAGTAGGCAATCAGCTGGTGACCGTTGTCCAGCGTCACGCGAAAGCGCGTGTCGGGCAGCACCTCGTTGACGATGCCCATCATGTCGATCAGTTCTTCCTTGGCCATGTGAGGCTCCTTTGCTTCAAATACAAATCTGGGGAGAAGGCACCGTCGCTGCCACGGTGGCCGGGCGGACGCGGGCGCGCAACGCGTCGTTCACCCAGTCGATGCCTTGCGCCACGGCGAAATGCGCCGCTGCGTCGTGTGTGGGGAAATCATCGTGGAAGCGCATGACACGGTCGGTGCAGGCGCTGCCGGAGCCGCTGGCGATGGACACCTGCGCGGCAAAACGGCCGCACGGCAGCGGCCGGGGGCAAGCCGCGATGCGGTACTTGTCCAGAGTGAGAGGCGACAGTCTCTTCGTTGTTGTGGTCGTGGAAATCGTATGAATCATCAAAAACATCAAAGGGCGAAACGCTGCGGTCTCATGGACCGCACAGCAGGAAAACGCCCGAAAAACACATTGGCAGCCCCAGGCGCCGGGGTGCCCGACTGAATCAGCCGGCGCCGACGCGGTGTCGGGAACACCACGCCAGAACCGGTGCACGCGCCACGGCAGGGGCATCGGCAACAGCAGGGAGAATATTGCGACGGCGCCGACCTGGAAAGGGTGCGGGGCTGGCGCGGCTCGCGATGGAGGGGCTGGACCGGCGGCCCCTCTGCCGGGGGCGGTGCATCAGGGTCGGAAAACCCGGACGCGGCTGGTCGCCCAAGGCGAACCAGTTAATGTACCACGATGTGGAAAAACGTGCACGGGTGAAGCATCGCCAGCGAACAAGCCGTGCGACTTCAGCAGCGCAGCCTGAACTGCTCGTCGCGGGCCTCTTTTTTCTCCACCCGGATACGGTCTTGCCTCAACGCGGACAGGGGTTGTCGCGCCTCTGAATCCAGCACCGCGACCCGTTCATTCAGGTATTTGCATCGCGAGGCTTTGTTCCAGGCAGCGCGGGTGTCACGTTGTTCCTGAAACACCGGAGCAGGGTTCGAGGTGACGGGAACAGCCAACTCGGCGCGACGTGCGCGCGCCCAGGCCACTTGTTCGTCAAACGAACGGTCCGCAGGCACGGTCACCGTTCGATCAACCAACGCGCTGCGCTGGTGACAGTGTTGACGCGTCCAGAACAAGCCCCCGTCGGTCGCTTTGCACAGGTAGAGGGTGATCGTGCTGGGACGCGACGGAGCGGACGCGTGCGCCACGGTGGAGGCCTCGGCACCGGGAGGGCAATGGTCATCGGTGTAGAGCACCTGGCCTTGCACGACGCACTTGTGCATGCCTGGCGAAGCCATCCTGGATGGGACCACCGGCGTCACACCGGTCCTCTGCGTTGGAGGCGCTGACGCAGAACCGGGCGCTGCGACGGTGCGGGCGGCTGTCGGCAACTGAACACTGAAAGGTTGAGCGCCGTCAGACCGGGATGCAACGACTCTACGGGCATCCCACCAGCCATAGCCCACATAGAAAGCGACCAGCACGGCGATGGCGGCGACGGACAGCACAGTCCCCAGTTTTCCGGGTTCCGGTGGCCTGAAAGGGGCATCGCTTTGAACACCTTCGCGCATCCAGTCACTGCTCATTCAATCCTCCCCCACATCCCGCCCCTTGCTGCTGCGCCAGATCGCGCGCACCAGCCACAGCCCACCGACGAACGCGCTGGCAAAGCCGAGGAAACCGAAGGCGGGCAGGCCAAACAGGGTGGGGCCGCCCTGGACGGTCATGACGATGGACGAGCCGATGATGAGCGCGGCGATCACCAGCGCCATGGTGAGGCGGTTGGCGGCGCGGTCGATCTGGTCGCCCACGCGCTTGAGGTGCGCGAGCTCGATGCCCACGTGCACCTTGCCGCGGCGCGCGTTGCGCAGCAGGCGCGAGACGTCGTGCGGCAGCTGTTCGGCCACGGCGAGCGTGCGGCGCAAGGTCTGCCAGGCGCGGTTGGCCACCACCTTGGGCTGGTAGCGCGCGCGCACCACCTGCTTGAGCAGCGGCAGGGCCTCGGTCGTCATGTGGAAATCGGGGTCCAGGCTGCGGCCCATGCCTTCGAGCGTGATGAAGGCCTTGATGAGCAGGGCCATGTCGGACGGCAGGCCGAGGTGGTGTTCGCGCAGGATGGTGGTGACGTCGGCGAGCATTTCGCCCAGGTTCAGCTGGGCCAGCGGGGTTCCGTGGTACTGGTCGACGAAGGTTTCGATCTCGGTTTCGAGCAGGCTGAGGTTGACGCCGTGCTCGTCGCCGGTCCAGTCGAGCAGCACGTCGGCCACGGTCTGCGGATTGCGTTCCACCAGGCCCAGCAACAGGTTCAGGAGTTCTTCGCGTCGACGCACCGAGAGGCGGCCGACCATGCCGAAGTCGATGAAGGCGATGCGGTTGCCTTCAAGGTAGATGACGTTGCCTGGGTGCGGGTCGGCGTGGAAGAGCCCGTCTTCGACGATCTGTTTGAGCACGGCCTGTGCGCCGCGTTTCGCCAGCAGACTGCGGTCCAGACCCTGGGTGTCAAGCTGGTCGAGTTGATTGCCGGCGATGCCATCCACGAAGTCCTGCACATTGACGCGTTCCTTGGTGTGCATCCAGTGCACCTTCGGCACCACGATCCAGGGCAGGCTGACCAGGTTGGCGGCGATGCGTTCGGCGTTGCGGCATTCGCTGGCGAGGTCGAGTTCGCGCCTGAGCGAGCGCGCGAGCTCACGCACCAGCTGCTGCGGGCGGTAGGGTTTGAGGGCGGGGATTTCGGCCTCGGCGATGGCGGCCAGGCGGCCGAGCAGGCGCAGGTCGGCTTCGATGGTGTCGGTGATCCCGGGACGGCGGATCTTGACGACCACTTCGGTACCGTCGTGCAGCCGGGCGCGGTGAACCTGGGCGATGGAGGCGGCGGCGAGCGGTTCGGTATCGAAACGGGCAAAAATGGTTTCGGGCTCGCCGCCGAGGTCTTCGCGCAGCTGCGAACGCAGCGATTCCAGCGGCACGGCGGGCACCTGGCTGTGCAGCTTCTCGAACTCGGCGATGTAGTCGGGGCCGAACAGGTCGGCGCGGCCGGCCAGGATCTGACCGAGCTTGACGAAAGTGGGGCCGAGTTCTTCCAGCGTGAGGCGCAGCTGCACCGGGGGTTCGAGCCGCGCCAGCTCGGCCGCGTTGTCCCATTTGAGAGCGTGGCCGGCACGTTCCAGCCGGTCGGCCAGGCCCAGGCGGCGCACGCTGTCGCCAAAGCCATGGCGGATGAGCACGCCCAGAATGGTGTTCAGGCGGCCCATGTCTCGGGCGGCGCCCAGGGTTTCGATCAGCATGCGTGGATCATAAAGACCCGCCGCCGCGCTGCGCGCGTCCCCCTGAAGGGGGGGCGATGCCTTACTTGCGGTCAGGCAGCTCGATCTTGACTTCGAGCACCTCCAGGTTGTCCTGGCGCTCCAGCATGACCTTGATGTCGTCCGGATTGATCTTGATGTACTTGCCGATCACGGCCACCAGCTCGCGCTGCAGCGCGGGCAGGTAGTCGGGTTCGGCGGCGTTGCGACCGCTGCGTTCGTGCGCCAGGATGATCTGCAGCCGCTCCTTGGCGACGCTGGCGGTCTTCTTGTTTTCGCCCAGAAAGAAGGAAAGAAAGGACATGCTCACTTCCTTCCGAACACGCGCTTGAAGAAACCCGCCTTTTCGGCTTCGACGAAACGAAGCGGTTTCTCGGCACCGAGAAAACGGTCGATCACGTCGCTGTAGGCCTCGGCCACGTCGGTACCCTTGAGGTGGATCGCGGGCATGCCCTGGTTGGATGCGGTGAGCACGTTTTCACTCTCGGGGATCACGCCGATCAGCTTGATGCGCAGGATGTCCTGGATGTCCTCCAGGCTGAGCATCTGGCCGTCGGCCACGCGCGTGGGGTTGTAACGCGTGATCAGCAGGTGTTCCTTGATCGGGTCCTTGCCTTCGATGGCGCGTTTGGTCTTGCTGCCGAGCATGCCGAGGATGCGGTCGGAATCGCGCACGCTGGAGACTTCGGGGTTGGTCACAATCAGCGCTTCGTCGGCGAAGTGCATGGCCATGAGCGCGCCGGTTTCGATGCCGGCGGGCGAGTCGCAGACGATGTATTCAAAACCCATGGCCGACAGGTCGTTCAGCACCTTCTCCACGCCGTCCTGCGAGAGCGCGTCCTTGTCGCGCGTCTGGCTGGCAGCGAGAACGAACAGGTTGTCGCACTGCTTGTCCTTGATCAGCGCCTGGTTGAGGTTGGCTTCGCCGTGGATGACGTTGATCAGGTCGTAGACCACGCGCCGCTCGCAGCCCATGATCAGGTCGAGGTTGCGCAGGCCAACGTCGAAGTCGATGACGGCGGTCTTGTGGCCGCGCAGGGCGAGGCCGGAGGCGAAGCTGGCGCTGGTGGTGGTCTTGCCCACGCCGCCCTTGCCTGAAGTGATGACAACGATTTGGGTCATGTGGAGGTTCCTGTGAAGGTGGGAAATGGCTGAAAGGCTGCTGGCAGCCGTCAGGCAGACAGGGGATCGATAACCAGTTTGTCTTCGCCATCCGGGCCGGGCATGAGCCGCACCTGGGCGACCTTGCCCCGCACTTCGGGCGGCAGATCGGTTTCGCTGGTGCGGTAGATGCCGGCGATGGAGATGAGTTCGGGGTCCATGACGAGCGCGAAGATGCGCGCGTCGGCGTTGCCGCGGGCACCGGCGATGGCCTTGCCGCGCAGCGGTGCGTAGACGTGGATGTGGCCGTCGGCGATGACTTCGGCGCCGGGGTTGACCATGGCCATGACGACCAGATCGCGCCCGCGGGCGTAGACCTGCTGGCCGGAGCGCAGCGGTTTGTCGATCACCATCGCGCCCGGCGCCACCGGGGGAGGCACCGCGACCACCGGGGCGGGTGCCTCGGTCCGGGCCGGCGCACGACTCGGCGCGGGCTGGGGCGCAGGGCTGCGCTGGACGGTGGCGTCGGCCGCGAGGATCAGGCCCGCGGCCAGGGCGGCGGCGGTCTGGGCATCGCTGCCGCCGCGCACGGCGATGGGCTGCAGCCGGTACTGGCACAGGAGGTCGGCGAGTGCGGCGAAGTCGGCCTCGGATTCGAGACCGGCCGCTTCGGCGCCCTGCAGGGGCGAGAGGTCAATGACCAGTGGGTCCTGGTCAAAAAAATCGGGCATGTCGCCGAATCGCTGGGCCAGTTCTTCGCTCAGGCGGACGAGGTCGGCGGACTTGAGCAGCAAGGCCACCAGGGGCAGGTTGGCGCTCTTGATCTCGAAGGTGGCGGGCGCGTTGGCAGCGAGGGCAACGGACATGAAGGGCAGGCTCGGTGGCTGGAGGGAAAAACGAGGTCCCAGCGGATGTGCAAAGGGCGAAGCCGCACAGCAAGACCCGGGCCCACTGCGCGCCGCGCATCTTACCAGCCGGGGGGTGCGCGTTTGTGCCCAGGTGTGTGCCGGTGTGAAGGGCTGTAAGCCCCGTGGCGCGCCGTTCGTCGGCTTGCGCGATGGCAATGCAGGATGCAGCGGGTCTGGGCATACTGAAACCCGTATGAAAAGCACCCCCATTTCCCCTGAAAAACCGGCCTCCGGTACGCCGGTTTCTGCGTGGACCCGTGTGTCGCTGGTGTGGCGCATGACGCGGCCGGCTTTCCTGCTGCTGACCGTGGTGGCCTGCGTGCTGGGCACCGCCACGGCGTCCGCCTGCGGCTGTGGCCTGGATCTGCCGCTGGCGCTGGGCGCGATGGCGCTGGCGGTGCTGGCGCACGCGGCCGGCAATGTGTTGAACGACCTGCACGACGCCCGCAACGGCGCCGACGCCGCCAACACGGACGCCATATCCCCCTTCACCGGCGGTTCGAGGCTGATCCAGACCGGCGCGGTGAGCGAGCAGCAGACGGCCGAGCTGGCCAGGGCGCTGCTGGTGTTCCTGGTGCCTGCCGGCCTGTTGCTGGCGGTGAAGGCCGGCGGTGGTGTGTTGCTGCTGGGCATGGCCGGACTGCTGCTGGCCTGGGCGTATTCCGCGCCACCGCTCAAGCTGATGTCCCGCGGGCTGGGCGAGCTGACGGTGGCGCTGGTCTGGTTCCTGGTGGTGGTGGGCGCGGACTATGTGCAACGGCGCCAGTTCTTCGTGATCCCGGCCAGCGCCGCGGCGGGTTTTGCGCTAATGGTGGGGGCCTTGCTGCTGATCAACGGCTTTCCGGACGCCGCGGCCGATGCCCGGGTGGGCAAACGCACTCTGGTGGTGCGGCTGGGTCCTGTGGCCGCGGGCGCGCTGTACGGCGCGCTGGTGCTGGGTGCCCATGCGTGGCTGGCGGCCAGTGTGTGGCTGCTGATTCCGCCGATGCCGGCGCTCTGGGGACTGGTTTCGCTGCCCTTCTCGCTGGCGGCCCTGGTCTGGCTGCTGACCCATCTGCACCGGCCACAGCAGCTGAAGCCCGCCCTGGTCCTCACCGTGGCGGCCACGCTGTTGCACGGTCTGGGCATGGCCTGGGGCTTTGCCCAGATGGCGGGCCTGCACTGAACCCCCGGTTTTTGGCGGTTGCACAGGGATGTTTTGCACAACCCTGTGTGTAACTTTTTAATAAACACCACTTTATCCACAGGATGCTGCTCCAGCGCGGGGTTATCCCCGTTTCGGTTCAGCAGCAACAGGGCCGTCTTCACACGCTTGTACTGGCGCCAAGTCCTTGATTGGCCAGTAAAAAAGCCGCTTGTCCACACAAAAGCGCCTGCTCTACTACTCCTACTAATTTGAAATAAAGATATAGAAGAGTAAGAACAACCGGGGAAATCCCGTCCGGCGCCCGGATAGACAAGTCCAAAAAAAGTGACACCGGTCGGTGTTGGAAACAGGTTCTGGTTGTTTTGGGTCCAGAAGGTGTTCCACCAGCGAAACACGCGGGAACTGCGGCCGAAGATCGGCTGTCGGCGCCTGTTGCTCACAAGCCTGTGTGTAACTTTTGAACAAGTTTCATGTTATCCACAGCATTGTGGTCAGGTGCCGGGTTATCCCCTTTTCTGTCCGATGGCAACAGGGGCGCCTTCACAGGCTTGTACGGTCATCAAGTCCTTGATGGCATTGGGGAAAAAATGCTTGTCCACACAAAAGCGCCCGCTCTACTACTCCTACTAATTTGAAATAAAGATATAGAAGAATAAGAAAGCCAAAAAAAACCGCCCGGGGGACCGGGCGGTGGTGGCAAAAAACGCGGCGCTGAAGACGCGCAGCGTTTCAGAGCGTGTGTGTGACGAGTTTGAAGTCCGGGTCTTCCGGGAACGGTTTGACGCTGTAGCCCAGGCCCTTCATCAGGCGCAACATGCCCGGGTTGTTGGCCAGCACCAGGCCTTCGATCTCGGCCAGGCCCTTGTCGCGCGCTTCTTCCATGATGCTGAGCATGAGACGCGAGCCCAGGCCCTTGCCGTTGAAGTCGTCGGCCACTACCAGCGAAAACTCGCAACTGGCCTTGTCGGGGTTGGTGATGTAGCGCGACACACCCACGATGCGCTCGGTTTCCACGATCTCGCCATCGGCACCGGTCTTGCGGGTGCGGTGGATCGCCACCAGCGCCATTTCGCGGTCGTAGTCGATCAGGGTCAGGCGCGACAGCATCGACGGCGGCAGTTCCTTGAGCGACGACACGAAACGGAAATAGCGGCTCTCGGGCGAGAGGTTCTGCACCAGGTCCTGCAGCATCTGGGCGTCGTCGGGGTGGATCGGGCGGATGGTGTACTCACCACCGCCGCGCAACGGCCAGATCTGCTCGTAGCGCGCCGGGTAGGGCAGGATGGCCAGGTGAGCGTAGTTGCGGGCCGTGGCGGGGGCGCTGTCGATCACGATGCGGGCGTCGACCGCCACCGCGCCCGATTCGTCCACGATGATGGGGTTGATGTCCATCTCGCGCAGCTGCGGCAGCTCGCAGACCATTTCCGAGACGCGCAACAGCACGTGTTCCAGCGCGTCCATGTCCACCGCGCTGGCGCCGCGCCACTTGACCAGGGTTTCGGCGACGCGCGAGCGCTCGATGAGCCGTCGCGCCAGGAACTGGTTGAGCGGGGGCAGCTCCATCGCGCGGTCGTTGATGAGCTCGATCATGGTGCCGCCGGCACCGAAAGCGATCACCGGGCCGAAGGGGTCGTCGGTCACGAGACCGATGTAGAGCTCGCGCCCACGCTTGTTGCGCGCCATCTTCTGGATCGTGACGCCGTTGATGCGTGCGCCGGGCTGGGCTTTTGCCACCGCCTGGATCATGGTGTTGTAGATATCGCGCACGCCGACCGCGTTGAGCACGTTGAGCGCCACGCCGTTGACGTCGCTCTTGTGGCTGATGTCGGGCGAGTCGATCTTCAGCGCCACCGGGTAGCCCAGCTGGGTGGCGATCAGCATGGCCTCGTTGGCGCTGCGCGCCAGGATGGTCTGCGTGACCGGGATGTGGAAGGCCGACAGCAGGGCCTTGGACTCCATTTCGGTGAGGATCTTGCGCCGCTCGGTGAGCACGTTTTCGATCAGCAGGCGCGCGCCCTCGATGTCGGGCTTGGCCAGTGTGGACAGCGGCGGCGGGGTCTGCTGCAAGAGCTGCTGGTTCTGGTAGAAGCTGGCAATGTTGCCGAAGGCGCCCACGGCGGCTTCGGGCGTGCGGAAGCTGGGGATGTTGGTCGTGGCCAATACAGCGCGCGCTTCACCCACTGAGGCATCGCCCATCCAGCAGCAGAGCAGCGGTTTGCCCAGGCGGGGTTTGAGCTCGGCCATGGCGCGCGCCACGTCGGCCGCGTTGATGCCGGACTTGGGCGAATGCACCACCAGGATGCCGTCCACCGTTTTTTCGTGGCCGGCGGCGTCGATGGCGGCACGGTAGTGTTCGGCCGTGGCTTCTTCGGACAAATCGATCAGGTCGGTGAGCGAAGCCAGGGCAGGCAGCCGGGGTTTGAGCCCGGCAGCGGTTTCGGGAGAGATCTGGCCCAGTTCGAGCCCGATTTCACTCACCCAGTCGGCCGCCAGCACGCCGGGGCCGCCACCGTTGGTGACGATGGACAGGCGCTTGCCCACCGGGCGGTAGCGTGAGGCCAGGCATTTGGCGGCTGAAAACAGCTCGACAAAAGAGCGCACGCGCACCGCGCCGGCGCGGCGCAGGGCGGCATCGAACACGTCGTCGCTGCCGACGATGGTGCCGGAGTGCGTCTGCGCGGCCATGTTGCCCGCGGTCTTGCGCCCGGCCTTGAGAACGACCACCGGCTTGGCGTTGGCGGCGGCGCGCAGCGCGCTCATGAAGCGGCGAGCGCTGGAGATGCCTTCCATATAGACGACGATGCTGTGGGTCTGGGCATCGGAAGCGAGGAAATCGAGCACCTGGGCGATGTCGACCGAGGTGTTGGGTCCGAGCGAAACCACGGTGGAAAAGCCCACGGCGTTCTGGCTCGCCCAATCCAGGATGGACGCGGTGAGCGCACCCGATTGCGAAACCAGCGCGAGCGGACCGACGGCCGCGAGCGGACCGACCACGCTGGCGTTGAGGCCGGCACGCGGACGCTGGAAGCCCAGGCTGTTGGGGCCGAGCAGGTGCATGCCGTGGCGGCGCGCGACGCGGTGCATGTCGCCGGCCATGTCCGCCGAGGTGCCGCTGCCGACCACCAGCGCGGCCTTGCACTTGATGCGACCAGCGACTTCGAGCGCCGCAAGGGCTTCGGTCGGTGGCAGGGCGATGATGGCCAGATCGGCCCGGGTCTGGGCCAGGTCGGCCAGGGTGCCGGTGGTGTGGATGTCGAGGAACACCAGGTTGCCGGTGAAACGCTGGGCGGTCAGCGCGTTGACCAGCGCCCGGGCTTGCGGTATCTGGCTGTCGGGGTCGTCGGTTCTGCCGGCAAAGACGGCGATGGTTTCGGGCAGGAAAAGCGGGGTGAGGTAATGTTTGTCCATGAGGGACTCAGGTTGCTGAAAATTGGGATTGTTCGTGTTCAGTCGGCGCCGATCAGCACGCGCACATGGGCCGCGACGCTGCGGGCGAGGGGGCTCAAAACGTAGCCGCCCTCCAGGCAGGAAACGATGCGGCCCTGGCAGTGCTTTTCGGCCATCTTCACGAGCTGTTGGGTGACCCAGGCGTAGTCGGCCTCCACGAGGCCGAGGTTGCCCATGTCGTCTTCGCGGTGGGCATCGAAGCCGGCCGAGATGTAGATGAGTTGCGGTGCAAAGGCGTCGAGCGCGGGCAGCCAGTGGTCGGTGACGGCGGCACGGAAGGCGTCGCTGCCGCTGCGGCTGGGCAGGCCGACGTTGACCATGTTCGGGCCGACGGCGTTTTCGCCGTTGAAGGGGTAGAGGCCCTTTTCGAAGATGGAGCACATCAGCACGCGCTCGTCGCCGCGGAAGATGTCTTCGCTGCCGTTGCCGTGGTGCACGTCGAAGTCGATCAGGGCCACGCGCTCCAGACCGTGCACGTCGAGCGCGTGGCGCATGCCCACGGCGATGTTGTTGAAGAAGCAGAAGCCCATGGCGGCCGAACGCTCGGCGTGGTGACCGGGCGGGCGCACGCTGCAGAAGGCGGTGGTGGTGCTGCCCGCCAGCACCAGGTCGGTCGCCTGCACCGCGGCGCCCGCGGCGCGCAGCGCGGCGCTGAGCGTGTGGGGACACATGTTGGTGTCCGGGTCCACCGCGTGCAGGCCATCCTTGGGCGAGGCTTCGAAGATTTCGCGCACATAGAGAGAGGCGTGCGCGCGGCCGAGCTGTTCCTCGGTGGCCAGCGGCGCGTCGTACGGGATCATGTAGTCCAGCAGACCCTTGACCAGCAGGTGGTCGTTGATGGCGCCCAGGCGCTCGGGGCATTCGGGGTGGTGGGCACCCATGTCGTGGCGGGCACAGTCGGCGTGCGTGATGTAGGCGGACAGCATGTTTTTGGGTCTCCTCGGGCGGTGATGAACGGCCAGGCAACTGTGCACCCGTACCGGTTGACATGCATCAATCTAGACCCGAATCCTGACAAGCGTCTTGACGCATCGCAATATGACCTTGCCGGAGCGAATTCCCGGCTTCTCTCAGGAGCGCGTGCCTGCCACCCAGGATGCGGTGGAACCGGCTGTGCCGGGCCACTCGCGTTGCCCCTTGGGGGGCTGAGGGCTGCGGCTCCAAGCCTGCCTGCGCAGGCTCGGACAGCCCGAAGAAGCTTCGGCTCTGACGAAGCTGCGGCCTGCAAGGCACGTGAAGCGGCGCGGGGGGACCCTCAATGAAGTCCCGTCAGGGACGCCGCCACCGCGCGCTTGAAGGGCGTGAAACGTTCACCCAGGCCGACCATGGCCTGGCGCAGCAGGCGGGCCGGCGTCTCTTCGCGGGTGTAGAGCGTGGCCAGGGCGTGGGTGGCCATGTAGAGGCCGCGGCTGGCGCCCTGGTGGGTGCGCTGGTAGCGCTGCAGCAGGACGGGCGAGGCGATGTCCTGCCCTTTTTGATGCGCCTGGATCAGCGCTTGGGACAGCGTGTCGATGCTGCGCAGGCCGAGGTTGAAGCCGTGTGCGGTGACCGGGTGCATGCCCACGGCGGCATCGCCCACCACGGCGAAGCGTTGCGCCACCAGGCGGCGCGACCACACGCCCACCAATGGGTAGGCGTGGCGTGTGCTGCTGAGCCGCATGGTGCCGAGCTGGTGGCCGAAGCGTTGCGCCATGGTGGCGTTGAACGCGTCTTCCGGCAGGTCCATCAGGGGCTGCAATTCCTGGCTGGGCAGGGTGAGCACGATCGAGGAGCGCGGCAGGCCGGTCTGCGGACAGGGGTTCATGGGCAGCAGGGCGAGCGTCTGGCCGTGGTCGAACCACTCCCAGGCGGTTTCAAAGTGCGGCTGCTCGTGCGTCATGTTGCAAACGAGCATGGTGCGACCGTAGTCGTGCATATCCGCCGGGATGCCCATGGCGCGGCGGGTGCTGGAATGGCGGCTGTCGGCGGCCACCACGAGCTGGGCGCTCAGGCGCTGGCCGCTGGCGAGCGTGAGGTGGGCGCCGCTGGCGTCGGTTTGGATCTGGCTCACCTGTTCGCCGCAAACCAGGCTGGGGGCGGTGCCGCTGGCGTCGTCAGGAGCCATGGCGGCTTCGAAGACGGCGCGGCGGATATGGTGGTTGGCGACGAGGAAGCCGAGCTCGGTTTTGTGGCTGAGCTGGTGGCTGATGAGCATGCGCTGCTGGCCGGGGCCGGCGCCGCCGTCGAGCACGAGCGCATCGCGCAGCGGAGCGATGTTGGCGTCGCCCAGCAGGGGCCAGATGCCGAACTGGCGCAGCCGTTCGGCGCTGTGCTGGGTGAGGGCGATTTCGCGGCCGTCGAAAGCGGGGTTTTGCAACGACTCCCGTGTCTGCTGTTCGATCAGGCCGATGTGCAGTCCGCTGCCGCGCAGCGCCCGGGCCAGGCTCAGGCCGGCGGGGCCGGCGCCGATGATGATGAGGTCGAAGTCCATGGCGGGGCAGCTTATCGGGTGGCTGGCTGGCGGGGCTTGACTCAGGTCAAGCCCATGAAAAAGCCCCGACAGGCGGGGCTTTGGAAAGTGTGCGAGTCAGGCTCAGCTGCGGGGCTGCGCCGGGGCATCGCAGCCGGCACCGCCACCCATGCCGCCCATGCCGCCCATGCGGTGGTGACCACCATGGCCGCCATGACCGTGTTTGCCCATCATGCCGCGCTCGCCGTGCATGCCGCGTTCACCCTTCATGCCGGCGCGCTGGAAGCCGCCGTGGCGCTGGGTGTCAAACACCTTCTGCTGTTCGGGCGTGAGTGCGGCGTAGAAGCTCTTGGTGGCGTCGATGCGCTTGTCCATCCGGGCGTTGCGCTCGGCTTTCAGGGCCTGCATCTTGTCGAGACGCTGCGGCGTGGTCAGCTTCGCCCAGTCTTCCCGGCTCTGGCTGCGGGCCATGCGCGGTTCGGGTGCGGTGCGGGCCACGAAGGCGTTCCACGCGGCTTCCTGGGCCGGTGTGATTTTCAGGGTTTCCTTGAGTTGGGCCTGGCGTTCGGCCATGCGCTTTTGCATGCGTTCCATGCGCCAGGCCTGCTTCTTCGACATCTCTGCCGAGCCCGGACCGGCTTCGGTGCCGGCCTGAACACGCTGGGCCATGTGTTGTGCCCGCATGTCTTGCGACAGGGCGCCTGGACCCATGCCCTGGGCAATAGCGGTGGCAGAAACGCCGACGAAAGCGGTGGCGAGGGCAGCGGCGATGAGGGTGCGTTGGCTGAACAGTTTCATGAATCACTCCTGAACGGTTGATGAAAAGCTTTCCAGATGTCTCAGAGGTTTCTGTTTCTGGAATGGCTTCAGTGTGAGCAGCGGCTGTATCTGCTCTGTGCCGGAGTGATGCCGGTTTGTAAAGATTTGTTCCGCTAACGCCTGGATGGCTTGCGTCAGATCAAGGATCCACCGCCGGGCCGCCCCAAGGTGGATCAGCCCCCCTGGGGGCAGCGACCCGCGCAGCGGTGGAGCGTGGGGGGTCAGAGACTTCCCAGGTCGTCGAGGATCGGGCAGTCGGGCCGGTCGTTGCCGGGGCAATGGCACAGCAGTTCGTCCAGGGTGCGCTGCATGGCCTGCAGCGCTTCGATGCGCTGGCCGAGTTCGTCGCGGTGCTTCTGCGCGATGCGCTTGACGCTGGCGCTGCTGCGGCGCCGGTTGTGCCAAAGGCTCACCAGTTCGGTGATGGCGTCGAGGCCGAAGCCCATGTCGCGCGAGCGGCGGATGAAGCGCAGGGTGTGCACGTCGGCCAGGCTGTACTGGCGGTAATTGCTGTCGGTGCGCGCCACCGCGCCCAGCAGGCCGAGCGCTTCGTAGTGGCGCAGCATCTTGGGCGAAATCCCGCTCAGGCTGGCGGCGGTACCGATGTTGACCGGCCAGGCGCCCGCGGCATCCAATGGGGCCTCGACTGCTTCGTTGGGCTGCGCGGTACCGCCGGTGTGTCTCATGCAGCGACGGTGTAACCTTCTTCGCTGATGGCCGCGGCCACCGCCTCGCGCGGCTGTTCGGTTTTGACTTCCACCAGGTTCTGGCTGCGGTCAATGCGAACCTCGGCCTGCGGGTCCAGGGTCTTGATGGCGGTGGTGACGGCTTTTTCGCAGTGGCCGCAGGTCATGCCCTGGACAGTGAAGGTTTGTTGGCTCATGGTGGTTCCTCAAGTTGAAAGCTTGCATCTTCAGCCTTGACACGGTGTCAAGGTCAAGTCCCCAGGCGATGAACGATACACCTTGTCGCTTGACCTTCCCATGGGGGTAAAGCTTATAACCTAGGCTCCCCCCTGCGCCGCTTTGCGGCTTCCCCCAGGGGGACCACGCTTGTGGCCCGGCGGAGCCGGTTCCACGGCGTGTACTGAAACAGACATCATGAACACAGCAACCTTAGAAGCTTCGAACCTTTCCACCACCGCCAGCCAGATCGACCTGGGTATCGGCGGCATGACCTGTGCGTCGTGTGTGTCGCGCGTGGAAAAGGTGCTGAAGAAGCAGCCTGGCGTGAGCGGTGCGAGCGTGAACCTGGCCACCGAGTCGGCGCGCGTCATGCTCTCCGGCCCCGACGACGCCGAAACCCTGGCGCGCATCAAGCGCGCGGTGCGCGACGCCGGCTACGAACCACGGTCCATGGCCGCCATGGACGAGGACAGCAACGAACGCTGGCACGGCATCCCCACCGACTTCCTGCCCGTGCTCGCGGGCCTGCTGCTCTCGGCCCCGCTGGCCCTGCCCATGGTGGGCGACCTGTTCGGCCAACACTGGATGCTGCCTTCGTGGACACAGTTCATGCTCGCCACGCCGGTGCAGTTCTGGCTTGGCGTGCGTTTTTACAAGGCCGGCTGGCATGCGCTGAAGGCGCTCACCGGCAACATGGAGCTGCTGGTGGCCATCGGCACGACCGCCGGCTGGATGCTGTCCACCTGGCTCTGGTGGCGCGCCGAGCCGGGCGAGATGGTGCACCTGTATTACGAAGGCTCTGCGGTGGTGATCACGCTGGTGCTGCTGGGCAAGTGGCTGGAGGCGCGCGCCAAGCGCCAGACCACCAGCGCCATCCGCGCATTGCATGCGCTGCGACCCGAGTGGGCGCACCTGCTGCCCGATGGCATCAAACGCACCGAGGAGACCGACGTGCCGGTCGACGAGCTGCTGCCGGGCGACCTGATCACCGTGCGACCGGGTGAGCGTTTTCCGGCCGATGGCACGGTGGCGCAGGGCAGCACGCAGGCCGATGAATCCATGCTCACCGGTGAAGCCATGCCGGTGGCCAAGGCGGTGGGCGATGGCGTGACGGGCGGTGCGCTCAACGGCGAGGGCGCGGTGCAGGTCAGCGTGCGCGCGGTGGGCGCGCAGAGCGTGCTGGCGCACATCATCGCGCTGGTACAGGACGCGCAGGCGGGCAAGGCGCCGGTGCAGCGTCTGGTGGACAAGGTGGCTTCGGTGTTCGTGCCGGTGGTGCTGGTGATTGCGCTGTTCACGCTGGGCGGTTGGTTGTACGTGGGCGCGCCGGGGGAAGAGGCTTTGCTGCACGCGGTGTCGGTGCTGGTGATCGCTTGCCCCTGCGCGCTCGGCTTGGCCACGCCCGCGGCGATCATGGCCGGCACGGGCGTGGCGGCGCAACACGGCATTTTGATCAAGGACGCGCAGGCGCTGGAGATCGCGCACCGGGTGGACACCGTGGCGTTCGACAAGACCGGCACGCTGACCGTCGGCCATCCGCGGCTGCGGCTGATCGAGGCCGCTGCCGGCGTGGACGAGGTGGCGGTGTTGCAGGCGGCGAGCGCGCTGCAGGCGCAGAGCGCGCACCCACTGGCGCGCGCCGTGCTGGAGGCTGCGGCCACGCGTGGACTGACGGTGGCCGCCGATGCAGCGCAGGATGTGCAGGCGGTGTCGGGCCGCGGCAGCCTGGGCACGGTGCAGGGCGCAAAGCTGGCGCTGGGCAGCCTGCGCTGGATGGACGAACTGGGCGCGGCCATGGGCCCGCTGGCGGCGCGTGCGCAGACGCTGCAGGACGAAGGTGCCACGGTGTCGGTGCTGGCGGCGCAGGGCGAGAGCAGTGCCCCCGACCCTGGCTCCGCCAGGCCCCCCGAGGGGGTGCAGCCGTACTTGGGGCGGCCCGGCGAACGGCTGATTCAATGGGCACCGCTGGCCCTGCTGGCCTTCGCCGACGAAGCCAAGCCCGGCGCGGCCGCTGCGCTGGCCGGGCTGCGGGCCCAGGGTCTGCGGCTCTTCATGGTCTCGGGCGACAACCGCGGCGCCGCGCTGGCCATGGCCCACACGCTGGGCCTGCGGGCCGACGAAGGCGAGGTGATCGCCGAGGTGCTGCCGGGCGACAAGGCGGCGGTGGTTCAGCGCCTGAAGCTGGGCGAACGCGAACCGCCGCCGGGCCTGGTGGCGCTGGCGGCGGTGGAGGGAGGCACGCCGCCCGCATTGTTGGCGAGGGAAAGCGGCGACCCCGCCGCCGGGCCGCCCCAAGGCGGGGTCAGCCCCCTCGGGGGGCAGCGACCCGCGCCAGCGGTGGAGCGTGGGGGCCTTCACACCGTGGCGATGGTCGGCGATGGCGTGAACGACGCGCCGGCGCTCGCAGCGGCCGATGTCGGCATGGCCATGAGCCACAGCCAGGGTGGCAGTTCCGACGTGGCGATGCACGCTGCGGGCATCACGCTGATGCGCGGCGACCCGATGCTGGTGGCCGCCGCGCTCGACATCTCGCGCCGCACCGTGAGCAAGATCCGGCAGAACCTGTTCTGGGCCTTCGCTTACAACGCCGCCGGCATTCCGCTGGCCGCGCTGGGTTACCTGAGCCCGGTGCTGGCGGGTGCGGCGATGGCGATGAGTTCGGTGAGCGTGGTCAGCAACGCCCTGTTGCTCAAGCGCTGGAAGCCGCCAGTGCAGCGGTGAAACGCCGTGGGGTGGGCGGCTGTGCGTCGCCTGCCGTCCGGGCGCTGCTACTTGGTGGTCAGGGTTGATTTGCGTCAATCTGGTTCGCGCCGTGTTCGGTGATAGTCTTGGGGCGAGTTAACCGACCGCTGGGTTGGTTTTGATCCCTGAGGAGACAAACACCATGAATCACGAAGCCCTGCGGGTCATCCGCGACGAACACGCCTCGCTGGCGGCGATGCTGCAATCGCTGATGCAGATGGTCCGGCGCGGTCCCGATCCCGAAGGCACCGGCCAGACCGAGCTGTTTTTTGACGTGTTGCGGGCGATGCTGTTCTACATCGACGAGTTTCCCGAGAAGCACCACCACCCCAAGGAATCGGACCTGCTGTTTCCCCGCGTGGCGCGCGTGGCGCCGCACACCATGGCCGCCATTGACCAGCTCGAGCGCGACCACATGCAGGGTGAATTGCGTGTGCGCGAACTCATGCATTTGCTGATGGCCTGGGAACTGCTGGGCGAAACCCGGCGCCAGGCGTTCGAGGACGAGGTGACCCGCTATGTGGATTTCTACCTGGAGCACATGCGGCTGGAAGAGTCGGTGATCCTGCCGGAAGCCGAAAAGAGCCTGACCGACGCCGACTGGCACGCGCTCAACGCCGCGTTCGCCACCAACCAGGACCCCCTGAACAGCCGCGTACCGCGCGACCCGCAGTTCGACCGCCTGTTCACCCGCATCGTGATGCGCGCACCCGCGCCGGTGGGCCTGGGTCAGGGCTGATCGCCGTTCTCCGGGGCGTGGTGGCGGTACAGCCACCGGTGAAACAGCGTAACGTGGTGTGCGAGGGCGGTGGTTTGACGGCTGAGGATGAACACCAGAGTGGTGTTTGCGTGACCAGGGTCAATGCCCGCCGCGGTCCGATCGGGGATGCTGGGAACTGTCCAGTACCAGTTCCCGCCAGATGCGGGCTCGCCATGTCACATCCTGTCCTGCTTCCTCGCTTCGACGAATCCCATGAGCTCTCACGGCAGTTGCACACCCTGGTGCAATGGTTTCAGCGGGTGCCCGACACCCGGGGACAGGGTGGGCACGCCGCTTTTTTCGACGTCCTGCGGGCGGGGCTGGTCGACGTCTGTGCCGCGATCCCCGAGCAGCGGCCGGGTGCCGATGCCTTGGTCATGCTGGCCGTTGCCCAACTGGAGCGCCAGCCCCTGCAAAACGATCCACTGGTCTCCGATCTGCTGCCATTGCTGCGGGCCCACGGCTTTCTGGACGGCGAGCGTCGCACCCAGCTGACGGCGACGCTGCGGCGTCTGTTGGACCGGCACCTGCGCCTGTTCTGGCAGGTGTCGGATGTGCCCGTGCTGGCCGTCGCAACGGCGCGCAGCCAGCGAGTCGCCGCGGTCGATATCAACCCACTCAACCGGTTCTGGACGCTGCGGCTGGGGCAGGTTGGCGCGGAACACTGGGCTGCGGCCAACGAGCCCGATGCCTACCCGAACCAGCGGTCAGATGGCGCTGAACCCGCCATGCCCCCCGCTGCCTGAACCGGCGCGTCGGCCACCCGCCAGCGTGGGCGGGCTTTGGCCCACAATGGCCGGCCATGTCCCGCCACCCCTTGCCCGCTTCCCTGGCGTCTGACGCGCCCGACCGCACGCCCTATCTGCGCCTGGCGCTCGCGCTCTCGCTGGGCGCGGCCGTGTCGCTGGGCATCACGCGCTTCGCCTACGGCCTGCTGCTGCCGCCCATGCGCGACGACCTGGGCTGGAGCTACACCCTGGCTGGCGCCATGAACACCGCCAACGCGGTCGGCTACCTCATCGGTGCGCTGGCCATGTCGTGGCTGCTCAAACGCCTGTCGCCCATGCGTGTGCTGCTGGCGGGCTCGGTGCTGGCCACGCTGTTCATGGCCGCCAGCGGGTTTTTCACCAGCGCCACGGCGCTGCTGCTGCAGCGTGGCCTGGCGGGCGTGGCCAGCGCCCTGGTGTTCAGCACCGGTGGGCTGCTGGCCGCGCGGCTGGGCGCGCGCCAACCGCACCGGAGTGGTTTCCTGCTCGGGCTGTATTACGGCGGCACCGGCCTGGGCATCGTGGTCTCCGCGCTCGGCGTGCCCTGGCTGCTGGAGCGCGCGGCCGGCCAGCCCCACGGCTGGGCCTGGGCATGGTGGGGCCTGTCGTTGGTGTGCGCGCTGGCGACGGCGCTGCTGGCCTGGCCCGCGCGCGCGCTTGCGGCCAGCGAAGCTGCCCGCCCGGCCGCGGCTGCGGCCGTGGCCACGTCCACCGGTCAAGCCGCAGGCCCACCCGCCAGCCGCGTGTTCCGCATGCGCGACTTCGCCTTCGCGCTGGCGGGCTACGCCGGCTTTGGCGTCGGCTACATCGGTTACATGACCTTCGTGATCGCGCTGCTGCGCGAGCAGGGCAGCAGCCCGGGTGCGATCACCCTGTTTTATGCGCTGCTCGGGGTGGCGGTGGTGGCCTCGTCGCGCATCTGGGCCGGCCTGCTCGACCGCCACCAAAGCGGCCAGGCGCTGGCGCGGCTCAACGCCCTGCTCGGCGTGGCCGCCATCCTGCCCGCGCTCACCACCGCCTGGCCGCTCGTGATCGCCTCGGGCGTGTTGTTTGGTGGCGTGTTCCTCTCGGTGGTCGCGTCCACCACGGCGCTGGTGCGGCACAACCTGCCACCCGCGCAATGGGCCGCTGGCATCAGCGCCTTCACCGTCATCTTCGCCGCCGGCCAGATCGTCGGCCCCACGGTGGTCGGCCTCATCGCCGACGGCCCGGGCGGCTTGGCGCGCGGGCTGGTGTTTTCAGCGCTGGCGCTGTGGGTGGGGGCGGCGCTGGCGCTGCGGCAGCGGGCGCTGTGAGCGCGTTCAGCGGTTGGTCGCGGAGGCAGAGCCCGGCGGCGGATTGCGCGGCATGTGGGGCACGCCGTCTTCCAACCTGGCCCAGGCCTGCGCGTGGTCGCAGAACATGTGGAACTGCGGCTTGAACCACGAAGTGTCGTCCAGGGTGCCGGCCTTGATCCAGTCGAACATCGGGGTGATGGCCGCATCCGATGTGATGGGTGAACCGCATTTCGGACAGAAGCGCCGGACCACCGGCTGGCCGGATTCGCCCACGTCGTGGAACTCGGCCAGCGGCTCACCCGTGAGCTTGAGCGTGCCCTTGGGCACGGCGACCATCATCGAAAACGCGGACCCGGATTGTTTCTGGCAATGCTTGCAGTGGCACACACCCACCAGCACCGGTTCGGCCGCGCTTTCGTAGCGCACCGCACCACACAGACAGGAGCCTGAAACTCTGGACATGACCGACCTCCGTCAAAGCACACCAACAACGGGCAGCACTGCGCCAGCCGGCTGGCGGGCGCAAGCTTAGGACGTGGTCACCCTGTGTTCAAGCGGTGCGCCTTGACCCAGATGGTTTCGGGGTTTTTTGGGGTGGCATTTGTCCGATGGGATTACGGGATCAGGCCTTCGGCTTTCATCGCCGCCTGCACACCCGGGCGGGCCGCCACGCGCTCGCGGTAGGCCGCGAGGTGGGCCAGGCCGCTCACGTCCAGGCCCAGCGGCTTGGCCCAGTTGGTGACGGTGAAAAGGTAGCCGTCGGCCACGGTGAACTGGTCACCCATCAGGTACTGCTGGCCGGCGAGTTGGCCATCCACCCAGGTCAGGCGCTGCAGCAGGCGGTCTTTGAATATCTGCTTGGCCTCGGCGGGCTGGGCGGGGTTGAACAGGGGGCTGAAGCCGCCTTTGTGCAGTTCGGTGCCGATGAAGTTGAGCCATGACTGCAGCTGGTAGCGGGCCAGGGTGCCGTTGGCGGGAGCGAGGTTTTTCTCGGGCGCCTGGTCGGCGATGTACTGCACGATGGCCGGGCCTTCGCGCAGGGTCTCGCCGCTGTCGAGCGCGAGGAAGGGCACGTAGCCCAGCGGGTTGACGAGGTAGTAGTCGCTGCCGTCGGGCAGCTTGTGGGTCTTGGTGGGCGCAGCAACGGCTTCGAAGGCGAGGCCGGCTTCGTGCAGGGCGATGTGGGGCGACAGCGAGCAGGCGCCGGGCGAGTAATAGAGCTTCATGGGGTGGTTGCCTCGGATGTTTCTGGTGTGGTGGCCGGCCCGGAGCGGGGCACCGGGTGGCGGGATGCTAGCGGACGGGCCGGTTTTCTGCTGGGCGCGAGGGCTTTGGCGCTGTGTGGCCCGGTGGACGGTGGGTCGGTGCGTCAATTGGACTCATGAGGCTGTTAAGTTGTTGGTATCTTGAGGTTCCAATTTCGAGCTTTGCCACACCAAGGACCGCCATGGCCACGGGACAGTTTGCCTACGCCAACAACACCAACCGCTTTCTGGCCGCGCCCGAACTGGGCGCACAGCCGTTTGCCGTGGCCGGTGTGCCGTACGACGGCGTGGTGACGAACCGGCCGGGGGCGCGTTTCGGCCCGCAGGCGATCCGCGCGGCGAGCCTGATGCTGTGCGACGGCATCCACCCGGTGTTTGACGTGTCGCCGCTGGGCCAGCTGGGCGATGCGCTGGACATGCGCCTGCCGAACGCCTCGCCGCTGCCCGAGGTGCGCCGCGCCATCGAGGCGCAGGCCGCGGCGCTGATGGCGAAGCACCACAGCGTTTTCCTCGGCGGCGACCACTCGGTCACGCTCCCGCTGCTGCGCGCGGCGAAGGCGCAATACGGCGGCGGCGAGCCGCTGGCCTGTGTGCATTTCGACGCGCACTGCGACACCTGGAGCGACCACTTCGGCGAACCCTCGGGCCACGGCACCTGGACCTATGAAGCGCTGCAGGAGGGGCTGATCAGCCCGGCGCACACGGTGCAGATCGGCATCCGCTCCAGCGGCGAGCGCGCGGCGCGCGAGTATGTGGCCGACCAGGGCGGGCAGATCTTCACGGCGCGCGCGCTGCGCGGGCTCGACGGTGCGGGGCTGCGGCCCGCCATCGACGCGATCCGCGCCCGCATCGGCCAGCGACCCTGTTACCTGACGCTGGACATTGACGTGCTGGACCCGGCGTTTGCGCCCGGCACCGGCACACCCGAGCCCGGCGGGCTGACCAGTTCGCAGGTGCTGAGCTTCATCGAGGAGCTGGCCGGGCTGAACTGGATCGCCATGGACTGCGTGGAGGTGGCCCCGGCCTACGACCACGCCGAGCTCACCAGCAACGCCGCGGCGAACTTTGTCTGGACCTACCTGTGTGGCCAGATCGCGAAGAAATGAAGCACCCCCTGCGCCGCTTCGCGTCTTCCCCCTCCAGGGGGACCACACCAGCAGCCCGGCAAAGCCGGTTCTGCGGTGTGTGCTGCAGGGCGTGCGCTCCCTCCCGACGCGCCGGGAACTGACCGACTCACCACTCCGAAGCCCATGATGTTCTCACGCTCCTTGCTGGGCTCCGACACCCAGCTCAACCAGCAGAGTTATTACGAAGCCAGCGTGGTCCGGCCCTTGCCGAATGCGCCCTTGCACGGTGCGGTGCAGGCCGACGTGGTGGTGGTGGGCGCGGGCTTTGCGGGCCTGAGCGCGGCGCTGGAGCTGGCGCAGCAGGGCCTGAACGTGGTGGTGCTGGAGGCCGACCGCGTGGGCAGCGGCGCGAGCGGGCGCAACGGCGGTCAGGCCATCGTGGGTTATGCCAGCGGTCAGGGTCCGTTTGAAGCGCAGCTGGGTGAGGCCGATGCGCAGTGTGCCTGGGACATGTCGGTCGAGGCGGTGGACCTGATCGAGCAGCGGTCCCTGGCACTCGGCATCGACTGCGACTGGCAGCGCGGCTACACCTATGTGGCCGAATCGGCCCGAAAGGCGCGCGCGCTGCAGGCCGAGGTGGACGATCTGCGGCGGCGCGGCGTGGCCTGTGATGTGGCGACCGGCGACGATGTGCGCCGTCTCATCGACAGCCCGCGTTATGTGGCCGCGGCGTACGAACGGCGCTCCGGTCATCTGCACCCGCTGAAGTACGCGCTCGGTCTGGCGCGGGTGGCGCAGGCGGCGGGCGTGCGCCTGTTCGAGAACACGCCGGTGACCGCCCTGCGCCGCGGCCCGGCGCTGGTGGCCACGACCGCGCACGGGCACGTGACGGCGCGCTTTGGTGTGCTGGCGGGCAACTGCATGCTGCCCGAGTACGGCCCGCAGGTGGCGCCCGAGATCACGCCGCGCGTGATGCCGGTGGGCACCTACATGGTGGGCACCGCGCCGCTGGACCCGGCCCTGTGCGAGCGCCTGATTGCGCACAACGCGGCGGTCTGCGACAACAACTTCGTGCTCGACTATTTCCGCTTCAGCGCCGACCACCGACTGCTGTTCGGCGGGCGCGTGAGCTACACGACCATGACGCCGCACGACCTGAAGGGCGTGATGGCGCGGCGCCTGTGCGCCATGTTCCCGGCCTTGAAGGGCGTCCCGATCGAATACGTCTGGGGCGGCTTCGTGGACATCAGCATGAACCGCGCGCCCGACTTTGGCCGACTCGGCGACAACCTCTATTACCTGCAGGGCTTCAGCGGCCACGGCGTGGCGCTCACCGGGCTGGCGGGCCAGCTCGTGGCCGAGGCGGTGGCCGGGCAGGCGGGCCGTTTTGATGTCTTCAGCCGCCTGCAGCACCGCCCGTTTCCCGGCGGCTCCCTGCTGCGCACGCCCAGCCTGGCGCTGGGCATGCTCTGGTACCGCTTGCGCGACGCGTTCTGAGGGCCGGTGCCCCCAGCCGCATCACTGTTGCTGGCGCGGCTCGCCCTGTTCGTTCACCGTGATGGTCCTGCCCGGGTCCGCTGCCATCTGGACGCGGTGGTCCTGGCCGCGGAAGCTGTAGGACACGTCCCAGAACGCGGGCTGCGCGCCGCCGGGGGTGTTTTCGCAGCGCCGCACATCCTGCGTGGCTGCCTGCCCGTCGCGGCCGACGTTGGCGCCGAGCGCGGCACCGGCGATCACGCCACCCACGGTGGCGATGTCCTTGCCACTGCCGCCGCCCACCTGGTGACCCAGGATGCCGCCGATCAGGGCGCCGGCCAGCGCACCGGGCACGTTGGCGTTGCCGCCCTGGCCCTGGACCTGTTCACGCTCGACCCAGCAGCGTTGTCCGGAAGTGGCGAGCACGGCCCGCACGGATGTGACCGGGGCTTCGAAGAGCCGTTCGTTGTTGCGGCGGCGGCTGTCGTAGACCGCCACCGGTTGTGGCGCGTAGCGGTTGTTGTCGATGCGGCCGTTGCCTTCGACGGTGCGCACGGACGAGATGCGGTCGTTCATGCCCATCGCTTCCAGTGACGGGTAGCGGCCGGGGCGCAGCACGACGCAGCGGCCATTGAACCGGGTGTCGTTGCAAACCTCCCAGCGCTCGCCGATCACCACCGCCGAGGTGGCGCGGTCGTTGAAACCGGCCCGTTCGAGGTTGGCAATGTTTTCTTCGGTGGTGAAGGAGCGGCCCTGGAAGCCTGCGCGCTCGAAGAAGGTGACCTGACCATCCGCCCGGGCAGCTCCGGGTGCGGGAGCGTAGCGGTTGTCGGCGATGCGCGCGTTGCCCGCGACGGTGCGTACCGAGGTGACCTCGTTGTCCAGGCCCATCGCTTCCAGCGACGGGTAACGTCCGGGGCGCAGCACGACGCAGCGCCCGCGGTAGCGGTTGTCGTCGCAGACCTCCCAGCGTTCACCGACCACGACCGCCGACGAGGCGCGGTCGTTGAAGCCGTAGCGGCGGAAGTTGGGGATGGCGCCGGTCGTGGTGAAGGAACGGCCGTCGAAGCGTTCGCGCTCATAGAACGTGACCTGGGGCGCGACCACGACCGGACCCGGCGCATAGCGGTCGTCGTCCACGCGAGCGTTGCGGGCGATGGCGCGCGCCGAGGAGACCTCGTCGTTCAGGCCCATGTCGGCGAGCGAGGGGTATTTGCCTGGGCGCAACACCACGCAGCGGCCCTGGAAACCGCTGTGCTCACAAAGCTCCCAGCGGTTGCCGACGATCACCACGGACGAGGTGCGGTCGTTGAAGCTGTAGCGGTCGAAGCGGGGGATTTCCTGGTTGGCACGCACAGTTCGGCCGGTGAAGCCCGGGTTTTCGTAGAAGGTGGCCTGGGCGGCCACCTGGGCACTGAAGACGATGCCGGCCACGGCCAGCAGGGTTCTTGAGAGGGAAGTCATGTGGGTGTCTCCTGAATGGGTATCGCTGGTCAGGATGACCTCCGGGGCTGCCCGTGTCTGTGCGTTGGCGCACACCTGCCGCGCCGGCGGCTGGACCAGCGCTGCCGTTTCAGGTGCTCATCAGGCTCTTGACGGCTGCACTGAGCACAGGACCGCAGCGCTGGATGTCGGTCAGCGGCGCATAGCCGTAACCGATCACCAGACCTTTGAGGTCGTTGCGGGCGAGGCAATAGGCCGAGAGCGGGCGCACGGTGAGCCCTTGTTGCGCGAGGCGCTGGGCGAGGGCCTTGTCGTCCGCGTGCGAGGGCAGGCGCAGGCACAGGTGCAGGCCCTGTTCGGCGCCGCTGATGAACGGACCATCGGTGTCGGCCGCGAGCACGGGTTTGAGTGCTTCGAGCAGGGCAGCGCGCCGTTCGCCGTAACTCTGGCGCGCGCGGCGCAGCGCGCTGCTGAAATGGCCCATCTCGATGAACTCGGCGAGCGCGGCCTGCAGCGGCATCTGGCCCGGGCGGTTGAGGTCGTAATGCGCTTGCTTGAAGGCGGTGACGAGCGGCTTGGGAACGACCAGGTAGCCCAGCTTGATGCCGGGGTAGAGCACCTTGGAGAAGGTGCCCATGTAGAGCACGCGGCCATCGGTGTCCAGGCCTTCGAGGCTGGAGATCGGCGGGCCGCTGAAGCGGTATTCGCTGTCGTAGTCGTCTTCCAGCACCCAGGCGCCGTGGGCACGCGCGGTGGAGAGCAGCTGGTGGCGCCGCGGCAGCGACATCACCGCTCCGGTGGGGTACTGGTGCGAGGGCGTGACGTAGATCAGGCGCGGCGGCCGGGCGTTGTCGGCGGCGCCGGGGCAGATGCCTTCGTCGTCCACCCGCACCGGATGGATCGCCAGACCGGTGGCCATGAAGGCCTTGACCGCGCCCCAGTAGGCCGGGTCTTCGACCCACACGGTGTCGCCGTGGTCGGCCAGCAGGCGGGCGCAGAGTTCGAGCGACTGCTGGGTGCCGGTGGTGACGATGACCTGGTCGGCGTCGAGCTGCACGCTGCGGAAGACGCGCAGGTAGTCGGCGATGGCCCGGCGCAGCGGCGCGTAGCCGCCGGAGTCGTTGTAGTCCAGCATGTCCGGGTAGGTCATGCGCCAGTGTTTGTTCTGCAGCCGCTGCCAGAGCGTGAGCGGGAAGGCGCTGAAGTCGGCGATGCCGGGCGTGAAGGGCTGGACTTCGAGTTCGGTGGCGCAGAAGGTGGTCGACAGGGCCAGACCGCGGGCCGACAGGCGCGCGGGCGCCACCGTCGGGGCGCCGCGCTGGTGGGGCCGGGCGGCGGAGGCCGGGTTGACCCGTGGCACGTTGTCGTTGACGAAGGTGCCGCTGCCCACACGGCTGACCAGATAGCCTTCAACGCTGAGCTGGTTGAGGGCCGCGACCACGGTGTTGCGCGAGAGACCCAGGTCCAACGCCAGGTCGCGGCTGGAGGACAGGCGCTCGCCAGCGCCGAGCTTGCCGTCGAGCATGGCGCGGCGCAGTGCCTCGTAGAGCTGGCGGTGTAAGGGCAGGGCGTCTTGCGCACCCAGGCGGTTCATTTCACTGAGCAGGAACTCGGACAGCATGGGTGGACAGGCGGGGGAAAGGGAGCGATCGGTGACCATGATGACCGTCAAATGGCACCATGGAGTGGCTTCAACTGGCTCTGATTGTGATCCAATTGACCCGTCAGAATCAACCACCTGTTTGGAGATGTCATGAACAAGCCGCCGCCATGCATGGTTTGGCTGCCCGCCGACCACCGCCTCATGGGCGACCACGGGCATCTGATGCCGTTTCTGCTGCTGGGTGACAAATACGCCCGCGCCGTCAAGGTGGGCGCCCAGGCCCAGCCGGTGATGTTCCCGCTGGCCGAGACGGGCGACATCAGCGACCTGCTGGCGATGGTGGATGGCGTGATGCTGACCGGATCACCCTCCAACGTGCACCCCTCGCATTTCGCTGAAGACGTGGCCGACCCCAGCCTGCCGCTGGACCCCGCGCGCGACTTGCTGACGCTGGCGCTGGTGAAGGCCTGCGTGCACGAAGGCGTGCCGCTGCTGGGCGTGTGCCGGGGCTTTCAGGAGATCAACGTGGCGCTAGGCGGCACGCTGCACCAGCGGGTGCACGAAGTGCCGGGCCTGACGGACCACCGCGAACCCAAGACAGCCCCGTTTGAAGAGCAGTACGCGCCCAGCCACCCGATCCGCCTGGCGCCGGGCAGCGTGTTCGAGACCTGGGCCGGTGGCGCGGAGGCGATGGTGAATTCGCTGCACGGCCAGGGCATCAACCAGCTCGCACCCGGGCTGGAGGCGCTGGGCCATGCGCCCGATGGCCTGGTGGAGGCGTTCGGCGTCAAGGGCGCCCACACCTTTGCCTACGCCGTGCAGTTCCACCCCGAATGGCGCTGCTGGGAAACACCGTTTTATGCCGCGATCTTCGAGGCCTTCGGCAAGGCCTGCCGCCAGCGCATGAGCTTGCGCATGCAGGCCGCTGACCTGAACCGCAGCCGTGTCACGATCAACTCCTGAGTTTTCCGACCCGACACCACCGCACACAACGACAGACAAGGAACCGGCCCATGACAGCCCCCAAGACCGTAACAACCTTCAACGACCTGGAGAACTGGCTCAACGAGCGCCGCGTCACCGAGGTGGAATGCCTGGTGCCCGACCTGACCGGTGTGGCGCGCGGCAAGATCCTGCCGCGTGGCAAGTTCACCGAAGACCGCGGCATGCGCCTGCCGCAGGCCATCGTGGGCATGGGGGTGACGGGCGAGTTCCCCGAGAGCGGGCCGTACTACGACGTGGTGGACCCGACCGACAAGGACATGCAGCTGCGCCCGGATCCTTCTACGGTGCGCATCGTGCCCTGGGCCACCGACCCGACCGCGCAGGTGATCCACGACTGTTTTGACCACGAAGGCAAGCTGGTGCCGTTTGCGCCGCGCAGTGTGCTGCGCCGCATCTGCGACCTCTATGCCGCCGAGGGCTGGGAGCCGGTGGTGGCGCCCGAGCTGGAGTTCTACCTGACCGCGCGCAACACCGACCCGAACACCCTGCTCAAGCCGCCGATCGGCCGCAGTGGCCGCGCCGAAACCTCGCGCCAGGCCTACAGCATCGACGCGGTGAACGAGTTCGACCCGTTGTTCGAGGAGATCTACGACTACTGCGACAAGATGGAGCTCAACGTGGACACGCTGATCCACGAGGTGGGCGCTGGGCAGATGGAGATCAACTTCTTCCACGCCCACCCGCTGGGCCTGGCCGACGAGGTGTTTTTCTTCAAGCGCACGGTGCGCGAGGCCGCGCTGCGCCACGACATGTACGCCACTTTCATGGCCAAGCCCATCGCCGGCGAGCCCGGCAGCGCCATGCACGTGCACCAGAGCATTCTGGACAAGGCCACCGGCCAGAACATCTTCAGCAACGAAGACGGCACGGCCTCCGACGCCTTCTTTCACTACATCGGTGGCCTGCAGCGCTACATCCCGGCTGCCATGGTGCTGGTAGCGCCCTACGTGAACAGCTACCGCCGCCTCTCGCGCCACACCGCCGCGCCGATCAACATCGAGTGGGGCCACGACAACCGCACGGTGGGCATCCGCTCACCGATTTCCAGTCCGGCCGCGCGCCGGGTGGAAAACCGCGTCATCGGCGCCGACGCCAACCCGTATGTGGCGATGGCCATGACGCTGGCCTGCGGCTACTTGGGCATGAAAAACAAGATCAAGCCCAAGCCCGAGATGAAGGGCGACGCCTACCTGGCGCCGTACTCGCTGCCGCGCTCGCTGGGCGAAGCGCTGGACTGGCTGCGCCGCGAACCCGACCTGCACGAGGTGCTGGGCAAGGAGTTCATCACCATCTACACCGAGATCAAGGAGCTGGAGTTCGACGAGTTCATGAAGGTGATTTCGCCGTGGGAACGCGAACATTTGTTGCTTCATGTTTGACCCCCCGCGCCGCAGTTGATGACCCACCCCCGCGCCGCACCTGCGGTGCGTCACCCCCTCAAGGGGGCAACGCTGGCGGCCCGGCGAAGCCGGTTCCGCGGCGTTCCCGATGAATGCACTGCAAGAAAGTGAGATCCGTATGAACCCCTCAACCCTCATCGCCCCGCCCGCCCTGGTACGCCGCGCCGAGCAGCAGGACACGAAAGCCATCCAGGCGCTGGACAGTGCGCACTTCATCCACCCCTTCACCGACCACGCCGGCCTGGCCTCGCGCGGCGCGCGGGTGATCACGCAGGCCGACAACATCTACGTGTGGGACTCCGAAGGCGCCAAGATACTGGACGCGATGAGCGGCCTGTGGTGCGTGAACGCGGGTTACGGCCGCAAGGAGCTGGCCGACGCGGCCTACCAGCAGATGATGACGCTGCCGTTCTACAACAGCTTCTTCAACACCACCAACGTGCCGGCGGTGCAGCTGGCCACCAAGCTGGCGGCGCTGGCGCCGGTGGTGGGTGGCCGCAAGTTCGAGCACGTGTTCTTCAGCAGCAGCGGCAGCGAAAGCAACGACACCAACGTGCGCATGGTGCGCCGCTACTGGGACCTGCTGGGCCAGCCGCAGCGCAAGGTGATCATCAGCCGCCACAACGCCTACCACGGCAGCACCATGGCCGGTGCCTCGCTCGGCGGCATGAGCGGCATGCATGCGCAGGGCGACCTGCCGATCCCGAACATCACGCACATCGAGCAGCCGCACTTCTGGGAAAACGCGCTGCCGGGTGAAAGCCGGGCCGATTTCGGCCGTCGCGCCGCGGGCTGGCTGGAGGCCGAGATCCTGGCCATTGGCGCACACAAGGTGGCCGCCTTCATCGCCGAGCCGGTGCAGGGCGCGGGCGGCGTGATCATCCCGCCCGAGACCTACTGGCCCGAGATCCAGCGCATCGTCGACCAGTACGGCATCCTGCTGATCTCCGACGAGGTGATCTGCGCCTTCGGCCGCCTGGGCCACTGGTTCGCCTACGAGAAGTTCGGCTACCGGCCCGACCTGGTGACCTTTGCCAAAGGCGTGACCAGCGGCTACATCCCGCTGGGCGGCGTGATGGTGGGCGACCGCGTGGCCAAGGTGCTGATCGAGCAGGGCGGCGAGTTCAACCACGGCTACACCTACAGCGGCCACCCGGTGGCCTGCGCGGTGGCGCTGGCCAACCTGGAGCTGATGGAGCGTGAGGGCCTGGTGGATCGCGTCAAGAACGATACCGGCCCCTATCTGGCGCAGCGCTTCGCCGAGCTCAAGGACCACCCGCTGGTGGGTGATGCCGAGACCTGCGGCTTCGTGGCCGGTCTGGTGATCGTGAAAAACAAGACGACCCGGCAGATGTTCGACGCAGACCTTGGCGTGGGCATGATCTGCCGCGGCCACTGTTTCAGGAACGGGCTGATCATGCGCGCGGTGGGCGACCGCATGATCATCGCGCCGCCGCTGGTGATGACGCGCGCCCAGATCGACGAAATGATGGCGCTGATCGTGCGCTGCCTGGACGCCACGCTGGACGATTTGCGCGCCGCCGGACAGCTCGCCTGAGGGATTCTTTGTTACAGTGTTTCGTGCCCCAAACCGGGGACAAAGCTGGTCTGTAAATTGCATGCCCGCAGGGCATTGCGATGCCGACCGGCCTGTGCCGTGTCACCCGTCGATTTTCGTTTCATCACTCTGGAGTGTCCCTCACCATGAAAAAGCACGTTCTGGTTCTGGCCATCTCGGCCATGCTGCTGGCCGCTTGCGGTAAAAAAGAAGAGCCGGTGGCCGCCCCCGCGGAACCCGCTCCCGTGGCGGCCGCGCCCGCTGCCCCGGCCGCACCTGCCGGCCCGGTGTACGACGACGAGAAGGTCCTCAACATCTACAACTGGCCCGACTACGTGCCCGAGGGCATGATCGCCGCCTTCGAGAAAGAGTCCGGCATCAAGGTCAACTACGACACCTTCGAGACCAACGAAGCCCTGCACGCCAAACTGGTGGCGGGCAACACCGGCTACGACATCGTGGTGCCGGGCACCGTGTTCGCCAAGGGCCAGATCGAAGGCGGGCTGCTGCAGCCGCTGAAGAAGGAACAGATGCCCAACCTGGCCAACCTCGACCCCGGGTTCATGCAAACCCTGGTCACGGCCGACCCGGGCAACAACCACCTCGTGCCGTGGGGCTGGGGCTTCACCACCGTGGGCATCAACAAGACCAAGGTCGAGAAGGCACTGGGCGGCATGGCCATGCCGGAAAACGCCTGGGACCTGGTGTTCAAGCCCGAGTACACGAGCAAGCTGAAGTCCTGTGGCATCGCCTACCTGGACTCGCCGACCGAGATCATCCCGGTGGCGCTGCACTACATCGGCAAGGACGCGTATTCCAACGACCCGGCCGACTACAAGGCCGCGGGCGAGATGCTGGGCCAGGTGCGCAAGGACGTGCGCCTGTTCAGCTCGACCATGATCGACGACATCGCCGGCGGCAAGGCCTGCGCGGTGATCGGCTGGTCGGGTGACATCAACATCGCCGCCGGCCGCGCCAAGGAAAACGGTTCCAAGGACGAGATCGAAGCCCTGCTGCCGATCTCGGGCGCGCTGCTGTTTGCCGACACCATGGCCGTGACCAAGGACGCCAAGCACCCGAACAACGCCGCGGCCTTCATCGACTTCTTCCTGCGCCCCGAAAACGCCGCCGCGATGGCCAACGAAATGGGTTACCCCACGGGCAACAAGGCGGGTCTGGCCCAGGTCAAGCCCGAGATCGCCAGCAACAAGACCATCTTTGTCGAGGCCGACTACTTCGCCAAGATGATCCCGCCGAGCAGCTTCACCAACGAAGCCCGCGAAGCCATGGCCAACGTCTACAACGGCTTCAAAAAAGGCAAGTAAGCATTCTGCTTCGCGCCTGACACCAGGGCTGTTTGTACGCACCGTATGAACAGCCCTTTTTCTTGTCCACTCCCCCACACAACAGCACAGTGAGGTTCACCCATGGCAGATGCGGGCACACAAGCGGGTTACCTGGTCACAGAGAAACTGGTCAAGCGCTTCGACGAAGCGGTGGCCGTGGACGAGGTGTCGCTCTCCATCGGCAAGGGTGAAATCTTCGCCCTGCTCGGCAGCTCCGGCTGCGGCAAGTCCACCCTGCTGCGCATGCTGGCCGGCTTCGAGAAGCCGACCTCGGGCCGCATCATGCTGGGCGGCCAGGATGTGGCCAACATGCCACCCTACGACCGGCCGGTGAACATGATGTTCCAGAGCTACGCGCTGTTCCCGCACCTGAACATCTGGGAAAACGTGGCCTTCGGCCTGAAGCGAGAAGGCCTGCCCAAGGCCGAGGTGAAGCAACGCACCGACGAGATGCTCAGCCTGGTGCAGCTCACGCCCTACGCCCAGCGCAAGCCGCACCAGCTCTCGGGCGGGCAGCAGCAGCGCGTGGCGCTCGCGCGCAGCCTGGCCAAGAAGCCCAAGCTGCTGCTGCTGGACGAGCCGCTGGGCGCGCTGGACAAGAAGTTGCGCGAGCAGACGCAGTTCGAGCTGGTCAACATCATCGAAAGCGTGGGTGTGACCGTGGTGATGGTGACGCACGACCAGGAAGAGGCCATGACCATGGCCAGCCGCATCGCCATCATGAGCAAGGGCCGTGTGCTGCAGGTGGGCACGCCGGAAGAGATCTACGAACACCCGCGCAACAAGTTCGTGGCCGACTTCATCGGCAACGTGAACCTGTTCGCCGGCAAGCTCACGGTGGACGAGCCCGACCGCTGCGCGGCCACCACCGCCATCGGCGAAGTCCACGTGGGTCACGGGGTGAGCGGCACGCTGAACATGCCCGTGTCCATCGCCGTGAGGCCCGAGAAGATCGAGATCAGCAAGACCCGGCCCGAGCACGCATCGTTCAACCTGTTCCAGGGCAAGGTCAAGGAAATCGGTTACCTGGGTTCGTACACCACCTACATCCTGCAGGCCGGTGATGGCTCCAAGGTGCGGGTCACCGAGGCCAACACCACGCGCCAGGACCTGACGGACATCACCTGGGAAGACGACGTCTACTTTTGGTGGGACGACAACGCCGCCGTGGTCTTGAGGGACTGACACGGGTCAGTCTCCCCCCGCGCCGCTTCGCGTCACCCCCGGAGGGGGCAACGCTGGCGGCCCGGCGAAGCCGGTTCCGCGGCGTTCTGGGTTTAGGTTGCAGCTGCGCTCTTAGGTTGTACGTTTCTGGAGGTTCTGGATGGCCACTTCATCGCTCCCCATGCCCGGCAAGCGCTTCGTCATCGGCGTGCCGTATGTCTGGCTGTTTGTCTTTTTCCTGCTGCCCTTCCTGATCCTGCTGTACATCAGCTTCGTGGACATGGGCGAGAGCATCCATCCGTTCAAGCCGATCTGGGACCCGGTGACGGGCATCCTGAGCCTGAAGTACGAGAACTACGGGACCATCTTTCGCGATGCCGAGAGTGGCGAGCTGTTCAAGACGATCTACATCGAGGCCTACCTGCGATCGATCTGGTACGCCCTGATGACGGCGGTGCTGTGTCTGCTGATCGGCTACCCGTTTGCCTACTTCATCGCGCGCTCGGCGCCCAGCGTGCGGCCCGCGCTGCTGATGATGGTGATGCTGCCGTTCTGGACCTCGTTCCTGCTGCGGGTGTACGCGTGGAAAGGCATCCTGGCCGACCAGGGCGTCATCAACCAGTTGCTGATGGGTGTGGGCATCATCGACGAGCCGATCCAGATGCTCTACACCGACGTGTCCATGCTGGTCGGCATGACCTATGTGTATTTGCCCTTCATGATCCTGCCGCTCTACGCCAACCTGGTGAAGATGGACTTCCGCCTGCTCGAAGCCGCCTACGACCTGGGCACCTCGCCGTTCAAGGCGTTCTGGCTGGTGACGGTGCCGCTGTCCAAGGCCGGCATCGTCGCGGGCTTCATGCTGGTGTTCATCCCTGCGGTGGGCGAGTTCGTGATTCCCTCGCTGCTGGGCGGGCCGGAAAACATCATGATCGGCCGCGTGGTCTGGGACGAGATGTTCACCAGCAACAACTGGCCACGCGCCACGGCGCTGGCGGTGGTGATGATCGCGCTGATCATCGTGCCCTTGGCGATCTACTACCACTTCACCGGTGATCCCGCCGATGGGAAGAAATGAAGGGGCACTCTCCATGAAACAGTTCCTCGAAAAACACTTCGGCAAGTTCTGGCTGGCGGCGGTGTACCTGTTCCTGTACGTGCCGCTGTTCTTCATGATCGTGTTCAGCTTCAACAGCACGCGCCAGGACGCCAATTTCACCGGCTTCTCGCTGCGCTGGTACGAGGCGCTCACGCGCGACACCAAGATCGTCGAAGGCTTCTGGCTCTCGCTCAAGGTGGCGCTGGTCACGGGTGTGCTGTCGGCCGTGCTGGCCACCTTCGCCGCCTTTGTGCTGGTGCGCTACCGGCGCTTCCTCGGCCGCACCATCTTCTCGGGCATGGTCAACGCGCCGCTGGTGATGCCCGAGGTGGTGATCGGCCTGTCGCTGCTGCTGCTGATGGTGGGCGCGCAGAACGCCTTTGGCTGGCCGCAACGCGGCATGCTGACCATCATCCTGGGCCACACCCTGCTGGGCATGGCCTACGGCATGGTGGTGATCCAGAGCCGTCTGCTGGAGGTGAACCGCAGCATCGAAGAGGCCGCCATGGACCTCGGCGCGCGGCCGTTCCAGGTGTTCTTCCTGATCACCCTGCCCAACATCTTCCAGGGCATCCTGGCCGCCTTCCTGCTGGCGTTCACGCTCTCGTTCGACGATGTGGTGATCGCCGAATTCCTCTCCGGTCCGGGTGTGAACACGCTGCCGCAGGTGATCTTCGGTTACGCGCGGCGCGGCATCAACCCGACCATCTACGCCGCGGCCACGCTGCTGATCACCACCGTGACGATCGTGATCGTGAGCTACTCGGTCTGGGTGGCCAGGCAGACGCGCAAGCGCGAGCGCGAGATTGCGGCCGCGACCCGCGCGGAGGTTGCGACCCTCGTCACGACGACCTGATCTGTTTCCGGTCCTCGTCGCGGCCTCGGTGTCTCTGGATGCCGGGGCCGCTGGCTTTTCCAGGACCACTGGATGGTTGCGGCCGCTCGGAAGTGGATGGCACCAACGTGCCTTGTTCGGCGTAGCATGGTGCCAATTGTTTTCCCCGATCCGCAGGACCCGAGCCCATGACCGACACCTCCACCCCCTTGAAGTTCGACGGCCGCGCCGTCATCAACGGCGAGCGGATGGCCGCCCGCGATGGCCAGACTTTTGACTGCATTTCCCCGGTGGATGGCCGCGTGCTCACGCAGGTGGCACGCGGTGGCCAGGCCGACATCGACGCCGCCGTGGCCGCCGGCCGTGCCGCTTTTGAAGACCGCCGCTGGAGCGGCATGGCGCCCGCGCAGCGCAAGCGCGTGATGATCAAGTTTGCCGACCAGCTGCTGGCGCACGCCGACGAGCTGGCGCTGATGGAAACGCTGGACATGGGCAAGCCCATCAAGTACGCCAAGGGCGTGGACGTGAACAGCGCTGCCAACTGCATCCGCTGGTACGGCGAGGCGGTGGACAAGGTGTACGACGAGATCGCGCCCACACCGAGCAACTCGCTGGCGCTGATCACGCGCGAGCCGGTGGGCGTGGTGGGCATCATCGTGCCCTGGAACTACCCCATGATCATGGCGGCCTGGAAGATCGCCCCAGCGCTGGCCGCGGGCAACTCGGTGGTGTTGAAACCCTCGGAGAAAAGCCCGCTGACCGCCCTGCGGCTGGCCGAGCTGGCGCTGGCCGCGGGCATCCCGCCCGGCGTGTTCAACGTGGTGCCGGGTTTCGGCACCGAAGCCGGCTCGCCGCTGGCGCTGCACATGGACGTGGACTGTATCGCCTTCACCGGCAGCACGCGCGTGGGCAAGCAGATCCACGTGATGGCCGGGCAGAGCAACCTGAAACGCGCGTGGACGGAGCTGGGCGGCAAGTCGCCCAACATCGTGTTCGCCGACTGCCCGGACCTCGACCGCGCGGTGGAGGCCGCCGTGGGCAGCATCTTCTTCAACCAGGGCGAGAGCTGCAACGCGCCCTCGCGCCTGTTCGTCGAGGCCTCGATCAAGGACGCGTTCCTGGAGAAGGCTTTGAAGCTGGTGCCGAACTACCAGCCGGGCAACCCGCTGGACAAGGGCACGGTGATGGGCGCCATCGTCGACCAGGTGCAGCTCGACAACGTGATGCGCTACATCGGCCTGGGCCAGAGCGAGGGCGCGAACCTGATCGCGGGCGGCGCGCTGGCGTCGCCGGTGGCGGGCGGTTGTTATGTGATGCCGACCATCTTCGACGGCGTGACGCCGCAGATGACGATCGCGCGCGAAGAGATCTTCGGCCCGGTGCTGGCCGTGCAGAGCTTCACCGACGCGGCCGATGTGGTGAAGCAGGCGAACAACAGCGTGTACGGGCTGCAGGCGGGCGTGTGGACGCGTGACATCAACAAGGCGCACGGCGTGGCGCGCGCGCTGCGTGCCGGCACGGTGCACGTGAACTCTTATGACGAAGACGACATCACCGTGCCCTTTGGCGGCTTCAAGCAGAGCGGCGTGGGGCGCGACAAGTCGCTGCACGCGTTCGACAAATACACCGAGACGAAGACAACTTGGATACGGATCGATTCGCCGGTGTGACCGGCGCCCCCCTGCGCCGCTGACGCGGCTTCCCCCCAGAGGGGGGACGGCACTGGCGGCCCGGCAATGCCGGTTCCGCGGAGCCCTTGGACCAGACACCTCGCACCGCTGTGTGCGCTTTTGAAGGAGACCCCCCATGAACGCACCGCAGAAACCTGAAAACCTGAACGCGCCCCACACCAACGCCGCCTGGCACCAGCGTCGACTCGATGCCACGCCGCGTGGCGTGGGCGTGATGGGTGACTTCTTCATCGACCGCGCCAAGAACGCCGAGTTCTGGGACATCGAGGGCCGGCGTTTCATCGATTTCGCCGGCGGCATTGCGGTGCTCAACACCGGCCACGTGCACCCCAAGGTGCAGGCGGCCATCGCGGCGCAGCTGCAGCGCTTCACGCACAGCTGTTACCAGGTCGTGCCTTACGCTGAATATGTGGCGCTGGCCGAGCGCATCAACGCCATCGTGCCGATTGAAGGCAAGGTCAAGACCGCGTTTTTCTCCACCGGCGCGGAGGCGATTGAAAACGCGGTGAAGATCGCGCGCTCGTCCACCGGGCGCAGCGGGGTGATCGCCTTTGGCGGCGCGTTCCACGGCCGCAGCATGTTCTCTGTGGCGCTCACCGGCAAGGTCCAGCCCTACAAGGCGGGCTTCGGCCCGTTCCCGCCCGAGATTTACCACGTGCCCTTCCCGTGCCACTGCAGCTCGCTGGCCGACACGCAGAAGGCGATGGAGCAGGTGTTCAAGTGCGACATCGAACCCAGCCGCGTGGCGGCCATCGTGTTCGAGCCGGTGCAGGGCGAGGGTGGCTTCAACCCCATCCAGCCGGCTGCCGTGAAGTGGCTGCGCGAGCTGTGCGACCAGCACGGCATTTTGCTGATCGCCGACGAGGTGCAGACCGGTTTCGCGCGCACCGGCAAGATGTTTGCGATGGAGCACTACGGCGTGTCGCCCGACCTGATGACGATGGCAAAAAGCATGGCCGGCGGCACCACGCTGTCGGCCGTGAGCGGCAAGGCCGCGATCATGGACGGCCCGGCGCCGGGCGGCCTGGGTGGCACGTACGCGGGCAACCCGCTCGCGATTGCGGCGTCGCACGCGGTGCTCGACGTGATGGCCGAAGAGAAGCTGCCCGAGCGCGCGCAGGTCTTGGGCGAGCGTTTGGTCAAGCACCTGAACGCGGCCAAGGCCAAGTACCCGCGCATGGGCGACGTGCGCGGCCTGGGCGCGATGGTGGCCAACGAGTTCGTGAACGCGGCCGGGGAGCCCGACGCCGATACGACCAAGAAGGTGCAGGCCGCCGCCTTGAAGCGCGGCCTGCTGCTGCTGACCTGCGGCGTGTACGGCAACGTGATCCGCTACCTGTTCCCGTTGACGATTGAAGACAGCGTGTTCGCCGAAGCGCTGGGCGTGCTGGACGCCGCCATGGCCGAAACGCTGGCCTGACCCCGCTCATTCACCCGCCGGGCTTGCCCGGCTTTTTTGTGTCTGGACTCCGCATGGGTCAGCCCAGCCTCGATCAACGCATCAACAGCCTGCGCGAGCAGGGCATCCACTCGGTGATGACCACCTTCACCGACCTGCACGGCGTGTCCAAGGGCAAGCTGGTGCCGCTGGAGGCGCTGCCCGACGCGGTGGCCACCGGGGCCGGGTTCGCCGGCCCCAGCATCTGGGGCACGGGCCTGCCGCGCATGGGGGCGCGCGGCGAGTATTTCGGGCGCGTGGTGCCCGAGTCGCTGCGGCCATTGCCCTTCATGTCCGGTGTGGCGCACGCGGTGTGCGACGGCTTTGCGGGTGGCGAGCCGCTGGACACCTGCTCGCGGCAGGTCTTGAAGCACCAGCTCGCGCGCCTGAGCGAACGCGGCTGGACCTTGCACGTCGGCATCGAGCCCGAGTTCTTTCTGTTGAAGCAGGACGCCCAGGGCCGCTGGGGCGTGGCCGATGGCGAAGATCGGCTCGACAAGCCGTCCTACGACCTGAAGGCGATCCACCGCAACTTCGGCTTCCTCGACGACATGCGCCGCCACCTCACGGCGCTGGGTTTCGAGCTGCAGCAGATGGACCACGAAGACGCCATCGGCCAGTACGAGATCAACTACCGGCACGACGAGGCCCTGGCCGCCGCCGACCGTTACCAGCTGTTCAAGCTCACCGCGCATGCGGTGGCGCAGCAGCATGGTGCCACCTTCAGCTGCATGCCCAAGCCGCTGGCGGGCGCGCCGGGCAGTGGCCTGCATTTCCACGTCAGCCTCACGGATGCACAGAGCAGGGCGGTGATGGCAGACCCGGCGGGCGCGCTCGGCCTGAGCACGGCGGGCCACCGGTTCGCCGCCGGCCTGATCCACCACGCCGACGCGCTGGCCGCGCTCTGCGCGCCCACGGTCAACAGCTACAAGCGCCTCGCCAGCAGCGCCAGCGCCTCGGGCACGACCTGGTCGCCGGTGTGGAAGACGGTGGGCGACAACAACCGCACCTGCCTCGTGCGCACCGTGGCCGGGCGCATCGAGTGGCGCCTGCCCGACCCGTCGTGCAACGTGTACGCAGCCCTCGCGGCCACGCTGGCCGCCGGGCTGGACGGCATTCACCGCGAACTGCCCGCGCCCGACGCCTGCGACGAAGACCTGTACCAGCGCCAGGCCAGCGGCCAGCCCATGCCGCCGCGCCTGCCGCGTGATCTGCACGATGCCCTGGCGGCGCTGCGCAGCGACGCGATCCTGTGCGACGACATTGGCACGGCGTTCTGCGAGCAGTTCCTGAAGCTCAAGCAGGCCGAGTGGGATACCTACGCGCAGCAGGTGAGCGACTGGGAGCTGGCCCGCTACGCCGACGGGTTCTGATCAGGTCCTGTAGCCCGGGTCCAGCCGCTCGACCTTGCGCAGCAGCGCCGGCCAGGCGAGCTGTGCGCCCTGGCCGGCGGTCGCGATCTTCATCACCTCCGCCATGCCGGCGAGGATGCGCGGGTCCACCTGCGTGAGCTCACCGCCACCGGCCAGCGCATCGATCTGGATGCGGCAGGTGTTCTCGAAGGTGTACATCGACAAAAAGGCGTCTGCGATGCTGCTGCCTACGGTGAGCAGGCCGTGGTTGCGCAGCATGAGGAAGTTCGCCCGACCCAGGTCGGCCTGCAGGCGCGGCTTCTCGTCCGGCCGGAAGGCCACGCCTTCGTAGTCGTGGTACGCCAGCGACGCCAGCACAAAGGTGCTTTGCTGGCTGATGGGCAGGATGCCGGCCTTCTGAGCGCTCACGCCCACGCCGGCGCGCGTGTGGGTGTGCAGCACGCACTGCACTTCGGGCCGCGCCTCGTGCACCGCGCTGTGGATCACGAAGCCGGCGGGGTTGACCGGGAAGGGCGAATCGATCAGCTTGTTGCAGGCCATGTCGACCTTGACCAGGCTGCTCGCCGTGATCTCGTCGAACATCAGGCCGTAGGGGTTGATGAGGAACTGGTGTTCACCGCCGGTGACGCTGTCGGGCAGCTTGGCGCTGATGTGGGTGAACACGAGGTCTGACCAACCGTAGGCGGCCACGAGCCGGTAGCAGGCCGCGAGGTCGCAGCGCAGCGCCCATTCTTCGGCGCTGACGGATTCTTTGAGCGAGGGGATGTTGAGCATGCCGTGTCTCCTGCGCCGCGTCGGGGTGCGCGGCTGTGGGCGACATGGTCGCGCGGAGATGGCTGGCGGGCTGTCGCAGGTCGGACAAACCGGAGATGCAGAAGGGGACAAGCGACCTCTCCGGAGCGGGTGCCTGAACCCGGATCACGGCAGAACCGGCTCCGCCGGGCCGCTCGTGATGCCCCCCCCCGGGGGGGGTGACGCCGCAGGCGGCGCGGGGGGAGGGTGAACTTCGCGGCGCGGGGGGTTACTTCTTCATGCTGCAGGTGTTGAACCCGAGCATCGCGTAGGGCGGGCACCAGCCCATCAGGCCGGTCAGCAGAGGCACCACGCCGATGTAGCCCCAGACGCCGATGTTGCCGGTGGCGGCTGCGGCGATGAGGGCGAGGCCGACGACGATGCGAAGGATGCGGTCGATGCCGCCGACGTTCTTGGTCATGTGAATACTCCTGTTGACGGTGGTTGAGCCGCTGCCGTGAACCCTGCGGGGGTTCGTCTTGCGGCGGAACGTGGAGCGTATTGAAGCGCAGCGGCGGGCCCGGGTATGTGACCTGTGTCACACAGCGCGGCTTCGGGCGCCGTGTTCCTGACCAAGAGGCTCCTCCGAGCGCGAACCGCTGCGGGGGGCGTTTTATCTCGCCGAGATGGCGGCGATGGCGCGCAAGGCGGCGCTGTCGCGGATGGTGATGCATTCGCGCGAAAGCTCCACCAGACCGTCGCGCTCGAAGCGGTGCAGCAGGCGCGTGATGATTTCGCGCACCGTGCCCAGCTCGTCGGCGAGCGCCTGGTGGGTGGCGCGCACCTGCTGACCGTGGCCGAGCAGGGTGCTGGCGAGCCGGCTGTCGAGGCGCTGGAACGCGATGGCTTCGATCAGCGCGGTCAGGTCGGCCATGCGCGAGGCGAACAGGCCGAGCACGAAAGACCGGAAAGCTTCGTCGGTCAGGGCGCGCTGGAAGTCGGGTGGCGAGAGCAGGGTGAGCGTGGTTTCGCAGGTGGTCACGCCATGCGCCGTGAGCGGCTGGCCGGCAAACAGGCTGGCGGACGAGACCAGGCACATTTCGCCGGGCAGCACCCGGTAGAGTTCGAGCTCCCGGCCGTTGGCGGCGCTGCGCGAAACGCGCACCTCGCCGCTGAGCACCATGGGGAAACCCTGGCAGGTTTCGAGTTCCCGGAACAGTTGTGTGCCCGCCGGCACCTGCATCGTCTGCAACCGCGGCAGCATCTCCTTGAGCGAGCCCATGGCGGGGTAGAGCGTCAGCAGGTTCTGGGCATCGGTGTCGGGCATGGGCGCATTGTAGGAGCGACGCAGGCCTTGCGTGATTCGAATCGGCCGCTGTAGTTCATTCGAATTTTTTGAATGTAAGCTTCAAGCGGTTTCACACCGGACGCGTCATCGGTTACCTAAACTGCCCCCATGACCGAACCGACCGTCGTCCGCTACCACCCCGTGGCCGTGGCCCTGCACTGGCTGCTGGGCCTGGCCCTGATCGGCAACTTTGCCCTCGGCCTGTACATGGCCGACCTGCCGTTTTCGCCCGCCCGTCTGCAGTACTACAGCTGGCACAAGTGGGCTGGTGTGCTGGTGCTCACATTCTCCATGGCCCGCCTGCTGACTCGCTTGCTGGCCCGTCCGCCTGCCTTGCCGGTGGCCGTCGAGGCCGCCATGCCGGCCTGGCAGCGACGGGCCCACCATGCCACGCACGCCGGTCTGTACGCGCTGTTTTTCGCGGTGCCCTTGCTGGGCTGGGCCTACAGCTCGGCCGCCGGCTTCCCCCTGGTGCTGTTTGGCGTGCTGCCGCTGCCGGACTTTGTGCCGGTGAGCGAAGGCCTGGCCGACGTGCTCAAGCCGCTGCACAAGTTCTCGGCCCTGGCCATGGCCGCGCTGGTTCTGCTGCACGTGGCCGGCGCACTGAAACACCATTTTGTGGACCGTGACGGCCTGCTGCGCCGCATGGCCCTGGCCGGCCGCTGAGCGCGCTCCTCTCCCCACCCTTGTTCCTGTTCCGAAAGTTGCCGACATGACCTTCCGCCTGACACCCGTTGCGTTCGCCCTGGCCCTGACCAGCCTGTTGCCCCTGGCCGCCCAGGCCCAGCAGCAGCTCGTGCCGGCGCAGAGCGAGGTCCTGTTTGTGAGCCGCCAGATGGGCGTGCCGGTGGAGGGCAAGTTCAAGACCTTCAGTGCCCAGGTGGCGTTCGACCCGGCCAGGCTGGCCACCAGCAAGATCGCCTTCACGGTCGACACCGGCAGCGCCGACATCAGCCGCGAAGCCAACTCGGAGCTGGTCAAACCCCTGTGGTTCAACGTGGCGGCCTTTCCCAAGGCCACGTTCCAGTCCAGCGCCATCAAGCGCATCGACGCCAACAAATTCGAAGTTGCCGGCAAGCTGAGCATCAAGGGCGTGAGCAGCGACGTGGTCGTGCCCGTCACGCTGGCCCAGAGCGGCGCCACCACCACGGCCACCGGCGCCTTTCCGATCAAGCGCCTGTCTTTCCGCATTGGCGAGAAGGAGTGGGCCGACACCTCGACGGTCGCCGACGAGGTGCAGGTCAAGTTCAAGCTCGCCCTGACCGGCGTGGGCAAGCTCTGATCGTCCGTTTTCTCTTTTTCACGTTCGTTTTTCGATACCTTGATTTTTTAACTGGAGTCACACACACCATGCGCAAATCCCTGACCTTGCTGGCCGCGGCCGCCACCCTGTCCACCGGCGCTTTCGCCGCCAACTACGCGATCGACCCGACGCACACCTTCGCCACCTTCGAGATCGGCCACTTCGGCGCCAGCGTGAACCGCGGCCGTTTCGACAAGAAGGAAGGCACGATCAGCTTCGACAAGGCCGCCAAGACCGGCTCGGTGGATGTGTCTTTCGATGTGGCTTCGGTCAACACCGGCACGCCGAACTTCGACAAGCACCTGCAGAGCGCCGAGATCCTGAGCGCTGAAAAATTCCCCAAGGCCCGCTTCGTGTCGACCAAGTTCCAGTTCAGCGGTGACAAGGTCAGCGCGGTCGAGGGCAACCTGACGCTGCTGGGCAAGACCCAGCCCGTGACCCTCAAGGCCAACCAGTTCGCCTGCTACGAGAGCCCCATGCTCAAGCGCGAGGTCTGCGGCGGCGACTTCGAAACCACCATCGACCGCACGGCGTTCGGCGTGAACTACGGCGTGGACTGGGGTTTCCCGAAGAACGTGCGCCTGGTGGTTCAGGTTGAAGGCGTGAAACAGTAACCCCCCTGCGCCGGCTTCGCGGCTTCCCCCTGGAAGGGGGGACCACGCCCTTGGACCGGCAAAGCCGGATCCTCGGCGTGTGCTGGATGCATGCACGCGCTCCGGAGTTGTTTGCTTGTTCCCAAAGGCCCGCTTGTGCGGGCCTTTGTTGTTTTGGGGGTGGAAGTCCTGGCGTGCGTGCGGTACAAAGGTCCCATGGACACCATCAACTGGGTGGGGCGGCCCGTAGCGGTGCCGGGGCTGGGTGAGCTCTGGAGCGAGGCCTGTGGCCCGGTGGACGGCCCTCCGGTGCTGCTGGTGATGGGCGCGATGAACCCCGGCCTGTTCTGGCCGCCGGCCTTTGTGGGGGCGCTGGTGCGCGCGGGCTGCCGGGTGCTGCGCTACGACCACCGCGACACCGGTCGCTCCTTCGTCATGCCATCAACCGCACCGCCGTATGCGCTGGGTGATCTGGTGGGCGATGCGTTGCGGGTGCTGGATGCCTGGGCGCTGCCTCGCGTGGCGGTGGTGGGGTGGTCCATGGGCGGTTACATCGCGCAGTGCCTGGCCCACGAACACCCGGATCGTGTGAGCCATCTGGTGCTGCTGGCGACATCGCCCGACCACCGGCCCTACATGGCCGCCACGCTGGGGCGGGCAGTGCCCGCCGTGGGCCTGCCGGGGCCGACACCTGCTTTTCTGCAGGCCTTGCTGCGCATGGCGGCCGAACGCAATGGCTCGCCGGAGGATGTGGCGGTGCAAGGCTGGAGTGCCTTCCATGCGGGTTCGCATCCGTTTCCGGCCGACATGGTGCGGGCCCAGGTGCGGGCGGCGCTGGCGTCTGGCCACCAGCCACTGGCCGCGATGCGCCATGGCCTGGCCGTGGATCTCGCACCACCGCGAACCGACTGGTTGCCTTCCCTCACGGTGCCCACCCTGGTGCTGCACGGTGCCGAAGATCCGTGTCTGCCTTTGCCACACGGACAGGCGCTTGCTCGCCTCATCCCCGGTGCGCGGTTGACCGTGCTGGACATGGGGCACCTGCTGCCGGAGGCCCTGGCCGCCCCGGCTGGTGCTCAGGTGGCGGCGTTCATGGGCGCACCGCAGGTTGGGTAGCCAGTTCCAGTTGCTCTAAAAAATGCAGCGCTTGTTCGCGTGAGTTGCCGCACATCTCGGCGCCCGGGGGCAGCGACCCGCACACGGCGGGTCGTTCCGGCAGACCAAACAACCGGCAACGCAGGGCCTCGTCCAGATGCGGGCAGGGCATGCCCGCGGGCTTGCCATGGGGCAGGCCCGGCATCGGGCTGCTGATCGAAGGCGCGATGCAGCAGGCGGCGCAGCCGGGGCGGCAGTTCATGCCTGGAATTTGCCGGCGGCCCAGAGCACCTGGTCGATCACCGCCTGCACGCCGGCGCGGCTGGCGTCGGTGGTGAGGCCGCCTTCCGCATCGAAGGCATCGGCCGCCCTGGACAGTGCGAACTGCTTGGGCGAGACCCAGCACTGCAGGTTCATCAGCAACGGTGCCAGGTGGCTCAGGCTGCGCAGGCCGCCGAGCGCGCCGGGCGAAGCCGAGAGCATGCCCACCACCTTGCCTGCAAAGGGCTTGCCGCCATTCGCCCACAGCGGATCGTCTTTGACGGGGCGCGAGACCCAGTCGATGGTGTTTTTCAGCAGGCCGGTGTAGCTGCCGTTGTACTCGGGCGAAACCACCAGCCAGGCCGGGTGGGCGTGGAAGATCTCCTTCAGCCGGAGCACGTCGCTCGGGATGCCACGCGCTTCCAGGTCGCCGTTGTAGAGCGGCAGGTCGAAGTCGCCCAACTCCAGGTGGGTGACCTGGGCGCCAGCGGCGCGAGCGGTGTCGGCCGCGACGCTGGCGAGCTTGCGGTTCCAGGACTGGGCGCGGCTGCTGCCGGCGAAAACGAGGAGGGGGATGGGTGCGGTCATGCGGGCCTTGGTGTGGTGGCCTTTGATTGTGAGGCTGGCGCTGCCAACCTCATTGACATGGGGACTTCGGATCGCTGAGCGCGTCCAGCGCCAGCAGCAGGCTGGTGCGGTGTTCGCGTGCCACGGTCTGCCAGGGCAGGCCGGTGAGCGCCGCTTCGAGCCCCCAGAGCAGGTTGAGGCTGGCGCGTGGGTCGTTGCGCTTCACCCGGGCGTAGGCGGCCACGGAGCCCAGCCGCCGCAGCGTGGCCAGATCGGGAATACCCGCTGCCGCCAGCATGGCCTGCGATTTGGGGCCGAGGCCGGGCAGGGTGGCCAGGGCCGGTTCGCCGGTTGCGCGTGGGGTGGTGCCGGGCACGGGTGGGCGGCGAAGGGGCATTGATGGGACAATTGCGGGTTGCCCGAGCCAGACGCCGGCCGGGCGGCGGGTGTTTCACGTGAAACACACCGCATCCGCATTGTCGGGCAGCGCGCCAGCCGCCGTGCCCTGGAGCTTTCACCATGTTGTACCCACAAGAGTTTGATGTCATCGTCGTCGGCGGTGGCCACGCCGGCACCGAGGCCGCGCTCGCCGCCGCGCGCATGGGCTGCACCACGCTGCTGCTCACGCACAACATCGAGACGCTGGGGCAGATGAGCTGCAACCCCAGCATCGGCGGCATCGGCAAGGGCCACCTGGTGAAAGAGGTGGACGCGCTGGGCGGGGCGATGGCGCTGGCCACGGACGAGGGCGGCATCCAGTTCCGCATCCTCAACAGTTCCAAAGGCCCGGCGGTTCGCGCCACCCGCGCCCAGGCCGACCGCATTTTGTACAAGGCCGCGATCCGCCGCATGCTGGAAAACCAGCCCAACCTGTGGCTGTTCCAGCAGGCGGTGGACGACCTGATGGTGGAGGGCGACCGGGTGGTCGGCGCCGTCACACAGGTGGGCATCCGTTTCCGCAGCCGCACGGTGGTGCTGACGGCGGGCACGTTTCTCGACGGCAAGATCCATGTCGGCCTGAACAACTACGCCGCTGGCCGCGCGGGCGATCCGCCGGCGATCAGCCTCTCGGCCCGGCTCAAGGAGCTGAAACTGCCCCAGGCGCGCCTGAAAACCGGCACGCCGCCGCGCCTGGACGGCCGCAGCATCGACTATTCCAAGTGCCAGGAACAGCCCGGCGACGGCGTGCCCGGCGGCATGAACCCCGACCAGCCTGTGCCGGTGTTCAGCTTCATGGGGCAATCCGTGCCGCACCCCAAGCAGGTGCCGTGCTGGATTACCCACACCAACCTGCTCACGCACGAGATCATCCGCAGCGGTTTCGACCGCAGCCCCATGTTCACCGGCAAGATTGAAGGCGTGGGCCCGCGCTACTGCCCGAGTGTGGAAGACAAGATCAACCGCTTCGCCGACAAGGACAGCCACCAGATTTTCCTGGAGCCCGAGGGCCTGACGACCCACGAGGTCTACCCCAACGGCATCAGCACCAGCCTGCCGTTCGACATCCAGTACGCGCTGGTGCGCAGCATGCCGGGGCTGGAAAACGCCCACATCCTGCGCCCGGGCTACGCCATCGAATACGACTACTTCGACCCGCGCTCGCTGAAGAACAGCTTCGAGACCAAACAGATCCAGGGCCTGTTCTTCGCCGGCCAGATCAACGGCACCACCGGCTACGAAGAGGCGGCGGCCCAGGGCCTGTTCGCCGGGCTCAACGCCGCGCTGCAGTGCCAGGGCAAAGACGCCTGGCTGCCGCGCCGCGACGAGGCCTACCTCGGTGTGCTGGTGGACGACCTCGTGACCCAGGGCGTGACCGAGCCCTACCGCATGTTCACCAGCCGCGCCGAGTTCCGCCTGCAGCTGCGCGAGGACAACGCCGACATGCGCCTGACCGAAGCCGGCCGCCAGCTGGGTCTGGTGGACGACGCCCGCTGGGATGCCTTCAGCCGCAAGCGCGACGCGGTGGCGCGGGAAACCGAGCGCCTCAAATCCACCTGGGTGAACCCGCGCAACCTGCCGGCGGCCGAGAGCGAACGGGTGCTGGGGAAGGCCATCGAACACGAGCACAACCTGTTCGACCTGCTGCGCCGACCGGCCGTGGGCTACGCCGATCTGGTGGGCATGGACGCGGGCAAGTATGTGAACCCCGATGTTTCACGTGAAACGCTGGGTGACTTGCTGGAGCCGGTGGTGGAGCAGGTGGAGATCGCCGCGAAATACTCGGGCTACATCGACCGCCAGAAGAGCGAGGTGGAGCGGGCGTCGCACTACGAGGGGCTGAAGCTGCCCGCCGATCTGGACTACCTGCAGGTGGCCGCGCTCTCGTTCGAGGCCCGGCAGAAGCTGGCCAAGCACCGGCCCGAAACGCTCGGTCAGGCCTCGCGCATCTCGGGCATCACGCCGGCCAGCATCTCGCTGCTGCTGATCCACCTGAAGAAGGGCGGCTTCAAGGGTTTTGCCACTGTGGCGGTGGAAGGCGCCGAGGCATGAGCCGGGATGTGCTGACTTCTGGTCTTCAAGCTTTGGGCTTGCAACTGAGCGACGAACAGGTGAGTCTGCTGCTGGACTACCTGGCGCTGCTGCAGAAGTGGAACAAGGTTTACAACCTGACCGCCGTGCGCGATCCGGCGGAGATGATGACGCACCACCTGCTGGACAGTCTGGCGGCCGTCGGCCCGCTGCTGCGCCAGACCGGTGGCCAGCCCATCAAGCTGCTGGACGTGGGCTCGGGTGGCGGGTTGCCGGGCGTGGTGATCGCCATCACCTGTCCGCAGATTCAGGTGAGCTGTGTGGACACGGTGGGCAAAAAGGCGGCCTTCATCCAGCAGGCGTCGGCCGCGCTGAAGTTGCCGAACCTGCGCGGCGTGCACGCCCGGGTGGAGGCGCTGAAAGCGGAAGAGGGCGGCTTTGATGTGATCTGCTCGCGGGCATTTGCCTCATTGGTGGATTTCACGACCTGGTCTTCATCGGCCTTGAAGCCGGGCGCGGTATGGATGGCGATGAAGGGCAAACACCCGGCGGACGAGATCGCTGCGCTGCCTGCTTCGGTGTCGGTGTTTCACGTGGAACAGTTGGTGGTGCCGGGGCTGGATGCGGAGCGTTGCATCGTCTGGTTGCGCCCGTCGCCTTCGGTCTGAGCTTTCTCGCATCCCCGCTCATCGCGAAGACCTCGCGCCAGCGCATGCCGCCTCCGTCCGGGGAGTGGCGGATGTGGACGTCCTTTGAACGCACGCTACGAACGCAAAACGCAAAACGCAACACAACCCAAAGCAACGCCAAACGAAGAGGGAGGGTCACGTAAACTCAGTCCCTCAACTCCCGGGGTTTTCACATGTTCGGCATCGCTGATTACGGCGCGTTCGTCGCCGCCATCGTCCTGTTTCTGGCCATTCCGGGCCCGGGCAATCTCGCGCTGATCACCTCGACCAGCAAGGGGGGCATGCGCGGCGGACTGGCCGCCACCTTCGGCGTGATCGCAGGCGACCAGGTGCTGATGTGGATGGCCGTGGCAGGGGTGGCGGCGCTGCTCGCGGCGTACCCGGCGGCCTTCGCCGCGGTGCAGTGGCTGGGCGCTGCCTACCTCGCCTGGCTGGGCTGGAAGATGCTCACCGCCAAGCCCGGCGCCAAACCCGTGCTCAATATCCGCCCGCGCCAGTATTTCCAGCAGGCGCTCACCATCACCCTGCTCAACCCCAAGGCCATCGTCTTCTACATGGCCTTCTTCCCGCTGTTTGTGGACCCTGCGAAGCACCAGGGCCTGATCACCTTCGGTGCCATGGCCGCCACCGTCGCGGTGCTGACCTTTTTCTATGGCCTGACCGCCGTGCTGCTCACGCACTTTCTGGCAGAGCGCATGCGCGCCAACCCGGTCATTGCCCGCACGCTGGAAAAGCTCGCGGGCGTCTTCCTCATCGGCTTCGGCATCAAGCTGGCCATCTCCAAATAAGCACCGGGACACCAGATGGCGAAGATCTTTTGTGTGGCCAACCAGAAGGGCGGTGTCGGCAAGACCACCACCACCGTCAACCTGGCCGCCGGCCTGGCCAAGGTGGGGCAGCGGGTGCTCATGGTCGACCTCGACCCGCAGGGCAATGCCACCATGGGCTCGGGCGTGGACAAGCGCAGCATGGAGCTGTCCGTCTACGACGTGCTGCTGGAGTCGGCCACCGTCAAGGAGGCCGCCATCTTTTCGGAGAAGTGCGGTTACCACGTGCTCGGTGCCAACCGGGAACTGGCCGGCGCCGAGGTGGAGCTGGTGGACGTGGAGCGGCGTGAAAAGCGCCTCAAGACCGCGCTGGCCGCGGCGGAAGCCGACTACGACTTCGTGCTGATCGACTGCCCGCCGAGCTTGAGCATGCTCACGCTCAACGGCCTGTGCGCGGCGCACGGCGTGATCGTGCCCATGCAGTGCGAGTACTTCGCGCTCGAAGGCCTGACCGATCTGGTCAACACCATCAAGCAGGTGCACGCCAACCTCAACAAGGATCTGCAGATCATCGGCCTGCTGCGCGTCATGTTCGACCCGCGCATCACGTTGCAGCAGCAGGTGAGCGACCAGCTCAAGGCGCACTTTGGCGACAAGGTGTTCGACACCGTGATCCCGCGCAACGTGCGCCTGGCCGAAGCGCCCAGCTACGGCCTGCCGGGCGTGGTGTTCGATCCGGGGGCCAAGGGCAGCCAGGCCTTTGTGACCTTCGCCACCGAAATGGTGGCACGCATCGACAAGATGTGAGCGCGGCTGTGTTTCACGTGAAACCCCACAACGTGCTCATCCTGCCCGGCTGGCAGAACAGCGGGCCGGACCACTGGCAAAGCCGCTGGGAAACTCTGTACGGCTACCGCCGCGTGGACCAGCACGACTGGATGACCCCGCGCCGCGGCGACTGGATCGCACGGCTGGAAGACGTCATCCTCGGCTGTGAAGGCCCGGTGGTTCTGGTTGCCCACAGCCTGGGTTGCATCCTCACCGCTGCCTGGGCCCAGGTGTCGCGCAGCACGCACCGCGTACAGGGCGCGCTGCTGGTCGCACCCGGTGACGCCGAGCGCGAAGAAATGCGCCCGGTGCTGCCCAGCTGGTCACCCATCGTGCGCCAGCGCCTGCCGTTCCCCAGCATGCTGGTGGGTAGCCGCAACGACCCGTATTGCAGCTTCGAGCGCGCGCAGGGCCTGGCCGAGAGCTGGGGCTCGCGCTTCGTCGACCTCGGCGAACGCGGCCACATCAACGCCGAATCGGGTCTGGGCGACTGGCCCGAAGGGCATCGGCTGCTGCTAGACTGCACAAGTAGTCAAGTCTGACTACTCGTTGGAGATTCGCCATGCCCCCCACCATCGCCACCAGTTTGAAATTGCCCGCCGAACTCAAGGCGGCCATCGACGAGGACGCGCGCAAGCAAGGCCTCTCCAGCCACGCCTACATGGTGCGGACCCTGGCCGATGCGTCCGAACGGGCACGGTTGCGCGAGCAGTTTACGCAGGACGCACTGGCGGCCGAGCAGGACATGCTGGCACGCGGTGGTTATGACCTGGCAGACGTGAAGGCCTATTTCGAAGCGCGTGCGCGAGGCGAACGCCCTGAGCGGCCGCCGCTGCGCCCGGTGGTTCGCTGATGCCCATCACCGTACAGCTGGCCGAAGATGCCTGGATCGATCTTGAAGAACTGGTGGACTTCCTGCTGGCCCAAGATGACCCGACGGCCCCCGAGCTGCTGGCGTTTGTGCTGGACGGCTTGCAGGTGCTGACCCATCAACCCGGTATCGGACGACCGATGGAAGACGGCCTGCGCGAACTGATCCTCCACCGGGGCAAAAGCGGCTACCTCGTCAAATACCGTTATCTGTCCCACTTGGAGGCTGTGCGCGTGCTGCGCATTCGCCATCAGCGCCAGTCTGGCTACACCGAAAGAGACATCTGACATGGTCACCAAAAAACCCAAAGGCCTGGGCCGCGGACTCGAAGCCCTGCTGGGCCCCAAAGTGGCGGAAGCCGCTTCGCCCGACGCGCAGGACAACGCGCGCAACCAGACGCCGAGCAGTCTGCTGCTGACCGAGCTGGTGCCGGGCGTCTACCAGCCGCGCACGCGCATGGACGAGGGCGCGCTCTACGAGCTGGCCGAGTCGATCAAGGCGCAGGGCATCATGCAGCCGATCCTGGTGCGCAAGCTCGCCGACGGCCCGAACGCCGGTAAGTACGAAATCATTGCCGGTGAGCGGCGTTTCCGTGCTTCCCGGCTGGCGGGTCTGGACAGCGTGCCGGTGCTGGTGCGCGATGTGCCCAACGAATCGGCCGCCGCCATGGCGCTGATCGAAAACATCCAGCGCGAAGACCTGAACCCGCTGGAAGAAGCCCAGGGCCTGCAACGTCTGGTGAAGGAGTTTGGGCTCACTCACGAACAGGCGGCACAGGCGGTGGGCCGCTCGCGCAGCGCGGCCAGCAACCTGTTGCGCCTGCTGCAGCTGGCCGAGCCGGTGCAGACCATGCTGATGGCGGGCGACCTGGACATGGGCCACGCGCGTGCGCTGCTGACGCTGGACAAGGCGACCCAGATCACGGCCGGCAACCAGATCGCGGCCAAAAAAATGTCGGTGCGCGAGGCCGAGAGCCTGGTGAAAAAACTGACCGCGGAGTTCGCGCTGGCACCGCAGAAGCTGAAAAAAGAAAAGTCGCGCGACATCAAGCGCGTCGAAGAAGAGCTGTCGGACCTGCTGACCGCCGAGGTGGAGGTCCGGGTGAAAAAGCGCGTGAAGCGCCATGGTCGGGTGGAGGAGCTGGGCGAACTGGCGATCCAGTTCGGTTCGCTGGACGAGCTCAATGGGCTGATCGATAAGTTGAGGAAGTAACCCCCTGCGCCGCTTCGCGGCTCCCCCCAAGGGGGACGGCGCCCTTTGACCGGCGAAGCCGGATCGTCGGCGCCCCTGTGCAAGACATTGCGCGCCGATTGCGCTGCCTGTCATTGGGCAAAGAGATCCATCCTCCGGCGACAGATCCAAGTCAGCCCAGGGCGCACGCCCAATAGAAAAGACCTCCCGAAGGAGGCCTTGTTCGAAGGAGGGAAGCCCCACCAGCAGATGCCGAAGGTCCGGCTCCGCCGGCCCAAAGGCATCGTCCCCCCGGGGGGACGCCGCGCAGCGGCGCAGGGGGGCGACGATCCGCCGCCGGGCCGCCCCAAGGCGGATCAGCCCCCTCGGGGGGCAGCGACCCGCACAGCGGCGGAGCGTGGGGGCTCAGTTCCCGACTTTGAGCTGACCACCGCGGCCCAGGCCGCCCTTGACTTCCTGCGCCTTGTAGTTGCGCAGCGAGATGACCATGTTGTTGTAGGCGTCGGTGAACGCAGCTACGGTGGCTTTGCCGGCCGGGGTGCGTGAGAAGCCGCTGAGGGCCCCGCCGGCGCTGGGGCCGAAGGCACCGAGCGCGGCACCGTAGTTGGTGGCCGTGGCGTTGCCTTCGGAGATGGCGATCTGCACGCCCGAGCGGATGTCCAGCAGGGTCATGGTGACCACGGAGGCCTTGCTTTCCAGCGAGCCGGCCAGCACACCCAGGTTGCGGTTACGCCCGCCCAACAGGCCGCCGAGCGCGCCGGCGATCTGGCCGGTGGATTCGTTGTCGATGATCACGGCGGGCTCCAGGTAGTAGTCGGCAGCCACACGCTGGCCCTTTTGCTGTTTGGAGCCGGCACGGAACTCGCCCGAGTTGCGCTGCTTGTCGGTGATCGCGGAAATCTTGCTTTCGGTGCGGGTGTTGCCGATCGCGGTGATGACAAAACAGTTGGACTGCTGCACCGCCAGGCGGATCAGCGGCTCGATGGTGGTGACCTGGGTTTCGCGTCCGAAGCTGGCGTACCACTCCTTGCCGCGGCCGTCGTCCACGGCCAGTGTGCCCAGCGGCGAATCGCAGCGCTGCAGGCCGCTGCTGGCGTTCATGCTGGTGCCTCCAGCGGCCGCACCGGTGGTGGCGGTGTTGCTGGTACCGGTGGTGAGGAGGCCGCCGCCACCGCCGCCGCAGCCGGCCAGTGCGAGGGAGGCAGCCAAAGCGGCCCAGCGGAGGGAGGAGGTGGTTTTGCTCATGGATGAACTCTCTGTTGATGTAGGAAAAAAGTGATCAGAAAAAAAGAACAGCTGGGGGGTGTTTAACGGTATTTCCAGCCGTTCGGACCCCAGTATCCGTAATAAGGATAGGCAGCATTCCACCCGCCATACCAGGTCTTGCGCTGGGACTCGCGCCATTCGTAGGCGCTCTTTTCGTCCTTCTTCGCGGCCCGGGCCTGGGGCAGCCATTTTTGAGCTTCCTTGTTGCCCTTGGCGGCGGCCATGGACAGCCAGTTTTCGGCCTCGGCAGGATCCGGTCCCATTTCCTCCAGACCCATCAGGTAGAAGCGCCCGAGCGCCAACTGGGCAGGCACCACGCCGCGTTCGCCGGCTTCGCGCATCCACTTGATCGCCAGGTAGCTGTCTTTGGGAACCCCGTCGCCACGGAAGTAGCGCAGGCCCAGGTCGTAGGCGGCACGGGGGTCGTCACGGGCGACTTCGGTCAGCTGCAGCAGGCGCTGCTCGGCCACCGGGTCGGTGGCTTCGGGCTGGAAGGTGGCACTGTCGCGTGGGCGATCCGAGCACCCGCTGCTGTCGCAGATGCGAACGGTGGGCACGGCGTCCTGTGCGAACACGGCGGACGACGCCAACAGCAGGGGGAGCAGCAGTCTGTTCATGTGACACCTCCACAACCGGGTAATTTTGAGTCGTAAAGTTTACATCTTCAACGGCATTCGGTCACACCCAGCGGTCACCACCGCGCACGCAGGGTCGCCAGCCGTCCCTCTTTTTGGGGAGTCTCGGTGCAGGGCAGGGCTTTCACAGCGTACCGCCAGGCGGTGGCTCAGAGCGCAAAGATCTTGCCTGGGTTCAGGATGTTGTCGGGGTCAAGCGCGCGCTTGATGCTGCGCATCATGTCCACCGCGCCCGTGCCGGCTTCGGTGAGCAGGAAGTCCATCTTGTGCAGGCCCACACCGTGTTCGCCGGTGCAGGTGCCTTCGAGGCGCAGCGCGCGGGCCACCAGCTGGTTGTTCAGCACCTCGGCGCGTTCGCGCTCTTCCGGGATCGCCGGGTCAATCAGGTAACCGAAGTGAAAATTGCCGTCACCGACGTGGCCGACCAGGAAGTAGGGGATGCCGCTGGCGTCGGCCTCGGCCACGGAATCGAGCAGGCAGTCGGCCAGGCGGCTGATGGGCACGCAGGTGTCGGTGGAAATGGCGCGGCAGCCGGGCTTGCTCTGGATCGCGGCGAAGTAGGCGTTGTGCCGCGCGGTCCACAGGCGGGTGCGCTCTTCGGGCGTGGTGGCCCACTGGAAGGCGTTGCCCTCGAATTCGCTGGCAATCTCCTGCACCGTCTCGGCCTGTTCCTTCACGCTCGCGGGCGAACCGTGGAATTCCATCAGCAGCATGTGTTCTTCGCGCAGGCCCAGCTTGCTGTGGGCGTTGACCATGCGCACGGTGTTGGCGTCGATCAGCTCGCAGCGCGCGATCGGCACGCCGAGCTGGATCACCTGGATCACGGTGCGCACCGCGGCTTCGATGGTGGGGAAGGAGCAGGTCGCGGCCGAGATCGCTTCGGGCAGCGGGTAGAGCTTGAGCGTGACTTCGGTGATCACGCCCAGCGTGCCTTCGCTGCCCACCATCAGGCGCGTGAGGTCGTAGCCGGCGCTGCTCTTCTTGGCGCGGGTGCCTGTGCGGATCACCTCGCCTTGCGCGGTCACCACCTCCAGTGCCAGCACGTTCTCGCGCATGGTGCCGTAGCGCACGGCGTTGGTGCCGCTGGCGCGCGTGGCCGCCATGCCGCCGATGGAGGCGTCGGCACCCGGGTCGATGGGGAAGAACAGGCCTTCGCTTTTGACCGCTTCGTTCACGGCCTTGCGCGTCACGCCGGGCTGCACCGTCACGGTCAGGTCTTCGGCGTTGATCGACAAGACCTGGTCCATGCGGCTGACGTCGATGCTGATGCCGCCCTGCACGGCCAGCAGGTGGCCTTCAAGCGAGGAGCCGACACCGAACGGGATCACGGGGACCTTGTACAACGCCGCGAGTTTCACCGCGTCCGACACGTCCTGTGTGTTCAGCGCAAACACCACGGCGGCGGGCGGCGGCACGTCGTATACCGACTCGTCGCGGCCGTGTTGCTCGCGCACCGCCAGCGCGGTGGAACACTGTGCGCCAAAACGGGATTGCAGCGCCGCCAACAGTTCCGCAGGCACGGGGCGCTGCTGGATGTCGGGCACCAGATGGGCGAGTTGGGCGGGGGCGTTCATGGCAGTCTCCAAACTGGGCCGAGCGAAAAACGGCCCAGTTTACTGCCAGCCCCCCGCCGGGAGAAGCGTTGCGCAATGCCCCTGTCGGGTTCACGCTTTGTTCAGGCGATCAGGACTTGGGATCCTTCATGGCCGCCCTGAACTCCGCCAGCGAAAGGGTGCCGTCGCCGTTGGCGTCGATCTGGGTGAACTGCTGCGACACCGCGGGCAAGGTCTTGGCCTCTTCGGCACTCAGGGCCTGGTCACCGTTCTTGTCGGCCCTGGTGAAGGCGGCGCTGATGGCCTGGTCGCTGGAAGCCAACGCGGGCAGGGCGGTGCTTTGGGCCATCAGGGCGCTGGTCGAGCCCATGGTCAGGGCGGCGAACAGCAGGACGCTGCGGACTTCGAACAGGGTGTGGTGTTGTCGATCAAACATGGTTCTTGGCTCCTTGAGATTGAACAGAACCCCGTGCCCTGAAGCGCGGGGTTCTGTTATTTCATAGCAGCACACCGAGCAGCGCCAATGGTTTTGCCGGCTGTTGCCTGCATGACATTCCGCTTGCCGCAGACACATTTCCCTGCCCGGTGTAACGCGCGCCGAATCCCGCACAATGCAAGCTTCCCCGCACAGCCGACACCAAGGAATCCGCCATGGGCAACCGACTCACCCAGATCGCCACCCGCACCGGCGACGCCGGCACCACCGGCCTCGGCGACAACACCCGCGTCTCCAAGAACAGCCTGCGCGTGCACGCCATGGGCGACGTGGACGAACTCAACTCGCACATCGGCGTGCTGCTGTGCGAAGACATGGCCACCGATGTGCGCACGCTGCTGGTGGAGATCCAGCACCAGCTGTTCAACCTGGGCGGCGAACTGTCCATCCCGGGTTTTGAGCTGCTCAAGCCCGAGGCCGTGCTCGCGCTCGACGAGGCCCTGGCCACCTACAACGAAAAGCTGCCGCGCCTGCAGGAATTCATCCTGCCCGCGGGCAACCGCGCTGCGGCCCAGGCACACGTGTGCCGCACCGTGGCGCGGCGTGCCGAGCGCGTCGTGGTGGCGCTGGGCAATGAAGAAGCGATCAAGGAAGCCCCGCGCCAGTACCTGAACCGCCTCTCGGACCTGATGTTCGTGCTCGCGCGCGTGCTCAACCGCATGAACGGTGGCGACGACGTCTACTGGAAGAGCGAACGCATGGCGCAGGGCGGCGCCGAATGAAACCTGTGCGGATGGCCGCGGTGCTGGCGCTGACGTTCAGCGCGGTCGCCCACAGCCAGACACCGCCGGCAACGAGCCAGGTGGTGCTGGTGTGCGAGGCCGCCTACCTGCCAGCCCGCACCGTCTGGACGCGCACGGTCGCGATTGAATACGACCAGCAGCGTGTGCGCTCGGTGCTGATCGATGGTGTGCCGGTGTACACCTTTGCGATCCGTGGCACGGTGATCCTCACGTCGCTGGACAACGAGCGCATCCAGATCAATACCGCCGCCCAGTCCTGGAGCAGCGATTTCCGCGGTGTGGCCAGTGCACACGGGCGCTGCGAACGTGGCCAGCCCAGGCCCGTCGCTGGCGCCGCGTCAACCGGTTGAGCGCCGGGGCCGGCCGGCTCATTTCGGGACCATGCGCAGGCCGCCGGCTTGCGGCCGTTGCCCGTGGTGCAGCCGGATGCGCAGCGAGAGGTCGGTGCGCGAGTCGGCGTTGTCCACCGCCTGCTCGGCCGTGAGTTCGCCGCGCTCGTAGAGCTCGTAGAGCGACTGGTCAAACGTGGCCATGCCCAGATCATTGCTCTTGGCCATCACCTCCTTGATGTCGTCTGTCTGGCCCTTCTGGATCAGGTCGGCGATGTAGGGCGAAAGCAGCATCACCTCCACCGCTGGCACCAGATTGCCCTCCGCGCCGCGGATCAGCCTCTGGCCCACGACGCCCTTGAGGTTGAGCGACAGGTCCATCAGGATCTGCCTGTGCGCGGTCTCGGGGAAGAAGTTCAGGATGCGCTGGATCGCCTGGTTGGCGTTGTTCGCGTGCAGTGTCGAGACGCACAGGTGGCCGGTTTCGGCGTAGGCCATGGCGTGCTGCATGGTTTCGCGGTCGCGGATCTCGCCGATCATGATCACGTCGGGCGCCTCTCGCATGGCGTGGCGAAGGGCCTCGTCGAACGACTGCGTGTCCAGACCCACCTCACGCTGGTCCACGATGGACAGGCCGTGGCTGTGCTCGAACTCCATCGGGTCTTCGACGGTGAGGATGTGGCCGCTCAGGTTGCGGTTGCGGTGGTCCAGCATGGCCGCCAGCGTGGTCGACTTGCCCGAACCCGCTGCGCCCACCACCAGCACCAGACCGCGCTTGAGCTGGGCCAGCTTTTTCAGCACCGGCGGCAGCTTCAGCCCGTCCAGCGAGGGAATCTTGGCGTTGATGTGGCGCACCACCACGGCCACGTCGCCGCGCTGGCGGTAGACGTTGACACGGAAACGACCCAGGCCGGGCAGGGCGATGGCCAGGTCGCTTTCCAGCGTGGCTTCAAAGTCGCGGATCTGTGATTCGCGCATCACCGAATAGGCCAGGCGCTGTGTGCGCGCCGGGTCCAGCGGAGGCTCTGGCAAGCGCCGGACCACGCCCTGGACCTTGAGCGCCGCCGAGCTGCCACTGGAGAGAAACAAGTCCGAGGCTCCATGCGCGACCATCAGCGAAAGGTAGTGGCCGATGTCGTCGTTGGAAGGCAGGATGGAGTCCATGGTGGTATCAGAGGAGTGAACTGGACTGTACGCCTTGCCTATCGGTTTTGTAACAAAAAACGTCAACCCCTGCAATCCGTCCCTAACGCGGCGCCAGCACCGCCATGGTGATGCGCGAGACGCAGGTCAGCTCGCCGGCCTCGTTCGTGAGGTCGATCTGCCAGACCTGGGTGGTGCGGCCGATGTGCACCGGCCGCGTGACGCCGGTGACCCAGCCGCTGGTGGCGCCCTTGAGGTGGTTGGCGTTGATGTCCAGGCCCACGGCGCGGTGGCCTTCGGGGCAGCTGTAGGCCGCGCCGCACGAGCCCAGGGTTTCGGCCAGCACCACGCTCACGCCGCCGTGCAGCAGGCCGTAGGGCTGTTTCGTGCGGCTGTCCACCGGCACCCGCGCGCGGATGAAGTCGTCGCCGACGGCCAGGAATTCGATGCCCAGGTGCTGCACGGCGGTGCCCAGGTGGATGGCGGTGAGTTCTTCGACGGAGATCGGTTTTTTCCAGAGGGTCATGGGGCTGAACAGGCTGCGGGTTGGGGGAGGAATCGCCACACTGTAGCGGCCCACCACCGGCGCGCACAGCGCCGGGTGTCACCTGTGCCCGCCGCTCAACCCTTGCGGCGCAGCGCCACCACCGTGCCCGACACCGCCGGGGACGGCAGCGCCCAGTGCGCCGGCAGCGCGTGCAGCACGGCGCGCGCGTCGAGCGAGCGGATCGGCACCGCGTTGTCCATGGGGATGCGGTCGTGGGCCTGCAGCGCCATGTAGCGCAGCGCGCTCACGCGCAGGAAAGACGCGAAGTTGCCGACCTCGCCGCGCGCGGCCACCAGCTCGTCGTAGAGCTTCTCGATCAGCGCGACCACCGCCATGCCGTCGCGTTCGCCGATCTCGGTCAGCACGTCCCAGTAGAGGTTCTCCAGCCGGATGCTGGTCACCACGCCGTGCAGCCGCACCGAGCGGGTGCGGCTGGCGTAGCTCTCGGGGTCGGCGCTGATGAAGACTTCACACATGGCAGCACTCCTGCGTTGGCGGACGAAGCCGCATTGTCGGCGGCTTCAGGCGCGGGTGATTCACATCAATGCGTGATCTTCGTGCCCAGCACCACCAGGAACTGCGCGATCCACGCCGGGTGCGCCGGCCAGGCGGGCGCGGTGACAAAGGGGCCGTCGGTCACGGCTTCGTCCACCGCGATGTTCGCGTAGGTGGCGCCCGCGAGTTCCACCTCCACCTGGCAGGCCGGGTAGGCCGAGATGGTGCGGCCCTGGATGTCGCCCGTGGCGGCCAGCAGCTGCGCACCGTGGCAGACGGCGGCCACCGGTTTGCCACTGCTGGTGAAGTGTTTGACCAGCGCCATCACGCTGGCGTGCATGCGCAGGTACTCGGGGCCGCGCCCGCCGGGAATCACCAGGCCGTCGTAGCTCTCGGGCTTCACGTCGGCGAACGTGGCGTTGAGCGTGAAGCGGTGGCCGGGCTTTTCGCTGTAGGTCTGCGCGCCCTCGAAATCGTGGATGGCGGTGTGGATGAAGTCGCCGGCCTTCTTGTCGGGTGCGACGGCGTGCACCGTGTGGCCCACCGCCTGCAGCGCCTGGAACGGCACCATGGTTTCGTAGTCTTCGCAGTAGTCGCCGCAGATCATCAACAGTTTTTTGCCCATGCTCGTCTCCTGGTGGTTGGGGGTGGAGACGATTGTTGGAGCGCGGCCGGTGGCGGGGGTAACAGCCCGCTGCTGCAGGCATGGGGGTTTGCCCTGATCGGCGCCGGGGGGCCAGGCGGCGATCTGAACATCCCCAACAACGTGGACCTGTCCAGCGACCGCCAGCTGCTGCGCAAGGCCAGTTTCCACATGAGCGTGACGCGCGACCTGTTTGGCTCCGGGATCTCCAGCAACGCCGCCGAGTCGTTCTCGTCGGGCCTGAAGGGCCGCTTCAACGAAGCCAGACTCACCGGTGACGACCACGAACGGCAGGACGCCACCCACGACGTCGCGCGCGTGGTGAATGGCCAGCTGGTGGTGGCGCCGGTGCCCGCTCCAGGGGGCGGCACCGTTCCATGCCCCGGGGTGGTGCTCCGTGCTCTGCCGCTCAGCCCTTGCGGTTGAGCAGGGCGTAGAGCCCGATCGCGCCGAAGGTGGCGGTACCGATGCCGCCGAGCGCAAATTCGCCGAAACGCAGCGTGTAGTCTCCCGTGCCCAGCACCAGGGGGATCGCCGCCACCAGCAGGTTCTTGTTGTTGGAGAAATCAACCTTGTTGTCGACCCAGATCTTGGCGCCTGCGATGGCGATCAGGCCGAACACCACGATGGACACACCGCCCATCACGGCCAGCGGAATGGCCTGGATCAGCGCGCCGAACTTGGGGCTGAAACCGAGCACGATGGCCATGATGCCGGCGACGAAAAAGATGGCGGTAGAGTAGATCTTGGTCGCGGCCATGACGCCGATGTTCTCGGCGTAGGTGGTCACCCCGGTGCCACCCGAGGCGCCGCTGACCATGGTGGCCACGCCGTCGCCGATGAAGGCCTTGCCCAGGTAGGGGTTGAGGTCGCGCCCGGTCATGGCGCTCACGGCCTTGATGTGGCCCAGGTTCTCGGCCACCAGGATCAGCGCCACCGGTGCGATCAGCAGGATCGCCTGGGCCTCGAACACCGGCGCGGCAAACGTCGGCAAACCGAACCAGGCCGCGCTGGCAATGCCCGAGAGGTCGATCGCCTTGCCCAGGCCCAGGCCGTTGGTCAGCACGGCGTAGATCACGCTGGCCACGATCAGACCGACCAGGACCAGCAGGCGCTGCGTCATGCCGCGCGTGTACACGGCCACCAGGCCGACACTGATGAAGGTGACGGCCTGCATCCAGGCGTCGAAGCCGGTGGGTGCCATGTTCTTGATCGGGATGGCGGCGAGGTTCAGGCCGATGACGGCCACCACCGTGCCGGTCACCACCGGCGGCATGAGGCGCTCGATCCAGTGCACGGCCACGCCTTCTTCCACTTCTTCCACTTCCATGCCGGCCATGGGCGTGGACCTGGTGTGACGGACATTGGTGGCGTGCACGATGAAGCCAATGACGGTGTACACCAGACCGCAGATGACGATACCGCCCAGCGCCACGCCCAGGTTGGCGTTGGGGCCGGGGCCGGCGTAGCCGCTGGCCGCGATCACCACGCCGATGAAGGCGAAGCTCGACCCCAGGTAGCTCGGCACCTTGCCGCCGGTGATCAAGAAGAAGATGAGCGTGCCGATGCCGCTCATGAGGATGGCGACGTTGGGATCGAAGCCCATCAGGAGGGGCGCGAGCACGGTGGCGCCGAACATGGCAATGACATGCTGCACACCCATGACCATGGTCTGCGGCCATGGCAGGCGCTCGTCGGGGGCGATGACGCCACCGCCGTCGAGCGTGGCCGATGACTTTTCTGTCCAGCTGAACATGCCCATGAAAACTCCTTGTTGTGGTTGTGGAAAGCGGGTGTCGGGTGGCGGCGATTCTGCCGGGTGGTCTGAGGGCACGCATGCTGCGTTGCAGCAGGCGCGACGCGGGCGGGACAGGGCCGCTGCAATCTTGGCGTCGCGGCCGGTGCACGCGCCTTGATACGCGTCAGGCCACGCGGAAGAATCGCATCTCGACCCGGTCGGGGAAACGCGCACCGGTGCCGATGAAGAGGCTCTGTGTCATCCAGGCCAGCGCCGGGTGCGAGACCTCGAAGGTCGGCGCGCAGCGGAAGTAGATGGCGGCCGGGTCCACCGGCTCGCCGCGCACCAGCTTGGCGATGTTTTCCGGCGAGCCGCGGCGCAGCGCGCGGTTCTGCACGAACACATGCGCGCCCGCCCAGTCGGGGTCGTCCAGCTGCAGCAGGTAACGCGCGTCAAGGTCAGCGCAGGTGTCGCTCACCACGAGCTGGAAATCGGCCCCGCCGGGCAGCACCCGGCCGTGGATGGCGCCGCTGACCGAGCCCCCGGTGATGGGGATGATGCGGCGTTTGCCGCGGCTGTTGAGCCCGGTGATCTCGCCCGCCTCGATGGGCGCGGCGACGAAGACCGTGAGGTCCAGAGCGGGTTCGAGTGTGGGGGCGGGCAGAAGCATGCGCGGGTTATACCGCAGGGGGCCCTGTCACCTCGGCAGTGGCGCGGTCAGGGGTGCGCTGCTACCCTCGCGGCAGACGGAGACAACAGGCCCCCAGGGCCCGAACCAAGAGCGAGCCACCATGAGCACCACGCCGGGCATCCCCGCGCCCCACATCCCCCAGATACGCCTCTACCAGCAATGGCTCGCGGAGCACCGCGGTCTGCACTTTGCCGACTACGACGCCCTCTGGCGCTGGTCCACCACCGATCTCGACGCCTTCTGGCAAAGCATCTGGGACTACTTCGAGATGCAGTCGCCCACGCCGCACACGGCGGTGCTGGAGCGCAACGTGATGCCGGGGGCGAAGTGGTTCCCGGGCGCACAGTTCAACTACGCGCAGCAGGTCTTGCGCCATGTGATGCCGGCCCATGCCGCGGGCTTCCCGGCCATCGTCAGTCGCAACGAAAAGGGGCGCCATGTCGAACTGAGCTGGCCCCAATTGCGGCGCCAGGTCGCGTCGCTCGCGCTGCACCTGCAGGCCCAGGGCGTGAAACCCGGCGACCGCGTGGCCGCCTACCTGCCCAACATCCCCGAGACCATGGTCGCCTTTCTCGCGGTGGTGAGCATCGGCGCGGTGTGGAGCGTGTGCGCGCCCGACATGGGCACGAACGCAGTGCTCGACCGCTTCAGACAGATCGAGCCGGTGGCGCTGATCGCCTGCGACGGCGTGACCTACGGCATGAAGGATTTCGACCGCCTGGGCGTGGTGGCCGAACTGCGCGCGGCGCTGCCCACGGTGCGCCACGTGATCCTGCACACCAACCTGGCCGAAGACCCGGCCGCGGTGGACCGCGCGCTCGAAGCCGCCCAACCCTGCACCGCCTTCAGCACCGCCACCGCGCGCTACGACGCGGCCACCGCCGCTTTCGAGCCGCTGTGGCTGCCGTTCGACCACCCGCTGTGGATCGTCTACAGCAGCGGCACCACCGGCCTGCCCAAGCCCATCGTGCACGGCCACGGCGGCACGGTCATCGTGGCGATGGCACTGAAGATCATCCACAACGACGTGGGCTGCAGCTACGCGCCCAACAGCTGGGGCGAGCGTTACCACTGGTACAGCTCGACCGGCTGGGTGATGTGGAACGCACAGACCAGCGGCCTGCTCAACGGCACCACCTGCGTGCTCTACGACGGCAACCCCGGTGGCCCCAGAGACCAGCCCGACTGGACCACGCTCTGGCGCTTTGCATCCGAACTCGGCGTGACCTTCTTCGGCGCCGGCGCGGCGTTTTTTGCGAACTGCCTGAAGGCGGGCGTGGACCTGTCGACCTGCGGCGATCTGTCGCAGGTGCGCGCACTGGGCACGACCGGTTCACCGCTGTCGGAGGACGCTCAGCGCTGGGGCACGGCGCAGTTCGCGGCCATCGCTGCAAACGATGCGCAGCGCGACATCTGGTGGTGCAACATTTCGGGTGGAACGGACTTCGCCGGCGCCTTCATCGGCGGCAACCGCGAACTGCCTCAAACGCCCGGCCGCATGCAGTGCCGCCTCATGGGTTGCGCGGTCGAGTCGTGGAACGAACAGGGTCAGCCCGTCATCGACGAAGTGGGCGAACTGGTCTGCGCGCAACCCATCCCGTCCATGCCGCTGTACTTCGTCGGCGACACCGACAACCAGCGCCTGCTCGGCAGCTACTTCGACATGTACCCGCCCGGCCACGGCCGCAAACCGGGTGGTGGTGATCTCGCCGCAGACGCCGGCGCCGTCTGGCGCCACGGCGACTGGCTGCGCATCCACCCCGACGGCTCCTGCGTCATCTACGGCCGCTCCGACGCCACCATCAACCGCCACGGCCTGCGCATGGGCACGAGCGAGCTCTACAGCGCCGTCGAGGCGCTGCCCGAGGTGCTGGACTCGATGGTCGTGGACCTCGAATACCTGGGCCGCGAAAGCTACATGCCGCTGTTCGTGGTGCTGCGCCCGGGGCTCACGCTGGACGATCCGATGACGGCCAGGATCAACGGCGCCATCCGCACCGCGCTGTCACCGCGCTTCCTGCCCAACGAAGTCCTGCAGGTGGCCGAGATCCCGCGCACGCTCTCAGGCAAGAAGCAGGAGCTGCCGATCAAGAAACTGCTGCTCGGCCAGCCGCTGGACAAGGTGATCAACAAGGAAGCCATGGCCAACCCGGGTTGCCTCGACTGGTTCGTGGACTTCGCGCGCCGGCGGGCCGATGCCACCCGCATCTGAAGTCCTCAGCGTGCAAGGCCGGTCGGGCCCTTCACATGTTGAAACGGTTTGATACTGGTCAAGGCGCCCGCTTTGCAGAACACTCGGGTGGTGATCGCACCGTCGTTCGCCGTGTCCGGCGCGAGCTGTCGATCAGATCGGAGGACCCAGATGAACCGTGGACCTTCCCGTTTGCAGCCTGAGGGCTTGGTCGAGCCTCTGGACATTGATATCGACACCCTGGACCAGGCGCTGATGGAGCTGCTCACCAGCGACTGGCAGACCCTGGACGACGGCGAGCCGCTCGGCAAGGCCGACGACCTGCTGGGCGAGCAGACCGCCGCTTGAAGACCTGAGCCTGCGTCGCGCGGGTGACGGATTCCGGGGGGAGCACCGGGCCTACCCCATTCACGGTTGGGCCCGCTGGTTCTATGTTGCGTGTCTCACTTCATCGCAACAGGAGACACCGCATGAGCCACCCGTCCAGCCGCCCCGCCCACTTCAACCGCCGTCAGATCCTGTCGGCCGCTGCCGCCGTGGCCGCTCCGGCGCTCCTGCCGACGCACGCGTTCGCACAGGACAAGTTCCCCAGCCGCCCCATCAAGCTGATCGCGCCCTGGCCCGCCGGTGGCAGCAGCGACGGTGTCATGCGCGCCTTCGCGGAAAGCGCCAGCAAGACGCTGGGCGTGCCCGTGATCATCGAGAACAAACCCGGCGTGGGCGGCACGCTGGGCGCGGCCGCCATGGTGAGCGCCGCTCCCGACGGCTACACGCTCACGCAGCTGCCGCTGGGCATCTACCGCCTGCCGCACATGCAGAAAATGCCGTTCGACCCGGTGCAGGACATCAGCCACATCGTCTGCCTCACCGGCTACACCTTCGGCATCGCCTGCACGGCGGACGCGCCGTTCAAGACCCTCAAGGAGATGGTGGCCTACGCCAAGGCCAACCCCGGCAAACTCGAATACGGCCACACGGGAACGGGCACCACGCCGCACCTCGCGATCGAAGAGTTCAGCGAGAAAGCCGGCATCCAGCTCAACCCGATCCCGTTCAAGGGTTCGGCTGAAATCATGCAGGCCATCCTGGGCGGCCACATCCGCATGATGAGCGGCACCACCGAGTTCGCGCCGCATGTGCAGAGCGGCAAACTGCGCCTGCTCGCCACGCTGGGCAGCAACCGCAACAAGGCCTTCCCCGACGTGCCCACGGTCAAGGAAAGCGGCTGGGACACCATCACCGAATCGCCCTTCGGCATCGGCGGCCCCAAGGGCATGGACCCGGCCGTGGTCAAGGTGCTGCACGACGCGTTCAGGAAGACCCTGGACGACGCCAAGGTGCAGGAGACGCTGGACAGGTTCTTCATGCCCACGGTCTACATGAGCACGGCCGACTACACGGCCTACGGCGAGCGCACCTTCAAGACCGAGAAGGCGACGATCGAGCGGCTGGGGCTGGCGAAGAAAAGCTGAGGCGGCCTGGGTGCGGTGGCAGACATCGCGCCGTGTGGGAACCGGGCACACTGAGCCCAACCCACCCGATGCCATGACCACGCCCACCACCGCCCCTTCGTTCACCCCATCGCCCACGCTGCGGCAGCTGGCCTTCGCGCTGGCCCTGCTGTCGCCGCTCGCCGCATCGGCGCAGACCTCCGCGCCACCCGAGCCGCTCCAGACCATAGCCCGGCTCGACGTCGACCGCTATCTGGGCACCTGGTACGAAATCGCGAAATACCCCAACCGCTTCCAGCGCCAGTGCGTGGCCGACACGAGCGCGTTGTACCGGCTGCGCGACGACGGTCAGCTCGACGTCGTCAACCGCTGCCGCCAGGCCAACGGCGAAGTGGCCGAAGCCGTGGGCCGCGCGCGCCAGGACGGCCCCGCCGATTCGCCCAAGCTGAAAGTGCGCTTCGCCCCCGCCTGGCTGTCGTGGCTGCCCATGGTCTGGGGCAACTACTGGGTCATCGACCTCGACCCGAGATACCGGCTCGTCGCCGTGAGCGAGCCGGAGCGTGAATACCTGTGGATCCTGTCGCGCACGCCGACGGTGGAGGCGGACACCTACCAGGCCCTGTTGGGCCGCCTGCGCGAAAAAGGCTTCGACCTGACGCGGTTGGAGCGGACCGTGCAACCCGGGAAATCCGATTGATCGACCCCGCCGACGGGTTTGACATCCCAAAGGCATCGTGCTCGGCGTGTTGCGGGTGCTGACGCTGGGTCTTTTCCCAGAGGAGCGACAGGGCGAGTGGATGTGCACCCGGCACGGCGGTTTTGGTGGGGTCGTCGGGCTGGTGGTGCTGGCGGCGGGGAATTGGGGGTTGGCGGGGGCGATGCCTTGAGGTGGGGTTGGGGCCATCGGCATTTGTCGACCCAAAAGCGCCAGTGACACTTTTCGAGTCGCACGAACGGTCCATATTTCGCAGCGGTCGTTCGCCGAACCTGTCGAGAAACTCGCGCTTTGCAACAGCAGTCGTTCGCAGGTTGCACCCGTCGGCAGAGACAAGATCGCGGGCGGCCGAACGACAGCCCTCGAAAGTAGGGAGCTGATCCAGGCGACACAGACCTGTCCACAGCTATTGCGGATTCGAGACTGAGGAGCTGACATACAACGAGTCTCGAACTACTGAAACGCCCGCTCGGTCGCAGGTATGTTGCCTGGTCACCCTCATACGTGCTCGTTCGGCATCAGCAAGCTGTGGGTTGCTTTATCAACACCATCCGAATGCTCCCGTCGAGCATATGACCTGATTGCACCGTGACGGTGGTTCGCAACCAGACAGTTGAGAACCAGTTAGGTCATGGGCCGCCGCCTGGGGTGGATCGGGGAATGTGAACGTACCCAGAAACGGCCGTTCAGCATGTGTTCAGCCTCACGCATGCAACATGTCCCCAAGGTCCAGAGCAGACATCTGGCCCTCACCCCCCCCTAAACCTCCAGCCTTCACAGGATCCATCATGAACGCCGATCTCAAGAACTTTCTCCAACCCATTGCACAGGCTGTCGCCGCCACACTGTTTGTGGTGTTTACCGTGGCATTTTTTTCAGTGCCCTACGTGCTTCAGCAGCACCCGGGTGATCTCCTGTTGCCGTCGTATCAGGCCGACCTGCGTCACATGACTTGAACCCTTCGGTATCGCTTTGGGCTCGGCAGCCAGAGCGGACACCGAGTAATGCAGCAGAGCAAAGCGCTTTTTCTGCCTACATTTCACAAAAGAATTCCATGAAACTTTTCAACCAAGTGTTTCTGTTGACCGCCTGCTGCACGATCATGCTGACCGCATGCAACAAGGCAGATATCGCGAGTCCGACTCAAGCTGCGGCTACCAGAGCAGATGCCAACGTATCAGACGCCGACATCACGACTCATGTCAAATCTGCACTGAACAACGAACCCGGTTTGGCTGGGCTGGACATCACAGTCGTCACCACCAAGGGCGACGTTCGGCTGACGGGTGTGGTGGCAAGTCAGGCGCAGATCGACACCGCGCTCGGCGCCGCACGAGCCGCCGAGGGCGCCCATACCATCCACAATGAGTTGACCGTCAAGCAGTGACGCAACGCTCCCTATGATCCGCTATCCATGGGCGCTACAACGGCGGGCCATCGTGCGAGCTTGCAGACCAGTTCGGCAGGCAACTCCAGGGTGCTGCGGTTCGCGCCCCTGTCGGCCCACGAGTTGGCCGCCGGCTGCGGTCTGGGCTTGTTGAGCGTGCTTTGGTTCGAAGGCATCAAGTGGGCCCGGCTAAGGGCAAGCAAGCCACTTGAGCCCGGTGGACCAAGTGTTGTCGAGCCCGCCCGAGGCGTGGCCTGAGAATCTATCCGGGGATGGGACGCTCCGAAGGAGTGGTACCACTGGGTCTGCCAAAACGACCCAGCCCCACCTCCATCAAACATTCAGTACGGCGAAGCAGGAACAGCACATCCAAGCCCATGCGCTGTGCCATGGCCAGACCCTCGTCGGGGCCTGCCACCAGCAGGGCCGTGGCCCAGGCGTCCGCGTGCATGCAGGTGCGCGCCAGCACGGTGACCGATGCCACGGCGTTGTTCACGGGTGCGCAGCGGCGCGCGTCCATGGTGTGCGCGAGGCGCGCATCGCCCACGTCCAGATAGCGGCGGTAGTCGCCCGAGGTGGCCACCGCCAGATCCTCCAGCTCGATGACCCCGTGCACCACGCGGCGCCCAGGCTCTGGGCGTTCGAGCGCCACAGCCCAGGGCACGCCGCTGGCTTGAGTGCCCACAGCGCGCAGCTCGCCATCCAGCGCTGCCAGCGCATGCCGCACGCCGTGCTGTTGCAGCACATGGGCCATGCGGTCCACCGCGTAGCCCTTGGCAATGCCGCACAGGTCGAGTTGCAGGGTGGCACGCTTGCGGGCGCGGCCAGAGGGCCTGTCCAGCTCCAGGCGGCCGTGCGCAATGAGAGGCGTGGACTGGCGTGCGGCACGGATCGCTTGCGCGTCGGGTGCATCGCGCACCGCGCCAAACCCCCAGGCATCCACCAGCGCCCCCACGCACGGATCGAATGCACCCGCGCTGAGGCGGTGCACATCGAGCGCACAGTCCAGCACCTCCAGGATGTCAGCGGGCAGGTCCACCCACTCGTCCACGGGCGCGCGGTTGAGGCGCATGAGGTCGCTGTCCGGTTTCCAGGGCGACATCTGCATGTCCACCTGCTCCACCGCAGCGGCGAGGTCCTGGCGCAAGGCCGCCAGGTCCATGGTGTTGTCGACGTCGACAGTGACCGACCAGCGTGTGCCCATGGTCGGACCGTGCAGGGTGGTGCGCTGGCAGGGCACAGCGGGCTCAGAAGACATCTTCGGCATAGCGCTCCTTGGCTTTCAGCGTCGATACGCTCAACTGCAGTGGCGCCAGCACCATGTCCAGCGTCTCGGCCACGCCCTGCGCCATGGCACGGCTGCCGCAGACGCGCACGATGGAGCCCTGAGCCACCAGGCCGCGCACGCGTTCGGCGTCTCGGCGCAGGGCGTCCTGCACATAGCCACCGCCGTCGGGCACGCGGGAGAAGACCGTGTGCAGTGTTGCCAGGCGTCCTTCGCCGAGCCAGCGCTGAATTTCGGGGCCGAAGTAAAAGTCCCGCGCCGGGTCGCGCCCACCAAAGTACAGGTGCATCGGGCTGCGTCTGTCGTTGCGGCGGATGAAGCCGGCCAGCGGCGCCACACCTGTGCCCGCCCCGATCAGCAGCACAGGCCGCCGCGTGCGCGGCAGTGCAAAGCCGGGGTTGGGCCGGACAAAGGCGGTGATGCTGTCCCCCATCTGCAGGCCCAGCAGGTGCGTCGAGCACAGACCGCCGGGCATCTGGCGCACGCAGATTTCCACAAACCCGTCTTCCCAGCCCGAGGCCAGCGAGTAGTAGCGCGGCACGGTCGAGCCCGGCGGCACGATGCCCAAGAGATCGCCGGCTGCAAACCGTGCCAGACCGTGCCCGCGCAGGCGTGCGCCCGGTCCCTGTGCCGGCCAACCAAAGCGCAGGATCGCCGTGGCCTGCCCGGTGACACCGGGAAAGTCCTGGCGCGCCATGAGCGTGAGCGCCTCGGTGGGTGGCACGCGCGGGACATGCTCCAGGACCAGGGGTTCGCCGAGCGCCTGCGCCAGGGCAACGCCCCAGCGCGCGAACTGCTGGCCCGATTGCTGGTGGATGCACTCCAGCGGCAGCAACGTGGGCCAGCCCTGTGCGCGCAGCTTCTGATCCAGCGCCACGGCAAAGGCGCAGAAGGCCGGAAACTGCCGGTCGCCAAAGCCCAGCACCGTTACTGGCACAGCGCTGGCGCTGAGCCCGGCGATGTGCTCCAGGGCGCCGCTGGCGTGGGCCGGGGCCTGGCCTTCGCCATAGGTTGCTGCAAGCACAAACACCTGCCGCGTGGCGGCCGTGGTTCGAAAGTTCTCCAGCGCGCTGGTGTGAACGCGGTGGCCGCCCTGGCTCAGCGCGTCTTGCAGCGTCTGGGCAAAACCCCAGGTGCTGCCGCCTTCGCTGGCCACGAAGATGAGCACGTCGGCCTGCGCCAGCGGGGTGTTGCCGGTGATGTGGTGCGCCTGGCGGCGTGCTTGCCACCAGATGACAACGCCCGACAGCCAGAACAGCAGCACGCTGGCGCCCACGAGCCCGAGCACCACGGCCCAGGGCCAGGCCGCTTCGCCCGTGTGCAGCACCACGGCCAAGTCGTAAATGCGCTGCGCCAGGGTGGCGTCCTGCCAGGCCAGCATCTGGCCCGAGTACCGGTCGATCCACCCCTGACCCTGGGCGGTGACCACGTTCCAAGTGTCTTCCGGGTCGGTGGGGCCGGGAAAATTCAGTTTGCGCAAATCCTGCACCGCAAGGGTTTGCAGCGTGGCCAGCTGCGCGCCGGGCAAGGCTGGCTGGCCGGTGAGCACCGAGAGCACTTCAGGCTCGGCCCGGGTGTCCAGTTCCACCAGTCCCAGGGTCGAGGCGCTCATGGTCAGCGCCGTGAGCGATGTCAAGCAAAGCACGGCGAGCACCACGCGGCCCGCGACCACGTGGATGCGCTGCGCCAGCGAGCCACGCACCCGCGCCGCCAACTGCCGCCAGCCGCCCATGCGCCGCAGCAAAAGCACCAGGGCAGAGACGCACAGCAAACCCATGGTCAGTGCAATGCCCGCTGCACCCCAGCGCCCGGCGTCGCCGAGCAGCAGCGAGCGGTGCAGGTTCTTCACCCAGCGCGGCAGCGCCGAGGCTTGCCACGCACCCAGCACCCGGCCATCGGCCGGGTCCACGTACTGCGCCTGCGGCTGGTCGCTGGCAAAGCTGAACACCACGATGGCACCCGAGGGCAGGTGGCGAATCTCTTCCGCACCCGGAACGGTGCGCGTCACGCGCTCCACCAGCGTGGCCACGGGCAGATCGCCCGGTGCGGCGGGGGCCTGCCACGCCTGCTGCACCGGGTCGATCGCCAAAACAGAGCCGGTGATGCCCAGCACCACAGCCAGGGTGCCAACGGTCAGGCCCAGCCAGCGGTGGATGACTTTCCAGCTCATGCGAGTCCCTTCACTGAAGTTGGAAGGTCACCGACTGGATGTACTGCTTGCCGGCCTGCGGCTTGCCGACGTTCGCTTTGGTCAGCGGGATGCGGACCTCCGACGGGCTGTCCCGCATGTCTTCCACAGCGGCGTCGATGCGGATTTCATAGCCCGCGTCCATCAGTGCATCCGCCAGATCGGCGGTGACCTTGAGCGTGCGCCCCGCGCCCACACTGGCGCCGGTCACGCCATCCAGGCGCTTGGCATCACCCGCCGAGAGACGGCTCCAGTCGGACAGGTGCTTGTGGTACTTGGCCTTGCCACCGGCCACCCACAGCGTGCGCACATAGGCGCCTTTCGCATCGGTCAGGTACGCCGCCAGGTAGGCGCCGTCGCCGCCGTAGTTCTTGAGCTGGGCGGTCAGCGTGAGCGGGCGGCTGTGGGCCAGGGCGGGAAGGGCCAGCGCGCAGGCGGTGGCCAGAATGGTCATAAGGGGTTTGGACATGGTGATGCTCCTGTGGGAAGGGGGTTATTCGATCTGGCCGCGCGGCGCAGCGTCAGGGGTCAACAAAGGCGATGGCACGGCGGTGTCGTCCGGTTGCGGCGGTCGGGTCTGCCGCGCAGCACCGTCCTCACCACGATCGCGTTCCCGGGCACGCTGGCGCCTGTCTTGGTTCATCTTCAACACCTTCAGGGTTTCCGGGTCGATCTTGGCTTTGAAGCTGCGTCCTTGGGCATCGGTGCCGCGAATTTCATAGCAGCCGTCGTCGATCTTCAGCCGCTGGATCTGCCAGCCCTGTGCGGCGGCCATCTGTCGCACGGCCTCACGCGTCTGCCAGCGATTCAGCGGCGCGTCGCAATCGTCATCGGCCCATGTGGGCTGGGCGGCCACTGCCAGAGACAGAACCAGCAGGCCGTGCCCCAAAGAGGGGTGGTATTTCATGGGAGGCTCCTTTATTTCGGGTTAACGCACGACAAACGGTTCGTGGTGCAGGCTCCGCATGGCTGCGTGAGGGTCCGACCCAACCTGCCACTGATCGCGGCATTGACAAGCCATCCCAGATCGGGCGGCGCGCCCACCGCTCATGCCAAGGCTGGCGCCCATCAGCCCATTTTGAGTGGCAACTTTGATACGAATGAGGCGGCTATTGCTTTCTTGTTGAATGGCATTGTGAAAAAACCACCATGTATGCATGCTGAATGGCGGATTCATCTTCTGTTCATCGCCGAAAGGCAAAGGTAGGTCTATGGTCCTTTGCTGCTGTGCAGCCGTAGCGCTACCTTGTTGTTTCTGTCTTGACAACGTGGAGTCTGGATAGAAGGATCTCTCGGTGTGCCAGCGGGGCTCTGAAGCGACGATCCGTGCACGCTACGAGCAGGTAATGGGTGAGCGCCAGCTGAATGGCGGGTGAACGAGTTCCTCAGTGTCTGTACATCGAGGCAGGTGCAGACTGAAATCACAGTCAATGTCGACTGGGGGTTCACACAGAGGACTTCATCATGAACAAGACCTTGCTTTTTGCGTCGATTGGCATGTTGGCAGTGGCTACCAGCACCTTGTCGCTGGCCGATGTCCGCGAATACCGTGCAGACCTAGGGGTGGGGGTTCTGTCCGGTTATGACAAAGTCCACATGCAACTGGCATGGGACTCACGCAAACGCGATGAGCATGCGGGCCGCGATGAAGCCAGCGACAACCGCGAACCGACCAAGGGCACGCGTCCGGATGCCGGGGTCGACCACGGGATGCAGGCCGTCCCCAAAACTGCCGGCCCAGGCCAACCGGGTGACGGGTGGCTTTACTTCTCGCACCCTGCAGGGGATCGCGCCGTCGTCATTAGTCCGAAAGGTGAGTACTACTTCAGTCACGGCACGGGTCTCAGGTTGGTCGCGGTGACGCAGCCACGATCCTGAAAACCCGCAAACTCACGGGCGATATATTGGGTCGGGAACCCCCAGTTCGGCCAGTCGCGTTGGGCTGCAGATCTGCCGGCCGCATTGGGCCGTCGAAAGGAGATGTAAGGTCAGCGACTGCTTTGGAGGGATGAGCCTCTTGGAGCCGCCATCGGCCCATGGCGGCTGTGCTCTGGAACAGGTCATCGGCATGGAAATAGTCGGGTCTATAGGATGACTGGAAGTGGCCGATGAGTGCCGTCCACCCATACGCGGGTAAACCCTCCATTGACACCACCCCGCGCTCCCCCGAAGGTGCAAGGCCCGCCCGCCAGCCTTTCACCCGGAGTCGCGCCATGCCCACCACCCCGCACCAGCACATCGCCACCGTGATGCAGGTGGCCGCCGACGGCGCAGACGCGCAGGCTGCGGCGGGGCATGAGCAGGTGATCCGCGATTCGTGGCTGCGCTGTGTGCAGCAGCACCGGCTGGACCCGACCCGCATGCAGGAGGCCGTGATCCTGCCGCAGGCGCGGCTGCGCGAGCACCAGGACCAGATGGAGGCGCTGCTGCAGATCGCGCGCCACGGGCTGGAGGCGCTTTACAGCAAGGTGGCGGGGCTGGGTTATGTGGTGCTGCTGACGGACGCGCGCGGCGTGACGGTGGACTTTCTGGGCGACCTGGTGTTCGAGCCCAGCCTGCGCAAGGCGGGCCTCTACCTCGGTGCGGACTGGAGCGAGCACCATGCGGGCACCTGCGGCGTGGGCACCTGCATCAGCACCGGCGAGGCGCTCACCGTGCACCTGGACGACCACTTCGACGCGACCCACATCCCGCTCACCTGCACCACCGCGCCGGTGTACGACAGCGCGGGCGAGCTGAGCGCGGTGCTGGACATTTCGCAGCTCAGTTCGAGCCAGCCCAAGAGCAGCCAGCACCTGGCGCTGCAGCTGGTGAAGATGACGGCGCACGACATCGAGCACGCGGCCTTTCTGCACCGCCACCGCCACGACTGGATCTTGCGGCTCTCGGCGGCGCCGCAGTTCCTGGACGTGCAGCCCGAGTACCTGCTGGCCCTGGACGCGAACGGCCGCGTGGTGGGCCACAACCGGCGCGCGCAGCTGGCTTTGCAGGGCCGCGCGGTGCACGCGCCGCCGCTGGTGGGCCGCAGCTTCGAAGCGCTGTTTGAACTGCCGTTCAGCCAGATCGGCCGCTTCGTGCTGACGCAGCCCTCAGACCAGCGCGCGGTGATGCTCGCGGGCGGGCGGCAGCTGCTGTTTCTCTCGGCCGTGCCGCCGCCGCCGCGCCCGGTGGCCGCCGCGCAGCGCGAGCGCGCTGTGCCGGCGCCGCTGGCCGCGCTGTCGGCGGGCGATGCCGCGCTGGACCGGCAGGTGGAGCGCGTGGCGCGGCTGGTGAACACGCCCATCAGCCTGCTGATCACGGGCGAGACGGGATCGGGCAAGGAGTTTTTTGCGAAGGCGGTGCACAGCAGCAGCGAGCGGCGTGCGCGGCCTTTTGTGGCGGTGAACTGCGCGGCGATTCCCGAGCACCTGATCGAGAGCGAGCTGTTCGGCTACCTGCCGGGCAGTTTCTCGGGCGCCTCGCCCAAGGGCAAGCGCGGCCTGATCGCCGAGGCCGACGGCGGCACGCTGTTTCTGGACGAGATCGGCGACATGCCGCTGGCGCTGCAGGCGCGGCTGCTGCGCGTGCTCTCCGAACGTGAGGTGCTGCCGGTGGGCGCGACGCGGCCGGTGCCGGTGAACATCCGCGTGATCGCGGCGACGCACGCGCCGCTGGAATCGCTGGTGCTGGCCGGGCGCTTCCGCGACGACCTGTATTACCGCCTGAAGGGCGCGCACATCCAGCTGCCGCCGCTGCGCGAGCGCAGCGACCTGGGCGCCATGATCACGCGCCTGCTGGGCGGGCGCTCGCTCACGCCCGCCGCGCTGCAGCGGCTGCTGAGCCACCCTTGGCCGGGCAACCTGCGCGAACTGCGCAACGTGCTGGACTACGCGGGCAGCCTGTGCGCAGATGGAGCGATCGACCTGGACGATCTGCCGGAGTTGCAGGCGGGTCGGTTGGCGGTGCGTGCCAACGCCGCCGTTGAAGCGGCGCACGACGACGGGCCGGAAGCCTTGCTGCAGGCGCTGCGTGCGGCGCACTGGAACGTGAGCGCGGTGGCGCGGGACATGGGGCTTTCTCGCATGACCTTGTACCGGCGGATGAAGCGCGGCGGCATCGTTCCCCCGAACAGGCAGGACGATCCCTCGCTCCACTGAACGCCTGCTCGAAGGGCTGTGACACCTGTCACTTCGATGGGTGACAGGTGCACGGGGTGTGACACCCGGCCCTCAAAAAAATCTCCTTTGAAATCAATTGCTTGATCACGCCCAAGGCATGGCACGGGTCTTGAGTGAAGAAGCGGTACCGGCCCACATCGAGGCCGGCATCCACAGGAGACAAGACCCATGACCGACACCACGCCCTCAGTGCGGGCCCAACGCTGGCTGGACGCTTTTGGCGCCGCCCTGGCTTCCGGACAACCCGAGTCCGTATTGCCGCTGTTCGACGCCGACTGCTACTGGCGCGACCTCGTTTCGTTCACCTGGAACATCCGCACGCAGGAAGGCCACGAGGCCGTGCGCGACATGCTCGCCGCACGGCAGGCCGAGACCGGCGCGTCCAACTTCCAGCTCGACGGCGAGGCCATCGAAGCCGACGGCGTGACCGACGCCTGGTTCACCTTCGAGACCAAAGTCTCGCGCGGGCGCGGCCACCTGCGCCTGAAAGGTGACAAGGCCTGGACGCTGCTGACCACCATGGTCGAGCTGAAAGGGTTTGAAGAGAAGAAGGGCACGCGCCGCATCAAGGGTGCGGAGCACGGTGCGCAGCAGGGGCGCAAGAGTTGGCTGGAGCGGCGCGAGGAAGAAGAGGCGCGCCTGGGCTACGACGAGCAGCCGTACACGGTGATCATCGGCGGCGGCCAGGGCGGCATCATCCTCGCCGCGCGGCTGCGCCGCCTGGGCGTGCCGACCATCGTGATCGAGAAGAACCCGCGCGCGGGCGACAGCTGGCGCAACCGCTACAAGACCCTGTGCCTGCACGACCCGGTCTGGTACGACCACCTGCCCTACATGCCCTTCCCGGACGACTGGCCGGTGTTCGCGCCGAAAGACAAGGTGGGCGACTGGCTGGAGATGTACACCAAGGTGATGGAGATCAACTACTGGGGCTCGACCACGGCGAAGAAGGCGACCTTCAACGAAGCCAAGGGCGAGTGGGAAGTGGTGGTGGACCGCAACGGCGAAGAGGTGACGCTGAAACCGAAGCAGCTGGTGTTTGCGCTCGGCGTGTCGGGCTACGCCAACGTGCCCAAGATCGCGGGTGCCGAGAGCTTCGAGGGCGACCAGCACCACTCCAGCAAACACCCCGGCCCCGAGCAGTACAAGGGCAAGAGGGCGGTGGTGCTCGGCTCCAACAACTCGGCGCACGACATCTGCGCCGCACTGTGGGAAAACGGCGCCGACGTGACCATGGTCCAGCGCACCAGCACGCACATCGCGCCGTCGGATTCGCTGATGGAGCTGGCGCTGGGCGGGCTGTACAGCGAGGAAGCGCTGAAGAACGGCATCGACCACCACAAGGCCGACCTGGTGTTCGCCAGCGTGCCCTACAAGATCATGCACAGCTTCCACATCCCCGTGTACGACGAGATGAAGAAGCGCGACGCCGACCTGTACGGCCGGCTGGAGAAGGCGGGCTTCATGCTCGACTTCGGCGACGACGGCTCGGGCCTGTTCATGAAGTACCTGCGCCGCGGCTCGGGCTACTACATCGACGTGGGCGCGAGCGAGCTGGTGGCCAACGGCAGCATCAAGCTCAAGAGCCACAACAACATCGAGCGCATCAACCCGAAAAGCGTGACGCTGACCGACGGCACCGAACTGCCGGCCGACCTGCTGGTCTACGCCACCGGCTATGGCTCGATGAACCACTGGCTCGCCGATCTCGTGTCACCTGAAGTCGCAGACCGCGTGGGCAAGGTCTGGGGGCTGGGCTCGTCCACGACGAAAGACCCTGGGCCGTGGGAGGGCGAGCTGCGCAACATGTGGAAGCCGACCAACCAGAAGCAGCTCTGGATCCACGGCGGCAACCTGCACCAGAGCCGCCACTACTCGCAGTTCCTGTCGCTGCAGCTGAAGGCGCGCTACGAAGGGCTGGACACGCCGGTCTACGGGCAGGCGGCGGTGCACCACCTGCGCTGAAATCCCCCGGATGTGCTGGTCAGCCCTTGCGACTGACCAGCACGATCCCGGCCGCCACGCCCACCAGCGCCAGCACCAGCTGCAGCGTCAGCGGCTCGCCCAGCAACACCACGCCGAAGACCAGCGCGAACAGCGGCGTGAGGAAGGTGAAGGTGGACATCTGCGTGGCGGGGTAGTGGCGCAGCATCCACATCCAGGCCAGGTAGCTGGCGAAGGCGCCCACGGCGGTCTGCAGGAACACCGAGCCCCAGGCCAGTGCGGAGTAGTCGAAGGACCAGGTTTCGCCAAGCGCCAGCGACATCAGCGGGCAGACCACGGCGGTGACGCCCAGCTGGTAGAACAGCGACTTCTCGGCCTGCACGGTGGCCACTTTCGTGGTGCGGATGGCGATGGTGGTCAGGCCCCAGAACATGCCGGCGGCCAGGCCCATGGCGTCGCCTTTCCACTGGCCGGGCATCGAGCTGTGCGTGAAGGCTTCGCTGAACGCGATGCCGACCGCGCTGAAGGCGATCACCAGGCCGATCCACTGGGTCCTGCGCAGCGACTCTGCCGGCACGAAACGCGGCAGCAGCACCGCGACCCAGAACGGGCTGGTGTAGAGGAACACGGTCAGGCGCGAGGCGCTGGTGTGCTGCAGACCGAGGTAGATCAGGCAGAACTCGGCCGCGAACAGCAGGCCCACCAGCAGCCCGCCGTGCAGCGAACCGTCGCGCTGGAACAGCTTGACGCCGCGGACCTGGCACCACAGCCAGAGCAGCGCGGTGGCGCCGGCCATGCGGATCGAGGCCTGCCACAGCGGCGGGATCTCCCGGCTGGCGAACTTGATCAGGATCTGCTGGAAACCCCAGAAGGCGCAGCAGGCCACCAGCAGGGTGATGGCCAGGGTGTCGAGGTGGTCTTTGCGTTGGACGGCGGTCATGGAAAGGGATGGTAGGGCGCGCACCGTGCCGGCGCTGTCGCCAAGGAAAGGGGCGCTCAGCGCCCTTGGGCCAGGCGCTGAAGGTGCCGCTTGAGTGTCTCGGCTTCGCGGGGCGACCAGCGCGCGAGCAGGGTGGTTTCCTGCTCGCGCGCCTGGGCGATCAGCGCGGCGGCGATGCGCTGTCCGGTGTCGGTGGCGAGCACCAGCGTGCGCCGCTGGTCGGCCGCGTCGGCGTGCAGGGCCACCAGGCCCTCTTCGGCCATGCGCTGCACCAGCTTGGTCACGGTGGGCTGTTTGGCGAGCACGTCGTGGGCGAGCTGACCGATGGCGACGCCGGCCGGCTCGTCGGAGGACAGCGCCGCGTCGTGCAGCACGGCGAGCACGCGCCAGGCGATGTGCGTCAGGCCCTGCGCCGTGATCGCGTTTTCAAAGTCGCGGTACACGGCGTGGTTGGCCTGCCCGAGCAGGTAGCCCAGGTAGCTGCCGACGAAGCGGTCGTCGGGTGCCTGCGGCGCGCTCGGGTCGGCCTGTGAGCCCTGCAAGGGGTGCTCGGTGTAGAAGCGGCCGCCGTGGTAGAGCAGCGGCGAGGCGGAGGCGCGGCGGCTGCAGCGCTCGACCTCGCCGACGAAGATCACGTGATCGCCTTCGGTGTACTGGCTGCGGTTGAAGCACTCGAACGTGGCAACGCAGCCGGTGAGCAGCGGTGCACCGCTGACACCTTCCACAAATTCCACACCCTGCCAGCGGTCCACATCGCGCGCGGCAAAGCGTTCGGCCAGGGCCTGCTGGTCGGCCGCGAGCACGTTGATGGCGTAGTGCTGGCCGTTGGCAAACGCCGCCATCGAGCCGGCCGCCTGGGCCAGGCTCCAGAGCACCAGCGGTGGGTCGAGCGATACCGAGTTGAACGAGCTGGCCGTCAAGCCCGCCAGTTCACCGGACGCGGTGCGCGCGGTGACGATGGTCACGCCGGTGGCGAACATGCCCAGCGAGGCACGGAATTCGCGCGGTGAGAAATCGGGGGGGCGGGCCTGATGGCCGGCGTTACGGGCTGGGGACATGGCTGCAATTTATATGAAAATTCATGAATAATGTGTCCGCTGGTGCCATTCCCCTGATGGCAGCCGACCCAAAACAGGAGACAAGCGATGTTGCAGGAGCGGATCGAACCCGTCTGGATCGACGCCTTTGAGTTGGTCTTGAAGCGCTGTGCGCTGCAGCCGGGCGATACGGTTGCCATTCTCGGTGAAACCCAGAGCCGCCCGGTGCTCATGGAGCTCGCGCGGCTCGCGGTCGCGCGCGTCGGGGCCGATGCCTTCACGCTCACCCTGCCGTCGGTGTTCGCGCGCGGCGAGCCGGTCACGCGCTCCACCGGCGCCACACCGGCCATCCAGCAGCTGGGCCCGGTGATCGCGGCGCTGCAGGCCTGCACCCTGGTGGTGGACTGTACGGTCGAGGGCCTGATGCACGCGCCCGAACTGCCGGCCATCCTGCAGGGCAACGGCACGACGCAGCCGCGCATCGTCTACGTGAGCAACGAGCACCCCGAAGCGCTGGCACGCCTGTTGCCCGACGACGCGACCGAAGCGCGCGTGAAAAACCATGTGAAACGCCTGCGTGGCGCGAAGGCCATGCGCGTCACCTCGCCCGCGGGCACCGACCTCAGCATCGCGCTGCAGGGCGCGGTGGCCGGCGGCAACTGGGGCAGCACCACCCGCCCCGGCACGCTGACCCACTGGCCCGGTGGTCTGGTGCTGGCGTTTCCCGCCGCGGGCAGCGTCAACGGCACGCTGGTGCTGGCCGAGGGCGACGTGAACCTGACCTTCAAGCGCTACATCGAGCGGCCGATCGCGCTGACGATCGAGAACGACTACGTGATCCGCATCGAAGGCACGGGGGTCGATGCCGAGCTGCTGCGTTCGTACTTTGAAGCCTGGCAGGAGAAAGAGGCGTACGCCGTGAGCCACGTGGGCTATGGCCTGAACGACGCCGCGCGCTGGGACAGCATGGCGCTCTACGACAAACGCGATTTCAACGGCACCGAGCTGCGCGCTTTCGCCGGCAACTTCCTCTACAGCACCGGCGCCAACGAAACCGCCGGGCGCTACACGCGGGGCCATTTCGACTGGCCGATGCGCAACTGCACCGTGGCCCTGGACGACTCGGTGGTGGTCAGCGCTGGAAAGGTGAACGACTGATGCCGCTTCCGCAATTCACCACTTTGGGCAGTGGCCCGACGGTCTTGATGCTGCACGGCATCGGCGGCGGTCACCTCGCGTTCGCGCCGCAGGTGGAAACCCTGGCGCAGGCCGGTTACCGCGCGGTGGCCTGGGACATGCCGGGCTACGGCCGCAGCGCACCCATCGAGCCCTACACCTTCAAGGCGCTGGCGCAGAGCTGCATCGACCTGATCGACGCGCTGCGGTGTGAGAGCGTGGTGTTGTTGGGCCACAGCATGGGCGGCATGGTGGCGCAGGAGGTGATCGCGCGCCGGCCCGACAAAGTGAAAAAGCTCATCCTCTGCGGCACCTCGGCCGCCTTCGGCAAGCGCACGGACGGTCGCTCGGCCGAAGCCTGGGCGCAGCAGTTCATCGGCCAGCGCACCGCGCCGCTCGACGCCGGCAAGACCATGGCCGATATGGCGGCCACGCTGGTGCCGCAGATGGTCGGCCCGGGCGCCTTGCCCGAAGGGGCGCGCCTGGCCGAACACTGCATGGCCGGCGTGCCCGCCGCCACCTACCGGCGGGCGCTCGAATGCCTGGTCACCTTTGACCGCCAGGCCGCACTCGCACACATCCGCGTGCCCACGCTGCTGCTCGGCGGCGAGTTCGACCGCGTGGCCGCGCCGGCGGTGATGAAGCAGATGGCGGGCGCCATTCCGCGCGCCCGCTACGCCGAACTCGCCGGCATCGGCCACCTCATGAACCTCGAAGCACCCGACGAATTCGATGCGTTGCTGCTCGCTTTCCTGCGCGAGCCCGAGCCCCAGCCTTTGCCCGATATCCACTGACCCGCACCGAAAAACAGCCGGAGACAAGACCCATGAACAACCCCGTCAACCCCCACACCGGGCTCGACTTCACCCCCGCTGTCGGCGACATGGCCTTCACGCTGCTGCAGCGCGAACTGCTGGCCAAAGCCCACGCGCTGGGCCGCGACAAGTTCGCTGCGCGAGCCCAGCAGTGGGACACCGAAGCCAGCTTCCCGTTCGCCAACTACGACGACCTGCGCGAGGCCGGTTTCCTCAAGCTCTGCGTGCCCACGTCGCACGGCGGCCTGGGCGCGGACTACACCACCTACATGATGGTCGCGGCCGAGATCGGGCGTTTCTGCGGCGCCACCGCGCTCACCTGGAACATGCACATCTGCAGCACCATGTGGACCGGCGTGCTGGCCGACGGCATTCCGATGAGCGACGACGAGCGCCGCGAACACGCGGCGCGGCGCGAGCTGCACTTCGGCCGCATCGTCAACGACGGCGCGCTCTACGCCCAGCCCTTCAGCGAAGGCACGGCCGCCGCGGCCGGCCGCGCGCCGTTTGGCACCACGGCCAAGAAGGTCGACGGCGGCTGGCTCATCAACGGCCGGAAGATCTGGGCCAGCCTCTCCGGCGCGGCCGACTACTACGGCGTGCTCTGCACCGAAGACAAGGGCGACCAGCACCCCGACGCGCGCGACACGCTCTACATCAGCGTGCCCGCCACGTCCGAAGGCTTCAGCATCAGCGGCGACTGGGACCCGCTGGGCATGCGCGGCACGGTCAGCCGAAACCTGGCATTCAAGGACGTGTTCGTGAGCGATGCCGAGCAGCTCATGCCGCGCGGCATCTACTTCAAGGGCGCGCAGACCTGGCCGGCCATGTTCTTCACGCTCTCGCCCACCTACCTGGGCGTGGCCAACGCGGCCTACGACTTCACGGTTCAGTACCTGCGCGGCGAGGTGCCGGGCGAACCACCCATCAAGCGGCGGCAGTTCCCCACCAAGCAGATTGCGGTGGCTCAGATGCGCATCCAGCTGGAGAACATGAAGAGCCTCTTCGCGCGCGCCATCGCCGAGGCCAAACCCAACCCGAGCAAGGACGAGAAGATGCGCCTGTACGCCGCGCACTACAGCGTGATGGAAGGCGCCAACGACATTGCGCGCCTGGCGATCCGCACCTGCGGCGGCCAGAGCATGCTCAAACACCTGCCGCTGGAGCGCCTGTACCGCGACAGCCGCTGCGGCGCGCTCATGCTGCCCTGGACGGCCGAGCTGATCCTGGATCGCATGGGCCGCGAGACGCTGTACGAGCCGGGTGAAAAGGACGAGTAGGGGCGGCGTGGCCAGCAAGGCCCGCGGCCCGGGCCATCCGCTCGCCGATATCCAGGGCAGCGATCCTTGCCGGGAATTCGTGGCGCGCCTGCCCAACGTCAAAGCGCCGGTGTGCGCGGCGGCCCGGCTCAAACCCACGGTGGGCCGTTCGGTCCAGGGGCGCACTCTGTACCAGCGCGACGTGGTCGCACCCGAAGCCCGCATCCGGGTGCTGGTGGTCGGGGCCATGCACGGTGACGAACTGTCGTCGGCCTCGGTGGCCCTGCACTGGATCCAGTTCGCCCTGCAAACCCCCTCCAACGCGCACTGGCGCTTCATTCCCGCACTCAACCCGGACGGCCTGATGGTGCGTCCGGCCAAGCGCGTGAACGCCAACGGCGTGGACCTGAACCGCAACTTCCCCACACCCAACTGGCGGCGCGACGCCAAGATCTACTGGGAAGAGCGCACGCGCAAGGACCCGCGCCGCTGGCCCGGCCCGAAGCCACTGTCCGAACCCGAGTCGCAGTACCTGTACGACGAGATGGAGCGCTTCCAGCCCGACCTGATCGTCAGCATCCACGCGCCCTATGGCGTGCTGGATTTCGACGGCCCGAGCGTGCCGCCGGCCCGCCTCGGGCGCCTCTACCTCGACCAGGTCGGCATCTTCCCCGGCAGCCTGGGCAATTTCGGCGGCGTGCACAAGGGTATGCCAGTGGTCACCATCGAATTGCCGAGTGCTTTTCGAACGCCGCTGGACGCCGAGATGCGCCAGATGTGGCTCGACCTGCTGCGCTGGATGAGCGAACGCATCGTGCCCGAGCAGCCGGACCCGCTGGTGGTGTCGGTGAAGGCCAGGAAAGCCACCAGCTGAGTGCATTCGCTCCCGGCTGTTGGGGGAAGCCTCTCAGACTTGCTGCGGTGGTGCGGCGTGGCGCAGCCGGCTCTTTCCGGCTGAGGTGGCGCGTGGCGCCAGGGGCTGGCCATGGAAGCCGAAGTTCATCTCCGGTACCTCGCCGCTGATGAGCTCGGCCAGGGCCTTGCCCGAGCCGGCGCCGTGCGTCCAGCCCAGGGTGCCGTGGCCGGCGTTGATCCAGAGCTTGCCCACCTTGGTGCGGCCGATCAGCGGGATGTTGGTCGGCGTGGCCGGGCGCAGGCCACACCAGAACTGCGGGTCGCCGCCTTCTTCGGGCGTGCGGGTGTCGGCCACGCCGGGGAACACCTGCTCGATGCGGCGCACCAGCATCTGCGCGCGGGTGCGCGCCAGCGGCGTGTCCAGCGACAGGTCGAAGCCGCCGAGCTCGATGGTGCCGGCCACGCGCAGCTGGTCGCCCAGGCGCGAGATCGCGATCTTGAGCTGGTCGTCCAGCAGGCTGACCTGCGACGCAGCTTCCGGCTTGAGCAATTTGAGCGTGGCGCTGTAGCCCTTGCCGGGGTAGATCGGCACGCGCACACCCACCTGCTGCAGCAGCGCTGTGGAGTAGGAGCCGGCGGCGACCACGAAGGCGTCAGCCTGGAGTTCCCGCGTCTGGCCGGTGGCGCGGTCGCGCACGCTGACCGATGCCACCTGACCGCCGCTGGACCGGATGCGCTGGATGTCGTGGCCCATCAGGGACAACATGCCCTTGTCGCGGCACAGTTGGGCGAGCTTCTGGGTGAAGGCCAGGCAGTCGCCGGACTCGTCGCTCTCGGTGTAGGTGCCACCCACGATGCGGTCGGCAAAACTGCGCAGGGCCGGTTCGATCTTCAGCAGTTCGTCCTTGCTCACCACCTTGCGGTTCACGCCGTGGCGGCGCATCAGTTCGGCCGCGCTGCCCGCTTCGTCGAACGACTTCTGGCTGGTGTAGTAGTGCGCGATGCCTTTGGTGAGCCGGTTGTATTGCAGGCCGGTGCTGGCCACCACTTCCTTCAGTGCCGCGTGGCTGTAGCTGCCCAGCGCGACGAGTTGCGCGACGTTGCGCTCGAAGGCGGCGTCGTTGCACTGGCCCAGGAATTGCACGCCCCAGAGCCACTGGGCCGGGTCGAGCTGGGGGCGGAATTTGAGCGGACCTTCCGGGTCGAACAGCCACTTCAGCGCCTTCAGCGGCGCCTCGCGGTTGGCCCAGGGCTCGCAGTAGCTGACCGAAATCTGCGCCGCGTTGCCGAAACTGGTCTCCAGCGCGGCGTCTGCCTGCCGGTCGACCAGCGTGACCTCGTGACCCCGCTGCAGCAGATGCCACGCCGTGCTCACCCCGATGATCCCGGCACCCAGTACGACGACTTGCATGATCCGCTCCAGCAAAAAAATGAGACAACCGGGCGCGAGTATGGGAAAAACCCGCCTGCAAGTGAAGTGAAATTAACTTAAAATTTTTGGCATCAGATCAGCTAATGAAGTCTGGTCGCTTATTTTTTTCCAACAAGCCATGAGCACTTTCGATCCCGACGCCCTGGAATGCCTGGCGGCCATCATTGAAGAGGGCGGTTTCGAGCGCGCCGCGCAGCGCCTGTCCATCACCCAGTCGGCCGTCTCGCAGCGCCTGCGCGCGCTGGAAGCCCAGGTGGGCACGGTGCTGATCGTGCGCAGCCGGCCGCTCAAGCCCACGCCGGCCGGACAGCTCATGCTCAAGCACGCCAAGATGCAGCGGCTGTTGCGCGCCGACCTGGAGAAGGACCTCAAGGAACTCGCGCCGAGTTCCACCGGCAACGGCCGCGAAGAAGAACGCATCTCGGTGGCCATCAACGCCGACAGCATCGCCACCTGGGCCCTGCCCGCGCTCAACGCGCTGGCCCAGGGCGGCCTGCCGATCGAGATCATCACCGACGACCAGGAGTTCACCCACGAGTGGCTGCGCGAAGGCCAGGTGCTGGGCTGTGTCACCTCGCTCGGCCAGGCGTTGCGCGGCTGCAAGATGGAAGCGCTGGGCACCATGGACTACGTGGTGGTGGCGCAGGCTGCCTACGCCGCAGCGCATTGCCCCAAGGGCCTGAACGCACACAATTTCCACAAACTGCCCTTCATCGCCTTCAACCGCAAGGACCACCTCCAGCACGGCTTCGTGGAGCAGGCCTTCGAGCTGCCGCGCGTCATGCTCAAACAGCTCTTCGTGCCCTCCAGCGAAGGCCAGGTGCGCGCGGTGCGGGCGGGCTGGGGCGTGAGCGTGTTGCCCGAGCTGAGCGTGCGCGAGTTCATTGCCAGCGGCGAGCTGGTCAACCTCGCACCGCGGCACCGGCTGTCGGTGGCCCTGTACTGGCACTGCTGGAACCTGAGTTCGGATGTGCTGGATGCGCTGAGCAGCGCACTGCGCAGCGCCGCGGCGCAGAACCTGGGGAAAGCGCAGGCGTAAAAAAGCCCCGACGGGCGGGGCTTCCCTGCGCGCCCGCGGGGTTACTTGGGCATGACCACGCTGTCGATCACGTGGATCACACCGTTGTCGGCCACGATGTCGGTCTTCACCACGTTGGCCGCGTCCACCTTGACGCCGCCCATGGTGCTCACGGTCAGCTCGCTGCCCTGCACCGTTTTCACTTTGCCGGCCTTCACGTCGGCCGCCATCACCTTGCCCGCGACCACGTGGTAGGTCAGCACAGCGGTGAGCTTGGCCTTGTCTTTCAGCAAGGCGTCCAGATCCGCCTTGGGCACCTTGGCGAAGGCTTCATCGGTGGGGGCGAACACGGTGAACGGGCCCTTGCCCTTGAGCGTGTCCACCAGGCCGGCGGCCTGCAGGGCCGTGGCCAGGGTCTTGAACGAACCGGCTGCGACGGCCGTGTCCACGATGTCGGCGGCTTGCGCGGTGAAGGCGCCGAAGGCGAGCGTGGCGGCGATGAGGGTCTTTTTCATACGGAACTCCAGTGAGGTTGGACAACAGGGATGGTGGCCGGCAGAGCGGGACAGCGGGGTTGCCGCTGACGCTTTCGCGCTGGCCAGGCTTCGGAACAACAGCGTCACCGGGTGGCTTGCCAAGCTGGCTCACCCCGGCAAAGTCGGCCGTCAGGCTGGATATTACACTGATTCGGATAAAAAGATACTAATCAGTATGTAACAAGACTTATTGGTGTTGTTGTCGACCTTGTCGTCAATTTCAGGCAGAATCCGGGCTCGTATTCAAAGGTTGTCCATGGTCAGTGTTGCCCTCAAGTCGTCTCCGCCCGTCCCGCCCAAACGCAGCTTCCGGGAACAGATGCACATCGCGCGCGAGGACGCGATCGTGTCGGCCGTGAACCGGTTGCTGGCCGAAAAGGGCTTTGAGGCGATGACGGTGGACGAAGTGGCGGCCGAAGTCGGCATCGCCAAGGCCAGCCTGTACAAGCACTTCCCGAGCAAGGAAGACCTGGCGGCCGCGGCCATGGTGCGTGTGATGGACCGGGCGCGTGCGTTCCTGGACACGCTGGATACCCAGCGCCCGCCGCTGGAGCTGCTGCGCGAGGTGGCCCGCTGGACGATGGCGGTGCAACTGGCGGGCGAAATGCCTTCGCTGCCGAGCGAAAACTCCAGCCTGCGCGCGGCGCTGACCACCAACAAGGCCTACGTCGATGGCCTGATGGATGTGAGTGATCGCCTGGGCGCGTGGATCACCGCCGCCCAGGCCAATGGCAGCCTGAACACCGCGCTGCCGCCGATCGCGGTGCTCTACACCCTGTATGCGCGCGCCTGCGATCCGGTGCTGGGGTTCCTCAAGGGGGCGGAGCTCTACAGCAACGAGCAGATCATCGAGATGGTGCTCAGCACCTGCTTCGACGGATTGCGGAAACGGTGACCGCCCCGCGCCGCAGGCGGCGCGGGGGAGTCAAATCCTGCGGCGCAGGGGGCTCCTTACCTCACCAGCAGCACCGGCACTTCGCAGTGCGCCAGCACCTGGGTGGCCACCGAGCCCATGACGAGATTGCCCAGGGCGCTGTGGCCGTGTGAGCCCATCACCACCATGTCGAACTTGCCGGCGTTGGCGGCCTTGGCGATCTGTTCGCCGGGCTGCCCGACCTTGTGCACCACCTTGGGTTCGATGCCGTGGCGCTTGAAAAACTTGACAACGGGGGCCGTGACCTTCTCGGCTTCATCGGCGTAATAGCCATTGGCCACCTCGGCGCCCACCGCAGCGCGCGCACGTGCCGGCAAGGGAAGTTGCACGGTGAACAGGGTGAGGTCGTTGTGTGTGCCGAACACCTCTTCGTGGGTGGTCACGTAGGCGAGCATTTTTTTGGTGTAGGTGCTGCCATCCACTGCGAGCAAGATTTTCACGGTTCATCTCCTGATTGACGGGTCAACGTGGCAGTGTACGCCGTGGCCCTGCAATGTCTCTACCGGTTTTCCACATCGATCGTCAGCGTGGGCCTGAACAACGCCTGCTCGCCCTTGCTGGCGTAGCCGAGCGGATTGGCCACGATGCGGCAACGGCCCACCCGCTGATCGGTGGGGCAGTGCAGATGACCGTGCAGCCACAGATCGGCCAGCGGCAGCAGGTCGTCCAGCGCATTGCAGAACCCGGCGGTGCCCGGGCTCAGGCCGTAGCGCGGGTCGGCGCTGTGCAGGGTCGGGGCAAAGTGGGTGACCACCACCGTGGCGCCCTCGAACGGCTGGGCCAGCGCCTGCCGCAGCCAGTGCTGGCATTCAAGCCCGAGCTCGCGCATGGCCGCGGCATCGAACAGGCGCCCGTGGCGCTGCCCGTTCATCTTGCTCAGGTAGAAGTTGGCCGCGCGGCAGGCTTTCTGGCGCTGGTGCAGGCGGTGGGTGAGCGGATCGCGGGTGCGGCCTTTGGTCTGGGGCTGCGTGGCCAGGGCGTCGTAGTCGCTCCACAGCGTGGTGCCGATCAGCCGCACGCCGTCCAGCGACAGAGTCTCGCGCTCCAGCCACTGGATGCCCAGCCGGTCGCAACTGGCGCGCAACCCGGCGTGCGCCTCGTCCACATCCAGCGCATCGTATTCGTGGTTGCCGGGCACATAGACCACCGGCGCCGGCCAGGCCGCGTATTGCGGCAGGGGCGAGAAGCGCTGCAGGCACCAGTCGGGTTCGGCCATCACGCTGCCGTCGCGCCGGGTCTGGTAGGAGCCGATGTCGCCAGCGAGCACCAGCAGGTCGGCACCCGGGGCAGGGATGGCGGCAAAGTCGGGGTTGGCTTCGAGGTGGAGATCGCTCAGAAGCTGGATGTTCATGCCCGGATTGTCGACCCTACAACGGGACGGGGTTTGCAGCGCACGATCAGCACACGGGACGTGTGAGCGGGCCAGCACCTCGGCGGTGACCGGGCCCATCCTGATGCTTGCGATCGCCGATGGGTCGCGGCAGCCCATGGCGGGCAGGTGGCGCTGGAACTGCCTGGCCACCACGCCGTCCCGTTTTCATCCCTTGCCGGCACGAAATCCCTGGACCGAAGCCCGCACCACCGTGTGCCTCAACCAGCTGTGGGCACTGCTGTGGGAGGTCTGGCGGTGCCACAGCGTGTCCACATGCACCGCCGGCACCGGCAGGGGCAGATCGCTCAGGGCCAGTTCATCTTCCATGCCCGTGGCGCCCACGAAATGGCGCGGCAGCACCGTCAGCAGGTCGGTGGTGGCGACGACGCGCCCGGCGGTGAAAAACTGGTTCACGGTCAGCACCACGCGCCGCTGGCGCGAGAGGGCGGCCAGCGCCTCGTCCACAAAGCCGAACGGTCGGCCGGAGAAACTCACCAGCAGGTGGCGTGCGTCGCAATAGCTGTCCAGATCCATGGGGCGCCCGGCCAGCGGGTGGCCTCGGCGCATCACGACCACGTACTCGCCGTCGTACAGGCGCTGGTTCAGGAAGCGGGGGCTGTGCTCCTGCAGGTGGGAGGCGCCAAGTTCGGCCAGCACGCCGGGGAAATGGCCAATCGCCAGATCCGCCAATCCGGATTCGAGCAGGTCGCGCGGGTCGCGCGTGGTCAGCGGCAGCACCCGCAGGTTCACCCCGGGGGCCTCGTTCTCCAGGATGTCCATCATGCCCGGCACCAGCTTGGCGGCGGTGGCATCGGCCATGGCGAGCACGAAGGCGTTGTGGGCCTTGGCCGGGTCAAACCCGCCCGGCGCCAGCGACTCGCGCAGCTGCTGCAGCGCGTCGCGCACCGTGGGCCACAGCGTCAGCGCCATGGGCGTGGGTTCCACGCCGTAGCCCGAGCGCCGCACCAGCTCGTCGCCCAGCTTCTCGCGCAGCCGCTTGAGGGCATTGCTCACGGCCGGCTGGGTCATGGCCAGGTTGTGGGCCGCGCGTGTGAGGTTGCGTTCGACCATGACTTCGTCGAAGACGCGCAGCAGGTTCAGGTCGAGGGTGCGAAAGTTCAATTCATTCATGCGTTCTGTGAATGTAATTCATCACAAAAATAAATTGGCGTGACATGCGGGTTAACCCTAGTATTCGCCTGTCCAAAAGACATTTGTTTTCCAAGGAGTCCGCCATGAGCACCGCCTTTTCACCTTCTCCCGCCTCGTTGGGCCTGAACACCGCCACGGCCAACGCGTCTCAGGGTTCTGACCACCTGCGCAGCAGCCTGGACGGTTCCCGCGGGCTGGCCGCGATGTTGCTGGCCGCCGCTGTGGCCGCGCTGGTGGTGCTGGCCGACCAGTTGGTGAGCACCTGGGCCGACAGCCACCTGTTCCTGGGCTGGGTGATCCTCTGGGTGGTGATTTTTGCCGGCTCGGCCCTGTTCGCCGGCACCGCCCGCAACCTGGCGCAGCGCACCCTGCGTTCGCTGGACAGCTGGTCGGCCACGCTGGCTGAAGCCCGTGCCGAGATGCGCCTGTGGGAACTGGCCCGCCGCGACCCGCGCCTCATGGCGGAGCTGATGCAGGCCCGCATGCGTGACACGGACGACGGCGACTTTGAAACCGCGCTGGCGCCCATGGGGCTGGAATCCGGTGCGGTGCAGAAGCCGGTCAGCGGCTGGGGTCGTTTCCCGGAGCGGCTCGCCGAAAGCCGTGCCCGCAACATCCACCTCTATTACATCTGACGCCATCGGCGCCACCGCGGGTCGGAAAGACCCGCGCCACAGCAAAAAAGCCACCGGGTCAGGTGGCTTTTTTTTGGCCCGGACCGTTCATCCGGGGGCGTGGCGCTGGCCGGCAGATCGTGCCGTCCAGCGAATCACAGACGGTGTGGGGCGCAGTCAGCAGGCCGCCAGACGCTTTTCCAGCTCGGCCTTGGTGGCCACCAGTTCCTGGGGCAGGTGGTACGCCAGTTGCTCGAAGTGGGCGTCGTGCAGCTTGAGTTCGTCCACCCAGGCGGCCTTGTCGATGCTGGTCACGGTCTTGAACTGCTCGGCACTGAAGTCCAGGCCGGTCCAGTTGATTTCGGCGTAGGTCGGGGCGATGCCGAACATCGTGGTTTCGCCCTGGGCCTGGCCTTCGATGCGGTCGATCATCCACTTGAGCACGCGCATGTTGTCGCCGTAGCCGGGCCAGACGAACTTGCCATCGGCACCCTTGCGGAACCAGTTCACGCAGAACATCCTGGGCAGCGCATGGCCCTGGGTCTGCAGCTGGTTGCCCATGTCGAGCCAGTGCTGGAAGTAGTCGCTCATGTTGTAGCCGCAGAAGGGCAGCATGGCGAACGGGTCGCGGCGCACCACACCCTGGGCGCCAAAGGCGGCGGCGGTGGTTTCGCTGCCCATGGTCGCGGCCATGTACACGCCTTCGGTCCAGCTGCGGGCTTCGGTCACCAGCGGCACGGTGGTGCTGCGGCGGCCGCCGAACATGAAGGCATCGATCGCCACGCCGTTGGCGTCGTCCCACTGCGGATCGAGTGCGGGGTTGTTGGTGGCGGCCACGGTGAAGCGCGAGTTCGGGTGCGCGGCCTTGGCGCCGGTGGCCTTGGCGATCTCGGGCGTCCAGTCCTTGCCTTGCCAGTCGATCAGGTGCGCAGGCACGCCGCCACCGTCTTTCTCCATGCCTTCCCACCAGACGTCGCCGTCATCGGTCAGCGCCACGTTGGTGAAGATCACGTTCTTGTCCAGCGAGCGCATGCAGTTCGGGTTGGTGTGCATGTTGGTGCCGGGGGCGACGCCGAAGTAACCCGCTTCGGGGTTGATGGCGTAGAGCTTGCCGTCGGCGTGCGGCTTGATCCAGGCGATGTCGTCGCCGATGGTGGTGACCTTCCAGCCGGCGAAACCGGCTTCCGGCGGCACCAGCATGGAGAAGTTGGTCTTGCCGCAGGCGCTGGGGAACGCTGCGGCGACGTGGTACTTCTTGCCTTCGGGATTGGTCACGCCGAGGATCAGCATGTGTTCGGCCAGCCAGCCCTGGTCGCGGCCCATGTTGGAGGCGATGCGCAGTGCAAAACACTTCTTGCCCAGCAGGGCGTTGCCGCCGTAGCCCGAACCGTAGCTCCAGATTTCGCGCGTCTCGGGGAAGTGCACGATGTACTTGGTGGTCGGGTTGCAGGGCCAGGTGCTGCTGTCCTTCTGGCCTTCGGCCAGCGGTGCGCCGACGGTGTGCATGCAGGGCACGAAGGCGCCGTCGGTGCCGAGCACGTCGTACACGGCCTTGCCCATGCGGGTCATCAGTTTCTGGTTCACGGCCACGTAGGCGCTGTCGGTCAGCTCGATGCCGATGTGGGCAATGTGCGAACCCAGCGGGCCCATGGAGAAGGGCACCACGTACATCGTGCGGCCCTTCATGCAGCCGTCAAACAGCGGCTGCAGGGTCTGGCGCATCTCGGCCGGGTCCATCCAGTTGTTGGTCGGGCCGGCGTTTTCCTTCTTCTCGGAGCAGATGAAGGTGCGGTCTTCCACGCGCGCCACGTCCGACGGGTCGGAGCAGGCCAGGAAGCTGCCCGGGCGCTTGGCGGGGTTGAGTTTCTTGAAGGTACCGGCGTCCACCAGCTGCTGGCACAGGCGGTTGTATTCCTCCTCGCTGCCATCGCACCAGACCACGTCGGCCGGCTTGCACAGGGCAACCATGTCGGCCACCCAGGCGATCAGCCGGGCATTTTTCACGTAGACGGGTGTGTTGAGGTTGAGGCCCTGCATCACGGGTGAATTCATGGAAATGGCTCCAGAAGTTTGTAAAGCGGCAAGCCCAAGAGACACCAACAGCCGCTGGCCACAAACAGGTGGGCGGGCGGCTGGTCGAGATCCCCTGGGCAAATAAGGGCGGTCGGCGCTCGGTGCTGCGGTGCGGATGGCAGGTGCAGCCAGATGGGCAAAAGGCGGGTGGATGGACCCGGGTTTTGCTCCGTGTGTCGGCCAAAACACCAATTTTATGAAAGTCGACGGTCAGTTACCGGCAAGTTACATGCAAAACATGCATAACCTGATGCACCAATTGGTCCGTGGCGGTTCCGGAAGAGCCGTGACCCCAACGCTGCAGGCAAGAAAAAAGGCCGATGGCCCTGCCGGGCGTTCGGCCTTGGGGGGCTGCCGAGGCTTCAGGCCATGAAGACGGCGATGAAGGCCAGCAGGAAAATCAGCACGGCACCGGCCACAGGCAGCACGATGGGCATGAGCGGAACGATGGACTCCACCACGTCCTGAGGCTGGTCGCTGTGGCTGTCGTGTTCGTGGTGGGACATGGTTTCTCCAGGGTATTTGACAAATATCAATCTGATTTTAAGGGCAGCGTGCCGACGGGGTACAGACCCGGGACTTGTGACATACCCTGACTACAGCAGCGCATAGGTGGTGCTCGCCCGGCAGACACTCTTGTTGTCGCTCGCGGCCACGATGTCGATCTCGCCGAACACCAGGTTCTTGCCCGCACGGACCACGCGGGCCGTGACCAGCGCGTCCTGGTTGACCAGCGGTTTCAGGAAGCTGGTGTTGAGCTGCACGGTGGTCATGGGGCGCTGGTTGCCCAGCTGCGTCACGATGGCCAGCACCATGGCGGTGTCGGCCGCCGCCATCAGCGCCTGGCCACACACCATGCCGCCGATGCGGCTGAGTTCGGGGTTCTGCGGCAGGCGCAGGGTGACCTCACCGGCGGCAAAAGACTCGACGCGCAGGCCCAGGGCCTGCACCCAGGGAGCAAACCAGTCACCCAGCGCCAGGTGCAGCGTGTCGACGCCGATGTCGGGTGCCAGCGTGCTCACTGGACTACCCTCCGTGCTGCGCACTGCGGGGCTGAGCGCCTTCGGAACGGCCGAGCGGCGCTCATGCCTCATCCTCCTTGCGGAACCGGGCCAGCCAGTGCGCCATCAGCTGGCCAGCCGCCTCGCGCCCACCCAGGCCGAAGGACAGGGCCACGGCCACCGCCACGGCACCGAGCGTGAGACCAAAGGCCAGGTTGACGATGTCGTCGGCGATGCCCATGGCGCGCAGGCCCATCGCCAGCACCAGCGCCAGGATGGCGAAGCGCGCGATGCGGGCCAGCCCCTTGGTGTTCGGGCCGCTGGCGCGGTCGATGGCGGTATAGGCCACGTTGGCGAGCCAGAAGCCGATGACCAGGATGGCCGATCCGAGCAGCACGTCACCGCCAAAGGTGATGAAGGTGGTGACGACGCCACTGACCTGGCTGAAGCCCAGCTGGCCGGCGGCTTCGACGGTGGCGAACAACATGGCGAAAAACAGCGCGACATGGCCGACGAAGCTGGAGGCGCTGGTCTTCTCGAAGGCGTGGGCCATGCCGATGCGCGCGGGCAGGGTGTCGAAGCCCACGGTGGCCAGCAGGCTGGCGAGCAGCTTGCTGGCGAACGACGCCACCAGCCAGGTGATCACCAGGATCAGCGCGGCGGCAATGATGTGCGGCACGGCGGCCAGGATCATGGCCAGCATCTGCGTGGCAGGCTGCGAGATGGCTTCGATCTTGAGCGCGTCCAGTGCGGCAATCAGCGACGGCAGGAACACCGCGACGAACACCAGCAGGCCGATCACGCCCGAGAGTTGCACCGAGCTGGCCAGTCCGGCCCGGCTGCCAACCTTGTCGATGCCCGCGGTGCGCGTGAGGTTGGTGGTGAGGTTGCGCAGCACGGTGGCCACGATCCAGCCCACACCGCCGATCACGAAAGCGGCCACCGCGTTGGGCAGCATGTCCAGTGTCTTGGCCACCATGTCGCGCAGCGGATCCAGCAGGCCCTGCATCTCCAGCGCGCCCAGGATGGCGGGCACAAACAGCAGGATGACCAGCCAGAACAGGGCACCGGACAGGCTTTCGCTGATGGGTGACATGTCGGCGTGTTCAGACAGCTTTTCGTCGAGTGAGGTGCGGTCCAGCAGCTTCTGCGTCATCGTGCGCACCAGGCTGGCCACCAGCCAGGCGACCAGCGCCAGCACCAGGCCCGCGAGCAGGCGCGGCGCGTATTCGAACACCTTGGTGATCAGCGCGCTGAAGGGGCCGGACACCATGGCCAGGTCGAGCGAATTGAAGACCGCCATCAGCGTGACCAGGATCACGGCCCAGAACAGGCCCAGGGCCACTGCGCCCTCGATGTCCACGCCGTTGCCGGTGAGGCGGCTGAAACGCTGGTTGACGCCGGCGAAGCCCAGGCTCTTGCGCACGGCGGCGCGCACCAGCACGGCGACAAACCAGCCCAGCACGAAAATGGCCATGGCGCCGAGCAACTGGGGAATGTGGCCGCCCAGGCTGTTCTGCAAGGATTCCCACAAGGCGTTCATGTTCATGGTCGTTCTCCTGTCAGCGGTCAAACACCGGACCATGATGCAAGCAGGGGGATGACACGTCAACCTTTGATTGGCATGCCGGTGGTTTTCTCCGGGGTTGAAGCCGGAACGCGAGAAGATGTCAGCCGTAGTCGGCAGATGTGCCGCGCACCGGGCGTTCCGGCGTCAGCGAAGCTGGGTGTTTCAGTGGCCGAGCGTGATTCGGCCCGGACGAAAGACGCGCAGCTGTTCAGACCACGGCCGCGTCGAAGCCAGCGTCTTGCAGGTGCTTGATCACCAGCGCCAGGTGTTCCCGGCCGCGCGTCTGCAGCACCAGTTCGATCGCCACGTTCTGCGCCGCCAGCAGTGTGAAGGCACGCTGGTGGTGCACCTCGTCGACGTTGGCGCCGGCGTCGGCCACGATGGCCGTGATGCGGGCCAGGTTGCCCGGCACATCGCGTGCGTTGACGAGGATGCGCGCCAGCCGCCCGGCGCGCACCATGCCGCGCTCGATGATAGAGGCCAGCAGCAGCGGGTCGATGTTGCCGCCGCAGAGCACCAGCCCGACCTTCTTGCCGGCAAAGCGCTGCGGGTGTTTGATCAGGGCCGCGAGCCCCGCCGCGCCAGCGCCTTCCACCAGGGTCTTCTCGATCTCCAGCAGCATCACGATGGCCTGCTCGACGTCGCCCTCATCGACCAGCACCAGGTCGTCCACCTTGTCCCGGATGATGGCTTCGGTGATCGTGCCGGGTGTGCCGACGGCGATGCCTTCGGCAATGGTGCTGTTGCCCTGGGGCAGGTGCGTGCCCTTGATGGCGTTGTACATGGCCGGGAAGCGCTCGGTCTGCACGCCCACGATTTCAATGTCTGGCCGGATCGCACGCGCTGCGGTGGCCATGCCAGCGATCAGGCCGCCGCCGCCGACCGCGACCACCAGCGTGTCCAGATCGGGCTGGACGCGCAGCATCTCCAGCGCCACCGTGCCTTGCCCGGCCACGATGGCTTCGTCGTCGTAAGGGTGCACAAACACCAGGCCGTCGCGCGCCGACAGCTCGCGCGCGTGGGTCCGCGCCTCGTCCAGCGTGTCGCCGTGCAGCACCACTTCGGCGCCAAAGCCGCGTGTGCGTTCAACCTTCACGCCCGGCGTGAAGCGCGGCATCACGATCACCGCACGAATGCCCAGGCGCTGGGCGTGGTACGCCACGCCCTGGGCATGGTTGCCGGCGCTCATGGCCACCACGCCACGGGCCCGTTCGTCGGCGCCGAGCTGCGAGAGCTTGTTGCAGGCGCCGCGCTCCTTGAACGAGGCGGTGTACTGCAGGTTCTCGAACTTCAGGTACACCTGGCAGCCGAGCAGCTGGGAGAGGGTGCGCGATTCCACGCAGGGTGTGTCGAGCACCTGGCCCGCGATCCGCAACGCGGCGGCTTCAATGTCTTTGAGTTCCAGCATGGCGCGATTGTGGACCGGCAAGCCCGGAATCGGCCCCCGGGAATAGCCCCACAAATTCGTCACACATGCTCCATCATTCACTTCCATGATGGATCAAGCTGGGTTATGGTCCGCTTCAAAGCCGGCATCTGGTCCGCCGTCCCCTGTTGTCACGACTGGAGGAAGTCCGAATGAGCAAACGCCTGTTGCAGCCTGTCGGGCCTGTGACACGCACGGTGTCCGAGCCGCGCGCGGGTGCCGAGCCGCGCCACGCGGTGTCGCCGGATGCTCGCGTGTTCGTGCCGCACGGACTGCGCCAGGCGCCGGTGCTGGACCTCATGTGTTCGCACTTCGTGCTCAGCCTGGCGGCGCGCCAGGGGCCGCGTTTCAATGTGCGGCGCGACCTCAACACCCTGCTCGCGCTCGCCGGTCGCCACCTCATCTGGCCGCTGACGGTGTTGCACCGCCTGCGGGACTTTCTGGAGCGCCGCTGCAAGGGCAACGAACTCTGGAGCGGTTTCGAGAAACTGTCCACCGCGGCGTTCATGGAGCGCTACGGCGTCTGGCGTGGACCCTATGAGGAAGGCACGCTGTTCTTCTACCTTGACGAATACGCCAAGGAGTCGCCGAAGGACCTGCTCGCCGTGCTCGCCGTGACCGGTGACTGGCTGAGCCAGTCGCTCAAGAAGCAGTCCACCCTGGTGGAGAAGAACATTGACGCGCTCGCCGGCCTGCTGCAGCTCAACCGCGCCGAACGCGCCCTGCTGCTCTACGGCACGCTGGCGCGCTACCAGCGCGACCTGCGCTCCATCCTGGTGGAGTTCAAGGTCAACAACGCACCCGAGGCCTATGCGGCGATCGCCGACGTGGCCGGCGTCAAGGCCAGCGAGGTGGGCGAGGCGCTGCGCGCCGGCTCGCGGCTGGAGCGCATCGGCATGGTGGAGAACCTGATCTCCGAGCACAACATCACCGACCTCGCCGACCTCATGAAGGTCAGCGAAAAGCTGCCACCCGTGCTGATGCGCGAGTACCGCAACCAGAGCGAGCTGATGGCGGTGTTCACCCGCCCGGCCGCGCGCTCCGCGCTCACCAGCAAGGACTTTGAATACGTGGGCGAAGACGTGCGCCTGCTCTGCGCTCTGTTGCGCGAAGCGGTGGCGCGCAAGGAGCCCGGCGTCAACGTGCTGCTCTACGGCCCGCCCGGCACCGGCAAGACCGAGCTCGCGCGCGTGGTGGCGCAGGCGGCGGGGCTGGAGCTGTTCGAGGTGGAATACGCCGACCGCGATGGCAACGCGCTCAGCGGTCGTGACCGCTACCGCTCGCTGCAGATCGCGCAGGTGTTCCTCAAGGGCACGGCGCAGTCCGCGCTGCTGTTCGACGAGGTGGAAGACGTCTTCCCGCCCATCTCCAGCGAAGCGGCGCAGATCATTGCGCGCGCCGAACACGTCGCCGCGCCCCACACGGGCAGCGTCAGTGGCAAGGCCTGGGTCAACCAGATCCTCGAATCCAACGCCGTGCCCACGCTCTGGGTCACCAACCGCATCGAACAGATCGACCCGGCCTTCCGCCGCCGTTTTGCCTACCACCTCGAACTCAAGAGCCCGCCGCCCGGCGCGCGCGAGCAGCTGGTGCGCAAGACACTCGAAGGCGCTGCGGTGTCCGACGCCCTGGTCGCGCGCCTCACCGAGCGCAAAGGGCTCACACCAGCGCAGATCCGCACCGCCTTGCGCTTTGCGCAGCTCGCGGCCCATCCGGCCAAACCCGCGGCGCGCCGGGGCGCCAAGCGCCTTGCGGCCGATGCCCCGATGCTGGACGACCTGATCGAACGCCAGCTGAAGAACGCCGACCAGGCCCTCGGGCGGCAGCCCGACCTCGCGCTGCGCCCGAGCGTGACGCAGTACAGCCTGGACATGCTCAACGTCGAATCGCGTTACGAGCTGCCGCGCATCGTCACCGCGCTCAAGGCGCGCGGGCATGGCTGCCTGTGTTTTCACGGTGCGCCCGGCACCGGCAAGACCGCGCTGGCCGAGCACATCGCCCAGCAGCTGGAGCGCCCGCTCATGATCCGACGTGCCAGCGATCTGGTGAGCAAGTTCGTGGGTGAAACCGAGCAGCAGATGGCCGCCATGTTCCGCGAGGCGCAGGCCGAAAAAGCGGTCTTGCTGCTCGACGAAGCCGACAGTTTTCTGCAGGACCGGCGTGGTGCCCAGCGCACCTACGAAGTGACCGAGGTCAACGAGATGCTGCAAGGCATGGAGCGCTACGACGGCATCTTCATCTGCACCACCAACCTGATGGACAGCATCGACCAGGCGGCGCTGAGGCGCTTCACCTTCAAGATCCACTTCAAGCCGCTGACCGCCCCGCAGCGCGAAACCATGTTTGTCGTGGAGGCGCTGGGCGGCGACGCGGCGGCGCTGGAGCCCGCGCTGCGCGAGCGGCTGGGCAAGCTCGATCAGCTGTGTCCGGGTGACTTTGCCGCGGTGAAGCGCCAGGTGGAGATCCTGGGAGAGTCCATCGAGCCGACCGAATTCCTGGCCCAGCTGGAGGCCGAGCACCGCATCAAACCGGGCGTGCGCGAGGCGAGAAAAATCGGTTTTTGATCGCCGCCATCGCGCAGGCCGGTCGCAGGAGGGGTGTGCCCGGGCTTACCCGGAAAAAGCACCCACGACCCGCAGCACCTCGGCGCCATAGGCCTCGCGCTTTTTCTGGCCGATGCCGGCCACACCATCCAGATCGGCCATTGAGCGTGGTTTCTGAGCGGCGATCGCGCGCAGGGTGGCGTCGTGAAAGATCACGAACGCCGGCAGGTTGTGTTCACGCGCCACTTCGGCACGCCAGGCCTTGAGCGCGTCCAGGCATTCGCGTTCGGCCAGCGAGAGCGGCTGGCCGTCGGGCGCCAGCGCCGCCTGGCTGCTGCGGCCGCTCTTGCTGCGCGACGCGGCTTTCTTCTTCTCGCTCAGTGGCCGCAGCCAGACCTGGGCTTCGCCCTTGAGGATGGCACGCGCCGCGTCGGCCAGGTGCAGGGTGTTGAAGTGGGCCGAATCGACGTGAATCGCTTCGCGCGCGACCAGCTGGCGCATCAGCGCGCGCCACTGCGTTTCGCCCAGGTCGGCGCCGATGCCGAAGGTGCTGAGCTTGTCGTGGCCGTACTGCGTCACCTTCTCGGTCACCTTGCCACGCAGGATGTCCATGATGTGGCCGGCGCCGAAGGCCATGCCGCTGGACTGCTGCACGCGGTAGATGCACGAGAGCAGCTTGCGCGCGGACTCGGTGCCGTCGTCCAGCGCGGGCGGGCTGATGCAGTTGTCGCAGTTCCCGCAAGGCTGGCTGGCCTCACCAAAGTAGGACAGAAGGCGCACACGCCGGCAGTCGCTCGCTTCGGCCAGCGTGAGCAGGGCGTCGAGCTTGCCGCGCAGCACCTGCTTGAACTCGTCGGCCGCCGGGCTTTCGTCGATCATGCGGCGCTGGTTCACCACGTCCTGCAGGCCGTAGACCATCCACGCGGTGGCGGGCTCGCCGTCGCGCCCGGCGCGGCCGGTTTCCTGGTAGTAGCCCTCGATGTTCTTGGGCATGTCCAGGTGGGCCACGAAGCGCACGTCGGGCTTGTCGATGCCCATGCCGAAGGCGATGGTCGCGACCATGATCACGCCTTCTTCACGCAGGAAGCGGTCCTGGTGCCGCTGCCGCACGGCCGCGTCCAGGCCGGCGTGGTAGGGCAGCGCGTTGAGGCCGGCGTCGCACAACATGCTGGCCACTTCTTCCACCCGCTTGCGCGACTGGCAGTAGACGATGCCGGCGTCGTGGCCGCTCGCGCCCATGTGCTCGTCGCGGATGAAGCGCAGCAACTGGGTCGAGCCGTCCTTCTTCTCGACGATGGTGTAGCGGATGTTCGGCCGGTCGAAACTGCTGATGAAGCGCCGCGCGTCCTGCAGCTGCAGGTGGTTCACGATGTCTTCGCGCGTCAGGTCGTCGGCGGTGGCGGTGAGCGCCACGCGCGGCACGCCGGCAAAGCGCTCATGCAACACCACCAGTGCGCGGTACTCGGGCCGGAAGTCGTGGCCCCACTGGCTCACGCAGTGCGCTTCGTCGATGGCAAACATCGAGAGTTTGCCGCGCTCGTGCAGCGCGTCCAGCAGCGCCAGGAAACGCGGCGTGGTCAGGCGCTCGGGCGCCGCGTAGAGCAGGGTGATCTCGCCGCGCAGCATCTGCTTCTCGATCGCCTGCGCTTCCTCGCTGCTGAGGCTGGAGTTCAGGAAGGCCGCCGCCACACCCGCTTCGAGCAACGCGCCCACCTGGTCGTGCATCAGCGCGATCAGCGGCGAGACCACCACGGTCAGCCCGTGGCCGGCGCGCTCGCGCACGATGGCCGGGATCTGGAAACAGAGCGACTTGCCGCCGCCCGTGGGCATGAGCACCAGCGCGTCGCCGCCTTCGCTCACGTGGCGCACGATGTCGGCCTGCGGGCCGCGGAAGGCGTCGTAGCCGAACACTTCCTGCAGAACACCGGCGCAGGCTTCCAGGGTTTCTCCCGCGCTGGAGATGTCGATGGCGTTGCTCATCAAGCTACATCTGCTCCCACGGCAAACCGTCGTGCCGCCAGCCGTTCAGGCTGGAGCGCTTGAACGCCTCGTTCAGGTCGCCCTCAAAGCCGTGCACCACGTGCGCCACTTCGGCGAAACCGGCCGCCTCCAGCGCCGCTCCGGCGTCCAGCGTGCGCTTGCCACTGCGGCAGATCAGCAGCACCGGGCGGTCCTTCGCGCCCGCTTCCGTGGCCACGACCGAAGCAAAGCGGTCCGGGTCGGGCGTGAGGTCGGGGTATTCGTACCAGGGGATGTTCTCCACGCCGGGCGGACGGCCGACATAGAGCGATTCGATCTCCATGCGAACGTCGACAAACAAGGGTGCGTCCTGGCCCAGCGCCGCGCGGCGCTCGGTTTCGGCCTGCAGCCAGGCCCAGGCTTCCTTTGGGAGCAGGTGTTTCATGGCGGCTATTGTCGGGGATACGGGCGGGGCTCCCGGCGGGCAGGCGGCTTGTGGCGAGGGGGCTTCCTACAATCGGGGCATGAAATCGACCGCCTACACCCGCGCCCAGGCGCTGCCCGTCATCCTCTCGCAACGCATCGCCATCCTCGATGGCGCCATGGGCACCATGATCCAGCGCTTCAAACTCGACGAGGCGCAGTACCGGGGCGAGCGGTTCAAGGACTTCCACAAGGATGTCAAGGGCAACAACGAGCTGCTGAGCCTCACGCGGCCGGACGTGATCACCGACATCCACGAGAGCTACCTCGCCGCAGGTGCCGACCTGATCGAGACCAACACCTTCGGCGCTACCTCGATCGCGCAGGAGGACTACGACATGGCCCACCTGGCGCGCGAGATGAACCTGGCCTCGGCCCGCCTCGCCCGTGCCGCCTGCGACAAGTTCAGCACGCCCGACAAGCCGCGCTTCGTCGCCGGCGCCCTGGGCCCGACGCCCAAGACCGCCAGCATCAGCCCCGACGTCAACGACGCCGGTGCCCGCAACGTGACCTTCGAGCAACTGCGCGCCGCCTACTACGAACAGGTGGAAGCGCTGGTCGAGGGCGGGGCCGACGTGCTGCTGGTCGAAACCATCTTCGACACGCTCAACGCCAAGGCCGCGCTGTTTGCCATCGACGAGTATTTCGAGGCCAGCGGCGAGCGCCTGCCCGTCATCATCAGCGGCACCGTGACCGACGCCTCGGGCCGCATCCTCAGCGGCCAGACCGTCACCGCCTTCTGGGCCAGCGTGCGCCACATCCAGCCGCTGGCCGTGGGCCTGAACTGCGCACTCGGCGCCACGCTGATGCGCCCCTACATCCAGGAACTGGCCAAGGTCGCGGGCGACACCTTCATCAGCTGCTACCCCAACGCCGGCCTGCCCAACCCCATGAGCGACACCGGCTTCGACGAAACGCCCGACGTCACCAGCCGCCTGCTGCGCGAGTTCGCCGCCGAGGGGCTGGTGAACATCGTGGGTGGCTGCTGTGGCACGACGCCGCAGCACATCGGGGCGATTCACGACGCGGTGGCGAGCCAGGCGCCGCGTGGTCTCCAGCGCGGGGTGTTCTACAGGGAAGCGGCCTGAGCACGATCTTCAGGAAAATCCTGAAGGTCTTTCAGTTTGTGGGGCTGGGCGTCCTCCCCGACAATCGCGGCTCCCATCAAGGGGAGTAACCATCCCGCCACCGGCCACATTGCCGGCCTCCGGCGGGTGGGGTTTCCGTCAGTACGCGGCCCGATCCTTCAGGAAAAGGCCGCCGGAAACCCCGGGTCGGGCGCCATGCCCGGTTCCGGCCAGACCTTGGAGGGTGTTTGTCCATCAACACCGTCCGTTCAGAAAAGGTCTTGTCATTCATGGAAACCATCGCGCCCCTGTGGCTCTGGCTGGTGTTCGTCGGCTTCGTGCTGGCGGCGCTGTTTGTCGATTTCGTCGTGCTCAAGAAGCAGGGCGCCCACGCGGTGGGCGTGAAGGAGGCGGTCAACTGGTCGCTGATCTGGGTGGGTCTGAGTTTTCTGTTCAACGGCCTGCTGTGGTGGGCGGTGAAGGACAGCACGGGCTCCACCGACCTGGCGAACCAGAAGTCGCTGGAGTTCCTGACCGGCTACCTGATCGAGAAGAGCCTGGCGGTGGACAACATCTTTGTCTTCCTGCTGATCTTCAGCTACTTCGCGGTGCCGCCGACCTACCAGAAGCGGGTGCTGATGATCGGCATCATCGGCGCCATCGTGCTGCGCACGGTGATGATCCTGGTGGGCGGCTGGCTACTGGCCCAGTTCCACTGGATCCTGTATGTGTTCGGCGCCTTCCTGATCCTCACCGGCGTGAAGATGTGGCGCGGGGCGGGCGATGAGCCGGCGCTGAACGACAACCCGGCCCTGAAGCTGCTGCGCAGGCTGCTGCCCGTCAGCAAGCACTACGACGGTGAGAAGTTCTGGACGATGGAGAACGGCAAGAAGATCGCCACCCCGCTGCTGATGGTGATCGCCATGGTGGGCCTGACGGATGTGATCTTTGCCGTGGACTCGATCCCCGCCATCTTCGCCATCACCAAGGACCCGTTCATCGTGCTGACCAGCAACGTGTTCGCCATCCTGGGCCTGCGCGCCATGTTCTTCCTGCTGCAGGCCGCGGCCAGCCGCTTCCACCTGCTGAACTACGGCCTGGCCGTGATCCTGGTGTTCATCGGCAGCAAGATGGTGCTGATCGACATCTTCAAGATCCCGGTGGCGGTGTCACTGGGTGTGGTGATCGGCATCCTGGCGATCACCATGGTCTGGAGTGCGAAGACGGCGCCGAACACCTGAAGCTTCCGGGCGTGGGCGGATCCTGGGTGCCGCCCGGTGCAGTCAAGCGTGTCCGGTGCCGTGTGCAGCACACCGGGGGGATAAGCGGGTGTTGTCGTGGGAGGCGCCGAGGATGGACTTTCATGGCTGCTTTGGCACATCGATTGCTTGTGTTGGGCATGCACGTCGACACCCATGCGCAGTTCCGCCACCCGCAGGCCCCGCCGGCCGAGGCCTGGCGCGACCCGCTGGCGCTGCTGCTCGGATCCACGGGCGAAGGCATCTACGGCGTCGACCTCGACGGGGCTTGTGTCTTCATCAACCCGGCCGGCGCGCGCCTGATCGGCTTCGAGCCCGAAGAGCTGATCGGGCTCAACATGCACGATCTCACGCACCACTCCCGCCCCGACGGCAGCGCCTACCCGGAGGCGGAGTGCCCGATCTTCAACGCCTTCCGCCAGGGCCTGCCCTGCCGGATCGACAGCGAGGTGTTCTGGCGCCGCGACGGCACGGCCTTTCCGGTCGAGTATTCCAGCCACCCCATCGTGGAACACGGCCAGGTGCTCGGCGCGGTGATCACCTTCGTGGACATCACCGAGCGCCGCCGCGCCGCCGACGCGCTGCAGCGCGCCAAAGACCAGCTGGAAGAAAAAGTAAGTGAACGCACGCTCGCGCTGGCTACCGCGTTAAAACAGGTGCGCGAGCTGGCCGCCTGGTCGGAATCCGTGCGCGAGGACGAGCGCACGCGCATCGCCCGCGAGGTGCACGACGAGCTCGGCAGCCTGCTGGTGGCGCTGAAGATGGACGTGAACTGGATGGACAAGCGCCTGGCCGAGCAGGCGCAGCGCAGCGCCGACGCGGCCGAAGACATGCGCACGCGCATGCGCTGCAAGTGCCAGAACATGAGCCGTCTGATCGAGAACGCGGTCGACAACGTGGGCCGCATCATCACCGACCTGCGCCCCAGCATCCTCGACCACCAGGGCCTGTGGGCAGCGCTGGAGTGGCAGGCGCAGGAGTTCGTGGCATCGGCCGAGCTCGCACTGGAATGGTGCATGGACGTGGACGATGCGCCCGACCCGCCCGAGCCGCTGGCCATGGCGGTGTTCCGCATCTTCCAGGAGATGCTCAGCAACGTGGGCCGGCATGCGCGCGCGCAGCACCTGCGGGTGGCGATCCAGGTGACCGGTGGCGAACTCTCCCTGCTGGTGCAGGACGACGGCGTGGGTGCGGCGGCCCAGGCCTTCGAGGCAGCGGACGCTTACGGTGTGATGGGCATGCGCGAGCGCGCGCGCCACTTCGGTGGCCGCATCGACATCACCAGCGCACCGGGCGAGGGCACGCGCATGTGCCTCACCATCGCCTTGCCGCGGGGAGGCACATGAACGCCGCTGTCACCACCGACACCCTCCGCGTGCTGATCGGCGACGACCACCGCATCGTGCGCGAAGGGCTCAAGCAGATCCTGGCCGATGCGCCCGACGTGATGGTGGTGGCCGAGGCGCAGAGCGGTCCCGAGGTGCTGGAGCAGGTGGCTGCGTTGCAGGGCCGCACCGGGCTGGACCTGGTGCTGCTCGACATCGCGCTGCCCGGCATCGACGGGCTCGACGTGCTGCAGGCGCTCAAGCGCGAGCACCCGAAGCTGCCGGTGCTCATGCTCAGCACCTACCCCGAGAAGCAGTACGCCGTGCGCTGCATCAAGCTCGGCGCCAGCGGCTACCTGAACAAGAGCGCCGACCCGGACGACATGCTGGCCGCGGTGCGCAAGGTGGCGGCGGGCGGGGTGTTCCTCACGCCCACCACCGCGGAAGCGCTCGCCGCCGCGGTGGGCCAGAGCGGTGCGCAGGCCGGGCCCGAAGCGCTCTCGCACCGCGAGCACCAGGTCTACCGCCTGCTCACGCAGGGCCAGACCGTGAGCGAAATTGGTGCGCAGCTCGGGCTGGCCCCCAACACGGTGAGCACCTACCGTGCGCGCATCCTGGAAAAGACCGGCACCAAGAACGACGTGGAGCTCGCGCTGTACGCCGAGCGCCACGCGCGCGCGCCCAAAACGCCCTGAAACGGCCGCCCGTGTAGGGCCAGCCCTACATCGGGTCGGTGGGGTGTCTGCGAAATGCGGCCAGCGCCCCGAAATCTGCCGATCAGGCACGCTGCTGGCCCGACGCTTGCAATGCACACCCCGTCATCAACTCACGAGGTGTGCCATGTCCGAATTCTTCGATCCCTACAACGCCGACCGTCCGCTCATGATGAAGTGCAGCTGTGGGCGCGACCACACCGTGGCCGACCACCACGCCGAGGTGTCGGCCGACAGCGCGGCCATCGAGCTGCGTCGCCGCAGCGAGAGCAGCGAGTTCGAGGCCTACAGCAACGAATTCATCGAAGCCACGCTCGTGAAAGCGCTGTTCCCGCACGACGAGCAGCGCCGCCTGTTTCTGCGCGCGGTCGGCAAGGGCACGGCGATGGCGGCCATCGCCAGCGTGCTGCCGGTGGGCACCATGCAGGCCATGGCGCAGGACAAGGGCGCGCTGGAAAAAACCAACCTCAAGATCGGCTTCATCCCGATCACCTGCGCCACGCCGCTGATCATGGCGCACCCGCTGGGCTTCTACGAGAAGCAGGGCCTCAAGGTCGAAGTCACCAAGACGGCCGGCTGGGCGCTGATCCGCGACAAGGTGATCAACAAGGAATACGACGCTTCGCACTTCCTCAGCCCCATGCCGCTGGCCATGAGCATGGGCCTGGGCTCCAACGCCGTGCCCACCAACGTGGCGACGATCCAGAACATCAATGGCCAGGCCATCACGATGTCGATCCGCCACAAGGACAACCGCGACCCGAAGAACTGGAAGGGCATGAAGTTCGGCATCCCGTTCGACTACTCGATGCACAACTTCCTGCTGCGCTACTTCCTGGCCGAGCACGGCATCAACCCCGACACCGACGTGCAGCTGCGCGTGATCGCGCCGCCCGAGATGGTGGCCAACCTGCGCGCCGGCAACATCGACGGCTTCCTCGGCCCCGATCCCTTCAACCAGCGCGCGGTCTACGAAGAGGTGGGCTACCTGCACACGCTCACCAAAGACCTGTGGCACGGCCACCCCTGCTGCGCCTTCGGCACCACCACCGAGTTCATCCAGAAGAACCCGAACACGTTCGCCGCGCTCTACCGCGCCGTGCTCACCGCTGCGGCCATGGCGCGCCAGCCGAAAAACCGCGAGCTCATCGCCAAGGTGATCGCGCCGTCGCAGTACCTGAACCAGCCCGAGATCGTGGTCAGGCAGGTGCTCACCGGCACCTACGCCGACGGCCTGGGCAAGATCCAGAAAGTGCCCGACCGCGCCGACTTCGACCCCATGCCCTGGCAGAGCATGGCGGTGTGGATGCTCACGCAGATGCAGCGCTGGGGCTATGTGAAAGGCGATGTCGACTACAAGGCGATCGCCGAGAAGGTGTTCCTGATCACCGACGCGCGCAAGCACATGAAGGACCTGGGGCAGGAGTTCAAGGCCGGCCCGACCTACACCAAGCACCAGATCATGGGCAAGGAGTTCGATCCGGCCAAGGCCGCCGCCTACGCCAAGAGCTTCGCCATCTCGAAAGCCTGACATGAAACGCATCAGCCTCAACGCACGCGCAGCGGTGGTCTCGCTGCTGCTGCTGGTCTGCTTTCTCGGCATCTGGGAACTCGCCACCGATGCTGCGTCGGTCGGCGGTTCGTCGGCCGGCCTGACGGCCGAAGAGATCGAATACCAGCAGATGATGGGCAAGGACCCGGGTGCCGAAAAGACCGCCGGCGTGCCCGGGCCGCTGGCCGTGGCGCAGGCGAGCTGGGTGCACCTGTCCGACCCGTTCTACGACAAGGGTCCGAACGACAAGGGCATCGGCATCCAGCTCGGGCATTCGCTGGCGCGCGTGGCGGCGGGCTACCTGCTGGCCATGGTGGTGGCGATCCCGCTGGGCTTTCTCATCGGCATGTCGCCGCTGATGCGCAAGGCGCTCGATCCCTTCGTGCAGGTGTTGAAGCCCATCAGCCCGCTGGCCTGGATGCCGCTGGCGCTCTACGCGCTGAAAGACTCCGATGTGAGCGGCATCTTCGTCATCTTCATCTGCTCGATCTGGCCGATGCTGATCAACACCGCGTTCGGCGTGGCGGCGGTCAAGCGCGACTGGCTCAACGTGGCCAGCACGCTGGAGGTGAGCCCGCTGCGCAAGGCCTTCCAGGTGATCCTGCCGGCCGCGGCGCCCACCATCCTGACCGGTATGCGCATCAGCATGGGCATCGCCTGGCTGGTGATCGTGGCGGCCGAGATGCTGGTGGGCGGCACAGGCATCGGCTACTTCGTGTGGAACGAGTGGAACAACCTCTCGCTCACCAACGTGATCTTTGCCGTGCTGGTGATCGGCGTGGTCGGCATGCTGCTCGACCTGATGTTTGCCCAACTGCAGAAGGCGGTGACCTATGTGGAGTGAGTCCAGCGTGCGTGAAAGCGCAGCCCGTGTGGTCCCGGTGACCACCCCAACCGAAAAGGTTTCCCCGATGTCCGGTTTCCTCAAAGTCGAACAGCTCGCCAAGGCTTACCAGGCCGACAAGCCGGTGTTTGCCGACGTCTCGTTCGCCATCGACAAGGGCGAATTCGTCTGCATCATCGGTCACAGCGGCTGTGGCAAGACCACCATCCTCAACGTGCTCGCGGGGCTCGACACCGCGACCAGCGGCCACTGCTTCATGGACGGCCGCGAGATCAGCGGCCCGAGCCTGGAGCGCGGCGTGGTGTTCCAGAGCCACGCGCTCATGCCGTGGCTCACGGTGCGGCAGAACATCGCGTTCGCCGTCAAATCGCGCTGGCCCGACTGGAGCAAGGCGCAGATTCACCAGCAGGTCGAAAAACACGTGGGCATGGTCGGCCTGCTGCCCGCCATCGACAAGAAGCCCAGCCAGCTTTCGGGCGGCATGAAGCAGCGCGTGGGCATTGCGCGCGCGTTTGCGATCAGCCCCAAGATGCTGCTGCTCGACGAGCCCTTCGGCGCGCTCGACGCGCTCACGCGCGGCACCATCCAGGACGAGCTGATGGGCATCGTGCGCGAGACGCACCAGACCGTCTTCATGATCACGCACGACGTGGACGAAGCCATCCTGCTGGCCGACCGCATCCTGCTCATGACGAACGGCCAGGAGACCGACCAGGGCTACCGCCCCGGCGGCATGGCCGAGGTGGTGGTCAACCCGCTGCCACGCAGCCGTACGCGCGCGCAGCTGCACCACCTCGATGGCTACTACGACCTCAGAAATCACATCGTTGATTTTCTGGTCAGCCGCGCGAAAGCGCATTGACGAACTCCCCTTTCCTTTTCTTCATCAACACCAAGAGGCAACACCATGAGCCGACTCGACGTCACCGAAAAAATCATCTCCACCAAAGTCAGCAAAGGCCTGAGCTGGGCCGATGTGGCCAAGAAGGTGGGCCAGTCCAAGGAATGGACGACAGCACTGTGCCTGGGCCAGATGACCGCCACACCGGCGCAGGCCAAGGTGCTGGGCAAGATATTCGGCCTCTCTGCCGACGAGCAGAAGTGGCTGATGGTCGTGCCCTACAAGGGCTCGCTGCCCACCAGCGTGCCGACCGATCCGCTGATCTACCGCTTCTACGAACTGGTGAGCGTGTACGGCACCACCTTCAAGGAACTGATCCACGAAGAGTTCGGCGACGGCATCATGAGCGCGATCGATTTCAAGATGGACATGCAGCGCCAGGCCGACCCGAACGGCGACCGCGTGAACATCGTGATGTCGGGCAAATTTCTCCCCTACAAGCAGTACTGATGGAACCGCGCCCACCGCTGCCGCCTTTCACCGCCGAGACCGCCGCGCAGAAGGTGCGCGGGGCCGAGGATGCGTGGAATTCGCGGGACCCGGACCGGGTGGTCAAGGTCTACACCGAGGACACGCGCTGGCGCAACCGCGCGGAGTTCCCGGTGGGCCGGGCCGAGGTACACGCCTTCCTGGTGCGCAAATGGGCCAAGGAACTGGACTACCGGCTCATCAAGGAGCTGTGGGCGTTTGACGGCAACCGCATCGCCGTGCGCTTCGTCTACGAGTGGTGCGACGATTCAGGGCAGTGGTTCCGTTCGCACGGCAACGAGAACTGGCAGTTCAATCCGCTGGGCTACATGGAGCAGCGCCACGCCAGCATCAACGACCGGCCGATCCATGAGAGCGAGCGCCTGTTCCACTGGCCGCTGGGGCGCCGCCCCGACGACCATCCCGGGTTGACCGAGCTGGGGCTCTGAGCGGTCTCAACCCGGCAGCGGAATCCACTCGTCCTTGTCGTCCGGGGGCATTGGGATGCGGCCAGCCGCCCAGTCGGCCTTGGCCTGCTCAATGCGCTCTTTGCGAGACGACACGAAGTTCCAGAAGATGTGGCGCTCGCCCAGCGGCTCGCCGCCAAAGAGCATCAGCGTGGCGGGCGTGCGGGCGGTGATCACCGCGTCCACGTCGTCGCCGAACACCAGCAGCTGGCCGGGCTGGTAGACCTCGCCCGCGTGTTGAATCTCGCCTTTGGCCACGTACACCGCCTGCTCCTTGTGGCCACCGGGCAGGGCCTTGCTGGCGCCTGCCTGCCACTCGGTGTGCAGGTAGAACAGGGGAGAGTGGGTGCGCACCGGGCTGCTCTCGCCGTAGGCGCTCCCCGCCACCAGGCGCATCCACACGCCGTCCGATTCGATCACCGGCAGGTCGCTGGCGGGATAGTGGGTGAAGGCGGGTTCGCACTCTTCGTCGGCCTCGGGCAGCGCCACCCAGAGCTGCATCAGCTCCAGTCCGCCGTCGGCATACGAATCGGGGTGGGTGAAGCGTTCGCTGTGCGAGATGCCGCGCCCGGCCGTCATCCAGTTCACCTCGCCGGGTCGGATGACCTGCAGCGTGCCCAGGCTGTCGCGGTGCGTGATCTGGCCGCTGAGCAGGTAGCTCACGGTCGAGAGGCCGATGTGCGGGTGCGGGCGCACGTCGGCGGCGCGGTCGTACTGCGGCGGCAGCGGCACCGGGCCGGCGTGGTCCAGGAACACGAAGGGGCCGACGTTGCGGCGCTTCGCAAAGGGCAGCACGCGCCGCACCGTCAGGCCGTGGCCGAGGTCGGCGGCGCGGGCGTTGATCACCATGTCGAGCATCGTGTTCTCCTTTTTTTCAGGTGTTTCAAAGCCGTCCCATGCGGCCGCTCTGAAAATCAGCGAACGCCTGGTGGATCTCCGCCTCGCTGTTCATCACGAACGGCCCATAACCCACCACCGGTTCGTCGATCGGTTCACCCGCCAGCCAGAGCAGGGTGGTGTCGGTCACCGCGGTGAGCGTCACACCCTCGCCCTCACGCTCGTAGACGATCATCTCGGCGTCGGTGGCTTCGGCGCCGCCCTGCGTCTTCACCCGGCCTTTGAGCACCAGCGGCACGGTGGTGTGGCCTTCGGGTGCGGGCAGGGTCACGGTGTGGCCGGCCTTGATCTGCACATCCCACACCTGCATGGGGGTGAAGGTGTGCGCCGGGCCTTGCGCGCCAAGCAACGAGCCCGCGATCAGGCGCGCCGTGCCGGCCCCATCGGGCAGGTCCACGGTGGGCGTCATCGCGGCGGTGATGCCCTGGTAGCCGGGCGGCGCCATCTTGTCGCGCGCCGGCAGGTTCACCCACAGCTGCACCATCTGGAACGGGCCGCCACTGCGGCCGAAGGCTTCGCTGTGGAACTCCTCGTGCACGATGCCGGCGGCAGCCGTCATCCACTGCACGTCGCCGGGGCCGATGGTGCCGCCCGCGCCGGTCGAGTCGCGGTGCGAGACCTCACCGTCGTAGACGATGGTCACGGTCTCGAAACCCCGGTGCGGGTGGGCACCCACGCCCCGGCGTTTCGTCGTCGGGTCGAAGGTGGTGGGGCCGCCGAAGTCGAGCAGCAGGAAGGGCGAGAACGCCGCAGGGTTGTCGTCGTACGAAAAGATGCTGCGCACCGGAAAGCCGTCGCCGACCCAATGGCCGTGCGGGTTGCGCTGGATGTGGGACACGGATTTCATCGTGGGGTCTCCTGAGGAAGCGCATTGTCCGCCGCTGCGGCGGATTCTTCCACCGACGTGGGCATGGTGCTTGTGGTACTTGCTGGGACAATCCACCCCATGCGCATCGAACAATTGCGCGAGCGCCTGCACGCGCTCGGCGCCAACTCCCGCCATCAGCAGCGCGTACTGCGCCTGTGGAGCCTGGCCCTGCCTCAGACCAGTGGCCGGCGCCAGGTCGAACATTTCCTGCCGTCCGCGCTGGTGGCCGAGCTGCCCGCCATCGCCGACGAGCTGGCCGCGCTGGCGCGACTCGAATCACAACACCCGGGCGAAGACGGCTCGGCGCGCCTGCTGGTGAAGCTGGGTGACGGCCAGATGGTCGAAACCGTGCTGCTGCCGCGCGACGGCGTCTGCGTCTCCACCCAGATCGGTTGTGCGGTGGGCTGCGTGTTCTGCATGACCGGCACCACCGGCCTGATCCGCCAGGTGGGCAGCGCCGAGATCGTGGCGCAGGTGGCGCTGGCGCGCAGCATGCGCCCGGTCAAGAAAGTGGTGTTCATGGGCATGGGCGAGCCCGCGCACAACCTCGACAACGTGCTCGAAGCGATCGACCTGCTGGGCACGGTGGGCAACATCGGCCACAAGAACCTGGTGTTCTCCACCGTCGGAGACCCGCGCGTGTTCGAGGCGCTGCCGCGGGGCCGCGTGAAGCCGGCCCTCGCGCTCTCGCTGCACACCACCCGGGCCGATCTGCGCGAGCAGCTGCTGCCGCGCGCGCCGCGTCTGTCACCGGAAGAACTGGTGGAGGCGGGCGAGCTCTACGCCCGCGCCACCGACTACCCGATCCAATACCAGTGGACGCTGCTCGACGGCATCAACGATACGGATGAAGAACTCGACGGCATCGTGCGCCTGCTCACGGGCAAGTACGCGATCCTGAACATGATCCCGTTCAACAGCGTCGAAGGTTTGCCCTACCAGCGCCCGAGCTGGGAGAAGGCGGCCGACATCGCCCGCCGCCTGCACCGCCGCGGCATCCTGACCAAACTGCGCCAGTCCGCCGGGCAGGACGTGGATGGCGGCTGTGGGCAGCTGAGGGCGCGAGCGGAGAGGCCGGCGCGCAAGACGATACCCATCTCGGTGCGGCCCTGAACGCAGGAGGCCACATTGCTTCATAGGGCCGGAAGTTGATCACCGATAGGTGGCGGTTCCTCTTTGTGTGCTCAACGTGAGAATGGCGCTCACGTTCGTGTAGTTGCCGGCCACGTTCATGGCTTCGCATTGGGGATTCTTGGCACTGTTGTACGGGGTCGAGATGCAACTGGACAATGCAAAGCTACCCTTGTCCTGTTCACCGATAACGGTCAATTGACAGATGCACTTTGTGCCGTCTTGGGCAAACGCATACAGATAGTGCGGGGAGCCAAAGCTTGCGCCGCGAATGTCCATCGTTGCGCCCGTCCCATCCCGGGTCCAGATGCTGAACAGATCCTTGCTTGGTTCATCGCTACCACCGCCGCAGGCGGTCAGTAGCGCGATGGCTGAGGCGGCGAAGATTTTTTTGGCGATGTGTTTCATGACGAGGCTCCTCCAGTTGAGTAAGTGGTTGGCGGGCCACGTTTCCCGTTGAGTTCATGTGAATGACGTTAAGGGGCGCTGACGGAGATCGCGGCGCTGGGCTTGGCCCCGCGTACCCGGGCGACGAGATCCGAGATCAGGCCATCCATGACGGTCTTTGGGTCCCTGAAGCCGTGTAAGGGCGAATCGGACCATCGGCCCAAGGCGACCAGTTGCCCCGTTTCGGCGTCGTACAGCTGAACAGTGAGGTGCTTGAGGTACATCATGAGGTCCCAACGCCAGACGTCCGTATAGCTCACAAGCGCGTCGAGACCGGGCGCGGTTCGGGTGCCCGAGGGAAGGGCTCCAACGACTGCCAGTTTCTCTTTGAGCAGCGCTTCCTCCAGCAGGCTGGTCATCTGCGACGAGTTGCCATCGTTTTGGACCTGCGCGACTGTAACTATGACCTTGGTAGGCACCTGGGCGCCCAGCGTGATCTCTTGCGTGGTGGAGCAGCCTGCCAACAGCGCCAGCGCGACAGCGATCAGAGCAGATGGAATGGGGAAGGGCAAAGGCAGCGTGAGCATCAATCGTTGTTGAAGCAAAAATCAAGTAATTGTTGGTATCTTATACAACAGAAAATAGAGAAATTTTTCAAGCACCCCGTAGCTTGGGGGCATGAACGAAAAGATGGAGTTCTCCCAGCGCCTGCGAGACGCGATGGCCCGTATGGGCTACGTCGTCAGTCCGTCGGTGCTGGAGCACGAATTCAATCTGCGTTGGCACGGCCGCTCCATCAGTAACCAGGCGGCTTGGGGCTGGCTCAACAGCCGTTCCATTCCTACACAGGACAAGCTGCAGGTGCTGGCCGAGTGGCTCAAGTTGGAACCTGAGGTTCTGCGGTTTGGTGATGCAGTACGGCGTCAGGTGCGGGAATACCAGAAGCGTTGGGACGAAGGGGTCGGTTTTGTCGAGCGTGAAGTCATCGATACCTACCTGAAGCTGCCGGCCCCGCAACGCAAGATCGTGCGCGAGGTGATCCTGGCGTTCGCGAAGGCGCATGCGGCGCCGGAGTCTTGAGCGTCTGTGTGAAAACCCGCTTTAAAACGCTGGCTTCAAATTAAAACTTACTTTAATATGCAAGACTTCGTGTCAAGAAGGCTTGCATATGGCGCGCACCACAGGCACCTACGCCACCACAACCACCCTTGGGGAGCCGGTCAAGGCTTTCATTCCTCATCCCTTGCCGCCGTCCGCACCGGGTCTGGCCGAATCTGCTTGGGCTGATCGCAACCGCGCGGCCCAGATGGCACTGGCGCGGCTGGCTGCCGTGGCGGGGCTGGTGCCCTCGGTGGACTGGCTGCTCTACAGCGCCATCCGCAAGGAGGCCCTGATGACCTCCCAGATCGAGGGCACACAGGCCACGCTGACCGACCTGTTCGACGAAGAAGCCGGTCTGGCCGTGAGCAACACCGACGATGTGGAAGAGGTCACCAACTACCTGCGGGCCTTCCGGCTGGTGCAGGACAACCTGCGCGATGCGGCGGGCCTGCCCATCAGCGTGCGCCTGCTGTGCGACGCGCACCGCTTGCTGCTCAACGGCGTGCGCGGCACGGGCAAACAACCGGGCGAGCTGCGCCGCTCGCAAAACTGGATCGGCGGCACGCGACCGGGCAACGCGGTGTTCGTGCCGCCGCCGGCCGAGCAGGTGCCACGTCTGCTGGCCGATCTGGAGCGTTTCATCCACGCGCCCGACGGCGATTTGCCGCCCTTGGTCAAGGTGGCCCTGGTGCATGCGCAGTTCGAGACGATCCACCCGTTTCTGGACGGCAACGGGCGCATGGGCCGTCTGCTGATTGCGGCCTTGCTGGAGCATTGGGGCCTGCTGCCCGAACCGTTGATGTACTTGAGCGGGTACCTCAAACGGCACCAGAGCACCTACTACCGGCACCTGTCGGCTGTCCACACCGAGGGCGACTGGGAGGGCTGGGTCGGCTTCTTTCTGGAGGGGGTCGAGGTGGCCGCTGCCGAGGCTGAAAAAGACGTGGTGGCGCTGGCCAGCCTGGTGGCCGCCGATCGCCGCCGCCTGCTGCAGCACGCCAAGGCGGGCCCGGCCAGCTACCGCCTGTTCGAGCTGCTGCCCACCATGCCACGCTTCAGCGTGGAAAGGGCTCGGGCAGCTTTGAGCACCACCTTCCCCACCGCCAGCGCGGCCATCAAGCTGCTGCAGGAACTGGGCATCGTGACCGAAGTCACCGGGCAGAAGAAGAACCGCAGCTTCAGCTACCAGACGTACATCGACCTGCTCAGCCGCTGAGCGTGCGGTGAGCCCGTTCAGTGCAGCGTCATCGGGTGCGAGGTGGTCTTCACCCGCACCACCGCAGGCTTCGCTTCGTAGGGCACCGGATCACCCCCGCAGATGTGCGCCGCAATCGCCCGCGCCTGCCGCGCAATGGGCTCGATGAAGCGGCTGGCCTGGCCGTTGATGGTGATGCAGTCGCCCAGGGCGTGGATGCGTTCGTCGCTGGTGCGCAGCGTGGCCGTGTCCACGGCGATGCCGTTGTTCCAGTCCAGCGCGGCGCTTTGCGCCAGGCGCGGCGGGGTCATCAGGCCGGCGGCGGCGATCACCTGGTTGGCGACGAACTGCTGACCGCAGGCGGTGGTGATGCGGTAGCTGTCGCCCAGCTTTTCCACGCTGGCCACCTGCACACCACCGACGAAGCGGATGGGCAGATCCTGCCAGGCGCCGAGCAGTTGCGTGCCGGCCTGTTGTGCCTGCCAGCGCGCGAGCGGTTCGGCCATCACGTCGAGCAGGGTGATGCGGTGGCCGCCGAGCGCGAGGTCGTTGGCGAGCTCGCTGCCGATCAGGCCGGCGCCGACGATGACCACGTCTTTCGCCCCGGACTGCTCCACGGTGCCGAGCGCCCCGCGCAGGCGCTGGTACGCGCCCAGGTGGTTGATGCGCCAGCAGTAAGCCGCGGGCAGGGCGGGCGGCAGCGCAGCCTGCGCGCCGTGGGCCAGCACCAGCTGGTCGTAGCGCAGCGTGCCGCGCGTGGTGCGCAGGCTTCGCGTGTCGGGGCAGATGCGCACGGCGTCGGTGTGGGCGAGCAGGCGCACGCCCAGGCGCTTCGCGGCGTCGGCGCCGGTTTCTTTCACCAGCTTGCCGGGGTCCATCTGGCGCGCCACGGCCACCGAGAGCAGCGGCTTGTCGTACACGTCGGCGGCGCAGGCGCTCACCAGGGTGATGGGCAGGTTGGAGTCGAGCGCGCGCAGGGCTTCAGCCATCTGCCAGCCAGCGCGGCCACCACCGACGATGAGCACGCCCGGCGTGCCGCCGCGTTTCGCCACCGGGGCTGCGCCGCCAGCGCGCGCGCGCAGTTCGTCGAGGCTCGGTGCGCTGTAGGGCTCGAAGTCGCTCTTGGTCACGCCGCAGAGCGGGCAGGCCCAGTCGTCGGGGATGTCTTCGAAGCGCGTGCCCGCGGCCAGGCCGCTGTCGGGGTCGCCTTCGGCCTCGTCGTAGATGTAGCCGCAGGCGTGGCAGATGTACTTGTTGAAGGCGGGTGCCCCCAGGGCTGCGACGACCTGGGCCACCGGGTTGGGTTGGATGGCGGGGGTCATGCCGGCATCTCCTCGGCGCTCAGCCGCGCAATCTCTTTGCGCAGGTGCTTGATGGCCGGCGTGACGATGGCGACGAACTGCGCTTCGCGCACGCGGCGCTGTACCTCGGAGCTCATGAGGTAGCCGCGCGCGCCCTGGTGCATCAGCGCGGAGTTGGCGGCGCGCAGGCAGAGCTCGGCGCCGTGGGCGCGCGCGTCGAGCACGTCGATGAAGTAGTCGGTGGACGTGTCGAACGGCGTCTCGGCCAGCTTCATGATGCGGGCCACCAGCGCGTCGAATTCGGCCTGCAGCTCGGCGGGCCGGTCTTCGAGATATTGGTTCACATGGCCCAGCTGGCCTTCCACCGCCCACATGCTGTCGATCGCGCCCTGGATGATGCCGGCCGCGATGCCGCACTGCAGCAGCACGAAGCCGCCACGGATGCGCGCGATGTAAGGCTTGGCCGGGTCGGCCACCACGTCGTCGGTGCCGACGAACAGGTCTTTGCAGTGCACGCTGTAGGTGCCCGTGCCTTCCATGCCCGAGAACTCGGGGCAGGTCTTGAGCGTGACGCCCGGCGCGTCGCAGCGCAGCATGAACATCATCTCGCGGCCCGCGCAGGCGCCGTCCACCTGCACCGACGCGATGGCGCCAAAGTAGTGGTCAGGCCCGAGGTTGCTGACCCAGGGCAGGGTGCCGTTGACGAGGTAACCGCCCTCCACCGGCGTGGCCTTGAGCAGCAGGCTTTCGATCTGCGCGAAGCTCTTCATGGGGTTGGAGAGGCCCGTGCCGCCCAGCGTCTCGCCGCCCACGTGGCGTGCCAGCCGTTCACCCATCAGCGCCGGGTTGTCCGAGGCCTGCATGTACAGCCCGGCCACGCACTGGCACCACATCATGAAGCCGGTGGCGCCGCAGACCTTGGCCGCCTCGGCCATGGCCAGGATCGCCTGGCCGTAGTCGCCGGGCGTGCCGTCGGCCTGCGGCAGGTGCGCGCTCATGGCGCCGGCCGCCGCCAGCTGTTTCATCACTTCCACCGGGTAGGCCCCGCGGTCGATGGCGTAAGCCTGTTCGGCCAGCGGGCCCTGGGCGATGGCGCGCACGGCGTCGATGAGGTTGGCGGGCTGGGCAGCGAGTTCGGGGGGCAGGTCGGCGGGGTTCATGACAGTGTCCTCAAGCCATCGAGATCTCAAACGGGATCGGGTTGCGCATGGTGTTGGCCACGGGCGAATAGAAGTTGGCGTGCTGCACGATCTCGTCCAGCACTTCGCGGCTCGCGTCGCCTTCCACCAGCACCTTCACGCGGATCGCCTGAAAGCCCATCTCGGGCGGGGTCTTCTCCAGCGCACCGCCCGCGCCCCAGGCGGCCGGGTTGCCGATGTCGCCTTCCAGAAACACTTCGAGCTTGCTCAGCTTCACGCCCTTCCAGGTGGCCACCGCGGTCACGCCCACGGCGATGCAGCCGCCCAGGCCCGAGAGCACGATCTCGCCGGGCGCGGGCGCCGTGTCTTCGCCAAACAGGTGCAGCGGCTCGTCCACCACCACCACGTGCTTCTCGCCCACGTGCGACAGCGAGCGGTACTGCCCCTCCATCACGGTGTGGACCTTGTTGGTGCCGCGCCGGGCCGGGTTGGCTTTGCCGCCGGCGGCGAATTCGGCGAGGCCCTTGCCGTCAATCGGGCGCAGGTAGGTCTTGATGGTGGTCACGGGGGCGGTGGGTTCGAGGGTGTCGGTGGAGGACATGGGGTTTCCTGAGGGATTGAAAAACGGGGTTGAAAAAAACGGTTCAGGCCGCCATCGCCAGGCTGGCTGGCTTGCTGGCCTTGGCGACCGGCAGGCCGGTCTCGATCGGCAGGCTGTCGTCGCGCGACCACTCGTTCCACGAGCCGAAGTACATGCGCACGTCGGAGAAGCCGGCCTGCTTCAGCGCGAGGAAGGTGTTGGACGCGCGCGCGCCCTTGAAGCAATAGAGGTAGACCGTGTCGTCGGGCGCGATGCCGGCGGTGGCGCACTCGGCCTTCACCTCGTCGGGCGTCTTGAACACCGGGCCCTGGGCCGAAGGCTTCATGAAGCGGTACCACTCGATCCATTTCGCGCCCGGCAGTCGGCCCTTGCGCGGCGCGAAGTCCTTGCCGTAGGGGCTGGAGCTGTCGCCGATCCACTCGTCCACATCGCGCACGTCGAGCAACACCGTGTCGGTGCCCAGCGCGGCCTGCACATCGGCCTGCGTGAGCATCACGTCGCTCATCGGCAGCTCGGGGAAGGTGGCGGGCGTGGGCGTGGCCGCGGTGGTGGACACCGGCAGACCAGCGGCCTTCCAGGCGCTGAAGCCACCGTTGAGCACCTTGATCTTGGGGTAGCCCATCCAGGTGAGCAGGTAGTAACCGCGGCACGACTGGCCGTAGCCGCTGTTCATCGCGTCTTCGTAGAACACGGCGGTCTCTTTGCCCGAGAGACCGGCCTTGCCCAGCGCGTCGGCGAAGGTGGTCTTGAGGGCCTGCAGGCCTTCGGGCGTGGAGGTGGCGAGAAAGGTGAACACCTCGCGCAGGTTCACCGCGCCGGGAATGTGGCCAGCGGCAAAGGTGTCGGCGTCGCGCGTGTCGATGATCACCACCGGTTCGGCGGCTTGCAGGGTGGCGAGTTGATCGGGTGCGATCAGGGTGGCTTCAATGCTCATGGGGACCTCTTGAAAAGGGCAAAGGCAGGATGGCCTGGGTGCTCTTTTGCAACGGTCGTGCCAGGGCGGCACAGGGAGAGGTCAGTGCATAGAGGTTGTTGATTTGATTGGGTTTATTGGAGTTTGACGTGGGCCGGCGCCGGAGGGCGCAGCCGCAATGGTTTGACATTGAGTTAACACAATGTCGACATATTGGTGTGACCTGGGTCCCGAACCAAGGTCGTCTGGGGTTGGCCTTTTGGCGAGCTTTGAGACAACGAAGGAGCTGAAATTTGACCCGTGAACCATATGTTCAGCATTGCCTGAATTGCAGTGATTGGCAAAGGATGTAGCCTAAGGAAGGTCTGCAAAACCTCGGCGCCCCTTGCCCGATGTGAGACAGTGACGTCATGAAGCAAATGAGCCTGGGCGAGAGCGGATTCGAGCGCAAGACCAAGAGGACGCGCAAACGCGAGTTCCTCGACGAGATGAACCTGGTGGTGCCTTGGGCCGAACTGGTTTCGCTGATCACGCCACTCGCACCCGCCCCTGGCGCCAAGGGCGGACGCCCACCGTTCGCCGTTGAGACCATGCTGCGCATCCACTTCATCCAACAGTGGTTCAACCTCTCAGACCCGGCTATGGAAGAGGCGCTGTACGACATGGCACTGTTCCGCGAGTTCGTGGGCCTGGATGCGGGTGAAGACAACCTGCCCGACGAGAGCACGATTCTTCGATTTCGCCACCTGCTCGAAGCGCACAACCTGAGCTTGCAGATCCTGGCCACCGTCAACGCCACGCTGGCAGCCAAGGGGTTGCTGCTCAAAAGCGGCACGGTAGTCGATGCCACGCTGATCGCCGCGCCGAGCTCGACCAAGAACAGCAGCGGTGAACGTGACCCCGAGATGCACCAGACCAAGAAGGGCAATCAGTGGCACTTCGGGATGAAGGCGCACATTGGTGTCGATGCGGAATCGGGCTTGGTGCACACGGTGGTGGGCACAGCGGCCAACGTCAATGACGTGACGCAGGCGCACGCACTGGTGCACGGGGAAGAGACGGACGTCTTTGCCGACGCGGGCTACCAAGGCGTGGGCAAACGGGAAGAGACGCAAGGCATTACGGTCAACTGGCATGTGGCCATGCGACCGGGCAAGCGCAAGGTACTGGACAAGAGCACGCCGATGGGCTCGATCATGGACCAGTTGGAGCAGGCCAAGGCGCGCATCCGGGCCAAGGTCGAACATCCGTTTCGGGTGATCAAGCGCCAGTTCGGGCATGTGAAGGTGCGCTACCGGGGACTGGCCAAGAACACGGCGCAACTGCACACGCTGTTCGCGCTGTCCAACCTGTGGATGGTGCGGCGCACGTTGCTTCAGGAGATGCGGGGATGAGTGCGCCTGCAGATGGCCAGAGGACCGCAAAACGGGGCGAAATCGCCTTTCAAACCGACCTTGCGAGCCTGCAATCACCATCATCTGAAATCGGATGCTTCAACTCACGCTGCGGCGGGTGTTGTGCAGACCTTCCCTAGATGAAATTTTCGCCTGTAGACTGCCCTACGCCTTGCAGTCTTGATCTTTCAGTTTTGGCTGATATTGATTGTGAGTTTTTGGATGCGCGTCATTGAGTGTGTCGAATCCATAGAGCGATGAGTGTGACGATTTATATCGACGCAAAGCCTTCGATCGGCGAGCTAATTGATTGACGGATGTTCGGCGTGTCGGATGGCAATTCACCATTACAACCAAAACAAGTCATGAGTGTCAGCATAACTTCGATTCGTTTCTCAAACTTCAAGTCATTGCGGAACTACACCGTTTCCTTGCAGGACATGAACATTCTTGTTGGTCCGAATAATTCGGGAAAATCGACGATCATAAGTGCTCTCCGTATTCTTGAGGTTGCATTGCGACGTGCAAAGTCCAAAAATGCTGAGCCAGTGCGTCTTCCAAGTGGAATGAATGGCTATGGGCATCATTTGTCACTCAATCAATTAAGTGTTTCCCTGGAGAATGTTACGACCGACTACAACTCCGAAGACAGTCGTATCGAGTTTCGTCTGTCCAATAGGAATAAGTTGAATCTCTACTTTCCAAATGATGGAGGGTGCACCCTGTATTGGGAAACTGATGGTGCGACCGTTAGGACGGCTGGGAAATTCAGTGCTGCATTTCCAATATCTGTTCAAGTGATCCCAGTCCTAGGGCCGCTAGAGCACAAAGAAGTCTATGTAACTGAGGATACGGTACGCGAGTCATTAAGCACCCATCGCGCGAGTCGTCATTTTCGTAACTACTGGCGTTTCAATCCGGACGGTTGGGAAGTGTTTGCAGACATGATTGAGACTACGTGGCCTGGGATGAAGATCCAGCGCCCAGAGCTAGATTTTTCTACTAAGCAACTCAGCATGTTTGTTTCGGAGGAGCGGATTGATCGTGAAATCTATTGGTCGGGATTCGGATTTCAAATATGGTGTCAGTTGCTGACGCATATCTCGCGTGCAAACTCGGCTACACTTTTGGCCATTGACGAACCTGAAATTTACCTGCACCCAGACGTTCAGCGTCAATTGTTGGCAATTCTCCGAGGTCTCCAAACAGACGTTCTTATTGCTACTCACTCTGTTGAGATAATCAGTGAAGCTGATCCTGTTGAACTGCTATTGGTGCAGAAGGGTAAGCAATCAGCGCAACGTCTTCGTGATGTTGAGGGGATACAAGTAGCACTTCAATCGATTGGATCGGCTCACAACGTTGCATTGGCTCAGTTGGCGCGCACGAAAAAGATTCTGTTCGTTGAAGGAATCAGTGACTTTCGAACGCTTCGACGTTTCGCGAAGCTCCTAGGCTTTCATGAACTCTCGGCGGGCACTGACCTTACAGCCTTTGAATCCGGTGGCTTCTCATCTTGGGAGCGAATCCGCTCATTTGCTTGGGGAGTCAAGCGAACCATCGATGCGGGAATCCTGATGTTTGCGATATATGACCGCGACTACTACTGCGACGAAGAGATTGCTCAGATTTCTGGTGAGCTGGCCAAAGAACTAACCGATGCGGCAATTCTTATGCAAAAGGAGATGGAGAACTACCTTCTGCAGGTCGATGTCTTGCAGCGTGTGCTAGACAAGCAAGTTGAACAACGTAGTAAGCGTCTCGGAATAAGCGTCGATCCATCAAAGAGCGTTGAGCAATATCTTCTTGAAATCACTGGAAAAGAACGACTGGATGCGCAATCGCAATACCTTGCAAAGAAGATCGCCTTTCACAAAGGTTCTGGCATTGATCACAGCACGCTTAGCAGGCAAACGCTGGAGCAATTCGAGGATCGTTGGAAGGATCTATCGACACGGCTTCACATTGTTCCTGGAAAGACAGTACTAAAATCTCTCCGTGATGCAGTGCAAACTGATTTGGGGGTGAACTTGACAGACGTGCAGATCATTGATGAATTCAGACCTAATGAAGTTCCAGAAGATTTACACAGTCTAATTTGGCGTGTAGAAGCGTTTCGTCAGACGGCGAAGTAGTTGCACCGCCATATCGAGGTCAGTCGGTAAATGGCAGTAAGCATTTGCGGGTAGTGGGGAGAGCCTTGCTACTCAAAACCAAATACTCACCGCACCCGCCTTCCTCAACCGGTACCCGAACTGCCGCAACGTCAGCCCCAGGCTTTGCGCCGCACGCGATTGGTTTCCCTGAGAGTTCTGCAGCGCCACGGGCCAAAGGCAGGGCTTTTGCTCGTCGGCAGAACTCAAACGTTGAACGACTACTTTCCCGTTTGACCAACGGCCGCTTGTGGCCGATCAGCGAAACGAACACCCCGACCGTCCTCGCAGATGCATCGGCAAGCCACCTGTTCGGCGCTTGGTCTATCGGCAAACCAGGTCGTCAGCATCCAGCGCAGGCGGGCGCATCAGGTCTTCGTCGATGCCCATGACCGCGCTGGCCCGTTCGACGGCCCGCCACAGCAACGGCGGCATCTTCAGAATCTCGTCGGGCGAGTCGGCCTGCGCAATCCAGCTGCTGATTTGTTGGTGCTGATCGGGGGTCAGCAAGGCCAGGTTCAGCATCTCGTCGATTGTTTTCATGTCGGCTTCTCACAAGTCATGGTCAATGGCACTGATGCTGTCACACATCCGTTGCGCCAGCTTTCAGTCCAGCCCTTCAAACCTACCCTTCATCGCAACCCCGCCTTGCGCAGCCGGTAACTGAACTGCCGCAGCGTGAGCCCGAGGCTTTGCGCCGCGCGCGACTGATTGCCCTGGTGGCGGGTCAGCGCGTCCTGCAGGGTCTGTGCGTCGTGAGACGTGGCGCTCTGGTAGTCGCGCACCAGACCACCACCAGCAGCGGGAAGGGCCGGCGGGATCGGGGCCGATGCCGGCGCCGGGGGCGCGCGGTCCAGTGCGGTGGGCATGAAGCGCTCCAGCGCAGCCGCCGTCACCAGCGTGTGGTCGGCCAGCAGAACCAGGCGTTCGATCAGGTTGCCCAGCTCGCGGATGTTGCCGGGCCAGTCGTGCGCTTCCAGCCGCGCCAGCGCGTCGGGCGCGAGGTTCACGTTGCGCTGGTGCGCCTGGTTGGCTCGGCTCACAAAATGCAGGGCCAGCGCGCGCACGTCTTCGCGCCGCTCGCGCAGGCTGGGCAGGCGAATCGGGATCACGTTGAGGCGGTAATACAGGTCCTGCCGAAAGCCGCCGGCCTGTACCTCGCGCGCCAGGTCGCGGTTGGTGGCTGCGACCAGCCGCACGTCGATGCGGATCTCGCGCGTGCCGCCCAGGCGCACCAGGGTGCCTTCCTGCAGGGTGCGCAGCAGCTTGCTCTGCATGGCCAGCGGCAGCTCGCCGATCTCGTCCAGAAAAATCGTGCCGCGGTTGGCCTGCTCGAACCAGCCGGCGCGCGCCGTGCTGGCGCCGGTGAAGGCGCCGCGCTCGTAGCCGAACAGTTCAGATTCGAACAGCGTGTCGGGAATCGCCGAGCAGTTGACCTTGATGAAGGGCTGGTCGCGCCGGCCGCTGGCCAAGTGCACCGCGCGCGCAAACAGCTCCTTGCCCGTGCCCGACTCGCCCAGCAGCAGCACCGTGGCCTGCGACTGCGACACGCGCTCCAGCTCGCCCAGCGCCTGCAGCAGCGCGGGCGAGCGGCCGATCAGCCCGTAGCGCGCGCTGCCCACGTCGAGCGCGTGCTCCAGCGCTTCGTTGCGTGCGGCCAGCTGGCGCCGCTCTTCGGCCACCAGCTGTTCCAGCTGCAGCAGCTGGCCGGCCAGCGTGGCCAGGATGCGCAGCAGCGCCAGGTCGTCGTTCAGGTGCCGCTGGCGGCTGCGGATGCGGTGGCAGGCGAGCACGCCGACGGTGGCACCGTTCACATCGATCGGCAGCGCGATGAAGGCCACGGTCTGCGGCGGCAACCGGGCGCGCGCCACGGTGCGAAAGAGGAACAAGGGCTCGGCGTCCACGTCCTGCACGATGGCGGGCAAGCCGCTGGCCAGCACGCGGCCGGTGATGCCCTCGCCCCAGCGGAACACGCCGCGCGCCGCTTCCTCGGCGGTGAGGCCGTAGGCGTGGCGGACCGAGGCTGTGCGCTCCGCGCCCGGCACGGCGTCGTCGGCCAGCACCATGCGGCCGCGGTTCAGGCCCAGCAGCTCGCTCATGAGGTGCAGCATCTCGCGCAACACGAAAGCCGGCGCCAGGCTGCGGCCCACGAGCTTCATGACCTCGCGCATGAGCAGCAGCTCCTGGGCGTGCCAGTCGGTGCCGGCGTTGTCGGGGTCGTTGCGGTGAGGGGCCATGCATCGGGTACTAGCAAACATCGCACCAGATGCGTGCGCAGGCGGTTGGCGGCTAAAATCAGCGGCTCTCAAGGAGCGCTGCAGCGCCACCCCGACGCGCTTGTGTCGGGGCCGGTGTCAGGCTTGAGAGTCCGGGCTTTCATCGCCCTGCCGGCCAGACCGGCCCCAACGGCGCTCACCAGTTTCAGAACCCTTTCTGGTGAGCCCCATGTCCGACGTGATTTCTTCCGTACCCGTTCCTCCCATGCTGCTGTCCGGCCTGGAGCCGCTGCGCATCGGCGAAGACAGCCTGTTCGTCAACGTGGGCGAGCGCACCAACGTGACCGGCTCCAAGGCCTTCGCCCGCATGATCCTGAACGGCGAGTACGAGCAGGCGCTGGCCGTGGCGCGCCAGCAGGTGGAAAACGGCGCGCAGGTGATCGACATCAACATGGACGAGGCCATGCTCGACAGCAAGGCCGCGATGGTGAAGTTCCTGAACCTGATCGCCGGCGAGCCCGACATCGCGCGCGTGCCGGTGATGGTGGACAGCTCGAAGTGGGAGGTGATCGAGGCCGGCCTGCGCTGCGTGCAAGGCAAGGGCGTGGTCAACTCGATCAGCATGAAAGAGGGTGTGGACGAGTTCAAGCGCCAGGCCGGTCTGGTCAAGCGCTACGGCGCCGCCGCGGTGGTGATGGCCTTCGACGAAAAGGGCCAGGCCGACACCTACGAACGCAAGATCGAGATCTGCGAGCGCGCTTACCGCATCCTGGTGGACGAAGTGGGTTTCCCGCCCGAAGACATCATCTTCGACCCCAACATCTTCGCCATCGCCACCGGCATCGAAGAGCACAACAACTACGCGGTCGACTTCATCAACGCCACGCGCTGGATCAAGCAGCACCTGCCGGGCGCCAAGGTGAGCGGCGGCGTGTCCAACGTGTCGTTCAGCTTCCGCGGCAACGACCCGGTGCGTGAAGCCATCCACACCGTGTTCCTGTACCACGCCATCAAAGCCGGCATGGACATGGGCATCGTCAACGCCGGCATGGTGGGTGTGTACGACGAGCTGGAGCCCGAGCTGCGCGAGCGGGTGGAAGACGTGGTCTTGAACCGCCGGCCCGATGCGGGCGAGCGGCTCGTTGAAGTGGCCGAAAATGCCAAGGGCGCGGCCAAGGACGACAGCAAGAAGAACGAGTGGCGCGCGCTGCCGATCCGCGAGCGCCTGAGCCACGCGCTGGTGCGCGGCATGAACGAGTTCATCAGCGAAGACACCGAAGAGATGTGGCGCCAGATCGAAGCCGAGGGCGGCCGTCCTCTCAACGTGATCGAAGGCCCGCTGATGGACGGCATGAACGTGGTGGGCGACCTGTTCGGCCAGGGCAAGATGTTCCTGCCCCAGGTGGTGAAGAGCGCGCGCGTGATGAAGCAGGCCGTGGCCCACCTGCTGCCCTACATCGAAGCCGAAAAGCTGGCCCAGGCCGCCGCCGGGCAGGACGTGAAGACCAAGGGCAAGATCGTGATCGCCACGGTGAAGGGCGACGTGCACGACATCGGCAAGAACATCGTCACCGTGGTGCTCCAGTGCAACAACTTCGAGGTCGTGAACATGGGCGTGATGGTGCCCTGCCACGAGGTGCTGGCCAAGGCCAAGGAAGAGGGCGCCGACATCGTGGGCCTCTCGGGCCTGATCACGCCCAGCCTGGAGGAGATGCAGTACGTGGCCAGCGAGATGGAGAAGGACGCCCACTTCCGCGAGAAGCAGATCCCGCTGCTGATCGGCGGCGCCACCTGCAGCCGCGTGCACACCGCCGTGAAGATCGCGCCGCACTACAGCGGCCCGGTTGTCTACGTGCCCGACGCCTCGCGCAGCGTGAGCGTGGCGCAGGGCCTGCTGAGCGACCAGGCCGCGACCTACATCGCCGAACTCAACGCCGATTACAACAAGGTGCGCACACAACACGCCAACAAGAAGCAGGTCACGCTGTGGCCGCTGGCCCAGGCGCGCGCCAACAAGACGCCGATCGACTGGGCCAGCTTCAAACCCACCCAACCCAAGTTCATCGGCAAGCGCCAGTTCAAGAACTTCGACCTCGCCGAGATCGCGAAGTACATCGACTGGGCGCCGTTCTTCCAGACCTGGGACCTCGCCGGCCCGTACCCCGCCATCCTGCAGGACGAGGTCGTGGGCGAGCAGGCGCGCAAGGTGTTTGCCGACGCGCAGGCCATGTTGAAGAAGATCATCGAAGGCCGCTGGCTCAGCGCCAACGGCGTGATCGGGCTCTACCCGGCGAACACGGTCCACGACGACGACATAGAGCTCTACACCGACGAGACCCGCAGCCAGGTCGCGCTCACCTGGCACGGCCTGCGCCAGCAGACAGAGAAGCAGGAAGTGGACGGCGTGATGCGCCCGAGCCGCTGCCTGGCCGATTTCGTGGCGCCCAAGGGTGTGGCCGATGACTACGTGGGCCTGTTCGCCGTCACCGCCGGCCTGGGCGCAGAGAAGAAGGAAAAGCAGTTCCTCGACGCGCACGACGACTACAACGCCATCCTGTTCAAGGCGCTGGCCGACCGGCTGGCCGAGTCCTTTGCCGAGTGCCTGCACCACCGCGTGCGCACCGACCTCTGGGGCTACGCGGCCGACGAGGCGCTGAGCAGCGAAGCGCTGATCAAGGAGCAGTACCAGGGCATCCGTCCCGCGCCCGGTTACCCGGCCTGTCCGGACCACAGCGTCAAGCGCGCGATGTTCGCACTGCTGCAGGCCGACGAGATCGGCATGGCCCTGACCGAAAGCCTGGCCATGACGCCGGCCGCCAGCGTGAGCGGCTTCTACCTGAGCCACCCCGACAGCACCTACTTCAACGTCGGCAAGCTGGGCGAAGACCAGGTGCGGGACCTGGCGCAACGCAGCGGCGTGGCCGAGGGCGAACTCAAGCGCTGGCTCGGCACCAACCTCTGAGCACCCCGCCCAGGCGCCCGTTCCGGGCGCCGACCAACCGCCCACGCCAGTGATTCACCCGCTGGCGCGCTGGCGTGTTGTGCCCCTGTCGCACGCCATGCTAGAAAGCGCCAAGAGCTTCAGTGGGTGGATGAACCATGGTGGTGTGTCAGGCGTGCGGTGCGGAGAACCGGGACAGGGCAAGGTTTTGCCGGGGATGCACTGCGCCCTTGGCACCGGTTGCCGTGCCCCACGCGGCGCGCAGGCGCGCCCGGTCCTCGAAGCCCGTCTGTCCGGCCTGTCAGACGAACAACCCGGCTGACGCCCGGTTTTGCCAGGCCTGCGGCGTGCCCCTGTTGCCCGCTTCTGCGTCGCACCGCTCGATGCCGGCGTTGCCGGCGGCGGGTGCCGCGAAACGAAAGGTGGTGCTCTGGGGGCTGGTGCTGGTGCTCGCGGGCGCCGGGACCTGGTGGAAGCTGAACCACACCAGCGGGTCGGCATCGCGGGCCGCCACGCCCGAGGCCACCGCACCCGCGCCTGCGAACGGACCTGCGGCGCTGGCCCCGGCACAGACCCAGGCAGCCCCCGGAGGGTTCGTCACGGTGGACCTCGCCGGAACCTCACCGGCGCCCGGCGACGCGGCGCACCTCTCGGAGGCCGAGCGCCTGCGGCTGTCGCTGGAACGCCTGGAGCGCGAGGACCGGGCACACACCGCCGCGCTGGAGCAACAGCGCGCGGCCGCGGCGGCGGAGCAGCACCGGCGCGCCGAGCTGGCCAGGCGCCGCGCCGAAGCCACAGCGGCGGCAACAGCAGCGGCAGCCCCGGCGGCACCCACAGCGGCATCGCCGCCACAGCCCTCGGCGGCGACGCCAGCGGTGGCAACAAGCGGAACCGCCGCGCCGCCCGCGGCGCCGGCCGCCACGGTGGAACTCGCCTGCGCCGGCAGCAGCAACTTTTTCACCCGGGACCTGTGCCGCCTGCGCGAGTGTGGCAAAGCGTCGTTTGCCCGCGACCCGACCTGCGTCAGGTTCCGTGAGATGGAAGAGGCTCGCCGAAGCGCGTCGGCACAGTGAACATTTGGGCCACCAGCCGGTGCTCGCCGCCGGGCGGCAGCGTCACCACCTCGTCCGCCGCGTTGGCGGTTTCCACGCAGACAAAGCGCCGGTAGTCGCCGTCCGCCAGGTCGACCATGCCGGCCGCCAGCGCCGCCCCCGGGTTCCACACCACGGCGGTGCGGCTGCCCTCGGCGCTGATGCGCAGCGTGTGGCCTGAAGCGCCATCCACGATGTCCAGTTCAGCGGGTGCACCGGTGTAGATGCGGTCCACTTCGCCCGCGAAGCGCACCGCGCCTTGCTGCTGTGTGATCGCGCCGTGGGCGCCGGCGGCCTTGTCCAGGTAGCGGCAGCCGTCGAGCCCGTTCACGGTGGTTTGCGCCACATCGCTCACGGCGAGGTAGGTGTGCAGCGCCTGCGTGATGGCGAAGGGTGCCTCGCCCGAGTTGCGCGTGCTCAGCAATAGCCGCAGCGCGGCGCCCACCGTGATCTCCAGTGTCAGCTCAAAGGCGTGGGGCCAGATGGCACGCGTGTCGGGTGTGTCCGTCAGCGCCAGGGTGAGGCGGGTGGCGCCATCCGGCAGGGCCGCCGTGCTGGCCACCGACCACAGGCGCGTGCGCGCCAGACCGTGGTTGGGCCGACCCAGCGCTTGCGGGTCGGCGCCGAACCAGGGCCAGCACACCGGCACGCCGCCCCGGATCGCCTTGCCGGTCTGGTACGTGGCTTGTTCGCTCACGAACAGCAGGTCGCTGACGGCATCGCGCGGCCGGAACCGCAACACCTGGCCGCCATAGACCGACACCTGTGCTTCGGCGTGCGCGTTGTGGATGTGTGCGAAAGGCAGGCCACCAGGCCCGGCGACAAACCGCAGCTGGCCGGGCAGCCCGTGGCGGGCGTTCAGGGTGTCGAGAAGGGCGGTGTCAGGTGCGTCCATGGCCCCGACTGTAGCGGGCGGGGCCGGTGCCGCCTCAGGTGCGGCGGCCCGTGGGGCGGACGGCGGCCTTCCAATAACCGAACTCGTCCTCGTGCACGTCAATGTCCAGCTCTTGCGTACGGGCCAGCATGCGCTCCTGGGCATCGGCCACCGCCCGGTTGTAGACGCAGGGGCCAATCTCTTCCAGGAAGAAGTTCAGCAAGCCACCCGCGGCCACGTTGCCGATGGGCTCGTCCATGTGTTCGCGGAAATAGCGTTCGATGGAGCTGATCGCCTGCTGGCGGGCTTCTTTGGAGAGTTCGATGGTCATGGTGGGTGGCCTTGTGCTGGCATGGGTGCTGGGCGTGTCGAGCGGATGTTTCGGCGAGGTCGGGGGGCGGAAGTCGAACACGTTGTCCTGCCAGAGGGCGTGAACATCGAAGGCAATGTCTCTGCGGGGGGTGGCGGTGCGGTCGACCTGCGCTTCGCTGACACCGGTCCCGCGAGCTGCCGGCGCTCAGCCCAGGCGCGCCATCAACAACAGCCCGGCACCGGCGAAGAGCGCGATCCACAGGGTCTCGGTGACCAGCATGGCCACGGGCATCCAGCCAAGCCGGAACAGGTCCTCGAAACTGGTCTTCACCCCGGCCGCGGCAATCGCCACCACCAGCAGCCAGCGTGAAGCCTGGCTGGCCGTGCTGGAAACCGCCGCAGGTACCAGACCCGAAGTGGCGAGCAGCATGCACACGATGAACGCCAGCAGAAAACCCGGTACCAGCGGTACCGACAGGTCTTCGGACGCCTTGTCGACGGCACCGGCGGCGCTGGCGGGCGGGCGCATCGCCATGGCCACGAGCAGCACCACGGGCATCAGCAGCATCACGCGGAACACCTTGATCACGGTGGCACTGTCGGCTGCGGCCGTGTCGCCCGCATTCGACAGCATCATGCCGGCGGCCACCACCTGGGCCACGTCATGGATGGTGGCGCCGAAGAACACGCCGGCTTGTGCGGGTGTCAGGCCCATCAGGGAGGAAGCCAGGGGATACAGCACCATGGCAAGGGTGGACAACAGCGTCACGCCGACCACGGCCAGCAGCGTGAAGCGCTCGTTCTCGCGGGTCTGGGGCAGCACGGAGGAGACGGCCAGCGCGGCGGAGGCGCCGCAGATGCCCACGGCGCAGCCTGAGACCAGACCCTCGGCCACCGGGCGGCGCAGCAGGTGGGCCAGCAACAGGCCCAGGGCGATGGTGGAGACCACACCCAGGGCGGTGAGTGCGCCGGTGCCCCAGCCCAGGGCGGAGATCTGGGTGAACGTGATGCGCAGGCCCAGCAGGGCGACGCCGGCGCGCAACAGGGTGCGCCCGCAGAAATCGATGCCAGGCCGGATTTTGGGGTCGCGCGAGAGGAAGTGAAAGGCCAGGCCGATGAGCAGGGCATAGAGCAGCTGAGGGCCACCGTAGTGCTCGGCCACGAAGGTGGCCGACAGCGCCACCACGGCGCACAGCAGCAGGCCCGGGGCGAGGCGCCGGGCACGGTTCCAGGGGGCGCGCCACATGCTCAGGTGTTCCAGAGCTGCTGGTTGGCCAGGGGGTTGGCCCCCAGGCCCACGGAAATGCACTGTGCCGCCGCCACCACCGGGCCTGCGAGGGCCTTGAACATGGACGGCTTGATGCGCGCGATGGGGCCCGAGATGCCGACGGCGGCGATCACATGGCCCTGGATGTCGCGGATCGGTGCGCCAATTCCGCCCACGCTCTCGCGCCACTCGCCGCGGTTGACGGCGTAGCCCTGCTTGCGCACCCGATCCATCTCGCGCAGGAAGGCCGCTTCTTCAACGATGGTGCGGGGCGTGTAGCGCTCGATGCCGCTCGCCAGATCGGCCAAGCGCGCCGCGCCCAGCCAGGCGAGCAGGGCCTTGCCCGTGGCCACGCAATGCGCTGGCGCGCGGCCGCCGATCTGGCTGTAGGCGCGCACCGGTTCGTGGCTCTCGATCTTGTGCACGTACACGACTTCGGCGCCATCCAGCACCGACAGGTGGACGGTCTCACGCGTCTGCTCCAGCAGGGCCTCCATGTACGGCTGAGCAATCCGCCGCAGGTCCAGCCCCTCCAGCACCGAGCTGCCCAGTTCCCACAGCCGCACCGACGCGGCGTAACCCCGGGTGGCCGGGTCGTGCTGTACGTATTTCAGCTCGACCAGCCCCTGCAGCAGGCGGTGCGCATGGCTCTTGGCGATGCCCAGCTGTGCTGCCAGCTCCGTGACGCCCAGGGGCCTTTGCGCGCGGGCCACGACCTCCAGCAGTGCCAGGCCCTTGATCAGCGTGTTGTTCATGGCCCCACCCTCCCGGTGGCAGATCCGGTGGTTCGTTCAGATGTTCGGTGCATATGCAAATTCTATAAAGTTCTACAAAACGGAACATTTGTCCCTTATTTGGGAACGCCGTAAATTTTCGGCATGAATCCTCCAATCTCAATCCGGATGCGCCAACCCGATGTGGCGCGCAGGCAGGTGTCCCGATGACCGGTGCACTCCCACTTCTGCAAGGTGTCCAGGTGGTCGAGTTCTGCCAGGTTGCCGCGGGGCCCTTCTGCGGCATGTTGCTGGCCGACTTCGGCGCCTCGGTCACCAAGGTCGAGCCGCCCGAGGGCGATGCCATGCGCCAGTGGCCACCGCTGACCCAGGGCTACAGCGAGAACTTCGCCTCCATCAACCGGGGGAAGAAATCGGTGGTGCTGGACCTGAAGAATCCCGTGGACCGCGACCTGGCGCGCGACCTGGTGCTGCGGTCCGACGTGCTGGTCGAGAACACGCGCCCCGGCGTGATGCGGCGCCTGGGGCTGGACTGGGACTGGTTTGCTTCGCGCAAGCCGTCGCTGATCTACTGCTCGATCTCGGCCTACGGGCAGGACGGCCCGCGCGGAGCCGAAGGCGGGTTCGACCTGACCATCCAGGCCGGTGCCGGCGTCATGAGCGTCACGGGCGAGCCCGACGGCGCACCGGTCAAGGCTGGCGTGCCGATCGCCGACTTTGCTTCCGGGCTGTATGCGGCCTATGCGATCAGCGCCATGCTCAGCCGGGTGCGCGCCGGTGGTCCGGGCGGCTGGATCGACGTGCCGATGGTCGGCGCGACCATCGCCATCTCGGCGTTGCAGACCAGCGAGTATTTCGGCACCGGCCAGAACCCCCGCAAGCTGGGGTCGGCCCATCCGCGCAACGCGCCTTACCAGGCCTACCAGGCCAGCGACGGCTGGTTCGCGATCGCCGCGGGCAACAACAAGCTGTGGCGTTCGGTGTGCGATGTCGTCGGCACGGCCGAACTGCTCGACGACCCGCGCTTCACCACCCCCACGCTGCGCGCCGCCAACCAGGCGGCCCTGAAGGCGCTGCTCGACGGTCCCTTCGCGGCGCGGCCCGTGGCCCACTGGCTCGAACACTTCGCCGCGGCCGGCGTGCCCAGCGCGCCGATCAACGGTTATGCCGAGGCCCTGGCCGATCCGCAGACCGTGCACCTGCAGCTGGTGCGCGACATGACGCTGCCCAATGGCCGCGCCACGCGTACCGTGGGTTCGCCGATCCGCATCAACGGCGAACCCATCCCGCACGAAACCCGTCCGCCCGCCCTGGGCGAAGACACCGAGGCCCTCAAGGCCTTGCTCCGGAAAGACTGAGCCATGACGAACCCGACGGACACCGAGACCGACACCATCCGCCCGCTGCGCGAGTTCGTGGCTGGCATGACCGCGCTGGTCGGGCAGGACCTGCCCGAGGGCGCGCTGCTGCCGCAGGTCCGAACGCTGATGGCCCAACTGATCGCCAGTGACCGCTGGCTGCCCGAGGCCTTTGCCCAGCCCGGCCAGGGCACCTACGCCCAGCACCTGCTGCATTGCGATCCGCTGGAGCGTTTCTCCGTGGTGAGCTTTGTCTGGGGGCCGGGGCAGCGCACGCCGGTCCACAACCACACCGTCTGGGGCGTGGTCGGCGTGCTGCGCGGGCAGGAGACCTGCGACGAGTTCGAGCCCACGGCCGACGGCGTGCGCTCCACGGGCCTGACCCACGCGCTGAAGGCCGGGGCCATCGAGGCCGTCTCGCCCACGGTGGGCGACTGGCACCGCGTGGGCAATGCGCTGGAGGGCCAGTCCTCGATCAGCATCCACGTCTATGGCGGCAACATTGGCGCGATCCACCGCAGCCTGCTCGACGCCGATGGCGTGGAACGGCCTTTCGTCTCGGGCTACTCGTCCACCGTGGTGCCCAACCTGTGGGACCGTTCGGCCGAAGCCCGCAAGGCGGTGTCCTGATGCTGCGGCACGAACGGCATGACCGCACGGCGGTGCTGACGCTGGACCGTCCCGCGCGAGGCAACGCGCTGTCGGTCGAGCTGGTGGACGCGTTGCTGGAACAGGTGCTGCAACTCAGCAGCGACCCCGGCGTCGACAGCCTGGTGTTCCAGGCCAGCGGCGCGCATTTCTGCACCGGCTTCGATCTCTCCGACTTGGCCACCAGCAGCGAGGCCGACCTGCTGCAGCGCTTCGTGCGAGTGGAGCAACTGCTGCAGGCCGTCTGGCAGGCGCCCATCCGCACCATCGCGCTGGCGCAGGGTCGCACTTGGGGCGCGGGCGCCGACCTGTTTGCCGCCTGCGAGCTGCGCCTGGCCACGCCAGGAGCCAGCTTCCGTTTTCCCGGCGCGCGCTTCGGCATCGTGCTGGGCACGCGGCGGCTGGCCGAGCGAGTCGGTGGCGACGCCGCGCGCCGCTGGGTGCTCGACAGCGCCCACGTCGATGCCGGGGCCGCCTGCGCGGCGGGGCTGGCCACGGACCTCGTGGAGGCGGAGCACCTCGCCGAGGCATGGCGCGAGCACCTGCCCGGACCCATCGACCGCACCACCGCCGGCGCCATCCGGCGACTCACCCGGGCCGATGCCGCCGGGCGTGACATGGACGAACTGGTGGCCTCCGCTGCGCGGCCCGGACTGAAACAACGCATGACCGATTACTTGGCCGCACTGCGCGCCTGAAAGCCCGACCCATGAACAACGCCAAAGCCTTCTCCAACGTCCGCATCCTGGACTTCACCCACTACCTGGCCGGCCCCTTTGGCACGTTCCAGCTCGCGCTGCAGGGCGCCGATGTGATCAAGATCGAGCCGCAGGGCGGGGACGGCATGCGCCTGTCACCGGTGTCCAAGACCTGGTCGGATCGCGGTCTGTCACCCGGCTGGATGGCCGTCAATGCCAACAAGCGCAGCATGGTGCTGGACCTGTCCAAGCCCGAGGCCGTGGAGATCATCCACAAACTGGCGGCCGAGGCCGACGTGGTCTGCGAGAACTTCCGCCCCGGCGTGCTGGAGCGCCTGGGCATGGGCTACCAGCAGCTCAGCGCACTCAACCCGCGCCTGATCTACTGCGCCATCTCCGGCTTCGGCAGCACCGGGCCCGAGCGGGGCACGGCCAGCTTCGACGGCAAGATCCAGGCCATGTCCGGACTGATGTCGCTTACGGGAGACCCCGAGGGCGGTCCCATGCGCGCTGGCTTTGCCGCCGCCGACGTGACGGCCGGCATGATGGCAGCGTTCGCCGTGGCCACGGCGCTCTACCAGCGCACGCACACCGGCGAAGGGCAGTTCGTGGACGTGTCCATGCTGGACTCGATGCTGAACTTTCTCAGCCTGCCTGTGGCCGAGTACACGGTGGATGGTTTCCGGCACACCCAGTTCGGCAACCGCTCGGTGAGCCGCAAGCCTACCGCGGACCGCTTCCGCTGCGGCGATGGCTTCATCGTGCTGGCGGTGCTGACCGACAAGCAGTTCAACAAGATGCTGGAAGCCCTGGGGCGTGCCGACCTGCTGGACGACGCGCGCTTTGCCGACTGGTTCACCCGTACCGAGAACGCCCAGGTGTTGCGCGAGATCATCGAAAGCGCGATGGATGGCGGCGACCCCAAGGTCTGGGAACAACGCCTGACCGCCGCCGACGTGCCCTGCGCCACCGTGTACACCCTGCCGGAGATCCTGGCGCATCCGCAGGTGGTGCATCGCGGCCTGCTGCGCGAGACCGCAACCCCCCACGGCCCGGTGCAACTGGTCGGGCCCGCCTTCACCCTGGCGCATGGCAGCGGCGGCATCGACCGGCCGGCCGTGCTGCCGGGCGCCAACACCGACGAGATCCTGTCCGAACTCGGTTACCCCGAGGCCGAGGTGGCCCGCCTGCACCAGGTCGGCGTCGTCTGAACCTTCACCCTTCCACTGCCCATTCACGACGCAAGGAATCCTTCATGGAAAAAGTCTCCGTCACCGATTTCCCCGACGGCACCACGCTGATCGCCATCAACCGCCCGGAAAAGCGCAACGCCATCTGCGCCACCACGGCCATCGAACTGCAACAGGCCTTCGCCGCCTTTGACGCCACCGACAGCCAGCGTGTGGCCGTCGTCACGGGCACCGGTGACGCTGCTTTTTCCGGTGGCGCTGACCTCACCAACATTCCCGAGCTCTGGCGCTGCATTCCCACGGTGGGTATCACCACTGAAAAGCCCGTGATTGCCGCCGTGGGCGGGCACTGCGTCGGCGGGGCCCTGGTGCTGGTGATGATGTGCGACCTGCTGGTCGCCGCCGACAACGCGAAGTTCTCCTACCCCGAGGCGGCCGTGGGGTTCACCGGCGGGATGATCGCCGGTCTGGCCGCGCGCATCCCGCACAAGGTGGCCATGGAGATGATCCTGCTGTGCAAGACGCTGGACGCACAGCGTGCCTACCACGTGGGCCTGGCCAACGAAATCGTTCCCACCGGGCAGCAGGTGGAGCGTGCGCTGGCCATGGCGCGCGAGATTGCCACCTTCTCGCCCCTGGTGCTCAGGACGCTCAAGCGTTTTGTGAACGAGGGCGTGTTGCCGCAGGGCCCGTCCGAGCGCATGGCCCGGGCCAACCGCGACCTCGCCATCGTGCGCGACAGCGCCGACGCCGAGGAATCGCTGCGGGCCTTCAAGGAAAAGCGCCGCCCCAGTTTCCAGGGCCGATGAACCTCCACCTGAAAGAAAGAACCCGCACCATGACCCTTTCCATTTCACGCCGCCACGCCACCGCCCTGCTGCTGGCCCTGCCCGCAACACGCCTGGCCTTCGCGCAGGACAACTGGCCCAGCCGGCCGATCAAGCTGGTGGTGCCTTACCCACCGGGCGGTAACAGCGACAACCTGGGCCGCATCGTGGCCGAGCGGGTCGCTGCCCAGCTCAACGCTACCATCATCGTGGACAACAAACCCGGCGGCACGACCCAGATCGGCACCGAACTGGTGGCACGCGCCGCCCCTGATGGCTACACGCTGCTACTCGGCGCGATCACGGCCTTCACCGTGCTGCCGCACCTGCGCAAGAAGTTGCCTTTTGATCCCAAGCGCAGCTTCGAACCGCTGGGCGCGATTGCCGACTACGTGGCGGTGGCGGCTGCGCGAAAGGACCTGGGCGTGGCCACGCTGGCGGATCTGGTCCGCGTCGCCAAGGCCAACCCGGGCAAGCTGACGTATGGATCGGCCGGCCTGTCGTCCTTCGGGCATATCGCTGGTGAAATCATCAAGCGCGATGCCGGCATCGACATGCTGCACGTTCCCTTCAAGGGCTCGGCCGACGCGGCGGCGGCGCTGACGGGCGGGCAGATCGACTTCCTGATCGACGGCACCACCGTGCAACTGGCCAAGGGCGCGCGGGCCGTGGCGCTGTTTGCTTTCTCCGACAAGCGCCATCCCGAGCTGCCCAACGTGCCCAGCCTGCCCGAGACCGGGCTGCAGGTGAAGCGGCCCACCGGCGCGTCGTGGGGGCTGTTTGCACCCGCCGGCACACCCAAGGCCATTGCCGACAAGCTGGAAAAGGCGCTGGAGCGCGCCCTGGCCGAGCCGGACACGCAGGCACGCATGCAGCGCATCAGCGCCATGCCCGCCTGGGGCTCGCCGGCCGAACTGATGCGCGGGGTAGACAACGACTTCCGCTTCTACGGCGAACTGCTGCCCGCCATCGGCCTGAATGCCGAGGACTGAGAGGCCGAAAGCCTGGCACCGACGTTATCGAACCAAAGAAAGATCCCGAACCATGAAACTGCTGCAAGTCACTTCCCGCTTCACCCGTCTGGGCATGCTGACGGCCGTGGGCCTGACGGCCGCGCTGGCCGCCGCCGGAGCCCAGGCTCAGGCCGCCTGGCCAGCCCAGCCCATCAAGGTCATCGTGCCGTACCCGGCCGGTGGCAACGCCGATGCCATCGCACGGCTTATCAGCAGCAAGGTCGCGGCAAGCCTGGGCCAGAGCCTGGTGATCGAGAACAAGGCCGGCGCCGGTGGCGCGATCGGCGCCCAGCAGGCCGCACGAAGTCCCGGCGATGGCTATACCTTCCTGATGACGCCCAATGCCGTGGTCAACCTGACCCCCCTGTTGCGCAAGGTGCCCTATGACCCCCTGGAGGACCTGCTGCCGGTCGCCATGATGTCCAGCAGCTACGGTCTGGTGGCCGCACGCAAGGATCTACCGGCCAACACCATGGCCGAATTCATTGCGTTGGCGAAGAAGGACCCCGGCAAGCTGAACTTCGGCTCGGTCGGGGCGGGCACGGCCACGCACATCAACGGCGAGATCGTGCACCTCAAGACCGGCATCCAGCTCACCCATGTGCCGTACAAAGGATCTGCCGAGTCGCTGGCCGACCTGCTGGGCGGGCGCATCGACGTGATCTACGACCCGGTGGCGCTGGCCCAGATCAAGTCGGGCAACCTCAAGGCGCTGGCCGTGACCAGCCCCGAGCGCCACCCCGAGCTGCCGGCCGTTCCCACGCTGCGCGAGCAGAAACTGGACATACCCGGAGGCACCTGGTTCGGCGTTTTTGCCCCGCGTGGCACGCCGCCGGCGATCATTGCCCGCATGGACGCCGAAGTCGGCAAGGCGGTCAATGCACCGGACGCCCGTGCCCTGATGGCCCAGTTCAGCCAGTACCCGGATTACAAGGGAGCCGAAGCCTTTGGGCGCGGCATCCGTGAGGAAACGGCATTCTTCAAGAACCTGATCGCACAGACCGGGCTCAAGATCGAGTGAGTCGCTGTCGGTCTCAGCGAAGCCGCGGCGCCTTCGGGCGCCGTTTTGCATGGTGCGCCAGCCTCAGCACTGTGGCTGAAGTGGTGCAACCTGCTTCAGGGTGAAACCCAGAAGGTGCTGACGCATTCCACGATGCCGGTGCTGACAGATCGCTGACCGGTGGCCTGCCGCTGTCGCGCCTTGGAGGCAGGCCGGCCTCGGTGTGCAAGCAGGCTCCACCCCCACTTCACAGGAGCGCCCCATGGCCACCTACAAGGTCGGATACTTCTCGGCAGCCTTGCATCGAAGTCGATCAACCGCCTGCTCGCCAATGCGCTGGTGAAGGTCGCTCCGCCCGAGCTGGTGCTGAGCGAGATTGCGATCAAGGATCTGCCGCTCTACAGATCGGACTACGACGCCGACTGCCCGCCGGTGGCACGCGCCTTCAAACAGGCGATTGCCGAAGTCGTCCAGTTCAAGCCCGCTCTCATCACGGCCGATGGCGAGGTTACCGACGAGGGCACGAAGCAGTTCCTGCAGGACGACATGACCGACCTGCACGCCTTCATCGTGCGCGTGCTGACGGTGCTGCCGCGCAGTGCCTGACGCGTGTGAAGGGAGGGCGCCTCCGGCTCCACGGCGCCACTGATGTCGCCAGTCGGCCATCCGGCCACCGGCGGCTCAGCTTCCCTGCCGCAGTGCCCGCCGGTATTGCACCGCCTCGGCGACATGCCCCACACCCACCGTGTCCGCCTCGGCGAGGTCGGCGATGGTGCGCGCCACGCGCAACGCGCGGTGGGTGCTGCGCGCGCTCCAGCCCAGGCGGGCAGCGGCGGTGTTGAGAAACTTGAGGGCCGCGGCATCGGCCAGGATGTGCTGGTCCAATGCCTGGCCGGCCAGCGCCTGGTTGGTGCAACCCTGCCGGACCTGGGCGCGCTCGCGCGCAGCCACCACACGCTCGCGCACCGCGTCGCTCGGTTCACCGGCCACGCCGTGCAGGAGATCGTTCGGCGGCAGGGCGGGCACCTCGACGTGCAGATCGATGCGGTCCAGCAACGGGCCGCTGAGCTTGCCCTGGTAGCGCGAGATCTGGTCGGGCGTGTCGCGGCAGGCGCGGGTGGGGTGGCCCAGAAAGCCGCAGGGACACGGGTTCATGGCGGCGACCAGCTGGAAGCGCGCCGGAAACTCGCTCTGCATGGCCGCGCGCGAGATGCGGATGTGGCCACTCTCCAGCGGTTCGCGCAGAGCCTCCAGGGCGGCCCTGGGGTATTCGGGCAGTTCATCGAGGAAGAGCACCCCGTGGTGCGCGAGCGAGATTTCACCCGGCCGCGGTGGCGAACCCCCGCCCACCAGCGCCACGGCGCTCGCCGTGTGGTGCGGTGCGCAGGTGGGGCGCTGCCCCCAGTGGTCCAGACGAAAGCGCCCGGCGAGCGAGGCCACCGCGGCGGATTCGAGCGCTTCCGACGCGCTCATCGGCGGCAGCAGGCCGGCGAAGCGCTGGGCCAGCATGCTCTTGCCCGAGCCGGGCGGCCCGACCATCAGGACGCTGTGTCCGCCGGCCGCCGCGATCTCCAGCGCGCGTTTGGCCGCGGCCTGGCCTTTCACTTCGGCGAGATCGGCGTAGGCCACGGTCTGGCCGATCTGCGTCGGCGCCAAGCGCGTCCAGCCGCCGTCGTCGGGAGGCGCCTCGCCGCCCGCGGCGCCTTCGGGCAGGAACTGCGCCACCACGTCCAGCAGGTGGCGGGCGCGGTACACCTTCGCCTGCGGCACCAGCGCGGCTTCTTCGGCGCTGCCGGGCGGCAGCACCAATCTGGACTGTGCCGCCGTCGCGGCGTTGGCGTCCCGGTGCAGCGCCAGGCTCATGGCCAGGGCGCCGCGCACCGGGCGCAGCTCGCCGCCCAGCGAGAGTTCGCCCGCAAACTCCCAACCTGCCAGCCGGGAGGCATTGATCTGCCCGTTGGCGGCGAGGATGCCGAGCGCGATCGGCAGGTCGAAGCGGCCCGAGTCCTTGGGCAGATCGGCCGGGGCGAGGTTGACGGTGATGCGCTTGTTGCTGGGGAATTCGAGCCCGGCGTTGGCGATGGCCGAACGCACGCGCTCGCGCGCTTCCTTGACCTCCGTGTCGGCCAGACCCACCAGCGTGAAGCTGGGCAGGCCGTTGGCGAGGTGGACTTCCACCTGCACCGGACGGGCTTCCAGGCCCAGCAGCGCACGGCTGTGCACCAATGACAGACTCATCTGAATTTCCTCCCTGTTTCGGTGCACGGCAGTCCTGAAGCGCCTCTCCGGGCGTTGGAACTTCGATGCACAAATTTGGTGCCTGGGTTCGGTGGTGACCGCCACCCCAGTCGGCACGAGCGCGCCCATCATGGCACAGGCCGCCGATCCGCCGGCCACCCCGCTGGCGTTGCGCGGTGTTTTCACGACAGCGCGGTACGCCGCGGCACGATCCGATCGGAACGCGGTTGGCACGGTCCGTGCTTGGGGGTGTAAGCGATTGAATCAAGACCATGGCGCTGCCATGAAACAGTCCGCATCCAAAGTGGTGTCAGCCCTCGTGGCCAGCACTGCCCGTGTCAGCCCCGGTGCATGCCTCACGGCGTGAGCACCACGTACTAGAAGAGGAATCACAGCATGAAAATGGTTTCAGCCATCATCAAGCCGTTCAAGCTGGACGAAGTGCGCGAAGCGCTTTCCAGCATGGGCGTGCAAGGCATCACCGTCACCGAAGTCAAGGGCTTCGGCCGCCAGAAGGGCCACACCGAGCTGTACCGCGGCGCGGAGTACGTGGTCGACTTTCTGCCCAAAGTGAAGATCGAAGCCGCCGTGGACGACGGCCTCGTGGACCGCGTGATCGAAGCCATCGAAGGCGCCGCACGCACCGGCAAGATCGGCGACGGCAAGATTTTCGTCACCGACCTCGAACAGGTGGTTCGCATCCGCACCGGTGAAACCGGCAAAGAAGCGCTCTGATCAACGCCCTGCACAAGAAAGATCATCAACATGAAAAAACTACTTGCAACCCTGTTGTTGGGCGTTGGACTGGCTTTTGGTGGCCTGAACGCCGTGGCCCAGACCACGACCGAAGCGCCGGCCGCTGTCGCAGCACCGGCTGCCGATGCGGCACCCGCGGCCGACGCGCCGGCTGTTGAAGCCCCTGCTGCTGCTGCTGAAGCGGCACCCGCTGAAGAGGCCGTCAAGGAAACCGTCGACAAGGGCGACGTGACCTGGATGATGATCTCCACCATCCTCGTGCTGCTGATGGTCGTGCCCGGCCTGGCCCTGTTCTACGGCGGCCTGGTGCGCAGCAAGAACATGCTGTCGGTGCTGATGCAGGTGATGGTCGTCTTCTCGCTGATCGCCGTGCTGTGGGCCGTCTACGGTTACAGCCTGGCGTTCGGTGGTGAGGGCCTGATCTTCGGCAACCTCGACAAGGTGTTCCTGAAGGGCATCACGCCCGACTCGCTCGCCGCCACGTTCACCGCTGGCGTGATGATCCCCGAGTACATCTTCATCGCCTTCCAGTGCACCTTCGCCGGCATCACCTGCGCGCTGATCGTGGGCTCGTTCGCCGAGCGCATCAAGTTCGGCGCCGTGCTGCTGTTCTGCGCCATCTGGTTCACGTTCAGCTACATCCCGATCGCCCACATGGTCTGGGGTACCGGTGGCTACCTGTTCGACAAGGGCGCGCTGGACTTCGCCGGCGGCACCGTGGTGCACATCAACGCCGCCATGGCCGGTCTGGTCGGTGCCTACGTGCTGGGCAAGCGCATCGGCTACGGCAAGGAATCGATGGCGCCTCACAGCCTGACGCTGACCATGGTCGGTGCCTCGCTGCTGTGGGTGGGCTGGTTCGGCTTCAACGCCGGCTCCAACCTGGAAGCCAACGGCGGCACCACGCTCGCCTTCATCAACACCCTGTTCGCCACCGCCGCCGCCGTGCTGGCCTGGTGTGTGGGTGAGACGCTGGGCAAGGGCAAGGCCTCCATGCTGGGCGCCGCGTCCGGTGCGGTCGCGGGTCTGGTCGCCATCACCCCGGCTTGCGGAACCGTGGGCCCCATGGGTGCCATCGTCATCGGCCTGGTGGCTGGCTTCCTGTGCCTGTGGGGCGTCTCGGGCCTCAAGAAGATGCTGGGCGCGGACGACTCGCTCGACGTGTTCGGTGTGCACGGCGTCGGCGGCATCGTCGGTGCCTTGCTGACCGGCGTGTTCTCGGCCGGCTCGCTCGGCGGCGTCAAGGGCGACGACTACTCCATCGCCAGCCAGCTGCTGATCCAGGCCGAAGGCGTGGTCATCACCATCGTGTGGTCCAGCGTCGTGGCCTTCATCGCCTACAAGATTGTTGACCTGATCATGGGTCTGCGCGTCTCGGAAGAAGCCGAACGCGAAGGTCTGGACATCACGTCCCACGGCGAAACCGCCTACAACCGCTGAACGGTTCCAGCGCGGCGCGCGACAAGGTTCACCGACCGTCGCCACCGCGTTGCAACCCAGAGTCTCCTTTGGATGTTGACCCCGTGCTGCCGCAAGGCACACGGGGTTTTTTTCGTTTTGCTCCGTATCATCGTGGCAGGACACCACAACATCAGGAGGAAACCATGTCCCAGGCACTGTCACGCGGGTGGACCGGTCGGATCGCGACCGGATCGTTCGTTTTTGTATTGACGGCGATCACGCCCATCGCGATGGCCGCGACGGGCCAGGCCCCAGGGAGTTCTGGTGGCCAGAAGCCCCCGAGCAAGGTCACCTTCGTCGACGCGCCCTCCAGCGAGAAACCCGCGGCGCGGGAAAAACGCCTCAAACGCGAGTGCAAGGGCCGGCCCAATGCGGGCATGTGCCTCGGGTACACGCGGTAGTCGCCCTGCCGGGCCCTTGCGCTGCATTTGCAGCGCCGCGTGCAAAAAATTCAAAACCCGCATCGGTGTGGCCGCTACGATGGCGGCCATGAGTTACAGCCCCACCGAATCCCCCCGCCAGTTGATCGACCAGGTGCGCGCCGCTGCGTCTGCGCGCCGGTCCCTGCGCATCATCGGTGGCGACACCAAGGCCTTTTACGGTCAGCCCGTCGCGGGTGAGACCCTGTCCACCACCGGGTGGGCCGGTATCGTGAGCCACGAGCCGAGCGAGCTGGTGGTGACGGTGCGGGCCGGCACGCCGCTGATCGAGCTGGAAGCGGCGCTCGCCGAACAGGGCCAGTGCCTGCCGTTTGAACCTCCGCGCTTTGGCTCCGCGTCCACCATCGGTGGCGCGGTCGCCGCCGGGCTGGCCGGCCCGGCGCGCGCCAGCGCCGGCGGTGTGCGCGACTACGTGCTCGGCGTGCAGTTCATCGACGGCCGGGGCGAGTGGCTCACCTTCGGTGGCCAGGTGATGAAAAACGTGGCGGGTTACGACGTCAGCCGTGTTCTGGCCGGCTCGATGGGCACGCTGGGCATCCTCACCGACATCTCGCTCAAGGTGCTGCCGGTGGCGCCGGCCGAAGCCACGCTCGTGTTCTCTTTGGGGCAGAACGATGCGCTGGAACAGCTGCACCGCTGGGGCGGCCAGCCGCTGCCGTTGAACGCCAGCTGCTGGGTAAAAGATCAGACCCAGGCCGACGCGCCCGAGCTGCTGTTCCTGCGCCTGCGCGGCGCGGTGGCGGCGGTGGAAGCTGCCTGCGAGCGGCTGGCGCGCGAAGCGGGCGGCAACCGCATGGACAACGCCGAGACAGGCCCCGACTGGGCCGCCTGCCGGGACCAGACCTTGCCGTTCTTCAACGCCCCCGCGCCCGATCTTTGCCTGTGGCGCCTCTCCGTGCCGCAGACCGCACCCGTCCTTGCCTTGCCGTATGCGCAATTGATCGAATGGCATGGCGCGCAGCGCTGGCTGTGGGCACCGGCGTCGGCCGCTGCTGAAATCCGCAACGCCGCCGCGGCGGTGAACGGCCACGCCACGCTGTTCCGTGCCGGAGCCGACGGAGCGCCCGGTGTGCCTCGCTTCGACCGCCAGACAGCCGTCATCGACACCATCACGCAACGCCTGCGCGCCGAGTTCGACCCGGCAGGCCTCTTCAACCCCGGCAGAACATGAGCCCCCTCGCTCCGCCGCCGAGCGGGTCGCTGCCCCCCAAGGGGGTGCAAACCCGGCTTGGGGCGGCCCGGCGCCCAGTTTCAAAGGGCTGATCTCACATGCAAACCAACCTCTCCCCCGAATACCAGGCGCGCGCCGATGGTCGCGCCGCCGAGGCCATCCTGCGCAAGTGCGTGCACTGCGGTTTCTGCACCGCCACCTGCCCGACCTACCAGCTGCTGGGCGACGAGCTCGACGGTCCGCGGGGCCGCATCTATTTGATGAAGCAGGTGCTCGAAGGCGCCGAGCCGACGCGCAAGACCCAGCTGCACCTGGACCGCTGCCTCACCTGCCGCAACTGCGAAAGCACCTGCCCCAGCGGCGTGGACTACGGCCACCTGATCGACATAGGCCGCAAGATCGTGGACGAAAAAGTGCCGCGCCCGGCGGGCGAAAAAGCGGTGCGCTGGCTGCTCAAGGAAGGTCTGCCTTCGCCGCTGTTCGGCCCGGCCATGAAGATGGGGCAACTGGTGCGCGGGCTGCTGCCGGCTTCGCTGAAGAACAAGGTGCCCGCCAAGCAGGACGCCGGGCGCTGGCCGACGCAGACCCATGCGCGCAAGGTGCTGATGCTCGCGGGTTGCGTGCAGCCGGCGATGATGCCCAACATCAACTCGGCGACCGCGCGCGTGCTCGACGCGGCCGGCATCCAGACCGTGATCGCGCCCAAGGCGGGCTGCTGCGGCGCGGTGAAGTTCCACCTGAACGACCAGGACGGCGGCATGGCACAGATGCGCGCCAACATCGACGCCTGGTGGCCGCACGTCGAGGCCGGTGTCGAGGCCATCGTGATGAACGCCTCGGGCTGCGGCGTGACGGTGAAGGAATATGGCCACATCCTGCAGTACGACGCGACCTACGCGGCCAAGGCCGCGCGCATCAGCGAGCTGACCCAGGACCTGAGCGAGCTGCTGCCTGTGCTGGTGCCGGTGTTGAAGCCCAAGCTGGCGAAGCAACCCGACGCGAAGAAGGTGATCGGCTTTCACCCGCCCTGCACCTTGCAGCACGGTCAGCAACTGAAGGGCGGTGTGGAGCAGCACCTGTCGGCGATGGGTTTCACGGTGATGGTGGCGAAGAACGAGGCGCACCTGTGTTGCGGCTCGGCGGGCACGTATTCGGTGCTCAACCCCACGCTGTCGTACCAGCTGCGCGACCGCAAGCTCGGCCACCTGAGCGAACTGCGGCCCGACGTGATCACCAGCGCCAACATCGGCTGCATCACGCACCTGCAGAGCGGCACGGCCACGCCGGTGCGGCACTGGGTCGAGCTGCTGGATGAGGCGCTGGCCTGACACCGGCGGGCATTTCCGCACAGGCACCGGCCTGTCCCCCGCACCCCGCTGCCAGGGCGATACAAATAAGTAACGCCTCTGTCGCCATACAGCGATAAGCTGGGGCTGCGGTGCCATCAGCGTCTGGCGCCGTGCTTTGTGTTCACGACGCCATTGGAGATTTGACATGGGTTTCTTCAGCAACATCCTGGAAAAGTTGGGTATGAAAGAGGCCGCTGCTGCGCCCGTCATCACACCGCCCCCTGCGGCTGCGCCGGCTCCCGCCGCAGCACCCGCTCCGGTCGCCGCGGCTCCGGCCGAGCCCGTGGTCAATTCCATCACCATGGTGGACGTGGTTGCCCTGCTGACGGAGAAGGCCGCCAACCACCCGGAGAAGCTCAACTGGAAGACCTCCATCGTCGATCTGCTCAAGCTGCTGGGCCTGGACAGCAGCCTGGCCGCGCGCAAGGAGCTGGCCAAGGAGCTGTACTGCCCCGACGACAAGATGGCCGATTCCGCCCAGATGAACATGTGGCTGCACAAAAATGTGCTGGGCCATATCGCGGCCAACGGCGGCAACATCCCGAAAGAGCTGCTCTGAGAGGCTGATGATCCCCGCGCTCGCCACCCTGCTCGTGTTCCAGCTCATCGGCGAGGCGCTGGTGCGCGCGCTGGCGGCGCCGGTGCCGGGCCCGGTGGTGGGCATGGCGCTGCTGTTGCTCGCGCTGGTGCTGCGACCCTCGCTGCTCGGCGCCATCCAGCCCACGGCGCAGACCCTGCTGCAACACCTCTCGCTGCTCTTCGTGCCCGCGGGTGTCGGTGTGATGCTGCACCTGCAGCGCCTGGGCGACGAGGCGCTGGCCATCGGCGTGGCGCTGGTGCTCAGCACGCTGGTGGGCCTGGCCAGCGCGGCGCTCACCATGGCGTGGTTGATGAAGCGCGTGTCGCCACCCTCTGATCACGACACGGCATGAACGAAGGTCTGCCACTCGCTGGTGTGGCCGTCGGCCGCCTGGCCGATGTCTGGGTCTATCTCTCCGCTTCGCCGCTGCTGGGGCTGACGGTCACGCTGCTGGTCTACCACGGCGCTTTCGTGGCCTACCGCAAAAGCGGCTTCCATCCGCTGGCCAACCCGGTCGCCCTGTCGGTCATCGTGCTCGGCGCGCTGCTCTGGGCCACGGGCACGCCCTACGCCACCTACTTCGAAGGCGCGCAGTTCGTGCACTTCCTGCTCGGTCCGGCCACCGTGGCGCTGGCTGTGCCGCTGTTCCAGCAGCTCGCGCGCGTGAAGCGCCTGTGGCTGCCCATGGCGGGCGCGCTGGTGGTGGGCACGCTGGCCGCCACGGTCACCGCCATCGGCGTGGGCTGGGCGCTCGGCGCATCCAAGGCCACCATCGCCTCGCTCGCGCCCAAGTCGGTCACGGCGCCCGTGGCCATGGGCATTGCCGAAAAGATCGGCGGCCTGCCCACGCTCACCGCCGTGCTCGTGGTGTGCACCGGCATCCTCGGTGCGGCCAGTGCGCGCTATGTGCTGGACGCGCTGCGCATCCAGGACCCCACGGTGCGCGGCTTCGCGCTCGGCACCGCGGCGCACGGCATCGGCACCGCGCGGGCGTTTCTGGTGAGCGAAGAGATGGGCGCCTTCGCCGGCTTGGCCATGGGGCTCACGGCGCTGTTCAGCGCGGTGGCCTTGCCGCTGGTGGCGGGCTGGCTGCTGAACTGGATATAGGCTCCCCCACTCGGGGTCTATCCCAACGCGGCTTCAATGTCTTTCGCCAGCTTCTCGGGTGCGTCCTGCGGCGCGTAACGCTTGATCACCGTCCCGTCCTTGCCCACCAGGAACTTGGTGAAGTTCCATTTGATGGCCTTGCTGCCCAGCAGACCGGGGGCCTCGGCGCTGAGCCACTGGTAGAGCGGGTGGGCCTCGGGGCCGTTGACGTCGATCTTGCTCATCATGGGGAAGCTGACGCCGAAGTTGCGCTGGCAAAAGGTGGCGATGTCTTCATTGCTGCCGGGGTCCTGGCTGCCAAACTGGTTGCACGGGAAGCCCAGCACCACCAGGCCACGCGCGCCGTAGGTCTGGTGCAGCTGCTCCAGGCCACCGAACTGCGGCGTGAAACCGCAGGCGCTGGCGGTGTTGACAATGAGCATCGGACGGCCGCGAAACTGCTCAAGGGCGACCGGCTTTCCGTCGATGGACTGGGCTTCGAAGTCGTAGATGGTGGGCATGGAGGCTCCTGTAAACCAGGGCTCACTATGGCAGATCGAGGTGGTCTTGTGCACGGGAGGGGAACGGGATCGCGGCGATGAACCATTCGTGTGCCGGCTTGCCCGGGGGCGCACCGAAGCGGGCATACTCTTCAGGCGGGTAGTTACTTTGTCTTCAGTGGAGACGTTTGAATGGCAGTTGCGTATACGGTGGCCCTGGTGGGTTTCGCACAGAACGAGTCGGCGACCTTCGAGTCGTTTTTCCAGCTGGCCGCCCGCCGGCCACCCGCTTACACCGTGCAGGACGAGGTGATGGATGCCCAGATCCTGATCGTCAACGCCGACAACACCCAGGCCCTTCACCTCGTGTGCGATGCGGAATTGCCGGGCAAGGTGCTGCTGGTGGGACACAACGACGGGGACACTGGCTGGCCCCTGCAGCGCAAACCCGTCAGGCTGGTGTCGGTGCTGGCGGCGATGGATGAGCTGGTGGGTCTGAGGCGGCCGGCCGCGGCTCGCGCCAACGCCACAACTCCGGTGTCACCCCGTCAGGGCGCCGATCGCGGTTTCGCAGCCACCGAGCCGGCGGACAGCCGCAAAGTCCCGTTGGTGCCCGCTGCCCGGCTTCGGCCGCCCTCGTTCGAAACGGAGTTCCCGGCCACGCAGCGCATGGAACGCAGCCGTGAGGCGCCCGTTCCCCAGACCCCCACCTCCGCGACGCCTGCTCGCCCGGCGATCGAGGCGCGCCCTTCCCGCATGCCTCGGCCCGGCGTGATGGGGTTGACCGACTTTGGGGGCCTGGATGTGTTGCCAACGCCCGCTGCCGGCGCCCGCTCGACGTCCTCGCGCTCCACACGCGCAGCGGCCGAACACACCCGGTCGCCCGTGCCCGAGGTCAGGCGGGGTGACGTGCTGCTGGTGGCTGAAAGCCTGGTCGAAGGCCGCATCCTCCACAAGCGCCTCAAACGCTACAACCTGTCCATTGACTGGTCGCGCGAGGCTGCTCAGTCCCTGGCCATGCTCAAGGCCCACCCCTACCGGCTGGTGATCATTGACCGGCTCAATGGGGAGCCCGACGCTTATCAGATCTGTCGCAGCGCCAAGCAGCGCAGGCTGCCCAACGGGCAGAGTCCGGTGGTGGTGATGTTTGCGCCCAGTGCGGGCACCATGGACCGCCTGAAAGCCGGTCTGGCCGGCAGCGACGCCTACCTCTCCCGCTCGGTGGGGGAGGGTGAGCTCTACAAGGTGCTGGCTCAGCACCGCCTGGTCAACCTGGACGGCTTTGAGCAGACCAATATCAGTTACTGAACCCCGCGCCGCGCCTGAGGGCGCGTCACCCATGGAGATCGTCGCGGCGGGCGATCTCCATCAGGCGTTCGAGTTCGTGCGGGTGCGTGCGCTGGTTGTGCTGGTGCCACTTCATGATCAGCCACATGAAACCCGCGACCACAAGACCAAACGCGGTGATGGCGGCGAAGGCCGACAGGCCGGCCGCAGTGGAGAAGCTGTAGAGCGCGCCCAGACCGAGGATGCAGGCCTGTTCGTTGAAGTTCTGCACGGCGATGGAACGGCCCGCCCCCATCAGGTTGTGGCCCCGGTGCTGCAGCAGGGCGTTCATCGGCACCACCAGGAACCCCCCCAGGCCACCGAGCAGCACCAGAAAGGGTGCCGCGACCCAGACGTTGTCGATGAAGTTCATCAGGATCACCAGCACGCCCATGGCGATGCCCAGCGGCATCACGCGGGTGGCCTGGTCCAGCCGCATGCGCATCGAGGCCACCACCGCGCCCACGGCGGTGCCCAGCGCCACCACGCCCACCAGCGACGAGGCCTGCGTGGTGCTGTAGCCCAGCGCCGCGCCGGCCCAGGCCAGCACGATGTAGCGCAGGTTGCCCGAGACGCCCCAGAACAGCGTGGTGGTCGAGAGCGAGATCTGGCCCAGGTGGTCGCGCCAGAGCCGGCTGTTGCAGCGCCAGAAGTCGGGCAGCAGGGCCAGCGGGTTCTTGGGCATGTGGCGGGGTGTCACGCCGGTCAGCGGGATGCGGGTGTTGAACCAGGCCGCGATGGCATAGATGAACACCAGCGCGCCGATCGCCGCTTCGGCCGGGTGCGTGATGCCGGTGTGCAGCAGCGGCAGATCAATCGCCAGCAGGCGGTCAGCAATCCAGGGCGCCACCAGCTGTCCGCCCAGCAGCACGCCCAGGATGATGGAAGCGATGGTCAGACCCTCGATCCAGCCGTTGGCCTTGACCAGTTGCGAAGGTGGCAACAGTTCGGTGAGGATGCCGTATTTGGCGGGTGAATAGGCTGCGGCACCCAGGCCGACCAACGTGTAGGCCAGCAGTGGGTGCACACCTGCCAGCATCAGCAGACAGCCCGCCACCTTGATGGCGTTGCTGATGAACATCACCTGGCCTTTGGGTTTTGCGTCGGCGAACGCGCCCACAAAAGGCGCCAGCACCACGTAAAACAGGGCAAACAGCGGCACCAGTGCCGCACTCTGCCATTCGGGTGCGCCGCGTGTGCGCAGCAACTCGATGGCGGCCACAAACAGCGCGTTGTCAGCCAGAGAGCTGAAAAACTGCGCCGTCATGATGGTGTAGATGCCGCGCTTCATGGAGGTGATTTTGTGTGCCGGGCCTTGGGTGCGCCTGGTCCTGTGCGGCTGTTTCGTGCGAAAGTCTTGCGACCGGTCTCCAGTGTCGGCGGTTATAGCACGCCATTTGTGACAGTATGTAATACAAAAGCGTGTGAATGACCCATTCTCGCTGTCTGCGCCCGCGCAGTGTCCGGCCCAGGCCAGCATCATTTGGCCAACCCAACTCAACCCCTGACTGTCTGCCCATGCCCCGCCCGATCCTCGCCACCGTTCACCCCGAAGCCTTGCGCCACAACCTGAACCAGGCCCGCGTGCGTGCGCCCGATGCCCGGGTCTGGGCGGTGGTCAAGGCCAATGCCTATGGCCACGGCATCGAGCGCTGCTTTGACGCGCTGCGTTCGGCCGACGGCTTTGCCCTGCTCGATCTGGCCGAGGCCGAACGCCTGCGCGCGCTGGACTGGCGCGGCCCCATCCTGCTGCTCGAAGGCGTGTTCGAACCGCGCGATCTGGAACTGTGCTCGCGCCTGCACCTGTGGCACGCGGTGCACTGTATCGAACAGATCGACTGGCTCGCAGCCCACAAGACGCAGGTGCCGCACCGCGTGTTCCTCAAGCTCAACAGCGGCATGAACCGCCTCGGCTTCACCCCCACCGCCTTCCGCGCCGCCTGGGCGCGCCTGAACGCGCTGCCGCAGGTGGAAGAGATCTCGCTCATGACGCACTTCAGCGACGCCGACGGTCCGCGCGGCATTGCCCACCAGGTGGCCGCGTTCGAGCAGGCCACCGCCGACCTGCCGGGTGAGCGCACCCTGTGCAACAGCGCGGCCCTGCTGCGCCATGCCAGCACCCCGCTGCGTGGCGACGGTGTGACGACGCTGGCCGGCGACTGGGTTCGCGAAGGCATCGCCCTGTACGGCTGCGCGCCCGACTACCCGGAGCACACCGCCGCGGGCTGGGACCTGCAACCCACGATGACCCTCGCCAGCCGGCTCATCGGCACGCAGCAGCTGCAGCCGGGCGACACCGTGGGCTACGGCTCGGCGTTCACCGCCGAAGCCCCCATGCGGGTGGGCGTGGTGGCCTGCGGCTACGCCGACGGCTACCCGCGCCACGCGCCCACCGGCACGCCGGTGCTGGTGGCGGGCGTGCGCACCCGGGTGCTGGGCCGTGTCAGCATGGACATGCTCGCGGTGGACCTGTCACCGCTGGACGCGGCCGGCGTGCCTGCCGGGATCGGGGCCGAGGTGGTGCTGTGGGGCCGCTCGGCAACGGGCGCGGCGCTGCCGGTGGACGAGGTGGCCGCTGCGGCGGGCACGATCGCTTATGAGTTGTTGTGCGCGGTGGCGCCGCGGGTTCCGTTTTCGCCCCCGCTGTGATCGACACGGGCGGCTGAGGGGCCGGGCGGTCAAAGAAAAGGCGCAACATCCTGTTTTCTGGTTCGAGCAGATCTTGTACCCCAGGGGGTATGTGTGTATACTACGACCCGTATAGGAGAAAGCCATGCCCGCCCGTTTCACCCGACCCGTTTCAAAGCCCCTCAAAACCACCGCCCACGCGCTGGCGCAGTGGCAGCCTGCCCGGCGCCGACTCGTGATTGGCGCCCTGTCGCTCAGCCTGCTCGCTGGTGCGGCGGTGCTGATGGCGGGGTCGGTGAGGGCGGCTGATCAGGCAACGCCCGTCGCCGGGCCCCAGGTGCCGGTGATGACGCTGGGCGCGCAGGCTGTGGGCGCTGGCCTGGAGCTGGACGGCAGCCTGCAGGCCGTGCGCCAGAGCGTGCTTTCGGCCCAGGCTTCGGGCCGCATCGCCACGCTGTCGGTCAAGGCCGGCGATCGCGTCAAGGCCGGCCAGGTGCTGGCCGTGATCGACGATCGAGCCACCCAGGCGGGCGTGGCGCAGGCCCAGGCGGGTTTTGCCCAGGCCGATGCCAACCTCGCCAACGCCAAGGCACACTTCGAACGCACGCGCGAACTGCGTGCCCAGGGCTTTATGGCCCAGGCCGCGCTGGACACGGCGTCATCCCAGTACAAGGCGGCGCAGGCCGGTGCCGCGGCCGCCCGCGCCGGCCAGACGCAGGCGAGCGTGGCCCAGGGCTTCACGCGCCTGACCGCACCGTACGACGGCTGGGTGCTGCAGACGCACGCCGAAGCCGGCGGGCTGGCCATGCCCGGCACACCGGTGCTGACGGTCTACGCGCCGCAGCCGATCCGCGCCGTGGTGCATGTGCCGGCTTCGATGCAGACGCTGGCCCAGCAGGCGCAGCGCGTCGAGGTGCAGCTGCCGGGGACCAGCCAGTGGGTGGCGCCCGCGAGCAAGACCAGCCTGCCCGCAGCAGACCCGGTGTCGCAGACGGTTGAATGGCGGCTCGACCTGAGCGCGGCCGACGGCGCCAGCCAGGTGCCCGGACGCCAGGTGCGTGTGCGCTTTGTCGGCGGCACGGGGCAGCTCGACAACCAGCGCCTGGTGGTGCCCGAGTCGGCGCTGCTGCGCCGCGGCGAACTCACCGGCGTGTACGTGGTGGCCACCCGCGGCGAGGGCCAGCCCGCGGGCTTCGCGCTGCGCGCGGTGCGCACCGGTGCCTCGCACGGGGCGGCCGGCGTCGAGGTCCTGGCCGGTCTGAAAGCTGGCGACCGCGTGGCGCTGGACCCGGTGCGCGCGGGTTTGTCTGGCGCACAGCCAGTCGTGAAATAAGGGGCCAGCATGAGCCACCCCAACGATGCATCCCCACCCGAGAAGCTCGGCTTCTCGGGCTCCGTGGCGCGGGCTTTCCAGTCCAACGCCATTACGCCGCTGCTGGCGCTGGTCGCGCTGCTGCTCGGCCTGTTCGCCGTGCTGGTCACGCCGCGCGAGGAGGAGCCACAGATCAACGTGACGATGGCCAACGTGATCATCCCCTTCCCGGGCGCGTCCAGCGCCGACGTGGAGAAGATGGTCGCCGCTCCGGCCGAACACGTGCTCTCGCAGATCCAGGGCATCGAACACAGCTACTCGGTGGCGCGCCCCGGCGTCGCGGTGCTCACGGTGCAGTTCAAGGTGGGTGTGCCGCGCACCGAGGCGCTGGTGCGCCTGTACGACGTGCTCAACGCCAACCAGGACTGGCTGCCCCAGGGCCTGGGTGTGCTCACCCCCATCGTCAAGCCCAAGGGCATCGACGACGTGCCGGTGCTGGCGGCCACGCTGTGGACCAAAGACGCGCAGAGCGCGCTCGATCTGGAGCGGGTGGCGCACGCGGTCGAGACCGAACTCAAGCGCGTGCCCGGCACGCGCGAGGTGGTCACCATCGGCGGCCCCGGTCGTGCGGTGCATGTGTGGCTGGAGCCCGCCAGGCTGCGCGAGCGCGGCGTGAGCGTGCAGGCGTTGCAGGGCGCCATTGCTTCGGCCAACCAGGCCATGCCTTCGGGCTCGGTGATCAACCCCAGCCCCGCGGCGGGCGAGCCCGGCATGCTGTCGGTGGAAACCGGCGAGTTCCTGCAGAACGCCCAAGACGTGGGCGACATCGTGGTCGGTGTCTCGAACGGCCGCCCGATCTACCTGCGCGAGGTCGCGCGTGTGGAGGCCGGTGCCCAGCTGCCGCAGCGCTACGTGTGGTTCACGCCCGGCGCCGCCGATGCGGCCCACGCCGGACAACAAGGCCAGAACCACCCGGCCGTGACCATCACCGTGACCAAGAAGCCCGGTGAAAACGCGGTGGACGTGGCCGCTGGCGTGCGCGAGCGGCTGGACAACCTGAAGAACACCGTGATCCCGGACGACGTGGAAGTCGCCATCACGCGCGACTACGGCGAAACCGCCGCCGCCAAGGCCAACAAGCTGATCCAGAAGCTGATCTTCGCCACCGGCAGCGTGATCATCCTGGTGGGTCTGGCGCTGGGCCGGCGCGAGGCGGTGATTGTCGGCGCGGCCGTCATCCTCACGCTCACGGCCACGCTGTTCGCCAGCTGGGCCTGGGGCTTCACGCTCAACCGCGTCTCGCTGTTCGCGCTCATCTTCTCCATCGGTATCCTGGTCGATGACGCCATCGTGGTGGTGGAAAACATCCACCGCCACCGCATGCTCACGCCCGACGTGCCGCTGTCGGTGATCATCCCGCGCGCGGTCGACGAAGTGGGCGGCCCCACCATCCTCGCCACCTTCACCGTGATCGCCGCGCTGCTGCCCATGGCCTTCGTGAGCGGCCTGATGGGCCCGTACATGAGCCCGATCCCGATCAACGCCAGCATGGGCATGGCGATCTCGCTGGCCATCGCCTTCACCGTCACGCCCTGGCTCGCGCTCAAGCTGACGAAAACGGGCGAAGGCCACGCTGCCCACGGCCCGGGCAAGATCACGCGCACGCTGCAAAATTTCTTCACCCGCACGCTCACGCCGCTGCTGCAGAGCGCGAAGAAGCGCTGGCTGCTGGCCGCCGGCATCGGCGGGGCGCTGCTGCTTTCGGTGAGCCTGGCGCTGGTGCCCAACTCGTTCGTGGGTGTGGTGCTCAAGATGCTGCCGTTTGACAACAAGAGCGAGTACCAGGTGGTGGTGGACATGCCCGCCGGCACGCCGCTCGAAAACACCACCGCCGCGCTGCAGGACATGACGGCCTACCTCGCCGCGCAGCCCGAAGTGGCCAACGTGCAGGGTTACGCCGGCACCGCCAGCCCCATCACCTTCAACGGCCTGGTGCGCCAGTACTACCTGCGCGCCGAAGCCGAAGGCGGCGACCTGCAGGTGAACCTGATCGACGCGCACGACCGCAGCGAACAGAGCCACGCCATCGCGCAGCGCCACCGCCCCGCGCTGGAGCAGATCGCGGCCAGCCATGGCGCACGCGTCAAGGTGGTGGAAGTGCCGCCCGGCCCGCCGGTCATGTCGCCCATCGTCGCCGAGGTCTACGGCCCCGATCAGGAAGGCCGCGCCGAACTTGCCTTGCGGGTGGCCGAGGCCTACAAGGCCACACCCGACATCGTGGGCGTGGACACCTCGCTGAAGGAACACGCGCCGCGCGCCTTCCTGCGCATCCAGCGCCAGCGCGCCGAGTCGCTGGGCATTCCGGTGCAGGTGATCGCGCAGACCGTCTACGCCGCGCTGTCGGGCTCGGACGCCGCCTACCTGCACGACGGCCACGCCAAGTTCGCGGTGCCGGTGCGCCTGCAGCTGCCGCTGGACCAGCAGGTGGGTCTCGACGCACTGCTGGCCCTGCCCATGAAGGCGGCCAACGGCGCCATGGTGCCGCTGTCCGAGCTGGTGACGGTGGAGCGCGGCGTGATCGACCAGCCGCGCTACACCAAGGACATGCTGCCCGTGACCTACGTGTTTGGCGACATGGCCGGCTCGCTCGATTCACCGCTCTACGGCCTGTTCGGCATCCGTTCGTCGATGGACCAGGCCGCGCTGCCCAACACCGGCGAGCTGGGCGAGTACTGGATCAGCCAGCCGAAAGATCCGTACCGCCAGTACGCCGTGAAGTGGGACGGCGAGTGGCAGATCACCTTTGAGACCTTCCGCGACATGGGCGCTGCCTATGGCGTCGGCCTGATCCTGATCTACCTGCTGGTGGTGGCGCAGTTCAAGAGCTACCTCACGCCGCTGATCATCATGGCGCCGATCCCGCTCACCATCATCGGCGTGATGCCGGGCCACGCGCTGCTGAACGCGCAGTACACCGCCACCAGCATGATCGGCATGATCGCGCTGGCCGGCATCATCGTGCGCAACTCCATCCTGCTGGTGGACTTCATCGAGCTGGAAACGAAGCGCGGCGTGCCCTTTGCCGAAGCCGTGGTGCAGTCCGCCGCGGTGCGCGCGCAGCCGATCGCCCTGACCGGTCTGGCCGCGATGATGGGCGCCTTCTTCATCCTCGACGACCCGATCTTCAACGGCCTGGCCGTGTCGCTGATCTTCGGCATCGCGGTGTCGACCTTGCTCACGCTCGTCGTGATCCCCGTCTTGTATTACGCGGTGTACCGCCGAAAATACGAAGCGCTGGCGGCCGCTGCCACCTGATTTTTTCCAACCTGTCTTTCTTAGGAGTCTGAAATGACCGTCGAACGTTACATCCGCATCATGGCCGGTTTTGTTGTCATGTTGTCGCTGGCCCTGGGCTACGCGGGCAGCCCGATTTTTGTCAGCGAGTGGTTCCTCGCGCTGACCGCCTTCGCTGGCTTCAACCTGTTCCAGTCCGGCATCACCGGCTTCTGCCCGCCCGGCATCCTGTTCAAGAAGCTGGGTGTGCCCGAGGGCAACGGTTCCTGCTCCGGCGGTAAGTGCAACTGATCTTTTGTTGAACCACCCAAGGTGTCGCCCATGAGCAGCCCCACGCCCCTGAAATTCCTCATGCCCGGCTGGTTCGCACTGGTCATGGGCCTGTGCGGCCTGAGCCTGGCCTGGCACCGCGCGCACAGCGTGCTGGGTGACATGGCCAGCGGCGTCGCGCTGGTGATCGGCGCGCTCGCGCTGCTGGTGTTCCTGGCGCTGATGGTCGCTTCGCTGCTGCGCATCGCGCGCTACCCCGCCGCGCTGGCCGACGACCTGAAGCACCCGGTGCGCCACGCCTTCGTGGCCGCGTTCCCGGTGTCGCTGCTGCTGCTGGCCACCGTGGGTGTGGCGCTGGGGGGCGCCGAGGGCGGCCTGGCACCGCTCTGGCGCGTGCTCTGGTGGGCGGGCAGCCTCACCCAGCTCTGGGCCACGCTGTGGGTGCTGAGCCGCTGGATCTCGCCGGCCGCCGCGGCTCAGCCCGGCCAGGGCCCGGGCAACACGGGGCTGTGGCCGTCGGTCACGCCGGTGCTGCTGATCCCGGTGGTGGGCAACGTGGTTGCGCCGCTGGCGGGTCTGCCGCTGGGCATCGACGGCTGGTCGGCCGCGCAGATGGGCATCGGCCTGTTCTTCTGGCCCGTGGTGCTGACGCTGGTGCTGGCGCGGCGCCTCGCCCACAGCCCGCTGCCCGAGCGCGTGCTGCCGGCCTGGTTCATCACCATCGCGCCGCCCGCCGTGATCGGCCTGGTGCTGATCCAGATGCAGGCGCCGGTGGCGGCGGTGCAGGCGCTCTGGGGCGTGGCGCTGTTCTTCGTGCTGTGGCTGTTGCCGGTCGTGCGCCGCATCGCGGGCCAGCCCTTTGGCGTGCCGTTCTGGGCGCTGTCGTTCCCGTTCGCCGCCTTCACCACGCTCACCCTGCGCCTGGCCGAGCTGCAGCCCGACAGCGCCTGGCACGGCGTGCTGCAGAACGCCGGCGTGCTGCTGCTCGCGTCCACCACCATGATCGTGCTCTGGCTCAGCTTCGCCACCGTGCGCGGCCTGCGCGAAGGCTCGCTGCTGGCGCCCGAACCGGTGGCCAACATCATTCCGGTTTCGGCCTGAAGCCGCCTGGCCATGACCGACGCCGCCGTCCCGCCACAGCCGCTGGCCGCTGATCGCAAGGCCGAGCTCATGCACCGCCTGCGCCGCGCCGAAGGCCAGGTGCGCGGTCTGCAGAAGCTGCTCGAAGACGGCGCCGACTGCACCAAGATCGCCCAGCAGCTGCTGGCCACGCGCCACGCGCTCGACAGCACCTACGTGCGCCTGAACCTGTCCGTGGCCGAGCACGAGCTGGCCCACCCGGCGGGCGACATCGCCGACGCCAAGTCGATCAGCGACGTGCTCGACCGCCTGCAGGCCCGACTCGGCCGTTCGCGGTAGAAGAAACACCCCCGCCGCGCTGCGCGCGACCCCCTCCAGGGGGCGATGCGAGTGGCCCGGCAAAGCCGGTTCCGCCGCATCCTGGGGTGGGCATTTCTCGCCGGAGGAAGCTCCACGCAACCCCGCCATGCGGCGCGCGACCCCCTCAAGGAAGGCCTTTCACGCCGGAGGCTGCCCGCGTGGCCGGGTGCGGAGCACGGTTCTCGCCGGACAGTTTTGTCCACCATGCAGGCAATCGAACACGGGTCGCCCGGAATAATCAGCGCATGGACTTTCTCACCGCTTCGCCCCTGCTCGCCGCTGCCGCGTTCGCCGCCGGCGTGCTCAATGCCATCGCTGGCGGTGGCAGTTTCCTCACCTTTCCCGCCCTGGTGTTCACCGGCGTGCCGCCCATCGTGGCCAACGCCACCAGCGCGCTCGCGGTGAGCCCCGGTTACCTGGGCAGCACCCTCGGCTTCAGAACCGAGCTGCGTGAACTGCCTGTGCGGCGTTTGAAACGCGAGATGTTCATCAGCGCCGTCGGCGGCGTGGCCGGCGCCCTGTTGCTGCTGGTCACGCCGGCGAAGGTGTTCTCGGGCATCGTGCCCTGGCTGCTGCTGTTTGCCACCGCGCTGTTTGCCGCCGGTCCGGCGATCGCCCGGCGCGCGCAGGCGGCATCGGCCGAAGGGCACGGCCTGGCCCGCTGGCGCGAACCGGCGCTGGCCGTGGTTGCGGTGTACGGGGGCTATTTCAACGGCGGCCTGGGCATCCTGCTCATGGCGCTCTACACCGTGGCCGGCGAGACGCGGCTGAACACCGTCAACGCGCTGAAAAACCTGAATTCGCTGGTGCTGTCCTGGTTGTCGGTGGCGGCCTTCGTGATCGCCGGCGCGATCGCCTGGAAAGCCGGGCTGCTGATGATGGTGGCGGCCACCGCGGGCGGCTTCTTCGGCGCCCGCTGGTCCAGACGCCTGCCCGCGGCCTGGGTGCGCCTTGGCGTGATCGTCACCGGGCTGGTGATGAGCGCCCTGTTCTTCTGGAAGAACTGAACGGCGTGGTGCGGTCGCCCGGCGGTGCCGATGCGACCGTGCCTCAGGCGGTTGTGCCCTGCAGCTTGGTGTGACCCGCGAACCGCCCCACCAGCCAGTGCAGCAGGCCGGCGACCGCCAGCAGCGTCAACAGGCCGAAACCCCAGCCCACCCACAACAGCGGTCCCACCCAGGCCATGAGCGCATCGCCCGAGGGCAGCACCGCGCCCAGCCATTGCACCCCATCCGCGGCCAGGGCCTGCAGCGCGGCGAGTGCTGCGGTGTCGACCCATGGGGCCAGCCAGGCCGGCGCTGCCGGGACCGACCAGCCACCCACCGCGCCGCCCGCCTGCGTGAGCGCACCGGCGTCCACGGCGCCCAGCAGCCAGCCGGCGAGCTGCTGGGTCAGGGCCACCAGCCCGGTCCACACGGCGGCCAGCAGGGCCGTGAGGCTCCAGATCAGTGTCTTCATGGTCAGACGCCCAGTGGCCGGCGCCATGCGGCGTTCAGCGCGTCCAGCAGATCCACTTCACCGTCGGCCAGGTGTCCGTCGGCCAGCGTCAGGGCCTCGCACTGCTGCGCGATCAGGTCCTGCAAGTCGGGCCGGGTGATTTCCGCCATGAGCTGCTCGCGTGTGGCGGCATCGACCGTCCCGGTCCAGCGGCCGTTCCCGATGGTGAGCAGGTCCTGGCAGAAATGGTCGAGCACGTCCTTGAAGGCTTCCGGGCTCAGCCCCAGGCGGGCCGGCGCGTCGAGGCGGTCCAGCGCCCGGAGTTCGGTCATCGAGTAGTGGCCATCGGCCACCAGGGCCATGGCCAGGACCCGGGCGGCGGCTTGCGGGCTGTTGACGGGAAGGGATTGCATGTGCTTGTCCTTTCGGTGAAGGGATGGAATCAGTCGTTGCTGCCGATGCCCATGAGGCTCAGCAGGCTGGTGAACAGGTTGAAGGCCGAGACGAACAGGCCCACGGTGGCCAGCACGTAGTTGGTCTCGCCGCCGTTGACGATGCGGCTGGTCTCGAACAGGATCAGGCCCACCGACAGCAGCGCCACCAGGCCCGACACCGCCATCGCCAGGGCCGGCATCTGGAAGAAATAGGCGCTCACGGCCAGCACCAGTGCGATCACCATGCCGGCGAACAGGAAGCCGCCCATGAAGCTGAAGTCGCGACGCGTCGTCAGCACATAGGCCGACAGCGCCACGAAGGTGGCCCCGGTGGCGCCCAGCGCGGCCACGATGGTGCCGGCGCCGCCGGGCAGGGCCAGCGTGTGCGTCAGCAGCGGCCCGAGCGTGTAGCCCATGAAGCCGGTGAGCGCGAACACGGCGGGCAGCGCCCAGCCGCTGTTCTGCAACTTGTGTACCGCGAACAGCAGGCCGAAGAAGCCCACCAGCGTGATCGCCAGCCCGGGCGCGGGCCAGCTGCCGGCCACCGCCAGCGCGGCCACGCCGGCACTGAACAGCAGCGTGAGCGAGAGCAGGGCGTAGGTGTTGCGCAGCACCCGGGCCACCTGCGGGCGGTCCAGGGCGAGCGAAGGGCGGGCGGGCAGGGAAGGGTGGCGTGTTGTGCGTTCCATGAGGGTTCTCCAGAGGTGAACAGGGAGCCTCGAAGATAGGGCTGCACTCGCTTCTGAAAAAGCAGACAATAACGAACAATCATTCAGCCAACCACGAAGCATGAGCCAGGACCTCAACTACAAGCACCTGTATTACTTCTGGGTCACGGCCAAGGAGGGCGGCATGTCCCACGCCGCCGAACGGCTGGGCATGGCGGTGCAGACCATCAGCGCCCAGGTGCGCCTGCTGGAGCAGTCGCTGGGCCACGCGCTGTTCAAGCCCGCCGGGCGCGGCCTGGCGCTCACCGAGGCCGGGCAGGCGGCCCTGCAGGTGGCCGAGCAGATCTTCCAGCTCGGCGAACAACTGCCCGCCGCCGTGCGCGACGCCACCAGCCAGAGCAGCGTGCGCCTCATGGTCGGCATTTCCGACGGCCTGGCCAAGCTCGCCGTGCGCGAGCTGCTGGCCCCGGCGCTCGAAGAGCCGCGCCTGCGCCTGGTGTGCCACGAAGACGACTTCGACGACCTGCTGGCCGATCTCGCCCTGCACCGGCTCGACGTGGTGCTGTCCGACCGGCCCGCGCCCGCCAACCCCAACCTCAAGCTCTACAGCCACGCCATGGGCTCCTCGCCGCTGGGCTGGTACGCCCCCGAAGCCTGGCTGGAGCAGGCCCGCCACGACTTTCCGCACAGCCTGGCCGAGGTGCCGGTGCTGCTGCCGAGTTCACACGCCTCGGTGCGCCTGCGCCTCGACCAGTGGTTTGAGCAGCAAGGTGTGGTGCCCCATCTGGTGGGCGAGTTCGAAGACAGCGCCCTGCTCGCCACCTTCGGCTCCTCGGGCATGGGCGTGTTCCCCGCCTCCGAGCGCATGCGCTCCAAGCTTTCGCAGGGTTATGGCCTCCAGTGGTTCGCTTCCTGCGAGGGCGTGCAGGAGCATTACTACGCCATCGGCACCGCGCGCAAGGTGCAACACCCGCTGGTGCAGAAACTGCTCGATGCGGGGGTGTCCTGAACGGCGAATGCCTCAGACGGCCTTGACCGCCGTGCCCGTGCCGTTGGTCTTCACCGACTCGATGCCCGCGTCGCGACCCGCCGCCGTCTTGTACATCTGGCTGGTGCCGATCACCTGGTGGTTGGCCGCCTTGAGGTTGAAGTAGCAGCGCCCGTCGGACGCGTCCTTGCGCTCGTAGCGCGCGTCGTTGCCGCAGTTGGCCTGCACCGACTGGATGCCGTTCTCCGCCGACGCCTTGGTGTCGTACTGCTCGCTGCGCAGGATCACTTCGCCGTTGCCCGCTTTCAGGACAAACGAAAACTGACCCTTGTCGTTCGAACCCAGTTCGTAGCTGCCTGCCATGTTCGCTCCTTGGTGGTGGATAGAGAGTGCCGAAGCAGGCGGATGATAGGTGCAGCGCCGCGCGCTGAACAGCCGTGCGAGGGTCCAGGTGCCTCCGGCAGCGAGCCATCGCAGGCGGCGCCGGTCGGCAGCCTGGGCGGAAACATGTTCAAATGCCATCCATATAGATTCCATGTGGATGGTATTAAGATGACGAACACCAAACTGGCCGACCCCCGAACCCGGATCGGCGAAACCGAAAAGATGACGATCAACCTGGGCGTGGTGGATCTGGGGCAGGTGGACCTGCTGGTGCAGGAAGGCTTTTATTCCAACCGCTCCGACCTGATCCGCACCGCCGTGCGCAACCTGCTGGCCACGCACGCAGACACGCTGCGCCAGACGGTGGCACGGCGCATGCTCATGCTGGGCCTGCAGCACCTGAACCGCACCGATCTGGAGCGCGCGGTGGCTGCCGGTCAGCGGCTGAACATCCAGGTGGTCGGTCTGGCGCGCATCGCCGACGACGTGACCCCCGAGCTGGCGCTGGCCGCGATCGAGTCCGTGTCGGTGCTGGGGGTCTTTCAGGCCAGCCCTGAAGTGCGCCGTGCACTGGCCGGGCGCATGGTCTGACACATCGCCTGACATCAAGCCCCTTCAACATGGCAGCCGGCGCACATCCATCACCGCCTGCCGAAAGCAAAGCCCCGATTTGAAACACCGCCTCCACACGCCCGACCGCCCCTTGTCCGTCCCGAGAGCCACTGCCATGAACATCCAAGACACCATTGAACGTGCGCTCAAGGCCGCCGGGCTGAACACCGAGAGCGGGCCCATGCGTGGCGTGACCGAAACGATCCGTAAGGCCCTGTCATCGGCGGGTCTGGGTGGCGCGACCGAGCCGCCCCGCGCAGCACCGGGGCAACGCGCGCCCCGGGACAGCGACACCATCGAGGTGGTGGCGCGCGAAGTGGTGGGTTCGGCAGAAGCCGAGACGCCGACCGCCCGCGCCCCTGCCGCCAGGAGGCCCGCCGCCGCCAGACCCGCCGAGACGGCCGAGGGCCAGTTCCTTGCGCGCAGCTTCAGCTCGGCGGCCGGCACCCGTGCCTACAAGCTGTACCTGCCGCCGCAGGCCGCACAGGCCAAGGCCAAAGCCCTGCCGATGGTCGTGATGCTGCACGGCTGCACCCAGTCGGCCGACGACTTTGCCGCCGGCACGCAGATGAACCGCCTGGCCGATCAGCACGGCTTTCTGGTGCTCTACCCCGAGCAGGCCGCGAGCGCCAATCCCTCGCGATGCTGGAACTGGTTCAGCCCGCACGACCAGGTCCGCGAGGGCGGCGAGCCGGCGCTGATTGCCGGCATGGTCGAAGCGGTGGCGGCCGAACAGCCGGTGGACCCGCGCCGCATCTACGTGGCGGGCCTGTCGGCCGGCGCGGCCATGGCGGTGATCCTGGGCCAGACCCACCCCGAACTGTTTGCCGCGGTGGGCGCCCACTCGGGCCTGCCCTATGCGGCCGCGCACGACATCCCCTCCGCCATGGCCGCCATGAAAGGCCGCGTCGTGATGGGCCGTGCGCATTTTCCGGGCACGCCCGAAGACCCGCGGCGCCCCGCCACCCAGGCCGTGCCCATGATCGTGTTCCACGGCGACCGTGACCACACGGTGCAGCAGAGCAATGGTGACCAGATCGTGAGCCAGGCACTCGCAGCGTTCACGGGCCAGGCGGGCAAAAACGGTCTCAAGGAACACCGCGAAGAAGGCACCACCGACGCCGGGCAGCGCTACACCCGCACCCGGCACCTGGGCGCGGACGGGCGTTGCCTCGTCGAGGCCTGGGCCCTGCACGGCGCGGGCCACGCCTGGTCGGGCGGCAACGCCGCGGGCTCGTACACCGACGCCAAAGGCCCGGACGCTTCGGCCGAAATGCTGCGCTTCTTCCTGGCACAGCCAGCCGCCCAGCGCCACGCCGTGGCTTCGACCCCGCCCATGGGTGTGTAGAATCGAGGGCTTCGCGGCTGTAGCTCAGCTGGATAGAGTACTTGGCTACGAACCAAGGGGTCGTGGGTTCAATTCCTGCCAGCCGCACCAGACAGAAAGCCCGCAACTTGAAGAAGTTGCGGGCTTTTTCTTTGTCGGTGCAGGAGGCCTGTGGCGTGTCGGACCAGGGATGTTCACTGGCCGATTCGGTAAATTCACCGTGCAAGGCGCATAATGCGCGAGTGCGAGTCGAAAAACTCGCACAAGTCAGGTGATCGGTCAGTTTCGCGCGCTACCTCGGTACTTTTCCAGTTTGTTGTGCTTTCGGGACCCCCATCGCTTTTGTTTTATGTATTTTGAGGAGTCCCCATGGGCAATAAACTTTACGTCGGCAACCTGCCGTACACCGTTCGCGACGAAGACCTGCAACAGTCTTTCAGCGAATTCGGCACTGTTTCCAGCGCCAAGGTCATGATGGAACGCGACACCGGTCGCTCCAAAGGCTTTGGTTTCGTCGAAATGGGCAGCGATGCCGAAGCGCAAGCCGCCATTTCCGGCATGAACGGCCAGTCGCTCGGCGGCCGCAGCATCACCGTGAACGAAGCCCGTCCGATGGAGGCACGTCCTCCCCGCACCGGCGGCTACGGTGGTGGTGGTGATCGTTCGGGTGGCGGCGGCTACGGCGGTGGCGGTGGCGGCTACGGTGGTGGCGGTGATCGCTCCGGCGGTGGCGGCTACGGCGGCGGCGGCGGTGGCCGCGGCGGCTACTAAGCCCTGCAGTCCAGCCGTCTCAGCCTTGTGCTGAGCACAGCGCAAAAGGCTTCGGAACTTCGGTTTCGAGGCCTTTTTTCTTGGGCGTCATGGGGTGACCCCTTGGCTCAATCGGGCTCGATCTCGACCGCCTGGTCCCGCTCCCCGATCTGCTGGCGCCACATGGCGTAGTACAGCCCTCTTTGCTCCACCAGATCGGCATGGCTGCCGCTCTCGGTGATGCGCCCCTTTTCCAGCACGTAGATGGTGTCCGCGTGCAGCACGGTGGACAGGCGGTGGGCGATCAGCAGCGTGATCTGGGTGCGCGCGCTGGACACCTCACGCATGGTCTCGGTGATTTTCTGTTCGGTGATCGAGTCCAGCGCCGACGTGGCTTCATCAAAAATCAGCAGGCGCGGTTCGCGCAGCAGCGCCCGGGCAATCGACAGGCGCTGGCGCTCGCCCCCGGACAGTTTGGTGCCCGACTCGCCAATCAGGGTGTCCAGCCCCTGCGGCATGCGCGCCAGCAGGCCGGTGCAGGAAGCCTGCGCCATCGCGTGCAGGATCTGCTCGTCGCTCGCGTCGGGGCGCACAAACAACAGGTTCTCGCGCACGGTGCCGGCAAACAGGCTGGTCTCCTGCGTCACATAACCGACCTGGCGCCGCGCCTCGTTGTAGCGCAGGTTGCGGCTGCCCACCTCGTTGTAATAGACCTCGCCCTCGGCAGGCCGGTACAGGCCCAGCAGCAGTTTGACCAGCGTGGACTTGCCCGAACCCGAGGGCCCGACAAAGGCGATGGTGTCGCCGCGCACCGCCTGGAAGGACACGCCGTCGATCGCATTGCCCAGCGCGCCACGGTGGCGGAACACCACGTTGTCAAAGCGCAGCGACTCGATCGGACCGATCGGCAGCGCTTGCGGCGGACGGCGGTCCACCGGCCGGGCCATCAGTTCGGCGAAGTTGCTCATCGACGCACTGGCTTCGCGCCACGCCAGGATGACGGTGCCCAGCTCCTGCAGCGGCGCGAGGATCGCCACGGCAATGAACTGCATCGCGATCAGCTCGCCGGTGCTCAGCACGTCGCGAAAAATGAGCCACAGCAGCGTGAACAGCACCGACAGCTTGAGCAGGCTGAGCGCGGAGCCCTGCCAGAACGTCAGCCACCGGATGTGCCGCACCTTGGCCATTTCGAGCGCGAAGACGGCCTCGGTCTTGGCTTCCAGGCGGCGGATCTCGCGAAAGGTCAGCCCCAGGCTCTTGATCAGCGCCACATTGCGCAGCGACTCCGTGATGAAGCCGGCGTTGCGCGTGGTCTCGCGGTTGATCGAGCGCTGCTGGCCACGGATCTGCCGGCTGAGCAAACCACTCAGGCCGCCCAGCACCAGCAGGCCGATCAGGAACACCGGCACCAGCGCCCAGCTCTTGGTGACGGCGTACCAGACCAGAAAACTCATGCCGATGACCGCGGCAAACAGCACATTGATGAAGGCGTTGAGAAAGCGCTCGGTGTCGGCGCGCACGCGCATCAGCAACGACAGGGTTTCGCCGCTGCGCCGCTCCTCGAACTCCTGGATTTCCAGGCGCATGGTCTGGCGCAGGCCGTCGTTGAAGATCTGCGTGCCGAAGCGCTGCACCACCAGCCGGGTCACGTATTCCTGCACCGCCTTGGTGGCCCGTGACGCCAGCGCCACGACCACCGCCAGGGCCAGCAGCAGCAGCGCACCGCGCACCAGCTCTTCGTCGCTCTTGGTGTGGCGCTGTGTGGCGTAACCATCGATCAGCCAGCCGAAAATGATGGGGTCCACCAGCGCCAGAATCTGGCTCACGGCGGCCAGCAGCAAGGCCAGCGCGACGAGCTTTCGCTGGGGACGGAGGTATTTCCAGAGGATGTGCATAGATTCCCAGAGGACAGGCCTGTTGAGCGTACCCCGGAACGCCCCGGCGAGCGACGGTTCAGCCCGCGCCGTCGAGCGCCTGTCGCACGTGCTGCATCAGCCCTTCGCAGCCGTCTTCCACCAGGTCCAGCACCTCTTCAAACCCGCGGGCCCCGCCCTGGTAAGGGTCGGGCACCACGGCGCTGTGATGGTGCTGGAAGAACTCGGCGAAGCGCCGCAGCTTGCGGGCCTGTTGGGGCGGGCAGCGCTCCCGGGCCAGTGCGAGGTTGTCCCCGTCCATCGCCAGGATCAGGTCGAAATGTTCGAAGTCGCTGACCTGGAGCTGCCGTGCGCGCTGGGTCGAGAGGTCGTAGCCACGCTGGAGCGCGTGCGCCTGGCTGCGCGCATCGGGCGGGGCGCCGACGTGGTAGCTGTGCGTGCCGGCGGAGTCCACCTGCACCCGGTCGCCCAGGCCGGCGGCCTGAACCCGGGCTTCGAAAACGCCGTGGGCCGTCGGGCTGCGGCAGATATTGCCCATGCAGAGGAAAAGAACACGGTAGGGAGGGCGGTGGTGTGCGTTCACGGTGCAGTCGGGGGCGGGCGGTGGGTGCCTTCGGTGGCGGTGGCGCCATTTTGCGCGCGGAACACCGTGGCGCAGGACCACCACCCGCATTCGTTTTGCGCCGCGTGGCAACATCGCGGCTGCGCGTGCCCGCGCCCGGCCGAATCCCCGTTCAACCCACCCCCCGCGAAGACCCCCATGGAACTGCCCGCCCACCAGCTCAGCATGTCGGTGCTGATGACCCCCGACACCGCCAACTTCTCCGGCAACGTGCACGGCGGCTCCATCCTCAAGCTGCTCGACCAGGTGGCCTACGCCTGCGCCAGCCGATACGCCGCCGCCTATGTGGTGACGCTCAGCGTGGACCAGGTGGTGTTCCGCCAGCCCATCCACGTGGGCGAACTCGTCACCTTCCTCGCCTCGGTCAACCACACCGGCAACTCGTCCATGGAAGTGGGCATCAAGGTGATCGCGGAAAACATCCGCACCCAGGAAAACCGCCACGTCAACAGCTGCTTCTTCACCATGGTCGCGGTCGACGACGCCGGCAAACCCACCCCCGTGGCCCCCCTGCGCCCCTTCACGCCCGACGAGCGCCGCCGCCACGCGGCGGCCGAGGTGCGCAAGGCCATGCGGCGCGAGATGGAGCAGCGGTTTGGGGCGGTGCGGTAGGGGAGGTGGGCTGGCTGAGCTGCGAGTTTGCGGTGGACAGGTGTCGGACACTTCAGGTCATACGTCCGATTAGCAAATCCCCATTCCCTTGGTTGGTATTAGACTGTCGTCATCCTTGGTTGCTGGGTGATTAAAAAAGATGTCAACACCATTGCCTCCGTGCTTTAGGCACAGAGCGCCCAGTTCCTGTGCCGGGTCAGCAGAACATGCGTCCGTTCGCCCCTGGTTGGATCTGCTTTAGTACAACTGCACCTTCAATTTGTCCTTGTAGACGCGCAAGCGAAGTGTCGCCCGGTCGAAAAACTGCTCATACAGCGGTACCTCAATGTGCAACTCACCGTTGACACGATTGGTCCTGAAGTCTTCTCGAAAACCTGTTCCAACCTGGAGTAAAAATGTCTTTTTCCTTTTATAAGCTGTGCTCGTCAATTGGGATTGCGTTCACATTGACCGGATGTCTTTCCACATCCAATCTGGTCCGTGATTCGAATGGGTTTTCGGAAAGTAATCAACGGATCATTCAACTGGTTGCGGAGAAAGCAAAAGATATATGTTTAACCGGACGGCACAGGGAAAACGGCGGAAAGAAGACCTTTGTTTCTGGGGTGCCAATCAGTCAAGCTCTGGAAATTCGAAGAATCTATATTTCTAACACTAACTGGTATAAATTTCAAGCTATAACTCGCGGCATATTTGACCATGTTTATTACAACTGGCAGACTTCCGAATTAAAGTGTGGTGATATTAGTTGGCAAGAGGATAAGGTCTTGGCAGGAATCGTATTTGTTGAGTTGACACCAGGTTCTCCAGAAGCTTTGGCAACCCCTGCTCCTCCTGTCCCAGCTCCTGCTGCTCCTGTCCGAGCCCCGTTGAAGCAGCCAACTATTGAACCAGCTCCGACAGAAAATCGGGGATGATATTTTCATGAAAAAACTATTACTCCGGCGGCTTGATGTTTGATGCTATGTGCTCCATTTTAGTAAAATGGCAACTATTGTATCTCATTCGCGTCTCAATCTTTGTTCAATTCTTAGAAGCCCTGATCCTTCTGAAAGCTCGGGGTTATCCACCCTGTCTCCCATTCGAGCATAGTCCCGCATGATATTTACCAGGTGCGGTGACTACTATTGATCCGACCCTGAAAAGTCTTAAGCCGAGCCTTATCTATAAGTTGAATCCGCGTGTGCACCTCCACTGGCAAATTGCGGTCAGTGGTTTGTCTCAGCCTCAGCCAAACGGATTCCCGAAGGGGCGGTGAGCGCCGCATACCGGTCGTCCCTTTTGAGGTGTCGATGTCCGCAACGGGTCGAGGCTGTCTGAAAACACGCTGAAAACGGAAATTCAGGGGTTCTCGACCCCCTTCCCTAAATCGAGATCGGCGCTTTCGGATCGGTCTGGGAGGTCGTACTTCTGTCCGAATGCGCTGAGGCGGAGTTTTCACACAGCCTCGGTCGAAACAAGTCAAACGAACACCCCCTTACCCCCAAACCGCCTCCAGCGCCCCCCAGGCACTCGTTATCACCGGCTCCCCCGCCCGTTCGGCCAGACAAACAAAACTCAGGTCGCATTCCAGCGCCACCTGGTCGGCCACCACCAGGCCGCGGGCCTGGGCTTCGCGCATGGCGATGGCGTCGCGCACCAGGCTCAGGCCGACGCCGCTTTTCACCAGGTCGAGCATGGACGCTTCCTGGTCCACCAGGGCCACGCGCCGGGGCTCCAGCCCGGTGAGCGAACCGGGGCCGAACACGCGGCGCTGCAGCCGGTGGTGGGCGCTGGCCGGTGGCGTGGCGAGCCAGGGCAGGGCGGCCAGGGCTTTCCAGTCTTTGCCGCGCACCTGCGGGCCCCAGCCGGCGGGCGCGAGCACGCGGTAGGTGAAGCGGGTCAGCGCGCGCAGCCGGTAGGGTGCGCCCACCGGGTCGTCGGGCAGGTTGAGGAAGAAGCCCACGTCGAGCTCGCCGCGCGCGATCTGCGCCAGCACGTCGCCGCTCATGCCCTGGCGCAGCTCGGTGCCCACCTGCGGGCTGGACTCGACGAGCTGTTTCAGGAACGCGCCGAGCCGGGTGAACTCGGGGTCGAGGATGGTGCCGATGCGCAGCGTGCCGCGCACCGTGGTGTGCAGGGCGGCGGCGGCCTGGCCGAAGTCGGCCAGGGTGGCGAGCGCGCGCTCGGCCATGGGCAGCAGGGCCGCGCCGTCGTGCGTGAGCGCCATGCCCTGGGGCGTGCGGGTGAACAGCGCCAGCCCCGTGGCCTCGGCCAGGGTTTTCAGCTGCAGACTCACGGCGGGCTGGCTCAGGTGCAGGCGCAACGCGGCGCGCGACACATTGCCTTCGCGCGCCACGGCGACGAAGGCGCGCAGGGTCTGCGGGTCCACCGTGGGCAGCCGGCCGGGCGGGGCGTTGGGGGATACGGGCGTGGGCATGGGGGTGTTCGTTATTTGCCGAACTTATACCAAGCCGCGGGCGATTTCATTGGACTTTTGCGCGGCCGTTCCACAAACTCGCGCCATTCCTGGGAGCAGACCATGAGCATTTCAAATACCCGGCGCCTTCGCTGGCGCCCCTGACCATGCACGGCGACAGCCCCTACGACCCGGCCGAAGGCGACTGGCAGACGCTGGCCACCTTCTTCAGCCCGACCGAGGCCTACCTGCTGCGCGGCTGCCTGCAGTCCGCCGGGGTGCCCGCGGTGGTGGCCGACGCCCACCTGGTGCAGGCGCACACGCTGCTGGCCGGTGCGATCCAGGTGCGCGTGCTGGTGCCCGCGCACCGGTTCACTGAGGCCGAGGCGGTGGTGGCGGCCTACCACCGCGGCGACTTCAGCCTGCCCGACGACAGCTTGCCACCCGAGTGAACCCACCATGAGCGACACCACCACGTTTGACCACATCGTCATCGGCGCCGGCACGGCCGGCTGCCTGCTGGCCAACCGGCTCTCGGCCGACCCGTCGCGCCGTGTGCTGCTGATCGAAGCCGGCCGCAAGGACGACTACCACTGGATCCACATCCCGGTGGGCTACCTGTATTGCATCGGCAACCCGCGCACCGACTGGCTCTACCAGACCGAACCCGACCCGGGCCTCAACGGCCGCCAACTGCGCTACCCGCGCGGCAAGGGCCTGGGCGGCTGCTCCAGCATCAACGGCATGATCTACATGCGCGGCCAGGCGCGCGACTACGACCAGTGGGCACAGCTCACCGGCGACGCCGACTGGCGCTGGCAGAACAGCCTGCCCGACTTCCGGGCGCACGAAGACCATTACCGCCTCGACGCGGCGAACGAGAGCCTGAGCAACCCCGCCTTCACGCTGCTGCACGGCAACAAGGCGGTGGGCAGCACGGGCGAGTGGCGCATCGAAAAGCAGCGCCTGCGCTGGGACGTGCTCGACGCGTTTGCCCAGGCCGCGCAGCAGGCCGGCATCCCGGCCACGGACGACTTCAACACCGGCGACAACGAGGGCGTGGGCTATTTCGAGGTGAACCAGAAAGCCGGCTGGCGCTGGAACGCGAGCAAGGCGTTTCTGCGCCCGGTGATGCACCGGCCCAACCTCACGGTCTGGACCGAAACCCAGGTGGAGCGCCTGCGGCTGGAGCGCGACGCGGCTGGCGCGCTGCGCTGCACCGGCGCCGAGCTGAAGCGCGGTGGCCAGCGTGTGAGCGTGTGTGCCACGCGCGAGGTGGTGCTCAGCGCGGGCAGCATCGGTTCGGTGCAGATCCTGCAGCTCTCGGGCATCGGCCCGGCGCCGGTGCTGCGGGCCGCGGGTGTCGAGGTGAAACACGAGCTGCCCGGCGTGGGCGAGAACCTGCAAGACCATTTGCAGATCCGCTCGGTCTACAAGGTGCAGGGCGGCAAAACGCTCAACACCCTGGCCAATTCGCTCTGGGGCAAGGCCAGCATCGGCCTCGAATACGCGCTCAAGCGCAGCGGCCCCATGAGCATGTCGCCCAGCCAGCTCGGCGCCTTCACCAAGAGCGACCCGGCGCAGCCGCACGCCAACCTTGAATACCACGTGCAGCCGCTCAGCCTCGACGCCTTTGGCGAGCCGCTGCACAGCTTCCCGGCCTTCACCGCGAGCGTCTGCAACCTCAACCCCGGCAGCCGTGGCCATGTGCGCATCCGCAGCGCACGCGGCGAAGACGCGCCCGCCATCGCGCCCAACTACCTCTCGACGGCCGAGGACCGGCAGGTCGCGGCCGACAGCCTGCGCGTGACGCGGCACATCGTGGCCCAGCCGGCGATGGCGAAATACCAACCCGAAGAGTTCAAGCCCGGCGTGCAGTACCAGACCGACGACGAGCTCGCGCGCCTGGCCGGCGACATCGCCAGCACCATCTTCCACCCGGTGGGCACGACGAAGATGGGGAGCGCCGATGACCCCATGGCCGTGGTCGACAGCCACCTGCGCGTGCGCGGCGTGGCCGGCTTGCGCGTGGTGGACGCGGGCGTCATGCCCACCATCACCAGCGGCAACACCAACAGCCCGACGCTGATGATCGCGGAGAAGGCGGCGCGCTGGATCGCGGCCGGGATGTGACTCCAGACTAGCGGATGCCACCCACGTAGCGCGGCGTGTCCGGCCCGTCGGCATCGGTTCGTTTGCCGCCGTCAAACCCCGAGGGCAGCGCCGACTCGCGGAACCCGCTCGCCGGCACCAGGTCGGCGAAACCGCTGGGGCGGCTGGCTTGGGGCGGCGGCGTCTGCGCGGCACGCAGCGCTTCGGCGGCGCTCTGCAGCAGGGGCTTGCGCACGAGCGCGCCCATGCCGGTGCTCGCGGTTTCCAGCTTGGCGGCCCAGGGCAGCAGCTCGTCCAGCCCGTCGCTGGCCGCCTTTTCGCGGGCGAAGCGCACGATGGCGCGCGCGTAGTCGGCGTTGGTGGCCATCCACTCGGTGTCGGTCACGCGCCCCGTCTTGCGGCGCAGCAGCACATGCAGATGGGCGGCGGTGGCGAAGATTTCGGTGGATGTCATGGCGTCACTCCCCAGGCTGGTGCGAAGGCATGCGGGTCGGGTGGTTCACGGCGGCCTCAGCCGCTCAGTGTCCGAGCTGTTCGTTGTGCAGCGACAGATCGAGCCCGGCGCGTTCGTCCACCTCGTGCACGCGCAGGCGCGCCACACGCGAGGTGATCCACAGCACGACGCCAGTCATGACCAGGCTGTAGGTCAGCACGGCCATGCAGGCGATCAGCTGCGTCAGCACGCTGCCCTCCACCCCGGCGATGGCCGGATCGGCCAGCAGGCCGGTGAGCAGCGCGCCCACCAGGCCACCCACGCCGTGCACACCGAACACGTCGAGCGAATCGTCGGCGCGCAGGCGGCGTTTCAGGCCGGTGGCACCCCAGTAGCAGACCGCACCCGCCACCAGCCCGATGATCAGCGCGCTGCGCAGCGTGACGAAGCCCGCGGCCGGCGTGATGGCCACGAGTCCGGCCACCACGCCGGAGCACAGGCCCAGCAGCGAAGCGCGTTTGCGCGCCAGCCATTCGGCGGCCATCCACGAGAGCGCGCCCGCGGCGGCGGCGATGTGGGTCACGGCCAGCGCCAGCCCGGCGCGCCCGTCGGCGGCGAGCGCCGAGCCGGCGTTGAAGCCGAACCAGCCGACCCACAGCAGGCCGGTGCCGGCCATGGTCAGGCCCAGGTTGAAGGGGATGAAGGGTTCGCGGCCGTAGCCCTGGCGCGGGCCGAGGGCGTAGGCGCAGACCAGCGCGGCCGCACCGGCGTTGATGTGCACCACGGCGCCACCGGCAAAGTCCAGCGCACCGAGCTGGGCCAGCCAGCCGCCCGGCTCCCAGACCCAGTGGGCCACGGGCGCGTACACCAGCAGCAGCCACAGGCTGGCGAACAGCAGCAGGGCGCCGAAGTGCATGCGCTCCACCAGCGCGCCCACCACGAGGGCGCAGGTGGTGATGGCAAAGGTGAGCTGGAACATGGCGAACACCGACTCGGGCACGTGCGGCGCGATGTGGCTCACCGCCACCTGGCCGGTGGCGCCCAGGTAATCGAGCCCGGCAAAGCCCATGCGCTCGACGCCGCCGATCCAGCCCGCCAGCGCGCCGTCGCCGGGCGTGAACGCCAGCGAATACGCCAGCGCAAACCACAACACGCTGACCACCGCCGCGATGCCGACCACGCTGGCCATGGTGTTGATCACGTTGAGGCGGCGCACCATGCCGCCATAAAAGAGGGCGATGCCGGGCAGCGTCATGAGCAGCACGAGCGCGGTGGACACCATGAGCCAGGCGGTGTCGGCCCCGCTGATGGTGCTGATGGCGGCGAGCGCCGGGCCGGGCAGCGTGGCCGCTGCGTCGGTTGCGGGGCTGGTGGCCACGGCAGGTGCGGTCTGCGCACAGGTCAGCGAGGGGATGGCGAGGGCCAGCCCGGCCGCCACGGATCCGGGGGATCTACGGTTTTGGTGCATCTTGTTACCTTTTCCAACGACCCCCGGCACTGAGCACATCCTGTGCCACCCTGCAAGGGAGCAAGGGAAACCCCGGATGCACAGCGCTGGTGCAAGGCATTACAGTAGGCACCACTCGCACCCAGCGCACGCCGCTGGTGACCGCGGGGGACCGAGGAGACAACCCAGTCCAACCAGAAAATATTGCTTCAGCGTCCCCAAGAGATGCCAGAGATCACAAGCCGACCCCGCAAGGGTCGGCTTTTTTTTGCCTGCGTGGGTGGCGGGTGAGTTTCCGAGAGTGTCTTTTTTGTTTTCGTTTTGTTGATACGAATGGAAGTTGTCCGTCCATCACGTCGGCACTTGATTTTGGAATCGACAAAACGGGTCGGAAAAAGTCGATGCAAATCAATGCGTTAAACGCGTTGGTCGGTGTTTTCCCTTGGTTGGTCCATCGTGGCCTGGCGATTGCGAACGGTTACACACCTGCCTGCATTGGCGGGGCCCGGTTCCGCCCCACACCAGCCCACGGAGACACAACCATGATGGAAACCTTTTACGAGGTGATGCGCCGCAAGGGCATCTCGCGCCGCAGCTTTCTGAAGTACTGCTCGCTCACCGCCACCTCGCTCGGGCTGGCGCCCTCGTTCGTGCCGATGATCGCGCACGCCATGGAAACCAAGCCGCGCACCCCGGTGCTCTGGCTGCACGGGCTGGAATGCACCTGCTGCACCGAATCGTTCATCCGATCGGCGCACCCGCTGGCCAAGGACGTGGTGCTCTCCATGATCTCGCTGGACTACGACGACACCCTGATGGCCGCCGCCGGCCACCAGGCCGAAGCGATCCTCGAAGAGATCATGACCAAGTACAAGGGCCAGTACATCCTGGCCGTGGAGGGCAACCCGCCGCTGAACGAAGACGGCATGTTCTGCATCCAGTCGGGCAAGCCCTTCATCGAGAAGCTCAAGCACGTGGCGAAGGACGCCAAGGCCATCATCGCCTGGGGTTCGTGTGCCAGCTGGGGCTGCGTGCAGGCCGCCAAGCCGAACCCGACGCAGGCCACGCCGATCCACAAGGTCATCACCGACAAGCCCATCATCAAGGTGCCGGGCTGCCCGCCCATCCCCGAGGTGATGACGGGCGTGATCACCTACATGCTGACCTTCGACAAGATCCCCGAGCTGGACCGCCAGGGCCGCCCGAAGATGTTCTACAGCCAGCGCATCCACGACAAGTGCTACCGCCGCCCGCACTTCGACGCCGGCCAGTTCGTCGAGACCTGGGACGACGAGTCGGCGCGCAAGGGCTACTGCCTCTACAAGGTCGGCTGCAAGGGCCCGACCACCTACAACGCCTGCTCCACGGTGATGTGGAACGAGGGCACCAGCTTCCCGATCAAGGCCGGCCACGGCTGCATCGGCTGCAGTGAAGACGGCTTCTGGGACAAGGGCTCGTTCTACGACCGCCTCACCGACATCCACGCCTTCGGCATCGAAGCGAATGCGGACGAGATCGGCGGCACGGCGGCCGGTGTGGTGGGTGCCGCGGTCGCGGCGCATGCCGCCATCTCGGTGGCCAAGCGCTCGCGCGACAAGGCCGTCGAGAAAAAAGCCGCGCCTTCCAACAGCTGATCCAGAACAAACAGGAAGAACACCATGGGTGCTTACGAAACACAGGGCTTCAAGATGGACAACACCGGCCGGCGCATCGTCGTCGACCCGGTCACGCGCATCGAGGGCCACATGCGCTGCGAGGTCAACCTCGACAGTAACAACGTCATCCGCAACGCGGTCTCCACCGGCACCATGTGGCGCGGTCTGGAAGTGATTTTGAAAGGCCGCGATCCGCGCGACGCCTGGGCCTTTGTGGAACGCATCTGCGGCGTCTGCACCGGCTGCCACGCGCTCACCTCGGTGCGCGCGGTGGAGGACGCGCTGGGCATCCAGATCCCGCTGAACGCCCACCTGATCCGCGAGATGATGGCCAAGACGCTGCAGGTGCACGACCACGCGGTGCACTTCTACCACCTGCACGCGCTGGACTGGGTGGACGTCGTGTCCTGCCTGCAGGCCGACCCGAAGAAGACGAGCGATCTGCAGCAGATGGTGTCGCCCGCGCACCCGATGAGCTCGCCCGGTTACTTCCGCGATGTGCAGAACCGACTGAAGAAGTTCGTTGAAAGCGGCCAGCTCGGGCCGTTCGCCAACGGCTACTGGGGCAGCAAGGCCTATGTGCTGCCGCCCGAGGCCAACCTGATGGCCGTGACGCACTACCTGGAGGCGCTGGACCTGCAGAAAGAGTGGGTCAAGGTGCACACCATCTTCGGTGGCAAGAACCCGCACCCCAACTACTTGGTGGGCGGCGTGCCCTGCGCCATCAACCTCGACGGCAACGGCGCCGCCGGTGCCCCGATCAACATGGAGCGGCTGAACTTCGTGCAGGCCCGCATCCAGGAAATGATCGACTTCAACAACAACGTCTACATCCCGGACGTGCTCGCCATCGGCACCATCTACAAGAACGCCGGCTGGCTCTACGGCGGCGGCCTCAGCGCCACCAACGTGGCCGACTACGGCACGTATGAAAAGGTGCCTTATGACCACAGCACGCACCAGCTGCCCGGCGGCGTGATCCTCGACGGCAACTGGGACAAGATCCACGCCATCGACCCGCGCGACCCCGAGCAGGTGCAGGAATTCGTGAGCCACAGCTGGTACAAGTACGGCGACGAAACCAAGGGCCTGCACCCCTGGGACGGCGTCACCGAAGCCAACTACGCCCCCGAAGGCCCCAACTTCAAGGGCACGCGCACCAAGATCGAAAACCTCGACGAAAGCGCCAAGTACTCGTGGATCAAGAGCCCGCGCTGGCGCGGCCACGCGGTCGAGGTCGGCCCGCTGTCGCGCTACATCCTGGGCTACGCCCACGCGATGCAGGGCAACAAGCACTGCCAGCGCGTGAAGGAGCAGGTGGACGCGTCCGCCGTCGCCATCAACAGCGCCATCCCCAAGGCCCTGGGCCTGCCGGAAACCAACTTCTCGCTCAAGCAGCTGCTGCCCACCACCATCGGCCGCACACTGGCCCGCGCGCTGGAAAGCCAGTACGCCGCCGAGATGATGATGGACGACTTCAAGCAGCTCATCGGCAACATCAAGGCCGGCGACACCAGCACCGTCAACGCCGACAAGTGGGACCCGTCCACCTGGCCGAAAGAGGCCAAGGGCGTGGGCACGGTCGCCGCACCGCGCGGCATGCTGGGCCACTGGATCAAGATCAAGGACGGCAAGATCGAGAACTACCAGTGCGTGGTGCCCACCACCTGGAACGGTTCGCCGCGCGACACCAAGGGCCAGATCGGCGCCTTCGAGGCCTCGCTCATGAACACGCCCATGGTCAACCCCGAGCAGCCGCTGGAGATCCTGCGCACGCTGCACAGCTTCGACCCCTGCCTGGCCTGCTCGACACACGTGATGAGCGAAGACGGCCAGGAAATGAGCCGCGTCACAGTGCGCTGAGCCCACGCAACCCACACGAGGAGAAACACATGCAAGCGAAAAACATCCGCCGCCTGAGCGCGGCCGCCCTGATGGCCGGTCTCGCCGGCGCAGCCCAGGCCCACACCGGCCACGGCACCCACAGCCTGTTTGAGGGGCTGGTTCACCCCTTCGGTCTCGACCACCTGCTGACCATGGTGGCCGTGGGTGTGTGGTCGGTCAGTGCCCTGCCGCAAGGCAAGGCCTGGCAAGGCCCGGCCACCTTCCTGCTGGCGCTGGTGGCGAGCGCCGCACTGGGCGCAGCGGGCATGAGCCTGCCGTTCCTGGAGCAGGGCGTGGCGCTGTCGGTGGTGTTGTTCGGCGCCATGCTGGTGCTGGCCCGCCAGCCGATGCCGGCCGCCTTGGGCCTGGGGCTGGTGGCCGCGGCGGCTTCGCTGCACGGCCTGGCGCACGGCGCTGAAACGCCGGCCACGGGCTTCGCGGGTTACGCAGCGGGCTTCCTCTTGACCACGGCCGCGCTGCACATCGGCGGCGTGTTCGCCGGCCTGGGCATCCGCCGCGCGCTGAATGAGCGCAGCGGCTGGGCGCTGGGTGGCCTGGGCGCGGTGCTGGGCGCATCGGGCCTGGTGCTCTTCGGTCAGCTGGCGGCCTGACGGCCACCCCGATCAACGGCAACCGATTCCTGGAGGCCACCATGTCCACCACGTCCCCCGAACGACTCGCCGATGTCACCGGCATCGACGAGAGCGCCGTCTCGCACGGCCAGAGCACCAAGTCGGTCTATGTGTACGAAGCGCCCGTGCGCCTCTGGCACTGGATCAACGCGGCGTCCATCACCGTGCTGGCCCTCACCGGCTATTTCATCGGTGCGCCCTTGCCCACCATGCCGGGCGAGGCCAGCGACCACTACCTCATGGGCTACATCCGCTTCGCGCACTTCACGGCGGGCTACCTGCTGGCCGTGGGCCTGATCGGCCGCGCCTACTGGGCCATCGTCGGCAACCACCACGCGCGCGAAATCTTCTGGGTGCCCATCTTCCAGAAGGCCTACTGGCAAGAGGTGCTCACCATGTTCAAGTGGTACGCCTTCCTGATCCCGCGGCCGGGCCGCTACGTGGGCCACAACCCGCTGGCGCGACTGGCCATGTTCGCGGGCTTCCTGATGCTCTCGCTCTTCATGGTGATCACCGGCTTTGCGCTGTACGGCGAAGGCGCGCAGATGGGTTCGTGGCAGGAACAGCTGTTCGGCTGGGTGATCCCGCTGTTCGGCCAGAGCCAGGACGTGCACACCTGGCACCGCATGGGCATGTGGGCGCTGATCATCTTCATCGTGCTGCACGTGTACGCCGCGATCCGCGAAGACATCATGGGGCGGCAGAGCATCGTGTCCACGATGATCTCCGGTCGCAGAACCTTCAAGGACTGATGCCATGAAGCCGGGAGCCGCCAACTGGTCCCTCCCGCCGCGGGGCGTGCCGGTGCGCACGCCCATGCACCCGGGGCGGCTGCTGGCGCGTACCTGCCTGGCGCCGCTGGGGCTGAGCCAGAGCGAGGCGGCCCGGGTGCTGGGGCTGTCGCGCCGCCGGCTGCACGAGCTGGTGCACGGCCAGCGGGCGATGTCGCCCGACACCGCCATCCGCTGCGCGCGCTACTTTCAAATCGACGCCGGCTTCTGGCTCGCGCACCAGGCCGCCTGGGACAGCTTCCACGCCTGGAAGCGCCTCTGTTCCGGTTCGGTCACCCCATCCGCCTCTCACTGAGTTTTTCGGGACCACCCACCATGAGCGCCCATCCGTCCGAATCCACCTGTCACCCCGGTGGTGACACCCCCGCCCAGCCGCAGACCATCGTCGTGCTCGGCATCGGCAACCTGCTCTGGGCCGACGAAGGTTTCGGCGTGCGCTGCATCGAAGCGCTGCAACACCGCTTCGAGTTCGCCGAACACGTGTCGCTCATCGACGGCGGCACGCAGGGCCTGTACCTGATCCAGCACGTGCAGGCGGCCGACGCGCTGCTGATCTTCGACGCCATCGACTACGGCCTGGCGCCCGGCACGCTGAAGCAGGTGCGCGACGACGCCGTGCCACGCTTCATGGGCGCCAAGAAGATGAGCCTGCACCAGACCGGTTTCCAGGAGGTGCTGTCGCTCGCGCAGCTCACCGGCAAGTACCCGACGAACGTGCTGCTGATCGGCTGCCAGCCGCAGGAGCTGGAAGACTACGGCGGCAGCCTGCGCCCGGTCGTGAAGGCCGCGATGGAAGAGGCGCTGGCCCTGGGCGTGGAAGAAATCGCGCGCTGGGGCGGCGAGCCCGCTCCGCGCCGCACGCCACTGGGCGAACGCGAGGCCGTGACCATGGACGAACTTGCGCTCGCTGCCTACGAAACGCAGCGCCCCGCGCCCGAAGCCGCGTGCCGCGAAGGCGACGAGCGCTTTTTCCCCACGACGGTGGAGAGCTGAACCATGTGCATCGGCATGCCCATGCAGGTCACGTCCACCGAGCCCGGCCACGCCTGGTGCGAAGGCCGCGGCGAGCGCCGCCGCGTGACCACGGCGCTGGTCGGTCCGCTGGAACCGGGCGATTGGTTGCTGGTGTTCCTGGGCGATGCGCGCGAACGCATCGACGCCACCCGCGCTGCCGAGGTCAACAGCGCGCTCGACCTCGTGCTCGGCGCCATGCAGGGCTTCGACGCCAGCGGCGACGCGGGCTTTGTATTGCCTTCCCGGATGACCGCCGAGCAGCTGAAGCAGCTGTCCGGCCAGCATTGATATTCAACAGACAAGGAGACCCCATGAACACCGCCACAGAAACCCCCAGTCGCGCCTTTGCGCTGCCCGTGCCCGACACCAACCCCGCCCCCCCGCTGGTGATGCGCCTGGCGCGCGACTTCGGCGCCGCCTGGGTCGAAGAGACCACCGTGGCCGCGTGGAGCGCGGGCGGCGGTGACCGCGTCGTGCTGCTCGCGGGCGACCCGGTGCGTTTCCCCGAAGGCCAGGACGTCGCGGCCGTGCTGCCCGAGCTCATGAAGAGTTTTCCCAACCGCTTCCAGATCGCTGTGGTGCCGCGCGACAACGAGGACGCGGTGGCGCGCCGCTACGGCTCGCAGCGCTGGCCCACGCTGCTGTTCTTCCGCGACGGCCAGTATGTCACCGCCATCGCCGGCATGCAGGACTGGGACGTGTACCTGAGCGGTGTGGCCGCTGCGCTCACGATGCCGCCTTCGCGCCCGCCCACCATCGGCATCCCTGTGGTCAGCCAGACCGGCGCGGCCACTGACAGTGGCTGCCATTGAACCGACCTACACCGAAGGACACCCCATGAAAGACTTCCCCATTCCGCTCGTCGCCCTCGGCCCGGGCACGCAGTCCGAAGATCAGTCGCTGGACTACCTGCCCATGCCCAAGGACATGGACACCTACCGCCCGCCGGTGCTGCCCGAGCCCGAAGAGCTGGCCGGGCGTGACGCCGCGCGCGCGGTGCTGGACCAGGTGCTGGCGCTGCTGGACCGCACGGCCGAACGCGGCCCGGGCGGGCAGGTGTCGCTGACCGCATTGCCCGCGGCCGACCTGCGGCTGGTCAACCAGATCCTGGGCGAAGGCGAGGCCAGCGCCCTGGTGCGCGAAGAGGACGGCGCGCTGGAGGTGCGCATCCAGGAATCGGTGCTCGCGGGCGTGTGGCGCCTCATCACCTTCCGCACCGTGGAGGGCGAGCGCACGCTGATCGACGACGTGATCGAGGTCGGCCCGGTACCGGCGCTGCTGCGCGCCATCGCGGTGGACGACGTGTGGCCGCAGGGCGCCATGCCGCACTGGGCCGGGCCGCTGCCGCCCAACGTGCAGAACGCCCCCCTGCTGGTGGAAGAGATCCGCGACCAGGTGGCGGGATGGAAACCCGGCCAGGTCTCGCACGTGGTCAACCTCACGCTGCTGCCGGTCACCCCCGAAGACATCGGCTTTCTCGATCACCACCTCGGCACCGGCCGCGTGCTCATGCTCTCGCGCGGCTACGGCAACTGCCGCATCTCCAACACGCGCTTGCCGAACTGCTGGCGCGTGGTGTACTACAACTCGATGGACAAGGTCATCCTCAACACGGTCGAGGTGGTGGACATGCCCGAGGTGGCGATGGCCGCCCCCGAAGACCTGCGCGATTCGCACGAGCGCCTGGCCGACGTGATGAATTATCTGGAAGGGGCGTGACCATGGCCGGCGTGGACCACTTCGAAGGTTTTGAAGGCTCGTACTTGGGCAACCGCGAGGTGCTCCGCCCCGGCTCGCGCCTCGAATGCAAGATCTGCTGGTGGGTCTACGACCCGGCGCTCGGCGACCCGCAGTGGCAGATCGCCCCCGGCACGCCGTTCGCCGACCTGCCCGCGCACTGGCGCTGCCCGAACTGCGACTGCGAGTCCGATCAATTTCTGCTGCTGCAGGCCGAAGAAAGCTGAGCCCATGTCTGCACCATCTCAGCCCACCCCCGAATGGCTGGACCAGCGCGTGTCTGCGCTGGTCACGCATTTCGTGCGCGTGCAGAACGAACGCATGGTGGGCATCCCCTTGCTCAACCCGGCGCTGTCGGTCGAGGCGGTCGGTTTTAAATGGGCGGGTGGTGCTGAAGAGGGCTCAGAGCCGGTGGCCGAAGGCGTGCTGATCACCCCCTGGTTCATGAGCCTGCTGCGCCTGCCCTTGGTCAACCTGCCCCACGGCAACCGTGTGGGGCGCAAGGCCGTGCGCGACTTCGGCAGCGAGCGGTTTGACTTCATCGGTGCGCACGACCCCGCCATCGGCTACCACGAGACCTGCGCGCTGTTTTCTCCCATGAACGGCTTCACCGGCCAGGACCTCGCGCGCGAGACGGCACTGGCGTCGCTGGCGCTGGTCCGCCCCGCACCCGAAGCACCCGAGCTGGCGCCTGTCGCAGCCGAGCCGTTGCCAGCGCGCCGCGCGTTCTTCATGGCCCGCCGGCCAGATGCGGGAGCTGCTGTATGAACCCCCGCCCGGCCGTTCCGAAGGGGGTTCGCACCGCAACCCGAAGGGTGGAGGTTTCCCAATGAGCACCGCGCTGTCCCACTTGGCCGGCAGCCTGCGTGTGGCGCCCGGCGCGCCGCTGCCGCTGGCCCTGCAGAGCAGCCGCCAGGACTGGGCGCCGCGCCTGGCCCGTGGTCAGGCGGTGAGCGCCTTGCCCGGCCTGATGGCCAGCCTGTTCAACCTCTGCAGCCACGCGCACCGCCTGTGCTCGCAGCTCGCCATCGAAGCCGCTTCGCCCGGCCTGCTGCCCGCGCCGCAGCAGGTGGCGCAACGCCTGCGCACCGAGACCGCGCAGGAACACATCCGTCGCATCGGCCTGGACTGGCCACGCCTGCTGGCCACCGAGCCCGGTCCTGCGGCCACCGCCTGGTCCGATGCCGCACACGCCGCGTTGCAACGCTGCCCGCTGCTGCTGCCGGCGGCCACGCTGCCGGCCGACCCCTGGCCCGCCACCCTCACCTGGTTGCAAGACGAGCTGCTGCAGATGCCGCCCCACACCTGGCAACGTGCCTGGAATGCCTGCGGTGCCGATTGGCAAAACGACTGGAGCCGTCGCCACAGTGGCTGGCTGCCGTCGTTGCTGCGCGCTGCGCGCGCGGCCGACAGCGCTGCACCACTGGACTCGGCCACCGCACTGCGTGCCCACGCGGACGCCGATGGCCAACGCATCCTGTGCGCTGCGTTGGCACTCCAGCCCGGCTTCGCGCTGCACCCGTTGTGGCACGGCGCGAGCGCCCACACCGGTAGCTGGACGCGCTTGAACGATCGGTCAGCCGATTTGCCGCTCACGTCCTGGGCCCTGTTGGGCAGCCGCATCGCCGAGCTGATCCGACTGTGCCAACCCGACGCACCGGGCCAGAGCGGCGCTGGCTGGTTGTCCTTTGGTTCGCTCCGCACCGGGCCGCGCCAGGGCATGGCCTGGGTGGAGATGGCGCGTGGCCTGCTCGTGCACCAGGTAGAGATCGATCAACCGGCCGGCGATGCGCCGGCGCGCGTGGCCGCCTGCCGCGTGCTCGCGCCGACCGAATGGAATTTCCACCCGCAGGGTGTGGTGGCCCAACACATCGCCGGGTTGAACGCCACCGAGCCCGCCGCCACTGTGGAGCGCCGTGTGCGCCTGCTCATGGCCGCCTTCGATCCTTGCGTGCCGTTTGACGTGACGCACGGGGTGTCGACCGTGAAGGAGTCGCAACATGCATGAAGCCAGCCTCGCCGGTGGCGTGTTGCAGCTGGTCGAAGACACGGCTGTGAGCGAACGCTTTTCGCGCCTGCTGTCGCTGCGGCTCGAAGCCGGCCAGCTCGCGGGCGTGGACGTGCGGGCCCTGCGTTTCGCGCTGGAGAGCCTCGCGCCCGGCACCGTGCTCGACGGTGCATTGATCGAGATCGAAGAACCGCCCGGCCAGGCCTGGTGCATGGGCTGCGCCCAGACGGTGGCCATCGCCCAGCGCGGCGATGCGTGCCCGAGTTGCGGCAGCTACCAGCTACAACCCACGGGCGGCATGGAATTGCGTGTGATTGACATGCAAGTCAGTGATGATGGATAGGAAGCACCCCCTGCGCCGCTTCGCGGCTTCCCCCTCTCTCGCCTGCGGCGGGAGGGGGACCGCACCTGCGGCCCGGCGAAGCCGGTTCCGTGGTGCGACTGGGCAACTGCCCTTCGTTTCGGACGGTGCTTCGGTGAACACAACAAAGGAGAACCAACATGTGTGTCGTTTGCGGATGCAGTGACAACAGCCCGGCCCATGCCCGGCATGTACAAACCCATGCGGGCGAAGCCGGCGTGGTGCAGGTGAACCCCGGCAACGGCGACCTGCACTTCGGCGCCGGCGCAGCCCGCGTCTCGGTGCCCGGCATGAGCCAGGCGCGCGCCATCAAGCTGGAGACCGACATCCTCGGCGCCAACAACCGCGTGGCGCAGCAGAACCGCGCGCACTTCGAGGCGCACGGCGTGACCGCGCTCAACCTCGTGTCGAGCCCCGGCTCGGGCAAGACCACGCTGCTGTGCGCGACCATCGAAGCCCTCAAGAGCCACGCGCCCGGCCTGCACGTCGCCGTGATCGAAGGCGACCAGCAGACCAGCTTCGACGCCGACCGCATCCGCGCCACCGGAGCACCCGCGATCCAGGTCAACACCGGCAAGGGCTGCCACCTCGACGCGCCCATGGTGAGCGAAGCCTTCGCGCAACTGCACAGCCTTGACCACCACGATCACGGGCCTGGACACTCGCACGATCACCACCACCATGACGATGCGCACAGCCTGCTGTTCATCGAAAACGTGGGCAACCTGGTCTGCCCCGCCGTGTGGGACCTGGGCGAAGCCGCCAAGGTCGCCATCCTCTCGGTCACCGAGGGCGAAGACAAGCCGCTCAAGTACCCCGACATGTTCGCGGCCTCGCAGCTCATGATCCTCAACAAGACCGACCTGCTGCCGCACGTGAAGTTCGACGTGGCGCGCTGCATCGAACTCGCGCGGCGCGTGAACCCGGCGATTGAAATCATCCAGCTTTCGGCCACCACCGGTGAAGGTATGGACGCGTGGCTGCACTGGCTGGACCACGCCCTGGGACACGGGCATCACCACCACGCAGAGCCTGACACCGAAGCCGTCTTGCGGCAACGTGTGCAGCAGCTCGAAGCCGAGTTGGCCCAGGCCCGCGCGGCCCTCTCCGCCGACACCGCGCTCTGACCCGCTGCCCGTCATGAACACCGCGCCTTTGCCCACCGTGCTCGCCTGCGGCGCCTGGCTGAAAAATGCCGCCTGCCTGCTGGTGGACGGCGCACCGGTCTGGTCGGTGGTGCACGGCGACCTCAGCGATCCAGCAGCCTGCGCCGCGCTCGAAGCCTCGGTGGAGGCCCTGCTGGCCGGACACGGCGCGCCCATCGCCGCCGTGGCGCACGACCTGCACCCCGACTTCTTCAGCACCCAGCTCGCGGTGCAGCTCGCCGCCGCGCTCGGTGTGCCCGTCATCGGTGTGCAGCACCACCACGCGCACATCGCGGCCGTGGTGGCCGAACACCATATCGACGGCCCCGTCATCGGCCTCGCGCTCGATGGCGTGGGCCTGGGTACAGACGGGCAAGCCTGGGGCGGTGAATTGCTCTGGGTGGACGGCGCGCGCTGGCAGCGCCTGGGCCACTTGACGACGCTCGCCTTGCCCGGTGGCGACCGTGCCGCGCGCGAGCCCTGGCGCATGGCCGCGAGCGCACTGCACGCGCTCGGCCAGGGCGATCAGATCCATTCACGCTTCGCGCCGCAGGTCGGTGAGGCCGTGGCTGCGGGCGTGCAGCAGATGCTGGCAAAAAGCCTGAACTGCCCGGCCACCAGCAGCACCGGCCGCTGGTTCGACGCGGCCGCCGGCGCGCTGGGCTTGAGCGTTCGCCAGAGCGACGAGGCACAAGCCGCCATCGCACTCGAAGCCGCCGCCAAGCGCTGGCTCGCCCAACACCCCCAGACCGCGCCGCTGCCCGGCGCGGTCATCGATACCCAGAACCGCCTCGACCTGCGCGGCCTCATGCCCGCGCTGTTCGATACCGGCGCCGATGGCGTGGACGCCGCTGCGGCGGGCTTCCACCTCGCGCTGGCCGACGCGCTGACCGACTGGGCCACGCAGGCCGCCCAAGAACGCGGCAGCCGCGACGTGTGCCTCGGCGGCGGCTGTTTCTTCAACCGCATCCTGCGCGAGCGCGTGACCACGCGCCTGCAGGCGGCAACGTTGCGTGTGCACCGGCCACTCGACAAGGGCTGCGGCGACGCCGGCCTCGCGCTCGGCCAGGCCTGGGTCGCGGCGCAGCAATGGGCGGCGACCCCGCAGAACATTTCGTCAAAGGAAACCGAACCATGTGTCTAGCCATTCCCGCGCTCCTGGTGGAGTTGCGCCCCAACGACCAGGCTGTGGTGAACCTCGGCGGCATCCGCAAGGAAATCTCCATCGCCCTGGTGGCCGACGTGCAGGTGGGCGACTACGTGATCGTTCACGTGGGCCACGCCATCGGTGTCATCGACCCCGAAGAGGCCGAGCGCACGCTGGCGCTGTTCGCCGAGATGGCGCAGTCCCTCGAAACCGCTACCGGAGCAGCTACGTGAAGTACATCGACGAATTCCGCGACGGCGACCTCGCCCGCCAGATCGGCGCACGCATCGCTGCCGAAGCGCACCCGGATCGCAGCTACAGCTTCATGGAGTTCTGCGGCGGCCACACACACGCCATCAGCCGCTACGGCGTGCTGGAGCTGCTGCCGCCCAACGTGCGCATGATTCACGGCCCGGGCTGCCCGGTCTGCGTGCTGCCCATCGGCCGCATCGACCTGGCGATCCGCCTCGCGCTGGAGCGCGGTGCCATCGTCTGCACCTACGGCGACACCATGCGTGTGCCGGCGTCGGACAGCCTGTCACTGATCAAGGCCAAGGCGCGCGGCGGCGACATCCGCATGGTCTATTCGGCCGCCGACGCCATGGCCCTCGCACGCGCGAACCCGCAGCGCGAGGTGGTGTTCTTCGCCATCGGCTTCGAGACCACCACGCCGCCCACGGCGCTCGCCATCCGCGACGCGGCGCGCGAGGGCCTGGCCAACTTCAGCGTGTTGTGCTGCCACGTGCTCACGCCTTCGGCCATCACCCACATCCTCGAATCGCCCGAGGTGCGCCAGCTCGGCACGGTGCCCATTGACGGCTTCATCGGCCCGGCGCACGTGAGCATCGTCATCGGCTCCGCGCCCTACGACCACTTCGCCGAGGAATACCGCAAGCCGGTTGTGATCGCGGGCTTCGAGCCGCTGGACGTGATGCAGGCGATCCTGATGCTGGTGCGCCAGGTCAACGAAGGCCGCGCCCACGTGGAAAACGAGTTCACCCGCGCCGTCACGCCCGAGGGCAACCTCAAGGCGCAGGCCATGGTGTCCGAGGTGTTTGAGCTGCGGCCGAGCTTCGAGTGGCGCGGCCTGGGCGAGGTGCCCTACAGCGCGCTCAAGATCCGCGAGACCTTTGCCGCCTTCGACGCCGAGCGCCGCTTCGACCTGAGCTACACGCCCGTGGCCGACAACAAGGCCTGCGAGTGCGGCGCGATCTTGCGCGGTGTGAAGAAGCCGACCGACTGCAAGATCTTCGGCACCGTCTGCACGCCCGAGAACCCGGTCGGCTCCTGCATGGTGTCGAGCGAAGGCGCCTGCGCAGCGCACTACACCTACGGACGCTTCAGAGACATCCCCATCGTCGCCGCCACCGCCATCGAAGAGGCCACCCCATGAGAACCGACATCGAGCAACCCGCCGGCGGCGAGGCGCCCGCGCCAAAGCCGGTGAAGAAAAACTACATCCGGCCGCTCGACATCAAACACGGCCGCATCGACATGAGCCACGGCGCGGGCGGCAAGGCCGCGGCGCAGTTGATCGAGGAGCTGTTCCTCGCGGCCTTCGACAACGAGTTCCTGCGCCAGGGCGACGACGGCGCGGTGCTGGCGCTGCCTTCGTTCGACCCCGCGCAGGGTCGGCTCGTGATGGCGACCGACGGCCATGTGATCTCGCCGCTGTTCTTCCCCGGTGGCGACATCGGCTGCCTCTCGGTGCACGGCACGGTGAACGACGTGGCGATGTCGGGCGCGAAGCCGCTGTACCTGAGCGCGAGCTTCATCATCGAAGAAGGCTTTCCGCTGATCGACCTGCAGCGCATCGTGAAGAGCATGGCCGCCGCGTCGCGCGAGGCCGGTGTGCCCGTGGTCACGGGCGATACCAAGGTGGTGGAGCAGGGCAAGGGCGACGGTGTTTTCATCAGCACCACCGGCGTCGGCGTGCTGCCGTCGGGCGTGCAGATCAGCGGGCGCAACGCGCGCCCGGGCGACGTGCTGCTGCTCTCCGGCAGCATCGGTGACCACGGCGTGGCGGTGCTCTCGAAGCGCGAATCGCTGGCCTTCGAGACCACCATCGAGAGCGACACCGCCGCGCTGCACACCCTGGTGGCCGCGATGCTGGCCGCAGCCCCGGGCGCCGTGCGCGTGCTGCGCGACCCCACGCGCGGCGGCCTCGCCACCACGCTCAACGAGGTGGCGCGCCAGTCGGGCGTGGGCATGCTGCTGCAGGAGGCGGCCATTCCGGTGAAACCGCAGGTGGACGCGGCCTGCGAGCTGCTGGGTCTGGACCCGCTGTATGTGGCCAACGAAGGCAAGCTGATCGCGGTGGTGGCCCCGGAGTTCGCCGACGCGGTGCTCGCAGCGATGCGCGCGCACCCGCTGGGTGCTGACGCCGCGCGCATCGGCGAAGTGACGGCGGACCTGCACCACTTCGTGCAGATGGCCACGCGCTTCGGCGGGCGGCGGGTGGTGGACTGGTTGAGTGGGGAACAACTGCCGAGGATTTGTTGATCCCCAGGGCATTGTTGACCCCCCCCGCGCCGCCTTCGGCGTCACCCCCCAGGGGGCGACACCAGCCGTCCGGCAAAGCCGGACCGGCGGTGTCCTGGGTGGGGCGCTGCACGCGCTCCGGATAGGTGTTTGGGTCTGTACCGTTGTTTTCGTCAGCCCATCACAAGAGACGAGGAGACCGGCATGTCGAGTCAGGTGTTTCGGAAGACCGAGAGCGGCAAGGCCGAGATCGCCCGGCGCCAGGCGGGGCTGTCGCCCGCCACGCGCACGGTGCTGATCATGGTCAATGGCAGCGATTCGGTGAACGCGCTGGCGGCGCGTGGTCTGCCGCAGTTGCAAGGGCATCTGGAAACGTTGCTGGCGCTGGGGTTGATCGAGCCGGTGGTGGCGCGTGCTGCGCCTGTGGCGCTACCAGCGAACGATGCCGAGCGGGCCTTCTCTTCCCCGGGTTCCGTGTCCGCACACGAGGCGCCTGCCGGACCGGGCCTCGAGGCGCTGCGCCGCCAGGCCATGGCCCACCTGGGCAACCATTTCGGGCCCGACACGCCCCTGGTGGCGCAGGCCCTGCTGGGCGCGCGCAGCGTGGCCGAGTTCAATGCGGCGCTGGACGGCATCGAGTCCCAACTCGCCATCTACCTGGGGCGCAAGCAGGCCGCGCGCGAGCTGCAGGCGCTGCGCCCCGCCACCTGACCACGCCCGATGAATCCGTTGCGCATCCTCCTGCTTTGCCACAGCTTCAACAGCCTGACCCAGCGGCTCTTCGCCGAGCTGCGTGCGGCGGGCCACATCCTGAGCGTGGAGCTCGACATCGCCGACAGCGTGACCGAAGAGGCCGTGGCGCTGTTCCGGCCCGACCTGGTGCTGGCGCCGTTTCTCAAGCGCCGCATTCCGGCCACGGTGTGGCAGCGCGTGACCTGCCTCGTGGTGCACCCCGGCCCCCCGGGCGACCAGGGGCCATCGGCGCTGGACTGGGCGGTCTGGCGTGGCGAGCCGCACTGGGGTGTGACGGTGCTGCAGGCCAACGGCGATTTCGACGCCGGCCCGGTCTGGGCGCACGCGGCATTTCCCCTGCGCGAAGCCACCAAGGGCAGCCTGTACCGGCGTGAGGTCACCCAGGCCGCGCTGCAGGCCACGCTGGCCGCCGTGCAGCGCTTCGCTGGTGGCGAGCGCGAAGCCCCGGCGTGGATCGACGGGGCGCCGCTGGTGCGCTGGCAACCACTCTTGCGCCAGAACGAACGCGCGATCGATTGGGCCGCCGACAGCACCACCACCGTGCACGCCAAACTCCGCAGCGGCGACGGTCAGCCCGGCGTGCTCGACGCGCTCTGGGGCCAGCCCTGTTACCTGGGCGATGCGCATCCTGCCAGTGAGGCGACCATGGCCGAATTTCCCCAAGCCGCTCCCGGCGATCTGCTGGCGGTGCGCGACGGCGCGCTGCTGCGCCGCACGGTGGATGGCGGCGTCTGGATCGGCCAGGCCCGCCGTGCCGACCCGCCCGGCACGCCGCCTGCGCAGGGCAGTTTCAAGCAGGTGGCGGCCGAGCTGTTCGCCTGCGAAGCGGCCAGCCTGCCGCAGCGCCCGGTGCCACTGGAGCGCGCGCCCGACGAGTGGGGCGAACTGCGCTACACCGAACACGGCCCCGAGGGCGCGCGCGTGGGCTGCCTGAGTTTCGACTTCTACAACGGCGCCATGTCCACCGCGCGCTGCGAGCGCCTGCGTGCCGCGCTGCTGCAGGTGCACGAGCGGCCCACACAGGTGCTGCTCCTGCTGGGCGGCGAAGGTTTCTTCAGCAACGGCATCGACCTCAACAGCATCGAGGCCGCGGCCCACCGCGCGGGCGACAGCGCGGCCGACGCCTCGTGGCGCAACATCAATGCCATGAACGACGTGGCGCTCGGTGTGCTGCAGACCACCGACCGGCTCACGGTCAGCGTGCTGCGCGGCAACGCGGGCGCGGGTGGCGCCTTTCTCGCGCTGGCGGCCGATCAGGTCTGGGCGCACGGCGGCGTGGTGCTCAACCCGCACTACAAGAACATGGGCAACCTCTACGGCTCCGAGTACTGGACCTACCTGTTGCCGCGCCGCCTGGGCGAGGCGGGCGCGAAGGCGCTGATGGCTCAGCGCCTGCCGCTGCTGGCCGCCGAGGCCCTGAAGATCGGCCTGATCGACCACAACGATGAGGGGCCGCGCGAAGGCTTCGAAGAACGTTGTCTGCAACGCGCACTGGCGCTGGCCGCCTCCTACAATCAAAGTGGAGTTTTGGAAGCCAAACAGACCCGGCGCGAGCAGGACGAGGCCCATCGTCCGCTGGCCCACTACCGCGAACAGGAACTGGCGCGCATGCACCGCAACTTCTACGGCTTCGATCCCAGCTACCACGTGGCACGCCACCACTTCGTGCACAAGCAGCCGCACGCCTGGACACCGAGGCACCTGGCGGTGCACCGGCTGTGACACCTCCACTCCTTCCCGAAGCCCTGCCCACCGTGCTCGTGGTCGATGACGAGGTGCGTTCACTGGATGCGCTGCGCCGCACGCTCGACGAAGACTTCACGGTTTTCACCGCGAGCAGTGCCGAGGAAGCGCGCGGCCTGCTGGAACGGCAACCCGTGAGCGTGATCCTCTGCGACCAGCGCATGCCGGGCATGACCGGCGTGAGCTTTCTGAAGGAAGTGCGCGAGCAGTGGCCCGAGACCGTGCGCATCGTCATCTCGGGTTACACCGATTCCGAAGACATCATTGCCGGCATCAACGAGGCCGGCATCTACCAGTACATCCTCAAGCCCTGGGCGCCCGACCATCTGCTCGACTCGGTGCGCAACGCGGTGGAGGCGCAGACCCTGCAGCGCCAGACCAGCCGGCTCGACCTGGAACTGCGCACCAGCAACCGCGTGCTGCGCCAGCGCACGGCCACGCAGATGGCGCAGGCGCGCAGCAGCTTCGGCTTTGACCGCATCGTGCGCGCACCGGGCAGCCCGTTGGATCATGTGTGTGCCATGGCCGGGCGTGTGGCGCGCTACGACATCCCGGTGCTGGTGCTCGGCGAGTCGGGCACCGGCAAGGAGCTGCTGGCGCGTGCCATCCACTACGCCTCGCCCCGGCTCAGCGGTCCGTTCGTGGTGGAGAACTGCGCGGCGATTCCCGACACCCTGCTCGAATCCGAACTCTTCGGGCACAAGCGCGGCGCCTTCACCGGCGCGTTTGAAGACCACCTGGGCCTGTTCCAGCGTGGGGATGGCGGCACGGTTTTTCTCGACGAGATCGGCGAGACCTCGCCGGCCTTTCAGGTCAAGCTGCTGCGTGTGTTGCAGGAGGGCGAGGTGCGGCCCGTGGGCGGTGCGCGCCCGGTTCCGGTGGACGTGCGCGTGATCGCGGCCACCCACCGCCAGCTGGAGCAGCGCGTGCGCGACGGCCTGTTCCGCGAGGACCTGTACTACCGCATCGCCGGCATCACCATCACCGTGCCGCCGTTGCGCGAGCGCGTGGCCGACATTCCATCGATCGCGCACCAGCTGGCGCTGGACGTGGCGGCCGAACTCGGCCATCCGGGGGCCAGCTTGCCGGACGAAACGCTCGCCTGTCTGCTCGCCTATCCCTGGCCCGGCAACATCCGCGAACTGCGCAACGAGATCGCGCGGGCCATGGCCTTGCACGATGGCGCGCAGTTGCCACCCGCCGCGTTTTCACCGCGCGTGCTGCAGGGCCGCGCCTCAGGCTCGGCCAACGACCTCACCGCGGCCATTCCGCAGAGCGGCACGCTGGGCGAACGGCTGGACGTGATCGAGGCCATGCTGCTGCGCGAAACCCTGCTGCGCCACCGCTGGAACAAGACCCGGGCGGCGCAGGAGCTGGGTTTGTCGCGCGTGGGTCTGCGCGGCAAGATGCAACGTTTTGGACTGGACAAGCCATGAACCCCGACCACCACACGCTTGCCAACGAGACGCTGGCCCGCTGGGGCCACGACCCGCACGCGCTGGTGCAGGTGCTGCGCGAAACGCAGGCGAAGACCCACTGGCTGCCGCGCGACTTGTTGTCACACATCGCCCAGGCGCTGCGCCTGCCGCTGGCCCAGGTCGAAGGCGTGGCCACGTTCTACCGCTTTTTCCACACCCGCCCCGTGGGTCGCCTGCGGGTGCTGTTCTCCGACAACATCACCGACCGTTTGCTCGGCAGCGAGGCCTTGTTGGCCCGGCTCTGCGAGCGGCTGGGCGTGGCGCCGGGCCAGCCCGATGCGGCCGGACGCTTCAGCGTGGACCGATGCTCGTGCACCGGCCTGTGCGACCAGGGCCCGGCGCTGCTGGTCAACCACCACCAGGTCATCACCCGCCTCGACGCCGACCGCATCGATGCGCTCGCCGCGCTCATGCTGGCCGAAGTGCCGGTGGACCACTGGCCCGCCGACTGGTTCCGCGTGGACAACACGGTGCACCGCGCGGGGCCGCTGCTGACCGGCCTTCCGGTGGACGCACCCGCCTTGTCTACCGTGATCGCGCGCGAGCCGCAGGCCCTGATCGACGAACTGGCCCGCGCCGGCCTGCGCGGCCGCGGCGGTGCCGGCTTCCCGACCGCGCGCAAGTGGCAGGCCTGTCGCGATGCCAGCGGGCCGCTGCGATGCGTGGTCTGCAACGCCGACGAAGGCGAGCCCGGCACCTTCAAGGACCGCGCGCTGCTCAGCGACCACGCCGACGCGGTGTTCGATGGCATGACCATCGCCGCGCGCGCCATCGGCGCGCAGCAGGGCTGGCTCTACCTGCGCGGCGAATACCGCTACCTGCTGCCGCATCTGCAAGCCGCGCTGGAGCGCCGCCGCGCCAGCGGGCTGCTGGGGCCCAACGCCACTGGCCTGGCCGGGTTTCACTTCGACATCGGCATCCATCTCGGCGCCGGGGCTTATGTGTGCGGCGAAGAGTCGGCCCTGATCGAATCGCTGGAAGGGAAACGCGGCTCGCCGCGCATCCGCCCGCCGTTCCCGGTGGAGCGCGGCTACCTGGGGCGACCGACCGTGGTCAACAACGTCGAGACCTTCGTGGCCGTGGCGCACATCGCGCGGCGCGGTGGCGCCTGGTGGTCCGGCATCGGCCTCGCGTCGTCTACCGGCACCAAGATCCATTCGGTCTCGGGCGACTGCGAGCGCCCGGGCCTGTACGAATACCCGCTGGGCACGCCGATCGCGCGCATCCTGGCCGATTGCGGCGCCCGCGACGCCCAGGCGGTGCAGGTGGGTGGTCCCTCGGGCACCTGCGTGCCCGCGTCGGGCTTCGATCGGCGCATCGCTTTCGACGACGTGCCCAGCGCCGGCGCCTTCATGGTCTTCAACGCCACGCGCGACCTGTTCGAGGTGGCGCGCCACTTTGCCCGCTTCTTTGCGCACGAAAGCTGTGGCCTGTGCACGCCCTGCCGCGTGGGCACCGAGCTGGTGGTGCGGCGGCTGGACAAGCTCGCCCAGGCACGCGGTGCCGGGCGCGGTTCGGCCTTCGACCTGGAACGCCTGCACGAGCTGGATGAGCTGCTGCACAGCGGCACGCACTGCGGCCTCGGCGCCTCGGCCTGCAACCCGCTGCGCGACACGCTGACCCACTTTGGAGAGGTGTACACATCGCGCACGACCACGCCGCAGTTCGAACCCGAGTTCGATCTCGACGCCGAACTTTCGGCCGCCCGGCGCGTCACGGGGCGCACCGACCCGGGTGCCCACCTGCACACGGAGGACTTTCCATGAGTGGACCGCGCAACGACCCGCCTTCGGTGTTCCAGTTCGACGGTCAGCCCGTCCCACTGCAACCCGGCGACACCATCCTGCAGGCCGCGCAGCGCGCCGGGCACGACGTGCCCCACCTGTGCTGGCACCCCGAGGTCTCGGCCAGTGCCTCCTGCCGGGTGTGCACGGTGCACGTGGACGGCAGGCCCGTGGCAGCATGCACCACCGCCGCGGCCGCCGGGCAATCCGTGGACTGCCACACCGCCGAACTGCGCGCGCAGCGGCTGCGCCTGTTGCAGATGCTCTTCGTCGAGGGCAATCACTTCTGCCCCGGCTGCGAAAAGAGCGGTAACTGCCTGCTGCAGGAACAGGCCGAGCGCGCCGGCATGACCGATCTGCATTTCGAGACCCTGAACCCCGAACGACCGGTCGACGCCAGCCACCCCGATGTGCTGTTCGAACCCAACCGCTGCATCCTGTGCCAGCTCTGCGTGCGCGCCAGCGACGAACTCGACGGCAAACAGGTCTTCGCCATCGGCGGCCACGGCATAGCCACCCATCTGCTGATCAACAGCGACAGCGGCCGGCTGGGCGACAGCGCGCTGTCGGCGGACGACCGCGCGGCCCACATCTGCCCGGTCGGCGCGCTGCTGCCCAAGCGGGTCGGGTTTGCGGTGCCCATCGGCCAGCGGACCTTCGACGATGAGGAGACGCGCGGATGAACACGGACACCTCTGCCCCCCGCAAACTGCGCGTGGCCACGGTCTCGCTGGCCGGCTGCTTTGGCTGCCACATGTCCTTTCTCGACATCGACGAGCGCCTGTTCGAGCTCATCGAACACATTCAGTTCGACCGCTCGCCGCTGACCGACATCAAGACCGTGGGGCCGTGTGACATCGGCCTGGTCGAGGGCGGCCTGTGCAACGCAGAAAACGTGGAGGTGCTGCGCGCCTTCCGCGCCAACTGCCGCGTGCTCGTGGCGGTCGGCGCCTGCGCCATCACCGGCGGCCTGCCCGCCTTGCGCAACCACCTCGATGTCGGGGACATGCTGCAGGCCGTCTACGGCGAGGTTCCCAACGACCCCGAACTTCCGCTGCCGCTCAACAAGGTGCACCCCATCCACGAGGTGGTGCGCATCGACCACGCGCTGCCCGGCTGCCCGCCGCCGGCCGATGCCTTCTGGCAGTTTTTGCAGGACATCATCGCCGGGCGCGAACCTGAGCTGAACAAGGGGTTGATCCGTTATGACTGAAGCCACCCGCCCGCTTGAAACCGCTGCCGAGCCCCAGGGCCTGCGCCGCATCGTGATCGATCCGGTCTCGCGCGTCGAAGGCCACGGCAAGGTCACGCTGCTGCTCGGCGAGGACAACCGCATCCAGCAGGTGCGCCTGCACATCGTCGAGTTCCGCGGCTTCGAGCAGTTCATCGTCGGCCGGCCTTACTGGGAAGTGCCGGTGATGGTGCAGCGCCTGTGCGGCATCTGCCCGGTCTCGCACCACCTCGCTGCCACCAAGGCGCTGGACCGCGTGATCGGCGGCTGGCCGGTGCCCGAAGCGGCCGACAAAATCCGCCGCCTGATGCACCACGGCCAGATCGTGCAGAGCCACGCGCTGCACTTCTTCCACCTGTCCTCGCCCGACCTGCTGTTCGGTTTTGATGCCGATGTCGCGCAGCGCAACATCGTCGGCGTGGCGATGGCGCACCCCGAAGCCGCGCGCCAGGGCGTGATGCTGCGCAAGTTCGGCCAGGAGGTGATCCGCATCACCGCCGGCAAGCGGGTGCACGGCACCGGCTCGGTGCCCGGTGGCATGAACCGCGCGGTGGACGCGGCCGAGCGCGATGTGCTGCGCGCGCAACTGCCCGAGGTGCTGGCCTGGGCCGAGGCGGCGGTGGATCTGGCACAGCGCCTGCACACCGGCTTGCCGACGCATCTGGTCGGCTTCGCCGAAACCCAGGCGGCCATGATGTCGCTGGTCGGTCCCGGCGGCGCGATGGCGTTCTACGACGGCACGTTGCGCGTGCGCGAGGCCGACGGTCGCATCGCGGTCGACGGCTTCGAAGACCAGCGCTACCGCGAGCTGATCGGTGAGGGCGTCAAGCCCTGGACCTACATGAAGTTTCCCTACCGCCTGACGCTAGGACCCGACGCCGGCTGGTACCGCGTCGGCCCGCTGGCGCGGGTGCAGAACTGCGACTTCGTTCCCACGCCACGCGCTGAAGCGCGGCGCCAGGCCTTCGTGGCCGCGCACGGTGGCCGGCCGGTGCACGCGGTGCTGGCCACCCACTGGGCGCGCATGATCGAGCTGCTGCACGGCGTGGAGGTGGTGGCCGATCTGCTGGACGACCCGGCCATCCTCGGCGGGCCGCTGCTCGCCACCGGTGAGCGCCAGCGCAGCGGCGTCGGCATCATAGAAGCGCCGCGCGGCACGCTGATTCACGAGTACGAGGTGGGGGACGACGACCTGGTCACGAGCTGCAACCTGATCGTCTCGACCACGCACAACAACCAGGCCATGAACGAGGCGGTGCGCTCGGTCGCGCTGCAGTACCTCGACGGCCAGACCATCACCGAACCCCTGCTCAACCACATCGAGGTCGCCATCCGCGCCTACGACCCCTGCCTGTCCTGCGCCACGCACGCGCTGGGCCAGATGCCGCTGGCGGTGACGCTGCGCAACGCGCGGGGCGAGGTGCTCGACCACGTGCACCGTTCGTCCCGCGGCGACACCGTGCGCGGCACCCGGCCACATTCGGCGGAGGCGGCGTTGTGAGTTCCAGAGTGGCGCCTTTGCTGGTGTTCGGCTGGGGCAACCCGGGCCGGGGCGACGACGCGCTGGGCCCGCTGCTGGTCGAGCGCCTGGCCGGGGTGGCACAGAAGTCATCGGGCCGGCTGGAGTGCCTGACCGACTTCCAGTTGCAGGTCGAACACGCGCTGGACCTCGTGGGCCGCGAACGTGTGCTGTTCGTGGACGCCGCCATCGGCCTGCAGACACCGTTCGAGGTGCGCAGGGTGGTGCCCGCACCGGTGGCCGGCTTCACCACCCACGCGCTGGCGCCCGAGGCGCTGCTGCAGGTCTACCGCGACCTGGAGCGCACCGAGCCGCCGCCGTGCACGCTGCTCGCCATCCGCGCCCAGCGCTTCGAGCTCGGTGAAGCGCCGGGCGAACAGGCCCTGGCCGATCTCACCTTGGCGCTGGCCTGGGCGACCGCGTGGGCTGGGCTGACTGAGGAGATCCCCGCATGAATGTGCTCTGGCTTCAAAGCGGCGGTTGCGGCGGCTGCAGCATGTCGCTGCTGTGCGCCGACACCACCGATTTTCAGGGTCACCTGCGCGATGGTGGCGTGAACCTGCTCTGGCATCCCTCGCTGTCGATGGCGAGTGGCGAGGAGGTGATCGCGCTGCTGCACGCGGTGCTGGACGGTGGCACCCGGCTCGACGCGCTGTGCGTCGAAGGCTCGCTGCTGCGCGGCCCGAACGGCAGCGGGCGCTTCCACATGCTGGCCGGCACCGGCCTGCCCATGATCCACTGGGTGCGCGAGCTCGCAGCGAAAGCGAAACACGTGCTGGCCGTCGGCAGCTGCGCGGCCTGGGGCGGCATCACCGCCGGCGGCGACAACCCCACCGACGCCTGCGGCCTGCAGTACGAGGACGACCGCATCGGCGGCCTGCTCGGCGCGGACTTCCGCAGCACCAGCGGCCTGCCGGTGATCAACATCGCGGGCTGCCCGACGCACCCGAGCTGGGTGATCGACACGCTGATGGCGCTGGCCGCCGACGGCTTCTCGGCCGACGACCTGGACCCGCTGAACCGGCCGCGTTTTTACGCCGACCAGCTGGTGCACCACGGCTGCACACGCAACGAGTACTACGAGTTCAAGGCCAGCGCCGAGAAGCCGTCCGACCTCGGCTGCATGATGGAGCACATGGGCTGCAAGGGCACGCAGGTGCACGCCGACTGCAACATCCGCCCCTGGAACGGCGAAGGCAGCTGCACGCGCGGCGGCTACGCCTGCATCGCCTGCACCGAGCCGGGCTTCCAGGAGCCCGGCCACCCCTTCCACGAAACGCCCAAGCTCGCTGGCATCCCCATCGGCCTGCCCACCGACATGCCCAAGGCCTGGTTCGTTGCACTCGCCTCGTTGTCCAAGAGCGCCACGCCCAAGCGGGTGAAGAACAACGCGGTCGCCGATCACCTGGTGGTGAAGCCTGCTGTTCGCAAGACACGTTTGAAATGAGCACCGCATGAGCAGGCTTCTTGTGGGTCCGTTCAACCGCGTCGAAGGTGACTTGGAGGTCTCGCTCGACATCGCCGACGGCCGCGTGATCTCGGCCCAGGTCAACGCGACCATGTACCGCGGCTTCGAGCAGATCCTGCAGGGCAAGGTGCCGCACGACGCGCTGGTCTATGTGCCGCGCATCTGTGGCATCTGCTCGGTGTCGCAGTCGGTCGCCTCGGCGCGCGCGCTGGCCGACCTGGGCGGCATCACCATGCCGTCCAACGGACAACACGCCACCAACCTGATCCTGGCGACTGAAAACCTGGCCGACCACCTGACGCATTTCTACCTGTTCTTCATGCCGGACTTCGCCCGTCCGGTTTACGCGGGTCACCCCTGGCATGCCGAAGCGCAACGCCGCTTCGCGCCCGACCACGGTGAGCAGGTGCGTGCGGCCACTTCGGCGCGCCAGCGCTGGCTCACGTTGCTGGGCACGCTGGGCGGCAAGTGGCCGCACACGCAGTCGGTCGAACCGGGGGGATCCACCCGCGCCATCGACGCGGCCGAGCGCGTGCGCCTGCTGGCGAAAGTGCGCGAGTTCCGCAGCTTCCTGGAGCGCCAGCTGTTCGCTGCGCCGCTCGAAGCCGTGGCCGCGCTGGAGAACGAAGCCGCGCTCTGGGACTGGCACGCGCAGGACCCGCTGGGCGGCGACCTGCGCTTCTTCCTCACCCTCGTGCGCGACCTGCAGCTCGACACGCTGGGCCCCGGTCCGGGCCGCTACCTGAGTTATGGCGCTTATGCACAGTCGGGTGGTGGCTGGGCCTTGCCCGGTGGTGTGTGGCGCGCGCAGACCGGCGCGGTCGAAGCGCTGAACCCGCACGCCATCACCGAAGACGCCACCCACGCCTGGCTGGCCCACGCTCGTGAGCCGCTGCACCCGCTGCACGGCATCACCCGCCCCGAGCCCGACAAGCCCGGCGCCTACACCTGGAACAAGGCGCCGCGCCTGGGTGGCGAAGTGGTCGAGACGGGGGCCATCGCCCGCCAGCTGACCAGCGGCATGCCCTTGGTGCGCGACGCGGTGGCGCGCCACGGCGGCACGGTCTACACGCGTGTGCTGGCGCGGCTGATCGAACTCGCGCGCGTGGTGCCGCTGATGGAAGACTGGCTGCAGGCGATCCGCCCGACCGAAGCCTTCTGCGTGCCGACGACGCTGCCCGACGAGGGCAGTGGCATGGGCCTGAGCGAGGCCGCGCGCGGCAGCCTGGGCCACTGGCTGGTGGTGCGGCGCGGCCGTATCGCCAACTACCAGATCGTTGCGCCCACCAGCTGGAACTTCTCGCCACGCGATGCGCAGGGAACGCCCGGCGCGCTGGAGCAGGCGCTGGTGGACGCACCGGTGCGGGAAGGCGAAAAAACCCCTGTCTCTGTCCAGCACATCGTGCGTTCCTTCGACCCCTGCATGGTCTGTACGGTCCATTGACATGAGCAAGCCCCGTTCCCCCAGCCCCTTGCCCACCGCGCCCATGGAAGGTGTGGACGAGTCCACCTGGCTGGACGTGATCCAGAAGATGGACGAGGTCTACACGCGGCTGATCGACGACGAGGTCGAGCTGGAGAAGAAGAACACCGAGCTGGAACAGTCGCAGCAGTTCATCTTCAGCGTGCTCACGTCCATGTCGGACGTGCTGGTGGTGTGCGACGAGCGCGGTCTGATCGAGCAGGCCAACGCGGCCCTGTGCGAGCTGGTGGGCCGTCCCGAAGAACAGTTGCGTGGCAGCAGCCTGGCCGACCTGCTGGCCGACGCCGCCAGCGTGGACGCCGCGCGCGCCGCGATGGACCGGTCCGACGCACCGCGCGCGGGCCAGGGCATCGAACTCAACCTGCTCGACCGCTCGGGCCAGCCGGTGCCGGTGGACGCGAACTGCACGCCGCGCATCGGCCCCAACGGCCGGCGCGTCGGCACCGTGTGGGTGGGCCGTCCCACGGCCGAGCTCAAGCGCGCGTACCACGAGATGCGCGCCGCGCACGAGGCCCTGAAGCGCACCCAGCAGCAGCTGCTGCATTCGGAAAAGATGGCCTCGCTCGGCCAGCTGGTGGCCGGCGTGGCGCACGAGCTTAACAACCCGATCAGCTTCGTGCTCGGCAACGTGCACGCGCTGCGCAAGTACTGCGACCGGCTGCAGACCTACATGGCCGCGCTGCACGCGCACGAGCCCGAACCGGTGCTGCAGGCGCTGCGCCAGAAGCTGCGCATCGAGCACCTTTTAGGAGACCTGCCTTCACTGATCGAGGGCACGCTCGAAGGCGCGCAGCGCACCGCCGACATCGTGCACGGGCTCAAGCGGTTTTCGGCCATGGACCCGGAAGAGCGCACGCCGGTGAACCTGGTCGAGGTGATCGATCGCGCGATCCACTGGGTGCAAAAGGGGCGACCGACGCCGGTGGACGTGCGCTGGCAGGCCGGCGCGCCCTGCACCGTCATGGGCAGCGCGGGGCAGTTGCAGCAGGTGATGATGAACCTGCTGCAGAACGCGTTCGATGCCGTGGGCGGCGCCGGCGCGGTGGCGCCCTGCGTCCGGGTGTCGATGGCTTGCGAGGGTGCGCAGGTGCATGTGACCGTGCGCGACAACGGGCCGGGCATTCCGCCCGAACACCTGCTGCGCATCTTCGACCCCTTCTTCACCACCAAGCCGGTGGGCAAGGGCACAGGCCTGGGCCTGTCGATCAGCTACGGCATCGTCGAGCAGCACGGCGGGCGCCTGAGCGCGCGCAACGCCGAGGGCGGTGGGGCCGAGTTCGTGCTGGAGCTGCCCAAGGCGCAGTGAAGCACGCCCCATTCACCGGAGCGCGTGCCTGAACCCAGCACACGCCGAGGATCCGGCTCTGCCGGTCCCAGGGCGTGGTCCCCCTCGGGGGGAAGCCGCGCAGCGGCGCAGGGGGGAGCCGTCCACCGCGTGCCTGAGCCCAGCACACGCCGAGGATCCGGCTCTGCCGGTCCCAGGGCGTGGTCCCCTCGGGGGACGCCGCGCAGCGGCGCAGGGGGAGCCATCTTTCAGCGCGGTGACAATCCTTGCATGGAACTGTTGCTGGTCTCTGTTGCTTCGCTGTTCGCGGGTTTTGTCGATTCGATCGTCGGTGGCGGCGGGCTGATCCTCGTCCCGGCGCTGTTCGCCGTGTTTCCCAACACCCACCCGGCCACGCTGTTCGGCGTCAACAAGGGCGCGTCGATCTGGGGCACGGGGGTGGCCACGCTCCAGTACGCGCAGCGGGTGCAGATGCCCTGGCGCGCGCTGCTGCCGGCGGCGGCCGTGTGCTTCGTGGGTTCGATGCTGGGCGCCTGGACGGTGACGATGATCTCGCCCGACTTCCTGCGCCGCGGATTGCCGCTGGTGCTGCTCGGTGTGTTGCTCTACACCCTGGCCCGCAAGGACCTGGGCCGGCATCACACGCCGCACTTCACGGGCCGCCAGGAGGCGATGGCGGCTGCCACGCTGGGCGCCACCATCGGCTTCTACGACGGCTTCTTCGGACCGGGCACCGGCAGCTTTTTCGTGTTCCTGTTCGTGCGCTGGCTGGGTTACGACTTCCTGCACGCCAGCGCCAGCGCCAAGCTGCTCAACACCACCTCCAACCTGGCGGCGCTGATGCTGTTCGCCTGGAAGGGCCACGTCTGGTGGCATTTCGCGCTGGTGATGGCCGTGGCCAACGTGGTCGGCAGCCTGCTCGGCACGCGGCTGGCGCTCAAGCACGGCAGCGGCTTCGTGCGCGGCGCCTTCATCGTGGTGGTCACCGCACTGATCCTGAAGACCGGCTACGACGCCTGGGCACGATAGGCCCAGCCCGGGGGGTCTTCAGACCTGCTGGCAGAGCTTGTGGGGCTGCTCCCAGCCCGAACCGTAGCGCGGCCAGTCGACCAGCACGCCTTCATCGGTCTGGGCCACGACGCGGCCATCAAGGCGGTCGATGCTGCCTTTGTTGAAACGGTTGACGCGGGCCCCGGTGGTAAACCGGGGTGTTTCGATGTCGAACAGGGATTTGAGGAATTTCAGCATGGCATTTCTCGCTCAGTAAGCACCAGAGCTGTTGTGCCCAAGATGGGCTTGGTCCCAACGGCGCTGCATGTCTTCCAGCTGAGAGAGGCTGGTTGCCGTGCCGAGGTAAGTCTCCAGCGTGTCGGATGTGCCGACGGTGGCGCGGAAGAAGAAGTCGCGGATGGTGCGGGTCACGCGGGACCAGAGGGATGGGGTGGGGGTTTTCATGATGTATCAGACTAGGGTTTACCCTAAGTATAAAGACGCTCACCATGAAAGCCAATGTCATAAGTTATGCTAATTGAGCATGGGAAGCCACTCCCCAAGGTATGACGGGGGACCAGGGTTGCGTGAACACCGACGTTGTTCAACGCAGGCCATCCCGGGTGCCGCCCCTGAACACAGGTAGACTGAGTCCAAAAGTTCTCAAAAGAGGTCCCTTGTTGTTCAAACACCGACTGCCATTCGCCCTGTGCCTGAGCCTGACGCTGTGGGCCACGGGCTGCCAACCCCAACCCACCACGGAGCCCACGATGACACCCGATGTCCCAGCGAGTCCCGGCGCCGGCAAGAACGACAAGTCCGCGCAACAGCACCTCTACCGCCTCAATCCCACGCCCAGGCAGGGTTACGAGCTCGTGCTGACCCTCCAGGACGCACCGGGACCGTTCAAGAAAATGGGCTGGAGCGCGCTGTACCAGGCCAAGGGCTGCAACTACGTTGTCAACGACTTCGCCGGGGTGCGGGGCGAGCCGGAACACACCGTAAAGTTGCCCTTCGCGGAACGACCCGATGGCAGTTTCGCGGCCACGGTCTACCTCGATGCCATGCTGGATGAGGACTATTACGGCAATGGGGTGTGCCGTTGGACGCTGACGAGCGTGGGGCCTTGGGTCATGGCGACGGGATCACCCGCAGAAACCTTGTTTGACACCGATCTGTCTCCCGAACAGCTGTTGGCGGAGCAGCCAGTGCAGTTGTTTTACTGGAAAGGCTACTACCCGCAAAGCAAGGTCGATGGATTCAAGACTTGGGGTAACAACACGCGGGAGCAATTTGCGCCGGAGGCCCGCGACAAACTCTTCTCGATGACGCTGACGCCCAAAAAGGTGCAGCCATGAATATGAGTAGCCAAGACTACGCTGACTTGGCGTTGGACTCGTACGCTAGCCGAGCGGTGACGCGCCGTGACGAGAAGCCCGAGACGATAGGTGGCCACAAATACAGGATTCTTGAGCACCACGACAACCCGCGTACCGGCTACCAGGGCACCATCTACCAGCGGGTGGACACCCACGAGATCATCGTCGCTCACCGGGGTACCGAGTTCGACCGCGAGGCCTTGAAAGACGGGCTGCTGGCCGACGGCGGCATGGTGCTCAACCGCTCCAACTTGCAAGCGTCCGATGCAATCGCGCTGACCCGCAAAGCGCTGCAACTCGCACAAGAAAAAGCAATTGGAGAGGGCGGTGTTGTTCCCCCCGTGACCGTCACCGGCCACTCCCTCGGCGGCACGCTGGCGCAGGTGACGGCCCACCACTTCGACCTGCGCGGAGAGACCTTCAACGCCTACGGCGCCACCAGCCTGGGCCTGCGCATCCCCGCCGGGGGCCACTCGGTCACCAACCACGTCATGGCGGGCGACCTGGTCAGCGCCGCCAGCGCCCACTACGGCCAGGTCAAGGTTCACGCCACAGCCCAGGAAATCCAGACCCTGGACGCCCATGGCTACGACAACAAGACCCACTGGAGCGACCCCCTGCGCGGTCGCGGCCCCATCCAGCTGGCCACCGGATTCACACCGCCCACCACCACGGCCGCCGCCATCGCCATGGCCGACAGCCACAAGATGCACCACTTCGCCAGCGTGGATGCCAACGGCCGGCCCGACCGCTCCGTGCTGGAGGACCCGGCCACCGTGCAGCGTGCACAGGACAACGTCACGCGCATCGGCGAATACCGGCGCGATGTGCAGGGCATGCGCGGCGTGGTCACCGCCGTCGGCCGAGGGCCCGTGGGCAATGCACTGGATGCCGTGGACGCCTTGCGAGGCCCATTGCCGCCCGGTGAACCCGCCCGGCGCGAGCGCGAAGCCGATGCACCTGCCACCCAGCCATTGGCCTCTGTGACCCAACCCCAGGCCACTGGCCCGGCGCTCTCACGCGTCTCCCAGGCGTTGCTGAGCGACAGCCAGCGCGAAGTGCGCCAACTCGCTGCTACCCACCACCTGCCCTGGGACCGGGGCCTGGACAACACGGTCTGTTCGCTGGCCCGCTGCGCGCGGGAACACGGCCTGAGCGGCATCAACCTGCTGCGGGTGAACAACGGCCAGATCCGGTTCGGCCAACACGAGCATGGCGTGCTCAAAGACGGCGTGCTCGACGCCCGGCAGGCGGCCAACACGCCAGCCGCCGACTCGCTGTCAAGGCTGGCGACGCTTGATCAGCAGGCGAGCCTGGAACCCCGCAGCGGGATGCAACCGGGTTGGACGCAGACGCCTGTTCACGAACCGCAGCAGCGGGCGATGTGAGTCTGTCCAGGCGGGCACGTCCCCGGAAGTCGATGTCGATCCGTTGCTGCGCTTGCACCGGCCAGAGGGCCTCTACGGGGCCGTGGCGGGCGAGGTCAGCTGCGCTTCCGGGGGCCAGGGCATGCCGCTGGCCTTGAGCGGGGTGCCGATCGGGGCGGCCGCTTGACCCCGTTGCACCGCCTTGAGGTCTTCCGGATTCGGGTACTGGTCGAGCAGCAGGTAGTCGAACACACGCCGCGCGATGGGCGCGGCGTGTGCGGCACCAAAACCCGCGTTCTCCACCACCACCGCCAGCGCCACCCGTGGCTCTTTCACCGGCGCGAACGCGATGTAGAGCGCGTGGTCACGCTGGTGTTCTTCGAGTTTTCGGGCGTCATAACGGTCTTTCTGGCCGATGGTCACGGCCTGCGCCGTGCCGGTCTTGCCGCCGCTCTCGTAGCCGGCACCGGCAAACACACGTGTTGATGTGCCCTCGGTGGTCACACTCTGCATGGCCCGCAGGATCACGTCGATGTTCTCCCGTTTGTAGCCCAGGTTGACCGGTGCGCTGCTCCCCAGGGGGTTGCGCTGCCGGGTCAACACGTTTTCCGTGGCGAGCGTGAGGTGCGGCGTGTGCCTGATACCGCCATTGGCCAGTGTGGCCATGGCGTGCGCGAGCTGCAGCATGGTGAAGTTGTTGTAGCCCTGGCCGATGCCCAGCGAGATGGTTTCGCCCGCGTACCAGCGCTGCTGCTCGGGCCGCTTGTAGTTGCTGCGCTTCCAGGCCGTGCTGGGCAGCACGCCGCGCACCTCGCCCTTGAGGTCGAGGCCGGTGATCTGGCCAAAGCCCAGGGGCTTCATGAAATCGTGCATGGCGTCCACACCCATCTCATTGGCCAGCGAGTAGTAGTAGGTGTTGCTCGATTTGACGATGCTGCGGTGCATGTCCACAGCGCCCAGGCCGCCGTCGCCGTGGCTGCGGAAGCGGTGGTTGCCGAACATCCAGTAGCCGGGGTCGTTGATGACGGTGGTGGCGTTGCGGGTACCCGTCTCCAGCGCACCCAGCGCCATGAAGGGTTTGTAGGTGGAACCCGGCGGGTAGGTACCGCGCAGCGCCCGGTTGAGCAGGGGTTTTTCCAGCGATTCGTTGAGCGCCTTCCAGTTCTCGGTGTCGATGCCTTCGACGAACAGGTTGGGGTCGAAGGTGGGCTTGCTCACGAAGGCCAGGACCTCGCCATTGCGAGGGTCGATGGCCACCAGCGCGCCGCGGCGCTCGCCGAACATGTCTTCGACCAGCTTCTGCAGCTGGATGTCGATCGCCAGCACCACGGTGTTGCCCGGCGTGGCCGGCGTGTGGGCCAGCGAACGCACGGCGCGGCCACCGGCCGAAGTCTCCACGCGTTCAAAGCCGGTGATGCCATGCAGCTCGCGTTCGTAGCTCTGTTCGGCGCCGAGCTTGCCGATGTGTTCGGTGCCCCGGTAGTTGGCCTGCTCTTCGTCGGGCCATTCTTCAATGGCCTCCTTTTCGCGCTGGTTGATGCGGCCGATGTAACCGACCACGTGGCTTGCGACTTCGCCATGGGGGTAGCTGCGCAGCAGCCGCGCGCGCACCTCGACGCCGGGAAAGCGGTAGCGCTGCACCGTGAAGCGGGCCACCTCATCATCGGTCAGCCGGGTGCGGATCGGCAGCGAGTCGAAGCTGCGGGACTCTTCACGCAGCTTGCGGAAACGCCGCTTGTCCCGCGGCTGGATGTCCACCAGCTGGCCAAGTTCTTCGATCGTCGCATCGATGTCATCCACCTTGGAGGGCGTGATCTCCAGCGTGTAGGCCGAGTAGTTGGTGGCCAGCACACGCCCATGGCGGTCGATGATCTGGCCCCGGTTGGGCACCACCGGCAGCACGGCGGTGCGGTTGCTCTCGGCTTGCGCAAGCAGGTCGTCATGGCGCATGACCTGCAGGTAGACCATGCGCGCGGCCAGCAGACCAAAGGCGACCAGCACCGCCAGTCCGGCCGCCAGCACGCGGGTGCGGAACCGGGCGAGGTCGGCTTCGACGTTGCGCAGCTCGGTCATGCTCACAGGGGTCTGTTGTCGTCAGGATTGGGCGCCCGCCGCTGAGGCGCCAGCAACGCCACGCTGACCACCGGCCACAGCGCCGCCTCCAGAACCGGGGCGAGGAAAAACGACCAGCCCGGAAACGCGCCACCCGCCACCATGCGCACCAGCAGTTCCAGCAGATGCGCGGCCATCAGCAGCGGCAGCACCTGGACCGCCTGGGTGGGCACACCGAACCAGAGCAGGCGCCGGTGCATGGAGACGGCCAGGAAGCCGAGCACGGTGTAGGCCAGCGCGTGCTGACCGAGCAGGGCGCCTTGCTGAACGTCCATGGTCAGGCCGAACACAAAGGCCACGCCCACGCCGATGCGCAGCGGCTGGTGCACGCTCCAGAACACCAGCGTGACCGCCAGCAGGTCGGGCACCCAGGCGGCACGCCCCCACAGGCCGGTGTTCATGAGCATGTTGAGCAGCAGCGCGCCGATCAGGCTGAACCAGATGAAGGCCGGGTTGGCGGGCAGCAGCAGTTGCTGGCCTGGGCGCATGATCATGGGCGTGTGCTCCCTATCCTGGGCTTCGCAGCCGGGGGGGTGTCCTGCAGGGGCGAAGGCGGCAGGTGTTCACCCACCGGCGCCAGCACCAGCACGTGCAGCGCCCCGTGCACCCGTGCCAGCGGCGTGCAGCTGATGCGGTTGAAGGCGGACTCGGCGCGCTGGCCCACGGCGTTCACCCGGGCCACCGGCAGGCCGGGCGGGTAGACGCCATCCACACCGCTGGTGGTGAGCAGATCGCCCTGGGTGATGTCCACGTTGGCCAGGGTGTAGCGCAGCTCCAGCGCATCGCCTTCGGGGCCGGGCTGTCCAAAAGCCACGCTGCGCACGCCGGTGCGGACATTGAGCACGGGAATGGCCTGGTCGCGGTCGATCAGCAGGGTGACTTCGGACACCAGCGGATAGATGCGGGTGACCTGGCCGAGCACGCCGCTGTCGTCAATCACCGGCGAGCCGAGCGCGATGCCGTGGGTCTGGCCGCGATCGATGACGATGCGGCGCGAGTAGGGGTCGGCCGCGTCGTACAGCACCTGGGCGCCCATGGAAGGGGTGGTGATGCGTTCGCGCATGGCCAGAAGCTCGCGCAGGCGCTGGTTCTCCAGCGCCAGTTGCTCCACCTGCAGGGCCCGCTCGGACTGGGCGGCGAGTCGTTGCATCGCTGCGCCCTCACTTTGTTGTGCCTGGTGCAGACTGGTGAAATAGCCGCCCGCCTGGCCCACCGCCTGGACCGGTTGCAACACCAGCCACTGCAGGGGATACAACACCGTCGCCACGGCGCCGCGCACCGGCGCGGTGATGCGAAAACGCAGGTCGGCCACCATCAGGAACAAGGCCACGGCGCTGAACACCATGAGCTTGGACAGGGCCGAAGGCCCCTGCTTGAAAAAGGGGGGCGGGGTGCGGTCCAGGGTGCCCAGTGGCATGTCGGAAAAGGCTCGCGGTGGTGCGGTCAGGCCGGAAACCGGCGCGGGGCTTATTCGCTGGTGAAGATGGTGCCCAGGCGTTCCATGCGCTCCAGGGCCATGCCGCAGCCGCGCACCACGCAGGTCAGCGGCTCCTCGGCCACCAGCACCGGCAGGCCGGTTTCTTCGGCCAGCAGACGGTCCAGGTCGCGCAGCAACGCGCCACCGCCGGTGAGCATCATGCCGCGCTCGGCGATGTCGGCGCCCAGTTCGGGTGGCGTGTGTTCCAGCGCCATCTTGACGGCGGTGACGATGTTGTTCAGCGGATCGGTCAGGGCCTCGAGGATCTCGTTGCTGGAAATCGTGAAGCTGCGCGGCACGCCTTCACTCAGGTTGCGGCCCTTGACTTCCATTTCCTTGACTTCCGAGCCGGGGAAGGCCGAGCCGATGTTCTTCTTGATCGCTTCGGCGGTGGGCTCACCGATCAGCATGCCGTAGTTGCGGCGGATATAGGCAATGATGGCCTCATCGAAGCGGTCTCCGCCCACGCGCACGCTGCCCTTGTAGACCATGCCGCCGAGCGAGATGACGCCCACTTCCGTGGTGCCGCCGCCAATGTCCACCACCATCGAACCGGATGCGTCAGACACCGGCAGGCCGGCGCCGATGGCCGCGGCCATGGGTTCTTCGATCAGGTAGACCTCGGAAGCGCCGGCGCCCAGCGCCGACTCGCGGATGGCGCGGCGCTCGACCTGGGTGGAGCCGCAAGGCACGCAGATGATGATGCGCGGGCTCGGCTTGAACATCGAGCGCGGATGCACCATCTTGATGAACTGCTTGAGCATCTGCTCGGTCACGGTGAAGTCGGCGATCACGCCGTCTTTCATCGGGCGGATGGCTTCGATGTTGCCTGGCACCTTGCCCAGCATGGCCTTGGCTTCCTTGCCCACCGCCTGGATCGTCTTCTTGCCCTGGGGGCCACCTTCGTGGCGGATCGAGACCACGGAGGGTTCGTCAAGAACAATGCCTTTGCCTCGTACGTAGATCAGGGTGTTGGCGGTGCCAAGGTCAATGGCGAGGTCGGTCGAAAACTGCCGACGGAAGGCTTCAAACATGGTGCAAAAATCCTGTGGGGCATGGCCGCCGCTTCGTGCGGCCATCGCCGGGTGTCTGTACGGGGCAGTCGGGGGCTATAAGTCTTTGATTCAGCGACAAAAACTGTTTCAGCACGGGATTTGCCGCTAAACCTTGGATAATACCGCATCCCCTGTGCATAACTTCGCCCATCAAGGGGCTAAATCTTCAATTTACACCCCGTTTCAGCGCACTTTTGGCGCCGATCCGGTGGTTTCTTTTTTCTTACACCGGAACCGAGTCCTGCCATGTCCCTGACCCTGTCCGACATCGGGCGCATCGCCAATCTGGCGCGCCTGGAGCTGTCCGATCCGCAGAGTGAGCGCATGCTCAGCCAGCTCAACGGCTTCTTCGACATCGTCGAGCAGATGAACGCGGTCGACACCACCGGCATTGAGCCGCTGGCCCACCCCACCGCCGTGATCGACCACGTGAGCCTGCGCCTGCGCCCGGACGTGGCCAGCGAACCCAACAACCGCGAAGCCAACCAGAAAAGTGCGCCCGCCGTCGAGCGCGGCCTGTTCCTCGTGCCCAAGGTGATTGAATGAGTTCGAAACAGATTCACGAGATGGGCGTGGCCGAGCTGGCCGGCGCTATTCGCCACAAGAAGACCTCCAGCGTCGAAGCCGCCCAGCACCTGCTGGCGCGCGCACAGCAGCACGCCGGCCTGGGCGCCTACCTCGCCTTCAATGAAGACGTGACCCTGGCGCAGGCCAGGGCCGCCGACGCCCGCATCGCCGCTGGCGAGCGCGGCCCGCTGCTCGGCGTGCCGCTGGCGCACAAGGACATCTTCGTCACCCAGGGCTTCCCCACCACCGCCGGCAGCAAGATGCTGGCCGGTTACCAGAGCCCGTTCGACGCCACCGTGGTGGGCCAGCTCGCCGCCGCCGGCGCCGTGACCCTGGGCAAGCTCAACTGCGACGAGTTCGCCATGGGCTCGGGCAACGACAACTCGGCCTACGCGCCGGTGCACAACCCCTGGGACACGGCCCGCGTGCCCGGCGGTTCCTCGGGCGGCTCGGCCGCCGCCGTGGCTGCGCGCCTGGTGCCCGCCGCCACCGGCACCGACACCGGTGGTTCGATCCGCCAGCCCGCCAGCTTCACCGGCATCACCGGCATCAAGCCCACGTACGGCCGCTGCTCGCGTTACGGCATGGTGGCCTTCGCCTCCAGCCTCGACCAGGCCGGTCCGATGGCGCGCAGTGCCGCCGACTGCGCCACGCTGCTCACCGCCATGGCCGGCCCCGACATCGACCGCGATTCCACCAGCCTGGACCACCCGGCCGAGGATTACACGCGCCTGCTGGGGGCGCCGCGGGAAGGCGCCAGCGCCGCACAACCGCTCAAGGGCCTGCGCATTGGCCTGCCGAAAGAGTTCTTCGGCGAAGGCTGCGCGCCGGACGTGATCGCTACCGTTCGCGCTGCGTTGTCCGAATATGAAAAGCTGGGCGCCACGCTGGTCGACATCTCGCTGCCGCGCACCGAGCTGTCCATCCCGGTCTACTACATCATCGCGCCGGCCGAAGCGTCGTCCAACCTCAGCCGCTTCGACGGCGTGAAGTTCGGTCACCGCGCCGCCCAGTTCGACGACCTGGCCGACATGTACAAGAAGTCGCGCAGCGAAGGCTTCGGGCCCGAGGTGCAGCGCCGCATCATGATCGGCACCTATGTGCTGAGCCACGGTTACTACGACGCCTACTACCTCAAGGCACAACAGATCCGCCGCCTGATCGCGCAGGACTTCCAGAGTGCCTTCACCCAGTGCGACGTGATCGCAGGCCCGGTGGCGCCCACGGTGGCCTGGAAGATCGGCGAGAAGAGCGACGACCCGGTCGCCAACTACCTGGCCGACATCTACACGCTGTCCACCTCGCTGGCCGGCCTGCCCGGCATGAGCGTGCCGGCCGGTTTCGGTTCAGCCCACATGCCGGTGGGCCTGCAACTGGTGGGCAACTATTTCAAGGAAGGCGAACTGCTGCAGACCGCGCACGCCTTCCAGCAAGCCACCGACTGGCACCTGAAAACGCCGGAGGGCTACTGAACATGAGCGACAAGAAACAAGCTTCCCCGCTGGTGCAAGGTTACGAAGTCGTGATCGGCTTCGAGACCCACGCCCAGCTTGCGACCCAATCCAAGATCTTCAGCCGCGCGCCCACGGCGTTTGGCGCCGAGCCCAACACGCAGGCCTGCGCGGTGGACCTGGCCCTGCCGGGCACGCTGCCGGTGATGAACCGCGGTGCGGTGGAACACGCCATCCGCCTCGGTCTGGCGCTGGGCTCGCACATCGCCGAGCAGAGCGTGTTCGCGCGCAAGAACTACTTCTACCCCGACCTGCCCAAGGGCTACCAGATCAGCCAGTTCGAGATCCCGGTGGTGCAGGGCGGCGAGGTGAGCTTCTTCCTCGGCGATGAAAAGAAGACGGTCCGCCTGGTGCGCGCGCACCTGGAAGAAGACGCGGGCAAGAGCCTGCACGAGGATTTCGTCGGACAGTCGGGCATCGACCTGAACCGCGCCGGTACGCCGCTGCTGGAGATCGTGACCGAGCCCGACATGCGCTCCAGCGCCGAGGCCGTGGCCTACGCGAAAGAGCTGCACAAGACCGTGACGTGGATCGGCATCTGCGACGGCAACATGCAGGAAGGTTCGTTCCGCTGCGATGCCAACGTCTCGGTGCGCAAGCCCGGCGGCGAGCTGGGCACGCGCCGCGAGATCAAGAACCTGAACTCGTTCAAGTTCATGCAGCAGGCGATCGACTACGAGGTGCGCTGGCAGATCGAGCAGATCGAAGACGGCCACGCGATCCAGCAGGCCACGGTGCTGTTCGACCCCGACACGGGCGAGACACGCGCCATGCGCACCAAGGAAGACGCAGCCGACTACCGCTACTTCCCCGATCCGGATCTGCCACCGCTGGTGATCGCGCGCGACTGGGTGGAGCAGGTGAAGGCCAACATGCCCGAACTGCCGCGCCAGATGGCCGAGCGACTGGTGCAGACCTACGGCCTGCCCGAATACGACGCCACCACGCTCACGCAGAGCCCGGCGATGGCCGCCTACTTCGAGACCGCCGCCAAGGCCAGTGGCCAGGCCAAGATGGCCAGCAACTGGATCATGGGCGAGGTTTCGCGCCGCCTGAACAACGAAGAAAAAGACATTGCCCAGGTGCCCGTTGGTGCCGAGACGCTGGCCGCGCTGCTGAAGCGCATCGCCGACGGCACGGTGTCGAACAACGCAGCCAAGCAGGTGATGGACGCGCTGTGGAGCGGAGAGGGCAGCGATGTGGATGCTGTCATCGAAGCCAAGGGCCTCAAGCAGATGAACGACTCCGGCGCGCTGGAAAAAATCATCGACGAGGTGATGGCCGCCAACGCCCCCATGGTCGAGCAGTTCCGCGCCGGCAAGGACAAGGCTTTCAACGCGCTGGTGGGCCTGGTCATGAAAGCCAGCAAGGGCAAGGCCAACCCGCAGCAGGCCAACGACCTGCTCAAGCAAAAGCTTCAGTAAAGACAAGGGCACCAGCTGCGGGCTACCTCCGGAGCACGTGCCCCACCCAGCAAACGCCGAAGAACCGGCTCCGCCGGGCCAAAGGCGTTGTCCCCCTCGGGGGGAAGCCGCGCAGCGGCGCAGGGGGGACTACTTCTGCCCCCAGAGCTGGCGCAGCTTCACCAGCTCTTCGTCGAAGCGCGCGTTGAGGCGCTGTTTTTCCTGGGTCTGTTCCACCACGAAGCGTTGCTGGACCGCGACCTGCTGCTCGTTGTCTTCCAGCTTGCGGCGCAGCCACAGCGGCGCTTTGCTCACGTCGTTCTGGTAGAACTCCAGCTCGGCGCTGATGTCCTTGCGCTGATCGAGCAGGGCCTGTGCGCGTTTGTTGACCGCGCTGATCACTTCGTCGATCTGGGCCAGCGCGTCGGCGCGCTCCTTGTCGTGCACGGGCTTGTTCGGGTAGCGGATCAGCAGCGCCCGATCCCGGCGCTTTTCTTCGGCAATTCGGGCCTGCAGGGCTTCTTCGGCCTTCTTCTGGGCGTCGATCCTGGCGCGTTCTTCGGCCGTGTAGCTCGGTGGCACGACCCGCTTGACCGTCCCGGAGCCCGTGAGTTCGCGCTGTTCCCGGTCCAGGCACTCGGTGATCGGGCGGTCCGATGTGATGCGCCGTCCTTTGCTGTCAATGCAGGTGTAGATGCCTTTGCCCTGAGCCAGCGCCACCGTCGACACCAGCAGCAGCACGCCCCATGCGATGGACGTTGGCGGGAGCGGCGGGCGAAGGAAAGCGGGCAAAGTGGATCCTCAGGCTACGCCGTAACGCTGGCGGTAGGCCAGCACCCGGTCGCGGTGGCTGGCAAGTTCGTCGCCAGTGTTCTGCCTCAGATACTGCAGCAAATCGGCCAAGGTCGCAATGGCACAGACCTGCAGGCCGAGCTGGTTCCGCACGTATTGCACCGCGCTGTGCTCCACGTCACGCTGCACGCCGTCGGCGCCGACCTCGGTGGCCTTCTCCTGGCGGTCCAGCGCGATCGCCACCGCATGGGGCGTGGCGCCAGCGGCCTGGATCAGGGCGATGGATTCGCGGGCGGCGGTGCCGGCCGACATCACGTCATCGACGATCAGTACCCGGCCCTGGAGCGGCGCACCCACCAGCGAACCCCCTTCGCCGTGGTTCTTGGCTTCCTTGCGGTTGTAGGCAAACGGCACGTTGCGCCCCAGGCGCGCCAACTCGATGGCGACCGCCGCACCGAGCGGAATGCCCTTGTACGCGGGGCCGAAAATCATGTCGAATTCGATGCCGCTTTCCAGCAGGGCTTTTGCATAGAATTGCGCGAGCCGACCGAGCTTGGCGCCGTCATCGAACAGGCCAGCGTTGAAAAAGTATGGCGAGAGCCGTCCCGCCTTGGTCTTGAACTCGCCAAAGCGCAGCACGCCCGAGTCCACGCAGAACTGCACGAAGTCCTGTGCCAGCGCACCGTCTTTTGTTCCGGCAGCCGCCGAGCCCGCTTCCAACACCATGGGGAAATCCTTGTTCAAACTGACCAGCCTCAACCTCAACGGCATCCGCTCCGCCAGCACCAAGGGGCTGGAAGCGTGGCTCGCCAAGCATGCGCCCGATTGTATTTGTGTGCAGGAAGTCAAGGCGCAGGCGCCCGACGTCAGCGGGCGCTTCGAGGCTCTCGCCGGACTCAAGGGCCATTTTCACTTCGCCGAGAAGAAAGGCTATTCCGGCGTCGCCGTCTACACGCGCCATGAGCCCAGCGACGTGGTGGTGGGTTTCGACGGCGGCGAGTTCGATGCCGAAGGCCGCTACGTGGAGCTGCGTTTCGACACGCCCACCGCGAAACGTTCCATCATCAGCGTCTACTGCCCCAGCGGCTCTTCAGGCCCCGAGCGGCAGGAAGCCAAATACCGCTTTCTGGATGTGTTCTACCCGCACCTGATGGCGCTCAAGGGCCAGCGCGACTTCATCATCTGCAGTGACGTCAACATCGCCCACCATAACGCCGACCTGAAGAACTGGCGCAGCAACCAGAAGAACAGCGGCTTCCTGCCCGAGGAGCGCGCCTGGATGACCCAGCTGCTGACCGACGGCGGCCTGGTCGACGTGTACCGCCGCCTGCAGCCCGACACCACCGACACCTGCTACACATGGTGGAGCAACCGCGGTCAGGCCTACGCGAACAACGTGGGGTGGCGGCTCGACTACCACCTGGCCACGCCGGCGTTGGCCGAACACGCGCGCACCGAAGCGATCTACAAGGCCGAGAAGTTCAGCGACCACGCGCCGCTCACGATCGAATACGACTTCACGCTCTGAGATGCTCGGACTCAGTGCCGCTGGGGCAGCTGCGCCTGCAGCGAGCGCACCTGCTGCTCCAGCGTTTCGATGCGCTGGATGTGGTCCAGCAGCAGGGCCACGGCAAACAGGTCGAGGTCGAAGTCCAGCCGCAGCTTGCTGACGGTGCGCATGCGCGTGACGCAGTCGGCGCTGAACATGCGCAGGTCCGCTTCCGACGGGCCGGTCTGCAGCGGCTGCAGCGCGCCGTATTCCACCAGCTCGTCCACGTCGGCGGTGCTGATGCCACAGACCCGCGCCAGCTCGGGCAGCGTGACGCTCTGCACCTCGTCGAGCCAGACCCATTCAACGGCTTGCATGTTGGTGTTCATGAAGTGGCTCCTGTTGGCGCGGTGCGCGGATGGAATGAAGAGTCTTTGGCGAGCGCTTCAAACAGCTCGCGTTCGCGCTCGGTGAGGGTGGCGGGCACGTCGATCAGCACCACGGCGTAGAGGTCGCCCGGGGCGCTGCGACCGTTCGCCAGGCCGCGCCCGCGCAGCCGCAGCTTGCGGCCCGAGCGCGTGCCGGGCGGCACGGTCAGCGTCACCGGGCCGTCCAGCGTGGGCACCTCGGCTTCCGTGCCCAGCGCCGCTTCCCAGGGCGTGAGCACGAGGTCGAAATACAGGTCCTGGTGGTCGGTGCGGAAAATGCGGTGCGGCGCCAGCGTGATGTGCAGGTAGATGTCGCCATCGGTGCCGCCGTTCTGGCCCTTGCCGCCTTTGCCGCGCAATCGCAGCTTCTGGCCATCGCGCACGCCGGGCGGCACGCTCACTTCCAGCGTGCGCTCCTGGCCACCGTCGTCCAGGCTCAGGTGCACGGTGCGTCCGCGGTGGGCGTCTTCCAGGCTGATGCGAATGGTGGTTTCCAGATCGCGCCCGTCCCGGGGCATCGGGCCCTGGCGCGGACCGCGGCGACCCCGGCCCATGGCGGCGAGCAGGTCTTCGAGGTCCATCTCGTCAAACGCCGAGCCGCTCGTGGCGTGGTCGCGGCCCCATTGCGGCGGCGGCGAAAACGGCTCACCAGCAGGGTGCCTGCCCAGCTCGTCGTAGGCGGCGCGTTTTTCGGGGTCCTTCAGCGTCGCGTAGGCCTCGGCCACTTCCTTGAAGCGGGCCTCGGCCCCCGGTGCCTTGGACATGTCCGGGTGGTGCTCGCGGGCGAGCTTGCGGTAGGCCTTCTTGATGGCGTCGAGGTCCGCGTCACGCGGCACGCCCAGGGCGGCGTAATAGTCTTTGTACTTCATGCAGGACTCCCGGGGACACAGCTTGGTTCAGCTGAAAAAGCGGGTCTGTGCGCTGGCGCACCCTAGGTCTCAAGCACGCCGCTTGCAGCTGGCTGAAGCGCTGCTGTCCTTCGCTGCGATGACACCCCGGGTGGATTCTGCCGCTGCGCCGGTTCGCGCTGCCAGCAGCGTCTTCAGTTTGCCCGAAGCGATCAACCGACTCAAGTCAGTGCCTTCGTCGAACCGTCCAGCTCCGAGATCGGAACCTCGGTGCCAGGGAGCCAAAGGCCCCGCACTTCCGGTAAGAGGTGCTTTTTGCCGGCATCGGGTGCCTGGTCGGCGGGTGTCTTCCGGCGGGTGGCTGGAAGAGATGGTCGGCAAAGTTGGTGAACGCATTAGAGTGGCGCCAGAATCATCTGTCCAATACCGATTTCGAGACTTGCCATCTTGAATCGAGATAATGGATGCCGTCCTGAAACCTCACTCCTTGCATTCCATGGAACTCCGCCAATTGCGCTACTTTGTGGCCATCGCCGACAGCGGCAGCTTTTCCAAGGCGGCCGAACGGGTGTTTGTGGCCCAGTCGGCGCTCAGCCACCAGGTGGCCCAGCTCGAAGACGAGCTGGGTGTCAGCCTCTTTCACCGCTCCCGCCGCGGCGTGGAGCTGACCGATGCCGGGCAGCGCTTCTTCCCCCACGCGGTCTCGATCCTGCGGCAGGCCGAGGAGGCGCTGCACAGCGCGCGCCACACCGACGACGAGCCGCGTGGCAAGGTGGTGTTCGGCATCCCGCACAGCGCTTCCAACGCGCTGGCGCTGCCCCTGCTGCGCGAAGTCCACCAGCGCCTCCCCCGGATCGAGCTCGAACTGACCGAGGAACTCACGGGCAACCTCACGCGGCAGCTGCGCACCGGGCAGATCAACCTGGCCGTGCTGTTCGATGATGGCCACCTGGGCGGTTTCACCTGCCGGCGCCTGCTGAGCGAGCAGCTGTGCCTGATCGAGCCCGCCGAGCCCGGCGCCACCCCGGCCGCGACGGTCACGCTGGCCCGGGCACTGGCGATGCCCCTGATCCTGCCGGCGAGTCCGCACGGCGTGCGCCCCCTCATCGAAGCGGCCGCGGCCCGGGCCGGCCTTGCGCCGCCCCAGGTGTTTGCCGACATCAGCTCCATCAGCATCCTGCGCACCACGCTGCTGGCGGGGCTGGGTCGCACCCTGTTGCCCGTCATGCCGCTGCGGCAGGAGATCGACACCGGCCTGCTGGTGGCGACGCCAGTGGTTGACCCGCCTCTGGAGCGGGTCCTGGTGCTCTGCGGATCGGTCCACATCCCGCTGTCGTCGGCGTCCCAGGCCGTGGCCAGCCTGGTGGTGGCGCTGGTGCAGCGGCTCTGCACCGAGGGTCAGTGGCCCGGTGGCACCCTGCTGCCTGGCGATGCCAGTCTTTCCGCGACCTGATTGGTACAGTACCGCCAGTCCCTCAAAGCCGACCCCGAGACCCATGTTCCAGTACCGCACCGTTCCCGTCACTGCTTTTGCCCAGAACTGTTCCATCGTCTGGTGCGATGAAACCCTGGACGCCGCCATCATCGACCCGGGAGGTGACCTGGAGCGCCTGCTGGCCGAGGTGAAGCGCCTGGGCGTCACGCTCAAGGCCATCTGGCTCACCCACGCCCACATCGACCACGCCGGCGGCACGGCCGAACTCGCCGCCCAGCTGAATCTGCCGATCATCGGCCCGCACCCGGGCGACCAGTTCTGGATCGACGGCCTGCCCCAGCAGAGCGCCATGTTCGGTTTTCCGCCGGCGGGCCATTTCACGCCCACGCGCTGGCTGGCCGATGGCGACACGGTGCAGATCGGCCAGTGCACGCTCAACGTGCGCCACTGCCCCGGCCACACGCCGGGCCATGTGGTGTTTCATTCGCCTGAAGCGCAGCGCGCTTTCGTGGGCGACGTGCTGTTCGCCGGCAGCATCGGGCGCACCGATTTCCCGCAGGGCAATCACGCGCAGCTGATCAGCAGCATCCAGGAGCGTCTCTGGCCCATGGGCGACGAGACGGTGTTCATTCCGGGCCATGGCCCGGAAAGCACGTTGGGCGAGGAACGGCGCTTCAACCCGTATGTGAAGGGCGGCTGAGCCGCCCGCCCGGTCACGGGCTCAAAGGCCGAGCAGTTTCTTGGCGTCGCCGAGCGCCTTCATGGACTCGTCGTGCTTGCCTTCCTTGTGCATTTTTTCGCCTTCCGCACGCAAGGACTTCACCTTCTCCATGTCGGACATGGACAGGCTCGGGTTGGTGCCGAGCTTGGCGTCGATCGCCTTCATTTCGGCGGGGCAGCTGTTGGCAAAAGCCACCGAACACCACAGCAAGGCGGACACGGTCACCAGGGTTTTCATGGTTGTCTCCTACGGGTGGGCGTCGGCAGGCGCCGACGGGCGGATGCTAGCCGCGTCGTGCCCGCACGTACAGTGTTTGCCCCTTTGGTCGTGGGGTGTTGGATGTCATGGCGCAGGCACTGGTGCCCGCAAGGTCTTCGGGGTTGAAAACGTCTGTTCGATGACGCACAGTCGTGCGGTGCCCGACCGGCCAAGATGGAGCATGGCCCGGCCCTTCCGGGCCGCCCCCATTCACCCGTGCCCGAGAACATGAGCATCCTCCCGGCTTCGCGGTACCTGCGCGTGCTGACCGTCAACATCCACAAGGGCTACAGCGCCTTCAACCGCCGCTCCGTGCTGCACGGCCTGCGCGAGGCGGTGCGCGCCGTGGGCAGCGACCTGGTGTTCCTGCAGGAGGTCGAAGGCGGGTCCGGGGCCGCGAGCGCGCAATACGAGTTCCTGGCCGACCAGATCTGGTCCGACCACGCCTACGGTCGCAACGCGGTGGCCGAGGGACTGGACCACGGCAACGCGGTGCTCTCCCGCTTCCCGGTGCTGCACAGTGCCAACCACGACATCTCGCTGCCCGGCGTCGAGCCGCGCGGCCTGCTGCACTGCGTGCTGGCCATGCCCGACGGCCTGCCCGATCTGCAGGTGATGTGTGTGCACCTGGGGCTGAGGGAGTCGCACCGGCACCACCAGCTGGAGCGCCTGTGCGACACGGTGCAACGTGAGGTGCCGGCCGACGCGCCGCTGATCGTCGCCGGCGACTTCAACGACTGGCGTTCGCGCGCCGACGCCAGCCTGAATCCCTGCGGGCTCACCGAGGTGTTCCGCCACCACCTGGGTGCGCACGCGCGCAGCTTTCCGGCGGGCTTTCCGCTGCTGCGGCTCGACCGCATCTACGTTCGCGGCGTGGCCGCGGCCACGCCGCTGCCGCTGCCGCTTCGGCCCTGGTCCCGGCTGTCCGACCACGCGCCGCTGGCCGCCGGCATCGATCTGCAGGAGGCGCCATGAACTCGCACTGGGTGCCGGGCAACCGCATCACGCTGCTGGAGAACGGCGAGGCCTATTTCCCGCGGGTGTTCGAAGCCATCGCCGCGGCCGAACACGAGGTGCTGCTCGAAACCTTCATCCTGTTCGACGACAAGGTCGGGCGCGAACTGCAGCAGGCGCTGCTGCGCGCGGCGGGGCGCGGCGCCGTGGTGCACGTGCTGGTTGATGGCTGGGGCTCGCCCGACCTGCCGCCGTCGTTCACGCAGCCGCTGCTCGATGCGGGCGTGCGGCTGCGCAGTTTCGAGCCGGCCCAGCGCCTGCTGGGCGCGCGCATCAACATGCTGCGGCGCATGCACCACAAGCTGGTGGTGGTGGACGGCCGGTGGGCCTTTGTCGGCGGCATCAACTACTCGCTGGACCACCTGGCCGAGTTCGGGCCGCTGGCCAAGCAGGATTACGCGGTCGAGGTCGAGGGCCCGCTGGTGGGTCAGATCCAGGCCTTCTGCCGCGCCAACCTGGACACGCCACAACCCGCGCGCCATGACTGGCTGCAGCGCTGGCGCGCGATCCGCACCTGGGGCGGTGCGCTGGAGGAAGTCGGCGACGGCGCGGTGGCCGCCTTCGTCACGCGCGACAACCGCGAGCACCGCACCGACATCGAGCGCCACTACCGCGTTGCGGTGCGCAGCGCGCACGAACGCGTGCTGATCGCCAACGCCTATTTTTTTCCAGGCTACCGGTTCCTGCGCGACCTGCGCCACGCGGCGCGCCGCGGCGTTCGGGTCGACCTGATCCTGCAGGGCTGGCCCGACCAGCCCTGGGTGCAGAAGGCCTCGGCGCTGCTGTATGGCCACCTGATGCGCGCCGGGGTGAATGTCTACGAGTATCTTGAGCGCCCGCTGCACGCCAAGGTGGCGGTGGTCGATGACCTGTGGGCCACTGTCGGATCGAGCAACCTCGACCCGACCAGCCTCAGCCTGAACCTGGAGGCCAACGTGGTGGTGCGCGACGCCGCGTTCGCCCGGCATCTGAGCGGGCGTCTTGATCAAATGATGCGGCACGGGTGCCAGCGCGTGCAGCTGCCGACACCAGGGCGGCTGCGCTCGGCCTGGATCGCGCTGCGCAGTCTGGTGGTGTTCCACGTCCTGCGCCGCTACCCGACCTGGGCCCGGCTCACCGGCATGAGCGCGCCGCAGGTGGTTCCCATGCGGACCGACTCGGCATGAAGCCCTGGGCCCGCACCACCTGGTCGTGGTTCAAGCGGGTGGCTCCTTGGGCGCTGGCGGCGCTGGTGCTCACACTGGTGGTGCGGCAGGCCCGCACGGTGGACTGGCCCGCGGTCTGGCAGGCGCTGCAGCAGATGCCGCCTGGTCGGCTGGCGGCGGCGGCCGGCCTGGCGCTGCTCAGCCATGGCCTGTACGCCAGCTTCGACCTGATCGGGCGCCGGCTCACGGGCCACCGGCTGTCCACGCTGCGAACGCTCGGCACCGCCGCCATCAGCTACGCCTTCAACCTCAACGCCGGCGCGCTGGTGGGCGGCTTCGCCCTGCGGCTGCGGCTGTACACGCGCCGGGGTCTCTCCGCGTCCACGGTGGCGCAGATCATTGCGCACAGCATGGCGACCAACTGGCTGGGTTATTTGTGGGTGGGCGGTGCGGTGCTGCTGTGGGCGCCGCCCCGCCTGAGCGCCGGCTGGGCGCTGCCGGACCCGGCCCTGCGCGCCATCGGGCTGGCGATGGTGCTGGCGGCGCTGGCCTACCCGGTGCTGTGCCACTTCACGGGCCCGCGTCGGCTGGCCTGGCGTGGCCGCTCGCTGGCGTTGGCCAGCGTCCCCATGGCGGTGTTGCAGCTGGTGGCGGGTGGCGCGAGCTGGCTGCTGATCGGCGCCACCGTCTGGAGCCTGTTCGGGGGCCGCATCGACTATCCCACCGTGCTCGGTGCCCTGCTGCTGGCGGCGCTGGCCGGTGTGCTGACGCACGTGCCGGCGGGCCTGGGTGTGCTGGAAGCGGTGTTCGTGGCCACGCTCGGCTCGCGCCTGCCGGTGGCCGAGGTGCTCGCCACGGTGCTGGCCTACCGCGCCACCTACTACCTGTTGCCGCTGGCGCTGGCACTGCCCGCCTACGCGCTGAGCGAGGCGGCTGCGCGGCACCAGACCGTTGCGGCCGGGACGCCGGACCGGCACTAACCTCGTCGCGCCCGCTCGTACAGCGCCTGCACCTTGGGCACGTTCGCCTGCAGCTCCCGGATGCGGTTCGGTCCGTTCGGGTGGGTCGAGAGGAAGGCCGGGCCGCCACCCTTGTTGGCCGCCGCCATCTTCTGCCAGAGGCTCACGCTGGCCTGGGGCTGAAACGCGCCGCGGGCGGCCAGTTCCAGGCCCACCAGATCGGCCTCGGTCTCATCTTCGCGGCTGAACTTGAGCGTGAGCAGTTGCGCGCTCAGGTCGGCGGCGACGGAGCCCAGGTTGCCCAGGCCCAGCAGCTCGGCGCCCAGGCGCAGGCCGAGGTTGGTGGCGCTGCTTTTGGCCAGGCGTTCCCGTGCGTGTTCGCGCAGCGCATGGGCCATTTCGTGGCCCATGATCATGGCGGCTTCGTCGTCGCTCAGCTTGAGCTGGCTCAGGATGCCGGTGTAGAAGGCGATCTTGCCGCCGGGCAGGCAGAAGGCGTTGATCTGGTCGCTGTGGATCAGGATCACCTCCCAGCGCCAGTCCCTGGCGCGCGGGTTCCAGGCGGCGGTGTGCGGAATGATGCGCTTGGCGATGGCGTGCAGCCGCCGGGTCTGCGGGTGGTTGGCGGGCAGCAGGGCGTTTTGCTGCTTCGCTTCCTGCACGGTCTGCACGAATTGCTGGCGGCCGGCCTGTTCGATCTGGTCGGCGGGCACGAGCTTGCGCAGGCTGGACGCTTTGCCCACATCGACCTGCGCCGCTGCGGGCCAGGCCGCCGCTGCCGCGCCCGCGAGCACGAAGGCGCGGCGCGCCTGCCAGGGGCCGCGCTGCGGAGCAGGGGCGGAAGGCGTCTTGAGGTCGCAGAGAAAACACATGGGTCAATAATAGGCAAAGCCCCCGCCGGGCGCACCGACCTGCTGCAATGACCGAGAACGCCGTCACGCCTTCGCCCACCGAGGCCACAGCCCGCCCCACCTGGGGCGAGACCCTGCGGGCCTACCTGGAGCCCGCCAGCCTGCGCATGTTCGCGCTCGGTTTCTCGGCCGGCTTGCCGTTGCTGCTGGTGCTGGGCACGCTGAGCTTTCGCCTGCGCGAGGCGGGGCTGGACCGCACGACCATCGGTTACCTGAGCTGGGTCGGTCTGGCCTACGGGTTCAAGTGGTGCTGGTCGCCGCTGGTGGACCGGTTGCCGATCCCGCTGCTCACGCGCTGGCTTGGGCGGCGGCGCAGCTGGTTGCTGCTGTCGCAAGGGGCGATCATGGCGGCGCTGGTGGGCATGGCGCTCTCGGACCCGCGCACCGGGCTGAACGTGGTGGTGTGGTGCGCGCTGGCGGTGGCGTTTGCCTCGGCCACGCAGGACATCGCGCTGGACGCGTACCGCATCGAGTCCGCCGACACGCGGCACCAGGGCGTGCTCGCCGCCACGTACCAGACGGGCTACCGGCTGGCGATGATCTGGGCGGGGGCGGGGGTGTTGTGGCTGGCGGCGCGGGCCGAGGTGGCACCGGTGGCGCAGGCCTTGGCGGCCGTGGCTGACGCCGCCAAGCCCGCGCCGGGGTCGCTGTACCAGAACGCGGCCTGGACCACGGCCTACCTCGTCATGGCCGCGAGCATGCTGGTGGGTGTCGTGACGGTGCTGTTTTCGCGCGAACCGGTCCAGCTCGCCGTGCCGCCCTCGCGCAATGCGGCCGAGTGGTTTCGGGGCGCTTTCGTCGAGCCGTTCGCCGACTTCCTCCAGCGCTACGGCAAGCAGGCCCTGCTGATCCTCGCGCTGATCGGCGTCTACCGCATCAGTGATGTGGTGATGGGCATCATGGCCAACCCGTTTTACGTGGACATGGGCTACACCAAGGACGAGGTGGCGGCGGTGACCAAGATCTACGGCGTGATCATGACCCTGGTGGGGGCCTTCATCGGCGGCGCGCTGTCGCTGCGCTGGGGTGTGATGCGGGTGCTGATGCTGGGCGCCATCCTGTCGGCGGCGAGCAACCTGCTGTTCGCCTGGCTCGCCGGTCATGGCCACGACGTGACGGCGCTGATCGCCGTGATCTCGGCCGACAACCTGAGTGCGGGCGTGGCCTCGGCCGCGTTCATCGCCTACCTATCCAGCCTGACCAACGTCACCTACTCGGCCACGCAGTACGCGCTGTTCAGCTCCATGATGCTGCTCGCGCCCAAGTGGCTGGCGGGCTATTCGGGGGCCTTCGTCGACGCCTACGACTACCCGACCTTCTTCACGGCGACGGCTTTTCTCGGTGTGCCGGTGTTGTTGCTGGTCTGGCTCGCCACGCGCCTCATTCCGCTGCCGGAGCGTTCAGCAGCGCCTTGAGCGCCGCTTTCTGCACCTTGCCCAGAGCGGTCTTGGGCAGGGCGTCCACCCGCAGCCAGCGGCGTGGCCATTTGTAGCGCGCCAGGCGCCCTTCGAGAAAGTGCTGGAACGGCTCGGCCCAACCGTCGCCCACCGGCGCACCGGGCTGCAGCACCAGCACCGCGACCGCCACCTCGCCCCAGCGCGCGTCGGCCTGGCCGATCACGCTGCATTCGACCACCAGCGGGTGCTGCAGCAGCAGGTTTTCGATCTCGGCCGGGTAGATGTTCTCGCCGCCGGAAATGATCATGTCCTTGGACCGGCCGACCACGGTGAAGCTGCCGTCGGCCGCCTGTTGCGCCAGGTCGCCGCTGTGGAAGAAGCCCTGGACGTCGCAGGCGGCGCGGTCGGGCCAGTAGCGCTGCACCACGTTCGGCGCGCGCAGGCAGATCTCGCCCACTTCGCCAGGCGCCACCACAGCGCCCAGGGGGTCGCGCAGCACCACCTCGACACCGGGGGCCGGCCAGCCGCAGGAGCCGGCATGGTCCTGGGCGTTTTCGGCTGGCAGGGCGATCGAGAACGGGCCGGTTTCGGTGCTGCCGTAGACGTTGCAGACCGGCACGCCGCGCGCATGAAACGCGGCCAGCGGTGCGGGCGGCAGCAGGCTGGAGCCGGCCCAGACCGCGCGCAGGCTGGACAGGTCGGTGCCGGTCCACTGCGGGTGTTCGGTCAGGGCCTTGAGCGTGGCGGGCACCTGGAGGGTGAGGGTGGGGCGTTCATTCGCGATGCACTCCAGCGTGGCCGCGGCGTCGAAGCGCGAATAGAGCAGCACGCGCGCGCCGACCGACAGCGCCGGCAGCGTCTGGAGGCACAGGCCACCGACATGGAAGAGTGGTAGCACGGTGAGCACGGTGTCGCTCGCCGTCAGACCCTGGACCTCGGCGGCGATGGCCATGTTGGCCAGCAGGTTGCCCTGGGTATGCACCGCGGCTTTGGGGGCGCCCGTGGTGCCCGAGGTGTAGACCAGCAGCACCGGTTGGTCGTGTGCGTCGTCAGGCCCGGAATCGTTCGCGCTCGGTGCGCCGGCTCGGGTGGGGACCTGGGCCAGTTGCCCGGAGGGGATGCGGCACATGCCGGCCGGTGCCGGACCCGGCAGCGCTTCTGCGGCCGGTGCGAAGTGGGCATCGTGGACCAGCAGCCTGGGCTGGCAGTCGGCCAGCACGGCAGCCCACTCGGCTGGTGCGAGCCGGTGGTTCAGCGGCACCAGCAGCGCGCCCAGTCGCGCCAGCGCCAACAGCAGCACGATCTGCAGCGGGTGGTTCAGTCCCAGCCAGGCAATCCGGTCACCGGCCTGCACACCTTGCTGCGTCTGCAACTGCCCGGCGACGGCGACCACCCACGACGCCAGATCCGCATAGCGGATGTCGGGGCCCGCGGGTGACCCGGGATCGCGAGCGCCCAGCGCGATGGCTTCGGGGCGTTCGTGCGCCAGGCGCTGCAGCAGGGCGTCCAGTGACCGGGCAGGCAGGGGCAGGGGGTTCTCGGGCGGGGCCATTTACCGAACTTTACGCGAGCGGCGCACGCGGTTGACCCGCGCGCGCGAAGATGGCTGACAACCGGATCCTGACCGCTACACTGAATGCCATGACCTCCCCGACGCCTACCCGCCTCCTGATGATCGAAGACGATGCCCGGCTGGCCCAGATGGTCACCGACTACCTGGGCCAGTCGGGCTTTGCGGTCACGCACGCGCCCGACGGCGAGCAAGGGCTTGAACATCTGATGTTGCTGCAGCCCGAGCTGGTGATCCTGGACCTGATGATGCCCGGCATGGACGGGCTGGAGGTCTGTCGCCGCATCCGCGCCTTGCCCAACGAGAACGCGCGCGTGCCCGTGCTCATGCTCACCGCCAAAGGCGATCCGATGGACCGCATCATCGGGCTGGAACTGGGTGCCGACGACTACCTGCCCAAACCGTTCGAGCCGCGCGAACTGCTCGCGCGCATCCGCGCCGTGCTGCGCCGCCGGGGGGAGCCGGGCAGCGCTGCATCCGCCACGCGCAGTGCACCCGCGCTGCGCTTTGGCTCACTGGAGATCGACCGCGATGCGCGCACGGTGCAGGTCGCGGGACAGGTGTGTGAACTCACGTCCTACCAGTTCGACCTGCTGGTGGCGATGGCCGAGCGCGCCGGGCGCGTGCTCACGCGCGACCAGATCATGGAGGCCGTGCGTGGCCGCGAGCTCGAAGCGTTCGACCGCAGCATCGACGTGCACATCGGTCGCATCCGCACCGCCATCGAGGTCGACAGCAAAGACCCCAAGCGCATCCTGACGGTGCGCGGCGTGGGCTATGTGTTTGCCAAGCAGCAGGACTAGATGATGCCCCCCTGCGCCGCTTTGCGGCTTCTCCCCAGGGGGACAACGCTGGCGGCCCGGCGAAGCCGGTTCCACGGTGTTCCCGCTGAATGCACAGCCCGTGTCGCGGAGGTGCGCTCATGAAAAGCCTCTGGGGCCAGCGGCTGTACCTGCGCATCTGGCTCGCTGTGGTGGCGGCCGTGGCGGTGCTGACGCTGGTGGTGGGCTGGCTCTGGCAGATGGCGCTGGATCGGGACCGCGAGGAGCGCGATGCCCGCGTGGCGCGCGAGATCATCTTGCGCAACGGGGCCGGTGAGGAGATGGGGCGGTCGCCCGCCAAGGCGGTGCGCATACCGGGTCAGGGGCTGGAATTCCAGGTGGAGATGAAGGACGGCCAGACGCTGTACGTCCTGCTGCCGCGTGCCAACCGCCCGCCTGGCAGCTTGCCGTCACGGCGCAGCCTGTTCGGCTTGCAGTCGCCCTTTGGTTTCGCCTGGCTGCTGGGGCTGGTGGCGCTGGCGGTGGCGCTGGGGGCGTACCCCATCGTGCGCCGACTGACCAAACGACTGGAAATCCTGCAAAAAGGCGTGGAGCGCTGGGGTCAGGGCGACCTGAGCACGCGCCTGCCCGTGCAGGGCCAGGACGAAGTGGCGTTTCTGGCGGCGCGGTTCAACGCCGCGGCCGAGCGCGTGCAGACCTTGCTGCTCTCCCACAAAGCCTTGCTGGCCAACGCTTCGCACGAGTTGCGTTCGCCGCTGGCGCGCATCCGCATGGGGCTGGAGCTGCTGGGGCATGACCGTGCCGGGTCCAGTCAGCGCGCCGAGATCGCGCGCAGCATCGAGGAGTTGGACCAGCTGATCGACGAGATCCTGCTGGCCAGCCGGCTGGAGGCGCGTGATGCCAACGATGCTTCAACCCTGGGGCCGACAGAGGAAGTTGATCTGGTGGGCCTGGCGGCCGAGGAGTGCGCCCGCACCGGTGCCGATCTGGAGATCGCGCCCGGTGGGTCGTCGCTGCTGGTGCAAGGCCATCCGAGGCTTTTGCGCCGCTTGTTGCGCAACCTGCTGGAAAATGCGCGGCGCTATGGCCGCCCGGTCTCTGGCGCAGATGCCGATCCGGGGGAACCGCAGGTGCGCCTGACGCTGTCGCAGCGGTCCGGCTCGGGATCCCGGGCGTCGACGACGGGTGCTTCCGGTGTGGCGGTCTTGTGGGTGGACGACCGGGGTCCAGGGGTGCCGACCGAGTTGCAGGCGCGCATTTTCGAGCCGTTCTACCGCCTGCCAGGCGCCAGCGAGAAAGAAGGCGGCGTGGGTTTGGGGCTGTCACTCGTCAAGTCCATCGCCGAGCGCCACCGGGGTTTGGTGCGTTGTGAATCCCGTCCAGGTGGCGGCGCGCGCTTCGTGGTTGAACTGCCACTGTGAGCGTCAGCCGGGTTTTCATGCGCCAAGGCTCCATCGAGGACCGTATGGCCCGTGTTTTTGGCGAAAAGGTGGGCGATTTTCCAACAAAACGGGCCGATGCTCCCCCAAATGGGGGATGTTTGAAACCCATGTGGCAGCGCACAATAAACCCTGTTGCTGTCACAACATTTCGAAAAAGCAGATCCGGCAAACTCCATACGTTGTTCCAAGCGTTTGAAACTGGTCTCCCAACGACGTCCTTCCAAGGACTTTCAAAGCCACCGCAAGGTGGCTTTTTTTTGTCTGTCTGACCCGTCTGGCAAAGGGGGTGTCAGGAAGTTGGGTGGCTACAGGCGGTCGATGCCCTGGTCCGAGAGGGTCTTGCCGGCCTTGCGCGAATGCAGGGCTGTCTCCTTGTTCTTTTCCTTGCCGGCCGGGTCGGCATAGTCCCGTTCGTGCTCCAGGTGCAGCACCGGCGCGGTGTACCGCAGGTGTCGGCCCCGGATGCCGGCGTTGTTCAGACGGAATCCGAGTTCGATGTCTTCGGCGCCGTAGCCGAAGTTCTCGTCAAAGCCGTTCACCTTGATCAGGTTGATGCGCCAGGTGGAGCTGTTGCCGCCGTTCCAGGTTTTGCTGACCGGGGTCAGGCTTTCGGCCAGACCCGACATCCACGCCGGGTAGAGCCCGGCTTTCAGCCGGTTGCTGAGACTGTCCAGGGCCTGGTGTGCGGACAGCCACTGCGGCGTGAACACTTCGCCGGATTCGATCTGGTCCCTGGCGACGGCGTTGCTCGTGGGTGCATCCAGGCGAATCACGCCGCCGGTACAGAAGCGACCCGGTTTGCTCAGTGTGAGGTGGCGTTCGACAAACACCCGCCCAGGCACGCAGTCGCCATCCAGAAAGATCAGGTATTCCGCTGTCGAGCTGGCAATGGCTTTGTTCAGGATGCGGTTCTTCCGGAAGCCATGGTCTGCGTGCCAGATGTGGCGAAGCCGCGGACCAAACGCCTCGGCCCATGCGTTCACCAGATCCCGGGTGGCTTGCCCGGAGCCGTCGTCGGCAATGCAGAGCTTGAAGTTGGCGATGGATTGGTGTCGCAGGGCACACAAGGCCAGATCCAGCGCGTGGGGGTTGTTGTAGGTTGAGACAACAAGCTCGACGCTGCCTGGCCTTGCCATGGATTCAGTGCCGGTGCGCCAACTGCTCGTTGGCGCCGAGCCGGTAGACGGAGCCGCAATACGGGCAGCGCGCTTCGCCGGTCTTGGCCACATCCAGGTACACCTTGGGGTGGCTGTTCCAGAGCTTCATGTCGGCCTTGGGGCTGGGGCAGAAGATGCCGCCTTGGTGGTTCAGGTCCGCGGCGGCCAGTTCGATGGTGGATGACGTGCTCATGGGGTGTTTCAAGTTCGGTGGGAATGCCAGGGATCTGTCCAGTGGCACCGCGGAACGGGCTTTGCCCGGCCGCTGGTGCCGCCCCCTGGGGGGTGACGCCGCAGGCGGCGCGGGGGGTCAAACCCTGGCCAGCCAGTGGGCGTACTTGTCGTTGCGGCCGTTGACGATGTCAAAGAACGCGCTCTGGATCTTTTCGGTGACCGGGCCGCGGCTGCCGGCGCCGAGCTCGATGCGATCCAGCTCGCGGATCGGGGTCACTTCGGCGGCGGTGCCGGTGAAGAAGGCCTCGTCGGCGATGTAGACCTCGTCGCGGGTGATGCGCTTCTGCACGATCTCCAGGCCCAGGTCCTTGGCGATGTGGAACACGGTGTTGCGCGTGATGCCGTTGAGCGCGCCGGCCGAGAGGTCGGGCGTGTAGATCACGCCGTTCTTCACCACGAAGATGTTCTCGCCCGCGCCTTCGCTCACGAAGCCCGAGCTGTCGAGCAGCAGGGCTTCGTCGTAGCCCTCGTCGGTCACTTCCATGTTGGCCAGGATGGAGTTGGTGTAGTTGCTCACCGCCTTGGCCTGCGTCATGGTGATGTTGACGTGGTGGCGGGTGTAGCTGCTGGTCTTGACGCGGATGCCGCGCTGCAGGCCCTCTTCGCCCAGGTAGGCACCCCAGGACCAGGCTGCCACCATCAGGTGGATGGTGTTGCCCTTGGGGCTGACACCCAGTTTCTTGTCGCCGATCCAGGTGAGCGGGCGGATGTAGGCGCTATCCAGCTTGTTTTCGCGCACCACAGCCTTCTGGGCTTCATTCACTTCTTCCCTGGTGAAAGGCAGTTTCATGCGCAGGATTTTGGCGCTGTTGAACAGGCGCTCGGTGTGTTCTTCCAGGCGGAAGATCGCCGTGCCGTTGGCCGTGTTGTAGGCGCGCACGCCTTCAAAGGCGCCACAGCCGTAGTGCAGGGTGTGGGTCAGCACGTGGATCTTGGCGTCGCGCCAGTCGACCATCTGGCCGTCCATCCAGATCTTGCCATCGCGGTCGGACATCGAGGGAACTACGGGGCTCATGCATTCGTCCTTTGGAAATGAGGGGGCGGCCCGGGGCCAGGCCTGCCAACCGGCAATTTTACGGCGCCGGGTCCGTGGCCTGGTCGGTCGCCAGGCGGTCCAGGGTCCAGCTCTGCAGCCGGCCGCGCTGGAATGTGCCGGTCACCGACGAGGCACTGCCGTCGGTCCAGCGGAACACCTCGGGTTCCTCGCCCTCGACGGACAGGCGCTCTCCGAGCGCGCGCGTCATGGCGATCACATGCATCAGCGTCACGCCGGTCTTGAGTTTTGCGTTGAGCATGACGGCGCTGTCGACCCAGCCGATCGGCCGGTTCGCGGCCCGTTTCATGACCGTCATCAGTCGCGTGAAGTGCAGCAGCAGCCACATGAGCAGGCCGCCCGACACGGCAACCACGCCGGGCCAGCCGTAGCCTCGATACGCCAGATACAGCAGCACAGCGCCGGCCAGGGGCACAACAAGTCTTTGAAAGTTCATGCCCCGGATTGTCGCGGCTGGCGACGGTCGGCTGGCTGCGGACACTGCGTATCTGTCCGCGTCAGGTCAGGCCAGGCTGCGCGCGAGTTCCATCGCCTCTTCAATGCGCTCCACGGCGTGGATGGTCAGGCCCTCGAAGGCCTTGTCGTTTTTCTTCGGCGCGTTGGCCTTGGGCACCACGGCCACGCTGAAGCCCAGCTTGGCGGCCTCCTTCAGCCGATCCTGGCCGCGCGGCGCGGGCCGCACCTCGCCGGCCAGGCCCACCTCGCCAAAGGCAATGAAGCCCTTGGGCAGGGGCTTGCCGCGCAGGCTGCTGGTGATGGCCAGCATCACGGCCAGGTCGGCGGCGGGTTCGCTGATGCGAACGCCGCCGACGGCGTTGACGAAGACGTCCTGGTCCATGCAGGCCACGCCGGCGTGGCGGTGCAGCACGGCCAGCAGCATGGCCAGGCGGTCGCGGTCCAGACCCACGGAGAGGCGCCGTGGCGACGGACCGCCGCTGTCCACCAGCGCCTGGATTTCCACCAGCATCGGCCGCGTGCCTTCCAGCGTCACCATCACGCAGCTGCCGGGCACGGGTTCGGAATGTTGCGAAAGAAAGATTGCGCTCGGGTTGCTCACGCCCTTGAGTCCACGCTCGGTCATCGCGAACACGCCGATCTCGTTCACCGCGCCAAAGCGGTTCTTGATGGCGCGGATCAGGCGGAAGCTCGAATGGGTGTCGCCTTCGAAATACAGCACCGTGTCCACCATGTGTTCCAGCACACGCGGTCCGGCCAGCGCGCCTTCCTTGGTCACGTGGCCCACCAGCACGATGGCCGTGCCGCTGGCCTTGGCCGCACGCGTGAGATGGGCCGCGCACTCGCGCACCTGCGCCACCGAGCCCGGTGCGCTGGTGAGCTGCTCGGAATACACCGTCTGGATCGAGTCGATCACGGCGATGGCGGGCCTCACATGGTCCAGCGTGGCGAGGATCTTCTCCAGCTGGATCTCGGCCAGCACGCTGACCTGCGAACCGTCCAGCCCGAGCCGGCGCGAACGCAGCGCCACCTGGGCGCCACTTTCTTCACCCGTGACGTAGAGCGTCTTCTGGCCGGATCGCTGCAGCGAATCCAGCGCCTGCAGCAGCAGGGTGGACTTGCCGATGCCCGGGTCGCCGCCGATCAGCACCACGCCGCCCTCCACGATGCCGCCGCCCAGCACACGGTCCAGTTCGTCGTGACCGGTGGGCGTGCGCTGCACGTCGGTGGCGTCGATGTCGGCCAGCGTCGTGACCTCGGCCGTCTTCGCCAGTGAGGCGAAGCGGTTCTTCGCCGGAGCGGTGGATTCGGCCACCGATTCGATCAGCGTGTTCCAGGCGTTGCAGTGCGGGCACTTGCCCAGCCACTTGGGGCTGCTGCCGCCGCATTCGTTGCAGGTGTATTGGGTTTTTTCTTTGGCCATGTGGCAGGCAATATAGTCGAGTCCCGCCGGGCTGGCCCCGGCCCCGCCCGCACCCACTGGACCGCTTTTGCCCGACCCCCGCCATCCCTCCCCGCCGCCCGCCGCGGCCTTGCGCGCGCTGCCGCCCGGCGAACAGCCGCTGACGGCCGCCGCGCGGGCCTTCAACCTGCAGCTGACCCGCGTCGACAAGCTCAAGGCGCAGCTCTCCGAACTGGACGCGCTGGGCCAGTCGCACCGCGTGGAGGTGCATCGCTGGGTCGCGCCGCTGCAGCAGCGCCAGCGCCAGCGCATGCGCGAACTGGCCTTGTGGCTGGCGGAGTGCCTGCAGGGCAAGGCCCTGAGCCGATTGCAGCAGGAGACGGCGACCGCAGCCCTGTGCCGGCTGGCGCAGACCCTGGCCGAGGAGGGCGACCGCGCCATGGCCGCGCTGCACGACCAGCACAGCCCGCAGACGCTGGCGCAGAAGAAGCAGGCCGCGGCCGACGCCCTGCGCGAGCGGCTGGAACAGGTGCTGGGCGAACCGCTGGCTGATGCCAGTGAAGACGCGTCGATGGAAGAGCTGTTGCGCGCCGGCATGGCGCGGCTGCGCGAGTCGCAAGGCGAAGAACAGGCGCGCCGCCAGGCGAAGACGAAGGCGCGCAAGGCGCGGCAGAAACCCGGCGCGGAACAGACCCAGGCCCAGGTGCAGCAGGCCGACGCCGAGACACAGCTGCGCACGCTGTTTCGCCAGCTCGCCAGCGCCCTGCACCCGGACCGCGAGACCGACGCTCAGGAGCGCCTGCGCAAGACCGCGCTCATGAGCGAGGCCAACGCCGCCTACGGCCGCAAGGACCTGGTCACGCTGATGCAGATCCAGCTGCGCGCCGAGCTGGCCGACCCGGCCGCCGTGTCGCGCCTGGCCGAAGACAAGCTGGCCGCGCTGACCCTGTTGCTCAAGCAGCAGGTGGCCGGGCTGGAGCGCGAGCGCGCCGCGCGCCAGCAGCGCCTGGCGGGTGAGTTCGACCTGCCGCCGGGCCAGGTGGCCAACCCGAACACGCTGAAACAGCATCTGCTGGCCCAGGTGGCGGCGCTGGAGTCGGCCGTGGCGCAGACCGAGCAGGATCTGGAGCGGGTGCAGGAACCGGCCGGCCTCAAGCGCTGGCTCAACCAGCAGCGCGAAACACCGGGTCGTGCGCGTGCGGACCGCGATCCCGACGACTATTTCTGAACCGCCCCTGGCGACTCACGTCGCCGGGTGGCTGTAACGGCGTTTCACTTCGGCGATCTCCACCGAATACGCGGCGTACCAGCGCTCGCGACCCAGTTGTTGTGCCACCAGGTGATCGGTGTGCTGCTTCCAGGCGCGGATGCTGTCTTCGTCGGGCCAGTACGACACGGCGATTTCCTGGTCGCCTTCGGTGGCGGCGGTGAAGTCCAGGCAGCCGAACCGCGTCAGCGCGAGTTCACGCATCTGCGCGGCCATGGCGCTGTAGTCGGCATCGAGGGCGCGCGCCTGGGCGCGGAAGATCACGACAAACATTCAAAGCCCCGGGTGAGCTGATGGGTGATGTCGGCCGCCGACAGCGACCGGCAGCCGCTGGCGTTCTGGCCCGACCACAGCGGTGAAAAATCGCCACGGCCCAGCGCCTCGAAGTGAGCGCGCAACGGCGCCATGGCGGCGGTGGCGAGCGGGAAGGCGGGCGCAACCGGGCTCAGGGGACCGAGCTCGCGCACCACCCGGTTGACGATGCCACGCGCCGGCCGGCCGGTGAACACGTTGGTGAGCGCGGTGTGGCGCGCGGCGGCGCTCTGCAGCGCGGCGCGGTGCAGCTCGCTGGTGGTGGCTTCAGCGCTGCAGAGGTAAGCCGTGCCCACCTGCACACCCGCCGCACCCAGCGCCATCGCCGCGGTCACGCCCGCTGCATCGGCGATGCCGCCAGCGGCGATCACCGGCACGTCCACGGCGGCCACGATCTGCGGCAGCAGCGCGAAGGTGCCGGTTTGCGTGCTGATGTCATCCGTCATGAACATGCCCCGGTGGCCACCGGCCTCCAGCCCCTGGGCGATCACCGCATCGGCGCCGTGGGCCACGAGCCAGCGCGCTTCGTCCACCGTGGTGGCGCTGGACAGCACCACGCTGCCCCAGCTCTTCACGCGGGCCACCAGCTCGGGGGCCGGCAGGCCGAAGTGGAAGCTCACCACCCGCGGGCGAAAGGGTTCCAGCAGGTCGGCCGTTGCGGCACTGAACGGGACGCGGCCGGCGCCGGCCGGCACCGCAGCGAGGTCCAGCCCGGCCTCGGCATAGAAGGGCGCGAGCGCCGTGCGCCAGCTGGCCTCGCGGGTCGCATCGGGTTCGGGTGGTGTGTGGCAGAAAAAGTTGACGTTCCAGGGACGTTGGGTGCCAGTGCTCAGGGCCGCCAGCTCGCGCTGCAGGGCCTCGGGCGTGAGCATGGCGCCGGGCAATGAGCCCAGGCCGCCGGCGTTGCTGACGGCAATGGCCAGGGCCGCGCCCTGCACGCCGGCCATGGGGGCCTGGATCAAGGGCCATTCGGTGCCCAGCAGGGAAGGGAGGTTTTTCATGGCGCGCATTGTCCCCCTGCGCCGCCCGGTCGTGTGCTGCCCAAGGGCTTCATCGGGAAAACCCTCGGTTTGAGGCTGGGGAAATCATTTAACATATTAAATAAATGAGCACCGAAACCCCTTTTGTCCACCGCAACCTGCCGCGCCTGCTGCTCGAAGCGCGCGAGGCCGTGATGCAGCACACCCGGCCCAGCCTGCGCGAGCACGGCCTGTCGGACCAGCAGTGGCGCGTGTTGCGTGTGCTGGGTGAACACGCGGCCGATCCGGCGGGCGTGGAGACCGGCCGTGTGGCACGCGAAGCGCTGTTGCTCGGCCCCAGCCTCACCGGTGTGCTGACGCGCATGGAACGCGACGGGCTCATCAGCCGCGCGCGCTGCCCGCAGGACGCGCGCCGCACGGTGGTGCGCGCCACGCCAGCCGGACTGAAGCTGGTGCGCACGCTGTCGTTGACCATCGAGGCGCACTACGCCTGGATGGAATCGCAACTGGGTAAGGCGCGGCTGGCGCAGCTCTACACCCTGCTCGACAGCGTGATCGCGCTGGAAGTGCCCGATGCCACCGCCGGCGAGGGCTGGACCGAAGAAGACGCCGCATGAAGGAACCGACATGAACACCCCCTGGACCCCGCCGTACCTGCCGCAGGGCACGGTCTACGGCACCCTGCTGAACTTCCGGCGCGAACACGCGCTGTGGGCGCCGCGCATGAACGAGGCGCCGTACAAGGCGCCGCCGCAGGCGCCGGTGCTCTACATCAAGACCGCCAACACCTTCACCCCTTCGGGCCATGCCATCGCGCTGCCCCACCAGGTCGCCGAGGTCGATGTGAGCGCGTCGCTCGGGCTGGTTGCGGGCGAGGGCGGCCGCGTCGCGAGCGCCGTGCTGTTCAACAACGTGGCGATTCCGCACGAGAGCTACTTCCGCCCGTCGGTGAAGTTCCGCTGTGTGGACGGCTTCCTCGGTGTGGGGCGCGATGCCGTGGCGCTGGACGCGCTGGGGGGCCTCGACGGCCTGGCTGGGCTGGTGATCGATCTGCGCATCAATGGCGTGCACCGACAGACCGTGGCGCTGGCCGATCTGGTGCGCGATGCGGCCACGCTCTGGGCCGACGTGAACGCCTTCCAGACCTTGCGGCCGGGCGACGTGTTGATGCTGGGCACCGATTGCCTGCCCGACGGCACCCGCCCGCGCGCCAAAGCCGGCGACGTTGTGGAGATCCTGGCCACCGGCTTCAAGCCGCTGGTGAACGCCTTCGTCGGAGAACAGACATGAAAAGAGCCCGTATCGCCTGGGCCGGCGCGGTCCACGACGCCATCAAAGCCGATGGCCAGCTCGAACTGCTCACCCCCGCTTTCAAAGGTCGCCGCGTGACTTTCGACGAGGTGGTCTGGTTGCCGCCGCTGGCGCCCGTTGACCGCGCGCGCACCGTGCTCGCGCTGGGTCTGAACTACGCCGATCACGCCAAGGAACTCGATTTCAAGGCGCCCGAAGAACCGCTGGCCTTCGTCAAGGGCGAGTCCTCGCTGATCGGTCACCGCGCCTTCACCGTGCGACCCGACAACGTGCAGTTCATGCATTACGAATGTGAACTCGCGGTGGTGATCGGCAAGCCTGCGAAGCGCGTGAAGAAGGCCGATGCATTGCAGTACGTGGCCGGCTACACCGTGGCCAACGATTACGCGATCCGCGACTACCTGGAGAACTGGTACCGCCCCAACCTCAAGGTCAAGAACCGCGACACCTGCACGCCCATCGGGCCTTGGCTGGTGGACGCGGCGGACGTGCCCGACCCGATGAACCTGGCGCTCACGACCACCGTGAACGGTCAGCTCACGCAGCAGGGCAACACGAAAGACATGATCTTCGATGTGCCCACGCTGATCGAATACTTCAGCAGCTTCATGACCCTGATGCCCGGCGACCTGATCCTCACCGGCACGCCCGACGGCGTGGTGGATTGCCAGCCGGGGGACGTGATCGTCACCGAGATCGAGGGCATCGGTGCTCTCATGAACACCATCACCGGCGCGCCGCGCTGAATCCGCACAGGACACCCAATGACCCAACGCATCGATCACCTCATCAACGGCAAGACCGTCGCCGGCAGCGACTACTTCGAAACGATCAACCCCGCCACGCAGGGCGTGCTGGCCGAAGTGGCCTCGGGCACCGAGGCCGAAGTCAACGCGGCGGTGCAGGCCGCCAAGGACGCTTTCCCCAAGTGGGCCGGCCTGCCGGCGACCGAGCGCGCCAAGAAGATCCGTGCACTCGGCGAGCTGATCGCTAAGCACGTCCCGGAAATTGCGCAGACCGAGACCAGCGACACCGGCCAGGTGATCGCACAGACCGGCAAGCAGCTGATCCCGCGCGCAGCGGACAACTTCAGCTACTTCGCCGAGATGTGCACCCGGGTTGACGGCCACACCTACCCCACGCCCACGCACCTGAACTACACCCTGTTCCACCCGGTGGGCGTGTGCGCGCTGATCAGCCCGTGGAACGTGCCCTTCATGACCGCCACCTGGAAGGTCGCACCGTGCCTCGCGTTCGGTAACACGGCGGTGCTGAAGATGAGCGAGCTGTCGCCCATGACCGCCGCGCGCCTGGGCGATCTGGCGCTGGAGGCCGGCATCCCGGCCGGCGTGCTGAATGTGGTGCACGGGTTTGGCAAGGAGGCGGGTGAACCGCTGTGCGCGCACCCCGACGTGCGTGCGATTTCCTTCACCGGCTCCACCGCGACCGGCAACCGCATCGTCAAGACCGCGGGCTTGAAGAAGTTCAGCATGGAGCTGGGCGGCAAGAGCCCGTTCGTGGTCTTCGACGACGCCGATCTGGACCGCGCGCTCGACGCCGCACTCTTCATGATCTTCAGCAACAACGGCGAGCGCTGCACCGCCGGCTCGCGCATCCTGGTGCAGCAGAGCATCTACGCCGACTTCGCCGCGAAGTTCGCCGAGCGCGCCAAACGCATCGTCGTGGGCGACCCGCAGGACGAAAAAACCACCATCGGCCCGATGATCAGCCAGGGCCATCTGGCCAAGGTGCGCAGCTACATCGAGCTGGGGCCGAAGGAGGGTGCGACGATGTTGTGCGGCGGCCTGGATCGGCCGAGTTATGCGGCCGAGCTGCCGACGCATGTGCGGGCCGGTAACTTCGTGTGGCCGACGGTGTTTGCCGATGTGGACAACCGCATGAAGATCGCCCAGGAAGAGATCTTCGGCCCGGTGGCCTGCCTGATTCCGTTCCGGGACGAGGCTCACGCCATCGAGTTGGCGAACGACATTGCTTACGGTCTCTCCAGCTACGTCTGGACCGAGAACCTGGGCAAGGCACACCGCGTGGCCGCGGCGGTGGAGGCGGGCATGTGTTTCGTGAATTCGCAGAATGTGCGGGATCTGCGGCAACCCTTCGGTGGCACCAAGGCTTCGGGCACGGGGCGCGAGGGCGGCACCTGGAGTTACGAGGTGTTCCTGGAGCCCAAGAACGTGGCGGTCTCCCTCGGTTCCCATCACATTCCTCATTGGGGGGTGTGATGTGTTCTCCGCTGTTTCGCTCAAAGGGGTGGGCAGGATCGAACGGCCGGGGCGCTCTGCTCCGCTCATGTCCCCCGGTCCGGGCTTTGCCCGGCCCTCCTCCTTGACTTCGCTGCGCAGAACACCCCACCCGATCGATCAGACGCGAGGTGTTGGCACTCATGGGGCGACGGACCAGCCATGCAGTGGGTTGGCCGCGCCGGGTGCCTACCGCAGCGAAGTAAAGGAGGAGGGCTGCGCGCAGCGCAGACCGGGGGACATGAGCGGAGGTGGGCGCCCGGCGTGGTCAGCCCACGGGGCCAACGAAGCAATTTCCACCATCTGACAGGAGACAAAACCCATGGGCAAAGTAGCACTCGTAGGAAAGATCACTCACGTCCCCTCCATGTACCTCAGCGAGCTCGACGGCCCGCGCAAGGGCACGCGGCAGGACGCCATCGACGGCCACATCGAAATCGCCCGCCGCTGCCGCGAAGCCGGCGTGGACACCATCGTCGTGTTCGACACCCATTGGCTCGTCAACGCCAGTTACCACCTCAACTGCGCGCCGCATTTTGAGGGCACCTACACCAGCAACGAGCTGCCGCACTTCATCAGCAACATGCCGTTTTCCATCCCCGGCAACCCCGAACTGGGGCAACTGCTGGCCAAGGTGGCCAACGAGCATGGCGTCGAAACCCTGGCCCACCACGCCACCACGCTTGGCCCCGAATACGGCACCCTCGTGCCCATGCGCTACATGAACGCCGACCAGCACTTCAAGGCCATCTCGGTCTCGGCGCTGTGCACGGTTCACTACCTCAACGACAGCGCACGCCTGGGCTGGGCCATGCGCAAGGCGGTGGAGGACCACTACGACGGCACCGTCGCCTTCCTCGCCAGCGGCAGCTTGAGCCACCGCTTCGCGCAGAACGGCCTCGCGCCCGAATTCGCCTTCAAGGTCTGGAGCCCCTTCCTCGAAACCCTGGACCACCGCGTGGTGCAGATGTGGGAAAACGGCGAGTGGGCCAACTTCTGCGGCATGCTGCCCGAGTACGCGGCCAAGGGGCACGGCGAAGGCTTCATGCACGACACCGCCATGATGATGGGCGTGCTGGGCTGGAGCGAATACGACGGCAAGGCCGAGGTCATCACGCCGTATTTCGGTGCCAGCGGCACCGGCCAGATCAACGCCGTGTTTCCCGTCACCCCCGTCACGGGCAAAGCCATTCCCAAGGCGCAGGCCTCGGCCGCCGACGGCTTCAGCCTGGTCAGCACGAGACTCTGAACATGCCCCACCTCGTCATCCTCTACACCCACAACCTCGACAAGCCCGCGGCCGAAGGCGGCGTTGACATGAGCGGCCTGTGCCGCGCCCTGTGCGACACCATGCTCGGTGTGCGCGACGAGCAGGACCGGCAGGTCTTCCCCCACGGCGGCACGCGCGTGTTCGCCTACCCCGCCGCGCACAGTGCGGTTTCCGATGGCGGTACGGCCGGCATCGCGGCCGGGCTCGGCGGCGACTACGCCTTCGTCTACATGAACGTGCGCATGGCCAAAGGCCGCAGCGCTGTCGTGCACCAGCGCGTGGGCGATGCACTGAACGCCTGCGTCAAAGAACGCTTCGCCGAGCAACTCGCCAGACGCCCCATCGGCATCACCGTGCAGGTGGACGAAGGTCACGAGGTCTTCGACGCCAAGAACAGTTCGCTGCACCCGCTCTTTGCACCCAAGAAAGCCTGACCCCACCATGTTCAGCCCCGAACTCATCGCCCAGCTCGCCGCCGAACTGCAGCAGTCGCAACAGACGCGAACGCCGGTCGAACATTTCTCCAAACGCCACCCCGGCATGACCGTCGAAGACGGTTACCGCATCGGCCGTGCCTGGGTGAATCTGCAGAAGGCCGAAGGACGCCAGGTCATCGGCCACAAGATCGGCCTCACCAGCCGCGCCATGCAGATCAGCAGCCAGATCGACGAGCCCGACTACGGCACCCTGCTCGATCACATGCTCTACACCGCGCAGGCCGGCGAGGTGCTGGAAATCCCGGTCAAGCACTTCATCGCGCCGCGTGTTGAGGTGGAGCTGGCCTTTGTGCTCAAGGCTCCACTCACCGGGCCGGACGTGACGGTGGACGATGTGCTCGCTGCCACCGACCACATCACCCCCGCCATCGAGATCATCGACGCGCGCATCGAGCAGTTCGACCGCCACACCAAGGTCATGCGCAAGGTTTACGACACCATCAGCGACAACGCGGCCAACGCCGGCATCGTGATCGGTGCAGGCGACCCGGCGTTCCGCGCTGACCCGCGCGCCACCAACCGCCCCTGGTGTGGCGCCGTCCTGCGGCAGAACGGCGCGGTCGAAGAGACCGGCCTGGCCGCCAGCGTGCAGGGCGACCCCGCCATCGGCATCGCCTGGCTGGCCAACAAACTGGCGCCCTGGGGCGAAACGCTGCAGGCCGGCGAGATCGTGCTGGCCGGCAGCTTCACGCGCCCGGTGGCGGCCAAAGCGGGCGACCTCTTCGAGGCCGATTACGGGCCGCTGGGTTGTCTGCACTTCAAGTTCATCTGATTCCACGTACGAGGAGACACCCATGGCTGACGCCTTTTTCAAACCCGCCCGTTTCAGCGAAGCCGAGTGGGCCGCCCGCGTGCAGCTCGCCGCTTGTTACCGCATCTTTGCCCACCTCGGCTGGGCCGAGCTGATCTACAACCACATCTCGCTGCGCGTGCCGGGTCCGGACGATCACTTCCTCATCAACCCCTTCGGCCTGCACTACACCGAGGTCACCGCGTCCAACCTGGTGAAGGTGGACATCGACGGCAACACCATCGGCCACAGCGACTGGCCGATCAACCCGGCCGGCTTCACCTTCCACGGCGCGATCCACGCCACGCTGCCCGACGCGCACTGCGTGATGCACGTGCACACCACGCCGACCATGGCGGTGTGTTGCCTGAAAGACGGCCTGTCGTTCACCAACTTCTACGCCGCGCAGCTCTGGGGCCAGGTCGCCTACCACGAGTTCGAGGGCATCACCGTGCACCGCGACGAGGGCGCGCGCATTCTGGCTTCTTCGGGCGGCAAACCGGTGCTGCTGTTGCGCAACCACGGCCCGGTGGTCATCGGCCGTTCGCTGGCGCAGGCGTTCAATCTGATGTGGCTGGTGCAACGCGCCTGTGAAATCCAGGTGGCCTCGCAGCCGCTGGGTGAATTGCAGCCCATCACCGAAGCCGCGCTGCAGGCCTGCGTGCGCGACTCGCTCAACTTCAACCCGAAGTTCGGCGCGGGTGAGGACTCCTTTGCCGCCATGCAGCGGCTGATCGACCGCATCGACCCGGGGTATCGCGCATGAACGCAACCAAATTTCAGAAAGTCGCGGTGGTCGGCGTCGGCGCCATCGGCGGCCTGTTCGCCGGCTGGCTGGGCTCGCGCCTGCCGGCCGGGCAGATTCATCTCTCAGCGGTCGCACGCGGCGAGACCCTGCGCACGCTGCGCGAGCAGGGCCTGGTGTGGGTGGATGCCGACGGCGCCGAACACCGCCTGGCGGTCAACGCCAGCGACGACCCGGCCAGCCTGGGCGTGCAGGACCTGGTGATCGTCTCGGTCAAGGGCCCGGCGATGCCCGCCGTCGCGCCCGCCGTGCGCGCCCTCATGGGGCCACAAACCACTGTGCTGGTCGCCATGAACGGCGTGCCCTGGTGGTTCTTCGACGGCCTGCCCGGCGAAGCTGCGGGTCTGCGCCTGAACGCAGTCGACCCCGGTGGCGTGACGGCCGCGCAGATCCCCACGTCGCAGGTCATCGGCTGCGTGGTGCACGCCAGCGCCGCCGCGCCCACACCCGGCCGCATCGAGCGCATCAAGAACAACCAGCTCATCATCGGCGAGCCGGCCGGCGGCGTGTCGCCGCGCGTGCAGGCGCTGAGCGAGCTGCTCACGCAGGCCGGCTTCGGCGTCACCGTCTCCGAGCGCATCCAGCGCGACATCTGGTTCAAGCTCTGGGGCAACATGACGATCAACCCCATCTCGGCCATCACCGGCGCACCCTGCGACCGCATCCTGGACGACCCGCTGGTGCGTGGTTTTGTCAGCGCGATCATGCTGGAGGCCAAGGCCATCGGCGCGCGCATCGGCATCCCCATCGACCAGCAACCCGAAGACCGCCACGCCGTCACGCGCAAGCTCGGCTCGTTCAAGACCTCGATGCTGCAGGACGTGGAAGCCGGCCGACCCATCGAGCTCGACGCGCTGGTGGGCGCGGTGCGCGAGATCGGGCAGCACCTGATTGAGCCCACACCCAACATGGACGCGCTCATGGGCCTCACAAGATTGATGGGCCAGATGCGCGGCCTCTACCCCGAACCGACGAAGACACCATGAAGATCCCCCAGAACACCTTCCGAGACGCCCTCAAGGCCGGCCAACCCCAGATCGGCTGCTGGGTCGGCTTCGCCTCGCCCGACGTGGCCGAGGCCCTGGCCGGCTGCGGCTTCGACTGGCTGCTGATCGACGGCGAACACGCGCCCAACGACCCGCGCACCGCCCTCGACCAGCTGCGCGCCATCGCGCCCTACGGCAAGACCCACGCCGTCGTGCGCGCGGTTCAGGCCGACGTGGCGCTGGTCAAGCAGTACCTCGACATCGGCGCGCAGACCCTGCTGATCCCGATGATCGACACCGCCGAACAGGCCGCGCTCATGGTCCAGGCCATGCGCTACCCGCCCGAAGGCATCCGCGGCATGGGCGCGGCGCTCGCGCGCGCCTCGCGCTGGAACCAGGTGGACGACTACCTGAACCAGGCCAATCACCAGATGTGCCTGCTGGTGCAGGCCGAGACCGTGACCGCGGTGAACAACCTCAAGGCCATCGCCGAGACCGAGGGCGTGGACGGCGTGTTTTTCGGCCCGGCCGACCTCTCGGCCAGCATGGGCCACCGCGGCCAGCCCGGCCACCCCGAGGTGCAGAAAGTCATCCTCGACGGCATCGCCACCGTGCGCGCCGCCGGCAAGGCCGCCGGCATCCTCGCCACCGACCCGGCGCTGGCGCAGCAGTACCTCGACGCGGGCGCGCTGTTCGTGGCGGTGGGGGTGGACACGACGCTGCTGGTGAAGGCGGCGAGCGGGTTGGTGCAGCGGTTCAGTGCGGGCGCGTCAAAGGCGCCGGCTGCGCCGTCGGGCGGGTATTGAGTGGCGACGGGATGTCGAATCTGAAGAAGAAGTCTTCGACAACCCGATTTTTGAAGAAAAAGTCGGTCGCCTGAAGATTTTGTCTGGCCGGTGTGTGCCTTCTGATGGTTGGGTAGCAGCAGGTTGCTGATCGGGATCTGAAGAAAAAATCTTCGAATCCTTTATTTCTGAAGATAATTTCAGAAATCTGAAGATTTTTGCTGTCACCACTCTCCTACCAACATGAGCGACGTCGGCTACGCCTGGATCCAGGACACCATGGGCACCCCGGATTTCCTGGGCGCTCAGCGAGCGCGTCTGGCGCCGGTCAGCCGCATCGAGCGCCTGGAAGACGGCGCCCTGCTGGTGCCCCTGCGGCAGGCGCCCGACGCCAGCCTGCTGCACCACGCCCTGTTCGCCCTCAAGCACGAAGGCGTCCGGCTGGACCTGCTCCTGAGCGCCCTGCGCCGCATCCCGCCCGCCGAGCTGGTGGCCTGGGTGCAGGCCACGCCCAACAGCCTCTACGGCCGCAAGCTCGGGCACCTGTGGGAGCGCCTGCACCAGCAGCGCCTGCAGGGGCTGGACGACTTCAGCTCGACAGCGCCCTATGCGCCGCTGTTCGACCCGGCGGACTACTTCGTGGGGCCCGCCCATCGCGACGCCCGCTGGCGCATCGTGTTCAACGGCCTGGGGGACATGCATTTCTGCCCGGTCGTGCGCAAGACCCCGGCGCTCAATGCCCTGATCGACAAGGACATCCTTGGCCAGGCTCAGGCGTTTGCCCAGTCTGTAGGCCAGGCCATGCTGGAGCGGGCCCTCAACTGGGCCTACCTCAGCGAAACCGAAGGCTCATTTGCCATCGAAGGCGAGTCGCCCTCTGCCGACAAGGCCACCCTGTTCGCAGCCCTGCTCAGGCGCGCACACGAACCGCGCCCCCTGACCGAGGACCTGCTGGTGGAGCTGCAGAATGCGGCCATCTCCAACCCCTTCGACAAGGCCGTTCAGTTCCGCACCGAGCAAAACCGGCTGCAACGCGACGTGCCCGGCGCCGCGGGCGTGACCTATGTGCCGCCCGAGCCCGAACTGGCCGTGGAACTGATGGAAGGCCTGATGCGACTGGCCAACCAGCCACCCGCCACGCTGGACCCGCTGGTGCACGCCGGCGTGGTGTCGTTCGCCTTCGTCTTCATCCACCCCTTCATGGACGGCAACGGGCGCCTCTCGCGCTACCTCATCCACCACTGCCTGGGCCAGTCGGGCCGCCTGCCGCCGCAGTTTCTGCTGCCGATTTCGGTGGCCATGAAGAAGCACGAGGCCGACTACCTGCAAGCGCTGACCGCCTTCAGCAAACCCGCGCGGCAACTCTGTCAGGTGTCCTGGGCTGGCGACGAGCATTACAGCTACGACTGGGTGCCCGAGGCGGACACCTGGTTCCGCCACATGGACCTCACCGAGGCGGTGACCTTCACTCTGGCCATGGCCGAGGCGTCACTCGACACCCACATGCGCCAGGAGGTGGAGTTCCTAGGCCTGTTCGACCGCGTCAAACGCCACATCAACGACCGCTTCGACCTGCGGGGCAGCGATCTGGCGACGCTGATCGTCACCATCTTCCAGAACGGTGGCACGCTGTCCAACAACCGGCGAAAGCGCTATGCGGACAGGGTGCAGGCCCATGTGCTGGATGCGGTGGAAAGCGCGGTTGCGAGGGCGATGCGGGGGGACCCGCTGGACGATGCGGAGCAGGCTTGAGCAAGCATCTGCCATAGCCTGACCCAGTAGTAACTCGTCGCTGGGGCGCTGTTTGTGGCGGTGGGGCTGGACACCAGCCTGCTGGTCAAGGCCGCGGCCGAGTTGGCGCGACGCTTCTCAGGAGTGTGCGCGCTTGCGCCTTCTGCTGCCGGGGGCAACAGAGAGCGACCACAGTGGCAGGCGCACACGCTTGCGTTCAAACGATACCTCTCGGGTATGACGAGAGAGTCAATCGATATTGTTGCCAGGCCTTGCGGACATCATCACAAAGTCCTTCTTTGGAACCTCGCCAACGGATCTTCCGCCTTCAAACATCAGTGTCAGGGCATTCGTTGCCTGCATCATGACGCCCAGGCGGTCGTGCTCCAGGTGATGGAACAGGGCGGCCTTGCTGAGAAGCCGGATGCTGATGCCGGTGGAAACGATCACCATGCTTGCCGTCAAAAGGGCGAAGAAGAACCTCTGCCGCAGGGTGACTTGGTTGAACATGGAAATTTTCTACCCAACGATGTTGGGTAGTGCTGCGATTGCTTGCAGTCTCTCATTCATCGGAGCATTCATCGTGAACCTGAGAAGGTGCTCGAAGCATGAGTGACCAAACGCTCAGAGAACGTCAACCCATGCTGGCTGCAAGCCAACCGCCACCCGAACGGGTCGGGTGGCACGCTTCAGAACCGACGACCGACCGAGAGGAACACCACCAGCGGATTGAGCCGGACATCGGCCCGTGTGGAGGCACCACCGAAGGCGGGCAGTGTGCCTGTGGCCTTGGTTTTCAGAAAGATCTTGCGGGCATCGAGCGACACCGACCAGGTCGGATCGATCGGGAGCTCCACGCCGAGCTGCAGCACCGACCCCCAGGCGCTGCGAGTGTCCAGGTCGGTGATGAAGGCGTCGCGGTTCCGGGTCACGATGGTGTAGTTGATGCCGGCGCCCACATAGGGGCGTACCGGTCCGTCTTCCAACAGTTTCCAGGTGAGCGACAACACGGCCGGGGCATAGGTCACCTTGCCCAGCTGGCCGGCACTGGCCAGAGCGCCTTTGCCGCTGAGCGTGGTCTCGGGTGGAATGCCGGCCAGGAAGCGGGCGGTCAGGCGGTCCGAGATGTCGTAGGCAACCTCAAGGCCCAGCGTGGTGCTGCTGCTGGCCGATGCATCGCCGCCCGGCACCAAGCTGCCACCGACCTGCACGTCGGCCCTGGTGCTGAAAGCGACGTGGGCCGGACCCAGGCGCACCGTCCAGGGGGAGGTACCGGCGGCGTTCGCTTGTCCGACAGTGAGGCACAGCGTGCCAGCGGCCAGGGAAATCAGGGTTTTCTTCATGGTTTGTCTCCTGCTGAAAATCAAACGTATCGGTCAAAACGGATCTGCTCGAAAGGCACCTGGTGGCGCACCATCAGCAGGTCCTGCATGGCATCGATCATGGGTGGCGGGCCGGCCATGTAGTGGTCGAAAGTGCCGAGTCCGGGCGCGAGCTGGCGCTCGACCTCGGCGTGCACGAAACCGGTGGCGCCGGACCAATCCGACGGGTTGCCCGGGCTGGACAACACCACCGTGGCCGACAACCGCTCGCCGATCAGGGTCTGCAGTTCGGCCGCGGCGCCCAGCTCGGCCTCCTGGCGCAGACCGAGAAAAAAGTGCACCCTTCTCGTGCTGTTCTCCGCCAGCACACCGCGAGCGATTGACAACATGGGCCCCAGGCCCGACCCGCCGGCCACGCACACAGCGTCGCGGGGTGAAGGCCGTAGCCAGGCGTGGCCGTAGGGTCCGTCGATGTCCAACGTCGCCCCCAAGGGCAGCTCGGTGCACATCACGGTGCTGCCGCGGCCGCTGGGCGTGCGGCGAACGATGAAGCGCCACTCACCGTTACCCTGGTCCAGATGGGACATGGAATAGGCGCGAGCCCCGGCGACCCCCGGCGGATAGAGCAGGGCGTACTGACCAGCGAGAAAGGTCGGCGCGTTGGCCAACTTCAGGCGCAGCTCGACCATGTCGTCGGTGATGGCGCGCCGTTCCGTCAGCGTGGCCGTGATGCGTTGCGGCAGCACGGTCGGCTTGTCTGCCTCGCTGCCCAGTCGAACCCGGATGCGCGCATCGCCCTGGGGGTGCGACTGGCAGGCCAGGCGCTTGCCGCGTTTTCGGTCGCGCTCGGACAGGCCGGGCGCGCCTTCCCACAGCGTGTGCACCACGCCCTCCAGCAATTCGAAGCGACAGGCACCGCAGCCCCCCACGCTGCATTCGTAGGGGAAGGCCAGGCCCGCGCGCAGCGCGGCCCTGAGCAGGGTGTCATCGTTCGGCCCGACGGTGAACCCCGGGCCGTTGTCGACTTCGATCCGGATGGCTGGGAGCAGGGCGGCGATCACCTCGCTCACAGGCCCAACCCGCTGCGGAAGTCGCGGGTGGCCTGCCGCGCGCGCTCGGCGGCGCCCGCAGCGTCAGGAAGGGCCGCGCAGTAGGCGGCGATGGCGGCGTCGGCCAGCGGTTCCCACTGCTGCACCCATCGCTGGATCACCTCGCGGTTGCCGGGCTGCTCCAGCGCCATGCGGGTGAGCGTGCTGGCCCAGCGGCGCTGACGCTGTGCGTCCAGCAGCTGGGCATCGACCAGCAGGCCGAGCAAGGTGTCGCTGTTGTGCCGACCGGCATCGCCCAGGGTGCGCAACAGGCCTTCTTCCACTGCAGGGCGGATCACCAGGCTGAACGCGGTGAAGCTCTCGGCCCAGTCCCAGGCCACCAGGGCTTTTTCGATCAGCTGGCGCCAGCCCTGCCAAGCAGGATCATTCTCCCAGTAGGCACGCTCACCGCTGCCCAGGCCAATGCCCGGAAAGCTCTTGGCCAACTCGGCCGTGCGGTAGGCGGTGTGGGTGAGCCAGCGCAGCGAGTCAGCCGCCTGGTACGTCGCGCAGTTTGAGATGGTCGAGGCCGGAGCCATCTGCGACAGGTAGGCAGAGGCCATCTGCAGCGTGTGGAACAGGTAGCGTGTCGGGGTATAGAGCCGTGCCAGGCTGCCGGCCCAGGTGGGATCGAGCATGCTGTCGTGGCCGCGCGCGGAGAACTGCTCGAACAGGCCCTGGACATAGGTCTCTTGGCCGTCCTGTTGCAGGTTGTAGGTGCGGTAGACCATTTCATCCGGATCGCGGAAGGCATCCCAGTCGGGATGCTTCAATGGCGAGGCGTTGCGGTGCTGCTTGAACCACAGCGCCATCGCGAAGTTCGGGTCGAGCTCAAACGGCGCGTCCGGGTTGTCGGTGGAGTAGTGCAGATTGGTGGAAACGATCTCGTATTCGCTGGGCTTGCGGCGGCGGCCGGCCAGGTGGCTCCAGGTCTTGAGTGGCTTGAGCACGTCGGGTTGGGTCATGGGGTATCTCCGGTCAGAGCGTCTTGTTGAAATAGAAGCGCACGTGGTCTTCGGTGGTCTCGATACGGCCTGCAAACGAGCCGAGTTCGACCTCGAGTTCGGACATGCGGAACGGCCGGCCCAATGCACGTTCCAGGGTCTCTCGGCGCAGGATCAGCTCGCCTTCGCAGTCGATGCGCACATAGGCCACCTTGTCGTCGACGCGGATGGTCTTGTCGGGGTTGTCTTCTTCGGCTGCCTCAATGACGGCCGCGGTCAGCGGGCTGGCGCGCAGCACGGGGCCGACGCGGTTGTTTCGGTAGGCTTCGGCGGTGGTGGTATCGCTCATGGTGTGTCTTTCATAGGATCAAGAATGGGCGAATAGCGGTGTGACGCCCTCGACCTGGACCAGCACGTCGTTGCCTTCGATGCGCACCGGGTAGCTGGCGAGCTTGCAGTCGCCGGGGTTGAGTCCCTGGCCGGTGCGCGCGTCGAAGGTCCACTGGTGGGCACGGCAGGTCAGCACCTTGCCGTCGAACCTGCCTTCGCACAGGGGAATGTCCTGGTGAGGGCAGACCGCTTGAAAGGCGCGCACGTCACCGCCTTCCACGCCGACCAGCAACACCTCGTGCTCACCGATCTCGACCTCGGTCATCTCGCCTTCCCAGACGTCGTCGAGCGTGCAGACTTTTTGGAATGTCATGCAGCGCTCCTTCAGCTGTCGCAGAAGATGAACTCGAGCGCCTCCATCGGTTTGATGTCGGTGTCGCAGAGCTTGGCCTGGCGAGGGTAGAAACTGTCGCTGCCCTGGCGGCGCACGCGCACCACCTTGTCGGGCCGAGGTGCCACGCGCCGGCCCACCGAGTGGTGGGCGGCGGCCGCGGCCACCTCGTCCATGGTGTTCTCGGTGTCGACCGGAACGAGCTGCAGCACGAAGTCGTACTGAAAGTTGGAGATCACGGGAAAGAGTGCCATGGTGGTGTCCTTGTTCGATGAACTCAAGCGGCCTTCTTCTCGGCCCATTTGTCGCGGTAGGCCGCGACCCAGGCGTACTGGTGCGCGTCGTCGCCGATCTCGCCCGGGGCGAGATTCATGTACTGCAGCGCGCCCATGAGGTTGGGCGGCTGGATGTGGCCGGCCAGGAAGCGGTCAACCAGCGAGAGGTGGTCGCGGTAGCGCACCGGGTCCTGCTGGAACACCCAGCGGTCAATCTCGGAGTTGAAGTGGTAGGTGCGGCCCTTGTAGTCGAGCGGGTAGTCCTTCACGTTCCACTTGTTACCGGGAATCGCGCAGATCGGGATCTGGCTCATGTTGCAGACGATGGGCAGGGTCTCGGGGTAAGTGAGCTCGGTGCGCCCAGCCAGCAGGTTGTCGATGATCACGTCCCAGGCCTGGCCGAAGCTGTCGTTCCAGCCCGGGTATTTCTCTTCGAGCCAGTCACGGCAGTCGGGCGTGACGCCGGCAGCCACGTTCCACCACAGCGTGGGGCGCCAGAACCAGATGCCCATCTGGTAGGCGTGGTGCTGGTAGTCGAACTCGTTGATCATCTGGTCCCAGTACCAGGGCAGGTCCAGGCCCATGTCGAGCAGCGAGCGCTCGAACTGGCCCACGATCCACTCGCGCATGAACTCCTTGAACGACTGCTTGCGGTGGTGCAGCGGCGTGGCGTAGTCCATGGCGGTGCCGGTGAGCAGGCTGAACAGCCGCCAGGCGCGCGCGATCGCCACGTCGACCAGCTTCTGCGCCTCTTCCTTGCGGCCGTTGGCGATCAGGATCTGGAGCGCCGGGCCGCCGATCTGTGCGTGGCGCGACTCGTCGGTCTGGATGCTCGAGATCAGGCTGGAGAAGGTGAAATCACCCGCCTCGGCCGCGTCGGCGGCCAGGCCCAGGAACTGCATGTTGGTGAAGCCGGTTTCGAATGCGAAGGTCAGCATCACCGCAATGTCGGTGGCGCTGCGCGAGAGGAAAAGATCGTCGAAGGCGTGGCGAGCGGCGATGGCGCCCCATTCGTTGGTGTGGTACGCCTTGTGCGCCCAGTCGAACTGCCGGTCTTTGGCGCAATAGCTGTGTGGGAAATAAAGCTGGATTTGCGCGTGGCGGTTCTCGTCCATCATGCCGAAGGTGGCCATGTTGCGCATGCCCGGGGCGCGCCCGAAACGCGCCATACGGGCCTCGGCGCTCATGGCGGCATACTCGCCCAGTGCGATCGCGCCGTAGTGCGACTTGAGGATCGACAGCCAGCCCGGGTCGGCTTCTTCGAACATGCGGCTGCGCTCGAGCGCAGCCTTCACAGAATACGCGCCCGCGTCTTTCTCTCGCTGGATCTTCACGTACTCGGGGTACGAGGTTTTATAGGGCTCGTCGTAGGACTCCCACTGTTCCATGGGCACGCCTTGCGCGCCAGTCATGAGGTCGGGGAAAAGTTCGGATTCGCTGACGTAGGTCGGCGTCCAGTTGGTGGCGCGCGCAATGTCGTACCACTCGCTGCGTTCCAGCAAGGCCATGGTTTGTCTCCAGTCGTTGTTGAAGTGGGTGCTTTCAGGGCCGGTCCGCTTGCGGGACAGAAGGCCGCTGTCACATCAACAACTGTAGGGAGCACACCGCTCTTGCACCATTGGACTTTGGTTTATTTGGCGCCTAGGGAATTCCCTCAATCTGCGGCCCGGGGATGTTCGGCAATGGCCGGGCGCAACTGTTCCAGCATGCTGATCAGCATCGGTACCGAGCCGGCCTGCATCTTCTCCATGAGGTTGTGGCGGTGCACCTTCACCGTGACCTCGCTGATGCCCATGCGGTCGGCCGTTTGCTTGTTGCGCAGACCTTGCGCGAGCAGTGTGAGAACCTCGCGTTCGCGCGGTGTCAGCGAACCGTAGCGGTCCTTGAGCACCTGGATGGTTTCGCGCTCGCGCAGCGCAGCACGTGATCGCTCGAGCGAGGCCTCGATGGCGTCAAGCAGGTCCTGGTCGCGAAACGGTTTGGGCAGGAATTCCATCGCACCTGCCTTCATTGCGCGCACGGTCATGGGGATGTCGCCGTGCGCGGTGATGAAGACGATGGGCAACTGGTGCTGCAACGGCTGCAGCTGGCGCTGCAGCTCCAGACCGCTCAGACCCGGCATGCGCACATCGAGCACCAGGCATTCGGGCTCGTCCTTCGAGCGCACATAGTGGTTCAGAAAGTCGGTGGCGAGGGCATACGTCTCCACGCGCAAGCCGAACGAGCGCAGCAGGCTGCTGACCGCCTCGCGCATCGACAGGTCGTCATCGACCACGTGCACCAGGGCATTGCGCGGGGTCACGACGAACTCTCCTGTAACGCAACGGGGAGGCTGAAGCTGAAGGTCACGCCCGGCCCGGGGTTGGGTGTGTACCAGAGGTTGCCGCCGTGCGATTCGACGATGGAGCGGCTGATGGCCAGTCCCATGCCCATGCCGTCGGCCTTGGTGGTCTGGAAGGCGTCGAGCAACTTGTCCTTGATCGACGGGGCGATGCCGGTGCCGCTGTCGATCACGTCCACCTGTACCCCCATGGCTTCCAGGTGGGTGGTGATCTGCAGCGTGCCTTGGTGGCCGCCGCCGTCGCGCGTCATGGCCTCCAGGCCGTTCATCACCAGGTTCAGGATCACTTGTTGCAGCTGGATGCGGTCGGCCATCACTTCGGGCATCGAGGCCGTTTCCATATGCACGATCTCGATGCGCCGCGCCTGGGCTTCGCTGCGCACCAGATCGAGCACGTCGCGGATCGCGTCGTTGATGTCGAGCACCGTGTACCGGGTTTCATGGCGCTGCACGAAGCCGCGGATGCGGGTGATGACGTCGCCAGCGCGGTTGGCGTCTCGGATGATGCGCGCCACCGCCGCCTTGGCCTCGGGCTCGTCGGGCGGGGACGCTTCGAGCCAGCGCAGGCTGGCGTGGCCGTTGGCCACGATGGCGGCCAGGGGCTGGTTGACCTCGTGCGCGATCGAGGCGGTGAGCTCGCCCAGCGTGCTGACGCGCGCGACTTGGGCCAGCTCGGCGCGCGCCCGAGCCAGCGACTGCTCGGCGTGCCGCTGCTCGGTGATGTCCGCGGCCACCAGCACCAGCAGCTGTTCACCACCGGGTGCGCCGGGTACCCGGGACATGCTGGTGATGGCACAGACCAGGGCGCCGTCCTGGCGCTGGAAGCGCCGCTGCACGTGGTGGGTGTCGAGCTCACCGGCCAGCAGGCCTTCGATGCGGCGCTGCGTGGCCGCGCGGTCTTCCACCGGCGTGAGCCTCGGCAGATGGAGCGCCAGCAGCTCTTCTTCGCTGTAGGCCACCATGTTTCGGAACGCCGGGTTGGCCGCCTTGAGGCCTCCGTCAGCGCCGATCAGCGCGATGCCCACCGGCGCATGCTCGTAGATCGCCCACCAGCGGTGCTCGGAGGCCTGCAGCGCGCGCCGGTTCTCGATCAGGCTGCGGGTCAGCTCGGCCAGGTCGTTGCTTTGCGAGAGCAGCTCGCGCTGCAGGCCGTCGCGCGCCAGCTTCATGGTGGTCAGGTTGCGCACGCGCGCGCGCAGCTCTTGTGCCGAAAACGGTTTGGTCACATAGTCCTGCGCGGCGCTGGCGAGCAGGCGCGCGCGCAGTGCGGCATCGTCCTTGGCGGACAGCACCAGCACGGGCAGGTCTTTCAGACGGGGAATGGCGTGCAAGGCATTCACCAGACGGTCACCGCCCATGCGCGGCAGCATCAGGTCGGTCACCAGCAGGTCGGGGGCCGAGGCCAGCGCGGCTTCGAGCGCGGCCTGGCCGTCGGGCGCCGAGGTCACGTTGAACTCGGTGCCCAGCGCATCGCAAATGAAACGCCTCATCTCGGGGATGTCCTCCACCACCAGGATGCGCGGCGCGTCGGTGGGTGCCTGGCCATTCATGGGGGCTTCTTCGGGCGGGGTGAGCTCGGCCAGCGCGGGGTTGAGAGCCGGCGCCTTCAGCGTGCGCGCGGGCGAGATCCCGCCGTGCAGCGCGGCCTCGCCGGGCGGGGGCTCCTGCGGCAGTTCAACCTGGAACAGCGATCCGCCCCCGGCGGCGGCCGTGACCGTGATGGTCCCGTGCAGCAGGTCGGTGAATTCCTTGGCGATCGCCAGACCCAGGCCGGTGCCGCCGAAGTTGCGGGTGGTGCCGGTCTGCCCCTGGCGAAAGCGCTCGAAGATCAGCTGTCGCATCTCGGGTGGCACGCCGGGCCCCGAGTCCTGCACCGTGATCAGGCAGCGACCCTGACTGGTCTTCTCGAGCGCACAGCTGACGCGCCCGCCGGGTGGCGTGAACTTGAAGGCGTTGGACAGCAGGTTCTGCAAGATGCGCTCGGTCTTGTCTTGGTCAAGGGTTGCGCGCAGCGTCTTGGGGGTGGCAATGACGTAGCTCAGGTCCAGCTGCGGCGCCACCGCATGAAACTGTTCTGCGTGTTCACGCACCAGCGCCGCCAGGTCGAGCTGCGTGTAGTGCAGGTCCATGCGCCGGGCGTCCAGTTTGGCCAGATCCAGCAGGTCGTTGACGTGTTTGAGCAAGGCGGTGGCGTTGCGCTGTATCACGCCGAGCTGGCGCCGCTGCGGGTCCGACAGGTTGCTGCCCGAGCCCAGCAACTCTTCGGCCGGACCCAGGATCAGGGCCAGTGGTGTGCGCAGTTCGTGGCTGACGTTGGCGAAGAAGTCGGTTTTCTGCTGGTCCAGCTGGCGGATGCGGGCGAGCAGGCTTTCGAGTTCGGCGTTCTTGCGCGCGATCTCGTCCTCGGCGCGCTTCTTCGCGGTGATGTTGCGGCCCTCGGCCAGAAGGAACACCACGTTCCCATCGTCGTCCCGCACCGGCAGCAGCGAGAAGTCCACCACAATGGTTTCGTCTCCCGCCGCCTGGCCAAAGACCTCCAGGTCGCAGCGGATGAACTCGCCGCCCCGAGCGCGGCGAATGAAGTCGCGCGCCAGTTCGGTGATTTCGCGCGACACCTGGAACCAGCGTGCCTCCCAGAACGGTTTGCCACGGATGTCGGCCAGGTCCACGCCCGCGCCTTCAAGCGCTGCGCGGTTGATCTCCAGTGTGTGCCCTTGGGCATCCAGCAAACCGACGAACTGGTACATCGAGTCCAGCACAATGCGCGCGAGCTTTTCGCGCTGAGCCTGCGGCGTGTCCGTCTGGTGGAGCGCCACCGACTCGACCTGGTACAGAGGGGATTCCGCGAACAGGGGGCTCATGGGAGGTATGTGAATGGGTGCGGGACAGGACAATATCAGGCTCCACCAGCGCGGCTGACACCCACTTCGACCGACTTCGCGTCGCCTGCCGAGAAACGGGCCTTCAGACGACCTCCAGGCGCCAGCGGAAACGCGGCCGTGAGGCCGCCGGTGATCACCAGGTCGCCGGGCTCCAGCCGCCGGTCGATGCCGGCCAGCTCGTGGGCGAGGCGGGCCACCGCATCGAGAGGATGGCCATCCGCCGCGGCGCCCACGCCCTTGCCAAGCGTTTCGCGCTCGTCGGACAGGCAGACGGCGACGGTGTCGAGGTCCATGAAACTGGAGACGGCCAGCGGTGGGCCCACGACCACCTGGCCTGCCGAAGAATGGTCGGCGGTGTTCTGTTCGAGCGTGAAGCGGTAGCCGGTCCAGGTCGAGTGCACGATCTCCAGGCACGCCAGGGCTTCGGATACCGCTGCCGCCACCGACCAGCGGTCCACCGGGGCCGATCGGGCATCGATGGCCGTTCCAAGTCGAAAGCCGATCTCGGGTTCGACCCGAGGCTGCACGAACCGGTCAGACACCGTGTCGCCGGATTCGAGCAGCATCCAGTCCGTCAGCGGCCCGAAGTTGGGCCTGTCCACGCCCATCTGGCGGCGCATCACTTCCGAGGTGTAGCCGAGCTTCCACCCGATGACACGCTCGCCCGCCGCGATGCGCAGCGCGACGAGCGCCTTCTGGATGTTGTAGGCCGTTGCAAGGTCGATCGGACCGAGCGTCTCCTCGGCATCGAGGGTGCGCCCGGCCCGGCGTGCAGACCAGAGGGTGTCGGCATGCTGTGCCGGCGTGGGCGTCCTGTTCATGTTCGCCTCCGTTCCCTTCGGCCCGCTCGCGCACCGAGCGTGCATACCGCCCGCTCAGGCGGCGGCGTGCAGCAGTCCGCGCTCGCGGGCCATGGTCATGGCCGTGTCCTCGATCATGTCTTCCTGGCCGCCGACCATCTTCCTTCGGCCCAGCTCGACCAGGATGTCGCGTGCCGGAATGCCGTACTTCACACTCGCGCGCTTGGCGAACAGCAGGAAGCTGCCATAGACACCGGCGTAGCCCAGCGTGAGTGCATCGCGGTCGATGCGGATCGGGAAGTCCATGATCGGCACCACCAGGTCCTCGGCCACGTCCTGGATCTTCCAGACGTCCACGCCGGTGCTCACGCCCATGCGGTCGAGCACGGCGACCAGCACCTCCATCGGCGTGTTGCCCGCGCCCGCACCCAGGCCGGCGGCCGCGGCGTCGATGCGGGTGGCGCCGCATTCGATCGCGGCGACCGAGTTGGCGATGCCCATGGCCAGGTTGTGGTGGCCGTGGAAGCCCATCTCGGTCTCGGGCTTGAGCGCGTCGCGCACCGCCTGCAGGCGCGCCTTCACGTCGCCCGGCAACATATAGCCGGCCGAGTCGGTGACGTAAATGCAGTTGGCGCCGTAGCCCTCCATCAGCTTGGCCTGTTTCACCAGGCCCTCTGGGCTGTTCATGTGGGCCATCATCAGGAAGCCGACCACGTCCATGTCCAGCTTGCGGGCGTAGGTGATGTGCTGTTCGCTGACGTCGGCTTCGGTGCAGTGCGTCGCCACGCGGATGGTGTGCACGCCCAGGCCGTGCGCCATCTTCAGGTGGTCCACGGTGCCAATGCCGGGCAGCAGCAGCGCCGAGACCTTGGCCTGCTTCATCAGCGGGATCACGGTGCCCAGGTACTCCTCGTCGGTGTGGGCCGGGAAGCCGTAGTTGACGCTGGAGCCGCCCAGGCCGTCGCCGTGGGTCACCTCGATCAGCGGCACACCGGCGGCGTCCAGTCCGCAGGCTATTGCTCTCATCTGGTCGAGCGTCATCAGGTGGCGCTTGGGGTGCATCCCGTCGCGCAGGGTCATGTCGTGCAGGGTGATTTTTTTCTGGCTCATGGTCTTCTTCTCCTTCACGCGGGGACGGGCTCAAGCACCAGCTCGCCCTTCAGGATCTCTTCGGCAAACATCTCGGCGGTGCGTGCGGCGGCGGCGGTCATGATGTCCAGGTTGCCGGCGTACTTGGGCAGGTAGTCGCCCAGGCCCTCGACCTCCATGAAGACCGAGACGCGGTTGCCGTCGAAGACGGGGCCGTTGACCAGCTGGTAGCCCGGCACGTACTTCTGCACTTCCCTGATCATGTCGTGGATCGACTTCGTGATCGCGGCCTCGTCGGGCTTGCTTTCGGTCAGGCAGTGCACCGTGTCGCGCATGATCAGCGGCGGCTCGGCCGGGTTGATCACGATGATGGCCTTGCCTTTCTTGGCGCCACCGACCTTCTCGACCGCGCCGGCCGTGGTGCGGGTGAATTCGTCGATGTTCTTGCGCGTGCCCGGGCCGACCGACTTGGACGACACGGTGGCGACGATCTCGCCGTAGGCCACGGGTTGAACTCGCGACACCGCGTAGACCATGGGGATCGTGGCCTGGCCGCCGCAGGTGACCATGTTCACGTTCATCTCGCGCAGGCCGACATGCTGCTTGAGGTTGACCGGCGGTACGCAGTAGGGGCCGATGGCCGCGGGCGTGAGGTCGATCATCATCGCGCCCTGCGCGTTGACCTTGCGCGAGTTCTCGGCGTGCACATAGGCGCTGGTCGCGTCGAACACGATCTGCACGCCGTCGGCCTTCATGTGCGGAATCAATCCGTCCACGCCATCGGCTGTGGTCTTGATGCCCATCTCTTTGGCGCGCTTGAGGCCGTCCGAGGCCGGGTCGATGCCCACCATCCAGACGGGTTCCAGCACCGGGCTGCGCTGCAGCTTGGCCAGCAGGTCGGTGCCGATGTTGCCTGGGCCGATGAGGGCGCATTTGATTTTTCTTTGAGTCATTTCAGAGGCTTTCATTTCAGTGATTCATTCAGTCGGAGCGCAATGCTTTCACCGGGAACCCGGCGGAACCGGCTCAGCCGGGCCGCACCGGGTTGCCCCCTTGGGGGTTGACGCGAAGCGGCGCGGGGGCCGGCTCACCGTCCCAGGTCTTTGGCGGTGACGCCTGCGATGCCCCAGTTTGTCTTGGGCACTTCGGTGATCCAGACGCGGACGGTTTCCTTTGGCGCGCTGGTGGCTTCGACCAGCGCGGCGCTGACCTTTTCGATCACGGCACGCTTCATGTCTTCGGTGCGGCCTTCGATCATGTAAATCTGGGCAAATGGCATGGGGTTCTCCTCGGGGTTCAGATGAAGCGCAGGCCGGTGCTGCCCATGCCCTGCACCTTCAGGGTCACGGCATCACCGGCGTTGACGGACACGGCTTCGGTGATGCCGCCGGACAGGATCAGGGTGCCGGCGGGTATCTCTTCGCCGCGCGCGCCCAGGTGGTTGGCGAGCATGGCGATGGCAGTCGCTGGGTGGCCCAGCACGGCGGCGCCGGCGCCGAAGGCCACGGGCTGGCCGTTCTTCTCCATCACGATGCCGACGGTGCGCAGGTCCTGGCCGTCGACCTTCATGGGCTGGCCGCCGACCACGAAGCGCGCGGCCGAGGTGTTGTCGGCGATCACGCTCTTGAGGTCGAACTTGAAGTCGCGGTAGCGGCTGTCGATCACCTCGATGCCGGGCAGCACGAAGTCGGTCGCGGCCAGCACGGTGCCCATGTGGCAGCCCGGGCCCCTGAGCGCGCGCTTGAGAACAAAGGCGATCTCGGGCTCGACCTTGGGGTGGATGAGTTCGCTGGTCTTCACCTCGCCGCCGTGGGGCACGGCGTAGTCCTCGGTCATCCAGCCGAACACGGGCGATCTCACGCCCATCTGCTTCATCTTGGCGAACGAGGTGAGGCCGGCTTTCAGGCCCGCGAGGCGCAAGCCGCGCGCCTGCTTGCGCGCGAGCAGGGCGGCCTGGATCGCGTAGGCGTCATCCCAGTCCATGTCCGGGTGGTCGTCGGTGATCTTGGTGGTGTCGCGGGCCTGCAGCTGGCAGTTCTCCAGGTGTTCGGCCAGGGCTTCGATGGTGGCTTTGTCGAGTTTCATGGTGGTGTGTGTTCGGATGGGGGCGGGGTCAGTTGAAACGCACCGAGCACTCGCCCAGGCCGCCAATCGACACGCGGAAGAAGTCGCCCTTCTGTGCCGGGAACATGGCCGCCAGCGCGCCCGAGAGGATCACGTCGCCGGCCTTCAGGCCAATGCCCAGGCGGCCCATGGTGTTGGCCAGCCAGGCCACCGCGTTGAGCGGCGAGCCCAGGGCCGCGGCGCCGGCGCCGGTGGCGACGATCTCGCCGTTTTTCTCCAGCACCATGCCGCAGGTCTGCAGGTCCAGCGCGAGCGGGCTGACGGCGCGGTCGCCGAGCACGAACACGCCGCACGACGCGTTGTCCGCCACGGTGTCGGTGATCTTGATCTTCCAGTCGCGGATGCGCGAGTCGACGATCTCGAAGCAGGGCATCACGCACTCGGTCGCGGCCAGCACATCGGCCACGCCCACGCCCGGGCCCATCAGGTCGCGCTTCAAGAGGAAGGCGATCTCGCCCTCGGCCTTGGGCTGGATCAGCGTCGAGATGTCGATGGCTTCGCCCTGGTTGACGATCATCGCGTCGGTCAGGTAGCCGAAGTCGGGCTGGTGAACGCCCAGCATGTTCATCACGGCGGCCGAGGTCACGCCGATCTTCTTGCCCACGATCCGCTCGCCGTCCTGTAGGCGGCGCTGCAGCATGCGCTCCTGGATGCGGTAGGCCTGCTCGATGGTGATGTCGGGGAAGCGGGTGGACAGCGGGTCGACGACCTGGCGGTCGCGCAACGCGGTGTAGAGCTCATCGCCCAGGGTTTCGATGGAGATCATGGTTTTTGGTCAGGTAGAGGAGTTGTCGGCTTCTTGCAGGAAGTTGGCGACCAGCTGCGCGAAGCGCGCGGCGTGTTCGATCTGCGTCCAGTGGCCGCAGTGGCCGAACACGTGCAACTGACTGTTGGGTATCCACTGGCTCAGCGTGAGCGAGGTCTGCAGGGGAATCACCTGGTCCTCGCGGCCGTGCACGATCAGGGTCTCGTGCGGCAGCGCGCGGACGGCCGCCTCGGGGCTGGCCATGGCGTCGACCCAGCGCTGGCGCGGGGCCGGGAACATGGCCGAGAACGATTCCTGGAAACCGGGGCGGATGCTGGCCTGGTAGCGCAGCTGGGCCAGCTCGTCGGTGACGAGCGCGCGGCTGTGGGCAAAGATGTCCAGCAGACGCTTCATGGTGTCCAGCGACGGCTCGTAACCCCACACGGCGTCGAGCCCCGGCGTGATCGGGAACGGCACGCCGACCGAACCCATGAGCACCAGGCGGCGCACGCGCTGCGGCGCGCGGATGGCCAGCGCCAGCGAGAGCGCACCGCCAAAGCTGTTGCCGACCACGTCGGCCTGCTCGACGCCCATAACGTCCATGACATCCAGCGCCTGCTGCACCCAGGTGTCCATGTTGTAGGTGATGCCCGCAGGCCGGTCGGTGTAGCCGAAGCCCACCATGTCGGGCGCGATCACGCGGCGGTCCCGTGCAATCACCGGCATCGCCAGGCGCCAGTTGGCCCAGGCGCTGACGCCGGGACCGGAGCCGTGGATGAACAGCACCGGCGGCTGGCCCGGCTTCGAGCTGCCCAGGTCGTGCACGTTGCTGTTGAACGCGCCCGTGCGAACGCTGCGGGCGATCTCGGGGTTGTGGGGTGCGTTCACAGTTTCACCATGACGTTTCTGAGTTCGGTATAGAACTCCAGTGAGTGCACGCCGCCTTCGCGGCCGATGCCGCTCGCCTTGGCGCCGCCGAATGCGGTGCGCAGGTCGCGCAGGAACCAGCTGTTGATCCAGCACAGCCCCACCTCGATCGCGGCGGCCATCCGGTGCGCGGTGCCGAGGTTCTGCGTCCACACGGTGGTGGCCAGGCCGTAGTCGGTGGCGTTGGCCAGGGCAATCGCTTCCTCTTCGGTGTCGAAGGGGGCGATGTGGCAGCAGGGGCCAAAAATCTCTTCACGGATCACGCTGGCGCTCTCGGGCAGGCCGGTCCAGATGGTGGGTTGCACGAAATGGCCGTTGGCGAACTCGCCCTTCATGGCCGGCACACCGCCGCCGGTGACCACGGTCGCGCCCTCGTCCTTCGCTTTTGCGTAGTAGCCCAGCACCTTGGCTTTGTGTTCGGCCGAGATCAGCGGACCCAGACCGACACCGGGTGTATCGGGACCGCCGACCCTCAGGGCTTCAGCCTTTTCCTTCAGCGCAGCCACGAACCGGTCGAAGATCGGACGCTGCACGTACACGCGTTCGGTGCCCAGGCAAACCTGGCCACAGTTCTCGAACGCGCTGCGCGTGATGCCCGCGACGGCTTTGTCGAAGTCGGCGTCGGCGAACACGATGCCGGCGTTCTTGCCGCCGAGTTCAAACGACACCGGGCGCACGCCCTTGGCAGCGGCGGCCATGATGGCCTCGCCGGTGCGGGTCTCGCCGGTGAAGGTGATGCCGTTGACGCGCGGGTGCCTGGTGATGAATTCGCCCGCTGATCCGGGACCGAAACCGTGCAGCACCTGGTACACGCCCTTGGGCACGCCGACCGCGTTCATCACCTCGCCCAGCAAGGTGGCGGTGGCGGGGGTTTCTTCGGAGGGCTTGACGATCACGGTGTTGCCGCAGGCCAGCGCCGGGCCGACTTTCCAGGTCATCAGCAGCAGCGGCAGGTTCCAGGGGCAGATCACGCCGACCACGCCCAGCGGTGAGCGGATGGCGTAGCTCACGGCGGTGCCGCCGTCGGGCGTGGTCATCTGGAAGCTCTCGGTCGGCACGTTTTTCACGATGTCGGCGAAGACCTTGAAGTTGGCAGCGCCGCGCGGGATGTCGATGTGGCTGGCCAGCGAGCGGGGCTTGCCGGTGTCGGCCAGTTCGGCTTCGAGGAAGTCGTCGAAGCGGCGGTTGATCTCGTCGGCCACGGCGTGCAGCAGCTCGGTGCGCTTGACCACGCTCATGCGGCCCCAGTCGCCCTTGAGCGCCGCGTGTGCGGCGTCGACAGCGGCGTCGACCTCGGCCTGACCGGCTTCGTGGACCATGCCGACCACGGCGTTGGTGGCCGGGTTGCGGTTTTCGAAGGTCTTGGTCGTGGCGACAAATTCGCCGTTGATGAAGTTGTGGAACTGTTTCATGTTGCGTGAGGGAGATGAAAAATCAATCCAGGCCCAGGGCCTTCAGGCCGGCGCGGGCGCAGGCTTCGTCCTGCTCGGCCGATCCGCCGGAGACCCCGATGCCACCGATGCGCGTGCCGTGCTCGACGACGGGCAGGCCGCCGCCGAACAAGACCAGACGCTGGCGCTGGTTCAGACCGATGCGCAGCAGCTCGTCGTCGCCGATGACGCCGCCCCACTTCGAGGTCGGGAAGCCGAAGCTCGCGGCCGTGTAGGCCTTGTCGATCGCGATGTCGATCGAATGCAGAAACGCATGGGGCATGCGCAAGAAGGCGGTGAGGATGCCCGAGGCATCGGTCACGGCCACGTTGATGCGTATGCCCAATGCTTCTGCGTGCGCAATCGCGGCCTGACAGGCCAGCGAAGCCGCAGACGCGGTGATCACCGAAGAGGGAACGGAGAGAGCGGGTGACATGAAAGGAAAAGTTGTTGGCGTGAGGGGACTTCAACCGAGTGGCACCGAGGAACCGGCTCCGCCGGGCCTCAGGTGCCGTCCCCCCTCGAAGCGCCGCAGGCGCGCCACGGAGGGGGGAAGCCGCGTCAGCGGCGCAGGGGGGTGGTCAGGTGTACACCTCGGTAAAAGAAGCCACCAGGTCACCCGTGTGATAGAAGATGCCGCTGCCCAGCATGTCTTCGGTCCAGGTGGTGACCGGACGATCACGCTGCGCCAGGTAGCCCAGGCCCGCAAAGGTCTCGTTGCGGTTGCCGCTGGGGTCGAAGAAGTAGATGGTCTCGCCGCGCGTGATGCCGTGGCGCGTGGGCGCCACGTCGATGCGCACCTTGTTCTTGGCCATCACGTCCGCCGCCTTGAGCACGTCGTGCCACGAGTCCAGGAAGAACGCGATGTGGTGCAGGCCGCTGCGCGGACCGCCCACGAAAGCGATGTCGTGCGGCGTCGTGGTGCGGCTCATCCAGGTGGCGGCCTGCATGTTGCCCTTGCGGCCCAGGCGCAACATGCCGGTGAGCAGGCTTTCGTTGGCGGCGCAGGGGAAGGTCTCGTCGGTCTGCGCGACGTTCACGGCGAACTTGGGGCGGGTGTCGAAGATGGACATGGCCGTCACACCCGCTGGAAGAGAGGGCTGCGCGTGGCCTGTGCATCGGCCGCCGAGAGGAACTTCTCGGTGTAGATGTCGCGCTCGAACAGGCGACCCTGCATCAGGGTCGTGATGCAGGCTTCGATCATGGGCGGCGGTCCGCAGAGATAGGCCTTGTGGCCCGCAAAGTTGGCGCCGAAGTGCACCTTGGCCGCCTCGTGCACGAAGCCGCGCAGGCCGTCCCAGTCCGAGCCCTCGGGCTCGTGCGAGAGCGCCGGCACGTACGTGAAGTTGGCGTGCTGCGCGGCGAGCGCGCGGAACTCGGCGTCGTAGTACAGCTCCTCGCGCGAACGTTGTCCGTAGACCAGGGTGATCGGCAGCGTGCAGCCGCGCGCGAGCAGGTCCGTGATCATCGAGCGCGGACTCGACAGGCCCGAGCCGCCGGCCATGAACAGCATGGGCTGTTGCGCCGATTCGCGCACAAAGAAGCGGCCGTAGGGGCCGGCCACACGCAGACGGTCGCCGGTCTTCAGCTGCTCGTGCAGCCAGGTGGTGCCGGCGCCGCCGGGCAGCCTGCGCACGTTCAGCTCGATGCTCTTCGTGGCGTTCACATCGGCGGGGTGATTGGCGATCGAGAAGGCGCGGCTGCCCACGCCCGGGATCTCCACCTGCACGTACTGCCCCGCCTGAAAGTCGATGGGTTTATCGATCTGCAGGTGGATCGCCTTGATCGTGGGCGTGAGGTCTTCGATGCGGCTGACGGTGGCGGCGAAGTCGCGCACCGGGATCACGCGCGCATCGGGCTCTTCCTCGATGTCGGCCTCGATGGTGGTGTCGCTCTGCAGCGTGCAGCAACAGGCCAGCGTCTTGCCTTCGTCGCGCTCGAAGTCCATCAGCGCGAACGGGTTGGCCGCGCCGTGGTCCACCTCGCCGTCGCACACCTGCACCTTGCAGGACCCGCACAGACCGTGCCCGCAGGCGTGCGGCAGGTAGATGCCCTGCCGCAGCGCCGCGTCGAGCACGGTCTGGCCTTCCTCGACCTCGATGGTCGCGCCCAGGGGTTCAATGGTCAGTTGGTAGCTCATGGACAGCTCAGCTGAAGGATCCCTTGATGCCGGTGAGGCCGGGCGTGCGGAAACGGATCGCGTCCTTGTGTTGCAGGCCGTTGTCGGCCAGCGACTTCGCCGGATCGGGCTGCCAGGGCTGGCCCGACTTGAGCCACTCGACGCTGGACCAGTCGATGCTTGCGAAATCCGGGTGCTCGCCATAGATGCCGGGCAGCACCGCGGTGGGCAGGGCACCGAACGGCATGTCGGGTGGCAGCGGCAGGCAGAACGGCGCGCAGAACATCAGGTGGTCTTCCCAGCCGATATAGAGCAGGGGCGCGGGAAAGTTCTCGCGCACATCCTTGGCCGGGAAGTTGTAGTCAGAGATGGCGACGACGCTCATTTCGCGGCTCCCGGTTCGGTGGTGGCGGCCGTGGCGGTCGCGGGTGGGTCGCCCCGCCAGGCGGCGAAGTTCTTCTGGTCTTCCGAGCCTTCGAAGTCGAAGTTGTCGCGGCCAACGTTCAGCTCGTAGTAATCGAGCACCGCCATCAACGGGTCGAAGCCCTCCACGGTCGGGTCGGTGCCGGGCTTGAAACAGTGGCCCTGGTAGATCTGGTGCACCGGCAGCCAGCTCTGCACGTATTTCTCGGGTTCGTGGTCGAAGATGCTCTTGCAGTGGTCCGAGCAGAAGTGGTACTTGTTGCCGAAGTAGTCGCTCTCTCGGTAGCAGATCTTGCTGGCGTCTCCGGGTTCGGTGAACAGCATCGGGATCTGGCAGGTGGTGCACAGCATGGGCAGCGTCTTGTTGTAGAAGCGCTTGCCGGCCTGCTGCTGCTCGCGGTAGTGCTCCAGCCGCGGGCGGTAGTGCTTGTCGAAGGTGTCGGGGTATTTCTCCGACAGCCAGCTCATCTCTTCTTCGGTGGGCACCCAGGTGTGGAAGGGCGCGGCCGCGTTGTAGTTGTAGAAGGTGTTCCAGGCCTGGTGGCTGATGTGGTCCTTGCCTTCGCAGGCGTCCTTCCAGCCCTTGGGCTCGCGGATGCCGTAGCGCGCCAGGTCCTTGAACAGGGCGCCGCCGTTTTCTTCGGCGTACATCTCCCAGGCTTCCTTCCAGCTCATCACGCGTTTGGGCAGCATGTAGTCCTGCATCATGGCCACCAGGGTGAGCAGGCGGTAGCCGCGCCAGAACCATTTGTCGATCCAGCCCTGCACGATGGGCACGTTGGCCGGGTCCTGTTCCAGCAGGAACTTGATGCACTCGATGCCCAGCGTCATGTGGCGGCTCTCGTCGCTCTGCGCACTGAAGCCGAAGGTGACGGTGCTCATGTCGCCGTTGTGCGCCGCGCCGCTCATGAAGGGCACGAACAGCAGGTTGGTCAGCACGTACTCGAACGAGAAGCTCACGGCCACCAGGAACTCGAACGGCCCACCGGTGATGGCGTCTTCGAAGAAGGACTTCGGCACCGACAGGTACCAGACGCGGTCGAACCAGTGGTTCGAATGGTGCATGCCGTTGAAGTACTTGTTGTAGTGGCTGATGGCGTGGGTTTCGGTCTGGTAGTGGCGCAGCTCGTCCACCGACTGCATCTGCGCGGCGACCCGCGCGCCCTCGCCGGTGAACTGGCGACCCACGTGGGCGAAGCCGCGGTGGGCGTAGTACTCCAGCGGCGTCACGCCCTGGATGAACAGCTTGAGTGCGTTGATGTAGCGCGCATCGCTCACGCCGAGCTGGCCGTTGTTCTGCGCGAACGCCTCGATCACGGCGTAGAGCTTTTTCTCCTTCTCGCCCTGGTACTTCCAGTACGCATCCATGGTCAGGCGGAACGGGTCTTCCCATTTGTTCCAGTCGTGGATCTTGATGCCTTCGTATTTGTCGTACGGGAAGACCTTGTCCATCGGCTGGTAGGTGGTTTCCCAGCCGAGGCCGCGGGTCATGGCGGCGTAGCGGTCTTTCAGACCGAGCTTTTTTCGGGTGACGCGGGTGTCCATGTTTGTCTCCTCTGTGGGGGTTAATGCTTCCAGCTGAGCGTGAGCTGGTCGTCGTCTTCGTCGATGTGGCCCGAGAGCGTCACCAGGTTGATGTGGATCTGCTGCAGGTCGTAGGGCCGGCCGGTCTGTTCCTCGATGGTCGAGCGGCGGATCGTCAGGCTGTCGGGCGCGTCGATCTTGACCAGGCCTGGCGAGTGCACGACCTGGGCGCCAGGGTTGTCTGCCACGATGGCGTCGATCACCGGGCGGGACTCTTCGTTGTGCTGAAAGGCGATGAATACGTTGGACATGGGGTTTCCTTGTGGGCGGGATTCAGAGGGCGAGGCCGGCTTTTTTGCAGCGCGCCCTGAACTGGTCCATCACCTCGCCCAGCGCGGCGGGTCCCTGGGCACCCAGCGCGAGGTCGGCCACCGGTGTCAGCGCGGCTTGTGCGCGGTCCGACCAGTCGCTCACCCACTGCGAGATCAGGGCGCGGTTGGCGTCGGACTCGGCCGCGGCCACCTTCACCAGCGCGTCGACCCAGCGTGCCGTCTCGTCGTGCCACTCGGGCATGAAGCTGGTCAGCATGGCCACCGCCGTGCCACCCTGAAGGGCGATGTGGTCGTCCACGAAGTGGGTGTAGACCAGCGGGTACAGCAGGCCGTCGAGCGCCAGGTTTTGCGCCACGAACAGTTCGAACGGGTCCTGCAGCACCAGCGTGTCTTCCACGTAGCGGCGCAGGCCCTGCCAGTGCGGGTCGTCCAGCCAGGCCTGCTTGCCGGCGTCCAGCGCCTCCGGCTCGGCCATCGCCAGGCCGAGGCGGGTGAGGTACTGCGCCACCCCCAGGTTGTCCATGGCGTGGAACATGGCGGGTGCGGTGAAGGCCGTGCCAAAGCCGTAGGCGGCGATGGACGCGTTGTTCATGTTGGCGCCCCAGGCCGCGTGCCGCAACGGCAGCAGCACCCGCAGGGCCTTCTCGCGCACCGCGTCCGGGATCATGGCGACCATGCCGCGCGATTCGACGAACTGGAAACTGGACTCCACCGCGTCCTGCTGGCGCGCCCGCGTCATGGTCCAGGTGGCGTAATAGAACTGGCGCGGGTCCTTGAGCACGTACCAGTCGGCCAGCACCACACGGCTGCGCGCGGCGTCGAACAGTTCGTGGGCCGGGTCCCAGGTCGGGCGGTAGTGGAAGTTCGTCATCGGCTGGGCGCCGAAGGTGGCTTCCTGGTAGCGCGAGGCCACCTTGTCGCCGCCCATGTGCTGCGCCACGTGGGCGTAGGTGTTGCGCAGCGGTGTGATCTCGCGCGCCTGCAGATCGATGTTCATCGGGTCTTGTCTCCTGGAGTTGTGGGGGCTGTGCGCCGGTCTTCAGTCTTCGCGCCAGATCACCTGGTGCCTGGTGCAGAACTCGTCGAACGCCGCCGCGGGCAGCATCAGTTCCACCGCCAGCTCGGGCCAGCCGATCGAGAACTCGAAGCTGACCAGGCCATCGCCGCGGCGCTCCAGCAGGCGCACGTAGCGGCGCTGCAGATCCACGACGGGCAGGTTCTGGGTTTCGAGGGTGGTGGCAGTGGTCATGGTCGGGCGGGTTGGACACGGCTGCTCTTGCACGGGGTGTGCCTGAATCGACTCGAACCGGTAAAAATCTCGATATTTAAGGGAAAACCCCTAAAAACCCCAATTCCCAACGGGCGGGTTTTCCCGAGTGTTGGGGGTCCATCAGGCCTGTCAAGCACCGTTCAACACCTGGAAACACAAAACAATTTCACGAAATCGTCGAGGCCCGGGGCGGTTTTTGATGAAATGGTGAAATCCGCCAGGAACCTGGGCTGGCTTGCTCCGGTGGCCGTGTGCGGTCAAAATATCGAGAATTCTGGCGAACACAGCCCGATGTACAGGAGACCCCGTGGAACCCCATCTGAACTACCCCCCGGACGCCGACCTGAGGAAGCTGTTGCGTTTTGAGCCCGACAGCGGCGCGATCTGGCTGGGCGAACGCCGCATGGTGTTGTTGCACACCGCGGCGCTCAGTGCGCTGCGCCGCGACCTGATCACCTCGGTCGGCACCGAACACACCCGCCGCCTGCTCACGCGCATGGGCTACGCCAGTGGCGCGCACGACGCCGGCTTCGCCCACAAGACCCGGGGCAACCGCAGCCTGGAAGAGATGTTCATGGTGGGGCCGCAGCTGCACATGCTGGAAGGCGCAGCGCGGGTGACGCCGCTGCATCTGAAGATGGACGCGGCCACCGGGCTGTACGAGGGCGAGTTCCGCTGGGACGACTCCTGGGAGGCCCACGCCCACCGGCTGGCCTATGGCGTGGTGGACGAGCCCGCTTGCTGGATCCTGCTGGGCTACGCCAGCGGCTACACCAGCGCGTTCATGGGCAAGCTGATCCTGTTCAAGGAGATCCAGTGCGGTGCCTGCGGAGACGACCACTGCCACATCGTCGGCAAGCCGATCGACGAATGGCCCGACGGCGAGGCCTACCGGCCGTATTTCGAAGACGATTCGCTGCTGCACAAGCTCGACGTGCTGAGCCAGCAGGTGGAGGCGCTGAAGACCTCGCTGGAGCCCGCGACGTCGGGTGGCATGCTGATCGGCGCCTCACCGGCGTTCCAGCACGCCCACGATCTCATGCAGCGCGCCGCATGCACCCAGGTCACGGTGCTGCTGACCGGCGAGACCGGGGTCGGCAAGGAGCGGTTTGCGCGCGCCCTGCACGAACATTCCGACCGCGCCACGGGCCCCTTTGTGGCGGTGAACTGCGCGGCGCTGCCCGCCGAGCTGATCGAGGCCGAGCTGTTCGGGGTGGAGAAGGGGGCCTACACCGGGGCGCACGCGGCGCGCGCCGGGCGCTTCGAGCGCGCCGAGGGCGGCACGCTGTTCCTCGACGAGGTCGGCGACCTGCCGCTTGCGGCGCAGGCCAAGCTGCTGCGCGTGTTGCAGGAAGGCGAGATCGAACGGCTGGGGGCCGAGGCCACGCGCAAGGTCAATGTGCGCATGGTCACCGCGACCAACGTGGACCTGGAGGCCGCGGTGGCGCAAGGCCGGTTCCGGCGCGACCTGCTGTACCGCCTCAATGTCTATCCGATCTGCATCCCGCCGCTGCGCGAACGCAGCGCCGACATCGAGCCGCTGGCGCGCCACCTGCTGGCGCGGTTCATGGCGCTGCACAACAAGCGCCTCAGCGGTCTGGGCGACCGGGCCCTGCAGGCCCTGATGCGGCACGACTGGCCGGGCAATGTGCGCGAGCTGGAAAACCTGGTCGAGCGTGGCGTGATCCTCGCCGCTCAGGGTGGCACGGTGGAACTGGAGCACCTGTTCCCGAACCAGCCCGGGGCGCGCCAGGAAGGGGTGGATCCCCAAGGGCGGCTGGCCCGGGTCTTGCCTGCGGGAGAGAACGAACTCTGCGAGCGCATTGTGAGCAGCGGGCTGTCGCTCGAACAGCTGGAGGCCCGGGTGCTGGCGCTGGCGGTCGAGCGCAGCGGCGGCAACCTCTCGGGCGCTGCGCGCCTGCTGGGCCTGACCCGGCCCCAGCTGGCCTACCGGCTCAAGCGCCAGCAGATCGACGAAGAAACGCCTTGAACAAAGTGACCGGGAAGAACCCCATGCTGCCCAACCAGACTTTCACCGACCACCTGCTGCGTCCGGCCAGCGAATCGCCGCGCACCCTGTCCGAGCGCGCGTACCTCGCGGTCCGGCAGGACATTGTGCAGGGGCGCCTCGCGCCGGGCGAGCGCCTGCGTGTCGAGCACCTGAAAGACCGCTACGCCGTCGGCGCCGGCACGCTGCGCGAAGCGCTGGCCCTGCTGGTGTCCGACGCCCTGGTCACGGTCGAAGGCCAGCGCGGCTACCGCGTGGCCGAGATCTCGCTGGGCGACCTGAAAGACCTGACCGACACCCGTGTGATGCTGGAAACCGAAGCCCTGAGCCAGTCGATCCGGCTCGGCGACGCGCGCTGGGAAAGTGATCTGGCGCAGGCATTCGCGGCACTGACCGAAGCCGAACAGCAGCCGGGCGGTCTGGAGCCCCTGCGCTGGGAAGCGGCCAACAAGCGCTTTCACGAAGCCCTGATCTCGGCGCACCGCTCACCCTGGAGCAAACACCTGCTGGGCATCCTCTACCGCCACGGCGAGCGCTACCGCCACGTGGCGATCCAGATGGGCGCGACTCAGACCATCGAGCGCGACGTGCACGACGAGCACACCCGCATCTACACCGCCGCCGTCGCGCGCCAGGAAGCGCGTGCCGCGCTGGCGCTGGAGGCCCATATCCGGCTCACCTGTGACATCCTGGTCCAGCACGCAGGCGATGCGCCGCAGGCCATGCCGGGCGGGCGGGCCGATCTGGCCTTGCCGGTCTGAATGTTCGTGGCGGGCCTTGACCCGGCGATCGCGGGGGGCTTGTGACCGGGCGGCCCTGCGGCGCGTCAACCGGCCCGGTGCATCACGCGCCCAGTGCAGGGAACAGTTTGGTCAGCCCGGCGGCCATCACCTCCACCGCGAGCGCAGCCAGGATCAGGCCCATCAGCCGGGTCATCACGTTGATGCCGGTCTGACCCATCAGGCGCGCGATGGGTTTGGCGAGCGAAAAACACACGGCGGTGGCCAGCGCGATCACCACGCCGTAGCCCACCAGCGCCGCGTGCTGGAAAAAGGTCTTGGCCTGGTCGGCGTAGATCACCACCGTGGACATGGTGGCCGGGCCGGTGAGCAGCGGGATGGTGAGCGGCACCACCGCGATGGAGGCGCGCGCCGAGGCGTCGTCCACCTCGCCCTGCGTGGTCTTGGCCTCGGCCGGTTGTGCGTTCAGCATGGACAGCGCCGAAGTCAGCAGCAGCATGCCACCGCCCACCTGGAAGCTCGCCAGAGAGATACTGAAAAATTCCAGGATCTGCAGACCGATGATGGCGCAGGTGGCGATCACCGCGAACGCGCTCACCGACGAAATCAGGATGGTGCGCCGGCGCTGCGCCGAGGTGAAACCCTGTGTGTAGTGGATGAAGAAGGGCACGATCGCCAGCGGGTTGACGATGGCGAGCAGGGTGATGAGGGGCTTGAAATCCATGGCCGGCATTGTGGGGCAGGAAGGGTCTGCCCGCGCTGCATCAGCGGATTTCAGGGGGCATTCATGCCGGGTTTGAGGTCCCAGGCTCGCGGCGCCGGAACATGCCGTAGCCCTCCATGTGCAGCACCTTGTCGCCGTGCTGGTTGAACATTTCCCACACCGTGCGCACCAGGCCCACGTCGGGCCGCTTGCTCATGGCGCGCTTTTCGGTGATGGTGTGCTGCAGCCGCAGCACGTCGCCGGGGTAGACCGGCTTGGTCCACTTCAGGCTCTCCAGCCCGGGCGAACCGAGGCTCGACGTTTCATGCAGGAAGTTGGTCACCATCAGCCGCATGGCCATGGCGCAGGTGTGCCAGCCGCTGGCGCTCAGGCCCCCGAACACCGAGGCCTTGCCACCTTCTTCGCTCAGGTGAAAGGGCTGCGGGTCGAACTGGCTGGCGAAGGCGATGATTTCTTCCTTCGTCGGCGAGAGGCTGCCCAGGTCGCGCACCTGGCCGATTTCCAGGTCTTCCCACCAGATCCTGATGTGCGGGCTTTGTTCGGGTGTCGTCGCGGTCATTCAGCGTCCTCCGGATACGTCGAGCAGGCTCATGGTGGTGTAACTCGCGGCGTCCGACAGCAGCCAGACGATGGCCTGGGCCACCTCGTGTGCCGTGCCGCCGCGCTGCATGGGCACCTGGTGCTTGAGCTCGTTCACGCGGTTGGGCAATCCGCCCGAGGCGTGGATGCTGGTCTCGATCAGGCCCGGGCGTACCGCGTTGACCCGTACCCCTTCGGCAGCGATCTCCTTGGCCAGGCCGATGGTGAACGCGTCGATGGCGCCCTTGGCCGCCGCGTAGTCCACGTACTGCCCCGGCGAACCCAGGCGCGACGCGGCGCTGGAGAGGTTGACGATGGACCCGCCCGCGCCGCCGTGCCGCGTGCTCATGCGCCTCACCGCTTCGCGCGCGCACAGCATCGAACCGATCACGTTGATGTCGAACATGCGCTTCCAGCGCGCCACGCTCATCTGATCCACCCGCGCCGTCACGTCCACCACGCCCGCGTTGTTCACCAGTCCGGTGAGCCGCCCGAGCCGGGTGTCCACCTGCTCGAACATGCGCAGCACTTGCGCCTCGTCGGCCACATCGGCCTGCACCGTGATCGCCGCGCCACCCTCGGCGCGGACCGCTCGCACCACCTCGTCGGCCGCGAGCGAGTTGGCGGTGTAGTTCACCGCCACGGTCCAGCCTTGCTGCGCGGCGAGCAGGGCGGTGGCCGCGCCGATGCCGCGGCTGCCACCCGTTACCAGCAACACCTTCGGATACCTTGTGCTTTCTTCCTGTCCCATAACCTGTCTCCTGCAAAAATCGCTGGCATCGCATACAACACCGGCTCCACAGCCCTTCATTACAACAGCGTCAGGAGACCGCCATGCGTCGCACAGTCGACTACTACTTTGCCCCCCAAAGCCCCTGGATGTACCTCGGTCATGATCGCTTTGCCGAACTGCTGCAGCGCACCGGTGCCCAGGTGCGTGTGCTGCCGGTGGACTTGGGCCAGGTGTTCCCCGTGTCGGGTGGTCTGCCTCTGCCGCAGCGGGCGCCCCAGCGCCAGGCCTACCGGCTGGTGGAGCTGCGCCGCTTCAGCGAGGCCCTCGGCATCCCGCTCAACCCGCAGCCACGCTGCTTTCCGGTGGCGGGCGACCCGGCGGGCTGGCTCATCACGGCGGTGGCCGGGCAGGACGGCGAGGCCGCCGCGATGCGGCTGACCGGCGCGGTGGCCCGGGCGGTGTGGGCGCAGGAGCGCGACATCGCCGATGCCACCGTGCTGGCCGAACTGCTGGACGAATGTGGGCTGGACCCGCAGCGCCTGGCGCAGTCGCAGCAGGACAGCGTGAAAGCGCTGTTCGCCGCACACACGGCGCAGGCGATTGACGCCGGGGTGTTCGGTGCGCCAAGCTACGTCATCGACGGCGAAATTTTCTGGGGCCAGGACCGGCTCGATTTCGTCGAACGCCGGCTGGCGGGCTGACATTTTTTTGACCACAACACAGGAGCATCCCATGGGAACCTTCGTCAACCTCACCGCCGCCGACGGCTTCACATTTCCCGCCTACGTGGCACAACCCGCGGGTCAGCCCAAAGGTGGCTTGGTGGTGTTGCAAGAGATCTTTGGCGTCAACGCCCACATCCGCGCCGTGGCTGATGGCTACGCGGCCGACGGCTATTTCGTTGTCGCACCGTCAACCTTCCACCGTGTCAAAGCCGACGTGGAGCTGGGCTACGCCGAAGCCGACATGCAGGCCGGCATGGCGCTCAAGGCCGCGGTCGAGGCGCTGCCGGCGGCGGGCGTGATGCCCGACATCCAGGCCGCCATTGACCACGCGGCGCAGGGTGGCAAGGTCGGCATCCTGGGTTATTGCTGGGGTGGTCTTCTGACCTGGCGCTCGGCCAGTGTGCTCAGCGGACTGTCGGCCGCCGTGCCGTATTACGGCGGCGGCATGACCAGCGATGCCGAGGCGGCGCGCCAGCCCCGCGTGCCGGTGATGGCCCACTTCGGCGAGCAGGACCACTGGATTCCGCTGGACAGCGTGCGCGCCTTTCAGAAGGCGCAGCCCGGTGTCACGGTGCACATCTATGCCGCGAACCACGGCTTCAACTGCGACCACCGCGGCGCCTGGAACGCCGAGGCCGCCCAGCTCGCGCGCGAGCGCACGCTGGCTTTCCTGGCGCAGCACCTGGGGTGAGACCATGAGCGCCGCCCGGCCGTTCCGAAGGCGCTCAGCCCCGCAGTGCGCAGCACGGAGGGAAAGTCCGGTGAGCGCCGCCCGGCCGTTCCGAAGGCGCTCAGCCCCGCAGTGCGCAGCACGGAGGGAAAGTCCGGTGAGCGCCGCCCGGCCGTTCCGAAGGCGCTCAGCCCCGCAGTGCGCAGCACGGAGGGTAGTCCGGTGAGCGCCGCCGGCCTGACGCGGTTCTCCGGGCTGGCCCTGTTGGCCGGCTGGGTGCTGTCGGCCGCGGCGCAGGGGGCCTACACCGGGCCCTTGTTCGACGCCCACCTGCACTACAACGACGAAGCCTGCGTGCACGACGCGCCCGAGCCGGGCTGTCCGCACCCGCTGGCGGACGTGCTCACGCGCATGCAGCAAAGTGGCGTGCGCGCGGTGCTGGCGAACTCCCGCCCCAACGACGGCACCCGCGCCCTGTCCTCGGCGCGTGAGCAGACGCGCGCCGCGGGCGTGACCGTGGTGCCATTCGTGCGGCTCTACCGCAACCGCGCCGACTACAACAACTGGTTCCGCGACGGCACCATCGTCAACCTGGTGCAAGCCGAACTGGCCAAAGGCACACCCGCCGGCCCCTACCGTGGACTCGGCGAGTTCCACCTGTACGACAGCGCCAACGCCAACGGACCGGTGGCGAAGCAGCTCATGGCTCTCGCCGAGGGCAAGAACCTGGCGATCCTGGCCCATGTGGACGACGCGGCGATCGACCTGCTGATGGCGCACACGCCCACCCAAGGCCAGAAACTTCACTTGATATGGGCCCACACCGGCATCGGCGGCACGCCAGTGGCGCGGGTGGATCAACTCATGGCGCGCTACCCGCGCCTGATGGGCGAGCTCTCGTACCGGCCAGGCCTCACCTGCGAAGGCGGCCAGCTCTGCCCCGAGTGGCGTGCCCTGCTGCTCAAGTACCCAGACCGGTTCATGATCGGATCGGACACATGGATCAACCAGCGCTGGCTTTATTACGGCGAACTGATGCAGGGCTACCGCACCTGGCTCGGTGGTCTGCCTGACGATGTGGCGCGACGCATAGGCTGGGACAATGGGGCGCGCCTGTTTGGCGTGCCCACCCCGAAAAACTGACCATGATCCAGTTGCACTACTACCCCAGCACCGCCAGCATGGTGCCGCACATCCTGCTCGAAGAACTGGCCGTTCCTTATGAGCGCGTCCTGGTCGATCGCGCGCAGGACGTGCAGAAGACGATGGCCTACCTCAAGCTCAACCCCAACGGCCTGATTCCGGTGCTCACCGATGGCGATCTGGTGCTGTACGAGACGGCGGCCATCTGCCTGCACCTGTGCGACACGCACCCGGCCAGCGGCCTGGTGCCCGCGCTGGGCACACCCGAGCGCGCGCACTTCTACAAGTGGCTGATGTGGCTGACCAACACGCTGCAGGCCACCCTGATCGTCTATTTTTATCCCGAGCGCTGGGTGAACGCCGGCAACATGGCGGGCGCCGCCGAGGTAAAGCACCACGCCGGGATCCGCATCAACAACCTCTTGAAACAGCTCGACAACGAGCTGACCCGCCACGGCGGGCCCTGGTTCATGGGCGAGGCCTACACCGCACTGGACCCGTATGTGTTCACCCTGTGTCGCTGGACACGCAATTTCGACAATGCGCCGGCCCGCAGCAAACGCCTGCTGGGCCCGTATCTGCAGCGCATGCTGGAGCGACCCGCGGTGCAGCGCGCGCTGGCCAACGAGGGCTTGAGTCCGCCCTTCGTCTGAATGCGGTTTCGCCCTTGGCGCACACGTGGATGCAAAACGGTCCGAGGGGACTGTGCAGTCGCGGTGAGGATCAGCGCTCGCCGGTGCGGGCGAGGTAGCGTTTGCGCCAGAACAGCACGCTGAGCACCACGGCCGTGAGCGTCATCGAGCCCATGGCCCACCAGAATCCCGACTCCTTGTGCAGCAGTGGAATGAATTCGAAGTTCATGCCGAAGATGCCCGCGATCAGGTTCAGCGGCAGGAAGATGGCGGTCAGCGCCGTGAGCGTGCGCATGATGTCGTTGGTGCGGTTGCTCTGTGCCGAAAAATGCATCTGCACCGCGGTCTCTGCGTTCTGCTCCAGCCGGCGCACGTTGTGCACCACACGTTCGATGTGCTCCAGCACGTCGCGGCTGCGCACCTTGAGCAGCTCCAGTCCGCGATGGCCTCCAAAGTGGTCGCTGGCGGAACCCTCGATCACTTCCCAGCCAGACAGCGCTTCGATCCAGTCCTGGATGGCGGCGCGCTGGTCTTCGCAGATTTCGTCCAGGTGGTGCAGCGAAATGCGCGCGTCCAGCAACGAGCCCCAGTTGTTGAAGCGCGTCGAGGGGTGCAGCAGTTCGGCTTGCCAGTGGTCCAGCTGGCGGGTGAGTTCGCGCCGCAGATCGAGGTAGCCATCCACCATCTGGTTCACGATGCGCAGCATCAGGTCGGCCGGCCCGCTGGGCAGGTTCACGCCAGCGGCGCGCGAAGCGGCCGAGGCTGCGGCGAGCAGTCGCGAGGCGTACTGTTCCAGCACCGTGCAGCCCGCGGGGTGGACCGTGACCAGTACGCGGTCGAACACCGCAAACCCGACCGGGCTGGTGTCGATGCGGCGCAGCACCGGCGGACCGCCGCGTTTGATGTGTTGCGTCAAGACCTGACCGGGGTGCGCGAGGTCGGTCTCGCTGTGCCCTGCAGCAAGCCGACGGAACACCAGGATGTCGTACTGCGAGGTGTAGTCGAAGTGCGAGGGCAACTGGTTGTTGAGCAGGTCGGACACGTGCAGGTCGACCAGCGTCACGCTGTGCAGGGCGTGCAGCGTGGACTGGATGTGACCTTGCTCCAGTTCGAACTCGCGCCGGCCGCAGGCGATCCAGACAAAACTGCGTGGCGCCAGTTCGGTGGGCAGCGCCCCGGTTTCGTGCACGGCACCGGGCAGAACGTGGAAGATGCGCATGCGTCGGTGGCCAGGCAGGCGGTGGTGGGGTGGATCAGCCGCGCAGCAGGCGGGCCGCGTCGCGCGCGAAATAGGTCAGCACGCCGTCGGCACCGGCACGCTTGAAGGCCAGCAGGCTTTCCATCATCACCGCGTCGTGGTCCAGCCAGCCGTTGATCGCAGCGGCCTTGAGCATGGCGTACTCGCCGCTGACCTGGTAGGCGAAGGTCGGCACGCGGAACTCGTCCTTCACGCGGCGCACGATGTCCAGGTAGGGCATGCCGGGCTTGACCATCACCATGTCGGCGCCTTCGGCCAGATCCAGCGCCACTTCGCGCAAGGCTTCGTCGCTGTTGCCCGGGTCCATCTGGTAGACCTTCTTGTCGGCCTTGCCCAGGTTGGCGGCCGAGCCCACCGCGTCGCGGAACGGACCGTAGAAGGCGCTGGCGTACTTGGCGCTGTAGGCCATGATGCGCGTGTGCACCAGACCCTTGGCGTCGAGAGCCAGGCGGATGGCGCCGATGCGGCCGTCCATCATGTCGCTGGGCGCCACCATGTCCACACCGGCTTCGGCCTGTGTAAGCGCCTGCTTCACCAGGATCTCGACTGTCGGGTCGTTCAGGATGTAGTTGTGCTCGTCCAGCAAGCCGTCCTGACCGTGGCTGGTGAAGGGGTCGAGCGCCACGTCGGTCATCACACCCAGTTGGGGAAATTGTTTCTTCAGTTCGCGCACCACGCGCGGCACCAGGCCATCGGGGTTCAGCGCTTCACGGCCGTCGGGCGTCTTGAGCGACGGGTCGATCACCGGGAACAGCGCCATCACCGGAATGCCCAGTTTCACGCAGTCTTCGGCCACCGGTAGCAGCAGGTCCAGGCTCAGGCGCTCCACGCCCGGCATGGAGCCCACCGCTTCGCGTCGGCCGTGCCCATCGAGCACGAACACCGGGTAGATCAGGTCGGCCGGGCTGAGCCGGTGCTCGCGCACCAGATCGCGTGTGAAGGCATCACGCCGCAGGCGGCGGGGGCGGGACAGGGGGTAGGGGGCTGGGATGTGCATGCCTGTATTGTGGCAAAGCCGCCGCGGGTGGCCGACCCGGTTCGGTTGAATCCAGTCCTCAAAGTGTCTGAAACTACCGGGTTTCAATTCGTAAGAAGATGGGGGTGATTGAAAAACCCAGAAGTTTGTGTTGAACTCTCTCATAAGAAGAAAATACAAGTGTGCGCCGGCTGTCCTGGGCTGGCGAAGGTATTTTTTTGATCTTCCGATCGGCCGTCCGCATCGAAACGCCCTGGGGGTGATGTGACATGACCGGATGCACCGGCTGCATGCGACTGTCGATAGGGTCCTGGCTTCTTTATTCACCGAGTTCTGCCATGTTGCAAACCAAGAAAAACTCCGCCACCCCACCCGTGGGTACCAAACCGGCGGTCGCCGGTGCGCCCGAAGCCTGGTCGCTCGACGACCATTGGCCCGAGCTGGTGGCTAGGGCCTGTTAACACAAACTTCGAAGGCCATCGACCACCAGCACAAAGCTAAGAAACCCCAGGAACATCGCATCGAGTTTCTCGAAGCGGCTGAAGATGCGCCTGTAGCCCTTGAGTCGGCGGAACAGGCGTTCAACTTCATTGCGGCGCTTGTACATCTCACGGTCGTACTCCCATGGTTCGATTCGCGTCCTCAGCGGCGGCACTACCGGGATGAATCCCAGGTCAAGCGCCAACTGTCGCGTCTCGTTTCCTTCGTAGGCTCGGTCCATGAGCAGATGTACCGGCCGACTCGCTGCGCCCAGGCTCTGAAGCAACCGCCGACCTTCGGGTGCGTCATGCGCCTGGCCCGGTGAGAGGCTGAACGTTACGGCCGTTCGAGCATCCGCGGCAACCATATGAATCTTGGTGTTCCATCCGCCTCGGGACTTGCCGATGGACTGAGGTCCGTTTTTTTTAGAGCGCCTGTGCCGTCGGGATGCACCTTAATGCTGGTGGAGTCCAGGGACACCGCTTCAATCTTGATGCGCACGATCTGCTCGCGCTGCAGCGCATCAAACATCTTGTCCAGCACACCGGCCTTGGTCCAGCGACGCATGCGCGTGTAGATGGTGTGCCAGTTGCCAAACCGCTTGGGAAGTCCGCGCCACTTGCAACCGTGCTCGGCCACATACAGCATGGCGTTGATGACCTCCAAATTGCTCATGCTGACGTTGCCGCGCTGCAAGGGCAGGCAGTGTTAGCGGCGATCTAAACCCGCGTAAATCTGGCGGCGGTAAATGGTGACGGAATCCGGTGGTCATTTGTGGCGGCGGATTCTGGTGGCGGCTTTCGGTGCTGAGTGCGCCACCAACAGCAAGGGCCCCGTCAGGGGCCCTTGCTGTTGGCGTGGGAGATTCGTCGTTGTTCAGAACGGCAACTCCGGGTCAAAGTCGTCCAGCGATTCACTGTGTCACGCGCTGCTCGCGCAGCAGGTTCTGGATGACCCGGCCGTAATGGGTCCAGACGCGATCGCGCAGATCATCAAGCAACTCCATCACCGCCAAGGCCTGCTCTGGTGTCCAGGTGTCGTCCACCGTGAAGGGCAGCCCATGGTGCAGTCCTGAAGGCGGGTGCCACGGCTTCATGCTGTTTCCTTCGACGGTTTGCGCTTTGCGGTGCGCGCCCGGGCGCGTTCTTGTGCCTCCTTGTGCCGGTACGACTGGCCCTTGATACCGACAATTTCGGCGTGGTGGACCAGGCGGTCCACGAGTGCGACCACGCAGGCCGCGTTGGGGAACACTTCACCCCACTCGGCAAACGATTTGTTCGTGGTGATCAGCGTGCTCTTGTGCTCGTGGCGCCGGCTGATCAACTCGAACAGCAGATCGGCATAGCGGCTGGAATACGACAGATACCCGACCTCATCAATGGCCAGGAGCTCTGGCCTGGCGTAGTGGCGCAGCCGGGTGCGCAGTGCCGAATCGCTGTCCAGACTGGCCAGCTCGCCCAGCAGCTTGCCGGCGGTGGTGAACAGGACGGTGTGTCCCTGCAACACCGCCTGGTGCGCAATGTTCTGCGCGATCGTGGTCTTGCCGACCCCGGAGGGCCCCACCAGGATGGCGTTGCTGGCGTTTTGCAGGAACTGCAGCGTCATCAGCTCGCTCACGCTGGCCTGGTCAATCTGCTCGGGCCAGCGCCAGTCGTAATCCACCAAGGGCTTGAAGCGCCCGATGCGCGCACTGTGCAGGCGCCGCTCCATGGATCGGCGGGTTCTCTCCTGCTCTTCCCAGTCCAGCAATGTGCCCACCCAGGGTTCGGTGCAGCAGGTACTCCAGTTGGCCAGCACCCCGTGCAGTTGCAACGCCTGGGCGCGGTGTTTGAGTGTGGCCGAATCAGTTGCTGGCATCGTCACTCTCCTGCGTGAGACGGTCATAGCTGTCCAGGCTGTGGGGGCGCACGGCGATGTCGCGCGCGCGCACCTGCGCGGACAGGGCCACGCCCAGCGGGGGCGGGGTTTGCTGCTGGCGCTGGCGTTGGCGTTGGTGTTGCAGCGCCAGACGAACCGCATGGGGGTGCGGCACACCGCGGCTCATGGCATCGGCGACGGCGGCCGTCATCTGCGTGCGTCCATGCACATCCAGGAGTTCCTGCAACTCACGGGCGATGCGTCCCAGCGGCTCACCCCGCTTGGCCGCCTCTGTCAGCAAATCCTGCACCTGAGGCAGCGCGTGCACCAGGCGGTCCGTGTCGCGATGGGCTCGCGCGGCTCGCTTGTGCTGCACCAGTTCCTGCACATGGGCCTCGATCTCGATCTGCTGAGCCTTGTCCCAGCAACGCGGGTGCGTGGCCAGTGCCTGCTGGCCGTCCAGAATACGCACCTCATGCAGGCTGGCGTGCACGCTCAGGCTGCGCTGTACGTGGGTGTGGGGGATGGAATAGTCGTTCAGGTCAAAGCGAACATAGGGTGTCTTGGCCGCTGTCACGCCGCGGATCTCATCGCAACAAAACGGTGTGACCGGGATGTCCATCAGGTGCGCCTTCTCTTGGTCAAAGGCCTGCTGCACCGACAGCTGGGAGTCCTCGGGGCAGCGCCGAGCGCTGGCTGCCCCGTTCACCCAGGCATCGGCCTGGGCATTGAGATCGTCGAGGCCGTCAAAGGTGCGTCCCTCGAAGAAGGCCGTGCGGATGTAGCGGATGGCCCGCTCCACGCGGCCCTTCTCATTGCCCCGGGCCGGGGCCACGGGCCTGGCCTCGAAGCGGTAGTGCGCCGAGAGTGCCAGCAAGGTGGGATTGAAGCGGATGGCCTGCCCCCTGCGTTCGAGCACCGCGCTCTTGAGGTTGTCGTACAAGACGACCCTGGGAACGGACTCCCAGGATTCAAAGGCCTGGACGTGGCCGCGCAGGAAGTTCTCCATGTGCGCGCCCAGGAAGAAGCGCAGGAAGATGCGTCTGGACCAGGACAGGACCATCACAAAGGCCATCAGGGGTCGCCTGGCTTGCCCGATCTGGATGTGGCCGAAGTGGCCCCAGTCGCATTGCCCCTGTTCACCGGGCAAGGTGCGCAGGCGCAAGTAGGCCTGTGCTGGGGGGCGTGGACGGTGCCTGGCGACGATGTGGCGAAAGTGGTCGGGGCGTCCCTCGTAACCGCGCTCGGCGACCATGGTGTGCAACCGGCTGGCCGTGAGGTTGGGGAACTGCTTCAGGGTCTCTTCAATAAAGGGCAGGTAGGGGCTCACGCCCGAGGTGCGTTGTGCGGGCACTATGGGGGCGGCGCCGGCCTGGGTGAGCACGCGCATGACGGTCTCGCGGTGCACGCCCAGCTGGGACGAGATCGTTCCCACCGGCCAGTGCTCGGCGTGGTGGTAGCGCAGGATCTGCGCCGTGAGTTCAGGTGAAATGGCCATGTGAGTCGGTACTCCATACGGATGGTTTCGATGGGCGACGAAAGCGGCAACGCAAATAGTCCAGGCGTACAAAATTCGAGACCGAACGGCCGCAAAACTGGCACTTGCAGCGTTGACTTGCGTCTGGGATCAGAGCGGTTGTTTCGCCGGGTGGGAGTACATCAGTGCAGGGCGGTGGTGGGCTACCCTGATGCGTCACTGTTTGCTGGCGCGCCCTCCATTGCCCCTGGCGTCTGGCGTGAGCGTGACGGCCCTTGCGGCTGTCCTGGTAGCGTTTGCCGGCTGCGCGCTGGGCGCCACTTCTGGCCTGGTGCGAGCAGGCCGCGCTGCAGTAGCGCTGGCCGCGGTCGCAGTGGCTGCAGATGAGCACAGGGCAGCGGCACAGGGCGCACACAAAGCGTCTGGGCGGTGGTGACGGCGCGGGCTGGGCAGTGGGCATGGGCGCTCCATTCCCATGCGTGAGCCCATGCTATGGACAGCCACGCCCGCTTCGTGAAATACTGACAGCGGCAACGGCGCCCTCCAAAGCGGTGGGTCTCGGGGCGCGACAGTGGGTTTACCGGAAAGTGACTGTCACTGTCGCGCCTGCTTCTTACACGGGTAGGCGATATGTAACGCAAAACACCAGCGCTGCGCCATACCCCTGCGCTGACTCATGCCCGCCATGCCACGGCCAAAGCAGGCACGCCCCCCCCCCGGCACACCTCAGTGCCCTGCAGAACGGGCACCCCCCATTCAACTCAAAGGAAGTTCAAGGCATTCAGCTGACTGAAGCGGGTGAACGCGTCTGGCTTGCTCCCGACACCAGATTTACGCGGAAACTGACAGCCGTTCACAGGCAGTGTTCAATGCGCGCGAATTGCTCTTTTGTGATCTCCATGGCCGATAGTTTCGCAGCCGAGATGTCCAAAAGCAATTAGTGTTAACACGCCCTAGCCTCGCCGAGCAGTTCACCGAAAACGTCAGCTCCCTGGAAAACCAGATTGATCAGTTGCTGGCCAAGGGGCGCATCAACAAGCTGGAGCATCGGGCCCTGAGCATTCCGGCCGAGCGCATCAAGCTCGCTGGTGTCAGCGCCCAGCAGATCAACCGTTTCTACAGTGGTCGCATCCGCCAGTCGCATGAGAAGGTGGACATGGCGAAGCTGGTTGAAGACGTGTTGCAGGAGCGCAAGCAGGAGCTTGGCACGCTGGGCATTGCCTTGCGGCGCAAGCTCAAACAGGTGGATGTGCTGATCGATCCCACAATTGCACATACCTTCGTCAATGCCGTGCTTGACTGGGGGCTGCCGTTTGGCAGCCGGGTCGACATGCGTCTGGACCTCAACGCCTGGCCGCAACATGCGCGTTTGCAGATGCGCGTGGCCAATGACGGTGTGCCCCCGTCAAGCGCTGCGTCGACGGACAGCCTGAGCTGGATTCTGATCCGCCAGATTGCCATGGTGTCGGGCGGTGTCGAGATCGAGCGCGAAGTGAACGAGGAGGGTGTGAGTTTCACAGCCATGTTCACCCGCACCGTGCAGGCCGTCGACGGTATTTCGGCCGTGGACCTGTCGGACGACCACTCGTCGATGTTCAAGTCGCTTTCCGGTACCTATGTGCTCACCATTTCACCGAGCTTGCAGATCCGTGCCGACGTGCGTGATGCGCTGCGTGAGATAGGTATTTCTTCGGACAGTGTGGTTGATTTCCAACAAGCCCGCGATGCCATCAAGAGCCGCATGCCCAGCCTGATCGTGGTGGATTCGGAAATCAAGGACGACGACTTTGATGCCTTCCGCCGGGATCTGCTGCGCGAAGTCTTCGAGTTCCCTTTCGTCGAGATCTCGCCGGACGACAGCTCATTCGACATGTCGGGATTTGGCGAGTTTTCCATGGCCAAGGTGGGCCGGGGCAACATCCGCGAAGCCCTTGGCACGGCGGTGATGTTCGAACTGGCCAAGATGATGTAGTAGTCCATAGGTGTTCCTGAGGCTGACGCTGCGGCCCATTTGTCAAATCTGACAGTGGCGGCGACAAAAATCCGGACATTGTGTTGTAACATTCACTCGGGCGAGCCGAAGGGTGAGCCCCCCGCTTTTCCTCCCTGAGCGGGTGCCTTAGTGTGTGACAGCAAAAAGGCTTCCTAACCCGGCCCTGAGGGCCGGGTTTTTTTTGTCCGTCGCCGAGGCGCAACCCACCCGGCGCAGCATGTGCAGTACTCCCTGGCGGGCTAAACTGCCAGCATGCTCTGGGTCAAATCCTTCCACATCGTTTTTATCGCCAGCTGGTTCGCCGGCCTGTTTTACCTGCCCCGGATTTTTGTCAATCTGGCCATGGTTCCGCCCGAAAGTGTTGCCGAGCGCGAGCGCTTGCTGCTCATGGCGCACAAGCTGATGCGCTTCACCACCCTGTTGGCTGTTCCAGCGGTTGCACTGGGTCTGTGGCTCTGGCTGGGTTATGGGATCGGTCTGGGCGCCGGCAATGGCTGGATGCACGCCAAGCTGTTCGTCGTGGCGCTGATCCTCGGCTATCACCACGCTTGCGGCGTCATGCTTCGCAGGTTCCAGCAAGGCATCAACCGCCGGGGCCATGTCTGGTACCGCTGGTTCAACGAGGCACCGGTGATCATGCTGGTGGTCGTGGTGCTGCTGGTGGTGATCAAGCCCTTCTGAGGCCCAGGGGTGGTCACGACCCCGCGTTCTTCGGCCTGGCCACTCGCGTTGCTGTTTGCGGCGCTGGTGGTGTATGCGAGCCTGTATCCGTTTCAGGGCTGGCGCATGCAGGGCGTGAAGCCGATGGCCTTCATGTTGGCGCCGCTGCCGAAGTACTGGACCGCCTTTGATGTGATGAGCAACTTTCTGGGCTACGCCCCGCTGGCGTTTCTGCTGGCGCTGTCCCTGCTGCGCTCCGGTGCTGGGGGATGGTCCTGGTTGTTGGGCTTCACCTTGCCGCTTCTGCTGTCGTTCGGGGTGGAAACCCTGCAGAACTACCTGCCCATGCGGGTGGCATCCAGCCTCGATCTGGCACTGAACGGTGCCGGTGCGCTGCTGGGTGCGACCGCAGCCTGGATGCTGGAGCGGCTGGGTGGACTGCGCCGCTGGAGCCAGTTTCGGGCCGACTGGTTCGTGCCTGGCGCCCACGGCTCGCTGGTGCTGCTGGCCTTGTGGCCGGCAGCCTTGCTCTACCCGGTTTCGGTGCCCTTTGGCCTGGGCCAGGTCTGGGACAGGCTGGAGATGGAGCTGGCGAACCTGCTTGCGGAGACCCCATTTCTGGCCTGGGTGCCGTTCCGGGTTGAAAACCCGCTGCCGTTGAGTCCGCTGGCCGAAGCATTCTGTGTGGCGCTCGGGTTGCTGGCGCCGCTGCTCATGGGTTTCGCCGACATGCGTTCGCTGTCGCGCCGCGTGGGGTTTCTGGTGGCCTTTTTTGTGTGCGCGCTGGCTGTTTCAGGGTTGTCGTCGGCACTCACTTACGGTCCGGAGCATGGCTGGGCGTGGATCACGTCCCAGGCCTTGTTGGGACTGGCCCTGGCGTTCGTCGCCGGCCTGGCACTGCTCGCCCTGCCACGCCGGGTATGTCATGCGCTCATGCTGCTGTGCCTGGCCACGTCGCTCAGCCTGCTGAATCGAGCGCCAGTCAGTCCTTACTTCGACCAGTCGCTTGAAGTCTGGGAGCAAGGGCGCTTCATCCGTTTTTATGGCCTTTCACAATGGCTGGGTTGGTTGTGGCCTTTTTCGGCGCTGCTCTTTGGCCTGCGCGCCATCGCCCGACACCCTGGTGCCGGACAGGGCGCCCACTAAAATCGGCGCATGTCTGAAAACAAGTCGTATTACGAGCGCCACATCTTCTTCTGTCTCAATCAGCGCGAGGGGAACGAGGATTGCTGTGCCCAGCACAAGGCGCAGGCCGCCTTTGATCGTTGCAAATCCCAGGCCAAGGCCCAGGGTTTGCTCGAACCCGGCAAGGTTCGGGTCAACAAGGCGGGTTGCCTGGACCGTTGTGCCGGTGGACCGATTGCCGTGGTCTACCCGGAAGCGGTCTGGTACAGCTATGTCGACGAGAGCGACATCGACGAGATCGTGCAGTCCCATTTGCGCGACGGCGTGGTGGTGCAGCGGCTGCTGACCCCGCCGGACGTTGGACGCTGAATGCGCTCGCCTGACTGTCGAGTTCTCGTGCAGGTCGCCGATGCCAGGCTGTCCGGGGCGCACCGATGAACGCCCAGACCGAATACCTGCTGCAGGATGGTCCGGCCGGTGTGCTGGAAGTCGCGATGGACCGGCCTTCGGGCGACGCGGTCGGGATCGCGGTGCTGGCCCATCCGCACCCGCTGCATGGCGGCACACTGAGCAACAAGGTTGTCCAGACCCTCGCGCGCGCCTGCGTGCTGGCGGGCTGGACGGCTGTCCGCTTCAACTTCCGCGGCGTCGGGCGCAGTGAGGGGGCCTACGACGAGGGCCGTGGCGAGTTGGCCGATCTGTTGTCGGTGATCGAAGCGCAGGCGCCATCTGGTCCCTTGTGTCTGTCCGGGTTTTCATTCGGGGCGTTCGTCACCAGCCATGCGGCCCGCCAGCTCCATGCGCAACGCGAGATCCGGCGCCTGATTCTGGTGGGCACGGCCGCCAGCCGGTTTGAAGTCGCTCCGGTGGCTGAGGAACTTCACCCGCGTACCCTGGTCATTCATGGCGAGCAGGACGACACGGTGCCTTTGGCTTCGGTCATGGACTGGGCGCGGCCCCAGGTGTTGCCTGTGCTGGTGGTGCCCGGTGGCGGCCACTTTTTTCACGGGCAGTTGCCGTTGCTGCGCGAATTGGTCCTGCGCCATCTGCACGCCTGAAGCGGCCGCCCCTTTCCCCCATTTTTTTTCAGGAACCGGATTTTGTTGCGTCGATTGTTTTCCCGTGCTTTGTTTCTGTTGGCCGCTGCGGTGGCGTTTTCGGCCTCTGCCCAGGTGCCCCAGCCGCCCGAAGTGGCGGCCCGCGCCTATTTGCTGATGGATGTGACCTCGGGCCAGGTGCTGGCGTCGAAAGACCCCGATCTGGCGGTGGAGCCGGCGTCTCTCACCAAGCTGATGACCGCCTACATCGTGTTTGATGCCCTGAAGACGGGCAAGCTCAGTCTGACCCAGACTTTGCCGGTGAGTGAGCGGGCCTGGAAAATGCCGGGTTCGCGCATGTTCATCGATCCCAAGATGCAGGTACCCGTGGAAGACTTGGTCAAAGGCATGATCGTGCAGTCGGGCAACGATGCCACCGTAGCGCTGGCTGAGGGATTGGGCGGCAGCGTGGAGCGTTTTGTGCAGCTGATGAACCAGCAGGCGAAAGCCTTGGGCATGAACGCCAGCGGCTTCAAGAATCCCGAAGGCCTTACCGAGGCAGGTCACACCACCACCGCCCGCGACCTGGCCACGCTCGCCACCCGCCTGATGCGCGATTTCCCCGACTTCGTGCCCTATTACGCCATTCAGCGCTACCGTTATCCCGGCACCCCTGCCGCCAACGACACCAACCGCAATCTGCTGCTGTTTCGCGACCCCAGTGTGGACGGCCTGAAGACCGGTCACACCAGTGCCGCGGGCTATTGCCTGGTCGCCACCGCCCATCGGGCCGTACCCGCCTTGGGCAGTGGGCCGCAGGGACAGCGGCGTCTGTTGAGCGTGCTGTTGGGCGCTTCGAGCGAAAACGCCCGCGCCGCCGAAAGCCAGAAGTTGCTGAACTGGGGCTACACCGCGTTTGATGCCGTGCGCCTGTCCCCTGTTGGCGAGCCGCTGGTATCGCCGCGCGTCTGGAAAGGCAAGGCGGAAGTCGTCAAGCTGGGCCGGCCCGAGGGTGTTGTGGTGTCCGTTCCTGCTGGCGAGGGTGCGAGGCTGAAGACCGAGGTCACCCGCCCGGAACCTTTGGTCGCGCCTTTGATGCGCGGCCAGGCGGTGGGCATTCTGAAGGTGAGTCTGGCCAACGGTACGCCGGTGGCCGAGGTGCCGCTGAGCGTGCTGGAGACGGTCGAGGAGAGCGGTGTCTTCGGCCGGGCCTGGGACGCTGTGCGCCTCTGGATTCAGTAAGCTGCGCCTGAAATGCGCGGCACGAAGACACCTCGCGCTTGAGAAAGCGCTGTGCATCCGCGTGTGTTCCGGCGACATTTTGCGTGGGCGTTTGTCAGAAGAACAAGCCCGTGCTACATTAGAGGGCTTTTCGGAATCTTCCGAGAAGTTTTCGTTTTCGCTTTTTTAAACGTTTAGGGACGTTTCTTCATGCCAACCATCAATCAACTCGTGCGCCACGGCCGGGAGGTCGAAAAGACCAAATCCAAGAGCCCGGCCATGGAAAACTCTCCGCAGCGTCGCGGTGTGTGCACCCGTGTGTACACCACGACCCCCAAGAAGCCCAACTCCGCTCTGCGTAAGGTTGCCAAAGTGCGCCTGACCAACGGTTTTGAGGTCATTTCCTACATCGGCGGCGAAGGCCACAACCTGCAGGAACACAGCGTCGTGCTGGTTCGCGGCGGTCGTGTCAAGGACTTGCCTGGTGTGCGTTACCACATCGTGCGCGGTTCGCTGGACCTGCAGGGCGTGAAAGACCGCAAGCAGTCGCGCTCCAAGTACGGCGCGAAGAAGCCCAAGGCCAAATAATCCTGGTTTTTCGGTGTTTGGCCGGCCGGCAAGCTGTGTCGAACGTAGTGACCCCAAAACGCCATGTCGGCGTCGGGTCGAGTAAGTGAGGGCCTTGCTGGGTTCTCGCGGTGTCTGAAAAGACGCCAACTGAAGCAAATTTGAGGTGTAAAAATGCCACGTCGTCGCGAAGTCCCTAAACGTGAAATCCTGCCGGATCCCAAGTTCGGCAACGTCGAGCTCTCCAAGTTCATGAACGTGATCATGGAAGGCGGCAAGAAAGCTGTCGCCGAGCGCATCATTTACGGTGCGCTGGAGCAGATCGAGAAAAAGACCGGCAAAGACCCGGTCGAAGCCTTCTCCATTGCCATCAACAACGTCAAGCCCATGGTGGAAGTCAAGTCCCGCCGTGTCGGCGGCGCGAACTACCAGGTGCCTGTTGAAGTGCGCCCGGTTCGTCGCCTGGCGCTGTCGATGCGCTGGATCAAGGAAGCTGCCCGCAAGCGCAGCGAGAAGTCCATGGCCATGCGCCTGGCCAACGAGCTGATCGAGGCCACCGAAGGCCGTGGCGGCGCCATGAAGAAGCGTGATGAAGTGCACCGCATGGCCGAAGCCAACAAGGCTTTCAGCCACTTCCGCTTCTAAGTCCCGCTTTTCCCAGTCATCCAAGGCGAGCCCGCAAACCCCAGAAGGGGTGGCGGGCTTGCCCAATTCAGGAGTATTTCCATGGCACGCACTACGCCACTGGAGCGGTACCGCAATATCGGTATCTCCGCTCACATCGACGCCGGCAAGACCACCACGACCGAGCGCATTCTTTTCTACACGGGTGTGAACCACAAGATCGGTGAAGTGCACGACGGTGCCGCCACCATGGACTGGATGGAGCAGGAGCAGGAACGTGGCATCACGATCACCTCCGCCGCCACGACCTGTTTCTGGAAGGGCATGGACCTGTCCTTCCCCGAACACCGCATCAACATCATCGACACCCCCGGCCACGTGGACTTCACCATCGAGGTGGAGCGCTCCATGCGCGTGCTCGACGGCGCCTGCATGGTGTACTGCGCCGTGGGCGGTGTTCAGCCCCAGTCGGAAACCGTCTGGCGCCAGGCCAACAAATACAAGGTGCCGCGTCTGGCCTTCGTGAACAAGATGGACCGCACCGGTGCCAACTTCTTCAAGGTCGTCGAGCAGATGAAGTTGCGCCTGAAGGCCAATCCTGTGCCGATCGTGATCCCGATCGGTGCCGAAGAGCATTTCAGGGGCGTGGTGGATCTGCGCAAGATGAAGGCTATCATCTGGGATGAAGCGTCCCAGGGCATGAAATTCAACTACGAAGAAATTCCCGCTGAACTCCTGGAGCAAGCCAAAGAGTGGCGTGAAAAGATGGTCGAGGCTGCGGCCGAAGCCAGCGAAGAGCTGATGAACAAGTACCTTGAAGAAGGTGACTTGACCGAAGAGGAAATCACCCAGGGTCTGCGCGTGCGCACGCTGGCGACCGAGATCCAGCCGATGCTGTGCGGAACCGCGTTCAAGAACAAAGGTGTGCAGCGCATGCTCGACGCCGTGATCGAGTTGATGCCCTCCCCGGTGGACATCGCCGACGTCAAGGGCACGGACGACGACGAAGCCGACACGACCCGCAGGCCTGATGACAACGAGAAGTTCTCGGCATTGGCCTTCAAGCTGATGACCGACCCTTATGTCGGCCAGCTCACCTTTGTCCGCGTCTACTCTGGCGTGATGAAAAAGGGCGATTCGGTCTACAACCCGATCAAGGGCAAGAAAGAGCGCATTGGCCGTATCGTTCAGATGCACGCCAACAACCGGCTGGAAGTCGAAGAAATTCGCGCCGGCGACATCGCTGCCTGCGTGGGCCTGAAGGACGTGACCACGGGTGAAACCCTGTGCGACCCGGATGCCATCATCATGCTCGAGCGCATGGTCTTCCCGGAGCCTGTGATTGCGCAGGCTGTGGAACCCAAGACCAAGGCCGACCAGGAAAAAATGGGCATTGCCCTGCAGCGCCTGGCCGCAGAAGATCCGTCTTTCCGCGTCAAGACCGACGAAGAGTCGGGTCAGACCATCATCGCCGGCATGGGCGAACTGCACCTGGAAATCATCGTTGACCGCATGAAGCGTGAGTTCGGTGTGGAAGCCAACGTGGGCAAGCCACAAGTGGCTTACCGCGAGACCATCCGCAAGACGGTGGAAGACTCCGAAGGCAAGTTTGTGCGCCAGTCCGGCGGCAAGGGCCAATACGGTCACGTGGTGTTCAAGATCGAGCCCAACGAAGCCGGCAAAGGCTTTGAATTCGTCGACGCGATCAAGGGCGGTGTGGTTCCTCGCGAATACATTCCTGCGGTGGAAAAGGGTGTGATCGAAGCCCTGACGACTGGCGTGCTGGCGGGTTATCCGGTGGTGGACGTGAAGGTCACGCTGCACTTCGGTTCCTACCACGACGTGGACTCGTCCGAAATGGCCTTCAAGATGGCCGCCATCTTCGGTTTCAAGGAAGGCTGCCGCAAGGCCAGCCCGGTGATCCTGGAACCCATGATGTCGGTGGAAGTCGAGACGCCTGAAGACTACGCCGGTAACGTGATGGGCGATCTGTCCAGCCGTCGCGGCATGGTGCAGGGCATGGAAGACATGGTCGGTGGCGGCAAAGCCATTCGCGCCGAAGTGCCTCTGTCGGAGATGTTCGGTTACTCGACCACGCTGCGCTCCATGTCGCAAGGCCGTGCCACCTACTCGATGGAGTTCAAGCACTACGCCGAAGCACCGCGCAACGTGGCTGAAGCCATTGTTGCGGCGCGCGCCAAGTAAGTTTTAGCCGGTCTGCGATCACGCGCCGCCCTGTCCCCGTGCGGGGCGAATCAGCAGTGTGATGCAGACCTTAAACCGTGACACGGGTTTGTTCTTTAGGAATTGAAAAATGGCAAAAGAGAAATTTGAGCGGACCAAGCCGCACGTGAACGTCGGCACCATCGGTCACGTGGACCACGGCAAGACCACCCTGACGGCGGCGATCACCACCGTGCTGTCGGCCAAGTTCGGCGGTGCAGCCAAGGCCTACGACCAGATCGACGCGGCTCCGGAAGAAAAGGCCCGCGGCATCACCATCAACACCGCCCACGTGGAATACGAGACGGCCAACCGCCACTACGCCCACGTTGACTGCCCCGGCCACGCCGACTACGTCAAGAACATGATCACCGGTGCCGCCCAGATGGACGGCGCCATCCTGGTGTGCTCGGCCGCTGACGGCCCCATGCCCCAGACCCGCGAGCACATCCTGCTGGCCCGTCAGGTGGGCGTGCCTTACATCATCGTGTTCCTGAACAAGTGCGACATGGTCGACGACGCCGAGCTGCTCGAACTCGTTGAAATGGAAGTGCGCGAACTGCTCGACAAGTACGAATTCCCTGGCGACGCCACCCCCATCATCCACGGCTCGGCCAAGCTCGCCCTCGAAGGCGACAAGGGCCCTCTGGGCGAAGAAGCCATCATGAAGCTGGCCGATGCGCTGGACACCTACATCCCCACGCCTGACCGTGCGGTGGACGGTGCCTTCCTGATGCCCGTGGAAGACGTGTTCTCCATCTCCGGCCGCGGCACCGTCGTGACCGGTCGTATCGAGCGCGGCATCGTCAAGGTCGGCGAAGAAATCGAGATCGTCGGTATCAGCGACACCCAGAAGACCACCTGCACCGGCGTGGAAATGTTCCGCAAGCTGCTGGACCAGGGCCAGGCTGGCGACAACGTCGGTATCCTGCTGCGCGGCACCAAGCGCGAAGACGTGCAGCGCGGTCAGGTGCTGTGCAAGCCCGGCTCCATCAAGCCGCACACGCACTTCACCGGCGAGATCTACGTGCTGTCCAAGGATGAAGGTGGCCGTCACACGCCGTTCTTCAACAACTACCGTCCGCAGTTCTACTTCCGTACCACCGACGTGACCGGCTCGATCGAGTTGCCCGAAGGCAAGGAAATGGTCATGCCGGGTGACAACGTGTCGATCACGGTCAAGCTGATCAACCCCATCGCCATGGAAGAAGGCCTGCGCTTCGCCATCCGCGAAGGCGGTCGTACCGTTGGCGCCGGCGTTGTTGCCAAGATCATTGCGTAAGGAGCACACACATGTCTTCCAAGCAAAAGATCCGCATCCGCCTGAAGGCGTTTGACTACAAACTGATCGACACCTCGGCCGCCGAGATTGTGGACACCGCCAAGCGCACCGGGGCCATCGTCAAGGGCCCCGTGCCCCTGCCGACGCGCATGAAGCGTTTTGACATCTTGCGTTCGCCGCACGTCAACAAGACGTCGCGCGACCAGCTCGAAATTCGCACCCACCAGCGTCTGATGGACATCGTGGACCCGACCGATAAAACGGTTGACGCCCTGATGAAGCTCGACCTGCCGGCCGGCGTGGACGTCGAAATCAAGCTGCAGTAATGCACGCATGGCAAGCCTGGCGAGAGTCAGGCTTGCGCAAATTCAGCCTGCTGGTTATACTCGTAGGCTTTTCAGGCCTTTGGTCTGAGAGATGATCGTTTTTTCGGTGCTGACCGGTGGGTCCGGAGCGCCTTAACAATGTGTCGCAGCGCTGCCTCAGGGCAGAGGCGGGCACAACATCAGCCCCGGCCAATTGAAGTCGGGAACGGAGAAAACAATGAGTCTTAGCAACTCCCTCGGGTTGTTGGGTCGCAAGGTGGGCATGATGCGCCTGTTCACCGATGATGGGGACGCAGTTCCTGTCACGGTGGTCGACGTGTCCAACAACCGTGTGACACAAGTCAAAACCCAAGCCAACGATGGCTACGATGCGCTGCAGGTCACCTTTGGTGCCCGCCGTGCTTCACGCGTCACGAAACCCGAAGCGGGCCACCTGGCCAAGGCCGGTGTTGAAGCGGGTGAAATCATCCAGGAATTCCGCGTCGCCTCCGACGTCGCTGCCCAGTACCAGCCCGGTGCCGTGGTGGCTGCCACTGCTGTGTTTGCGGCTGGCCAGAAGGTGGACGTGCAAGGTACTTCGATCGGTAAAGGCTTCGCCGGCACCATCAAGCGCCACAACTTCAAATCCCAGCGCGCGTCGCACGGCAACAGCCGTTCGCACAACGTCCCGGGCTCCATCTCCATGGCACAAGACCCCGGTCGCGTGTTCCCCGGCAAGAAAATGACCGGTCACATGGGCGATGACACCAAGACCATTCAGAACCTCGACATCTTCCGCGTTGACGAAGCCCGTCAGCTGCTGATGATCCGTGGCGCTGTGCCGGGCTCCAACGGCGGTTTCCTGACCGTTCGCCCCGCCATCAAAGCCAAAGTCAACAAGGGAGCTAACTGATGCAAGTTGAACTCCTGAATGACCAGGGTCAAGCCTCGTCCAATGTGGACGTGCCCGAGACCGTTTTTGGTCGCGACTACAACGAAGCGCTGATTCACCAGCTGGTCGTGGCCTATCAGGCCAACGCCCGCCAGGGTACGCGAGCTCAGAAGGACCGTGAGCAGGTCCATCACTCGACGAAGAAGCCGTTCAAGCAAAAAGGCACGGGCCGCGCCCGCGCCGGTATGACCTCTTCCCCGCTGTGGCGTGGCGGCGGTCGCATTTTCCCGAACAGCCCCGACGAGAACTTCACCCAGAAGATCAACAAGAAGATGTACCGTGCCGGCATGGCCTCCATCTTCTCGCAACTGGTTCGTGAAGGCCGTCTGGCTGTGGTCGATTCCATGACGGTGGATTCACCCAAGACCAAGCAGCTCGCCGACAAGTTCAAGGCCATGAACCTGAACCATGTTCTGGTGATTGCCGAGGAAGTGGACGAAAACCTGTATCTGGCTTCGCGCAACCTGCCCAACATCCTGGTTGTTGAGCCGCGTTACGCCGATCCGGTGTCCCTGGTGCACTACAAGAAGGTGATTGTCACCAAGGGCGCCATTGACAAGCTCAAGGAGATGTTCGCATGAGCGTCACGAAATACGATGAAGGCCGTCTGATGCAGGTGCTGGTTGCGCCGATCGTGTCGGAAAAGGCCACGCAAGCCGCCGAGCAAACCAACGCTGTGCTGTTCAAGGTGCTGCGGGATGCTTCCAAGCCTGAAATCAAAGCCGCTGTGGAATTGATGTTCAAGGTGGAAGTCAAGGGCGTGTCCGTGCTCAACCAAAAAGGCAAGTCCAAGCGCTTTGGCAAGTCGGTTGGTCGTCGCGACCACGTGCGCAAGGCCTACGTGACGCTGATGCCGGGTCAGGAACTGAACTTCGGCGGGGAGGCTGTTTAATCATGGCAGTTATCAAGATGAAGCCCACCTCACCAGGCCGTCGCGGCATGGTGAAGGTCACGCGTGACCACCTCCACAAAGGTGAAGGTTATGCGCCGCTGCTGGAACCACAATTCCAGAAGGCCGGTCGCAACAACAACGGTCACATCACGGTTCGCCACAAGGGCGGTGGTCACAAGCACCACTACCGCGTGGTCGACTTCCGTCGCACCAAGGACGGCATCCCGGCCAAGGTCGAACGCATCGAGTACGACCCCAACCGCACCGCCCATATTGCGCTGGTGTGCTACGCCGATGGCGAGCGCCGCTACATCATTGCCCCGCGCGGTGTTGAAGTCGGTGCCACGCTGCTGTCCGGTTCGGAGTCGCCGATCCGTGTCGGCAACACCCTGCCGATCCGCAACATTCCCGTCGGTTCGACCATCCACTGCATTGAGTTGCAAGTCGGCAAGGGCGCGCAAATCGCCCGTTCCGCTGGCGCCTCGGCCGTGTTGCTGGCCCGCGAAGGCATTTACGCCCAGGTGCGCATGCGCTCGGGTGAAGTGCGCAAGATCCACGTGGATTGCCGCGCCACCATCGGTGAAGTGTCCAACCAAGAACACAGCCTGCGTCAGCTGGGCAAGGCCGGTGTGAAGCGTCACATGGGTATCCGTCCGACCGTTCGCGGTACCGCGATGAACCCGATCGACCACCCGCACGGTGGTGGTGAAGGCAAGACCGGCGAAGGCCGCGCTCCGGTGGATCCATGGGGCAACCTGACCAAAGGCTACCGTACGCGCAACAACCGCCGTACGCAGTCGATGATCGTGTCGCGTCGCAAGAAGTAAAGGGTTGACAACATGACTCGTTCACTCAAAAAAGGCCCTTTCATTGACCATCATCTGATGGCCAAGGTGGAAAAGGCCGTGTCCACCAAGGACAAAAAGCCCGTCAAGACCTGGTCGCGCCGCTCCATGATCCTGCCCGAGTTCATCGGCCTGACCATCGCTGTGCACAACGGCAAGCAGCACGTGCCCGTGTACATCACCGATCAGATGGTGGGTCACAAGCTCGGCGAGTTTTCGCTGACACGCACGTTCAAAGGCCACCCGGCCGATAAAAAAGCGAAGAAGTAAGGACCAACCATGAATACAGAAACTCGCTCTGTCGTTCGCGGCGTGCGCCTGTCGATGGACAAGGGCCGCCTGGTTGCGGACCTGATTCGCGGCAAAAAGGTTGACCAAGCCCTGAACATCCTGGCGTTCACGCAGAAGAAGGCCGCTGGCATTGTCAAGAAAGCGCTTGAATCCGCCATCGCCAATGCTGAACACAACGACGGCGCCGACATCGATGAATTGAGGGTCAAGACCATCTACATCGAACAAGGCACCACGCTCAAGCGTTTTTCGGCCCGCGCCAAAGGCCGCGGCAACCGCATCAGCAAACCCACCTGTCACATCTATGTGACAGTTGGCAACTGAAGAGGTCACTGGAATATGGGACAGAAAATCAACCCCACCGGGTTCCGCCTCGCGATTTCACGCAACTGGGCCAGCCGCTGGTACGCAAGCAACCGCGACTTCGCCGGCATGCTGGCCGAAGACATCAAGGTGCGCGAGTACCTCAAGGGCAAGCTGAAGAACGCCGCGGTTTCCCGCGTCGTGATCGAGCGTCCTGCCAAGAATGCCCGCATCACCATTTACTCGGCACGTCCGGGCGTGGTGATCGGCAAGAAGGGTGAAGACATCGAGAAGCTGAAGAAAGAACTGGCCGCCAAGCTGGGCGTGCCGGTTGCGGTCAACATCGAAGAAGTGCGCAAGCCCGAAATCGATGCCAAGCTGATCGCCGACAGCATCACGCAGCAGCTCGAAAAGCGCATCATGTTCCGCCGCGCCATGAAGCGCGCCATGCAGAACGCCATGCGTCTGGGTGCCCTGGGCATCAAGATCATGTCGTCGGGTCGTCTGAACGGTATCGAAATCGCTCGTTGCGAGTGGTACCGCGAAGGCCGCGTGCCGCTTCACACCTTGCGCGCCGACATCGACTACGGCACGTCCGAAGCCAAGACCACCTACGGCATCATCGGTGTCAAGGTCTGGGTCTACAAGGGCGACACCCTGGGTCGCAACGATGCGCCTGTGGCTGCCGAAGCACCGCGTTCCGAAGAAGATCGTCGTCCGCGTGGTCCGCGCCGCGAGCGTCCGGCAGGTCCTCCTGCCCGCGCTGCGGTTCGCCGCCCTGGCGCCAATGCCGCCCCGGCCGATGGCAGCGACAAGCCTGCCGAAGCCACGGGTGGTGACACCAAACCCGCCGTTAAGCGCGTTCGTAAAGACGCACCCGCATCTGCAGCTGCGGACGGCAAAGGAGAATAAACATGTTGCAACCCGCTCGTCGCAAGTACCGTAAAGAGCAAAAAGGCCGCAACACGGGCGTCGCCACCAGTGGCGCCACCGTGGCTTTTGGTGACTTCGGTCTCAAGTCCACCGATCGCGGCCGTCTGACGGCCCGCCAGATCGAAGCCGCACGCCGTGCGATTTCCCGTCACGTCAAGCGTGGCGGCCGGATCTGGATCCGCGTCTTCCCGGACAAGCCGATTTCCCAGAAGCCTGCCGAAGTCCGCATGGGCAACGGCAAGGGTTCGGTCGAGTACTACGTGGCTGAAATCCAGCCCGGCAAGGTGCTCTACGAGATCGTCGGTGTGCCCGAACAGCTGGCGCGTGAAGCCTTCACGCTGGCTGCTGCCAAACTTCCTTTGCGCACCACGTTCGTGACGCGCATGCTGGGTCAGTGATTCAGGAGAACATGAGATGAAAACTGCTGATCTGCGCAAAAAGGATGTGGCCGGCCTCGAAGCCGAAGTGAAATCGCTGCAAAAGGCCCATTTCGGTCTGCGCATGCAAAAAGCCACGCAACAACTCAACAACACCGGTACGCTGGGCGACACCCGCCGTGCCATTGCTCGCGCCAAGACCATCCTGGCCGAGCAACAGCGTGCAGCGGCTGCTGCCAAATAAGGAGCGAAACCATGACGGAAGCTAAAACATCCCTCAAGCGCACCTTGATTGGCAAGGTCGTCAGTGACAAGCGTGCCAAGACCGTGACGGTTCTGGTCGAGCGCCGTGTGAAGCACGAGCTCTACGACAAGATCGTTGCCAAGTCGAGCAAGTACCACGCGCACGACGAAGCCGGTGAATACAAGACGGGCGACGTGATCGAGATCACCGAAAGCCGTCCGCTGTCCAAGACCAAAAACTGGGTTGCCACCCGCCTGGTTCAAAAGGCCGCACTGGTGTAAGCCTGTTGTTGCGCCCTGCAGCGCAACCCGAAAAAGCGACCGACAATTCGGTCGCTTTTTTTATTTCTGACGTCGCCGGCTGGCGGTTCGTCTCATCCGGCCCGACGTGGCCCTTTCACGCACAACGAGGAGCACCCATGATTCAGATAGGCGATAGGATTCCCGCGACCACGCTCATGGAGTACATGGAGGTCGAGGGCGATGGATGCAGCATCGGGCCCAACCCGGTGGACACGGCCAAGGCCAGCGCTGGCAAGACCATCGCTATTTTTGCCTTGCCCGGTGCGTTCACCCCTACTTGTTCGGCCAAACATGTGCCGGGTTATGTGGCGCAGTTCGATACCCTCAAGGCCGCGGGTGTCGATGAAATCTGGTGTCTGAGCGTGAACGACGCGTTTGTGATGGGTGCCTGGGCGCGCGACCAGAAAACCGGCGACAAGGTGCGCATGCTGGCCGACGGCAGCGCGGAATTTGCCAAGGCCACGGGCCTGACACTGGACCTGACGGCGCGCGGCATGGGCCTGCGCAGCAACCGCTATTCCATGCTGGTGAAGGATGGCGTGGTCAAGGCGCTGAACATCGAAGGCCCGGGTCAGTTCGAGGTGAGCGACGCCGACACCTTGCTGGCACAGATCAAAGCAGGCGTCTGAACATTGCGGGCGACATCAAGGGCATGCCGCCAGCGGATGGCCTGCCCTTCTATCGCTGGTGATCGCCACGCTAAAGCATGGCTTTGAGGTAGTGCGCTCCTGCCAGAGGGTTGTGGTAGTAGGGGGGCACCTCGACAAAACCTGCCTCCTGGTACATGGCCCGTGCCGTCTCCATCTCGCTCAGGGTGTCCAGCAACATGGTGGTGTAGCCCGCGAGCCGGGCCATCGACATGGTCTGTTCGACCAGCTGGCGCCCCAGACCAAAGCCCCGGAATGCGCGCCGGACAAACAGGCGTTTCATTTCGCAGGCGTTGAGGTGGTCACTGCTGATCAATGGACGGAAGGCACAGCAGCCGGCGGGGAGGCCATCCACACAGGCCAGCATCAAGCCACCTCCGGGTGCCGAGTAGTCGCCGGGCAGGGTCACCAGCTCGTTGGCGAAGCCCTGGAAGCACAGGTCCACGCCCAGATCGGCTTGGTACTCCAGAAAGAGTGTACGGATGATGTCCACATCTTCGCCAGCGTGGACCAGGCGCAAGCTGACTTCGGCTGGGGACTCGTTCATGGATGAGGGGTGCTCGGGCAATTCCGGATCACGACTATAGACGACAAGGCGTTCGGGCCGCAGTCAGTCAAAACCCGGTCACGGTACCCAGGTCCACCAGCCTATATACCACCAGCGCGCACAGGCACAACACCCCCAGGGCCAGCAGGCGCGACTGCGCAGAGTCCCGCGCGCTCGAGACGGGCGTGGCGACCTGCTTGTCACCGACGATCATGGGACGCACCAGATCTTCCTTCTTGGCGATCCTGTAAAAAACTATCGCCAGAAGGTGCAGCGCCACGAGGGCCAGCACAATGAACTTGCCGACATTCTTGTGGTAGCTGGTGGCCAGACTGACGGTATCACCTGAGACCAGGCTCACCAGCGGGCCGGTGAACGCAATTTCATCGTCGCTGAAAAGACCGCTTCCGACCTGCAGCAACAAGAGTGCCAGCAATCCAAAAACGGAGAATGCTCCCAGCGGATTGTGGCCGACGCGGTGTTCCGGACGGGCCTGGCCTCTGAGGTAGTTCAGCACCGTGGCGGGGCCGTACAGAAAGCTGGAGAAGCGGGACCAGTGCCCGCCTACAAAACCCCAGACCAGCCTGAACAGCAACAGGGTCAACACCGCGTAACCCAGGCGCAAGTGCCAGTTCATCCAGTTCCCACCCACATTGGCCGTGACGATCTGGCCAATGACACAGACCACCAGAGCCCAGTGGAACAGGCGGGTGGGCAGATCCCAGACGCGGATGGTGTGCATGGTCGAGCCTCCTGTGGTGACGCCTGCATTATGGAGAAAACAGCGCGCCATCAGTTCCTGCGGAACTTAATCATCGGACGTAGACTCAGCGCGTTGTAGCACTCACGGGCTACAACAACACATCCAATCCACTTGCTCAGGAGTCACCATGAAAACGCTTGCCTCTCTTGCTCTCGGTGTAGCTGCGGTCAGCTTGTCCTTTCCCGCTGCGGCCCAGTTCCAGAAGCCCGAAGATGCGGTCAAGTACCGCAAAGCCGCGTTCACCGTGATGGCCGCCCATTTTGGACGCATCGGTGCGATGGCCAGTGGCAAGGCGCCGTTCGATGCCAAGGTGGCGGCGGACAACGCGGCCATCGTGGAGACCATGAGCAAGCTGCCCTATGCGGGCTTCGGCCCGGGGACGGACAAGGGTGAGACCCGTGCGCTGCCCGCGATCTGGACCGAGCAGGCGAAATTCAATGCGGCGGCCGAGAAAATGCAGGGGGAAGTGGCCAAGCTCGCCGCTGCCGCGAGAACGGGCAATCTGGACAGCGTGAAGACCGCGTTCGGCGCAGCGGGCCAGTCGTGCAAGGCCTGCCACGACGACTTCCGCAAGGACTGAAGCGTGGAGCACATCGTTCGTGGGGCGCTTGACGGCGTCCGCGAATGACAAAAAAGCCGGCTTCGAGGAGCCGGCTTTTTCATGCGAGAACATGCCTGGACGGGTGTCAACCCTTGGCGAGCAACTCTTCGATCAGGTTGTGCAGCGCCGTCATGTCGGGTTCGCCGACGAAGCGCTTGACGATGATGCCCTGTTTGTCCACCAGGTAGGTGGTGGGGGTGAGCTTCACGTCGCCCCAGGCCTTCGCCAGTTCCCCGGTGTTGTCGAGGGCTACCTTGAAGGGCAGTTGCCGGGTCTTGGCGAAATTGAGCACCCAGGCGGGCGGGTCGTAGCTCATGGCCACGGCCACGGTGTCGTACCCGCGGTCCTTGTATTTGTTGTAGGTCGCGGTCAGCGCCGGCATTTCCTTGACGCAGGAGACGCAGGTCGTGGCCCAGAAGTTCACCAGCGTCACTTTGCCTTTGAGGTCGGCGGTGGTGGACTGGCTGCCGTCGATCAGCACAAAGGTGGAAGCCGGGGCGGCGTCACGGGTGCCGCAACCGCTCAGGCTGAAAGTTGCGGCGGCCACGACAGCAAACAGCGTCATGACGGAGCGGCGGCGGGTGGCCAAATCGGTGATGGTGGAACGGAAAAACATGGGGCAGGGTTCGCTCAAGGGAAGGTGATGCGGTTCACGGCCAATCGTTGGCGGAATGTGAGAGATGGACCTTTGCCAGCAGTGGGAGTTCAACGGAACCGGTAAAAGTTCAATCCGCCGGGGATTCAGGTGGCGTGTGCCGATTTCAGTTTGATGCGGGCTTCCTGGAGACGTGCATTGAGGTATTCCCCGTAAAAATCCGGCACCGCCACGCCGACCAGGCGTTCGGCCAGCTCTTGCCCCTTGGGTCCGAGGAAGAGCACCGTCGGTGCAAAGCGCGCTTTCCACAGCCGGGCCTGTTCGGCCGGGGTGGTGTTTTCGCCCTGGAAGCCCTGCAGGTTGCTGCTGCGGTCGCGGATGTCGATCTGCACCGCCTGCACCTTGCCCTCGCGCCGCAGGGGCAGCAGGTAGCTGTTGCGGACCAGGTCGCAATACGGGCAGCCACTCAGCGTGGTCATCACCACCAGCGGTTCCCCGAGGGCTGCGGCGGCCAGAGCTGCGCCGCGCAGGGACGCCGGGCTGGGCAAGGCCGCGGATCGGTTGATCGGGGTGGCGGCGGTTGCCACTTCTTCAGGCTTCGTTGCGGTGGTGCTCATGGCAAGTGGGGCGTCAGGGTCACAGGAAGAGGGGGACGAGCAGGCCAGCGTCAGACGATACCGCGCGCGCGAAGTTCCGACAAGCGCTCGGGCGTGTGGGCCAGCCAGTCGCCCAGCACCTCGGCCGTGTGCTCGCCCAGCAGCGGTGGCGGCAGATCGCTGCGCACCGGGGTGGCGCTGAGCTTGAGCGGGCTGGCCACCAGGTCTACCGCGTCGGCCAGCGGGTGCTGCCAGGTCTGCACCATGCCGCGCTCTTGCACCTGCGGGTCGGCAAACACCTCGGCCAGGTTGTTGATCGGGCCGCCGGGCACCTTGGCGGCTTCCAGCGCGGCGAGCCAGTCGGCCTTGCTGCGCGTCTTCATGATCGCTTCGAGCAGCGGTACCAGCACGTCTCGGTGGCGCACGCGGTTCTGGTTGCGGGCGAAGCGTTCGTCCTGCGCCAGATCCGGGCGGCCCGCCACCTCGCAGAATTTGGCGAACTGGCCGTCGTTGCCCACGGCCAGGATGATGTGCTGAGGCCGCCTCTGCGCATCCGGCGCGACCTCAAACACCTGGTAGGGCACGATATTGACATGCGCGTTGCCCGCGCGACCGGGCACCTTGCCGTCGTCACGGCCGCGCACCAGGTAGTTGGCGCCCAGGTTGGCGAGCATGGTGACCTGCGTGTCGAGCAGGGCCATGTCGATGTGTTGTCCCTCGCCGGTGCGCTCGGCGTGGCGCAGCGCGGCCTGGATGGCTACCGTGGCGTAGAGCCCGGTGAACAGGTCGGCCACCGCCACACCCACCTTCTGCGGGCCGCCGCCGGGCAGATCATCGCGCTCGCCGGTGACGCTCATCAGCCCGCCCATGCCCTGGATCGCGTAGTCGTAACCCGCGCGGTCCTTGTACGGTCCGGTCTGGCCGAAGCCGGTGATCGAGCAGTAGACCAGCTTCGGGTTGATGGCGTGCAGCGACGCGAAATCGAGCCCGTAGCGCGCCATGTCGCCGACCTTGTAGTTCTCCACGAACACGTCGGCCTTGGCGGCGAGTTCGCGGATCAGCGCCTGGCCTTCGGGTTGCGCGATGTCGCAGGTGATGGATCGCTTGTTGCGGTTGGCGCCCAGGTAGTAGGCGGCCTCGGCGGTGTCGGCGCCGTCGCGCCCCTTCAGGAAGGGTGGGCCCCAGCCGCGTGTGTCGTCGCCACCGGGGTGGTTGGGGCCAGGCGGGCGCTCCACCTTCACCACGTCGGCGCCCAGATCGGCGAGCGTTTGCGTGCACCAGGGCCCGGCCAGCACGCGGGACAAATCGAGTATGCGGATACCATCCAGAGCGTTCATCGGGCCATTGTGCCCGTACCGGCGTTGCCCGGTTGTCGCGCTTTTTGTCCGGAGATCCCGTTGTCGTATTCATCCCGCGCAGCGTGGCTGGCCTCGCTGCTCGCCCTGGGCGCCTGCAGCCCCACCTTCAACTGGCGCGAGCTGCGCCTGGACGGCGCGCCCTTGCTCGCCCTCATGCCCTGCAAACCCGAGAGCGCCACGCGCACGGTGCCTTTGGCTGGCGCGCCGGCCGAGCTGCACATGCACAGCTGCGAAACCGGTGGCCTGCGCTTTGCCGTGGCCTGGGCCGATGTGGGCAATGCCGCCCAGGTGCCGACCGCGCTGGCCGCCTGGCGCAGCGCCAGCCTTCAATCCATTCGAGCGGTGCCCACACCGGCCGACGATCCGGCCTACGGGTGGACCGTGAGCGTGGCCGGTACACCGGCGGCGCTCGGCGTGAGCGCGCAAGGTCAAGATCCACAAGGCCAGCCGGTGCAGACGCGCGCCGCCTATTTCGCCCAGGGCACGCAGGTGTTTCAAGCCGCCGTGTACGGCGCCCAGCTGACCGACGAGGCGGTGGATCCGTTCTTCGCCGGTTTGCGCCTGCCCACCCCATGAGCGCTCAGGCCAGACCGCCGGTGCCCGAGAACGAATGGCTGGCACCGCGCACGGCGGTGTGGGTCTTTCTCGCTTTTGCGCTGGCCTATTTTTTGTCGGCGCTGGTGCGTGCCGTTACCGCCACACTCTCGCCGGTCCTCAGCGCCGAACTATCGCTGCAGGCGAGTGACCTGGGCCTGCTGGCCGGGGGTTACTTCTTCGGTTTCGCGCTGACGCAGCTGCCGCTGGGCACCTGGCTGGACCGCTATGGCCCGCGCCGCGTCATCCTGGCTTTCCTGTGTGTGGCGGTGCTGGGCTGTGTGGCCTTTGCGTTGGCCACCAGTTTCACCGGATTGCTCGCGGCGCGCGTGCTGACCGGCATGGGGGTGAGCGCCTGCCTGATGGCGCCGCTCACCGGCTACCGGCGCTGGCTGAGCCCGGCCACGCAGATGCGCGCCAACTCCTGGATGCTCATGACCGGCTCGTTCGGCATGGTGGCGTCGACCTTGCCCGTGCAGTGGCTCATGCCGCTGCTGGGCTGGCGCGGGTTGTTCTGGTTGCTTGCCGGGCTGGTGGTGGTGTCCATGCTGGGCATCGCCGCGCTCGTGCCCGCCTGGCGTCACCACGGGAGCGCCGGTGCGCCCGCTGCGGGCAGGGCCGTTGGCTATGGCGAGATCTGGCGTCACCCGTATTTCCGCCAGATGGTGCCCATCGGATTCGTGAACTACGGCGGCATGGTGGCGGTGCAAACCCTATGGGCCGGCCCCTGGATGGTCAAGGTGGCCGGCTACACGCCGGATCAGTCGGCACTGGGCCTCTTTGGCATCAACCTGTGCATGCTCGCGGCGTTCTGGCTGTGGGGCGTGATCAACCCCCACCTCGCCCACCGCGGCCTGTTGCCCGAACGCCTGATCGCGTGGGGCTTGCCGTTCAGCTTCGTGGCGCTGGGTGCCATCGTCTGGCTGGGCGCCGATGCGGGCTGGCAACTGTGGGCCGTGTTTTGTGTGGGCAGCACCTTTGTGGCCTTGTCGCAGCCAGCGGTGGCACAGGCCTTGCCGCCCCAGGCGGCCGGACGGGCGCTCTCGGCGTTCAACCTGGTCATCTTTGCCGGGATTTTTGTGGTCCAGTGGTCGATCGGCCTGGTGGTGGACGCCTTCGGCACGCTGGGCTGGAGCACCGAATCCAGTTTCCGGGGTGCCGTGGCCGTGTTCGGGCTGTGCTGTTTGTCAGCGTATGGGGTTTTTTTGCGCGGCTACCGGCGACATGCGGTTTCGCCGCGGGACTAAACTGCACCCATGAACGGCATCCTCATCATTGCGCACGCCCCGCTCGCTTCGGCTCTGCGCCAGTGTGTGCTGCATGTGTTTCCCGACAGCGCGGATGCGGTGTCGGCGCTGGATGTCCAGCCCAACGTACCGCCCGAAGAATCGCTGGCACAGGCGCGTGCGTTGTTGCGCCAGCTCGACAAGCCCAATACCCTGGTCGTGACCGACGTGTTTGGTGCCACACCCTGCAATGTGGCGCAGAAGCTGGTCGACGGCGTGCGCTCCAAGCTGATCGCCGGCGTCAACCTGCCCATGCTGCTGCGCACCGTGTCCTACCGCCACGAGTCGCTCGATGCCCTGGTCGCGCGCGCCATGATCGGCGCCACGCAAGGGGTCATCCAGGTGGCTGTGACCGCACCCCAGAACCAGGCCCGAAGAGCCACCCATGATCAAGACCACCGTGACCATCAGCAATAAGCTCGGGCTGCACGCACGCGCCTCGGCCAAACTCACCAAAATCGCCGGCAGCCACAGCTGCGACGTCTGGATGTCGCGCGGCGATCGTCGCATCAACGCCAAGAGCATCATGGGCGTCATGATGCTGGCCGCCGGGATGGGCAGCATGGTCGAGATCGAGACCAACGGCCCGGACGAGCAGGCTGCGATGGACGCCATCGTCGCCCTGATCAACGACAAGTTCGGCGAGGGAGAGTGATGACACCCCCTTGCGTTTCCCCGCCTGCGGTATGGACCCGGGGCTCCGCCGCTGCGCGGGTCGCTGCCCCCCAAGGGGGCTGTTTCGCCGTGGGGCGGCCCGGCGGCGAAACGGCCGTTGGCCTTGAACGTTTGCGCTCGAGGTCAGCATGAGTTTCACGGTCCATGGCCTGGCGGTCTCCCGGGGCATTGCCATCGGGCGGGCCGTCATCGTGGCTTCCAGCCGCGTGGACGTGGCGCACTATTTTGTCAAGGTCGAACAGGTCGAGGCCGAGATCGAGCGTCTGCGCTCGGCGCGCAAGGCGGTGGTCGAAGAGATCGGCCGCGTGCAGCACAGCCTGGGTGAACTGGGGTCCAACGACGCCCACCCGGAACTCAGCGCCCTGCTCGATGTGCACCTCATGCTGCTGCAGGACGAGCAGCTCACCAACGGTGTCAAACACTGGATCGTGGACCGCCACTACAACGCCGAATGGGCGCTGACCACCCAGCTGGAGGTGATCGCGCGCCAGTTCGACGAAATGGAAGACCCCTACCTGCGCGAGCGCAAGGCCGATCTGGAGCAGGTGGTCGAGCGCATGCTGCGCTTCATGCGCGGCGTGGCCTCGCCCGTGGCAGCGCCGCGGCCCGCTGCCACGGATGGCAAGAGCGACACCCTGTTCGACCCCTCGGTCGAGGTGCCGCTGGTGCTGATCGCCCACGACCTGTCGCCGGCCGACATGCTGCAGTTCAAGCAGAGCGTGTTTGCGGGCTTCGTGACGGACGTGGGCGGAAAGACCAGCCACACCGCCATCGTCGCGCGCAGCATGGACATCCCGGCCGTGGTGGGTGCGCGTTCGGCCAGCCACCTGATCAACCAGGACGACTGGGTCATCATCGATGGTGACGCCGGCGTCGTGGTGGTCGATCCGTCAGCGATTCTGCTGGCCGAGTACGGCTTCAAGCAACGCCAGGGCGAGGTCGAGCGCGAGCGCCTCTCGCGTCTGAAGAACACCCCGGCCATCACCCTCGACGGGCAGAAGATCGAGCTGCTGGCCAACATCGAACAACCCGAAGACGCGGTCGGCGCGCTCAAGGCCGGCGCCGTGGGTGTGGGCTTGTTCCGAACCGAGTTCCTGTTCATGGGCCGCAACGGCAAGCTGCCCGACGAAGAAGAGCAGTACCAGGCCTACCGCCGTGCGGTCGAGGGCATGCAGGGCTTGCCCGTCACCATCCGGACGGTGGACGTGGGCGCCGACAAACCCCTGGACCGAACACCCGTGCGAGCGGGCGAAGACCATCTGAACCCGGCGCTGGGCCTGCGCGCCATCCGCTGGAGTCTGGCCGAGCCGACCATGTTTCTTTCGCAGTTGCGGGCCATCCTGCGCGCTGCGGCGCACGGCGCGATCAACCTGCTCATTCCGATGCTGGCGCACGCGAGCGAGATCCGCCAGACGCTGGCGCTGGTGGACCGCGCGCGCGAGCAACTCGACGCGCGGGGCCAGGCCTGTGGTCCGGTGCGCCTGGGCGCGATGATCGAGGTCCCCGCTGCGGCGCTCACCATTCCGCTGTTTCTGCGGTACTTCGATTTTCTGTCCATCGGCACCAACGACCTGATCCAGTACACGCTGGCCATCGACCGCGCCGACGAAGCCGTTTCGCACCTGTACGACCCGGTGCATCCGGCTGTCCTGCAACTGCTGGCCAGCACCATCGCGCAGTGCCGCGCCCAGGGCAAGGGCGTGAGCGTGTGCGGCGAAATGGCGGGCGACGTGGCCATGACGCGCTTGTTGCTCGGCCTGGGTCTGCGCAGTTTCTCCATGCACCCGTCGCAGATCCTCGCGGTCAAGCAACAAATCCTGCGCTGCGACACGGTCAAGCTTGCGACCTGGGCGCAGAGCGTGCTTGTGGCCGAGGACCCGGCGGCGCTGATGGCGGACTGAAGCTTGCCGGATGGGGCGCGCCCTGTGCTGCTGCGCATCCACCACGCCGCAATCATCTGCTCGGACGTCGAACGGTCCCCGCGGTTTTATGCCGGGGTGCTGGGTCTGCCGGTGATCGGTGAGCGAGACGCGCCAGAGCTGGAAACGGGACCTGGTCTTGCCTGACGGTTCACAGATCGCACTGTTTTGTTCCCCGGGTGCGCCACACCGACTCTCGTATCCGGAGGCGCAGGGCGTGGAGGTCGAGCCGGTGCGGTTGGACGAATACACGGGGTGCCGGTTCGCCTTTTTCGCCGACCCCGATGGCTTGCCGTTGGCGCTGTACGAGGTCAGGTCGCCCCAGGCCGATTGGCACGCACAACGCCAGGGGCGTGATCCTTGCAGCGACGTGCAAATTGGGGTGTCTCAGCGGATCCGCGTCGCCATCACCGCAGCGCCGATGATCATCACCGCGGCCAGGACCACGGATGCGCTCGGGGCCTCCCCGCGCACCCAGAGCAGGGTAAGCGTGGACAGCAGTGGTGTGAGGAAGCTCAATACACCGATCTGCCGTGCGTCACCGCGCTTGAGCGCCGCATCCCACAAAAAAAACGCCCCACCCAGAGGACCCACGCCCAGCAGGATGATCAGGCCCCAGTCGCGCGCGGACAGCGCGGTGGCTGGTTCCAGCCAGGCGTGGCACAGCAGCGAGAGCAACCCCGAGATCAGCGCAAAGCTGCCGATGGCCGCGGTGGGGAATGCCCGCACGCGTTTCGTCAGCAGCGAATAGCTGGCCCAGATCAAGGCCGAGCCGAGCGCCGGGATGTAACCCCAGGCCCAGACCGCTTCACCGGTACCGCCGCGTCCGAGTATGGCCAGCACCGCGCCGGCAAAGCCGATCAGCGCGGCCAGCACGTGGCGCGCGGTGAGCGACACACCCGGCAGGAACAGCGGCGCCATGACCACGATGCCCAGCGGCCACAGGTAGTTCACCAGGTTGGCCTGCACCGGCGGTGCGTGGCGCAGAGCGATGAAGAACAGGAAGTGGTAGCCGAAAAGGCCGTAGACCCCCAGCACCAGTGTGGAGGTTGGGATGCGCCATTGGCGCCAGTCGAAGCGCGACAGCGGCAAGGCGATCACGCTGCCGATCAGCAGCGCCAGCCCGGTCAGCAGGAACGGGGGCACGTGCGTGAGCGAAACGCCCAGCGCGGCGAGTGAGGCCCAGAGAACGATGGCGCCAAGGGCCAGCAGATGGGCCGTCATGCGGGCACCCGGAGCGCCGCCATGGGGCTTTGATCCATGACAAGGCCGCATGCCGGGTTCATGCTGGATACTCCATTGGGTATTTTTCTTCGAAGGAGTTCCATTGAGCACGTTCAATCACAGCGATCTGATGCGCGACATCAACGAGAGCCTGGCGCCGTTCCGCAAGGCTCAGCCCAGCGCCATGGCCGGCTTCGGTCAACTGGCCAAAGCCGCCATCACCGATGGCGAACTCAGTGCCAAACACAAGGAACTGATCGCGTTGTCGATCGCGGTCACGCAGCGCTGCTCGGGCTGTATCGGCTTTCACGTCAAGGCGCTGGTCCAACTGGGCTGCACACGCGCCGAACTGGAAGAGATGCTGACGGTCTGCGTGTACATGGGCGGCGGACCCGCCCTGATGTACGCCGCGGAAGTGATCGCGGCGTGGGAAAAGCTCAGCGTGAAGGCCTGAGAACCCGAACGCATGGGCGTGCGCGGGTGGGCTGATCGCAGGGAGTTGACACATGGCCTCAGCATAGTGGCCGCGCCATCGCGAGCCGCGGGTGGATCGTCGCGATCCACGGGTCTCGTTGCGGTTTAGCGACCCGCTGGCCTGCGCAGGGCGGCGGTCAGTGCCGAGGGCGAGCGGTAGCCCGTGCGTCGCGCCACCTCGGCCACCGGCAGGCCCTGGCTCCTGAAGCGGCGCGCTGCGGTCAGTCGCAAGTCGCGCAGCCAGGCCATCGGGCTTTGACCCTGTTCCTCGCGGCAACGGGCTGTGAAGTGCGCCGCACTCAGGTGCACGCGCGCCGCCAGGTCGTCCACTTGCAGGGGCTCGCGGCTGTGCGTTGTCGCCCAGTCGGTCAGCGCGGTCCAGTCAATGGCGCGCCGTGCCCGCTGGGGCATGGCCGGGGGTACCCAGGCTTCCAGCAGCAGGGCCGGGCCGAGCAACCGGGCGCGTGGCAAGGCGCTGTCGCAGGCCGCTGCGAGGTAGCTGGCCAGCGGCGCCAGTGCGCGGGGCTTCGGGTTGTGTGGGGCGTGTTGCCAGCGGGCGTCGTGCGAATCCAGCACCAGGCAGCGCGCGGCGCTGGCGGCTTCGAAATCGTGGCGGTCCCCGGGAACGATCACGACACCGTCGCCGGCCGCGATGCGCCGGCCGCGGCCATCCACTTCCAGATCCAGCACGCCGTCCAGTCCGAGCAGGATCTGGAAATGCTCGTGGGCATGGCTGCCGTGCGAGGCGCCGTAGCACCGGACCGACAGGGCATCGGTCGGGTGTTTCATGTTCAGGCCTTGGTGGCGCCAGCGTTGAGTGCGTTGTGCGCCTGCTGGTCTGCGTGGTACGAGCTGCGCACCATCGCACCGACGGCGGCGTGGGTGAAGCCCATTTTGTAGGCCTCGGCCTCGAACATCTTGAAGGTGTCGGGGTGCACGTAGCGTCGCACTGGCAGGTGGTGGCCGCTGGGCGCGAGGTACTGACCGATGGTCAGCATCTCGATGTTGTGCGCGCGCATGTCGCGCATGACTTCAAGGATCTCTTCGTCGGTCTCGCCCAGGCCGACCATCAGGCCGCTCTTGGTCGGCACGTGCGGGAACAAGGCCTTGAACTTCTTGAGCAGGTTCAGGCTGAACTGGTAGTCCGACCCCGGGCGGGCTTCCTTGTACAGGCGCGGCGCGGTTTCCAGGTTGTGGTTCATCACATCGGGCGGCGCGGCTTTCAGGATCTCCAGTGCGCGGTCGTCGCGGCCGCGGAAGTCGGGCACCAGCACCTCGATCTGCGTGCCGGGTGACAGCTCGCGGGTCTTCTGAATGCAGGCCACGAAATGGCCGGCACCACCGTCGCGCAGGTCGTCGCGGTCCACGCTGGTGATCACCACGTATTTCAACTTGAGCTGGGCAATCGTCCTGGCCAGGTTCTCCGGTTCGTTCACGTCCAGCGGGTCCGGGCGGCCGTGGCCCACGTCGCAGAACGGGCAGCGGCGCGTGCACTTGTCGCCCATGATCATGAAGGTGGCCGTGCCCTTGCCGAAACACTCGCCGATGTTGGGGCAGCTCGCTTCTTCGCACACCGTCACCAGCTTGTTGGCACGCAGCACGTCCTTGATCTCGTAGAAGCGCGTGGTCGGCGATCCGGCCTTTACGCGGATCCAGTCGGGCTTTTTCAGCACTTCGGCCGGCACGATCTTGATCGGGATGCGCGAGGTCTTGGCCTGGCTCTTCTGCTTGGCGGTGGCGTCGTAGCCGGCGGCGGGCTGGGTTTCGCGAACCGTGTGGGTGTCGGCGGCCGTGGGGGAGTCGGGGCGGGTCATGTCGTGGGCGCGGGTGGCGCAATGAATGAACGGGAGGTTCAGGGGCTGAGGGTGGTGCCGAGCTTCTGGCTCAGGACCTGGGCCGCTTCATCCCATGAAACGGCGACCCCGATTGTAGAAAGGTCCACCGTCTGCAGACCCGCATACCCACATGGGTTGATGCGCCAGTAGGGCTGCAGGTCCATGGCCACGTTGAGCGCCACGCCGTGGTAGGTACAGTGGCGACTGACCTTGATGCCCAGTGCTGCGATCTTGCCCAGACCGGTGAAGTCGGGGTCGGCCGCGGGCTGGCCTTCCACCTTCTTTTGCGGTCGCTGGGGCAGCAGGGCATGGCTGGTCGGTTCGTCCAGCCTCACGTAAATGCCGGGTGCACCGGCCACTCGATGACCGGTCACGCCGAAGTGGTCCAGTGTGCGGATCACCGCCTCTTCAATGCGGTAGACGTATTCCTTGACGAAGTAACCGGCGCGCTGCAAATCGATCAGCGGGTAGGCCACCACCTGGCCCGGGCCGTGGTAGGTCACCTGGCCGCCGCGGTTGGTCCTGATCACCGGGATGTCGCCCGGCGCGAGCAGGTGGTCGTCCTTGCCGGCAATGCCCTGCGTGAACACGGGTGGGTGCTCGCAGACCCAGAGCTCATCGGGCGTGTCGGCGGTGCGCGCCTCGGTGAACGCCACCATGGCGTCGTGGGTGGGTGCGTAGTCCACCCGGCCGAGGCTGCGGATCTGCATGCTCAGAGAACGATCTTGACCATGGGGTGCGTGGTCAGTGTGCGGTACAGCTCGTCGAGCTGCTCGCGGCTGGTCACGTACACCGACAGGGTGAGACCCATGTAGTTGCCGGCCTTGCTCGGGCGCAGTTCGATGGTCGAGGCGTCGAAACTGGGGTCGAAGGCTTTGGCCACGTGTGTCATGGCCGTGACATAGCCGTCCACGTTGGCGCCCATCACCTTGATGGGAAAGCGGCAGGGGTATTCGATGAGCGATTGCTCGGGCGGGATCTCGCGGGGCAGGTCCATGGGGGTGCTCCTCAAATCGATTGGCTGGCCTTGGCCTGCTGGTAGGCGGCGTACAGGCGGGTGTAGATCGGGCCCGGGCGACCACGCGCGGCGCCGTGGCCCACAGACTGGTCGTCCAGGGTGGTGATGGGCAGGACCTCTTTGGTGGCGGAAGACAACATCAGTTCGTCGGCGTCCAGCACCTCGGTGCGGGTGATGCGCCGCAACTCGAAAGGGATGCCTTGTGCATGGCACATTTCTTCGATCAGGCCGAAGCGGATGCCCTCGAGCAACAGGTGGTCCTTGGGCGGGCCCATCACCACGCCGTTCTTCACCACCCACACGTTGCTGGACGACGCCTCGCTGAGGTGGCCGTCACGAAACATCACCGTCTCGACCGCGCCCACGTCGGCGCTGATCTGGCGTGCCATCACCGCGCCGAGCAGGCTGGTGGTCTTGATGTGGGCCTTCTGCCAGCGGAAATCATCGGCACTCACACAGTGCACACCCTGTTCGCGCTGGGCTGGCGTGGCCTGCTTCATCTCGCTCACCATCACGAACACCGTGGGGCGCAGGCCGCGCGGCATCACGTGGTCGCGCGGTGCCACGCCGCGCGTGATCTGGATGTAGACGATTTGGTTGGACGCACCGGTGGACGCCACGAGCGCGTCGATCAAGCGCCGGGCCATGGCCAGCCATTCGGCGGGGCTGTGCGGGTTGTTGATGCGCAACGCGTCGAGCGAGCGGTCCAGCCTGGCCATGTGCTGGTCGAAGCGAAAAATGCGGCCTCCGTAGGCGGGCAGCACCTCGTAGACACCGTCGCCAAAAATGAAGCCGCGGTCCAGCACGCTGACCCTGGCGTCGCACAGCCGGATGTACTCGCCATTCAGGTGGCACAGCGATTCGGGCAGTGGCGGCGGAAGGTCGGGCGATGTGACCGGCAGGGGAGGCGTCATGGCTGAGATTATCGGCCGCGGCCGTGACAGGCGCAGATAAGCCCCTCCGGTGTATTGACGACACGGTGGGGTTTCTACGTATAATCAGCGGCTTTGCGGAACCGCACACATTTGTAACCTGCGAGTAATTTGCCATGCCGACAATGCCGAGGCTTGAGTCGACAGCACAAGCAGATGACGAACAGAATGCAGATGGGTTGCAGGAACCCGAATTCAAGCCCCTGACGCGCGAAGAAGCGCAACAGTGGCGGGCAAGTCAGCCGGAAATTTCGGTCTGGCGCTTGGTTGGAATGCAGTTGCTGGTGGGGCTGGCGGCGGGTGTGCTGGGGTGGTTGCTGACGCAGCGCGCTCCGGTGGCCTGGTCGGTTCTGTACGGCGCTGCATCGGTGGTGATCCCGTCGGCCCTGATGGCCTACGGACTGACCTCCAGTTTCCTGGCCCGGTTGTTGGCGGGTGTGGCGCAGGCTGCATTTGCCGGTTTTTTGCTGTGGGAATGGGTCAAGATTTTGCTGGCGGTCGCCATGTTGTGGCTGGCGCCGAAAATCGTCCCGGAACTCAGTTGGCTCGGCCTTCTGGCCGGTCTGGTGTTGACTCTCAAGGTGTACTGGTTTGGGTTCTTGGCCCAAGCCAGGCGTTCAAAGTTAAACGGTTGATTGGCGCGAACGAACATGGCTGCAGAAGGTATCGGTCCCACCCCCGGTGAGTACATTCGCCACCACTTGACCCATTTGACGAATCAGGAGCAGGGCTTCATCGTCGACTTTTCGGTCATCAACCTCGACTCCGTGATCGTCAGCTCCTTGCTGGGTGCGATCGTGTGTTTCGTCCTCTGGCGCGCCGCCCGTTCGGCGCATGCCGGTGTGCCGGGTCGCTTCCAGGCGGCGGTGGAAATGCTGGTTGAAATGGTGGACAGCCAGGCCAAGGGCGTGATCCACAACGCCAACAGCCGCAAACTGGTTGCCCCGCTGGCGCTCACCGTGTTCTGCTGGATTTTCGCCATGAACTTCATGGACATGATCCCGGTGGATCTGCTGCCCAAGATCTGGGAAGGCATCTATGGTGCCGCTGGTCACGATCCACACCACGCCTATCTGCGTGTCGTGCCCACTGCCGATCTTTCGACCACGCTGGGGCTGTCGGTCTCCGTGCTGTTGATGTGCGTGTTCTACAACCTCAAGATCAAGGGTCTGGGTGGTTGGGCGCACGAGCTGGTGACCGCACCTTTTGGCACCAGCAAAAATCCTTTCTGGGCACTGCTCTTGGGCGTGACCAACTTCCTGATGCAAATGATCGAGTTCGTGGCGAAGACGGTTTCGCACGGCATGCGGTTGTTTGGCAACATGTTCGCGGGTGAACTGGTGTTCATGCTGATTGCGCTGTTGGGTGGCTTCGCTTCCCTCTCGTTGTCCGGTGGGCTCTTCTTCGTCGGACACGTGATCGCAGGCACGGTGTGGACCTTGTTTCACATTTTGGTCATCACCTTGCAGGCGTTCATTTTCATGATGCTGGCCCTGATTTATCTGGGTCAAGCGCATGACGCTCACTAAGTTGCGCGGTTTCACCTCGCTCTGAGTTCTCTCGTTTCTTCCCTTTCTCAACTTTCGTTCATCTCATAGGAGTCATCATGGAAAACGTTCTGGGTCTTGTCGCACTGGCTTGCGGTCTTATCGTCGGTCTGGGTGCCGTTGGCGCCTCTATCGGTATTGCCCTGATGGGTGGCAAGTTCCTCGAGTCGTCGGCCCGTCAGCCTGAACTCATGAACGACCTGCAGACCAAGATGTTCATCTTGGCCGGTCTGATTGACGCCGCTTTCCTGATCGGTGTGGCCATTGCCCTGCTGTTCGCGTTCGCCAACCCCTTCACGCTCGCCGCTTAATGGGTTTTGCTGCCATGCGCGGCGGCGCCCTGCAGGCCGGTTGGTTCTGGTCTGCGATCCGGTTGTCCGCTGACGCTGCAGCAAGCGCGTCACCACTCCTGTCAACACACAGAAAGGCGTTGCGATGAATATCAATGCAACCCTCTTCGCGCAGGCCGTCGTTTTTGCGATCCTGGTGTGGTTCACGATGAAATTCGTGTGGCCCCCCATCGCCAAGGCACTTGACGAGCGTGCGTTGAAGATTTCCGAAGGACTGGCCTCTGCCGAGAAGGCCAAGTCCGAACTGGCCGTGGCCAACAAGCGCGTTGAAGCAGAGTTGAGCCAGTCGCGCAACGAGGCCGCCACCCGCCTGGCCGACGCCGAGCGTCGTGCCCAGGCCGTGATCGACGAGGCGAAGGCCCGTGCCACGGACGAAGCCGCCAAGATTGTGGCCACCGCCCGCCAGGAAGCCGATCAGCAGGTCGTCAAGGCCCGTGAAGCGCTGCGCGAAGAAGTGGCCGCGCTGGCCGTCAAGGGTGCCGAGCAGATCCTCAAGCGTGAAGTCAACGCCGGCGTTCATGCCGAGTTGCTGGGTCGCCTGAAGACCGAGCTCTGATGCGCTCGACGTCCACGTTCCATCCGATATCCGCAGGCATCCAAAGGTAGACCATGGCCGAAATCGCCACCATTGCCCGCCCCTACGCCGAAGCGCTGTTCCAGGCTGCAGGCGCTGACGCGGCCGGCACCGCCGTCTGGCTCGATGAGCTGGCTGCTGTTGCTTCCAATGAGCAGTTGCGCCAGTTCGCTGATGCGCCCAAGTCTTCGTCCGAGCAGGTGTTCGGGGTCATCACCGGTGTGCTCAAGAGCGCGCTGCCGGTCATGGCCCAGAATTTTCTGCGCACGGTGATCGACAACGGTCGCATTGATGCGTTGCCCGAAATGGCAGCGCAGTTCCGTTTGCTGAAAAACGCCCAGCAGGGCAGTTTCGACGCCGTGGTTTACAGCGCCTTCGACATGGACAGTGTTGCACTGGCCGATCTGTCGGGTGTGCTGGAAAAGCGCTTTGGACGCAAGCTCAACCTGAAGGTGGAGCTCCAGCCGGACCTGATCGGTGGCGTTCGCGTGGTGGTGGGTGACGAGGTGCTCGACACCTCGATCAAAGCCCGCCTGGAACAAATGAAAGTTGCGCTAACGGCCTGAAGCCCGTTGGTCGAATCCCGGGCGCGCCCTCATCCCATTTAACGAAAGAAGGAAAGAGTCATGCAACTCAATCCCGCCGAAATCTCTGAACTGATCAAGTCCCGTATCGAGGGTCTGGGTGCATCGAGCGATGTGCGCAACCAGGGCACCGTGGTGTCGGTGACCGACGGTATCGTCCGTGTGCACGGCCTGTCCGATGTGATGCAGGGCGAAATGCTGGAATTTCCTGCCAACAAGGATGGTGTGCCTTCCTTTGGCCTGGCTCTGAACCTTGAGCGCGACTCCGTCGGCGCCGTGATTCTGGGTGAATACGAACACATTTCCGAAGGTGAAACCGTCAAGTGCACGGGCCGCATTCTGGAAGTGCCGGTCGGCCCAGAGCTGATCGGCCGCGTGGTCAACGCTCTGGGCGCTCCGATCGACGGCAAGGGCCCGATCAACGCCAAGATGACCGACGTGATCGAAAAGGTCGCCCCGGGCGTGATCGCCCGTAAATCGGTGGACCAGCCGGTGCAGACCGGCCTGAAGTCGATCGACTCGATGGTGCCCGTCGGCCGTGGCCAGCGCGAGCTGATCATTGGCGACCGCCAGACCGGCAAGACCGCCGTGGCCATCGACGCCATCATCAACCAGAAGGGTCAGAACATGACCTGCGTTTACGTCGCGATTGGCCAGAAGGCCTCGTCGATCAAGAACGTGGTGCGTGCCCTGGAGCAAGCCGGCGCGATGGACTACACCATCGTCGTGGCCGCTTCGGCTTCTGAATCGGCCGCCATGCAGTACCTGTCGGCCTACTCCGGCTGCACCATGGGCGAGTACTTCCGCGACCGCGGCCAGGACGCGCTGATCGTGTACGACGACCTGTCCAAGCAGGCCGTGGCTTACCGCCAGGTTTCGTTGCTGCTGCGCCGCCCGCCAGGCCGCGAAGCCTACCCCGGCGACGTGTTCTATCTCCACAGCCGCCTGCTGGAGCGCGCCGCTCGCGTCAACGCCGACTACGTCGAAGCCTTCACCAAGGGTGAAGTCAAGGGCAAGACCGGTTCGCTGACCGCCCTGCCCATCATTGAAACGCAAGCCGGCGACGTGTCCGCTTTCGTGCCGACCAACGTGATCTCGATCACCGACGGCCAGATCTTCCTGGAAACCAGCCTGTTCAACGCCGGTGTCCGCCCCGCCATCAACGCCGGTATCTCGGTGTCGCGCGTCGGTGGTGCTGCCCAGACCAAGCTGATCAAGAGCCTGTCCGGCGGTATCCGTACCGACCTGGCCCAGTACCGTGAACTGGCTGCGTTCGCGCAGTTCGCTTCCGATCTGGACGAAGCCACCCGCAAGCAGCTCGACCGCGGTGCCCGCGTGACCGAACTGCTCAAGCAGGCCCAGTACAGCCCGCAGTCCATCGCCTTGATGGCCTCCACGCTGTTCGCCGTGAACAAGGGCTACCTGGACGACATCGAAATCAAGCAAGTCTTGCCTTTCGAAGCCGGCATGCACGCCCACCTCAAGGACAAGTACGCGGCCCTGCTGGCCAAGCTGGAAAACGACAAGGCCATGGACAAGGATGCTGAAGCCCAGCTGGCCGCCGCCATTGCCGAGTTCAAGAAAACCGGCACGTACTGAACCGGCCCATTGACCCGATAAAGGAGCAGCAATGGCAGCAGGCAAGGAAATACGCGGCAAGATCAAATCGGTGGAGAACACCAAGAAGATCACCAAAGCCATGGAGATGGTCGCCGCCTCCAAAATGCGCAAGGCGCAGGAACGCATGCGTGCGGCCCGGCCTTACGCGGAAAAGGTGCGCCAGATCACCGGCAACCTGAGCCGCGCGAACCCCGAGTACACGCACGCCTTCATGAAGGTCAACGACGCCAAGACCGCCGGTTTTGTCGTTGTGACGACCGACAAAGGCCTGTGCGGCGGCATGAACACCAACGTGCTGCGGGCGCTGACGTCCCAGCTCAAGGATCTGCAGGCCAAAGGCGTGGGTGCCGAAGCTGTGGCCATTGGCAACAAGGGTCTCGGTTTCCTCAACCGCATCAACGCCAAGGTGGTGTCCAGCGCAACCGGACTGGGCGACACGCCCCATCTGGACAAGCTGATCGGCCCCGTGAAAACGCTGCTCGACGCCTACACCGAAGGCCGGATCAACGCGGTCTACCTGTGCTACACCCGGTTCATCAACACGATGAAGCAGGAAGCCGTGACCGAGCAATTGCTGCCGTTGAACGCCGGCACCTTGCAGGATGGCGCTGGCGGACGCGACTGGGACTACATCTACGAACCCGACGCACCCGCCGTGATTGACGAGCTGCTGCTGCGCTACGTGGAAGCCCAGGTCTACCAGGCTGTGGCCGAAAACATGGCCTCCGAGCAGTCGGCGCGCATGGTGGCCATGAAGGCCGCCACCGACAACGCTGGCAGCGTCATCGGCGAACTCAAGCTGGTCTACAACAAGACCCGCCAGGCCGCGATCACGAAAGAACTTTCGGAAATCGTTGCCGGCGCCGCAGCGGTCTGAAGCAGCCGTTCAACAGAATCCAGAGAATTTAAAAGGTATCCATCATGTCTCAAGTACAAGGCAAGATCGTCCAGTGTATCGGCGCCGTGGTTGACGTGGAATTTCCGCGCAACCAGATGCCGCACATTTATGACGCCCTGAAAATGGAGGGCTCGGCCCTGACGCTGGAAGTCCAGCAACAGCTGGGTGACGGCGTGGTGCGCACGATTGCGCTGGGCTCGTCCGACGGCTTGCGCCGCGGCATGCTGGTGACCAACACCGCCGAACCCATCATGGTGCCCGTGGGCAAGGCCACCCTGGGCCGCATCATGGACGTGCTCGGCACGCCCATCGACGAGCGCGGCCCGGTTGACCAGACCCTGACCGCCTCCATCCACCGCAAGGCCCCGGCCTATGACGAACTCAGCCCCTCGCAGGAACTGCTGGAAACCGGCATCAAGGTGATCGACCTGATCTGCCCTTTTGCCAAGGGCGGCAAGGTGGGCCTGTTCGGTGGCGCCGGTGTGGGCAAGACCGTGAACATGATGGAGCTCATCAACAACATCGCCAAGGCCCACAGCGGTCTGTCGGTGTTCGCCGGTGTGGGTGAACGTACCCGCGAAGGCAACGACTTCTACCACGAGATGGCCGACTCCAAGGTGGTGGACCTTGAGAACCTGCCCAACTCCAAAGTGGCCATGGTCTACGGCCAGATGAACGAACCCCCGGGCAACCGTCTGCGCGTGGCCCTGACCGGTCTGACCATCGCCGAGTCCTTCCGTGACGAAGGCCGTGACGTGCTGTTCTTCGTGGACAACATCTACCGTTTCACGCTGGCCGGTACCGAAGTGTCCGCCCTGCTGGGCCGCATGCCTTCCGCCGTGGGCTACCAGCCGACGCTGGCCGAAGAAATGGGCCGCCTGCAAGAGCGCATCACCTCGACCAAGGTCGGCTCGATCACCTCCATCCAGGCCGTTTACGTGCCAGCCGATGACTTGACCGACCCGTCGCCTGCCACCACCTTCGCCCACCTGGATTCCACCGTGGTGCTGTCGCGTGACATCGCTTCGCTGGGTATCTACCCCGCCGTGGACCCGCTGGACTCCACCAGCCGCCAGCTGGATCCGCTGGTCGTGGGTCAGGAACACTACGAAACCGCCCGCTCCGTGCAGAACACGCTGCAGCGCTACAAGGAACTGCGCGACATCATCGCCATCCTGGGCATGGACGAACTGGCCCCTGAAGACAAGCTGGCCGTGGCCCGGGCGCGCAAGATCCAGCGTTTCCTGTCGCAGCCGTTCCACGTGGCCGAAGTGTTCACCGGTTCGCCCGGCAAGTACGTGCCGCTGTCGGAAACCATCCGCGGCTTCAAGATGATCACCAGCGGCGAGTGCGATCACCTGCCCGAGCAGTCGTTCTACATGGTCGGCACGATCGACGAAGCCTTCGAGAAGGCCAAAAAGGTGGCGTAAAGCGGAGCCCGGGGGGCGGCGTTGTTGCCATGCTCGCCGTACGCTGGTACGGCTCCGCACGGCACCTGGCCAGGCACCCCGTTGCTTGCTTCCCACCCACCTTTTTTATTGGAGTAACTATGAGCACCATCCGCGTCGATGTGGTCAGCGCCGAAGAGTCCATCTTTTCGGGCGAGGCCAAGTTCGTGGCGCTGCCGGGTGAAGCCGGTGAACTGGGCATTCTGCCCGGTCACATTCCGCTGATCACCCGCATCAAGCCCGGTGCCGTGCGCATCGAAAAAGCCGACGGCGGCGAAGAGTTCGTGTTTGTGGCGGGTGGCATTCTGGAAGTGCAGCCGAACCACATCACTGTGTTGTCCGATACCGCCATCCGCGGCAAGGATCTGGACGAGGCCAAGGCCACCGACGCGCGCAAGCAGGCCGAAGAAGCGGTCAAGAACGCCAAGAGCGATATCGATCTGGCCAAGGCCACGTCCGAACTCGCTGTCATGGCCGCCCAGATTGCAGCGCTGCGCAAGTACCGCCAGAAAAAGTAAAACGCCCTGCGCGTTCTGCCCCAAGAAGACCGGTCGTTGGCCGGTCTTTTTTTTTGCTGGTTTCTCTTGAGAGCCCGCACAATACAAGGATCTTGTCGAACCGCCTCAACCCCCACCTCCGCCATGTCGTCGATATTTGAAAGCCCGGACCTGGCACCCGAGGAAGTGGCGGCGCGCCTTCTGGTCACCGCGTCTGCGCTGGACGACCTGACCTTGGCAGACGCCGTGAAGGTGGTGGCGTACATGCGACCCAAGCGCATCAAGTCCGGGACGGTGTTCATCCAGGAAGGCGAAATCCGGCAGAACGACTACATGCTGCTGGTGCTCGAAGGCGACATCGCGGTAGAGAATGCCATGCCCGGTCTCAACGACAGCATGGTGGTCAACATCATGGGGCCGGGACATCTGATCGGCGAGATGGGCGTGCTGGACGGATCACCCCGCTCTGCCACCTGCACCGCCACCACCGACATCTACGCGGCGGTCCTCTCCCGAACCGCCCTCATGCGACTGCTCAAGGACGAGCCCCGTGTCGGCGCCCGATTGTTGCTGGCGATCTCCAAACGCATGGCCGACCGCCTGCGCGAGACCACCCGCAAGCTCAGGACCTTTGCCCAGATGAACAAGGCATTGCAGCAGGAGTTGCAGGTGGTCATGAACAGCCGCACCGGATTCGACACCCAGAAACGCCGGTAGGCCGAACACGGGCCTGCAGGCACGCCTCAGGCGCGCACGACGTTGTTGCTCAACTGGTTGGGGCGCCAGGTGTCGGCCGAAGCTGGGAAGTGCGCCACCAGCAGCGCCGATACCTCTTCCAGCGCCTGCGTCAAACCGTCTTCGAACTCACCACTGTGCAGGCGGGCGCCGAGCCGGTCCACGATGGCCTGCCACTGCGCCTGATCCACACGTTGCGTGAGGGCCCGGTCGGCCACGAACTCGATCGCGTGCTCGGCCAGCAGCAGGTAGATCAACACACCGTTGTTGTGCTCGGTGTCCCAGACGCCCATGCGTCCAAACCAGCTCACCGCACGCTCGCGCACCAGGGCCTCGACCGGCTGAGCGGGCTGCAGGCGCCACAGGTAGGACAACGGCAGCGCCGCTTCGACGCACAAACGCACCTCGCCGGTGTGGCGGGCTTCGCTGGCCGCGACCCGCTGGGCCAGACGTTCTGCCATGTCGTCCGGCACCGCGCGGCGGGTGTCCGAGGCATCGAGCCAGCGGTGTTTGAGGATGCACAGCCATTTGTTCATCTTGCTCACCAGCCTCCCGAAGCGCCGCCGCCACCAAAATTGCCCCCACCGCCCGAGCCAAATCCGCCGCCCCCACCGAACCCGCCCCCTCCGCCGAAACCGCCGCCGCCCCAGCCGCCAGGGTGCCCGCCGCGGGAGCCGCGCCCCGAGGTGGGTGCAGTGGGCAGAAACTGGATGAACAGGGCGGCCAGCATCCCCAGTAAGCCGGCACCGATGGCGATCCAGGCCACCGAGGTGATGAACCAGGCCAGTCCACCCGCCGCGCCACCGGTGAGCAGGGTGCCGAACTTGTTGCCAAAGATGCCCCGCAAAACGCTCGAGACGATCGGTACGGCAAAGACCAGAAAGATCAGCACGTCCATCCACTCAAAGCCATTCACCGCAGCGGGTGCGGCCTGCGGCAGCGGGAGATCCTCGCCGGCGATGCGCGCGAGGATCTGGTCCACCCCGGCCTGGATGCCACCGGCGTAGTCGCCCCGGCGGAAGGCGGGCGTGACCGCCTGGTCGATGATGCGGCGCGCGATCAGGTCTGGGATCGCGCCCTCCAGTGTCTTGGCCGTCGCGATGCGCAGGCGGCGGTCGTCCTTGGCGATGACGAACAAGACCCCGTCTCCCACGTCCTTGCGCCCGATCTTCCAGGCGTCGCCCAGGCGCTGGGTGTAGTCGGCGATGTCTTCCGGAGCGGTGGTCGCCACCATCAGCACCACGACCTGCGAGCCGCGGCTCTTCTCAAAAGCTTCCAGCTTGGCTTCGATGGCGGCGAGGCTGCTCGCATCGAGCGTGCCCGTCTGGTCCATCACGCGGGCGCGCAACTCGGGCAAGGGCTGAAGCCCCTGGGCCCAGGCCATCGATGCCAGCAGCCAGAGGGCCACCGCCAGCAAGGGGCGACGCCAGTGGGCGGTCATTGTTTGTTGAAGTCGACCGTCGGTGGTGCGGAAATGGCGGCTTCGTTCTCCACCTGGAAGCCGGCCTTGGGCGCGTAGCTGAAGACCATGGCGGTCAGGTTGGTCGGGAAGCTGCGTGCGAGCACGTTGTATTCCTGGATGGCCTGGATGTAGCGGTTGCGGGCCACCGTGATGCGGTTTTCGGTGCCTTCGAGCTGCACGCGCAGGTCGCTGAAGGCCTGGTTGGCCTTCAGGTTCGGGTACTGCTCAACGACCACCATCAGACGGCTCAGCGCGCTGCTCACCTCACCCTGCGCAGCCTGGAATTTCTGCATCGCGGCCGGGTCGTTCAGCATCTCCGGCGTCATCTGGATCGAAGTGGCTTTGGAGCGGGCCTCGATCACCTTGGTCAGCGTCTCCTGCTCGAAGTTGGCCTCGCCCTTGACCGTGGCGACGATGTTGGGGATCAGGTCGGCGCGGCGCTGGTACTGGTTCAGCACCTCGGACCAGGCGGATTTGCTCTGTTCGTCCAGGCGCTGGAAATCGTTGTAGCCGCAACCGCTGAGGCTGGCCGCGAGGAACAGGGCCAGGGCCCAGGTGGTCAAAGGTTTGATCAAGGTGCGCATGGGTCCTCCGGAGGCGTTGGCCAGAATGGGGCAGGCGGTGTCGAGGCCTGCTGTCGGGTAACTATACCTGTGGCGCGTGGCCGCCCTGTGCCCTTGCCGGCAGACCCCGGCAAGGAACCGGCCAGTGTTCACGGTCGAGTCGTGCAGGGGAAACCGGCGCCAGTTGCCCCCGGCGCAACGGGCAAGCGGCAAAATGGCGGCCATGCGCAAAACCAAACTGCCTCCCAGCTCTCCCGACGACACGGAGCAGGCGTTCTACGACGCCCTGCAGCAAGCCGACCTCGAGCGACTCATGGCCTGCTGGGCCGACGAGGACGACATCGTCTGCGTCCACCCTGGTGGCCCTCGGATGGTGGGGCATGCTGCGGTGCGTGCAGCTTTCGAGGCCCTGTTTGCCAACGGCAGCGTCAAGGCCCATCCGGAAAAGGTGCGCCGCCTGGATGCGGGCAGTTGCAGTGTGCACAGCGTGGTCGAGCGCGTGGAGGTGTTGAGCGACGACGGGCTGCAGCACGCCTGGGTGGTCGCCACCAACGTCTACGCCAAGACGGCACAGGGCTGGCGCCTGGTGGCCCACCACGCCAGCCCGGGTTCACGCACCGAGCCGCCTGAGGTCACGACCGCGCCGCCGGTCCTGCACTGAGCATTCAACCAGGATGAAACGACCCCCACGCTCGCTTCGCCCGCTGCCCCCCGAGGGAGGCGCGTCCATGGCTTCGGGCGGCCGGGCGCCAGTGACATGAAACGCGAGCCGCTGACCAGTGCGATGGATCACTACCTCGCGCCCTGGTGGCTGCCCGGTGGCCATGCGCAGACGCTGTGGGCAGCGTTGTATGCCCAGCGCCATTTCGGGCCGGCGCCCGTTTGGCAACGCACCCGCTGGGACACGCCCGATGGTGATTTCATCGATGTGGACATGACCGCGCACACCGTCGCGCCTCTCGCACCCTTGCTGGTGTTGTTCCATGGACTGGAAGGTTCATCGGCCAGTCAGTACGCCGTCGCCTTCGCCGACTTTGCCGCATCGCAGGGTCTGGCCTTTGCCGTGCCCCACTTCCGTGGCTGTTCGGGCGAGATCAACCGCGCGCCCCGCGCCTACCATTCGGGTGATTTTCAGGAGATCGATTGGATCCTCAACCGCCTCGCCACCGAGCACCCGGGGCGCCCCTTGCTGGCGGTCGGCATCTCGCTGGGCGGCAATGCGTTGCTGCGCTGGGCAGGCGAGATGGGCGAGGGCGCCGCACACACCGTGCGTGCGGTGGCCGCCGTGTGCTCGCCGCTGGACCTTGCTGCGGGTGGTTACGCCATCGGCCGCGGCTTCAACCGCCTGGTCTACACGCGCATGTTCCTCGCCTCCATGGTGCCCAAGGCCTTGCGCAAGCTGGCGCAGTACCCGGGCCTGTTCGACCGCGAGGCCTTGCTGGCGGCGCGCGACCTCTACACCTTCGACAACCTGTTCACAGCCCCGTTGCACGGGTTTCGAGACACCGAGGATTACTGGGCGCGCGCATCGGCCAAGCCCCTGCTGGCACAGATCCGTGTGCCAGCGCTGGCCCTCAACGCGCTCAATGACCCTTTTGTGCCCGCTGGTTCGCTGCCGAATTCGCAAGACGCCGGACCCTGCGTTACGCTGTGGCAACCGGCGCAGGGTGGGCACGTGGGCTTCCCGGCTTCGCGCCCGCTGCTGCGCAGCCATGTGCGCGCCATGCCCGAAGCCGTCGGTCGCTGGCTGCTGGCGCATCTCTGAAAGCAAACGTCATGGACGACATCGTCAAGGCCGCCCTCGCCAAATGGCCCAACGTGCCGCACTGCTACGGTTGGCTGGGACTCGACGCCCGCGGCAACTGGTACATGCGCGACGACCGTTGCCAGGCCGCCGGCCCGTTTGCGCTGGCCGAGGGCGACGGGGGCGCCGCCAGCAAGGGCTCCCTGCTCAAACACGAGAAGCTCATCGAATTCATCCACCGCAACTACGCCGCGGATGAGCAAGGGCAATGGTTCTTCCAGAACGGTCCGCAGCGGGTGTATGTCGAGCTGGAAAACACACCCTTCATCTGGCGCTTGCAGCCCGGAGGCCAGGTGTGGGCACACACGGGTTCCGATGCCGGCGAGGTCCGGCAAAGCCTGCTGGACGAACAGGGCCGCCTGTATCTCGTGACCGCCATGGGTCCGGGTCTGGTGCACACCAGCGACATGGCGCTGGCGGCCGACGCCGTGGAGCTGGGGCGCTGGGTGCCCGAGCCGGTGCAATGGCTTGCGCTGCCGAACGACTGGGGCTTTGTGCGCAGCCCGCAGCGCTTGCACGCCCCGGAAAGCCGCACAGGCGCTCACCTCCCACGTGACGTGCACGGAACAAGCGGTTGACGACAGACGCAAAAAAGCCGGTCAGTGACCGGCTTTTTTGCAAGGCAGCGGACAAGCCGCGCCGGCTTACTTGACCGCAGCCAGCATGAACTCGACGGCCGACTGGATCTCGGCGTCCGACGCCGTGGAGCCGCCCTTGGGAGGCATCGCGCCCTTGCCATTGATCACGCTGGCGGTCAGCGCTTCCAGGCCGCTGCCCACGCGCGGGCCCCAGGCGGTCTTGTCGCCCAACTTGGGTGCACCGGCCACACCGGCCGCATGGCAGGCCACGCAAGCCTTGTTGTACAGCGCTTCACCGCTGAGTGCGGCGGTGGGTGCGGCAGCGGCGCCGCCGTCAGCGGCCGGGGCTGCGCCCGAAGCCGCCATCGCGGCAGCGATCGTTGCGGCATCACCCAGCACCACGGTGCCCACGCGCTGGATGCGCTGGGCGGTCGCGAGTTCGGGGTCCACCGCGCCGGCGGCCGGCTTGTCGCCGGAGGTGACGTAGTACACCAGGCCGATGATGATGAAGATCGGGGCGACAAACGAGAAAAACGACGTCCAGAGCAACTGGGCAGGGGTTTTGATCGGGCCGGTGTGGGAATCGTGCGCGTGGTCGCTCATGGTGTCCTCAAGAATGGCGGAACGGGGCCAGGATGGGTGGGGCAGGCCGTGCCCGGCCAAGAGCCGGACAGCCCGCGATTATAGCCAAACCCCCCTTGCCGCAGACTTGCACCAAGGCTCGCCTGATAGAATCGAATGCTGTTGCGGCTGTAGCTCAGTGGATAGAGTATTGGCCTCCGAAGCCTATAGTCAGCACCGCAAACCGTACAATCCTGACCATCGGTCTCAAAACAGTCACGCGGCTGTAGCTCAGTGGATAGAGTATTGGCCTCCGAAGCCAAGGGTCGTGGGTTCGATCCCCGCCAGCCGCGCCACACCTCACGTCTACGGTGAGTGACCCCTCACAACGCTGAAGTGGTCAGGTTCTCATCCTTCACCATAGCTGTTGTTTAACGGCACACGCCACAGAGAGACCAATGGTCCATGGGTCTGCGTGGCCGTATTCTGTGCCCTGCATGTGCCACGCTTGTGCCAAGCAATACAGATGCGTTGCAGTCTGTCGGGCGCTACTGACCATTGGTCTTGTGCCGCCCTTTTGGACGCGACATCTGTCGAAACCTTTTGTGCCGCTTTGCAGCGATTGCCGTCATTGGCAACCTAAAGTTGGATTCAAGGTTTTGACCGCAATGCGGTCATTGAGGTCGCAGGATGACTTCGCACGCTATCGTCCCAAGCTGTGTTTTGCGGCACCCCAGTTAGGGGCGTACTCGAGACCGACAGCCGCGAGGTCAGCGGCGACGTCTCCCTGAAGGTGGCGTGTGTTCGGAGCGAAGTACTCCTTGGTGTTAGACGAAGCAAAGACCATGGGGGCCGTCATCCCGGCAGCCCGCAACTGGCTCGCCGCTTCTATGTAGGCCTCGACGATCACGCAGTCTTTCATTGATTCCTTGCTGTTGATTTCCACGTAAATCTGACCCCTCTGGACTGAGTTTTTTCATCCAACTTTGACCCCTTGAGTAAGGTCTCCTGCTTGTTTTTTGAGCAGGAGGGTTCAAGGAGTGATCAACGTGGGAACACTGGCAAAGATCCGCAGGATGCACCTGCGCGATGGCCTTCCAATCAAAGAGATCGAGCGGCGCACGGGCCTGGCCAGAAACACCATCAAGGTGTGGCTGCGCAAGGGCGAGATGGTCCAGCCCAAGTACCCCCAGCGGGTGGTGGTGAGCAAGCTCGACGGCTTTACCGAGACGCTGGCGACCTGGCTCAAGGCCGACCAGCACCGCGGCAAACGCGATCGCCGCACCATCAAGGCCATGTACGAAGCCCTGGCCGAGCAGGGTTACACCGGCGGCTACGGCCGGGTGGCCGCCTTTGCCCGGCGCTGGCGAGAAGAGCAGTCGGGCAAGGTCGGCAAGCCCGCCTTCGTGCCCTTGAAGTTCGCGCTGGGCGACGCGTTCCAGTTCGACTGGAGCACCGAGTACGCCTGGGTGGGCGGCCTGCGCCGGCGCCTGGAAGTGGCGCACACCAAGCTGTGTGGCAGCCGCGCCTTCTGGCTGGTGGCATATCCGACCCAGAGCCACGAGATGCTGTTCGATGCCCATGCCCGGGCGTTTGCCGCCTTCGGCGGCGTGCCCCAGCGCGGCATCTACGACAACATGAAGACCGCCGTGGACAAGGTCGGCGCGGGCAAGAAGCGCGTGATCAATGCGCGCTTTGAAGCCATGACGGGCCACTACCTGTTCGAGCCCGAGTTCTGCAACGTCGCCAGCGGCTGGGAGAAGGGCATCGTGGAGAAGAACGTGCGCGACCGGCGCAGCAGCATCTGGCACAAGGCGCTCAAACAGCGCTGGCCCAGCATGGAAGCGCTCAACGACTGGCTGGCCCAGGAGTGCCGCGCCGCGTGGGCCGAGCTCAACCACCCCGAGTGGCCCACGCTGAAGGTGGCCGACGTGCTGCAGGACGAACAACTGCGCCTCATGCCCAACCCCAAACCGTTTGATGGCTACGTGGAGGTGCTGGCCCGAGTCTCCAGCACGGCGCTGGTGCACCTGCAGCGCAACCGCTACAGCGTGCCGACCGAACACGCCCACGAGGTGGTCAGCCTGCGCCTGTATCCGGATCGCCTGGACGTTGTGGCCGAGAACACCCGCATCGCCAGCCATGCGCGCAGCTTCGAGCGCAGCCAGACCTTCTACGACTGGCGCCATTACGTGAGCCTGATCGAACGCAAGCCCGGGGCGCTGCGCAACGGTGCGCCCTTCGAGACCCTGCCCGAGCCATTGAAGAAGTTGCAGGCCATCCTGCTGCGCCACGAAGGCGGGGACCGGGTGATGGCACAGGTGCTGGCGGCCGTTCCGGTGCATGGGCTGGAGCCGGTGCTGGTGGCGGCCGAGCTGGCGCTGGAGAGCGGCAAGCCCAGTGGTGAGCATGTGCTCAACGTGCTGGCGCGTTTGAAGTCTGGCGGCCAGACGGGCGATGCCCAGGAGGTCAAGACGCCCTTGACGTTGGCGGTGCAGCCGCTGGCCAACGTGCAGCGTTACGACCGGCTGCGCTCGCTCGATGGTGACGACGCCCAAGGAGCGCAGCCATGAGCCAGGCCATCATCACAGCGCTCAAGGCATTGAAGCTGCACGGCATGGCCGCCAACTACCCCGAGGTGGCCGCGCAGGCGCGGCACACCGAGTTCAGTCCTGAGGCATTCCTGGGCCAGTTGCTGCGCGCCGAACAGGCCGAACGCACAGTGCGCTCCATGGCGTACCAGATGGGCGCGGCACGCTTCCCCGCCCACCGCGATCTTGCGGGCTTTGAATTCAGCCAGGCCGGTGTGGACGAAGCACTGGTGCGCACGCTGCATGGAGGCCAGTTCATTGACGCGGCCCACAACGTGGTGCTCATCGGCGGACCGGGTACGGGCAAGACCCACCTGGCCACGGCCATCGGCATCGAAGCGATCCAGCGTCACGGCAAACGGGTGCGGTTCTTCTCGACGGTGGAACTGGTCAATGCGCTGGAGCTGGAGAAGAGCCAGGGCAAGGCCGGGCAGTTGGCTCACCGGCTGGTTTACATGGACCTGGTGATCCTCGATGAACTGGGTTACCTGCCGTTCAGCCAGGCCGGTGGTGCCTTGCTGTTCCACCTGATCTCCAAGCTCTACGAGCGCACCAGCATACTGATCACGACCAACCTGAGCTTCGGGGAATGGAGCCAGGTGTTCGGCGACGCGAAGATGACGACGGCGCTGCTGGACCGGCTGACCCACCACTGCCACATCGTGGAGACAGGCAATGAAAGCTGGCGGTTCAAACACTCCAGCGCTGCAGCAAAGACAGGCCCGAGAAAGAAGCCCCGGACGGCCCAGAACGGCACGACTGAGAAAGGAGAAGCCGATGCACCAGCGGTAGACTTATCCACAGACGCGTAGCTCGGCTACACCCCAACAGGTGGGGTCAATATTGGATGGAAAGCCGGGGTCAGGATTGCGTGGAATTCAACATGGCTTCGCCAGGGAGGTTCCGCCTGGCTGCTGCTGCCTGCAGCGGCGTGTCTGGTGCTGTTCGCGTGGCTTCTGACCCCACACGATGCGGCCTCGGGCCGGGTGTACGCCGCCTATGGCGGCGTCTACATTGGTACCGCCATCGCGTGGTTGTGGGCCGTGGATGGTGTCCGCCCCTCCAGCTGGGACGTGGCAGGTGCGGCAGTGGCCCTGTTGGGTATGGTCTGGACTCAACGTCCCTCGGCTTCGAGGCCACACCCAGCCAGTACAGCCGGACCGAGGACGAGCAGCACAGCAGTGCGCAATCGGTTGTCGGTCATCAAGGACTCACAGGGTAACCGCGACCGTCCTTGCTGGCACTAGCCGGCCACCCAGTTCTCGATTTCAAGTGCAGGAACCCGCTCGAACTCTGCCGTGTTGTTGGTGACCAGGACCAGCCCTTCGCTTCGCGCATGCGCGGCGATATGCAGATCGTTGATGCCGATGGGGCGCCCCTGCTTCTCCAGGTGGGCACGGATGGAGCCATAGTGCTGGGCCGCCTTCAAACCATAGGGAAGTACCTCCAGGCGGCTGCAGAAATCCTCAATGGCCGCCAGGTTCTCGGTGACTCTGGAGCTCTTTTCGGCGCCGTGCATGAGTTCAGCCAGGGTGATGGAAGAAATGGCCATCCGGCTGGCGTTCGCGTTGAAAACCGAGAGCACCTCGATCGGGCGCCTCTTGAGGACATAGATGACGATGTTGGTGTCCAGCAAATAGCGCAGCATCAGAGAGCTTCCCGGTCGGCTTGCTGCTGGCTGGCGCGTTCCACCAGGAAGTCGTCAGTCACCGTCGGACCATCCAGGAAAAAGCTGTCCCAAGTCTGGCCGATGGGCGCAATGATGCGCTCGTTGCCCTTGGCTCGGATCTCCACTTTTTTGACGCCTTCGGGCAGTCGGACGTCCAAGGGCAAACGAACCGCCTGAGTGCGGTTGTTGATGAAGACCGTACCGATGGACATAAGAACCCCCTGAACCCATGTATACAGCATAAGTATATGGCTGGTTAGACGCTTGTCAAGATCAGCGTTTGCCTGTGCGCCAGATGCCAATGCATGCCTGGTTCCTGCCAAAGGAAGCGAGGTGGACCGATGGTCGTCCCATGCAAGAAGGGCATGACTGGACAGATCGAGCTGATCTGCGTAAAGTGGACAGTAAGTTGTGACGATAGGTCTCCATCTGTCCAGACATATGGTTCGAGGTATTGGCTGTTTTCTCTCTGTTAACGCCTCTTCTGGACTTTCGGTACAACGCCAAACCATCTGACATACCAGATGGTTTGCTAGTCTCCGAAGCCAAGGGTCGTGGGTTCGATCCCCGCCAGCCGCACCACCATCACAACGACTGACCTGGGTTCCGTGTGGCCCATGCGTCGGTCCAGCAAGGCCCTCTCGGGCTGTTCATCCAGTCGGGACGCAACAGGGACCTTCACGGATGACCCAATTCAGTTTCGAATTTGACCCGCCCAAGCCCACGGAGCCGCCAGCCGCGGCCCCCGTTGCCGCGCCGGAGTCGCTGGATCTGGAGCAGATGGCCCGGTTGCTGGAGCAGCACGCCGACTACCGCGTCCTGCGCCGCCTCGTGCCCTGCATGGATTTCGGTCCGCATCCCGGCCAGCCGGGCGCCGTCCTGCGCGTGCTGGTGCTCGATACCGAAACCACCGGGCTCTCCCATCAGACCGACAAGGTCATCGAACTGGCCATGTTGCTGGTGCAGGTGGACGCCGACACGGGTTTGCCGTGGGGGCCGGTTGAGGTCTTTGAAGGTTTCGAAGACCCCGGCATGCCGATTCCGCCGGTGGCACAGGCCGTGACGGGCATCAGCGACGACATGGTCAGGGGTCAGCGCCTGGACGACGAACAGGTCGCGGCCATGGTGTCGAGGGCCGACCTGATCGTGGCGCACAACGCCGGGTTTGACCGGCCCTTCGTGGAGGCCCGTTTTCCCTGCTTCGCTGCCAGATCCTGGGCCTGTTCGTTCATGGACATCGACTGGAAAGCGGCCGGTTCGGGATCGTCCAAGTTGAGTGCGCTGGCCAACGACCAGGGCTGGTTCTACGACGCACACCGCGCCCAGGTGGATTGCCATGCCTTGCTGCAGGTGCTGAGCCAACCCGTTGGTCCCGGCGCCACCGCGGGCCTGAGCCAACTGATCACAGCCGCTTCGTTGCCCAGCTTCAAGCTGCGGGCGACGGGTTCACCCTTCGAGTCCAAAGACAAGCTGAAGGCCCGGGGCTACCGGTGGGATGCAGACGCCAAAGTCTGGTACTGCACGCTGGCGAGCCAGACGCTGCTGGATGCCGAGCTGGCATGGCTCAAGGCCGAGGTCTATGGGCGGCGCAGCGCGCGGCTGGACATCGAAGCGATGGACAGCACCGTGCGTTATTCAGCGAGACCCGGTCGCACCGTTGAACAGGGCTTGTAGGTCCGTGTTCACGCCGACTCCCAATTCGATCGCAGCGCCTCGGCCTCGGTGCGGTACAGCCGCAGCAGTTCGCCTTCGGGCAGTTCGCCCGCCTTGCGCAGCAGCGCCTCCACCGGCAGTTTCAGACCCACCAGGTGCAGTGCAATGCCCTGGCTGGTCAACTGCGTGCGCAGGCGGCCGAAGGCCTCCACGCCGGTGGCGTCGATCCAGTTGATCGGGTGCGCGAACAGCATCACGTGGCGTGTCTGCGGTTGCTGGGTGAGGTGTTGCGTGATGGCCAGTTCGAAGCCGTTGACGGTGGCGAAGTCCAGCGCCGCGTCCATGCGCAGCGCGTAGGTGTGCTCGTTCAGCGGCGGCAGTTGCCAGAGGTGGCGGTCACGCAGGCTGCCGTCGGTGTGCAGGCCCACTTCGATGATGCGTGGGTGCAGTCGCAGGTAGAGAAAGTGCGACAGCGCCATCAGCATGCCCGCGAGCACGCCCCAGTAGAGGCGTGGCGCGGACAGAACCGTGATGGCAAATGTCAGCGCTGCCGTGACCGCTTCCACCCGCGAGAGCCGCCACAGCTTCAAGAAGGCGCGCGGCCGGATCAGGCCGGCCACCGCCACGACCACGATCGCCGCCAGCACCGCCAGCGGCACATAGGCCAGCAGCCGCGTCAGCAGCAACAGCGTGAGCAGCACCACCAGCACCGAGAACACCGTGGCCCAGCCGGTGCGCGCGCCAGCGTACAGATTCAGCGCCGAACGCGAAAACGACGAACTGGTGGGAAACGCACCCACCAGCCCTGAAGCCAGCTTGGCCAGGCCCTGTCCGATCAGGTCCTGGTTCTGATCCCAGCGCTGGCCGCGCTCGCCACTGTCCACCTTGGCACTTGATGCGGTTTCCAGAAAGCTCACCAGGGTGATCACCAGCGTGGGCAGCAGCAGCTGACCCAGCGTGTCCCAGCCCGGCCAGCCCGGTACAAACAGCCCGGGAAGCCCCTGGGGCAGATCGCCGATCACGGCGCCGCCCGAGGCCTGAAAATCCGTCCAGAAGCTCAGACCCGCGGCGCCCACCACCAGCAGCAGCACGCTGGGAAAGCCCGGCCGGAAACGCCGCGCTGCGATCAGAACCGCCGCCGCGCCCAGGCCATAGGCCAGTGTGGCCAGGTGCCATGCTGGTGGCGACAGCAGCACCGCCCAGCCCGCGTCGAACCCCAGCATGGCGGGCAGTTGCGAGCCGATGATCAGGATGGCAGCGCCCTGCGTGAACGCCATCAGCACCGGGGAATTCACCAGATTGAGCAACCAGCCAAAACGCGCGAAACCCAGCACAATCTGCAGCAAACCCGAGAGCAGCGCCAGCCAGACGGCCAGTTCGATCCACCGCGCGCTGCCCGGTTCGGCCAGGCCCGTGAGCGAGGCACTCACCAGCAGACAGGTCAGTGCCGTGGGACCGACCGACAGCCGCACCGAGGCGCTGAACAACACCGCCACCAGCGCCGGCAGCATCGATGCGTAAATGCCCGTGACCAGCGGCATGCCGGCCAGCGCCGCGTAGGCCACGCCTTGCGGAATCACCATCAGCCCCACCGTCAGCCCGGCCAGCGCTTCGCTGCGCAGCAGGGCGGCATCGGGACGCGGCCAGTTCAGAAAAGGAAAGATGCGGTGCAGGCGGGACATGGGCAATTATTGGCGATGGCACGAATGGTACGTGTCAGCGGCAGCAGTCTCACCGGCGCGAAATGCCCAGAACCGGAATGCGGTGGAACCGGCCTTGCCGGTCCACTCGCATGGCCCCTGAGGGGTCTAGCGGCGCAGCCGCTGCGGGGGGCGCCTACCTCGCTGGCATGTCCTTGACCCCGTAGCCCAGGCTCACCGTGGCATCGGGTGGAATCGGCGGCATGGTCGCGTCCCAGGCCAGCCACTGTTCACGCATGTCGGCCAGGCGCTGCGGCTCGCGTTTCGCCAGGTTGGCGCGCTCACGTGCGTCGGCCGGGATGTTGAACAGGTATTCGTGACCATCCACCATCAGGTACTTCCAGTCGCCTTCGCGCAGCGCGCGCTGGCCGCGGTGGTTCATGCGCCAGTGCATGGGCCGCTCGAAACGCTGCGCCGGATCGCGCAGCAGGGCTTCGAGCGACACGCCGTCGAGCGGGTAATCGGGGTGCGGCTGGCCGCCACCGAGCGCGAGCAGGGTGGCGGACCAGTCCATGGTCATGGCGTGCTGTTCGCTCACGCTGCCGGCGGGGATGGCCGCGGGCCAGTGCGCAACCCAGGGCACGCGGATGCCACCTTCGGTCAGGTCCATCTTGCCACCCACCAGCGGCCAGTTGTCGGAAAAGCGTTCGCCGCCGTTGTCGCTGGTGAAGACGATCAGCGTGTTCTCCAGCAGGCCTTCTTCGCGCAATGCGGCCGTGATCCAGCCGATGCCTTCGTCCATGTGGTGGATCATGCGGCGGTAGGCGTTCACGCTGCCGCCGTCCAGGTGGAACAGGTTCTTCGCCACCTCGGGCGCCACGTGCGCGTCGTCGCGCGTTTCCCAGGGCCAGTGCGGCGCGGTGTAGTGCAGGCTCAGGAAGAAGGGCGTGCCCGCGCGGGCATCGGCCGCACGCGCCTTCACATGCTCGACCGCCTTGTTCGAGAACACGTCGGTCAGGTAGCCGACCTCCTTGTGGGTGTCTTCACCGATGTAGAGGTCGTGGTCGCCGCTGGACGAGCAGTGGGTGAAGTAGTCCACGCCGCCGGCCATGATGCCGAAAAATTCTTCGTAGCCCGAGCGCAGCGGGCCGAAGTGCGGCGGATAGCCCAGGTGCCATTTGCCAACCAGCGCGGTGCGGTAGCCCGCATCTTTCAGCAGCGAAGGCAGGGTGGGCATCTCGGGCGGCAGGCCCAGCGTGGCGCTGCCCTTGCTGCGGCTGTTGATGGGCTCTTCCAGCGCGCCGCGCAAGCGGTACTGGTAGCGCATGGTGATCATGGCAAAGCGCGTGGGCGAACACACCGGCGAGTTGGCGTAACCCTCGGTGAGCTTCAGGCCACCGGCGGCGAGCGCGTCGATGTTCGGCGAGACCGGGCCGTCCGGCCCTTCGCGGCCGCCGTAGCAGCCGAGGTCGGCGTAGCCCAGGTCATCGCTGACGATGTAGATGATGTTGGGGCGGCTCATGGAGGGTCAATTCGATGTGATGCCGGTGGCGCGCACCACCTGGCCGTAGCGCGCCGACAGATCGGCCAGGCGCTGGGCAGCGGCGGCGCCGGTCAGGCCTTCGTAGAACAGGTCCAGCTTGACCAGGCGCTCCTTCGCGTCGGGGCGCTGCAGCGCCTCGGTGATGCCCTTGGCCAGGGCCTGAACCACCGCGTCGGGCGTGGCCGCCGGCACCATCACCAGGTACAGCACTTCCTGCTCCAGGCTCTTGAGACCCAGCTCGGCCACGGTGGGCAACTGGGGCGCCAGCCGGGAACGTCGCGCACTCGTGACGGCCAGCGCGGTGATCTTGCCGCTCTGCACGTGCGGCAGCATGCCCGGCGTGGCCAGGATGCCACCGTCCACCTCGCCGCTCAGCACGGCCGTCACGGCCGGCGTGTTGCCGCGGTAGGGGATGTGCGTGGTCTTGATCGGCGTGCTGTTGCCCAGCATCGCCGCGGCCAGGTGGCCCGGGCTGCCGTTGCCGGCCGAGCTGAAATTCAGGCTCTTGCTTCGCCCCTGGCTCAGCAGGTCGCCAAAACTCTTGATGCCGGTGCGCGGGTTCACGCCCAGCAGCAGGCCCGACGACGCCATGATCACCACCGGCTTGAGGTCGGTGGGCTTGAACGGCATGGCCGGGTACAGGTGCGGGTTGATGGTGAAGGTGGTGTCGATGCCGAACAGCACCGTGTAGCCATCGGCCGGGCTCTTGGCCACCTGGTCGGCGCCGATGTTGCCGGCCGCACCGGCCTTGTTTTCCACCACGAAGGGCTGCTTGAGCGTTTCCTGCAGCGTGGCCGCCACCGAGCGCGCCAGGATGTCGGCCGGACCGCCGGGCGGGAAGTTGTTGATGAACTTCACCGGCTTGGCCGGGTAGGCGTCCTGCGCGTGGGCGGTGTTCAGGACCGCGCCCAGAGCGGCGCTCAGGGCCAGGGCGGCGAGGGTGGTGCGGCGTGAGAGGTTCGAGGTTTTCATGGGCATGTTCAGTCCAGTTGGATGCCGGTGGCCTTGATCGGGCCTTCCCAGCGTTGCAGATCGGTTTTCTGGGCAGCGGCCAGCTCGGCGGGCGTGGAGCCCACCGGTTCGTAACCCTGCTCCAGCAGCTTGGCCTTCAGCGCGGGCGTGCGCACGGCCCTGGCGACGGCGGCACTCAGCCTGTCGCGCACCTCGGGCTTCAGGCCGGCCGGGCCGTACATGGCGAACCAGGCGGTGGCCACCATGTCCACGCCCTGTTCCTTGAGCGTGGGCACCTCGGGCACCTGCGGGTCGCGCTGCGCGCCGGTCACGGCGATGATGCGCACCTTGCCCGCGCGGTGCAGCTCGGCGGTCTCGGTCACCACGTCGAACTTGTAGTCGATGTGGCCACCCAGCAGCGCCGTGTTGGCCGGGCCACCGCCCTGGAAGGGCACGTGCGTCAGCTCGGCGCCCGCCTTCTGGCCGAACATCACACCCATGAAGTGCGGCAGCGTGCCCTGGCCGGGTGTGCCGTAGGTGCTCTTGCCCGGCGCCGCCTTGGCCTTGGCCAGCATCTCGGCCACGTTCTTCACGCCCGCCGACGGCCCGGCCACCACGCTGAACTGGAAATGCGCCAGCAGCGAGATCGGGGTGAAGTCCGCCACGGCGTCGTAGTCCAGCTTCTTGTAGACGTGCGGGAACAGCACCATCGGCCCGCTGGGCAGCAGCACCACGGTCTGGCCGTCGGCCGGTGCGCGCTTGACCGTGCTCAGCGCGATACGGCCGCCCGCGCCGGGCTTGTTTTCCACGATGACCGATGAAAAGTCGTTCTTCAGCCCCTCGGCCATCAGCCGGGCCAGCAAATCGGCCGAACCGCCGGGCGGGAAGCCGACGACGATCTTCAGCGGCGCCGCCGGGGTCTGCGCGAAGGCGGGGAGGGCCAGTGCGGCCGTGGCCAGTGTGATGGCTGTGAACTTGCGTCGTTGCATGCTGGTCTCCTGATTGATGTGCATCAAACGGGTGTTTCCCCGCTGGAATCCCGGATGCTAGGCATTCACAATCAATTGCAGAAATCAATCGTTCCCGGTGTTTTCCCTGAGACTGTGACCATGCACCTTCCCGACCGGGTCAGCGATCCGCAACGACAGGGCGATCTGCTGCTGTACCGGCTACACCGCATCCAGAGCACCGCTGGTCGGCTGGTGGTGCAGCTGTGCGAGAGCGAGTTCGGCATCACGCGGCGCGAGTGGCGCGTGCTGTCGGTGCTGAACGAACACGAAGGTGTGTTGTCTTCCGTGCTGGCCGAGCACGCCATGCTGGACCGCGCCCGCACCTCGCGCGCGCTGACCTCGCTGGTGGCGAAGAAGCTGATCACGCGTCAGCCACGCCCGTCGGACCGGCGCGAGGTGCACGTGTTCCTGACCGACGAAGGCCGGCACATGTACGCCCAGATCCTGCCGCGTGTGATGGCGATCAACCGCGAACTGGTGTCCGGTCTCTCGGCCCTGCAGCGCCAGCAGCTCGACGAGGTGGTGAATGCCCTGCAGGCGCAGGCCGGCCGCATGCTGGCGGCGTCGAAGGTCCGGCTGCCGCCGCCGGACGGTGGCGACTGAGGTTTCGCCCAGGGCCTGCGCCCGCTGTGGCGCTCAGTCCCGGCTCAGTCCCGCGACGATTCGTAGACCAGCACCGCCGCGGCCAGGTCTTCCAGCGCCGTGCCGACCGACTTGAACACCGTGCGTTCCTGCTCGTTCTTGCGCCCGGTGGCCACGCCCTTGGCCAGCGTGGTCAGCGTGCCGCGCACATCGTCGGCACGCAACACGCCGTGCTGCATCGGCACCAGCAGGTCGCCGCTTTTCTGCAGCGCCTCGTCGGTGTCGACGAACAGGCGCGCGCCCTCGAAGCAGGCGTCGTCGGCCTCGCGCATGGCGGGCGTGAAACCGCCGATCAGGTCCAGGTGCGAGCCGGGGGCGAGCCAGGTGCCGCGCACCAGCGGTTCGTTGGACAGCGTCGCGCAACTCACGATGTCGGCCTCGCCGCAGGCGGCCGCCAGATCGGTGCTGGCAAAGGCGGGCAGACCCGCCTCGCGCACCTGCGCAGCCATGGCCTGCGCCTCGCCAGGGCGCCGCGCCCACACCGTCACGCGTTCGATCGGTCGCACCGCGCGGTAGGCGGCGGGCAGCAGTTGCGCGACCCGGCCCGCACCCACCACCAGCAGGTGCTTGGCATCGGTGCGCGCCAGGTAAGACGCCGCCAGCGCCGAGGCTGCCGCCGTGCGGCGTTGCGTGATTTCGTCGCCGTCAATCTGCGCCAGAGGCACGCCGGTGCGCGCGTCGAACAGCAGGTAGCTGCTGTGCAGGCCGGGCAGGCCGCGCTTGGCGTTGCCGGGCACGATGTTGACGATCTTCACGCCGTAGTACTTCCCTGGCAGCCAGGCGGGCATGATCAGCGAGGTCATGCGCCGGCTGGCGAGGTCGCCACCGCCTTCGCCCGCAGGGCTGGTGATTTCGTGGACGTGGCGGGCCGGCACTTCGCAACCGCCCGCGAAACGCTCGCGCAGCGCGGCGATCAGTCGGTCAAAGGGCAGGGCAGCACGGGTGGCGTTCGCTTCATAAACTTGCATCATCCGATGGTAGCGCCTGCCCGACCCCGTTCGAGGTCCGGCCTGCGTGCACCCGCCTCTGTGCGGGTGGGCGCTTGCTACCAGTGCGCGTGGATCCGCCCCTCGACCACCCTGGACTCGAAGCGCTTGAGCGGGCTGTTGCCCTTCTTGATGCAGGCACCGCTGTGGGCATCGAACTCCCACTGGTGCTTGGGACAGGTCAGGGTGCCGTCCTGGAGGGCCAGCTCGGGAATGTCGGTGCTCTGGTGCGGGCAGCGGCTGTCGAACACGTTGTAGGACTGCTGGTCCCGGTAGACGAACAGACCCCGGCCGTCGCATTCCGTGCGGACCACCGCGCCATCTTCCATCTCGGCGCTGTCCATCACGTCGTGCCACCGGGCGGTCTGGGTGAGAACCTCCGGATCGAACTCGGGGATGTTCATTGCCAGGATGATGTCCACCGCCCAGACGATCTTGGCCAGCCCCAGCGTGGGAAAGGCCATCAGCAGCGCGTCCAGCACCTCCATGGGGGTGCAGCCCTCGCGCAGCGCACGGCCCAGGTACTGCTTGAAGCCGCGTTCGGTCTGTGCATCGACCTTGGTGATGACCGAGATCAGGTTCCGGGTCTTGGGGTCGAGGTGTTTGCCCGCGTCCTTGAGGAAGGCGAAGTAGTGGCTCAGCGCGTCGGGCCGGGCCTTGAGCAGGTAGTTCAGTGCGTCACTCATGGTCAATTGCTTTCGGTTGTCAACAATGCAGAACCAGCACCGGGTGCTCGGTCAGGCCCATCACCTTCTGCGCCACGCCGCCCACCAGGGCGCGGCCAATGCGGCCGTCGTCCCGGCTGCCCATGACGATCAGGTCGGACCGGCTCTCGGACGCCGAGGCCAGAATTTCGGTGAAGGGCTTGCCACAGCGCACCTCGCCCCGGGCGTCCACGCCACCCTGCCCGGCGAGCGCCAGCATTTCCGTGATGAAGGCATCGGCCTGGGGACGCATGCCTTCCGTGGGGACCACGGTCACCAGATGCAGCGGCAGGCTGCACTGGGCCGCCACCGCGACCCCGACGGCGAACACCTGGCGCCCTTGCGGGCTGGGCTCGGCGGCCACCAGCACGCGCTGGCTCCACATGCGGGCACCGCGCGGCACGATCAGCACATGGCAGGGCGCGTGTGCCACCACCTTGCTGACCATCTCGCCCACCAGCAAATTGGCCAGGAAGCTGCGCTTGCCGCGCCGGCGGATGATGATCAGGTCGCTGGCCTGTTCCCGGGCTTCCTGCACGATCTCCTGGTAGGGCTCCTCCCCGCGGCGCAGGCGCAGATCGATCGTCACGCCGGCGGCGCCGGCGAGTTCGCGCAGATCGGCAATGCGCATCGCCGCCTCGCTCTCGGCGCGGGCCGCGATCTGGGGGGCCAGGGCCTCGTACTCCGGGTTGCTGACCAGGGGCATGACCGTTTGCAGCGGCAGCTGGCAGCGCGTGGCCATGCCGAAGGCCACGCTTTCGGCGCCGGTGTCGTAGGCCGTGTGTTCGGTGGCCAGCAGCAGGCGGGTGAAGAGATGGCCCATGCTCAGTGCCCTCCCGTCAGCACACCGGAAGCGGCCAGCAGGATCACCGCCGCCACCAGAAGGCAGATCGCGGCGTAGGCGTGATCGCGCCGCTTCAGGTACAGCGGAATCAGGCCCAGCAAGGGCGCCAGCGAGCAGCCCGCCAGCAGGGCAATGCCGACGAGGTTGGCCATGTCGCCCTTGTGGGCCAGCGCCAGCCAGCCCCAGCCTGTGGGCGTGTCGGTGCGCTGCAGGAATTCACCCACTGGCAGGTTCCACAGGCCGGGGAGATCCTCCAGCGGGACATGAGGCGGCAACAGCCCGGTCAGGTAGGCCACAAAACTGAGGAACAGCGCCGCGACGCCGAGGCGTGTGCCCCAGTCGAGAATCCAGGCGTAGCGCGCGGCCTCGGCTTGTTGTTGCTGGGCGTTCGTGGGTGGTGGGGTGTTCATGGCGAGGTCGCTTTCAGGCCCAGATGCCCAGACCCTTGAGCAGGGCCCGGATGCCCGCAAACAGCAGCAGGGCAATGACCATCCGGCGGATGATCGACGCTTTGAGCACATGCAGCAACCGGGCGCCCAGGCGCGCACCCAGCATCATGCCCACCACCGACGGCACGGCGATCATCGGCAGCACCGCACCCCGGTTCAGGTAGACCCAGGCGGCGGACGAGTCCACCAGCGACAGCACCAGTCCCGATGTGCCCGCGGACACCTTGAGGGGTGCACCCATCAACAGGTTGAGCGCCGGCACATTGGCCCAGCCCGCGCCGATGCCGAACATCCCGGCCATGACGCCGATGACCAGGAACAGGACCAGCCCCATGGGCGTGCGGTGGACCTGCCAGTCGATGGAGCGCCCCGATGCGCCGTCGATGAACACGCCGTGAATGCCCAGGGCGGACGACAGGCGGTCCGGTTGCGGCACGTGAGGAAACTCCGATTTTTTGGACACCAGCATCAGCGCCACGATGCCCAGCACGATCACACCCAGGGCGGTCTGGATCGCCGCGGCAGGCAGGGCCAGGCCCAGCAGCGCGCCGGCAATGGAACTCATGCAGGCCAGCAAGGCCAGCGGCAGCGCCAGGCGCAGGCTGGCCAGGCCGCCCCGAAGCAGGAAGGGCCCGGCGGCCAGGGCACTCGCCAGCGCTACCAGCAGACCGGCGCCGCGCACAAAATCGAGATGGAAGGGAAAGAAGCCGCCGATGATGGGCACGAACAGCGTGCCGCCGCCGATGCCGGCGGGCACCGCCACGATGCCGATGAGGAAGCAGGTGACGAACAGGGCCAGTGGCCAGAACCACCACGGCATCGCACTCCCGGGCACCACGCTGTCGCCGGCGAACGCGAGGTCGGGCAGCATGAACAACCAGCCCCAGGCCACGCAGGCTTTCAAAACGGGCATCAACGACGCAGGGGTCAACCGGGGCATGGTGGACCGCATTCAGGAAATGGTCTGGTAGTACAGGTTTTGCGGGTGGTTCGCCTGCGCAAAAAAGTACCAGCGCTCGGCCAGCAAGCCCAGGTACTGCAGGGCAAAGGCCGCCAGCAGCCAGGCCGTGGATGCGCTGGACAGGGCCAGCGCCAGACACAGCAGTGGCAAGGGAAACACCAGCAGCAGGAAGACCCATTTCACCGAGCGCAGCAAGGTCGCGCTCTGGCCGTGGAAGAACTCCCGTGTGTTGAACGAGCCACCCATGAAGCCCTGCGCCTTTTGCACGATGCGCGGGTGCTTGATGCCGATGGCGCTTTGCAAGGACGATTTGGGTTTGAGTCGGGCGTTGCGCACCAGCGAGGCGCCGCGTGAGACCGCGGCCAGCAGCGTCAATCCAATGGCCGCGATCGCGTAGGGGGGCACCAGGTCGGGCATGCCCAGCAGGGCCGCGAGCAGCGTGGCCAGGGTGAGGCCCGAAGCACAACCCAGCAGCAGGTAGTTCAACAAGGTCAGCGGGCTGGCCCACTCCTGCAGGAAGCGGACCGAGGCGTAGATCATCGCGGTACAGACGAACAGCGCCAGGCTGAGCAGGGCGGTCAGCGCGCCGATCAGCACGGTCTGGGTCCAGCCCAGATACTGGGCGCTGCCGTACACCAACAGCCCCAGCATGAAGAAGGGCAGGGCAATCACCTCGCGCGACAGCCAGGATGTGCGCCACATGGCGGCCGAGCGCCAGGCGCGCTCGGGGCGACCCAGGTGGAAGAACGAGGCGATCAGCCCCAGCCCCGTCAGCACCAACGCCACCAGACTGCCCAGGAACAGGAACTGCCGGCCGGCGGCGGCGTCGGTTTCGGACAGGAGCGTCAGCTCGGCGCCGTACAGCGCAAAAAACAGCCCTTGCGCGGCACCGATCAGCGTCGTCAGGAAAATGACCGAAAAAGCGGGTCTCATGGTGTGGGGTGTCTGCGGTTCAGGTGGCGAAATCTTCGTGTCCCGGGTCGCGGTGGGCGGCGTCGGCGGGTCGGCTGTCGATCTTCAGCGGGTTGTCCACGCGCTCCAGATCTTCGGCATGGATCCGCATCTCCGTCTTGCGCCGGGGCAGGTAGTGGTTGGCCGGGCGGGTGCCCCATTCGGGCATGAGCTGGTAGCCCCCGCGCTCGGCGATGGCCTGGGAAACCACGGACGCCGGGTCGTGCACGTCGCCAAACAGGCGTGCGTTGGACGGACAGGCCAGCACGCAGGCCGGCTTGCGCTCGCGCTCGGGCAGGGCCTGGTCGGTGACGCGGTCCACACACAGGGTGCACTTGGTCATGACCTTGCGCTCTTCATCGAACTCGCGCGCGCCGTAGGGGCAGGCCCAGGTGCAGTACTTGCAGCCGATGCATTTGTCGTAGTCGACCAGCACGATGCCGTCTTCGGCACGCTTGTAGCTCGCACCGGTGGGGCAGACCGGCACGCAGGGCGGGTCTTCGCAGTGCAGGCACGACTTGGGGAAGTGCACCGTCTGCGTGATGGGAAACTCGCCCACTTCGAAGGTCTGCACCCGGTTGAAGAAGGTGCCGTTCGGGTCGGCCCCATAGGGATTCAGGTCGGTCAGCGCACCGGCCGTGCCCGAGGTGTTCCACTGTTTGCAACTCGTCACGCAGGCGTGGCAGCCCACGCACACGTTGAGGTCGATCACCAAGGCCAGCTGGGTCATTTGCGTCCCCCCTTGCCGGCAAACCAGGCCTGCCAGCGGGCAGGGGCCGCCTCGACCCCAGGCGCTCTGGGCACGGCCTTGAACTGCGGCCAGCTGTGCTCGGGCTCATCGGCCTGTGCCTTGTAGATGCGCACGCGCACGTCGTACCAGGCGGCCTGTCCGGTGATCGGGTCCGAGTTGGACAGGGATGCTCCGGCGCTGGATGGGGGCAGCTCTTCCGAGATCAGGTGGTTGAGCAAAAATCCGCGCTGCGATTCGTTGGCGTCCGGCGTCAGATTCCAGGCGCCGGCGGACTTGCCGATGGCGTTCCAGGTCCAGACCGTGCCGGGCTCCACGGCCTCCGAATAGCGGCACATGCAGCGCACCTTGCCCCAGGGCGACTCCACCCACATCCAGCCGCCATCGGCGATGCCTTCGGCGCTGGCGGTTTTGGGATTGACGAACAGGTAGTTGTGCGTGTGGATCTGGCGCAGCCAGGCGTTCTGCGAGTCCCAGGAGTGGTACATCGCCATCGGGCGCTGGGTGATGGCGTTGAGCGGGTATTTGACGGTGTCGGTGGCCTGCTCTTCCAGTGGCACGTAGTAGAACGGCAGCGGGTCGAAGTAGGTCTCGACGCGTTTGCGCAGGTGCTCAGGCGGCTGCTTGCCAGGGCGCTTGCCCTGGGCCGCGCGCCGGAAGCCTTGCAGGAATTCGGAGTAGATGTGGATGACGATCGGATCCTTGTCGCGTCGCAGGCCCATCTGCTGTGCCCACTCCATGTAGCCCCGGTTCCAGTTGCGCATGTACTGGTGTTCGGGTGGCATCTGGTAGTGGAAGACGCAGTTGTTCTTCTCGTACATCTCCCACTGTTTCGGATTGGGCTCGCCCCGCATCGACTTCTCGCCCGCCTTGCCCCGCCAGCCCGCGAGGAAGCCGATGCCCGAGCCGGGCGCGGTTTCGTAGTTGACGATGAAGTCCGGGTAGTTGCGGAACTTGCGGTTGCCGTCGGCCTGCGTGAATGCGGGCAACTTGAGGCGGCCGGCCAGTTCGACCAGCACTTCCTGGAAGGGTTTGCAGTCGCCCTTGGGCGGCACCACCGGGATGCGCACCGCGTCCACCGGGCCGTCGAACTCGGAGATCGGGCGGTCCAGCATGGACATGCAATCGTGCCGCTCCAGGTAGGTGGTGTCGGGCAGCACGAGGTCGGCAAAGGCCGTCATCTCCGACTGGAAGGCATCGCAGACCACCAGGAACGGGATCCTGTATTCCCCGCTGTGTTCGCCCTCGGTGTGCTTGTCGTTCAGCATCTTGCGCACTTCGGCGGTGTTCATGGTGGAGTTCCACGCCATGTTCGCCATGAAGATCAGCAAGGTGTCGATCGGGTACGGGTCACCGCGCCAGGCGTTGGTGATGACGTTGTGCATCAGGCCGTGGGCCGACAGCGGGTGTTCCCAGGAGAAGCCCTTGTCGATCCGCACCGGCTGGCCCTGGGCGTCCACGAACAGGTCGTCCGGGCTCTCGGGCCAGCCCAGCGGCGCGCCATCGAGCGGCGTGTCGGGCTTGACGGCCTGCGGTCCCTTGGGCGGGCGGGCATTGGGCGGCACGGCGCGCGGATACGGTGCCTTGTGCCGGAAGCCACCCGGGCGGTCGATGGTGCCCAGCAGCGACATCAGGATCGCCAGCGAGCGGATGGTCTGGAATCCGTTGGAGTGCGCCGCCAGCCCGCGCATCGCGTGAAAGGCCACCGGGTTGCCCTTGACCGAGGGGTGGCGTTTTCCCCAGCTGTCGGTCCAGGCGATCGGCAGCTCGATCTTCTGGTCGCGCGCGGTGATGCCCATCTCGTGGGCCAGGCGCCGGATGGTTTCTGCCGGGATGCCGGTGATGCCCTCGGCCCACTCGGGGGTGTAGACCTTCACGCGCTCCTGCAGCAGCTGGAAAGATGGCACGGCGGCGGTGCCGTCGGGCATCTTGAAGTGCCCCAGCAACGCCGGGTCTGCGCCCTCGGCGTGATCGGCGACCGGGCTGTCGGTGAGCCGGTCCCACCAGTGGAAGTTGGCCGGCCGCAGCGGGTTCACGGTGTCGCCGTCGGCCTTGCGCAGGAACATGCCGAAGTCGTCGCTGGCCGCGTCCTGGTTCACCAGCTGACCGGCGTTGGTGTAGCGGGCCAGGAACTCGCGGTCGTACAGGCCGAGCTTGATGAGTTCGTGGATCAGCGCCAGCAACAGGGCGCCGTCGGTGCCGGGTTTGATGGGCACCCACTCGTCGGCGATGGCGGAATAGCCGGTGCGCACCGGGTTGATCGACACAAAGCGCCCGCCGTTGCGCTTGAACTTCGACAGCGCCATCTTCATCGGGTTGGAGTGGTGGTCTTCGGCCGTGCCGATCATCACGAACAGCTTGGCGCGCTCCAGGTCCGGGCCGCCGAACTCCCAGAAGGATCCGCCGATGGTGTAGATCATGCCGGCGGCCATGTTGACCGAGCAGAAGCCGCCGTGCGCCGCGTAGTTGGGGGTGCCGAACTGGCGCGCAAACAGGCCGGTCAGGGCCTGCATCTGGTCGCGCCCGGTGAACAGGGCGAACTGCTTGGGGTCGGTGGAGCGGATCTTCTGCAGCCGCTGCTCCAGCATCGAGAAGGCGGCTTCCCACTCGATCTCGACAAACTCGCCGTCGCCGCGTTCGCTGCCGGGCTTGCGCAGCAGCGGCTTGGTGAGACGGGCCGGCGAGTACTGCTTCATGATGCCCGACGAACCTTTGGCGCAGATCACGCCCTGGTTCAGCGGGTGCTCGGGATTGCCCTCGATGTAGCGCACCTCGCCGTTGCGCAGGTGCACCCGGATGCCGCAGCGGCAGGCGCACATGTAACAGGTGGTGTTGCGCGTCTCGGTGGTGGCTCCCGCCAGTGGGGGGCTGCAGGGGTCGTGAAGCGGCGTGGCAGACATGCGTGGGGTGTTTTTGCTAAAGATGAAGCCATGCAAACCGTCCACCCTCGCTTCGCACAGGCCGGACTGTCAGTAGGGTCTTATTAAAGACAGGGGGGGCATCCCCGTCTATTACCGACACGGGTAAGCCGGCATCACCCATATGGGTAGCGTGACCGGCAGCCGCCGTCGCCTGGTTTCCCAATCGGCACTAACAGCAGATGCGCTCACGCGCCTTGGGGTTTTCAGCATGCATTAGCGCATGCTTGTGGACTAATATGGTTCGGACTCCTTGCCTGACCTGGGTCTACCCTCAACATGCCAACGCTTTCCGCCTCCCCTGCACAAGCCAGCGCCGACATCCCGGGCGTGATGGTGCCAGGTGTTGCGTCTGGCGATCTGGAGTTGTTGCTCCAGCGCTTTCTGGGGCCCATACTTGATCTCGCCGGGGCACAGGCTGGCGCCGTGCGGGTGGTGACCGATGACGGGCTTCACATGCGGCTGGTGGCGCAGCAGGGCCTGCCGCAGCATGTGCAGGAGGCCGAGCAACTGGTGGATCGCGGGTGCGGCATGTGCGGCACCGCGGTGGGCGCCGACGTGCTGGGCTGGGTGGACGATCTGCGTTCCTGTGACCGGCAAGGCGGCGGGCACTATTTCGGTGGGCAATGCAAAGGTGTGCTGGCCATCTCGCTGTCGCACGCCGATCAGGTGCTGGGCATCTACAACCTGTTTTTTGAGTCCAGGGTCCAGATCCCGCCGACGACGCAGACCATCCTGCGTCTGATCGGGCAGCTCCTGGGCCTGTCGCTGCACAATGCCCGGATCGAGCGCGAGCGTCTGCGGCTGACCGTGATGAAGGAACGCCAGGAAATGGTGAACGAAGTGCACGATGCCATTGCGCAGACGCTGGCCTACGCGAGGATGCGCCTGCCGCTGCTGAACGATGCGATGCTGGCCCACGACGACCCGAAAGCCATCAAGTACTTCTCGGACGTCAAGCAGGCGGTGGGGGAGGTGCATGACAACCTGCGCGAGGTCATGACCTATTTCCGCACCCGCATGGACCCGCTGGGGCTGCTGCACGCGCTCCAGGGCATCGCCGCCGAATTCTTCGGTCGCAACGGTATCTCGCTGGAGATCCGGAACACGGTCCGGCACCTGAACCTGTCCGACGCCCAGGAGGTGCAGGTGTTTCACATCGTGCAGGAATCGCTGGCCAACATCGCCAAGCACTCCATGGCCCGCCATGCGGTGGTCGCCATCAACAAGACCCCCGCAGGCCTCGAATTCGTGATCGAGGACGATGGCCTGGGCATGGCCGCGCCGGGCGTCTCCACCATCGTGACCACGGCCAAGGGGCTCTCGGCGTCCACCCATTTCGGGCTGGAGATCATGCAGAGCCGGGCCCAGCGCCTGGGGGCGAGCCTGGAGGTCGGCGAAAACGCCGGTGGCGGTACCCGCGTGCGCCTGCTGCTGCCCACGGCACCCGCCACCACCGCAGAACACACACCATGACGACGCCCGCCACACAGGCCATGCAGACCCGGGTGATGCTGGTGGACGACCACGCCATGTGCCGAAGCGGGCTGTCCGAGTTGTTGCAGAACCGCAGCGGCATGGTCGTGGTCGCGGCCACCGGGGATCGCGCGCAGGTGATTCCCTTGCTGCGCGAGTGCCAGCCCGAGCTGATGATCCTCGACCTGAGCCTGGGCGCGGTCGATGGTCTGAGCGTCTTGCGCACGGTGCGCACGGAGGGTATTGATGTGCCGGTGGTCGTGCTGACCATGAGCGACAGCGAAGACGACCTGTCGGCGGCACTGCGTGCCGGCGTGCGGGGCTACCTGCTCAAGGACATGGACCCCGATGACGTGATCGAATCCATCGGCCGTGCCGCACGCGGCGAGCTGGTGGTGGCCCCGGCGATGGCCGCCAAGCTGGCCCAGATGTGGCAGAGCGGACAGAAAGGTTCGGTCAAGCGCGACCTGGTGGACACGCTGACCGAGCGGGAGCGACAGGTGCTGGACCATGTGGCGCGCGGCAAGAGCAACAAGGTGATCGCGCAGGCGCTGGACATCAGCCACAACACCGTCAAGCTGCACGTGCGCCACATCATGGCCAAGCTCGACCTGGGTTCGCGCGTGGAAGCGGCCGTGTTTGCGTTCGAGCACCGCACCTCGGCCGAACATCCGGGCAAGGGCGGCGAGCCGGAGAGCCCCTCGGGGCGCCGGTCTTCCTGAAAGCCTTTGCGCCACTTCAGTTGGCTGCGGCCGCGTTGAGCGCAGGCAACTGCCGTGGCACCTCGTGGTGGGCGGGCGACAGGCTGCTGTCGGCCCCGGTCTGCGGGTCGAACCAGTGCAGGGTGCCGTGCAGCTTGACCACGTCACCCACGATCAGCAGGCTGGGCGAGGTGAAGCCGCTGCCCGCCACCTTGGCCGGCAGGTCGGCCAGTGTGCCGGTGAGCACCTGCTGTGTGGCCAGGGTGCCGTGTTGCACGGCGGCAATGGGCCGTGTGGACGGGGCGCCGTGCGCCATCAGCTGGCGGCAGATGTCGGGCAGGGCGTTCAGCCCCATGTAGATCACCACGGTCTGGTTCGGGCGCACCAGCGCTTCCCAGTCCAGGTTGGCGCTGCCGTCCTTCAGGTGGCCGGTGACGAACATGGCGACCTGGGCGTGGTCGCGGTGCGTGAGCGGAATGCCTGCGTAGCTGGCCACGCCGCAGGCGGCGGTCACGCCGGGGATCACCTCGAAGTCCACGCCGTGCGCGGCCAGCTCCTGCATCTCCTCGCCACCCCGGCCGAAGACGAAGGGGTCGCCCCCCTTGAGGCGCACCACTTGCTTGCCCTCGCGCGCCAGCTGCACCAGCAGCAGATTGATCTGCTCCTGGCGCATGGTGTGTTCGTTGCGCCGCTTGCCGGCAAAGATGCGCTGCGCGCCCGGTGCCGCAAAGTCCAGCACGCCCGAGGACACCAGGTTGTCGTAGACGATGACGTCGGCCTGCTCCAGCAGGCGCACCGCCTTGAGCGTCAGCAGTTCCGGGTCGCCGGGCCCGGCGCCCACCAGGTAGACACAGCCGCGTGATCGCTGGCCAAAAGGTCGGATGTTCATAGGTATCGACTCCCCGTTCCACAACCGCCACCCGTGCCACAGCCACCGCTGCCGCAACCACCACCGCCGGTGCTGCAGCCGCTGGCGGCGGGGGGCTGGGCCACCAGTTGCTGGCTCACGAAAATGAAGTTGAACTGGCCCGGCTCCAGCTCGACGAAATCGAGCACGGTGTCTTCCAGCAGGTCGGCGTGCGCCGCGGCGATCACCACCGCCACATCCTCCAGCATCAGGCGCGTGTCGTTGTCGGCGGCATCGTCAAAGCCCATGCCATAGCCGATGGAGCCGTCGGGCTCGCGCCGCGCGGCCACGCGCAGGGCCAGTTGCTCGGCGTCGCTCTCGCGGGCCGCCTGTCGTATCTGTTCTGCTGCGGTTGCTGTGAGTGTGAACATGCTGTGGGCCGCTTTCAGTGTTCGCCTTTGGTGCGCAACAGGCCGGCCAGCCGGTTGCCCTGTTTCTGCGGACCCCCACGGGGGAAGAGGTCGTGCAGGTGGTGGTTGCTGCCGCGTTCGGGGCCCCAGACCACCGTGAAGTGTTTGATCATGGCGCGCACCTGGGCCTGCACGCCGTGCTCGGCGTAGTACGCGCGGAGGTAGCGCACCAGCTCCCAGTGTTCATCTGTCAGCGTCAGTTCTTCTTGTGCGGCCAGCGCGCGCACGAAGTCTTCCGACCAGTCGCCCAGATGCCGCAGGTAGCCTTCGGAGTCGGTTTCGACCGGGTGACCGTTGACCATGAGGATGCGGGTGAAAGCATCGGCTGGGGGCGTGAGCGTAGCGTTCATGCGACGAGCCTCTCTGGTTGTTCCACGCGGGCGCAGAGCGAACGCCGGGCACGCACGAAGTCGACAAAATGCCGTGCCCAATCGGTGCCCGCCACGCTGCGCAGGTGGGCGTAAGTGGCCAGCAGGTTGTGCATCACGACGCCGTCGTGCCGCCCATCGATGCCGTGGCCGCGCGTGATCCGCCAGGCGTAAACCGTGTCTGCCGGCAGCCCGTCCAGGCTGGAATAGTGGAATTCGTGGGCGCGCACAGCCTCACCCTGCAGACCGGCCCAGGGCATGTGTTCGGTGGCGGCCAGGTGCACATAGCCGCGTCCCACCGGCTTCTGATGCAGCGTGGCATCGCCCGCCACCGCGCCCACCATCTCGCAGCGTTCGCCGCGCCATTGCAGCGAACGCGCCAGGTACATCAGGCCGCCACATTCGGCGTAGGTGGGCAGGCCGGCTGCTATGGCAGAGGCGATCTGCGTGCGCAGCGAAGCATTGGCCTGCAGCTCGTGCATGAACAGCTCGGGAAATCCGCCGCCGATGAACAGGCCGTCGATGGCATCGGGCAGCGCCGGGTCGCTCAGGGTGTCGAACGGCAGCAGCTCGGCGCCCGCGTCGCGCAGGGCCTGCAGGTCGTCCGGGTAGTAGAAGCCGAAGGCCCGGTCCTGCGCCAGGGCGATGCGAACGGGCTGCGCCGGACTGGCCACGGGCGCCATGGGCATGGCCGAGAGGTTCAGCGCCGGCGCGCTGGTGGCCAGCGCGCGTACCCGCGCGAGGTCGACCTGGGCGGCGATGCGTTCGCCGATCAGGCCGATCTGCCGCGCGGCGTCGGCGTGTTCGTTGCTCGGCATCAGGCCCAGGTGGCGCTCGGCCACCGCCAGGTCGGTGTCTTCGGCGATGGCCCCCAGCACCGGCACATCGGTGTAGTGTTCGATCACGGCGCGCAGCTTGGCCTCGTGCCGGCTGCCGCCCAGGCGGTTCAGGATGACGCCGCCGATGCGGATGCGGCGGTCAAAGGCCTGGTAACCGAGGATCAGCGGCGCGATGCCGCGCGTCATGCCGCGCGCGTCGATCACCAGCAGCACCGGCAGGCCCAGCAGCTGCGCCAGCGCGGCGTTGCTGTTGCTGCCGTCCAGCGCCAGTCCGTCGTACAGCCCCTTGTTGCCCTCGACGATGCTGATGTCGGCACCGCCTGCGTGGCGTGCAAACAAGGCACCGATCTGTTCCGGCGTCATGAGGTAGGGATCGAGGTTGTAGCAGGCGCGACCGCTCGCACGCGCCAGCCACATCGGGTCGATGTAGTCCGGCCCCTTCTTGAAGGGCTGCACCGCCAGCCCGCGCGCGGCGAAGGCCGCGCACAGGCCCAGGCTGACCGTGGTTTTGCCCGAAGACTTGTGTGCGGCAGAGACGAGCAGGCGGTTCATGGCAGCGGGGTTCAGTGGCTGGCAGCCAGGTCGTGCGGGCTGCTGTCGGGCGGGAACTGGTCCAGCCGCGCCGGCACAAAGCCCAGCCATTTGATCGCCAGCACGACGATGACGCCGACCAAGGCAAAGCCACCGAAACCGAGCAGCCACTCCGGCAGACTGGGGGCGTAGGCGTTGACCACGCCGTCGCTGAAGCTGCTGCTGACTTCAAAGCCCGGAAACAGTGGCAGCGGATAGGCCTGGCTGCCGATGATGGTGACGTACATCTGGGCCATGCCGCCAGCCATCACCAGCAGCGCGGCCAGGGCCACGGCTGCGTACGAGCCACGGCTGCGCGGATGCAACAGCAGGGCCAGGGGCAGGATGCTGCCCAGCGCCATCTGGCCGATCCAGAACAGGGCCGGGTAGAGCCCGCCATCGAGCAGCAGGAAACGCTCCAGCCCGTGCTGTTTGGCGAAGTAGAGGTTGGTCAGGTGGTAGACCAGCACGAAGTAGGCGGCACAGGCGACAAAGATGGCCTGCAGGCGCACCAGACGGGCGAACATGTCCGCGGCCAGCGGCCGGTCGCTCCAGCGGCTGATCGCCAGCAGCACCAGCAGGAAGATCGCCAGTCCGTAGGAGAGCGAGTAGACGATGAACATCGGCCCCATCAACGCCGAACCGAAGGCCTGGCGACCGATCAGGAAACCGAAGATGGAACCGGTACCGGTGGTCAGCAGCAGGCGCCAGACGAAGGCGGCCAGGCCGGCCCAGCTCGACCAGACGTTCATGCGACGCTCCATCATGGTCCACAGGTAGGCCACCACCAGGCCCATGAAACCGGAATACAGGATCACGTTCCAGGCAAAGATGGACTTGAAGTTGTAGTAGGTCATGGCCACGATCAGCCGGTCCGGCCGGCCGAGGTCGAGCATGAGAACGGCCAGACCACTGGCCAGCAGCGCGATGGCCAGCAGGCCCGAGAGTGGCGCCAGTGGCTTGAAGGCCGTCTTGCCGAACACCGACGCCATGGACGCCACGTTGAGTGCGCCGGAGGCTGCGACCACCAGAAACACCGCGAACACATGCGGCAGGCCCCAGACGATCTGGTTGTTCATGCCGGTGATGACGTGACCGTGGTGTTCCATGGTCCAGGCGGCAGCCAGACCGATGGCTGTGACCAGCAGCAGACCGGCCAGCAGCAGCCAGTAGGCGGGGCTCCGGCCTTCGATTTGACGCAGGGCGATCTTCATGCTGGGGCCTCGTTTTCAGATGCCGATGTAGCGCACGCCGGTGTCGAGATTCAGGTCCTCACGGATCTGGCGGGTGGCGTACCGGGCCACGCGCTGGGAAATCTCGCTCTCCGGATCGTTGAGGTTGCCGAACACGATGGCGCCATGGCCGGCGGCGCTGCAGGCCTGCACGCAGGCTGGCTGCTCGCCGCGGTCCACCTTGTGCACGCACATCGTGCAGCCTTCGACCGTGCCCATGCCGCGCGGCACGTCGGGTTTCTGACCGGTCACCGGCTCGTGGATGAAGGAGCGCGCCTTGTAGGGGCAGGCCATCACGCAGTAGCGGCAGCCGATGCAGATGTGTTTGTCCACCAGAACGATGCCGTCGGCCCGCTTGAACGAGGCGCCTGTGGGGCAGACGTCCACGCAGGGTGGCTCGGCGCAGTGCTGGCACATGACGGGCAGCGACTGCGTCCTGCCGGTTCGTATTTCCTTGATCTCGATCTTGCGGATCCACTGCGCGTCGGTCGGTCCCGGGTTCTCGGGCAGGCCGTTCTCGCTGCGGCAGGCGGTCACGCAGTCGGTGCAACCGCTGCTGCACTTGGTGCTGTCGATCAGCATGCCCCAGCGCACCTGGGGGTCGGCACCGACGGTGGCTGCACCAGCGGCGGGCGCAGCCTGCGCGATCTCGATCAGGCGCACGCCGGGTGCAAGCAGGATGCCGGCCAGGCCCGCAGCGGCCACGCCCAGGAAGCCGCGGCGCTCGGGCTGGGCAGCGTCCTTCGAAGGGGTTGGGGTTTCCGACTTCATGGTCGTGGGGCAGAAGGGGTTTCGGCACCCAGCGCGCGCACCAGCCGGGTGAGCTGGGCGGTGGTGCCGGAGGGATGGACCAGCGGGTGGAAGGCGGAGGTCGCTGCGGGCTGGGTGGCGTGGCACTCGAAGCAGTCGATCTTCACCGCGGCAAAGCTGTGGCAGCTGACGCAGAAGTTGGTCTTGGTGGCCGCCACGCTCTGGGTGGTCTGGCTGGCGTGGCATTCGATGCAGGTCTTCAGGCTGTACTTCGCACCGCGCACGCCGCCGTGCACGGTTTCGTCGCGCTGGTGCTTGAGGTACTTCATGTGGTCGCGCCGCATGATGGCCGGGTCTTCCACGCACTGGCCACCGCGTGCCGACTCGATCACCGGCTGTGGCACGCGCGTACGGGCCTGCGGCGCATCGGCCGCGAGCACTGCAGCGCCGCCCAGCAGCAGGAGCGCTGCCGCAGCACGAAAAAGGTGGCGAAGCCGGCCCATCGACGTCACTCTCCCAGACCCATCTGGATGTAGCCGGTCGGGCAGACGTCCTGGCAGATGTGGCAGCCGATGCACTTGCTGTAGTCGGTGTCCACATAACGCCCGGTGGTCGATTTCGACTTGGGCACCTTGAACACCGCGGTCTGCGGGCAATAGACCACGCAGTTGTCGCACTCGAAGCACTGGCCACAGCTCATGCAGCGCTTGGCCTCGGCTTGCGCCTGGGCTTCCACCAGCGCCTGCAGGCGCTCGTCGAAGTTGCCCAGCGCCTCCTCGGCCGTGAGGCTGACGATGGTGCGACGGTGGCGCGGCGTGTACGCGAAGTGGCCGAGGAACAGCTCCTTGTGCGAGATCACGTAGCGGTCGGAGCGGTTGTCGAAGTTGTGGATCGCCACATTGCTCTTGTCGGTGCCGTGGATCGGCTCGTGCACCTCGCTGAAGGTCAGGCCCTTCTCGATCATCTTGCGCTGGAGGTCGAAGACGTGCACGTCGATCTTGGGCCGCTTCTCCAGTGCCTCGCCCTGCAGGAAGCGGTCAATGCCCTCGGCTGCGATGGCACCATGCCCGATGGCCGTGGTCAGCAGGTGCGGGCGGATGATGTCGCCACCGGCGAACACGCCCGGCTGCACCTGGTAGTTCTTGTCGGCTGGCACCGCGCCCTTGCCATTGTTGAATTCCTCCAGCCCGGTGAAGTCCACCGCCTGACCGATCGCCGAGACGATCAGGTCGGCGGGAAGATCTTCTTCCGTGCCCTCGATGTTCTTGATTTCCAGCTTGCCGCCCACGATTTTCGCTTCACAGCGGATCACGCGCAGCGCGGTGGCGCGCCCGTCTGGCCCACGCACCACGCCCACCGGCGCCAGGCCGCCGCGGATGGCGATGCCTTCGGACAGCGCGTGTTCGACCTCGTGGCGCGAGGCCTGCATCTTGTCCACCGCGAAGATGGAGGTCAGCGTCACGTCCGCGCCCTGCTTGGCCGACACCGCGGCCACGTCGTGTGCCACGTGGCCGGCGATCGCGTGCTCGGGGCGGTCGCTCTCGTGGATCTGGTCGATGTGGCCCAGGCGGCGCGCCACGGTGGCGACGTCGATCGAGGTGTCACCACCGCCGACCACCACCACGCGTTTGCCCACATGGCGCAGGCGCCCGTCGTTGAAGGCCTTGAGGAAGGAGGTGGCGGTCACGCAGTTGGGGGCATCCGCGCCATCGACCGGCAGGCCGCGGCCGGACTGGGCCCCGAGGCCGAGGAACACGGCGTCGAAATCGGCGCGGATCTGGTCCATCGTGATGTCGGTGCCGATGCGGCAGTTCGTGCGCGCCACCACACCCAGGTCCAGGATGCGCTGGATCTCGGCGTCGAGCACCTGGCGCGGTGTGCGAAAGCCGGGAATGCCGTAGCGCATCATGCCGCCGAGCTCGGCGCGTTCGTCAAAGAGCGTGACGGCATGGCCGCGCAGCGCGAGCTGGTAGGCCGTTGACAAACCGGCCGGGCCGCCGCCGATGACCGCCACCTTCTTGCCGCTGGAGAAATCCGGTTTCTTGAAAGCCAGGTTGTTGGCAATGGCGTACTCGCCCAGGAAATGTTCGACCGAGTTGATGCCGACGAAGTCTTCCACCTGGTTGCGGTTGCAGCCCGACTCGCAGGGCGCCGGGCAGACCCGGCCCATGACGGAGGGGAAGGGGTTGGCTTCGGTCAGACGGCGGAAGGCGTATTCCTGCCAGGGCATGCCGGCCGGCGGCTTCTCGATGCCACGCACGATGTTCAGGTAACCGCGGATGTCCTCCCCCGATGGGCAACTGCCCTGGCAGGGCGGCGTGCTCTGGATGTAGGTCGGGCACTTGTGCGAATGATCGGCGTTGAAGATCTGTTTCTGCCACGGCCCCGGCTTGTGGTCGCCATCCTTGTAGCGCCGGAAGTTGAGGGGCTGGCCGCTGACGGATTCGGGATTGGCTGACATGTCTTGTCTCCTGTGATCGTTGTCGGTGCGCGTGCTTACTTGTCACCGAGCCGGATGGCCTTGCTCACGAGCTGGTGGACACCGCCCACCATGCTCATGTCAAAACCGTACTGCGGCAGCACCTTGGTGAACTGCGCCTTGCAGATGGCGCAGATGGTGGCCATGAAGTTCACGCTGTGTTCGTCCACCACGTTCTTGAGCGCTTCCATGCGCGGCAAGGCGCCCTTGACGCGCAGCTCCAGCAGGTCGTCGGTCAGCAGGCCGCCACCGCCGCCGCAGCAGAAGGTGCTTTCATGGATGGTTTCGGGCGCCATGTCGTGGAAGTGGTTGGCCACCGCCTTGATGATGTCGCGCGGGATGGTGAACTGGCCGCCCGCAAAGTCGCCCATGCGCGAGGCGCGCGCCACGTTGCACGAGTCGTGGAAGGTGATGATGCGGTTGTCGTTCTTCTCTTTGTCGAACCGCAGCGCACCGCGCACGATCAGGTCGTGCGTGAACTCGCAAATGTGCATGGGCTGCTTGTAGCGGTGGTCGAGCTGGTTCTGCAGTTCGATGGCAAACGGGTCCTTGCCACCGGCGCCGATACCCACCAGCGTGTTCCAGAAGCTGTACGCCACGCGCCAGGCATGGCCGCATTCGCCCACCACGATGCGTTTGACGCCCAGCTCCAGCGCGGCCTCGCGGATGCGCAGCGCGATCTTGCGCAGCTGTTCGTAGTTGCCGATGAACATGCCGAAGTTGCCCGCTTCGCTGGCCATGCTGGAGAGCGTCCAGCTGACGCCCGCGGCGTGGAACACCTTGGCGTAGCCGATCAGGCTGTCCACGTGCGGCTCGCTGAAGAAGTCGGCCGACGGCGTGATCAGCAGCACCTCGGCGCCCTTGACGTCGAGCGGGAAACGCACGTCCAGGCCGGTCTCGTCCTTGGTGTCTTCTTCCAGCCCCAGCAGGGTGTCTTCCAGTGCCGGCCCGGGGATGCCCAGGTTGTTGCCGATGCGGTGCACCTTGCCGATGATTTCGTTGGCGTACTTCTGGCCCATGCCGATCGAGTCCATGATCTCGCGCGCGGCCATGGTGACTTCGGCGGTGTCGATGCCGTAGGGACAGAACACCGAGCAGCGTCGGCATTCGGAGCACTGGTGGTAGTAGCTGTACCAGTCGTCCAGCACCTCGCGCGTCAGGTCCTTGGCGCCGACGAGTTTGGGGAAGTGTTTGCCGGCAAAGGTGAAGTAGCGGCGGTAGACCTGTCGCATCAGGTCCTGGCGCGCCACCGGCATGTTCTTCGGGTCTTCGGTGCCGAGGAAGTAGTGGCATTTGTCGGAGCAGGCACCGCAGTGCACGCAGGCGTCCATGTAGACGCGCAGCGAGCGGTACTTGCCCAGCAGCTCGCCCATCTTGTCGATGGCTTTGGCTTGCCAGTCTTCGACCAGCTCACCCGGAAAGCCCAGGTTCTTCTGGATCGCCTCCGAGGCCACGAAGGGCTTGAGGTGCGACGTGGCACCCAGCTGCACCAGCGGGATGACCGGGTATTCCTTCAGCTTGGGGGTGGTGAATGCGGCGGTGGCCATGGCGGATGGGTGCTCCGTTTATTTGTCCAGGGCCGCAGCCCAGGTGGCCAGGTGGCGGGCTTCGCGCGGGTTGTCGGTCATGTTGCGCGTCGGGCTGAAGAACAGGCCGGGCGCGTGCAGCAGCTTGCTGATGGGGAAGATGATCATCAGCAGGGCCACCAGCGACAGGTGCACCAGCAGCACCGGGTCGGCGGGCAGCGGCTGCACGCTCAGGCGCATCAGGCCCAGCATGAACACCTTGACCGCGACGATGTCGGTGTGCGCGACGAAGCGCATGGCCAGGCCGGTGAGGCCGATGGCGATCAGCAGCGCCAGCATCAGGTGGTCCGAGGGGGTGGAGATGTAGCGCACGCGGTCCACCAGGAAGCGCCGCGCCCACAGGCCGGCCAGGCCGGCCACCATGGCAAAACCCGCGTAGGTGCCAAAGGGCTGGACCAAGGCAATGGGCAGCCAGACCGGTTCCTGGAAATAGCGCACATGGCGCAGCACCACCAGCAGCAGCGCGGCGTGGAACATCCAGCCGAACAGCCAGGTCCATTTGTTGGAGCGAAACAGGCTCTCGAAAAAAACCACCTCACGCGTCAGGCGCCAGCCCACGCCGGTGGTTGTGAGCGGTGCGGGCGTGAGGGCGATCTTCAGCGGCGCGGGCGTGACCGCGTACTGCCGGATCTTCAACGCCACACCGACCACGAAAATGGCGGTGGCCAGGTAGAACAGCGCAGCGAAGAAGATCGAGAGAGCGCTCATCACATGGACCTGGGTCGGGGTGGCGAAGGGGTCAGGAAGTCAGGTCAACCCGGCAGGCCGGGCGGATGCCTCAGCTTCAGACGCAGCCGGTGGGCTTGGGCAGGCCGGCGATCTTGCAGGCCTGCTTGGCGGGGCCGTAGGGGAACAGGTCGTACAGGTACTTGCTGTTGCCCTTTTCCTCGCCGAACTGCTTGCCGATGGCCTTGGTCAGCACGCGCACGGCCGGTGCGATCTGGTACTCGTTGTAGTACTCGCGCAGGAAGTTGATGACTTCCCAGTGGTTGTCGGTCAGCGGGACCTTCTCTTCCTCGGCGATGTACTCGGCGATCTCCTTGTTCCAGTCGGCCAGGTTGATCAGGTAGCCTTCTTCGTCGGTCTCGTAAGTGGCGCCATTGATTGCGATGCTCATGGTGTTTTCCTCAGGTTGTCGGAATGAAAATGCGGTGGATTCAGGGCTCAGAGCCAGCTGTTCGAAGCGCTGTGTTCGGCCACCAGGTCCACGAAGCCGCCGTAGTCCACCAGCGTCACGCCGTCCAGGGCCCGCGAGGCCATGCCGCGCGCGTCCATGTCGGGCTTGAGTGCGTAGAACCTGACCTGTGAACCGGCTTCGCGCAGGCTGGCCTCCAGCGGGCTGCCGGCGGTGGCGGCGTAGACGCCGTCTTCGATCAGCAGCACGGCGTGGCCGGGCAGGGCCATGCGCAGGCAGCTCGCCAGCGAGCCGGCCTGGTGGGGGGATTTGTTGACGATGTGCAGCATGGGGTTCTCCTCAAAAACTCAGGACCACGTCCTGCTGCGCCATCAGCTCGGCCATCTGCGCGGTGTCCAGCACCTCGACCGGCACCAGCAGGTCGGCCTCGCTCAGGCCGCGCTGCGCCAGCGAGGCCTGGTCCACGTAGAGCTTCTCCACGTCGTAGCCTTCCAGCGCGCGGTAGCTGGGCGAGAAGTTCTTGATGCCGATGTCCTTGGTCTGCTGGCCCTTGACCAGCTCGTAGACGCCGTCGTCCATGAACACCAGGCTGACGTCCTGGTCGAGCGTGGCGGTGATCAGCACCACCTCCAGGCTCTCCAGCGCGTAGATCGTGCCGTAGGGGGCCTTGCGGTTGACGAACATGAATTTTTTCATCGTGCTTTCCGATCAATCGCCGAACGTCACGAGGCGGTCGGCCTTGATGCCGCTGTCCACCAGCTGGCCCAGACCCGAGATGCGAAAGCCCGGGGCCAGCACCTCGTCCTTGATGCCGCGCCGCAGCGCAGCGGCCACGCAGACCACCAGGTCGACGTTGTGCTCGGCCTTCAGCGACGACCAGCGGTTGACGATGTGGCGGTCGTCCTGCGGCGGCTCGGTCAGCCGCGTGGCGTTGTTGACACCGTCGTGGTAGAAAAAGACGCGCTGGATCTCGTGCCCCTTCGCGATCGCTGCCACGCAGAACTGGTAGGCGCTGTCGGAGGCCTGGTGGGTGTAGGGCCCCTCGCTGACGAGTAGTCCGAATTTCATGTGCTGGGTCCGCGGGCGTTGATCAGAAACGGATGTGGGTCGATGCGTTCAGGCTGGATCGCGAACCGCGCCAGTCGTCGATCAGGTACTTGGTGAACGGCAGCTCGCACTTCTCGAAGAAGTTCGGCCAGCCGATGCGCTCCACCCAGTCCGACAGGCGCTCCCAGGGACGGGCATCGGCCTTGTAGGTGTAGAGGATCTTCTTGACGATCTCCGACACCTCGGGCCAGCGCGGCGGGTTGTTCGGAATGCCCGAGGCGACCATCTTCATGAAGGTGGGCTTGCCGCGCGCGTTCGAGTTCTTGCCGCCGACCCAGATCGCAAACTTGGAGTGCTCCGGGTCGTTGATCTGCATCGGCGGGCAGGGCGGGAAGCAGGCACCGCAGCAGATGCATTTCTTCTCGTCCACCTCCAGCGAGGGCTTGCCGTTGACCAGGGCCGGGCGGATCGCGGCCACCGGGCAGCGCGCCACGACGGCCGGGCGTTCGCAGGCGTTGGCCACCAGATCGTGGTTGATCTTGGGCGGCTTGGTGTGCTGGATCACGATCGCGATGTCGGCCTGGCCGCCGCAGTTGATCTCGCAGCAGCTGGTGGACAGGTGCACGCGGTTGGGCATGTCCTCGCGGATGAACTCGGTGTAGAGCTCGTCCATCAGGGCCTTCACGGCGCCCGAGGCGTCGGTGCCCGGAATGTCGCAATGCAGCCAGCCCTGGGTGTGCGCGATCATCGACACCGAGTTGCCGGTGCCGCCCACGGGGAAGCCGCTCTCGGTCAAGGCCGAGATCAGCGGTGCCACCTTGTTCGGGTCGGCCACCATGAACTCGATGTTCGAGCGGATGGTGAAGCGCACATGCCCTTCGGCGTAGGTGTCGGCGATGTCGCAGAGCTTGCGGATCGTGTGCACGTCCATCTGGCGCTGGGTGCCGGCACGCACCGACCAGACCTCGTCGCCACTGTGCGAAACGTGGTGCAGCACGCCGGGCCGCGGCCGGTCGTGGTAGCGCCAGTTGCCGTAGTTTTTCAGCAGGGTCGGATGCAGGAACTGCTTGTTGTCCGGCACGCCGCTCTCAATGGGGGATCGCATTTGGGCCATGGGTTGCCTTCCCGGGTTGGACGGTTGAGAAGAAATCGGACGGGGAAAAGAGAGCGCTGCGCCGTTCAGGCAGCAGCCTGCTTGCGCGCCATGTACTTGGCGGCTTCTTCGTCCCAGTCGTCGGTGCGCACGTAGGGGTTGGTGCGCGGGGTGGACACCATGTTGGGGTCCACCTCAAGCTCGATGCCTTCGAGGAAATTGACCAGGCCGATGCGCTCGATCATCTCGCCGGTGCGCTCGTGTTCCAGCGCGTTCTCGGCGAAGAAATCGATGATCTTCTGCCCCAGCTTGACCAGGCCCTTGTAGTCCTCGTCGGTCTTGAGCGGCATGAAGGGCACCACCACCGTGCCCATCAGGTCGCCGATCTTGAGCGTGCGTTTGCCGCCGACCAGGATCGTGGCGCCGGTGTCGGTGCCGTGGGCCAGCGCGCCGGTCATGACGTTGATGCAGTGCATGCAGCGCACGCAGTTGCTGTTGTCGATCTCCAGGCACTGCGTGTCGTTGATCTTCACGCTGGAAATCTTCGGACCCTGGGCCACGTCCTTGACCTCCTTGAGCATGATGGTCTTGGTCGGGCAGCGGTTGATGACGTCGTTCACCAGCTCGTTCATGCCGTGTTTGTCGAACCACTTGCGCGCCAGGGTTTCGTCGGTGCGCATGTTGTCACGCCAGGTGCCGATGACGGCCATGTCAGAGCGCTGGATCGAGTTCATGCAGTCGTTGGAGCAACCCGAGAACTTGAACTTGAACTTGTAGGGCAGGGCCGGGCGGTGGATGTCGTCCAGGAAGGTGTTGATCACCTGGCGGTGGGCGCGCGCTTCGTCAAAACACGACTGCTCGCAGCGCGCAGCGCCGACGCAGCTCATCGAGGTGCGCACCGCGGGGCCGGCCCCGCCGAGGTCAAAGCCGAGTTCGTTGAGCGCGTCAAAGGCGTCCTGCACCTTGTCGGTCTTGGCGCCCTGGAACATGATGTCGCCCGACTGGCCGTGGAAGGCGATCAGTCCGGAGCCGTGCTCCTCCCAGATGTCGCACATCTTGCGCAGCACATCGGTGTTGTAGTGCATGCCGGCCGGCGGCTGGACGCGCAGCGTGTGGAACTCGGCGGCGTCGGGGAACTGGGGCTTGCCGTCGGCGTCCTTGAGTTCGGTGAAGCGCGGGATCACGCCGCCGCCGTAACCGAACACACCCACCGTGCCGCCCTTCCAGTAGCCCTTGCGGGTCCGGTACGAGGTCTCCAGCTGACCCATCAGGTCCACCATGTAGTCCTTCTCGCTGGCCAGCCGCTTGAGGCCGGTCACGAAGCTGGGCCACGGGCCGCTCTCGAGCTCGTCGAGCATCGGGGTCTCGTGCATCTTTTTGGCCATGTCTTGTCTCCTGTCGGGGTACCGTTTTCGACAACGGCGGTCTCGCATCGTGGGCATTGCGGGGGCTCTGTCGGCCCGTGTTCCGGTGTGGGGTGCATCGTAGGAGCCGGGGCGGTCTTCTTGCTATCCCCCTCGTTGGCTAGGCGGGACTACCCAGATGGGTTATGCGGTCCCACCCGTCCCGGCTATAGACTGCCGGCCCCGGAATTGCGCCAATAGCGCAGATGAACAAAGCCCGCCAGCTTGTGCAGGCCAACAGAGTGACGGAGACATGAGCCAGATCACCCCGCTAGACCGATTCCGGGTGCCCCTCGGTGGGCAGGAGATCGAGCTGCAGCAGCACGACCACGACGCCGGTGGCATGAGTCTGCTGCGCACGCGCATCCGTGAAGGGAGCCGCTTCACGATCTTCGACATCGATCCCCAGACCGCCGAGCACTGGGGCCAGGCGCTGCTGCGCTGGGCGCAGGAACAGCCCACACGGACCGATCCCCCATGAGCGGTGCCTTCGACGACACCCGGCCCACCGCGCTGGTTGACATGGTCTTTCCGTTGAACGGCCACAGCCTGCCGCGCGATTCGGCGCCGGCCCTGCGGGCGGCGCTGCAGCGCGAGATGCCCTGGATCGATCAGGAGCCGCTGGCCGGCATCCACCCCCTCAAGCTGGTGCCGGGCAATGAAGCCGAGGCCCTGCTGTCGCAGCGCACACGCCTGCTGCTGCGCCTGCCACGCGAGCGCATGGCGGCCGCCATCGAACTCGCCGGCCGGTCCTTGCAGGTGGGGGAACAGACCGCCACCCTGGGCCTGCCGCACCCGCGCGAACTGCTGCCGCACCACACCTTGTACGCCTATGCCGTGGCCGCGGAGGCCGATGACGAGATCGCGTTCATGCAGGCGATGAACGACGAGTTGCAGACGCTGCAGGTGCGCTCGCAGCTGGTCTGCGGCAAGCGCCAGCAGCGCGACTGGCCCGGTGGCGCGCAGACCACGTTCAGCCTGATGCTGCACGGACTCAGCCAGGCGGATTCGCTGCTGCTGCAGGAACACGGACTGGGCCGTCACCGCTTGCTGGGCTGCGGCATCTTCGTGCCGCACAAGTCGGCCGCGGCGGTCGGTGAATAGCTTCGATTTTCTCAACCCCCCAACACGGAGACACCAGCATGGGCTACCAGATCAATGGCGTTGAACTCGAAACCGATGCCGAAGGCTACCTGCTCGAACCCGACTACAGCGAAGAGGCGGTGCAGGTGATCGCAGCGGCCGATGGCCTGGTCCTGTCGGATGCGCACTGGGAAGTCATCCGCTACATGCGCGACCAGTACCGCGAGCACGGCCACACGCCCAACTTCCGCAACATGCTCAAGGGCTACAGCGAGATCCGCCAGGGGGTGGACAGCAAGTACCTGTACGACCTGTTTCCGCTCGGGCCGGCCAAGCAGGCGGCGAAGGTGGCCGGGCTTCCCCAGCCGCTGGGCAAGGGCGGATACTGACCGTTTGCACCATGGCCCTGCGCATCAAGAACCAGTGGTTTGACAACGGGCGACCGAAGTCCGCGAAGGAGACCGCCAGTGTGCTGGCCTTCATCGTCTGGCGCGTGACGCAGAACATGGTCAAGCAGATGCGCGAGGCCCGGTTCGACATCGACGTCGGGCCGCAATATTTCGCCTTCATGCGGGAAATCCTGGGCTTCCTGATCCAGGTGGTGGACCGCATGGCGTTCGAGCGCATGGGCGCGGAACAACGCGGCGAGTTCACCGCTGCACTGGTGCGCCGCGTGGCCGAGATCCTGGAGGAAAGCGAGCAGGAATGGCTGGGGCTGCCACCCGAGGGTGCGGACAGCTGGCGCAACCAGTTCATCGATTTCTGCAACGAACTCGGCGAGGCCTATGCCGACTTCGGGCATGGCCCCGAGGGGCCGGACTTCGGTTTCGTGCGCTACCTGGGCAGCCGCATCGAGGGCGTCATGCCGGCCAAGGACCAGCACTGGGTCAAAGACCAGCTGATGGCCGTCGAGGTGCCGGAGGCGCTGGAGATGGTGCGCCGGGGCATGCACGGCGCACTGTCCACCGAGCCGCGACCGAAACGCCGCGCCTCCATGAGCGGAGACTAGACATGACAGCCACCTCCCCCAGCCCGTTCGACCTCGACCAACCGCAGGCGTACGCGCAGTGGCGGGCCACCAAGCTGGCCACCCAGCCGGTGCGTGCGGAAGACCTGATCGTGGACGTGGCCGATCCGCGGCACCTGAGCGCCGACGAACGCGCCGCCCTGCTGCACACCTGCGCGCGCGCCAACATGGTGGTCTACCGCAGCCCTGTTGTCGAAGAGGACAAGTCGCTACCGCGCCTGCTCGGTGCTCAGCTGGGCCTGCACCGGCTCGACGCCAACTGGCTGGCCGACGAAGACGGCATCTCGCCGATCGCGGTATCGACGCAGCCGGCGGGCGCGCGAGCCGACTTCATCCCCTACACCGACAAACCCATCCGCTGGCACACCGACGGCTACTACCACCCGCAGTCGCGCCGCATCGAGGGCATGGTCCTGCACTGCGTGCGCGCGGCCGGCGAGGGCGGTGTCAGCGGGCTGGTGGACCATCACCGGGTCTACATCGCGCTGCGCGATGCCAACCCCGCGTGGGTGCGCGCGCTCATGGCGCCCGACGCCATGACCATTCCCGAGCGGGCGGACGACAACGGTGTGGCCCGCCCCGCCCAGAGCGGCCCGGTGTTCAGCGTGTTGACGGGCCTTGACGGTGAGCACGCGCTGCACATGCGCTACACCGCGCGCACGCGCAGCATCGCCTGGAAGGACGACCCCGACACGCGTGCGGCGGTCGCTTTTCTGGAGCAGCTGCTGTCCAGCGACGTGCCCTGGATTTTTCACGTACAGCTGCAGCCCGGCATGGGCGTCGTCTGCAACAACGTGCCGCACGATCGCAGTGCCTTCACCGACGACCCGCAGCGGCCGCGCCTGCTGTACCGGGCGCGTTACCTCGACCGTGTCGGCGCACCGCCAGCACCGCATCGCCACGCGCTGCAGGCGGCCCAGCCGGAGCTGCAGTTGTGAGCGCAGCGCCGGGCCGCTCCCACGCCAGCGCGCACCGTTGCCCGTTGGGCGAGGTGTTCCGATGAGCCACTGGCTGACGATCTGGCGCGCCGCCCAGCTGGTCGGCGTGCCCCGTGGCGTGCTGCAGCAGCAGGTGCGCAGCGGCGCGCTGGTGCTCAACGACGGACTGGTCACCACCGACGAGCTGCTGCGGCTGTACCCCGGCGTGCAGTTCGAAGAAACCGGCCTGCTGGAGCGGGTGGCCCACATCCGCGACGAGGCCTTCGGCAAGCGCCTGCGCGAGCGGCTGCTGCCCAGCCAGGAGGTGCTCGCGCAGCGGCTCTTCCACCAGACGCAGGAGCTGGCCGATGTGCGGCGTTTGCTGCAGCGTTACCACGCGCTGGTGATTGCGCTGCAGACGCGCATCCATGCCCTGCAAGACGACGGCGCCACGCCGCTGGCGCTGTCCGAACTGCAGGATTTTGTCGACCAGGGTCTGACGCAGGCGCTCGCGACCGAACAGGCCGATCTGCTCACGGTGATGGACGACATGCTCAAAGTCATGACAGCCCAGGTGACGGTGCGCCCCAGCGGACACCAGTTCTGTGTCGAGGGGCACGACACCCTGTTGCAGGCCGGCCTGCGCGCCGGACTCAAGCTCAACTACGGTTGCGGCAACGGCACCTGCGGCATGTGCAAGGTGCGCGTGATTTCGGGCGAGGTGGCACGCACCCAGCCCTGCGACTACCCGCTGTCCGAGGCTGAGCGGGCCCAGGGCTACACGCTGGCGTGCGCGCACACCGCGGCCAGCAGCGAGCTCACGCTGGAACTGCTGGAGGCCCGTGGCCCGCAGGACATTCCGCAGCAGCAGATCGTGACCACGGTGCGCGCCGTCACGCAGCTCGCGCCGGGCACGCGGCTGCTGCACCTGCAGACGCCGCGCAGCCACCGCCTGCGCTTCCTGGCCGGTCAGTCGGTCACGCTGGGCCTGAACCGCCCCGACGGCAGCGACGTGCACGCCCTGTACCCCATCGCCAGCTGCCCGTGCGACGACCGCAACCTGCACTTCTTCGTCGAGCGCCATGCGCGGGACCCTTTTGCCCGCCAGCTGTTTTCCGATGGCATCCAGGCCGGCGACAACGTCACGGTGTGGGGGCCTGTGGGTGACTTCGTGCTGGCCGACAGCGCCCGGCCGCTGGTCTTCGCCGCCTGCGACACCGGTTTTGCCCCGGTCAAGAGCCTGATCGAACATGCCCTGTCGCTCGACAGCGCACCTTCGCTCTCGCTCTTCTGGCTCGCCACGCGGCCGGACGGCCACTTCCTCGCCAACCAGTGCCGGGCCTGGTCGGAAGCTCTGGACCTGTTCGAGTACGAACTGCTGGCCGATCCCGACGTGACCTTTGGCGCGCTGCAGCTCGCGCGTGCCATGCGCGCCGACCTGTTCGAAATCGACTGCGATTTCTACCTCGCCGGACCGGCGGCTTTCGTGGAGGCGATCGACGCCGAACTGCGGGCCGCGGGTGTGCCGGCGGCGCAGATCCACACCCTGATGCTGACCGAGCCGGTGGGGGAAATGGCATGAGCGAGTCATTGCCCGCGGAGTCCGCCTGCAGTGGTAGTGAAGCCTTCGCCCTGCGCGTGCTCGGCACCAGCATGGAGCCCGAGTTCCTGGAGGGCGAGATCATCCTCATCGAACCCGAGGGCCTGGTGCGCGACGGCAGCTTCGTGCTGGCCCAGCACGCCGGTGAATGGATCTTCCGCCAGCTCTGCCAGCAGGCGAACGGCTGGACGCTGCACGCGCTGAACCCGGCCTTCGCCGACCGGTCGCTGCCGGATCTCTCGGCCGTTCGGGGCGTCATCATCCAGAAGGCGCTGCCCGGGCGGCGCCGTGCCAGCAAACGCTACGTCTGAGCGAAACCCCTGTTCTGAGGAACCTCCGTGCCGTACTACATCTACCGCGTCAAACCCTACGGCCAGCTCGACAAACTGGAGGAGCACGGGGCCTTTGCCGCAGCGTCCGGCCAAGCCAAGACGCTGCGAGCCGCGCTGCCGCCAGACACCTCCGACAAGGTGAAGGTGATCTTCGCCGAGAACGAGTGGCAGGCCGAAGAGCTGCTGTGCCAGGTGCGTGAACCCGGGCACCCGGGCGAAGAATAACCACGCGGGTCCGGTCATGGTTGACGAGGCCGCCTACCGTCGCACCCAGGCCGAGGTCAACCGCTTGCCTTGCGTGTTCAAGGCTGCGTTGCTGGCGCGACAGGCCGTCTGCGAACTGTCGGTCCGGCACTCGGTGGCCGAGCGCGAGGTGCTGGCCTGCAGCCAGGCTCCGGCCCACCTGAACTGTGAAACGCTGGAGCGCCTGTTCCTGGAGCGGGCCACCTTTCCGCTGAAGCTGCACCCGGGCGCACCGCTCACCCATGGCACCGTCATGCGCCTGCACTGTGGTGGCCTGCGGGGCCTGCAGCAGGTGCTGGACGCTCCGCAGCCCGACGTGCACCGCCTGGTTGTGCAGGCACAGCGGGAACACGGCAGCCTGGTGCAACTGCCCTGGGAACGCATCGTCGCGCAGATCCTGGCCACGCAACCGCGGCGGCGCGCCTCGGCGCCAGACAGCTAGGACATTCGGACCGCCCTGGTCTTCAACGCTTCAGCGCTGCTGCCACTTCATCGTGGCCACCGCCCCGCCCACAATGCCCGTCAGGGCGATGAAGGAGCCGATCGCCAGGGTGGACACGCCCGACAGGCCCTGGCCGATCGTGCAGCCCATCGCTGTGACCCCGCCAAAGCCCATCAGCACCGCGCCGATGAGCTGGGTGCGCAGATCCTCCATCGAGGCAAAGCCTTCCCAGCGGAACTGCCGCGTGCTGATGGCGTAGGCGAAGGAGCCGAGCACCACGCCGATGGCCGACGCAATGCCGAAGGTCATGCGCAGCGACTTGTCGGTCCACATCATGAGCATTTCCAGGTTGTAGGCCACTGGCGCGACGAAGCTCATGGATTCCAGCGTGCGGGTGTTGGTGGCGAAGTACACCGTTTCGAGCGTCTCGGGATCTTCGCCGTAGCCGAGATGGCCGGTCAGGTACCAGGCGGCCACGACCACCAGACCCAGCACCACCGAGCCGAACACGTGGGACAGGTTGGCGCGGAAGCGCTTGTCCTTGAACACGAACGCCAGCAGGCCCAGCCCCACCACGCTCAGCGTGATCAGCAGCACCGTCTTGTCCGGCAGGCCGGTCAGCCTGGCCAGCACCTGCGGCAGGCCCTGGGCGCTGAAGCCCCACTGCGACAGGTCCACCGAGACCGGGTCCAGGTAGCTGGCGCGCCACTGGCCAAACAGGCCCTTGAGTGTCATGTAGGCCGAGATCGCCAGAACCGTCAGCACCACCACCGATCGCAGGCTGCCACCGCCCACGCGCACCAGGTTCTTGTTGGTGCAGCCGGCGGCGATGGTCATGCCCACGCCGAACAGGGTGCCGCCCAGCAGCAACGACAACCAGGGCAGCACCGGCCGCTGGTAAACCGACCTGGACAGGTCGATCAGGCCGAAGTAATAGAGCAGGTTGGCCCCGATCACCGCCACGGCGATGGTCAGCAGCCACATGCGCATGCGGCCCCAGTGCTCCATGTTGACCACGTCCGAGATCGCGCCCATGGTGCAGAAGTTGGTCTTGTTGGCCACGGCGCCAAAGATGAAGGCCAGGACAAAACCACCCCAGACCACCAGCATCGACGGGTTCATTCCTTCGCTCATGTGCAGGGCTCCATTTCAGGCAAAGATCACCCGCCGCGGCAGCGCATGGCGGTAGCTGACGACCACCGCGCCGTGTCTGCTGCCTTGCCGGCAGGGGGCGTCAGATGAACAGGCAGACGTCCGATTCGCCGGCGAACTTCATGAAGGTCGCGGCGCCGCCGTATTCGACGTCCTTGATGAATTCGCTGGTCTCGAACTCGAACAGGTCCACGGTCATCTGGCAGGCGACGAACTTGACCTCCAGTTCCAGGCAGACGTCGCGCAGTTCCTGCAGCGAGGCCACGCCCTTGGACTTCATCTTCTTCTTCATCATCATCGTGGCCATCGCTTCCATGCCAGGCAGCATCTGCACCATCACCGGCATGGGCACGGGCATCGGCATGGCCGGGTTCGCCAGCGGGCTGATCTGCACGCCGTCGAGGCTCTTGCGCAGCAGCTGCAGGCCGTAGAAGGTGAAGAAGATCTGGACATCCCAGCCCAGCGATGCCGCGGTGGACGCCAGGATGAACGGCGGGTAGGCCATGTCCAGCGTGCCCTTGGTGGCGATCAACGCCATTTTTTTGCTTGCCACGTTGCGTGTCTCCTGCGAGGGGAAAAGGCGAGAGGGGCTTCAGGCCTTCTTCAGGTAGAACACGAACTTGCTGTTCTCGCTGCTCTGTTCCAGCAGGGCGTTGCCCGTCGCCTCGGCAAACGCGGCCATGTCGCACACCGAGCCGGGGTCGGTCGCCACCACGCGCAGGATCTGTCCGCTGGCCATGTCGGCCAGCGCCTTCTTGGTCTTGACGATCGGCATGGGGCAGGCCAGGCCCGAGGCGTCAAATTCCTTGTTGAATTCCATCGTTGTCTCCAGTGTTTTTTGATGGTGCTCACGCACCGCATGGAGGTTGATTCTTCAAGAGGACGCACGGCCCGTCTATCACCGCAAAGGGTGATGACGGGTAGCCCATATGGGTGATGTGGTTTTCCCCTGAGTCCGCAGGGGGTGGAACGACCGTGAAGCCTTACAGGCTGAGCCCTTCGCCGGCTTCTTCCACCGTCTGCCCGTCGCGGATGTGGTAGATCCGCTTGAAGGTCGGGATGATCTTCTCGTCGTGCGTCACCACGATGATCGCGGTCTGCGCGTGTTGCGCCATCTGGTTCAGGATGCGCATCACGCCCAGCGCGCGCTCGCTGTCCAGCGGCGCGGTGGGCTCGTCGGCCAGGATCACCGGCGGCTTGTTGGCCAGCGCGCGCGCGATCGACACGCGCTGCTGCTCGCCGCCCGAGAGCTGCGAAGGCTCGGCCCTGGCGCGGTGCGACACGTCCAGCGCGGTGAGCAGCTCCAGCGCGCGTTCCCGTGCCTTCGCATTGGGCATGCCCGCCAGCATGGGCAGCAAGGCCACGTTGTCGGTCACGTCCAGGAAGGGAATCAGGTAGGGCGCCTGGAACACGAAGCCGATGCGGTCGCGCCGCAGCGCGCGCAGGTCCTTCACCTTCCAGCCGTTGTCGTAGATCACATCCTTGCCCAGCGTCATGCGGCCCGAGGTGGGCTCGATGATCGCGCCCAGGCATTTCAGCAGCGTGCTCTTGCCCGAGCCCGAGGGACCGACCAGGCCGACCACCTCGCCGGGGCTCACCTGCATGTTGACGTGTTTGAGCGCTTCCACGGCCGTGTCGCCGTGGCCGTAGACCTTGCGCAGACCTTCGATGAGGATGCCGCCGGGTTGGGGTGTGTTCATGGGGTTCATCCGATCGCCTCGCCCGGATCCACCTTGAGCGCGACGCGGATCGCCAGCGTGCTCGCCAGCGCGCAGATCACCAGCGTCACCACCAGGCCGGTGACCGCGTCGCCGGGCAGCAGCAGCACATATTTCGGGAACGCCGGCCCCCACACCGTGGCCGCCACCTTGCCCACGGCAAAGCCGATCAGCCCCAGGCCCAGCGCCTGCTGCAGGATCATGACGGCGATGGTGCGGTCGCGCGTGCCGATGAGCTTGAGCACCGCGATCTCGCGCAGCTTGCCCATGGTCATGGTGTAGATGATGAAAGCAACGATGGCCGCGCTCACGATGGCGAGGATGACCAGAAACATGCCGATCTGTTTCGCCGAGTTGGCGATCAGCTTCACCACCAGGATGTCTTCCATGCCGTCGCGCGTGTACACGCTCAGGTGCTTCCAGCGCCGTATCGGCTCGGCCACCTGCTCGGGCGTGAAGCCCGGCGCGATCTGCACCAGCACCGCGTTCACGCTGCGGCTGCTGGTCTGCAGGTTCTGCACCGCCTCCAGCAGGCCGGGGCTGCCCGGCCGGTTGAAGGTCGGGTTGGCCGCGGTGCGCGCGCGGTCGTTGACGATGGCGTCGTTGTCTTTCAGGAACTGGGTTTCCTGCGCGTCCTTCAGCGGCACGAACAGCATCGGGTCGCCTCCCGACGACACCATGCGCCGCGTCAGCCCCACCACCGCGTAGTCGTGGCGGCGGATGCGCACCGTCTCGCCCAGCTGGAAGCCGGTTTTCACGTCGGCCACCGCCTCGTAGTGGCTGCGCGTGGGGTGGCGTCCGGCCACCAGGTAGCCGGGTGCACCCGGCATGCCGGGCTCCATGCCCACCACCATCACCCGGTTGTCCTGTCCGTCTTTCTGCACCTGCATGGTGAGGTAGGCCACGTTGGCGGCGGCCGCCACGCCGGGCATGCCGCGCACGCTGCGCACCACGTCGTCCTTGATGCTCGACGACTCGGCGTACGGCCCCTGCGTGTCCTTCTGCACCACCCACAGGTCGGCGCGGCTGTTGCTCAGCAGCGCGTGCGCGTCGTCCACCATGCCGCGGTACACGCCCGCCATCGTCAGCGTCACGCCGATCAGCAGCCCCAGGCCCAGCCCGGTCAACACGTACTTGCTCCAGCCGTGCAGGATGTCGCGCCCGGCCAGACTGATCACTTCGCGCCTCCCGCCGGCACCAGCTGCTCCACCACCGCGATGCGCGCGTCGGGTTTGAGCGCGCTCTGGCTGTACAGCACCACGGTGTCGCCTTCACTCAATCCTTCCAGCGCCTGCACCGTTCCGTCCAGCCCCTGCACGCCCAGCGTCACCGGAGCAAATTCCAGCCCGCCGTCCTTCAGGCGCCAGACGCCGGTTGTCCCTTCGTGCTGCACCACCGCCGCGTTCGGCAGCAACAGACGCTCGGCCGTGGCCGGCAACTGCAAGGTCACTTCCGCCATCTCCCCCACAGAAACGCCGCTGGGCAGTGCGTCAAACGCCACCATCGCCAGCCGCTCTTCGGTCACGCTGTCGGCCAGCGCTTCCACGCGCGCCACCTTGCCGGCCAGCGTTTCGCCCGGGCGCGAACGCAGGGCGATGCGCGCCACCAGCCCCGGCGCCAGCCCGGCCGATCGGCCCTGGTCCACCCGCAGCTTCACCCACAGGCTGGCCGGGTCCATCAGCCGCAGCACCGCCTGGCCCGCCACCACCGTGGTGCCGGCCTCGGCGTCGCGCGCGGTCACCACCGCCGCGGCAGGCGCCACCAGTTTCAGATTGCCACGCTGCTGCGCCAGCGCCGCGCGTTCGGCGCGCAGCCGCGCGATGTCCATCGCGCTGCCGCCCAGGTTGGCCTGCGCCGCCGCCACACCCGCGTTGGCCGAGGCCACCTCCTGTGCCCGCGCCTCCAGCGCGCCCGCACTGATGAAGTTCTGGTTCGCCAGGTCCTGGTTGCGTTTCAGGTTCGCCGCTGCGAGCGCGCGCCGCGCCTGTGCGTCATTCACCTGCGCGCCCGCCGCCTGCTGCGTGCTCTGTGCCCGGGCCAGCGAGGCGTCCAGCGCCGCCAGCCGCTGGTCCAGGTCCACCGGGTCCATCTCGGCGAGTGCCTGGCCGGGTTGCACCGCCTCGCCCACGTCCACCTGCACGCCCAGCACGCGCCCGGCCACCGTCGGCCCCACCATCCAGCTGCGCCGCGCCTCGACCTGACCGATGCCAAAAATGGCCGGGCTCACGCTGCCCTTCTTCACCTCGGCCACCTGCACCTTCACCGGCGCCAGCGGCCCGGTGCGCAGCGCCACATAGGCCAGCGCGGCCACCAGCGCCAGCGCCATCCCGCCCAGCAGCAGGCGGCGCGAGTTTTGGGGGTTCATCTTCATGCGGGGGTCTCCTGGGTGCGCCGGGCCTTTGCGGTCGGCGCGGCAATCGCTTGTTGAAAAAGGTCAAACACGGCGGGCGCCAGCGCGCGCATCGCGCCCACCTGGCCGCTCAGCAGCGACTGCATCACCAGCCCCTGCACCGAGCCGATGAACAGCACCGCCGCCGCCTGCAGGTCGGTGCCCGGCGCCAGCAGCCGCGCCGCCTGTGCCCGTTGCAGCAGGCCGGTGAGCAGCGTGCGGTAGGCCTGCATCAGCCCGCGCACGCGCGCCTTCAGCGGCGTGTCCTCGGGGTGCTGCAGCTCCTGAAAGATCACCCGCGGCACGCCCGGCTGCTCCACCACGAAATCCACATGCGCCATGAACACCGCGCGCAGCGCCGCCAGCGGCTGCGTCTGCACGGCCGCCGCCGCGTGCAGGCGGGCCAGCAGCTCCTGGTGGGCGAAGTCGATCACGGCCAGCCAGATCGCTTCCTTGCTCTCGAAATGGCGGAACACCGCGCCCTGCGTGATGCCCACCGCCTGCGCCAGCGCGCCGGTGGTCACCTCGGCCGGGCTGCGCTCGGCGGCCAGCGCCAGCGCCGCGGCCACCAGCTCGGCCTGGCGGGTTTGCGTGGGTTGTTTGGTGGACATGGGTCATTAATGTAATTGAGTAATTACTTATATTCAAGCGAAGAATCCGACGATGCCCGGCGTCTACCATCCGGGCCATGCCGCACCACCACGGCACGCTGCAGCACAGCCACCCGCACGCGCCCGACGTGCACCACCGACATGGGCACTGAGAGGTGGCCTCTGGCTGCTATCCGGCCCATGTGCCTCTCTGGGCAACGGCTGAACACCTCACTGGCTCAGCCGTTCGCGATGCGGCTGACCAAAGCCTTGGTGAATTCCGCCGTGCTGGCCTTGCCACCCAGATCGCCTGTCCGGATGGTGTCGACGTTCAGCGTCGCACCGAGCGCCTGACGCCGGTGCGTGGCCTGTTCCGTGAGTTTGACCTGGTCTCCAGCACCATCGCGGCTGCCAGCAGCAGGACTGTGGGGTTGGCGATCCCCTGGCCTGCGATGTCGGACGCTGAACCGTGGACCACTTCGAAGATGGCAGCGTCTGCGCCGGTGTTGGGCAGCAGGCGACCTTTGCCAAACTGCCCTGAGCGCTTGGCTTCAAGGATGGTGATCAAAAGGCCTCCAGCGGGTTTCTCGTCTCCCGCAACACGTCGTGCACTTCGGCCTCGATGCCGGCCCAGGCCTGCTCCGACATGCCCGACGGACATCGCAGGTGCTTGGGCATGCGGGCGGAGAGGGCCATGCCCTTGCGCGCAAACGCGATGCTGTTGCCGCCCTCGCGCGCTGCCACCGCCACTGTTTCTCCGTTGAAGCTCAAGGTTATGAGCTCCAGGTAGGCGCCGAAATACAGATCGAGTTCATGCAGGTTGCAGACCAGGACGCCCCCGGTGGTGAGCAGCCGCGCGCAATGGCCGTAGAAGTTCTGGGTGCCCAGAGACGGGGACATGTCATCGGCATTGAACCCGTCGACCATGATGACGTCGTAGCTCGCGTCGTCCATCGCAGCAACGAAGTCCGCACCATCGGCCTGCACCACCCGGAAGTCTTGCTGATCTGGCGGCACCTCGAACTGGTCGCGCAGCGCCATCACCCGCGGATCGATCTCGACCACCGTGATGTCGGTGCCGGGAAAGTGCCGGTGGCAGAACTTGGGCAGCGATCCCCCACCCAGCCCGATCATCAGCATGTGGCGTGCACGGGGCTGAAACAGCACGAACCCCATCATCAGGCGCGTGTAGTTCAGCACCAGGCGGTCGGGGGCGCGCAGGTCCATCGCGCTTTGCACATCGGTTGCACCGAAGCGCAGCGCGCGTTCAAAGCGTTCGTGTTCGATCCGGACATGTCGCAAAGTCAGGCCTGCTTTGACAGCAGCCTGCCGGAACGTGGTTTCGTGCTCAAAGGTCATGCGATCTTTCTGGCCTGAGCAGGGCTTCTTCAAGGCGCGTCGCGTCCTCGCAGATCAGGCCGTATTCCGGGTTGGTCTCACAGGCCCGCTGGACCGATTCGGGATCGGCCGCGCCGAAACACACGGCGTCCAGCCAGTTCATGGCGCGCATGAACGCGGGCAGGGTGCAGGCGCAGTCGCCAAACCGGCGTTCAAAAGCCCGCATGTCAGCGTGTTCATGGCTCTCGTCCAGACAGGGCGACGACCAGCGCACAAAGCTGACCTGTTTGAACGCCCGTGCACCGAGCAGACCACCGGCAAAAAACAGACCCGGGATCGTGGGGTGGATGCCCAGTTCGATGCCCAGATCGGTGACCACGCCCGTCTGGTGGGGGGTGTAGCGCGGGATCGCCAGCAAGCCGCCCAACTGGCGGTTCGCTCGCCGGGTGCGCACCTTGTGCGTGAGGTGTTGAATCATGGTGATAGCCGGTCAATGTGCTTTTGACACATCTATGATGTGACCATAGTACGTTTTCAATGTACATATTATTATCATATGATGATCATAGTATCCCGTGTGCAGCGTGCGACGCACGAGCGGCACACGCCAGAACGTCCCCACCGTGTGTGAAGAGAGGTCCACCACCATGTCGCTGTCCGCCCTGGAACGAAGCCTGCGCGCCACGCACCCGCGCTGTGTCCGCGTCAACCTGCGCCTCTGGTATGCGCTGAAGTCCGCCAACCTCATTGCCCAGCGCGAGGTGTCGCCCGCCGCCTCGTCGCTCGCCGGGGTGCTCTTTCCTCACTTTGGTGAGGTGCTGCTGGTGCTCGATCCCGAACTTGAGGGGCGTTCGTTCATGGTCGGACAAGCCGCTCAAGAGACCGTCCCGGTGGCCGTACAACCGGGCAACACGGCGCCCAAGGCAGCGACCCCGCCGCAGGAAACCATGCCCGAATCACCGTTCGACCGCCGCTGGATGGGGCGCTACTGATGGCGGCCCCCGGATACATGCACATCCAATTTACATAGAATGCACACATGGAGCTCAAAACCGCCCGCCTCACCGTCCTGATCGACCCCGCCAAGAAGAAAGCCTTCGAAAGCCTGTGTGCGCGTCAGGACGTGACACCGTCGCAGGTCGTGCGGCGACTGATCCGCGACTACCTCGCCAGCCACGGCGAGGGATTCATCCCCAGCGGCGCCGCGCCGCAAGCCGCCGAAGAAGACAGCGAAACCCCGGTCTGACCGTTCAGCGCCGCCGCAGCGCCGGCCCCTCGATCAGACCCACCCCCAGGGCGCTCGCGCCCAGTGTGCCCACCATGAACAGCGGCAGCAGGCTGTGCACCATCTCGGACGAAATGTCCATCAGCAAGCTCACGAAGCCCAGATGGCGGTGGGCATCCCCGGTCGGGTGGGGCGAAGCCGCTGCACCCGCCGCCGCGATCCAGCGCACCGCCCCACCGGGTTTGACGCCGTGCCCTGCAGGCCCTAAATTCAGCGCTGTATTTGGAGCCGAAAATGGAATCTGTCCACGCCAGTCTTTCCGTGAGCATGTCCGAGTTCAAGAAGAACCCGGCCGCTGTGCTGCGCGCGTCGCACAACCGCCCTGTGGCCGTGCTCAACCACAACCGCCCCGCCTTCTACATGGTCGAGCCGCCGTTGTTCGAAGCCATGATGGAAGCGCTCGCCGACAACGATCGCTATCGCCAGGCGGCGGCCCGCCTCGCTGACCCATCGCGCGCGGTCGAGGTGCGTCTTGACCCGCTCTGAGGGCCCTCCCGCCCACCCGCACAAGCACCGCCGCTGGGCCGTGGGCCTGTCGGTGGCGCTGCACCTCGCCGCCGTGGGGCTGATCATCCAGGCCTCCAACCAGACCTTGCGCGATCGCGCACCGCCCAAGGAGGCGGTCGTCTTCCTGGCAGACATCCAGCCCGCCGAGCCGCCCCCTGCGCCGCCGGTCAGCACCCCGCCCCCGGCGCCCATCCCCAAGCCCGACCTGCCCGAGCCCCGCGAGACCAAGCCCGACACCACGCCCCCGCCCGGACGTGCCTTCATGGATGCGCCGCCGGCCCCCACGGCCGAGGAATGGGCCCTGGCCGCCACCTACACCCTCAAGAACAGCAAGCGCTACCGCCACAACTGGGGGCAACAGGTCCGCAGCCAGATGGGCACCGCCCACGAGGGCCCCGAGCAAGGCATCGTGCGCTTCCGCATCGAGATCGCACCCAGCGGAACCCTGGCCCGGCTGGACACCCTGTGGACCACCTCCGCAGAGATCGAACAACGCGCCCGCACCGCCATCGGGCAGATGCCGCCGCTGCCGCCCACGCCCAATGGCAAGCCCCTGATTTTTGAAAAGACCATCGTCTTCAACGCCTGGACCGCGGAGTCGCCGCCGCTCTACAAGAACGACTGCCTGCCCGACCCGCCGCCGCGCGGCAACCGCTTCGTGTGGGACGGCCGCTCGCCGCAAGGCCCGCCAGCGGAAGAACCCGAGCCTGAAAAGCTGGACCCCCAGGCCCTGGCCGACTGCCTCAAGCAGTTGCCCCAGGACAGCATCGAAGCCGAAGCCGCCGACGACCAACGCCAGCAGGAGCAATGGGGGTCGCAAAAACTGGGGCGCTGAGGGCGCATCCAAGTCTTGGGCCGCGTGCGGCAAGAGGACGGCGGCTGGCGGGGGTGAGCCAGTCGCGAGGTGGTCACAGCCAGAACACGCTCACGCCGAGCACCACCGCGGGCCGCTGCGGCGCGCGCCAGAACAGGGTGCGCCAGCCGATGCGGCCGCGCCAGCGCTGCGTGACGAAGCTGCTCAATGGGCTGGCCGCTGGGTGGTCAGCAGAAGCGCCGCACGTAGTCGAGCAGCCATTTCATCTGGGTGGCCTCGGCCCAGGGTGCGCTCCTGAGTACGGTGTGATCGGGGCTGCCGGGTGTGGCGCTGTTCAGCTTCACGCTGTAGGTTTCGCTGCCAGGGGGCTTCTCCAGAGCGGCTTCGGTGCCCGGCAGCAGGATGGCCCGGGAGTCCTTGCCATCGAACTGGCCTTGAGCGTGCACTTCCAGCATGCAACCGTCCAGCAGCGCGAAGCGGGCATGGGCTTCCAGATACTTGCCGCGTCCGATCTGGTTCATAGCTTCCAGAGTGGCCTGCTGGCTCATACCGTATTCCAGGTGCAGCGTGTCGCCATTGCCGGAATAGCCGTCGGAGCAGGCGCTCAGGGTGAGCCACGCAGCCGCCGCGGCAGCGAGCGCGAAGGGTCGTCGCGTGGTCATGGGGTGGTCACCTCGTCGGTGCTTTCAGGCGCGTTCGGGTCCAGGTGGGTGGCGAGCACCTTGTCGATGGTGCGGCCGTCCATGTCCACGATTTCGAAGCGCCACTCTTCCCATTCGACTTTGTCGCCTTCCTTGGGCAGGCGACCGGTCAGCAGCATCATGAGTCCGCTGAGCGTGTGGTAGCGGCCACGCTCTTCGTCGGGCACCGAGTCCAGCGCCAGGCGGTCCTTGAGTTCGGGCACGGGGATGTGGCCGTCGAGCAGCCAGGAGCCGTCGTCGCGCTGCATCGCCCAGGAGGTTTCCGGGTCACGCGGGCTGAATTCGCCGGTGATGGCCTCGATCAGGTCTTGCAGCGTCACGATGCCCTGGACTTCGCCATATTCGTCGATGACGAACGCCATCTGCCCGCCCGACTGACGGAAGTTGCCGAGCAGCTCCATGCCGGTGATGGTTTCGGGCACATACAGCGGCTCTTCCATGGGCTGTGTGGCCAGTTCGCGATCGCTGCCGCGCAGCGCCTGCGAGAGCCACTTGCGGGCGTTGACCACCCCCGCCACGTTGTTGAGGCCGCCGTGGACCACAGGAAAGCGCGCATGGTCGGAGGCTTCGACGCGTGCCATGTTGACCTCAAAGCTCTGCTCCAGGTCGAGCGCGACGACATCGCTGCGCGGCACCATGAGGGATCCGATCTGCCGGTCGTCGAGCCGGAACACGTTGCGCACCATGGTGTGTTCGTGCGACTCGATCACGCCCGCGCTCGTGCCCTCTGCGAGCATGGCGTGGATCTCTTCCTCGGTCACGGCGTTGGCGTTGCCCTGCTGGATGCCGAGCACGCGCAACAGACCTTTGGTGGAAAGCGAGAGCAGCACCACGAAGGGTTTGGTGGCGATGGCCAGCCAGTTGATGGGGCGCGCCACGAGGCGTGCGAGCAGCTCGGGGTTGGACTGGCCGATGCGCTTGGGCACGAGTTCACCCACCACGATGGAGAAGTAGGTGATGAGCACCACGACCAGGCCGGTGGCGGCGAGCTGGCTGTATTGCCCGGGCACGCCCACAGTCACCATCCAGACGGCCAGCGGCGCGGCCAGCGCGGCCTCGCCCACGATGCCGTTGAGCACGCCGATGGAGGTGATGCCGATCTGGATGGTGGAGAGGAATCGCGTGGGGTCTTCGCCCAGCTTGACGGCGGCGGCTGCAGAGCGGTCGCCTTCGTCGATGAGTTTTTGCAGGCGCACTTTGCGGGCGGTGACCAGCGCGATCTCGGACATGGCAAACAGGCCATTGAGCAAGATGAGCGCGAACAGTAAGGCGATTTCCATGGTGGGAACGGGGTCCAAAGGGAGGCGCCCGCACAGAAGCGGGCAGGGAGGCAAAGGGGATGGCAGGCAGGCGGGCGGGCGCCGCGCCTGAGGTCAGGCGCGCGTGGTGCGCTGGGGAGGTCGGTCCAGACCCACGGGGAGTGGGTCGTCCCGGGTCCTGAAAACCCAGGGTGTCGCCGGCAGCGGCGCGAGGGACAGCCTGATGACCGGCATGACACGCACCGGGCCGTCGGGCATGTCGGGGGCGTCGTCGGTCAGGCCGTGCTGGATGCTGGAGTTCAGCCCGTCCGCGTCGGCCGTCAGCGCGGACTCGGTGAGCGCCGGCGAGGGCATGTGAAGCGTGAACCCACCCAGGCTCAGCAGGAAATGCAGAGCAAACAAGGCGATGAGGAGCCGGCGCAACATGGGGCGATTATAGAAATGGGTTGGTTTTGATCGCCTTGCCGGGCGCCAGATCGGGTATGCGTCGATAGAATCCGCCCTTGTGAAATCCGTCCTCACCACCTGGGTCCTGTTGTTCGGTCTGCTGTTGCAGTCCGTGGTGTGGGCGCTGCCCGCCCAGCGGGCCGGCCAGGCCGATCGGCTGGCGCACGAGGTGGCCCATGCGATTGACCATGGTCACCACCAGCACCTCGACCCACACGGGGCGCTGGGCCACGACCTCGACCCCACGCTGATGATGGACGACGCGCCCAGCGGCGACGACCACGGTCCCCACCACTCGCACGCCAGCGAGGGCGTGCAGTTCCAGGGCCTGCCCGTGGCGGCGGCGCTGCCTGTGCCAACGCTGCCGCGCAGCGCTCCCCGGGCATGGACGCCGGTCCAGCCACCCTCGGCCGATCCCGACAGCTGGCTGCGGCCTCCCAGGTCCCTCGTCTGATGTTTTTCGGGCGCCTGCGTGGCGCCCAGCCGCGCGCGGCGCTGCTTGCGCGAGGTGGCCCGTTCCGCAGGCACTGCGGCCGGCTTCTCCATCAGACCCACAGGATTTTTCCATGCATGTTTCCCGTTTGCGAAGCGCCGCCATCTGGCTGTCGCTCGCCCTCGCGCCGCTGGCCGTGCTGGCTCACGGCATTTCAGATGCCGACCGACAGCGCATGCTCGACGGCGGCTACGCCCAGTACGTGGGCCTGGGCGCCAGCCACATGCTCACCGGCTACGACCACCTGCTGTTCCTCTTCGGCGTGGTGTTCTTCCTGGCCTCGTTCAAAGACGTGGTCAAGTTCGTCACCGTGTTCACCCTCGGGCACAGCATCACGTTGGTCTTTGCCACCATGCTCCAGATCACCTGGAACTACTTCCTCATCGACGCCATCATCGCCATCAGCGTGATGTACAAGGCTTTCGACAACAACGGCGGTTTCCAGAAGCACTTCCAGATGGCCTCGCCCAACCTGCTGTGGATGGTGTTCGGTTTCGGCCTGCTGCACGGTTTTGGCCTGTCCACTCGTCTGCAGCAGTTGCCGCTGGGCGACGATGCCGCGCAGATGCTGGGTCGCATCCTCAGCTTCAACGTCGGCGTCGAGCTGGGCCAGATCGCCGCGCTGTCGGTCATGGTTGCCTTGCTGGCCGTGTGGCGCGGGCGGGATTCCTTCCGGCGCTTCAGCCACATCGCCAACATGGCCCTGTTCTACGCCGGTGTCTACCTGCTGTTCACGCAGCTGCACGGCTACCAGCACGACACGGCCCCGGACAGCTTCCGCTTTCCCGCCGCCGAACACCGCCACGCGCACGAGGATATGGCCGTGGACGACACCCGCGACACCAGCCGCGACGGCCTTTGAGTCCTTTCCTTGTTGCACGCCCTTTTTGAACATTCACCGAAAGCTCCCATCATGAAAACCCTCGCCATCGCCACAGCCCTTGCCTCCACCCTGTTCGCCGCGCCCGCCGCGCTGGCGGACCAAGGCAGCAGCTGTCACTTCCACGGCAGCAAGCCCGCCTCCGAAGCCGTGGTCACCGACTGCGCATCGCAGCGCAAGGCCTCGCTGGTCAAGGCTGGCAAGCTCGACGCCTCCTGGCAAGCCGTCAAGCAAGACAAGGCCGAGTTGGTGGACGGCAAGAAAGGCAAAGAGTGGAAGGTGTCGTTCAAGAACCCTGCCGTAGCCGACGTGGCCAAGCAGACGCTCTATATCTTCTTCTCGCAGCCCGGTAACTTCATCGCCGCCAACCACACCGGGCAGTGATGCAAAACGCGTCGCCCGTCTTGCGCGGCGGCGCGCTGGCCCTGCTGGCCGCCGCCCTGTTTGGCCTGAGCACGCCGCTGGTGCAGCGTTTCGGTCAGGGCCTCGGCCCGTTCAGCACCGCCGCGCTGCTCTACGCCGGCGCCGCGCTGGTGGCCCTGTTCCAGCGCCGGGGCGCGGGGGTCGAAGCGCCGCTGCGCCGCAGCGATGCACCGCGCCTGCTGGCCATGGTGGCGGCGGGTGCTGTCATCGGCCCGGTGGCGCTGGCCTGGGGCCTGCAGCGCACCAGTGGCGCCAGCGCCTCGCTGCTGCTCACGCTCGAAGCCGTGTTCACGGCGGTGCTGGCCTGGCGCTGGTACGGCGAGGTGCTGGACGGCCGCGTCAAATCCGCCGTGGCGCTGCTGCTGGCCGGCGGCGCGCTGCTGGTGCTGGACCAGGGCCTGACCGGCCAGGTGCAATTGCTCGGCCTGCTCGCCGTGGCCGTGGCCACCGTGGCCTGGGGGGTGGACAACACGCTTTCGCGCGGCGTGGCCGAGCGCGACCCGGGGCAGGTGGTGGTGGTCAAAGCCGCGCTGGGCGCCAGCGTCACCACCGCGCTCGCGCTGGTTTGGGGCGAGCCGCTGCCGCCGCTGCCCGCTGCGCTGGCCCTGCTCGCCGTGGGCGCCACCGGCTACGGCCTGAGCCTGCGCTTCTATTTGCTGGCGCAGCGCAGCTTTGGCGCCGCGCGAACCGGTTCGGTGTTTGCGTTCGCGCCCTTCATCGGCGCCCTGGGTGCGTTCGCGCTGGGCGAGCGCGCGGCCAGCGGGCTGCTGCTCGCGGGCGGCGGGCTCATGGTGGCCGGGGTGCTGATCCACCTGGCAGAAGACCACGGCCACGACCACGATCACGAGGCCATGGATCACGAACATGCCCACACCCACGACGATGGCCACCACCTGCACAGCCACAACCCCATGCCCGCCGGCCCGCACAGCCACCCGCACCACCACGGCACGCTGCACCACAGCCACCCGCACGCGCCCGACGTGCACCACCGGCACCCGCACTGAGCGGGGCGCTGTTCAGCGCCGTCGCAATGCCAGCCCCAACAACGCCAGGCCGCTGAACGCGGCCCCGGCGTAGAAGGTGAATGAGGCGCCCAGCTGGTCCCACAGCAGGCCGGCGATGGCGCTGGACAGCAGCAGGGCCACACCGCTGACCAGATTGAAGAAGCCGAAGGCCGTGCCGCGCAGGTCGGCCGGCGCCGTGTCGGCCACCATGGTCGCCAGCAGGCCCTGCGTCATGCCCATGTGCAGGCCCCACAACGCCACACCGGCCAGCACCGTGGCCCAGTGCGCAGGGACCGCCAGCACCAGATCGGCCGCGATCAGCACCGCCAGGCCCAGTGCCAGCAGCGTCCGGTGATCCATGCGGTCGGACAAGCGACCAAAGGGGTAGGCCGACGCTGCGTAGACCAGGTTCATCGCCACCATCACCAGCGGGACCAGGGCCACCGGCACACCACTCTGCGCGGCGCGCAGCACCAGAAAGGCCTCGCTGAAGCGCGCCAGCGTGAACACCGCGCCCAGGCCCACCACCCACCAGTAGGCGCTGCCCAGGCGGCGCAGGTTCTCGCGCCGGATCGGGTTGCTGCGCCGCTGGCCAGCCGGCCGGTCGGGCTCGCGCACGCCCAGCATCAGCAGCGCCACCGCCAGCACCCCCGGCACCACCGCCACCCAGAACACCGCCCGGAAGTCGTCGGCCCAGAGCAGCATCAGGCCCACCGCCAGCAGCGGGCCGATGAAGGCGCCCACCGTGTCGAGCGACTGACGCAGGCCGAAGGCTGCGCCGCGCATGTCGGGCGGCGCGATGTCGGCCACCAGCGCGTCGCGCGGTGCGCCGCGCACGCCCTTGCCCACGCGGTCGAGCAGGCGCGCCGTCAGCACGGTGCCGATGCCCGGCGCCAGCGCAAACAGCGGCTTGGTCAGCGCGCCCAGGGCGTAGCCGAACACCGCCAGCCACTTGCGTTTCCCCCACCAGTCGCTCAGCACGCCAGAGAACACCTTGACGATCAGTGCGGTCGCCTCGGCCAGCCCCTCGATCAGACCCACCACCAATGCGCTCGCGCCCAGCGTGCCCACCATGAACAGCGGCAGCAGGCTGTGCACCATCTCGGATGAAATGTCCATCAGCAGGCTCACGAAGCCCAGCACCCAGATGGCGGTGGGCAGCCGTGGTTTGGAGGGGCCTGACTTGTTCATGGCGCGTGTGAGCGGTCGGTTTGTTTCAGCGTGGCAGCAACACCAGACATGGCCATGCCCACATCCTATCCATCGCCGGAAAACCGAGCCAGCCCGGCCAGCCCCCGCCCGGCTTCTATCATCCGGGCCATGCCGCACAAAAACACCCCAGGGAACCCCGCCACCGCCGACACCGGCACCGACAGCGCCGCCCAGGCCTTCATCAACCGCTGGAAGGGCGTCACCGCTTCCGAGCTGTCCACTTCGCAGAGTTTCGTCATCCAGCTGTGTGAGCTGCTGGGCGTCGAAGCGCCGCACCCCACGCCCGAACAGAGCTACATGTTCGAGCGCCCCATCACCTTCCAGCACGGCGACGGCTCCACCAGCGCCGGCCGGGTGGACTGCTACAAGCGCGGCCACTTCGTCTGGGAAAGCAAGAAGCTCAAACTCGGCAAGACGGCCGGCGTGCAGGCGCAGCAGACCCCCGACACCCCGCCCGTCACCACCAAAGCCTTTGACGACGCGCTGCTGCGCGCCCGCACCCAGGCCGAAAACTACGCCCGCGCGCTGCCCGCCACCGAAGGCCGGCCGCCCTTCGTGGTGGTGGTCGATGTCGGCCACGTGATCGAGCTCTACGCCGAGTTCACCCGCTCCGGCGCCACCTACACCCCCTTCCCCGACCCGCGCAGCCACCGCATCCGCCTGGAGCAGCTGGCGCAGCCGGCGGTGCGCGCGCGGCTCAAGGCGCTGTGGACCGACCCGCTCAGCCTCGACCCCTCGCGCATCAGCGCCAAGGTCACACGCGCCGTCGCCGCCGAGCTGGCCGAGCTGGCCCGGAGCCTGGAGGCCGCCGGCCACGCGCCGCAGCCCGTGGCCGCCTTCCTCACCCGCTGCCTCTTCAGCATGTTTGCCGAAGACGTGGGCCTGCTGCCCGCCCATGCGGACGGCAGCGGCAGCTTCGTGCAACTGCTCAAGGCATACCGCGAACAGCCCGCCACCCTGGCGCAGATGCTCAAGGTCTTCTGGCAGGGCATGGACGTGGGCGGCTTCAACGCGGCAATAGCGCGCGACGTGCTGCGTTTCAACGGCAAGCTCTTCAAGGGCGCGGGGGTCGATGGCTACGTGCTCCCGCTCAGCACCGCGCAGATCGACGGCCTGCTGCGCGCCGCCCGGGCCAACTGGCAGGAGGTGGAGCCCGCCATCTTCGGCACCCTGCTGGAACGCGCGCTCGATCCCACCGAGCGCCACGCCCTCGGCGCCCACTACACGCCGCGCGCCTATGTGGAGCGCCTCGTGCTGCCCACCGTGGTGGAGCCGCTGCGCGCCGACTGGGCCAACGCCCAGGCTGCGGCCGTGGTGCTCGCCCGCGAGGCCGATGAACTCGAAGGCAAGAAGCGCGAAGCCAAACTCGAAGAAGCCCGCGCCGAACTGCGCCGCTTCCACCACCAGCTCTGCACCACCCGCGTGCTCGACCCAGCCTGCGGCAGCGGGAACTTTCTCTACGTCACGCTCGAACACCTGAAGCGCCTCGAAGGCGAGGTGATGAACCAGCTCGAAGCGCTCGGTGAAACGCAGGACCGCCTCGGCCTCGAAGGCGAAACCGTCACGCTGCAGCAGCTGCGCGGCATCGAGCTCAACCAGCGCGCCGCCGCCCTGGCTGAGCTCGTGTTGTGGATCGGCTGGCTGCAATGGCATGTGCGCACCCGCGGCCTCGCCAGCGTGGCCGAGCCCGTGGTGCACGACTACGGCAATATTGAAAACCGCGATGCCGTGCTCGCCTACGACCGCGCCGTGCCCGCGCTCGACGCGAGCGGCCAGACCATCACGCGCTGGGACGGCGTCACGTTCAAGAAGCACCCCGTCACCGGCGAAGACGTGCCCGACGAAGCTGCGCAGGTGGTGCAGTGGGCCTATGTGAACCCACGCCCCGCGCAGTGGCCGGCGGCCGAATTCATCGTCGGCAATCCGCCGTTCATTGGCGACAAGCGATTGCGTCTCGCGCTGGGCGATGGCTACGTGGATGCGCTGCGCTCCACCATTGCCGAAGTGCCGGACAGCGCCGAGTTCGTCATGTACTGGTGGCACCACGCAGCATCGCTCGTGCGCGCAGGCGCCGCGCGGCGCTTCGGCTTCATCACCACCAACAGCCTGCGCCAGACCTTCAACCGTCGCGTGATCGAGGCGCACCTGAGCGCGCCCAAGAACCCGCTCACGCTCGCCTTCGCCGTGCCCGACCACCCGTGGGTGGACAGCGCGCAGGGCGCGGCGGTGCGCATCGCCATGAGCGTGGGTACCGCCGCCGAAGAAGAGGGACGCCTGCTCACTGTGAGCGACGAGCGTGCGACAGATAGCGAAGAAGTGGAGGTGCGGCTCGACGAACAACGGGGCCTGCTGCACGCCGATCTGCGCGTGGGCGCCAACGTAGCGGGTGCACGCGCGCTTGCGGCGCCGGCTGGCATTTCGGGCAACGGGGTCATGCTGGCGGGTTCGGGCTTTATCGTCAGCCGAGAAGAAGCCGCTGCACTTGGGCTAGGAGCAACGCCTGAACTGGAACGCCACATCCGCGAGTACCGCAATGGGCGCGACCTGATGGCCACGCCGCGCGACGCGATGGTGATCGACCTGTTTGGTTTGAGCGCCGATGACGTGCGTCAGCACTTTCCGGCGGTTTTTCAATGGGTCACTGAGCGCGTGAAGCCCGACCGCGACCAGAACAACCGGCCACGTATCCGCGACTACTGGTGGTTGTTTGGCGAGCCACGCCGGTTGCTGCGTGCCGCATTGAATGGTCTGCCGCGTTACATCGCCACCGTCGAAACCGCCAAGCACCGCACGTTTCAATTTCTGGATGCGTCGGTGCTGCCCGACCACATGCTGATTGCCATCGCGAGTGCCGATGCGTTGCACCTCGGCGTGCTGTCGAGCCAGGTCCACGTCGAATGGGCGCTGGCCGCAGGCGGTCGCCTTGGTGTCGGCAACGACCCACGCTACAACAAGTCGCGCTGCTTCGAGCCTTTCCCCTTCCCCAGCGACGACACCGGCCTCACGCTCGCGCTCACCGAGCGCATCCGATCACTCGCCGAGCAGCTGGACGCGCACCGCAAGGCGCGGCAGGCGGTGTTTGACACCGTCACGCTCACGGGGCTCTACAACGTGCTTCACAAGCTGCGCCGCGGCGAAGCGCTCACCGCCAAAGACAAGGCGCTGCACGAGCAGGGCCTGGTGAGCGTGCTGCAAAGCCTGCACGACGAGCTGGACGCCGCGGTGTTGATGGCCTACGGCTGGAGCGACCTGGGCGCAGTGCCGTGGGGCGACGAAGCGGCCCGCGCCGCGTGGACCGAGACGCTGCTGGAGCGGCTGGTGGCGCTGAACGCCAAACGCGCCGCCGAAGAAGCCACCGGCACCGTGCGCTGGCTGCGCCCCGAGTTCCAGGACCCGGCGCGGCGCGCGGCCGCCGTTGCGGCCCTGGCGCCGCAGCCCGGGCAAGCCGGCATCGCCGGTGTGGAGACGCAAGCCGAGGCCGAAGCCCGCGCCGACGAGGCCGAGGCCGTGGAGGCGGATGCCGGCGCAGGCTCAGCCGGGGAAACCGCACCCAGGACTGTTGCCACAGCCACCACCCAGCCCTGGCCGCCCACGCTGCCCGAGCAGGTGCGCGCCGTGGCACAGCTGCTGGGCGCCAGCCCCGCGCCGCTGCCGCTGCCGGCCATCGAAGCCAGCTTCAAAGGCAAAGGCCCCTGGAAGAAGGGCCTGCCCCGCATCCTCGACACCCTCGAAGCCCTGGGCCGCGCGCGCCAGGAGGGCGGCGGCTGGCGGGGGTGAGCGTGGGTGGTCACACCTGGTGACCACGCGGCACCTTCCCGGCCACCGCACCCGGTGACAGGGCCCGCCAGGCGGCGCTGGCGTGGCCTTCAGCCGGGGGTCAATCAATTCGGTTACAACTACCTGCAGGCTGCGGTGCGTGGTGGTGCCCGGACACAGATGAATACGAGGGGTGCAATGTGATCTCGCGTTGGCGATCGATGGTGATGGCGGTGGCTTTGTTCACGGTCCTGGCGGTGGCCGTGGTCTGGGGCCTGAGCCTGAGGCTGCAGGAACAGTTGCGCGAGCAGGTGATCGACCGGGCCGAGGCGCGCAGCGTGCAGCTGGCCGATGCGATGGGCGGGCAGGTGGAGGCCTTGTTCACCCTGGTGGATCGCACGGCGCTGGATCTGCGCGAGCTCTGGCGGGCCGACCCCCACGGTTTTGAGCTGGGGGTGCGCGAGGCGCTGGATGCTTTGCCGGCGGGGCTGGTTTCGCATGTGACGGTGGTGAATGCCCAGGGTTTCGCGGTCTACAACAGCCTGGGGGTGGCGGACGGCACTTTCATCGGGGACCGGCCGCACTTCCGGGCGCTGAGCCAGGGGCCTGACCGGCTGGTCCTGGGTGAGCCGGTGCTCGCGCGCCTGAACGGGCGCTGGCTGTTCGTGGCAGGACGCGCGCTGTGGCGCGATGGGCGTTTTGACGGCACGTTGCACCTGCTGCTCTCGACCGACTATCTCGCTCGCAAGCTCGGGCGCCTGACGCTGTCGGATCAGGATCTGGTGGGTCTGGTGCACCCCGGTGGCCGCCTCCTCGCACGCAGCCTGGACAACGAGGTCGCCATGGGGCAGTCGGTGCCGCCGGATCGGCCGTTTCTGGCGCAGCCCCAGCTGCGGCAGGGCAGCTTTCGCCAGACGGGTGCGGTGGATGCGGTGACGCGCCTTTACGGCTGGCAGCGTCTGGCGGACTCGGGGGCTGTGGTGGTGGTGGGGCTGTCCGATGCGTCGGAGCTGGCGCCGCTGGCGCCTTCGCGCCAGCAGGCGATGGCGTTGACGGCTTTGCTGTCGCTGGCGCTGGCGGGCATCGGCGCGGGCATGGGGTGGCTGCTCCGGCGCGTGGAGCGCGCCCGGGCGGCGGTGGCGCGCAGCGAGCAACGCCTGAAGGCCGCGCAGCGCATGGCGCACGTGGGGCACTGGGAGTTCGACATCCGGCAGCGCCAGCTTTTGTGGTCGGACGAGGTGTTCCGCATCCTCGGCCGCGATCCGGCAACCACGTCACCGGGCGTCGGGTGCTATGCGTCCAGCGTGCACCCGGAAGATCGGGACCGCCTGGACATGGCGTTCAAGGAGGCGGTCCGCCTGCGCACGCCGCTGGACGAGGTGCACCGCATCCAGCGGCCCGATGGCGAGGTCCGCCATGTGCGCCTGCTGTGCCTGACGGACTGCGAGGGTGGCGAGGCGGTGCGTCAACACGGCACGGTGCAGGACATCACCGAGTTGCGCGAGACGCAGTGTGCGCTGGTGCGGCTGAACGCCGATCTGGAGCAGCGGGTGAAGCTGCGCACGAAGGAGCTGGTGGAGCTCAACCGCGAACTGGAGGCGTTCACCTACAGCGTCTCGCACGATCTGCGCACCCCGCTGCGCAGCATCCACGGCTTTGCCTCCCTGCTGCAGGAGTCCGAAGCCGAGCGCCTGACGGACGAGGGGCGCACCTCCCTGCGTCGCATCCAGGACGGCGCCCGCCGCATGGGTGTGCTCATCACCGATCTGTTGTCGATTGCCCAGCACAGCCGGGCGTTGATCAGCCACGAGGCGGTGGACCTGAGCGAGATGGCGCGCGGACTGGTGGCGGAGTTCACACGTGCCGAGCCCGACAGGCAGGTGCAGTGGCACATCGAGCCGGGTCTGCGCGTCAAGGCGGACCCGACGCTCATGCGCGTGGTGTTGCAGAACCTGCTGGGCAACGCCTGGAAGTACACCGGGCAGACGCCACAGGCACGGATCGACTTCACCCGCAGCGAGGCGGCCAACGGGCAGGTGGCGTTCTGCGTGCGCGACAACGGGGCGGGCTTTGACATGGCCTATGCCGATCAGCTGTTCCAGCCTTTCAAGCGCCTGCACGCGCACCACCAGTTCGAGGGCTCGGGCATTGGTCTGGCCTCGGTGCACCGGGTCGTCCAGCGCCACGGCGGCAGCGTGCGCGGTGAGGGCGCGGTGGGGCAGGGGGCGGTGTTCTGCTTCAGCTTGCCGAAGGAGGTACCGGAGGCCGCGGCCCTGTTCACCGGATGAGGGCACACGGACCCCTCCGCACACCACCCGCGGGTATGCGAGCGACGGCTCACGCGAGGGGATGGATCCGGGCACAATCGCCGCTTCGTTCATGACGGCATGGTCTGGCGCACTTTCTTGCGCTGGCGGTGTCGGTCCTTGCTGACAGCCCCGGCACACCGCGCTCCTTCGGGCGCAGCTGCCACCGCCCCGAAGCGCCCCCATGGGCCCCGGCGGGCCGGGAGCCACTGACACATCGGACCGAACCGCCGCCGTTTTCTGCTTCGACCCCTCGGCTGCGCCGGTATCTGCTACCCCAGGCCGCCCGCTTGTGCGGTAGATTGGTGCCGTTGTGCCTTGCCAGCGGCCGACGGGACGGCCCTTTTCCTGGAGGAGTGATCTCATGCAACTCATCGTCTCGGCCGGTTTGATCCTGGCCATCGTCCTGTGGGGCGTCATCGCCCCGGCGTCGCTGGGCGGGGTGTTCGACACCGCGCTGGCGGCCATCACGCGCAACTTCGGCTGGTTCTACCTGTGGGTGGTGCTGGGCCTGGTCGTGCTGGCGCTGGTCCTCGCGTTCAGCCGCTACGGCGACCTGAAGCTCGGCGGCGAGGACGACGAGCCGGAGTTTTCCATCGGTGCCTGGTTCGCCATGCTGTTTGCCGCAGGCATGGGTATCGGCCTGGTGTTCTGGGGCGTGGCCGAGCCGATTTCCCACTACGGCGCGCCGCCACCGGGTATTGCGGTCAACACACCGGAGGCGGCCAACGCCGCCATGCGCTACAGCTTCTTCCACTGGGGGCTGCACCCCTGGGCGGTGTACAGCATCGTGGCGCTGGCGATCGCGTTTTTCCAGTTCCGGCGGGGCGGCTCGGCGCTGGTGAGCACGGCCGTGGAAGCGCTGCCCTGGGCGCTGATGAAACAGATCGGCCCGCTGGTGAATGTGCTGGCGGTGATTGCCACGGCGTTTGGCGTGGCGGCTTCGCTGGGCATGGGCGCGTTGCAGATCAACAGTGGCCTGGCCGCAGTGATGGGGCTGCCGGTGAGCGGTGCATCGCAGGTGGGCATCATCGTGGTGACGACGGTCCTCTTCCTGACTTCGGCCGTGACCGGTGTGACCAGGGGCATCAAGTGGTTGTCCACCTTCAACCTGATCGTCGCCAGCCTGCTGGCGCTGACGGTGTTTGTGGTGGGCCCGACGGTGGCGATCATCGACACCTTCACCAACACCCTGGGCAGCTACCTGAGCGAGTTTGTGCGCATGAGCCTGCGCATGACGCCCTTCCGTGACAGCGGCTGGGTGGGTGGCTGGACGGTTTTCTATTGGGCCTGGTGGGTGAGCTGGTCGCCTTTCGTGGGCCTGTTCATCGCGCGCGTCTCGCGTGGACGGACCATCCGTGAGTTCATTCTGGGCACGGTGCTGGCGCCCACGCTGGCGGCGTTCGTGTGGTTCTCGGTGTTCGGCGGCACGGCGCTGCACCTGCAGATCATGCAGGGCCTGCCGATCAGCGAGGCGGTGAACGCCGATGTGTCCACCGCGCTGTTTGCCATGTTCGACCAGTTGCCGCTGGGCGGGCTGATGACGGGCGTGGCCACCGTGCTGGTGCTGGTGTTCTTCGTGACCTCTGGAGACTCGGCCACGCTGGTGCTGGGCATGATGAGCACCGGCGGCGACGAAAACCCGGGGCCCCGGGTGAAGATCGTCTGGGGCCTGCTGGTCTCGGGCATCGCCATCAGCCTGCTGCTGGCCGGCGGCGTGAAGGCGGTGCAGACGGCAACCATCGTGTTCGCGCTGCCGTTCACGCTGGTGATCCTGCTCATGGCGCTGGCGCTCTGGCGCGGCGTGCGCGAAGACTGGAACGAGGAGCAGCGGCGCGACCGCGCGTTGCGCCGGCGCATCCGCGACATGGTGGAACGTCCGCCTGCCGCCTGAACGCGCCCTGATCCCATGACCATCGAACTGCTGCTCGCGCTGGGCAAGAGTTTCCTGTTCGTCTTTGCGGCGCTGCTGCCGATCCTGAACCCGGCGGCCACGGCACCGATTTTCCTCGGCTTGACCGAGGGCGCTTCGGACGGCACGCGGGCGCTGCTGGCGCGGCGCATCGCGCGCAACATGTTCGGGCTGATGCTGGGCTCGATGCTGATCGGTTCGTTCGTGCTGGAGTTTTTCGGCATCTCGCTGCCCATCGTGCGGGTGGGGGGTGGTCTGATCCTGGCGGCCACGGCCTGGCGACTGCTCACCGCCACGCACGCCACGGTGGACAGCCGCACCGAGCTGGCCGAGTCGTTCACGCCCGAAATGGCACGGCGGCAGGCCTTTTATCCGCTCACGTTCCCGATCAGTTGCGGGCCGGGTTCCATTGCAGCGGCCATCACCGTGGGTGTGTCGCTGCACGACCAGCGGCTGCTGCTGTCGCTCGCGCGCATGGGCGGCGGCGTGCTGGCGCTGCTGGCGGTGGGGGTTTTGCTGTACCTGGCGTTTCGCTACGCGCAGCGCCTGCTGCGGCCCTTGGGCGAGGCGGGCACGGTGATCTTCCTGCGCCTGTCGGCGTTCATCCTGCTCTGCCTGGGCGTGCAGATCGTGTGGGACGGGGCGAGCGAGCTGGCGCTGGGCTTGTTGCGGGAGGCGGCGGCCGGCTGATGCGGGTTCGCCATCCCGGCGACGGCTGCGCAGCCGCACCGGGCGGTGAGCGGGTCAGGCCGCGCCACGCTGCGCCAGAAACGCCAGCACGGCCTGCGTCGCGGTGGACGGATCGGCAAAACCTTCGTGGGTGCCCTGCAGCGCCAGCAGCGTGGCGCGTGCGCTGCCTTTGTGCTGGATGAGCTGCTGCGCATCGGCGAGCGGCACGGTGGTGTCTTCAGTGCCGTGCAGCAGCAACACCGGGCACAGGGCCTGGCCCAGCGTGGCCAGCGGGGCGATGCGATCAAAACGCGCACCGATCACCGACTCTACGTAGCGATTGACCAGCCAGCCCAGCGGCCAGTAGGGCACGCGGCGCAGCGCGAGCCAGCGGCGCATGACCCATTCGGGGTGCGCAAAGGCGCTCACGCTCACCGCCGCGGCCAGCCCCGGGCGGCGCGAGGCCACCAGCAGCACGGCGGCGGCGCCCACCGAGTGGCCGAGCGCGGCGATGCGCTGCGGGTCCACGCCGGGCTGGGTGGCGAGCCAGTCGAGCGCGGCCTCCAGGTCTTCGGCGAAACGGGGCAGGGAGCTGTGGCCGGTGCGGCTGCTGCGACCGTGGTTGCGCGATTCGGGCAGCAGCACAGCGAAGCCTGCCGCGTGCAGCGCCTGCGCGGCGGGCAGCAGGGTGCTGGCGTTGCCGCCCCAGCCGTGCAGCAGCACCACGGCGGGCGCGGGGTGCGGGGCCGATGCGGGCGCGGGCAGGTACCAGGCAAACAGATGCTGGCCGGCGGCGCCGGGAATCTGCACCTCGTGCGCGCGCAGGCCCAGCTCGGCCGGGGTCGGGCCATCGGTGCTGGCTTCGGGCGCCAGGCTGCGGTGCAGCACGTGGCGGGCACCGAACAAGGCGGCACCGAGCAGGCCGAGACCGATCAGCAGCGGCACCATCAGAAGGATCCGAAGGCCGTGCCCAGCAGCACCACGACCACCAGCGATAGCACGGGAATGGCCACCGCGACCACGAAGATGTCGGCATAGGCCTGGCGGTGGCTGAGGCCGCAGATGCCCAGCAGGGTGATGACGGCGCCGTTGTGCGGCAGGGCGTCGAGCCCCCCGGTGGCGATGGCGGTGACGCGGTGCAGCAGATCGGGCGCGATGCCGGCGGCCTGACCCATGGCGAGCCAGGTCTCGCCCAGGGTCTGCAGCGCGATGCTCATGCCGCCCGAGGCGGAGCCGGTGATGCCGGCCAGGATGTTGACGGCGATGGACATGCTCACCAGCGGGTTGCCGGGCGCGATGCCGAGCACGGCGTCGCGGATCAGCGCAAAGCCGGCGAGCGAGGCGATGACGGCGCCAAAGCCGACCTGCGAGGCGGTGTTGAGCAACGGCAGCACCGAGCTGGTGGCGCCGGTCTCCAGCGTCTGGCCCAGATCGGGCAGGCGCGCGCGCTGCAGCAGCACCAGCAGCACGATGGCCGCGGCGAGCGCGGTGGTCACGGCCCAGATGCCGCGCAGGTTCTCGATGCGGGTGCTGCCGTAGCGCGGCTCGGCGAGGTAGGCGGTGTCGAGCGCGGGCAGCAGCCAGGTGGCGAGCAGGTAGTTGAGCGCGATCACCAGCACCACCGGGGCCATGGCGCGCGCGAAGGCGCTGCCGCTCAGGGCATCGGGCGGCGGGTGGCCTGCGGTGCTGGCGCGTGCGGACGTGGCGTTGGCCGGGTCCTTCAAGGCCGAGGACTCGCCAAAGCCTTCGCCGCGCGCCTTGGCGCTGGCCGCGCGGCGCATGAGCCACAGCGTGCCCAGCACCAGCATCACCGCGCCGCCGATCAGGCCCAGGCCGGGCGCGGCGAAGGGCGTGGTGCCGAAGAAGGGCATGGGGATGGCGTTCTGGATCGCGGGCGTGCCGGGCAGCGCGGTCATGGTGAAGGTGAAGGCGCCGAGCGCGATGGTGCCGGGAATGAGCCGCTGCGGCACGTCGGCGCGGCGGAACAGCGCGGCCGCGATCGGGTACACGGCAAAGGCGACCACGAAGAGCGAGACGCCGCCGTAGGTGAGCACCGCGCAGGCGAGCACGATGGCCAGGATGGCGCGCTGCACGCCCAGCGTTTTCACGATGGCCTGCGCGATCACGGTGGCGGCGCCCGAGTCTTCCATCAGCTTGCCGAACACGGCGCCGAGCAGGAACAGCGGGAAGAAGGCGATCACGAAGCCGCCCAGCGCGGGCATGAAAACCTGCGTGTAGCTGGCGAGCAGCGGTGCATCGGGGCTGAACAGCGCCGCGAGCAGGGCCATGAGCGGTGCAAGGATGAGCACGCTCACGCCGCGGTAGGCCAGCGCCATGAGCAGCACGAGCGCGAGCAGGATGCCGAGGATGCTGGTCATTCGAAAACCTCCGTCCTTCGGACTGCGATGAGAGAGCGCTTCGGGCGGCCGTGCGCGGGGTTCATGGGTTCAGCGCCTGAAAGATGTCGTGGCTGCTGCGCTGGCCGATGTCTGATCGGTGCGCCGTGAGCCACTGGTCGGCGGCGGCATGGCCCAGGTCGTGCAGGCGGTTCAGGAACGTCAGCGAGGTCTGGGTCTTGCTGCCCGCGCCCAGGGTGCTGAGCGAGGCGCCGCCATCGATCAGGTGCAGGCGCAGCGCCTCGGCGCGCTGGAACAGCGGGTTGCGGTATTGGTGGCCGGGTCGGCCTTCTTCTTCAATCAGGCGCTTGAGCAGCGCGATGGAGCGCAGTTCTTTCAGCAGGCTGGCGTTGAAGGTCACTTCGTCGATGCGGTCCAGGATGTCGCTGGTGCGGGTGGGCGGTTCGGGGCGTTCGCGCGGGTTGATCTGAACCAGCAGGAGATCGTCGGCCGGGCTGTCGGTGATCAGGGGCATGAGCGAGGGGTTGCCGGCGTAGCCGCCGTCCCAGTAGGCCTCGCCGTCGATCTCCACCGCCTGGAACAGCCGCGGCAGGCAGGCCGAGGCGAGCACCATGTCGGGGGTGAGTTGAGCCTGGTCAAACACGCGCAGCGCGCCGGTGCGCACCTGTGTGGCGGCGATGTACAGGCGGGTTTTGTGGCAGGCGCAGACGCGTTCGAAGTCCACCGTCTCCACCAGGATGTCGCGCAGCGGGTTGAGGTTCAGCGGGTTGAGCTGGTAGGGCGAATACGGGCTGACCGCCAGCTGCGCCGCCTGTTGCCAGGGCGCCAGCAGCGCCTGCATCCAGGGCGTGTGGCTGCCCAGCAGGGCGTTGAAGGGGTTGTTTTCCAGGTGGTGGAAGGGCGAGGCTTCGGCCACGCGTTGCCAGAAGCGCCGCAACACGCGCTGCGCGCCCTTGCGCCCGCCTTCCATCAGGCCCGCGGCCAGGGCCACGGCGTTCATGGCGCCGGCGCTGGTGCCGCTGATGGCGGCGATCTCCAGCGACGCGTCGTCCAGCAGGCGGTCCAGCACGCCCCAGGTGAAGGCGCCGTGGGAGCCGCCGCCCTGCAGGGCGAGGTCGATCAGCTGGTGGTCGCCGGAAGGGCGGGCGGGACGGCGGGTGGCGGGCTTGCGTCGGGTGGCCATGGAATGCTCTTGGATGTCGTTGTGGTGCATTGTGCAGTGCACAAGTTGCGCGCCCTGCCACCACCCGCACGAGACCGTCTGGGACAATCGCCTTTTGACCCCGGCCCCGCATGACCACTCCCTCCGATACCCCCGACGTTCCCGCCGTTGAAGCCGAGGCCCTGCCGTCGGGCCCGCTCGCCCGCGAGGCGCTGGCCCTGGCCGCCTTCGACCACGTGGTGTCGCACGCGGCGGGCTTTCGCGCGCGTCCCGGCCAGCGCGAGATGGCGGCGCTGATCGCGCACACGCTGAGCGGCGTGAGCCTGGGCGACGGCTCGGTGAGTGGTGAAGCCGGTTTGCCCGAGCGCGGCATCGCGGTGGTGCAGGCCGGCACGGGCGTGGGCAAATCGGCGGCGTACGTGTCCACCGTGATCCCGCTCGCGCTGGCGCAGCAGAAGCGCGTGGTCATCTCCACCGCCACGGTGGCGCTGCAGGAGCAGTTGATTGCCAAGGACCTGCCGGCGCTGGCCGCGGCGCTGCCCGAGCCTTTCACCTATTCGCTCGCCAAGGGGCGTGGCCGCTACGTCTGCCGCCTGAAGCTCGACCAGCTGAGCGGCGGCGACGCGGCGAGTGCCGACCTGTTTGAAAGCGACGACGCCAGCGAGACCACCGACGGCTCGGCGGCCGGCATCGCGGCGCACACCGTGGCCTCGGCCGCGGCCAGCGCGCGCGCCGCCGAACGCTGGGGCGAACGCGCCAAGGTCTATGCGAAGTGGACCGGGCAACTGGACGGCGGCACCTGGGACGGCGACCGCGACCGGCTCGACGAGCCGCCCGAAGGCGAACTCTGGAGCCCGGTGGCCGCCGAGCGCCACAGCTGCACCGCGCGCCACTGCCCGAGCTACAACAGCTGCAGCTACTACCAGGCGCGCGCGAAGCTGGCGCAGTCGCAGGTGATCGTGGTGAACCACGACCTGCTGCTCTCCACGCTGGGCCTGCACGCGCTGCCCGCGCCCGAAGACTGCTACCTCGTGTTCGACGAAGCGCACCACCTGGGCGCGGTGGCTCAGGGCCAGTTCAGCGAGAGCATGGACCTGATGCGCAGCCAGTGGCTGGACCGACTGCCGCGCGCGGTGGATGAGGTGGCCGGCGCGATGCAGCACACGCCGGGTGTGGACGTGGCCACGCTGGCGCGCGAGATGAAAAGCGCGCAGGGTGAGCTGGCGCGGCTGGCGATGGCGCGCATCGGCGCGCTCCCGGCGTGGGCCGCGCTCACCGGGCGCGCGCCCAGCCGCACGCCGGCGCGTGGCGGTTTCGACGCCGCGGGCGCACCGGTGGTGGATCGCTTCGAAGGCGGCGCGCTGCCGCCGGACTGGATGGAAACCGTGGCCTTGCTGCACAGCCGCGCCAGCGCGCTGCTCAAGGTGATGGAAGCGCTGGCCACCCAGCTCAAGGCCAACGCGCGCGACAACCCCGGCGACGCCGCGCGCTGCGCCCGGCTCTACAGCCGCCTGGGCGTGCTCGCGCCGCGCCTGCAGCACGCGCAGGCCACGGCCGAACTCTGGCTGCAGGACCCGACCTCGGGCCAGCCGCCGCTGGCCAAGTGGCTCGAAGCCGGCATCCAGCACGGCCTGGTGACGCTCACCGCCCATGCCTGCCCGCTGCAGCCCGGCAGCCTGCTGCGCCACCAGCTCTGGAGCAAGGTGCGCGCGGCGGTGGTCACCTCGGCCTCGCTCGTCACCTGCGGCGGGTTTGATCACTTTCTGCACGAGTCCGGTCTGGCCTACGACGACGCCGTGGTGGCGCGCGAGGTGCAGAGCCCGTTCGACCACGCGCGCCAGGGCCGCCTGGTCGTCGTGCAGACGCAGGCCGATCCGAAAGATGTCGAGGCCTACAGCCGCGAAATGCTCGATGCGCTGATGGACGATCTGGCCGGCGTGCAGCGCGGTGCGCTGGTGCTGTTCACTTCGAAAGCGCTGATGCGGCGCGCGCAGGAACTGCTGGAGCGCGGCATGCACCGCGAGCTGCGCGACAAGGTGCTGGCGCAGGGCGAGGCCTCGCGCACGCAGTTGTTGCGCCAGCACGCCGAGCGTGTGGAAGCGGGCGGTGCGTCCATCCTGTTCGGCTTGCAGTCGTTTGGCGAGGGGCTGGACCTGCCGGGCGAGCTGTGTGAATGGGTGTTCATCACCAAGCTGCCGTTTGCCTCGCCCAGCGACCCGGTGGGCCAGGCGCGCGCCGACTGGCTGAAGGCGCAGGGGCGCGACCCGTTCAGCGAACTGGTGGTGCCCGCCACCGGCGCGCGCCTTCTCCAGTGGACCGGCAGGGCCTTGCGCAGCGAGACCGACGAAGCGGTGGTGGTTTGCTACGATGCCCGGCTGCTGCGCCAGTCGTACGGGCGGCGCATGCTCAAGGGCTTGCCGCCTTACCGTCTGCAGCGTCGCGTGGGTGCGGTGCTCACCGATGTGAGCGCCTGAGTTCAAAGCCCACGCTCCGTTCGGGCCGAGCCTGTCGCAGCCACCACCTGTCCTCCTTCAACGAGACCCCGCCCATGATCTACGCCATCCTCAAGCTGCTCCACATCCTCGCCATCGTCGTGTGGATCGGCGGCATGGTCTTCGCCCACTTCTTCCTGCGACCGGCCGCCATGCAACTGGAGCCACCGCAACGCATCCGCCTGATGCACGGTGCGCTGCAGCGATTCTTCAGCGCGGTGCTGGTGTCCATCGGGGTCGTGCTCGTCAGCGGACTGTGGATGATCGGACGCCTGGCCAAGGAAACGGTACAGGCCGGCCTGAGCTTCAACATGCCGCTGGACTGGACCATCATGGCCACGCTCGGCATCGTGATGATGGCCATTTTTGGCCACATCCGCTTTGCGCTGTTCAAACGCCTGGGCAAGGCCGTGGCGGCGAGCGACTGGCCGGCAGGCGGCGCAGCGCTGGCTTCGATCCGAACCTGGGTGGGCATCAACCTCGTGATCGGCGTGGCGATCATCGTGTTGACGTTGCTGATGGTCTGAATGGTCGGGCCCATGGCCCTGAAGCTTCAGGGCTTGCCGACCACCACTTCGCTGACCTGGATCACCGGTGTGATGTCGGTGTAGTTCGGGATGTCGCCCATGATCTCTTTGGTGTGGGGCCCGAACGAGGTCTGGAAGTCTTCGACGCTGTCGAAGAACAGGTGTCCGCTGGCGGCGTAGGTCGGCGCCGAGCCGGGCGCTCCTCCGCCCAGACCCTTGTCCACGGTGTAGTACTTGAGCGGTGCCCCCAGGCGCGCTTTCACCAGTGGCATGTGCTTGTCGCGGTAGTAGTCGTGGTTGAAGTGCGTGCCGGGGGTGCTGGGGTACATCACGCTGACCTTGATCATGGTTTGTCTCCTGATGGGGGGTGGAAAAGCGCTGGCGAGCTGCATGGTGCACCGGCATGCGGCTTCTGGCAAGCACGGCGCCTCTACCGGGGAGGCCACCTGGTCGTCACCGCCAGGGCGGTGAAACATCGTGTCCGAGCAGCCGTTGCCACAACCAGGGCAAGGCGCGCCCCAGGTCCGGCCGCATGCTCAGCTGGGTCACCGGCACGCCGCCGACGGTCGACGGCGAGCCGATGTCGAAGCGGAAGGTATAGGTCGGTTCCAGGCCCATGCGCAGGTCGGTCAGCAGCAGGCGGTTGCCGCCGTTGTGCAGGCTGAAGAAGCCGTGGCTGAACGCAGCGATGCGCGCCACCGGTTCGGCCTGGCCGTGTTGCTCGATGAGATCACCGCCGCGTGGGTAGGCGGTCCAGCGCACCTCGGCCTGGTCGTCCAGCAGCGAGTAGTAGCCCTCGTGGTACTGCGTGGGAGTGGTCGCCACCAGACGCCAGAGCACGGTGTTGAAGGGCGCGGGCGTGACGAGCAGGCCTTGCGCTTCGATGCCGGCCTGCTGCAACGAAGCGCGGGCGATGCGGTCCACGTGTTGCTGCGCGCCGAAGCTCCAGGCGAGGTAGAGCGTGCTCAGCACCAGGCCGGCGGCGTTCCAGCGCTGGCCGCGGGCGTTTTTCAGCCGCAGTGCCGCGACCACGCCCACGATCAGCGGCACGGTGTAGGCGAGGTCGATGATGAAGATGCTGCCCACGCCGTAGGGGTGGTCGGTGAAGGGTTGCAGCAGCTGGGTGCCGTAGACCGTCATCGCGTCGAGCAGCGGGTGGGTGATGAGCACCAGCCAGAGCGCCAACCACCACCTTTTGAACAGGGCGGCCTCGCCGTTCAGGCGCGAGACGATCCAGGCCAGCAGCGGTGCGGCCAGCGTCAGGAAGAACAGCGCGTGGCTTTCGGCGCGGTGGCGCGTCATGTTGAGGATGGGGTCGCCGTGGTCGATGAAGGCGTCGAGGTCGGGCAGGGTGCCGGCCACCGCGCCCCACAGCGCGGCCTTCCACACGGCGGTGCGCCGGCCCATCACGGCCACGCCGACGGCGGAGCCGAGGGCGATCTGGGTCAAAGAGTCCATGCGGGGAGCTTAGCGACCGGGACATGTCCCCGGCCGGCATCGGGACATGGGCGTTGGCAATCTCAGGCTTGAACGGTGATGGGGAACTCGGCGCGCAGGCCGTCGGTGCCGGCCACAAAGGGTCGGGTCAGCGCGGCCTGGCCTGGCTCCCCCAGACGCCGCCACAGGAAATCGCGCTCATTGCCCGGGTCGCCCGCCACGTACATCTGCGTGGTCAGCAGTTCCTGGCGGTCGAGTTTCACTTTCACATGGATGTGCGGCGTGCGCCCGCTGTAGGGCGCGGGCCTGAGGGTGCGGAAACGGTAGCGGCCGTCGCGGCCCACGGTGACCTGCCCGAAGCCCTGGAAAGCCGGATCGGCCTTGCCGCCGTCGCCCGGGTGGTGGTAGTGGCCGGCCTGGTCGCATTGCCAGATCTCGACCACGGCCCCCGACACCGGCACACCGCGGGTGTCGGTCACCACGCCTTCGAGCCAGGCCGGCTGGCCTTTGCCGTAGGCCCTGTTGCCGGTGCGCAGCAGGTCGAAGTCGGTGTCGACCGGCAGGGCCACCGGGTAGAACGGGCCTTCGGTCTGGCTGGGCGTGGGGCGCAGGGCCGTTTGAGCGAGGGCCGGTGTGAGCCAGGCCGGGGCGGCGGTGGCGGCGAGCAGGCCGGCGCCGCGGGTGAGCAGGGCGCGGCGCGAGGGTGGGCGGTTCGACAGCATGGCGGGCTCCTTGAACGGGGAAAGGCCTTCCGTTTGCGCTGAGCCTGTTGAAGCCCTGTTTCACGCGGGTTCGACAGGCTCAGCCCGGGCGGGCGTCGGGGCGGGTGGTGGGTTGCAGCTCCAGCGACACGAAACGGGTGCCGTGGTCATCCGGGTCGCCGGGGTTGTCCGTTTCTTGGAAGCCCAGGTCGGCCGCAAGTTCCAGCATGCCGCGGTTGATGCGCAGCACCGTGCCCACCAGCCGTTGCGTGCCACGCGCGCGCAAGTACAGGATCATCTTCTCCATGAGCCGGCGGCCCAGGCCCGAGCCCTTGAGGTCGGAACGCACGATGACGCCGAATTCGGCGGTGTGGTTGTCCGGGTCCACGGCGGCGCGCACGGTGCCCAGGGTTTCTTCGCCGTTGCCTTCGGTGTGGCGTGTGGCGATGAAGGCCATTTCACGCGCGTAGTCGATCTGCGTGAGCCGCGCGAGCTCGCTGTGTTCGATGCTGCGCCGGCTGTAGAACACGCGCAGGCGGATGTCTTCCGGGTCGAGCTGTTCCAGGAAACTGCGGTGTTGCCCTTCGTCTTCCGGGCGGATCGGGCGCAGCGTGACCGGCTGGCCCCGCCAGGTCCAGCTTTCCTCCAGATGCTGGGGGTAAGGCTGGATGGCGAAGTTCGCCGCGCCGGCTGGCTTCTTCGCCGACACGCGCAGGCGCGCATCGAGCGCCACCGCGCCCTCGTGGTTGGCGAGCAGGGGGTTGATGTCGAGCTCGGCGAGTTCGGGCACGTCGGCCAGCAGTTGCGACACGCTCACCAGCACCTGGGCGATGGCGTCGATGTCGGCGGCGGGTTCGTCGCGGTAGCCTTGCAGCAGCTTCGCGATGCGTGTGCGCTGGATCTGCGCCAGCGCCAGCGGCGTGTTGAGCGGCGGCAGCGACAGCGCGCGGTCCGCCAGCACCTCCACCGCGGTGCCGCCAGCACCGAACAGGATGACCGGGCCGAACACCGGGTCGACGCTGGCGCCGATGATGAGTTCGTGCGCGTGTTGCTTGCGCACCATGGGCTGCACGGTGAAGCCCTGCACGTCGGCGTCGGGCCGCAGCTCGCGCACGCGCGCCAGCATCGAAGTGCAGACCTCGCGCAGCTCGCTGGCGTTGCCGATGTTCAGGCGCACGCCGCCCACGTCGCTCTTGTGGCTGATGGCGTGCGACAGGATCTTGACCACCACCGGGTAGCCCAGGGCGTCGGCCGCGGCCTGCGCTGCGTCCGCGCTGGCACCGACCACGCGCGTGGGCACCACCGGCAGGCCGGCGGCGGCGAGCAAAGCCTTGGCCTCGGGCTCGGTGAGCAGTTCACGGCCATCGGCGAGCACGGCGCCCACGATGGCGCGGATGGCGGGCAGGTCGGGCGAATGCGCGGCACTGCGCGCGGGCGGTGTCTGCAGCAGTTCGACCTGGTGCATGCGGTAGGTGCGCAGGAACGAGAACGCGCGCACCGCGTCTTCGGGTGTGTTGTAGTCGGGCACGCCCGCATCGCGGAAGGTCTGGCGCGCCTGGGCCACGGCACCGTCACCGAGCCAGCAGCCCAGGACGCGCCGGGGCTCGGTCGTCACCTGCGGCAGCATGATTTGTGCGATCTGGGCGCTGGGCACGATGGCGGTCGGCGCGTGGATGAAGAGCACGGCGTTTTCCGTGTCGTTCGAGAGCGCTTCGAGCGCGGCGACATAACGTTCGGCGGGCGCGTCGCCAATGATGTCCACCGGGTTGCCGTGCGACCAGTTGGCGGGCAGCACGGCGTCGAGCCGCGCCAGCATGGCGTCGTCCAGCTGGGCCAGCGGCACGCCCAGCGTCGAAGCCTCGTCGGCCGCCAGCACGCCGGCGCCACCACCGTTGGTGAGCACGGTGAGCGCACCCGATGGTCCGTCGCGAAAGCGCGACAGCGTCTCGGCGGCGAGGAACAGGTCGGGCAGGGTGAGCACGCGCAACATGCCCGAGCGGGCAATGGCCGCGTCGAACACGGCGTCGGAGCCGGCCAGTGCGCCGGTGTGTGAGGCGGCGGCGGCCTGGCCCGCCGATGAGCGCCCGGCCTTGACCACGATGACCGGCTTGTTGCGCGCGGCGGCGCGTGCGGCCGACATGAACTTGTGGCTTTCGTCCACGCTTTCTATGTAGAGCAGGATGGCGCGCGTTGCCGGGTCGCTGCCGAGAAAATCGAGCATGTCGCCGAAGTCCACGTCGGCGCGTTCGCCGAGCGAGACGAAGTGCGAGAAGCCGATGCCGCGCGAGGCAGCCCAGTCCAGCATGGCGGTGACCAGCGCGCCCGACTGCGACACAAAAGCCAGATCCCCCGGCAACGCGCCGATGTGCGCAAAGCTCGCGTTCAGCCCCAGGTGCGGCACCAGCAGGCCGATGCAGTTGGGGCCGAGGACGCGCAGCGTGTGCACCCTGGCGGCGTCCAGCATGGCCTGCTTGGTGGCTTTGTCGAGACCGGCGGTGACGACGATGACCGCACGGGTGCCGCGCGCGCCCAGCTCGGTGATCAGCGAGACCACGGTGTGTGCCGGGGTGCAGATCACGGCCAGGTCGGGGGCTTCGGGCAGGGCGGCCACGTTGCGGTAGACCTCCACGCCGCCGAGCGTGGTGTGTTTGAGGTTGACCGGGTACAGCGTTCCCTTGAACCCCCCGGCGAGCAGGTTGCGCCACACCGTGCCGCCGACGCTGGCCGAGCGTTCGGATGCACCGAAAACGGCCACCGAGGCGGGATGGAAAAGGGTGTCGAGGTGTCGGATGCTCATGGCTTTTTGCTCGATGACATGAAGGCGATGAGGGCCGATCGCATGGCTTCTTCCACGCTCATGTCGATGGGCGAGGTCCACTCGCGCGGCACGAACACGGTGTAGCCGCCGATCATGTAGCCCATGGGCAGGTAGACGGCCACCTGCCCCTCCAGCTCGCCGATGCCATTGGGCAGGCCCGCCAGGCTCTGGCGCGTGACCAGGCCGACGATGCCCAGCTCATGGCCGGGCATTTTCAGCAGCACGACCTGCTGCGCGTCCTGCTCGTGCGGAGAGAAGTAGTCGGCGAAGTTCTTCAGCGACGAGTAGATGCTCTTGATGACCGGCAGGTTGGTGAAGGGCAGTTCGATGTACGAGAGCAGCCTGCTGGCGGTACCCAGCGACATGAAAAAGCCCAGCGCGATGATCAACCCCGCCCCCAGCGCAATGCCCAGCCCGGGCAGGTAAAAGTCACCGATGAAGGGGCTCAGCAGCCACATGGCGGTGCTTTCGGTCCAGGTGACGAACAGCACCAGCACATACACCGTGATGGCGAGGGGCAGAAAGGTGATCAGGCCGCGAAAGAAGTACTGCGAGAGGCGCTTCAGGGTGGGCTCGGGTGGTGTCGGTGGCGTCATGTTTCCAGCATAGCAGCCGGCGTGCGGAACGGTGTGACGCCAGGCGTCTGCGCCCGGCGATGCGCCCGGGCGTCACCGGGGAGGGGCGTGGCTTGCAAAACCGGAAAGCAGCCCCATTTGCCATTTTCTTGTGCCAAGCTGTTTCATGGCCACCGCCATGGCGTGACCCGCGCGCCGAAGCGCTTCATACTCCCGGAACTCCCAACCGCCCGATGGCTCTTTCCCTCATGAATGGATTTTCTGACTTTCTGGAGCGCGTGCTGCGTGGGCTCCTCAAGCTCGTGCTGGTGCTCGCCGCCCTGGTGTTTGTGGTGAGCTTCCTGCTGGCGGCCCTCGTGGTGGTGGCTGGCGTGTCGCTGTGGTCGCTGATCACCGGGCGCAAGCCGGCCCCGGTGGTGATGTTCAGCCGCATGCGCGAGCAGTCGCAACGCTACACCCGCGGCGTCTGGCCCGGTCAGGCGGGCGCGCCGGCGGGCGATGTGGTCGATGTGCAGGCCACCGAGGTGCCCGAGGCAGCGGCCGGCGGATCACCAGACCAGGGCGGTGTGGCATCGCCGGGACCGGATCGCGTTCTGCGCTGAACGGTCTGCGGCAATGCGCCGCGGCCGGGATCAGTCGGCTTCGGGAGCGGTTTTGCGCCGGGCCAGGGCCGCGTCATAGAGCGCGTTGCGCGGCTGACCGGTGATCTCGGCGCACAGGCGCACGGCGGTTTTCACCGGCAGCTCGGCCAGCAGCAGGTCGAGCGTGCGCAAGGCCGCGGCATCCAGGGCCGTTTCTTCCCCGCTGGCAGCGGCTTGCGGGTGCACCATCAGCACGAATTCACCGCGGGTGCGGTGCGCACCGGCCTGCAGCCAGGCAGGGAACTCCCGCGCCGGCAACTGCGCCACTTCTTCGAATTGTTTGGTCAGCTCGCGGCCCACGGTGAGCGCGCGTTCGCCGAGAACGGCCAAGTCCCTGGCCAGGGCTTCGATGCGGTGCGGCGCTTCCAGCAGCACGCAGGCGCGTGCATCGGCACCGATCTGCTGCACCTCGCGCTGGCGCTCGGCCGCCTTGGGCGAGAGAAAACCCGCGAACACGAAGCGACCGTTCCAGCCTCCCGCCTGGTGGGTGAAACCCGCTACGCTGAGCAGCGCCGTGATGCTGCTGGCGCCGGGAATCGGCACGCAGCGAAGTCCCGCCGCGGTCACGGCCGCGGCGAGCCGCGCACCGGGATCGCTCACGCCCGGCGTGCCGGCATCGCTCACGTAGGCCACGCGCTGGCCTTCCTGCAGGCGCTGCAACACGGTCTGCGCCGCCTCGGACTCGTTGTGCTCGTGCAGCGCCAGCAGCGGTTTGTGCAGGCCATAGCCCTGCAGCAGGGCGGCGGTGTGGCGTTTGTCCTCGCAGGCCACGGTATCGACCAGCGACAGCACCTGCAGCGCGCGCAGGCCGATGTCGGCCAGGTTGCCGATCGGCGTGGCGACCATGTAGAGCGCGCCCTGCGGATAATGCTGGTGAGCGGCCGCTTCACGCGCGGCGGCCAACAGGGATGGAGTGCTTGCAGACAATGTGGTTTTCCAGAAAACAGGGCCCATCGGGTCCGGCCGACAGCGGCCCGCCCGTCACCACCAAACAGCGCGGCGATGCCGCCGAAGATGCTGCACTGGAGCATCTGCAGCGCCACGGCCTGCGCCTGGTGCAGCGCAACTTCAGGACACCCGGGCGCGGCGGTGGCGAGGTCGATTTGATTATGCGCGACCGTGACGGCACGCTGGTGTTCGTCGAGGTGCGCCAGCGCGCCAGCGCCTCCCGCGGCGGGGCCGGCGGCAGCATCACCGCGCTCAAGCAGCGCCGCATCGTTTTCGCGGCGCGGCACTTTTTGCTGCGGCTCGGCTCAGAACCCCCATGCCGCTTCGATGTGGTGCTGATCCAGGGGCGCAAGGGTGCCCCGGAAGGCGACGGCGCCGCGTCGGTGCACCTCGAATGGCATCGCGCGGCATTTGATGCGAGCGCAACCTTTTGATACTTCACCCACCGCTATGATCCACTCATGCTCTTGCAACGGATACAACAACAGTTCATCGACAGCGCCGACCTGAAATACCAGTGTGCGCAGTCGCTCGCACCGGTGGTGGAAGCGGCCATTGGCGCGGTGCTGGCCTGCGTGACCGGCGGGGGCAAGGTGTTGAGCTGCGGCAACGGACCCTCGGCCGCGGCTGCCCAGCACTTTGCGGCCAGCTTTGTGGGTCGTTACGACCGCGAGCGCCCCGAGCTGGCGGCGTTTTCGCTGTCGGCCGATGCGGCGGTGCTGACCGGTATCGCTAACGATTTTGACGCCCGCGCGATCTTTGCCCGTCAGGTGCGGGCCCTGGGTCAGGCGGGGGATGTGCTGCTGGCACTGTCCACCACCGGCAATTCGGCCAACATGATCGCGGCCATTGAAGCGGCTCACGAACGCGACATGTCGGTGGTGGCGCTCACGGGCGCGCGCGGCGGGCGCCTGGCGCAGCTGTTGCGCGATACCGATGTGCACGTGTGCGTGCCGCATGAGCTGCCGGCCCGGATTCTGGAAGTGCAGCACCTGGTGTTGCACTGCATCTGTGACGGCGTGGACGCCCAGTTGCTGGGCCTGCCTGACACCTTGACCAACGAACAGGAGAACCTCGCATGAAACGTTTCCCGTCGACCGGCCGTCTGGCGGCCAGCATCCTGGGTGTGGCCGCGCTGGCGGCCACCGTGTCCGCCTGCGCGCCATTGATGGTGGGTGGGGCCTTGACCGGCGCCGTCGTGGCCACCGACCGGCGCAGCTCCGGGGCCCAACTGGACGATCAGGGCATTGAACTGCGCGCCGCCAGCCACCTGCGCGAGCAGATGGGCAGCCGCGCCCGCATCAGTGTGACCAGCTACAACCGCCGCGTGCTGTTGACCGGCGAGGTCGCCAACGAGCGCGACAAGGCCCTGGCGAGCGAGACTGTCAGCAAGACGGACAATGTGGCGTCGGTGTTCAACGAGCTGGAGATCACCAACAGTCCCACGTTCAGGGAAAAGGCCGAAGACACGCTGCTGACGGGGCGTGTGAAGGCCGGTCTGGTGGATGCCAAGAACCTCTCGACCAACTCCTTCAAGGTGGTGAGCGAACGTGGTTCGGTGTTCCTGATGGGCCGTGTGACCCAGCGCGAAGCCGATCAGGCCACCGAAGTGGCGCGCACGACCAAGGGCGCGCAACGCGTGGTCCGTTTGTTCGAAATCATCAGCGAAGAAGAGCTGGCCCGGATGAAATAGGCTCCCCCCGCGCCGGCTTCGCCGTCACACCCCCCAGGGGGCGGCACTGGCGGCCCGGCAAAGCCGGTTCCGCGGTGCCCTGGAACCAAATCCCCCTCTCGTCTCAAACCTTAGCTCCGGCGTGGGTGCCTTAACCCAGGATGCGGTGGAACCGGCTCTGCCGGGCCACGCGCATCGCCCCCTGGGGGGTGACGGCGAAGCCGGCGCGGGGGGGTTACCTCAAGCGCTTGATCAGGCTGGACGTGTCCAAGCGGTTGCCGCCCATGGCCTGCACGTCGGCGTAGAACTGGTCCACCAGGGCGGTCACCGGCAGGCGCGCGCCGTTGCGCCGGGCCTCATCCAGCACCAGCCCCAGGTCCTTGCGCATCCAGTCCACGGCGAAACCGAAGTCGAACTGGTCGGCGACCATGGTTTTTCCGCGGTTGTCGAGCTGCCAGCTTTGCGCGGCCCCCTTGCCGATCACGTCGAGCACCTGGGGCATGTTCAGGCCGGCCTTCTGGCCGAAGGCGATGGCTTCGGCCAGGCCTTGCACCAGGCCCGCGATGCAGATCTGGTTGACCATCTTGGCGAGCTGGCCGGCACCGCTGGCGCCCAGGAGCGTGAAGGCGCGGGAGAAGGCCATGGCCACGGGCTGGACCTTCTCGAACTCGGCGGCATCACCGCCGCACATCACCGTCAGCAGGCCGTTCTGGGCGCCCGCCTGGCCACCGGAAACAGGCGCGTCCACAAACGCGAGCCCCAGGTTCTTCGCGGCGCCATACAGCTCGCGCGCCACATCGGCCGAGGCGGTCGTGTGGTCCACCAACACCGCGCCCGGCGCCATGCCGGCAAAAGCGCCGTCGGCCCCCAGCGTCACCGCGCGCAGATCATCGTCGTTGCCCACACAGGAAAACACGATGTCGGCACCCATCGCCGCTTCGCGCGGCGTCGCCTTGGCCGAGCCGCCGAACTCGGCCATCCAGGCCTGCGCCTTGGCCGGGGAGCGGTTGTAGACCGTCACCGGGTGACCGGCACGGGCCAGATGCCCTGCCATGGGGAAACCCATGACGCCGAGGCCGAGAAAAGCGACCTTCTTGGGCGCAACAGATTCGTATGTTTTTGAGGCGATGGAACTCATGAGGGGATGCCTTTACAGAGGTGCCGGGAAATCGGTTCAGCCGGAGCGAGATGAACCACCCAGAACGCGGCGGAACCGGTTCCGCCGGGCCGCATCGCGTTGCCCCCTTGAGGGGATGACGCGCCCTTGGACGCAGCGCGGGGGTGGGCCATGCCAGCGCGGGGGTGTTTCTCTACACAATCATCATGTGCTCGGTGCCCGCGGCCAGGTCCACCGTCTTGGCGCGCTGGCTGTTGAGCTTGATCTGCAGCCGCAGGTCGTTGAGCGAGTCGGCGTTGCGCAGGGCGTCTTCGAGTGTGATGAGGTTGGCCTCGAAAGCGTTGAACAGGGCCTGATCGAAGGTCTGCATGCCCATCTGGTTGCTTTTCTTCATGATCTCCTTGATCTCGGCGACATCGCCCTTGAAGATCAGGTCGGAGATCAGCGGTGAATTGAGCAGAACCTCCACCGCGGCAAAACGGCCCTTGTTGTCCTGGCGCGGCACCAGGCGCTGCGAGATCATGGCGCGCAGGTTGAGCGACAGGTCCATCAGCAGCTGCGGGCGACGCTCTTCGGGGAAAAAGTTGATGATCCGGTCCAGCGCCTGGTTGGCGCTGCTGGCGTGCAGGGTGGCCATGCACAGGTGACCGGTTTCCGAGAACTGGATCGCGTGTTCCATGGTCTCGCGCGTGCGGATCTCACCCATGAGGATCACGTCGGGGGCCTGGCGCAGGGTGTTCTTGAGGGCGGCGTCCCAGCTGTCGGTGTCCAGCCCCACTTCGCGCTGCGTGACCACGCAGTTCTTGTGCGGGTGCACGAACTCGATCGGGTCTTCGATGGTGATGATGTGGCCGAAGGTGTTCTCGTTGCGCCAGTCCACCATGGCGGCCAGCGAGGTGGACTTGCCCGAACCCGTGGAGCCGACGAGGATGCACAGGCCGCGCTTGGACAGACTGACGTCCTTCATCACCTGGGGCAGACCGAGCTTGTCGATGGTGGGCAGCACCGCCGGGATGGTCCGCATCACCATGCCCACCTTGCCCTGCTGGATGAAGGCGCTGACCCGGAAACGACCGATGGCGGGTGGCGAGATGGCGAAGTTGCATTCCTTGGTGCGCTCGAACTCGGCCGCCTGCTTGTCGTTCATGATGGCGCGTGCCAGCGACAGTGTGTGCACCGCGTTGAGCGGCTGCGGCGACACCTTCACGACCTTGCCGTCCACCTTGATCGCGGGCGGAAAGTCGGCCGTGATGAACAGGTCGCTGCCAGACCGGCTCAGCATGAGCTTGAGCAGGTCGTTGATGAACTTGGATGCCTGGTCGCGTTCCATGAGGGACTACCTTGTTTCAAAAACTTGGTCCACGCTCCAGAGAGCGGGGAATGTTGGAAGCTGGAACGCCAGCTCAGAACGCGGCGGAACCGGCTTTGCCGGGCCGGGAGCAAAGCCCCCTGGGGGCGATGCGGCTGAGCGGAATGCCGCTTGAGGCGGCAATCCGGGGCGCAGCGAGCAAGCGACGGGGGCGAGCATGTTTACCCTGGGAAGTTTTCCGGGATTTTGGCCTTGCTTCGGGCTTCGGCCGCGCTGATGACGTTGCGCTTGACCAGTTCAGACAGGTTCTGGTCCAGTGTCTGCATGCCCACGCCGCTGCCGGTCTGGATGGCGGAATACATCTGGGCCACCTTGGCTTCGCGGATCAGGTTGCGGATGGCGCTGGTGCCGATCATGATTTCGTGGGCGGCCACGCGGCCGCTGCCGTCCTTGAGTTTGCACAGCGTCTGCGAAATCACCGCCACCAGCGATTCGGACAGCATGGCACGCACCATGTCTTTTTCTTCCGCCGGAAACACGTCGATGATGCGATCGATGGTCTTGGCTGCGCTGGAGGTGTGCAGCGTGCCAAACACCAGGTGGCCGGTTTCCGCCGCGGTCATGGCCAGGCGGATGGTTTCCAGGTCGCGCATTTCGCCCACGAGGATGGCGTCCGGGTCTTCGCGCAAGGCCGAACGCAGGGCGTTGGCGAAGCTCAGGGTGTGGGGCCCCACCTCACGCTGGTTGATCAGGCATTTTTTGGACTCGTGCACGAATTCGACCGGGTCTTCCACCGTCAGGATGTGGCCGTACTCGGTTTCGTTGAGGTGGTTGACCATGCCGGCCAGCGTGGTGGATTTGCCCGAGCCGGTGGGGCCGGTCACCAGGACCAGGCCGCGCGGGCGCAAGGCCAGGTCGCCAAAGATCTTGGGTGCGTTGAGCTGTTCCAGCGTCAGGATCTTGCTGGGAATGGTCCGGAACACCGCACCCGCACCGCGGTTGTGGTTGAACGCGTTGACGCGAAAACGCGACAGACCTTCGATCTCGAACGAGAAGTCGCACTCCAGGAACTCCTCGTACTGCTTGCGCTGGCTGTCGTTCATGATGTCGTACACCATGGTGTGGACCATCTTGTGATCCAGCGGCTCGACGTTGATGCGCCGCACGTCACCGTGCACCCGTATCATGGGTGGGAGACCGGCCGAGAGGTGAAGATCGGATGCCTTGTTCTTGACGCTGAAAGCGAGCAGTTGGGTGATGTCCATCCCGGGTCCCGTGCAGTGTTGGTGTTACAGACTGATTATGACGACGATTGAAGACAATCTCCAACAGGTACGAGGCCACATCGCCACAGCGTGTGCCCGGGCCGACCGGGATGTGACCGCCGTCACGCTGCTGGCGGTGTCCAAGACCTTTGGGCCGGATGCGGTGAGCCAGGCCTGGCTTGCGGGTCAGCGTGCCTTTGGCGAGAACTACGTCCAGGAAGGGGTGGAGAAGATCCTCGCCTTGCAGGACTTGCTTCCCGGGGCCGGCATCGAATGGCACTGCATCGGGCCGCTGCAAAGCAACAAGACCCGGCAGGTGGCCACTCACTTCGACTGGGTGCAGTCGGTGGACCGGCTCAAGATCGCGCAGCGACTGAGCGAGCAGCGGCCGGTGGATCGGGCACCGTTGCAGGTGTGCCTGCAGGTGAATGTGGATGGCGGCGCCAACAAGTCGGGCGTCACGCCAGCCGAGTTGCCCGGCCTGGCCATCGCCGTGGCGCAATTGCCGCGCCTGCGGTTGCGTGGGCTGATGTGCATTCCCGAGCCGGCCGACAGTTTTGAAGCCCAGCGCGCCGTGTTTCTTCAGGCCCGAGCACTGTTTGACGAACTGAATGCGCGCGGTCTGGGGCTGGACACGCTGTCCATGGGCATGAGCGACGATCTCGACGCCGCCATTGCCGCCGGCTCGACGATGGTGCGCGTGGGGCGGGCGGTGTTCGGCAGCCGCGCCGCACCGCCAGAACGGCTGGACCGTTCATCTATTTAGTTATACCTTGTATCGGTTTTGGGGGGTTCCCCGAAATAGTGCACAACCCGTGCCTGAGTGAGCAGATACCCTGCCGGGCTCTGTTTATTTGTATGCAAGGAATTTCTTTCATGTCGACATTGGATCAACAACTGGCCACCGCATCCGGCGGCATCCCCGAGTGCGTCGCGGCGGGTTACGTCGACATTCAGTCCGGCATGCTGCTGGCGATCAAGACGGTGGACTCCCACCCGAGCGAGGTGATCGACCTCGTGGCCGCCGCCACCGGCGACCTGTTCGCGGGCAGCAACGTGACGGCCATCGAACAGATGTTCAACAAGTCCCGCGGACTGGCCAGCAGCGATCACCACTATTTCCAGGAAATCATCGTCAACAGCGACAACCTGATCCACGTGTTCCTGCGCGGCAAGCGCTACTCGAACTATGTGGCGGTGTTCGTGTGCCGCAAATCCGCCAACCTGGGCATGGTGCTGACCAAGGCGCGCATGGCCATGCCCGAGCTGGAGTCCAAGGTCTGAGCCGGCACATGGCGTCGGACTCACCGGAGCAGCCACTGCACAACACCAGCCTGTGCCTGCAGGGTTTTGGCCTCGCCTTCGGTTCCCGGGTCATCCTGGCCGAGTGCGATCTGGCGCTGGCGCCCACGGGCATTGATGTGCTGATGGGGCCGGTCAAGACCGGCAAGTCCAGCTTGCTGCGCAGCCTGGCGGGGCAGTTCGACGGCCACGCCATGCACCGCAGCTGGGGCCACGGCTGGCTCCGGGGGCGTGCGTTGCAACCGGGATACCGACCCCAGTTGGTCGCTCAGCACGTTCGCAGCCCGGCACGCACCGTGTTCGAGGTGCTGCGGGAAGCGCAGTCCGCAGACGGGCATCGCAGCGGCGTTCAGTGGCGTGCCTGGGCACAGGAGTGCCTGGAACGGTTCCAGGCGGTGGAGCTGGCGGGGTTGCTGGACCAGCCCATGATGGACTTGCCCTCGTCGCAGCAGCGGCGTGTGCGCGTGCTCGCTCTGGCGGCGGCCGGCTCGGAGATGCTCCTGGTGGACGAACCCACCTATGGGCTGGACCCTCGCGAAAGTGCCAGTCTGCTGGACTGGTTGCGCCAGGTGGGCACGGAGCTGAAGCTGCTGGTGACCTTGCACAACCAGCAGCAGGCACGCCTGCTGGCCGACTCGGTGGCCCTGCTCGGTGGCGGGCGGATCCTGGCGCACCAGCCCACGGAGCGGTTTTTCGATCATCCGGCCAACGAATGGGTTGAACAGTTCCTTCGCAGCGGCAGCCTGGACCTGCCCTCGCCCGACGCGCGGGCGGAAGATCTGGACGCCGACGCGGTGGCCCCGGCCCCGCTGCCCCCTGCGGCTCTGGCCGCTGTGGCGGCTTCGCAGGAAGAGGCCACCCGGCGGCCCGAACCGGCGACCGTGGTCGTGGCCCGTGCCTCCCAGGCGGGCCTGTCAGAGGCGATGGCGCAACCCGTTGTCACGAAGCGCGCCATGGTCAACCCGCCTGCAGAGCCGGTGCGTCGTCTCGCTGCGCTGCCGCCGACCTTGCCCACGGGGGTGGAACTGGCCTCGATGGTGGGGCAGGCGGTCCTCAGTGGGGGGCAGGGACCCCGGCGCTTTCGCTGGATCGTGCCGGGTGTGCTGGCGGGTTGTCCGCAGCCCGGCGTGGTGGCGCCGATCGAATACGACCTCGACCTGCTGGGGGCGGTGGGCGTCACCCACCTGATCACCCTGACCGAGCGGGACCTGCCACAGGATCTGCTGCGCATACACGGCCTGGCCAACACGCACCTGCCGATCTTTGACCGGGAAGCCCCGTCCACCGGGCAGATGCAGATGCTGCTGGTGCGCATGCAGCGCCTGCTGCAGGCGGGTGAGGTGCTGGCGGTGCATTGCCTGGCAGGGCTGGGACGCACCGGTCTGGTGCTGGCGGCCTGGCTGGTGCGCGACGGTGGCCTGAGTGCGGCCACCGCCATCGAACGCCTGCGCCGCATCGACCCGGCCTACGTGCAGACCGAGGCGCAGGAGGCTTTCCTGCAGCAGTTCGAAGACGATCTGATGCGACGGCTGCTCTGAGCGGCTGAGCGGCTGAGCGTTGCCCGGGCACGCCCGAAGAGCGCTCAGCCTCTGACCCCACAGAAGGGGTTCAGCGCTTGGGCGGCGCCATCGGCTTGACAGTGCCGCAGTCCGCCGACAGCCATTTTCCCTGGCCTTCCATGGTCATGGACGCGGGCTTGCCCTGGCGGGTCGTTTTCATGACCATCTTCATGGTGTAGGCGGTGTCACCGCTGAAGGTGTAGGTGCCTTCGCCGGACGACGGCGGGTTCTTGCAGACGTAACTCATCTTCAGCGTGCTGGCGCTGCGCGAGTGGATGGTGGTGGTGCAGTCGCCCTCGGTCTGGCTGGGCATCTCCTGGCGCGCCGCCATTTCCGGGGTGATGCAGATCTTCAGGGCCATGCCGCCCTTCGAGCCGGGTGCCATGCTCACGCCCTGCTGGCCCATCATGGCCTCCATCTGCTTGCGCTGCGCCGGTGGCATGGCCGCAAGCTGCTTCTGCATCTCGGCCATCGCCCGGTCGATTTCCGGGTCGCCCCCCATCTTGTGCTGGATGTCCCACAGGCCGGGGCGGGTGGTCTGGGCCAGTGCAGCACCCGAACCCAGGAGCAGGGTGGCGGAAAGAACGGTGACGAGGGGTTTCAACATGGGCAGGCTCCATTTAATAAGGGGTTCATTGTCCTTGCGGGCGGGGCTTTGTCAAAGCTTCACAGCGGCAGCCGGCTGCTGTTCTTGACCTCTTCCATCACCGCATACGTGCGCGTCTCGCGCACGCCGGGCAGCTGCCACAGGACGCTGCCCGCGAAGTCGCGGTAGGCGGCCATGTCGGCCATGCGGGTCTTGAGCAGGTAGTCGAAGCCGCCGGCCACCATGTGGCATTCCATGATGGTGTCGTGCACCTGCACCGCGGCCTTGAACTCGTCAAACACGTTGTGGGTGGTGCGGTCCAGCAGCACTTCCACGAACACCATCATCCCGCGGCCGAGCTTGAGCGGGTTCAGCCGCGCCTCGTAACCCAGGATGTAGCCGTCGCGCTGCAGGCGCTGGGTGCGCGCCAGCACCGCGGTGGGCGAGAGCGCCACCGCCTCGGCCAGCTTCAGGTTGGCGATGCGGCCGTCTTCCTGCAGCACCTTCAGGATGCGCAGGTCGATGCGGTCGAGTTCGTGGGTGGTTTCTGTCATGGGTGGTGAATTATCCGGTGAAAGACTAAAAAACAATCAAAAACTCACCTTGTGGATGGGCATCATCTCGATATTCACCACATCAGGTGATTTCCGGAGACTTCCATGCCGCGCACCACCGACCGCCTGCCTTTCCCCTACCGGCCTGAGACCGCCATCGTCGCCCAGCGCCTGGCCGCGCTGCAGGGCGCGCTGGACTGGGCCGCCGCCGCCACCGTGGCCGCGCCCTGGGTGCGCGCTGTGCGCGAGAACCCGCCGCCGTTCTGGGCGATGGAAAGCCTGCTCAAGGAATACCCGATCTCCAGCGCCGAGGGCCTGGCCCTGATGCGCCTGGCCGAGGCGCTGCTGCGCGTGCCCGATGCCGAGACCGCCATCGCCTTGACCGCGGACCAGCTGGGCCGGGCAGACTTTGACGGCGCGGCCGACTCCACCTTGGCTCGTTTGTCCTCGACAGCCATTGCGATGTCCAAGAAATTTCTGCCGGAGTCGGGCGGTGAAACCGGTCTGATGGCCAAGCTCGGCGCCAAAACCGTGGTCGCGGCCACGCTGCGCGCGGTGCAGCTGCTGGGTCGCCAGTTCGTGCTGGGGCAGACGATTGAAGAGGGCATGAAAGAAGCGGCCTCGGCGCGCAAGAAGCTGGACCAGCTGCGCTTCAGTTTCGACATGCTGGGCGAGGGCGCGCGCACCGACGCCGATGCGTTGCGCTACCTGGCGAGTTACGAAAACGCCATCGCTGCGATTGCGCGCACCGCCGACCCGAAACGCTCGCCCGCGCACAACGACGGCATCTCGATCAAGCTCAGCGCCCTGCATTCGCGCTTTGAGGCCGTGCAGCACGGGCGTGTGATGGAAGAACTGGTGCCTCGCGTGTGGACGCTGTGCCGCGCCGCGGCGGCGGCCAACCTCAACCTGACCATCGACGCCGAAGAGGTGGACCGCCTCGAACTTTCGCTCGACGTGTTCGAGGCGCTGGCGCAGCTGGTGGCCGAGCACTGCCCGCAATGGGCCGGCCTGGGCCTGGCGATGCAGGCCTACCAGACCCGCGCGGTCGAGCTGATCGAACATGTGGCCGCGCTGGCCCGCCAATACAAGATCCGGTTCATGTGCCGCCTGGTCAAGGGCGCTTACTGGGACGCCGAGATCAAGCGCGCACAGGAGCAGGGCCTGCCCACCTACCCGGTGTTCACCCACAAGCACCACACCGACGTGAGCTACCTCGCCTGCGCACGCGCGCTGCTGGACGCGCCCGACGCGATCTACCCGCAGTTCGCCACCCACAACGCGGGCACCATCGCGGCGATCCTGCAGATGTCAGCCCGTCAAGGCGTGCCTTTCGAACTTCAACGACTGCACGGCATGGGCGAAGGCATCTACCGCGAGGTGCTGAAGAACCCGCTGGTGGCCTGCCGTGTGTATGCGCCGGTGGGCGCGCACCGCGACCTGCTGGCCTACCTGGTGCGCCGCCTGTTGGAGAACGGCGCCAACTCTTCCTTCGTGCACCAGCTGGCCGACGAGTCGGTGGGGATGGACGAGCTGCTCATCTCGCCGCTGCGCCTGGAGCCGCAACCTTCGTTGCCGCTGCCGGCCGACCTGTACGGCGCGAAGCGCGCCAACAGCCAGGGCCTGGACCTGGCCGTGGCCTCGATGCGCGAGCCCCTGCTGGCCGCGCTCGCCAGCACCCCGGTGCCCACGATTCCCGAGGCCAGCACGGCCGAGACCGAGACCGCATGCGCGAAAGCCGTGGCCGCCTTCGCCGGCTGGAACCACACGCCGGTGGCCGAGCGCGCGGCCACCTTGCGCCGCGCCGCCGATGCGCTGCAACAGCAACTGCCGCGCTTCTGCGCGCTGCTGGTGAAAGAGGCGCACAAGACCTGGGGCGACGCGGTGTCCGAGGTGCGCGAGGCGGTGGACTTCCTGCGCTTCTACGCCAACGACGCGGAGCGCGTGATGGCCCCGCAGACGCTGCCCGGCCCGACCGGCGAGAGCAACGTCCTGCGCCTCGAAGGCCGTGGCGCCTGGGTCTGCATCAGCCCCTGGAACTTCCCGCTCGCCATCTTCATGGGCCAGGTCGCCGCCGCGCTGGCCACCGGCAACACGGTGCTGGCCAAGCCCGCCGAACAGACGCCGGCTGTGGCGCTGGAAGCGGTGAAGCTGCTGCACGCCGCCGGTGTACCGGCCAACGCTTTGCAGCTGCTGCACGGCCCGGGCGAAACCGTGGGCGCCTCGCTGGTGGCACAAGCCGGCATCGCCGGCGTGGTGTTCACCGGTTCCACGCAGGTGGCCAAGATCATCCAGCGCGCGCTGGCCGCGAAAGACGGCGCCATCGTGCCGCTGATCGCCGAAACCGGCGGCATCAACGCCATGCTGGTCGACAGCACGGCCCTGCCCGAGCAGGTGGCCGACGCGGTGGTGCAGAGCGCCTTCCGCAGCGCCGGCCAGCGTTGCTCGGCCCTGCGACTGCTGTGTCTGCACGAAGGCATTGCCGACCACGTGATCGAAATGATCCAGGGCGCTGCGAAAGAACTGGTGGCGGGCAACACTGCCGAGCTGGCGACCGACCTCGGCCCGGTGATCGACGCCGAAGCGTTTGAAGGCATCACCCGCCACCTCCAGCGCTTGCACGCACAGGCCAGGCCGCTGCTGCCCGCCGCCGCGCCGGCCGCCACCACGCTGCCCAATCTGATCCCGCCGCAGATGTTCGAGGTGAAGGCCATCGCCGACGTCAAAGCCGAGATCTTCGGCCCGGTGCTGCAGGTGGTGCGCTGGGGCGGCGACCCGATGGACGTGATCCGCCAGATCAACGCGCTGGGCTACGGCCTCACGCTGGGCATCCAGACCCGCATCGACAGCCGCGCGCAGGCGCTGGCCACCGCCGCGCGGGTGGGCAACGTCTACGTGAACCGCAACATGATCGGCGCTGTGGTGGGCGTGCAGCCCTTCGGCGGCGAGGGCCTGAGCGGCACCGGCCCGAAAGCGGGCGGACCCAACTACCTGCAACGTTTCTGCGCCGAGCAGACGCTGACCATCAACACCACCGCGGCGGGTGGCAACGTGGCCTTGTTTGCGGGACCGGCTCTCCACTGACCTTGATCCGACCGGGTGTCGCCCGCATGACCGCGGGCGACCTCTCGATAGCCACAATGCGCGCATGACCACCGTGCGCTCTCCCCTGCAGGCCCAGCTCGTGCAATGGCTCGTCGACCCCGGCGACACGGTGCGTGCCGGGGATCCGCTGGTGGTCCTGGAAGCCATGAAGATGGAGCACGAGCTGCGCGCCGAAGCGGCCGGGCGGGTGGTCGAACGTTTCTTCAGCGAAGGCGAGACGGTGGACGAGGGCGCCGGTCTGCTGCGCCTGGAGCCCATGGTGCAAGTGCAACCGGCTGCCGATGCGATCACCCCCGAACCGGATAGGCTGCCGCCAGCCGCCCAACAGCGGACCGATCTGCAGCGGCTCGCCCAACGCACGGCCCAGACCCTTGACGCGGCCCGCCCCGAAGCCGTGGCCAAACGCCACGCGCTGGGCCTGCGCACGGCGCGCGAGAACATTGCCGACCTGTGCGACGACGGCAGCTTCATCGAATACGGTGCGCTCGCGGTGGCCGCGCAGCGCAGCCGCCGTTCGGAAGAAGACCTGGTCGCGAACACGCCGGCCGACGGCATGGTGACCGGCATCGGTTCGGTCAATGGCCTGATCTTCGGCGCCGAGCCGTCGCGCACCGTGGTCATGGCCTACGACGCCACCGTGCTGGCCGGCACGCAGGGCATGCGCAACCACGCCAAGACCGACCGCCTGCTGGGCATCGCGCTGGCCCAGAAGCTGCCCGTGGTGCTGTTCGCCGAGGGCGGCGGCGGGCGTCCGGGCGACACCGACATGCCCATCGTGGCCGGCCTGCACGTCGGCACCTTCGCGGCCTTTGCGCGCCTGTCGGGTCAGGTACCGGTGGTGGGCATCGCGGCGGGCCGCTGTTTCGCGGGCAACGCGGCCCTGCTGGGTTGCAGCGACGTCATCATCGCCACCCGCCAGAGCAACATCGGCATGGGTGGCCCGGCCATGGTCGAAGGCGGTGGCCTCGGTGTGTTCCGGCCGGAGGATATCGGTCCGTCGGACGTGCAACACGCCAACGGCGTGATCGACCTGCTGGTGGACGACGAGGCGCAGGCGGTGGCCGCGGCGCGCCACTATTTGTCGTTCTTCCAGGGGCGGGTGAAGGACTGGATCGCCCCCGACGCCCACGCTCTGCGCGACCTCGTGCCGGAAAACCGGCTGCGCGTCTACGACACCCGTTCGGTGATGGCCGGGCTGGTGGATCAGGGCAGCCTGCTGGTGCTGCGCGAGGGTTTCGGTGTCGGCATCCACACCGCGCTGGCGCGCATCGAGGGCCGGCCGGTGGGGCTGATGGCCAACAACCCGATGCACCTGGGCGGCGCCATCGATGCCGATGCGGCCGACAAGGCGGCGCGCTTCATGCAGCTGTGCAATGCGCACAGCCTGCCCATCGTCAGCCTGGTGGACACGCCGGGTTTCATGGTCGGTCCCGCCATGGAAGCCCGTGCCCAGGTGCGGCACGTGAGCCGCCTGTTCGTGACCGCGGCCAGCCTGCGGGTGCCGTTCTTCAGCGTGGTGCTGCGCAAGGGCTACGGCCTGGGCGCCATGGGCATGACGGCCGGGGGCTTTCATGCGCCGGTGTTCACGGTGGCCTGGTCCACCGGTGAATTCGGGGCCATGGGGCTGGAGGGTGCTGTGCGACTGGGTTACCGCAAGGAGCTGGAGGCCCTGCCGGAGGGGCCGCAGCGGCAGGCGCTTTTTGATGAATTGCTGGCGCGTCAGGTGGCCAATGGTTCAGCGATCGAAATGGCCACCACGCTGGAGATCGACGCCGTGATCGACCCGGCAGCCACCCGCCACTGGCTGGCCAGCGGACTCGACAGCGCCCGGGCTGCACCAGACGCGCCCGTGCGTTTCATCGATACCTGGTGAGGGCGCAACTGCCCGCCGCGGGGCAGGCGAGGGAGTTGTTCAGGCGAGTTCGCCGAACGAGGTGTTGCGCATGCCAGCGCCAGCGCTCTGGGGCGCGGGCTGGTTGATGTTGATCCAGAATTCGCACACGTGTTTCATGGCGCTGAGGAACTGCGCGAACTCGGTGGGCTTGGCGATGTAGGCGTTGGTGCCGGCATCGTAGGCGCGCTGCAGGTCGCTTGGCTCGGTGGATGAGGTCAGCACCACCACCGGAATTTTGCGAAGGTGCTCGGAACTCTTGATTTCCTTGAGCACGCCGATGCCATCCAGCAGGGGCATCTTCAGGTCGAGCAGGACCAGAATCGGGTTGCCACCCGAACGATCGCTGAAACCGTTGCGCCGGTAGAGATAGTCCAGCGCCTGCATGCCGTCGGAGACATGGGTGACACGTCCGTCCAGTCCATGACGCGCCAGCGCCAGCTTGGTCAGCTCGGCATCGTCCGGATTGTCTTCGACGAGAAGAATGGCTTCGGCGTTCTTGTTCATGGTTCCAGGGCGGAAGGGATGGAGTCTCGCACGAGGTCTGGGGGACCGATCCCTTCAAACGGTAGCGAGAAGTGGAACACGCTGCCTTCCCCCACTTGACTCTCCGCCCAGATGCTACCACCGTGGCGCTCCAGGATGCGGCGCGTGAGCGCCAGACCGATGCCGGTGCCTTCAAACTCGGAAGCGCGGTGCAGACGCTGGAAAACGCCAAACAGCTTCTGGGCGTATTGGGTATCGAAACCCACGCCGTTGTCATGCACGTCAAAGGTGTAGCCCACGGCGGGATCGACGCTCCAGCGGATCTCGATGCGGGCCCGTTCACGCGGGCGGGTGTACTTGAATGCGTTGCCCAGGAGGTTGGCCCAGACTTCGCGCAGCAACAGGGCATCGCCCTGGACCACCGGCAGATCCGGCGGAATGACCCAGTCGACCATGCGTCCGTCGGTGTCGTGTGCGAGCTGGTTGACCACGGCGTCCACGAGCATGGCGAAGTCCACCGCGGTGAGTTTGACCGCCGAGCGCCCGAGATGCGAAAACGCCAGCAGCCCATCGATGAGCTGGCTCATGTGGCGCGCCGAATTGCCGATGGTGTTCAGATAGCGTTGCGTGGTGTGGTCGCTGACTTCGCTCAGGTGTTCTTCCAGCAGGCTGACAAAACTGGAAATGTGGCGCAGCGGGGAGCGCAGGTCGTGTGACACCGAGTACGAGAACGACTCCAGGTCCTTGTTCGCGGCCAGCAGCTGCTCGGTGCGTTCGGCGACCCGGTTTTCCAGCTCGTCGTTGATGTTGCGCATCAGGTCGTCCAGCCGCTTGGCGTCGGTCATGTCGCGGTTGATCTTGGCAAAACCGCGCAGCTCGCCGCCGTCATCGCGCAGGGCGATCAGAAGCGAATGCGACCAGTACTTCGAGCCATCCTTGCGCACGTTCCAGCTGTGCCGTTCGTGCTGCCCGCGCGAGGCGGCCAGGCGCAGCATGAGCTTGGCGCTCGCCAGGGCAGCGTCGGCATCGGGGTCGCGGAACAGCACGGCGTAGTGCCGTCCCAGCATCTCGGACGGTGAGTAGCCCTCCAGGCGCTGTGCACTGTCGGTCCAGTCGGTGATGTGGCCTTGTGCATCCAGGAAAAAGATGCAGTATTCACGCAGGTTGTCCACCATCAGGCGGAAGCGCTGCTCGCTCTCGAGCAATTCCAGGGAGCGTTCGCGGATGCGCAGCTCCAGTTCGTCATTGAGCTGGCTAACGCGCTGTTCGATGCGCTTGTGGTCCGTGATGTCGATGGTCTGTACAAACACCCCCTGTACCTGGCCTTCGTGGATGTCGGGCAGGCAGGTGGTACTGACAACGATAGGGTCGCCATGGACCGTCTTGCGCCTGGACTCGAAGGTCTGGGTCTGCCCGTCCAGGGCGGCCTGCAGGCGGGGGCCGATCTCGACCCATTCGGCCGGGGGCAGGCACTCGCTGAAGTGCAGACCGAGGATCTTGTCGGGGTCGAGGCCGAACACGCGCTGGTGCTCGGCGTTGACAAAACGCAGGCACAGCATCGCGTCCAGGTAGGCGATCAGGCCGGGCACGTGGTCGGTGATGGTCTGCAGGAAGCGCTGGCTTTCGAGCAGGGCGATCTCGGCGGCCTTGCGCGGGGTGATGTCCACCACCGTGGTGTTGCTGCGCAGAAACTGGCCGCGGGCATCGCGCACGGCCGAGGACGAGAGCAGCGCGTGGAAGACCGTGCCATCACGGCGGCGCATCTCGTATTCCACGCCTTCCAGCACGCCGTCCTGGATCAGACGTTGCAGGCGGTCTTCCAGGAGATCGATCCGGCTGGGCAGGATGAAGTCGCGGAAACTCTTGATGCCAACCACTTCTTCGCGCTCATAGCCCAGCCACTTCAACTCCGTGTCGTTGATCGAGACATAGATGCCGTTGATGTCCAGCGAGTGGTAGCCGCAGGGTGCGTGGTTGTACAGGTCTTGCGACCGTTCCAGCGCCTCCTGAAGCTGCAGGTTGGCACGCTTCACCTGGTCTTCGCCGGCTTTGCGCTCGGTGATGTCGATCAGGGTGCTGTTGGTGCGCACAAATCGGCCCTGTTCGTCCGTCACGACGGTGCTGGAGGCCAGACCGACGAAGGGGCGGCCGTCTGACAGTCGCAGTGTCACTTCTTCAGGTTCGAGATGGCCGCTTGCTTCCAGCTGCAGCCGTCGCACGTTCTGCTTGGCCAGTTGCGAGGGATCGACCAGATCGCGGAAGTTCAGGTGGCCGACCACGTCAGCGCGCTTGCGGCCCAGCCAGTTCAGGGCGGTCTGGTTGATCATCTGGATGGTGCCATCCCGGTCCAGCGAGTAGTAGCCACAGGGCGCCTGGTTGTAGAGCGCCTGGGCTTCCTGGAGCGTCTGCCGCAGCCGTGCGTTGGCCTGGGCCAGTTCGTCCGTGCGTTCGCGCACACGGCTTTCCAGCTGGGCGTTGAGCTGGCGGATTTCTTCCTGCTGCTGGTGCTGCTCGGTGATGTCGCGCGAGACCACCAGCAGCATCACGGGCTGGCCACGCTCGTCGTTGATCGGCGAGACCATGGTGTCCCACCACTTGGGGGTCTGCTTGAAGGTCAGGCCGAAGGCCATGAACCGCGAGTTTTCGCCCCGGGCAGCGCTGGTCACGGCCTGGCGGGCCAGCACGGCGCTCTCGCTGGTCCACCATTGCGTCCAGTCGCTGCCACGCACCTGCTCGAAGTCATCCACTTCGACCAGCCGGCAACCCTGGGCGGTCATCTGCACCACGCGGCCGTCGAGATCCAGCACCTTGGTGCAGTCCGGGCTGCTCGCGATGATCTGCCGGTTGAATTCGGCCTGGATCCGCGCGTCGGCCTGCAGTTCGCGCAGCGGCGTGATGTCCTGCACGAAGCCGAGCTGTCCCGTGATCCGCCCACCGTCGTCGAACATCGGTGTGTTGCGAACCAGCACGTGCACGAGCCCCGCTCCGGGGCGCAGGAGACGCAGCTCCACGCTGCGGGCTTCGCCGTGCAGCACGCTGGTCATCCAGTCGTTCCGGACCCTTTCCAGGTCATCCGGGTGCACGCGTTCGAGCCAGCCGAAGTTGGGAAAGTCCTGCGCTTGCAGACCAAAGATCTGTTGCAGGGATTCGTCCACATGGGTGAGGACGCCGGTGGCGTCGGTGCGGAAGATGCCGATCGGGAACGCACTGGCCAGGGCGGCGAACAAGGCTTCGTATTCCAGCTGGGCCGTGCGGGGCCCGTCCGATCCGCGCAGGGTGTGTCCTTGGGGATGCAGCGGCAGTGGCAGGCCGGGCTGCCCGTCGGGCGGATCCTGGGGCGTGCTGAGGTGCCGTGCATAAAACTGGCGCAGATGCTGGTTTTCGCTGCGCAGTGCCTCCATCTCCAGGAGCAACTCGAGCTCGCGTGCCGACCGGGGCCCGTGGCCGGTCTCGGCCACGGCGCCGTTGCCGGAATCGGGGGGGGGTGCACTCATCGCACGCTACTGTACCCGAGGCGTCCGGGACGCAGACGGTGAGATTGGACCGTCAGAACCGGGGCAGTTCGGGAAACGAAAGCCGGCCACCGCGCACCAGCATCTTGCCGTACTCGGCACAGCGTTGCAGCGTGGGAATGACCTTGCCCGGGTTCAGCAGCTCTTTGGCATCAAAGGCCCGCTTGACGCCGAACATGAGCGCGTTCTCCTCGGGTGAAAACTGCACACACATGCTGTTGAGCTTTTCCACGCCGACGCCGTGTTCTCCGGTCACCGTGCCACCCATGGCGACGCTGGTCTCCAGGATGTCGGCGCCAAACAGCTCGCAGCGGTGCAGCTGGTCGGGGTCGTTGGCATCGAACAGGATCAGCGGATGCAGGTTGCCGTCGCCGGCGTGGAACACGTTGGCGCAGCGCAGGCCGTACTTCTGTTCCATCTCGCCGATGGCGATCAGGATGTCGGCCAGGCGCTTGCGCGGGATGGTCGAGTCCATGCACATGTAGTCGGGGCTGATGCGCCCGCTGGCCGGGAACGCGTTCTTGCGCCCGCTCCAGAAGCGCAGGCGTTCGGCTTCGTCCCTGCTGACCGCGATGGCAGTGGCGCCGTGATCGCGCAGCACGGCGCTCATGCGGCCGATCTCTTCTTCGACTTCTTCGGGCGTGCCGTCGCTCTCGCAGAGCAGGATGGCGGCGGCGTTCAGGTCGTAGCCGGCGTGCACGAAGTCTTCCACCGCGGCGGTCATGGGCTTGTCCATCATCTCCAGCCCGGCCGGGATGATGCCGGCCGCGATCACCGCGGCCACGGCGTCGCCGGCTTTCTGGATGTCATCGAAGCTGGCCATGATGCAGCGCGCCAGCAGGGGTTTGGGCACCAGTTTGACGGTGACTTCGGTGGTGACGGCCAGCATGCCTTCGCTGCCGATCACCAGCGAGAGCAGGTCCAGGCCCGGGGTGTCGAGTGCCTCGCCGCCGAAGCTGACGGGTTCACCTTCGATGGTGAAGCCGCGCACCTGCAGCACGTTGTGCACCGTCAGGCCGTATTTCAGGCAGTGCACGCCACCCGAGTTTTCGGCCACGTTGCCGCCGATGGTGCAGGCGATCTGGCTGCTCGGGTCGGGTGCGTAGTACAGGCCGTGGGGCGCAGCCGCTTCGGAAATGGCCAGGTTGCGCACGCCGGACTGAACCACGGCGGTGCGCGAACGCGGGTCGATCGACAGGATCTTGTTGAACTTGGCCAGGGACAGCGTGACGCCCAGCGCGTGGGGCATGGCCCCGCCCGAGAGGCCGGTACCGGCGCCGCGCGCGACCACCGGAACGTTCAGTGCGTGGCAGGCCTTGAGCACGGCCGCCACCTGGGCCTCGGTTTCCGGCAGCGCGACCACCAGCGGGCGTTCCCGGTAGGCGGTCAGGCCGTCGCATTCGTAAGGCACGGTGTCTTCGGCCTGCCAGAGCAGGGCGTGCGCCGGCAGCGACGCCTGCAGGGTGCGCACCACCTCGGCCTGGCGGGCGGCGCGTTGGGCGCGGGTGACTTCGGCGGGGGCGGTGGGTGCGTTCATGCGCACCAGTTTAGGACAGCGTGCCTCACAGTGGGTTGAAGAAACTTGCAAGAACCTGTGAGCCCGCGGTTTGACGCAGCTCAAACGCCGGGGTCTTGAAACCGCCGGGGTGTGCCGCTATGTACCGGCCATGGACGGCACAGTGACCGTCCAGTCCGGGTCCATCGACCCAGTCCATTGTCAAAGGAGCACATGCCATGAACCATCTGATCGCCCGTTCCGGACTGTTTGACGATTTCTTCAAGGACGTCGCACCGGGTTTTTACGTCCGTCCCCTGCACGGCGATTCCTTGCCGTCACCGTCCCAGATCAAGATCGACGTGAAGGAAACGCCGTCGGCCTACACCGTGGTGGCCGAGGTGCCCGGCGTGGCCAAGGAAGACATTCACGTCACCGTGGAAGGCGGTGTGGTGACCCTGCGCGCCGAGATCAAGCAGGAAGACAGCCAGAGTCAGGACGAGAAGGTGCTGCGCACAGAGCGTTATTACGGTTCGGTGTCCCGCAGCCTCCAGCTGGCGACCGACATCGACAACCAGAATGCCCGGGCCCGGTACGAAAACGGGGTGCTGACGCTGACCCTGCCCAAGAAGGTGGCGCTCGCAGGCCAGCGCTTGAATATCGAGTGATCAGCTCAGGCTCTTCTTGAGCCACTCGGCGAACGCCACGCACTCCCAGCGGTCCATGGTGCCGGTGCGCCAGCACAGGTAGTGCGCGTGCGGGCTGGGCACGTGGCGCTCGTACAGCGGCACCAGCGTGCCGTGCTCCAGCCAGGGCGCGGCCAGCTTGATACGCACCAGCGCCACGCCCATGCCGGCGGCGGCGCCGTCGCACATGAGGCCGATGTCGTTGAACTGCGACCCGTCCACCGGTTCGGGCCAGTCCAGATCGTGCGCGGCGAACCAGGTGCGCCAGGGCTCCAGCGGGCTGCGCAACAGGGGCACACCTTCCAGGTCCTCGGGGGCGTCGAACGGACCGTGCTCGCGCGCAAACGCTGGTGATGCCAGCGGCGTGACGTCGTCCTTCATCAGGCAGACGTGTTCCACATCGGCGTAGCGGCCGGTGCCGAAACGGATCATCAGGTCGGCGTCTTCGGCGACCACGTCCAGCAGCGGGATGCTGACCTGCAGCGTGAGGTCGATCTCGGGGTAGGCCTCGCTGAACTGCTTCAGGCGCGGCAGCAGGATGGAGCGCGCAAACGTGGGCGTGACCGCCAGCCGCAACTTGCGCCGCCCCGGCGTGACGGTGTTGCTGGGAAATTTCTGCAGCGTTGCCAGACCTTCCCGCACATGCGCCAGGTATTCGCTGCCTTCGGTCGTCAGCGAAAAATCGGCCCGGCCGAACAGCTTGGTGCCGAGAACCTGCTCCAGCTGCTTGATGCGGTGGCTCACCGCGCTGGGCGTGACGCACAGTTCCTCGCTGGTCTGCGTCACGCTGCGCAGGCGTGCCAGGGCCTCGAAGGTCAGCAGGCACTGGATCGGCGGGATGCGGATCGTCATGTGGCATGACCCCCACGTTCGCCCACTTCGTGTGGCTCTCTGCCCCCCGAGGGGGCTGGCCTGCCTTGGGGCGGCCCGGCGGCAGGCCGACCTTCCCCGCGCGCAGTCGTTGTGCAGGAGGTCATCTAAATACCACGGTCTTGTGCCCGTTCAGCAGCACGCGGTGTTCGCTGTGCCACTTCACCGCGCGGGCCAGCACCTGGCTTTCGGTGTCGCGGCCCCGCGCGGTGAGATCTTCCACGTCGTCGGTGTGGTCCACGCGGGCCACGTCCTGTTCGATGATCGGGCCTTCGTCCAGGTCGGCCGTCACGTAGTGGGCGGTGGCGCCGATCAGCTTCACGCCGCGGTCATGCGCCTGGTAGTAGGGTTTCGCACCCTTGAAGCTGGGCAGGAAGCTGTGGTGGATGTTGATCGCCTTGCCCGAGAGTTCGCGGCACAGGTCGTTGCTCAGGATCTGCATGTAGCGCGCCAGTACCACCAGCTCGGCGCCCTCGCTGCGGATCACTTCGAGTTGCTTTGCCTCGGCCTGCGCCTTGGTGGCACCCGTCACCGGGATGTGGTGGAAGGGCACGTTGTAGCCGGCAGCGAGCTGGTAGAAGTCGCGGTGGTTGCTCACGATGGCGCGGATGTCCAGCCGCAGCAAACCGCTCTTCCAGCGGAACATCAGGTCGTTCAGGCAATGCCCTTCCTTGCTCACGAAGATCACGGTCTTCATGGGTTCGGCCAGCGGGTGCAGGCTCCAGCGCATGGCAAAGGGCTCGGCAAACAGCTTCAGGTGCGTGCGCAGGTCGTCCTGCGTGAGCTGGCTGCAGGTGAACTGCACCCGCATGAAAAACAGGCCGGTGCCGTGGTCGTTGTACTGGGCGGCTTCTTCGATGTTGCCGCCGCGCTCCAGCAGGAAGCCCGAGACGGCGTGCACGATGCCAGGGCGATCCTGGCAGGACAGGGTGAGGACGTAGGTGTGGTTCATGGCGCCCGCATTGTCGCAGGCCGCCCGGGGTGGGCCCGACCATGGCCGCGGCAGTGGAACCTCCAGCCTGGGCATTCCGGTGCCAGAATCCTGCCACTTGACCACCGACCGCGCCCATCCCGCGCGCCCCAGGAGACCCCGCATGGCCTACACCGAATTCCGCATGGACAACCAGTGGTTGCCCTTCACGCCCAACCGCAGCTTCCAGAAAGACCCGCGCATCTTCGTCGCCGCGGACGGCATGCACTTCACCACGCACGATGGCAAGCAGGTCATCGACGGCATCTCCAGCCTGTGGTGCGTGGGCGCGGGCCACAACCGGAAACCGATCAACGAAGCGATCAAGAAACAGCTCGACACGCTGGACTACGCCACCGCCTTCAGCGTCAGCAACGACAAGGCCTTCCGCGCCGCCGAGATGATCGCCGCCATGGCGCCGGGCGACCTGAACAAGGTGCTGTTCTGCAACTCGGGCAGTGAAGCGGCTGACACCTCGCTCAAGGTGGCGCTGGCCTACCACCGCGCGCGTGGCGAAGGCCATCGCAACCTCTTCATCGGCCGCGAGCGCGGCTACCACGGCGTCAACTTCGGCGGCATGAGCGTGGGCGGCATCCCGGCCAACCGCAAGATGTACGGCTCGGCCCTGCTGCCGCGCGTGGACCACCTGCGTTTCATCCACGACCCGGTGAACCACGCCTACATCCACAACCAGGAGCCGGTCTGGAACGAAGACATCCTGCTGGAGCTGGAAAACCGCCTTCTGCCGCTGCACGACGCCAGCAACGTGGCGGCGGTGATCGTCGAACCCATCGCCGGCAGCGCAGGCTGGTACATCCCGCCGCAGGGTTACCTGAAGCGCCTGCGCGAGATCTGCGACAAGCACGGCATCCTGCTGATCTTCGATGAGGTCATCACCGGCTTCGGCCGCCTGGGCACGGCCTTCGCGTCCGACTACTACGGCGTGATGCCCGATATGTTGAACTTCGCCAAGGCCGTCACCAACGGCGTGATCCCGATGGGCGGTGTGGTCTGCACCGACCGCATTTACGACGCCATGATGGGCGCTCACGGCAGCGCGCCGGACCACGCCATCGAGTTCTTCCACGGCTACACCTACTCGGGCCACCCGGTGGCCTGCGCGGCGGCCATCGCCACGCTGGACCTGTTCCGCGAAGAGAAGCTGTTTGAGCGCGCGGGCGAGATGGCGCCGGTGCTGGGCGACGCGATGCACAGCGCCTTGAAGGGCCTGCCCAACGTGATCAGCATCCGCAGTCTGGGGCTGGCGGCCGCGGTGGAGCTGTCGTCCATCCCCGGCCTGCCGGGCAAGCGCGCGTTCGACATCTTCATGGACTGCTACAAACACGGCGTGCTGGTGCGCAACGCGGGCGAAAACCTGGTGTTCGCGCCGCCGTATATTGTGGAAAAGTCGCACATCGATACCATGGTCAACGTGCTGGCCGACGCGATCAAGCGCCACGCCTGACGCCTTCTTTTCCACCACCCAAGGGAGCCCCGCATGGCCATCATGGATTTCCTGAATCGCCAGTTCATCGACGTCATCGAGTGGGTGGACGACTCGCGCGACACGCTGTCGTTCCGCTTTCCGGACGACGACAAACAAATCAAGAACGAGGCCCAGCTCATCGTGCGCGAGAGCCAGGTGGCGCAGTTCGTCTACGTCGGCCAGTTCGCCGACACGCTGGGCCCGGGCAAACACACCCTCAAGACCGAAAACATCCCCATCCTGGGCGACCTGCTGGGCTGGAAGTACAAGTTCCAGACGCCGTTCAAGGCCGATGTCTATTACGTCACCACGCGCGTTTTCGCCGGCAACAAGTGGGGCACGGCCAACCCGGTGATGATGCGCGACGCCGACTTCGGCGTGGTGCGCATGCGCGCCTTCGGCACCTACGATTTCAAGATCGTCGACCCGGTGCTGTTCCTCAAGGAAGTCGCCGGCACCGACCACCAGTTCCGGCTCGACGAGTTCACCGACGTGATGCGCTCGCGCATCGTCAGCGTGTTCAGCGAAACCCTGGCCGCGGCCAGGGTGCCGGCGCTGGACGTGGCCACGCGCTACGGTGAGCTTGGTGCGGCCCTGCTGGAACCGCTCAACGCCGCGATGCGCAGCAAGTACGGTCTGGAGATGACGTCGTTCGTGGTCGAGAACGTGTCGGTGCCGCCCGAGCTGGAGCAGGCCATCGACAAGCGCGGCGCGATGACCGCGATCGGCAACCTCAATGACTACGTCAAATACAACATGGGCAATGCGCTGGCCGAGGGCAAGGCCGGCACGGCCGGCATCGGCGCCGAACTGGCGGCCGGCCTGGCCATGGGGCAGTCCATGATGCAGGGCGGCATGGGCGCGGCAGCCGCGCCGTCCATGCCCGGCTTCGTTCCCGGGGCTGCGCCGGTTGCCACCGCGGCCGCCGTGCCCGAGCTGCTCACACCCGAGCAGGTGGCGCAGGCCTTGTCGGTGTCGGTGGCCGACGTGTTGCAGGAGCTCGAAGCCGGTAACCTCAAAGGCCGCAAGATCGGCAGCCAGTGGCGCATCGGCCGCCCGGCGCTGGACACGTTCATGCAGGGCTGAGCGTTCCGACGCCGCACGACACCGCCTGTGACCGGTCTTCCCGATACCCTCGCTGCAGCGCCCGAGGCCGAGCGCCGCGCGCAACAGAAATTCGTCTGCCCGGCCTGCGGCGGCGAGGCCCAGTGGCACCCGGGCAAACAGGCACTGCTCTGCGCCTACTGCGGCACCGAGTCGCCCTACCGCATCGAAGCGGCGGGCGATATCCTGGAACACGATCTGGTGGCCGCCCTCAAGGCCGTGCCGCAGAGCGCGCGCGGTCTGCAGCAGGCGCGCCGCCAGGTGCGTTGCCAGCACTGCCAGGCCATCAGCTTCTTCAGCGCCGAGCAGCAAGGTCGGCGCTGCGACTTCTGCGGCTCCACGGCCCTGCTGCCCTTCGACGAGGGGCTGGACGTGATCCGCCCGCAGAGCCTGCTGCCCTTCAAGGTGGCCGAACCCGACGCGCGCAACCGCCTGCGGCAGTGGTATGGCAGCCGCTTCTGGGCGCCGAACGCGCTGAAGCACCGCGCGCTGACCGACACCCTGCAAGGTGTCTACCTGCCGTACTGGACGTTCGACGCGCACGGTGCGGCCCACTACACCGCCGAGGCCGGCACCTACTACCGCGACAGCCAGAACAAGCAGCAGGTGCGCTGGCGCCCGGTCAGCGGCCAGGTGGCCCACCGCTTCGACGACACCCTGGTCTGCGGTTCGCGCGGCGTGCACCCGGCGCTGATGCGCGCCATCGAACCCTTTCCCACCACCAGCGAGCTGCAGGCCTACGACGCCAGCTACCTCAGCGGCTGGACCGTCGAGCGCTACGCCCTCGACCTCGCGGGCGCCGCGCAGCAGGGGCGGGAGCGCATGCTGCAGGGCCTGCGCCAGCTCTGTGCACAGGACATCGCCGCCGACACCCACCGCAACCTGCAACTGGACGCCCGCTTTGACGAACAGACCTTCAAGCACGTGCTGCTGCCGGTCTGGCTGGTGAGCTACCAGTACGGCGCGAAGACTTTCCAGGCGGTGGTCAACGGCTACTCGGGCCAGGTGGCCGGCGAGTACCCCAAGAGCTGGGTCAAGATCGCGCTGGCGGTCCTGCTGGGGCTGGTGCTGCTGGCGGTGTTTGTTTCTCTCGATCAGTAGTCGGGGGCATTCGTGCTCCATGTCGCCGGAGCGTCATCCGGTGGCATGGAACGGTTCAACCCAGGGCACCGCCGGGCCGGCTTTGCCGGACGGCCAGTGCCGCCCCCTTGAGGGGGTAGCGCGAAGCGCTGCGGGGGTGTTTCCTTTCAGCGTCCCATGCTGCGTTTCATGTCGGCGCAGTAATCCCGCGGCGCGCGTGGCGGGCTGCGCCAGACCACGTCGGCGGTGGGCAGCGTCTGGCCGACCGCTTCCTGGGCATCGGCCGCTGGCCGGGCCAGCGCCACCACGACCCGGTGCGCCAGGTCCGGCGGCAGGTGCAAGGGCACGCCCAGGTCGCGCTGCACATGGCCGTTGCCGGCCACCAGCAACACGGTTTGCCCGGGCCGTACCGCGGCGGCGGCGGTGCGGGCCATGGCCTGGTCGCGGGCGATCTGGATGCGGGTCATGGGCGCGATCTGTGGGGCGGGCAACAGATCGCAGTGGCCCTCGCGGATCGCCACGCGCTGGCGCTCCAGCGCTTCGGTGGCCAGCAGCCGGTCCAGTGATTCGTTGCCCATGGCCGCGCGCATGTCGGCGCGGGGCAGGTTGCCACCGAGCACGGGAACCCCGGCGCGCACCGCCGCCATCACCACCGGCGCGTAGATCGGCCAGGGCCAGCCGCCCTGATCGCCGCTCCAGCGCAAAGCCTCGCGCACCTGGGTTTCGCTGGCCTGGCTGGGCAGATCGGTGGTGTGTGTGCCCGCTTCCGACATCTCCAGCACCAGCGCGCTGAGCTGCTGGCGAGCCGCCAGCTGCTGCACCAGCTCGCGCTGCAGCGCCTGGTGTTCCGGGGCGTCGTGCTGTTCGCCCACCAGCAGCAGCGGTGTGGGCATCAGGCGGGTCAACAAGGCGCCGGCCTGCTGGCCGGTGTCCTCCGCCTCGGACACCGCGGTCGGTGTGGGCTGCGGCGGGGCCCCTGCCTCACCCGCCAGCACGGCGCACCACAGGCCCAGACCGGCCCCGAACATGACAGCGCTTCGACAGTTCATGCATGGATACTACGGCCCCGGCCCGCCTGGGTCCGCGTCTTTTCTGGATACCCGAGTGATTTCCCCTTCCCGTTCCCGCCAGGCGTCCGCCTGGCTGCGCCCCATCCTGACCCTGCTGCTGGCCTACGGCGCAGCGCGTCTGTGCGTGTGGTGGCAAACCCCCATTCCCTGGATGATCGGGCCCCTGGTGGTGACATCCCTGGTCTCGGTGCTGGGCGCGCCCACCGCGAGCTGGACGCCCTTTCGCAACGCCGGGCAGTGGGTGATCGGGGCGGCGCTGGGGTTGTACTTCACGCCGGAGGTCGGGGCGCTGGTGGCCGGGCTGTGGTGGGCGATCGCGCTCGGCATCGTCTGGGCCCTGGCACTGGGTCTGGGTTTTGGTGTCTGGCTGCGGCGCGTGCATGCGCAGCACCTGCCGGGCCTGAGCGCTGCGCAGCTGTTTGGCACCACCTATTTCGCGGGCGCCATAGGCGGCGCATCGGAAATGACCCTGATCGCCGAACGGCACGGCGCCCGCACCGACCTCGTGGCAGCCGCCCACAGCCTGCGCGTGCTGCTGGTGACGCTGAGCATCCCGTTTGCCATGCAGGCCTGGGGCGTTAGCGGGCTGGATCTGGCCACGCCCGGCGCTCGCGAGGTGCATGTGCCGGGGCTGGGCTGGCTCGCACTGCTCAGCCTGGCGGGGGCCCTGGGCATGCGAAAGTTCGGGCGCGCCAACCCGTGGTTCATGGGCGCGTTGCTGGTGACCATGGCGCTGACGCTCTCGGGGGTGGTGCTGTCGGCGCTGCCGGGCTGGCTCACGGCCGCGGCCCAGCTCGTGATCGGGGTCAGTCTGGGCGTGCGTTTTACACCGGCTTTTGTGCACACCGCGCCGCGCTGGCTGGCCTCGGTGGCGCTGGCCAGCGGAGTCATGATGCTCTTGTGCGCTGCGTTCGCCTGGCTGCTGGCGCGGTTCACCGGGCTGCACCCGGCGACCCTCGTGCTGGGCACCTCGCCCGGTGGCATCGCCGAAATGGCGATCACGGCCAAGGTGCTGCAGCTCGGGGTGCCTGTGGTGACGGCGTTTCAGGTCTGCCGCCTGGTGGCGGTGCTGGTGCTGGCCGAGCCGGTGTATCGCTGGTGGTCCGCCCAGAGGAGGGCGCGCTGAATGGCGTTGGTTTTTCACGGCACCGGAGCGCCATTCGCAACGCATGAAACTGCGCCTCCCAGGGGCACCGCCGGGCTGGCTTTGCCAGACGGCCAGTGCCGCCCCCCTGGAGGGGGGCTGAGGACCGCGGCTCCAAGCCTGCCTGTGCAGGCTTGGACGGGACGAAGAGGCATCGGCTCCGACGATGCCGCGGCCTGCAAGGCACGCGAAGCGGCGCGGGGGGTGTTGCCTTTCAGTGGCGGAACTGCCCCTGGCGGGTGACGATGGCCAGGTCCACCAGCGACAGGCCGGTGTGGGCGCCATCGCGGTAGCTCACCTTCTGGCCCTCGACCTGCAGGTCGGCGTTTTTCAGGCCGGCCACGAAGCTGGCACGGGTGGGGTTGGGGCCGGCACGCTGCAGCGCTTCGACCAGGGCCCGGGCCGTCATGTAGCCCTCCAGGCTGCCGTAAGAGAGAGCCTTGCCCGGTTTGTGGGCCTTGAAGGCATCCTGGTAAGCCCGGGTGAGCGCGGATTTGCGTTCCCACGGGCTGGGCATCACCTGCGCGAAGATCATGCCGTGCCCCAGCTCACCCAGCTGCCCGGCCAGTTGGGTGGAGCCGGAGTTGACGCCGTAGAACTGCAGGCTCAGGTTCCGGGACTCCGCTTTGCGGATGAGTTTTTCGTAGATACCGATGCCACCGTGGTTGAACACGACCTGCGCGCGGCTGGTGCCGAGCTGTTTCACCAGTGCGTCGATGCCGGCGTCGTCGATGTCCGACTTGAAGGCCAGGTCGGCCACCACCTCCAGCCCCAGGGGCTGGCTGAGCAGGCGCACGTTGTCCAGGTGCTGCTGGCCGGTTTCCGAGTCCGAGCGCAGGAAGGCCACGCGCTGCATGCCCAGGCTCTTGGCGTGCTGCAGCAAGGCGCGGAATTCTTCCTTGTGTTCGGCGCGCACGGGGAACACCAGCGGCTGGTGGGGCATGCGCAGGGTGGGCGAACCCGCCATGGGGCCGAAAAACGGCACCTTGAGTTCGGTGGTGGCCTTCATCACCGCGGTGGACGGGCCGCCTTCGATGGAGCCGAACACGAGGAAGACCTTGTCCTGGGTGATCAGCTGCCGCGCATTGGCTTCGGCCTGGGCCGATTTGTTGTCGTCGTCCAGCACCTTCACCACCACCTTGCGGCCCGCCACACCCCCCTGCTTGTTGACCAGCGAGAGGTAGGTTTCGACGCCGTCCAGCACCGCGGTGCCGTAGTCGTTCTTGCCGCCCTGCAGGGTGATGCTCTGTCCGATCAGCAGTTGCTGCGGACCCACGCCATCTTCCGCCTGGGCACCTGACCAGGCCATCAGAGCCATCAGACCGAAGGCGGGGATCCAGCGGGCGCCAGCTTGGTTCTTCATGGGGGATGCCTCCTGTGTTTCAGTTTACGCGGGTGGTCGCGTCGATGGCAGGTGTTGCCGGGCGCACGCTCCCAGGAATCGGGCCCGGTCGTGAAAAAGCCGACACAAGTGTCGGCTTTCACAGGAGAAGGGTCGGGCACTGTTCAGTGCATGACCACCGGCATCTGGGCCAGTTCGGCGTAGCCTTCCAGCGTGTCTTCCACCTCTTCTTGCGAGGGGGTGTTCTGCTGCCAGGCGGTGATCTGGATCTGGAACATTTCTGCCCAGGAGCCGTCGAGGTAAACCTCTTTGCCCGAGCGTTTGTCCACGATTTCAAAACCGTGGCGCGGGATCTGTGGACCGTCCAGCGACGCAACCTCGCCTTCTTCCATGGCATTGGCCAAGATATGGACCACGGCAAAGGCATCCGAGTCGTAGAGCATGTGCATGACTGAAAAGTCCTTCTAAAAGTGAAACCGTTGTTCCTGTGAACCTTATATCGGCAATTGGCAGGCCAACTGCAGGCTGCTTAGGGTGTTAGATGGGCACGGGTCCTGAAAATTCAATAAGCGTGTGTTTTTCGGCACAGTTCCGCCTTTTGGCCGGGCAGGAACCGGAACAGGCTGGAATCACTGGGCCTGAACGGTGGGCGGCGCCTGCACCTGCGCAGCGGGCAACGAATCCAGCAGCTGGTCCACGAAATCTCCGTTGTGTTCCGTGATGCGCAAGCGCACCGGCAGGTAGCCCAGGGCCGGTGCGAGCCACACCTGCAGCGTCTTGTCGAACTCGCGCCGGGGCGAGCGGGTGAGCAGGCGCGCCTTCAGGGTGCCGGCCGGCAGTTCCAGATCGGTCAGCGGGCCGATCTGGAACTTCCAGTCTTCGGTGTAGCTGGCGTTGCTCACCGGCAGATTCAACGTCTGGCCTTCGGTGTAGGCCGAAGGCTGGGCATGGAACAGCAGGGACAGCTGCAGGCTGACCGACAGCTGGTCCTGGGTACCGGGCACGAGGGCGGCATCGGGCGAGTTCCGGCTGTAGCGGATGCGCTTCGCCTCGTAGTCGAAATGGGCCGCCTTTTCACTGCGGCTGCGGTCACCAAAGCGTTCGGGTGCCAGGCCTTGCGGCGTGATGTGACCGACGCTGGTGTGGACCCGGCTGCCCAGCAGAAAGGCCTTGACCGTCATCTGCGCTTCGTAGCGTTCGCCCTCAATGCGCCAGGTCAACTGGCCATCGGCGTTGTAGTTCAGGCCTTTGTACTGGCCCTTCACCTGGTAGTCCAGCTGGCCGTCGGTGGGCAGGTGCAGGGGGACTGGCGGGGGACCGGACGCCACTGGCGCGGGCTGAACCGGCTCGGAGGCGACGGGTTGTCCGGCCTCTGGCTCGATGGTCGGTGAGGGCGGTGGTTCGGCCAGGACCTCCATCTCGGGGGCTTCCGGAACCGGGTCCATGTCTTCGGGCGTGGCCTCGGCGACCGGTACCTCGGCGACCGGTACCTCGGGCAGCGGTTCCGGTTCGATCACGGCTTCGGGCACCGGTGGCGGTGGTGGACTCGATTTCTTCGGGGCGGGAGGGGGCGGCGGAGGCGGAGGGGGTGGCGGTTTGGGCACGATCCAGCGCACCGTGCTGGTGGTCACCGGCAGCACCGCGTCGGGGACCGGTGTCATTGCAGCCACTTCGGTCGAGGCCTCGGGCGGAGTGGACAGGCCCGGCGTGGACGGCAAAGGCCTTGCCTTGTCGCTCCACCAGACCGGAAAACCGTCGGTGAGCAGGAACAGGTGCAGGGCAAGCACCAGGCCGGTCAGGGCCAATAACACGGACCAGCGCGGTGCGGCATCGGCTGGGCGCATGGCGGGTTGGGCCATCGGCATTCAGGCGGGAGCGCGGTGGCCGAGGTCCGCACTGAGCTGCTGCGCACACCGCAGGAGCGCAGAGGCCGGTGCGCTGTCCCAGCGGGTGTCCAGCGTGGCCACCGAGCCCAGCACCACCAGACCCATGGCCAGGCGTCCCTGAGCGTCGAACACCGGGGCGCAGAAGCCGCCCACACCGGGCAGCAGGCTGTGGACCACTCGGCCCAGACCATGCTGGCGGGTTTCGGCGAGGACGGCCTGCACGTCTTGTGGGGTCTGCGGCACGTCCACCAGCGGCAGGCCGGTGGGGGGCAGTTTTTTCATGCGCGCGAGTTCGTCGCGGATCATCGGCGCGATGCGCTGGCCGTCGCGGCCCTCATGACCGGTGAAGGCGGCAAAACAGCGACCGGTGGCGGAGGTCAGCAGCGGCATCACGTCGCCCAGGCGCAGCGTCACCGGCACGGTTTGCGGTGCTTCCAGCCAGTGCACCATGGTCGGCCCCTGGTTGCCCCACACGGCAATCGCCAGTGTGTGGCCGGTTTCGGCCAGCAGCTGAGGCAGGCGTTCGCGCGCCAGCTTCACGGCATCGATGCGCGAGAGGCTGGCCAGACCCAGCCGCAGCGCGGCGGGGCCGAGGTCGTAACGCGTGCTCACCGGGTCCTGCATCACCAGGCCCATGCGCTGGAAGCTCACGAGGTAGCGGTGCGCCTTGGCGGCGCTCATGCCGGCGGCTGCGGCCAGGTCGCGCAACATCAGCGCACCGGGCGCATCGGACAGGGCGCTGAGCAACTCGAAACCCACTTCCACCGACTGGATGCCCGCCCGGGGGTCGCCGTTTTCAGCGTGGTCGGCATCGGGTACGGCTGACAGGCTGGCGGGGCTGGTTTGCTTGATCGGGGTTTTCGCGGCGGGCATGGTGTGGGTGCAGCGGGTCGGGTGGCGGTCGGCCTGTGGGTCTTTTTGAGGCGGGCCAGCACCGGGATCGGGGCTTTGGTCTAGAATCCGATTTTTACGGATAGGTTAACTGATTTCACTATTCGTAATTTTAGATGCTTCAACCGGGTGCGCCTCAGGTGCCGAACCGGGTAAAACCGAACCCTTCAACGCCCAGCGACAGCAGGAGACTTGCATGAAACTCGCCACTTACAAAGACGGCTCGCGCGACGGACAACTGGTGGTGGTCTCGCGCGACCTCTCGACCGCCCATTATGCGACGGGCATCGCCCACAAGCTGCAGCAGGCACTGGACGACTGGAACTTCCATGCGCCCCAGCTGCATGACCTCTATGTCACCCTCAACCAGGGCAAGGCGCGGCACGCTTTTCCGTTTGATCCGGCCCTGTGCATGGCGCCGTTGCCGCGTGCCTACCAGTGGGCCGACGGCTCGGCTTACCTGAACCATGTGGAGCTGGTGCGCGCCGCACGCAACAGCGAAGTGCCTGACACCTTCTACAGCGACCCGCTGATGTACCAGGGCGGCAGCGACGACTTCATCGGCCCCTGCGACGACGTGGTCGTGCCCAGCGAAGACTTCGGCATCGACTTCGAGGCCGAGATCGCCGTGGTCACGGGCGACGTGCCCATGGGCTGCACGCCCGAGCAGGCGCTCGACGGCGTGCGCCTGCTGATGCTGGTGAACGACGTTTCTTTGCGCAACCTGATTCCGAACGAACTGGCCAAGGGCTTCGGTTTCTTCCAGAGCAAGCCCGCCAGCGCCTTCAGCCCCGTGGCCGTGACGCCCGATGAGCTGGGCGACGCCTGGCAGGGTGGCCGTGTCAACCTGACGCTGCAGAGCACCTGGAACGGCCGCAAGGTTGGCATGTGCGACGCCGGCCCGGAAATGACCTTCCATTTCGGCCAGCTCATCGCTCACATCGGCAAGACCCGCAACGTGCGCGCCGGCTCCATCGTGGGCAGCGGCACCGTCAGCAACAAGGGCATCGAAGTCGACGGCAAGAAGGACTGGCCCAAGGGCTACAGCTGCATCGCCGAAAAGCGCTGCATCGAAACCATTCTGGACGGCAAGCCGTCGACCGAGTTCATGAAGTTCGGCGACACGATCCGCATCGAGATGAAGGGCAAGGACGGCCAGAGCATCTTTGGCGCCATCGACCAGAAGATCGCCCCGCTGGAGGCCTGATACCGTTCGGCGCGGCGGCTCAGCTTCTCAGGTCCGCACGCGCCCGTCGCCGGTGAGCATGGACAGCTCGACGTACTTAGAGGCCACGTGGTTGCTGCCGCTGAAGGACACGTCGAAGCCGCCCATGGCGTAGTTGCGGATGCTCTCCAGCCCGCTGATCAGACCGTCGCGGGTGGGTCGGCCGCCGCTCGCGCGGCGCATGCCTTCGGCAAACAGCTTGGCGGCCATGAACCCTTCCATGCTGGAGAAGTTGGGTTGCACCTTGTTGCCACCCTGCGCGATCAGCGCCAGGAACTCGCGCGTCACGGCGCTCGAAGCCTTGTAGGGCGAAGGCACCACCTGCGAAACCACCACGCCGGCGCCTTCCTTGCCCAGCTCGTCGGCCAGTGCCTGCGTGCCCACGAACGACACGTTGAAGAAGGTGCCTCCAAAGCCCGCCTTGCGCGCCGCCCTGATGTAGGCCGCGCACGAGGTGTAGGCGCTGATCTGTACCACCGCATCGGGCTGGGCAGCGTTGATGGTCTTCACCGCTTCGGCCACGTCGACCGTGTTGCGTTCCACCGTGGCCGTGGCCACCGGCTTGAGACCCAGCGCACCCAGGGCCAGTGTCACGCCGTCCAGACCGGCCTTGCCGTAGGCGTCGTTCTGGTGGAACACGGCGATCTTCTTCAGGCCCAGGTTGGTGAGCTGGCGCACGATCAATGCCGTCTCGTCGTTGTACGAGGCGCGCATGTGAAAGGCCATGCGGTTGAACGGCTGGCGCAGTCCCATGGCGCCGGTGAAAGGGGCAAAGAACGGTGTCTGCGCCTGGGTGGCGAGGGGCAGCGCCACCAGGCTGGTGGGCGTGCCGATGTAGCCAAAGAGGGCAAACACCTCATCGTCCAGCAGCTTGCGGGTGTTCTCCACGCAGCGAGCGGGTTCGTAGCCGTCGTCGAGCTGGCGCAGCTCGATCTGAGTCTGGTTCACGCCGCCCTTCGCATTGAGCTGGTCGAAAAACAGCTTGGCGCCGGCATGGAACTGGATGCCCAGCTGGGCGGCGGCGCCCGTGAACGCAGCCGACTGACCCAGCACGACCCGGTTGCCCGACTGGGCTCTCAGGGCGGGGGTGCCCAGTGCCGCGGCGCCAGCGAGGAGGCCGCTGAAAGCGCGTCGCGATAGACCGGGGGATGTTGCGGTGGAGGTCATGTCGCTGTCCGTCAAGGTGAAGGTTGGGAAGGGCCGATGCGGCGGCGTGGTACCGCCAAGTTCCCGATGCTAGCGTCTGAGGGTGCCCGCTGCGCATCGCCTGGGTCCTGAAAAGTGCCGCTCGTCGATTGCAGCGACGGTTGGCGGCCGGTCAGCCGGCGAAGATCGCGTCCAGCGATGCATATCCCTTGACTTCGATCGGGTTGCCAAACGGGTCGCAGAAGAACATGGTCCATTGCTCGCCGGGCTGGCCTTCGAAGCGCAACTGGGGTTTGAGCACGAAGTCCATGCCCGCTGTTTCCAGGCGGCTGGCGAGCGCCTGCCATGCGGGCAACAGCAGCACCAGGCCGAAGTGCGGCATGGGCACCAGATGTTCACCCACACGGCCGGTGCGCGTGGTCTTGAACGGTTCGCCCAGGTGCAGCGAGATCTGGTGGCTGAAGAAATCAAAATCCACCCAGGTCTCGGTGCTGCGCCCTTCGGCGCAGCCGAGCACACCGCCATAGAAGCGGCGGGCTTCGTCCAGGTCGGTGACGTGGAACGCGAGGTGGAACAGGCTGCGCGCGGGAAGGGTCTGGTGGCTGTGGGTCGGCATCCCGGCAGGATAACAAACCCCCTGCGAATATGCCGTGCAGACGCTGGCGTCGGGCTCAGCGCTGCGTGGGGTCGCCGGCGTTCTGGTCGTGCTTCAGGAAATACTGGCGCGCCATGGCCACCAACTGGCGGTCAGAGGGGTGGTCAGCGGAAACCACATCGACGATGGCGCTGGCGATGTCCTTGTCGTGGCGCTGGCAATGCGCGCGGAACTCGTCCTTGGCCTGTGCCGGGCCGGCGACCAGAATTTCGCGCACGCCCTGGAGCGCCTGTGCGACCTCGTGGTAGAAGTTTTCGTCGGCCGAGTCGTGCCCGCCTTCGGGGGAGTGGCTGCCACCGGCCGCGGGGCCGCGACCGTGCATCAGCTGGTGCGAACCCACATGGCCACCGGTGGCTTTGTGGTGCGAGCGGGACTTGATGCTCTCGGACTCGACATGTTCACGATCAAACATCAGCACATGGGCCTCGCGGCGATCCATCCAGACGACAGCGTGAAAAGTGGGCATGGGAAAACCTCCGAAAAAATAAGTGAAAGGGGCGCGGGGTCGGTGCGGTGGGTGTCAGGCCTGCTCGGCCTTCTCCTGGCAGGCAACGCATCGCAATGCGGTCGGGTTGGCGTGCAGCCGCGCGGCGGCGATGGCAACGCCGCAGTCGATGCACAGGCCGTAGCTGCCGTCGGCGATGCGTTTGAGGGCCTCATCAATCGCCACCAGCTCGGCGGACTCGCGCTCTTCCAGTGCAAAGGCCAGGTCGCGCTCGGTCTCGGCAGTGGCCCTGTCGTCGCTCGCGGACTCGCGCGCTTCGGCTGCCGATTCGGCACGGCCGACCTTACCGCCCCGCTGGGCGCGCAACTGGGCCAGCACCTCGGTGCGCATCTGCTGCAGTTGGCTGGCATAGGTGTCGGAAATGTTCTGGCTCATGCTGACTCCTCTGGATTTTTGAGAGGGGGTTTCCGGAAGAATCTCCCAACCCCACGGACCCATCTTGCGCCTGCTCGCCGGGACGGGTGTTGACACACGTCAAGCGACCTTGGCCGCAAGAGGGCGAGCCGGGCAATCCCCCGGGTAAACACGGCGCAATCGATGGCGGTTTGGTGGGGCAAACGGAGCAGAATCGACGGGACCCTGGCCCGGATTTTGGGCGGGCACGCCCGATTTCAACGGAGAGACCCATGAACACTGTCGACTACAGCCGCTACCAGACGCTCGCCATTGCCCGCCGTGGCCCGCCCGTGGACGGCGTGCCCTCGGTGCTTGACATCCAGATGCGCGCCGACGGACCTGGCGGCAATGGCAAGCTGCCCACCGCCGGCCACGAAGGCCACTGGGAACTGAGCGAGATCTGGCGCGACGTGGGGCGCGACGACAGCGTGCGCTGCGCCGTGCTGCGCGGCAGCGGCCTGGGTTTTTCGGGCGGCGGAGATCTGGCGCTGGTGCAGGACATGGCGACCGACTTCGATGTGCGCACGCGCGTCTGGAAAGAAGCGCGCGACCTGGTCTACAACGTCATCAACTGCGACAAGCCCATCGTCTCCGCCATGCACGGCCCGGCCGTGGGCGCGGGCCTGGTCGCCGGCCTGCTGGCAGACATTTCCATCGCCGCGAAGTCCGCGAAGATCGTCGATGGCCACACCCGCCTGGGTGTGGCGGCGGGCGACCACGCGGCCATCGTCTGGCCGCTGCTCTGCGGGCTGGCCAAGGCCAAGTACTACCTGATGCTGTGCGAGCCCATCAGCGGCGAAGAGGCCGAGCGCATCGGTCTGGTGTCGCTCGCGGTGGACGACGACGCGTTGCTCGACAAGGCCTACGAGGTGGCCGACCGGCTGGCCTCGGGCAGCCAGACCGCGATCCGCTGGACCAAGTATTCGCTGAACAACTGGCTGCGCCAGGCCGGCCCGGCGTTCGACACCTCGCTGGCCCTCGAATTCATGGGTTTTGCCGGACCCGATGTGCGCGAAGGTGTGGCATCCTTGCGTGAGCGCCGCGCCCCACGCTACGGCGTGGACAGCTGAACCGGCGTGCACGCCACCCAGAGACACCCACAGGAGACTCCCATGAGCGACACATCGGGCAGCGGTTTTGGCAAATTCGTTCCGGGTTTCGAGTTCCTGCAGAACCTCGCGGGGCAGGCCGCCGGTGGTGTGGCGCAGGGCCTCGGCAACAGCCTCCCCCAGATGCCCAACCTGAGCCACTGGGTGGCGCCCACCTTCAACGTGGAAGACCTCGAAAAACGCATCGAGGAGCTCAAGGCGGTGCACTTCTGGCTCGACCAGAACAGCAAGGCGCTCGCCGCCACCATCCAGGCGCTGGAAGTCCAGAAGATGACGCTGGCCACCTTGAAGAACATGAATTTCAGCCTGGGTGACGTCGCCAACGCGCTCAAGATCAAGGCCGCCGACACCGTGGCCAGTTTCACGGGCGGCGCCCCGACAGCGGCCCCGGTGCACACCCAGTTCGCCGGCCTGGAAATACCGCCCCGAACCTATGGCACGCCGACACCGCCAGCGGCTTCTGACGATGACGCCGAGGCGGAAGAGGACGAAGACGAGATCGACGAGGACATCGAAGACGAGGAAGACGAAGAACCCGCGCCGCCGCCGGTGTCCCGGTCGCGCAAGACCCGAACGCAGCCCGTTCCCGCTCAACCGGCCGCGCCCGCCGGCGGCGTGATCGACCCGATGCAATGGTGGGGCGCGCTCTCGCAGCAGTTCCAGCACATCGCCACCAACGCCATGAAGGATGTGGCGAAGCAGACGGCGCTGGACAGCACCCGCCAGGTGGCCAGTGGCCTGACCGAGCAGGCCGTGAAAACCGCTACCGGTGTGGCCGGCAAAGTCACGCGGGGCCTGACCGAAACCGTGGCGCGCAACGTGGGCACCGCGGCCGGCATGGGCAAGGCCGCCGCACGCGCCGTCTCCGGTCGCCAGGCGCCCGCCCGACCCGCCGCCAAAAAGGCCGCCCCGAAACCCGCCGCCAAAAAGGCGCCGGCGCGCGTGCGCGCCGCCCAGCCGGCGCCCACCGCTGCGCCCCGCGCCAACCTGGCCCAGCCGCTGTCCACCGGCAACTGGCCCATGCCGACCGCCTTTTTCCCCTTGACCGGGCTCCAGCAGCCCGCCGCAGTGCCCAGAGCTGCAGCTGCACCCAAAGCTGCAGCAACACCCAAGGCCAAAGCCAAGGCACCGGCCCGCAAGGCGGGCACGCGCAGACCCGCTGCCGGCAAGTCGGCGCGCAGCACCGGCCGGCGCTGACGCTGCGCTGAACCCTCCGGCCGTGCCGAGGTCGTATCACCATGAAACCCTTTCCCTACGCCCACGCCACCCATCCCCAGTGGCGCATGGCCGCCGCGCTGGTGCTCGCCCAGTTGCGTGCGCAGCTCGCCTTGCCGGGCGCCGCGCGGGCGCCTTCGCTGGCACTGCTCTACATCACCGACCACTACGCCAGCGAGGCCGAAGCCATCCTCGAACACCTCAGCGCCGAACTGCCCGAAGTGACCGACTGGGCCGGCACGGTGGGGGTGGGCATCGCGGCCAACAACGTCGAGTACTTTGACGAGCCGGCGCTGGCCGTCATGTTGTGCGACCTCAGTCCCGATCAGTACCGCGTGTTCAGCGGCGTGGCGCCGTTGGCGGCCAGCGGGCGCGCGGCCGGGGTGGATGGTTTCGAGGCCCACACCGCGCTGGTGCACGCCGACGGCCACACCCCCGATCTGGCCGAACTGATCACCGAGATGGCCGACCGCACCACCAGCGGCTACCTGTTTGGTGGTCTGGTGGGCAGCCGCAGCGACAGCGTGCAGTTCGCGTTCAGCAGTGCGGGCAACCTGCAAGGGCATGGCGCTTCCAGCGGCGTGTTTCACGGGGGCTTGAGCGGCGTGGCCTTCGGCCCGGGCGTGGACCTGATCTCGCGCGTCACGCAGGGGGCCCAGCCGGTGGACCGCGAACGCACGGTGACGGCCGCCGACGGCAACCTGGTGCTCTCGCTGGACCACGAGCCCGCGCTGGACGTGCTGCTGCGCGAACTCGGCATTTCGCTCGAACAGCCTGAAGCGGCCATGCCGCGCCTGCGCGCCACACTCGTGGGCCTCACGGCGCCGATCGCCGGGGAGGGGGTGCGATCACCGCAGCGGCGCGGCCAGTTCGGCCCCGAAGTCACGGTGCGCCACATCATCGGCCTGGACCCGGGGCGGCGCGGCGTGGCGATTGCCGACGTGGCGCCGGTGGGCAGCCGGCTGGCGTTTTGCGAGCGCAACGTGCAGGCGGCGCGCGCCGACCTGATCCGGGTGTGTGCCGAGGTGCGCGAGGAGCTGGAGCCCGAAGAGCTCAGCCTGCCCCTGGCCACGGCGCTGGAATCGCCGGAGGCCGATGCCGCGCCACAACCCGCGCGCCGCATCGCAGGCGCGGTGTACGTGAGCTGCGCCGGCCGCGGCGGACCACACTTTGGCAGCCCGAGCGCCGAACTGCAGATCGTGCGGCGCGCGCTGGGCGATGTGCCCCTGGTCGGATTTTTTGCCGGCGGCGAGATCGCGCACCACCGGCTCTACGGCTACACCGGCGTGCTGACCGTGTTCACCATGCCGGTGGCCTGAACCGAAACACTCCCGCAGCGCTTCGTGCTACCCCTCAAGGGGGCGGCGCTGGCCGTCCGGCAGCGCCGGACCGGCGATGCCCCAGGGCTGTTCCGTTTCATGCGTTGCGGTCGGGCTCTCAGGTGGGAGCAACCCGGGCCCGGGCGTGGCCGGCGCCGGGGCCGCGCGCCCGCTTCAGCAGGAACAGCACGATGCCGACGTTGAGCAGGTTGAAGCCGATGCCGTTGAGGAAGGCGGCCTGGTAGGAGCCGGTCAGGTCGAAGATCGCGCCCGACATCCAGCCGCCCAGCGCCATGCCGAACAGCGTGGCCATCAACACCGTGCCCACGCGCGCGCCGGCCTGGGCGGGCGAGAAGTGTTCGCGCACGATCAGCGCGTAGCTTGGCACGATGCCGCCCTGGAACAGGCCGAACAGGCCCGAGATCAGGTACAGCGGCACCAGGCCGTCGAAGGGCAGGAACATCAGCAGCGCCACGCCCTGCAGCACCGAGCCCAGCAGCAGGGTGCGCAGGCCACCGATGCGGTCGGAGATCCAGCCCGAGATCAGCCGGCTGGCGATGCCCATGCCCAGCATGACCGAGAGCATCTCCGCGCCCCGCGCAGCGCCAAAACCCAGGTCGGTGCAATAGGCCACGATGTGCACCTGCGGCATCGACATCGCCACGCAGCACGAGACCCCGGCCACGCACAGCAGGGCCTGCAGCGTGCCGGGCGAGAGCCCGAGCGGGCGTTCGCCGTGCTGGGGTGCGCCGGGTTGCGTGGCGGTGACCGGCTGCGGTGCGGGCATGTCCGGCGGGCGGCGCCGCAGCACCAGCGCCAGCGGCAGCATCACCAGCAGGCAGAACACGCCGATGCCGGTGTAGGCCTGGCGCCAGCCGCCGTTGTCGATGAAATGCTGGATCACCGGCGGCCAGACGGCGCCGGCCAGGTAGTTGCCGCTCATGCAGATCGCCAGCGCGATGCCTCGGCGGCGGGTGAACCAGCGCGAGGTGTCGGCCACCAGCGGCGCAAACGTGGCCGAGGTGCCCAGCAGCCCGATCAGGATGCCCTGCGCCAGGCTGAACTGCCACAGGCTCTGGGCCGCGCCCGCGGCGATGAAACCCAGGCCCAGCCCCACCGCGCCGCCCAGCACCGGCACCATCACGCCGAAGCGGTCGGACAGGCGGCCCATGAGGATGCCGCCCAGACCAAAGCCCACCATGGTCAGCGTGTAGGGCAGCGAGGCGTCGCCGCGCGCGACGTCAAAGTCGGCCTGGATGCGTGGCAGCACCACCGTGACCGAATACATGCCCGCGCCCCCCAGCGTCATCAGCGCCAGCGACACCACGAGCCGGAACCACGCGTAGGGCGATTCGGTGGCGGCGGCGGGCGGGGCCGGGTTCATGGGGCGGGGGAGGGGGCGCCGGGTTCGGCTGCGGGTTCGGTGGCGGGCGCGTCGACCGTGGTCTCGGGGCTTGTCGGGGCCGTCGGGGTGGCCGGGCGGCTCAGCCGGGCCCGTGCGCGCTCCAGCGTGCGGTTGGCGTCGAGCACGTGCAGGCCGTACATGTCGGCGAACTCGTTGAGCGTTTTTCCGCTGGCATCGAAGGCGCGCAGCAGGGCTTCTTCGCGCGCTTCGCGCGTTGCGGCAACGGTCAGCGCGTCGTGGGTGAGCTGGTTCACTTCCTCGTCGCGCCCGCGCACGCGCTCGGCGTAGGCGTCGCGCGGCAGGCCCGAGGCTTCATAGGCCTGCAGGATGCGCTGGCGCAGCTTGGGGCGCAGGTCTTCGCGGCTGCGCGCGCCGCGGCGGCGGAAGACCTCGATCAGCGCGTGGTGCACCTGTTCGGGCGTGAGGTCTTCCACCGGCTCACCGGCCAGGTTGTGGCGCCGCAGGCCCGATGCCACCACCGTCAGGTAGCGGGTCGAGCGCGCGTGCAGCGCCAGCGCGGCCTTGAGACTGTCTTTGTCCAGCGCCTCCGGGTGGGCCGCCAGCAGATCTTCGAAGATGCCGCGCTTGAGCGGCAGCAGCGTCTCGCCAAACAGCGCGGGGTAGAGCGTGGCCAACTGGTCCAGCACCGGGTGCTGGCGCGCGGGCGCCTGGCCCGCGGGGCGCTCGGCGGCCGGGCGCTGCGGGCGGCGACCGCGGTTCGGACGCTGGCCGCGCGGTGCGGCGCCGGTGGGCTCGGAGGCGCTGGCTTCAGCGGGTGCCGCAGCGGTGTGGTCGGGCGTGTCGTTGGCGGGTGCGTTCATGGAGGCGTGCGGAGCAGGAAAAGAAGTGGGCCCACATCTGGGCAAGGCCCGACATCATGCCAGCGCTGGCGGCAGCGCGTCTGTGGGGAAACCATCACCGCCTCAACTTGCCGAAAGCCTCGAACTCCCATTCGCGCATCGCCAGCACCAGCGTGTAGCCTTCCCGGTCTTTCTCGGCCAGCTTCTGGTCGGTCTGGTGCTGCTGGGCAAAGTCCTGTGCCACGCGCTGCAGCCGCTCCACGAAGATGGGTGCGAGTGCGCGGCTGATCGAGCCGTGCACCAGCAGCAGGCCCTCGCCCGAGCCGTCGAAGCCGCCGGCGAAATAGTCGAGCAGGGCGTGGTCGCGGAAGTAGTTCATCACCGGGCCGTGCGGCCGCCAGCGAAAGGTCTTGGCGAGCTTGAGGCGGTAGCGGTTGAGCGGGCGCAGCTCGATGATGCCGATGCGGTCGAGCTGCGCCAGGCAGGTCACGCACTCGGCCTCGCTGAGCCGGTAGGCCGCGGTGATCTGCTCCAGCGTCCACTGGCTGAGCACACAGATCGCGACCAGCAGCAGCTTCTTGTCGGCCACCACGGCGCGCTCCTGTTCGGCCGTCATCTCGCGCAGCAGCGGCTGGGCGTCGGCCACGCGGCGCGCGAGATCGGCGAAGTCCAGCCGCAGCGCGCGGCAGATCTCGTCCACGCGCGAGAGCGACATGTCGCCCTTGGCCAGCATGCGCTTCACGCTCGATTCCGCCATGCCCATGGCCCGCGCCAGGTCGGCGTAGGTCATCTGCGCGGTCTTGAGTTCCTTCTTCAGGGCGGTGACCAGGTCCTGGATGGTGCTCATGGGAAATGCCTTCGTGCTGTGCATTGCGGCGCGGGCTGGTTTGGTGCGGCGCGGCGCTCATGGGTATCGAATATCGATACCTTTGGTTGGACGTTGGAGCACTGTATCGGAATTTGACCCGTTTTGGCGCCCACCGGTCAGACACTGCGCCCCGGTCTCGCCCTTTGTCCCTGTGTTTCACCGGCCCATGCGCCACCGGAGTGCCGATATGTCCTTGTCCGCCCGATCTGTCACCCGCCGACCCACCACCCTGTGTGTGCTGCGATCCATGCCCCTGGCGCCGGTCGGGCAGCGGCTGGTGACCCTGGGCACCGCGTTGCTCGTGCTCTGGCTGCTGGCCGTGATCGCCGGGCCGGCCCTGCTGGCGCACAGCGGTCTGGCGCTCAACGCCCACGGCCCCGCCGCGCTGCATGCCCACGGCCACCCGTTCGTGGACGCCCGAAGCCTCTGGGGTGTGCCCAACTTCATGGACGTCTGGACCAACGGGGCGATGGTGGTCGCCGCTCTGCTGGGCGGGTGGGCGCTGTTGCGCGGTGGCCCCTGGGCGCCGGGCACCCGGCTGGCGCTGGCCGTGTTCTTCGGCGGTCTGCTGGCCACGGGTTTCGGCTCCGCCTGGTACCACTGGGCCCCCGATGCCCACGGCCTGGTGCTTGACCGCATGGGCATGGCGGTCACCTTCGCCGGTGCGCTGGCGCTGGCGGTGGCCGAGCGCGTGGGGCAGAAACCCGCGGCATGTGTGATGCGCCTGACGCTGGTGGTGGCGCTGCTCTCGGCCGCGATGCCGCTCACCCACGGCAATGTGTTGCCCTGGGCCGTGGTGCAGTTCGGCGGCATGGCGCTCATGGCCTGGCTCGCCCTGCACAAACCCAGGGCCGGCGCTCTGGGGGTGCGCCTCGGCGTGCTGATCGGCCTGTATGCGCTGGCCAAGCTGCTGGAGCTGGGCGACGAAGCCGTTTTTCACGCCACCGGCGACGGGGTGTCGGGCCACAGCCTCAAGCACCTGGTGGCCGGTCTGGCCGCCTGGCCGGTGCTGCGGGCGATGCGGCAGAATGCGCGGGCAACGGGCCGCGGCGCGGCGCCCTCGGAACCATGATCACAAGAATTCTGGAGGAGATCCGCATGAGCAGCCCAGCCACCACGTCCGCCGGGGTCCCCACGGCCCCCACCGGCCATGCCAGTCCCGGCGCCCATGAGGGCGGCCAGTTTTCACTGCTGGGCCAGCGCCGCTTCGCCCCCTTCTTCTGGACGCAGTTTCTCGGCGCGGCCAACGACAACCTGTTCAAGTTCGCCTTCACCGTGCTGGTGACCTACCAGCTGCAGGTGCAGTGGCTGCCGGCCGACCTGGCCGGGCTGGTGATCGGGGCGCTGTTCATCCTGCCCTTTCTGCTCTTCTCCGCCACCAGTGGCCAACTGGCCGACAAGCTCGACCGCCGCTGGCTGTTCATCTGGCTCAAGCGCATCGAGATGGGCATCATGGCCATCGCCGCCTGGGGCTTCTTTGTGCAGAACATCCCGGTGCTGCTGGCCTGCATCTTCCTCATGGGCTTGCAGTCCACCGTGTTCGGCCCGGTCAAGTTCGCCTACCTGCCGCAGCACCTGAGCGAACGCGAGCTCACCGGTGGCAACGGCATGGTCGAAATGGGCACCTTCGTCGCCATCCTGCTCGGCAACGTGGCGGGTGGCCTGATCATCGCCGTGCCCGAGATCGGCGCGCACCACGTGGGCTTCACCTGCGTGGCGCTGGCCGTGCTGGGCCGTGTGGCGGCGCACCACATCCCCGCGTCACCGGCCATGGACCCGGGGCTGGTCATCAACTGGAACCCCCTCACCGAAACCTGGCGCAACCTGCAACTGGCCCGCCAGACCACGGTGGTGTTCCGCTCGGTGCTCGGCATCAGCTGGATGTGGTTCTTTGGCGCCGTGTTTCTCAGCCTCTTTCCCGCGTTCGCCAAAGACGTGCTGCACGGCGACGAACAGGTGGCTTCGCTGCTGCTGGTGGTGTTCTCCATCGGCATCGGCACCGGCTCGCTGCTGTGTGAAGTGCTCAGCCGCCGCCATGTGGAGATCGGCCTCGTGCCGCTCGGCGCCATCGGCATGACCGTGTTCTCGGTTGACCTGTATTTCGCCACCCGCGGACTGCCGCCCGCCAGCGGCCTGGGTCTGGGCGCCTTCATGGCCGACGCGGCGCACTGGCGCGTGCTCGCCGACCTGGCCCTGCTCAGCCTGTTCGCCGGGCTCTACAGCGTGCCCATGTACGCGCTGATCCAGATGCGCAGCCAGCCCACGCACCGCGCCCGCATCATCGCCGCCAACAACATCCTCAACGCGCTGTTCATGATCGCCAGCGCGCTGATCGCCGGGGCCTTGCTCCAGGCCGGTTTCACCATCCCGCAGATGTTCCTCTTCGTCGGCCTGGCCAACGCCGTGGTCGCGTTCTACATCTTCATGCTCGTGCCCGAGTACCTGCTGCGCTTCGTGGCCTGGGTGCTCTCGCGCTTCGTCTACCGCTTCAAGGTGGTGGGCGACGAACACATCCCCATCCAGGGCGCGGCCGTCATCGTCTGCAACCACGTGAGCTTTGTCGACGCCGTGTTGCTCATGGCCGCCAGCCCACGGCCCATCCGCTTCCTGATGGACCACCGCATTTTCAAGGTGCCGGTGCTCGGCTGGCTGTTCAGGCTGGCCAAGGCCATCCCCGTGGCACCGCAGAAAGAAGACCCCGCCGCCTACGAAGCCGCGTTTGCCGCCGCCGCCCAGGTGCTGCGCGAAGGCGACCTGCTCGGCATCTTCCCCGAAGGCGGCATCACCCGCGACGGCACCCTGCAACCCTTCAAAGGTGGCATCGCCAAGATCCTCGCGCAGGCACAGGCCGACGGTGTGCCGGTCAGCGTCATCCCCATGGCGCTCACCAACTTGTGGGGCTCGTACTTCAGCCGCGTTGAGCTGGCGGGCGGCGAACCCACCGCCATGGTCAAACCGTTCCGGCGCGGCGTGTTCAGCCGCGTGGGGCTGAATGTGGGCGAACCGGTGAAAGCTGGAGCGGTGACGCCAGAGGCCTTGAGGGATCGGGTGGCGGGCCTTCTCGGCAACTGAGCTGCCTTGGCCGGCGGCCTGCACAGCGGGCGCCCGATTCAACCGGGCGTTGGGGGGTGATCGGCGCCACAGGTCTCCAGAACCACTCGGCGCAACCACATGTGTGCCGGGTCCGCCTGTTGCCGCGGGTGCCAGAACAGGGAAATGGAGAATGCCGGCACGGGGAATGGCAGCGCGAAGCTGTGCAGATCGCCTCGAAGGTTTTCAGTGTGGCGCTCGGGCACGCAGGCGATCAGGTCGGTGCCGCGTGCGAGCGCCAAGGCTGCGACGAAGCCGCTGGTGATGGTGGTCACGTTGCGCTGCCATCCGAGGGGTGCCAGCGCAACGTCGACCGGGCCACCGACCACACCGCGCCTTGAGACGGCGATGTGGCGACCTTGCGCGAATCGCTCCGTCGTGATGGGCGCTTCGTGTTGCAGCGGATGCCCGTTGCGCACCACGCCGATCCAGCGGTCGCGGAACAGGGCCTGCGCGCGGATTTCCGGCCCCATCGTGGCGCCCACCACCCCGGTTTCCAGATCGACCGCCCCATCCCGCAGTGCCGTGCTGCTCTTGTCGGGTTTCTGCACAAAACACAGGCGCACATTCGGCGCCTCTTCGGCGACACGCTGGATCAGCGCTGCGCCGAAGTTTTCGACAAACCCCTCACTGCTGCGCAGCGTGAACATCCGGGCCAGTTCGCTCAGCTTGAGGGCGTTCAGGGGGCGCATGACCGCCTCGATCTCCTGCACCAGGGGGCCGATGCGCTCTCGCAGTTCCAGCGCGCGGGGCGTGGGCACCAGGCCGCGCCCGGCCCTGACCAGCAGCGCGTCCCCCGTGGTTTCGCGCAGGCGGGCCAATGCCCGGCTCATCGCCGAGGGACTCAGCTTCAGCCGTTGGGCGGCGCCGGCGACGTTCTGTTCGGACAGCAGCACGTCCAGGGTCAACAGCAGGTTGAAGTCGAGCGAGGTCATGCCGGAAACATAGCACGCAAGCCCCACGCATGGCGTTGGATGCACTTGTTGATTGCGCGGCACGCGCCTTCCGCCAGCACGACCCGCTCCCTAGCATCGGGTGATCCTTTTTCCGGAGCCCGACATGTCTCTTCCTACCCCCCTCGAAGCGGCCCCCGCCACCGCCGCCACCCCCTCGGCACCGGCCCTGAAACGCGTGCTGTTCAGCCTGTCTTTGTCGATGTTGCTGTCTTCACTGGGCACCAGCATTGCCAACGTGGCCCTGCCCACCCTGACACAGGCGTTTTCTGCGTCGTTTCAGGCGGTGCAATGGGTGGTGCTGGCCTATCTGCTGACCATCACGGTGGTGATCGTGACGGTGGGCCGCCTGGGTGACCTCGTGGGTCGGCGCCGGCTCATGCTGTGGGGCCTGGTGGTGTTCACCCTGGCGTCGCTCGCGGGCGGAGCGTCCACCACCCTGTGGCAGTTGATTGCTGCCAGAGTGGTGCAGGGCCTGGGTGCCGCCACCATGATGGCGCTGAGCATGGCCCTGGTCAGCGAGCGGGTGCCCAAGCACCAGGTGGGCAGTGCCATGGGGTTGCTGGGGAGCGTGTCGGCGGTGGGCACCGCGCTGGGCCCCACCCTGGGCGGCCTGTTGATCGGCGTCTGCGGCTGGAACGCGGTGTTTTGGATCAACGTGCCGCTGGGGCTCCTGGCGCTGGTGATGGCCTACCGCCACCTGCCACCCGACCAGGCCTCTGACGCCGCGAAGCCCGTTCGTTTCGACCCCGTGGGCACGGTGCTGCTGGCCCTCAGCCTCGCGGCCTATTCGCTGGCCATGACGCTCGGGCGCGGCGCGTTCGGCCCCCTCAACGCGGGCCTGTTGCTCCTGGCCCTGCTGGGTCTCGGGGCATTTGTTTTCGCCGAGACCCGGGTGGCAGCGCCCTTGGTGCGACTGGTGACGTTCCGCCACCCGGTGATGGCCACGGGCTTTGCGGCGAGCGCGCTGGTCACCACCGTGGTGATGGCGACCCTGGTGGTGGGGCCGTTTTACCTGGTGGGCGCGCTCCAGATGGACGCGACGCGCATGGGGCTGGTGATGTCGGTCGGCCCGGCCGTGGCCGCCGTGTTCGGCGCGCCGGCCGGCCGCCTGGTGGACCGGGTGGGCTCGCACCCGGTGGGCGCGGCGGGGCTGGCCACCATGTTCCTTGGGGCCGTCACGCTGCCGCTCGCGGCCACCACCTGGGGCGCGGCCGGCTACGCGGGCGCGCTCGCCCTCATCACAGCGGGCTACGCCACTTTCCAGTCGGCCAACAACACCGCGGTGATGGCCAGCGCCACAGCGGACCAACGGGGTGTGGTGTCGGGCCTGCTCAACCTGTCGCGCAACCTGGGCCTGATCACCGGGGCATCGGCCATGGGCGCGGTGTTCAGCTTCGGGGCTTCGACAAACCTGGTGGCCACGGCGGGTGCGCAACAGCTGACGGCCGGCCTGCACCTCACGTTTTTCGTGGCGGCGGTGTTGGTGGCATTGGGCGGTGTGCTCACGTGGCTGGGCGCCACCGCTTCCCGTCGCATCACACCGCGTGCAGAGGCCCAGGCTTGAACCGTGGACCGGGCGGTCGCCCGCCGGCTAACGGGCGACCGATCCAGGTCGAGGGCGAACGATGCCTTTGACGGGCGGTTCAGACGCAGTGGGTCAAAAAGTATCGGATGTCGATCCTGAAAGTTCGATTTTTTGATTCCAGTAGTCAAATCTGCCATCGGATACCTGCGCCCATCCCACCATCGCGCCATGTTCAACAACCTCACGAGGTTTCACATGGCCAGCAGCCCCCGTTCCCCCCTCATCGTGATGCGCGACACCCGTGCCTGGCAGCTCCAGGTCTGGGTGTCGTTCGGCCTCGCGGTGTTTCTCTGCGCCACCGGGCTGGCCTACCTGCCGGGGCAGGCGTTGGACCGCGCGTTCATGGTGATGGGCTATGTGTTCTGCCTGTCCACGGTGTTTGTGTTGTCCAAGGCGGTGCGCGACACGCAGAAGGCCAGCCTCACGGGTGAGGCCGAGACGCCGATGTGGCGGCTCGTGGTCTGGGGCGGTTTTGCGGTGGCGATGGGGCTCACGCTCTGGGGCCTGCTGCGCATGCAGATCGATCAGACCTACAAGGCCTATCTGGGCGTGAGCTGGCTTTACCTCGTGACCTCGGCGTTCACGCTGGCCAAGACGCTGCGCGACCGCCACGAGGCAGACCTGTCCGAGGCGCATGTGGCGGGCCGCCAGCAGGCGCTGGCCGAACGCTCGGTGGCTGCTGCTCAGGCGGTGGCCTGAAGCGGCTTTTCTTTCCCCCTCTTTGATTGACCCGGTTTCCTTTTCAGGAGCAATGACATGACACGTTCTTATCTGACCCAGACTTTTCTCGCCGCCGGCCTGGCGCTGGCTTTGGTCGCCGGCCCGACCCGTGCGCAGAGCGAGGCTTCGCTGGTGCTCTCGGCTTTGCCGGTCGCCTCGGTGGTGGGTGTGGCGGGCAGTGCCGCGGCGGGCGCGGTGGCGGTGAGCGCGCTGCCGGTGGCGCTCACGGTGAGTGGCGCGGTGCTGGTGGTGAAAACGGTCGAGGTGTCGGCGCGCGGCACGGTGATCGTGCTGGAGCGGGCGTCGGACGGCGCGCGGGCCAGTGTGGATCTGACGGGGCGCGCGGCCTCGGGCGTGGCGGCCAGCGTGGGCACGGCGGTGGCGGTGAGCGTGATCGGCACCGGCGTGTTGCTCTCGGCGGCGGGTGAGGTGCTGTGCTTTATCCCCAACGAACTGGGGCGCGCTCTTCTCCACAACGAAAGAATCACTTTCTGACCCCCGCAGCGCCTCCGGCGCTTCCCCCCTTTCAGGGGGCAACACCAGCGGCCCGGCGAAGCCGGTTCCGCGGTGTTTCCCGGTTGGGGCTTCCTCATGCGAGGCGTTTCACTGTTTAACGAGGCATCTGATGAAGAATTCTTTGAGATCTTGGGGCGCGCTGTTTGTAACAGCGCTTTTGCTGATGGCGCCCACCGCGCACGCTGGCCGCTCTTGCGAGCAGCGGCCCATGACGCCGCAGACGCTGACGCAGGGCCTGGCGCTCGCTCAGCAGACGGCGCAGGCGCTGGACGCGGAGTTCGCCCGCAGCGGCGCGCGCGTGGTGGTGCTGGGCCGCGCGGGGCAGGACCTGGGCAAGTACCAGCTGCGTTATTCGCACCTGGGCTGGGCCTACAAGACGGCCGAGGGGCCGTGGCGCGTGCTGCACAAGCTCAACCAGTGCGGCACCTCCACCGGCTCCATCTACCGCCAGGGCCTGGGCGAGTTCTTTCTGGACGACCTGTGGCGGCACGAGGCGGTGTGGTCGGTGCCGGCGCCCGCGCTGCAGGCGCCACTGCTCGCGCTGTTGACCGACCCGGCGCGCAGCCTGCGCCTGCATCAGCGCGACTACAACATGGTGGCCTACGCCTGGGGCACGCGCTACCAGCAGTCCAACCAGTGGGCGCTGGAGACGCTGGCCATGGCCGCCGAGCCGGGCCTCACCACGCGGCAGCAGGCGCAGGCCTGGCTCGGCTTCAAGGGCTACCAGCCGAGCACGCTGCGCCTGGGCGCGCTCACGCGGCTGGGCGCGAGCGCCAGCTCGGCGCACATCCGCTTCGACGACCACCCGAACGCCAAGCGCTTCTCCGACCGCATCGAAACCGTGACGGTGGACTCGGTGCTGGACTGGCTGGCACGCACCGGTCTGGGCTCGGCGCCGCAAGGGATCGCGCTGTGAGCGCGGTCACAATGCTTTCGATTACTTTGCACTGGAGGGAAACAACATGAGCAAGACCCTGCGTCTGTCCGAAAAGTGGTTCCACCGCGGCCTCTGGCTGGTGGCCTTCCTGTTTGCCTGGTTCCTGACCGGCCTGGGCAGCACCATCGTGGGTGACCTGCCGCAGGTGGAACAGACCCGCTCGCTGGAAGACTTCATGGACCCGCAGCGCACGCCCGCGCTCAAGGACTCCATCAAAACGGCAGAGCGTGCAGCCGAGGAAGCACAGGCCGAGCTGGAGCAGGCGCAGCTCAAGCTGCAGACAGCGCGCGCGGACAACCGCGCCGCGCGCGAAACCTTCGACAACTGGCTCGCCACGCGCAGCGTGACGCAGCGCTCGGAACAGGACGACGAGGTGCTGGTGCGCACGCGCGAGCTCGACGGCTTGCGGCAGGCCGAACGCGCGGCGTTCTCGGCGGTCGAGCGGCAGCAGCAAGCGGCGCTGGACGCGCGCCAGGCGCAGGAACGCGCGCAGGCCGAGCTGCGCACCCTGCAGAACGGTGCGCGCGGCGCCTTTGTGGAGGCGCAGCGTGCGCAGGAGCTGCGCGTGTTCGGTTACCGGCTGGCGCTCACGCTGCCGCTGCTGGTGCTCGCGGGCTACCTGTTCAAGAAACACCGCAAGGGCTCGTCGTGGCCGTTCGTGTGGGGCTTCATCTTCTTCGCGCTGTTCGCGTTCTTCGTGGAGCTGGTGCCCTACCTGCCGAGCTACGGCGGCTACGTGCGCTACATCGTGGGCATCGTGCTCACGGTGATCGGCGGGCGCTACGCGATCCAGGCGCTACAGCGCTACCTGGAACGGCAGAAACTGGCCGAAGCGCAGCCGGCCCAGACGCGCCAGCGCGAGATGGACTACGACCAGGCGCAGGCGCGCATGACGAAGAACATCTGCCCGGGCTGCGAGCGCACGGTGGACATGAAAGACGGCAAGACCGACTTCTGCCCGCACTGCGGTCTCTGCCTGTTTGACCACTGCGGGCACTGCAGCACACGCAAGAACGCGTTTGCGCGCTACTGCTTCTCATGCGGGACGTCGGCGAAGGAGCCTGTCGCCGAACCGGGGGGCCCCGAAGCAACCACGGCCTGACGCTCAGCGCGGGGTGCCTTGCTCTTCTCGGATCAGCCGTTTCATCGCCCACAGCCCGAGTGCCGGGCCGAGCGCCAGCCAGGGCAGCAGCGCGCCCAGGCTCACCGTCTGCGACAGCGAGACGAACAGCAGGATGCTCACGATGGAGATGCCGAAACCGATGCTGTTGGTGAGCGTGAGCACGCTGCCCACGGCCTGCGGCGGCGCGTTGCGCGCGGTCAGCGTGGAGAACTGTGGCGAGTCGCCCGAGACGGTGATGCCCCAGAGCACGAGCCAGCCGTAGAACAGCGGCGCGGGTGCGTCGATGACGAAGGGCGTGGCCAGGCAGCAGAGCCCGCTGGTGGCGAGCTGCGCCGAAGCCACGCGCGCGCTGCCCCAGCGCTGTGCCACCCAGCCGCCGCCAGCGCAGCCGATCGCGCCCGCGCCGAGCACCCAGAACGCGGCCCACGACAGATCGGCACCCTGCAACCGGGTGGCCAGCACCAGCGGCACCATCACCCACACGGTGTAGAGCTCCCACATGTGACCGAAGTAACCGAGCACCGAGGCGCGCACGCGGCCATCGGTCCACAGCGCACCGAGCGCGCGCCACTGCAGCGTGGTCACACGTGCATGCGCGTGCGGCGGGTCGCCGGTGCCGAAGAACAGCAGCAGTCCGCCCGCTGCCGCGAGCGTGGCCACACCAAGCATCAGCGTGGGCCAGGGCAGGGTGCCGCTCAGGGCCCGCAACGCGTGAGCGCTGGCCGAGCCGAGCACCAGCGCACCGATCAGCAGGCCGAGCGCGCCACCGAGGCCCTTGGTGTACCACTGCGCCGCGATCTTCATGCCCACGGGGTAGATGCCGGCGAGGAAGACGCCGGTGAAAAAGCGCCAGATCAGCAGGGCTTCGTAGTGCGTGACCATGGCCCAGGCGCCCACGGTGCAGGCCGCACCCGCGAGCGCGCAGAACAGGAACACGCGCCGGGGTGCAAAGCGGTCGGCAATCGCGAGCAGGGCAAAGACCAGGGTGCCGACGATGAAGCCGAACTGCAGCGACGACGTGAGCGGCCCCACGGCGCTGGCCGGCCAGTCCAGCTCGCGCTGCAGATCGGGCATGACCGCGTTGACCGCGAACCAGAGCGAGGTGCCGGCGAACTGCGCCGTCACCAGCACGGGCAGGATGTGGCGGGGGACATGGGGCTGCGTCATGGCGCGCAGCTTAAACGCGCACTGCGGGAAGCATCTGCCGCGCAGGCGTCAGACCCCGCGCGCCCGATCGGCCCTGAACTGCGCGCGAAACGCTTCGAAGCGCCCCGCGTCCAGCGCTTCGCGCACCTCGCGCATGAGGTTCAGGTAGTAGTGCAGGTTGTGGATGGTGGCCAGCATGGGGCTGAGCATCTCGCCGCAGCGGTCCAGGTGGTGCAGGTAGGCGCGGCTGAAACCGTCGCGCCCGCCATCGTCCCAGCTCACGCCGGCCTTGCCCGCGCAGGCGTAGCAGGTGCAGGTGGTGTCCAGCGGCTGGTGGTCGGTCTTGTGGCGCGCGTTGCGGATCTTCAGGTCGCCGAAGCGGGTGAACAGCGTGCCGTTGCGCGCGTTGCGCGTGGGCATGACGCAGTCGAACATGTCCACACCGTCGGCCACGCCCTGCACCAGGTCCTCCGGTGTACCGACGCCCATGAGGTAACGCGGCTTGTGGGCCGGCAGGCGGTGCGGCGTGTGGGCCATGATCTGCAGCATCTGTTCCTTGGGCTCGCCCACGCTCACGCCGCCGATGGCGTAGCCAGGGAAGTCCATTTCCACCAGCGCTTCCAGCGATTCCTGGCGCAATTGCTCGAACATGCCGCCCTGCACGATGCCGAACAGCGCGTTGGGGTTTTCGAGCCGCTCGAACTCGTCCTTGGAGCGCACGGCCCAGCGCCGGCTCATCTCCATGCTCTTGCGCGCTTCGGCCTCGGTGGTGAGATGGCCGTTGGTCTCGTAGGGCGTGCACTCGTCGAGCTGCATCACGATGTCGCTGTTCAGCCCGGTCTGGATCTGCATGCTCACTTCGGGCGACATGAACAGCTTGTCGCCATTGACGGGCGAGGCGAAGTGCACGCCTTCTTCGGTGATCTTGCGCATGGCGCCGAGCGACCAGACCTGGAAACCGCCCGAGTCGGTGAGGATGGGTTTGTTCCATTTCTCGAAGCCGTGCAGGCCGCCGAAGCTGGCCATGACCTCGCGGCCGGGCCGCATCCAGAGGTGGAAGGTGTTGCCCAGGATGATCTGGGCGCCCATGTCTTCGAGGCTGGCGGGCATGACGCCCTTGACCGTGCCGTAGGTGCCGACAGGCATGAAGATGGGGGTTTCAACCACGCCGTGGTTGAGGGTGAGGCGGCCACGGCGCGCGTGGCCTTCGGTCTTGAGCAGTTCGAACTGGAGCATGGGGCGAATTGTCGCCGAGTGCAGCAACGCTCAAGCCCGGCACCGGGCGCGAGCCCGTGCCCGAACCAGCACACGCCGTGGAACCGGCTTTGCCGGGCCACCAGCGGGGTCCCCCTTTCGGGGGGAAGCCGCGGAGCGGCGCAGGGGGGGTTACTTCAACCCGAGGATCCAGGCGACGAGTTTGCCGGCGTCGGCTTCAGAGATGGCGACCTTGTTGGGCGGCATCGCCAGACCGCTGACCTTGTCTTTCCAGTGGCTTTCGTACGGGCTGGAGCCGGCGAGCACGGTGGTGGTCAGCTGTTTGTGCGCGTCGCTCTGGCCCTTGTATTTGGCGGCCACGTCGCGCCAGGCAGGTCCGATGGGCGGCAGGCCACCCGGGCCTTTGGCGCCCGGCTCGATGTGGTGGCAGGCCATGCAGCCGCTGTTGGTGGCGAGCTTCAGGGCCGCCGCGTCGTCGCCTGCAGCAGCCCAGACGGGGGCAAGCAGCAGGGTGGTGGTGAGGGTGAGCAGAAGGCGTTTCATGGGCCGTTTCTCCGGGTGCGTGAAGGGAATGCACGCAGGCTAGCAGGCCGAAATACCTCAAACTTGATCTTTGTCAATGCGGTTGGCGTGCGTCTCAAATCGAGACACGAACGCCGATTCTGGCGACGAACGGGTCGTCTCAGGGGCGTCACACGGGTGTTGGCATTGCGCGGGCTGCGAGAGCGGGGTGGGGTGGTCGTCGGAGCTGTCCCAGCCCCAGGCCAGCAGCACCGCCAGAACGAGTGACAGGAAAAGGGCCACACCCAGACGCACCAGCATTTCAATCACGAGACCACCTGCAGCAATATTTTTCGAAGCCCATGATTGTGACGGCAGCCTGGGTGGGGTGCCCTGCATGCCGCCTGCCGCCGGAATCAAGCGCTTTCCGGTGTGCCAAAGTGCATCACGACCAGTGCACGCAGCCACTGGTGGCCGGGGTCGCGGTGCAGGTGGGCGTGCCAGAGCTGGGCGATGTGGCTGGCGGGCAGCTTGAGGGTGAGCGGGCGGGCGACGAGGCCAAAGGGCGCGGTCACGCGATCGGCAAAACGCTCGGGCACGGTCGCGATCAGATCGCTGCCGCCCAGCACATGGCCCAGCGCCACGTAGTGCGGCACCGTCAACCGCACCGTGCGCGTCACGCCCAGCCGCTCCAGCGCAGCGTCCACCAGGCCGTGGCCGGTGCCGGTCGAGACCACACGCACGTGGCTGGCCTGGCGGTACTGCGCGGCGGTGATCTGCGCCCGCGCGGCCAGTGGATGACCGGCGCGCATGAGGGCCACGTAGTGCTGGCGAAACAGCGTCTGCTGGAAAAAGCCGGCCTGCAGCTGCGGCAGCAGGCCCAGCGCCAGATCGACCCGCCCACTGGCCATGTCGTCGCGCAGCGAGGCGTCGGCCACGGGAACGCACTGCAGGGTGACGCGTGGCGCCGCTTGCGCCAGCGCGTCCACCAGCACCGGCAGGAAATAGGTTTCACCGACGTCGGACATCGCCAGCGTGAAGCAGCGCTCGCTGGTGGCTGCCTCGAACGAGGCGCGCACGTTCAGGGCTTCGCGCAGCGTGTCCAGCGCCTGCGCCACCGGGCCGGCCAGCTGCAGGGCGTACGGCGTGGGTTCCATGCCGCCCGGCGTGCGCAGAAACAGCTCGTCGCCCAGCAGGCCACGCAGGCGGCGCAAGGCGTTGCTCACCGCGGGCTGGCTCAGGCCCAGCGCTTCGGCCACGCGCGAGACGCGGCGCTCGCGCAGCAGCCGGTGAAACACCACCAGCAGGTTGAGGTCGATCTCGTGCAGGTTCATGGGCGATCATTATTTCGATGGTGAATACAGGCTATCACGCCGTTTCGATTGCTGGATAGGGAGCGATTGGCGATCATGCGGGTGAATTCGACAAAAAACCGGAGACAAGCCATGACCACCGAGGCCCCCATCGCCAGCCCGGATGCCCTGCACTGGGAGCTGGGCGGCACCAGCCGCATCCCCTTCGCCGTCTACACCGATCAGCAGCGCCACCAGCGCGAACTGGAGCGCTTCTTCTACAAGGGCCACTGGTGTTACGTCGGCCTGGAGGCGGAGGTCCCCAACGCCGGCGACTTCAAGCGCAGCGTGGTCGGCGAACGCTCGGTCATCATGACCCGCGCCGCCGACGGCGCGATCCATGTGGTGGAGAACGTCTGCGCGCACCGCGGCATGCGTTTCTGCCGCAAGCGCCACGGCAACCAGACCGAGTTCGTCTGCCCGTATCACCAGTGGAGCTACGCGCCCAACGGCGACCTGCAGGGCGTGCCCTTCCGCCGCGGCGTGCGGCAGGACGGCAAGGTCAACGGCGGCATGCCGGCCGACTTCAACCCCAAGGAGCACGCACTGACCAAACTGAAAGTGGCGGTGCGCGGCGGTGTGGTGTTCGCGTCGTTCGATCACGAGGTCGAGTCGCTGGAAGACTACATGGGGCCAACCATCCTGAAGTACTTCGACCGCCTGTTCAACGGCCGAAAGCTCACGATCCTGGGCTACAACCGCCAGCGCATTCCGGGCAACTGGAAGCTGATGCAGGAGAACATCAAGGACCCGTACCACCCCGGCCTGCTGCACACCTGGTTCGTCACCTTCGGGCTTTGGCGCGCCGACAACAAGAGCGAGCTGCGCATGGATGCGCACCACCGCCACGCGGCCATGGTGTCCACCCGCGGCAGCATGGGCCAGGCCAGCGGCCAGGCGGCGCAGGTGACGCAGGTTTCGAGCTTCAAGGCGGCGATGGAATTGGAGGACAAGCGCTTCCTCGACATCGTGCCCGAGCCTTGGTGGCAACTGGGTGAACAGATGCCCACAGCCGTCATGACGACCTTGTTCCCGAGTGTCATCTTCCAGCAGCAGGTCAACAGCGTGAGCACGCGCCACATCCAGCCCGACGGGCACGGTGCCTTCGATTTCGTTTGGACGCACTTCGGTTTCGAGGACGACACGGCCGAGATGACCGAACGCCGCCTGCGCCAGGCCAACCTGTTCGGACCGGCCGGCTTTGTGAGTGCTGACGACGGAGAGGTGATCGAGTTCTCGCAGCAGGCCTTCGAGAGCAAGCCGCAGCACCGCACGCTGGCCGAACTGGGCGGGCGCGAGGTGGGCGAGACCGACCACATGGTGACCGAGACGCTGATCCGCGGGATGTACGAGTACTGGCGGAAAGTCATGGAAGCCCCGGAGGTCAAACCATGAGCGCGCTCGTCAAAGTGGATTTCGACAACTGGCAGGCGCTGCAGCAGCTCTACAGCGACTACGCCTCGGCCGTGGACAGCGGCCAGTGGGAACTGTGGCCCGAGTTCTTCACCGCGGACGGTGTCTACAAGCTGCAACCACGCGAGAACCACGAGCGGGGCTTTCCCTTGTCCACCCTGGCCTTCGACAGCCAGGCCATGCTGCGCGACCGGGTGTACGGCATCCAGGAGACGCTGTTCCACGACCCGTACTACCAGCGCCACGTGGTCGGCGCGCCGGTGGTGCGCGAGGTGGATGCGCAAGGCCGCTGGCACTGCGAGGCCAACTACGCGGTGTTCCGCACCAAGCTCGACGGCGTGAGCAGCGTGTTCAACGTGGGGCGCTACCTGGACATCGTCGTCAACACGCCGCAGGGCTTCAAGTTCGCCCAGCGACTGTGTATCTACGACAGCGAAATGATCCCCAACTCCATCATCTACCCCATCTGAACAGGACGGCATTCATGAGCAACTGGACCGACGTGGCCGCCGAGGCCGATTTGTTTGAAGGCGCGGGCATTCCGGTGGCGCCGGGCGGGCGCGACATCGCGCTGTTTGCGGTGGACGGCGAGGTGTTCGCGACCGACAACCTCTGCACCCACGGCAACGGCATCCTTTGCGACGGTTATGTGGAAGGCCACGAGATCGAGTGCCCGATCCACCAGGGGCGTTTCGATCTGCGCACGGGTGACGCCACGTTGGCGCCCTGCACCGAGGCCATCAAGGTCTGGCCGGTGAAGGTGGAAGGTGGGCGTGTGTTCTTAGATCTGTCCGCTGCTTGACCGCTCCAGCAGCATCGCGTCGCCATAGCTGAAGAAGCGGTAGCCCTGCGCCACCGCGTGGCGGTAGAGCGCCATCACGTGCCCGTGGCCCGCAAAGGCGCTGACCAGCATCATCAGCGTGCTCTTGGGCAGGTGGAAGTTGGTCACCAGCACGTCCACCACCTGGAAATCAAAACCCGGGGTGATGAAGATGTTGGTGTCACCGCTCGTTTCGCCGGAGCGCGCCCAGCTTTCCAGCGTTCGCACGCTGGTCGTGCCCACCGCCACCACGCGCCCGCCACGCGCGCGGCAGTCGGCGATGGCCTGGACGGTCTCGGGCGGGATCGCGTAGCGCTCGTGGTGCATGACGTGTTCTTCGATGCGCTCAGTCTTCATGGGCGCGAAGGTGCCCGCGCCCACGTGCAGCGTCACATTCGCACGCTGAACGCCGCGCGCATCCAGCGCGGCCAACACGCCTTCGTCAAAGTGCAGCGCGGCCGTGGGCGCGGCGACGGCACCCGGCACGCGCGCGAACACGGTCTGGTAGCGGCGCTCGTCGTCGGCGTCGTCGGCGTGCGTGATGTAGGGCGGCAGCGGCACGTGGCCGTGGCGCGCCATCAGCTCGTAGGGCGTTTCGCCCGCCGGGCCTTGCAGACGCAGGCGAAAGAGTTGTCCCTGTTGATCGGGCCATCGACCGAGAAACACCGCGTCGAAGCCACCGTTCTTCAGCCCGCCGGCCAGGTGCAGCAGACCGCCGGGTTGCGGCTTCTTGCTCACGCGGATGTGGGCCACGACCTCCTGCCCCGAGCCGTCGCTGGCTTCGTGCGGCAGCAGCACGCGTTCGATCAGGATCTCGAACTTGCCGCCGCTGGCCTTCTCGCCGAACAGCCGGGCCTTGACCACCTGCGTGTCGTTGAACACCAGCAAGTCGCCGCTGCGCAACTGGCTCGGCAGCTCGCGGAAGATGCGGTCCACCGGCTGGGCTCCCGTGCCGTCGAGCAGGCGCGAGGCGCTGCGTTCGGTGGCAGGGTGCTGCGCGATGAGTTCGTCGGGCAGGCCGAAATCGAAATCGGCGACGGTGAAGGCGCGGACGGCTGGAGGCGAGGAAGGATTCATGCTGCTTGAGGGCCGGACAAGGCCCGTTCCAAGTGGGGATGGATAAAACTACAGGCAGAATTGTCCCATGCCCGACGCCCAGCCCACGCCCGCCCAGGCGCTCTCTGCCCCGCAGAAAGCCCTACACAAACTGGGGCTCACGCGCGACATCGACCTGGCGCTGCACCTGCCGCTGCGTTACGAAGACGAAACCCGCGTGGTGCGTCTGACCGATGCGCGCGACGGCCAGACCGTGCAGGTCGAAGGCACGGTGACGCACCAGGAGATCACCATGCGCCCGCGCCGCCAGCTGCTGGTGACGCTGGACGACGGTTCCGACACCTGCACCCTGCGTTTCTTCAGCTTCTACCCCTCGCACCAGAAGGCGCTGGCCGTGGGCGCTCGCGTGCGGGTGCGCGGTGAAATCCGCGGTGGCTTCATGGGCCGCACCATGATGCACCCGGCCTTTCACGCGGCCGGCGGCGAGCTGCCCGATGCGCTCACCCCGGTCTACCCCACCAGCGCCCAGTTGCCCCAGGCCTACCTGCGCAAGGTGGTGGCCAGCGGGCTGGCGCGCGCCGACCTGTCCGAAACCATCCCGCCCGAACTGCTGGGCAGCCTGCAGCGTGTGGTGCACGGCACCTGGACCCTGCGCGACGCGCTGCTCTACCTGCACCACCCGGGTCCGGACGTGTCGCTCGACGCGCTCGAAGACCGCAGCCACCCGGCCTGGCAGCGACTGAAGGCCGAGGAGTTGCTGGCGCAGCAGCTCTCGCAGCTGACGGCCAAGCGCGAGCGCGATGCCCTGCGTGCGCCGGTGTTGCGCACGGCGCCGGGTGGGCTGCACGAGCAACTGCTCGCCGTGTTGCCCTTCGCGCTGACCGGTGCGCAGCGCCGCGTGGGAGAGGAGATCGCGCGCGACCTGGCGCGCCCCGTGCCCATGCACCGCCTGCTGCAGGGCGACGTGGGTTCGGGCAAGACGGTGGTGGCCGCGCTGGCCGCGGCGATCGCCATCGACTCGGGCTGGCAGTGCGCGCTGATGGCGCCCACCGAAATCCTGGCCGAACAGCATTTCGCCAAGCTCATCGGCTGGCTGGAGCCGCTGCTCGCGCCGCTGGGCAAACGCGTGGCCTGGCTCACCGGCAGCCAGAAGAAAAAGCAGCGCACCGAGATGCTGGCCCTGATCGCCAGCGGCGAAGCTGCGCTGGTGGTCGGCACGCACGCTGTGATACAGGACCAGGTGGTGTTCCAGAACCTGGCGCTGGCCATCATCGACGAGCAGCACCGGTTTGGCGTGGCGCAGCGCCTGGCGCTCAGATCGAAGATGACCGAAGGCGACGACGGGCAATCGCGCGAGCCGCACCTTCTGATGATGAGTGCGACGCCGATTCCCCGGACCTTGGCGATGAGCTACTACGCCGACCTGGACGTCTCCACCATCGACGAGCTACCGCCCGGCCGCACGCCCATCGTCACCAAGGTCGTGTCGGACCAGCGCCGCCACGAGGTGATCGAACGCATCCGCGCGCAGGTGGCGCAGGGGCGGCAGGTGTACTGGGTTTGCCCATTGATCGAAGAGAGCGAGGCGTTGGACCTGTCGAACGCCACCGAGACCCACGCGGAACTCAGCGCGGCGCTCAACAGCTCCCACGCGCCTTTCCGGCGAGACGTGTCCCTGTCCAAGGCGCCCGAGGGTCCGGCTCTGCCGGTCCAAGGGCGCGTTCCCCCTCCCAGCGCCGAAGGCGCGCGAGAGAGGGGGGAAGCCGCGTCAGCGGCGCAGGGGGGTGCTCCTGTGCTCGTCGGCCTGCTGCACTCGCGCATGCCCGTGGCCGAGAAGAAGGCGGTTATGTCGCTCTTCACCAGCGGCCACATGGGCGTGCTGGTGTCCACCACGGTGATCGAGGTCGGTGTGGACGTGCCGAATGCCTCGCTGATGGTGATTGAACACGCCGAACGTTTCGGCCTGAGCCAGTTGCACCAGCTGCGAGGCCGTGTGGGGCGCGGTGCGGCGGCGTCGGCCTGCGTGCTGCTCTACACGCCACCCGACGGCGGGCGCCTCGGTGAAACCGCGCGCGAACGCCTGAAGGCCATGGCCGAGACCAACGATGGTTTTGAAATTGCCCGCCGAGATCTCGAAATCCGCGGCCCGGGCGAGTTCATGGGATCACGCCAGTCGGGTGCGGCAATGCTGCGTTTTGCCGACTTGGCCACCGATGGCCACCTGCTGGACTGGGCCAGAACGGCGGCGGCACAGATGCTGCAACGGCATCCCGGCGCCGCCGAACGGCACATCGCCCGCTGGCTGGGCAGCAAGGCTGAATACCTGAAAGCGTGAGACCGTCGGCACGCGTCCGGCGGAAGTGCCTTCACCCAGGATGCGGTGGAACCGGCTTTGCCGGGCCACTCGCATCGCCCCCTGGGGGGTGACGCCGAAGGCGGCGCGGGGGGATATCCTTCCCGCGGCGCGGGGGGAGCAAAATACCCACATGACGCTCACCGAACTCAAATACATCGTGGCCGTGGCGCGCGAGCGGCATTTCGGCAAGGCGGCCGAGGCCTGTTTTGTCTCGCAACCGACGCTCTCCGTGGCGATCAAGAAGCTTGAAGAAGAGCTGGAGCTCAAGATCTTCGAGCGCAATGCGAGCGAAATTGCGGTCACGCCGCTGGGTGAAGAGATCGTGCGCCAGGCCCAGACCGTGCTGGAGCAGGCCGCCGGGATCAAGGAGATTGCCAAGCGTGGCAAGGACCCGCTGGCCGGCCCGCTGCGACTGGGGGTGATCTACACCATCGGTCCCTACCTGTTGCCGAACCTGGTGCGCCAGGTGATCGAGCGCACGCCGCAGATGCCCTTGATGCTGCTGGAGAACTTCACCACCAAACTGCTGGAGCAGTTGCGCCTGGGCGAGATCGATTGCGCCATCCTGGCCGAGCCGTTCCCGGACACCAACCTCGCCATCGCACCGCTGTACGACGAGCCGTTTCTGGCTGCGGTACCGGTCGGGCACCCGCTGGCGCAGCAGAAATGTGTCACCACCGAAGAGCTCAAGCGCGAGACCATGCTGCTGCTGGGCACGGGCCATTGTTTCCGTGACCACGTGCTGGAGGTCTGTCCCGAATTTGCCCGGTTTTCCAGTGACACCGAGGGCATCCGCAAGAGCTTCGAAGGCTCGTCGCTGGAAACCATCAAGCACATGGTGGCCGCCGGCATGGGTGTGACCCTGGTGCCGCGCCTGTCCGTGTCGAGCTCGGCGCTGGACGGCGCGCCCAACGCGGGCCAGGACTTCGGCGACTCGTCGTTTGTGCGCTACCTGCCGTTTGAGGGCGAGGCACCGACCCGGCGCGTGGTGCTGGCCTGGCGGCGCAGTTTCACGCGTTACGAAGCGATCGCCGAGTTGCGCAATGCGGTGTACGCCTGCGAGTTGCCAGGCGTCAAACGGTTGTCTTGAAGTTCCCCTGCGCCGCTCCGCATCGTCCCCCAGGGGACCACACCCGCAGCCCGGAGAAGCCGGTTCTCCGGCGTGTGCTGGTACCGGTGCGCCCCTGTTCCTGCTGAGTCCTTACCTTGTCTGATCGTCTGAACCTTTATCTTGATCTGATCCGTTGGAACCGTCCCGCGGGCTGGTTGCTGCTGCTCTGGCCTTCGCTGTCGGCCCTCTGGGTGGCGGCGGGTGGTTTCCCGGGGCTTCACCTGTTGCTGGTCTTTGTGCTGGGCACCATCCTCATGCGCAGCGCTGGCTGCTGCGTCAACGACGTGGCCGACCGCGAGTTCGACAAACACGTCAAGCGCACCGCGCAGCGCCCGGTGACCAGCGGGCGTGTGGGCGTGAAAGAAGCGCTGGGCGTGGGCGCCGCGCTCGCTTTCGTGGCCTTCCTGCTGGTGCTCACGACCAACGTGGCGACCATCACCTGGTCGGTGCTGGGCTTGGCGTTGTCGCTGATCTACCCCTATGCCAAGCGCCACGTGTCGATGCCGCAGGCGGTGCTGGGCGTGGCCTTCAGCTTCGGCATTCCGATGGCCTTTGCGGCGGTGAACGGCGGCCCGGCGCTGGAGCTGTTCAGTGGCGCGGCGCCGTGGACCCAGCCCGAGTTCTGGGACGGTGTCTGGCACAGCGTGCCGCCACAGGCCTGGGTGCTGATGGCGGGCAACCTGTTCTGGGTGCTGGCCTACGACACGGAATACGCCATGGTGGACCGCGACGACGATCTGCGCATCGGCATGAAGACCTCGGCCATCACGCTGGGCGACGCCGACGTGCCCGCTGTCACCGCGTTTTACCTGGTCTTTCTGGGCATCTGGACCGCTGCGCTGTGGTCCGTGGTGAACCCCTGGGTCTGGGGCGCCATGCTGGTTGTGGCGTTGGCCCAGGTGGCCTGGCATTTCCACCTGATCAAGGACCGCACCCGCGACGGCTGCTTCAAGGCCTTCCGCCTCAACCACTGGCTGGGGTTCACGGTGTTCGTGGGCGTTGTGTTCGGCGTCTGATCAGGCGCCGAATTCTTTACCCAGTTCAGCGGCGCGGGCCTGTGCTGCCCGCAAGGCGTCCTCGAACTTGGCTTTCAAACCGCTCGCCTCCATCGACGTGATCGCCGCGTAGGTGGTGCCGCCTTTGGACGTGACGCGCTCGCGCAGCGTCTGCAGCGGTTCGCTGGAACGTTGTGCCAGCGTGGCCGCGCCGATGAAGGTGCCGATGGCGAGCTGCTGCGCCACCTCGGGCGCGAGGCCCATGCGGGCACCGGCGTCGCGCATGGCTTCGAGGAAATAGAACACATAGGCCGGGCCGGAGCCGGAGAGGGCGGTCACCGCGTCCAGGTCCGTTTCCACGTTCACCCACACCAGCTCGCCGGTGGTGCGCACCACGCGTTCGACCAGCGCGCGGTCGGCGTCCGAGACGGCGGCGCGCGCCATCAGACCGGTCATGCCCAGGCCGACCAGGGCGGGGGTGTTGGGCATGGCGCGCACGATGCGCTGCGTCTGCAGCCAGCCGGCCATGCTCTCGCTGGTGATGCCGGCGGCCACGCTCAGGTGCAGGGCACTGCCGAGGAAAGGGCCTGCGGCCAGCGCGGCGTCCTTGAAAGTCTGCGGCTTCACCGCCCAGACCACGAGATCGGAAGGCTTGAGCTCGGCGCTCGCGGCAGGCAGGATGGACATGCCTGGGAACTGCTGCGCCAGCTTCGCGCGCTGCTCGTCCCAGGGTTCGACCACCTGCAAGGCGGCGCTGGGGTGGCCCTGGCGGACCAGGCCGCCGATGATGGCGCTGGCCATGTTGCCGCCGCCGATGAAGGTGACGATGGGGTGGGTGATGGTGCTCATGCGCGGTGAAAGCTCGGGTTGAACGAATTCGGGCTGGCGGGGTGTCACGCCCGTGCGGTATCTTCGCAGAATGCCGCTGTCCAACCATGCCTCACGCGCGCCGTACCTGCTGGCGCTGGATCAGGGAACGACCAGTTCTCGCGCCATCCTGTTCGATCGTGCTGGCCAGGTGCGCGGCGTGGCCCAGCAGCCCTTGGGCCAGCATTTTCCCCGGCCGGGCTGGGTCGAGCACGATGCCCGCGAGATCTGGCAGTCGCAATTGGCCGTGGCGCGCGCCGTGCTGCGGGAACAAGGGGTATCGGCGAGCGAAGTGACGGCCATCGGCATCGCCAACCAGCGCGAAACCACGATTCTGTGGGACCGGACCACGGGTGAACCGCTGGCACCGGCCATCGTGTGGCAGGACCGCCGCACCGCCGCGCGCTGCGATGCGCTGCGCGAAGCGGGGCACGCCGACGCGATCCAGCAGAAGACCGGGCTGGTGCTGGATGCCTATTTTTCGGCCACCAAACTGGAATGGTTGCTGGACCACGTGCCGGGTGCCCGTTCACGGGCGGATCGCGGCGAGCTGGCCTTCGGCACGGTGGACAGCTGGCTGATCTGGAACCTGACCGCAGGCCGGGTGCACACGACCGATCCCGGCAACGCCAGCCGGACCCTGCTGTTCAATCTCCAGACCCAGGGCTGGGACGAGGAACTGCTGGCGCTGTTCAACATTCCCGAGTCGCTGCTGCCGGGCGTGCGACCCAGCAGCGGTGTGCTGGGGACGACCGAGGCCGACCTGCTGGGGGTCACGCTGCCCATTGCCGGCGTGGCTGGCGATCAACAGGCCGCCACGTTCGGTCAGGCGTGCTACAGGGAAGGCATGGCCAAGAACACCTACGGTACCGGCTGCTTCATGCTGATGAACACCGGCGCGCGGCCGGTGGCTTCGCAGCACCGCCTGCTCTCCACCGTGGGCTGGACGCTCGGCAGGCAGCCACCTGTCTATTGCCTGGAGGGCTCGGTCTTCATGGCCGGTGCCACGGTGCAGTGGCTGCGCGATGGTCTGCAGATCATCGAGACCGCGGCCGAGGTGGAGGCGCTGGCGGCTTTGGTGCCCGACAGCGGCGACGTCTGGCTGGTGCCGGCATTTGCCGGTCTGGGCGCGCCGCACTGGGACGGGCACGCCCGCGCCGCGCTGCTGGGCATGACGCGCGGAACCACGCGCGCCCACATCGCCCGCGCGGCACTGGAAGCCATCGCCCTGCAGAGCGCCGATGTCTTCAATGCCATGGCGGACGATGCCGGGGTTCCGATGTGCGAGCTGCGCGTGGACGGCGGTGCCAGCGCCAACAACCTGCTGATGCAGATGCAGGCCGATGTGCTGGGCGTGCCGGTGGTGCGGCCACAGGTGACCGAAACCACCGCGCAGGGGGCGGCCTATCTGGCGGGCCTGGCCAGCTGCGTCTGGAGCGACACCGAAGAAATCGCCGCGCTCTGGCAGGTGGACCGGGTGTTTGAACCCACTTGGTCGGACGATCAGCGCCAGACCCGGCTGGCCCGCTGGGCGCAGGCGGTGAGCCGCACGCGCGGCTGGGCGCTCGATGCCGGCTGATCGCCGTCATCGCTCGTGCCTCATGCCATGAACCAGGCTTTGTCCCCGGGCGCCGCGCCTGATTCGCCGCCACGCACGGCCATGCGGGCGCGGCTGGCGGCTGACGAACTGTTCGACCTGGTCGTGATCGGCGGCGGCGCCACCGGCCTCGGTGTCGCGCTGGACGCCAGCCTGCGGGGCTACCGCGTGGCGCTCTTCGAGTCACACGATTTCGCCAGCGGGACATCGTCCCGCTCCACCAAGCTGTTGCACGGCGGCGTGCGTTATCTGGCGCAGGGTCAGTTGCACCTGGTGCGTGAGGCGCTGGCCGAGCGCGCCACCGTGCTGCGTATCGCGCCCCACCTGGCACAGCCGCTGCCCTTTGTCATGCCGTCCTATGGCTGGTGGCAAACCCCGTTCTACGGCGTGGGTCTCAAGCTGTACGACCTGTTGGCCGGGCGCGCCGGGCTGGGCCGCACCGCCTTCCTGAACCGCCGGCAGACCCTGGAGGCCCTGCCGGGGGTGAATCCCCAGGGGTTGCACGGCGGTGTGCAGTACTGGGACGGTCAGTTCGATGACGCCCGGCTGGCCCTGGCGCTGGCGCGCACCGCCGAAGCCGCGGGCGCACTGGTGTTGAACTACGCCCGGGTCACGGCGGTGCGCCGTCTGGACGACGCCGGCCGCCCGGTCTCCGAGATCGATGTGAGCGATCGCTTTTCTGAAGAGCGCTACACAGTGCGGGCCCGGTGCGTGGTCAATGCCACCGGCGTCTGGGTCGACGAACTGCGCGCCCATTCCAGCGGCGCCAGCGCCCAGGACGCGCCCAGGCGCATGGTCAGCCCGAGCCAGGGCGTGCACGTGGTGGTGGACCGCGACTTCCTGCCGGGCGACCACGCGCTGCTGGTGCCCAGGACGCGCGATGGCCGGGTGCTGTTCGCCGTGCCCTGGCTGGGCAAGCTCGTGCTCGGCACCACCGACACGCCGCGCCAGGACCTGCCCCGCGAACCCGATGCCTTCGCCGAGGAACTGGATTTCATCCTGAGCGAGGCCGGTCACGTGCTGAGCCGCCCGGTCACCCAGGCGGACATCCGCAGCATCTGGGTGGGCTTGCGTCCGCTGGTGGGGCCACCGGAAACCAACGAAAGGGGCACCAAGGGCCTGTCGCGCGAGCACACCGTCGTGGTGGACGCCAATGGCCTGGTGACCGTCACGGGCGGCAAATGGACCACTTACCGGGCGATGGCCGAAGATGTGCTGGAGCGCTGCTTTTCCAGCGGACTGCTGCCCCGGCGTCCCGGTGGCCAGAGCGAACGCCACACGCTGCTGGGCGCCCCCACGGCTGCAGCGCCGGCCACGCCGATCTACGCCCCGCCGGGTCTGCATCTGTATGGAACGGAGAAACAGCGGGTTCTGGACTGCCCGGGACACGGCCGCACCCTGGGCTTGGGGCTGACCGAGGCCATGGTGCGCTACGCCGCACGACAGGAACACGCCCACACCGTTGAAGATGTGCTGGCCAGACGCTGGCGGGCCTTGTTTCTGGATGCCAAGGCCGCGGCGGGCATGGCGCCTGAGGTCGCTGACATCCTGGCCCAGGAACAGGCCACAGACCCGGCGCTCGGCCGCTTTCTGTCGCTGTGTGACCACTATCTGCCAACCCGCGCCACTGTTTGTGCGCAAAAGCCGGTTGACATTCCAAAGATGTAGTGCAATAATCTGCGGCTTCGCTGTAAAAAAGCGAAGTTATCCGCCCACCGACGCGGGTTGTGTCCAGTCTGCAGCAAGCCTGCAGGGTTGATACGGCTGGCAACGACGGGCCCAAGACTGATCACTCCCGGCCGTGGTGGCTGGGGGGATTCAAGTTGGGACTTAAATCAAATGATCCAAACGCAATCTCGACTCGATGTTGCTGACAACACGGGCGCCAAGTCCGTGATGTGCATCAAGGTGCTCGGCGGTTCCAAGCGCCGTTACGCCAGTGTGGGCGATGTCATCAAAGTCACCATCAAAGAAGCAGCGCCCCGTGGCCGCGTCAAAAAAGGCGAGGTTTACAACGCTGTGGTGGTTCGCACCGCCAAGGGCATCCGTCGTCAGGACGGTGCCTTGATCAAATTCGACGGCAACGCAGCAGTGTTGCTCAATGCCAAGCTGGAGCCTATCGGCACCCGCATCTTCGGACCGGTGACGCGCGAGCTGCGCACCGAGAAGTTCATGAAGATTGTGTCGCTGGCGCCCGAGGTTCTCTGAGGAATCACCATGAACAAAATCCGTAGTGGCGATGAAGTCATCGTGATTGCTGGCCGCGACAAGGGCAAGCGCGGCAAGGTCGTGCTGCGCGCCGATGACAGCAAGCTGGTCGTCGAAGGCGTCAACATTGTCAAGAAGCATGCCAAGCCGAATCCCATGAAGGGCATCACCGGCGGCATCATCGAAAAGACCATGCCGATCCACCAGTCCAATGTGGCCATCTTCAATGGCGCGACGGGCAAGGCTGATCGTGTGGGCATCAAGCTCCTGGCTGACGGCAAGAAAATGCGCGTCTTCAAGTCCAGTGGCGAAGAAATCAAGGTGGCCTGAACATGACACGCTTGCAAGAAATCTACCGCGACAAGATCGCGCCCGCTTTGGTCGAGAAGTTCGGCTACAAATCGGTCATGGAAGTGCCGCGCATCACCAAGATCACGCTCAACATGGGTGTGAGCGAGGCGGTTGCCGACAAAAAAGTCATGGACAACGCCGTGGGCGACCTGACCAAAATCGCTGGCCAGAAGCCGGTGGTGACCAAGGCCCGCAAGGCCATCGCGGGTTTCAAGATCCGTGAGCAGCAGCCTATCGGCTGCATGGTCACCCTGCGCGGTGCCCGCATGTACGAATTCCTCGACCGTTTCGTCACCGTGGCCTTGCCCCGGGTGCGTGACTTCCGTGGTATTTCCGGCAAGGCGTTTGATGGCCGCGGTAACTACAACATCGGCGTCAAAGAGCAGATCATCTTCCCTGAGATCGAGTACGACAAGGTGGATGCCTTGCGCGGCCTCAACGTCAGCATCACGACAACCGCCAAGAACGATGAAGAGTGCAAGGCTCTTTTGGTCGGTTTCCGTTTCCCGTTCAAGAACTGAGGTGGCGCGTGGCTAAACAAGCACTACTGCAACGTGAACTCAAGCGCGAAAAACTCGCGGCCAAGTTCGCCAAAAAATACGCTGAGCTGAAGTCGATTTCGACCAGCGCCAAGCACTCTGACGAAGAGCGCGATGCGGCCCGCCAGGCGCTGCAAAAGCTGCCCCGCAATGCGAACCCGACCCGTCAGCGCAACCGCTGCGAGATCACGGGCCGTCCGCGTGGCACCTTCGCCCATTTCGGCTTGGCCCGTGCCAAGGTCCGTGAGATGGCGTTTGCCGGTGAAATCCCCGGCATCACCAAAGCCAGCTGGTAAGCCCTAGGAGAACCACAAATGAGCATGAGTGATCCTATTGCTGACATGTTGACCCGCATCCGCAACGCGCAGATGGTCGAAAAGGCCAGCGTGACGATGCCGGCCTCCAAGGTCAAAGCCGCAATTGCCCAAGTCCTGAAGGACGAAGGCTACATCGACGGATTCCAGGTCAAGAGCAACGACGGCAAGAACGAACTTGAGATCGCTCTCAAGTACTACGCCGGCCGTCCCGTGATCGAGCGCATCGAGCGCGTGAGCCGTCCCGGCCTGCGTGTCTACCGTGGCCGCAACGCCATCCCCCAGGTCCAGAACGGTCTGGGTGTGGCCATCGTCACCACACCGCAGGGTGTGATGACCGATCGCAAGGCCCGCGCCACCGGTGTCGGTGGTGAAGTCCTGTGTTACGTCGCCTGATGCGGGCATTGAGGAGTATCTGAATGTCACGTATTGGTAAACAACCGGTCACCGTCCCCGCTGGGGTGGAAGTGGCCGTCAAAGACGACCTGATCAACGTCAAGGGTGCGCTGGGTGCCCTGGCGCTGGCGCAAAACGCGCTGGTGAAGGTCGAAAACAACGCTGGCTCGCTGTCGTTCACCCCGGTGAACGAATCCCGCGAAGCCAATGCCATGTCCGGCACCATGCGTCAGCTGGTGAACAACATGGTCAATGGTGTGAGCAAGGGTTTCGAGAAGAAGCTCACCCTGCTTGGCGTGGGCTACAAAGCCCAGGCTCAGGGCACCAAGCTCAACCTCACTGTTGGCTACTCCCACCCTGTGGTGATGGACATGCCCGCTGGTATCAAGGTGGAAACCCCGACGCCGACCGAAATCCTGATCAAGGGTTCTGATCGTCAGCGCGTGGGCCAGATCGCTTCCGAAGTGCGCGCTGTGCGCCCTCCCGAGCCTTACAAGGGCAAGGGCATCCGTTATTCGGATGAGAAGGTCGTGATCAAGGAAACCAAGAAGAAATAAGGATCAGGATCATGTTGACGAAAAAAGAGCAACGTCTCCGCCGGGCCCGTCAGACGCGCATCCGCATTGCGCAGCAAGGCGCCGTCCGCCTGACCGTGAACCGCACCAACCTGCACATCTACGCCAGCGTCATTTCCGACGACGGCACCAAAGTGCTGGCCACCGCCTCCACGGCCGAAGCCGAAGTGCGGGCACAGATCGGTGGTGCTGGCAAAGGTGGCAACACCTCGGCCGCCCAACTGGTCGGCAAGCGCATCGCTGAAAAGGCGAAGGCTGCCGGCATCGAGAAGGTCGCCTTTGACCGCTCGGGTTTTGCTTACCACGGCCGGGTGAAAGCCCTGGCAGACGCGGCCCGCGAAGCCGGTCTGCAGTTCTGATCAAACGGAATACACAAAATGGCTAAATTTACGGCTAATGTAAAGAACGAAGCAAGCGACGACGGTTTGCGCGAGAAGATGATCGCGATCAACCGCGTGACCAAGGTGGTCAAGGGCGGTCGCATTCTCGGTTTCGCAGCGCTGACCGTGGTTGGTGATGGTGATGGCCGCGTCGGCATGGGCAAAGGCAAGGCCAAGGAAGTTCCGGTGGCAGTGCAAAAGGCCATGGAAAAGGCACGCCGCAACATGATCAAGGTCTCGCTCAAGAACGGTTCGCTGCACCACAGCGTGCACGGTGAACATGGCGCTTCCAACGTGATGATGTTGCCGGCCTCCAAAGGTACCGGCATCATCGCTGGCGGCCCGATGCGTGCCGTGTTCGAAGTGTTGGGCATCACCGATGTCGTGGCCAAGAGCCACGGTTCAAGCAACCCCTACAACCTGGTGCGTGCCACGCTGGACGCACTGAAGAATTCGACCACGCCTTCTGACGTTGCTGCCAAGCGCGGCAAGTCGGTAGAAGAAATTCTGGGCTGATTGGAACGATCATGACCACACAAAACACCGTCAAGGTTCAACTGGTGCGCAGCCCCATTGGAACCAAGCAGTCGCACCGCGACACCGTGCGCGGCCTGGGCCTGCGCAAGCTCAACAGCACCAGCGAATTGCAGGACACCCCGGCAGTTCGCGGCATGATCAACAAGATCAGCTACCTGGTCAAAGTACTCTGAAGAACAGGCGCACGTCATGGAACTCAATACCATCAAGCCTTCTGAAGGCGCCAAGCATTCCAAGCGCCGTGTCGGCCGTGGCATCGGCTCCGGTCTGGGTAAGACCGCCGGTCGTGGCCACAAGGGCCAGAAATCGCGTTCGGGCGGCTACCACAAGGTGGGCTTCGAAGGCGGTCAAATGCCACTGCAGCGCCGTCTGCCCAAGCGCGGGTTCAAGTCGGCTTTGCTCCAGTTCAATGCTGAAGTCACGCTGACCGATATCAGCGCGCTCGACGTGGCTGAAGTCGACATCCTGGTGTTGAAGCAAGCTGGCCTCGTGGCCAACCTGGCCAAGCGCGTCAAGGTCATCAAGACCGGTGAAATCACCCGCGCCGTGACCCTGAAGAACATCGGCGCCACCGCCGGTGCGAAGCAGGCGATCGAAGCCGCTGGCGGCTCCCTGGTCTAAACGGACGCAAACGAAGGTTACCGTGGCAACTGGATCCGCAACTCTGGCCAAAACAGGCAAGTTCGGCGACCTGCGTCGCCGACTGGTGTTCCTGTTGCTGGCCTTGGTGGTCTACCGCGTCGGGGCACACATTCCCGTGCCCGGGATTGATCCTGCGCAACTGGAACAGCTGTTCAAGGGCCAGGCAGGCGGCATTCTGAGCCTGTTCAACATGTTCTCTGGTGGCGCCTTGTCACGGTTCACCGTGTTCGCGCTGGGGATCATGCCGTACATCTCGGCGTCCATCATCATGCAGCTCATGACTTACGTGGTTCCCACGTTTGAGCAGCTGAAGAAAGAGGGCGAAGCCGGCCGTCGCAAGATCACCTCCTACACCCGCTACGGAACGCTGGGTCTGGCCATCTTTCAGTCGATGGGTATTGCCCTCGCGCTGGAGGGTCAACAGGGCCTCGTCATCGACCCCGGCATGGCGTTCCGTCTGACGGCCGTGGTCAGTCTGGTGGCGGGAACGATGTTCCTGATGTGGCTGGGTGAGCAGATCACCGAGCGCGGTCTGGGCAACGGCATCTCGATCCTGATTTTCGCAGGCATTGCCGCCGGTCTGCCAAGTGCCATTGGCGGCTTGCTTGAACTGGTGCGCACCGGTGCGATGAACATTCTGGTGTCGATTTTCATCATCGCGCTGGTGATTCTGGTCACATACTTCGTGGTGTTTGTCGAACGCGGACAACGCAAGATACTGGTGAACTACGCGCGCCGTCAGGTGGGCAACAAGGTCTACGGCGGACAGTCGTCACACCTGCCGCTCAAGCTGAACATGGCTGGCGTGATTCCACCGATCTTTGCATCGAGCATCATCCTGCTGCCCACCACGGTGGTGAGCTGGGTGAGCACCGGTGACTCCACACGCTGGTTGCGTGACATTGCTTCGGCCCTGTCGCCCGGTCAGCCGATCTATGTGGCCCTGTACGCCGCTGCGATCATCTTTTTCTGCTTCTTCTACACGGCGCTGGTATTCAACAGCCGTGAAACGGCTGACAACCTGAAGAAGAGCGGCGCATTCATTCCCGGCATTCGCCCGGGTGACCAGACGGCGCGCTATATCGACAAGATTCTGTTGCGACTGACTTTCGTCGGTGCGATCTACATCACCGCGGTGTGTCTGTTGCCGGAGTTTCTGATCCTGAAGTACAACGTACCGTTCTATTTTGGCGGCACCTCCCTGCTGATCATTGTGGTGGTCACCATGGACTTCATGGCCCAGGTACAGAACTACATGATGTCGCAGCAATATGAATCGCTGCTGAAAAAGGCTAACTTCAAAACTTCCGTTGGCAACTGATTTGGCCGTATGTCCAGGGACGATGTGATCGAGATGCAGGGCGAGGTGATTGAAAACCTGCCCAACGCAACTTTCAGGGTCAAGCTGGAAAATGGCCATGTGGTCCTGGGGCATATCTCCGGCAAGATGAGGATGCATTACATCCGTATCCTGCCGGGTGACAAGGTCAAAGTGGAGCTCACGCCCTACGACCTGACCCGGGCACGGATTGTTTTCCGATCGAAGTAATGAGCGGTTGTTTTGAGAAATTTTGGAATATCTAGGAGAAAACTATGAGAGTTTCAGCTTCGGTCAAGAAAATGTGCCGCAACTGTAAGATCATCAAGCGTCACGGGATTGTGCGAGTCATCTGCACCGATCCCCGTCACAAACAGCGTCAAGGCTGATCGGTTCGTTTAGAGGAACATCATGGCTCGTATTGCAGGCATCAACATTCCGCCGCACAAGCACGCCGAAATCGGCTTGACGGCAATTTTTGGCATTGGTCGTACCCGCGCTCGCAAGATTTGTGAAGCCTGCGGCATCGACTACGCCAAGAAAATCAAGGACCTGACCGACGCGGAACTCGAAAAAGTCCGTGACCAGGTTGGCGTTTTCACGATCGAAGGCGATCTGCGCCGCGAAACGACCATGAACATCAAGCGTTTGATGGACATTGGTTGCTACCGTGGTTTCCGCCACCGCCGTGGCCTGCCAGTGCGCGGTCAGCGCACCAAGACCAATGCCCGCACCCGCAAGGGACCGCGCAAGGCAGCCCAGTCGCTGAAGAAATAAACGGTTTGAAGGACCCTCATGGCTAAGTCACCCAACAGCGCCGCATCCGCACGCGTCCGCAAGAAAGTCCGCAAGAACATTGCCGACGGCATTGCCCACGTGCACGCTTCGTTCAACAACACCATCATCACCATCACCGACCGCCAGGGCAATGCATTGTCCTGGGCTTCGTCGGGTGGCCAAGGTTTCAAGGGTTCGCGCAAGTCGACACCCTTTGCCGCCCAGGTGGCTTCCGAGGTGGCTGGTCGTGCTGCCATCGAGCAGGGCATCAAGAACCTGGACGTCGAGATCAAGGGCCCAGGTCCTGGTCGCGAATCTTCGGTTCGTGCTCTGGGTGCCCTCGGCATCCGCATCAACTCGATCGCCGATGTGACGCCCGTGCCTCACAACGGCTGCCGCCCGCAGAAGCGCCGGCGCATCTGACGCCGTACCGCCGAGCGCGGTATAATCAAAAGCTTTTTTCAGCGCCACCGCAGTCTCTGCGGTGGCATTTTTGCTAAGCCCACCGCCATCCCGTTCAGGGAATGGCTCCCGCAATGGCCTCTTCGCGATGCCGGTTGCGGCAGACAACTCAAGGAACCCAAAGTGGCACGTTACCTCGGCCCCAAGGCCAAACTTTCCCGCCGTGAAGGCTCTGACCTGTTGCTCAAGAGCGCCCGCCGCTCGATCAGCGACAAGGCCAAATTTGATTCCAAGCCCGGTCAGCATGGCCGCACCTCGGGTCAGCGCACCTCCGATTTCGGCGTGCAGCTGCGCGAGAAGCAGAAGGTCAAGCGCACCTATGGCGTTCTGGAGCGCCAGTTCCGCCGCTACTTCGCTGAAGCCGATCGCCGCCGTGGCAACACCGGCGCCAACCTGTTGTTCCTCCTCGAAGCGCGTCTCGACAACGTGGTCTTCCGCATGGGCTTTGCCTCCACCCGCGCTGAAGCGCGCCAGATCGTGTCGCACAAGGCGATCACCGTCAATGGGCAATCGGTCAACATCCCTTCCTACTCGGTCAAGGCCGGTGATGTCATCGCCGTGCGCGAGAAGTCGAAGAAGCAGGCCCGCGTGATCGAGGCGCTGGAACTGGCCAAACAGATCGGTTTCCCGGCCTGGGTCGACGTGTCGGTCGACAAGGCTGAAGGCGTGTTCAAGAAGTCGCCTGACCGCGACGAATTCGCCTCCGACGTCAACGAATCGCTGATCGTCGAACTGTATTCCCGTTAATTTCGTTCCCGGTCACTGCTTCATGGCAGCGGCCGGGCCATGCTCCGTCTGCCTTATCGGTGTAACGAGCCGAGGGTACTGAAGGAAGTCTGAATGCTGAACAATCTGCTCAAGCCCAAAACCATCAACGTCGAGCAAATTTCGACCAATCGCGCCAAAGTGACCCTGGAGCCCTTTGAGCGCGGCTACGGGCACACGCTGGGCAACGCATTGCGTCGCGTGCTGTTGTCGTCCATGACCGGCCATGCGCCCACCGAAGTCACCATCGCTGGGGTGGTGCACGAGTACTCTTCCATCGACGGCGTGCAGGAAGATGTTGTCAACATGTTGCTCAACCTCAAGGGCGTGGTCTTCAAGCTGCACAACCGCGACGAAGTCACCTTGAGCCTGCGCAAGGACGGCGAAGGCTTGGTCACGGCGGCTGACATCCAGACGCCGCACGACGTCGAGATCGTCAACCCCGGCCACGTCATTGCCACCCTGTCGGCCGGCGCCAAGCTGGACATGCAGATCAAGGTCGAAAAAGGCCGTGGTTACGTGCCGGGCAGCCTGCGTCGCAACGACGACCAGTCGCGTTCACTCGGCCGCATTGTGCTGGACGCTTCGTTCTCGCCCGTGAGGCGCGTGAGCTACACCGTCGAGAGCGCCCGCGTTGAACAGCGCACCGACCTCGACAAGCTGGTTCTGGAAATCGAAACCAACGGTTCCATCGGTCCTGAAGAAGCCGTTCGTGCTTCGGCCAAGATCCTGGTGGAGCAGCTGGCGGTGTTCGCTCAGCTCGAAGGCGTGGAACTGTCGGCATTCGACGCGCCTGCCCAGCGCAGCTCGCAGCAGTTCGATCCGATCCTGCTGCGTCCGGTGGACGAGCTTGAACTCACCGTGCGTTCGGCCAACTGCCTCAAGGCAGAAAACATCTATTACATCGGTGACCTGATCCAGCGCACCGAGAACGAGCTGCTCAAGACCCCCAACCTGGGTCGCAAGTCGCTCAACGAAATCAAGGAAGTGCTCGCTTCGCGCGGCCTGACCTTGGGCATGAAGCTCGAAAACTGGCCGCCGGCTGGTCTCGACAAACACTGAACTCGTCGACACCCGTCTGACGAACCTCCAGTACCTGATACGGCTGGAGGCAAAACACTGAAAGGAACTCACCATGCGTCACGGACACGGACTTCGCAAACTCAACCGCACCAGCGAGCACCGCCTCGCCATGCTGCGCAACATGATGAACTCGCTGCTCACGCACGAAGTCATCAAGACCACGGTGCCCAAGGCCAAAGAGCTGCGCCGCGTGGTTGAACCCATGATCACCCTGGCCAAAGTGGCCACCGTGGCCAACCGCCGTCTGGCGTTTGACCGCCTGCGCGACCGCGATGTGGTCGTCAAACTGTTCAATGAACTGGGTCCGCGCTTTGCCGCACGTCCCGGTGGCTATACCCGCATTCTCAAAATGGGGTACCGCGTGGGTGACAATGCACCCATGGCGCTGGTCGAACTGGTCGACCGGGCAGAAGATGCCGCTCCGGTGGCAGACGACGCCAAAGCGTGATAGAATACAAGGCTTGACGCGGAGTGGAGCAGCCTGGTAGCTCGTTGGGCTCATAACCCAAAGGTCGCAAGTTCAAATCTTGCCTCCGCAACCAATCCGGAACTTGCCAGAGTTCCTCAACAAAGCCCGCTTCAGCGGGCTTTGTTGTTTCTGCGCTCGCCTTGTGCAGCCCGACGTTCGTCTGCGGTATCAATCCGGAAGAACCGCTGTCACTTCGATCTCGATCTTGGCCCGCTCTTCCACCAGAGCGCTCACCTCAACGCAGGTCATGGCCGGGAAGTTTTTCCCCATCACTTCGCGGTACACGGTGCCGAGTTCACGCAGTCGGTCGTTGTACTCCACCCGGTCGACGATATACCAGGTCATGCGCACCATGTGTTCTGGCCCGGCGCCGGCGCAGGCGAGCACGGCATGGATGTTCAACAGCGCCTGGCGGGTCTGGGCGATGAAGTCGTCGGACTCGAACACCTGTTCGCTGTTCCAGCCGATTTGCCCACCGACAAACACCAGCGTGCCGCGGGCTGCCACGCCGTTGGCGTATCCCTTGGGGGTGGCCCAGCCGGGCGGTTGCAGGATTTTCATGGGGGTGGTGGGTGTTGTTGGGGTGGATCGGATCTGACAGATGCCCATTTCAGGCGCCTGATTCGGTGGCGAGCTTGCGCAGCGCGAATCGCTGCAGCTTGCCCGTTTCGGTGCGCGGGAGCTGCGTCACAAAGAGTACATCGCGGGGGTATTTGTAGGGGGCGAGCGTGTGTTTCACATGGTCCTGCAGCGCCTTGACCTGCGCGGCGTCGCCCGTCTCGCCGGGCTTGAGCACCACATAGGCCACGATCACCATGCCGCGTTCATCATCGGGGCGTCCGACCACGCCACATTCGGCGACTGCGGGGTGTTGCAGCAAGGCGGCCTCGACTTCGGGGCCGGCCACGTTGTAGCCGGCGGTGATGATCATGTCGTCGGTGCGCGCCTGGTAGATGAAATAGCCGTCGGCGTCCTGGCTGAAGGCATCACCGGGGTAGTTCCAGCCGTCCTGCACGTACTGCGCCTGCCGCACATCGTCGAGGTAGCGGCAACCGGTCGGCCCTTTGACCGCCAGCCGACCCACCTGGCCGCGGGGGACTTCCTGACCCGCCTCGTCCACGATCCGGGCTTCGTAGCCAGGCACGACCTGCCCAATGGCGCCCCGCTTGACGCTTTCGGGCGCGGAGGAGATGAAGATGTGGAACATCTCGGTGGCGCCGATGCCGTCGAGCATCTCAAGACCACTGGCTTCTTTCCACAGCTGTCGTGTGGCGTCGGGCAGGCCCTCGCCCGCGCTCACGCTGAGACGCAACTCGCCGATGCCGTGCTGCTTCGCGAACGCGGCCATCTGTCGGTAGAAGGTGGGTGCGGTGTAGCAGATGGTGGCACCCACCCGGTTCATCAGCACCACCATCGCCTCGGGCGTGTAGGGGATGCTGGGAAAATAAACGGATGCGCCCGCATACATGGGGAACACCAGCAGGCCACCCAGGCCAAAGGTGAACGCCAGCGGAGGCGAGCCCATGACGATGTCGTCGGGAGTGGCTCGCAAAACGTGGCGCGGCCAGGTCTCGCAGGCCGCGATCAGGTCGCGGTGGGTGTGCACGGCGGCCTTGGGTTTACCGGTGGTGCCCGAGGTGAAGGCCAGCAGGGCGATGTCATCGCTGCTCGTTGGGCAGGGCGGTGTGGCGTCGGCGGGTTGGTGGCGCGCCAGGGCTTCCAGTGAATCGGGCAGTACCACCGCCGCGTCGCCAGTGTTGAACAGGCGCACGGGCAGGGGCGCAGTGTCGGGGTCGGCGGCCAGCGCGGTCCTGAGTTCGTCCTGCAGCTTCACATCGCACAGCGCGGCACTGGGCCGGGCCTTGGCGATGACGGCTTGCAGTTCCACCGCGCGCAACAGGGGCATCGTGGCCACGGCGATCAGGCCGGACTGCACGACGGCGAGCCAGGCCAGCGCCATGGCGATGGAGTTGCCACCCCGCAGCAGCACGCGGTTGCCGGGGATCAGTCCCAGATCGTGCGTCAGCACATGGGCCATCCGGTTCACTTCGGCGCGGGCCTCGGCGTAGGTGAGCGTGCGTTCGTCGCTGCGAAACAGCGGTCGATGGGCATGCCCCTGGGCGAAGGCGCGGTCAAACAGGGTCTGTACCGCGTTGAGTTGCGCGGGCAACTGCAACTCGGGCAGGTCGTAGCGCAGCTCCGGCCACTGTTCGGGCGGGGGCAGGCGGTCGTGAACGAATCGATCAGTTTGTGCAGATGGCATGTGGGTCTCCTGTACTCAGTCTGCATTCGCGACCGGCGCGACATGCCCAAACCCGGAAATGCCACGGAACCGGCTTGGCCGGGGCGCAGGCATTGCCCACTTATGGAGGGCGCGCGAAGCGCGGCGGGGGTGTTTCATTTCAATGCGTTTTTGCCAAGGATGAGCAACTGCACCTCGCTCGCGCCTTCGTAAATGCGCAGCGAACGGATGTCGCGGTAGAGGTGCTCGATGGTCTGGCCCACCTGCACGCCGCGTCCGCCGAACATCTGCAGCGCCATGTCGATCACGCGCTGGGCGTTCTCGGTGGCGGTGAGCTTGGCGCTGGCGGCCGCTGCGGTGTAGGCCGGTGTGCCCGCGCCCTGAGTGGCGCTGCAGTCGCGTTGCCAGGCGGCGCGGTAGGTCAACAGGGCGGCGGCGTCGATGAGCGCGCTCATCTCGCCGAGCTTCGCCTGCGTGAGCTGGAAGTCCCCCAGGGTCTGGCCGAACATCTTGCGCGTCTTGGCGTGGGTCACGGCTTCGGCAAACGCGCGACGCGCCATGCCCAGTGCGGCCGCTGCCACCGAGGCGCGGAAGATGTCGAGCGTCCGCATGGCGAGCTTGAAGCCGCCGTTGACGGGGCCCACCAATGCCTCTGCACCGATTTGGCAGTCTGTGAAAGTGAGTGTGGCCAGCGGGTGCGGTGCCATCACCTGGATGTGCGCGCTGCTGTCCAGGCCCGGTGTGCCGGCGTCCACGATGAAGGCGCTGATGCCGCGCGCACCCGCGCCGGGGTCGGTCTTGGCAAACACCACATAGAAGTCGGCCAGATCGCCGTTGCTGATCCAGGTTTTGCAGCCGTTGAGCGCCCAGCCGCTGCCGGTCTGCACCGCCTGCGTGGCCATGGCGGCCACATCGGAGCCGGCTTCCGGCTCGCTGAGCGCAAAGGCGGCAATCTTCTCGCCCGTGGCCACCGCGCTCAGGTAGCGGGCCTGCTGCGCTGGCGTGCCGGCAAGCGTGATCGCGCCGCTGCCCAGTCCCTGCATGGCGAAGGCGAAATCGGCCAGGGGAGAGTGGTAGGCCAGGGTCTCGCGCAGGATCACGAGCGCGCGCGAGTCCAGCTCGGGCAGGGCGCCGCCGTGGGCTTCGGGCACGCAGTAACGCAGCCAGCCGGCCGCACCCAGGCGATGCCCCCATTCTTTGCAGGCGGCGCGGTCGTCGGACTCGTCCACCTTCTGTTCGTGCGTCCAGGCCACGAGGCCGTTGGCGAGTGCGCGGTGGGCGTCGTCGAAGAAAGGCAGTTCGAGGTGCGCGGTCGGCGCCAGCGCGCCGTGCGGGTGGGGGTGTTCGAAGGCGACCATCTCAGTCGCCCTCAAAAACCGGGCGCTGCTTGGAGGCGAACGCCTCGTAGGCGCGGCGGAAGTCCTGTGTCTGCATGCAGATGGCCTGGGCCTGGGCTTCGGCTTCGATGGCCTGGTCCAGCGTCATGGCCCACTCCTGGTGCAGCATGGTCTTGGTCATGCCGTGGGCGAAGGTGGGGCCTTGGGCTAGCTGGGCCGCGAGCTTGTGCGCCGCTGGTAGCAGCGCGGCGCTCTCGTGCAGCGCATTGAAGAAGCCCCAGGCCTGGCCTTCGGTGGCCGACATGGCGCGGCCGGTGAACAGCAGCTCGCTCGCCCGGCCCTGGCCGATCATGCGCGGCAGCAAGGCGCAGGCGCCCATGTCGGCACCGGCCAGGCCGACGCGGGTGAACAGGAAGGCCACGGTGGCAGCCGGTGTGCCCAGGCGCAGGTCCGAAGCCAGGGCCATCATCGCGCCGGCCCCCGCGCACACGCCGTCGAGCGCGGCCACGATGGGCTGCGGGCAGGCGCGCATGGCGCTCACCAGCGCGCCCGTCATGCGGGTGAAGGCCAGCAGCTCGGGCATGCTCATCTTGGTGAGCGGACCGATGATCTCGTGCACGTCGCCGCCCGAGCAGAAGTTGTCGCCCGCACCGGTGAGCACCACGGCCTTGATGTCGGTGGCGCGCTGCAGGGCCAGGAACCAGTCGCGCAGCTCGGCGTAGGAGTCGAACGTCAGCGGGTTCTTGCGCTCGGGGCGGTTGAGCGTGACGGTGGCCACGCCTTCGCTGACGCTGAGGGCAAAGTGTTGCGGCGTGGTGTCGGCCATGGCGCTGTACTGGCCATGCATGGGGTTGTGGTCGGGGATGGGGTGTTTCATAGGGCGAGGTCCATGTCGGGGTGGGTGTCTTGGCAAGACACACCACGGAACTGGCTTTGCCAGGCCGTGGGTGTGGTCCCCCCTTGGGGGGAAGACGCGAAGCGGCGCAGGGGGGTCATTCGCCCCCCTGGTTGATGTCGAGCTGGTGTTGTTTGACCTTGCCCAGCAGTTTGTGCAGGTTGTCGAGATCGCGGGCGCTCAGGCCTTCAAAGGCTGCCACGATCCATTGTTCGTGTTGCCGGGCCATGTCGACAAACTGCTCGCGGCCGTGGTCGGTCAGTCGAACGCGAAAGGCGCGCCGGTCGCCATCGACGCCCACGCGCTCCACCAGACCTTCGGCCACCAGCTGGTCGGTGATGCCGGTGACGTTGCCCCCCGTGACCATGAGCCGGTGCGAGAGCTCCTTCATCTTCAGGCCCTCGGGGTGGCGTTCCAGTTGGGCCATGAGGTCGAAGCGCGGCAGGGTGGTGTCGAAGTTTTCCCGCAGGCCCGTGCGCACGCGTTTTTCGATCAGCTGCGAGCAGGTCAGCAGCCGCAGCCACAGACGCAGTTCGTGCGCGTGTTCGCTGTGGGCGCGGGCTTCGAGATCGAGGGTGTCGGGGTTCATGCTCATGGGGCCTCGGCGGGGTCCGGTGTGGCGACGCTGCCTTGCATGGTCTGCTGGCGCGCGACCTCGCGGTAGAGCTGGTCGCGCCCGCTTTCGTAGGGGCGCGGCCATTCAATGGCGCGGGTCTGCAGTTTGGCCGCTTCGTGCAGCGTCCAGGCCGGGTCGGCCAGGTGGGCCCGGGCCACGGCGCAGAGGTCGGCGCGGCCGGCGCCGATGATGCTGTTGGCGTGGTCGGCCTCGGTGATGGCGCCCACGGCCATGGTGAGGATGCCGGCTTCGTTGCGCACGCGGTCGGCGAACGGTGTCTGGTACATGCGGCCATAGACCGGTTTGGCCTGGCGCGTGGTCTGACCCGAAGACACGTCGATCACGTCGCAGCCGGCGGCCTTGAACAGCCGGGCCATGGCCACCGCGTCGTCGGGCGTGTTGCCGCCGGGTGCCCAGTCGTGTGCCGAAATGCGCACGCTCATGGGTTTGTCGGCCGGCCACGCGGCGCGCATGGCGGCGAACACTTCCAGCGGGTAGCGGCAGCGGTTCTCCAGCGAGCCACCGTAGTCGTCGGTGCGCTCATTGGTGAGCGGGCAGATGAAGGCCGAGAGCAGGTAGCCGTGGGCGCAGTGCAGTTCGAGCCAGTCGAAGCCCGCGGCGGCGGCGCGCCGGGTGGACTCGACAAAGGCCGCCGTCATCGCGTCCATGTCGGCGCGGGTCATGGCGCTGGGCACCTGGTTCTGTGGACCGTAAGGCACGGCGCTGGCCGAGAGCAGCGGCCAGTTGCCGCTGGGCAGCGGTTCGTCGATCTGTTCCCAGCCGAGCTGGGTCGAACCCTTGGCACCGCTGTGGCCGAGCTGGAGACCGATCTTTGCGCTGCTGCTGTTGTGCACGAAATCCGCGATGCATGCGAAGGCCGCCTGTTGTTCGTCGTTCCACAGGCCGGGGCAACCCGGGGTGATGCGGCCCTCGGGCGTCGGGCTGGTCATCTCCACCATCACCAGCGCCGCGCCGCCCAGAGCGCGCGCGCCCAAGTGCACCAGATGGTAGTCGCCGGCCACGCCGTCGGTGGCACTGTATTGCGCCATGGGCGAGACGACGATGCGGTTCTTCAGCGTCAGTCCGCGCACGGTCAGCGGCAGCAGCATGGGTGGCGTGGGATGGCGGCCGACGGTGGCACCAGGCCGCGCCTGGTGCTCCAGCCAGGCCTCATACCCTTCCAGCCACTGCGGATCGCGCAGGCGCAGGTTTTCGTGGCTGATGCGCTGGCTGCGCGTGAGCAGCGAGTAGGCGAACTGCTGGATGTCCATGCCGGTGTAACGGTCCACGTTCTCAAACCACTCGGTGGAGTTGCGCGCCGCGTTCTGGATCTTCAGCACCTCCACGCTGCGGCGTGCCTCGTAGCCTTTCAGCACTTCCTCCATCGATTCGCTGCGCCCAGCCGCATCGCGGAATTCGTCGGCCAGGTCGATGGCGTCTTCCAGCGCGAGCTTGGTGCCGCTGCCGATGGAGAAGTGCGCGGTGTGTGCGGCGTCGCCCATGAGAACAATGGGTGTGTTTTTGCCTGCGATGTCCTGCCAGTGCACCCAGGTCTGGCAGATCACGCGGGGAAAGCGGATCCAGTTGGCCGAGCCGCGCAGGTGTTTGGCATTGCTGATCAGGGCATTGCCATCGAGGTATTTCGCGAACAGCTTTTCGCAGAAGGCCACACCGTCCTCCTGGCTCATGGTGTCGATACCGTGGGCCTGCCACACGTCTTCGGGCGTCTCGACGATGAAGGTCGAGGTTTGATCATCGAACTTGTAGGCATGCGCCTGGAACCAGCCGTGTTCGGTCTGTTCGAAGGCGAAGGTGAAGGCGTCAAAGGTCTTCTGGGTGCCGAGCCAGACGAAGCGGCATTTGCGGGTGTCGATGTCGGGCTGGTAGGTGGCCTCGTAGCGCGTGCGGATGCGGCTGTTCAGGCCGTCGCTGGCGATCACGAGGTCGGCGCTGTACTGCTGCGCGAGCGCCTGGTCATCGGTCACGTCGGTCTCGAACACCAGGTCCACGCCCAGCGCCAGGCAGCGCTCCTGCAGGATGTTGAGCAGACGCTTGCGGCCGATACCGATGAAGCCGTGGCCGGAGGAGCGCACGCGTCCGCCCTTGTAGAACACCTCGATGTCGTCCCAGTGGTTGAAGGCGTCGGCCATCTGCTGCGCCGACTCCGGGTCGGCGCGGCGCAGGTTCTGCAGCGTCTGGTCGGAGAACACCACGCCCCAGCCGAAGGTGTCGAACGGGCGGTTGCGTTCGACCACCGTGACGGTGAGCGAGGGGTCGCGCCGCTTCATGAGCAGGGCGAAATACAGGCCCGCGGGGCCACCACCGATGCACAGGATGCGCCGCAGCGCCGGGATTGAGGTGTTCATGTCTAATTAGTTTAGACCTGAATTAAATGCATCCAATCGGGAAAACCCGTATGTCCTTGATCCATACGGTGGCCGGTCATGGCCGATGATGCAAGAATGATCCATCAACCCAAGGAGGCGACCATGTCCCTGTACCGCTTTAAATCACGTGAAACCGGCGATCTTGTCATGCTGCAGCCGTATGGCAAACGCGTCCTGGAAATCCTGGGCAAAGACCCTTCGGGTCCCGGCATCTTGCAGCCCGATGAAATGGCCGCAGGGGTCCGGGCGCTGCACGACGCGATCGCGGCCGAAGAGGCCGAGCAGCAGCGGCTGAAGGACGAAGCCGTTGCCCAGGGCGAGTTGCCACCGGAATTTGAGTCGGTGAGCCTGCGCATGCGCTGCGCACCGTTCATCGAGATGCTCAAGCGCTGCGAGCAGGCCCGGGTGGACATCGTCTGGGGGGTGTGATTCCTCGCAGCGCCGATCCGTCTGGTAGGGGGAATCGACGGGTCGGGTCTTCAAGGGTGTGGCAGCTGCGACCGCAGAGGCAGGTCTGTCACGATGCCCAGCGCGCGTGCCGCCTCGTTGGCGTGGCTGACCACGCCGCAGGCCAGTGTGGACGCGGCCTGCCCGATGCAGGCGCTCGTGTGTGACACGGTGCAGGCGGCCAGCCCCTGCGCCTGCAGCAGCGCCAGGCCGGCAACGCCCGCCGCGTCTTTGCCCACGCCCGCATCGTTGAACACCGACAGCAGCGGTCGTACGGCCAGCGCATAGCGGGCCGAGTTCAAACCCCCATGCGAACCGCTCAAAGCAATGCAGCCCGCGTCGGCGGGCTGCAGTTCGGTGATGGAGTCCACCACCCGGATCCGGAGGGGTGGTGGCTGCAAGGTCTTCACCCAGTGACACCCGGGATCGGGCTTTGCCCGTCCGGAGGTGTCGTCCCCTGGAGGGGCCGGCGCAGAGCGCCGCAGGGGTGGGTCACGTTCAGTCGGCGAACTGGCCGGCGGCGTCGATGGCGGTCTTGAGCTTGGTGATCTCGCCAGCGACAAAAGCCTTGTGGCCTGCGGGGGTCACGCGGGCGTCGTTCACGACCACGGCGCCCAGGGCCTCCTGCCGCTTGATGAACTCGGGGTCTTTCAGGGCGGCCTGCAGCGCGTCGTTGAGCTTCTTGGTCACGTCGGGCGGCGTGCCCTTCGGGGCGTACAAGGCGTGCCAGATGGTCAGGTTGAAGCCCTTGAGGCCCATCTCCTGCAGCGATGGGTAGTCCTTGAGCAGCTTGTGGCCCGACAGCGACTTGGCCGTGGTGACGGCAAAAGCCTTGACGCGGCCGGCTTCGATCTGGCTCGTGGTGTTGGTGGTCTGGTCGCACATCACGTCGACCTGACCGCCGATCAGGTCGTTCATGGCCGGGCCGGTGCCGCGGTAGGCGATCGTGGTCATGGACTTGTCGAGCTTGACGGCCGACTGCCACATCAGGCCACACAGGTGCGAAGCCGAACCCAGACCGGCGTGGGCCAGGTTGAGCTTGCCGCCGTTGGCCTTGATGTAGTTCTCGAAGTCGCGGTAGGTGTTGGCGGGCAGCTTGGGCGCGCCCAGCAGGGTCATGGGCACGTCGTTGATCATGCCCAGGTATTCAAAGTCTTCCAGCGGCTTGAACTGCTGCTTGCGGTACAGGCTGGTGGTGGCTGCCATGCCGATGTGCCAGACCAGCAGGGTGTGGCCGTCGGGCGTGGCGCGAGCGACCTTGGTGGCACCGATCGTGCCACCGGCTCCGGCGGCGTTCTCCACCACGATGTTGGCGCCACCCATGGGCTTGCGCAAGGCTTCGGCGAGGTGGCGGGCCACCAGATCGGTCGGGCCGCCGGCGGCGAAGGGCACCACCAGCGTGATGGGCTTGCTGGGGAAGGCCTGGGCAAAAGCACCGCTGGCAACAGCAGCGGTCAGCGCGAAGGCAAGCATCTTTTTCATCGTTACATCCTTGGGGTTGATCAACCCGATCATGGTAGCCCCGCAATACGGGCCGAAAATCGCGGAAAGTACTTAGCCTGGGCTCTGGGGTAAACCCGGGCTTTCCCCGAGGGAGGCACGGGTGTTCACTGGTAGCTGCGTGCGTCCTCGATCACTTTGCCGTCGTTGGGCAGGCTGCCCGGGCGCACCACCTGCACCTGGCCGCGCAGCTTGGTCACCTCGCGGATAGCGGCTTCCAGCTGCTCGCGCAGGCTGTCGTTCACCTCCACGGCTTCGACCTGCAGGCACATCTGGTCGTTGGCCATTTCACCGCTGACCACCAGCCGGGCTTTCTGAACCTGCGGAAAGCGGCGCGTGATCTCGGCCACCTGCGAGGGGTGCACAAACATGCCCTTGATCTTGGTGGTCTGGTCGGCGCGACCCATCCAGCCCTTGATGCGCGGCGCGGTGCGACCGGTGGGGCAGGTGCCGATCAAGATCGCCGACAGGTCGCCGGTGCCAAAACGGATCAGCGGGTAAGCCGGGTTGAGCGAAGTCACCACCAGCTCACCCACCTCGCCGTCGGACACGGGTGTGCCGGTGCCCGGGCGCACGATCTCCACGATCACGCCTTCATCGAGCACCAGGCCTTCGCGTGCCTGCGTCTCGTAGGCCACCAGTCCCAGGTCGGCGGTGGCGTAAGTCTGGTACACGTCCACGCCCTGCTCCTTGAACCAGGCGGTCAGGCTCGGCGGGCAGGCTTCGCCGCCGACCGAGGCCTTGGTCAGGCTGCGGATGTCGAAGCCGCCTTCTTTGGCCTTTTCCAGCAGGATGCGCAGGAAGCTCGGTGTGCCGGTGTAGGCATCGGGCTTGAGGTCCACCATCGCTTCGAGCTGTTGCTCGGTCTGGCCGGTGCCGGCCGGGAACACGGTGCAGCCCACCGCGTGCGCGCCCGACTCCAGGATGAACGCGCCCGGTGTCATGTGGTAGCTGAAGCTGTTGTGCACCAGCTCGCCAGAGCGAAAGCCCGCGGCGAACAACGCGCGGCCCGCGCGCCAGTAATCCCGGGTGGCGCCTTCGGGTTCGTAGATCGGACCCGGCGACGCGAAGACCCGCGACATGGCCGGGCCCCGCACCAGCGCCGAGAAGCCGCCAAAGACATCGTGCTGCCGCTTGGCTTTCTGGCGCTCCAGCAGCTCGCTCTTGCGCGTGACGGGAATGCGGGTGAGCGCGGCGCGGCTGTTGATGGCCGAGACGTCGATGTCGCGCAGGATGTCGGCGAACGCCGCGCTGTTCTGTTTGGCGTGGGCCAGCTGGCCGGGCAGTGCGGCCATCTGAGCGGCTTCACGCTGATCAGGGGAGCGTGTTTCCAGAGCGTCGAAGAAGTCGGTCATGTCAAGAACCACAAAAGGTGGAAAGAGGTGTCTCAAACCGGGAACGCGGTGGAACCGGCTTCGCCGGGCCACTCGCGTTGCCCCCTTGAGGGGGTGACGCCGAAGGCGGCGCGGGGGTGTATCACAAGTGTTGCGGCGCGGGGGGGGGGTCATCAAGCGAGCCAACGCTTCCTGCGCTTGTAGCTCTTCACGTCCTTGAACGACTTGCGTTCGCCACCGCCCATGCCGAGGTAGAACTCTTTCACGTCTTCGTTGTTGCGCAGGTCCGAGGCCAGTCCGTCCATCACGATGCGGCCGCTTTCCATGATGTAGCCGTAGTCGGCGTACTTCAGCGCCATGTTGGTGTTCTGCTCGGCCAGCAGGAAGGTGACTTTTTCCTTGGTGTTGAGGTCCTTCACGATCTCGAACACCTCTTCCACGATCTGCGGCGCCAGACCCATCGAGGGTTCGTCCAGCAGCACCACGCTGGGGTTGGCCATCAGCGCGCGGCCGATGGCGCACATCTGCTGCTCGCCGCCCGAGGTGTAGGCCGCCTGCGAGGTGCGGCGTGTCTTCAGGCGCGGGAAGTAGTTGTAGACCTTCTCCAGGTTGCGCGCGATCTCCGCCTTGTCGGTGCGGGTGTACGAACCGGTCATCAGGTTTTCTTCGATCGTCAGGTGGGCGAAGCAGTGGCGCCCCTCCATCACCTGCACCACACCGCGGTTCACCAGATCGGCGGGCGTGAGGTTTTCAATGCGCTCGCCGCGCAGCTCCACGCTGCCCTTGGTGACCTCGCCGCGCTCGGCCTTGAGCAGGTTGGAGATGGCGCGCAGCGTGGTGGTCTTGCCCGCACCATTGCCACCGAGCAGCGCCGCGATCTTGCCTTCCGGCACGTTGAGCGACACGCCCTTGAGCACGAGGATCACGTGGTTGTAGATGACCTCGATGCCGTTGACGTTGAGAACGATGTTGGGAGTCGTCATGGTGTGTTCCTTGGGAGCCATTCACAAGACGCGGCATGCCGGTCTTGTGGATGGCGGCTGGCGAACCAGCCGCTATCACGTTTCAACCCATCCGCCGCGAGCGAAGTGATGCCATTCGAGGATGCCGCCGGTCCGGCTTTGCCGGACGGCTGGCATCGCCCCCTTGAGGGGGTCGCGCGGAGCGCGGCGGGGGTGGGTCAATCTCTGCGGCGGGGGGTGTACTTAGCTCTGGCAGTCGGCGCCAGTGCGGCGAGTCAGCTTCTTCTCGGCGGCGTACTTGTCGGCGGCGGCCTTGACCATGGGCTTGATGATCTGTTCATCGGCCTGGTACCAGTCGCTGCTGAACTGCCACTTGCTGCCGTCCCAGGTGTGGATACGGGCCCAGTTGGCGCCCATGTGGTCCTGGCAGCTGGTAGAGATCGGACGCAGCACGCCCTTGAAGCCCAGCGCGTCGAGCTTGGCCTGCGTCAGGTTCAGGTTCTCGTAGCCCCAGCGAGCCTGCTCACCGGTGATGACCTTGCCTTTGCCGTACTTCTCCTGGGCCTGGCGCACGCCTTCGACGGCGAACATGGCGCTGAAGAGGCCGCGCATGTACAGCACGTCGCCCACTTCTTCCTTCGGACCGGTGCCCTGGCCTTTGGCGTGCAGCTTCTCCAGCACTTCCTTGACGACATCGGAGCCCTTCTCGGCGCCATGTTGCATGGTGATGGCGTTGTAGCCCTTGGCACCCATGCCGACGTCCTTCACATCGGGCTCAGCGCCGGCCCACCACACGCCATAGATCTTTTCGCGCGGGTAGCCGGTGGCCTGGGCTTCCTTGAGCAGGGTGGAGTTCATCACGCCCCAGCCCCAGTTGACCACGTAGTCCGGGCGGCTCTGGCGGATCTGCAGCCAGGTGGACTTCTGCTCCACACCCGGGTGTGTCACGGGCAGAAGGGTCAGCTTGTAGCCGTGCATGGCGGCCCGTTCCTGCAGGATGGGGATGGCTTCCTTGCCGAACGGGCTGTCGTGGTAGACCAGCGCAATGTGCTTGCCCTTGAGGTTGGCCACGCCGCCCAGCTTCTTGGCGATGTCCTGGATGATCACGTCGCCTGCCACCCAGTAGGTGCCGGCCAGCGGGAAGTTCCACTTGAACACGCCGCCGTCGGCCGATTCACTGCGGCCATAGCCGGCGGTGATCAGGGGGATCTTGTCGTTCGGGGCCTTCTCGGTCAGCGCGAAGGTGATGCCGGTGGACAGCGGCTGGAACACCGTGGCGCCCTTGCCTTTCAGACGCTCGTAGCACTCCACGCCGCGGTCGGTGGCGTAGCCGGTTTCGCACTCTTCGTACGACAGCTTCACGCCGTTGACGCCGCCGCGGGCGTTCACCAGCTTGAGGTAGTCCACATAGCCGTTGGCGAAGGGCACGCCGTTGGGCGCGTAGGCACCGGTGCGGTACACCAGCACCGGGAAAAACTGCTCTTTGGCCTGGGCCATGGCAGCGGTGGAGACCAGCGCACCCGAGAGGGCGGCACAGGCCATGGACACAGAGAGAGCAAGGTTACGCAGCTTCATTTCGTTTGTCTCCTAAGGAAAAACCAACACACAAAAAACCAACCCGAGGGCCTGTCAGTTCACTCCGCCCGCAGCGCGGGCGCATCGGGCTTTTCCCCATCGGGATTCACCCTGACACACCGCCCACCACGACCGTGCGGACATCAGTGCGGGAAAGGCCACAACCGCAACTTCTGTTTGCCGATACTCCAGAGCTTGGCCAGACCGTGGGGTTCCACGATCAGGAACCAGACGATCAGCGCGCCGAAGACCATGAACTCCGTGTGCGATATCCCGGCGGTGGAAATCTCCACGCCGAACAGCGCGCCCAGGGCGGGCAGGAACTGATTCAGGAAGATGGGCAGCACCACAATGAAGGCTGCGCCGAAGAAGCTGCCCATGATGGAACCCATGCCACCGATGATCACCATGAACAGCAGCTGGAACGAGCGGTCGATGGAGAACGCGGCAGGCTCCCACGAACTCAGGTGCACGAAGCCCCAGAGGCCTCCGGCCACGCCGATGATGAAAGAGCTGACGGCGAACGCGCTGAGCTTGGCGTACATCGGGCGAATGCCGATCACCGCGGCGGCCACGTCCATATCGCGGATCGCCATCCACTCGCGACCGATGGCCGAGCGCACCAGGTTCTTGGCCAGCAGGCCGAACACCACCAGGAAGGCCAGGCAGAAGATGTATTTCTGCAAGGGCGTCTGGATCGAGAAGCCAAATACCTGCAGGTTGGACACCGAGACCGAGCCCGATGCGTTGTTGTTGGTGAACCAGCCGATGCGCAGGAAGGCCCAGTCGCAGAAGAACTGCGCCGCCAGCGTGGCCACCGCGAGGTAGAGGCCTTTCACCCGCAAGCTGGGGATGCCGAAGAACATGCCCACCAGCGTGGCGAAGAAACCGCCCGAGAGCAGGGCGATGATCAGCGGCATGCCTTCCACGCGGATGTAGGTGTTGTAGGCCATGTAGGCGCCCACCGCCATGAAGGCGCCCGAGCCCAGCGAGATCTGCCCGCAATAGCCCACCAGAATGTTCACGCCCAGCGCGGCCAGCGCCAGGATCAGGAACGGGATCAGGATGGCTCGGAACATGTATTCGTCGGCCAGCAGCGGCACGCCGACGAAGGCGAACGCGATCAGGGCGAGGATGGCCCAGCGGTCCTGCGCGATCGGGAAGATCTGCTGGTCGGTGCGGTAGGAGGTCTTGAATTGACCGTTTTCACGATAGAACATGTTTTTCTTCCTTACACGCGGTCAATGATCTTTTCACCAAAGAGGCCCTGCGGCCGGAACAGCAGGAACACCAGCGCCAGCACATACGCAAACCAGATCTCGATGCCGCCACCCACATAGGGTCCGAGGTAGACCTCGGAGAGCTTCTCGCCCACACCGATGATCAGGCCGCCGATGATGGCGCCGGGCACCGAAGTGAGGCCGCCCAGGATGATCACGGGCAGGGCGCGCAGGGCCACCGTGGTGAGCGAGAACTGCACGCCCATCTTGGAGCCCCAGATGATCCCGGCCACCAGCGCGGTGATCCCGGCCACGAACCAGACGATGACCCAGATGCGGTTGAGCGGAATGCCGATGGACTGCGCCGCCTGGTGGTCGTCGGCCACGGCGCGCAGCGCGCGGCCGGTGCTGGTCTTCTGGAAGAACAGCGACAGCACCACCACCAGCAAGGCCGCCACGCAGGCCGCATACACGTCTTCCAGGTTCACCAGCACGCCGCCTTCGAACATGCCTTCAAGCAGGAAGATGGGGTCCTTGGGCATGCCGACGTCGATCTGGTAGATGTCGCTGCCGAAGATGGTCTGGCCCAGACCGTCGAGGAAGTAGGTGATGCCCAGCGTGGCCATCAGCAGCGTCACGCCTTCCTGGTTGACCAGGTGGCGCAGCACCAGCCGTTCGATCAGCCAGGCCAGCACGAACATGCAGGCCGCCGCGACGGCAAAGGCGAGCACGTTGCCGAGGAACTTGTTGTCCAAGCCCAGCCACTCGGGGATCCATTGCGAGAAGCGGGCCATGGCCAGCGCGGCGAACAGCACCATGGCGCCCTGCGCGAAGTTGAAAACGCCCGAAGCCTTGTAAATCAGCACGAAGCCGAGCGCCACCAGCGAATACAGCATGCCGGCCATCAATCCGCCGAGCAGTGTTTCAAGAAAGAATGCCATCTTGTTGTCTCCGTGTTCAGTGGCTCGTACCGAGGTACGCGCTGATGACTTCTTCGTTGTTGCGCACTTCTTCGGGCGTGCCGTCGCCGATCTTCTTGCCGTAGTCGAGCACCACCACGCGGTCGCTGATGTCCATCACCACGCCCATGTCGTGTTCGATCAGCACGATGGTGGTTCCGAACTCGTCGTTCACGTCGAGGATGAAACGGCTCATGTCCTGTTTCTCTTCCAGGTTCATGCCGGCCATGGGTTCGTCGAGCAGCAGCACCTGCGGTTCCATCGCCAGCGCGCGGCCCAGATCCACGCGCTTTTGCAGGCCGTAGGGCAGCTGGCCCACGGGGGTCTTGCGGAAGGCCTGGATTTCCAGAAAGTCGATGATGTGTTCGACGAACTCGCGGTGCTGTTCTTCTTCGCGCTGGGCGGGGCCGATTCGCAGCGCCTGCAGGAACAGGTTGCTCTTGATGCGCAGGTTGCGGCCGGTCATGATGTTGTCGATCACGCTCATGCCCTTGAACAGCGCCAGGTTCTGGAAGGTGCGGGCGATGCCCATCTCGGCCACCTGCCGGCTGTTCATGTGCTTGAAGGTCTGGCCGCGGAAGCTGATGCTGCCTTCCTGTGGCTGGTACACGCCGTTGATGCAGTTGAGCATGGAGCTCTTGCCGGCGCCGTTGGGTCCGATGATGGCGCGCACCTCGTGCTCCTTCACGTTGAAGGAAATGTCGGTCAGCGCCTTCACGCCGCCGAAGCGCAGGCTGATGTTCTGGACGTCGAGGATGACGTCGCCTATCTTTTTCTGGCTCATGCTGCGGCTTTCACGGGTGCAAACGTCTTGGCATCGCGCACCTGGAGCGTGGCGCTCACGCTGCCGGTGCGACCGTCTTCAAACTTCACCTGGGTTTCGATGTACTGCTCGGTCTTGCCGCTGTACAGGGCGTCGATCAGCACGCTGTATTTGTCGGCGATGAAGCCGCGGCGGACCTTGTTGGTGCGGGTCAGTTCGCCGTCGTCGGCGTCCAGTTCCTTGTGCAGCACCAGGAAGCGGCTGATCTGGCTGCCGGCCAGCAGTTCGTCGCGGCTCAGGTCGGCGTTGACCTTTTCCACGCACTCGCGGATCAGCTCGTACACCTCGGGCTTCTGGGCCAGGTCGGTGTAGCCGGCGTAGGGCAGGTTGCGGCGCTCGGCCCAGTTGCCCACGGCCTCGAAGTCGATGTTGACCATCACGCAGACCTGGTCGCGCTGGTCGCCATAGGCCACGACTTCCTTGATCTGCGAGAAGAACTTGAGCTTGTTCTCCACGTACTTCGGCGCGAACATGGCGCCGTCGTTGGCGCCGCCCTTGATGCGGCCGACGTCTTTCACGCGGTCGATGATCTTCAGGTGGCCCGAGGCGTCGATGAAGCCCGCGTCGCTGGTGTGGTACCAGCCGTCGGCGCTGAGCACCTCGGCCGTGGCCGCCGGGTTCTTGTAGTACTCCTTGAGCAGGCCGGGCGACTTCACCAGGATCTCGCCGGTGTCGCTGAGCTTGATCTCCACACCCTCGCAGGGCACGCCCACGGTGTCGGCGCGCGCTTCGTGGTCGGGCTGCAGGCAGACGAACACGGCGGTCTCGGTGGAGCCGTAGAGCTGCTTGAGGTTGATGCCGATGGAGCGGTAGAAGCTGAACAGATCGGGACCGATGGCTTCTCCGGCCGTGTAGGCCACACGCACGCGGGACAGGCCCAGGCTGTTGCGCAACGGGCCGTACACAAAGAGGTTGCCCAGCGCGTACTTGAGGCCGTCCATGAAGCCGATGGACTTGCCGTCCATCCTGGTCGGGCCGACGCGGCGCGCCACGTCCATGAAGGCGTGGAACATCTTGCGTTTTAGCGTGCCCGCGTCTTCCATGCGGATCATCACGGTGGTGAGCAGGCCCTCGAACACGCGCGGCGGTGCGAAGTAATACGTCGGGCCGACTTCTTTCAGGTCGATGGTCACGGTGGCGCCCGATTCCGGGCAGTTCACCACGTAGCCCGCCACCAGCCACTGCGCATAGCTGAAGATGTTCTGCCCGATCCACGCGGGCGGCAGGTAGGCCAGCACCTCGTCGTTTTCGGTCAGCTTGTCGAACCGGGCGCCCACGGCGGCGCGGTCGATCAGCGTGTTGTGGGTGTGCACCACGCCCTTGGGGTTGCCGGTGGTGCCGGAGGTGAAGAACATCGCAGCCACGTCGTCGGGCTGCGCCATCTCCACCTGTTCGATGAACAGCTGGGTGTGGATCTTCGCAAACGCCTGACCCGCGCCGATCAGTTCTTCCAGCGCGCCCAGGCCGGGCTGGTCGTAGTTGCGCAGGCCGCGCGGATCGTCGTAGTAGATGTGCGAGAGCTGCGGGCAGCGGTCGCGGATTTCGAGCATCTTGTCGACCTGCTCCTGGTCTTCCACCACCGCGAAGCGCACATCGGCGTTGTTGATCGGGAACACGCATTCGGCGCCCACCGCGTCCTGGTAGAGCGGCACCGGGATCGCGCCCAGCGACTGCGCGGCCAGCATCGTGGCGTAGAGCCGGGGGCGGTTGGCGCCGATCACCACCATGTGTTCGCCGCGCTGCAGGCCGGCCTGGTGCAGGCCGCAGGCCACCGCTTCCACCAGCTGCGCCATGTCGGCCCAGGTGGTGGTTTGCCAGATGCCGTATTCCTTCTCGCGCATGGCCGCCGCTGTGGGGCGGCTTTTCGCGTGTTCCAGCAAGAGCCGGGGGAAAGTCGTTTGCATGGACAGGTCTCCAGATGCGGTGCGGGCGGGGGTGTTGGTCTGGGTTCGTTCAGACACACCCGTTCAAATCATTCTGGTGCGGATGGTAGGCACATGTTTGACGTTATGTTGTCCGTGCGACGACAATTGAAGGGTCTGCCCTCCTAGGACTTTCCCTAGTTCGTTGTACTGGCCATGAGCAACTCCACCCCCAGCCGGACCGGATCCCAGTTGCGGGAGCGCGCCCGCACGCCCACCGTGCAGGAGCTGTCGCAAATTCCCTGGCTGCAGGCTTTGACCGAAGGCGAGCGTGTGCGGGCCGAAGACGCGCTTGTCGTGAGCGAAGCGCAGTCGGGCGACTTCATCTGCCGCATTGGCCGACCCGTCACTTACTGGTTTGGTCTGGTCGATGGCCTGCTCAAGATGAGCAACGACGACTCCCAAGGCCCCGTGATCACCTTCACCGGCGTGGCGCCCGGTGGCTGGTTCGGCGAAGGCACAGTGCTCAAGCACGAGCACTACCGCTACAACATCCAGGCCCTGCGCAAAAGCCGCGTGGCCGGCCTGCCGGTCGAAACATTTGACTGGCTGCTTGACCACTCGCTCGGCTTCAACCGCTTCGTGATGCACCAGCTCAACGAACGGCTCGGCCAGTTCATCGCCGCGCGAGAAATCGACCGCCTGAACAACCCCGACCTGCGCGTGGCGCGCAACCTCGCAGCCCTGTTCCACCCGCTGCTCTCGCCCAACGTGGGCGGCATCCTGCGCATCACCCAGCAAGAGCTGGCCTACCTGGTCGGACTGTCACGCCAGCGCGTCAACGAAGCCCTGTCCACGCTCACGGCCAAGGGCTGGATCCGGGTGGAATACGGGGGTGTGCGGGTGCTGGATCTGCAGTCGTTGCGCTCGGGCGCGCTGGATGCCCCGACCGACTGACGGACTGCGTGTTCTGCGTGGTTGTGATCTGGGATGATCCCCCCATGACCACCGACAAAAAGCCCAGCACGCTCAAGCTCAATCCGGGCGCTGCCAAGAAGACCCCGGCCGACCCGTTCGCGCCGCGCCGCGCCCCCGTGCGCCCGCCCGGCCCGGCCCGCGCCAAGAGCGTCTCAGCCTCAGCCCCCAAACCGCCTCGTGAGCCCTCGCCCGGCTACGGCGCCAAACGTTCTGGCCCCGAAGGCGAACGCGCCGAGCGCCCGCGCTACGGCGCTGACCGCCCGGGCAGCGACCGGCCCACGGGCCCTCGCCCCACCGGTGACCGCCCGCGCTCCGGCCCCGGAGCCGGCCCGCGCGGTGACGACCGCGGCTGGAGCGAGCGCCCGGCGCCGCGCCGCGCCGATCCGCGCGACGCGCCTTACGGCACTGGCGACCGTCCGCAACGTGCGCCCTCCGCCGCACCGCGTCCGGCGCAACCCCACCGGCCCGACCTCGCCCGCGTCGGCAATGTGCGCGGTGAAATCCGCCTCAACAAACGCATGGCCGACCTCGGCCTGTGTTCCCGCCGCGAGGCCGACGAATGGATCGCGCGCGGCTGGGTGCTGGTCAACGGCGAACCCGCCGTCATGGGCATGCCCGTGGCGCCCGACGCCAAAGTAGAAGTGCTGCCGCAGGCGCGTCACCAGCAGGCGGGCCAAGTCACCATCCTGCTGCACAAGCCCATGGGCTACGTGAGCGGCCAGCCCGAAGATGGTCACGAAGCCGCCGCCACGCTCATCGGCGCGCCCAGCCAGTGGCGCGGCGACGCCCGCCATCCGGCGGACGGCCGCCGCTTCGCCCCCGAACACACCCGCGGCCTCGCGCCCTGCGGCCGGCTCGACATCGACTCTGTCGGCCTGCTCGTGCTTACGCAGGACGGCCGCATCGCGCGCCAGCTCATCGGCGAGAACAGCGGCATCGAAAAGGAATACCTGGTGCGCGTGCACTACGCGCCCAACGGCCCGCACGGCGCGGGCGTGGTCACGCAAGACGTGCAGGCCGTCTTCCCGGCGGACAAACTCGCCCTGTTGCGCCACGGCCTGAGCCTGGACGACCAGCCCTTGAAGCCCGCCCAGGTGGACTGGATGAACCCCGAGCAGCTGCGCTTCATCCTCAAGGAGGGCAAGAAGCGCCAGATCCGCCGCATGTGCGAACAGGTCGGCCTGCACGTGGTGGGGCTCAAACGCATCCGCATCGGCAATGTGGTGCTGGGCAATCTGCCGGTGGGGCAGTGGCGGTATCTGGGGGCGGGGGAGAGTTTCTGAGCACCTGAACAGCGGCATTGAAATGGGCGGTCATTTGAAACGAACTTCCTATGAGTTTCGGTCCAGTTCAAGGACGCATGGTTGATCTGGCTTCAGTGCCGGAACAGTTTCCAACTCACAGGCACGAGGCAGCCTTCCGGGAAAGCCTTGGTCGTGCTGTTGCGACGTTTCTAACCCTTGGCACCATTGGTTGGACGTGCCTGCCGTCGCTCCATGGCCCCGGCCACAATGCCCCATGACCGCTCCCACACCACCCAACACCCCCAAACGCGCCGTGTTGCGACATGTGCGCCCATCGGACCTGAAGGCCGCGGCGCAGCTGATCATGCAGGCGACGCAGGGCGCGATCAACATCACTGAGGGGGTGCACCAGTCGGTGCGACGGCGGCTGGGATTGTCGAACGGAGCTTCCGCTGAGCAGGCCGGCGGACTGACCGGGCAGGTGTACCAGGCGGTGCGCGGTGTGACCCGGCTGGTGGGCCGCGGCACGGACACCGTGCTGGGCCTGTTGCTGCCGCTGCTGGACGACCCTGCCACGCACCCCGAGGCATCGCCTGGGCGTGAAGCGGTGCTGGCGGCGCTGAACGGCGTGGTGGGCGACAAGCTGCTGGCCATGGACAACCCGCTGGCGCAGCCGATGGAGCTGCGCTTTGATGGCGCGCCGTTGTCGCTGGGCGGGGCCGAGGCGCTGGCCGCTTCGCTGGGCACGGCGACGGGTCCGCACCTGCTCCTGCTGGCCCATGGCCTGTGCATGAGCGACACGCAATGGCGCCGCAGCGGCCACGACCATGGTGAGTTTCTGGCGCAGGCGCTGGACTGTACGCCGGTGTACCTGCGCTACAACTCGGGGCTGCACACTTCCACCAACGGGCACCAGCTGGCGTTGTTGCTGGAACGGCTGGTGGCGGCCTGGCCGGTGCCGCTGGCGCGAATCACCATCGTGGGCCACAGCATGGGCGGGCTGGTGGCGCGCTCCGCGGTGCAGGCCGCGCGCGAGGCGGGCCAACGCTGGCCGGGGCTGCTGCGTGAACTGGTGTTTCTGGGCACGCCGCACCACGGCGCCCCGCTGGAGCGTGCGGGCCACGGGGTGGACTTGCTGCTGGCTTCGTCGACGCACACGGCGCCGTTTGCCCGGCTGGGCAAGATCCGCAGCGCCGGCATCACCGACCTGCGGCACGGCCATGTGCTGGACGCGGACTGGCAGGGACGCGACCGGTTCGAATCGCCTGACGACCATCGCGTGCCGCTGCCGCTGCCCGAGGGCGTGGCCTGCTACGCCGTGGCCGGCACGCTGGTCGGCCAGCGCGGCCTGCTGGCCGACCGCCTCATGGGTGACGGCCTGGTGCCGCTCAACAGCGCGCTCGGACAACACGAACAAGCGGAACGCCGGCTGGTGTTTGCGCGCGGCAGCCAGTTCATCGCCTACCGCACCGGACACCTGGACCTGCTCTCCAGCCCCGATGTGGCGGCGCAGGTGCTGGCCTGGCTGCGCCCGGTGCCGCCCACAGAAGACTGAGCCTCAAGGCCGCCGTGGACCGCCCGGGGCTTGAAAACCCCCGCGCCGCCCATAATTCAGCCCAGCGTGAGCGCTCCACCGGGGCGCGTCTGTGTTTTTCAAACCCCCTCAAGACCCATGAGCAAACAAACCCTGTCTTTCCAGGCCGAGGTGGCGCAGCTGCTGCACCTCGTCACCCATTCGCTGTATTCCAACCCCGAGATCTTCCTGCGCGAGCTGGTGTCCAACGCGTCGGACGCCTGCGACAAGCTGCGCTTCGAGGGGCTGAACAACGCCGCGCTGTTCGAAGACGCGCCCAACCTGGACGTGCGCGTGGCCTTCGACAAGGACGCGAAAACCATCACCATCACCGACAACGGCATCGGCATGAGCCAGGCCGAAGCGGTGGAGCACCTGGGCACCATCGCCAAGAGCGGCACCAAGGACTTCATGAGCCACCTGAGTGGCGACCAGAAGAAGGACGCGCAACTCATCGGCCAGTTCGGCGTGGGCTTTTATTCGGGCTTCATCGTGGCCGACAGGATCACGGTCGAATCGCGCCGTGCCGGTCTGCCAGCGGCCGAAGGCGTGCGCTGGACCAGCGGCGGCACGGGCGAGTTCGAGGTGGAGACCATCGAGCGCGCCGCGCGCGGCACCACCATCACGCTGCACCTGCGCGACGACGCCGGCGAGTACCTGAGCCACTGGAAGCTCAAGTCGCTGATCACCAAGTACTCCGACCACATCAGCCTGCCGATCCTGATGCAGAAGGAAGAGTGGGATGCCGAGAAGAACGAGTACGTGCAGCACGACGAGTGGGAAGCCGCCAACTCGGCCAACGCGCTGTGGGCGCGCAGCAAGAAAGACATCTCCGACGAGCAGTACGCCGAGTTCTACAAGAACATCAGCTACGACCAGGAGGCGCCGCTGGCCTGGAGCCACAACCGCGTGGAAGGCGCCACCGAATACACGCAACTGCTCTACATCCCGGCCAAGGCGCCGATGGACCTGTGGAACCGCGACCGCAAGGCCGGCATCAAGCTCTACGTGCGCCGCGTCTTCATCATGGACGAGGCCGAGGCGCTGATGCCTTCGTACCTGCGCTGGGTCAAGGGCGTGGTCGATTCGGCCGACCTGCCGCTCAACGTGAGCCGCGAGTTGCTGCAGGAAAGCCGCGACGTGAAGGCGATCCGCGAAGGCAATACCCGCCGCGTGCTGGCCATGCTGGAAGACCTGGCGAAGAAGGACCAGTTGCCCGCCGAAAGCGCTGACGGCGTGACCGACGTGGTGTCGGACGAAGACAAGGCGCAGGCGGGCAAGTACTCGGCCTTCTACGCCGAGTTCGGCGCCGTGCTGAAAGAAGGCCTGGGCGAAGACTTCGCCAACCGCGAGAAGATCGCCAAGCTGCTGCGTTTTGCCAGCACCACCAGCGACGCGGTGAGCGTGAGCCTGGCGGACTACAAGGCGCGCATGAAAGAAGGCCAGGCCGCGATCTACTACATCACCGCCGACAGCCTCGCCGCCGCCAGGAACAGCCCCCAGCTCGAAGTGTTCAAGAAGAAGGGCATCGAGGTGCTGCTGATGGCCGACCGCGTGGACGAATGGGCCGTGTCGCACCTGCACGAGTTCGACGGCACGCCGCTGCAGAGCGTGGCCAAGGGCGCGGTTGATCTCGGCTCGCTGCAGGACGACGAAGAAAAGAAAGCCGCCGAAGCCGCGGCCGAAAGCTTCAAGCCGGTGCTGGAGAAGCTGAAGGAAGCGCTGAAGGACAAGGCCCAGGATGTGCGCGTGACCACGCGCCTGGTCGATTCCGCGGCCTGTCTGGTGGTGGGCGAGGGCGACCTCTCCAACCAGCTCGCCCGCATGCTCAAGGCCGCGGGCCAGCAGGCGCCGACCAGCCAGCCCATCCTGGAAGTGAACGCCGAGCACCCGCTGGTGAAGAAGCTGGAAGGCAGCGCGCACTTCGACGACCTGGCCCACATCCTGTTCGACCAGGCGCTGCTGGCCGAAGGCGGCCTGCCGGAAGACCCGGCCGCCTACGTGAAGCGGGTGAACGCGCTGCTGGCCTGAGTCTCGCCTTCAACGAAAACCCACCAGCACGGCCCCTTGCTGGTGGGTGGGCGTCCGGCGTCACCGGATGCTCTGACGCAACATTCCCGACGCCTGTTCAAGGCCCCCATGTACGCGACGGTGCTCTCGCCGTGCCGTTCTTTCGGGCTGTCCTTCAAAGCGCAAGCCGCCGCTACCTGTGCCCCTCTTGATCTTGGTCAAGTGCATGCTGCTGGGGTGGGTGCTCAAATCCCAAGTTGAGCACTTATTCATTCATTCTGGCGGGGACTGGCTCGCTGTCACCCAGCTGTTCGGCAGCCTCTAACCCCCTCGTCCGTGAGGAGCACCTGTTTGAACGAAGTGCGTTGTGTTTGTTCTTTTCAGGAGTTCTGAGCATGCAGCAGTGCGACTTTGGTGACCGTTTCATTTTTGATGACCCCAGGTACGAAGCCCTGGCCGCCGAAGGCGCCGCCAAATACCGGTTGGGCACACCGTTCAACCACATGGCTTTCGACAACTTCCTGCCACTGGATGTGGCCGAAGCCATGCTCGCCGAATTCCCCAAGGCGCAGGACATCGAGTGGCACAACTACAACCGTCCGGCCGAGCAGAAACTGGTCTGTGTGGACGAGACCAAGTTCGGCCCCGTCACGCGCAGCATGCTGTACCAGTTCAACTCCGCGCCTTTCCTGCGTTTCCTGGAAAAGGTCACGGGCATTGACAACATGATCTCTGACCCATCGATGCGTGGCGGTGGCCTGCACCAGACCCCCAAGGGTGGCCTGCTCAAGCTGCACGCCGACTTCAACAAGCACGACGCCAACTTCCTCGACCGCCGCATCAACGTCATCTTCTACATGAACAAGAACTGGAAGGAAGCGTACGGCGGCAGTCTGGAGCTGTGGGACCAGGAGGTCACGAAATGCGAGGTCAAGATCCTGCCCATCTTCAACCGCCTGGCGATCTTCTCGCCGACCAGCAAGACGTTTCACGGCCATCCCGACCCGCTGACCTGCCCCGATGGCGACTCGCGCAAGTCGCTCGCACTTTTCTATTACACCAACGGCCGGCCCGCCAACGAGACCAACCAGTCCCACACGACGATCTTCGCTGAGCGGCCGCACGAAAGCATCGGTGGCATGCGCTGGCGCATCTCTCAGGACTACATGCCCCCGGTGCTGTTCCGGGCGATGCGCCGCTTCCGGGAACGCCATCTGGCCAACACGATCCAGAAGCGCGGCTGACACAGCCCGCCCATTGGCATGGCCCATGCACCCTGCAAAGGGCGCATGGGCTTTTTCTTTTCGGCTCCCGGCATTTGCGCATGGAGCCCTGCGACAACGGCCGCCACGCCAGATGACTACACTCGCGCACAGGGACTTCATTCCGGGGCGCCTCATCGATGGCCCCCCTCCTTGTTGATAACGGCCACACCGTGCAATTCCAGCGTCCATTCGATCCTGTCGTCACTTTCCGAAACAGCCAGGGCGAGGCCGCCCGCGGAACGCTGACCAGCCTGCAGCGCCGCTCGCTGGTGATGGAGGTGTACAACCCCTACTCCATCGTGCAGGTCAGCGAGGTGCTCAGCGACCTGAACATCCGCTCCGGGGACCGCAGCATCTACAAGGGCAAGGCGGTGGTGGTGAGCCTGCTCAACACGGGGCTGATGGCGGTGGTGTCGGTGGCCCTGATCGACGAATGGAACGATCTGGGGGGCATCGGTCACAGCGCACGCAGCGTTTCCGAGGCGGTGAGCCGGTTTGTCGAAGAGTGGGAGTCGCGTTCACGCATCAGCGAGGCCTACCAGGTGGTGGTCAACGATTTGCGCGCCTACTTTTCCGAGGTCACGCGCTGGCTGGACCAGGCCGATATCACGGCCGGATTGCCGCGGGACGTGCATGGTCGCGTGCGCGATGAGGTTTTCTACGAAATCGCCCGGCCACTCATGAGCACGGTGCGCGAATACCTCGTGCGATTCGAGCGGGAAGCCGCCAAAGTGCCTCCCGAGCTGGAGTCGGCTCACCGCGCTTTCGCCCAGTCCGCCATTCATCCGCTGGTGTTGCGTGCGCCCTTCGTCTACCGGACCTTTGCCAAGCCCCTGGGCTACGCGGGCGACTACCAGATGGTCAACCAGATTCTGGGCGACCCGCGCGAGGGACCCAGCACGTACTTCGAACTGGTGAACTTCGTGTTCCTCCAGTCCAGCGTGGCGCAGGCGCACCGCAACCGGGTGGACATCCTGCTGGAGCGGCTGCGGACCCTGGCTGCCCAGGCCCGCGAGCAGGGCCGACCGCTGCGCATCCTGAACGTGGGCTGCGGGCCGGCGGGCGAACTGCAGCGCCTGGCCGCCACCGACCAGCCACTGGACCACCTGGACGTGGTGCTGATGGACTTCAGCGACGAAACCCTGCTCTACACGAGCCAGCGGCTGATCGAGACGGCTCAGGCCGCCGGACGCGAACCGCTGAAGGTGACACTGCGCCACGAGTCGGTGCACCAGTTGCTCAAGCGCTCGTCTCGCGACCAGGGCATTGCGCTGGACGAGCAGTACGACTACATCTACTGCGCCGGTCTGTTCGATTACCTGGCCGACAAGGCCTGCGCCCGCCTGATCGCCTACTTTGACAACCACCTGCGACCTGGCGGGACCCTGCTGGTGACCAACGTGCATTCCAGCAATCCGGAGCGTTTCTGGATGGAGCACTTCATGGAGTGGTACCTGATCTACCGCGATGAAGCGGGGCTGACGAAACTGTTCCCGCCGACGCTGCCCGATGTCAAGACCTACACCGATGCGACGGGCGTCAACCTGTTCGCCGAGGCGGTCAAACCGCTGTGACGCCCAGGCATGACCGGTAACCTGAGCCCTGGCCAACTGCCTGCTTCCTACGAAGAGGCCACGCACCGGCATCTGGTTTATTACAGCCGGATCACCTGCGTGCTGGCCATGGTGCTTGTTGCCGGAGGGGTCGGGCTGGATGCGGCTTTCTACCCGGAGCACTCGCAAGACTTCGGGTTGGCGCGTCTCGTGGTGGTGGCGCTGATCGGGGCCGCGCTTTGGAGCTACAGCAGTTCGTGGGGTTTGCGCCACGTCAGAGGGCTCACCTACTTCTGGATTGCCCTGCCCCAATTGATGATTGCCTGGATGATCTTCAGCACCGATGGAGAGGCCTCGATCTACTTTGTCGGTCTGACCCTCGCGGTATCGGGCATCAGCATCTTTCTGCCCTTGACCTTGCTTGAAGCGCTGGTTTTCAGCGTCTTCACCATGCTGGCCTACACCCTGGCCTGTGTGCTGCGCGTCGATGGCGTGCAGCACTGGCCGGTTCTCGCCGGTCAGCTGATGTTTGTTCTCTTCTTTTCACTCATTGCCATCACGGTGTCGGTCTATGGCGATCGGCAGCGGCGGCAGACCTACGCCTTGCAGACCGAGGTGCAGCGCCAGAAAGACGAACTGCTGGCGCAGAACAAAGCCCTCGTCGAGATCAAGGGCCAACTGCTGCAGCGCGAAAAAATGGCCGCCATCGGCACCCTTTCGGCCGGCCTGCTGCACGAGCTGAACAACCCGGTCAACTACAGCCTGATGGCCATCAACATGGCGCAGACCCTGCCCGCCGCCAAAAGCGATGAGCTGCTCAAGGAAAGCCTGGTGGACGCCAAGGAGGGCATGACACGCATCCAGAACATCGTCACCGACCTGAAGACCTTCGCCTACCAGAATCCCGGCGACAACAGCCAGCGGCCCTTTCTGCTGGAGCAGGCGATCCGCTCGGCGCAGCGGCTGGCGGGCCACGAGCTCAAGGGGGTGGCGGTGTCGATCGAGATGCCACAGGACACCCATGTGCTGGGCGACGAACCGGCGATCATCGGCGTGCTGATCAACCTGTTCAGCAATGCGGCCCATGCATTGGCCAAGGCGCAGCGCGAACAGCCGCGTATCGACGTCCGGGTGCAGACGGAAGGCGGGCGCCTGCGCGTGACGGTGCGCGACAACGGTCAGGGCATCCTGCCCGAGAACATCGAGCGCGTGTTCGAGCCCTTCTTCACCACGCGCGACGTCGGGGCCGGTCTGGGTCTGGGCCTGAGCGTGAGCTACGGCATCGTGCAGCGCCACGGCGGCTTGCTGGCGGTGGAGAGCGAGGCTGGCGCCTGGACCGCGTTCACTTTTGATCTGCCGAGGCCGTCATGAGCTCCCTCAACAACGCGTTGCCAACGGGCACCCAGAGCGCCCATGCCATCCTCATGGTGGACGACGAGCCGCAGGCCTGCAAGTGGTTCGCCCGCCTGTATGGCGACGAGTTCGTGGTGTGGACGGCGGGCGGCGTGGACGAGGCGCTGGCGCTGTTGCTGGCGCGCGGCGATCAGGTGGCGGTGCTGCTGACGGACTACAGCATGCCGGGGCGCGACGGGGTCGAGTTGCTGAGCGAGGTGCGCCGCTTGTACGGACACATAGCCCGCCTCTTGGTGTCTGCCTGCGCCGACAAGGCCGTGGCCCTGGCGGCGGTCAACCGGGGACATGTGGAGAAGATCCTGGAGAAGCCGCTGGATGAGGCCGTGACACGCCAGGCCCTGCGCGAGGCCCTGGCCGGCGCCCAGCGCCGCGCGCTCGACCAGGCGCTTGTCGACCAGCGCGCAGCGACCTTGCGTGAAACCCTGGGCTTTCTGGCCCATGAGGTCACCACGCCGCTGGCCACGGTGCGCGGTTATCTGGCGGCGATGCGCAAACGGCACCACGATGCGCCCGAGGGAGGCAGTGGCATGGCCCGCATCGAGCAGCACAAGCCGGGCGATGTGCTGTTCATGATCGAGGCCGCCCAGCGGCGTGCCGACTACGCACAGTCCCTGGTGTCCACCTTTGTACAGACCGCACGCGATGCCTACCGCAGCGACGCGCCGCTCAGCCTGCTGGCCAGCGATCTGGTGGCCGCCGTGCGGGACGAATACCCGTTTGATCTGGGCGAAGCGTCCTGGCTCTCGTGCGACCTGGCGGCCGATTTCAGGCTGCCGGGGCGGCGCGATCTGCTGTATCTGGTGCTGTGCACCCTGGTCAAGAACGCCTTGCTGGCATTGCGCTCGGCATTGCCTGATGATCCCCGGGTGTGCATCGCGCTGGGTGCCGCAGCACCCGCGCCCGGCTTGCCGGAACAGCCCGTCATCCGCGTGAGCGACAACGGACCCGGCATTGCGCCGGAGGTCCTGCAGCGACTGACCCACGAGCCCGTGACCACGCGCGCCGATGCCGGTGGATCGGGGATGGGACTGGTGTTTTGCCGGCGGGTGATGGGCTCGCTGGGGGGCACGGTGGACGTTCGATCGATGCCGGGGCAGGGCGCCGCGGTGACGCTGTATTTCCCGCCCGTGGAAGAAGCCAGGGCTTAGGAGCATTCATGAGACCCGAAAAAATCCTGTACGTAGACGACGAGGCCATTGCGTTGAAATATTTCGAGCGGCTGGTCGGTCCGCTGGCCCCGGTGCTCACCGCCCTGTCGGTGGAAGAAGGCCGGGCCGTGCTGCGCGAGCATGGCGACGAGATCGCCGTGCTGGTGTGCGACCAGCGCATGCCCGGCGAACGCGGTACCGAGCTGCTGCGGCATGCACGCCAGTACCACCCCAACGTCGTGCGCATGATGACCACGGCCTACTCCGAGCTGGGCGAGGCCATCGATGCGATCAACACCGGCGAGATCTACCGTTACATCAGCAAACCCTGGGAGCTGGAGAGTTTGCGCGCCGATCTGAAGAACGCGCTGGAGCTGTCCGATCTGCGCGCCGAGCGCAACGAGCTGCTGAGCGACAAGCTGCTGGCGCAACAAGGCCAGTTGCTGGCTCATCGGATGGCCGCGTTGCTGGTGCTGGGGGCGGCGGTTCATGCAGGCGGCGAACACGAAGCCTCGCTGTACCGCTTTGCCCAGGCCGCCATGGCCGGCGGCCCGGTGGCGCCTGCGGTGGACTGGAACCAGTGGGACCATGCCGACCTGCAACAGGCGGAGGCGCGGCGTGGCGCGAGCGTGGCCGGGCATGTGCGTCAATGGTTGCAGACCTTCGGCGTCCGCCACGATGACACACAAGTCCTGAACGCGCTGGCGCTGGCGGTGGGCGGTGAACGCCTGGGCGACGCGGTCCGGTTGCCCGGAGCCGATGCCTTCACTGCGCTGCTGAGTGCCCCGGTGGGAGAAACCGCGACGGGCGCACAGTGCGCCGGGCTCGCGTGGCTGCTCTGGGTGGGTGGGCGTGCGCAGGTGGAGACGCTGGCGGACGGCTGGCGCGTGACGCTGTCTGAAGCGCCCACCCTGCCGGCCGACTGGCTGGCCGATGCCATGGAGCGTCTGGGCGGCCGTTCGCCCGGCTGAGTTCACCGACCCCGGGGCTCCCAGGGCCGGTGCGACCGATCCGGCCGGTGGATCAGACCACCGTGAGCGTGACGTCGATGTTGCCGCGGGTGGCGTTGGAGTAGGGGCAGACCTGGTGCGCGGTGTTCACCAGATCTTCTGCCACGGCGCGGTCCAGGCCGGGCAGGCTCACCGCCAGGCGGGCGGCGATGCCGAAGCCGGCCGGGATCGGGCCGATGTCGACTTCGGCATCGATCGACGCATCGGCCGGCACGGTGATCTTCTTCATGCTGGCCACGTGCTTGAGCGCGCCCATGAAGCAGGCCGAATAGCCGGCGGCGAACAGCTGCTCGGGGTTGGTCGCCGTGCCGGCGCCACCCATGGCCTTGGGCGGGGTGAGCTTGATGTCGAGCAGGCCGTCGTCGGTGCGCGAGGCGCCTTCACGGCCGCCGGTGGTGTGGGCACGGGCGGTGTAGATCACTTTGTCGAGGGAGGTGGCCATGGTGGTTCCTTTGAGGGTGGTTGCTTCAGCGAAGCGGGGTGAAAAAGGGGATCAGGCGGTGAGCCGGTTGCGCAGTGCCTGCACCTGGTGGGTCAATGCCAGCGCTTCGGCCACGTCGCACTGTGAGGCCGCCAGCACGCAGCCTGGAATGCGCCGGGCACGGGCCTTGAGCGCGCGCCCGGCGGCGGTGAGGCGGATCAGCACGCGGCGCTCGTCGGTCGCATCGCGCAGCCGCGTCACCAGGCCCGCGGTTTCCATGCGCTTGAGCAGCGGCGTGAGCGTGCCGGAGTCGAGGGTGAGGCGTTCGCCGAGTTCGGACACGGCCACGCCGTCCTGCTCCCACAGCACCAGCAGGACCAGGTATTGCGGGTAGGTCAGGCCCAGCTCGTCGAGCAGGGGCTTGTAGAGCTTGGTCATGGCCAGCGAGGCCGAATACAGCGCGAAGCAGAGCTGGTTGTCCAGCAGAAGGGCCTGCTCGGACAGGGTGGGGGTGTTGCGTGTGACCATGGGGTTAACTGTAGCGATCAATTAAATTGTGTGCAATTGAATTGGCAAAAACATTGTTGAAAAAAGGGTCAAGCCGGAGCGAGATGGCCCCACCCAGGGCACCGCGGAACCGGCTTGCCGGGCCGCCAGTGCCGCCCCCTTGAGGGGGTGACGCGCGAAGCGCGGCGCGGGGGTGGGCCTGCCTCAAGCCATCAGCGGCGGGTTCTGCATTTCCTCGATCTGCTCCACCAGCATGTCCACCTGGCCCTGCCAGTAGTCGCGGCTGCCGAACCAGGGGAAATTGATCGGAAAAGCCGGGTCTTCCCAACGCCGGGCAATCCAGGCGCTGTAGTGGATCAGGCGCAGGGTGCGCAGGGGCTCGATGAGCGCGAGTTCACGCCGGTCGAAGGGGCGGAACTGCTCGTAGCCGTCGACCAGGGCGCCGAGCTGCTGGGTCTGCTGGCGCCGGTCGCCGCTCAGCAGCATCCAGAGGTCCTGCACGGCCGGGCCGGTGCGTGCGTCGTCCAGGTCCACGAAATGCGGGCCGGCGCCGGGCTGGCCCTCGGGCGTCCAGAGGATGTTGCCGGGGTGGCAGTCGCCGTGCAGGCGGATGCACCGGATGCCGTCTTCATCGGCCGGTTTGTTCGCGCGCAGCACCGGGTGGGCCTCGATCAGCGCCAGTGCTTCGCTCAGCGCGGTGGACCAGGCGGTCTGCACCTCGGGCGCAACCATGCGGTGTTCGATCAGCCAGTCGCGCGGCTCGTGGCCGAAGCCGGCCACGTCCAGCGCCGGGCGCTGAACAAAAGGCCGCGCCGCGCCCACGCTGTGGATGCGCGCGAGAAAGCGGCCGATCCACTCCAGCACCTCGAAGTCGTCCAGCTCGGGCCTGCGCCCGCCGCGGCGCGGGCTCACGGCAAACGCAAAGCCGCCGAAGTGGTGCAGCGTCTGGCCATTCACCGCCAGTGGCGGCACGGCCGGGATTTCTGCCGCCACCAGTTCGGCGGCGAAAGCATGTTCTTCGGCAATCTGCGCGTCGCTCCAGCGACCGGGCCGGTAGAACTTGGCGACCACCTGCCCATGGCCTTCGAAAGGCGATTCGAGGTGGATCTGGTAGACCCGGTTTTCAAAGCTGTTGAGCGCGGCCAGCCGGCCGTCGCCCCACAGGCCGATGGTGCCCAGCGCATCCTGCACCACGTCGGGGGTGAGAGCGGTGTAGGGGTGTGTGGCAGAGGTCATGAGCGATTGTCGCCGCAGGGGGCTGGCCTATCATCGGAGCATGTCGAAAGCCATCCACAAACAACGCGCACAGCCCACGCTGCAGGAGCAGTTGCCGGAGCTGCGCGAAGGCCAGTCCGTCGAGCTGCTGAAAGAGCTGCACATCCTCACGCGCGAGGGCAAGCTCAACCAGGACACGCGGCGCAAGCTCAAGCAGGTCTACCACCTGGTGCAGTTCATCGAGCCGCTGTTGGCCTCGGTGCTGAAGGAGCGCGGCGACGTGACCCTGGCCGACCACGGCGCGGGCAAGTCGTACCTGGGTTTCATCCTCTACGACCTGTTTTTCAAGGCCAAGCCGGTGGGCTGGGTGTATGGCGTGGAGTCGCGTGCGGAACTGGTGGAGAAATCAACCGCGCTGGCCGCCCGGCTGGGCTTTGAGCGCATGCGCTTCCTGGCCACCACGGTGCAGCAGGCGCTGACGGACCCGGGCCTGCCGCCGAGCTTCGACGTGGTGACCGCGCTGCACGCCTGTGACACCGCCACCGACGATGCGATTGCCTTCGGCCTGGCCAAGCAGGCGCGCCACATGGTGCTGGTGCCGTGTTGCCAGGCCGAGGTGGCGAGTGTGATGCGCAGCAGCAAGGCGCTGAACCTGTCGCGCACGCCGCTGGCCGAACTCTGGCGCCACCCGCTGCACACGCGCGAGTTCGGCAGCCAGATCACCAACGTGCTGCGCTGCCTGCAGCTCGAAGCCCACGGCTACAGCGTGACCGTGACCGAGCTGGTGGGCTGGGAGCACTCGATGAAGAACGAGCTGATCCTGGCGAGCAAGACAGGGCCCGGCCACCGCACCCAGCGCGAGCGGGCGGGCGAGCGGCTGCAGCAGGTGCTCGACGAACTGGGGCTTCAGGCGCTGCGTTCGCGCTTCGGCGTGGCGGAGCAAACCCCCGCCTGAACGGCTTTTCCCCGGGCGTTTGGCGTGTGAGGCGGTTATTTGCCGGCAGGCTTGGCCGCTGCAGGTTTGTTGCCGTTGGCCGTTGCGTTCAGGCCCAGGCGCGCGCCGATGGACTGCTCCAGGGTGCGCAACTTGGTCTCGATGTTGCCGCGCGTGTCGGCCACGAGCTTGACCTGCAGCGCCTGCTGCATTTCACCGCTGAGCTGCAGGTATTTGGCGTACTCAGGCGATTCGAGCAGGGTGACGATCTTGCGCAATTCGTCTTCGGAGAACTTCTGTTCGATCACGGTGCCGACGGTGCTCGGCGCGAGTTGAAGGGCCCGGCCACGCACCAGCGGCACGGCTTCATCGAGGTACTTTTTCGTGTCGGCCTCGATCTCTTTGGCGACCGCTTCCTGTTTGTCCGGCGCAATGCGCGCAGGCAGCGCAGCAGCGGCGCGGTCCAGCATCTGGGCCGCGGGCTGTTCGACCATGGCGCGGGACATGGCTTCAATGCCCGGCTGCTGCAACTTGAGCAGGCGGGTCACCAGCTCCTTTTTGGCCGGGGTGGAAGGTGCAGGTGCCTGAGCGAATGCAGCGGTCGTGGTGAGCAGCAGTGCGAGTGACAGGGCGGTGGTGTTCAGCGATTTTTGGATCATGCGGCATGTTACCCACAAAGCGGCAGCGCGCTGGAAGCGCTTGTAACCAGAATGTGGCATTTGTGAACCGGTGAAGCCCGGCCTCGAACCCCCGTTGCGCGCCAGGCCGCTCCGGAAAACCGTGGAATGCGCCGGATGAGGGTGACCCGGGTGTTCAAGCGTTTACGAGGGCTTTACCATCCGGGCTCCCTTTCTGGAGTGACTGCCCATGTTTTCCGATATCGATTTCCTGCTCCAGTCCATGGCCTGGCCGCTGGTGCTGCTGCTGGCCTGGTTCGCGGGTGAGCGCCTGCACGAGGCCGCCGGCGTGCCGCGCGTGAGCAGTTACGTGGCCGTGGGCCTGGTGGCCAGCCTGTTCGATCTGCCGGGTCTCACCAATGCTGTGCCGGGGTTGCCGTTTCTGGCCAACGTGGCCCTCTCGCTGATCTTGTTCGAGCTCGGCTATCGGATCAACCTGCGCTGGTTCCGCCACAACCCCTGGGTGCTGGCGCTGGGCCTGATGGAGTCGGTGGTCACCTTCCTGGCGGTCTACCTGGCCATGGCCTGGTTCAACCTGCCCACCGATACCCGGCTCATCATCGCCGCCCTGTCCATTTCAGCTTCGCCCGCGGGCATCGTGCGCGTGGCCAACGAGCTGCGCAGCGCGGGTCAGGTGACCGAGCGCGTGATGCACCTGTGCGCCATCAACTGCCTGGTGTCGGTGCTGTTGCTCAAGCTGGTGGTGGGCTACTGGCACCTGAGCACCTCGGGCGACCTGGTGATGGCGGCGTTCGGCAGCATCCACGTGCTGGGCACGTCGGTGGCGGTGGGAGCGCTGCTGGGCGTGGTCGGCCCCTGGCTGCTGCGATCGCAGCGCATCCAGGAGCGCGACGTGACGCTGGTTTTCGCGCTCGCGGTGGTGCTGCTCACCACCATGTCGTATGGCCTCAAGCTGTCGCCCTTGCTCGCCGCGCTCACCTTCGGCATCGTCGCGCGCGAGCGCCGCGTGCACCTGACCAACGCGCAGCGCGGCTTCGGCACCGCGGGCGATCTGCTCACGGTGTTTCTCTTCGTCTACATCGCCGCGCTGCTGGACTGGACCGATGTCTGGGGCGGCATGCTGCTGGGTCTGGTGCTCATCGTGGTGCGCACCGCCTCCAAGGTCGGCTGCAGCCTGGCGGCGGCCCGGCTGTCGGGCATCACCGAGCGCAAGGGGCTGCTCACCGGGCTGGCGCTCACGCCCATGTCGGCTTTTGCCATCCTGCTGCTGGAGCAAAGCCGGCTTTACGGCTTCGACCCGGCCCAGCAGGTGCTCGCGGTCATGGCCGGCATGATGCTGGTCCAGGAACTGCTGGGGCCGGTGGTCACACAACGCAGCCTGATGGCCGCACACGAAACCCACGTCACGAAAGAGGGCTGAACGATGCCACTGGAAACCTTCAAATCCTCGCAGTCGCTGACCATGGGCGTGGAGCTGGAGCTGCAGCTCGTCAACACCTACGACATGGACCTCTCCAGCAGTGCCAACGACCTGCTGGAACTGCTGCGGCGCAAGCCCTTCCCGGGTGTCGTCACGCCCGAGATGACGCAGAGCATGATCGAGATCGCGACCGATATCCAGACCGAGCACGGCCCGTTGCTGGCGCAGTTGCGAGAGATCCGTGACACGCTGGTGCACGCGGGCGACCGCCTCAACATCGAGATCGCCGGCGGCGGCACACACCCGTTTCAGCGCTGGTTCGAACAGCGCATTTTTTCCAAGCCGCGCTTCCAGCAGCTCTCGGGCCTGTACGGCTACCTGGCCAAGCAGTTCACGGTGTTTGGCCAGCACGTGCACATCGGCTGCGCGTCGCCCGACGAAGCGCTGTTCCTGCTGCATTCGCTCAACCGCTACGTGCCGCATTTCATCGCGCTGTCGGCCTCGTCGCCGTTCTTCCAGGGTGTGGACACGCTGTTCGATTCGGCCCGCCTGAACTCGGTGTTCGCTTTTCCCCTGAGTGGCCGCGCGCCGTTCACGCTGAGCTGGGACGAGTTCGCCAATGTGTACTTCACCAAGATGGAGAGCACCGGCGTGGTCAAGTCCATGAAGGATTTCTACTGGGACATCCGGCCCAAGCCCGAATACGGCACGATCGAGCTGCGGGTGTGCGACACACCGCTCACGGTGGAACGCGCTGCCGGCCTGGCCTGCTACCTGCAGGCGCTGTGCCGCCACCTGCTGGAACGCACCGAGGTGCCACCGGAAGAAGACGACTACCTCGTCTACACCTACAACCGCTTCCAGGCCTGCCGTTTCGGGCTCGACGGCATGATGGTCAACCCCAAGACGCGCGAGCAGATCAGCATCCGCGAGGACATCCTGGCCACGCTGCGCCACCTGGGGCCGCACGCCGAGGCGCTGAACTCCCAGGCAGCGCTCGACGAGATCGAACGCACGGCGGCGCGCGATGGCAACCACGCCAGCTTCCTGCGCAAGCGGTACGCCGAGAGCGGCAGCGTGCAGAGTGTGGTGAGGGCGAGTGTGGACGCCTTGCGGCGCGGTCCGGGCTGAGCATCATGGACCATGGCAGCGAAGGTTGCCGGGAAGCTCGCCGGGCTATCTTGAGAAGCGCTTTCTTGTGAGTGCCAGGGCCAGCCAGAAGGCGGCCACGGTGTAGACCAGCAGCACGGCGGCATGCAGCCAGACGTTTTCGGGCCACTGGTCCATGAACAGGGGGCGCACCAGCTCCACCGCGTTGGTCAGTGGCAGCCAGTCGGAAATGGCGCGCACCACCCCGGGCAGTTGTTCCCGCGGAAAAAACACCCCGGAGAGGAACATCATCGGGGTCAGGAACAGCGTGAAGTAGTAGGTGAAGAAGTCGTAGCCCTGGGCCAGGGCGTTGAACACCAGGGCGATGCACGAAAACGTGATGCCCACGCCCAGCAGCACCGGCCAGGCCAGCAACAGTTTTGGCGAATGGCTGATGCCCAGCGCGAGCATCACGGTCATGATGGCCGTGACCGAAAACAGCGCCTTGAAACCGGCCCACAACATCTCGGCCAGCACCACGTCGTCCAGGCTCACCGGCGCGTTCATGATGCCGTCCCAGGTCTTCTGCACGTGCATGCGGGAGAACGCCGAATACAGCGCTTCGAAGCTGGCCGCGTTCATGGCGCTCATGCAGATGCTGCCGCTGGCGAGGAACAGGATGTAGGGCACGGCCACGTTGCCTTGCGGCGTGGCGATGGTCACCTGGCCCACCAGCGCACCCATGCCGTAGCCAAAGGCCACCAGCCACATCAGCGGCTCGGCGATGTTGCCCACCAGACTCGGAATGGCGAGCTTCTTCCAGACCAGCAGGTTGCGCAGGAACACCGGCCACCAGCGGCTCGAAAGCCGGGGGGTGGACCAGTGAGAAGGGCTGTGGGGCTGGGGCAGGGTGTTCATGGTGGATGCGCCAACGGTTCCGTTCGGGCTGAGCTTGTCGAAGCCATGGCTGCTAACCGTCTTCTCTGATCTGGCGCCCGGTGAGCTTCAAAAAGAGATCCTCCAGATTCGCCGGCCGGTGCAGCGTGCGCAGCTGGTGGTGTGCACCCAGCGCGGCCAGCAGCGGCAGGGCCTGCGCGGTGTAGAAAAACACCGTCTCACCGCTCACCTCCACGCGCGCCGCCAGTGCCCGCAAGGTGGCGTGCTCTTCGGCCTGGGCCAGCGCGAGCGCGCCGTTGCCGTACACCTCCACAACGTCGGGCTCCAGGTGCTGCGCGATCAGCTCGCGCGGGCGGCCCTCGGCGATCTTGCGACCGTGGTCCAGCACCAGCAGGCGCGAGCACAGGCGCTCGGCCTCGTCCATGAAGTGCGTGGTGAGCAAAATGCTCTTGCCCTGCTGCAGCAGTTGCTGCAGGCGTTCCCACATCAGGTGGCGCGCCTGCGGGTCCAGCCCGGTGGTGGGTTCGTCGAGCATCAGCAACTGCGGGTCGTTCACCAGCGCGCGCGCCAGCGACAGGCGCCGCTTCATGCCGCCCGAGAGTTCACCCGGCTTGGCTTCGGCCTTGTGCGAGAGCGCGGCGAAGTCCAGCAGCTGCGGGATGCGGGGGCGGATCTGCGCGGCGCCCATGCCGAAGTAGCGGCCGTACACCAGCAGGTTTTCAGCGCAGGAAAAGTCCGGGTCCAGCGTGTCGATCTGGCTCACCACACCCAGCTGCGCCTTGATGGCCAGCGCGTCGCGCGGCATGTCCAGGCCGAAGGCGGTGATGCGGCCGGCGTCGGGCGCGGTCAGGCCCAGGCACATGCGGATGGTGGTGGTCTTGCCCGCGCCGTTGGGGCCGATCACACCCAGGCACTCGCCCGGCGCGATGGTGAACGACAGGTCGTCCACCACGGTGTTGCCGCCGTAGCGCTTGGTCAGGTGCTGGCATTCGAAGAGGTTGGCACTCATGGACGTGAATTGTGCCCGGGCGGCCGGCCCGTCGCGCGGCGTGGACGCCAGGGGCGCCGCCTACAATACCGGCACCGGACCGATCGGTCTTTTCCCGCGACCTGCCGTGTCTTTATCCCCTGCTGTCGTTCTTCAATACCTGCTGCCCAAACGGGCACTGACCGTGTTCGCTGGCTGGTGCGCAGGGTCGCGCGCGACCTGGTGGACGCGCAACGTGATTCCCTGGTTCATCCGGCGTTACGGGGTCAACATGGCCGAGGCGGCGGACCCGGACCCACGCGGTTACGCCACCTTCAACGAATTTTTCACCCGGGCGCTCAAGCCCGGCGCGCGGCCACTCGCGCGCGCGGCCTTTGTCTGCCCGGTGGACGGTGCCATCAGCCAGTTCGGCGCCATCGAAAAAGACCAGATCTTCCAGGCCAAGGGCCACAGTTACAGCACGCAGGCCCTGGTGGGCGGGGACGCCGAACTGGCCGCGCAGTTCGATGACGGTGCCTTCGCCACCATCTACCTCAGCCCCAAGGATTACCACCGCATCCACATGCCCAGCGCCGCCCGCCTGCGTCGCATGATCCACGTGCCCGGTGACCTGTTTTCGGTCAACCCGACCACGGCGCGCGGGGTGCCCGGTCTGTTCGCGCGCAACGAGCGCGTGGTCTGCGTGTTCGACGTGCCCCATGGCGACAGCGGCGAGATGCGCCCGTTCGTGCAGGTGCTGGTGGGCGCCACCATCGTCGGCAGCATGGCCACCGTGTGGCACGGCGTGGTGAACCCGCCGCGCCCGGGGCAGGTGCGCGAGTGGCGCTACGACGACAAGGCTTTTCTGCTCAACCGCGGTGAAGAAATGGGCTGTTTCCTGCTCGGCTCCACCGTGGTGCTGCTCTGGCCGAAAGACACCATTCACTTCAATCAGCAGTGGCTGGCGGGGCAGGGCGTGCGCATGGGCGAAGCCATGGGCCACGCCGTGGTGAGCGAACCCGACACCTGCCCGCAAGCCCTGATCACCTCCCAGGACACCCCATGACCACCCTCGGCACCCCCCTGTCTCCCTCCGCCACCAAAGTGATGCTGCTCGGCTCCGGCGAGCTGGGCAAAGAGGTGCTGATCGCCTTGCAGCGCCTGGGCGTTGAGACCATCGCGGTGGATCGCTACGACAACGCACCGGGCCAGCAGGTGGCCCACCACGCTCGCACCATCAACATGAGCGACCCGGCGCAGCTGAAGGCGCTGATCGAGGCCGAGCGCCCACACCTGGTGGTGCCCGAGATCGAGGCGATTGCCACGCCCATGCTGCAGGAACTCGAAGCGGCCGGCGTGGTGCGCGTGATCCCCACCGCGCGCGCCGCGCGCCTGACGATGGACCGCGAAGGCATCCGCCGCCTCGCGGCCGAAACGCTGGGCCTGCCGACCAGCCCCTACCAGTTCTGCGACTCGCTCGAAGAGCTGCAGGCCGCCATCGACGCGGGCATCGGTTACCCCTGCATCGTCAAACCGGTGATGAGCAGTTCGGGCAAGGGCCAGAGCAAGATCGACGGCCCGGCCGATGTGAAGACCGCGTGGGACTACGCGATGTCCGGCGGGCGTGTCGGCCCGGGCCGCATCATCGTCGAAGGCTTCATCGATTTCGACTACGAGATCACGCAACTCACCGTGCGCGCGCTCGGTGCCGATGGTCAGATTCAAACGCATTTCTGCGACCCGATCGGCCATGTGCAGGTGAGCGGCGATTACGTGGAAAGCTGGCAGCCGCACCCTATGACGGCCACCGCGCTGGCCGAGTCGCGCCGCATCGCCAAGGCGGTGACAGACGACCTCGGCGTGGGCCACGACGGCCAGCCTTCGGGTCTGGGCCTGTTTGGCGTGGAGCTGTTCGTGAAGGGGGACCAGGTCTGGTTCAGCGAAGTGAGCCCGCGCCCGCACGACACCGGCATGGTGACGATGATCACGCAGTGGCAGAACGAGTTTGAGCTGCACGCCCGGGCCATTCTCGGTCTGCCGGTGAGCACCGCGCTCAAGAGCCCGGGCGCCAGCGCCGTGATCTACGGCGGCGTGGAAGCCACCGGCATCGTGTTCGACGGGGTGGACGAAGCGATGCGCGTGCCGAACAGCGAGATCCGCCTGTTCGGCAAACCCGAGAGTTTTGTGAAACGCCGCATGGGCGTGGCGCTGGTGCACGACGCGGATGTGGAAGTCGCGCGCACGCAGGCCAAGCTGGCGGCCAGCAAGGTCAAGCCACGGGTGGCTTGACCGGAACACCCCCCTGCGCCGCTGACGCGGCTTCCCCCCTCTCTGGCGCGCCGCTGCGCGGCGCTTGGAGGGGAGACGCACCCTGCGGCCCGGCGAAGCCGGTTCCGCGGGTGCCCACAGCAGCAGTCACCTCACGCACGGCGCTTCTTCTGAATCTCACAGCTCCGGGGCACACGCGCATTGGCCTGAAGGGTTTTCACGACAGTGGCACCGTGGAACCGGCTTTGCCGGGCCACCAGTGCCGTCCCCCCCCCTCCAAGCGCTAAAGGCGCGCCAGAGAGGGGGGAAGACGCGTCAGCGGCGCAGGGGGGGCCCGCTATTCATGCCTCAGCGCATCGATCGGATTCAGCCGCGCCGCGCGCCGCGCCGGGAAGTAGCCGAACAGCACACCGATTGCTGCTGAAAACACGAAGCTCAGCAGGTTCACGCTCAGGTTGAACTGGTAGGGAACACTCATCAGCGCCGAGAGGCCGAGCGAGGCGCCGGTGGCCAGCACGATGCCGATGAGTCCGCCCAGCGCGGCCAGCACCACGGCCTCGATCAGGAACTGCAGCAACACCTCGCGTTCCAGGGCGCCGATGGCCAGGCGCAGGCCGATCTCGCGCGTGCGCTCGGTCACGCTCACCAGCATGATGTTCATGATGCCGATGCCGCCCACCAGCAGGCTCACCGCGGCCACCGCGCCGAGCAGCATGGTCATGATCTTGGTCGTGCCCGACAGCGTTTCGGCCAGTTGCTTGGTGTCGAGGATGTTGAAGTTGTCTTCGTCGGTCTCGGCCAGTTTGCGCCGCTCGCGCAGCAGCTGGGTGATCGACGACGTGATGCGGGCGGCGTCCGCACCCTCGCTCATGGACACCAGCAGGGTGTTCACCCGCGTGTGGCCGACGATGCGGCGCTGCAGGGTCTTGATCGGCATCAGCACCACATCGTCCTGGTCGTTGCCGAAGGCGCCCTGGCCCTTGGAGACCAGGGTGCCGATGACCTCGCAACTCATCGCCTTGACGCGCAGCTGTGCACCCACCGCGCTGGTGTTGCCGAAGAGCTCGCGTTGCACCGTCTGACCGATCAGGCAGACCGCGCCGCCAGCGCGCAGTTCGTCGTTGCTGAACTCGCGGCCGCCGGCCAGCTTCCAGTTGCCGGTGGTGAGCCACTGATTGGTGCTGCCGATCACACTGCTGCTCCAGTTGCGGCCGTTGGCCACGAGCACCGAGCCGGTGCGCGCTTCGGGCGCCACCGCGGCGATGCCGCCGATCTGAGCGGCAATGGCCTCGCCGTCGCTCTCCTTGAAGGCGGTCGCGCTGGCGCCGCTGCCACCGGGGCCCATGCGCTGTCCGGGGCGCACCTGCAGCAGGTTGGTGCCCAGGCCCGAAATCTGGTTCTGCACCGCGGCCGTGGCACCGTTGCCCACCGTGACCATGGTGATCACCGCGCTCACGCCAATGACGATGCCGAGGATGGTGAGGAAGGAGCGCAGCAGGTTGCGGCGGATCGAGCGCAGCGCGAGCAGCAAGGTGTTAAGCCACATGGGGTGCCCCCTTGCCGGCGATGCCCGTGACTTCCGCGTCGCTCACGGTCGCGTGCGCCGCACCCGCCTGCAGTGCGACCGGGTGGGTGTTGCGCTCGTCGCTCTCGACCACGCCGTCGACGAAACGCACGATGCGCTTGGCGTAAGCGGCCATGTCGTGCTCGTGCGTGACCATCAGCACGGTGATGCCCTGCTCGGCGTTCAGGTGCCAGAGCAGTTCCATGATTTCCTGGCTGCGGTGGGTGTCGAGGTTGCCGGTGGGCTCGTCGGCCAGCAGCACCCGCGGCTCGGTCACGATGGCGCGCGCAATCGCCACGCGCTGCTGCTGCCCGCCCGAGAGTTCACCCGGCGTGTGGTGCTCCCAGCCCTTGAGGCCCACCTGTTCGAGCGCGCGCGCCGCGGCGGCGTGGCGCGCGGCGGCGGGCTCGCCGCGGTAGATCAGCGGCAGCTCCACGTTTTCTTGCGCCGAGGTGCGCGCCAGCAGGTTGAAGCCCTGGAACACGAAGCCCAGGTAGCGCCGCCGCAGGCGCGCGCGCTCATCGCGGCTGAGCGACTGCACCTGCACACCCTGGAATTCGTAGGTACCGGTGGTGGGCACGTCCAGGCAGCCCAGCGTGTTCATCGCCGTGGACTTGCCCGATCCGCTGGGACCCATGATGGCGACGAACTCCCCCTGCTGGATGTCCAGGTCCACGCCCTTCAAGGCCTGGAAGGCGGTGTTGCCTTCGCCGTAGGTTTTGGTGATGCCGCGCAGGCGGATCAGAGGGGTCTCGCTCACGGCGCCGTCCCTGAGCGTTGTTCGGTGATCACGGCCATGCCTTCGGAGAGACCTTCGCCGCTGACCTCGGTGTTGCGACCGTCGCTGATGCCGGTCTTGACCTGCATGGCCACGGGCTGGCTTTCCTGCAGCACCCAGATCTGGCGCGCGCCGCCGCCGCGCGGGTCGGTGCCCGCTGTTTTGGGCCGGGTGTTGCGGGATGGGCGCGGCATCATTTTCGACAGGATGCTGGTGTTGGCCGCCGCAGCACCGTTGCTGCTGGTGGGCGAGAAGCGCAAGGCGGTGTTGGGGACCAGCAGCACGCCCCTGGCCTCCTTGGCGACGATGGTGGCGGCGGCCGTCATGCCCGGACGCAGGCTCAGGTCGCCATTGTCCACGTTGAGTGTGGTGGTGTAGGTGACCACGTTGTCGGTCTTGGTGGAGCCAAAGGCCACGCGGTTGATGGTGGCCGGGTAACGGCGCGCCGGGAAGGCGCTCACGGTGAAGGTGGCCTTCTGGTCCACCTTGACGGCACCCACGTCGGCCTCGTCCACCGCGACATCGAGCTTGAGCTGCGCGAGGTCTTCGGCCACGGAGAACAGCGTCACCGCCTGCAGCGAGGCGGCCACGGCGTTGCCCGGGTCCACCGTGCGGCTGAGCACCACGCCGTTGATGGGCGAGCGGATCGAGGCCTTGGACAGGTTGGTTTCGGTGGTGGCAAGGCCGGCGCGCGATTCGGTGACCGAAGCGCGCGCGGCAGCCTCGCTGCCGACGGCGCGCTCCACGGCCGCCTTCGCGCTGTCCAGCTCCGTGGCCGAGGGCACCTTGCCGCCCGAGAGGCGCGCCACTTCTTCAAATCGCGCCAGCGTGGCACGCACTTCCTTGGTCGTGGCGACCGCCTGCGCCAGCTGCGCCTGGGCCGCGGCCAGACCGGCGCGCGACTGCGTCACCTGGTCCACCAGCTTGGCGGTGTCCAGCTCCACCAGCACCTGGCCGGCCTTGATGCGGTCGTTCACGTCCACCAGCACCCGCTTGACGGTGCCCGAGAGTTCGCTGCCGATGTTGACCGAGCGCGTGGGCTGCAGCGTGCCGTTGGCGGACACGGTGAGCGTGACGTCGCCCTTTTTCAGCGGCTCGGTCACGTAGACCGGCGCGGCCTTGCTCTGCTGCTGCGATTGCCAGTAGATGATGCCTCCGACCACGGCGACGAGCACGGCAGTGCTGATCCACAGCGCGCTGCGTTGCCACCAGTGCGGCGGGTGGTCGTTGCCCAGCAGGTTTTGCAGGTCGGCGGGGGGGGCGTCTTTTTTGGAGCTCATGGCGATTCGGTTTCGGTGTTCTGGGTTCAGCGGGGGGTGGCTTCAACCGGTGGCGCATCGGGCGTCCAGCCGCCGCCGAGGGCCTTGTACAGGCGCACATGGTCGGCGCTCAACGTGGCCTGGGTGCTGGCCACGCTGTCCTGGGTCGAGAGCAGGGTTCGCTGGGTGTCGAGCACGGTGCGGAAATCGACCAGGCCGCTTTCGTAGCGCTGGCGTGCCAGCAACTCGGCGTTGGCCGCAGCGGCGCTGGCCGCCTGCAGGCGCACCAGGCGCTCGCGGTCGCCCTGCAGCGCCACCAGCGCGTCTTCCACGTCCTTGACGGCGCTGATCACGCTGCCCTGGTAGGCCACGCGCGCCTGCTCCAGCGCGGCTTCCTGCGCGCGCACCTGGGCTCTGGCCGCGCCGCCGTCGAACAGCGGCGCCGACACGCTGGCCAGCAGCGAACTGGCGACCGACGCGCCGTTGGTCAGCGTTCCCAGCGTCAGCGCGGAGAGGCCCAGCGAGCCGCTGAGGCGAAAGCTCGGGTAGCGGGCTGCATCGGCCGCGGCCACGCGGGAGAGCGCGGCGCTGATGCGGTGTTCGGCGGTCCGCACGTCGGGGCGCTGGCGCAGCGTCTCGGCCGGAAAGGCCAGCGCCAGATCGCCCGCGCCCTGCGGGATCGGTGCGGCGGTGTTCAGTGCGCCCTGCAGCGCGGCGGGCAGCGTGCCGGGTGCCTGGCCGGTCAGCACCGCCACGCCGCTCAGGGCCTGGGCGATGCTGGTCTGCAGCGCCGGGATCTGGGCCGCGGTCTGCTCGCTGGACGCAATGGCCTGTTCCAGGTCGAGCGACGAGGCGAGACCCGCCTGGGTGCGCCAGCGCGTGATCTGCAGCGTTTCGCTCTGTGCGGCGAGGTTGCTGCGCGCGATCGCCAGCCGGGTCTGCAGGCCACGCAGTTCGATGTAGGTGGCGGCGACTTCGGCTGCCAGCGACACCTGCACATCGGCCAGGCTGGTTTCGGACGCGCGGGCATCGGCCTCGCTGGCGTTCAGGGTGCTGCGGTTGCCGCCAAAAATGTCCGGCTCCCAGCTGGCGTCAAAGCCGGCCTGGAAGCGGTTGCTGGCGTCGTTGTCGCCCGACTTGCTGCGCTGCGCCGAGCCCGAAACCCCCACCGACGGGCCAAGGCCGGCCTGCTGCACGTCGCGCTGCGCGCGCGCCTGCAGCAGCGCGGCCTGCGCGCTTTTCACGCTGGTGTTGGCCTGCAGCGCCTGCGTGACCAGCGTGGTGAGGGTGGGGTCGTTGAAGCGCTGCCACCAGGCGGCCAGCACCGTGGGCGAGGTGGCTGCGCTGACAGGAGCTGCGGACCAGGCCGTCGGCAGCGGGGTTGAAGGCAGCTCGCCGCCAGCCGGTGCCAGGCTGGCGCAGGCCGACAGCAGGGCGACGCTGGCCAGGCCGATCAGGGTGACAGGCCGGCGGACCGGTCGGGCTTGGGAGGGGGGGAGCAGGTTCATGGTGTTCGTTCAGCATACCGGGTACGCCGTTGCCCCATTGTGCGCAAGCGAACATGACCGACTGTGACCGGACGGTGAAGTTCAGGTAAAGCCGATTTGTACTTTGGTGGTATCCGGCCGTCAGCGGTGCATTGAGGTGTGCGTTCCCCGGCGTCAACGGGTCGGGCCGGCGCGGGCTGGTCAGGCCGAGCCGGGTTCCGGTGCGTCGGTTGGCGCCGGATCGGGCCTTGTCGCCACATGCAGCGTCTGCGTGGGGAAGGCGATGGCGGCACCATGGCGCGCCACGATGCGGCCGATGTCAAGCAGCAGCTCCTGCTTGAGCACCTGGAAGTCCACCCAGGCGCGGGTGAGCGTGAAGGCGTAGACCATGATGTCGAGCGAACTGGCGCCAAAGCGGGTGAAGTTCACGATCAGTGTCTGGCTGTTGTCGATGCCGGGGTGGTTCTGCAGCAGGGCCTTGATGTCGGCGACCACGGCTTCCACCTGGGCGAAGTCGTCGTAGCGCAGGCCCAGGGTTTCTTTCAGGCGCCGGTGGCTCATGCGCGAGGGGTTTTCGACCACGATGCTGGTGAACACCGAGTTGGGCACGTAGATCGGATTTTTGTTGAAGGCGCGGATGCGGGTGTGGCGCCAGCTGATGTATTCCACCGTGCCTTCGATGCTCTTGTCGGGCGATCGGATCCAGTCGCCGACGCTGAACGGGCGGTCGAGGTAGATGGTGAGGCCGCCAAAGAAGTTGGCCAGCAGGTCCTTCGCGGCCAGGCCGACCGCGATGCCGCCGACGCCACCGAGCGCGAGCAGGCCCCCGATCTGGAAGCCCAGGGTGTGTGCCACGGTGATGGCGGTGACCACGACCACCAGCAGGCGCAGCAGCTTGTTCAGGGCGAGCGCGGTGGTGAGGTCGAAGGCCTCGCCGCTCTCGGTGCGGCGCCGGATGCTGGTCTGGGTCACGAGCCCGATGAGTTTCCACAGGAACCAGGTCACGCTGACCACGAGGCCGACGTCGCGCCATTGCAGTGCGCCTGTCAGCAGGGCGGGCTCGGGCCAATGCGCATTCAGCGCACGCGCCACCCAGCCCAGCCCGATCAGCCAGATCAGCAACTGCGCGGGCTTGCGTGCCGCGCTCAGCACGGCCTCGTCCCAGGGGTTGGCCGAGCGCAGGGCCCAGCGATGGGCCTGCAGGAACGCCGTGCGCACGGCCTGCCCGACCAGCAGGGTGAGCAGGACGATCGCCAGCACGGATGCCAGCCAGAGTTCAGCGCCCGTGAATTGTTGAAGACTGTCGGTGAGTCGGTTCATGGGCGCGGGTCACTGGAACGCGACTTCGGCAAAGCTGCGCAGCTTGCGGCTGTGCAACTGGTCCGGTCCGCCTGCGCGCAGGCGGTCGATGGCGCGGATGCCGATGCGCAGGTGCTGGTCCACGCGTTCGCGGTAGAAGTGGTTGGCCATGCCGGGCAGCTTGATCTCGCCGTGCAGCGGCTTGTCGCTCACGCAGAGCAGGGTGCCGTAGGGCACGCGGAAGCGGAAGCCGTTGGCGGCGATGGTGGCGCTTTCCATGTCGAGCGCCACCGCGCGCGATTGCGAAAAGCGGCGCTGGGGCTTGTTGTCGGGCAGCAGCTCCCAGTTGCGGTTGTCGGTGCTGGCCACGGTGCCTGTGCGCATGATGCGCTTGACCTCGGCCGGCGGCACGCCGGTGACGTCGGCCACGGCGGCTTCGAGCGCGAGCTGGATCTCGGCCAGCGCAGGGATCGGCACCCACAGCGGCAGTTCTTCGTCGAGCACGTGGTCTTCGCGCACGTAGGCGTGGGCCAGCACGTAGTCGCCCAGCTGCTGGGAGCTGCGCAGGCCGGCGCAGTGGCCGATCATGAGCCAGGCGTGCGGGCGCAGCACGGCGATGTGGTCGGTGATGGTCTTGGCGTTGGCCGGGCCGACGCCGATGTTGACCATGGTGATGCCGCTGCGGTCGGCGCGCATGAGGTGGTAGCCCGGCATCTGAGGCAGGCGCGGCGGGGCCGCACCCAGTTCGTCGCTGGCTTCGGCCGGCAGGCCGGCGCGGCGCATCACCACGTTGCCCGGCTCCACGAAGGCCATGTATTCGCTGGCGGGGTTGGCCATCTCGGCGTGGCCCAGGCGGATGAATTCGTCGATGTAGAACTGGTAGTTGGTGAACAGCACGAAGTTCTGGAACCACTCCGGCGCCGTGCCCGTGTAGTGGCGCAGGCGCTGCAGCGAATAGTCCACGCGCGGCGCGGTGAACAGCGACAGCGGGTGCGGCTCGCCCGGGCGCGGCTCGTGCGTGCCGTTGGCGATGCCGTCGTCCATGGCCGCCAGATCGGGCAGGTCGAACACGTCGCGCATGAGGGCGCGGCGCTCGGCGCTCAGGCTGCCTTCGACGTGGTCGTGTTCGGCGAACGAGAAGTGGATGGGGATGGGGTGCGTGCTGGTGCCCACCTCCAGTTCGCCGCCGTGGTTGATCAGCAGCAGGCTGAACTGGTCCAGCAGGTAGTCGGCGTAGAGGTCGGGTCGCGTGATCGTGGTCTCGAACCGGCCGGGACCGGCCACGAAGCCGTAACTCAGGCGGCCCGTTCCCTGGTGCGACACGCTGTGGGTGTGCAGGCGCACGAAGGGGTAGCAGGCGCGCACGCGGCTGCCTTTGGCGTCGGCACCGGCCACGAAGTCGCGCATGGCCGCGCGCAGGAAGTGAATGTTCTGCTGGTAGATGCGCTGGACTTGAGCCAGCGCAGCGGCCGGGTTGCGGTAGAAAACGGGGGCGGTAAAGTCGGGTGTCTTGTACATGCCGCTATTGTGGCGCCGCCCCGTGACACCTTGCCCCCACCCGGAAACCCCATGCTGGATGCCGCTGCCCCGGTGCTGCTGAACCCGTCGGTCGACATGGCCGGGGCCGCGGCGGTGCTGGCGGCCGCACTGGGCTGCGGCTTGCTGGTGGGCATCGAACGCGAGCGGCGCAAAGGTGCCGGTCCGGGGCGGGCGTTCGCCGGTTTGCGCACCTTTGCGCTGACCAGCGTGGTGGGCGCCGCCGCAGCGCTCACGCAGCTGACGGGACTGGTGGTGACCGGCGCGGTCCTGGTGGCGGCGCTGGCCCTGGTCGCCTACTGGCGCGACCGCTCCGAAGATCCGGGTGCCACCACCGAAATCGCCCTGTTGCTGACCTACCTGATCGGCGTGCTCTGCGCGCAGAGCTTGCCGCTGGCCGCCGCGCTCGCCGTGGGGCTGACCGGCGTGCTGGCCGGGCGGGAACGGCTGCACCGTTTTGCCCGCCAGTGGCTGACCGAGGGCGAGGTGCGCGACGGCATCGTGCTGGCGGCACTGGTGCTGATGGCGTTGCCGCTGGTGCCGAACCGGCCGCTCTGGGGCCCGGTGCTCAACCCCTACGTGATCGTGCAGTTGCTGGCCCTGCTGCTGGCGGTGCAGTCGCTGGCGCACCTGTGCCGCCGCCTGCTGCAGGCGCGCCACGCGGTGGCGTTCTCGGCGCTGGCCTCGGGCTTTGTGTCGAGCACCGCCACCATCGCCACGCTGGGGCTGGCCGTGCGCGAGGGCCGTTCGGAAGCGCGCTTGATGGCGGGCGGTGGCCTGTTGTCCTGCGTGTCCACCCAGCTGCAGGTGCTGCTGGTGGCCGCGGCCGTGCAACCGGCCTGGCTGCCGGTCCTGTGGCTCCCGGCGCTGGCCGCCGGTTTGCTGGCCCTGGCCTGGGGCTGGTGGATGGTGCGCGGAGCGCCGGAGGAAGCCGCCGTGACCACGACGGTGCCGGACGAAGACCGGATGTTCAGCCTCTGGGGTGCCGCGGGCGTGGCCGCTTTGCTCAGTGCCGTTCAGGTGATGGTGTACGCGCTGACGCTGTGGCTGGGGTCATCGGGTCTGCTGCTGGGCTCGGCCCTGGCGGCGCTGGCCGACCTGCACGCCTCGCTGGCGGCGGTCTTTGCGTCGGGCACACCCGCGGCAGGTGGGGCCGCGACCTGGGCGGTGATGCTGGCTATTCTGGTGCACGCCGGCAGCAAGAGTGCAACCGCCGGGCTCGTGGGGGGGTGGCGCTACCTGGCCTGGCTGGCGCCGGGCCTGTGGCTGCACATGGCGCTCAGCGTCGCGGGCATCTACTGGATGGCACGCGTCTAGAACGGACAGGCGACCTCGGAACGATCGCATTCAGGTTCTCAGTTCCGGGTCGGCTCGCGCATCGTCACGAACTCCTCCGCCGCCGTGGGGTGGATGCCGATGGTGCTGTCAAAAATGGCCTTGGTGGCGCCGGCCTTCATGGCCACGGCAAAGCCCTGCACGATCTCGCCGGCTTCGGCGCCGACCATGTGCAGGCCCACCACGCGGTCGCTCGCGGTGTCAACGATGAGCTTCATGAGTGTGCGTTCGCTGCTGCCCGAAAGCGTGTGCTTGAGCGCCTTGAACTCGCTGCGGAAGACAGCGATCTGGCCGTACTTCTCGCGCGCCTGCGCTTCGCTGTAGCCCACGGTGCCGATGTTGGGGTGGGTGAAGACGGCGGTGGGGATGAACTCGTAACTCATCTCGCGCGTTGGCTTGCCCGCTGCAGCGCCGAAGAGCTGATCGACCACCACCATGGCCTCGCCCAGCGCCACCGGCGTGAGCTGCACGCGGTTGGTGACGTCGCCCACGGCGTAAATGCCGGGCACGTTGGTCTGGTAGGTTTCGCTCACGATCACCTCTCCCTGCGCGCCCTGGACCACGCCCACGGTGTCCAGGCCCAGACCCTGCACATTGGGCTTGCGCCCGGTGGCATAGAGCACGGCGTCGGCCAGCACGACGCTGCCACCTTCCAGCTCCACACGCAGGCCTTCGTCGGTTTTCCGGATGTCCACCACGTCGGCGTTCAGCCGCAGGTCCACCCCGGACTTGATCATCTCGGCGGCGACGAAGTGGCGCACCTCGTCGTCAAAACCGCGCAGCACCTGTTCACCCCGGTACAACTGCGTGACCCTCGACCCCAGGCCATTGAAGATGGAGGCGAATTCACAGGCGATGTAGCCGCCCCCCACCACCAGCAGGCGTTTCGGAAACGGCTCCAGATCGAAGATCTCGTTGGACGTGATGACGTGTTCGCGACCCGCGAAGTGCGGCACATGCGGCGTACCGCCGGTGGCGATGAGAACGTTTTTGGCGGTGAAATTCTGGTGGCCGGGGCTGCCGTCGGCGTTGAGCGTGGCCAGGCCCACGCTGTGGTCGCCTTGCAGACGGGCGAAACCGTCGAACACGGTCACGCCAGAACCGCGCAGCAGGTTGCCATAGACCCCGTTCAGGCGGCTGATTTCGGTGGCGCGGTTGGCTTTGAGCGTGCCCCAGTTGAGGATGGGCATGTCGCCCTCCCACCCGTAGCCTTGCGCTTCGTGGGCTGCGTCGGCGTAGTGCGCGGCGTAGCTGTAGAGCTTCTTGGGGATGCAGCCCACGTTGACGCAGGTGCCGCCCAGGCCGTCTTGCCCCAGGGTTTCGGCCAGCGCCACGCGCGCCCCGCGCTGGGCGGCCATGCGGGCGGCGCGCACGCCACCGCTGCCGCCGCCAATGACGAATAGATCGAAGTCGTAAGTGCTCATGCTCGTCCGTTCGGCCAACGGGGTCGTGGCCCATGCTGTGGAGCGGGGCAGTTTACGCGCAGCCCGTCCGGCGTGCAGTTTCGGGGACGTTCTGCCACGTCATGGGTGCGGCTCAGGTCCGCGAACGGACCTCATTGTGCTTGAGGGCGCGGCGCTTGGCCATTTCGCGACCCATGCCGGCGGTGTCGAGGGCGGCAAGCCGCTTTTTCGCTTCCGGGTAGGCGATGGACTCCTCAAGCAGGATGTGGTCCAGGTAGAGCGCTTCAAAAACATCCAGCGCGTGGCGCAGTTCCGCTGTGTCGAACCAGAGGTTGCCGCCGGTGGCGGCCTCCAGCGAGGGGGCGATCTGGATCCAGTTTTCTTCCAGCCAGCCGTGGTCCTGGATCAGGTGTTCGGTGGCCTGCACGATCTCGGCGTCCTGGCTGACCAGCAAGGCCGGGAAGATGTGTTTTTCTTCGTCCAGGTGGTGCTGGCGCGCTTCGCCATTGAAATAGTCGAGCACGCGGCGTGCCCGGGCCCGGTTGGCCTGGTTCAGGCCTTCGTTTTCGATGGCGTCCACCAGCGCATGCAGCAGCTTGATCTGGCTCTGGATTTCCTGATGGGTGTTGTCGAGGAACTCGAAAACGGCGATGGAGACGGGCGCGGCACACATGAGGAACTCCTGTTCACTGGGTTGGGTTCATTATGAAAATGCTGCGCTGCGGCAAGTTGATCTTGCTCAAACAAGAAGCCCGCTGAAGCGGGCTTCCGATGGACATCACACAGCCCAGATTGCATCCGGCGCGCGTGCCCGATCCAAGGATGTCGCGGAACCGGCTTGCCGGGCCGCCAGCATCGCCCCCCTGGGGGTGACGCGAAGCGGCGCGGGGTCAATACGTGTACACGCCCCTGCCCGTTTTCCGGCCCAGCCAGCCGGCAGCGACCATTTCTTTCAGCAGCGGCGCCGGGCGGTACTTGCTGTCGTTGTATTCGGCCATGTAGACGTTCATCACCGCCAGGCACACATCCAGGCCGATCATGTCGGCCAGCGCCAGCGGGCCGATGGGCTGGTTGGTGCCCAGCTTCATGCCGGCGTCGATGTCTTCCGGCGTCGCCAGACCTTCGGCGAGTACGAAGAAAGCCTCGTTGATCATGGGCACCAGGATGCGGTTGACCACGAAGCCGGGCGCGTTTTTCACCGTGATCGGCGTCTTGCCCAGGGCTTCGGCCATGGCTTTCACGGCGTCGTGCGTGGCGTCGCTGGTCTGCAGGCCGCGGATGATCTCCACCAGCGCCATCATGGGCACGGGGTTGAAGAAATGCATGCCGATGAAGCGGTCGGGGCGCTGCGTGGCGGCGGCCAGCTTGGTGATGCTGATGGAGCTGGTGTTGGTGGCCACGATCACCTCGGGTGCCAGCAGGCCGTCGAGCTGCTGCAGGATCTTGACCTTGAGGCCTTCGTTTTCGGTGGCGGCTTCGATGACGAGTTGCGCGCCCTTGAGGTCGTCGTAGTTCGTGCTGCCCTGGATCAGGCCGAGCGCCTTGGCTTTGTCGTCGGCGCTGATCTTTTCCTTCTTGATCAGGCGGTCGAGGCTGCCCGCGATGGTGGCCAGGCCCTTGTCGATCGCGGTCTGCGCGATGTCGACCATCACCACGCGGATGCCGCTGGTGGCGCAGGCCTGGGCGATCCCGTTGCCCATGGTGCCCGAGCCGATGATGCCCACGGTTTGAATGCTGCTCATAGGGGAAATGCTCCTGAAAAAAGACAAAGAACCATTGTCGGGGACGTGCACCGGCCCCGACCTCGGCCGCGTCGCGCAGGCGTCGGGACTAGGCTGGCACGCCTAGCGGTGCTGCCAGCGCTGTGCTAACTTGCCTGCGGATTGTCGCGCACCCCGTTGCGTGGCGATGACCTCCACACCAACGTGACCGGCAGGGGCTTCACAAGCGATCCCCGTGCCAGACAACGGAGACCTTATGTTCGACTACATCGTCGTCGGCGGTGGTTCGGCGGGCTGCGTGCTCGCCGGGCGCCTGAGCGAAGACCCGGCCGTGCGCGTGGCCTTGCTGGAAGCTGGCCCACCCGACCGCAGCGTGCTGATCCATTGCCCGGCGGGCCTGGCCGTGATGGCGAAATACGAACTCAACGGCTGGGGCTATGCCACGGTGCCGCAACCCGGTCTGAACGGCCGGCGCGGTTACCAGCCTCGCGGCAAGGTGCTCGGGGGTTCCAGCTCGATCAACGCCATGATCTACACCCGGGGCCACCCGCAGGACTACGACGGCTGGGCGGCCCAGGGCAACCCGGGGTGGTCGTTTGCCGATGTGTTGCCCTATTTCAAGCGCGCTGAGCACAATCAGCGCGGGGCCGACGCCCTGCACGGCCAGGGTGGACCGCTGAACGTGATGGACCTGCGGTCGCCGAATCCCTTTCTGCCATCGTTCATCGAAGCCGGCCAGCAGGCGGGTTACCCGCTCAACACCGATTTCAATGGCCCCGAACAGGAGGGCATCGGCAGCTACCAGGTCACGCACAAGAATGGCGAGCGTTTCAGTGCCGCCAAGGCCTACCTCACGCCCCACCTGGGACGCTCCAACCTGAAGGTGATCACGCATGCGCTGACCACGCGGGTGCTCACCGAAACCGTGGGTGGCCAGGCGCGCGCGCAGGGCGTGGAATACCGCCCCGACGGCGGGCGTGGCCCGCTGCAGACGCTCACGCTCAATCCGGGCGGCGAGGTGCTGCTGAGCGCGGGCGCGTTCGGGTCACCTCAGCTGCTGATGCTCTCCGGCATCGGCCCGGCGGCGCAGCTGGCTGAACACGGCATCGGCGTGGTGCACAACCTGCCCGGCGTGGGCGAGAACCTGCACGACCACCCGGACGTGGTGATGGTGGTGAACGCGCCAAAACTGACCGATCTGTTCGGCCTGTCCCTGGCCGGTGTGGCGAAGATGGTCCGGGGCCTGTTCGAATGGCGGCGCAGCCGCAGCGGCTTGCTGACCACCAACTTTGCCGAGGCGGGTGGCTTCATCAAGAGCGCGCCGGAGGAGTCGATTCCCGATCTGCAACTGCATTTCGTGGTGGGCAAGCTGGTGGACCATGGCCGCAAGACGGTGCTGGGTCACGGCTATTCGTGCCACGTGTGCCTGCTGCGCCCGAAGAGCCGGGGCACGCTGCGTCTGGCCAGCGCCGATCCGCAGGTGATGCCGCTGATCGATCCGGCCTTCCTGCAGGACCCGGACGACGCGGCCCGGCTGGTGCGGGGTTTCAAGGTGATGCGCGAGCTGATGCAGCAGCCGGCGCTGGCGCGCCATGGGGGGGCGGAGTCCAAAGCCTCGGCGCATGCCCGGAGCGATGCGCAGATCGAGCAGTTCGTGCGGTTCCATGCCGACACGATCTACCACCCGGTCGGCACCTGCCGCATGGGGCCGGACGCGATGGCGGTGGTGGACGCCCGCCTGCGGGTGCACGGCGTGGCGGGGTTGCGCGTGGTGGACGCGTCGGTCATGCCGAGCGTGGTGGGCGGCAACACCAATGCCCCGGTGATCATGATGGCCGAGAAGGCCGTCGATATGATCCGGGAGGACCACTCTGCCGAAAGCGCCACACCATGATTCTTGAACACGCCGACATCCGCATCGACCCCGCCCGCACTGCCGAATTTGAAGAAGCCATCCTGCGCGGCGCCAGCACCGTCATCGCCCAGGCCAGAGGCTTCAACGGCTTCAAGGTCAACCGCAGCATTGAAAGCCCGGGCCGCTACATCCTGACGATCTACTGGGACACGCTGGAAGACCACACTGTGGGTTTTCGCCAGTCGCCTGCGTTCGCTGAATGGCGCACCATCGTCGGCCCGTTCTTCCTGCTGCCGCCGGTGGTCGAACACCTGGAGCTTGTCGGAAAGAGTTGACCGACAACGCGTCCGGTGGCGCGTGACTGAACGCCAGGATGCGGTGGAACCGGCTTTGCCGGGCCACTCGCATCGCCCCCTGGGGGGTGACGCCGCGGGCGGCGCGGGGGGAGCCTACTTCTTGCGCATCAGCGTGGACTTGCCGAACAGGCTCTCGATCAGGTCCACGGCCAGTTCGGCGGTGCGGTTGCGCACGTCGAGGGCGGGGTTGAGTTCCATCACGTCCATCGAGGCCAGGCGCCCGGTGTCGGCGATCATTTCCATGCAGAGCTGGGCCTCGCGGTAGGTCGGGCCGCCGGGCACGGTGGTACCCACGCCCGGCGCGATCTCGGGGTCGAGAAAATCGACGTCGAAGCTCACGTGCAGGTGCGTGTTGTGATCCATGCCCATGAGCGCCTGCTCCAGGGTGTGGCGCATGCCCATCTCGTCGATGTAGCGCATGTCGAACACCTCCAGCCCGGCTTCGTGCACGAAGCGCTTCTCACCGGCGTCCACGCTGCGGATGCCGATCTGGCGCACCACGTCGGCGGCGATGGCCGGTGTCTGTCCGCCGATGCCGGTGAGTTCGGCGGGACCGTGGCCGCACAGCACCGCCACCGGCATGCCGTGGATGTTGCCGCTGGGTGTGAGTTCGGCGGTGTTGAAATCGGCGTGGGCGTCGAGCCAGAGCACGCGCAGCTTCTTTCCGCTTTCACGGCAGTGGCGCGCCACCGCGCTGATGGAGCCGATGCCCAGGCAGTGGTCGCCACCGAGCACGATGGGCAGGTGGCCCCGGGTGAGTTCGGCGTGCACCGCCTCGTGCAGGGTCTGGTTCCAGGCCACCACGGCCGCCAAGTGCCGGTAGCCGTCGACCGGGGGCAGCCAGGGGTTGGCCGGACCGGCAAGGTTGCCGCGGTCCGTGACCCGCAGGCCATGGTTTTCGAGCATGGCCGCAAGACCCGCCACGCGCAGAGCTTCCGGTCCCATGGAGGCGCCGCGGGCGCCCGCGCCGATGTCGGTGGGTACACCGATGAGGCTGATGTGGTGGTGCATGGCGCGATTGTGCCGCCAACACGCCGGCCCCAGCGTGCGCAGGGGCGCTGTGCCTCTGCGTGCGTCAGCGCATCGAGGACACGTAGGCCACGACCGCGCGCAGGTCGGCGTCGCTCATGTGCACGGTGTTGGCGGTCATGAGCGGGTTGACGCGAGTGCCGATGCTGCCGCGGTAGTTTTGCAGGGTCTGGGTGAGGTAGACCGTCTGCTGTCCGGCCACGCGGGCGAAGGACTCGCTGCCGTGGCCCTGTTCACCGTGGCAGCGCCAGCAGATCTTGTCGTAGTACTGCTTGCCCTTGGCCACCAGCGCCGCATCTTTCACCGGCTGGGGTTTGACGGGCTGGCGCGCGTAGTACACCGCCACGCCCAGCCGTTCGTCCACCGGCATGGCCTTGATCAGCCGCTCCATGAATTCGAAACGGCGGCTGCCATCGGCGAACTGGCGCACCTGGGTCAGCAGGTAGGTCGGGTTCTGGCCGGCCAGGTTGGGCACCTCGCTGCTGACGCTGTTGCCACCGTCACCGTGGCAGTTGGCACAGAACAGGGAGACTTTCTGTCCCATGCGGGCATAGGCTTCCAGCTGCTGTGGGTCCTGCAGGATCACTTTCAGGCGCTCTTCGGGGGTGCCGGTGGGCGGGGTGCCCGCACCGGTCTGGGCCGCCGCCGCGCCACAGACCAAGGCGAAAACCATGCCCAAGGCGGCATGAAGGAATGGAGTGGTGTTCATCTCTTGGATGATGCTATCCACCCCATGATGGGGCACTTGACCCCGGTCAAGCAAGCCGCGGAAAGCGGCGCAGGTTCACATGTTGCGCCGGTACTGGCCACCGACCTCGAACAGGGCGTGGGTGATCTGGCCCAGTGAGCACACGCGCACCGCGCCCATCAGCACCTCGAACACATTCTTGTTCTCGATCACGGCCTGCTTCAGGCGTGCCAGCTGGACCGGTGCTTCGGCCGCGTGACGGTCGTGGAAGTCGAGCAGGCGCTGCAGCTGCGACTGTTTTTCCTCGTCGGTCGAGCGCGCCAGTTCGATGGTCTCGGGCGTCTGGTCACCGTGCGGGTTGCGGAAGGTGTTGACGCCGATGATGGGGTACTCGCCGGTGTGCTTGAGCATCTCGTAGTGCATGCTCTCTTCCTGGATCTTGCTGCGCTGGTAGCCGGTCTCCATCGCACCCAGCACGCCACCCCGTTCGGCGATCTTCTCGAACTCGCTCAGCACGGCTTCTTCGACCAGCTCGGTCAGCTCTTCGATGATGAAGGCGCCCTGGTTGGGGTTTTCGTTCTTGGCCAGACCCCACTCGCGGTTGATGATGAGCTGGATCGCCATCGCCCGGCGCACCGATTCTTCGGTCGGTGTGGTGATGGCTTCGTCGAACGCGTTGGTGTGCAGGCTGTTGCAGTTGTCGTAGATGGCGATCAGCGCCTGCAGCGTGGTGCGGATGTCGTTGAACTGGATTTCCTGCGCGTGCAGGCTGCGCCCGCTGGTCTGCACGTGGTACTTCAGTTTCTGGCTGCGCTCGTTGGCGCCGTAGCGCTCTTTCATCGCCACCGCCCAGATGCGGCGCGCCACGCGGCCGAGCACCGTGTACTCCGGGTCCATGCCATTGCTGAAGAAGAAGCTCAGGTTGGGCGCGAAGTCGTCGATGTGCATGCCACGCGCCAGGTAGGCTTCGACGAACGTGAAACCGTTGCTGAGCGTGAACGCGAGCTGGCTGAGCGGGTTGGCACCGGCTTCGGCGATGTGGTAACCCGAGATCGACACCGAGTAGAAGTTGCGCACGTCGTGGTGCACGAAGTACTCGGCGATGTCGCCCATCACCTTCAATGAGAACTCGGTCGAGAAGATGCAGGTGTTCTGCCCCTGGTCTTCTTTCAGGATGTCGGCCTGCACCGTGCCGCGCACGTTGGCCAGCGTCCAGGCGCGGATCTTCTGGGTCTCGTCGTCGGTCGGATCGCGGCCGTTGTCGGTGCGGAACTTGTGCAGGCTCTGGTCGATGGCGGTGTTCATGAACATCGCCAGGATGCTCGGCGCCGGGCCGTTGATGGTCATGGAGACCGAGGTCGCCGGGTGGCAGAGGTCGAAGCCGCCGTAGAGCACCTTCATGTCGTCCAGCGTGGCGATGGAGACGCCTGAGTTGCCGACCTTGCCGTAGATGTCCGGGCGCGGATCGGGGTCGTTGCCGTACAGCGTGACCGAGTCGAAGGCGGTGGACAGGCGCTTGGCGGGCAGGCCTTCGGACAAGAGCTTGAAGCGGCGGTTGGTGCGGAACGCGTCACCTTCGCCGGCGAACATGCGGGTCGGGTCTTCCCCTTCGCGCTTGAAGGCGAAAGTGCCGGCGGTGAAGGGGAAGCTGCCCGGCACGTTGTCGAGCATCAGCCATTGGAGGATTTCGCCGTGGTCCTCGTACTGCGGCAGGGCCACCTTGCGGATGGTGGTGCCCGAGAGCGATTTCGTGGTGAGCGCGGTGCGGATTTCCTTGTCGCGGATCTTCACCACGTACTCATCGCCCGCATACGCCTTCTGCATGTCGGGCCACTGCGTGAGCAACTTGCGAGCAGCCGGATCCTGCTGCAGCTCGCGCGCCTGGGCGAGGTCGATGGCGGCTTCCGAGGCTTTCGGGCGGTTGGGTTTGTCGACCGCCAGCATCTCGGCGGCGGCACGCAACTGCTGGATTTCCCGCGCCAGTTTCGCCTGCGCGCGGGCCTTCTTCTTGTAGCTGCGCACCGTGTCGCTGATCTCGGCCAGGTAGCGTGTGCGCGCCGGCGGCACGATGGGGGTCTGGTTGGTGCTGTGGCGCACGGTGACCCGTGGCAGGTGGCCGTCCGTCAGCGGCAGGCCGAGTTCGGTCAGGCGCACCTTGAGCGCCTGGTAGAGCGCGGTCACGCCGTCGTCGTTGAAGCGCGCGGCCATGGTGCCGAACACCGGCATCTGGTCGGGCATCACGGTGAAGGCCTCGCGGTTGCGCTGGACCTGCTTGGCCACGTCGCGCAACGCGTCGGCCGCGCCCTTGCGGTCGAACTTGTTGATCGCCACGAACTCGGCGAAGTCGAGCATGTCGATCTTCTCCAACTGGCTGGCGGCGCCGAATTCGGGCGTCATCACGTACATCGGGATGTCCACGTGCGGCACGATGGCCGCGTCGCCCTGGCCGATGCCCGAGGTCTCGACCACGATCAGGTCGAAGCCCGCCACCTTGCAGGCCGCCACCACGTCGGGCAGGGCGGCGCTGATCTCGCTGCTGTTGTCGCGCGTGGCCAGGCTGCGCATGTAGACGCGCTGACCGTTGCTCCAGGGCGCGATCGCATTCATGCGGATGCGGTCGCCCAGCAGGGCGCCACCGCTCTTGCGGCGCGAGGGGTCGATGGAGATCAGGGCAATGCGCAGCGCGTCGTCCTGGTCGAGCCGGAAGCGGCGGATCAGCTCATCGGTCAGGCTGGACTTGCCGGCGCCGCCGGTGCCGGTGATGCCCAGCACCGGGGTCTTGTGGCTGACCGCTGCCTGGCGCACCGCGGCCAGCAGCTTCCCGTCTGACTTGCCGTTCTCTATGGCGGTGATCAGCTGCGCCAGCGCACGCCAGTTCATTTCGGTGTGCCCCTGGATGGCCTCGATGGCCTTGGGTGCATGGCCGCTGATGTCCTGGTCGCAACGCATCACCATCTCGCCGATCATGCCGGCCAGGCCCATGCGCTGGCCGTCTTCCGGGCTGTAGATGCGGCCCACACCATAGTTGTGCAACTCACGGATTTCGGCCGGCACGATCACGCCGCCGCCGCCGCCGAACACCTGGATGTGCTCACCGCCGCGTTGCTTGAGCAGGTCCACCATGTACTTGAAGTACTCCACGTGGCCACCCTGGTAGGAGCTGATGGCGATGCCCTGCACGTCTTCCTGCAAGGCCGCAGTGACCACGTCGTCGACCGAGCGGTTGTGGCCCAGGTGGATCACCTCGGCGCCCATGCCCTGCAGGATGCGGCGCATGATGTTGATGGCGGCGTCGTGGCCATCGAACAGGCTGGCTGCGGTGACGAAGCGCACCTTGTTGGTGGGGCGGTAGCTGGCCAGGGCCTTGAAATCGGCGGACAGGTCGGTCATGGTCTTGTCTCTCTCGGGCGGGTCTAGGGCCTGTTCACACTATTTTTCCAACCCATTCCCTTCGGGTTGCGGCCAAAAAGGCCATGCGCGGCGTTGCGAAGCCTTGCCGGGGGGGCGACCCCGGCTGCGTTTCGCGCCTTGCGCATGGCCTTTTTGATCCGCAACGCATCTTGGAAAAATAGTGTGAACAGGCCCTGGTGGGTCGTTATTCGATGCGCAGACCCTTGAGGGCCGGGTCTTCGGGCGGAAAGCGCAGGTTCAGCGCCTTGAGCGTGTCGCGCACCAGGGTGGCGATCATCAGGTTGCGGTGTGTCTTGGAGTTGGCGGGCACCACGGTCCAGGGCGCCCAGGGCGTGCTGGTGGCCCCCAGCAGGTCTTCGTAGGCGCGCTGGTAGTCGGGCCATTGCTTGCGCACGTCCAGATCACCGAGGCTGAATTTCCAGTGTTTGTCCGGGTCGTCCACACGCTCCTGCAGGCGCTCGCGCTGCTCGTCGAACCCGATGTGCAGCATGCACTTGAGGATCACCGTGCCGGTCTCGGCCAGCAGGCGCTCGAAGTCGTTGATGTGGGCGTAGCGCTGGCGCGTCTGCTCGGGCGTGATCCAGCCGTTGACCACCGGCACGAGCACGTCTTCGTAGTGGCTGCGGTTGAAGACCGTGATGTGCCCGGCGGCCGGCACCTGCTGGTGGATGCGCCACAGGTAGTCGTGCGCGCGCTCAGGCTCGGTGGGCGCTTTCCAGCCCACGGTGTGCACGCCCAGCGGGCTGGTCTGGCTGAACACGCCGCGCACGGTGCCGTCCTTGCCCGAGGTGTCCGTGCCCTGCAGGACCACCAGCAGCTTGTGGCGGCCGTCGGCGTAAAAGAGGTTTTGCAACCGGTCGATTTCCTGGGCCAGAGACAGCAGCACGGCCTGGTCGGCGTTTTTGTTGCCGACGGAAAAGGGTTTGGCGCCCGGGTTGAACGAGGCCAGAGAGGGGCCCTTGCCGTTCTTCCCGTTTTTGCCATTGCTGGCCGGCTCGATCTGCCAGGCTTGCCAGAGGCTGCCCCTGGCGGCTCGGACAGCCGTGGCCGGGAAGGGCAGTGAAACGTCGCTCGGATTGGGCATGTTGTCTCCGGGAGTTGGGCTGGCAGGGTGCATCAGTGACGACCCGACGTCAACCCGTTTGGATTGACGTTTACGTAAACGTAATGTTAACCCGTTTCCCAAAAAACATGGAGCGCCGAAGCGCTCCATGTTCAAAGGGGACATCCGATCCTGCGCGCGGAAGGCCCTATTTGTAGAGCACTTCTGGCAACCACATGCCGATGGCAGGGAACAGGTAGAGCAACACGATGGCCAGCACCTGGATGCCCATGAAGGGCAGCATGCCGGCGAAGATCTGGTTCAGCGTCACATGCTTCGGCGCCACACCCTTCAGGTAGAACGCGCTCATGGCGACCGGCGGGCTGAGGAACGCAGTCTGCAGGTTCAGCGCCACCAGCAGGCCGAAGAACAGCGGGTCGACACCGAAGTTGTCCAGCAGCGGGATGAAGATGGGCATGAAGATCACGATGATCTCGGTCCACTCCAGCGGCCAGCCGAGGATGAAGATGATGACCTGGCTGAGGATCAGGAACTCGGTCTTGCTCAGGTTCATGCCGAGCACCCATTGTTCCACCAGCGCCTGCCCGCCGAGCAGCGCGAACGCCGCCGAAAAGATGGCCGAACCGACGAACAGCCAGCAGACCATGGCGCTGGTCTTGGCGGTGAGGAACACGCTTTCCTTCACCACGTTGAAGGTGAGTTGCCGGTAGGCCGCGGCCAGCAGGAAGCCGCCGAGCGCGCCCACTGCTGCCGCCTCGGTGGGCGTGGCCAGGCCAAACACGATCGAACCCAGCACCGACGTGATGAGAACCAGCAGCGGGAAGAAACTGGAGAGCAGCATCTTGAAGACTTCGAGCCGCGCGTAGCTCAGGATGCCGTAGAAGACCGCGAGCGCCAGCGCGCCCACGCCCAGACCGATCCAGTAGCCTTGCGAGGCGGGCTGGGTGGTGGCCGCCGGCTCGGTGCCCGCCGCTGCCGGTGTGGCGGGGACGGCGCCCGGAGGCAGGGCCAGGTTGTCGGCAGGTGGTTCGGTGGTGTCTGCCTCGGCGCCTGGGGGCAGGGCCACGGCATCGCTGTCGGCGCCAGGTGGCTCGGCCAGGTCGCCTTCGGCGGAGGGTGGCTCGCTCAGGCCCTCTTCTTCGACGGGGGGTTCGGCCAGGCCGCCCGCATCGTCGCCCGATGCTTCAGGGGCTGCGCCTGCGCCCATGGGCTGCAGCTCTTCGTAGGTCTCCACCGCCACCACCCGCGTGGCGCTCTGGTAGCTGAGCACGGCCACGGCGGCGAACAGCAGGGCGGGCAGCATCACGATGCCCAGCTGGCGCAGCATGTAGCCAGCGGGCACGCCGTGGTTGTTGGCGCCCTTCAGACCGTTCAGCAGTCCCCCGAGGGCCCAGGCATTGCCCGTGGCACCCATGCGCATGAGTGGCTCGGGAATCGGTACCCTGCGCTGCTCTGCGCTCAAGGGTGGCGCCCAGGCCGGCTTGACCTTGGCGATGATGATCACGTACAGGATGTACAGGCCCGCGAGCATGAGACCGGGGAAGAAGGCACCAGCGTAGAGCTTGACCACCGACACGCCCGCGGTGGCACCGTAGACGATGAGCAGCACCGAGGGCGGGATCAGGATACCCAGGCAGCCGCCTGCGGTGATGGAGCCGGCCGTCAGCCGCACATCGTAGCCGGCGCGCAGCATCTGCGGCATGGCCAGCAGGCCCATGAGCGTGACCACCGCACCCACGATGCCGGTGGCGGTGGCGAAGATGGCGCAGGTCACGAGCGTGGCCACGGCCAGCGAGCCGGGCACGCGCGCCAGCGACAGGTGCAGGCTGTGGAACAGCTTTTCGATCAGGTTGGCGCGCTCGACCAGGTAACCCATGAAGACGAACAGCGGGATCGAGATCAGCACGTCGTTGCTCATCACCGAGAAAGCGCGCTGCACCATCAGGTCCAGCGTCTGCTGGATCGCTCCCGCGGAGGTCTGGTCGCCTGAGTGGTAAGCGAAAAACGCGAACAGCATGCCCATGCCCATGAGCGTGAACGCGGTGGGAAAGCCGAGCATGATGGCCACGACCACCAGTGACAGCATGAGCAGGCCGTAGTGGCCGTTGGTCATGGTCGGTGCGCTGATCACCATGGCCAGCACGCCCGCCAGGATCAGGCCCATCAGCCCGAAGCCGAACCAGAGCTCTTTGCGGATCTTCATGGCTGGCCGCCTTTCTGGGCGACCACCAACTGGTCGAGACTTTCGATGTCGCTGTCTTTCACATGGACCATCTCCTTGAGCTTGTCCACATCGACTTCTTCCACGTCCTCCTCCCGCGTGGGCCAGGCGCCCGTTTTCAGGCAGATCAGGCAGCGCAGGATCTCCACCAGCCCCTGCAGCAGCAGCAGGGCACCCGCCACGGGCACGACGAACTTGAAGGGATAGATCGGCAACGGGTCGGCGTTGAAGGTCTGTTCGCGGATCGCCAGCGAGTCGTTGGCGAAAGTCCAGCCGGCCCAGGTCAGCGCCACGATGCCGGGCAGGAAGAACACGATGTACAGCGCCAGGTCGATGGACGCCTGGGTGCGTGGCTCGAAGAATCCGTAGAGCACATCGCCGCGCACATGGCCGTTCTTGGCCAGGGTGTAGGCGCCAGCGGTCATGAAGAGCAGGCCGTACAGCATGATCTGCGCGTCCAGCACCCAGGCGTGTGGCGTGTTGAGCACGTAACGCGAAAACACCTCCCAGCTGATCAGCAGGGTCAACCCCACCACCGCCCAGGCGCAGAGCTTGCCGAACCATGTCGAGGCGCGATCCACCGCCCAGAGAAATTGTTGCATCGTGAGTCCCGTCTGAAACAGAAAGGGGCGCCGGTGGCGCCCCTGTGTGCAAGCGAAGGATCAGCCTTTCTTGGCGCCCTTGCCGAAGTAGTGGTTGTAGGCCATCTTGAAGTCGACCGTGTAGTCGTTCTGCCATTGGCCGGCACGCTGCGCAAAGGCGCGCTGGCTGTCGAGCACCTTCTTGAACATGGCGTTCTCGCCACCCTTCTTGGCCATGATCTTGTCCCAGGCCGTGAGCTGCGCGCGCAGGATGGCGTCGGGTGTCTTGTAGAACTTCACGCCCTTTTTCTTCAGATCAATGTAGTCTTCCGAATTGCGCTGGATGGCTTTCCAGCTCATGTCGGCGCTGGCCGCCTGAACCGCGTAATCGACGATGGCCTTGAGCTCGGCGGGCAGGGCCTTGAGCTTGGCGGAGTTGAACAAGATCTCGAACTGCTCGCCACTCTGGTGGAAGCTCTGCAGCATGCAGTTCTTGCTCACATCGGGGAAGCCCAGCAGGTTGTCGGAGCTGGCGTTGTTGAACTCGGCGCCGTCGATCAGGCCACGGTCCAGTGCGGGCACGATCTCGCCACCGGGAAGGGGGTTCACCGCTGCGCCCATGTCGGTGTACATGTCCACCGCCAGACCCACGGTGCGGAACTTCACGCCTTTGAGGTCTTCTGCCTTGGCGATCGGCTTCTTGAACCAGCCGAAGGGCTGGGTCGGCATCGGGCCGTAGAGGTAGGAGGTGACGTCCAGGTTCAGGCTCTTGTAAATCTCGTCCAGCAGGGCCTTGCCGCCGCCATAGTTGTGCCAGGCCAGCAGCATGTTGGGGTCCATGCCGAAGGATGGGCCGGAACCCCAAAGGGCCAGCGCCGAGTTCTTGCCGTAGTGGTAAGCCACCACGCCGTGACCACCGTCCAGCGTGCCCTTGGCCACGGCTTCGAGCAACTGGAACGCGGGCACCACGGCACCCGCCGGGAGTACCTCAATCTTGAGCTTGCCACCCGCCATGTCGTTGACCTTCTTGGCGAAGTCGGCGGCGTATTCATGGAAGATGTCTTTCGAGGGCCAGGTGCTCTGAAACCGCAGGCTGGTCGTTTGCGCGGTCGCGATCATCGGGACCGACATGGCGCCCGCAGCGACGGCCGCACCTTTAAGCATGTTGCGGCGCGAACGGACGGGTTTTTTCTCGCTCATCGTATGTCTCCAGTGGATTTGAAAAGGCGTTTCATGATGCGTGGTACCCCACCGGGTAGTGACAGGGTTTTCACCAACGGCTGTCATCCATGCGACGCAAAGAACTTGTTTTCAGAGGGGTTTCTGATTTCGGGTAAGCGTGGTTCCGGATTCATGTCAACGCAAAAAAGCACGACCTGGCCGGCACGGATTCCGCCCTCACTACAATACCTGTTGGGGTATGCGTGGGGCGTTCCGGTGACAGAGCCCTGGGCGCAAACCCCGCTTTTCACAGGAGCCGACATGACCACCGTCCACGATCCCGAACGCAAACGCGCCCTGGTGCTCCGACTCAAGCGCGTTGAGGGACAGCTGCGCGGCATCCAGAAGCTGCTCGAATCCGATGCCGACTGCGAGAAGGTTGCGCAGCAGCTGGCGGCGGCGCGCAAGGCGCTGGACAAGACCTTTTTCACCATGGTCGGCTGTGTCATTGCCCAGGGTGACCTGCCGGCGGACGACGTCGCCGATATGCTGGCGCGTTTTTCCTGACCTTGCAGGGGCAGCGCCCCAGGAGCTTCACCATGAAACCGATCCAGCTGTTTGACCCCGCTTCCAGCACTTTCACCTATGTGCTGTTTGATCAGTTGACGCGCGACGCGCTCATCATCGACCCGGTGGACGACCAGATCGAGCGCGACCTGGCCATCCTGCGCGAGTACGGCCTGAAGCTGGTCTGGACCGTGGAAACCCACGCCCACGCCGACCACATCACCAGTGCCGGCCAGCTGGCCGAACTCGCCGGTGCCCGCACGGCCGCCCCGCAGGGCTGCGGCATCGGCACCGCGGGCATCCAGCTGCAGCACGGCGACACGCTGCCGTTTGGCGGGGAGACTTTGCAGGCCCTGCACACCCCGGGTCACACGGCCGGCAGCATGAGCTATGTCTGGCGCGACCACGTCTTCACCGGCGACACCCTGCTCATCAATGGTTGCGGTCGCACCGACTTCCAGTCCGGCAGCGCGAGCGAGCTGTACCGCAGCCTGACCGAGGTGCTGTTTGCCTTGCCCGATGCCACCACCGTCTGGCCCGGTCACGACTACCAGGGCCGCACGCATTCCACGATCGGTCAGGAAAAGAACAGCAATGCCCGCGTGGCGGGCAAGAGCGAGGCCGAGTTCGTCGCGATCATGGAATCGTTGCAGTTGCCCAAGCCGCGGCGCATCGACGAGGCCGTGCCGGCCAACCTCAGCTCGGGCCTGCGCCACGATGTTGATGGCGCCTGGCTGTTGCATCCGCGCCCGGTGGCGGCAGCGCACGAGGGCACCTATGCGGGCGATGTCTCGCCCCAGCTGGCATGGCGGTGGGTGCAGGCGGGTGAGGCGGTGCTGGTGGATGTGCGCAGCGACGCCGAGCGCGAATGGGTCGGTTTCGTGCCGGGCGCGGTGCCGGTGGCCTGGAAGCAGTGGCCCGGCATGGCCATGAATCCGGAGTTTGACGAGCGCATCCGGCAGGCAGCTTCTGAGGGACAGAAGCTGGTACTGCTGTGCCGCAGCGGCGTGCGTTCGATCGCGGCGGCCAAGCGCGCGACCGAACTGGGCCTGGAGGCCTACAACATCCTGGAAGGCTTCGAGGGTGATCCGGATGCCCACGCCCACCGGGGGCTCAAAGGCGGTTGGCGTCACCACGGCCTGCCCTGGCGGCAGAACTGACACCGTGCGCTGCAAGGCCCCTGTACGGGCGTGACGGTGGTCTGAACATGCCGCTTGTCGGTCCGGTTACATCAAACTTGAGAAAAAAGTGTAACAAGACCTGTCAATCCTGACAGGGGGTGTGCGGGCTGTCACGCATTTCTTTTTTCAATGGGATTTCCTTGTCTGACAGGAGATCTCCATGGAAATGCTCGAACTCACCCGCAGCAAAACGGCCGTCAATCCGGCTTTTGCGGCCCACCTCTGCGATCGCATCGAACGCGACTTCATTCAGCGCTGGAACCACCAATGGGGCGGCCGATCACTGGTGCACGGACGCGACCCGGGGTCGGATGCGGTCCGGCTGAACGGCAACGACTACCTCAGCGTGACGGGACACCCGGCCATCGTCAGCGCGCAAATGGCGACGATCCGCCAGGATGGGGACTTCGTCATTCAGTCCGGGTCGTTCCTGCTGGAGAGCCACCCCGTGCGCACGTTCGAAAAGAAGATGGCTGCATGGATCGGCAAGGACGACGGGGTGCTGTGCCAGTCGGGTTATGCGGCCAACGTGGGCCTGCTCCAGTGCATCGCCGACGAGCAGACGCCGGTCTATATCGACATGCTGGCGCACACCTCCCTGTGGGAAGGCGCACGGCGGGCCGGTGCACCAACCCATCCGTTCCGGCACAACGATGTGGATCACCTGCGCCGCCTGATCGGCCAACATGGCGGGGGTCTCGTGGTGGTGGATTCGGTCTACAGCACCACCGGGTCCGTGGCGCCTTTGACGGACCTGGTGGACCTGGCCGAAGCGGGCGGCTGCATGATCCTGGTGGACGAGTCGCACTCGCTCGGCACCCACGGACCCGGAGGCGCCGGCCTGTGTGTCGAACTCGGGCTCTCCAGCCGGGTGCACTTCATCACGGCCAGCCTGGCCAAGGCCTTTGCCGGGCGCGCGGGTTACTTCAACATCCCGACAGGCCTGCGCAACTACATCCTGAGCACCAGCCACCACAACATCTTCAGTTCGTGTCTGCTGCCGCACGAGGTGGCCGCGCTCAACGCCACCCTGGATGTCATCAAGGGGTGCCACGCCGAGCGTGAGCGCCTGCACCGCCACTCGCTCAGGATGCGCCAGGACTTCATCGACCAGGGGTTTCCGGTGCACCACGGCACCGAGCAGATCATCGCGCTGGAGGCGGGGCCCGAGCCGGACACGCTGGTCTTGCGGGACCTGCTGGAAGAGCGGGGCATCTTTGGTGCGGTCTTCTGCGCACCGGCCACGGCGCGCAACCGGTCCCTCGTCCGACTGACCTTGAGCGCGGCGCTGACCGATGCCGAAATGGACCATGTCGCCGGGGTGGCGCGCGAGATCGCGCCGCTGGTCAAGCCCTGGGACTGGCCGGTCGCGCGGCGATCCCGTGGCGCAGCCACTCAGGCGTCCTGAATCTTGCGCGTACCCTGGACATCCAGAAAGTTGCGGTACGGGTAGATGGGCTGCGGCAGGTCGGCTTCTGCCAGCTTGAAGCTGGCCGCCATGAGCAGTCCATCGTCGCCCACATCGAAGGATCGCGCGGTGCGGATGGGACCGTGCAGGCCCAGTTGCTGGTGCAGCTCCACCGCGGGCAGCAGCTGCCCCGCAGCGACGGCACGCGCCACGTCAAAACCGAGACCGGCGGAGGTGGCCAGTTCCGCCAGATCGGGCAGACCGTTGCTCGGTTCCAGTTGCAGCCATTCGCACCGGCCCGACGCATCCAGGCCGAGCAGACCGAACGGTTCGCCCAGGACCACGTATTCGATCCAGTGCTTCAGGGCATGGGCCTGGAGCGTGCGCGCGACCGAAGGGACCTGCAGCAGCGATTGTTGTGAGGGCTGGAGGACGGCGCGCCAGAGGGTGTTGAGCCGGGGGTGGGGGGCGTGGGTCAGTTTCGCCAGTGCCGTCAGCAACCGACCGGTGATGTCGGCAGCCTGCTTGGGAATGAACTGGTCGATGAGGCCGCTGTTGAACGCCTGGATGGCGACCTGCTCGTCGGCCTGCCCGGTGAGCAGCACGCGTGCGCCTGGCCAGTCCAGCAGGGTGGTGAGCACTTTCAGGCCATCGGTGCCGGGCATGGCGTAGTCCACCACGCAGACCTGAGCGAGCTGGTAGCGGTCCGTGCTGCCGGCCCAGTAACGCAGCACCTGGGGAATGAGGGACTGTCCCCGGCGCCAGCGTTCGATCATCTGCAGGTGCATGCCGGCGTCGGCCTCCCAGCGCGCGGGTTCATCGCGCATGCGCTCGGCAAAACCCGAAGGGCGGCTGAACAGTTCGACTTGCAGGTGGCTGGGCAAGACCATGCCCAGCATCTCCAGGTAGTCGAGATCGTCGTCGAGAAACAGCAGGCTGCCCGAACGGTGGTAGAGAGGGAGCTTGAGGGCCATGTCGTTTGTCCGGAAGGTGGGGAGCGCTCAGGCGGCGGGGGTGACGTGCAGGGGCAGATCGATCACGAAGACCGCACCCTCGCCGGGTTCGGAATGCACGCTGATCTGTCCTTTGACGGTCTCCACCACGTTCTTGCAGAAGGTCAGGCCCAGGCCACTGCCCACGCCCGTCTGGGTGGAAAAAAAAGGCTCGAAGATGAGCTGCTGGTGTTCGTGGGGAATGCCCAGGCCTTTGTCGGCCACCGCCAGCCGGCCTTTGCCGCGGTATACGCCCACCGTGATGCGCAGATCACCGGGGCCTGAAGCATGGCTGGACGCGGCCAGCGAATGCAGGGCGTTCTTGATCAGGTTGCCCAGCATTTGTGAGAACAGGGCCCGGGAGCCCATGAAGCAGAAATCCTGCTGGATAAACACGTCAACACAATCCCGTTCGCGCGAAGAACGGTAGGGATGGTTGGCCACCACCTCCTGCACCAGCTCCGCCGCATGGACGGAAGACTTTTCATGGGGCAGGCGCAGCAGCTGGGCGTTGGAGATCTGGGTGTCGATCTGGCGGTTCATGCTGCGCACCAGGTTTTGCAGCCGGGTCGCCAGGTCTTCAATCTTCTTTCGCTTGTGGTCGGGCATGTCGTGCTGGGCCTGGTTGCGCAGCACGTCGCCCAGCAGGTCCACCGTGGCCAGCGGCGTGCGCAGTTCGTGCGCCATCACCGCCATCGTGCTCAAGGTGTTGATCAGGCGGGTCCGGCGCAGGTTGGCACTGGAGAATCCCAGCAGGAAGGCCGTACCCCAGGCGAAACCGAGCACGAAGTGGTTTTCCAGCGGAATGTTGAGCCCCGGGAGTTCCGGCGTTCGTTGCCCCATGTACGCCAGCCAGCTGATCAGGATGCCGGCCGTGCTACCCAGGGTGGCCAGTCGCCAGTCGGTCATGTGGTAGTAGATGAGAAACATGGCGCTGACGCTGGCGAGCCAGACCGGATTGCCCCCATTCATCCAGTACATCCAGAAAAAGAAAACCGGCATGACCAGCCAGCAGACGATGGAATACAGCCAGGCACCCCGGTAAGAGCTGTTGTCTCGCGAGAGCAGGGGCAAGAACAGGAGTGCCCCCGAACAGGCCGCAACGATTCTCAGGAACAGGCTCTCATAGGGTTGCGGCACGACAACCTTCCAGATGCCGTAAAAAAGCAGATTGCCAAAAAATACCGAGAAACCTGCCCATCGAAGCCGGGTGGTCGATGGGTGCAAAATAGGCTCCATGGGCGCATGCACGAGCTCGCCCAGCAGCCAGTGCCAAATCCAGGCTTTGGCGCTGTGAACCCGCAAACGATCCAACGACAACATGTTCTCCTTGCACCATCCGCATGACCTCCCTCGCCGAGTGCGGGAGCGGTGTGCTTCGATTGTCCATGGTGTGAAGGGGGCGCGAGCATGACCCTGCCTGTCAACTTTGACAGTGTGAGCGTGGATGCGATCCTCGCGGACTGGGTCTGTGCCATCGGCGATCAGGGTGTGGACGCGGTGGTGGTGCTGGGTCCGAACCCCCTGGGCGGGCGGGACGACCGCCAGGTGCTGGCGGTGCATCCGCCCCGCATGCTGGCGCAGGCGCAGGCGCTGGCCGAGAGTAGTGATTTTGGTGCCGGCTGGCGCGACAGCGATGCGCCCCTGGTGGCCTGGCAAGACATTTCCAAATCGGCTTACGCCGAACAGGCCGGCCGCTGGCGCCGTCTGTGGCTGGCCCATGGCCACCGCACGCTGGTGCGCGTGGCGTTCAGCCTGCCGGCCGGGAGAGCGTTCGAATGTTTCATGTTCAGCCCGCGGGCCTTTGCCGGGCGGCCCGAGGCCGCCGAGCTGGCGTGGTCGGCCTTCAACATCTGGCCCATGCTCCGACGCGCCATCGCCGAACAGCGGCTGAGCCTGAGCCCGCGCGAGCAGGAAAGCCTGAACCTGGCTTTCGAAGGACTGACCGCGCGCGAAACCGCGCTGCGCATGGACTGCTCCGAGCGCACGGTGAACTACCACCTGGCCAATGCCATGGCCAAACTGCAGACCGACAACAAGCTCGCCGCCGTGCAGCGGGCCTGCTGGATCGGCCTGATCTGAATCCCTTTCGCGCCGGATCTATGGCCCATGGTGCGATGCCGCAAAAGCGGTGTCCGCGCGTGGTCATAATGCGCGCATGACTTTTTTGGCCCTGGATGTTGGGAACACCCGCCTGAAATGGGCGTTGTACGACGCTCCCTGCGTGGGTGCCCGTTTGCTGGCGCATGGCGCCCAGTTTCTGGAGAACATTGAAAAACTGGCCGATGGCGACTGGTGCGATCTGCCGGCACCGCGCTGGGTGGTCGGCTGCATCGTGGCCGGCGACGCGGTCAAGCAGCGCGTGCAGGAGCAGCTCGAGCTGTGGGATGTGAGTCCACAGTGGGTGATTTCCAGCAGCGAGGAAGCTGGACTGGTCAATGGCTACGACCACCCGGCGCGGCTCGGCTCCGACCGCTGGGTCGCCATGATCGGCGCGCGCCAGCGCCTGCTCTCGCAAGGGCCGGCGCGGCCGTGCGTGGTGGTGATGGTGGGCACCGCCGTGACCGTGGAGGCCATCGACACCGAGGGCCGGTTTCTCGGCGGCATCATCCTGCCGGGCCACGGCATCATGCTGCGCGCACTGGAGTCCGGCACGGCCGGCCTGCACGTGCCCACCGGCGAAGTGCGTGACTTTCCCACCAACACCAGCGACGCGCTCACCAGCGGCGGCACCTTTGCCATCGCGGGCGCGGTGCAGCGCATGGTGGAGAACCTGCAGCGCCACTGCGGCGAACCCCCCGTGGCCTACATGACTGGTGGCGCCGGCTGGAAAATGGCGCCCAGCATGTCCATCCCCTTCGAGCTGGTCGACAGCCTGATCTTTGACGGCTTGCTGGAAGTGGCCGACAAAAGGCTGGGGTAACCCCCGCGCCGCGGGGGGTTAGTCAGTCCCTCCCCATGGGAGCATCAGCGTGAGCGCGAGCAGTTTCGCGAACTCGGGTTCGAAGGCGTCGATGATGCGTTGCGGGTCGGGGCAGAGCGTGGTGTCGGCGATCACGCCAAACTGCACGCCACCGCCATAGCTCAGGATCGACACCCCGAGGCCCACGGTGCCCGTCTGCGGCACCCAGAACATGGTCTGCTCCAGCGTCGCGCCACACAGTTGCAGCTTGGTTGCCGGGCCGGGCACGTTGGTCATCACCGCGGTGGTCTTGCGGCCGAACAGCGCGAGCAGCGCGTCCTGCGCCGGTTTGATCAGCAGGCCCGCCACCGACAGCAGGCCAAACGTCAGCAGTGGTTGCAGGCTGCCCTTGAGCGCGTTCATCCGTGCGCGAACCGCAAACAGCCGCTCGACGGGGTTGTCCATGCCGATCGGCAGGACCAGCGGCACCAGACCGAAGCGGTTGCCCAGCTGCCAGGCGTCTTCCTGGCTGCGCAGGTTGATCGGTACCATCGCCCGGATTTCCTGACCCGCGGTGTTGTCGCCGTGGCCGCGCAGATACGCGCCGATGGCCCCGGCCACGCAGCTCAGCAGCACATCGTTGACCGAGCAGTTCAGCGCCTTGCCGATGGCCTTGACCTCGTCCAGCGGGATCGGCTGGCACCAGGCCACCCGCTTGGCGCGGCCTGGCTGGCCTTTGATCCGGGTGGGCGAGTCGTCGGGCATCAGCGCCAGCGCCGCCAGATCGCTGGCGAGCTGGCCACCCATGCGCGCCAGGTCCACCGCCTGGTCCAGGGTGTCGCTGAGGCTTTGCTGTGGCGAGGCCAGCATCGACAACGACTTGGCCGCACTGCCACCGGCCACCCCCAGCGCCTTCGCCGTGAGATCGCCCAGCGGCCGGATCAGGGTTTCAGCCACCCAGTCGCCAGCCGCATCCAGGCCCTCCGCGGCGGGCTTGCTGCGGGAGCGCCTGGGGGGCAGGCCACCGCCGTCGACCAGGCTCATCATCACGCTGATCAGCGCGATGCCATCGGCAATGCAGTGGTGGATGCGGGCGATCAGCGCTGAGCCGCCTTCGTAGGACTCGATCAGCTCGAACTGCCACAGCGGGTGCTCGTGGTCCAGCGGCTGCATGGTCAGTTCGGCTACGCGCTCTTGCAGGCGGTCCTGTTCGCTCTGTCCGCTCCGATGGGGCAGCGTGCGGGTGAGCACATGGCGTTCGAGCCGGAAGTCGGGGTCGTCGAGCCAGTGGGCACCCGCGGCGTCCTGGCGGGCGATCTGCACAAAGCGGCGGTAGGGCAGCATGCGTTCGCGCACGCGTTCGCTCAGCGCGGCCAAGGTGATGCCCGGCCGCAGGATCCACACGCCCACGATCATCATCAGATTGGAAGGCGAATCCATGCGCAGCCAGGCCGTGTCGACCTTGCTCATGCGCTCGCCTTCGAGCCCCAGGGCGCTGGCCAGCGTCGGCGTGGCCTTCGGCGGTGCCGGTGTGGTCCGGGGCTGGTCCGCAGCGGCGGCGGTGGGGGAGGCCTTGCGTTTGACGCGCTGGACCATGTCATCTCCTCGGATCCCGGGCCTTTGGTGCTCCTCGCGGGCGCGTTGGCGGGGCTTGTTGTGGGTGGAAACGTCTATTCTGACGGCAGACCGGAACGTAAGATACCGGGCCTGCCCTGAGGTCAATGACGGTTTCAGGGCGATTCAAAACCAGAAGGAGCCTCCGCATGTCCGACATCAAGACCCGATTCGAAGCCGCCGTGGCCAACTCCAAGAACCTGAGCGAGCGGCCCGACAACGCCACGCTGCTCAAGATCTACGCCCTGTACAAGCAGGCGACCACCGGGGATAACGCCGAGAAGAAACCGGGCTTTGGTGACATGGTGGGCCGCGCCAAATGGGACGCCTGGAACAACTGCAAGGGCACGTCTTCCGACGACGCGATGCAGCAGTACATCGACCTGATCGAATCTCTGGCATAAAAAAACACCCCCGCCGCGCTGAGCGCGACCCCCTCAAGGGGGCAACGCGGTGCGGCCCGGCGAAGCCGGGACCAAAGCGTTCTGGGTCATTCACTTCACTCTGACGAAGTTGAGGTTTGATCGCGTGATGGTGCAATCTTGAAGAAGGCTTGAGCGCGGAAGCGCTCAAGCCTTCTTCTTTTTGGCCGCTGGTTTGCTGGCGGGCTTTTTGGCGGCCAGCAGTTCGTCGAGGTTCTTCACAATCTCGCCCTCGATGCGGTCCTTGAACGCGCCGAGCAGGAAACCCAGCTGGGCATCGAGTTCGAAATGGTCTTCCGAGACCCTGAGCGTGCCCTTGACGCCGGTGCGGCTGAACTGCACTTCGTCGCAGTCGCAGCCCTCTTCGTAGGTGCAGCTCATGTCGAATTCGGCTTCGGCCTGTTCGGCCCATTTCCAGGCCACTTTGCGTGCGCCAGAGAGGCCCAGGTGGTGGCTGCGTTGGATGTGGATGTCGGCCATGGATGGTCCTGCTCAAGGGGTTGTGGAGTGTGCAGGCGCAGCGACCTGCAGGTCGGGCGTCAGCCCGCTCAGCAGGGCCAGGCGCGCTTGCGGCGGCAGTTTCGCGAGGGCGCGCACCGCATCATAGAACCGGGCAAAGTCCCGGCCTTCGCGCTCGAACAGCGCTTCGAAGCCGGGCACGAGGTCGTCGTAGGCGGCCTGCGCGCCAAAGCTGGCGTTGTTGGCCCGGGCCACCCAGGCGTCGTAGCCCCGGTAGCCATTCCAGTGTTGGCGCATCTCGGCGAACCGCGCGTGGAACCGCGTCATCTCGCCGGCCTTGAGCTGGCGCTTCTGGTCGGCGGTGGTGTTCACGTCTTCAAAGATCGCCTGCAGGCGCTCGCGCGTGTCGCGTGTGAGGGCGCGGAAAGTCTGGCGCCGGGCGTCGAAGGCAGCGTACTCCCGTTGCGCCTTTTCGCCCGCCTGCGTCAGCCAGCGTGCGCCTCCGAGCCGTTCCACCGCGGTCGCGAACGATTCGTTGAACGCGGTGTCGTCGGCCACGTAGACCACCTGGTGCGCCAGTTCGTGAAACAGGATGCGGGCGAGTTCGCCTTCGGGGTAAGCGATGAAGGTGTTGAGCAAAGGGTCGCCGCCGGCCCAGTTCATCCAGCCCAGCGTTGAATAGGCCAGCACCGGATACACCGCCACATCCATGGGGCCGTCGGTCAGGCTGGCCGCAAAGGCCTTCGCATCGCTTTCGTTGAAATAGCCCCGGTAGCCCACGCAGCCCGCGACCGGAAAGCACCATTGCTTCAGCGTGAGCGACAGCTCGGGTGCGGCCACCACGTTGTAGACCGCGGCGCGGCGCTGCAGATCGGCGTAGCGCTGGTAGCTGGTGTTGTCGGGCAGGGCCAGCGCGTCGACGGCGAAGCGGCGCATGCGCTGGGCGAGTTGCAGGCGCTGGCGCAGCTCTGCGGGGGTTTGTGCGTCACTGATCCAGTCGTGCAGCGGGCGGGCCGCGCCCATCAACCGCAGGTGCCCGGAAACCGATTGCCAGTAGTAGCCCACGCCGCTGGCCGGGCCGGCGCAACCGCTCAGCGCCCAGATGAGCGCGGCGGCCAGGGCGGCGGTCAGCGGGCGGGCGCGCGACATGGGTCGGGCTTTCAGGTGGTCGGGCTGGCCGCGGGTTCGACCTCGACCAGGCAGTCGTAGAACACCGGTCCGCGCCCCAGGTCGGTCAAGTGCTGGCTGGTGAGTTGGTTGACGTTGGTGCCGGCCAGCCCGAGCTTGCGCCACCAGATGCCCAGGCCGTTGACCACGCCGGGGCGGGCGCGTTTCGAGACTTCGGCCTTGCAGAGATATTCACCCCGGTCGTTGAACACGCGCACCACCTGGCCGCTCTGGATGCCGCGGGCCGAAGCGTCGTCGGCGTGCAGTTCCAGCACCGGTTCACCCTCGATGTCGCGCAGGCTCTTCACGTTGACGAAGCTGGAATTGAGGAAGTTGCGCGCCGGCGGCGAGATCATGGCCAGGGGGTAGCGCTCGTTGCTGCCCGGGGTCTCGAAGTTGGGCAGGTGGTCGGGCAGGCCGTCCAGCCCCATCGCAGCCAGCCCGGCGTTGAAGAAGGTGCAGCGGCCCGAGGGTGTGGGGAAACCGCCCTGGGCAAAGGGCGCGTCGGGCAGCGACAGCGTGGCAAAACCCTGGTCGAGCAGTGTCTGGAAATCCACCGCATCGCCAAACGCCGTGCGGCACAGGGTTTCATCGCTGTCGCTGAAGCAGGGGTCGTCAAAGCCCAGGCGGGCGGCCAGCGCGCGGAAGATGTCGGTGTTGCTGCGCGCCTGGCCCAGTGGTTCGATCGCCGGGCGGTTGAGCAGCACGTCGGTGTGGCCGTAGCTGGCGTGGATGTCCCAGTGCTCCAGCTGTGTGGTGGCGGGCAGGATGTAGTCCGCATAGTCGGCGGTGTCGGTCTGGAAGTGTTCGAGCACCACGGTGAACAGGTCTTCGCGCTCGAAGCCCTTCACCACCTGGCCCGACTCGGGCGCCACCGCCACCGGGTTGCTGTTGTAGACGATCAGCGCTTCGATCTTCGGGCCGAAAGCGGGCGAGCTGTCGCGCAGCAGATCGTCGCCGATGGTGATCATGTTGATGGTGCGCGGCTGGCGTCCGGCCAGGAGGTCGGGGCGGTGCAAGGCCGCGCGCTGGATCGGGAAATGGCCCGACGCCGACAACAGCAGGCCGCCGGCCCGGTGCCGCCAGGCACCCACCAGCGCGGGCAGGCAGGCGATGGCGCGCACCGCGTTGCCGCCGCCACGCACGCGCTGCATGCCATAGTTCAGGCGGATCGCGGCGGGCCGGGTGGTGCCGTAGTCGCGCGCCAGGTCGGTGATCTGCTGCACCGGGATGCCGCAGACCTCGGCGGAGCGCTCGGGCGGCCATTGCAGGGCGCGCTCGCGCAGCGCGTCCCAGCCCAGCGTGTGTTGCGCGATGTAGTGATGGTCCAGCCAGTCGTGGGTGATCAGCTCGTGCATCAGCGCCAGGGCCAGCGCGGCGTCGGTGCCGGGGCGCAGGGCGATGTGTTCGTGGCACTTGTCGGCGGTTTCGCTGCGGCGCGGGTCGATGCAGACCAGGCGCGCGCCGTCCCGTTTGGCCTGCTGTGCCAGGCGCCAGAAGTGCAGGTTGCTGGCGATCGAGTTGCTGCCCCAGATGACGATGAGCTTCGCTTCGGCGAAAAACTCGACCTTCATGCCGACCTTGGCGCCCAGGGTGGTGATCAGGCCTTCGGCGCCCGCGGCCGCGCAGATGGTGCGCTCCAGGTGCGAGGCGCCCAGCTGGTGGAAGAAGCGCGCGGCCATGCCTTCGCTTTGCACCAGACCCATGGTGCCGGCGTAGCTGTAGGGCAGGATGGCTTGCGGGTCGCGGGCGGCGATGGTCTTCAGGCGTGCCGCGATGTCGTCCAGCGCTTCGTCCCAGTCCACCGGAGCGAACTGGCCGCTGCCTTTGGGGCCTGTGCGTCTGAGCGGCTGCAGGATGCGCTCGGGGTGGTAGCTGCGTTCGGTGTAGCGCGAGACCTTGGTGCACAGCGCACCATCGGTGTGCCGGTGGTCCGGGTTGCCCTGCACGCGCAGGGCCACGCCGTTCTCCACCGTGGTGAGCAGGGCGCAGGTGTCGGGGCAGTCGTGTGGGCAGGCGCCGCGCACCACCGTGTCCACCGGGTTCGTCGGGCCGCCGACCCTGTGGGGCGGGTTGTCGATCATGGGTGTAAAAAAATGTTGTACGCTGGGCGCTCCGTCAAGCACGGTTTTTGCTGTGCAGAAACCTGCCCAAATCAGCATATCAGGAGATTCCGCATGCAGCGTCGTCAGGCCCTTTCAACCGTGTGCAAACTCGTGGGTTCTTCGGCCCTGACTTCCTGGGGCGCGGCGGCCCAGGCGCAAAGCGAAGGCGTGAGCGACAACCGCATCGTGCTCGGGCAGTCGGCCCCCTTCAGCGGGGCGGCCGTGCAACTGGGCCTGCAGTTCAATCTCGGGGCGCAACTGCATTTTGACGCCTTGAACGCGCGCGGCGGTATCAATGGACGGCGCATCGAGATCGCCCGGCTCGACGACGGCTACGAACCCGAACGCTGTGCCGCCAACACGCGCCAGTTCATCCAGGACGGTGTGTTCGCCCTGTTCGGCTACATCGGAACGCCCACCAGCCTGGTGGCGCTGCCGCTCGCCACCGAGGCCAGGATCCCGTTCTTCGCCCCCTTCACCGGTGCGCAGGCCCTGCGCGAGCCCTTCAACCGCTACGCCATCCACGTGCGCGCCTCGTACTTTGACGAAACCGCCGCCATCGTTCGCCAGACGACGTCGGTGGGCATCAAGAAGATTGCGGTTTTCTACCAGAACGATGCCTACGGCAAGGCGGGTCTGGAAGGTGTCACCCGCGCGCTCAAGGCGCTGGACCTGGAGCCGGTGGCGGTGGGCACGGTGGAGCGCAACGCCACCGACGTGAGCCAGGCCCTCAAGGACATTCTGGCCGCCAAGCCCGAAGCCATCGTGCAGATCAGCGCCTACAAGTCCTGCGCATCGTTCATTCGCCTGGCGCGCCGCCAGGGTTTTTCGGGCAATTTCTACAACGTGTCCTTCGTCGGCACCCAGGCGTTGCTGGACGAGCTGGGCGCCGAGGCGCGCGGTGTGGTGGTCAGCCAGGTGATGCCTTTCCCCTACTCGGCGACGCAGGCGATTTCAGGCGAGTACCTGGCCGCGCTCAAGGACAAGCGCGGGGTGGTGCCGAACTATTCGGGCATCGAGGGTTTTGTCGCAGCCAAGGTGTTTGCCGAGGGGGTTCGCCGCGCCGGACGCAACCTGACCCGGGAGGGTTTCATCGCTGCTGTGCAGGGCATGCAGAACCTGCAGCTCGGCGGCTTCACCGTGGACTTCGGGCCGAAAAAGCACACCGGCTCGCGCTTCGTCGAGCTCACCATGCTGACCGAAGACGGGCGCGTGCGCCGCTGAGTGCCATCCAGGGACCCGCTTGGCCCTTTGGAATGAGTGACTGCAACCAACGGGGCTGCGCGGTCCACGGGTCTTCGGTAGGATGTACTTTTGACTCCAGCGCCGCTGCGGGCGGCCAACGAGGTTCGCATGAAACTCATCGACTCCATCCTGACCCAGGCGGCGGGCATCGCCAGCCTGCGGCGCGACATCCACGCGCACCCGGAACTCTGTTTTGAAGAGGTGCGCACCGCCGACGTGGTGGCGCAGAAACTCGCCGAGTGGGGCATCCCGGTGCACCGCGGCATGGGCACGACCGGTGTCGTTGGCATCGTGCACGGGCGCGATGGCGGCGCCTGCGGTCGCGCGATCGGCCTGCGCGCCGACATGGACGCGTTGCCCATGCAGGAGCGCAACCGCTTTGCCCACGCCAGCCAGCACGCCGGCAAGATGCACGCCTGCGGCCACGATGGCCACACCGCCATGTTGCTCGCCGCCGGGCAGCATCTGGCGCAACACCGCGATTTCGACGGCACCGTCTACCTGATCTTCCAGCCGGCTGAAGAGGGCGGCGGCGGCGCGCGCGAGATGATCAAGGACGGCCTGTTCGAGCAGTTCCCGGTCGAGGCGGTGTTCGGCATGCACAACTGGCCGGGCCTGCCCGTGGGCACGTTCGCCGCGAGCACCGGGCCGGTGATGGCGTCGAGCAACGACTTCTGCATCGTGATCCGCGGCAAGGGATCGCACGCCGCGCTGCCGCACAACGGCATCGATCCGGTGCCGGTGGCCTGCCAGATGGTGATGGCCTTCCAGACCATCATCACGCGCAACAAGAAGCCCGTGGACGCGGGTGTGATCTCGGTGACCATGATCCACACCGGCGAGGCCAACAACGTGGTGCCCGACAGCTGCGAGATCCGTGGCACGGTGCGCACCTTCACCTTCGAGGTGCTCGACCTGATCGAGCGCCGCATGCAGGAAATTGCCGAACACACCTGTGCGGCCTTCGGCGCGACCTGCGAGTTCGGCTTCAACCGCAACTACCCGCCCACCGTCAACCACCCGGCGGAAACCGAGTTTGCCCGTTCGGTCATGGCCGACATCGTGGGCGCCGATCAGGTGCTGGACCAGGAGCCCACCATGGGCGCCGAAGACTTTGCCTACATGCTGCAGGCGCGGCCGGGCTGCTATGTGTTCATCGCCAACGGCGACGGTGCGCACCGCGCCGGCTACGAAGGCGGTGGCCACGATGTGGGACCGTGCATGCTGCACAACCCGCACTACGACTTCAACGACGACCTGATCCCGCTCGGGGCGACCTACTGGGTCCGCCTGGCCACGCAGTGGCTGGCCCGGCCGCGCACCGGTGCGGCCGCATGATCGACATCCAGGCCGCTTTTGCGCCTTCGTACGCCCGTGCCCGGGTCTTGTTTCTGGAAGGGGCTGCCGCGGCCGGCATGGCCATCCGCAGCCACAACCATCCCTTGCCCGGTCGCGAGGGCGAAACCCTGGCCATGGACCTGGCGCTCGATGGCTCGCCCGACGCCGAGCGCCTGCTCATTGTCAGCAGCGCCTGTCACGGGGCCGAGGGCTTTTGCGGCTCCGGGGTGCAGGTCTATGCGACCCACGATCAGGACTGGCGCCAGCACGCACGCGACGCGGGGGTCGCGGTGCTCTACATCCACGCGCTCAACCCCTACGGCTTTTCGCACCTGCGCCGCGTGACGAATGAAAACGTCGATCTCAACCGCAACTTCCAGGATTTCAGCCAGCCGCTGCCGGTGAACACGGCCTACGCCGGGCTGCACGATCTGCTGTTGCCACCCGAATGGCCACCGGGTCCGGACAACGCGGCCGCGCTCGACCGCTGGATCGCCCTGCACGGCGAGACGGCTTACCAGGCCGCGGTGTCGCAGGGGCAGCATGCGTTTGCCGATGGCCTGTTTTTTGGCGGCACCGCGCCCACCTGGAGCAACCAGACCCTGCGCCAGGTCTTGCGCAGCCACGCCCGGCGGGCGCGCCACATCGCCTGGATCGACCTGCACACCGGCCTCGGGCCATGCGGCGTGGGTGAGCGCATCTTTGCCTGCCGCGACGATGCCGCGGCGCTGCAGCGCGCCCGGGCCTGGTGGGGCAGCAACGGTGAGACGCCCGTGACCTCGATCTACGACGGGTCGTCAACCTCGGCGCTGCTCACCGGCCTGATGTGGGGTGCCCTGTACGAAGAGTGCCCACAGGCCGGGTACACCGGCATCGCACTGGAATACGGCACCGTGCCCATCATGGAAGTGATCAACGCGCTGCGCGGCGACCACTGGTTGAACCGCCATCCCGAAGCGCCTGCGGCGCTGCGGGCCGCCATCCACCAGCGCATGAAAGACGCGTTCTATGTGGATACGAATGACTGGCGCACACAGATCGTGGGTCAGGGGCGGCAGGCCCTGTTTCAGGCCGTCGAAGGGCTGGCCGCTTCGGCATGAAGTGAAACCCCTTGGGGTGATCCGCAACGCGCGGAGCTGTCCAGCCGAGGGCACCGCCGGGCCGGCTTTGCCGGACGGCCAGTGCACCTTGCAGGCCGCAGCCTCGCCAGAGTCGAGGCTTCTTCGGGCCGTCCAAGCCTGCGCAGGCAGGCTCGGAGCCGCGGCCCTCAGCCCCCTTGAGGGGGTCGCGCGAAGCGGGGCGGGGGTGTGTCCTAATCCTCCAGCGCCATCCGGCTGGCTTCCACATACAGGCGCTCCATCGCGTCCAGCGGCTCGAACGCTGCGGCGCGTTCACGCAGGCGGGTCGCTTCTTCGAGAGCGCGCGCGCCTTCGAGCATCAGCAGGCCGTTGGCGTACTCGTGGAGCGTGATGGCGGAGTCCGGGTTCAACGCCAGGGCTTTGCGGTAGAGCGCCAGGCCGGTGTCCTTGCGCGCGCCATGGGTCATGCTGCCGATCAGCTCGCCGACCTTGTCGATCACTTCCGCGTGGTAGTTGGCCAGCGCGAGGTGGGCGTCGGCGTGGTTCGGCGCGAGTTCGATCGTGGTCTGCAGGGCAAGGCGCACCTTGCTGCCCAGGCCCTTGGCGAGCGCCTTGGCCACGTTCACCCCCTGGCTGTAGCGGCCCAGCGCGTAGCCCTGCCAGTACCAAGCGTTGGCATTGTGCGGTGCGCTGGCCTGGTGCGCCTGTGCCCGTTCGGCGGCGCTGACCAGCAACTGCAGGCGGACCTGCTCGCCGGGTTCGACGTAGTTGGCGTAGATGCAGGCGGCCTTGTTGGCCAGCACCAGGCCATCGCCGCCCGCGGCCAGACCGGCGTGAACGGCGCGTTCGAATTCACCGTTGTGGTACAGCGCCCAGGCGTCCAGCAGGGCCGGGTCGGTCGGCATCGGTTCGGCATCGCCAGCGTGCAGGCGGGTCCAGTCGCGGACGAGGCTGGCGCCGTCGTGGCGGTAGGCGCCGGCGTAGGGGCAAGGGGTCCAGGGTGTCATGGGGGACTGTCCTTGCCGTGTGTTCAGGTGGTGGCGCCGTTGTAGGCGCCGGTGAGTTCCAGCAGGTGCTGTCGCTGGCTGGCTTCCAGGTAGGGCGCGAGCAGGTTGAGCACGTGCTGCGCGCCGCGCAACAGCGCCTGTTGCGCGTTGTCGGGTTCCAGCGCGTTGCGCGGGTCGCGCACGTACTCGAAGCTCAGCCAGTAGGTCAGCACCACCACCATGCAGTTGGCCGTGGGTTCGAGTTCGCGCGCATCGATGTCCAGCGCGCCGCTGCGGCTCATGCCCGAGAGCAGGGCGCGGATGGCGCGGGTCTTGTTTTTCAGCACACCCTGGAAGCGGGTCTCCAGCAGGCGGTTCTTGGACAGCAGGTCGTTGAGATCGCGGTAAAGAAAGCGGTAGGCCCAGATGATCTCGAACAGCGAATGCAGGAAGAACCAGGCGTCTTCCACATTGCGCACGCCGTCGCCCGCACCCAGCAGCTCGTTGAGCGCGTGTTCATAGCGCTCGAACAGCGAGTTGATCAGTTCGTCTTTGGCGGGGTAGTGGTAGTACAGGTTGCCCGGGCTGATGCCGAGTTCGGCCGAAATCAGGGTGGTCGAGACATTCGGCTCGCCGAAGCGGTTGAACAGCTCCAGCGTCACTTCCAGGATGCGTTCGGCGGTGCGGCGCGGGGGCTTTTTGATGGCCATGGGTCAGGCCCGGGCCGGCCGCCGGGACAGCTGCTGCTGCAGCTGGTCGAGCGTGGCGTGCAGCCGTTCCACGGCGCGGGGGGTGGGTCGGTCGGCGGCGGGGCGCACCGGCCGGAGCAGGTGCCGCCCGGTGTCGTCCAGGGCGGCCTGGTCGAAGTGGATGCCATGGCGCTGCAGCTTGGGCGCCAGCTGGGCCTGGCGGTCGCGCAGCATCTGGCGCGTCTGCTGGTACGCGTGTTCGGCGAGTTCGCGGCGCTGGCGGTAGCTGAAGGTGTTGGCAAAAAACAGCTCGGCATCGCGCTGGTCGGGTTCGATCAGCACGATGTCGGTGTCCGGGTAGCTGCGTTCGTACTGCTTGAAGCCCAGCTCCAGGCGCGAATGGATCATGGAGCGGAAGGTCTGGCTCATCACGGTGGGCAGACCGCCTTCGATCAACGCAGGAATGCGCTGCTGGCCGCTGGCGGCGGGTTCGGCGTGAGGCCCTGCGCGAAACGGCACCAGCGGGTTCAGGCAGATCAGCAGGTCCACGCCCTCGTCCAGCGCCACGGTGGCGTGCAGCGTTTTCTTGAGCGCGCCGTCCACATAGTGTTTGCCGTCGATGACCACCGGCGGAAACAGGCCGGGCAGGGCGGCGCTGGCCTGGATGGCGCGCGAGATCGGCACGTGGTCCCAGCCCGGGCGGCCAAAGGGCGCGGCGTCGCCGGTGTCGAGCTCGGTAGCGACCAGCGTCAAACGCGCACGCAGCTCGCGGAAATCGTTGCTGCGGCCTTTGCGGCTGAACAGGCGTTCGACCTGGCGGTGGATGTCCTCATTGTCGAACACGCCGGTGGGCAGGGCCGCACCCAGACGTTCGAGCGCCTGGGTCAGGGGTTTGCCCTGTGCAGCCCAGGCCCAGAGGGCGCTGCCGAGCAGGCCCGGCAGGCGCTGGAGACGGCCGCCGAGTTCGGCCCAGGCCGGCTTGATCAGCCAGGCGGTATCGAAATTTTCTTCGGTGGACCGGTCTTCGATGAACGCCTCGCAGAGCTGGCGGGGTGTCAGCCCGTTGGCCAGGCCTGCTGCGATGAACCCGCCAGCCGAGACGCCCACGTAGTGGTCACACGCATTGAAATCGATGCCTTGCAGGCTGTCGTCGAGCGCACACAGGGCGCCGATTTCGTAGATCGCACCGAGCGGCCCGCCACCGGCCAGCGCCAGCGCCAACCGCGGGCGGGTCTTGCGAGCAGCGCTGGAACGGTGGGCTTTGCGGGTGGTGGTCATGCGTTCGAGTGTAGAGCGCCAAGCCGGCGCTTCATGTTGCATTGCAACACGAGGCGCAGGCGAAAAAAAAGGGGCGCGGCGCGCCCCCTGTTGTGCCGAGCCGGATGGCCCTGGCGCCAGCGTCAGGCTTTGGACCTGGCGGCGGTTTTGCGCACCGCTGTCTTGCGTGCGGCGGGTGCGGCGGCCTTGGCCGGTGCGGCTTTGCGCGCAGCGGGGGCCTTCTTGGCTGCGGGGGTTTTGCTGCTCAGGCGCTGCACGTGGCGGTTGAGTTCATCGATGCGCTCCATCAGCGTTTCGATGTCGCGCGCCGAGGGCACGCCCAGCTTGTTCAGCGCCTTGGCCACCCGGTCTTCAAAAATGCTCTCCAGCTTGTCCCACTGGCCGGCCGCCTTGGAGGAAATTTCGGTGGCCATACCGGACACGCGGTTGGTGGCTTCGGAGATGCGTTCTTCAGCGACGGCCTGGGTCTTGCGCTGGATGGACAGACCTTCCTTCACCAAGGTGTCAAAGGCCTTGCCGCCTTCAGCCTGGGCTTTGGAGAAGGCGCCCAGACCGGCCAGCCAGATCTGTTGGGCCGAGTCCTTGATGGCGCCCGACAGCGGTGAACTGGCGCCTGCAGCGGCTTTGGATGCGGTGGTGGATTTCTGGATTTTCTTGACCATGGGGCGACTCCGGTGTGGGTTGACAGGGGGCAACGGGCAAAGCAGGCCGGTCACCGTATGAGCACTGTACGGTTCCCACACAGGCGCTGTGTAGAGGGGGCCAACTAAACCCGGGGCCTGTCCCGCGGGTTTGTGCGGAATCGGTGGCGCCAGCGGGTGGTGAAGAATGGCGGGCTGATTCCATCCCGTGTGCAACAACCCAGGCAGGAGAACCCCATGCACTATTTCGTCACAGGCGCGACCGGTTTCATCGGCAAACGGCTCGTCAAGAAACTGCTGGAGCGCAAGGGCTCGGTGGTGCATTTCCTGATCCGCCAGGCGAGTGAAGCCAAGGTGGCAGGCCTGCGCGAATACTGGGGGGTGAGCGCATCGCGCGCACTGCCCGTGTTCGGCGACCTGACGGTGAAGAAGCTCGGCGTGAGCGCCGACGACACCAAGGCGCTGAAGGGCCAGATCGATCACTTCTACCACCTTGCCGCCGTCTACGACCTGGAGGCGGACGCCGAGAGCCAGATCGCGGTCAACATCGACGGCACCCGCAACACGGTGGAGCTGGCCAAGGCCATCGGCGCCAAGCACTTTCACCACGTGTCGTCGATTGCCGCGGCGGGCCTGTACGAAGGCGTGTTCCGCGAAGACATGTTCGACGAGGCCGAGAACATCGACCACCCGTATTTCATGACCAAGCACGAGAGCGAAAAGATTGTGCGCACCGAATGCAAAGTGCCCTGGAGCGTGTACCGGCCGGCGCTGGTGGTGGGCGACAGCCGCACCGGCGAGATGGACAAGATCGATGGCCCGTACTACTTCTTCAAGCTGATCCAGCGCATGCGCCAGATCCTGCCGCCGTGGATGCCCAGCGTGGGCCTGGAGGGCGGGCGCATCAACATCGTGCCGGTGGACTTTGTGGTGGAGGCGCTGGACCACATCAGCCACCACAAACGCGCCAGCGGCCAGTGCTTTCACCTGGTCGACCCCATGGGCTACCGCGTGGGCGATGTGCTCGACATATTGAGCAAGGCGGCGCACGCGCCGAAGATGAACCTGTTCGTCAACGCTGCGCTGATGGGTTTCATCCCCAAGAGCGTGAAGAAGGGCCTGATGGCACTGGCGCCGGTGCGCCGCGTCTACCGCGCCATCATGCAGGACCTCGGCTTGCCCGAGGACATGATGAACTTCGTCAACTACCCGACGCGCTTCGACTGCCGCGAGACGCTGGCCGCGCTCAAGGGCAGCGGCATCGAATGCCCCAACCTCAAGGACTACGCCTGGCGGCTGTGGGACTACTGGGAGCGCCACCTCGACCCCGACCTGCACATCGACCGCAGCTTGAAGGGCACCGTGGCGGGCAAGGTGGTGCTGGTCACGGGCGGGAGCTCGGGCATCGGCCTGGCGGCGGCGCACAAGTTCGCCGAGGCCGGCGCGGTGACGATCATCTGCGGACGCGACCAGGACAAGCTCGATGAAGCCTGCAAGGAAGCCAAGGGCAAGGGTTACCAGTTCATCGCCTACCCGGCAGACATCGCCGACATGGCCGATGCCGACCGCTTCGTGCAACTGTTGATCGCCAACCACGGCGGCGTCGACTTCCTGATCAACAACGCGGGCCGCTCGATCCGCCGCGCCATCGAAGGCAGCTACGACCGCTTTCACGACTTCGAGCGCACCATGCAGCTGAACTACTTCGGCTGCCTGCGCGTGACCATGGGCCTGCTGCCCGGCATGGTGGCCAAGCGCAAGGGCCATGTGGTGAACATCAGCTCCATCGGTGTGCTGACCAACGCGCCGCGCTTCAGCGCCTACGTGGCCAGCAAGGCTGCGCTGGACGCTTGGACGCGCTGCGCCTCCAGCGAGTTCGCCGACCAGGGCATCTCGTTCACCACCATCAACATGCCGCTGGTGCGAACGCCCATGATCGCGCCGACGCAGATCTACAAGAACGTGCCGACGCTGGCGCCGGAAGAAGCGGCCGACATGATCGCGCAGGCCTGCATCTTCAAGCCCGTGCGCATTGCGACGCGGCTGGGGGTGACGGGGCAGGTGCTGCACGCGTTCGTGCCGAGGGTGGCGCAGATCGTGATGAACACGAGCTTCCGCATGTTCCCGGATTCTTCGGCTGCGAAGGGGGAGAAAGGGGCCAGGCCTCAGTTGTCGCCGGAGGCCGTGGCCATGCAGCAGATGATGCGGGGGATTCACTTCTGATTTCGTTGTCTTGGTGTTGTTGGCTTTCGCGGCTTTTGTGGGCCGGGTCTCGCCCCGGCGGGCGACTCACTTTTCTTTGCTTCGCCAAAGAAAAGTAAGCAAAAGAAAGGCGAGCCGAAGTCCGGGCCGCTGCGCGGTGCCTTGCGCTGCTCGCGTCGAGCGGGGTCGGGCTGAACTCGCTTCGCTCAAACAACGCCCGCCCTGATCCGCTCGCCGCTGCGCTGCTCAGCCCGGCCACACGGCGACAAGCGGAATCGGGATCGGGATCGGACTCCCCTTCTTTCTCCCTCGCCCTTTGGGAGAGGGCAACACCAACAGGGCAGCCGGAGTGCATGTTCCCGCGCCCGCATCCGGCTCGCCTTTTCTTTGCTTACTTTCTTTTGGTCGCTGCAAAAGAAAGTGAGGCGCCGCCGGGGCGCGACCCGGCACGCCACAGGCGCCAAAAAGGCTGACCACGAAGCCTACAATTTGCCAACCGAACAGCCCCACCGGGAACCCGAAAATGACCACCCACACCCCCGTCGACCTCGCCCACATCCAGCCCAGAGAAAAAGCCGAAATCCTGGCCCAGGCCTTGCCCTACATCCGCAAGTACCACGGCAAAACCATGGTCATCAAGTACGGCGGCAATGCCATGACCGACCCGGCCCTGCAGCAGGACTTTGCCGAGGACGTGGTGCTGCTCAAGCTGGTGGGCATCAACCCGGTCGTCGTGCACGGCGGCGGTCCGCAGATCGAGACGCTGCTGCAGCGCCTGGGCAAGAAGGGGCAGTTCATCCAGGGCATGCGCGTGACCGACGCCGAGACCATGGAAGTGGTGGAGTGGGTGCTCGGTGGTGAAGTGCAGCAGGACATCGTGGGCCTGATCAACGCCGCTGGCGGCAAGGCCGTGGGCCTGACCGGGCGCGACGGCGCCATGATCCGCGCGCAGAAGCTGCGCCTGTCGGACCAGAAAGACCCGAACGTGGAGCACGACGTGGGCCAGGTCGGCGACATCGTGAGCGTGGACCCGAGCGTGGTGAAGGCGCTGCAGGACGACGCCTTCATTCCGGTCGTCAGCCCCATCGGCTTTGGCGAGAACAACGAGAGCTACAACATCAATGCCGACGTGGTGGCCGCCAAGCTGGCCACCGTGCTGCAGGCCGAGAAGCTGCTGATGCTGACCAACATCCCCGGTGTGCTGGACAAGGAAGGCCAGCTCTTCACCGAACTCACGCCGCGCCGCATCGACGAGCTGGTGGAAGACGGCACGATCAGCGGCGGCATGATCCCCAAGATCGCCGGTGCGCTCGACGCGGCCAAGAGCGGCGTCAACGCGGTGCACATCATCGATGGCCGCGTGCCGCATGCGCTGCTGCTGGAGGTGCTGGGCAACCAGCCTTTCGGCACCATGATCCGCTCCCACTGAATCCGCGGCGGGCAACCGGGAGGCCGGTGGGAAGGCTGTGAGAAAATGAAACAAGGGATGACAAACACCGGGCCGCGCCAACGGCCTCCAGCCGACAAACGACGGACCGACCGCCCATGACTTCCAGCGCTCCATTGCCCATGGCCGACCTGACGGCCGATGTCTCTACCGATGTTGCTGGAGGCGTTGAGGGCAATGGTCGCAAGCGCCCCAAGCCTGGCGAGCGTCGGGTGCAGATCCTGCACGCGCTGGCCGCCATGCTGGAGCAACCGGGTGCCGAGCGCGTCACCACGGCCGCGCTGGCGGCGCGACTGGATGTGAGCGAGGCCGCGCTCTACCGCCACTTCGCCAGCAAGGCGCAGATGTTCGAGGGCCTGATCGAGTTCATCGAGCAGTCGGTGTTCGGTCTGGTCAACCAGTTGGGTGAACGCGAGCCCGATGCCATGGCGCGTTCGCGCAAGCTCGTGGCCCTGCTGCTGCAGTTTGGTGAGAAGAACCCCGGCATGACACGCGTCATGGTGGGCGACGCGCTGGTGTACGAAAACGAGCGCCTGCAACAGCGCATGAACCTGTTCTTCGACAAGATCGAATCGGCCCTGCGCCAGAACCTGCGTGAGGTCGCCGTGGTGGCTGGAGCGACCACGCCCACCGTCGACGCGCAGGCCGATGCCTCGGTGGTCACGGCCTTCTGCATGGGCCGTCTGCAGCGCTTTGCCCGCAGCGGATTCAAGCGCTCGCCCAACGAGAACCTGGAACACAGCCTGCGCCTGCTGCTGCCCGACGGCCGTCTCTGACCGTTCGCGCGGCGAGTGGTCCGGGTTAACCCGAACCGCTGGCATGCATCGGTGTCGTTTAGGGAACGGCACCTAAACAATTCCCCCACAAAGTCCTGCAGGACCGTGCATTGGCCGGGTTTTGCGGTAAAAATAGCACGACCGTTCGATTTATCGGTGGTCTGTTTTTTGCCCCATCCCTTTTGCCATCACCTGGCCTTGCAGCATGAGTCCACAACCTCCCGCCAGACGCCTTCGCAGCGACAGTGCCACCCGGCCGCTGCAAAAAGGCCAGCAGACCAAGGCGGCCATCGTGGATGCCGCCCTCGGGCTGGCGACGCAGATCGGCCTGGAAGGCCTGTCCATCGGCGCGCTGGCCGAAGTCATGCAGATGAGCAAATCGGGCGTGTTCGCCCACTTCGGTTCTCGCGAGGAACTGCAGATTTCGGTGGTGCGCGAGTACCACGCCCGGTTCGAGGACGAGGTGTTTTATCCCGCCATGGCCTTTGCCCGCGGCCTGCCCCGGTTGCGTGCGATGTTCGACAACTGGATGAAACGCACTTCGGTCGAGATCGACTCGGGCTGCATCTACATCAGTGGCGCGGTGCAGTTCGAAGACCGGCCCGGCCCGGTGCGTGATGCACTGGCCGGCTCGGTCAACACCTGGCTGTCGGCCATGCGCCGCGCCGTCGAAATGGCCGTTGCGGAAGGCCACCTGCACCCGGCCACCGATGCGGCCCAGATGGCCTTTGAAGTCCATGCGCTCATCCTCGCGCTGCACTACGAGGCGCGGTTCCTCGGCAGTCCGGATTCGCTGCAACGTGCGCTGACGGCCTTTGAAGGCATCGTGGGCCGCTTCAGCACGGCCGCCGCGCCCGTTCCGGAACCCCCCCCTGCGTCGGCCAGGTTGCGTCAACGCAAGATGCTGAAGACTGCTTCCCAGGCCTGAGACCAGGCCCTGTTCTTTTCACAAAACCCACTCCAGGAGATACCCATGCCCGTCTACAACCCGCCCCTGCGCGACATGCAGTTCGTGATGCACGAGGTGCTCAACGTGAGCGCCGATCTCCAGACCATGCCGCAGCACGCCGACATGGATGCCGACACCATCAACGCGGTGCTTGAAGAAGCCGGCAAGTTCGCATCCCAGGTGATCTTTCCGCTGAACATCAGCGGCGACACCGAAGGCTGCAAGCTCGACCAGAAGACCCACGAAGTCACCACGCCAGCGGGCTTCAAGGAGGCGTACAAGACCTATGTGGACGGTGGTTGGGCGGCGCTGAGTTGCGATCCCGAATTCGGCGGCCAGGGCCTGCCGCTGGTGGTCAACCAGTGCCTTTACGAGATGATGAATTCGGCCAACCAGGCCTGGACCATGTACCCCGGCCTCACGCACGGCGCCTACGCCGCGCTGCACGCCCACGGCACCCCCGAGCAGAAGTCGACCTACCTGCCCAGGATGACCAGCGGCGAGTGGACCGGCACCATGTGCCTGACAGAACCCCATTGCGGCACCGACCTCGGCCTGATGCGCACCAAGGCCGAACCGCAGGCCGACGGCAGCTACAGGATCACCGGCAACAAGATCTTCATCAGCGCCGGTGAACACGATATGGCGCCCAACATCATCCACCTGGTGCTGGCCCGCCTGCCCGATGCGCCTCCCGGTATCAAGGGCATCAGCCTGTTCGTCGTGCCGAAGTTCCTGGTGAATGCCGACGGTTCGCTGGGTGAGCGCAACGGTATCTACTGCGGCGGCCTGGAGCACAAGATGGGCATCCACGGCAACGCCACGGCGCAGATCGTGATCGATGGCGCCACCGGCACCCTGGTGGGCCAGCCGCACAAGGGCATGCAGGCCATGTTCGTGATGATGAACGCCGCCCGTCTGGGCGTGGGCAACCAGTCGCTCGGCCTGACCGAAGTGGCCTACCAGAACGCCCTGGCCTACGCCAAGGACCGCATCCAGATGCGCAGCCTGAGCGGCACCAAGGCCAAGGACAAGCCGGCCGATCCGATCATCGTGCACCCCGACGTGCGCAAGATGTTGCTGACCGCCAAGGCCTACGCCGAAGGCGGCCGCGCGCTCGCCATCTACAGCTCGGTGCTGCTGGAGAAGGTGCACAACCACCCGGACGACAAGGTGCGCAAGGAGGCGGACGAACTGCTCTCGCTGCTCACGCCCATCACCAAGGCCTTCCTGACCGACAACGGTTACCAGGCGGCAACGATGTGCCAGCAGGTCTTCGGCGGCCACGGCTACATCAAGGAATGGGGCATGGAGCAGTTCGTGCGCGACGCCCGCATCAACATGATCTACGAAGGCACCAACACCATCCAGTCGCTGGACCTGCTGGGCCGCAAGGTGCTGGGCAACAACGGCGCCACGCTCAAGAAGTTCGGCAAGCTGGTGGGCGCGCTGGTGATGGAAGAGGGCGTCAACGAGAAGATGGCCGAGTTCATCAACCCGCTGGCCGTGCTGGGCGAGCAGATCACCAAGTTCACCATGGAGATCGGCTTCAAGGGCCTGCAGAACGCCGACGAAGTGGGCGCTGCCGCCGTGGACTACCTGCGCGTGGCCGGCCACCTGGTGTTCGGCTACTTCTGGGCCCGCATGGCGCAGGTGGCGCTGCGCGAGATCGCCGCCGGCAACACCGATCCGTTCTACGTGGCCAAGCTGCAGACCGCGCGCTTCTACTTTGCCAAGCTGTTCCCTGAGACCGCGTCGCTGATGCGCACGGCGCGTGCGGGTTCGAAGGTGCTGATGGACACCGACGCGGCATTGGCATGACCCCCCCTGCGCCGCTTCGCGGCTTCCCCCCAGGGGGACAACACCAGCGGCCCGGCAAAGCCGGTTCCGCGGTGTTCTTGCGAAACATCCCTTGGTCCGCAAAGGAGACTTCGATGATCAAAACCCTGCCCATCCTGCTGGCGTTCGGCTCGACGATCGTCTTCGCCCAGGCCACTCCCGAAGGCCTGTGGCGCAACATCGACGACAAGACCGGTGAGGCCAAGGCCGAGATCCGCATCGTGTCCAGCCCGGCGGGCGTGTTCACCGGCCGGATCGAGAAGTCGCTCACCAAGGGCAGCGAGCCCACCTGCACCGCCTGCACCGACGACCGCAAGGACCAACCCAAGGTCGGCATGGAAATCATCCGCGGCGCGAAGAAATCCGCCACGGAAGCGGTGTGGGAAGACGGCAAGATCCTCGACCCCGAAAACGGCAAGAACTACACCCTGCGCATGACGCCCATCGAAGACGGCAAGAAGCTGCAGGTGCGTGGTTACATCGGCCCGTTCTACCGCACCCAGGTCTGGACACGCGTCGAGTGAACACGTCCTCCCTTTTCTTCATGGAAAACCAATGAACCGATTTCAAGTGAAAAAAGTCGCCGTGCTCGGCGCGGGCGTGATGGGCGCGCAGATCGCTGCGCACCTGGTCAACGTCAAGGTGCCGGTGGTGCTGTTCGACCTCCCGGCCAAGGAAGGCCCGAAGAACGGCATCGTCACCCGCGCGATCGAGAACCTCAAGAAGCTCAAGCCCTCGCCGCTGGGCGTGACCAGTGACGCCGACCTGATCGGCCAGGCCAACTACGAAGAGCACATGGAGCAGTTGAAAGACTGCGACCTGATCATCGAGGCCATTGCCGAGCGCATGGACTGGAAGCTAGATCTGTACACCAAGATCGCGCCCTTCATCGCACCGCACGCCATCGTCGCGTCCAACACCTCGGGCCTGTCGATCACCAAGCTCTCCGAGGTGCTGCCCGAGGCGATCAAGCCGCGCTTCTGCGGCATCCACTTCTTCAACCCGCCGCGCTACATGACGCTGGTGGAACTGATCGCCACGCCCACCACCGAGCCGCAGATCCTCAACGACCTGGAGACCTTCGTCACCAGCGGCCTGGGCAAGGGCGTGGTGCGTGCCAAGGACACGCCCAACTTCGTCGCCAACCGCATCGGCATCGCCGGCATGCTGGCGACCATGAAAGAGGTGGAGAACTTCGGCCTGACCTACGACGTGGTCGACGACCTGACCGGCAAGCGCCTGGGCCGCGCCAGCAGCGGCACCTTCCGCACCGCCGACGTGGTGGGCCTGGACACCATGGCCCATGTGGTCAAGACGCTGCAGGACAACCTGAACGAGCAGACCGACCCGTTCTACGGCAGCTTCGGCACACCGCCGGTGCTGGCTAAGCTGATCGAACTCGGTAACCTCGGCCAGAAAGCCAAGGCCGGCTTCTTCAAGAAGGTCGGTCGTGACATCCAGCGCTTCGATCTGGACAGCGAAGAGTACGTGCCCGCCGGCGAGAAGGCCGACGAGGTGTATGGCCGCATGCTGAAGCGCCCGGCCGCCGAGCGCCTGAAGCTCTTGCGCAACGCCGAAGGCCCGCAGGGCCAGTTCCTGTGGGCCATCCTGCGCAACAGCTTCCACTACGCCGCCGTGCACCTGGCCACCATCGCCGAGACCGCGCGCGACGTGGACCAGGCCATGCGCTGGGGCTTCGGCATGAAGCAGGGCCCGTTTGAACTCTGGCAGGAGGCCGGCTGGCTCGAAGTGGCGAAGATGGTCCAGGAAGACATCGATGCCGGCAAGGCGCTGAGCAAGGCGCCGCTGCCCGAATGGGTGTTCAAAGGCCCGGTGGCCGAGGCCGGTGGTGTGCACACTGCGCAGGGTTCGTGGAACCCCACCCAGGGTGAATTTCAGGGTCGCCTGCAACTGCCGGTGTACCAGCGCCAGCACTTCCCCGAGTTGCTGCTGGGCGAAGCCGGTCACAAGTTCGAGACCGCTGGCATCACCCTTGAAGAGAACGATGCCATCCGCATCTGGACGCTCGATGAGCAGGTGCTGATTGCCAGCATCAAGACCAAGATGCACGCCATCAGTCCCGAGGTCTGTGAAGGCTTGATGAGCGCTGTGGACCTGGCCGAGAAGGAATTCCAGGGCCTGGTGGTCTGGTCGGGCGACGAGCCCTTCAGCGCCGGCGCCGACCTGCAGGCCATGCTGCCCGCCTTCATGGCGGTGGGCGTGAGCGCGATCGAAGACGCCGAGGGCTTCATGCAGCAGACCATGCTGCGCCTGCGTTACGCCAACGTGCCGGTGGTCAGCGCCGTGCGAGGTCTGGCGCTGGGCGGTGGCTGCGAGCTGGCCGTGTACAGCGCGCGCCGCGTGGTGCACATGGAGAGCTACATCGGCCTGGTGGAAGTGGGCGTCGGCCTGGTGCCCGGTGCCGGTGGCCTCACCTATATCGCGCGCCGCGCGGCCGAAAATGCTGAGACCTCCACCGGCAAGGACCTGCTGCCCTTCCTGACCGAAGGCTTCACCGCCGCGGCCATGGCCAAGGTGGGCACCAGCGCTCTGGAATCCCGCAAGCTGGGCTACGTGTTGCACTCCGACGTGATCGTGCCGCACAAGGACGAGCTGCTGTTCGTGGCCGTCAACGAGGCCAAGACCTTGTTCAATGGCGGCTACCGCGCACCGCACAAGCGCCTGTTCCCGGTCGCCGGTCGCGACGGCAAGGCCACCATCCTGGGCAGCCTGGTGAACATGCGCGACGGCGGTTTCATCAGCCAGCACGACTTCCACATCGCTTCGCTGATCGCGGGTGTGGTGACGGGGGGTGACGTCGATCCCGGAACGCTGGTGAACGAGGATTACCTGATGACGCTGGAGCGCCGCGCGTTCTGCTCGTTGATCGTGCACCCCAAGACACAAGAACGCATCCTCGGCATGCTGAACACCGGCAAGCCGGTCCGCAACTAAGGACACGACATGAGCAAACAAATTCAAGACGCCTACATCGTCGCCGCCACCCGCACCCCCATCGGCCGTTCGCACAAGGGCTCGTTCAAGCACCTGCGCCCGGACGACCTGCTGGCCCACGCCCTGCGTTCGGCCATGGCCCAGGTGCCCGGCCTGGACCCGAAAACCGTGGAAGACGTGATCTGCGGCTGCGCCATTCCCGAAGCGCAACAGGGCCTGAACGTGGCGCGCATCGGCGCCATCCTGGCCGGTCTGCCCAACTCGGTGGGCGGCATCACGGTCAACCGCTTCTGCGCCTCGGGCCTGTCCGCTGTGCAGATGGCGGCGGATCGCATCCGCGTCGGCGAGGCCGACGTGATGATCGCCGCCGGCACCGAGAGCATGAGCATGGTGCCCATGATGGGCAACACGCCCAGCCTGTCGCCCACCATCTTCCGCAACACCGACGATGTGGAGAGCTACGGCATTGCCTACGGCATGGGCCTGACCGCCGAGAAGGTGGCGCAGCAGTGGAAGGTGTCGCGCGACGCGCAGGACGCGTTCGCCGTGCAGTCGCACCAGCGCGCCGTGATCGCGATGAAGAACGGCGAATTCACCGACGAGATCACACCGGTGGAAGTGACCGACCGCAGCGTGGACCTGGAGACCGCCGAGGTCGCGACCCGCAGCCGCATCATCAGCCTCGACGAAGGCGCGCGCCCCGACACCTCGCTCGAAGGTCTGGCGAAATTGCGCACTGTGTTCGCCGCGCGAGGCTCGGTGACCGCGGGCAACAGCTCACAGACCAGCGACGGCGCGGGTGCGCTGATCCTGGTGAGCGAGGCCGCCTTGAAGCGCTACAACCTCACGCCGCTGGCCCGCTTCGTGAGCTACGCATCGCGTGGCGTGCCACCGCACCTCATGGGCATCGGCCCGGTCGAAGCGATTCCGGCCGCGCTGAAAAACGCAGGCCTGAAGCAGGACGACATCGACTGGTTCGAATTGAACGAAGCCTTTGCCGCGCAGTCGCTCGCCGTCATGAACACGCTCGGCCTGGACCCGGCCAAGGTCAACCCCATGGGCGGTGCGATTGCGCTCGGCCACCCGCTGGGTGCCACCGGTGCCATCCGCGCCGCGACCGTGGTGCATGCCCTGCGCCGCCACAACAAGAAGTTCGGCATGGTCACGATGTGCGTGGGCATGGGGCAGGGCGCCGCGGGAATCTTCGAACGCGTGTGAACACGCGCACCCCCGCGCCGCGCTTGCAGCGCGTCACCCCCTCCAGGGGGCGGACACCAGCGGCCCGGCAAAGCCGGTTCCGCGGTGTCCCTGCGGTGGGGGATTTCGCTCCGCCCAGCTTCTCAACGCGCCGCTCCTGAGCGAGCCCTACGGCCGCCCCAGCAGCAGGTAGAGCCCGGTGTAACCGCGCGCGGCGTGCACCAGGCTCAGGTAGAACGGCCCCACCCCGGTGTCCGCGCCGATGAACACGCTGGAGCCGGTGCGCAGCCCCTTGAAGCTGATGTCGCTGCGTTGCAGCCAGGCGTTGCCGGCTTCCAGCGAGCCACCGGCAAACACCGCGCGTGCCACGCCCACGTTCCAGGGCATGCGACGGTAGTAGGTGATGCGGCCGAACAGCAGGTGGTTGCCCGCCACCTGGCCCACGCGGTAGCCCGAGAGGTTCTGGAAACCACCCAGCGAGTATTCGTCCAGCGCGCCCAGTGGAATCTGGTTGACGTAGGCCAGACGGGCGCCCAGGTTGAAGGTGTGCTCGCCCCACGAGCGCACCGCCGTGAAGCTGCTGTCCAGCCGCACGAATTCGGAGCTTTTGCCGCTGTTGCGCAAGCGGCCAAAAACCACATCGCCCTTGAAGCGGTAGCCGCTTGACGGGAAATTGGCGTAGTCCAGCTGGTCCGAGATCAGCGCGGCATGCAGACCGGTTTCGCGCCAGCGCTGGGTGGACAGGTCCAGCGACTGGTCCGCCACGCTGCTGCTCACCAGGTCGGGCGCGGCGCGGCGCGCGCTGCCCACCAGGCCCAGCCGCAGTTCGCCCAGGCTGCCCTGCAGGCCGATGGGCCAGCCGATGTCGGCACCCACCTGCAGCCCGCGGCGCTTGCCGGTGGCGACTTGCTGGCCTTCGGCATCGAACACGTCCACGCGCTTCAGGCTGGCGTCGGCCCAGGCCGACACGAACCAGTTGGCGCGCCGGTCCAGCGGCTGGTAGAACTCGGTGAACGCGCCCAGCGTCTCGCCCAGCTGGAAGCGGTTGCGCCACTCGGCGCCGCGGCGGTTGACCCAGTGCCGGTTGTGGCTCAGGCGCAGGTTGAACGCGCCCTGGCCATCGAAATCGGTGCGCAGGTCGAGTCCGAGCCGGAAGTAGTTGGGGCCCCAGCGGTTCTCGCGCAGCCGCACCACCAGCGCTTCGTCGCGGCTGCTGCCAATGCGCTCCAGCCGGTAGTCCACCTGCTCGTAGTCGCCCGTGGCCGCGAGCTGCTGCACGTCGTCTTCGATGCGCGCCAGATCGATCGGCTGACCAGGTTCGCTCTCCACCATCTGCGACAGCCGCTGGGCCCTCGAAGCGTCCACGCCCTCGAAGCGCAGGGCGCCCACGCTGCCCGCAGTGGTCACCCCTGTATCGGCCACGGCCTGGCGCTGCGCGACCCAGTCGGCGTACTGCGCCGGGCTGACCGCGAAGCGGTTCAGCGCTTCGCGCACCGACTCCGCGTATTCGGTGCCGAGTCGCACGAGTTCGGGCGCCCGGTTGAAATGGGCCGAACTCAGCGTGCCCAGTGGTGGCTGCAGCAGCAGGTCCTGCGTGGTCAGGGTGGCGATGCTGGCCTGCACGTTCTGCTCGGTCAGGATGTTGACCATCTGCGTCGTGATGCCCAGCAGGCTGCCCAGCGTTTCGCGGCCCGCCAGCGGCGTGCCGATGCTCACCGCGATGATCACGTCCGCCCCCATGCGCCGCGCCACATCCACCGGCAGGTTGTTCACCAGCCCGCCGTCGCCCAGGATGCGGCCGTCGAGCTCCAGTGGGGAGAACACGCCCGGCACCGACATGCTCGCGCGCAAGGCGGCGGCGAGGTCGCCGTGGTCCATCACCACCGCCTGGCCGGTCTCCATGTCGGTGGCCACGGCGCGAAACGGCGTCGGCAGGCCGTCGAAGCTGGCCCGGTGCCGCGCGGGCAGGGTGTAGCGGCGCAGCATGGTTTCCAGCGCCCGGGTCGACACCGCGCCCGTGGGCAGGCGGAATTCGCCGTCGCGAAAGCCCAGCCGCAACACGGGCGAGAGCTCCAGGTCTTCTTCCTTGCGCCGCTGCGACAGCAGCTGGCGCGGCTCGCGCGAGTCGAAGAGGCTGCCCCATTCCAGCGCCAGGATCTCGCGCTCCAGTTCGTCGGCCGTCATGCCGCTGGCGTACAGCCCGCCGATGATCGCGCCCATCGAGGTGCCGACGATCAGGTCCACCGGCACATGCGCCGCCTCCAGCACCTTGAGCACGCCGACGTGCGACAGACCGCGCGCGCCGCCGCCGGAGAGCACCAGGCCCACGCGGGGCCGGTGGAGGGGGTTGTATCGGCTGCGGCAGCGGGCGCTGGCCAGAGCGCGGCCAGCAAGGCCAGTGACAGACACAGGGCGGCGAGCAGGCGTGTGGACAACATGGCGGGGGCGGGGCTTTCGCGAGGATGTCCGGAGTGTAGGGGTCTGTCACCGACTGGGCACGCCCCTCCAGACATCGCGCGGCAATCGTGTTAACTTGGCGCCCTTTTCGGCGCACGGCCGCAACCCAACCCAGCACAAGCCCATGAGCGACATCCTCGTCCACACCGAAGCCGGCGTCACCACGCTGACCTTCAACCGCCCCGACAAGAAGAACTCCATCACCGCCGCGATGTACGCCGCGCTGGCCGACGCGCTGGAAGCCGCCGAGGCCGATCCGGCCGTGCGCTGCGTGCTGTTCCAGGGCAACGAGACCACCTTCAGCGCCGGCAACGACATCGGCGACTTCCTGAACAACCCGCCCGCCACGCAGGACTCGCCCGTGTTCCGTTTCCTGCGCGGTATCGCGCAGTTCAGCAAGCCCGCGCTTGCCGTGGTGTGTGGACCGGCCGTGGGCATCGGCACCACGCTGCTGTTCCACTGCGACCTGGTTTATGCGGGCGACAACGCGGCCTTCTCCATGCCCTTCGTCAACCTTGGCCTGTGCCCTGAAGCGGCGTCGAGCCTGCTGGTGCCGCAGATGCTGGGCTACCACCGCGCGGCCGAGGCGCTGCTGCTGGGCGAGCCCTTCATGGCCGAGGCCGCGCTCGAAGTCGGTCTGGTCAACCGCGTGCTGCCGCCCATGGAGGCCGCGGGTTACGCGCAGACCGTGGCGCGCAAGCTCGCGGCGAAGCCGATCAGCTCGCTGATCGAGACCAAGCGCCTGATGAAAAAAAGCCAGAGCCAGCTGGTGATGGCGCAGATGGCCGAAGAGGGCGTGAGCTTCGGTCGCATGCTCGGCGAGCCGGCCGCCAAAGAAGCCTTCGGCGCGTTCATGGAGCGGCGCAAGCCGGACTTTTCAAAGGTCTGAGACAGGTCCCCCGCGCCTCACAGACGCTGAAACATCACCCGCGCGCCGGTAAAACCATGCACGGGGTCGAGAAACGCTTCCGGCAGGCGGCCCACGGTTCAAGGCCCATGCCGGTCCACAGCTTCACGGCCCGGTGGTCGCTCGCTACACGAAGTTGAACTGCATCGCACGAAACCCCTGCGCGCGCCATCCCTTGGCACGTGGCATCGGCCGCCGTCATGTGGCCGCAGTTCGCCACATGCGACCCACCGCCCAGGCGGTTCGGGTGCAGCACACAGGTGCCCAGCACCCGCTGCCCGTCTTCGGCCACAAAACACGGGAAGCCTGGCGCCAATCAGGCAGCCAGGGCGACCTCCCGACCCGTGTCGCGCGGGAAGTCGCAGGTCTCGCCCGCACGACCGGATGATCGGCGCCGTGACCGACCGCGACATGGCCGTGCGCGATCAGTCCGGCCGTTGCGGTATGTCCGGTGCTGGGGGTGAGGGCGCTGGCTTGCGGCGTTGCGCGAACACCCAGGTGAACTCCGCACCGAGCAGGAAGACTTGCGCCGAGTAGTACACCCACAGCAGCAGCACCACCAGCGACGATGCGGCGCCGAACACCGAAGCCACGGCGCTGCGGCCGATGTACAGACCGATCAGCGTTTTGCCGACCGTGAACAACAAGGCGGTGATGAGTGCGCCGATCCACACATCGCGCCAGGCGACAGCTGTCCTGGGCATCCATTTGTAGATCATCGCAAACACGGCGGTGATGAACGTCAGGGTCACCACAAAGTTGACGGCATCGGCCACGAGCGCGAATTCGCCGAACCAGGGTGCCCACCATTTGCCCAGTGCGGCCATCAAGGCACTGAGCACCAGTGAAACCAGGAGCAGGAAACCGATGCCCAGGACCAGCCCGAGCGAGAGCAGGCGTACCCGGAAGAAGTCCCGCACACCACTGAAGTCGGGGCGGAGGGGGACTTGCCAGATGCGGTCCATGGCATTCTGCAGTTCGACAAACACGGTGGTGGCACCGATCAGCAGTGTGCCCAGGCCCACCAGCATGCCCACCAGGCTGGCGGCGGGTTTGTCCAGGCTCTTGAGCACCGTGTCCAGGGTGGTGGCGCTGTCCTCTCCCACCATCAGGGATATCTGCGCAAAGATCTCCGCCCGGGCAGCCGCTTCGCCAAAGAAAAAACCGGTGACCGAAATGACGATCAGCAGCAGCGGTGCGATCGAGAACAGCGTGTAGAAAGCGAGTGCCGCACCCATGCTGGGCGCGTAATCGTCGAGCCACGCGTTGACCGTCGAGGTGAGCAGCCGCCAGATCATCCAGGCGCCGAAATTTCGGCCCATGTGAATCCCGCCATTTCAGGGTCTGACCTGGCCGCCGGGTCGCCCAGCGAGAGCCTGCCGACAAGCCGCTGGGCATCGTCCAGCACGGGAAGCCGACGGATCTGTGACGCCTGCATCTTCGCGATCACATCTTCAAGACCTGCGTGTTCAAAACCGCATTCCACCTGGCCCGTCATCAACTCGCCGAGCAGGGTCGTGGCCATCGGTATTTCCAGCGGTGTTCTTTCGGACATGGTGATGACTTCGGTGCGGAGATGCTGTGGTCAGTTGTTGCGGCCATCCTCCCCGCCATCGCTCCACCTCCGTCCGGCGTGGCGTGCGAAGGGGGTGGATGTGTCGTTTGTGGGGGCTGAATCACGTCAAAGTGGCCGCGACTGCAGTATGGTCGAGCATGTAGGGGGTTCTTGTTCGCGTCGGTGCGATGGCGAACAGATGCCGAGCGAACGCTGTCTTGCGCAGGCCGGTGTGCCGGTGCTTGCGCCAGCCCCGGGCCGCCTGTGTAGCATCGCCCCATTCGTTTGTTGAAAGGCGCCGCCATGTCCTACATGCTCCTCATCATCGAACCCGAAGGCCAGCGCGCCACCCGCACCGAGGCCGAAGGCCGCGCTGCCTATGCCGCCATGCAGGCTTTCGGCGACGGGCTTGCAGCCGAAGGCAAGCTCAAGGCGGTGGAATCGCTGGCTGGAATGTCGAGCGCGGTGCGCGTGAGCCTGGCCGGGGGGCATCCGCAGGTGCTGGACGGCCCGTTTGCCGAAGCCAAGGAAATGATCGGCGGCTTCTTCCTGTTGCAGAACGTGGGCCGTGAAGAGGCCATCGCCATCGCCCAGCGCTGCCCCGCCGCGCAGTGGGCCACCGTTGAGGTGCGCCCGCTCGCCCCCTGTTTCGACGAGAGTCGCGCTTGAGTATTTCCTAGGGTTTCTGCTTATGCGGGCGCTGTCGAAAACGCCCAGCCTGTTCCGTCGTACCCACAGAAGCCGCTGAACCGGCTTCACGCGAGGCCCGGCAAGTCCGCCGCCGCCCGCGTCGACGCACAGGAGTCTTTTGCATGAAACCCCGCATCCACACCTGCCTGTGGTTCGACACCCAGGCCGAAGAAGCCGCGCAGTTCTACATCTCGGTTTTTCCAGACTCGCGCATCACCAGCGTGTTGCGCTATGGCCCGGGCGATCCCATGCCCGAGGGCACGGCGATGCTGGTGACCCTGGAGCTCGATGGCCATGTGCTGTCCCTGCTCAACGGCGGGCCGCACTACCGCCTCTCGCCGGCCGCTTCGCTGGTCGTGAGCTGTGCCGACCAGGCCGAGGTCGACCGCTGCTGGGCAGCGCTCTCGGCCGTTCCCGAGGCCGAGATGTGTGGCTGGCTGGTGGATCGATGGGGTGTCTCCTGGCAGATCGTGCCGATCTTCCTCATGGACCGGCTCTCGGGTCCACCCGGCCCGGCCGTGCAGCGCATGACGGCCGCCATGAGGACGATGCGCAAGCTCGATATCGCGGCTTTGCAGGCCGCCTGCGACGCCCACTGAACCAAAGGACCTCACCATGAAAACCCAGCATTTCGACATCCTCATCCAGGCCCCGCGCGAGCGTGTGTGGGCCACCATGCTGCAGTCGCCCACCTGCAAGCGCTGGACCTCCACCTTCTTCGAAGGCTCGCGCTTCGAGGGCTCGTGGGACCCAGACCAGAAGTTCCGTTTCCTCGACCCCCAGGGCTAAACCCCTACCTGAGTAAGGAGAACCCCATGCGATTCATGATCATCGTCAAGTCCTGCCCCGAGTTCGAGGCCGAGCTCATGCCCGAAGCCCCGAAGGAACTCATGGCCGAGATGGCCGCGTACCACGAGGAGCTGGCGCGCGCGGGCGTGCTGCTCGACGCCAGCGGGCTGCACCCCAGCCGCACCGGCTGGCGCGTGCACTACGACGCCTCGGGCCAGCGCGTCGTGGACGGCCCTTTCGCCGAGGCCAAGGAGCTGATCGCCGGCTACACCCTGATCCAGGTGCGCTCGCGCGAAGAAGCCATGGAATGGAGCCGCCGTTTTCCCAACCCCGCAGGTCGTGGCAAGGAGGCCGTGATCGAGCTGCGCCAGCTCATCGAGCTGGACGAGTTCCCGCCCAGCGAGGCGCTGCACAAGTTCAAGCAGATGGAAGCGAAGCAGAAAGCCTGATCACCATCCACCCACACCAACCATCCGCCAGCCAACAAACCCACCAGGAGAACCCCTCATGTTCCGCCAGATCTTCGTCAACCTGCCCATCCAGGACATGGCCCGCTCGCAGGCCTTCTTCAAGGCCCTGGGCCTCACGTTCAACCAGCGCTTCACCAACGAGCAGGGTGCTTGTCTGGAGATCGGCGAAAACTTCTACGCCATGCTGCTGGTCGAGCCCTTCTTCCAGGGCTTCACCAAAAAACCGATCGGTGACGCGCACAAGGCCACCGAAGTCATTCTGGCCCTGTCGGTCGACAGCCGCGCCGAGGCCGAAGAAGTCGTGCGCAAGGCGGTGGCCGCTGGTGCCACCACACCCAACCCGCCGCAGGACCACGGCTTCATGTTCCAGCACGGCTTCGCCGACCTGGACGGTCACCAGTGGGAGGTGTTCTGGATGGACGAAGCCGCCGCCCCGGCGCAGATGTGAGTGCGAATCCCCCTCTCCCGCACGCGGGAGAGGGCCAGGGTGAGGGTCTCCCCATGGCCCCCGCAGTAAGCTCCCGCCCGTGCATTCAGCCGTCCACCAAACCATCGCCGCCGTCTGGCGCATCGAGTCCGCGCGCATCGTCGCCGCCGTGGCGCGGCGCGTGCGCGACCTCGGTGTGGCCGAAGAACTGGCGCAGGACGCGCTCGTGGCCGCGCTGGAACACTGGCCGAAAGACGGCGTGCCGCACAACCCCGGCGCCTGGCTCATGACCACCGCCAAAAACCGCGCGCTCGACCACCTGCGCCACCGCCAGATGGCCGACGCGCGGCACGAAGACATCGCGCGCGACCTCGAAGCGCTGGGTGCGCTCACCGTGCCCGACTTCGTCGACGCGCTCGACGCCGCGCGGCAGGATCACATCGGCGACGACCTGCTGCGCCTCATCTTCACCGCCTGCCACCCGGTGCTGTCGACCGACGCGCGCGTGGCGCTCACGCTCAAGCTGCTCGGCGGCCTGACCACGCACGAAATCTCACGCGCCTTCCTCGTGCCCGAAGCCACCATCGCGCAGCGCATCGTGCGCGCCAAGCGCACGCTGGCCGATGCGCAAGTGCCGTTCGAAGTGCCGCGCGGCGAGCAACTGAACGAGCGCCTGGGCTCGGTGCTCGAAGTCGTCTACCTGGTGTTCAACGAGGGCTACACCGCCACCAGCGGCGGCGACTGGATGCGCCCCGAACTCTGCAACGAAGCCCTGCGCCTGGGCCGCATGCTCGCCGAGCTGGCGTCCGAACAGGCCGAGGTGCACGGCCTCGTGGCGCTGATGGAAATCCAGGTCTCGCGCACCGCCGCGCGAACCGACGCGCAGGGCAACCCCGTGCTGCTCAACCAGCAGAACCGCGCCCGCTGGGACCACCTGCTCATCCGCCGCGGCCTGGCCGCGCTGGAGCGCGCCGAAGCGCTGGGCCCGTCCGCCGGCAGCTACCGCCTACAAGCGGAGATCGCCGCCTGCCACGCCCGTGCATCCACCGCCTGGGCCACCGACTGGCCGCGCATCGCCGCGCTCTACGCCCAGCTGATGCGGGTGGCCCCGTCACCGGTGGTCGAGCTCAACCGCGCGGTGGCCATCAGCATGAGCGAAGGCCCGGCCGCCGGTTTAACCATCGTCGGGACGCTGATGCAGGACAAGGCCCTGCTGCGTTACCCCTGGCTGCACGCGGTGCGGGGCGATCTGCTGGAAAAGCTGGACCGGATCGAGGATGCGCGGGCCGCGTTCCAGCAAGCCGCTGCGCTGTCAGAAAACCAGCGCGAAAAAAAACTGCTGACCCAGCGGGCCGGTGGGCCAACCGCCTGAACCCACCGTCCCGCCCATCCCAAGGAGCACTTCCCATGGCACCCAAACTACCCGCCCCATCCACCGCAGAAAAAGTCAAAGGCCCCGCGAGCTACTTCCCGTCCATCGAAAAAACCTACGGTCAACCCATCGCGCACTGGATGCGGCTGCTGGACGGCATGAAGGGCGTCAGGCACATGGAGCAGGTCGCCGCGCTCAAGGCCGAGCACGGCCTGGGCCACGGCCACGCCAATGCGCTGGTGGCGCATCACCGGGTGCAGGGCGAAGCCGGCTGAGCGTCCGGCGGCGGCGCCGTGATCGCCGCCTGTACCCAGGGCGACTGAAGGCCGGGACACCGCTCTTGTCGGCCGCCGCTCTTTCAGACAGCATGGCCACCAGAACCACTGGAGACACCATGCAAGAAAAACCCCGAGCCACGTTCAAACGAATGGAGCAAAGCACCCAGCAAGACTGGGCCTGCATCCTCCCCGAAGCCATGGCGATGGCGAAGTCGCTGCCCGACCGGGTGCTCGTCCACCTCAAGCTGCTTGACGGTGACCACGGCGGCTTCCCTGTCGACCGCCTCACGCACAGCCTGCAGACCGCGACACTCGCGCTGAAGGATGGGCGCGATGAGGAATACGTGGTGTGCGCGCTGCTGCACGACATCGGCGACACCCTCGGCTCCTTCAACCACCCGGACATCGCCGCAGCCATCCTCAAGCCCTTCGTCAGCGAAGAGAACCTGTGGATGGTGCAGAACCACGGCATCTTCCAGGGCTACAACTTCTTCCACCACATCGGCCTGGACCGCAACATGCGCGACATGTTCAAGGACCACCCCCACTACGGCCGCGCGGCCGAATTCGTCGAACGCTACGACAACCCGGCCTTTGATCCGGCCATGGACGCGCTGCCCCTGCGCCACTTCGAGCCCATGCTGCGCCGGCTGATGGCCGCGCCGAAGAACTCGGTTTACAAGGCGGCTTTGCCGGGGGAGAAGGCGGCAGCCTGAACCAGACGAAAAAAACCCCGGCGCTTGGGCCGGGGCAATGAGGCGTTCGGGGAACTTGCGCGGATCAGGCGCTTTGTTGGATACCTGCCAGCACCCAGCCGCCGCTGCCCTGGCGGGGCTTGGTCAGGTGCCAGATCTCGTCGATGGTGTCGGGGTCGGCGCCGTCTTCCTGCACGCGGCCGGTGAAGTGCGTGCTGACCACGTAGATGGCGTCTTCTTCGGCCACTTCCAGCACGCTGGCTTCGAGGTCGAGCACGCGGGTTTCCTGCGTGGCGCCGTTGCGTTCGCGGATGTCCATCTGGATCTCGGCAAACATCTCCGGCGTGGTGAAGGCGCGGATGTCGTCGAGGTTGCCCGCGTCGTTGGCGGCCTGCAGGCGGATGAAGTTGACCTTGGCGTTGCGCACAAAGGCGGGCACGTCAAAGTCGGCCGGGATGACGCTGGCCGTCTGAGCCTGGCCGCCGAGGGCGGAGCCGATCATGGAGCCACCCTGGCTGTAGCCGGCGCCGTTGCTGGCGTCTGGCGTGGGCGCCTTGAAGGCCGAAGGCGTCTGCGGACGCGAACCGGCGGCACCGGCACCCGCGTAAGCCATGCCACCCGAGCCGCCCTGGGCCGCGGCGGCGCGCTTGCGCATGATGAAGCCGACCACCGCGATGGCGGCCATCACCAGCAGACCGATCATCAGCATGTTGGCCAGGCCTTCGCCGAAGCCGAGGTGCGAGGCGAGCGCGGCCAGGCCCAGGCCGGCGGCGAGGCCGGCGATCGGGCCCATCCACTTGCTGCGGGTGGACGCGGCGGCGGCAGCGGGTGCGCCAGCGGCGGCGGGTGCTGCGGCGTTGGCCGGCGTCTGAGCCGGCGTGGCGGTGGGGGCCTTGGCGGGCGGGGCGCTCTGGCGCTGCATGCCAAAGGACTTGCCGCCACCGATGCGCCGGGCTTCGGCGTCCATGGCCACGGAAGACAGGCCGATGGCAAATACCATGGCCAGCAGGGAAAGGGTTTTCTTCATGGGGTCTCCAGCAAAAGGGAATGGAACAGCAAGAGTCTAGGGGCTTTGTGAATCAATAAAAAGCAGAAATATAGAGAGTTTTCAATCGGTAAAACAGGATGATTGAGGCCTCAGGTGGTGTGGCCGCGTCGGGCGGGGGGCGCATGCGACCCGCAAGCTGGCAAAATCGCCGCTCTTTCGGGCGGGGTGTTCTCCCGGCCCGCCTCGCCGAGCCCCATGTACCGGCCCCCCGTCTTCTCCCTGTTCTCCCATGACCCCTTTGCCCCACGGCACCCTTGGTATCGACTTTGGCACCTCCAATTCGGCGGTGTCCTGGGCCGAACCCGGGGGGCTTGCGCGCCTGATTCCGCTGGAGGGCGAGGCTCTGGCCATGCCCACCGCCGTGTTCTTCAACGCCGAGGACCACCTCACGCACTTTGGCCGCGACGCGGTGGCGCAGTACCTGAGCGGCACCGAGGGCCGCCTGATGCGTTCGCTCAAGAGCCTGCTGGGCAGCCCGCTGCTGCAGGAGAAGACCGAGGTCAACCACCAGCAGATCAGCTTCCAGGACATCGTGGCCACGTTCCTCTCCGAGCTCCGCGACCGCGCCGACCGGGCGCTGGGCGAGGCGCCCTCGCGCGTGGTGATGGGCCGGCCGGTGCATTTTGTCGACGACGACCCCGAGCGCGATGCCCTGGCCCAGCGCTCGCTGCAGGAGGCGGCGATGTCGGTCGGCTTTGACGAGGTGTCGTTTCAGCTGGAGCCGATCGCCGCCGCGCTGGACTACGAACGGCGGCTGACACGCGAGGCCACGGTGCTGGTGGTCGACCTGGGCGGCGGCACCTCGGACTTCACCGTCGTGCGGCTGGGGCCGGACCGCATGGCGCGGGCCGACCGCAGTGGTGATGTGCTGGCCACGACCGGCGTGCACATCGGCGGCACCGACTTCGACCAGAAGCTCAGCCTGGAACGGGTGATGCCGCTGCTGGGCCACCGCCACCTGGGGCCGCAGCAGCGCGAGGTGCCGAGCCGGATCTTTTTTGACCTCTCCACCTGGCACCTGATCCAGTGGCTGTACCTGCCCCGGGCGATGAGCCAGGCGCAGTCGCTGCGCGTCAACTACACCGACACGCGGCTGCACGAGCGGCTCATGAAGGTGCTCAGGCACCACGACGGCCACCGCATCGCCCACGAGGTGGAGCTGGCCAAGATCCGCTGCTCGCAGGACGACGCGGCATCGGAGGTCGACCTGTCCTTTGTCGAAACCGGGCTGGAGGCGTCGCTCACGCCGGCCGACATGCGCGATCACCTGGCGGCCCTGCTGGCGCGCACGGTGGCCTGCGCGCGCGAGTGTGTGCAGCGCGCGGGGCTGACCGATGGTGCCCTGGACGCGATCTACCTGACCGGCGGATCTTCCGCCCTGCGCCCGTTCCAGCAGGCGCTGCAGGCCGAGTTTGCGGGAGTGGAACTGGTGGTGGGCGACCTGTTTGGCGGTGTGGCCTCGGGCCTGGCCTACAGCCGCGGCTGATCGGGTTTCGGCGCCACGATCTCGGGCGCTGGGTGCGCTGGGTGCGCTGGCAGACAGACAGCCGCCGGTGGACGATGCAGACTGTGGCAAGACCCCGTTTGCCCTTTCAGAAAACGCGCCCATGAACACACGCACCGACATCCCTCTTCCAGCGCTGACGCCGACCACACCGGTGCGCATGGGCTACATCCGGCCCATGGCCCTGGTTCTGTTTCTGGGCGTGCTGGTGCTGCTGGCGTTCCGCCTGTCGGACCTGTTGCTGATGCTCTTCGGGGCGGTCATCGTCGCGGTGGCCCTGCACGCCCTGGCCCAGCCGCTGGGGCGCTTCCTGCACCTGTCGCCGCGGCTGGCGGTTGCGCTGGCTGTTGCGCTGGCGGTGGTGGTGATCGTGCTCGGTTCCTGGCTGGTGGGTGACCGCCTGGTGGCGCAGTTCGACGACCTGGCCCGCAAGCTGCCCAAGGCGCTGTCCACGCTGATCAGCTGGGCCCGCGAACGCACCATCGGTGAAGCGCTGTGGAAGGTGTGGCGCGGCACGAACGCGGACGATGTGCCCTGGGCCAGCGTGGCCGTGGCGGCGACCCAGGCCCTGAGTGCCGTGGGCGGCATCGGCCTGGTGCTGGTGGTGGGGGTGTACCTCGCGGCCGACCCGGTGCTTTACCGCGAAGGCCTGTTGCGGCTGGTGCCGCCGACCTACCGCGGCCGCGTGGACGAGGCGCTGCTCGCCAGCGGACACGCGCTGTCGCGCTGGCTGCTCGGTCAGGGCATCTCGATGCTGTTCGTGGGCACGTCCACGGCCATCGGCCTGGCCTTGCTGGGCCTGCCGCTGGCGTTGACGCTGGGCCTGTTGGCCGGCGCGCTGGCGTTCATCCCGTTCTTCGGTCCGATCGCGTCGGGCGTGCTGGCGGTGCTGCTGGCCTTCATGCAGGGGCCGGAGCTGGCGCTGTACGTGGCGATCCTGTGCGTGGTGATCCAGCAGATCGAGGGCAATCTGCTGATGCCGCTGGTGCAGCGCTGGGCGGTGGAGCTGCCGCCGGTGCTGGGCATCACGGCGGCGGTCATCTTCGGTCTGCTGTTTGGCCTGCCCGGCGTGATCCTCGCGTCGCCGCTGATGGTGGTGGCGATGGTGCTGGTGCGCATGTTGTACGTCGAGGGCGTGCTGGAGGCGTGAGCCGCGGCATGTGCGCTGGTGCACAGACCCCGGCCCTTCCGCTGCCTATTCTGAATGCCCAGCAACAGGCGGGTGCATCCTGCTCCCGCCGATGGCCTTGCTGGTGAGACCAAGGACACTCCCATGAACTACCAAGAGCAAGACACCTACGGCATGTACAAGAGCCGGACCGACGGTGGCCCCGGCCCCGGACTGATGGGCGCCAACACGCTCGACGGCAACGACGTCTACAACCGCAAGGACGAAGACCTGGGCGACATCAAGGAAATCATGCTCGACATGGGCACCGGCCGGGTGGCCTACGCGGTGCTGTCGTACGGCGGTTTCCTGGGGATGGGCGACAAGCTGTTTGCCGTGCCCTGGAGCGCCCTGACGCTGGACACCGTCAACAAGCGTTTTGTGCTCGACGTCGAAAAAGACCGGCTGGAAAACGCGCCCGGTTTCGACAAGGACCAGTGGCCCGACATGGCCGATGCGACCTGGAGCAAGGAAATCCACGACTACTACGGTGTGACGCCGTATTCGGATGGCCGCGTCTGATCACGATCTGCTGAATGAAACAAGGGCTGCAGCCGAAGGGTTGCAGCCCTTTTTCATGGCGGGGCAGGCCGGTTGGGAACATGCCACACCGCTGGAGGTTCGCTACCGCACCGACGTGAACGACCCCGGGTGAGACATTGCGCTCGCCATGGCGCTGCCATGCGCCGACCCCGCCATGGGGGTCCTTGAGAAGACGAACCAGGACACGGCATGACCTACACGACTTCCACGGTCCGCGCTGCGTGGGCAGCGACCGGCGCCGCCGCGTTGCTGGCGCTGGGCGCCTGCGCCGAGCCCGCCCGCTTCACCATCGCCGAGGGCTCCGGCAACAACCCGGCCTTGCCCACCCCCAGCCGGGCGTGGATCCCCACGGTGAACATCGCGCCGGCGCGGGGCTGGCCGGCTGGCGTCATGCCCACCCCCGCGCGGGGTCTGCGGGTGCAGGCTTTTGCCCGCGACCTGGACCACCCGCGCTGGTTGCTGGTGCTGCCCAACGGCGACGTGCTGGTCGCCGAGACCAACGCGCCGCCCAAGGCGGACCCGCCCAAAGGCATCATGGCCTGGATCAAGGGCAAGGTGATGGGCCTGGTGATGAAGCGCGCGGGCGCGGCCGTGCCCAGCGCCAACCGCATCACCCTGCTGCGCGACACCGATGGCGACGGCGTGGCCGATGTGCGCTCGGCGTTGCTCAGTGGGTTGAACTCGCCCTTCGGCATGGCGCTGGTGGGCGAGACGCTGTTCGTTGCCAACGCCGACGCGGTGCTGGCCTTTCCCTACCGCCGGGGCGACACGGTCATCCACACGGCCGGCACCCCGCTGCTGGAGCTGCCCGGCGGGCCGATCAACCACCACTGGACCAAGAGCCTGCTCGCCAGTCCGGATGGCCAGAGCCTCTACGTCGGTGTGGGGTCGAACAGCAACATTGGTGAGAATGGCATGGCGGCCGAAGAAGGCCGGGCCGCCATCTGGGAGGTGGACATCCGCACCGGCGCCCACCGCGTCTTCGCTTCGGGCCTGCGCAACCCGGTCGGCATGGCCTGGGACGCCAGCGGCCGCACGCTCTGGACCGTGGTCAACGAGCGCGACGAACTCGGCAGCGACCTGGTGCCCGACTACCTCACCTCGGTGCGCGATGGCGCCTTCTACGGCTGGCCCTACAGCTACTACGGCCAGCGTGTGGACACGCGCGTTGCCCCGTCCGCGCCCGACAAGGTGGCCGCTGCCGTCGTGCCGGACTTCGCGCTGGGCGCGCACGTCGCACCCCTGGGCCTGGCCTCATCCGCCGGCAGCCGACTGCCCGCGCCGTTCATCAACGGCATGTTCATCGGCCAGCACGGCTCCTGGAACCGCCGCCCGCACAGCGGCTACAAGGTGGTGCACGTGCCGTTCAGCGGCGGCCAGCCGGCCGGGCCGGCGCGGGATGTGCTGGGGGGCTTTCTCAATGCGGAGGGTGAGGCCCAGGGCCGGCCGGTGGGCGTGGCGATGGATGCGCAGGGTGCGCTGCTGGTGGCCGACGACGTGGGCAATGTGGTCTGGCGCGTCAGTGCGCAGCCTTGAAGCACCCGCGGCGAAAGCCCTCCCGGCGGGGCTCTCTCAGGGCGCGCGCTGGCGGTGCAGGTGTTCGCGCGCCTTGGCCGCCTGCTGGGCCGCACGGCGCAGCGCACTGTACTGGCCGAGCGACGTTTCCATCCGCGACAGCGGCAGGGCGCCCGCCGCCGCCGACACCAGCACCGCGGCCTTCAGGCTCTGGTAGGCCTGCTCCATGGGCGCCACGTCGACCAGCGACGTGGCGCCGTGCGCCCCGGAACCCGCATCCTGCTGCGTGAAGAGCTGCTGCAGCGCCACCACAAAGGCCTGCTGGTGGGCCGCCAGGGACGGGTCTTCGGGTGCCCTCAAGGGCGCCGCGCTCTGCGCCTGTTCTGCGCAGGTCTTGTAATAGCGGTGGATGCGCAGCAACTCGGCCAGGCGCTCGCTCGCCTCCTTGGACAACTCCAGGCGGCTCAGGCGTTCGGTAAAGGACTCCACAGCCGCGTCGAGTTGTGTCATGGCGGTGCGGTCGCCGACCAGCGCGACCGGCGCCGCCCCGGTGAGCACTTCGCCCGCGATGCGCACGCACAACTGGCCAAACCGCGCCACCTCGCGCTCCAGCGCGTCCAGCGCCAGGGCGGGAACGGCCAGCACGTTGTCGTCCAGATAACGCGGCTGGGCTTCGTCTTCCTCGCGGGCGCGAAAGCGCTGCAGCAGCCAGCGTGTGAGCCCGTCGGCCAGCGGCCACATCAGGGCCACACCGAGCACGTTGAACGTGGTGTGAAACAGCGCCAGCATGGCCGCGGGGTCGGCGGACAGGCCGAGCGCGTCGCGGGCGCTGGCCAGCGCGCCGATGAGCCAGGGCAGCAACGCCAGCGCCACGCAGGCGGTGATGAGGTTGAAGATCACGTGTGCGGCGGCAGCGCGGCGCGCGTTGGGTGTGGCGCCGATGGCGGCCAGCAGCGCGGTGACGGTGGTGCCGATGTTGGCGCCGATCACCACGGCCGCGGCCCCCTGGGCATCAAGCAGGCCACCTTGCGCCGCGGTCAGGGCAATCGCCATCGAAGCGGCCGACGACTGCATCAGCACCGTCATCAGCAGGCCGATGAGCACTTGCGCCAGCACGGTCTGCACGCCATCACCCTGGGGCAGGGCGATCTGCCCCGCGATGCCGTTGAACGATTCCTGCAACAGACCGATGCCGAGGAACAGCAGACCAAAACCGGCCACGGCGGTGCCGATGGCTCCGCGGCGCTGGCTGGCGCCGGTCAGGCGCAGCAGCATGCCCAGACCCACCAGCGGCAGCGCAAAGGCTTCGATCTTGAACTTGAGCCCCACCAGCGCCACCAGCCAGCCGGTCATGGTGGAGCCGATGTTGGCGCCGAACAGCACCCACAGCGCGGGCGCGAGCCCGAGCAGGCCGGCGTTGATGAAGCCGATGGCGGCCACCGTGACGGCGGTGGACGACTGCACCATCGCGGTCACGAGCGCCCCCGAGCCGAGCGCGTGCCAGCGGGTGCGGGTGGCGCTGGCGAGGATGTTGTGCAGCGCCTGGCCCGCGGCCTGCTTGAGGCCGTCGGTCATCATGCCCATGCCCAGCAGGAACAGGCCGAGGCCACCCGCCAGCAGGCTCAGCGAATGCCAGATGCTGCTCATGGGGAAACCGCCGTGCTTCGCACAGCGGTGCGAACTGGCCTGGGGCGGCCCGGCGCTGCGCTCATGAATACACCACCGACGCCACGACCACGATCACGGCGATGCAGACCAGGTTGAGCACCATTCCGCAGCGCATCATGGTGGCCTGCGGCACCTCGTTCGTTGCAAAGACGATGGCGTTGGGCGGCGTGGCCACCGGCAGCATGAAGGCACACGACGCCGCCACCGCGATGGCGGCCGCGAGCAGCGGCGCGGGCAGGCCCAGCGCCTGCGCCACGCCCAGAAAGATCGGCACCATCAACGCGGCGCTGGCGGTGTTGCTGACGAGTTCGGTGAGGAAGACCACGAAGCTCACCACGCCGAGCAGCAGCCACAGCGTGGAGGCGCCGTGCATGGCCGCCACCAGCCCGTCGGCGAGAAAACGGCTGGCGCCACTGACCTGCATGACCTGACTCAGCGCCAGACCGCCTCCGAACAGCAGCAGCACGCCCCAGTGCGTCTGGCGTTCGATGGTCGGCCAGGCCATCACCCGCGTGGCCACCAGTGCGACGATGGCGGTCACGGCGACCCAGCTGTCCATGTCGGCGGCGATGCCCAGTGCGCGGCCCAGCGGCTCGGCGGCCATCCAGCCGGCGGCGGTGAGCGTGAAGATGAGCAGTGTGGTGCGCCGCCCCGGCGTCCATTCAAAGACCTCGTCCTGCAGCACCAGCTGCCCGCCCAGGCGCGGCCGCAGCATGAGGTAGAGCACGCCCACCATCAGGGGCAGCAGCAGGAGCACCATCGGAATGCCGAAGCGCATCCACTCGGCAAAGCCGATGCCCGCCTGCGCAGCGGCAATGGCGTTGGGCGGGCTGCCCACCAGGGTGCCGATGCCGCCGATGCTGGCGCTGTAGGCCACGCCCAGCAGCACGAAGACGCGTTCACGCGGGCCCACGTCGTCGGCACCCTCCTGTGCGCGCAGCAGGCCCAGCGCCATCGGCAGCACCATGGCCGCGGTGGCGGTGTTGCTGATCCACATCGAGAGCAACGCGGTCAGGCCGAACAGCAGGGCCACCGCCAGTGCCCGGCGCCCGGCGGCCAGGCGCAGCACGGCGAGCGCCAGCGCGCGGTCCAGCCCCTGCCGCTGCAGCGCGGCGGCCAGCGCGAAGCCGCCGAGGAAAAGAAAGATGATCGGGTGGGCAAATGAAGCCAGGGCCTCGCGAAAGCTCATCAGGCCCGCCGCCACCGCCAGCAGCGGCACCAGCAGGGCGGTCACGCTCAGGTGCAGCGCCTGGGTCATCCACAGCCCGCCGATCAGGGTGAACAGGGCCAAGCCGGCGCGCAGGGTCTCGGGGCCGGGCGTGATCTGGTACACCCCGGCGGCCAGCGCCAGGCAGGCCAGCGCGCGCACCAGCGTGTTGGGAACGCTCCAAGCCATGTCAGACGGCACGGGCTGTGGACACCAGCACGTCGGCGCTGCCCTCAGCGAGCACATGCTTGGTCACGCTGCCCAGCAGCAGGTCTTCGGTGGCCGACTGACCGTGCTTGCCCAGCACCACTAGGTCGCAGTCGCGTTCCTGTTCCTGCTCCACGATGCGCTGCGACGCATCGCCCTCGATCACGCAGGCTTCCCACTGGCCGGGCTTCAGGCCCGTCTGCGCGGCGAAAGCGTTCACGCGTTGCACGGCTTCGGCTCGCGCCTGATCGCGGTAGTGGTCGATGGTGGCGGCGTCGACACCGGCGTAGCGCAGCTTGTCCTCGAACGGCACCTGGAACGCGTTGAGCAGCACAAAGCGGGCGTGGGGCGCCACGCGAAGCGCAACCGCCACCGCCTGCATCGACCAGGGCGAAAAATCCAGCGCCAGCAGCACCCGGCGGTAGGGCTCGTGGGGTGTCTGGCGCACCACCAGCACGGGCCGGCTGGTGCGGCGCAGCAGGCGCTCCGAGGTGGAGCCCAGCACCAGCCGGCGCAGGAAGCCCGTACCGCGAGCGCCCAGCACCAGCAGGGACGCGTCCAGCGCATCGGCCTGTTTGCGGATCTCGTCGAGCACCGAGCCGCTGGACTCGACCACATGCACGGTGATCTGTTGCTGGGTGCGCAAGCTCTCGGCGAGCTGCTGCAGTTGCTGGAGGCTGGCGTCCATCAGCCGGCCTTCGGTGGCGTGCCCGGCGCCCAGCCAATGGCGCAATTCGGTCAACGCCTCGCCGGGCATCACGTGCATCAGCGTCAGCGGGCTGCCGGACTCGCGGGCCAGGCGCGCGGCGCGGTCGGCGGCGTGGCGGGCCGGGCCGGAGAAGTCGGTGGTGGTGAGGATCGGTCCCCAGGTTTTCATGTTGCGTTCTCCTTGCTGTGGATCGCTTGGGCCAGTTGCCCGGCCGCGTGGTCGGCGGCGTCTTCAAAGGGGTTGAGGATATGGCGCACACCCGCGTGGCCGAGCGCGCGGCCGTGGGCCGCGTCGCGCACCGCCGCCGCCACCTGGCCCTCGAAGCGCGCGCCCTTCAATGCGTGCAGCAAGGCGCGGTTCGATTCCCATTGGGGAAAGGTGGTGACGACCCAGTGCACCTTCGCCAGCGGCAGGGTCTCCAGAAAGTCCGGATCTTCCCCGTCGCCGAAGTGCACCGGCAGCTGCAGGGCCTGCAGCGTTTTCACCGCCTCGGGGTCGAAGTCGACGCCGATCGCTTCGACGCCCGCCGCCCGCAGTTGCCGCAGCAGCCGGCTGCCGTAGCGCCCCAGCCCGAACACGATCGCCTCGGCCGCGGGCCGGTCCGCGGGCTGCCTCTCGGCCGCCAGTTCCCGGAAGGGCTGGTGCCGCTCGAAGCGGCCCAGCCAGGGGGCCAGGCGTTCGTAGAGCGGCTGCGAGTACAGGATCATGTAGGTGGACAGGGTGATCGTGATCACGCCGACCAGCGTGGTCAGCCCCAGTGCCGGCGTACCGACATGGCCGAGCGTGATGCCCATGGCCATGAACACGATGGAGAACTCGCTGATCTGTGCCACCGTGAGACCGGCCATGAAGCCGGTGCGTTTGCGGTAGCCCATGTAGCCCATGATGGCCATGACGATCAGCGGATTGCCGATCAGCACGAACAGCGACAGCAGCAGCGCGGGCCCCACTTCCGCGCCCAGGGTCGAGAAGTCGAGCCGGGCGCCGAGGTCGATGAAGAAGAACAGCAACAGGAAGTCGCGGATGCCGGTCAGGCGTGCGTTCATGGCTTCGCGGTAGGGCGTGGAGGCGAGCGAGAAGCCCGCCAGGAAAGCGCCCGCCTCCTTGCTGAAGCCGGCCCATTCGCCCACGGCCGCCAGCGCCACGCCCCAGGCGATCGCAAACACCAGCAGCAGCTCCTGCGAGCGGGCCATGGACGCCACCACCCGCGGGAGCACCCAGCGCATCAGCACGAACATCAGCGCGGCGGCCAGTGCCAGTCGCCAGACCAGTGAAAGGGCCACATCGATCAGCGCCGTTTCGGCGCCGTCGGCTCCGCCGGTGCCGCGCAGCGCGCTCATGGTCATCATGGCGATCACCACCGCCAGGTCCTGCACGATCAGGAAGCCCACGGCGATGCGCCCGTGCAGGCTGTCGAGCTCGCGTTTGTCCGACAGCAGCTTGACGATGATGATGGTGCTGGAAAAAGTGAGCGCCACTGCGACGTACAGGGCTTCCATCCATTCGCGGCCCAGCGCCATCACGATGGCAAAACCGATCACGATGGTGAAGCTCAGCTGGCCCAGGCCCGTGGCCAGCGCCACCGGGCCGATGTGGCGGATGTGGTGCAGGTCGAGCTTCAGGCCCACCGCAAACAGCAGCACCGCCACCCCCACCTGGGCGAGCAGGGCGATCTGGTCGTGTGCCGTGACCAGGCCGAACACGGCCGGCCCCACCAGCACACCGACGACGATGTAGGCGATCAGCACCGGCTGGCGCAGACGGACGAACAGGGCACCGGTGAGCGCGCAGATCAGCAGCAGGGCGGCAAACTCGGCAAAGGGTTCGTGCATGGCGTCGAGCGCGGATGGTTGTGGTCAGGACAGGTCAAGGTTAACAAACGGACACCCCATGCGCCCATACCAGACTGGGTGCCGCCCGGCTGGACGGGTGCGTGGGCACACCTCCACCGGGTCTTATTTATGCAAAGCATGTGCTTGCTGAAAATAACATGGACTGCTATGGTTCGTTGCCATGAGCAGCCCATCTGACGACACGGCCACCCCGGACGCGCCCCGCCGGGCACGCGGTCGACCGCGAAAAACCGACGACGAGCGCGATGATGGCAACCGCCGGCAGGCCCTGCTGCAAGCCGCGGCCCGCCTGTTTCGCCAGCAGGGGTTTGCGGCAACCAGCACGCGCGACATCGCCACCGCCGCCGGCATGCGCTCGGGCTCGCCTTTCTACCACTTCGAGAACAAGGAAGCCCTGCTGGCCGGCGTGATGCGCGAAGGCATGCAGAGCGCGCTGCGGCGCCAGGCGGCAGCCATGGACCGTGCGGTGGCCGCAGGCGCCATGAACGGGCGAGCCCTGGGCGCGCGCGATTGCCTGCGGGTGCTGGTGCGCAGCCACTTTGAAGTGCTGCTCGGACCCGACAGCGATTTCATCCCCGTCATGTTGTACGAATGGCGTTCGCTGTCCGAGGCGCAACGCGGCGAGGTGAATCACCAGAAGGCCGACTACGAAGCCGCCTGGGTGCCGGTGCTGCAGGCGCTGCACGCCAGCGGCGAGCTGCGCGGCGACCCGGGGCTGGCGCGGCTGATGCTGTTTGGCGCGCTGAACTGGTCCGTGCAGTGGTACGACCCGGCGCGCCAGGCTTCGCTGGACGACCTGACCCAGACCACGCTGCAGCTCTTTCTGAAGGATCCGGTATGAGCCCGCACCCGGCCGATCTGGTGAAGCAGCGCCGTGAAGCGATGTTGGTCCGCATCGCCCAGCTGCGTGCGCTCGAAGACCGCGCCGCCCAGGCCTCGGCGAAATCCCGGCCGGTGTTCGACCAGCGCGGCCAGCTGCTGCCGCGCGAGCGCATCGGCCTGCTGCTGGACCCCGGCGCGCCGTTCCTGCCGCTGTGTTCGCTCGCCGGTTTTCTGCAGGACAGCAAAGACCCGGACAAGTCCGTGCCCGGTGGCGGCGTTGTGGCCGGCATCGGCTTCATCAGCGGCGTGCGCTGCATGGTGGTGGCGAGCGATTCTGGCATCGAGGCCGGAGCGATCCAGCCGCGTGGGCTGGAGAAGATCCTGCGCGTGCAGGAGATGGCGCTGGAAAACAAGCTCCCCTTCGTGCACCTGGTCGAAAGCGCGGGCGCGAACCTCATGAAATACCAGGTTGAGGGCTTCGTGCTCGGCGGTGCGCTGTTCCGCAACCTGGCGCGCCTCTCGGCCGCGGGCCTGCCGGTGATCACGGTGCAGCACGGCTCGGGCACGGCGGGCGGCGCCTACATGCCGGGCCTCTCCGACGTGGTGATCATGGTGCGCGGGCGCTCGCGGGCTTTTCTCGCCGGGCCACCGTTGTTGATGGCGGCCACCGGCGAAGTGGCGACCGAAGAGGAGCTGGGTGGCGCCGAGATGCACACCGGTGTGTCAGGGTTGGGCGAGTACCTGGCGGAGGATGACCGGGAGGCATTGGGCATCGCTCGGCGGGTGGTGGGCCAGACGGGTTGGCAGGGAGCCCTGGCCCCAACGGCCGAGCCGCCGCGGTTTGACGCCGAAGACCTGCTCGCCCTCATGCCCCTGCACCACCGCGAGCCCGTCGACATGCGCGAGATCCTGCTGCGCATCACCGACGCCTCCGACATCCTCGAATTCAAACCGCTCTATGGCCCCGCCACCGTCTGCGCCCAGGCGCACATCGGCGGTCACGCGGTGGGCATCGTCAGCAACAACGGCCCCATCGACGTGGCCGGCGCCAACAAGGCCACGCACTTCATCCAGTGGATGTGCCAGCTCGGCCACCCCATCGTCTACCTGCAGAACACCACCGGCTACATGGTCGGCAAGGACAGCGAGCAGGCCGGCATGATCAAACACGGCAGCAAGATGATCCAGGCCGTGACCAACGCCAGCGTGCCGCAGGTCACCATCCAGTGCGGGGCCAGCTTCGGCGCCGGCAACTACGGCATGTGCGGCCGCGGTTACGCGCCGCGTTTCCTGTTCAGCTGGCCCAACGCACGCACCGCGGTGATGGGCGGCGAGCAGGCCGCGCGCACCATGCGCATCGTGGCCGAGGCCGGCTTGGCGCGCAAAGGCATCCCGACCGATACGCCCGAAGTGAAGGCGCAGATGCAGGCGCAATTCGACCAGATCGTCCACGTGTTCGAAAGCCAGGCCGACGCGTTCCACACCAGCGGCCTGGTGCTCGACGACGGCGTGATCGACCCGCGCGACACGCGCGCCGTGCTCGCCTTCTGCCTCGACACCTGCGCCGAAGCGGCCGCACGCCAGCCCAGGCCGATGCAGTTTGGCGTGGCGCGCATGTAAAACCTTGTGGGACAGACCCAGAGACGCGCGCAGCGCCCTCTGGCTCTGTCCCCAACTGAATAGGACATATCCAATGCAGTTCACCCACGAACACCGCGAGATCCAGGCCACGCTCAGGCGCTACATCGACGAGCACATCAACCCGCACGTGGACGAGTGGGAGGCCGCCGAAATCTTCCCGGCGCGCGAAGTCTTCAAAGGGCTGGGCCAGCTCGGTCTGCTGGGCCTGACCAAGCCCGAGGCCTTCGGCGGCGCGGGCCTGGACTATTCGTACAGCCTGGCCATGGCCGAAGCGCTGGGCCACATCCACTGCGGCGGCGTGCCCATGGCCATCGGCGTGCAGACCGACATGGCCACGCCCGCACTCGCCCGCTTCGGCAGCGACGAGCTGCGCGCCCAGTTCCTCGCGCCGGCGATCACGGGCGACATGGTGGGCTGCATCGGCGTGAGCGAGCCCGGCGCGGGCAGCGACGTCTCGGCCATCAAGACCACAGCGCGCAAGGACGGCGACGACTACGTCATCAGCGGCCAGAAAATGTGGATCACCAACAGCCTGCAGGCCGACTGGATGTGCATGCTGGTCAACACCAGCGAGGGCCCCGCGCACAAGAACAAGAGCCTGGTCATGGTGCCGCTGCGCGAGAACGGCAAGACCGTCAAGGGTTTCGAGGTTGGCCAGAAAATCAGGAAGATCGGCATGAACAGCAGCGACACCGGCCTGCTGTTTTTTGACGAAGTGCGCGTGCCGCAGCGCTACCGCATCGGTGCCGAAGGCGCGGGCTTCATCTACCAGATGCAGCAGTTCCAGGAGGAGCGCCTGTGGGCCGCAGCCAGTTGCATCCAGAGCCTGAGCAACTGCATCCAGTGGACGGTGGACTACGCGCAGGAGCGCCAGCTGTTTGGTGCCACGCTGGCCGACCAGCAGTGGGTGCAGTTCAAGCTGGCCGAGATGAAGACCGAGGTGGAGAGCCTGCGCGCGCTCACCTACCAGGCGTGTGAACATTACGTGGCGGGCGAAGACGTGACCGAGTGGGCGACCATGGCCAAGCTGAAAGCCGGGCGTCTGAACCGCCTGGTGCCCGACACCTGCCTGCAGTTCTGGGGCGGCATGGGCTATACATGGGAAAACAAGGTCTCGCGCATGTTCCGTGACGGGCGGCTGGCGTCGATTGGCGGTGGGGCGGATGAAGTGATGCTGGGCATCCTGGCCAAGACCATGGGACTGCAGAAATCCTCCCTGCGCCGCTGACGCGGCATCCCCCAAGGGGGACGTTGCCCTTTGACCGGCAGAGCCGGATCGTCGGCGACTGCGGGTCCAGACACTTCTCTCAAACTCGAAAGGTGGATATGAGCAATTTTCTGGTGGTTCGACAAGGTGACACCGAGCGCTGGACGCTCAACGACCCCGCCACGCGCAACGCCCTCTCCGACACCCTGGTGCTGGCCCTGTTCGAGGCCTGCCTGCGCGCCAAGCAAGACACATCCTTGCGCGGCATCGTGCTCACCGGCGCGGGCGGCGCCTTCAGTGCGGGCGGCAGCCTGGGCGGTTTTGCCAGCGCCATCGGCCAACCCCTGCAGCCCGGTGAGGATGACCCGCTGATCGCCATGAACCGTGGCTTTGGCGACGTGCTGCACGCACTCACCGAGCTGCCGCAGTGGCTGGTGATCGCGGTGGACGGCCCGGCCATGGGCGGGGGCTTTGGCCTGGTGTGCTGTGCCGACGTCGTGATCGCCACCGAGCGCTCGGTGTTCGCCACGCCCGAGGTCACGCTCGGCCTGCCGCCGGCGCAGATCGCGCCCTTCGTCTGGCAGCGGCTGGGCGACGCGGTGGCGCGGCAGTGCCTGCTGAGCGGTGCGCGCTGGAGCGCGGCCCAGGCCCAGGCTGCGGGTCTGGTGAACACCGTGGTGGCCGACGGAGCGCTCGGTGCCGCCGTGGCCGAAGCTGAGCGGGCCCTGCGGGCCGCGGCCCCGGGCGCGGTCGCCGCCACCAAACAGCTCTTGCACCGCCTGCGCGACAAGGCGCCCGACCTGCGCAGCGAGGCCGCCATCGCTTTCGCCGCCGCGCTGCGTGGCCCCGAGGCCGCGGCCGGCCTGGGCGCTTTCGCGAAGAGACAGCCCGCGCCGTGGTTGGATGGACCCCCACGCTCCACCGCTGCGCGGGTCGCTGCCCCCCAAGGGGGCGGATCCGGCTTGGGGCGGCCCAGCGCCGGATCGAAAGACAGCAAGGCATGAAAAAGCTCCTGATCGCGAATAGAGGGGAGATATCCCGCCGCATCATCCGCAGCGCCCACGCCATGGGCATCGCCACCGTGGCCGTGTACTCCGACCCCGACCGGGACGCGCTGCACGTGCGCGAGGCGGATACCTCGTTCGCGCTCGGCGGCCTGGCCTCGGCCGACTCCTACCTGCGCGTGGACCAGCTGCTCGAAGCCGCGCGCGCCACCGGCGCCGACGCCGTGCACCCCGGCTACGGTTTCCTGAGCGAGAACGCCGACTTCGCCCAGTCCGTGATCGACGCCGGGCTGGTCTGGGTCGGCCCGCCGCCGGCGGCGATCCGGGCGCTGGGCAGCAAGTCCGCGGCCAAGGCGCTGGCCGGCCAGCAAGGCGTGCCCTGCCTGCCCGGCTATTTTGGTGACGACCAGCGCGACGAAACCTTCATCGCCGAAGCGCAACGCATCGGCTTCCCGCTTATGGTCAAGGCCGTGGCGGGTGGCGGCGGGCGCGGCATGCGCCTGGTGCACGAGGCGGCGCAGCTGCTGCCGGCCCTGCACAGCGCACGCTCGGAAGCGCTGTCGGGCTTTGGCAACGGCGACCTGCTGATCGAACGCGCGCTGCTGCGCCCTCGGCATGTGGAGGTGCAGGTGTTTGCCGACGCGCACGGCCACTGCATCCACCTCGGCGAACGCGACTGCTCGGTGCAGCGCCGCCACCAGAAGATCATCGAAGAATCGCCCAGCCCGGCGGTGTCGCCTGCGCTGCGGGCCGAGCTGGGCCGGTGTGCGGTGGCGCTGGCGCAGGCCGCGGGGTATGTGGGGGCGGGCACGGTGGAGTTTTTGCTGGAGGGTGAGCAGGACCGTTTCGCCGCCGGGCCGCCCCAAGGCGAAACAGCCCCCTCGGGGGGCAACGACCCGCGCAGCGGCGGAGCCCCGGATTCGCGCCGGAGGCGGGAAGACGCACGGGGGCACTTTTATCTGATGGAGATGAACACGCGCCTGCAGGTCGAACACCCGGTCACGGAAATGATCACCGGCCTCGATCTCGTCGAATGGCAGCTGCGCGTTGCGCGCGGCGAGCCGCTGCCGCGTGCCCAGGAGCAGGTCCGCTTCAACGGCCACGCCATCGAAGTGCGCCTGTGCGCCGAAGACGAACACCACACGCCACACACCGGCCGCGTGCGCCACTTCACCGAACCCGACCTTTCGGTCCCCGGCCTGCGGTTCGACCACGCGCTGGAAACCGGTGCCGAAGTCACGCCGCTCTACGACGCCCTGCTCGGCAAACTCATCGCCCACGCGCCCACCCGCGCCGAGGCCCTTCACCGTCTGGCCCACGCGCTGGGCGAAACGCAGGTGCTCGGCCTGCCGACCAACCGCGCCTTCCTCGCGGCCTGCCTGGGGCATCCGGTGTTGGCCGCGGGAGGGGCTCACATTCCCTTTCTGGCCGAACACGGCGACGCGCTGCGCACCAGCCTGCAGACCACACCAGCCGCCGAGGGGGTGGCAGCGCTGGCCCTGCTGTACGTCAGCCAGCCGCCGGCCGGGGCCTTGCCCAGTCCCCACCCGCGCCACCTGCGCCTGCGCCTGGGCAGCAAGGTGCACAAGTGGCTGGTGCAGGAAACCGGCCAGGGCCGCGTGCGCGTGATCCAGGGCGACCGGGTTCACGAGGCACAGGTCAGCGGCCAGCGCATCGTGCTCGACGGCGTCGGCTGGAGCGCCCGGGCCGTGCCGGTCGACCCCGGCGCTGGCGTGCCGCGCTGGCATGTGCAGCTCGCAGGCGGCGACCTGCCGGCCGGCACCGCCACCGAACTCTGGATCGACGACCTGGGCTTTGCGCCCCGCGAAGCCGCGGGGGGCGCCAGCGCCGCGCGCGAGCTGCGCGCCCCCTTCAACGGCAAGCTCATCGCCCTGCATGTGCAGACCGGGCAGACGGTGGCGCGCGGCGCGCCGCTGCTGGTGATCGAGTCCATGAAGCTGGAGCACACCCTGCACGCGCCGCGCGACACGGTGATCGAAAGCCTGAACGTGGCGCCGGGCCAGCAGGTGGCACCCGGCCAGCTGCTGGCCACCTTCCTGTGATGAACCTTCACCCCACCCCCGACTGCAACCCGGAAGACCGCGTCGCGCTGATCGACACGGTGCGCCGTTTCCCACCCCAGACCATCACGCCGAACGTGAACGCCTGGGACGAAACGGGCGATGGCCCAGACGGACAACGATCCGACACAATCCCCGCATGACCAAAACCATCACCCTGCCCGCCGAATTCGAGCCCGAGTTCATCGCCGGCCTGAAGGCCATCTTTGAAGAAAAAATCGTCTTCAACCAGGTGCTCGGGCTGAAGATCACCAGCCTGCTGCCCGAGCGCGTGACCGCGCGCATCGACATGAAGCCGCAGCTCGTGGGCCACTACAGCTACAACCGCATCCACGGCGGCGTCATCAGCGCCGGGCTCGATGCCATGGGCGGCCTCGCCTGCATGGCCGCCATCGGCGCGCGCCACATGGACGAGTCACCCGATCAGCGCCTGCACCGCTTTGCCAAGCTCGGCACCATCGACCTGCGCATCGACTACCTGCGCCCCGGCATCGGTGACCATTTCGAACTGCGCGCCGAAGTCATGCGCCTGGGCTCACGCGTTGCGAGCACGCGCATGGAGTTCCTGGGGCCGGACGGCAAGCTGCTGTCCTGCGGCTCGGGCGCGTACATCGTGTCCTGAGGGCTGGCACCGTGCGCCGTCGCCCATCGAAGTTGGCGCGACGCCAGCGACTGCTGCGCTGGGCTCGCCTGCTCTGGGCCTCGCCCAACACCCTCATCGGTCTGGCGCTCGGGCTGCTGCTGCTCCTGGTGGGTGCGCGTGTCCGGCGCGTGGGCGGCGTGCTTGAAATCGCCGCCCTGCGCCAGCGGCCCCGGCGCCGCTGGCCCTTCAACGCCATCACCTTCGGCCACGTGATCCTGGGCACCCACGCGCAGGAACTGGAGCGCCTGCGCGCACACGAACTGGTGCACGTGCGGCAGTGCGAGCGCTGGGGACCGCTGTTTCTGCCCGCGTACCTGCTGGCCGGGGCCTGGCAGTGGGTGCGGGGGCGGGATGCCTACTGGGACAACCCGTTCGAGGTGGAAGCTCGGCGGGTTGGGGGGTGTTGAGATGACGGGTTTCCACCCAAACCGTGGCACACGGATGGGACCCCAAAAGCGGGTGCTCAAGATGCCACTGCCAGTGCATCCAGCGGGCTGGCCGTGCTGCCCGCCGCGGTCATCGTTCCAGACCTGCCTGGCTGCGACCCTTCAATGGTCCATGCCGCATGGAGACCACAGCAGGCATGCCCGCGAACAAAAAACGCACCCCATACAAACAGGCCTCTTCTGTCTTGAGGCCCTGGTGCTTGTAAAGAATCCCAGTCCCTGAATGCAGACGACAGGTGTTGGAATGCCCTCCTTTGTCGCTTTGTTGCGTGGTGTCAATGTGGGCAAAGCCAGGCGGGTGCCCATGGCCGAACTCCGGGCCTTGTTGAGGGCGCTTGGCTATACCGACGTGGCCACGCTTCTGAATAGCGGCAATGCCGTGTTCCGGGCAACCAGGGGAACGCCGGTCCAACACGCCACCAGGATAACCAGCGCCATCGCAGCCAGGCTCAAGGTCGAAGTACCGGTGATCGTCAAGTCAGCAAGTGAGCTGTCCGCCATCGTGTCCGAGAACGCACTGGCTGAGCAAGCACAGAACCATTCACGCCTGTTGGTCGCGTTCGTACAAGATCCCAAGTTGCTGCCCGGGCTCGCTGCCATCGAGCCGCTGCTTGCACCGTCAGAGCAGTTCATGGTCGGTCAGCGTGCTGCGTACCTGCATTGCGCGACCGGCATGCGGGAAAGCAAAGCGGGTGAAGCCCTGCTCGGAAAGGCTGGCAAAGCCGCCACGACAAGAAACTGGGCAACCGTCCTCAAGTTGCAGGCCTTGGCAAGCAGGCCCGATGTCTGACCCTTCCATCGAGAGGGCATTGGGCATCGCAGATCATGTCGGCGGAGGTCGCAAGCGATGAACGCAACACCTGTTTCTGATACGTGGGAACGCGGCAGCCCCTACGAGCAGTACATCGGCCGCTGGAGTCGCAAGGCCGCGCCTCTCTTCCTTGCGTGGCTGGATCAGCCCGCCGGCAAGCGGTGGCTGGATGTCGGCTGCGGCACAGGCGCGCTGACCGCCGCCATCCTGGACCACTGCATTCCGGGCAGCGTGATCGGCGTCGAACCGTCGGAGGGATTCCTCAAGTTGGCGGCTCAGAACCTCGCTGGAAAAGCACGCGTCCTTGCCGGGAATGCGGCCGCGCTCCCGCTTGATGGCGGTGCGTGCGACGTCGTCGTCTCGGGGCTTGTACTCAACTTCGTTCCAGCCATGCAGGGTGCCCTCTCGGAGATGAGGCGGGTCACCGCCTCCGGCGGGACCATCGCCGCCTATGTCTGGGACTACGCCGATGGAATGGAGGTCATCAAGTACTTCTGGGACGCGGCGGTGTCACTTGATCCTGCGGCGGCCCAACTCCACGAGGGGGTCCGTTTTCCGGTGTGCAAACCATCCGCCCTGAAGGCGGCTTTCGAGGAGGCTGGACTCACCGAGGTCGACATCACCTCCCTCGACTTGAAAGCGCAGTTCGTTGACTTCGATGACTTCTGGCGGCCATTTCTTGGAGGGCAGGGGCCCGCACCCGCCTATGCCATGTCGCTTCCGGAAGAACAACGCGCTGCGTTGAGGGCCCGCCTTGAGTCGGCATTGCCGTCAGCCGCGGGCGGGGCCATTTCGCTGAGCGCGAGGGCTTGGGCCGTTCGCGGGGTGACGCGCAGCGATGTCTAACCCGTCTTGGGTGGACCTTCACCGGCATGTGCCCCACCGGTGTCGGCCGCCCAGTCCAGACCTTGAACGTCTGCTCTACCGCACGGCCTTCGTCCGTATCTGGCAGCGACCCGCTTTCAGCCGTCCTTTCCCAACCTCGGTGCAGCTCATCTTCGCGGCCGCACCCACCACCAGGCCACCGCCACCAGCACCGCGAACGAGGTATAGGCCGCCTCAAACACCCACCAGGGCGCCTCCCAGTACAGCAGGCGCGATAGCCAGTGTTCGATGAAGCCCTCGCGGTAGCCGCCCTGTCCGGCCAGGCGCCGCAGGTCCTGCTCCCACACGGTCAGCGGGCAGAGCTGGCCGAGCCAGGTCTGGGCGGCGATGTACACGATCAGCCCCAGGTGCGTGAAACGCAGGCCGCGGTGGTGCACCCAGCGCCAGCCCAGCGCGCCGCCGACGAGTACCAGCGGCAACAAGGCGACCACGAACAGCACCACGCCCACGTGCAGCGTGAGCAGGGCGTCGGCGAGCAGGCCGGCGGTGGTCGCGTTGATGCTCATGGACGGGGTGGTTCGTGGGCAGAAAAAAAGCCGCTCACGCACGGGGCGTGGCGGCTGTCACGCATGACCTGACAACGCAGGCGGCGTGGGATCTGTTGAGCGGTTTACTGCGAGATGTGCATGTATTCCGAGACCACTTTCCAGCGGTTCTCCTGCAGCTGCGACAGGCGCGTGGCGTTGCTGCCCAGGCGCTTGGTGGGGCTGAAGGTCATCTCGGCGCTGCCGAAGATGTCGGGCGGCACCTTCATGGTGTCCATGGCCTTGATGAAGCTGTCGGTGGTCAGGCTGGGGCCGGCCTTGCCGGCGGCCTTCAGGAAGGTGTCGACCAGGCTGTAGCCATAGACGGAGAACACGGTCGGGTCTTCGTTGAACTTGGTTTTGTACTTGTTGGCCCAGAAGCGGATCGGTTGCGAGGCTTCGTCGGTGTAGGGGTTCTGCACCGTCATGGTGGCGTACAGGCCGTTCATGGCCGGGCCGCCGAGCTTGTGGATCAGGTCGGTGTAGGCCGCGCTGGAGCCGATGAAGGTGGGGTTGAAGCCCAGGCGCTTGGCGGTGGCGATGCCGCCGATGGTCTCGCGGATGATGGTGCCGAGCACGACCATGTCGCACTGTTCGGAGGCCAGCTTCTGCATCTGCGAGGCGAAGTCGGTGGCGCCGCGCTTGTACGAGGTTTCCACGGCCAGCGTCATGCCGATGGACTTCAGGCCTTCTTCGGCGCCGCGCTTGACTTCGAGGCCGAACTCGTCGTCCTGGTACATGGTGCAGACCTTCTTGGCGCCCTTGTCCTTCACCAGCTTGGGCACGGCGATCTTCATCTGGTCGTAGTAGGTGGCGGCGAAGCTGTACTTGAGCTTGTGGAAAGGCTCATACATCTCGCGCGCGGCGGTGACCGGGAAGAAGTTGATCACGTTCTTCTGGAACTGCACCGGCATGGCGGCCATGTTCTGCGCGGTCCCGATGTGGCCGACCATGGCGAAGATCTTGTCCTGGTTGACCAGCTTCTGCGCGGCCAGCACGGCGCGGCGCGGGTCGTAGGCGGAGTCTTCCACCAGCAGCCGGATCTTGCGGCCGTTGACGCCGCCCTGCTCGTTGACTTCGTCCACGCGCAGCATCATGCCCAGGCGCACCTGCTTGCCGAACCCGGCGATGGGGCCCGACAGATCCTGGATCGAGCCCAGCACGATTTCGTCCTTGCTCACGCCCTGCGACTGGGCGAACACGGCGCTGGAGGCCAGCACCAGGGCGGTGCCGAGCAGGGGAATTCGGGTTTTCATGGGCTTGTCTCCTTGGGGTGGTCGGGGTGGTGAGGGGTCGGTGGCCGGGTGTCAGCTGTACATGGCGTCGATCTGGTCCGCGTATTTCTGTTGCACCAGCTTGCGTTTGAGCTTCATGGTCGGGGTCAGCTCTTCGTCTTCGGCGCTGAGCTGGGTATCGAGCAGGAAAAACTTCTTGATCTGTTCCACGCGGGCAAACTTCTTGTTGACGCGGTCGATCTCGGCCTGGATCAGCGCCTGCACCTCGGGCGCGCGGGTGAGGCTGGCGTAGTTGGAAAACGGCACGTCGTTGTCTTGCGCATACTTCTCCACGTTCTCCTGGTCGATCATGATGATCACGGTGAGGTAGGCCCGCTGGTCACCGATCACCACCGCATCGGTCACGTAGGGCGAGAACTTCAGTTCGTTCTCCAGCTCGCTGGGCGTGATGTTCTTGCCCCCTGCGGTGATGATGATGTCTTTCATGCGGTCGGTGATGCGGAAAAACCCTTCCTCGTCGACCGTGCCCACGTCGCCGGTGTGCAGCCAGCCGTCTTTGTCGATGGTCTCGGCGGTTTTCTCGGGCAGGTTCAGGTAGCCCATGAACACGTTGGGGCCACGCACCAGGATCTCGCTGGTCTGCGGGTCCAGCCGCACCTCGTTGTAGCTGGCTGCCGGGCCGATCGAGCCGGGCTTGATGCGGTCCGCCGGGATGCCGGTGGAAGCGCCGCAGGTCTCGGTCATGCCCCAGACCTCCAGCATGGGCACGCCCAGCGCCAGGTACCAGCGCACCAGGTCGGGCGAGATGGGTGCAGCGCCCGTGACGAGGAAGCGCGCGCGGTGGATGCCGATGAGCTTGCGCACGTTGTCGAGCACCAGCAGGCGCGCCAGCTGGAACTGCAGGCGCAGGCTGCCGGGCACCGGTTGCCCGGCCATCACCCGGTCGGCCACGCGCTGGCCGACGCCGATGGCCCAGGCGTACGCGGCCTGCTGCAGCCGGCTGGCCTCCTTGAGCGTGATCATCACGCCCGAATAGAACTTCTCCCACACGCGCGGTACCGCGGTGAACACCGTGGGCGCGATCTCGCGCACGTTCTCCGGCACGGTCTCGGGGTTTTCGACGAAGTTGAGTTTCGCGCCGGTGTAGAGCGAAAAGTATTCGCCGCCCATGCGCTCGGCGATGTGGCACAGCGGCAGGAAACACATGCACTCGTCGTGCTCGTCGCGTGCGATCAGCGTGTTGTAGCCGTGCACGGTGTAGACCAGACCCTGGTGGCTGTGCATCGCACCCTTGGGCTTGCCGGTGGTGCCCGAGGTGTAGACCAGGATGGCCAGGTCTTGTGGCCGGCAGGCGGCCACACGGGCCTCCATCTCGCCGGCGTGGGTCTGCGCATGCGCGCGACCCAGCTCGCGCAGGGCGTCGAGGCCGATGACCTGCGGATCGTCCAGCTCGTGCAGGCCTTCCATGTCGAACACCACAATCTTCTTCAGCCGCGGCAGGTGCTGGCGCACCTCCAGTGCCTTGTCGAGCTGTTCGTCGTCTTCCACGAACAGCACGGTGGTGCCCGAGTCCTCGCAGAGGAACTGCACCTGCTCGGCCGCGTCGGTGGGGTAGATGCCGTTGGACACGCCGCCCGCGCTGAGCACCGCCAGATCGGCCAGCACCCATTCCACGGTGGTGTTGGAGAGCACGGACGCGGTCTCGTGCGGCGCAAAGCCCAGCGCCATCAGGCCGTGGGCGATCTCGCGCACCGCTTCCGCTGTCTGGTTCCAGGTCCAGCTGCGCCAGATGCCGAACGCCTTCTGCCGCATCCAGACGGTGGGGCCGCGTTTCTGCACCGCGTTCCAGAACATCGCGGGGATGGTGTCGCCGGACAGCACGACCTCGGTCTGAGGCTGGATATGGGAGAGATCCCAGAGATAGCTCATCTGTTTATCTCCAGTTCTTCTTTTTCTTCCAGCGCCGGTCGGCCCGCACGCCCGCCTCTTTCATGCCGAGGTAGAACTCCTTGATGTCGTCCTTCTCGCGCAGGTGGGCGCAGGTGTCTTCCATCACGATGCGGCCGTTCTCCAGCACGTAGCCGTAGTCCGACGCGTTGAGCGCCATGTTGGCGTTCTGCTCCACCAGCAGGATGGTGGTGCCGCGCTCGCGGTTGATGCGCACGACGATCTCGAAGATCTCTTTGGTGAGCTTCGGGCTCAGGCCCAGGCTCGGTTCGTCGAGCAGGATCAGGTCGGGGTTGGCCATCAGGGCGCGGCTGATGGCCAGCATCTGCTGCTGGCCGCCCGAGAGCAGGCCCGCGTCCTGCAACGCGCGCTCGCGCAGGATGGGGAAATACCCGAACACCAGTTCCATGTCGCGCGCCACGCCGTCGCGGTCCTGGCGGGTGTAGGCGCCCATGAGCAGGTTGTCGCGCACCGAGAGCAGCGGGAACACCTCGCGCCCTTCGGGCACATGGCTCAGGCCTTGCTGCACGATGTGGGCCGGGTCCTGGGCCGTGATGTTCTCGCCCTTGAACTCGATGCTGCCCTTGCGCGGGTCGATGATGCCGCTGATGGTCTTGAGGATGGTGGTCTTGCCCGCGCCGTTGCTGCCCAGCACGGTGGCGATCTCGCTGCGCCGCACCTGCAGGCTCACGCCGCGGATCGCCTTGATCGGGCCGTAGGCGCTCTCGACGTTGAGCAGTTTCAGGACGGCGTTGTCGGTCACGGGCGCGGTCATAGAACCCCCCCGCTTGTCGCTGCGCGTACTGCGCTGCCCCCCAGGGGGGCTTGCGAACCTTGGGGCGGCCCGGCGGTTCTCATGCTGTCGTCCCCACATGGTTTTCCCGCCGCAGGCTGGACACGTCGTCCACCGTGCCGAGGTAGGCCTCGATCACGCCGGGGTGGTCCTGCACCTCGGCCGGCGTGCCGGTGACCAGCTCTTCGCCCATGCTCATGGCGAGCACCCGGTCCGAGACCTTGGACACCAGCGACATGTCGTGTTCGACCATCAGCACCGTGATGCCCAGATCGTTCTTGATGTCGGCGATCCAGAACGCCATGTCCTCGGTCTCCTCCACGTTCAGCCCGGAGGACGGCTCGTCGAGCAGCAGCAGCTTCGGTTCGGTGCACAGCGCGCGCGCCAGCTCCACTACCTTGCGCACGCCGTAGGGCAGGCCGGCGATCAGCGATTCGCGGTGGTGCTGCAGGTTCAGGAAGTCGATCACCTGCTCGACCTTGGCGCGCGCCTCGATTTCGGCGGCGCGGGTCTTGCCGGTGAAGAGGATCTCGCTCCACAGGCCGGTCTTGCGGTGGGTGTGGCGCCCGATCAGCAGGTTCTGCAGCACCGTGGCGTGTTCGAACAGCTCGATGTTCTGGAAGGTGCGCGCGATGCCCAGGCCCGCGATGCGGTGCGGGGGCTGCTCGGTGAGTTTGAGCATGCCGTCCGGGCCGGCGTAGTCGATGCTGCCGGTGGTGGGCGTGTAGATGCGGCTGATCAGGTTGAACACCGTCGTCTTGCCAGCGCCGTTGGGGCCGATCAGCGTGAACACCTCGCCGCGCTTCACATCGAAGCTCACGTTGTTCACCGCCAGCACGCCGCCGAAGCGCACGCTGAGGTTCTGGGCCGAGAGAAGGATGTCGTCGGTCATTTCAGTCTGTCCGATTTCTGGAAGGTCTTCTGGCGCTTGAACATGCCGCGCCGGTAGAACGGGAACAGCTGGATGTAGGCGCGCACCTTGAGCCAGCGCCCGTACAGGCCCATGGGTTCGAACAGCACGAAGGCGATCAGCACCAGGCCATACACGGTGCCCTGCAGGCCGGCGGCCTGGCCGATGGCGTCGGGCAGGTAGTCCTTGCCGAGAGCGATGAGCTGCGGCATGACGATGAGGAAGATCGCACCGAGGAAGGCGCCGTGGATCGAGCCCAGGCCTCCGATCACCACCATCAGCAGCAGGTCGATCGACTGGATGATGCTGAACTGTTCGGGCGAGAGGAACTGGATCTTGTGCGCATAAAGTGCCCCGCCGATGCCGGCCAGCGCCGCCGACAGGGCGAAGGAGAGGGTCTTGTAGCGCGCGAGGTGGATGCCCATGCTCTGCGCCGAGATCTCCGAATCGCGGATCGCCACAAACGCGCGGCCGGTGGAGGATCGCATGAGGTTGACGATGGCCAGCGTGGCGAGCACCGTGACCACGAGGCAGAGAAAGTAGAACTCGTTGGTGGAATCCAGCTCCCAGCCGAACATCGAAGGCGGCATCACCGACAGGCCCGAGTTGCCGCCCGTCACGCTTTCCCAGCGTGCCATGCCTTCTTCGACGATGAAGCCGAATGCCAGCGTGGCCATGCCGAGGTAGATGCCCTTGACGCGCAGCGCCGGCAAGCCCACCACCATGCCCACCGCCGCGGCCAGCAGGCCCGCGCAGGCCATGGCGATCGGGAAGGGCACGCCGGCGTTGACCATCACCGTCTCGGTGTAGGCGCCGACGCCGAGAAAGGCCGCGTGGCCGAGCGAGAACAGGCCGGTGAAGCCCGCCAGCAGCATCAGCCCCAGACCCACCACGGCGTAGATCAGCACGAAGGTGAGCTGCGCCAGCCAGTACTCCTCGATCACCCAGGGCGCCATCAGCAGGAACAGGCCCAGCAGGCCGTACCAGAACACATGCCCGCCGTGTTTGGCGAGTTTGACGTCCTGGTTGTAGTCCGTTTTAAAGATGAATCTCATGGGCCCTTCAACCAGCAGTGCCTGGGGTGGCAGGGGAGCAGACCGGGAACGCCGTGGAACCGGCTTTGCCGGGCCACAGGCGTTGCCCCTTGAGGGGCTGAGCGGCTACGCGCAGCGAGCAAGCGATGGGGGTGGTCATACCTTCTTCCTCAGCTTTTCGCCAAAGAGGCCGTTGGGTTTCAGCACCAGCATGATCAGCACCACGATGTAGGGCGCGATGTCCTTGAAACCTTCGGGCAGGTAGAAGCCCGAGAGCGACTCGACGATGCCGATGATCAGCCCGCCGACGATGGCTCCGGGCAGGCTGCCGAAACCGCCCACCACCGCCGCCGGAAAGGCCTTCAGACCGATGAAGCCCATGTTGGCGTGCACGAAGGTGATGGGGGCGAGCAGCAGGCCGGCGAAGGCCGCCACGCCAGCGGCCAGACCCCAGACCAGGCCGTTGAGCCGTTTGACCGGGATGCCCATGTAGTAGGCCGCCAGCTGGTTTTGCGATGCGGCCTGCATGGCGAGGCCCAGCCTGGAATAACGGAACATGGCGAACAGCCCGGCGCACAGCAGGCCGGTGACGGCAATGACGACGATCTGTTCGGCCGATACCACCAGCGTGCCCAGGCGCAGCACTTCACCCGCATACGGCACCGGCAGTGTGTGCGTGTCGGTGCCGATGTTGGGGATCATGGTGATCACGCCGCGCAGCACATAGCCCACGCCGATGGTCAGCATCACGATGGAAAAAGCGGGCTGGCCGAGGATGGGCCGGATCACCAGGCGTTCCAGCGCCGCGCCGAAAGCGCCCATGCCGATCACCGCCGCCGGCACCGACAGCCAGAACGGAAAGCCCAGCAGCGTCATGGTGAGCAGACCGCCGAAGGCGCCCACCATCATCAGGTCGCCCTGGGCAAAGCTCACCGTTTCGGTGGCCTTGTAGATCAGCACGAACCCCAGGGCGATGAGTCCGTAGATACAGCCCTGGGCCACACCGCTGATGAGCAGTTGCAGCAGTTGCACGCGGTTCTCCTGTGAGGTCGGATGCCTTTGTCGTCCCGGCCGCTGCAGCAGGCTTTGAGACACGTCTACCCGACGGTGTGCGCTGTTTATAGCTGCCTTGTTTGTGGGCGTTGCTAGGGGTTGACCCGGGCCACAGTCGCGCAGGCGCCATGTCTTGCACTGCAGCATCGGGTTGGTGAGGACATGCATACCCCTGAGCCGGGGCGTCACACGCGTCGCGCGGGGATGGGGCACCGCGGCAGCACCGGAGCGGCCCCGGTCGCACCGCGCCAAATGGACCCGCACCGGCCGCAGCGGGTGCCCATCATGGGCGCATGCATGTTTCTCCGAACGATGGCACCGAGGTGCTGGTGCTGCAGCACCTGAACGACGACGGCCCGGGCTTCCTGGGCCAGTGGCTCGACGAACAGGGTGTGCGCTGGCAGGTGCGCTGCACCGAAGCCGGCGACGCCTATCCGGCGTCGGTGATGGGCTTCAAGGGGCTGGCTGTGCTGGGCGGCGCCTGGAGCGCCAACGATGACCGCCCTTCGCTGCGCCAGGCCGAAGCGCTGATCCGTGAAGCCGACGCGCTGGGCATTCCCGTCATCGGCCACTGCCTGGGTGGCCAGCTCATCGCGCGCGCGTTTGGCGGGCGGGTGCAGACACTGGCGCAACCCGAGATCGGCTGGCTGCCGATGCGCCACAACGGCAGCGAGACCGCCCGCGCCTGGCTGGGCGATGAGGCCGAGGCCACGGTCTGCCAGTGGCACCACGACAGCTTTGTCGAACTGCCGTCGGGTGCCGAGCTGATCGCCAGTTCGCCGGCCTGCGCCCACCAGGCCTTTGCCCTGCGGCAGCACCTCGCAATGCAGTTCCACATCGAGATCACGCCGCAGAAAATCAGTGACTGGATGGCGCACCCCGGCGAAGCATATCCGGCAGCGTTGCTGCTGCACCCGGGCAGTGTGCAGGGCGCTGAGGCCATCGCCGCGGGGACTGAGCGCCACCAGAGCGGCAGCGAGGCGCTGGCCGACCGGATTTATGCGGAATGGCGAACGCGCTGGCGCTGAAAAGTCCACCCGGAACGGGTTCTTCGCTGGCCGGATCCGTACTGGAAAATTTGCTTCAGTACAATTTCATTGCCTTAGAGCACTCCTGATCGCGCTGCGATCGTACCGTTCCACGCCGTCATGAAGAGGGTCCCATGCTGAATCCGGAACTGCTTGATCGCCTGCGGGCGCAAGGCTGGAAGCCCCGCCAACTGGGCGGTTTCATGGGGCATGCCGGACCCTTGTGGACCTGCCGAGAGGGGGCCGGCTGGGTGTATGGCCTGCTTGCCGAAGACCAGCATCTGAATCCCGCCGGGGTGGTACACGGTGGCGCCTTGACCACGTTGATCGATCACGTGCTGAGCACGGTCGCCTGGGAGGCGTGCGACCGCATGCCGTGCGTGACCGTGCAGCTTGACACGCACTTTATGGCCGAGGTCCGGGCAGGGCAGTTTGCCCAGGCCCGGGCGAACATCACGGCGCGCACCAGCAGCCTGGTCTTCATGGAGGGGCTGGTGCAGGTCGATGACCGCCCCGTGCTCGCAGCCCGCGCCATCATGAAAGTGCTGCGGCCCGCACCCGCCCGGTGAGCTTTCGTGGCCCTCGGCCACGTTGAAGCGGACGCGCCAGATGCCTGGGGCTCCACGCCCATGCCCCGCGTCCTTCGCGCTTCTTACGAATCCGCCCGGTTCGATTTTCTTCCCATCTGATGCGGTTTGATCCCTGATGAAGTCCGTCGTTGACGGTGTCTCTCTTCGTCCTTTTTTTGTCTTTTTCATGATTGTCTATATACAAAACAATGTGCCATTTGACAAAAACAAAAAACACGACAAGAATTCATCTACACCAGACGAACGACACACATCATGAAAAAACTGACCGACTACACCAGCTACGCCGACGCCCAGGCCCACTTCTCCAGCGACAGGTTGTGGGAGCTGTTTGATGGCAATCGCGAACACCTGAACATGGCGCACGAGTGCGTGGACCGGTACGCCGATTCGGGCCGCGAGGCGCTGATCGTGGTGCACGCCGAAGGTCCCGACGAGGTCATCACCTTCGAAGAACTGGCCGCGGATTCCTCGCGCTTTGCGCACCACCTGGTGTCGCAGGGCATTCAGCCCGGTCAGCGCGTGGCGATCATGCTGGAGCCCTCGCGGGCTTTCTACGTCGCCATGTTCGGCGTCATCAAGAGCGGCGCGATCGCGGTGCCGTTGTTCACGCTGTTCGGCCCTGACGGCATCCGGCTGCGTGTCAACGACTGCCAGCCGGCGCTGCTGGTCACGAACGACGAGAAGCAAGAGGTGGCCAGGTCCATCGTTGGCGATGCTGGTGTGCTGGTTTTCAACACCGACTTCCTGTCGTCCATCCAGCACCTGCCATCGACTTTCGAAGTGAAGACGCGGGCCGACGACCTGGCGGTGTTCCAGTACACCTCGGGCACCACCCGCGAACTGCCCGACGCCGTCAAGCACTCGCACCGCGCCCTGGTCACCCTGATGGTGGCGGCGCTGTACGGCACCGGTCTGCGCCCGGGTGACCGCTTCTTCTGCCCTTCGTCACCCGCCTGGGGTCACGGGCTGTGGCACGGCACGCTGGCACCGCTGGCCCTGGGCCTGACGGTCGGTGCCTACAGCGGGCGCTTCAGGCCCGAGCGGCTGCTGCAGGCGCTCTCGGAACACCGCTTCACGAACATGTCGGCCGCGGCCACGCACTACCGCATGATGAAGAACAGCGGCGTCGCCGACCGCTACAGCTACGCCTTCGAGAAGCTGTCGTTCACCGGTGAGCCCATCGACGACGAGACCGCGAACTTTGTGCACCAGACCTTCGGCCTGGAGGTCTGCAGCATGTACGGCACCACCGAAATCGGCGTGGTGCTGGCCAGCTATCCCGGTGCGCCGGATTTCCGGGTCCAGCGGGGCTCCCTGGGCAAGCCCGTCCCGGGCACGCGGGTCGAGGTGCACGACGCCGACGGCCAGCTGTGTCCCGTCGGCACCACCGGGCAATTGATGGTCCAGCGCCGTGGCCAGTGGATTCCCACCAAGGACCTGGGTCGCATCGACAGCGCGGGCTATTTCCACCACGGTGGCCGGGCCGACGACGTGATCATCTCGGCCGGCTGGACCATGAGCGCGGTCGAGATCGAGAACGTCATCCTCATGCACCCTGATGTGCTGGAGGCGGCCGCCATCGGCGTGCCCGACGCCGTGCGCGGACAGGTGGTCAAGGCTTTTGTCGTGAGCGCCCGGCCCGAGTCCGAGGCCTTCACCGAAGAGATCCAGGACCTGGTCCGCCACAAGCTGAGCCAGCACGAATACCCGCGCCACGTGGCCGTCGTGCCCGAGCTGCCCAAGACCCCCGCCGGAAAAGTGCACCGCAAGAAGCTGCGCGAGCAGGAACTCGCCGCCGCAGTTGCGACGGCGGCCTGATTCCCAACCCCATTCGTTCACCCATTCACCCAACCACCCCAGGAGACAACATGTCCAGTACCGAACCCCGCCAGTTTCCCAAGATCACCGAAAGCGGCCTCGACGAATTGCGCGAGCGCATCGGCGTCAAGATCAGCCACACCGTCGAACCCTGGTGCCATGAGGCCACGCGCGACAACATCCGCCATTACGCCCACGGCATCGGCGACGACAACCCGCTCTGGTGCGACCCCGACTACGCGGCCAAGAGCCCATACGGCGGCATCGTGGCGCTGCCCAGCTTCCTGTTTTCGACCAGCCGCATCGTCTCGGGCTACGTCGGTGGTCTGCCGGGCGTGCACGCCATGTGGTCGGGCGCCGACTGGACCTGGCACAAGCCGGTGCACCGCAACGACGAGATCCACACCGAGGCCCATCTCAAGAGCCTGGTTGAACACCAGACCCGCTTCGCCGGCCGCGCCGTGCAGCAGACCTACCACGTGGACTTCTTCAACCAGTCCGGTGACAAGGTGGCCGAGGCCGACAGCTGGTGCTTCCGCACCGAGCGCGACCACGCCCGCGAGCAGGGCACCAAATACACCGAGGCCCGGTCGAGCGCGCCGCGCCGTTACACCGATGAAGAGCTGGGCGAGGCCTACCAGCTGTACCGCGACGAAGAAATCCGCGGTGCCACGCCGCGCTACTGGGAAGATGTCAAGGAAGGCGAAGCCCTGCCCGTGATGTTCAAAGGCCCGATGACCGTGACCGGTTTCATCGCCTACGCCCAGGGTTGGGGCGGTCTGTACATCCGCGCCAACAAGCTGGCCTGGAAGCTCATCGACCAGCACCCGGGCGTTGGCATCAAGAACCGCTTCGGCATCCCCGACTGCCCGGAGCGTGTGCACTGGGAAGAAGACTTCGCCCTCGAAGTGGGCGCACCCGGTGCCTACGACTACGGTCCGGAGCGCACCTCGTGGCTCACCCACCAGCTCACCAACTGGATCGGTGATGCCGGCTTCCTGCACAAGGCCAGCTGCAAGATCCGCCGCCACAACCCCGAGGGCGACATGCTGTTCATCAAGGCCAAGGTCAAGCGCAAGTTCATCGAGAACGGCCAGCACATGGTCGAAATCGAGCAGGAAGCCCGCAACCAGAACGACGAGCTGTCGGTGGTGGGCAGCGGCATCGTCATCCTGCCTTCCAAAGGCTGAATGCCATGACCACAACCGCCAGTGGCGCACTGAAAGGCGTGAAGGTGATTGACCTCACGCGGGTGCTGGCGGGACCGCTGTGCACCCAGATGCTGGCGGATCACGGTGCCCAGGTGATCAAGGTCGAGCCGCCTTCGGGCGACGAGACCCGGGGCCTCGGGCCGCCGTTCGACGGCGACGGCAACGCGGCGTATTTCCTCGCGCTCAACCGGGGCAAACAGGCCATCAGCCTGGATTTGTCAAAGCCGGAGGCGCAGGAAGTGCTCCACCGACTGCTGGCCGACGCGGATGTGCTGGTCGAAAACTTCCTGCCGGGCACCCTGGAGCGCTGGGGGCTGGGCTTTGAGCAGACGCTGTCGGCGCGTTACCCCCGTCTCATCCACTGCAGCATCACCGGCTTCGGCAACGACGGTCCGCTCGGCGGGCTGCCGGGTTACGACGCCGTGCTGCAGGCCCTGTGCGGCCTGATGAGCATCAACGGCGACGAGTGCAGCGGCACCACGCGGGTGGGCATGCCGATCGTGGACCACCTCACCGGCTACGTGGCCCTGACCGGCATCCTCATGGCGCTGGTGGCGCGCCAGGCCAGCGGAAAAGGGCAGCGGCTGGAGGCCACCCTGTACGACACCGCGCTCAGCCTGCTGCTGCCGCACGCGTCCAACTGGTTCGCGTCGAAGGACTCGCCGCGGCTGCTGGGCAGTGCACACCCGAACATCGCGCCCTACGACAAGTTCAGGGCGCAGGACGGGGAGCTGTTCATCGGCATCCTGAACGACGCGCAGTTCCGTCGCCTGGGCGCCTGCCTGGGACTGGACCAGCTGCTGGAGGACGAGCGCTTTGCCTCCAACAGCCTGCGCGTGGCCAACCGCGCGGCGTTGAAGGCCGTGATTGAAGCGGCCATCCAGGACCGGGCTTGCGAGTCCTTGTGCGAAACGCTGATGCGCTCGGGCGTGCCGGCCGGCGCGGTGAATTCGGTGCCGCAGGCACTGGCGCATGCGCACTGCGAACACCGCGACATCGTCGTTCGCCGCGGGAACTACACCGGCCTGCGGTCTCCCATGAGGCTGCTCGGAACCCCGGGCGCTCCGGGCGTGCGCCCCCCTGGCTTTGCCCAGGACACCGAAACCATCCTGGCCGGGCTTGGCTATGCAAAGGAAGACCGCCAACGATTACGAGAAATGGGTGCCGCCCCCGGGCCCAGAAGCTAGCGGCCATCTGGCCATCACAATAGAAGGAGACAAGCATCATGCATTTATTCAAAGTACTCATCACCGCCGCCTGCGCGCTGACGACCACCATGGCCGTTCATGCGCAGACCTACCCGTCGCGGCCCATCAAGATCATCGTCGCCTACGCCGCCGGGCAAGGTACCGACATCGCCACGCGATACCTCGCCACCCAGTTGTCGAGCGATCTGGGCCAGCCCATCGTGATCGAAAACAAGGCCGGCGCCGGGGGCAACCTGGGCACCGAACTGACCAGGCAGGCGGCGCCAGACGGTTACACGCTGACCATGGGCACCAACGCCACCCATGTGCTCAACCAGTTCCTGTACAGCAAGCTGCCGTTTGATGCGGCGCGGGACTTCGAGCCGATCGCCCTGGTCGGCACCTTCCCCATGGTGGTGGCGGTGAACAGCGCTTCGCCGCTGACTTCGGTGGCCGAACTGGTGAGCCTGTCAAAAAGCAAGCCTCACAGCGCCGACATCGCCATGCCCAGCACCACCGCGCGGCTGGTGCTTGAGTTGCTGAAGGACACCTCCTCGATGGAACTCTTCGGCATTCCGTACAAGGGTTCGGGCAACGCCATGACCGACCTGCTGGGCGGACAGCTCCCGGCGATCATCGACACGCCGACGGCCTTGCGCCCCCACCTGGCTTCGGGCAAGGTTCGCGCCCTGGGGGTGACTTCTGCCCAGCCCAGTGGCCTGGTTCCGGGCGTCAAGACGGTGGCGGAGCAGGGTTTCACCGGTTTCGAGGTGGTGGCATGGAACGCCCTGTACGCACCCAAAGGTACCCCCCCGGCGATCGTCAACACCTTGAACGCCGCCATCAACAAGGTGTTGATGCGACCTGAAACCCGCCAGCGCTTGCTGGACATGGGCTTTGACCCAGCGGGCGGAACGGTGACCCAGCTGGCCGACTTCGCGAGCGCGGAACGCAAGAAATGGGCGCCGGTGATCCAGCGCGCAGACATCCGGGTCGATTGAGGTTGGCCCCCGGAGCGCCCTGAACCAGCGCTTGGTTCAGGGCCGGTCGAGCAGCAGGTCGGCGATCGAGCGGGCTTCCCGCTGCATCGCGGCCGCCAGCTGCGACGTGGCGGTCGCCTGCAGCTGGCTGGACAGGCCGACGGCCACCAGGGTGTGCATGAGCCGGCCCGAGGGCTCGAAGATGGGCACCGCCACGACGGTGATTCCGCTCATGAAGTTGTCGCGGTCCATACTCCAGCCGCGTGCCCTGGTCTCTTCGACTTCCTTTTTCCACTGGGCAAAGCTCGGGGCCTTGTCCCACTCGATGGCGCTGAACTTCTTGCGCAGCGCGGTCCAGTTCTCGCCGCTGTAGGCCGCGATCAGGCGCCCCGTGGCGCTCACCAGGGAAGAAAACTGGCTGCCCACGTCGGTGTGCATGCGGAACGGCTGGTCCGACCGCGACAAGGCCAGCACCACCACGGTCTGCTTGGGCGTCACCTCCACCCCCATCGCCGTCACCCCGAACGAAGACGCCAGCCGGTCCAGGCCCGGCTGGGCCAGCTGGGCAAAGCTGCCGCCCTTGAGCACGCTGCGGGCCAGGCTGATCATGCCGCTGCCCAGTGCGTAATGTTTGGTGCCGGGTTCCAGCTTCACCAGTTCCTCGCTCACCAGCACCCGCAGGATGTGCAGGCAGGTGCTGGGCACCAGGCCCAGTTCGTCGGCAATCGCCTTCACGCCCAGGGCCTGGTTGGTTCGCCCCAGCAGACGCAGGATGGCGATGGACCGCGTCACCGCGGGCACATCGCGCACGCGAACACTTTTCTTCACCGGTGCGGTGGGCTGCCGGGCGGTCTTGGGTTCAGGTGGCATCGGGTTCTTGGTTCCATGGAAAGCATTTGTCCATGGACAATCTTAGCCTGACCGTTTCGAGACCCGGCCCGGATCAGGCCGGTTGCTGCAGCCCATCGCGGGGAATCTGCTGCGGCCGGCCGTCCTGGTCGACGGCGACGTAGGTCAGGCTGGCCTCGGTGACCTTCGCGTACTGGCCCTGGGTGCCAAAGCGCTCGGCGAACACCTCCACCTGCACGGTGATCGAGGTGTTGCCTATGCGTGTGACGTGGGCGAAAAAGCTCAGGATGTCGCCCACGCGCACCGGCTGCTTGAAGATGAACTGGTTCACCGCCACGGTGACCATGCGGTCCCGGCAGTAGCGGGCCGGCACCACCGCGCCGGCCAGGTCGACCTGGGCCATGACCCAGCCGCCGAAGATGTCGCCATTGGCGTTGCAGTCGGCCGGCATGGGAATGACCTTGAGCACCAGTTCGCGGTCCTGGGGCAGGGTGGTTTGCGGGCGGGGGCTTGTTTCGGTGGACATGGGCACAATCTCTGAATCAACGATTTGCCCCATTGTCCCGCATGCGCTCCCATTCATCCCGTGTTTCCATGCCCCTGCCGGCGACCCCCTCCCCCGGGGACGCAGCGGCACAGCGCCGCTCCGACTGGGCCACGCTCTCGCGCCTGTTGCCCTACCTGTGGCAGTACAAGTGGCGCGTGGGCTTTGCGCTGGCCTTCATGGTGGCGGCCAAGATGGCCAACGTCGGCGTGCCGCTGCTGCTCAAGGAGCTGGTGGACGCGATGACGATCAAACCCGGCAGCGTCGAGGCGCTGCTGGTGGTGCCGCTGGGGCTGATCGTGGCCTACGGGCTGCTGCGCCTGTCCACGACCGTGTTCACCGAGCTGCGCGAACTCGTGTTTGCCAAGGCCACCGAGGGCGCCACGCGAAGCATCGCGCTGCAGGTGTTCGGCCACCTGCATGCGCTCAGCCTGCGCTTCCACCTGGAGCGCCAGACCGGGGGCATGACGCGCGACATCGAACGCGGCACACGCGGCGTGCAGTCGCTCATTTCGTATTCGCTCTACAGCATCTTCCCCACGCTCATCGAGGTGATCATGGTGCTCACGCTGCTGGGCACCAAGTTCGACATGGGCTATGTCTGGATCACGCTGGTGGCGCTGGTGCTCTACGTGACCTTCACCGTGACCGTGACCGAGTGGCGCACCAAGTTCCGGCGCGAGATGAACGAGCTGGAGTCGGTGAGCCAGACGCGCGCCATCGACTCGCTGCTGAACTACGAGACTGTCAAGTACTTCAACAACGAAGCTTTCGAGGCGAGCCGCTACGACGAGGCGCTGGAGAAGCTGCGCCGCGCGCGCATCAAGAGCCAGACCACGCTGTCGCTGCTCAACGCGGGCCAGCAAGTGGTGATCGCGGTGGCGTTGGTGCTGATGCTCTGGCGCGCGACCCAGGGCGTGGCCGAGGGCCGCATGACGCTGGGCGACCTGGTGATGGTCAACGCCTTCATGATCCAGCTCTACATTCCGCTGGGCTTTCTGGGGGTGCTCTACCGCGAGATCAAGCAGAGCCTGACCGACTTGGACAAGATGTTCGTGCTGCTGGAGAAGGAGCGCGAAATCGCCGACCAGCCGGGCGCGCAGGACCTGGTGCTCGACGGCCCGCCGGCGGTGACGTTCGAGAACGTGCGCTTCTCCTACGAGCCAGCGCGCGAGATCCTGCACGGCATCAGTTTCGAGATCCCGGCCGGCAAGACGGTGGCGGTGGTCGGGCCCTCGGGCTCGGGCAAGAGCACGCTGGCGCGGCTGCTCTACCGCTTCTACGACGTCAGCAACCACGAACCCGGGGGGCCGCACGGCGGCGGGCGCATCAACATCAACGGCCAGGACATCCGCGAGGTCACGCAGTCCAGCGTGCGCCAGGCCATCGGCATCGTGCCGCAGGACACGGTGCTGTTCAACGACACCATCGAATACAACATCCTCTATGGCCGGCCCGAGGCCGGGCACGAGGCCGCGGTCGCCGCTGCGCAGGCGGCGCACATCCACAGCTTCATCCAGAAGCTGCCGCTGGGTTACGCCACCACGGTGGGTGAGCGCGGCCTGAAGCTGTCGGGTGGCGAGAAGCAGCGGGTGGCGATTGCACGCACGCTGCTGAAGAACCCGCCCATCGTGATCTTTGACGAGGCGACCTCGGCGCTGGACTCGGCGAATGAGCGGGCGATCCAGGCGGAGTTGAAGAGTGCGGCGCGGAACAAGACCTCACTGGTGATTGCGCACCGCTTGTCGACGGTGGTGGATGCGCATGAAATTCTGGTGCTCGTCAACGGTGAGATCGTTGAGCGGGGCACGCACGCTGATCTGGTTTCGCGTGGTGGTGTGTATGCGGGGATGTGGGCGCTGCAGCAGTCAGGGACGGACTGATCCCTCTTTGTCGTTGTGTCTTTGGCCTTCGAGGCGTGCCGGGTCTCGGCCCGGCGGCCGTGTCTTCACGCCCTCTGCCACTGGGAGAGGGCAGGGGTGAGGGCCAGGCCAGCCATGCCACCGGAGCGAACGACCCCGCCAGCCCTCAAGCCGCCCGCATCTTCCCCGTCTGCTCATACCGGTTGTGCCAAGACAGCGCTTCGTCCAGCAGGTGCGGCGTGTGCATGCCGCCATGCCCCGCGCGGGCGTTGGCTTCGCTGCGTTCCACGTAGTCCAGCAACGCGGGCCTGAAATCCGGGTGGGCACAGCGCTCGATGATCAGGCGCGAGCGTTGGCGCGGTGACAGGCCGCGCAGGTCGGCCAGGCCTTGTTCGGTCACGATGATCTGCACGTCGTGTTCGGTGTGGTCCACGTGGCTGGCCATGGGCACGATGCAGCTGATGCTGCCGCCCTTGGCGGTGGACGGGGTCATGAACACCGAGAGGTAGGCGTTGCGCGCGAAGTCGCCCGAGCCGCCGATGCCGTTCATGATGCGTGTGCCCATCACGTGGGTGGAGTTGACGTTGCCGTACAGGTCGGCTTCGATCATGCCGTTCATGGCGATGATGCCGAGCCGGCGGATCACCTCGGGGTGGTTGCTGATCTCCTGTGGCCGCAGCACGATGCGCTCGCGGTAGAAGTCCAGGTTGGCGAGGAACTCTTGCATCACGGGCGCCGAGAACGACAGCGCGGTGGAAGAGGCCATGGCCATCTTGCCGGACTTGAGCATGGCGAGCATGCCGTCCTGCAACACCTCGGTGTAGCCCTGCAGGTGATTGAACGGGCCCTCGTTCAGGCTCTCCATCACCGCGTTGGCGATGTTGCCCACGCCCGACTGCAGCGGCAGCAGCTCGGGCGGCAGGCGGCCCTGCTGGACTTCGTCCTGAAAGAAGGCCATCAGGTGGCCGGCGATGCGTTTCGAGGCGTCATCGGGCGCCGAGAAGCGGGTGTCGCGGTCGGGCAGGTTCGTCTCGACGATGGCGATCACCTTGGCCGGGTCGCAGCGCAGGTAGGGCTCGCCGATGCGGTCGCCGGCGTGGGTCATCGGGATCGGCTTGCGGTGCGGCGGGCGTTCGGTGCCGTAATAAATGTCGTGCATGCCTTCCAGGCCCAGGCTGTGGCCGTGGTTGACCTCCAGGATCACCTTGTCGGCCTGGTCCAGCCAGGTCTTGTTGTTGCCCACCGAGGTGGCCGGGATCAGGCGGCCGTCTTCCAGGATGCCCGCGACCTCGATCACCGCCACATTGAGCTTGCCGAGGAATCCGAACCACACGTACTGCGCCACGTGCGAGAGGTGGATGTCGATGTAGGCCATCTCGCCGTCGTTGATGCGCGCGCGGCAGGTCGGGTCCGACTGGTAGGGCAGGCGCATGTCCATGCCGCCGACCTTGGCGAGCGCGCCGTCGAGTTCGGGCGCGGTGGAGGCGCCGGTCCAGACACCGATGCGGAATGCCTTGCCGGCGTCGTGGTGCGCCTGGATGTGCCGGGCCAGCGCCAGCGGAATGGCCTTGGGGTAGCCGGCGCCGGTGAAGCCGCTCATGCCGACGTGGTCGCCGTTTTCGATGAGGGCGGCGGCGGCCTCGGCCGACATGATTTTCTGGCGCAGGCCGGCGTGGGCGATGCGGGACGGGCGGATCGGAGGCGGGTTCTGTGTCATGGGATGGAATATCAGGGTTAACCCTAGGTATTGGCTATCGTAACGGATGCCCATGACCGCAAAGCGTCAAAACACCGGGATTCACCCGCGCGCATAATCCGCGACCATGGAAACCAAGTGGCTGGAAGACTTTGTGAGCCTGGCTGAAACGCGCAGCTTCAGCCGTTCGGCGCAGCTGCGCCACGTCACCCAGCCCGCGTTTTCGCGCCGCATCCAGTCACTCGAAGCCTGGGCCGGCACCGACCTGGTGGACCGGTCGTCCTATCCCACCCGCCTCACGCCCGCGGGCCAGACGCTCTACGAGCAGGCGCTGGAAACCCTGCAGGCGCTGCAGACCACGCGCGCCATGCTCAGGGCCCACACGGCCGCGGCGCAGGACGTGATCGAGTTCGCGGTGCCGCACACGCTGGCCTTCACCTTCTTCCCGGCCTGGCTCTCCAGCCTGCGCGAGAGCTGCGGCCCGATCAAGAGCCGGCTGATCGCGCTCAACGTGCACGACGCCGTGATGCGCCTGGTCGAAGGCAGCTGCGACCTGCTGATCGCCTACCACCACACCTCGCAGCCGATCCAGTTGAACGCCGCGCGCTACGAGATGCTGCCGCTGGGCCGCGAGACGCTGTCGCCCTTCGTCAAGCCCAACGAACAGGGAGAACCCCTGTTCACGCTGCCGGGCACGGTGGCGCATCCGCTGCCCTACCTGGCCTACGCGCCCGGCGCCTACATGGGGCGCGCCGTGGAGCAGATGCTCAAGCAGAGCACCGCGACGGTGCACCTGGACCGCATCTATGAAACCGACATGGCCGAAGGCCTCAAGGCCATGGCGCTCGAAGGACACGGTGTGGCCTTCCTGCCCGCCAGCGCCGTGCGCCGTGAGCTGCGCGCCAAGCGCCTGGTGAGCGCGGGGCAGGGACTCGACACCGCGCTGGACATCCGCATCTACCGCGAGCGACCGGGCACGCGCAAGGCCAAAGGCTCGGTGGATGCGTTCTGGAACGATCTGGAAAAACACCTGGCCGCGCAAACCAAGGCCTGAGCTGCAGGCTATTTGAGACAATGGGATCATGAACGCCCCTGTCTCTGCACCCCAGACCCTCACCATCACCCGCCCCGACGACTGGCACCTGCACGTGCGCGACGGCGAGGCCCTGCGCACCGTGGTGCCGCACACCGCGGCCCAGTTCGGCCGCGCGATCATCATGCCCAACCTGAAGCCGCCGGTGACCACCGCGGCGCAAGCCCTGGCCTACGCAGAACGCATCCGCGCCGCCGTGCCCGCCGGCATGGGCTTCGAGCCGCTGATGACGCTGTACCTGACCGACAACCTGCCGGCCGACGAGATCGCCCGCGCCAAAGAGGCCGGCGTGGTCGCCGTCAAGCTCTACCCGGCCGGTGCCACCACCAACAGCGACGCCGGCGTGACCGACATCCGCAAGACCTACAAAACGCTCGAAGCCATGCAGAAGGCCGGCATGCCGCTGCTGGTGCATGGCGAAGTCACCAGCCCCGAGATCGACCTGTTCGACCGCGAAGCCGTGTTCATCGAGCAGCAGCTGAAGCCGCTGCGCCGCGACTTCCCCGAGCTCAAGATCGTGATGGAACACATCACGACGAAAGAAGCCGCGCAGTACGTGGCCGAGGCCGACGAGTACCTGGGCGCCACCCTCACCGCGCACCACCTGCTCTACAACCGCAACGCCATCTTCACCGGCGGCATCCGCCCGCACTGGTACTGCCTGCCGGTCCTGAAGCGCGAAGTCCACCGCCAGGCCCTGGTGGCCGCGGCCACCAGCGGCAACGCCAGGTTCTTCCTCGGCACCGACAGCGCACCGCACCCGGCGCACCTGAAGGAGCACGCCACCGGCTGCGCCGGCTGCTACACCGCCCACGCCGCCATCGAGATGTACGCCGAGGTCTTTGACGCGGCCGGCGCGCTCGACCAGCTCGAAGCCTTTGCCAGCTTCAACGGCCCGGCCTTCTACGGCCTGCCGCGCAACAGCGGCACCATCACGCTGAAGCGCGAAAGCTGGACGCCGCCCGAGAGTTTTGCCTTTGGTGAAGCCGAGCTGAAACCGTTGCGCTCGGGCGAGGCACTGCCCTGGAAGCTGGTGGGCTGAACCACCATGTGCGCGTTGATCGAGGCGGTGCAGACCTGGCCGGCGCCCGACTGGGCGTTGCCCTGGAACGCGCCGTTTGCCGTGGATGGCGCGGTGGTGCGCAGCGCCTGCGAGCGGGGTGTTCCGCTGCCGCAGGCGCTGACGCAACGCATCGGAACCCTCGGCCCGCGCTTCGTGCCGCAGGCCGATCTGCCCGAAGGCACAGCCTACGAGCAGTTCATCTTCGAAACCGGCAGCGTGCCCACGCGAGAAGGCCTGCACGACTTCTTCAATGGCTTGTGCTGGATGCGCTTTCCGGCCACCAAACGCCTGCTCAACCGCCTGCAGGCGGAGGAGATTCAGAAAGCCGGTGTGGGCCAGGTGCGCGGCCCGGTGCGCGATGCCATCACGCTGTTCGACGAAAACGCCGTGCTGTTGCAGGCCCCAGACGAACTCTGGGACGCGCTGATCGCGCGCGAGTGGACCCGACTCTTCGTGGCGCTGCGGCCCCTGTGGGCGCAGGCGCGGCTGGTGCTGTTCGGCCACGCCCTGCTGGAGAAGCTGGTGACGCCCTATAAGTCGATCACCGGCCATGTCTACCGGGCGCCGGTGCCGCCGGGCCTGGGTGATGACCTGGCGGCATGGGATGCCTGGCTGGCGGGCCGATTGAGCGCGACCGGGCTGGGTGAAAAGCCCTTCACGCCACTGCCCGTGCTCGGGGTGCCGGGCTGGTGGGCCGGGAATGAAAAGGCGGACTTTTATGCCGACGCCGGTGTGTTCCGGCCGCAGCGCCTCCCTGGAGATGCCCGGTCACCGAGCGCTGGCTGAATCGTTCAAGTCTTTGAAATTCAAGGCTTTTCCCTTGAATTGCCGACACCTGTCCCCATACTGGTTTCTCGGTATCATGCGCGCACCCGCCCCGGTGCCGCGCGGACACCGGCCCCGGGTTTCAGATGGAACCTTGGGGCGGCTGAACGATCCTGTCTTTGCAGCCGGTTGTTCAACCGGGTCACCGTCCACATGGAGAAAAAATGAAACGCATCCTGCTGTTTGTCCTGACCAACTTCGCCGTCATGGCGGTGTTGCTGGTCACCACCCGCATCCTGGGTGTGGACCGCTTCCTCACCGCCAACGGGTTGAACATGACGGCGTTGGCCGGGTTCTCGCTCGTGATCGGTTTTGGCGGCGCCATCATCTCGCTGCTCATCAGCAAGCCCATGGCCAAGTTCAGCACCGGCGCGCGGGTCATCAACCAGCCTCAGACCGCCGACGAGGCCTGGATCGTGCAGACAGTGCAGAAGTTTGCCGAAAAGGCCGGCATCGGCATGCCCGAAGTCGCCATCTACGACGGCGCGCCCAATGCGTTTGCGACCGGTGCTTTCAAGAACTCGGCCCTGGTGGCGGTGTCCACCGGCCTGCTGCAGAGCATGACCAGGGAAGAGGTCGAAGCCGTGATCGGCCACGAGGTGGCCCACGTGGCCAACGGTGACATGGTGACCATGACGCTGATCCAGGGCGTGATGAACACCTTCGTGGTGTTCCTGAGCCGCGTGATCGGTTATGCCGTGGACAGCTTCCTGCGCCGCGGAAGCGACAGCCATTCCGGTCCGGGCATCGGCTACATGGTGACCACCATCGTGATGGACATCGTGCTGGGTTTCCTTGCCGCCATCATCGTGGCCTGGTTCAGCCGCCAGCGCGAGTTCCGCGCCGACGCTGGCGCGGCCAACTACATGGGGCGCAAGCAACCCATGATCAACGCGCTGGCGCGCCTGGGTGGCCTGACGCCCGGCGAGCTGCCCAAGACCATGCAGGCCATGGGCATTGCCGGCGGCCTGGGCAAGCTGTTCTCCACCCACCCGCCGATGGAAGAGCGCATCGAAGCGCTGCAAAAACTCTGATCCCCTCGCTCCGGAGCCGCCGTTTGATCGGTGGCTTCTGACCAGCAAAAAGCCCCGCGATGTCTCGCGGGGCTTTTTGCTGGGGGTCGGGGTCGGGCAGAAGCCTGGCCCGGGATCGCGCTGGACTGTGGCTTATTCGGCGCTGGCCTGCTGGACAGTGGCCGCTGCGTCGAGGTGTTGCCGCTGCAATTGCGCGACCGCGTCAAAGCGGGCGCGGAACGTCGGGCTCATCGGGATGTTCTCGCTCTGGCGCGCGATCTCCAGCGGGTCCTGGTGCACGCCACGGTCGCGGAATTCGAAGTGCAGGTGTGGCCCGGTCGAAGCACCGGTGGAGCCCACGGCCCCCACGCGGTCACCCTGCTCAACCTTCTGGCCCTGCTTCACGTCGATGCGACTCAGGTGCGCGAAAAGGGTCGACTGGTTGTTGCGGTGGGTGATTTCAATGGTATTGCCGTAGCCGCCTTTTCGGCCGGCAAAGGTGACCACGCCGTCGCCGATGGTGCGCACGGGCGTGCCGGTGGGCGCTGCGTAGTCCACACCCAGGTGGGCTTTCTGCTTGCGAGAGATGGGGTGAAAACGCATGCCGTAGCCGCTGCTGACGCGCGAAAACTCCAGCGGTGAGGTCAGGTAGGTCTTGCGCGCGCTCTGGCCGTCAAAACCGAAATAGGCACCCTTGTGGCCAGGTTCTTCGAACCAGACGGCTTCGTGCGTGCGCCCGTTGTTGACGAACTCGGCGCTCAGCACGCGTCCGGCGCGCATCGTTTCGCCGTCCGCTTCCAGACTCTCGTAGACCACGCTGAACCGGTCACCCTGGCGCAGGCTGCGGCGGAAGTCGATGTCGGAACCGAAGATCTCGGCCAGTTGCACGGCCACGCCGTCGGGCAGGCCGATGGCGTCGGTCGCGGCAAACAGGGAGCTGTTGATGACGCCTCCGGCCAGGCGGACGCTGGGCGTGAGCTCGGCGGTTTCCAGCCGAACCTTGTGACCCAGGGGGTCGGCTTCGATCACCATGCGCTGGAATTCACGCCCATCGTCGGGCAACCAGCGTGCAATCAGGCGCTGCAGTTCGTGGCGGTCGTTGGTTTCCGCGGTGACCAGCTTGCCCGTTCGGCCGTTGAAAAGCTGGCGCGCCGTGGCGTCGTTGCGCAGGAAAGCCAGAGCAGCCGAGTCGGCCACCCCCAGGCGTTGCAGCAGGCTCTGGGCGGTGTCATCGCGGCGCACCTGGTCGCTGCGGAACAGTGTGAGCGATGCAGCGGGTGAGGCGACATCGGTGAGCAGCGGGGCACCCAGCGGAGCCGTGTTCAGCGCCTCGATCACTTGCCGAACCGGCAGATCGGCGGCATCGGGAGCCAGCGGTGCGATGCCAAAAGCCGTCACGCCGGTGCCCAGCAAAATCGCGCCCACACCCAGCGTGATGCGGCGGGGGTGTCGGAGCAGTCCACGGACCAGGAGGCTGGAGGAAGAGAGTGCAAACTGGGGCAGCGAGCCCGGTTTCATGGAAATCAAGGTGCGGTTCCAGCGGGCTTGCCGCAGCGGCGACAGGCAAAAAAAGGACGCCTGATTCGGGGATCGAACCCGTGATCATGGCGCACAAAGGGGCTTGCGTTTGGAAGGCTCCAGGCCGGGCCACTAAAATCCACGCTCGCTAACTCAAAAGTATAGCCAGTTCCAGGGCTGTTGCAGTTGAAAAACCCCTTATGAATCACAGCCTTAACGAAACAAAAGGTGTTCAGAAATCCACGCTGGAGGCGGTGCAGCCGACGGACGGTGTGCGCGAGGCGCTGGCGGTGACCCTGAGAGGCATCGAGGAACTGATCCCGCAGGACGACTGGGTGAAAAAGCTGGCGAAGTCCGAAGCCACCGGCGTGCCGTTGCGCATCAAGCTCGGGCTGGACCCGACCGCACCCGACATCCACATCGGTCACACGGTGGTGCTCAACAAGATGCGCCAGCTGCAGGACCTGGGCCACCAGGTGATCTTCCTGATCGGCGACTTCACCAGCCTGATCGGCGACCCCTCGGGCCGCAACAACACGCGTCCGCCACTGACCACCGAGCAGATCAAGGCCAACGCCGAGACCTACTACAGGCAGGCCAGCCTGGTGCTGGACCCGGCCAGAACCGAGATCCGTTACAACAGTGAGTGGTCGCTTCCGTTGGGCTCGATGGGCATGATCCAGCTCGCGGCCAAGTACACCGTGGCGCGCATGATGGAGCGCAACGATTTCCATGACCGTTTCAAGGCCGGCACGCCGATCTCGGTGCACGAGTTCCTGTACCCGCTGATGCAGGGCTACGACTCGGTGGCTTTGAAGAGCGATCTGGAGCTGGGCGGCACGGACCAGAAGTTCAACCTGCTGATGGGCCGCCACCTGCAGCAGGAGTATGGCCAGGAGCCTCAGTGCATCCTGACCATGCCGCTGCTCGAAGGCCTGGACGGCGTCGAGAAGATGTCCAAGTCCAAGAACAACTACATCGGCATCACCGAAGAGGCGAACAGCATGTTCGCCAAGGTGCTGAGCATCAGCGACACGTTGATGTGGCGCTGGTACACGCTGCTGTCGTTCAAGTCGCTGGCCGAGATCGAGGCGCTGAAGCAGGAAGTGGCCGGCGGGCGCAACCCCAAGGACGCCAAGGTGATGCTGGCCAAGGAGATCACGGCGCGCTTCCACAGCGCGGCAGCGGCGGATGCGGCGGAGCAGGATTTCATCAACCGCAGCAAGGGCGGTGTGCCGGACCAGATTCCCGAGGTGTCGCTGTCGGGTGCGCCCATGGGTGTTGCGGCGCTGCTCAATGCCGCCGGACTGGTGGCGTCCAACGGTGAGGGCAACCGGCTGATCGATGGTGGTGGTGTGCGCATCGATTCTTCTGTGGTCAGCGACAAGGGTCTGAAGCTGGGCGCCGGGGTTTATGTGGTGCAGGTGGGGAAGCGGAAGTTTGCGCGGGTGACTTTGGGCTGAGTTGCAGCTTCTTTCGCCCTGATTTCTTTCATGCACCTTTGCGGGATCGGGGCGCCAGCGCGCTCTGTTCCGTTCGTGTCCCCCGGACCGGCTGCGCCGGTCCTCCTCCTTGACCTCACTGCACAGAACGCACTGTCACCTCGATCCGAAGCGGTGCTGGCAGGCCACCGTTGATGCGCCCTTGTTGGCATGCCGCTCAGTCGGCGGTCTGAAGGACCGGCGTGGCTGGCGCAGCGAAGTCAAGGAGGAGGGGCCGCGCAGCGGCCCCGGGGGACATGAGCGGAGTCAGCCGCGCCGGTTCTTCAGACCATGAGGTAACGCCTGAGCACAAGGGTTTCGGTCGCACGGCTGCCTTGGCGGCGAAAACAGCACGACCTCACTCAAACAGCGGCTTCACGTTCCAGATATCGTCGGCGTACTCGCGGATCGTGCGGTCCGACGAGAACGCGCCCATGCCGGCCACGTTCATGATGGCCTGGCGCGTCCACTCGGTGGGGCGGCGGTAGACCTCGTCCACCTTCTGCTGCGTGGCGATGTAGTCGGCGTAGTCGGCCAGCAGCAGGTAGTAGTCCGATTCGAGCAGGGTGCGCGTGATGTCGTGGAAACGCTTGGGCTCTTCGGGGCTGAAGGCGCCCTCGGCGATGCGGTCGATGGCGGTCTTCAGGTCGTAGTTGTGGTCGTAGTAGCGGTGCGGGTTGTAGCCGCTGGCGCGCAGGGCCGCCACCTGCTCGGTGCGCAGGCCGAAGATGAAGATGTGGTCGAGCCCCACGTTTTCGGCGATCTCGATGTTGGCGCCGTCCCAGGTGCCGATGGTGAGCGCACCGTTGAGCGCGAACTTCATGTTGCCGGTGCCCGAGGCTTCGGTGCCGGCGGTGGAGATCTGCTCCGACAGATCGGCCGCGGGGATGATGACCTCGGCCAGCGACACGCGGTAGTTCGGCATGAACACCACCTTGAGCTTGTCGCCGATGCGCTTGTCGTTGTTGACCGTGCGCGCCACGTCGTTGATGAGCTTGATCACCAGCTTGGCCATGTAGTAGGCCGAGGCCGCCTTGCCGCCGAAGATCACGGTGCGCGGCACCCAGTTGGCGTTCGGGTGGGCGAGGATCTGCTGGTAACGCGTGACCACGTGCAGCACGTTGAGCAACTGGCGCTTGTACTCGTGCATGCGCTTGATCTGCACGTCGAACAGGCTGTCGGGGTTGACGATCACGCCCGTCTCCTGCGCGATGCGCTCGGCCAGGCGCTTCTTGTTCTGCGTCTTGGCGAGGCGGAAGGCGTTCTGGAATTCGGGTTCGGTGGCGAACTCGCGCAGTGCGCTGAGTTCGTCCAGGTGGCGGCGCCAGGTGCTGCCGATGCGCGCGTCGATCAGTGCCGAGAGCGGGCGGTTCGCTTGAGAGAGCCAGCGCCGCGGCGTGATGCCGTTGGTCTTGTTGCAGAAACGCTCGGGCCAGATCCTGGCGAAGTCGGCAAAGATGGTTTCCACCATCAGCTGGCTGTGCAGCGCCGACACGCCGTTGATCTTGTGGCTGGCCAGCACCGAGAGCGAGGCCATGCGCACCCTGCGCTGGCCACGTTCGTCGATCAGCGAGACGCGGCGCAGCAGTTCGTGGTCATTGGGGAAGCGGTCGTGCACCTCGGCCAGGAAGCGCGCGTTCAGGTCGTAGACGATGCGCAGGTGGCGCGGCAGCAGGCGGCCCATCAGGTCCACCGGCCAGGTCTCCAGGGCTTCCTGCATCAGCGTGTGGTTGGTGTAGCTGAAAATGCGCTGGCACAGGTCCCAGGCGCTGTCCCAGTCGAGCCGGTGCTCGTCCACCAGGATGCGCATCAACTCGGGCACGGCCAGCGCGGGGTGGGTGTCGTTGAGGTGGATGGCCACCTTGTCGGCGAGCTGGTCGAAGCTGCCGTGGTCCTTCAGGTAGCGGCGCACGATGTCCTGCAGCGAGGCGCTGACAAAGAAATACTCCTGGCGCAGGCGCAGCTCCTTGCCGTGTTCGGTGCTGTCGTCGGGGTAGAGCACGCGCGAGACGTTTTCCGACTCGTTCTTGGCCTCCACGGCGCGCATGTAGTCGCCCTTGTTGAAGGCGTCGAGGTTGATGCCGCTGGTGGCGCGCGCGGTCCACAGGCGCAGCGTGGCCACACTGCTGAGTTCGTGGCCGGGCACGCCGCTGTCGTAGGCGGTGGCGATGACGTCGTCGGTGTCCACCCAGCGCACGTGCTCGCCTTCCTGCACCAGGCGGCCACCGAACTGCACGGGATAGCTGAACTCGGGGCGCATGAATTCCCAGGGGTTGCCGTTGACCAGCCAGTAGTCGGGTTCTTCGACCTGGCGGCCATCGACGATGCGCTGCGCGAACATGCCGAAGTCGTAGCGGATGCCATAACCCATGCCGGGCAGGCCGACCGTGGCCATGGAGTCGAGGAAACAGGCCGCGAGGCGACCCAGGCCGCCGTTGCCCAGGCCGGGGTCGTTTTCCAGGTCGATCAGGGCGTCGAAGTCGGCGCCGAGCTGGGTGCAGGCGGTCCTGGCGTCGTCGTGGATGCCGACCGCGAGCAGGGCGTTGGTGAGCGCGCGCCCGGTCAGAAATTCCAGCGAGAGGTAGTACACGCGCTTGGCGTCGCTGTCCTGCGCGGTGGCCAGGGTTTCGCGCCAGCGGTCCATGGTGCGGTCGCGCACGGCGTGGAACAGGGCAAACAGCCAGTCGCGCCGGGTGGCGGAGCGCAGGTCTTTGCCGACCGCGTAGACCAGCCGGTTGGCGATCGACTTGCGCAGCGCGTCGACTGTGTTGTCCAGGTGGTCGTATTCGAACGGCGCGGTGACGGTGCCGATCGCGGTGCCGGTGGTGGGTGTGAGCAGGGTGTTGGGCATGGCGGTGGTGTCGGCAGGTCGGTGGCGAACGGGAGGGGGCGGTGTTTCGGGTTCAAGCAGAACGCGTGCCATCGGTGGCAGTGGCCAGAGCGGTCTCGTAGACCCGCAGGTAGTCGCTGGCGGCGCGGGCCCAGTCGAAGCGCAGCGCCATGGCGTGGCGCTGCACGGCCAGCCAGTCGGCCGGGCGTCGCTGCAGGGCAAACGCGCGCCGCAGCGCGGACGACAAGTCGGCCACGTTCAGATCGTGGAAGACGAAGCCGCTGGCGCTGCCGTCGTCCAGGTTTTCCAGGCTGCAGTCGGTCACCGTGTCGGCCAGACCCCCGACGGCGCGCACCAGCGGGAGCGTGCCGTAGCGCAGGCCGTAGAGCTGGGTCAGGCCGCAGGGTTCGAAGCGCGAGGGCAGCAGGATCACGTCGGCGCCGGCGATGATGCCGTGGGCCAGCGCCTCGTCGTAGCCCACGCGCAGGGCCACCTGACCCGGATGGCGCTGTGCGCAGTCCTGCAGCGCGGCTTCGATGGCGGCATCGCCCGCTCCCAGCACGGCGAGCTGGCCGCCGCGCTGCACCAGTTCGTCGACCACGGCGGGCAGCAGGTGCAGGCCCTTCTGTTCGGTGAGGCGGCTGACGACGGCGAACAGCAGGGCGTCGGGCCGTTTTTCCAGGCCGACCGTCTTTTGCAGCCGCGACTTGGCCTTGGCTTTGCCGCTCAGGCGGGTGGCGCTGAAGCCGGGCCGGACCAGCGGGTCCGCTTCCGGGTTCCAGACCGCGTCGTCCACGCCGTTGAGAATGCCGCTCAGCACCGACTGGCGTGCACGCAGCACCCCGTCGAGCCCGCAACCCTGTTCGGGCCCGGTGATTTCACGGGCGTAGGTGGGGCTGACCGTGGTGATGGCGTCGCTGTACAACAGGCCGGCCTTCATGAAGGAGATCTGGCCGTGGAATTCGAGCCCGTCGAGGTGGAACAGCGGATCGGGCAGGCCCAGGGCGCTGCGCTGGTCCGCGTCGAACAGGCCCTGGTAGGCCAGGTTGTGGACGGTGAAGACCGTGGCTGGCCGGTGCTGTCCGGAAGGGGGGAGCTGATGCAGGTAGGCGAAGGCCAGGCCGGTGTGCCAGTCGTGGCCGTGCACCACGTCCGGGCGCCAGGTGGGGTCCAGGCCGGTGCCGAGCAGGGCGGCGGCCCAGCCCAGCCAGGCGAACTGCTGCGCGCTGTCGGGCCAGGGCTGGCCGCTGGCGTCGAGGTAGGGGTTGCCTTCGCGTTCGTACAGGCCGGGCGCGTGCAGCAGCAGCACGGGTTGGCCGCTGGCACCGATGCGTCCGGCCTGCAGCCAGGGCGCGGGGCCGGCCGTGGTGTCGGGCCGAGGGCCGAGGCCCCAGGGCAGGCCGGGCGCGCCGCCCGCTGGCACCGGCAGGGCGGGGCCTTCCGGTGTCACACCCGCCACCACGGACGGGAAGGCGGGCAGCAGCAGGCGCACGTCGGCACCCGCGGCCGCCAGCGCCGGCGGCAGACCCGCACTCACATCGGCCAGCCCGCCGGTCTTGAGCAGCGGATAGACCTCGGAACAGACGTAGAGAACGCGCAATGTCATTTCAAGGCTTCAAGCATGGCTCGGGTGACGAGCACCACACCGCTGTCGGTGCGGAAGAAACGGCGCGCGTCTTCAGCCGCATCGAAGCCGATCTGCATGCCGTCGGGGATGACGCAGCCGTTGTCGATCACCACCTTGCGCAGACGGCATTCGCGGCCCACGTCCACTTCGGGCAGCAGCACGGATTCTTCGATCGTGGTGAAGGAGTGCAGCCGCACCTTGGAGAACAGCACCGAGCGGCGCACCGAGGCGCCCGAGATGATGCAGCCGCCCGAGACCAGCGAGTCCACCGCCATGCCGCGGCGGCCGTCGTCGTCGAACACGAACTTGGCGGGGGCGAGCTGTTCCTGGTAGGTCCAGATCGGCCAGTCGCGGTCGTACATGTCGAGCTCGGGCACGGTGCCGGTGAGGTCGATGTTGGCGGCCCAGTAGGCGTCGACCGTGCCGACGTCGCGCCAGTAGGCGGGTGCCTCGGGCGTGCTCTTGACGCAGGAGATGCCGAAGGGGTGGGCCACCGCATCGCCCGCGGCCACCATGGCCGGGATCAGGTCCTTGCCGAAGTCGCGGCTGGAGCCGGGCGTGGCCGCGTCTTGGGCGAGCGCTTCAAAGAGGTGCTGCGCATCGAACACGTAGATGCCCATGCTGGCCAGCGCCACACCGGGCTTGCCCGGCATGGCGGGTGGGTTGGCGGGTTTTTCCAGGAAGCCGACAATGCGCCGCTCGGTGTCGATCGCCATCACGCCAAAGGCGGTGGCCTCGGCCAGCGGCACTTCGATGCAGCCCACGGTGCATTTTTTGCCCTGCGCCACGTGGTCGGCGATCAGGCCCGAGTAGTCCATCTTGTAGATGTGGTCGCCGGCGAGGATCAGGATGTACTCGGGCTTGTGCGCACGCAGGATGTCCAGGTTCTGGTAGACCGCGTCGGCCGTGCCCAGGTACCAGCTTTCGTCGCCCATGCGCTGCTGGGCGGGCAGCAGGTCGATGAATTCGTTGAACTCGTTGCGCAGGAAGCTCCAGCCGCGCTGCAGGTGGCGCAGCAGGCTGTGCGACTTGTATTGCGTCACCACGCCGATGCGGCGCACGCCCGAGTTCAGGCAGTTGGAGAGCGCGAAGTCGATGATGCGGAACTTGCCGCCGAAGTACACCGCGGGCTTGGCGCGCCGGTCGGTCAGCGCGTGCAGACGCGAACCACGCCCGCCGGCGAGCACGAGGGCGATGGTGCGTTTGGCCAGTTGCTGGGGGTTGGGCTTTTCCATGCGTGTCTCCTGTCGTGTTGAAAGGCGGGGAAGGTCAGGGGAGGGGCCAACGCCCGTGGGCACGGGTCATGGCGGCCAGCCGCTCGGCGGGTTCGTGGTTCACCTGGCTCCAGTCGAAGCGCCATTCCCAGCAGCCGGTGGCGAGGCCAGGGGTGTTCATCCGGTGCCGGGTGTCCAGGCCCAGCACGTCCTGGAACGGCACCACCAGCGTGTTGGCGACCGACATGGACAGCGCGTTGATCAGGGTCCAGTGCGGCTCGGTGTCGACGCAGTGGCCCAGGTAAGCGCGCGCGGCCGTCTTTTCACCCGCCGTCGCACTGGTCCACCAGCCCACCGTGGTTTGATTGTCGTGTGTGCCGGTGTAGGCCACGGTCTGGCGCTCCAGGTTGTGCGGCAGGTACGGGTTGGCCGGGCCGCTGCCAAAGGCGAATTGCAGGATGCGCATGCCCGGGAAGCCGCAGGTCTCGCGCAGCGCGGTCACTTCGGGCGTGATCAGACCCAGGTCTTCCGCAATGATGGGCAGGCGGCCCAGCTCTTCCTGGATGGCGTCGAAAAAATGCTGGCCCGGACCGGGCTGCCAGTGGCCGGCGATGGCAGTGGGTTCGCTGGCCGGGATTTCCCAGTGCGCCTCGAAACCGCGGAAGTGGTCCAGCCGCACCACGTCCACCTGCTGGAACTGGTGGGCCAGCCGGTCTTTCCACCAGCGGTAGCCGCGGTGCGCCATCGCTTTCCAGTTGTAGAGCGGGTTGCCCCAGCGTTGTCCGGTGGCGCTGAAATAGTCGGGCGGCACGCCGGCCACCACGGCGGGGTCCATCTGATCGTCGAGCAGGAACTGGTCGGCGTGGGCCCACACGTCGGCACTGTGGTGCGCGACGAAGATGGGCGCGTCGCCCACCATCTGCACGCCGCGCTCGCGTGCGTAGCTGCGCAAGTTCTGCCACTGCACCCAGAAGCGCCATTGCACGAAGCGCCAGAAACCCAGCGCGTGCACCGACTGTTCGCGCACCGCGTCCAGCGCGGCAGGCTCGCGCCGGGCCAGTGGCTCCGGCCAGAGCGACCAGGGGCCGCCGTGGCGTTCGTCCAGCACCATGAAGAGGGCGTAGTGATCGAGCCAATGGGCCTGTTCGGCGCAGAACGCGGCGAGGGCCTCGCGGCAGACGTCGGTGGCGCGCTGGCTGAAACCGTCCCAGGCCTTGCGCAGGCAGGCCATGCGGTACGGGGCCACGCGCTCGAAATCGCAATGGTGGTGGTCGAAGCCCTTGCGCGCCAGCCAGGGCAGCCAGCCCTGGTGCACCAGGTCGTCCAGGTCGACCATCAGCGGGCTGCCGGCGAAGGCCGAGACGCTCTGGTAGGGCGAGTTGCCGGGGCCCGCGGGCGAGAGCGGCAGGATCTGCCAGATCGACTGGCCGGCCGAGGCCAGCCAGTCCACGAAGTGGCGGGCGGCGGGTCCGAGGTCGCCCGAGCCGTGCGGGCCGGGCAGGCTGGTGATGTGCAGCAGCACGCCGCAGGTGCGGCGCGAGAGCAGGTCGCTGGGTTGGTGGTTCATGGTGTGAGGCGGAGGAGGGGTCATCCGCCCTGCAAACTCTGGACCAGCACACACATCCGGGTCTCGGCGAGGTGCAGCTGGCTGCTCACGGGTTCACCCGCCGCTTCGTTCAGGGCCACAAAGCCGCGGGCACTGTCCAGCCGCCGCGACCAAGGTCCCGGCGGCAGGGCCATGGTGGTGTGGCCGCGACCGGCGTGCCAGACCAGCAGCAGGCGTTCGGCGGGTGGTTGGCCCTCTTCACCCACGGTGATCACCGCGCCCAGGGTGCAGTGTCGGCTGTTGTTCCAGGACGCGTTGTGCATCGCCGCGCCATCGCCGTGCAGCCAGGCGATGTCGACGGGCCCGCCCGGCGCCAGCGACTGGCCGCTGAACCAGCGCGCGTGGCGCAGGCCGGGGTGCTGGCGGCGCAGCGCGGCGAGACCGGCCACGAAGTCGGTCATCTCCCCGTCGGCCTGCGGCCAGGCCAGCCAGGTGAGGGCGTTGTCCTGGCAGTAACCGTTGTTGTTGCCTTGCTGGCTGTGGCCGATCTCGTCACCGGCCAGCAGCTGCGGCGTGCCCTGGGCGCAGAACAGCGTGGCGAGCAGGGCGCGGCGCCACAGGCCGCGCCGGTGTTGCACCAGCGGATCGTCGCTGGGGCCTTCGGCGCCGGCGTTGGCGCTCAGGTTGTGGCCGTGGCCGTCGCGGTTGTCCTCGCCATTGGCGGCGTTGTGCTTCTGGCTGTAGGCCGTGAGGTCGGCCAGGGTGAAGCCGTCGTGCGAGGTGAGCAGGTTGACGCTGGCCACGGGCAGCCGGCCTTGGTGGTGAAACAGGTCGCTGCTGGCACTCACGCGGCTGGCGAGTTCGCCGAGCGAGGCGTGGTGCCCGAGCCAGAAGGCACGCACGCCATCGCGGAAGCGGTCGTTCCATTCCAGCCAGCCGGGGGCAAAACCACCGCTGTGGTAGCCGTTGGGGCCGATGTCCCAGGGTTCGGCGATCAGGCGCACACCGCGCAGCACCGGGTCTTGCGCCATGGCGGCGAGCAGCGGCGCGTGCGGGTGGAAGGCATGACCGAGCGCGGCGACGCGGCCGAGCGAGACCGCCAGATCGAAGCGGAAACCGTCCACGCCGTAGGCCATCACCCACCAGCGCAGGCTGTCCATCACCCACTGCACCACGCGCGGCTCGCTCACGTTGAGGCTGTTGCCGCAGCCGCTGAAGTTGTTCGGCACGCCGTGTTCGCCCATGGCGTACCAGGCGTTCTGGCCCAGGCCGCGCCAGCAGAGCGTGGGGCCGTCGAGGTCGCTCTCGGCCGTGTGGTTGAACACCACGTCGAGCACGACCTCGATGCCGGCGCGGTGCAGCGCATCCACCATCTGGCGGAACTCGGCGCGCACGGCGGCGGCTTCGGCGGCGTTCGACGGATCGTGTCCGCCGGTGGCGGCCGCGTAGGCGGGTTCGGGCGCGAACGCGTTGAGGGTGTTGTAGCCCCAGTGGTTGACCAGGCCGCGCGCGAGCAGGTGGCGCTCGCTGATGTGCTGGTGCACCGGCAGCAGGCAGACGGTGGTGACGCCCAGGCGTTGCAGGTGGGCGAGCACGGCCGGGTGGGCGAGCGCGGCGTAGCTGCCGCGCTGCGCGTCCGGGACCTCGGGATGCAGGCGCGTGAGTGCCTTCACGTGGGCTTCGTAGATGAACACACGCTCACCAGCGATCACCGGGCGCGGCGCGATGGCGTGGCCGGCGTCGAGTTCGGCCTGGGTATCCACCACCACGCATTTCGGCATGGCCGCGGCGTTGTCCAGCGGGTTGGGCTGATGCTGTGCCCAGGGCTGGGAGGGGTGCAGCGGGTCGGCCACGGCATGGCCGGCCTGCAGCGCGAGCTGCCCGGTGCTGCCCACCAGGGCCAGGGCCCAGGGGTCGAGCAGCAACCGGGCGGGGTTGAAGCGCTGGCCCGCTACCGGCACCCAGGGGCCGCTGGCGCGCAGGCCGTAGAGCTGGCCGGCGGTCAGGCCCGACACGAAGGCCTGCCAGACGCCGTTGCCCTCGGGGGCCAGTGCGATGCGGCGGGTTTCCGGGCCGGTGGCGGTGTCAAACAGGCACACCTCCAGGCCTTCAGCCTGCGGTGCCCAGACGGCAAACTGCACGCCGGATTGCCCTTTCAGTTCGTGCAGGTGGGCACCCAATGCCGGGGTGACGTGCGCCGGGTTCATGCGCTTGCGGGTTCTGGCTTCAGCCACAACACCGCCAGTGGCGGCAACGTGAGCGCCGCCGACCAGCGCTGGCCGTGCATCGGCACCTCGTCGGTCTGCACGCGGCCGTGGTTGCCGACGTTGCTGCCGCCGTAATGGGCCGAGTCGGTGTTCAGGGTCTCGTGCCAGTGGCCGGCGTGTGGCAAGCCGACGCGGTAGCCGTGGCGCACCAACGGCGTGAGGTTGGCGACCAGCACCACCGTGTCTTCGAGCCGGTGGCCGTAGCGCGCGAAGGCCAGCACGGAATGGTCGGCGTCGTCCACCACCAGCCACTGGAAGCTGTGCGGGTCGGTGTCGCGCGCGTGCAGCGCCGGCTGCGCGCGGTAGGCGTGGTTCAGGTCGCCCACCAGACGCTGCACGCCGGCGTGCGCCGGGTCGCCCAGCAGGTGCCAGGGCAGTTCGCTGTCGTGGTCCCACTCGGTGGGCTGGGCCAGTTCGGCGCCCATGAAGAGCAGCTTCTTGCCGGGGTGCGCGTACATCCAGGCGTAGAGCGCGCGCAGGTTGGCGAGCTGCTGCCAGCGGTCGCCGGCCATCTTGCCCAGCAGCGAACCCTTGCCGTGCACCACCTCGTCGTGCGAGAGCGGCAGGCAATAGTCTTCGCTGTGTGCGTACATCATCGCGAAGGTGAGCTTGTTGTGGTGCCAGCGGCGGTGCACCGGGTCCATCGAAAAATAGGCCAGGGTGTCGTGCATCCAGCCCATGTTCCATTTGTGGTCGAAGCCCAGGCCGCCTTCGGCCACGGCGCCGGTCACGCGCGGGAAGGCGGTGGATTCTTCGGCGATGGTGGTGGCCTGCGGCGCTTCGCGCTGCAGCACCTCGTGCACCTCGCGCAGGAAGGCGATGGCCTCGTAGTTCTCGCGTCCGCCGTCGCGGTTGGGCACCCACTCGCCGGCCGGGCGGCTGTAGTCGCGGTAGAGCATGGACGCGACCGCGTCCACGCGCAGGCCGTCGATGCCGTACTGCTCGACCCAGAACAGCGCGTTGCCGACCAGGAAGTTGCGCACCTCGTGGCGGCCGAAGTTGTAGATCAGCGTGTTCCAGTCGCGGTGGAAACCTTCCTTCGGGTCGGCGTGTTCGTAGAGCGCGGTACCGTCGAAGCGCGCCAGCGCGTGTTCGTCGGCGGGGAAGTGGGCCGGCACCCAGTCCAGGATGACCTTCAGGCCGGCGGCGTGTGCGGTGTCAACAAAGCGGCGCAACGCCTCGGGCGAACCGTGGCGCGCGGTGGGCGCATACAGGCCGGTGGGCTGGTAGCCCCAGGAGGCGTAGAACGGGTGTTCGCTGACCGGCAGCAGCTCCAGGTGGGTGAAGCCCAGGCCGGCGGCGTAGGGCACAAGGTGGGTGGCGAGATCGTCCCAGGTCGGCAGGGTGTGTGGTCCCTCGGGACGCTTCCACGAACCGGGGTGCACTTCGTAGACGGCCATGGGCGCGGCGGGGCGGGTGTGGGTCGCGGCCGGCGCCGGTGCGGCCCGCAGCGGTTCGCACACGCGCGCGGCGTTGCCCGGGGGCAGCTCGGTTTCGCGCGCGTAGGGGTCGGTCTTCATCACGTGCCGGCCGTCGGCGCCCTGCACATCGAACTTGTACCAGGCGCCCACGCCGGCACCGGGCACGAACAGCTCCCAGACACCGCACTCGGGGCGAAACCGCATGGGCTGGGGCTGCCAGCCGTTGAAGTCGCCGGTCAGGCCGACGTGGCGTGCGTGCGGCGCCCAGACCGCGAACGCCGTGCCCGCCACCCCGTCCATCCCGGTGGTGTGGGCGCCCAGTTTCTGCCAGGGCCGCAAGTGCTTGCCTTCGGCCAGCAGCCAGGCGTCGGTCTCGCCGATCCAGAAGCTGGTGGGGGTGCCGGGTGGGGTGGGGGAAGTGGAAGATGGGTTCATGGCGGCACGCTGTTGGGGCATTCTGGCACCGAACGGGAACCCGCTGGTGACAGCACGGGCCCGCCTGATACGGCCCGCGTGGCGCACAGAACGCGGTTGGAGCCTCGGCGACAATGCGCGGATGAATCTGGAATCACGTTACCTCACCCCGCAGCGCCTGCTCATGGCGTCTGTGGTGGTGGCCCTCATCACCATCACGCTCAAGACCCTGGCCTGGGTGGTCACCGACTCGGTCGGCCTGCTGTCGGACGCGATGGAGTCGCTGGTGAACCTGGCCAGTGCCATGTTCGGCCTGGTGATGGTGACCATCGCCGCGCGCCCGGCCGACGACGACCACCCCTATGGCCACCACAAGGCCGAGTATTTTTCATCCGGCTTCGAGGGCATCCTGATCATCGTGGCGGCGCTGGGCATCGTCTGGACGGCGGTGCACCGGCTGCTCGATCCGCAACCCATACAGCAGGTGGGCTGGGGCCTGGCCCTCTCGGTGGCCAGTTCCATGCTCAACGGCTTGCTGGCCTGGGTGATGTTTCGCGCGGCGAAGCAGCACCGGTCCATTGCGCTGGAAGCCGACGCCAAGCACCTGACCACCGACGTCTGGACCTCGGCCGGCGTGGTGATCGGCATCGCACTGGTGCATTTCACCGGCTGGCTCTGGCTCGATCCGGTGGTCGCCATCGGCGTGGCGCTGAACATCCTGAAAGAAGGGTTCCACCTGATCTGGCGTTCGTCGCAGGGGCTGATGGACGAGGCCGTGGAGCCCGAGGTGATGGCCACCATCCAGGAAACGCTGGACGGATTCGCGAGCCAGCGCGGCGAATCCACCATCATCCGTTTCGACCACCTGAGCACACGCAAGGCCGGGCAGCGCCGCTTTGTGGACCTGCACATGCACATGCCTGCGGCCTGGTCGCTCGGGCGCGCGGCCGCCGTGCGCGGCAGCGTGGAGCAGGCGCTCATGAGCGCGGTGCCGGGCCTTCGCGCCAGTATCCAACTGCTGCCCAGCGACGTGGAAGCGCATTTTGAAGATGAAAAGGATTTGATTTGATCGCCCTGTTGCAGCGCGTGAGCGAGGCCCGCGTGGTGATCGCGGGTGAAACCGTGGGCCAGATCGGCGCCGGGCTGCTGGTGCTGGTGTGCGCCGAACCGGACGACACCGAGGCCGTGGGCCAGAAGCTGCTGGCCAAGATCCTCAGGCTGCGCATCTTTTCCGACGAACAGGGGAAGATGAACCGCAGCGTGCAGGACGTGGCCGGCGGCCTGCTCATCGTGAGCCAGTTCACCCTGGCGGCGGACACGAAAAGCGGCAACCGGCCCGGTTTCACCGCCGCCGCGCCGCCGGCCCTGGGCGAATCGCTGTACGACCGCTTTGTCGAAGCCGCCCGCGCGTTGCACCCGCAGGTGGCCACCGGCCACTTTGGCGCCGACATGCAGGTGCATCTGGTGAACGACGGCCCGGTGACCATTCCGCTGCGCATGACGGCAACCTGAACCCAGCCATGAGCCTTCAATTCCTTGTTTCTCCCACGCCGTTCGAGCCCGGAATGGCGCACGTGCTGGGCGCCGGCCTTCTGGGGCTGCAGGCGCCCACCGCCGCACCGGACTGGCCGCTGCAACACGTGCGTGCGCCGGTGCTCGGTTCGGCGGGGCTGTCGTTTCACGAGGCCTGGCAGGTCGACTCGGCGCCCCTCGCCGGCACCTCCGAAGGCATCCAGTGGCGCCGCGTTGGCGACCTGCTGTTCGGCGTGATCGAGCTCGCGGAAGCCCCGGGCGTGTCCGACCTGCGCACCCGCAGCGAACAGGCCTACGCACGCCTCTTCCGCCTGCTGGATGCGCAAGCGCTGCCGCACCTCTGGCGGGTCTGGAACTACATGGCCGACATCAACGGGTCGGCAGACGGGCTGGAGCGTTACCGCCAGTTCAACCTGGGGCGCGCCGAGGCGTTCCTGCAGGGTGCGCGCAGTGTCGTGGGACGCGTGCCGGCAGCCTGCGCGCTCGGTCTGGCCGGCGGCCCGCTGTCGATCGCTTTCCTCGCCGGGTCCACGCCGGCGGTGCCGATCGAGAACCCGCGCCAGGTGAGCGCCTACCACTACCCGGCGGAATACGGGCCGCGCAGCCCGACCTTTTCGCGGGCGGCGCTGGTGTACCCGCCGGGGCAGGAGCTGCTGTTCATTTCAGGCACGGCGAGCATCGTCGGTCACCAGAGCGTGCACCCGGGCGACGTGGTGGCGCAGACCCGCGAGTCCATGGACAACGTGGCGGTCGTGCTGGACCAGGCCAACCAGCGCAGCCGCAGCGGCGGCCATGCACTGGGTGCACTGAGCTACCGCGTGTACATCCGGCACGCGGCCGACGCCCCCCAGGTGCAAGCCGTGATGGCCGAACGTGTGGGGGCTGCGCCAGTGGTGTGCGTGTTGGCCGACGTTTGCCGCGCCGAGCTGCTGGTGGAGGTGGAAGCCCAGGGCCTGCGTTCGCTCTGAGCACGCCGCAGCGCCAAGCTGAAGGCGTCCACTTCAGCCGCGGTGGTACGGATCGGGTTGGCCCAGCCCGGCGAGGATCTGTGTTTCCCGCGCTTCCATCGCTTCGGCATCTTCCTCGCCGGTCTCGTGGTCCCAGCCCTGGGCGTGCAGGGTGCCGTGCACCAGCAGGTGGGCGTAGTGCTCGGCCAGCGGCTTCTTCAGCTCCTTCGCCTCGCGCGCCACCACCGGTGCGCACAGCACCAGGTCGGCCATCACCAGGGGGGCGGTCTGGTAGTCGAAGGTCAGCACGTTGGTGGCGTAGTCCTTGCCGCGGTAGTCGCGGTTCAGGGCCTGGCCTTCTTCGGCATCCACGATGCGCACGGTGATTTCGGCGTCGGCCTCCAGCGCGTGGCGGATGCAGCGGGCGACGGTGTGGCGCGGCAGCGCGGCGCGGTGGAGGGCGGCATCGGCCAGGTCGCCGAACTGCAGGGACAGGCTCAATGAAGGCAGGGCCATGGGTTGTCCTCAGGCCGTTTTGCGGCGTGCGCGTTTCGCTGGCGCTGCGTCGCTGCTGCCCGAACCGCGTGCGTCGTAGGCGTCCACGATGCGCGCCACCAGCGGGTGCCGCACCACGTCGGCACTGGTCAGGCGCGTGATGGCGATGCCCTGCACGCGTTTGAGCACGCGTTCGGCGTCGATCAGGCCGCTGAGCTCGGTGCGCGGCAGGTCGATCTGGCTCACGTCGCCGGTGACCACGGCCTTGCTGCCAAAGCCGATGCGGGTGAGGAACATCTTCATCTGCTCGACGGTGGTGTTCTGCGCTTCGTCGAGGATCACGAAGGCGTGGTTGAGCGTGCGTCCGCGCATGAAGGCCAGCGGCGCGATCTCGATCTGCTGGCGCTCGAAGGCTTTCTGCACCTTGTCGAAGCCCATCAGGTCGTGCAGCGCGTCGTAAAGAGGTCGCAGGTAGGGGTCCACCTTCTGGCCCAGGTCGCCGGGCAGGAAGCCGAGCTTTTCGCCCGCTTCCACCGCCGGGCGGGTGAGCACGATGCGCTGCACCGCACTGCGCTCCAGCGCGTCCACGGCGCAGGCCACGGCGAGGTAGGTCTTGCCGGTGCCGGCCGGGCCGATGCCGAAGGTGATGTCGTGCGTGGCCATGTTCTCCAGGTAGCGCGTCTGGGCCGGCGTGCGCCCGCGCACCTCGCCGCGCCGCGTCTGCATCGCCAGCGCCCCGTCGCCCGGCTCGACCAGCGCCGTGTCGCCGCTGAGCATGAGCTGCACGGTTTCAGCGGGGATCGGCTTCTTCGCCATCTCGTACAGCGCCTGCAGCGTTTCCAGTGCCTGGTTGGCCTTGGCCTTGGGGCCTTCGATGCGGAACTGCTCGAAGCGGTGCGCCACCTTGACCTGCAGGCCCGCCTCGATGCTGCGGATGTGGCTGTCCATGGGCCCGCAGAGGTGGCCCATGCGCAGGTTGTCGGGCGGGGAGAAGGTGTGGCGGAGGATCAAACCGATAATCCTGTGAACAATGAGGAATCACCAATGATAGGCAAGTTGACCGGCACCCTGCTGGAAAAGAATCCGCCCCAGATCCTGATCGACTGCCACGGTGTGGGCTACGAAGTGGACGTGCCCATGAGCACCTTCTACAACCTGCCCGCCTTGGGCGAGAAGGTGTCGCTGCTCACGCATTTCGTGGTGCGCGAAGACGCGCAGATCCTCTACGGCTTTGGCAACGCGGCCGAGCGCGAGGCCTTCCGCCAGCTCATCAAGATCAGCGGCGTGGGGCCGCGCACGGCGCTTTCGGTGTTGTCGGGCATGAGCGTGGCCGATCTGGCACAGGCCGTCAGCGCGCAAGACAGCGGGCGCATCATCAAGGTGCCCGGCATCGGCAAGAAGACCGCCGAGCGCCTGCTGCTCGAACTCAAGGGCAAGCTTGGCGCCGACCTCAACCTGCCCGGCGCCGGCCCGGTGCAGAGCGATGTGCAAGGCGACATTCAGCAAGCGCTGATGGCACTGGGTTACAGCGAGAAGGACGCGGCGGCGGCGCTGAAGGCACTGCCGGTGGAGGTGGGGGTGAGCGAGGGGATCAAGCTGGCGTTGAAGGCGCTGGCGAAGTGAATAGAAGCGTGGCGACACTTGAACGCCGCTGAATCGCAAATGACGAGGAACCCGACATGTTGATTACCCGGCTAAGGCTGAAGAATTGGCGAAATTTTCGCGATGTGGATGTTGCGCTTGGGTCGAGGGGGTACGTTATCGGAGCCAATGCATCAGGCAAGTCAAACCTGCTGGATGTTTTTCGGTTTTTGAGAACGATCGCTCAAAGTGAAGGAGGCGGCCTGCAGAAGGCTTTGAAGGACCGGGGTGGTTTGAGCAAGTTGCGCAGTTTGCATGCCCGGAAAGATTCTGAAGTTCGCATCGAGGTGGAGGTGTCCGGCTCGACGGCGGACCCCGTACCGAAGTGGCGCTACATCCTCGCATTTCAGTCAGGTGGAAAGAAGACTCAAGGCGTAGTGATCCAGCAAGAGGCGGTTTTTCGTGATGGCAGAGAGTTGTTTAGCCGCCCTGAAAAGCTTGACAAGCAAGATGAGGTGCGTCTCACGCAGACCTACCTGGAGCAGATCAACAGCAATGCAGGTTTTCGTGAGTTGGCCGACTTCCTGGCCGCAACGACATACATGCATTTGGTGCCCCAACTGCTCAAGCACAGCGACGAGATTAGCGGGCGCATCATCGAAAACGATCCCTTTGGACAGGGTCTTTTGCACAGAATAGCCAAGACCAACGAAAAGACTCAAAAATCCAGATTGAGTCGTATACAAAAAGCTCTTGAGGTGGCGGTCCCCCAGTTTTCAGAATTGCATTTTGAACAGGATGCCGTGACGGGCGTTCCCCATTTGAAGGCCAACTTCAAGCATTGGCGAGTACATGGCTCTTGGCAGCGAGAGGACCAATTTTCAGATGGAACGCTTCGACTGATTGGTTTTTTGTGGGCTCTTCAAGAGGGCGATGGCCTTTTGCTTTTGGAAGAGCCAGAGCTTTCTCTCAACGATGCGATCACTCAGCACATCCCTCTGATGATTGACAGAGTGCTGAGGCTTCGAAAGAAAGGTGGACCGCTGAGACAGGTGCTCAGTACCACCCACAGCGAAACCTTGATTTCTTCTGTTTCAGATCCGCAATCCATACTGTTGCTAGAGCCAGGCGAGAACGGGACGACGGTGCGAACTGCAGATGCCCAGGAGCTTCAGGAAATGGAGCACGGATTGAATCCGGCAGAGGTACTGCTGCCAAAGACGCGTCCTGCCAACATCGAACAGATGGGTTTGTTCTCGTGAAGCGGATGCTGGTGGTGGGCGAAGACGAACTGAGTTGTTCTCTTGGGCAGCAGCTTGTGGCGCAGCTCTTGCCAGAGTGGACGCTTTCCAGGGCTCCAATCAATAAGAGGGGCGTCACAAAGCTGATCCCCGAGCTCCCCAGGTTTGTCGAGCAGTCCCGGCTCCAACCTGTGCTGTGCATTGCCGACACCGATCAAACGTGCCCTGTTCAATGGTTGAAGAAGTGGTCGCCCAGACATTTGCCTGAACGGTTTTTTCTCAGATTGGCTGTTCCCGAAGCTGAAAGCTGGGTGCTCGCAGATCGGCAGGGGGTGTCCGAATTTTTCAAGGTGTCAACGGCGCAGATAAAACCCGACCCTGAGCAACTTGAAGACCCCAAACGAGAAGTTCTGCGTTTGGCGAGAAAGTCCAAGGTGCGTCAAATACGTGATGAGATGGTGTCGGCGACGGACATCAATAGAACCGGTTCTGGGTACAACATTCACCTGAGTGCATTGGTCCGCGAGAACTGGCGAGCCATGAGGGCGGCAGAGCGATCATCAAGTTTGGAACGTGCCATTCGTCGGTTGACAGAGTTTGGCGACTCTTTTCGATGAACATCCATCGCTCTGCATTCACCATCGACAACCGAAAAATTTGAGATGACCATCCAGACCGACGATTTCGCTCCCACACCGCGCGTGGTCTCAGCCGCTCCGGCTTCGCCGAAGGAAGAGGCGATCGAGCGCGCGCTGCGGCCCAAGCTGCTGGACGAATACGTGGGCCAGCAGAAGGTGCGTGAACAGCTGGAAATCTTCATCGGCGCGGCCAAAAAACGCAGCGAGGCGCTGGACCACGTGCTGCTGTTCGGCCCGCCGGGCCTGGGCAAGACCACGCTCTCCCACATCATCGCGCAGGAGCTCGGCGTCAACCTGCGCCAGACCAGCGGCCCGGTGCTGGAAAAGCCACGCGATCTGGCCGCACTGCTGACCAACCTCGAAGCCAACGACGTGCTGTTCATCGACGAGATCCACCGGCTCAGCCCGGTCGTCGAAGAAATCCTCTACCCCGCGCTGGAGGACTACCAGATCGACATCATGATCGGCGAAGGGCCGGCCGCGCGCAGCATCAAGCTCGACCTGCAGCCCTTCACCCTGGTGGGCGCCACCACGCGCGCGGGCATGCTGACCAACCCGTTGCGCGACCGCTTCGGCATCGTCGCGCGGCTGGAGTTCTACACCGCTGAAGAACTCGCACGCATCGTCAAGCGCAGCGCGGGCCTGCTGAACGCACCGATGGACCCCGAGGGCGGCTTCGAGATCGCGCGCCGTTCGCGCGGTACGCCGCGCATTGCCAACCGGCTGCTGCGCCGCGTGCGCGACTACGCCGAGGTCAAGGGCAGCGGCACCATCACGCTGGACATGGCCAACCGCGCCCTGGCCATGCTCGACGTCGACCCGCAGGGTTTCGACCTGATGGACCGCAAGCTGCTCGAAGCCGTGATCCACCGTTTCGACGGCGGGCCGGTCGGGCTGGACAACATCGCCGCCAGCATCGGCGAAGAGCGCGACACGATCGAAGACGTGATCGAGCCCTACCTGATCCAGCAGGGCTTTCTGCAGCGCACGCCGCGCGGGCGCATCGCCACGCTGGCCGCCTACCGCCACCTGGGCGTGGCACCGCCGAAGACCGACAGCGCGCTGTTCAGCGAGTGAACCGCGGGGCACCGCTGCGCAGCACGCCCATGACCATCAGGCTCTGCGCGGCGTAGTAGCTGCCCAGCACCCAGAAGGCCGACATCGGCAGCGGGCTCACGAAACGGTTGATTGCCAGCAGGGCGTCGCTGAGCATGAAACAGACGGCGCCCACCGCAACCATCACCGACGGGCCGTCGCGTTGCACGCTGGCGCGCCCCAGGGCCTGCGCGGTCATCAGGCCGATGGCCAGCACATAGGCCGCCACGGGTGCGCGCAGCTCGGGTGGCAGGCCGCCAAACCAGAGCACGGCGAACATGCCCAGCCCGGCAGCGGCGACGCCCCAAGCGGCCTGCCGGCTGGGCAGCCAGGGCATGTCCTGGCGGAACAGCGCGATGTAGGCCAGGTGCGCGAGCAGGAAGGCCGCCAGTCCGGGGATGAACAGGCCTTCGAGCATGAGGAACACATCGCCCGCGAGCGAAGCGGCAAGGGCCGCGAGCAGCCAGACGGCGCCCCGCAGGGCGGTGGCGGACGCGCGCCGGGCCAGCAGCACCACGCCCAGCGCGATCAGCATGGTCAGTGGCTTGAACACCAGGTGCGCCGCTGTCCAGCCGGTGACCGCGCTGGCCATGGCCAGCGCGGCGCATTCGATCAGCAGCACCTCACCCATGCCGATGCGGCCCTGCAACAGCGCGCCCACGGCCCACAGGCCGGCCAGCAGCACCGCGAACCCCGCGATGTTGTGCGGCAGCGCCGCGGTATCGGCCTGCCAGAGGAAGACCGCCACGCCGACCAGCAAGGCCACGAACTGCAGCGCAGCGAACACCCGAACCGCGTGCGGGATGGGCGGTGCATAGGTCCGCAGCGCGGTGATGTCGAAAGCCGGCTTGGGGAACGCCACCGCCACATCGGCCGGGCGCCAGCCCGGCGGCTTCAGCCACACGCGCAGCTTGTCGCTCCAGCGCTTCGTGTGCCAGCTGTCCTTGGCCAGCGCCCAGTAGACCTCGGCGTTGGCCCAGAGCGGGTCCCAGCTGTTGAGCGGGCTGCGCGTGCCGTAGACGCAGGGCTCGCGCGGGTCTTCCGGCTCAAAGCTGCCGAACAGGTGGTCCCACAGCGTCAGGATGCCGCCGTAGTTCCTGTCCACGTAGCGGTGATTCACGGCGTGGTGCACGCGGTGGTTGGACGGCGAGGCGAACCAGCGGTCGAAGCGGCCGAGCCGCCCCACGTGTTCGGTGTGGATCCAGAACTGGTAGAGCAGGTCGATGAGCGTCACCACCGCGAACACCAGAGGCGGCACGCCAGCCACGGCCATGGGCAGGTAGAACACCCAGCCCAGCAGCGGGTAGCTGCTGGGCTGGCGCAGCGCGGTGGAGAGGTTGTAGTCCTGGCTCTGGTGGTGCACCACGTGCGCGGCCCAGAACACGCCCGCCGTGTGGCCGAGGCGGTGGTTCCAGTAGTAGAGGAAGTCGTAGAACAGCAGCGCCAGCAGCCAGCCGGGCAAGGTGGTCCAGAAGCCCGTGTCCGGGACGAGAGACAGGCTGTTGAACGCCGCGGTGTATATGCCGATTTTCAGCAGCGGCACAAACACCACGCTGGCCTGGCTCAGCATGCCCAGCGAGATGCTGCTCAGGGCGTCGTCGAAGCGGTAGGTGTTGCGGCCCCGGCGCAGACCGACCACGAACTCGATGGCGATGAGGGCCAGAAAGACCGGGGTGGCGAGGACGATGATCTGGCTGGGCGACATCGGGCCATTCTGGCGCGACTCAGCCCAGTTTTCCTCTGGCGTCAACCTTGATCAGGCGTTCCACCCGCCCGGCCGCGAGGCCGCCGCGCACGCCCACACAGCCGTCGTGCAGGTTCACCGTGGGGTCGCAATGGCCCGGGATCAGCCAGACGGTTTCGCCCAGTTCGGGCAGCTCGGTGCCGGGCACGGCGGCGCGCAGGAGGCCGTGTTCGTCGCCGCCGTTGGCGAACACCAGGCCGCTGGGCCAGGCCACCGCTGGCAGGCCGCTGTCGATGGCGTGGCTTTTGTGGCCGGCGTCGCAGACCGCGTGGTCTTCGCTGCGGCTCATGACCTGGCTCTTGACGAACAGCGCGTGTTCAAACGCCGGGGCCTCGGGGTCGGTCTGGTTGGCCGCGTAGTCGGCGTCCATGAACAGATAGGACCCGGCCTGCAGCTCGCCCCAGACGCCGCTGGCGGCCTCCAGCACGAAGCTGCCGGTGCCCGCGCCCGTGACCAGCGGCACGCTGTAACCCGCCGCTGCCAGTGCATCGCGGGTGCCGGCCACGGCCTGCGTGGCGCTCTCGATGGAGCGGCGGCGTTCGGCCGGCGTGCGCTGGTGCTGGGCACGGCCGTGGTAGGCCTGCAGGCCGGCGAAACGCAGGGCGGGGTGGGTTGCGATCTGCCGTGCCAGCCCCACGGCCGGCTCACCCGGCACCACACCGCAGCGGCCCTGGCCGACGTCGATCTCGATGAACACGTCGATGGCGCCGACGGTGTGCACGCCGGCTGCGTCGAGCGCCTGCGCCAGGCGTTCAATGCCCAGGGCTGTCCACGGCGATGGCGAAGCGCGTGGGCAGCTCGCGCACCGCTTCGGCCAGCCGCGCCAGCTTGTGGGGCGCGATCACCTCGTTGCTGATGAAGATGTCGTGCACGCCTGCGTGAGCCAGGGCCAAGGCTTCGCCGGTCTTCTGCACGCAAACGCCGGCGGCGCCGTGGGCCATCTGCAGCTTCGCCAGCTCGGCGCTCTTGTGCATCTTGGCGTGCGGCCGCAGGCGCAGGCCGTGTTCGGCCGCGAAGGCCGCCATGCGCGCCAGGTTGCGCTCCATGGCGTCCAGGTCGATCACCAGCGCCGGTGTGTCGATGGCGGCCACGCCCTGACCGACACAATCCCGGTCCTGCTCAAGCGGTCTGTTCATCCAGCGGTCCGTTACCGGCCTGCAGGTGGCCGGTGTCGGCCCAGCCCACCAGGCTCAGACCTTCCGGCGTCCAGAGCAGGCGGTTGATGGCGGTGTTGGTCAGCTCCCAGCTGCGCGGCGCCTGCAGCTCCAGCCGGGTGGCGGCGCGGTAGAGGATGTCGAGCACGCCCCCGTGCACCGCCATCAGCACCTGCTCACCTGGGTGGCGCGCGGCCAGTTCGTTCACGGTGGCCACCACGCGTTCCTGCAGCTGCAGCAGCGATTCGCCGCCTGGGGGGGCAAAGTCGGGCACGCGCTTGCGCCAGGCGGTGGATTCTTCGGGATAGCGGGCTTCGAGCTCGGTCCAGGTGTGGCCCTCGAAGCGGCCGAAACAGCGCTCGCGCAGGCCGGCGTGCGTGTGCACCGGCCGGTCGTGCCGGCGCGCGACGGCCCGGGCGGTTTCCAGTGCGCGGCTCAGATCACTGGCATAGAACGCGTCAATGGGTTCCTCGGCCAGCGCCTGCGCGAGCTGCGCCGCCTGCCAGCGGCCGCGCTCGTTGAGGTCGATGTCGGTGTGGCCCTGGATGCGGGTGTCGTGGTTCCAGGCGGTTTCACCGTGGCGCACGGCCAGGATGCGGGTAACGTGCAAGTGGGGTCCTTTTCAGTATGGGCGGTCAACAGCGTGCACTGTACCGGGTTGCCTCCGGTCTGCAAAACCGCACGGAATACGCTCCGGAGCGCGCGGGCCATCGGGTGCTTTGGGACACAATCGTTGCATGTCACTGCCCGCCGCCGTGCCGCTCGGGGAATTTGCCACCCTGTTCAACTTCCTGCCCATCGGGGCCTACCGGAGTTCGCCCGATGGTCAGATGATCCGCTCCAACCAGGCGCTGGTGGAACTCAACGGTTATGCCTCCGAGGCCGAACACCTGGCCGCGGTCAAGGACATCGCCCGCGAGTGGTACGTGGACCCCCTGCGGCGCGACGCATTCAAGCAGCGGCTGGAGCACGAAGGTTTCGTGCGGGGTTTTGTGTCCGAGATCTGGCGCCACAAGACCCGCGAGCGCATCTGGATCAGCGAAAACGCGCACATCGTGCGGGACGGTCAAGGGGCTGTGCTCTATTACGAAGGCACGGTCGAAGATGTCACCGAGCGCGTCCGGAACCAGGAAGCCCTGCGCCGCAGCGAAGAACAGCTGCGCCAGATCACCGCGCAGGTGCCGGGCATGGTGTTTGTCGTTCATGTGGCACCCGACGGACGCCGGGAGTACCGTTTTGTGAGTTCCGGCGTGCGCGACATCTATGGCTTCGATCCCGAAGACCTGATGCGCGACCCGATGCTCATCGCGCGCTACCGCCATCCGGACGACCAGGCCGTGCTGGAGCAGGACATGGAGCAGATCAGGCAGGGGCCGGTCGACCTGGGCGGGGAATTCCGCATCGTCATGCCCGACGGCCAGATCCGGTGGATCTACCGCCGCTCCTGCACCGTGTCGAGCGATGCGTCGGGTTTCCTGCGGGTGGGGGTTCTGCTCGACATCACCGGGCGCAAACAGGCCGAAGCCGCCCTCCACGAAAGCGAGGCGCTCTGGAAGCTGGCGATGGACAGCACAGGCGATGGCGTCTGGGACTGGAACATCGCGACCGGGGAGGAGTTTTTCTCCTGCCGCATCCAGACCATGTTCGGCTTTGACGAAGGCGAGCTGGCCAACCTGGCCGAAGCACTCGACAGCAGGACCCATCCTGACGATGTGGCGCAGATGCTGACCGACCGGCAGGCGCACTTTGACGGCCACACGCCGGTCTACCGCAACGAACACCGCGTGCGCTGCAAGGATGGATCGTGGAAATGGGTGCTGTCGCGCGGCATGGTGATCGCGCGCAACGCCGCCGGTCAACCCCTGCGCATGGTCGGTACGCACACCGACATCACCGAGCTCAAGCAGGCCGAGGCGCAGCAGCATGTGCTGGAGGCGCAACTGCGCGAGTCGCAGAAGATGGAGGCCATCGGCACGCTGGCCGGTGGCGTGGCGCACGACTTCAACAACCTGCTCGCTGCGATCCTGGGCAATCTGGCGCTGGCGCGTGAAGACGTCGGCCCCGATCACCTGGCCCAGGAAAGCCTGCAGGAAATCAGCCGTGCGGCCATTCAGGCGCGCCAGCTGGTGCAGCAGATCCTGACCTTCAGCCGCCGCCAGACGCAGGCCATGCGGCAGCAGCCGCTCACGCCCCTGGTGCAGGAAACGCTGGGTCTGCTGCGCTCGCTGTTGCCCGCCGGCGCGCGCCTGGACACCCTGCTGTCCAAGGCGCCGCTGGTGGTCAACAGCGATGCCACACAGGTGCAGCAGGTCCTGATCAACCTGTGCTCCAACGCCTGGCAGGCGTTCGAAGGCCGCACTGGCGTGATCTCGGTGGCCCTGGAAGCCGCGCGCCTCGATGCGACCCAGGCCTTGCAGCTGGGGAATCTGCCCGCGGGCGCCTATGCCTGCCTGAGCGTGACCGACAACGGGCCCGGCATGACCGCCGAAACGCAGCGGCGCCTGTTCGAACCCTTTTTCACCACCAAGCCACCGGGGGCCGGCACGGGCCTGGGGCTGGCGGTGGTGCACGGGATCGTCAAGGCGCACCGGGGCGCGATCGCGGTGCACAGCCAGCCCGGTGAGGGCACGCGCTTCGACGTCTACCTGCCCCTGGCCGGGGAAGCCGAAGCGCTGCAGCCGGCACCGGAGGCCGTGCCAGCACCCGGACCGAACGTGTCCGAGGCTGACGGGCGGCACGTGGTCTACATCGACGATTACGAGGCGATGGTGTTCCTGGTCGGTCGGCTGCTGCGCAAGCAGGGTTTTCGTGTCACCACGTTCGAGTCGGGCGAAGCCGCGCTGGCCTGGTTGCGAACCCACGACGACCCGATCGATCTGGTGGTGACCGACCAGAACATGCCCGGCCTGTCGGGTGTGGAGGTGGTGCGCGAGATCGGCCGCCTGCGTCCGGGGCAACGCGTTGCCATCGTCTCTGGCCATGTCAACGACCAGCTGCTGGCCGAGGCGGCTGCGGCAGGCGTGAGCGACGTCCTGGGCAAGCAGGACAGCATGGACGCGCTGGGTGAAGCCATCCGCCAGCTGCTGGAAGCGCGCTAGCGTGCAACACCTCCACACCAGGGATTCCAGCGCCGGGCCGCGACCCGCGCAGCGGTGGAGCCCCGGATTCACCCCCGCAGGGTGAAGACGCGAGGGTCCTCGCTCTTCAGCGCGGCAGGTCGATGTTCACCTGCCGGGCTCCGGCGGGTGGTGTGGGGAAGCCCTGCAGGGCCGCATCCAGCATGGCGCCCCAGAGTTCGGGGCTGCTGTTCCAGCGGCCGTCGTGGGCGGCATGGGTTTCATAAACCACCTGGCCACTGTCTGCGTGGCGGACCAGCAGCGAGACCTTGCGCTGGTAGTAGGGCCAGTCCATGGGCATGAACATGGGGGTCCAGATCACCTGGCCGCTGCCGGTGACCACATGGTCGCGACCCGCGAATCCGAAGCCACCCCAGCGCCGGTCCCAGGGACTCTCCCAGGGCGCATGCGGCAGGCGCAGCGTGGCGGCGCCGACCTGTACCGTCCAGACAGCGGGTGCGCCGCTGTCGGCCAGGGTCCAGCCGACCTTGCCCAGGGACGCCTGTGCGAGCCGCTCCAGCGCATCCTGGTCGGCGGCGGCCTGGCCTTGTTTCTGGGACGGCAGGCGGTCGAAACGGTAGGTCTGGGGAGCCTGCGGTACCGCGGCCAGCGGCTGGCCGCTGCGGGAGGCATCGCTCCAGCGCGGAAAACTTTCCACCGCGTTGTCCACCCGGTAGACGCTGGCGCAGCCGCCCAGCGCCAGCAGGCTCAAGGTGGCCAGCAGGCCGTGCCAGCGTCGGGTGGCGCGCTGCGGGACAGAGCTGGTGTGGGTTGGCATGGGCACGTCTCCTGTGCGGGGGTTGCGTCGCGCCCACATGGGCCCGGTTCCCCGGTTTCAGTGCGCGGCGATCGGTATGACCGCGCGGGCCGGCACTTCGTTCCCGGCTTCGTCGTCGGCCACGGGCGGGGCGGTATCGGGCAAAGGTTCTTCGTCGAACGCCTTGTCGCCGTTTTCATCGGCCTCGCCGGTGACCTTGATGCTCTCGAAGGGGAACAGCTGGCGGTCCATCAGGTGGCTGGGCACCACGTTCTGCAGCGCGGTGAGCATGTTCTCCAGCCGGCCCGGAAACTTCTTGTCCCAGTCGCGCAGCAGGTTGCCGACCTGCTTGCGCTGCAGGTTCTCCTGGCTGCCGCAGAGCGTGCAGGGGATGATGGGGAACTGCTTGACCTCGGCCCAGCGGATCAGGTCTTTTTCGGGCACGTAGGCCAGCGGCCGGATCACCATGAACTCGCCGTTGTCGCTGACCAGCTTGGCCGGCATGCCCTTGAGCTTGCCGCCGAAGAACATGTTGAGGAACAGCGTCTGCAGCATGTCGTCGCGGTGGTGGCCGAGCGCGATCTTGGTCGCGCCCAGCTCCTTGGCCACGCGGTACAGGATGCCGCGGCGCAGCCGGCTGCACAGGCTGCACATGGTCTTGCCTTCGGGGATCACCTTCTTGACGATGGAGTAGGTGTCCTGCGTCTCGATGTGGTGCTTCACGCCGAGCTTCGCCAGGTACTCGGGCAGGATGTGATCGGGGAAGCCGGGCTGCTTCTGGTCGAGGTTGACCGCGATGATCTCGAAGTTGATCGGCGCGCGCGCCTGCAGCTTCAGCAGGATGTCGAGCAGGCCATAGCTGTCCTTGCCGCCCGAGACGCAGACCATCACGCGGTCGCCTTCCTCGATCATGTTGAAGTCGACGATGGCGCGGCCGACTTCACGACACAACCGCTTTTCCAGCTTGTGGTTCTCGTGGGCGAGTTTTTCAGGATTCATGTTCAAGTCTCGTTTCATTTCCAGTCCGCGCCGGGGATGATGCGTTTCATGAACGCGTCAAACATCGGCACGGTGAAGGCCGTGTCGCCGTGGTTGGGGCTCCAGACCATGCCTTTGCCGATCAGCGCACTGCGCGTGGGGGCCAGCGACGACACCTTTTCGTTCAGGCAGTCGGCGATGTCGCCCGACCGGTGCGGGCCTTCGCCAAGTTCCGCCATGGCCCGCAGGTACTTTTTTTCCTTCGGCGTGCAGCGGTCGAAACGCACCCGGAAAAAGCCCTCATCCAGTCCGGCGATGGCCGTGATGCTGGCCTTGCGGACGGCGTCGATGTCGATCGGGCTGGTGTCGGCCGCCAGCCAGGTGTGGCTGCCCCAGGCTTGCAGGAAGTAGGCGTAGCCCTGCGTCACGCGCAGGATCTCGGCCAGCGCTTCGGGCGTGATGGCGACGCCTTCGTCCAGCAGCGGCTTTTCGATCGCCTGCGCCGCGTCTTCCGGCGCCAGGGCGCCGATGAACGGGAAGTCAAACAGGCGCTCGGCGTAGGACTTGGAATTGCCCATGAGCCCGCGCAACTGGGGCAGGCCGGCGCCGACCAGCACGACCGGCAACCGGCGCTGTTCGGTCCGGTGCATGGCGGTGATGAGGGCCGCGAGCTGCTCTTCGGGCACGTACTGCAGCTCGTCGATGAACAGGGCCAGTGCCGTGCCGGCGGCTTTGGCGGCCAGGCCCGCCTGCTCCAGCAGCGCCTGCAGGTCGTGTTCGAGGTCGCCGTTGTCGGCCAGGCCGGGTTCGGGCTCGTAGTCGATGCCGACCTCGATGTCGTTGTAGGTCACTTTCAGCCGCCTGGCGAAACCGGCCAGCGCCCGCAGGCCGCGGATGGCGAAGGCCTTGGCCGCGTCCAGCTGGCTCAGGCGCAACAAGGCCTGGCGCAACTGCGGAGCCAGCAGGGCCGGCAGCGAGCGCCCTTCCGGCGCTTCCAGCCGCACGGTGTGGATGCCGGCGGCCTCGGCGTCGTCGCGCATGCGGTCGAGCAGCACGGTTTTGCCCACCCCGCGCAGCCCCACCAGCATCGCGCTCTTGGCCGGGCGCCCGATCCGGGCGCGCTCCAGGGCAATGTGGACGGATTCGATCAGCGTGCCCCGACCGGCCAGCTCCGGCGGCGGTGTGCCCGCGCCGGGGGCGAAGGGATTTCGGATCGGGTTCATGGGTGGATGATACTGAAGTTTGTCAAATTATAAAAAATCAGTAACTTTTCAAACTTCGCTTGATTTGAAGAAGTGGTGTGGTGTCCACCCCTTCACCACTGTCCGCTTTCCATGCGGATCGCCACTTCGCAGTCGTCAAAAATCTCCAGCTTGGCGATCTTCACGCGCACGCCGATCACGCCCGGCAGCAGCATCAGGCGGCGCGTGAGCTTGCCGATCAGGCTCTCCAGCAGGTTCACGTGATCGGCGGTGCACTCGTCGATGATGATCTGGCGCACCTTGCGGTAGTCGAGCACGTGGGAGATGTCGTCGTCGTGCGGCAGCAGCGGCTGGCTGCCCTGGTTGAGTTCGGCGTCCACCTGGATCGGTTGCGGGCTGGTCTTTTCGTGGTCCAGGATGCCGAGGTTGGCGTCGAAACGCAGGCCGGTGAGGGCCAGGATCTGGGTGCCGGCCTGCGGCGCGTGGGGTGTGGTCATGGGTCTGGGCCAGGGTGGCCTGGTTTACATCAGCGAAAAGTCGCGTTCGAAGCGCATCAGGTGCTGGCCGCCGTCGACCAGCAGCGTGGTGCCGGTGATGGAGCGGTTGGCCAGCGCAAAGGCCACGGTTGCGGCCACATCCTCGGGCGTGGACGAGCGGCCGAGCGGCGACTGGCGGTGCAGCTCGGTGAACTTCTGGTCGCTCAGCAGGTGGCTGGTGAGCGTGAGCCCGGGCGCCACGCCGACCACGCGCACGCGCGGCGCCAGCGCCAGTGCCAGCATGGTGTTGGCGGCTTCGAGTGCGGCCTTGGACAGGGTGTAGCTGAAAAAATCGGGGTTCTGGTTCCAGAGCTTCTGGTCCAGCAGGTTGACCACGGCGCCGTCGCGGTCGCCGGTCATCAGGTGGGTGTGCAGCGCCTGCGCCAGCAGGATGGCCGAGCCGGTGTTGGCGCGCAGGTGCGTTTCCATCGCCGCGAAGCCGAAGTTTTGAGCGCTGTCGTGCTCGAACAGCGAGGCGTTGTTGACCACCGCGTCGACCTGGCCGAAACGCGCCACCACGGCGGGCAGCAGTGCCCGCACACTGGACTCGTCACCGAGATCGGCGCAGAAAGACGCGGCGCTGCCGGTGCGGCCGCTGAGCGCATCGCAGTCGGCGGCGGTCTGCCGCGCTTCGTCCACCGACAGCCGGTGGTGCACCGCCACGTTCCAGCCAGCGCGCGCCAGTGTGAGCGCGATCTCGCGGCCCAGGCGCTTGCCCGCGCCGGTGACCAGCACGGTGCGCGCAGCGGAGGTTTCGGTGGGGGAGGTGCTGGGCATGTCGGACCGTCTCGGATAATGGGCGGGTGAACACCGAATCTGTGAGCGAACCGTCAAGTTTAACGAGGGCCCTGCTGGCGCGCCTGAGCGAGGCCATCCGCGCGGCGGGCGGCTGGCTGCCGTTTGACCGTTTCATGGCCATGGCGCTGTACGAGCCGGGGCTGGGTTATTACGCCAACCAGAATCCCAAATTCGGCCAGATGCCGGCGGGCGTGGCCGGGCAGGGCAGCGACTTCGTGACCGCGCCCGAGCTCACCCCCTTGTTTGGGCACACGCTGGCGCGCCAGGTGGCGCAGGCGCTGGCTGCGACCGGCACGGATGAAGTGTGGGAGTTTGGCGCCGGCACCGGCGCGCTCGCGCTGCAGGTGCTGGACGCGCTGACCGCGCTGGGCCAGGCGCCGCGGCGCTACACCATCGTCGATCTCTCGGGCAGCCTGCGCGAACGCCAGCGCGCCACGCTGGCGAAACATGCGGACCGTGTGCGCTGGATCGATCAACTTCCCGAGCAACTGGAAGGCGTGGTGCTGGGCAACGAGGTGCTCGACGCGATGCCGGTGCAACTGCTGCGCCGCGTGGGCGGGCAGGCCGAGGGTGTCTGGCACGAGCGCGGCGTGGCGCTCGACGATGGCGGCGCGCTGGTCTGGGCCGAGCGCCCCACGCCGTTGCGCCCGCCGCTGGACATCGAGGGTCCGCACGACTACCTGACCGAGGTCCACCCGCAGGCCGAGGCCTTCATCCGCACGCTGGCCGACCGGCTGCAGCGCGGCGCGGCGTTTTTCATTGACTACGGCTTCCCCGAAGCCGAGTACTACCACCCGCAGCGCCACATGGGCACGCTGATCTGCCACCGCGCGCACCAGAGCGACGACAACCCGCTGGCCGACGTGGGCGAAAAGGACATCACCGCGCACGTCAACTTCACCGGCATTGCGCTGGCCGCGCAGGACGCTGGCATGAGCGTGCTGGGCTACACCAGCCAGGGCCGCTTCCTGATCAACGCCGGCTTGCTGGAGGTGGCGAAAGACGCCGGTGCGCGCGAGAACGCCATGCTGGGCAAGCTCGTGAACGAACACGAGATGGGCGAGCTGTTCAAGGTGCTGGCGCTGGCGCCGGCCACCAGTGCAGAAGGCTGGTCGCCAGTGGGTTTTTCCGCGGGTGACCGCACGCACAGGCTTTGATCGGACAACCATGATCCGCTGGATGATCGTCATCTTCCTGGCCCTGCTGCTGATCAGCTGGTTCACGCCGCTGCTGCACAAGCTGGGCTTCGGCAAGCTGCCGGGCGACATCCGCTTCAAGGCGTTTGGGCGCGAGTGGTTCCTGCCGATCACCACCACCATCCTGCTGAGCTTCGTGGCCAGCCTGATCGGCCAGCTCATCTGATCATCCTGATACCCCACAGGGTGTCTTGAAATCGGCCAATGGGCATCCATCTGCGGACCAACCCGTCTGGAGCCTGAAACATGTCCACCGATTCCCTGCACATCGTCTGCCCCCACTGCCACACCACCAACCGCATCGCCCGCGACGATCTGGCGGCCGCGCCCGACTGCGGCAAATGCCACCAGCCCCTGTTCACCGGCCATCCGGTGCCCCTGGACGAGGCGGCGTTCGAGAAACACATTGCGCGCTCGCAGGTGCCGGTGCTGGTGGATTTCTGGGCGCCCTGGTGCGGCCCCTGCCGCGCGATGGCGCCGGCGTTTGAGCAGGCGGCGCAGCAACTGGAGCCCGGCATGCGCCTGGCCAAGGTGAACACCGAAGAAGCGCAGAGCCTGGCCGCACGCTTCAACATCCGCAGCATCCCCACGCTGGCGCTGTTCGTGAACGGCCGCGAGGTGGCGCGACAGCCCGGCGCCATGGGCGCGGCCGACATCGTGCGCTGGGCGCGTTCGCAGCGCGTCTGACCGCTGGCGCGACGGCCGCGGCGGCCCCGGTGACAAAGCCGTTCCACCCACTCTGACAGCCGTGTAACTGAGTTACATGCCCGGTATGATCTGCCCCACTTCGCACCGGGGCCGTCATGGGGTACTGTTGCGGACCGACTTTGTGGACCTGATCAGATGCCGAATCCGACCAACGGACTCCTCCGCGCCCGACTGCTCGCCGACGTGGGCGGCACCAACGCCCGTTTCGCCTGGCAGGCCGGGCCGGGTGAGCCCATCACCGACGTGCGCGTGCTGCCCTGCGCGGACCACGCCACCCTGCAGGAAGCGATCCGCGTCTACCTGAACGACCTCGGGCGCGGCACGCCGGACGCGGTGGCGATCGCCATCGCCAACCCGATCACCGGCGACCAGATCCGCATGACCAACCACCACTGGTCGTTCTCGCAGTCGGCGCTGAAGGCCGAGTTCGGCTTCAACACGCTGCGCCTGCTCAACGACTTCACCGCACTGGCGCTGGCGCTGCCCGACCTGCCGGCGGCGGAGCTGCGACCGGTGGGGGGTGGCGTGGCACGGCCGGGCGCGGCGATCGGCCTGGTCGGCGCCGGCACCGGGCTGGGTGTGTCGGGCCTGCTGCCGAACGGATTTGGCGGCTGGGTGCCGCTGGAAGGCGAGGGCGGCCACGTCACGCTGCCGGCCGTGACCGCGCGCGAACGTCTGGTGATGGACGGCCTGGCGCGCCGCTACGGCCGTTGTTCGGCCGAGCGCGTGTGTTGCGGTCAAGGTCTGCTCGACACCTACGGCCTGCTCTGCCAGGCCGACGGCGTGGCGCCGGGCGGTGTGGCGAGTCCGGCCGGTGTGAGCGAGGCGGCCCTGCAGGCCGGTCACCCGCAGGCGCTGGAAGCGCTGCACATCTTCTGCGCCATGCTGGGCTCGGTGGCGGGCAACCTGGCGCTCACGCTGGGTGCGCGCGGCGGGGTCTACATCGGTGGCGGCATCGTGCCGCGGCTGGGCACCTGGTTCGAGGGCTCGCCGTTCCGCGCGCGTTTCGAGGCCAAGGGCCGGTTCCGCGGCCTGCTGGCCGACATTCCCGTGTGGGTGATCACTTCCCGACAGTCTCCGGCGCTCATGGGCGCTGCGCGCGCGCTGGACGGCTTGAACCTGAAAAACGGCGCTTGACCGATCTTTGACCCCCTCGGCCGGCGCGGGTCCGAATCACAGGCGTGGCAGCGTGCCCGCGCCCAGCATGGCGCGAGGCTGTTCAGGCCGTTTCGAGCGGGCGCACCTGGAACGCGGGTGCCTTGCCGGCGTGGTCCTGACCGGCGTACACGGTGAGGTGCGGGTAGGGGATCTCGATGCCGGCGGCATCGAAGGCGGCCTTCAGGCGGCGCAGGTATTCGCGTTTCACGTTCCACTGTTCCAGCGGCAGGCAACGAAAGCGGCAGCGGATGACCACCGCCGAGTCGGCCCAGCGCTCGACGCCGGCAATCTCCAGGTCGTCGGTGATGCTGGCGCCGAGGATCGGGTCGGTGCGCATGGCCCGGGCCACCTCGGCCATGACCCGCATCACCTCGTCCACGTTCTCGCGGTAGGCCACGCCGATGTCCATGACCGCGTTGCTGAAGCCGCGCGTCATGTTGATCACGGTGCTGATGTGGCCGTTGGGCACGTAGTGCACGTTGCCGTCGTAGTCGCGCAGCTGCACGTAGCGCAGCGTGATCACCTCCACCATGCCGGCGTGTTCCCCCAGCTTGACCACATCACCCTGCCGGATCTGGTTTTCCAGCAGGATGAAGAAGCCGGTGAAAAAATCCTTGACCAGACTCTGGGCACCAAAACCCACCGCCAGACCGACCACGCCAGCCGCCCCCAGGATGGGCGCCACCGACACCCCCAGCTCGGAGAGCACCAGCATGCCGGCGATCAGGCTCACCACCACCCCGACCAGGTAGCGGAACACACGGCCCAGGGTTTCGGCGCGTTTGGTGGACTCTCGGTCGTCCATGCGGCTGGCGATGCGTATGCGCAGCGTGCGTATGCCGCGCTGCAGGATGGCGACCAGCAGCCAGGCGGCGATGAGGATGAGGGTCACCCGCAGCAGCGTGGTGGCGGCGCTGCCCAGGCTGATCCACCAGCGGGTGGCGAGGTCCAGGATGTTGCCGTTCATGGTTTTTTCTCCAGAAGGGGCGTGAAAAAAAAGCAGGGCGGCGCCCGCCGCCTGGCGGGCACCGCCCTGGGTCGGATCAGGCTGCCGAAACGGCGTTGAGTGCGTTCAGGAAGCGCTGGCGCCACCAGTGCACGTCCTGTTCGCGGACGTTTTGCAGCAGCGCCTGGTGGCGCCGCTGGCGTTCTTCCAGCGGCATCTGCAGCGCGCGCTGCATGGTCTCGGCCGTGCGGGTGGTGTCGTAGGGGTTCACCAGCAGGGCGTCGCGCATCTGCTCCGCCGCCCCGGCGAAGCGTGACAGCACCAGCACGCCCGGGTCTTCGGGGTCCTGCGCGGCGATGAACTCCTTGGCCACCAGGTTCATGCCGTCGCGCAGGGGCGTCACCAGCGCCACGCTGGCCGCGCGGTACAGGCCGGGCAGGCGCTTGCGCGCCACGCTGCGGTGGATGTAGCGCACCGGCATCCAGTCGAGTTCGCCAAAGTCACCATTGACCGAACCACACAGGCTCTCCAGCTCCTGGCGCAGAGCGGCGTAGGCATCGACCGACTCGCGGCTGGGTGCCGCGATCTGGATCAGCGTGGCGCTGCCGAGGTTTTCCGGGTAGTTCTGCAGCAACTGGCGAAAGGCCTTGATGCGCTGCGGCAGACCCTTGGAGTAGTCCATGCGCTCCACGCCCAGCAACAGGCGACGGCGTGAATATTCGTCGCGCATCTGCTCGTACATGTCGATCGCGTCCTGGCCCCGACCGAGGGCCGTGAACTCGTCCACGTCGATGCCGATCGGGAAGGCCTGCACCTGCAGGGTTTTGCCAAAGGCCCGGAACTCGTGTTCGCCCAGGATGTCGGCCGAGGTTTCGGTACCCACGTAGCGCGAAAAATGGGCCACGTCGGCCTCGCTCTGGAAGCCCACCAGGTCGTAGGCGAACAGCGAGCGCATCAGCCACTCGTGCTCCGGAACGGCGGCCAGCATCAGGGGCGGTGGCAGGGGGATGTGCAGGAAGAAGCCCATGCGCTGCTGGCAGCCCATGTTGCGCAGCTCGGCGGCCAGCGGGATCATGTGGTAGTCGTGCACCCAGATCACGTCGTCGGGCCGCAGCATCGCCGCCAGCTTGTGCGCGAACATCTGGTTGACACGCCGGTAGCCGCCGATGAAACCGGCGTCGAAATCGGCCAGGTCGAGCCGGTAGTGGAACACCGGCCAGAGCACCCCGTTGCTGTAGCCCAGGTAGTAGCTGTCGTGGTCTTCGCGGCTCAGGTCCACCGTGGCCAGCTGCACCGGTCCGGCGGTCTGCAGGTGGACGTCGCCCTCGCCGGGCGTTCCACCTTCCACCACCTTGCCACTCCAGCCGAACCAGAGTCCGCCCGAGGCCTGCAGCGCCTGGCCGAGCGCCACGGCCAGTCCGCCCGAGGCGGTCTTGCGCGGGTCGGCGACCCGGTTGGAAACGACGACGAGTCTGCCCATTTAAATCACCGTGTCCCAGGCCGCCGAGAGGCGAACGGCCGCGTTGATGATGCCCACCATCGAATAGGTCTGGGGGTAGTTGCCCCACATCTCGCCCGTGGTGGCGTGGGTGTCTTCGGAGAGCATGCCCAGCGGGTTGCGCGCCTTGAGCATGGTCTCGAAGATGGCGCGGGCTTCTTCCACGCGGCCGATGCGCGCGAGCGCGTCGATGCGCCAGAAGGTACAGATGTTGAACGCGGTTTCGGGCGTGCCGAAGTCGTCGGCCGCTTCGTAGCGCCGCATGTAGGGGCCGTCGCACAGGTGTTTCTCCAGCGCGTCAAGGGTGGCGATGAAGCGCGGGTCCATCGGATCGATGAAACCGACTTCGGCCATCAGCAGCACGCTGGCGTCGAGGTCGCGCCCGCCGAAGCTCTCGGCAAAGGCCTGGCGTTCCTCGCTCCACGATTCGCGCAGGATGCGCGCGCGCATGCCTTCGGCGTGTTTCTGCCAGTAGGCGGCGCGCTCGGCCTGTTGCAGCGTCTGCGCGATCTTGGCCAGCCGGTCGCAGGCGGCCCAGCACATCAGCGCCGACGAGGTGTGCACGCGGGCCCGCGTGCGCAGTTCCCACATACCGGCGTCGGGCTGGTCGAAGATGCGAACCGCCTTCTCGCCGACCGATTCGAGCCGCTCGAACTCGGCCAGGCCCGCCGGGTTGAGCAGACGCCGGTCGTGAAACGCCTGGGCAGCGCCGAGCACGATGTTGCCGTAGACGTCGTGCTGGAAATGCTCGAACGCCTGGTTGCCCACGCGCACCGGGCCCATGCCGCGGTACCCCGGGAGCCGTTCGCAGATGCGCTCGGTCAGTTCACGCTCCAGCCCGATGCCGAACAGCGGCTGCACATGGCCGCCGTTGGCGCCCACCACCACGTTGGACAACCAGCCCAGGTAGTCTTCCATGGTGCCGACCTCGGCCAGGCTGTTGAGCGCGCGCACCACGAAGAACGCGTCACGCAGCCAGCAGTAGCGGTAGTCCCAGTTGCGCTGCGTGCCCGGTGCTTCGGGGATGCTGGTGGTCATGGCCGCGACGATGGCGCCGGTGTCCTCGAACATCGAGAGCTTGAGCGTGATGGCGGCGCGGATGACCGCGTCCTGCCACTCCAGCGGCAGCGCCAGGCGCTGGCTCCAGCCGCGCCAGTAGGCCAGGGTTTCCTGTTCGAAATGCCGCGCCGTGTCGCCGATGCCGCCCTCCAGGGTCTCGTCGGGGCCGAACAGGAAGTTGAGTTCGCGCGTGAGCAGAAACGGCTGGTGGGCCAGCACGTGGGAGATGGAAGCGTCGGTGTGCAGCCGCAGCGTCTGCTGGTCACCGACGTAGCGGATGTGGTTGCTGCCCGAGGTGATGGTGGGTGTCTGGGCGCCCCAGTTGAAGCGGGGGGTGAGCTGCACACGGATGCGGGGTGCCCCCTGGAGCGGACGCACGCGGCGCACCAGCATGGTGGGGCGGAAATAGCGCCCGCGCGAGGGAAAGCGGGGCGCAAAGTCGGTGATGAGCAGGCCTTGCCCCTTCGTGTCCCACAACTCGGTGTGCAGCACGGCGGTGTTGGGGTCGTAGTACTGCCGTGTCTTGTCCAGGTGTTCGATGTCGATGGCAAAAGCGCCCGCACCGTCTTCGCTACCGAGCAGCGCGTGAAACACCGGATCGCCATCAAAACGGGGCAGGCAACTCCAGACCACGCGCCCATGCGGATCGATCAGGGCGCTGAAGGCGCAATTGCCCACCACACCAAGGGACAGGGACGGGGCTGCGGGCGCCGCAAAACCGGTGTGGCCGGTGAGGTCGGTGGCGGCGGTCGGAGGGTTCATCGCAATGTTGTTGTTGTGTCGGGGATGTTCCGGGTGGCGTCCCTCAGCCACTGGTGCAGGGCCTGCGGGTGGGCGATGCGGTGGGTGGCGCAGCTCGGGCCTTCGCCCACCTTGATGCCCCAGCCGCCGAGCCGCTGTACCACGTCAAAGCCGGACTCGTCGGTCACGTCATCGCCGGCAAATACCGGCTGGCGCCCTTTGAAAGGAGGCTCGGCCATGAAGGCGGCAATGGCCAGGCCCTTGCCCACATGGGCCGACTTGACCTCCACCACGGCCTTGCCACGCAGCAGTTGCAGATCCGGGTCGTGCCGGATGGCGGCCGTCATGACCGCGGTGCATTCGGCATCCAGTTCGGGGGCGAGCCGGAAGTGCAGGGCGACGGCGGTCTTCTTGTGTTCCACGAGCAGGCCCGGATGGTGGGCCGCCAGCGCCTGCGCCGCTGCCAGCACGGGACCCAGTTCGGGGCGCCGATCCGATGAGGTGGTGCCCTGCAACGAACGGCGCATCGCGCCGTGTTCGAAAGCCGCCGGCAACACCAGGGGCGAGAGAAACGGGTCGATATCCCCCTGCGCGCGGCCGGTGACCAGCGCCAGCGCGCCGCCCAGCTGGGTGTGCAGCTGTTTCAGCAGGTCCACGAGTTCGCGCGGAACCACCACCTCGTCGGGCCGGGGCGCCAGTTCGGCCAGTGTGCCGTCGAAATCCAGAAACAGGGCGCATGGCCCAACCAGCAGGCTTGGTAATGTGCTCATCAACCGTTGACCGTAACAGACCCGGTGCCGCTTGTCACACGACGGGCATTTGTCCGACCTGCCGGGTGAGGGACTTCGTGCGGGCTTGACGAGCCGGGTTTTTATTCATGACGTGCCGTGCGGCGCGCTTTCGCCCAGGGCTCTCGCCACTTCGGCGACGCGCGCGCGGTGGATCAGGGCCCCCACGTCAGGGCCGGTCAATCCCCGGGACTGCGCCTGCGCGGCAATGTCCGCGGTGACCACCGAACGGGCCGCCTGCAGCGCGGGGAGCAGGCGTTCACGCTGCAGGTAGGCGTCGTCTGCGTGGCCGAGCCGGCCCCGCGCATCACACTCGCAGGCCAGCACGATGTCCAGAAAACGGGCCGGTTTGCGGAAGGCATCGCAGCGTTCGAGCAGGCGGACCAGGGCCGCCGCGCCGAGGCCGGCACTGCGGTGGAGGTTGCCGTGTTCGCGCGCAACCACGTCAGCGAGCTCGCGGCATTCCACGGGCACGCGCCAGCGCTCGCACACACCCCGCAGCAGCCGCGCGCTGCGCTCCTCGTGGCCGATGTGGCGCGGCAGCACGTCGGCGGGCGTGGTGCCCTTGCCGAGGTCGTGGCACAGGCAGGCAAAGCGCACCGGCAGCGAAGCACCGAGCAACGCGCTCAGGTCGAGCACCATCATCAGGTGCACGCCGGTGTCGATCTCGGGGTGGTGGTCGGCGCGCTGCGGCACGCCCCAGAGCCGGTCCACTTCGGGCAGCAGGCGCACCAGCGCGCCGCAATCGCGCAGCACTTCGAACATGCGGCTGGGCCGCTGTTCCATGAGGCCGCGCGAGAGCTCCTGCCAGACGCGCTCGGCCACCAGATGATCCACCTCGCCGTGCTCCACCATCTGGCGCATCAGCGCCCGGGTTTCGGGGGCCACCGAAAAGTCGGGGAAGCGGGCGGCGAAGCGCGCGAGCCGCAGGATGCGCACCGGGTCTTCGGCGAAGGAATGGGTCACGTGGCGCAACACGCGGTCCCGCAGGTCGCGCTGGCCACCATGGGGGTCGATCAACCGGGCGTTCAGCGGGTCATCGGCTTCGCTGGCGGCCACCGCCATGGCGTTGATGGTGAGGTCGCGCCGGGCCAGATCGTCTTCGAGCGTGACGCCCGGGTCGGTGTGGAAGTGAAAGCCGTGGTAGCCGGGTGCGGTCTTGCGCTCGGTGCGGGCGAGCGCGTATTCCTCGCGGGTCTGCGGGTGCAGGAACACGGGAAAGTCGCGTCCGACGGGCAGGAAACCCTGCGCGGCCATGGCTTCGGGCGTGGCCCCGACGACCACCCAGTCGCGGTCGACATGGGCCGAATCAGGGGCGCCAGCGTCGCGCGCCATCCAGGCGTCACGCACGGCACCGCCCACGAGGTAAATGTCCATGGGCGGAGTTTAGATGGGAGCGATCACCGCCCCAGCCGGTAGGGTTCCTCGAAATCCAGGAAATCGTGTTCCGCCAGCGCGCCCTGTATCCAGGCCATCACACCCGGCAGCGCGGTGACCCGGTCCACGTAGGCCTGCAGGTCGGCGGGCAGTGGCAGGCCGTAGGTGCGGATGCGCATGCAGATCGGGGCGAAGGTGGCGTCGGCGATGCTGAAGTGGCCGAACAGCAGGGGCGCGCTGCTGTCGGGCATCTTCCCGGGCTGGGCCGCCAGCAGTTCGCCCCACAGGCCGCACAGCCGCGCCATGTCGGCGCGCACGGCCGCCTGGTCGCGCCAGATCAGGCGGCCGGTGTCGTGCAGCGAGGCTTCGATGTTCATGGGGCAGTGGCTGCGCAGCGCGCCAAAGCCGCTGTGCATCTCGGCGCAGACGCTGCGCGCGCGGGCACGGGCCTTCGGGTCGGCGGGCCAGAGCTGTTTTTCAGGAAACCGCTCGGCCAGGTATTCGGCGATCGCCAGCGTGTCCCACACCGCAAAACCGTCGTCCACCAGCACCGGCACCTTGCCCACCGGGCTGATGCCGCGCAGGGATTTCTTGAAGGCCGAGTTGTTTTCGAACGAGTCGAAGCGGACCATGATTTCTTCGAACGGGATGCCCGCCTGCGTCATCAGCACCCAGGGGCGCATGGACCAGGACGAGTAGTTCTTGTTGCCGATGTACAGCTGCAGTGCCATGAAGATCTCCGTCAATGGGCACCCATGGTAAGGCCGGCCCGTGAGGGGCATTGATGAAAAAAGGCCGTCCGGTTGATTCGGACGGCCCTGGGGATGGCCGGCTGATTCCGGGTGAGAATCAGGCGTATTTTTCGAGAATGCGCGTCGAACGCTCGACCTCGCGGAAGGTGGCGTCTTCGGAATCAGAGACCGCCACCGCCTCCATGACCGAGCAGGCCATCATGCGGTAGAAGGCCTTGTCCATGGCCTTGCGCGCGGCCGACATCTGCTGTGCCACGTCTTCACAGGGGCGGCCTTTTTCCACCATGTCGATGAGACCACGCACCTGGCCCTCGATGCGCTTGAGGCGGTTGATCACGTCGCGCTGGTGCTCCGACCGGTAGGCCGAGGCGGTCTGCGCGGTGGGGGTCTTGCTGGTTGCGGACTTCGGGGTGGTGACTGCCATGGGGGTTCCTCTGGGTGGGGGCGTTGGTGAGAGTTTGCCAAAAAAACACACGCAAGTACCGATGGTCATCCCTGAGGCCGTGTTTATCTGCCTGAATACCCTACTCCCTAGGGTAGTCACCAATGACGGAACGCGCTCAGACGGCTAACTTTCGTTCCGTGGTGTTTTGATAAATATCAAGCACCCTGCAATGAACCATTCAACACAAGAGGATCCTTACATGCAAGTCTGGAAGCGCATTTCCATCGCCCTGGCCATGGGCATCACCGTGCTCGCCACCACCGGCTGCGGCACCATCTCCACCATGGGAAAGCTTGAAGAAGGTGCGGGATCCGAGGCTTCGCGCATGTGGGACCGCTGGGTGGAAGCCGATGGCGACATTGCGGTGGCCACCACCTGGGAAGCCAAGGTCAAGGCCGGCGTGAGCGCAAAAGACGTCGAGGAAATCCTGAAGATCGTGGCCGTGGAGCGCAACATGCGCGATGTGGGTGTCCTGCCCCTGTCCAAGGAGCTGGAAGCCCGCTCCGGCAAGAAAGAAAAGCTGCTGACGGTGTATTCGTACTGCAGCCCGGCCACCGCCCGCAAGATGGTGGACTTCAGCCCGCACATGTCGGCCTACCTGCCTTGCCGCGTCAGCGTGGTTGAACACGATGACGGCAGCCTCTGGCTCTACACCCTGAACATGGACATGATGGTCAAGATGGGCCGCAAGCTGCCCTCGCCGTTGAAGGAAGAAGCCCAGGCCGTGCGCGACACCATCTGGGAAATGATGCAGCGCGCCTCCAAGGGCGAGTTCTGACAGGGCTCCAAGTTCTGATCCTGGTCTGAGAGGCCTGTCGATCGACCGCAAGGGTTGCAAGACCCTTGCGGTTTTTTTGTTGTGGCTGCTCAGCCGCGGCGCAGGGCCAGCAGCCGGCTCCGGCTGTTGTGACCGCCCAGGTAGGTGGGCGCCACCGCCGCCACGGCGGCGGGCCGGATGCCCAGGTCCATCAGGCCGGGCCACTGGCCGCTGGCCACGTTGTCGACCGACATGGCATCCAGGTTGTCGCGGCTCATCAGGGGTTCGCCCGGGGCCAGTTCCATCATCAGCGCCTGCAACCGTCCGATCGCCATGGGCAGCGGCAGGATGGGGCGCTGGCGGCTGCCGAAACGGCCTGCCAGGCGAACCAGATCGGCCAGCGTGAGCACCGCGGGCCCGGCGCATTCATAGGTCTGGCCCACGCTGCTGCGGGGCAGGCCGCTGTCATTCGCGCAGGTGACCACCGCGCTGGCCACGTCTTCCACCCACACGGGCTGGAAGCGCGCCTGGGCGCCCGCCAGCGGCATCACGGGGAACACCGCCTGCAACTGCGCAAACAGGTTGAGGAAGCGGTCGCCCGCACCGAAGATCACGCTCGGGCGCAGGATGCTCAGGTCCAGGTCGGCGGTGCGCAGCAAGGCTTCGCCGCGCGCCTTGCTGCGCTGGTATTTCGAGGGGCTTTCGGCGCTCACGCCCAGGGCGCTCACATGCACCACGCGGCGCACGCCGCTGGCAGCACAGGCTCGGGCCAGCTTGGCAGGCAGCTCGACGTGGGTGCGTTCAAAGGCAGCTTCGCTGCCGTGCAGGATGGCCACGAGGTTGATCACCGCATCGTGGCCGGGCAGCAGACGTGTCAATGCCGCCTCGTCGTGCACATCCGCCTCGATCACGGTCAGGCCCGGCAGGTGCTGGACGGCGCTGGCGTTGATCGCGCGCCGCGTGGGCACGGTGATGTGCCAGCCCTCGCGTTGCAGCTTTTCACAGACGTGGCGACCGACAAAGCCGGTGCCTCCAAGGATGAGGGCGTTTTTCAAAAGGAGGGATCTCGGTCGGTTCAGGGCAGGTCGGTGTTGACAGGGGCGGCGGTGGCGCGCGGACCAACGGTTCCGAGGCGCGAGCGCAGCGATTGCGGCTGACCGGTGAGGATCGCGGCGTAGTTCGTGGTGTTGGCGAGGACCTTCTGCACGTAGTCACGCGTTTCGTCGAACGGGATGTTTTCGGTCCAGATGTCGCCATCGAGCACGGGGCCTTCGCGCCAGGCGCGCGAGCGGCCGGGACCGGCGTTGTAGGCCGCGGCGGCCAGGGGCAGCGAGCCTTCAAAATCATCGAGCGCAAACTTCAGGTAGGCCGTTCCGATGGCGATGTTGGTGTCGCGGTCGGTGATGTGGTGCGGGCGGAAATCGGTCAGGCCGATCTTGCGGGCGGTCCAGCGCGCCGTGGCGGGCATCACCTGCATCAGGCCCGAGGCACCGACTCCGGAACGCGCGTCGGTCACGAAGCGGCTTTCCTGCCGGATCAGGCCGTAGACGTAGGCCGGGTCCAGCCCGATGCTGCTGGCCCGCTGCACCACCAAGCTCTGGAAGGGCATGGGAAAACGTTGGGCATGGTCCTCGGCCTGGGGGGTGCGCAGGCTGGTGTTGATGCAGCGGTCCCAGACACCGTTCTGGCAGGCGAGCCGGGCCGCGGCCAGCAGCTCGCGTTCGCCCATGCCGCCCGGTGTGTGCAGGCCCACGCTGTAGTTCCATTCGCGAACGCCTTCGCTGCGCAGGCCCAGGCGCATGGCGGTGAGCGCGCGCTGCAGGCCGGGGTGTTGTGTCGCTGCGGCCATTTCCGCTTCTGTCACAGGCGCGGGAGGTGGAGGCACCACCACGGCACGCCCCAGCGCTTCGAGCGCCAGCTGTTCGTGAAAGCCGCGCACCGAAGCGATGCTGCCCAGGAGTTCGCGTGCCTGCGCCGTGGCGACGATGGCGTCGGGCTCGCGCAGCGCCAGGATCGCCCGGGCCCGCCAGTACACCCAGGCCGGCTGCTGGCGCTGGGCCTCGCTCATGGCCGCAATGGCGTCGCGCACATGGCCCCAGGCGCCCGCGCGCAGGCCGGCGCGCGCCTTCCAGGCCAGGTGCTCGTCGTGCATGTGCTGGTCCTGCCCGTTGACAAAGTGCGCCAGCGCCTCGGGCTGCAGCTTCCTCGCCGCCCGCCGGCCGATCACGCCCCAGGCCCAGCTGCGCTCTTCCTGGGTGAGCTGCGCAACCCAGCGCTTGTTGTGCATCTCCTGCGCCGCAGTGGCAGGGTCGCTGGCCGCCAGCCGGATCGCGGCGAGGGTCACCAGCTCCTTGGTCCGCGGCCGGAAGGCGGTGAACTTGTCCTCCAGGTAGGCGGCCGGGTTCCGGATGATGGATTCCAGAATGGGCACCGACTCCGGATCGAGCAGGGCCACCGCCTGGGTCGCCGCGCGCGGCTTGTTGGCGTCGAGCGCCAGGCGGGCACGCTGCCAGGCCGTTTCGGGCGTGAGGTGACCGCTTGTCAGAAAGGCCTGCGCCGCTGTGGCACATCCGTCTTCGGCGTCGGGTTGAGCCAACCAGCGCTGAGCGGTCTGGCGCGCCGCCTCGTCGGCGGGCCGGCGCCGGGCCGCGGCATCGAGCAGGAGGGCATAACACTGGACCTGCGGGTCGTCGTTCATGCGGTAGCGTGGCAGCTCGGCTTCGAAGTTCGCCCAGTCGCGGGTTTTGCCGAGATGCAGCAGCCAGTCGTTGCGCAGGCGGTCTTCCCAGTAGGTGCCGGCCATCTGCGCCAGGGCGTTGCGGATATCTTGTGGGGCGCTGGTCTCCAGGCGGGCCTTGATGGCCCAGTAGCGGGCCAGCGGTTCGAGCGCATGGCCGCGGACTTCCGGCAGCAGCGTGTCGAGCGCGGTGGTGTTGTTGCGACGGAAGGCGTCGCGCATGGCCAGCAGGGCTGCGTCGGCAGGTGTCTGCGCCCAGGCCGCACCCTGCAGCAGCAGCGCGGCCATAATGATCACAAGACCCTGTTTCATGCTTCCCAGTTTCATGCGTCGATTATGGACAACAAAGAACTTCCGAGTGCCTCTGAGAACCTTGTCCAGCCTGCGGAGGGCAGCAAAGCCGCGTGGCGAAAACGCCTGATCGACAAACGGCAGAATCTGGCCGACCGCGCCTGGCGCAACGACCTGCTGCAGCGGGTCATGCGCGTCTGGTTGATCGAGCGGCCCGACGCCATCATCGGCGCCTACTGGCCGATCAAGGGTGAGTTCGATCCGCTGCCCGCGCTGTTCCGCTGGCAGGAGGCGGGTCTGGAAGAAGACGCGCAGGGCGCCCAGAAACACCGCCGCATCGGCCTGCCGGTGGTGAACAAGGTGGACAAGACGCTCACCTTCTACACCTGGTACCCCGGCTGCCCGATGGAAGAAGACGCCTACGGCATTCCCAAGCCGAAAGACACCGAGATCGTGGTGCCTACGCTGATCTTCGTGCCCTGTGTGGGCTATGGGCCGGGTGGTTACAGATTGGGCTATGGCGGTGGCTTCTACGACCGCACGCTGGCTTCACTCGATCCCAAACCCTTCACCGTCGGGCTCGGTTACGACTTTGCCTACGTGCACGACCTGAAACCCGAAATCCACGACGTGCCGCTGGACGCCATCCTGTCCGATACGGGAGTGGCACACCCCCTGCGCGGCTGACGCCGCTTCCCCCTCTGTGGCACGCCTTCGGCGCTTCGAGGGGGACGCACCTTGTGGCCGGGCGAAGCCCGCTCCACGGGTGCCCTGGATGCGGGCACGTGCTCCGGAGAAGTCGCGCTGGCCTTTCGTTGTCAGGGGTGCTCAGCGTTCGCGTGCACTTCGCTGATGCGCTTTTCGCGCCGCACCAGATACAGGCCGCTGCCCACGATGATGGCCGCACCCAGCCAGGTGTGCGAGGCCGGCAGCGTCTGCCACACCAGCCAGTCCAGTCCCACGCCCCAGGCCAGGGCGGTGTATTCGAACGGCGCCACCGCAGAGGCCTGGCCGTGGCGGAAGGCCTCGTTGATGGCCAGCTGGCCCAGGAAACCGGTGACCGCCAGCGCCAGCAGCAGGCCGGCGTGTTCGAGCGACACCGGCATCCAGTGCGGCGCGGCGAGCAGGCCACCGCCCACCGACATGAACACCATCATGGTGAGGATCATGCTTTCGCTGCTGTCGGTGCGGCTCACCAGCCGGCCCGCCACCGCGGCCACGGCGTAACACAGCGCGGCGGCGAGCACGGCCAGGCCGCCCACGGTCACGAAGCCGGCCTGCAGCGTTTCACCGCTGGGCCGCAGGGCGACCAGCACACCGCCGAAGCCGGCGGCAATCGCCCACCAGTGCGCCTGGGGCACGCGCTCCTTCAGCACCGGCACCGACAGCGCGGTAATCAGCATCGGCGCGATGAAGAACAGCGTGTAGGTGGCCGACAGCGGCAGTTCGCTCACGCCGCGTGTGAACAGCGCCAGCATGGTGATGCCGAGGCAGCCGCGCAGGATGTGCAGCGACCAGCGCAGCCGGCGCAGCGTGTGCCAGCCGCGGCGCCACTGGATCCAGGCCAGCACCAGGGGCAGGGCGGTCGCCCCGCGCAGGCAGGCGATCTGCAGCGGCGGGTAGTGGCCCGAGAGCGTCTTGAGCACCGCGTCCATGAGCGCAAAAAACATCACCGCCAGCAGCATGTTGACGATGCTGCGCAGGTTGCCGGCGGCGTGGAGGGCTTGGGTGCTCATGAAGATGAAGAAAAATGCACGAAGTCTGCCTGAAAGAGAGGGGTCATCAAGGCACCACACATGGCCCAGCCGAAGGGGCCGCTACCCAGCAAACGCCAAAGATCCGGCTCCGCCGGTCCCCGGGCGTGGTCCCCTGGGGGCCGAGGCTCGGAGCCTGCCTGCGCAGGCTTGGACAGCCCGAGGAAGCATCGGCTCTGACGATGCTGCGGCCTGCAAGGCGCGCGCAGCGGCGCAGGGGGGTCAGTCGATGTGATCCACGGTGTCCGGATCGGGCACGTCGCCGATCGCCTGGCGCGTCTGCTCGGCCTGGGCCAGCAGCCAGTCGCAGAAGGCTTTCACCTCCGGGCGCTGCACGCTGCGCGGCGCCACCACCAGCCAGTAGACCAGGGGCGAGTCCATGCGCATCTGCGGCAGCGGCTCCACCAGGTCGCCACTGGCCAGGCTCTCGGCCACCAGCGGCAGCCGCGCCAGCGCCACGCCCTGGCCGGTGAGCGCGGCCTGCACGATCTGGTGGGCGTAGTTGAAGTACAGCCAGCGTTGGGGCGTGAACTTGGCCTTGGTCGCGCGCGGTCCGCCAGCCGTTTTGGGCCTGGCCGATGGGGCCGGAGCGGCGGCGTTGGCAAAAGTGTCCAGCCAGCGCTGCCAGGTCAGCCATTCGAGGTGGCGCGTGCGGTGCGCGTCGCCGGCTTCGATCAGCGTGACCTGGGCCAGGTCCTCCAGCCGTTTGATGCGGTGTTCCTTCAGCAGCCAGGGGCTGGCCACGGGCGTGAGTTGTTCGCCAAACAGTCGAACCGCTCCGGCCGGCATGGCCTGGGGCACCGCATAACGCAGCGCCAGGTCCACATCGGCGGTGCTCAGGTCGACCGCCACGTCGGACGCGTCGATGCGGATGTCGATGTCCGGGTGATCGCGCTGGAAGGCCTCGAGCCGCGGGATCAGCCACATGGAAGCGAACGAGGCCCAGGTGGTGATGGCCACGCTCTTGCGCCCGGCGCTCTGGCGGATCTGCCTCACCGCCGCATCAATGCGTTCCAGCGCCATGCCCGCCGCGCGCAGCAGTTGCGAGCCCGCGCTGGTGAGCTCCACCGCCCGCGTGTGGCGCAGGAAGAGCGCGGTGCCGACCTCGTCTTCCAGCGCCTGGATCTGCCGGCTTACCGCACTCTGCGTGAGGGAAAGCTCCTCGGCGGCGGCGCGGAAATTCAGGTGGCGCGCCACGGCGTCAAAGGCGCGCAGGTGGCCGGCCGAGATCGGGCGGGTGCGGGGATGGCTGGCGGGAAGCGACATGGCCGGGTCCTTGGGATTGATGCGATAACCGAATCAATAGCTTACCCCCATTTCATTGGACGGCTGGACGCCGCGGCGGGAAGATGGCACCCGTGTTGATGCCACTGGAGAACCGTATGTCACACCCCGCTGCTTCCCTTTCTGCCCGCTGCGCCGCCATCGGCAGCTGGCGACTGCACCCCGGCCACGCGATGAGCCTGAGCCCGAAGAACACCGCCGTGCTGCGCATCTTCTGCGGCCAGGTCTGGGTGACGCTGGGTGGCCCCTACCAGGGCGCCCTGAACGAGCAGGGCGACCGTTTCCTCGGTCCCGGCGACGTGCTGGCCGTGCCGGCGGGTGCGCGTTTGGTCATGGAGCCGATCACTGCGCCCGGCGACAGCGGGCCGGTGCATTTCGACTGGTCCGACGCTGCGGTGTCGGCGGCCCCCAGCCGCTTCGCTCGCGAGGTGGTGTCGCCCACGCGTGAGCTCGGTGCGGCGCTGGGTCAGGCGGGCGTGGCATCGGTGCGGGTGCTGCGGGGCCTGCTCGGCTACAGCGAATTCCTGGCGGCTGGCCGGGGGCGGGTGCTGGGCCCGTACGAGGCCGGGCACTGGTGAGCCGGGCGCGGCCAGTGCTTGCCCAAGCAGGCCGCTAGCGTGCGGAGGACTTTTTGCGCTGCGGTGCCGGCTTGCGAGCCGCCACCGCAGCGCCCAGCGCCAGCCGGGCCCAGGGCGCCATCAGCGCGGGCGATTCCAGCGCGTCCTCGGGTGGCGTGTGGTAGTGCAGGCGCATGATCTTGCCCTTCGCCTCGTACTGAAACGGCCGCCCACCCGCGGCCAGCCACTGGGGTTCGGTCTCGGCGTTGGTCTTGAGGAACAGGGTGTCCCAGGCCATGATCGCCACGTTCATGCCATCCACCGACAGCCCATAACCCCCGAACATGCGCGTGGCCTTGCACGGGCCCAGGCAGGACATCAGCTCGCAGGCGTGCAGCACGAAGGGATCGGTGATGGGTTTGGTGGCCATGGGTGCATCGTACTCAGTGATGCCAGCCTGGGGCACGGGTGGGACAATGTCCGAATGGCGAGACCGAAATCAGCTTCCCACGACCTCAAGCGCGAAGAAATCCTCGACGTGGCGGCGCAGTGCTTCGCCCAGCAGAGTTTTCCCGCCGCGAGCATGAACGACATCGCCACCGCCTGCGGCACCAGCAAGGCGCGGCTCTACCACTACTACGAGAGCAAGGAAGCGATCCTGTTCGACCTGCTCGACCGCTACACCCAGCGGCTGCTGGCGCTGATCGGCGAAGGGGAGGCCCGCGCGCAGCGCAAGAACCTGAGCGAGCGCGACGCCCTGAGCGAGCTGGTGCGCGCCTTTCTCTCGGAATACGAAAGCTCGGCCACGCGCCACGTGGCACTGGTGTCCGACACCAAGTTCCTCGGCGAGACCCAGCGCGAACTCATCCTCAACCGCCAGCGCGACGTCGTGGCCGCCTTCACGCGCTTTCTCAAACGCGCCTACCCCGAGCGTGTCACGCCCGCGAACCAGACCGCGCTGACCATGATGCTGTTCGGCATGATCAACTGGACCTTCACCTGGCTGCGCCCGGGCGGGGCCATGAGTTACGCCGCTTTTGCCGACGAGGTGGTGGCCGTTCTGGAGAAGGGTTTGGCCGGATGAGTCCCAGTGTTTCACAGGGATATTTGTTTACTTATTCGTAATTGATTTCGTTTAGTTAAAATCTGTCTGTTTGCCGATCTGCGCAGCCGACACCCCACAGGAGACTCCTTATGAGCAAAGCCTTCGCCTCCCAGGCCGACCTGGAAGACAAAAAGATCACCTTTGAACAGCTCAGCCCGCATTGCTGGGCCTACACCGCCGAGGGCGACCCGAACTCGGGCGTCATCATCGGTGACGACTTCATCATGGTCAGCGACGCCACCGCCACCCCCGCCATGGCGCGCGACCTGATCAAGCAGATCCGCACCGTGTCCGACAAACCCATCAAGTACGTGCTGCTCACGCACTACCACGCGGTGCGCGTGCTGGGCGCCAGCGCCTACTTCGCCGAAGGCGCGACCGAAATCATCGCCAGCCAGGGCACGCTGGAGCTGATCCGCGAGCGCGGCGCGCAGGACATGCAGAGCGAGATGGAGCGCTTCCCGCGCCTGTTCCGCGGTGCCGATTCGGTGCCCGGCCTGACCTGGCCAAGCATGGTGATCGGCGGCGGCGACCCCACCAAGGGCGAGAAGCCGGGCAAGCTGTCGATCAACCTGGGTGGTGTGGTGGTGCAGATCTGGAGCCCGGGCCACGGCCACACCCGCGGCGACACCATCGCCTGGGTGGAAGAAGAAAAAGTGCTGTTCAGCGGCGACCTGGTGGAATACGAAGCCGGCGTCTACACCGGCGACGCCCAGCTCGAAGAGTGGCCCGCCACGCTCGAAGCCCTGCGCGCGCTCCAGGCCGAGTACATCGTGCCCGGCCGCGGCGAAGCCATGAAGGGCAACGCCGACGTGAACAAGGCGCTGGACTACACCAAGCGCTGGGTCACCACCCTGTTCCAGGCCGGCAAGGAAGCCGCCGCCGCCGGCATGGACCTGAAGGCCGCCATGGCCCACACCCGCAAGAGCATGGACCCGGTGTTCGGCCAGGTGTTCATCTACGAACACTGCCTGCCGTTTGATGTGAGCCGCGCCTACGACGAAGCCAGCGGCATCAAGAACCCGCGCATCTGGACCGCCGAGCGCGACATGGACATGTGGAAGTCGCTGCAGGGCTGAGCCGCATACAACGCATGCCAACAAAAAAAACCCGCCTTGGCGGGTTTTTTGTTGCGGAGGCCAGTGCAGCGGCGCTGCTACTGGGCTGTGGTCGTGGTGGTTGCCGTCCCGGTGGTGGGTGTGGTGGAGGTCTCCGTTGCCACCGGGCTCGCCGGCTTCACCGTCACCGGCTGTTCCGCCTCGGCCACGCGGCCGGCACTGTCGGTCACGGTCAGGGTGATGGTGTATTCGCCCGGCTCGTCGTAGACGTGATCCACCTGCGCGCCCTGGCCCTTTTCGCCATCGCCGAAGTCCCATGCGTAAGACGCCACGACCGTGTCCTCGGGCACGTTGGAGACGACCGTGCCCGAGCCGTCCACCGTGAAGCTCTCGCCCGCTTCCGGCGTGGTCGGATCGATGTCGATCACCGGAATGGGCAGGCAGCCGGCCAGTGCCACGGTCAGCAAGCCGGCCAGGAACAGCTTGAAGGTGCGATGGTGTTTCATGGGCTGAACTGGGGTTGGGTGAATGCTTTCAGCGATGCCTGGACGCTATTGGGTTCCCGATGCGTTCCGCTTGTCAAGTGGGTGGATCGCCGGGCCTGTGCGCTGTTTGGCGGCGGTGTCTGCCTTGGCTCGCTGCTACCATGCGGCAGCTTCACATTCCCGAGTTCTCACGATGACGCAGGCACCCTGTCCGTTCCAGTCTGTTGGTGCCCGCTCTGCAGCCTGCGCCGTGGCGGTGTGTCTGACCCTGGCGGGGTTCCTGTCAGGCTGTGCATCTAAGGGTCCGCCGCCTGCCTTCGAGTCTGACGTGGTCGATCCGACCGCGCTGTCTGCGCCGCTGTCGGACAGCGCCGCGCTGCAACGGGCGGCTCAACGGCTGCTGAAAACCCCCTCGACCCAACCCGGTTGGACGGTGTTTCCCATGCCCGGCAAAACCTTCTCGCCGTTTGAGCCGGTGCACCACGCGGGCCGGGAGGCGCTGCGCGTGCAGGCGAGCAGCTCCGTGAGCGTCCTGCGCCAGCGCATGGAGCCGGCCCTGCCCTCGGTAGGTCGCCTGTCGTTCGCCTGGACGGCCGATGCTTTGCCGATCACCGTGGATGCGGAGCATGGGAGGCGGGACGATGCGGCGGTTCGGGTGTTGCTCAGCTTTGATGGCGACCGCAGCCGACTTTCGCCGCGCGTGCACCGCTTGTCGGAGATGAGCCGCCTGCTCACCGGTGAGGACTTGCCTTACGCCACGCTCGTGTACGTGTGGAGCGATGCGTATCCCCCGGGCACGGTGCTGAAGAACTCGCGCACCGACCGCGTGCGCAAGCTGGTGCTCGACTCCGGCCGCCAGCACCTGGGACAGTGGAGGGATCACGAACGCGATGTGCGGGCCGATTTTGTCCACGTGTTTGGCGAGGAACCCGGGCCGTTGCTGTCGGTGGGGCTGATGACCGACACCGATAACACCCACAGCCGGGCGCAGGCCTGGTATGGCGCGCTGCGGTTGCAATCGGCCGCCCCCTGAGCGCCGGGCCCTGGTCAGCCGCGCGCGTATGCACCCCTCTTTCGTCCCCCGATCGCCATGAACCACAGCGCCACCGACTGGGGCATCGTCGCCGTCTTTGCCACGGTCTACCTGGGCATGTTCCTGGGCGGCCTGCCGCGCCTGAAGCTGGACCGCTCGGGCGTGGCCCTGCTGGGCGCCATCGCGGTGATCGCGCTCACCGGTCTGCCTGTGGAAGACGCGGCGCGCGCGGTGGACCTGCCCACCATCGTGCTGCTGTTCGCCTTCATGGTGGTGTCGGCCCAGATGCGGCTGGGCGGCTTCTACACCGAAGTGACGCGCCGCGTGGGTGCCATGCCGCTGTCGCGCGCCGGGCTGCTGGCGGCGCTGATCTTTGTGGCGGGCGCGCTCTCGGCCATCTTCTCGAACGACATCGTCTGCCTGGCCATGGCACCGGTGGTGGCGCGGCTGTGCCTGCAGCGCGGGTTGAACCCGCTGCCCTTTCTGGTCGGGCTGGCCTGCGCGGCCAACATCGGCTCGGCCGCCACGCTGATCGGCAACCCGCAGAACATGCTGATCGGTTCGGTGCTGCAACTGCCGTTTGGCGGCTATGTGCGGCAGGCGCTGCCACCGGTGTTGATCAGCCTGGGGCTGTTGTGGGGCTGGCTGGCGTTCGGTCCGGGGTCGCGCCCGGGTGCGCAGGATCTGGCCCGGCCCGTGGGGGTGGACGTGGTGGTGGAAGACGCGCCGCCTTTTGACCGCTGGCAGACCGCCAAAGGGCTGGCCGTGGTCACCGCGCTGATGGGCATCTTTCTCTTCACCGACTGGCCGCGCGATGTGGCCGCGCTGGTGGGCGCGGGCGTGCTGCTGCTCAGCCGCCGGCTGCATTCTTCGCACGTGATGGGCTTCGTGGACTGGCAGTTGCTGCTGCTGTTCATCGGCCTGTTTGTGGTGAACCACGCGTTCGAGACCACGGGCCTGGCGGCCGAGGCCGTGGCCTGGCTGGCGGCGCAGGGCCTGCGCCTCACCGACCCCGATGCCCTGCTGGTGCTGGGCGTGGCCTTGTCCAACCTGGTGTCCAACGTGCCGGCCGTGATGCTGCTGCTGCCGCACCTGGGCGCCAGCGCCAGCGAGGCGGGCGTGATGCTGGCGCTGGTGAGCACTTTCGCGGGCAACCTGCTGCTGGTGGGCTCGATCGCCAACCTGATCGTGGCCGATCTGGCCGCGAAGCAGGGCATCACCCTTCACTGGAAGCAGCACGCGCAGACCGGCATCCCGGTGACGCTGGTCACGCTGGCGGTGGTGTGGGGCTGGATGCGCTGGGCAGGGTGACTGCGGGATGGACACGGTCCCCCATGGGACCTTGTCCCGCGTGGCTTCTGCGGATGGGCTGTCTCGCCATCGGTAGGGTGCGGATTTTCATCGACGCTGCACGAGTGCCGTTCAGTGCGGTTCCGTCAACGCGCGCAAGTCGTCTTCGTAGGACTGCAGCGTCTGCACCGCGCGGGCGCGCTGTGCGGGCGTGGTGCTGTTGTGCAGGGTGGCGAACTGGGCACAGCCGCTCTGCACCAGCTGCTGGTTGTAGGTGTTGTAGCCCGGCGTGGGCGAGGTGGTGATGCGGGCCATGAGGTCGCGCACCGACTGGGCGGCCTTCGACGGATTGGCCTGGGCCTGGCGCACGGTCTGCAGCTGGTCGGCCTGCCGGCGCTCGCGCTCGGCCTGGGTGCGCAGCGGGTCCCAGGGGGAGCGTTGCAGCTGCTCGCGCACCAGCGATTGCTGGGCCGGGGTCAAGGGGCCATACAGGCGTTCATAGCGTTCGATGGCACGTTCCAGACGGCGGTCCAGCCGCTGCTCGGGGCTGCCCTGCAAAAAGTCTTTCTCGAAGGTCTGGTTGCTCTTGCGGTGGTGGCGTTCCAGGTGTTCGAGCTGGGCCGGGCTGAGCTGCAGCGCCAGCCGGGCCAGGGGCTCGACGCTGCGCTCCAGCACGGTGTTGAAGCGCGCGCGCACGGTGTCGAACTCGCCACAGGCCTGGCTCGCGTCGAGGTCCTGCGGGGCCATGCGCTGCCAGCGGCGCAGCAGATCGGCGTAGGCGGGCAGCTCGCTGCTGCGGTGCCACTGGAACAGTCCGTCGATGTCTTCGCGCACGCGGGCCGACTGGCTGTTGTCGAAATCCACGTGGCTGTCGAGCCACCAGTAGGTGAGGTTGGGGCCCTGGCTGTAACCCAGGCGCAGCGTGCTGCAGGCGGCCAGGCCGATCACCAGGGTCAGAGCCACCGCCAGCCGACCGACCCGCACGGCGATAATGCCCGGCTGACAAGCGCCCGCCAGCAGGCTGCGCAATCTTTCCCCAGCAGAGGTGTTCATGTCGTTCCCAGTGGATGTGGTGGTGATGGCGGCCGGCAAAGGCACGCGCATGAAGAGCCAGTTGCCCAAAGTGTTGCACCGATTGGGCGGGCGTGCACTGGCCCAGCACGTGATCGACACGGCGGCGCGGCTATCGGCGCGTTCGGTGGTGGTGATCACCGGCCACGGCGCCGGGCAGGTCGAGGCCGGTCTGCAAGCGCCGGCGGGTGGCACCGCGCTGCGGTATGTGCGCCAGGCACCGCAGCTCGGCACCGGCCACGCGGTGCAGCAGGCCGCCCCGGTGCTGCCGGACGACGGCGTGACGCTGGTGCTGTCGGGCGACGTGCCGCTGACCCGGTCCGAGACCTTGCAGGCGCTGCTCGACCTGTGCGCGGGCGAGCGGATGGCCTTGCTCACGCTGGACATGCCCGACCCCACCGGCTATGGCCGCATCGTGCGATCGGCCGACGGCTCGGTGCAGGCCATCGTGGAGCACAAGGACGCCAGCGAAGCCCAGCGCGCCATCACCGAGATCTACAGCGGCATCATGGCCGTGCCGACGCGGCTGCTCAAAGGCTGGCTGGCGCGGCTGGACAACCAGAACGCCCAGGGCGAGTACTACCTGACCGACGTGGTGAAGTTCGCCGTGGGCGATGGCCTGGGCGTGCAGGCGCACCGCATCACCGACGCGGTGCAGGTGGCGGGCGTGAACAGCCCGCTGCAACTGGCCGAACTGGAGCGCGCCCACCAGGGGCGGGTGGCCGAGGCGCTGATGGAGCAGGGCGTGCGCCTGGCCGACCCGGCACGGCTGGACGTGCGTGGCGCGCTGGTGTGCGGTCAGGATGTGGAGATCGACGTCAACTGCGTTTTCGATGGCCAGGTCTCGCTCGGTGACGGCGTGCGCATCGGGGCGAACTGCGTGATCGCCAACGCGGTGATCGAAGCCGGTGCGGTGATCCATCCCTTCACCCACATCGACGGCGAGAAGCTCGGTGTGCGCGTGGGGCCGGGTTCGCTGATCGGGCCGTTTGCGCGCCTGCGCCCGGGTGCGCAACTCGGCGCCGAGGTGCACATCGGCAACTTTGTCGAGGTGAAGAACAGCACCCTCGCCGCAGGCGCCAAGGCCAACCACCTGGCTTACCTGGGCGACGCCACGGTGGGCGAGCGCGTGAACTACGGCGCGGGCAGCATCACCGCCAACTACGACGGCGCCAACAAGCACCGCACCGTGATCGAAGCCGACGTGCACGTGGGCAGCAACTGCGTGCTGGTGGCGCCGGTCACCATCGGCGCCGGGGGCACGGTGGGTGGTGGATCGACCATCACCAAGGACACGCCGCCGGGCGGCTTGGCGGTGGCACGCGGCAAGCAGGTGACGGTGTCCAACTGGCAGCGCCCGGCGAAGACAAAATCCTGAGCGCCTGAGCGCCTGAGCGCCTGAGCGCCTGAGCGCCTGAGCGCCTGAGCGCCTGAGCCCGATCAGGCGCGATGGCGCTGGGTGGAGGGGCGCTGCCGGGCTTGGCGGTCGCTGTCTTCATCACCCAGCTCCATCAGGCCGCTCAAGCCCATGACCTCCGAATCGCGAAAACCGGTTGCAGGGTAGAGCTGGTCAAATTCCGAGAACTTCGACTCCAGCTGCTGGCGCACACTCTCGGACTCGTTCGCTTCCTTCGGTATGGGTTGGGGCAGCATGGCAAAGTCCAGCTGCTTGCGGAACTCGCTGGGCGAAGGCATGCGGTGGATGCCGTTCTTGAGGAAGAGGAAACGGACCCCCGCGGTCTTGAGGATGCGGTTCTTCATCTTCACCTGGTGGGCCTTGGCCTTGGCGTTGCTCAGGTGGTATTGCTCGATGTCGAACGCGAACATGGGTCGGCCGTCCTGGCCGCAGACCACGAAGTCCACCCGCTGCTGGGCCAGCCGCTCCATGGCGCGCTGGCGGTCGGTGGCACGCCGGATGGAGAGCATGTCCTTGAGCTTCACCTGGGGCAACACGACCTGCCCGGGGAAGGTGTCGTGCAGGTAGTCCAGCATGGCGACCTGCTCGGGCGTGAGGATGCGTTCTGGCGTGTACCGGTCCTCCCGACCCGAGGACTTGCGCGCATAGCGCCGATAAGCCCAGACACCCAGTCCCACCAGGGCCAGGGCAATCATGAATGCGATCCAGAGTGGGAACATGCAACCTCCAATGTGACAGCCGATTGTTTTTTTGAGCCGTCATTTTAGGATTCTGTAGTCACAAATTGCTACATAGAACGCCTTGTTACTTATTGTCGGCGTGATTGCTTCGCAAGGGAAGTGGCAGGCGGGGATCGAACTTGGCGCGCTTGACGCTGAAGAAGGCCTTCACGTTGCGCACGTTGGCGTCGCTGGTGAACAGGCGCTGGGCGAGCGCCAGATAGCCCGGCATGTCGGGCGTGTGCACGACCAGCATGAAGTCCGGCCCCGGGCTCACGCGGTAACACTGCTGCACGGCGGCTTCGGCCACGGCGCGGCCTTCGAACGCGTCCAGGTGTTCAGCGCCCTGGCGTTCCAGCGTGATCTCCAGCAGCGCTGTCAGGCCGTGACCCGTCGAAGCGGCCAGGCGGTCGGGGCTGAGCAGGGCCACCTGCCGTTCGATCAGCCCGAGCTGCTTCAGCCGCTTGATGCGCCGCAGGCTGGTCGGGGGTGACACATGGGCCAGCCCCGCCAGGGTCTGGTTGCTCAGAGAGGCGTCGGTCTGCAGCAGATCCAGCAGGCGCCAGTCGGCTTCATCCATGAAATCAGATTCCATAATTTATATATGTATGGTCGAAATAACGATGATTGTTGTCGAATGAAATTTTAGGTTATCTGAGTCAAATTATTGGTCATTAATTTCTTGCATGACTCGGTAGCATCGCATCTTCTTGGTGTGTCTGGAGACCGATATGTGTGGCATCGTGGCGGGGGTTTCGGGGCGTGATGTGATCCCCGTGCTGGTTCAGGGTTTGCAGCGGCTGGAATACCGCGGTTACGACTCCTGCGGTGTGGCGGTGCACACGGGGGGCCTGCAGCGCGCGCGCAGCACCGCGCGCGTGGCCGAACTGATCGAGCAGGTGAAGCTGGAGGCCATCGCCAGCGGTACCGGCATCGCCCACACGCGCTGGGCCACCCACGGCGCGCCCGCCGTGCACAACGCCCACCCGCATTTCAGCCACGGCCCCGGGAACAGCTCCACCAACGGCACGGCCGGCCGCGTTGCGCTGGTGCACAACGGCATCATCGAAAACCACGACGAACTGCGAGCCGCCCTGCAGGCCAGGGGTTATGTGTTCGAGAGCCAGACCGACACCGAGGTCATCGCCCACCTGATCGACTCACTCTACGAAGGCGACGTCTTCGCGGCCTTGCAGGCCGCGGTGGCGCAATTGCACGGTGCCTTTGCGCTGGCGGTGTTCCACAAGGACGAGCCGCACCGCGTGGTGGGCGCACGCGCCGGTTCGCCGCTGATCCTGGGTGTGGGCGATGGCGGTCAGGAGCACTTCCTGGCCAGCGACGCCATGGCCCTGGCCGGCGTGACCGACCAGATCGTCTACCTCGAAGAGGGCGATCTGGTGGACCTGCAGCTCGGCCGCTACTGGGTGACCGATGCCCAGGGCCGCAGTTTCGACACCACCCAGCGTCCGGTGAAAACCGTGCACGCGCACAGCGGCGCGGCCGAGCTCGGCCCTTACCGCCACTACATGCAGAAGGAAATCTTCGAGCAGCCGCGCGCCATCGGCGACACGCTGGAAGGCGTCGCCGGCATCACGCCCGAGCTGTTCGGCGACAGCGCCTGGCGCATCTTCAAGGACATCGACAACGTGCTCATCCTCGCCTGCGGCACCAGCTACTACAGCGGCTGCACGGCGAAATACTGGCTGGAGAGCATTGCGAAGATCCCCACGCAAGTGGAAGTGGCGAGCGAATACCGCTACCGCACCAGCGTGCCCAGCCCGCGCACCCTGGTGGTCACCATCACGCAGAGTGGCGAGACCGCCGACACCCTGGCCGCGCTGCGCCACGCCCAGAGCCTGGGCATGAAACACACGCTGACCATCTGCAACGTGGCCACCAGCGCCATGGTGCGCGAATGTGAACTGGCCTACATCACCCGCGCGGGGGTCGAGATCGGCGTGGCCTCCACCAAGGCCTTCACGACGCAGCTTGCCGGTCTGTTCCTGCTCACGCTGGCGCTGGCCCAGGTGCGCGGTCACCTGAGCGAGGAGGCCGAGGCCGAACACCTCAAGGCCATGCGCCACCTGCCCGTGGCGCTGCAGGCCGTGCTGGCGCTGGAGCCGCAGGTGATCAGCTGGGCCGAAGACTTCGCGCGCATGGACAACGCGCTGTTCCTCGGCCGCGGCCTGCACTACCCGATCGCGCTGGAAGGGGCTCTCAAACTGAAAGAGATCAGCTACATCCACGCCGAGGCCTACCCGGCCGGCGAGCTCAAGCACGGCCCGCTGGCCCTGGTCACCAGCGCCATGCCGGTGGTCACCGTGGCGCCCAACGACACCCTGCTGGAAAAGCTCAAGAGCAACATGCAGGAGGTGCGCGCGCGCGGCGGCGTGCTGTACGTGCTGGCCGACGCCGACACCCGCATCGGCAGCAGCGAAGGCATCCACGTCATCCGCATGCCCGAACACTACGGCGCGCTCAGCCCCATCCTGCACGTGGTGCCGCTGCAACTGCTGGCGTACCACACGGCGCTGGCGAAGGGGACGGATGTGGACAAACCCAGAAACCTCGCAAAGTCGGTCACTGTCGAGTGATGAGCTTGGAGGGTTCGCGCCGCATCAACGACCGTTTCTCAACCGATCGAAGTGACGGTCCCGACCCGTTGCGGGCATCTGATCGGCGAGATTCGACGCCTTGAAGAAGTCGTCCAACCTTTGTGCGCAGCCGCGGCACGAGGGCGTCCAAATGCAACATCGTTCACACCGTACGGAATAGCCAGCCGTCAGACTCCCAGCACCTTCAAAGCGGAATCGGTCAAGCCCGCCCATCCACGGCCGGTGATGCCGGTCTTGCGGTCAGCGTTCGGCATTTCCTCGTAGACGAAGAAGCCGGCGTCACGCGCTTCACTCACGCCAGCACCCCGCGCGCTGCCAAAGCAGTCGTTCAGCAACGCCTGCCGGCCCAGCAGATAGGCAACAAAGGTTTCGCAGCGGCGAGTGGAATAGGGCAGGTTGGCGCTGAAGGCAATCGTGGCAGCCTGGTTGATGGTGCGGCCTCCATGGGCAGGTTCCACCTGCACGCCCCGGCAACCCTGCACGATCAGTCGCGCTGGGCCGTGCAGCGCCAGGTAGCGCAACTGCAGCGTCAGCCAGGCGTGCAGGCTGGTCAGTCGCCAGTGCGCGGTGATACGCAGCGGCGTGTCGCGCCGTTGCATCACGCCAACCAGGTTGTGCGGCTGCATCACCACCGCGCTGCCGGCCGGCACGTTCAGTACGCCGATCTCGGCCAGCGCGTTGTGCGTGGCCGAGATCACGAACGATTCGGGCACATCGCAGCGGATACGTGTCAGCGCCACCATACCGGCCGACAAGCTGGTCAATGCAAAGCGCCAGCTGAGCAGCCATTGCGTCGTTTTCTCGCCAGCGACGGATGCACTCTGCAAAAACTCGGGATGTATCAACAGCTCATGCAGGGAATCGACGGTCATGGCTCGCGACACCGACGATGCACCGGTCTCCAGCGTCAGCACGCCGCCGGTGTCCGGCAGGAGCCGCACCGGCGGGCGGCGGGCGGCCAGTGGTGCGAGCACAAAATAGAACAGCGCCTTGATGGCGATGGGCGTGAGGATGGCGCCCATGAGGATCAGCAGTGCGGTGGGCATAACCTCTTGCACTGGCCGCCATAACTTGCCGACCCAGTTGACGCTCTCAAGCTTCTGCAATTCATCCATGCGCGCACGCAGCGGCTGGAGCGCGTCGTTGACAGTGCTTGGGGACAGCGTCAGCGGGGCCAGAGGCGCCAGGGTCCGGACGCCGTTCACCAGGGCCAGCTGACGCCGGTAGTCGGCGTCAGCGCGCTGGTTGTCGGTCAGCAGCTGCGCGCGCTGTTGATTCAGAGCTTGTAGCTGCTGGTACTCGGCGGCACCCGGAATGCGGCTCTTGACCCAGTGCTTTTGTTCCAGCGCATCACGTTCCTGCCCGACGGCCTGCCATCGAGCGTACAACCTGGCGTGACCCAGGCGCAGGCGCTCCAGCTCGACGCGCTGCGCCTGCGCAGATTGCGTGGCCAACAGCCGCAGTTTGGCCTCCTGCAGCCAGGTGCGTTCTTGCTGCAGCAGCCCGATGGCGCCGTCGATCTGCAAAGCCAGCAATTGCGCGTGGACGATGGATTGACCCGCCATAAACGGCGCCAGACCGGTCAACGGCTGGCGTTCCAGCCGTTTGCGCGCGATTTCACTGTCCACCGCCGTGATGCGCGTTTCCAGCGTGCCCAACGTCGCCGTCTGCAACCTGGCGGCGCGGGCATTGACCTCCTGAGCCAGCTTCTGCAGTGAAGCATGGATGATCTGATCGGCGTCGATCAGCCGCGCTGACTCGGCACGCATCGACTGCCAGGCCTGCCACTCGACCCAGCCGGCGCGGCCCAGCAGCAGCACGGCAATGATCAGCACCAAAGACAGCAGATGGCGCAGCAGCCAGCGCAGCACGGTGACCAGCAGAACTTGCAAACGATTCCTGACAATTCGGTTGAGGGCTGAGGGGCGGATACCCCGATTTTCACCCCGTCGCCTATGCTCGGGTCCACCATGAACATGGACCCTGTCTGCAGCCAGTTGCTGGCGAACCTCCCCCGAGACATCCCGGCACCCCGTGGCCTGGAGCCGTTGCCCGACAAAGGCCTGGCGCACTGGCATGTGCGGCTGATCGGAACCGGGTGGCTGGCGCGCATTCCCAAACAGAGCCAGATGGACCTGGCCGCGCTGGAGAACCTGCGTTATCAGAGCGCCTGCTTTCAGCGCGCCGCACCGTCGGGGCACGTTCCGCTGCTGCACAGCGTGATCGAGCCATCGGACAGGATGCCCCGGGGGGCGCTGCTGGTGGAGGAGATCGTGGGCACGCCGGCCAGCGAGCCCCGCCATCTCGCGCCCATCATGCAGGCGCTTGCGGCGATCCACGCGCTGCCCGTGCCTTTGCCGGAAGCGCGCGCGCCGTTGCTCAATGAAAGCGATCCCTTGGCCGGACTCGTTGCGCTCATCGACGCGCAGGCCCGTTACCTGGACCATGCCGCCGTGCCACCCGCATCGGCCCGGGCGGTGAAGGCGCGGCTGGCGGACTTGACGCAGCGCATGGCGCCGGCCGTGATGGCCTGTCCGCAGCGCCTGATCACCTTCGACGCCCACCCGGGCAACTTCCTGATCACGCCCTCGGGCAAGGCGGTGCTGGTGGACCTGGAGAAACTGCGCTACAGCTACCCGCCGCTCGACCTGGCGCACGCGACGCTCTATACCTCGACCACCTGGGACCGCGACGCCTCGTTTCAGCTGTCCACCGAAGCGGTGGCGCACGCTTACGAGACCTGGGCCGAGGCGGTGGGCGAGGCCATCGCCGGGCCGTGTCGGCGCGCGCTGGTGCCGCTGCGTGAATTGATGTGGCTCTGGTCGGTGACCTGGTGCGCCAAGTGGCTGGCCGAGTCGGCTGGCAGCCCAGGGGTACGCAGCGATGGTGAAGACTGGTCGGCCCGCAACAGCGAGGCCGCGCTGATCGAGCACGTGCGGGACCGGGTGAACGATTACCTGTCCATCCGCTGTATCGAACGCCTGCTGGCGGAGTTTGACGGGCTGCAAACCGTGTTGGCCACATGAAGCGGGCGAAGCTGTAAGCTTTGACGGCTTCGCCCGACTATGGGCTTTACCTCTTTGCTTTCGGAGTCCTTGCCCATGAAATGCTTGCCCCTCGCCACCCTGGCGCTGAGCCTGTCGGTCCCCTTCGCGGCGCACGCCGACTGGGCCAAAGTCGAGGCCGATGCCAGGGGCCAGACGGTGTACTTCAACGCCTGGGGCGGCAGCGAGGCGACGAACACCTACATCGGCTGGGTGGCGCAGCAGGTCAAGGGCCGCTACGGCGTGGAGCTGCGCCACGTCAAGGTGACGGACGCGGCCGAGGTGGTCAAACGGGTGCAGACCGAAGTGGCCGCCGGGCGCCGCACCGACGGCTCGGTCGACCTGATCTGGGTCAACGGCGAAAATTTTCGCAACCTGAAGCAGGGTGGTCTGCTGTTCGGCCCCTGGGCCGAGAGCCTGCCCAACTGGGGTTCGGTGGACCTGAACAAGCCCGTGCGCAGCGACTTCTCGGTGCCCACCGATGGCTTTGAAGCGCCCTGGGGCGCGGCGCAGCTGACCTTCATCGCCGACAAGGCCAAAACACCCACGCCACCGCGTTCGGCGGCCGAGCTGCTGGTCTTTGCCAAGGCCAACCCGGGCCGAGTGAGCTACCCCAAGCTGCCCGACTTTCACGGCACGACCTTCGTCAAGCAGGTGCTGATCGAACTCGCGCCCGATCGAAAACTGCTGCAGGCGCCGGTGTCGGCCGCCAGCTTCGCCTCGACCACGGCACCGTTGTGGGCCTATCTGGACCAGTTGCACCCGCAGCTCTGGCGCGGCGGCAAGACCTTCCCGGCCAGCGCCGCAGAAATGCACCGCATGCTGGCCGATGGCGAGCTCAAGCTCTCGCTGACCTTCAACCCCAACGAAGCGGCCAACCTGATCGGCACGCGCCAGTTGCCGGCCACGGCCTACAGCTTCGGCTTCACGGGCGGCACCATCGGCAACGTGCACTTTGTCGCCATCCCGGTCAACGCCAAGGCGCGGGCCGGCGCCCAGGTGGTGGCCAACTTCCTGTTGTCGCCCGAAGCCCAGGCCCACAAGGCCGACGTGGCGGTCTGGGGCGACCGCAGCGTGCTCGACCTGGCCAAGCTGCCCGCCGCCCTGCAGGCCACCATGCGCAAGACCGCACCCGGCGCACTGGCCGAGCCCGTGCCCACGCTCGCCGAGCCCCACGCCAGCTGGGTGGAGGCGCTGGAGGCCGAGTGGCTGAAGCGGTACGGCGCACGCTGATCCGTCGCCTGGAGCCGCAGGGCCTACCGGGCCGCGGGCGGCGACCGTCGGCGGTGTGGCTGGCGGTGCTGCCGGTGGCGCTGATCCTCGGGCCCCTGCTGCCCGGGCTCTACTGGGCGCTCGCGCCCTCGCTGGATGCCGCTGTCTGGCAGGCCCTGTGGGCCGACCCCCAGTGGCCCCAGGCCTTGCAGGCCACCTTGCTATCGGCCCTGCTGGGGACCGCGCTGGGCGTGGCGATCGCGGCCGTGCTCGCCACCCTGTACTACCCCAGCCGCCGCTGGACCGACCTGCAACGGCGCATGCCCTTGTTGCTGTCGGTTCCGCACGCGGCCTTTGCGGTGGGCCTGTTTTTCCTGCTCTCGCCATCGGGCTGGCTGGCGCGCGCGCTGGCCCAGGCGTTAGGCTGGGCCGAGCCGCCCGCCTGGATCACGGTGCAGGACCCTTATGGCCTGAGCCTCGCGCTGGCGCTGGGCATCAAGGAGAGCTGGTTCCTGTTGTGGGTGCTGGTGGCGGTGTTGGGCGAGCAGCAGGTCCAGCGTCACATGGTGGTGGCCCGCTCGCTGGGTTACAGCCGGGTGCAGGCCTGGCGCCGGGTGTTGTGGCCGCAGTTGCTGCCGCGCCTGGGCTGGCCGCTGGCCGCCGTGTGGGCCTACGGTCTGTCGGTGGTGGACATGGCGGTGATCCTGGGGCCGGGCACACCGCCCACCCTGGCCGTGCTGATCTGGCAGTGGCTCATCGACCCTGATGCCGCGATGCAGGCCAAGGGCGGAGCGGCGTCGCTGGTGCTGCTGGGGTTGTTCCTGCTGGGGGCCGGCGCTGCGCGCTGGCTGTGGCGCCACACCGTGCACCGCGCTGCCTACCCCCCGGGCGAGCGCCGGCCGGCGCCCCGCCCGGCCCGCGTGGGGCTGCACCAGCCCTTGCTGCTGATCGGCTATGCGGTGGTGGCGGTGCTGCTGGTGTGGTCGCTGGCCGAGAGCTGGTTCTTCCCCGCGCTGTGGCCCGAATCGTTGTCGCTGCAGACCTGGCGGCAGGCCGACTGGGCGCCGTTCTGGACCACGCTGTGGCTCGGTGCGGCGGCGGTTCTGCTGTGCCTGCCGGCGGCGCTGCTCTGGCTGGAGTGGGGGCCGCAGCGCTACAACGCCGTCTTGTATGTGCCGCTGATCGTTCCGGCCCTGCCGCTGGTGGCGGCGCAGTACGCGGCCCTGCTGCGGCTGCAGGTGGACGGCACCGCGGCCGGTCTGGTGTGGAGCCACCTGCTGTGGGTGCTGCCCTACATGGTGCTCACGCTGATCGGTCCCTACCGCGCGTTCGATCGCCGCCTCATGACCACCGCGCGGGCGCTCGGTCATTCTCCTCTGAGGGCATGTTTGAGTGTGAAGTGGCCGATGCTGCTGAAGCCCATGCTGGCCGCACTGGCCGTGGGTTTTGCGGTGAGCGTGGCGCAGTACCTGCCGACGCTGTTTGCGGGCGGCGGGCGGTTCGTGACGGTGACCACCGAAGCCGTGGCCCTGAGCGCGGGCGGCAACCGCCGCGTGCTGGCGGTGCAGGCGATGCTGCAGATCGTGCTGCCGCTGCTGGGCTTCGGCTTCGCAGCACTGATTTCACACTGGGCCGGCCGTTGCCGGAAGGGGCTGCGTTGACATGTTGGATATACGGAACCTCACCATCACCCAGGGCCCGAGTGTGTTGATCGCGGGTCTGAACCTGCAGGTCGAACCGGGCGTCATCGCGACGGTGACCGGGGCGTCGGGCTCGGGCAAGTCCACGCTGCTCAACTGGCTGGTGGGCGATCTGGACCCGGCCTTCCAGGCCAACGGCGAGCTGTGGCTGGCCGGCCAGCGGCGCGACCAGTTGCCGGTGGAAGCCCGGGGCGTCGGCATCCTGTTTCAGGACGACTTGCTGTTTCCGCACCTGAGCGTGGGCCAGAACCTGGCCTTCGCTTTGCCCGCCGCGCTCCAGGGTGCCGCTGCGCGCCGAGCGCGGGTGGAACAGACGCTGCGCGAGATCGGCCTGGACGGCTTCCACGACCGCGATCCCGCCACGCTCTCGGGCGGTCAGCGCGCCCGCGTGAGCCTCATGCGCGCCTTGCTGGCCGAGCCCGACGCGCTGCTGCTGGACGAGCCGTTCTCCCGGCTTGATGCCGAGCTGCGCGCGCAGTTCCGAAGGTTCGTGTTCGAGCAGATCGCCCGCCAGCGCATCCCCACCTTGCTGGTCACGCACGACCCGGACGACGTGCCGCCCGGCGGGCGGGTGCTGGACATCCACCACTGGCAGGCATAGGGTGACACCCCCCGCCGCGCTGCGCGCGACCCCTCCAGGGGGCAACGCTGGCGGCCCGGCAAAGCCGGTTCCGCGGTGTTCTGGGTCGTGCACGTCATCCCGGCAATGTGGTTGGACTTCCAGCGGCCGCGTTTCAGATGGCTGGTTGCAGGTCGTCGGGCAGCCACCGCAGGTCGGCCGGGTCGTCGATGTCGTGCAGCGTCGGCAAGTTCTGCAGCGACCAGCCGAGTTGTTCCACACGGCGCCGCGTTTCTTGCGCCACGGTGGCCGTGCTCCACGCGATGCCGGCAAACAGGCTGGCGTCGAAGCGGTTCAGCCCGAGCAGCACATAGCCGCCGTCAAAAGCCGGCACCAGGGCGGCGTCTGCAGCGATCAGGCTGGCCGCGGCCTCGCGGATGCGATCGGCCGTGAGGTCGGGGCAGTCGGTTCCCATCAGCAGAACCGGCTCTCCCGCCTCCAGCACACGCTGGGCCGCGCGGGCCATGCGCTCGCCCAGGTCGCCGTCGCCCTGGTCGCTCCAGTTGAGCGTTGCTTGCAGCGCCAGCCCCGACCAGAGCGGGTCGGCGGGCGCGGGCGTCACGCACAGTTCCACCGGGCCCACACCGCTGGCCAGGGCTTGCGCCACCGCGTGTTCCAGCAGCGCGGCGGCCAGCAAGGCGGCACCCTGTGCACCCAGCGCCGGGATCAGGCGGGTCTTGGCCAGGCCCGCGACGGGTGCCTTGGCGAAGATGACGATGCGGGGTGGCTGGGGCATGGTGGTCTTAGCGGTACCGCTGCGCCAGCTGCTCGGCCGGTGTGCCGCGCCAGTAGGCCCAGCGCAGGCGCCACATCAGCAGCACGGTGTGCCAGACGCCGCGGCTTTCCCAGCGCCGCCCCGAGGTCCGCACCGGGGTGGGAATGCAGGCGGGGCGCGCCAGCGCCCGCAGGCGGTTGCTGAGTTCGATGTCTTCCATCAAGGGTTGATCGGGGTAGCCCCTCACGGCTTCGAAGGCCTTGCGCGTGACGAAGATGGCCTGATCGCCGGTGGCGATGCCCGTCCAGCGCGAGCGATGGTTCATCAGGGTGGCGATCACGCGCAGCATGGGGTGTGTCCCGTCGATGAGCACATCAAAGCGGCCCCACACGGCGACGGTCTTCTGCAGGGTCTGGCGAACGGTGTCGATGGCGCCTTCGGGCAACAAGGTGTCGGCGTGCAGGAACAGCAGCACGTCGCCGGTGGCCTGGCCCGCGCCCAGGTTCATCTGCCGCGCACGGCCTTTCGGTGACGCCAGCACCCGAAAGCCGGCACGCTCCGCCAGCGAAACAGAACCGTCGTCGCTGCCCCCATCGACGATCAGGATTTCACAGCCCTGGCGCGCCAGTTCAACCAGCCGCGCCAGCAAACCCGGCAGGCCAGGCGCCTCGTTGAGCATGGGCACGATGATCGAGACACGCATGGTCAACGTCGATGGCGTCGAATGGGCTTGGCGCTGGTCCGTCTCACGCCATCAAGCGGTCAGCACCACGGGCTCCAGCGCGTCCGACGCACCGCGGATGCGGCCGATGGCAGCGGTCTGCGGGTAGCCCGATGCCTTCAGGGCGCGGATGCAATCAGTGGCCCGGTCGGCCGGCACACTCGCCAGCAGGCCACCGGCGGTTTGCGGGTCGAACAGCAGCGGGTAACGCGGGTCCTTGACGAAGTCTTCGGCGTTGCGCAGCGCGCGGCGCAGGCGCACATTGGCCGGCTGCAGCGAACTGACGATGCCCGCCTGCACACATTCCACCGCGCCGTCGAGCAGGGGCAGGGCGCTCAGTTGCAGTTCGGCGTCCACGCCCGAGGGGCGCGTCATCTCCACCAGGTGCCCGAGCAGGCCGAAGCCGGTCAGGTCGGTGCAGGCGGTGGCGCCGTGCGCGCGCAGGATCTGCGCGCCGGCCTGGTTGGACACCACCATCGATTTCAGCGCCGCGTCGATCCAGCGGCCTTTGGCCGCGTGCCGGGCGTGGGCTGCGAACAGGGTGCCGATGGGTTTGCTGAGCAGCAGCACGTCGCCGGGCAACATGCCGCCCTTGCGCATGACACCGTCCATCTGCTCGTCGATCAGGCCGTTGATGGCAAAGCCCAGCGCCAGCTCGCGCCCCTCGCCGGTGTGGCCGCCGACCAGGGCGCACCCCGCGGCGTTGAGCACCTCGACCGCGCCGGTCATCATCTGCAGCAGCAGGTCTTCCACCTTGGCTTCCAGGCCCGGTGGCACGGTGGCGATGGCCGTCGCGGACTGCGGCTCGGCGCCCATGGCGAAGATGTCGCCCAGCGCGTGGTTGGCCGCGACCTGGCCGAACAGGTAAGGGTCGTCGATGAAGCTGCGGAAGAAGTCCACCGTGTGCACCATGGCCTTGCCCGGCGGCACGCGCACCACGGCGGCGTCGTCGGGCGCGTGCAGGCCGATCAGCACGTCGTCGCGCTCGACCGGTTGCAGGCTGCCCAGTGCGCGGGTCAGGATGCTGGCGCCCACCTTGGCACCGCAGCCGCCGCAGCGCATGGCAATCGCCGAGATCGCCTGGCGCGATTCTTCGGCACTCAGCACCAGGCTGCTGGTGGGCGTTGCCGCTGCCGGGCTGGCATCGGCCATGGCCGGCAGCTCGGTGAACTTGCGCATGAAGCGGCGGTCGATCCAGTCCTTCCAGGTCCAGACCCAGTTTCCGGCAAAGCCGATGGCGCCGCGCGAGGCCACGGCGTAGCGGTCGCCGGTGGAGATCAGCGCCAGCCAGCGTTGCTGCGGGTTGTAGGCCACCAGGGGCTGGCCGCGCAGGCTCAGGCGCAGGTTTTTCGCCAGCGGCGGGCCCATGCGCACCGCGAACACACCGGCCTTCTCCAGCGGGCGGGCCGTGAACGAGGCCACGTCACCCGCGGCAAAGATCTTCGGGTCGTCCAGCGTCTGCAGTTGTTGATTGACCTGGATGAAGCCGTGTTCATCGAGCGCCAGGCCGGTGCTTTGCAGCCAGACCGGGCCACCGGCCTGCGTGACCCACAGGGTTTCGTCGGCGTCGAAGGTGCGGCCGTCCTGCGTGTGCAGGCAGCCGGGCGAAACCTGCGTCACCTCGGCGCGGGTGTGCACCGCCACGTGGCGTTCTTTGAGCACGCGGGCAAAGCGCGCGCGCACCCCGGGGTTGTGTGTCGGCAGGATGGTGTCGCCCGCCGTGAGCAGCACGAAGCGCAGCAGGTCGGGGTTGCGGCCTAGCTTCTGCAGCTCGTTGCGCAGCCGGAACTGCACCGACAGCACCAGTTCCACACCGCCCGCGCCACCGCCCACCACGGCGATCGTGAAGCGGCTGTGCAGCGCGCGCACGCGGTCCAGCAGCTGCAACCAGCGCTGGTTGAAATGGGCGATGGGCTTGACCGGCACGGTGTGCGCCCGCGCGCCCTCCACCTGGCGCACGTTGGGCGTGGAGCCGGTGTTGATGGACAGCAGGTCGTAGGGCACCGAAGGCCGGTCGCGCAGCACCACACGCTGGTTGGCCCGGTCCAGGCCGGTCACTTCGCCGTGGATGAAGCGCGCCCCGGCGAACGCCGCCAGGCGGCCCAGGTCGATGTGCACGTCGTCAAAGCTGTAGTGGCCCGAGATGTAGCCGGGCAACATGCCGGAGTAGGGCGTGTCGATGTCGGTGCAGATGAGCGTGATGCGCAGGCCCGGCTCGGGCTGCATGGCGAGCATGCGCAAGACGACCACGTGGCTGTGGCCGCCGCCGACGAGCACGAGGTCGCGCAGGATGGGTTGTTCAGAGGCTTGCATGGGAACCTGTGTAGGGCTGTTCCCGTTGATCATAGGGGGCGGTTCACTGCAAGCGGGTGCTGTGGTCGGAGCCGAAGATGCCTGCCAGGCCATTACAGTTCGTTCATGTCCGCAACCGAAGACGATCTTTCCCCTGTCGCCCCTTTGCGGCGCCCCGTGTTCCGCATGTTGTGGATCACCTGGCTCATGGCCAACGTCTGCATGTGGATGACCGAGGTGGCGGCGGCCTGGATGATGACCTCGTTGACCACCAAGCCGATCTGGGTCGCGCTGGTGCAGACCGCGGCCACCTTGCCGGTGTTCCTGCTGGGCCTGCCCAGCGGTGCGCTCGCCGACGGTCTCGACCGCAAGCGTTACTTCCTTTTCACGCAGCTGTGGGTGGCTGTGGTGGCAGCGATCCTGAGTGCCTTCGTTTTCCTCGACATGATGTCGCCGCCCGTGCTGCTGGCCCTGACCTTTGCCAACGGCATCGGCCTGGCGATGCGCTGGCCCGTGTTCTCGGCCATCGTGCCGGAGATCGTGCCCCGGTTCCAGTTGCCCGCGGCGCTGGCGCTCAACGGCGTGTCGATGAACGCCTCGCGCATCATCGGCCCGTTGGTGGCGGGCGCGCTGATCGCCAGCGCCGGCAGCGCCTGGGTGTTCCTGCTCAACGCCCTGCTGTCGATCGGGGCCGCGGTCATCATCAGCCGCTGGAAGCGGGAGCACCAACCGAATCCGCTGGGGCGCGAGCGCCTGGGGCCCGCGATGCGCGTCGGGTTGCAGTACGTGGTCCAGTCCTACCACCTCAAGGGCGTGCTGCTGCGCATCTCGATCTTCTTCTTTCACTCGACCGCGCTGATGGCGCTGCTCGCCCTGCTGGCCCGGGGCATGGAGGGCGGTGGTGCCGGCACCTTCACCCTGCTGCTCGCCGCCATGGGTGCAGGGGCCATCGTTGCCTCCGGCTTCTTGACCCGGCTGCGCCGCAGTTACCCCCGCGACGGCCTCATCCTGCGTGGTGCGGCCGTGCAGGCCGCCTCGATGGCGGTCATGGCCGTGACCGACCAGGTCTGGGTGGCGGTGCCGGCGATGCTGCTCGGTGGCGCCGCCTGGATCACCACCGCGAACACGCTCAGCGTCTCGATCCAGATGGGCCTGCCCGACTGGGTGCGCGCGCGTGGCATGTCGATCTACCAGATGGCCATCATGGGCGCGGGCGCCAGCGGGGCTGCGATCTGGGGTCAGGTGGCTACCTGGACCAGCGTGCCGGTCAGCCTGGGTATCGCGTCCGCGACCGGCGTGCTGGCCATGGCGCTGGTCAACCGGCTGCGGCCCGACACCGGTCTGGAGGACGACATCACGCCCAGGCGCATCTTCCCGGCGCCACAGATCCACCAGCCACCGCCTCAGGGCCATGTGATGGTGATGATCGAGTACCGCATCGATCCGGCACGCGCGGCCGACTTCCGGGAACTGATGCTGGGCGAGGGGCGACGCAGCCGCCTGCGCCACGGGGCCCTGTCGTGGGAGTTGCTGCACGACATCCACGAACCGAGCCGGTTCGTCGAGGTCATCGTCGACGAATCCTGGACCGATCACCTGCGGCGTTTCGACCGCGTCACCGCCGCCGACGTGGCGCTGCGCGACCGCAAGCTGGGGTTCCACCTTGGCGACGAGGCGCCGCGCGTCACGCGGTGCCTGATGGAATCGACGGTGAAGAGCGGCTGAGAAAGCCTGCGCCCTCGGTCGGATTGGGAGGTGGAGCGCCACGCCGTGCGTGCACTGGCCCAATGGACACGCGGTGCCGCGGCGCACCACGACAACCTGGGCGACTGAGTTTCCCGAAAACCCTATGCGCCCGGTTCCTGCAGCGCACCCGTCACGCCGGCCTTTGACCGCGCGGGCGGCTGCCAGCGGAAGAACATCGGGTAGACCTTTTCCACCACCGGGCCGTTGAAGTCCCAGGCCAGGCACTGGCCCAGGTGCATCGGCGGGTGGCCGTCGGCTGTGGGCGCGAACGAGGCCGAGCGTGTCTGGAACGCGGCGGTGGCCAGGTTGAACAGCAGTTCGCGCAGGTGGGTGCAACCCTGGATGCCGCCGAGGTGGCGTTCGATGGTCTTGCGCCAGCCGCGACCCAGCGTCTCGCCGATCAGGCCCTGCATGGGTTCCATGGCCTGCGGGCAGGGCGCGTGCGGGTGCGCGTCCATGGCCACCGCCACCTCACGGATCACCATGTTGTTGTCCAGCGTGACGCGGAGGTGCATGTGGTGGATGGGTTCGTTCGGCGCCCACTCACCCTCACCCTCGATCTCGAAGGCGTGGGGTTTGGTGTCTTGCAGTTCGCCTTCGATGTCCCACAGGCCATCGTCGCGTTCGAACCCCCGGTATTCGACTTTTCGGGTGTGCATGGGCTTGCGGGGATGGGGCGTGGGCAGTGGCAAAACGGGACCTCGGCGAACAAGTGACTGAACCCTGATTTTCCCCGATGCACGCGATCACCGTCCCGGGCCGGCCGCAATGCCTTCAAGGTCATGGGGTGCGTGGATACTGCGGTATCCCCATTCCCTTTCTATCCAGATTCGTGATGACCGCTTTGAACCGACTGCAGGCACAGGATGTGCTCGATCTTGCCCGGCGTCAGTGGCGCGACACCTGCGCCGCCTGCGCGCCCTTCGCCAGCCCCGGCTGGGACTCGTTTCCCGGCACGGTCAGCGACGAGGCCCTGCAGTTGCTGGGTGCGCTGTGGCTGCCCGGCGACGAGGAGCCGACGCTGGAGGAACATCGCCCACCCGGCGTGGACCAGTGGTCGGCCGAAGCGCCGATCGCCCTGCATTTCCATCCCTGCAACCGCTGCCAGGTCTGGGCCTGCAAGGCGTGTGGCAAACCCTTCCTGCGCTACACCGAATACGGGGGCTATTACGAGGACCGGCGCATCCGGGAGCTGGATCCGGCGCGGATTGAGCTCAGCGAGCCGGACGCCTGAGCGGCACGGGGTGGGCCGCGGCACCGACCGCTTGAAGGCTGCTTGAAGTCGGGGCGATGCCCCGGGGCTGCACGGGCAGCGGCCAGGCTGGCACACTGGGCGCACCACCGCCAGGAGACCCGCCATGTCACACGAGCACGAGCACCCGCATTCACACCCCCACGAACAAGAGCCGGCCTGGAAGCACGACGGCGTGCGCGTGGTGCCGGGCAACCAGCTCGACGGCAATGTGCCGAGCACGCCGGGCATGGACCGCAAGGCGGCGATCAACTTCGCGCGCGTGGGCGCCCAGAAGCTCTGGGCCGGCACCGTGACCATCCACGCCAACGCCAAGACCGGTGCGCACCACCACGGCCCGCTGGAGAGCGTGATCTACGTCGTGAAGGGCCGGGCGCGCATGCGCTGGGGCGACAAGCTCGAATTCACCGCCGAGGCCGGACCGGGCGATTTCATCTATGTGCCGCCCTATGTGCCGCACCAGGAGATCAACGCCAGCCCGACCGAGGTGCTGGAGTGTGTGCTCTGCCGCAGCGACGGCCAGGCGGTGGCGGTGAACCTGGACATCGAGCCGGTGGAGAAGCCGGAGCAGGTGCTGTGGGTGGACCCGACGCACCCGCACGGCGGCATGTGATGTCGCTCAGTGGGTGCGGGCCAGGCGCCGGTGCAGCAGCCACTGCGCGAAGGCGCCGCACAGGGCGAAGCCCAGCATCAGCAGCCCGAGGTTGAGCGCACCCTCGTGCCGGAACAGGCCGACGGCAAAGCCGCCGACGGCGCCCGTCATCTGCTGCATCAGCCCGGCCACCGCCGCAGCCGATCCCGCCAGCGCGGGCACGAGCCCGATCGTGCCGCCGAGCGCCGGCGGCACCAGCAGGCCGTGGCCGATGCCCACCAGCATCAGCGGCAAGGCAAACGCGAGCGGGGTGTTCAGACCGGCCAGGGCCAGCACCACCACCAGACCGATGCCCGCCAGCGTGCAGGCCTGCCCGATCCCCATCATCAGGCGCTCGCCGGTGCGGTGCGCCATGTGCGAAGCGAGGTAGTTGCCCACGATGTAGGCCCCCGGCACACACATGATGTAGTAGCCGATGCCGTCGGGCCCCACGCCGTAGCTGCCGAGCACGATGGGCGCACCGCCCAGGAAGGCGTAGAAGGTGGCGGTGGTCATGGAGAGCAGGGCCACGTAGAGGATGAAGGCGCGCTCGCGGCCCAGCCGCGCGTACGACGACAGCATGGCGCGCAGCCAGTGCGGCTGCACCGTGGTGGCCTTCTGGTGGTCGGGCAGGCCGTGCCACGCCGCCACAAACAGGATCACCGCCAGCACCGCCATCACGACGAAATTGGCCTGCCAGCCCAGGCGCACGTGCAACTGCCCGCCGATGATGGTGGCCAGTGGCGGGCACAGGCCCATCGCCATGCCCACGTAGGCCATCACGCGCGTGCGCTCGGGGCCCTGAAACAGATCCTGAACCATGGCGCGGCCCACCACCATGCCCGCCGCTGCGCCCGCGCCCTGCAGCACGCGTGCGGCCACCAGCAGCGGCAGGTTGGGCGCCAGCGCTGCCAGCACCGAGCCCAGGAACGCGACCGCCAGGCCAAACAGCAGGATCTTCTTGCGCCCGATGCGGTCCGACAGCGGGCCGTAGAGCAGTTGCAGGGATCCGTAGGCCACCACGTAGCCGCTGAAGGTGAGCTGCACCGCCGCCTGGCCGGTGTTGAAGATGGCGCCCCATTCCTGCATCGAAGGCAGGCAGATGGTCATGGCCAGCAGGCCGAAGGCGAGTTGCGCCAGCAGGTTGGCGATCAGCAGGCCGGAGGGTGCGGGCCGGGTTGTCGGAGACGTCATGGAAGGGCGGAATCGGTGGTCGGCACCACGCGGGTGACCGAAGAAAACAAGGGGTGTGGCTGGGCGAAGGTCTCACGGCAGGGCGACGCCGCCCGGTGGTGGCGCAGGCCTCAGCGAAGGCGCAAGGCTACCCGGAATGGATCGGTGCCGTGGGATTCAGGGTCGCAGAGGCGCACGCTCCAGCGCATCGACCCACATCGCCTTCCAGGGCGCCCAGTCGTGGCCGCCGGGCGCGCTGAGCAGGTGATTCGCCGGCAGCAGACCATCGAACAGGCCGGGGAACGGCGCCAGCCGGTCGCGGGTGCCGTAGCCGATGTAGAGCACCGGGCGCGCCTGCGCCGGGTCGCCGTAGCCCTTCAGCCACCGCAGCAGATCGCGCTGGAAGTCGCCGGGCTGCAGCGGCAACGTGGGTTGCCAGCGTGCGAGCCCGCCGGCCTCGGCCACCTCGCTCAGCACGTTGTACGACCCGATGAACGGGGCGAGAGCGATGAGCCCATCGATTTCGCCGGGCGCGCTCTTCGCGTACAGCAGTGAACCCATCCCGCCGAGCGAAATGCCGGCCAGCCAGATCGACCGGTAGCCCCGGGCGCGCGCCGGCTCGATCACATCGGCCCGCAAGCGGGTTTCAAAACTGCTGTCGCGGAAGTAGCCCATGTGCGCATCCGCCACCACCATGTCCACGCCCGGGTGGCGCCATCGCAGCTGGTCCACGAAGCCTTCGCGCACGATGTCCTGCGGCACCTCCTGCGACCCCGGCATGAACACGACCAGGGTGTGGCCCGGGCCGCTCGACGACGCCGGCAACCACAGCGCATCCATGGGCACCTTCGCAGGGCGCGGCAACGCGCAACCCACCAGCAGACCCAGCACACCCGTCAGGAGCAGCCACAGGGCGGTGCGTCGTCGAAGGGGCGTGTGGGCGGTGGTGATCGTGGGCATGGTGGGGCGCCGGGGCGTGTGGCAGGCTGGGCTACTGTAGCGCCAGCGTGGGATTCGATGTCTCGCTAAGATCGCGTGATGCCCTCCTACTGGCTGATGAAGTCCGAGCCCGAAGAGTGCTCGATCGACGACGCGCTGGCCGCGCCGCAGGCCAGCGTGCCCTGGACCGGCGTGCGCAACTACCAGGCGCGCAACTTCATGCGCGACGCCATGCGGGTGGGCGACGGCGTGCTGTTCTACCACTCCAGCTGCGCCGAGCCGGGCATCGTCGGCTTGGCGCGCGTGGCCTCGGGCGTGCGGCCCGATCCGACGCAGTTCGACCCGTTATCGCCTTACTTCGATGCCAAGTCCCAACCGGAAGCGCCGCGCTGGCTGCTGCTGGACGTGCAGGCGCTCAAAAAGACGCGGCTGATCGGACTGCCCGAACTGCGCGCCACGCCCGAGCTGGCCGACATGGTGGTGCTGCAGCGCGGCAGCCGGCTGTCGATCACGCCGGTGAGCGAAGCGCACTGGCGCTGGATCACGGAGCGGATGCTGGGCCCTTGAACGAGGCGCGCCGGTTCAGCTGCGGAGCATTTGGCGCCTCGCAGCGACGGTTCAAAGTGGACGGACCGGCGTGCGCGCCGCTTCTCGCACCTGCTCGGCGCAGAACGTGGCCACTTCGGCCAGCAGCTGTTGTGTGGCCGCCTGTGCGGCTGCGGCGCCGGCCACCGGGTCTTCGCTGGCCGCGGCCACGCTGACATCAAATTCGCGCCAGGCCACCGCCTGTCGCGTGGTGCTGTTCAGCAGCACGGCGCGCACGCTCAGGCGCACCTGGCTGGGCCGCTGGCTGAAGTCCTGGTGCAGGCGCAGCAGCTCGGTTTCCAGCCGCCAGCCGCCGGCCGCAGCCGACGGAGCCCGCAGCACGGCGCGAAAGCCGCCACTGTCCTGCAGCGCGCGCACCAGCAACGGGGCCAGCATCTGGGCCGGTGGCTCCACCCATTCATTGAAGGCGAAGGCCTCCAGCTGCTGGGGTCGCCGCTGGTAGACCATGCGTCGGCTGTCGTAGCCCGGCGCAGCGCGCGGCAGGTCCACCGTGAGGGCGGGCGCGCCCGCTGTGGCCACCTGCGCGGTGGCAGGTGGTGGCGCCGCGGTGCCGGCGTCCAGCGTGAAGCGCGCGGGGGGTGATGCCGGCTTGGGTAACAAGGTGCCGGCGCAGGCCGCCAGCAGCAGCGGCACCACCGCGGCGAGCAGCAGCCGGCGGGCGACGCCGCCCGGGCGGCTGGGCAGTGCCTGGGGTGCCGCACTGGGGTTGGGGTGAAGGTGTTTCATGGCGGGCTTTCTCCAGGGCCAGGTGTCGGCGCAGGCCTGCCCAGCAGCAGGCTGCTGGGGCTGACCGTGGTCTGTTCGCTGAGCTGCCGCAGCGAGGCCGAGAGCTGGTTCAGTTCGGCCATCAGACGCGCCAGCTCGGGCAGGGTCTCGCTGCCCAGTTGTTGCACGCTGGTGGCGGCGGCGTCGGCGGCCGCACCGGCGCGGGTGCTGGCCTTCCCGGCCACCTCGGCCATGCGTTCGACGGCCTGCGCGCTGCTCTCGATGCGCGCCAGCGTCGGCCCCAGCTGCTCACCCGCGCGCGCGGTCAGCTTGGCGGTTTTGGCGGCATCGGCGATGCCGGCGCTGATCGCCGCCTGCTGCCCGGCCAGGGTGTGGGCCAGCGTGGCGATGTCGGCCAGGCTGGACTTCAGCGCCGCCTGGTTGTCGGCACCGAAGACTTCGTTGAGGTTGTTCGAGACGCGGTCCACGTTGGCCAGAACATTGCTCAGCACGTTCTCCAGCCGGGCGCTCAGCGAGGGCTTGAAGGGGATGGTCGGCGCCACGCCGTCGGCGCCGGCCAGCAGCGGTGGCGAACCGGCGCTGCCACCGCTGATTTCGATGTAGGCGATGCCCGTGAGGCCCTGCGCCTTCAGCACGGCCACGCTGTCCTGCTTGATCGGTGTGCCACGCTTCACGAGGAAGTGCAGGCGGACCTGCTCCGAGTTCAGCGGGTCGATTTCGATGCGCGCCACCTTGCCCACGTCCACGCCCATGTACTTCACGGGCGCATCGACGTTCAGCCCGGCCACCGATTCCTCGATCACCGCCTGGTAGGTGTCCATCGCCTGGCGGCCGCCCAGCCCGGCGGCGAGCCACAGCACGCCGGCCACCAGCAAGGCGCCGAGCGCGAGCACAAAGCCGCCGACCAGTGCGTAGTTGACCTTGTCGTCCATATCGCTGTGTCTCTGTGTCTGGGTCAGGCCAGCGCAGGGGCCGCCGGCTGTGGCTCCCCGCTGGGCTGGTTGAAATAGGCCGCGACCGTGGGGTGCGGGTGGTGCGAGAGCGCGTCCATCGTGTCCAGTGCGATCACGCGGCCTTCGGCCAGCACGGCGACGCGGTCGCACACCCGCCACAGCAGCGCCAGGTCGTGGGTGACGATCACGATCGTCGGTCCGAACAGCTCGCGCGTGGCCAGGATCAGGTCGTCCACGCCGCGCGAACTGGCCGGGTCCAGGCCCGAGGTCGGTTCGTCCAGGAACAGCAGTTCGGGGTCGAGCGCGATGGCGCGCGCCAGCGCCGCGCGCTTGAGCATGCCGCCGCTCAGTTCGCTGGGCCGCTTGAGCCCGGCTTCGGGCGGCAGGCCGGTCAGGGCCAGCTTCCACTCGGCGATGCGGTCGATCAGCGTGTCGTCCAGCGCGCTGTGCTCACGCAAAGGCAGGCCGACGTTCTGCCGCACCGTCAGCGCACCGAACAGGCCACCGCGCTGGAACATCACGCCCCAGCGCTTGCGCAGCGCGAGGCCTTGCACCGCGTTGAGCGCCGTGAGGTCTTCACCCAGCACGCGCACCTGGCCCGAGCTGGGTTGCTGCAGCCCGATCATCTCGCGCAGCAGCACCGACTTGCCCGAGCCGCTGCCCCCGGCCAGCCCCAGGATCTCGCCGCGCTTCACGCTCAGGTCCAGCCCCTCGTGAACGGTGTGGCTGCCGAAGCGGGTGCAGATCTGCTGCAGCTCGATCACGTGGTCGTTGGCAGCCGCCATCTCACAGCCCCAGCATGTTGAACGCGACCGAGAACAGCGCGTCGGCGACGATGATCGTGAAGATCGACTGCACCACGCTCAGCGTCGTCTGCCGGCCCACGCTGTCGGCGCTGCCCGAGGTGCGCAGGCCCTGGAAGCAGCCGACGGTGGCGATGATGAACGCGAAGACCAGCGACTTGCCCAGGCCGACCAGCAGGGCCGAGCCTTGCATCACGCGGCCGAAGCGGTCGATGAACTCGCCAAAGCCGATGTCCAGTTGCGAGCGCGCCATCACCATGCCGCCAAAGACGCCGGCGATGTCGGCGAACACCGTCAGCAAGGGCAGGGCGATGGCCAGGGCGATGATCTTGGGCAGCACCAGGCGCTGCAAGGGGTCGATGCCGATGGTGCGCAAGGCGTCGACTTCTTCGGCGACCACCATGGTGCCGATCTGCGCCGCGTAGGCCGAGCCGGAGCGCCCGGCAATGATGATGGCCCCGATCAGGGGTGCAAACTCGCGCAGCATGGCGTAGCCAACCAGCTCCACCACGAAGACGTTGGCGCCGTAGTGGCGCAGCTGGTCGGCGCCCTGGTAGGCCACCACGATGCCGAGCAGGAAGGCGGTCAGGCCGATGATGGGCAGGGCATCGAAGCCGCCGATCTGCACCTCGTGCCAGATCGCGCGCAGCCGCCACTGCCCGGGATGGCGCAGCACCCGCATCGCCGCGATGGCGATCTCGCCGATGAAGTGCAGATACGCCAGGACCTGCTGGGCCGCGGCCACCGCGCGCTGGCCGGTCTGGTGCAGCAGGCCGTGTCGCGGCTCCTGCGGCAGGGACTGGCCCGCACCCGCCTGCACCTGCTGCATCAGCGCCGCTGCCCGCGGAGGCCAGTCGCGCAAGCTCGGCGCCGCGCTGCCGGCCGGCAGCCAGCGTTGCAGCACCCAGGCACCGGCCGAATCGATGTCCTGCAGCGCCGAGCCGTCCAGTGTGAGCGGTGGCGTGGTGGCGACCGGCAGGGCCTGGGCTTTCAGCAGCGGCCCCAGTCCCTGCAGTGTCCAGTGGCCGTGCAGGGTCCAGACCCCGTCCGGGCCGGGCGCAAGCGCGGCCTGTGTCGGAGAGGCGCTGGGGACGGATGGAAAAGGCGCAGACATGCGGTACCAAGGTTGCGCTCGAACGGCGCTGGTGTCCGTGCGTTATCGCACACGACGGCTGAAACCCTGAGCCGCCACCTGGGGGTTTCCGTCGATCAGGACGGTCTGGGTGAAGGGGTTTTTTTTGCCAGACGCTCCCAGTCCCGCAGCGTCTGCTGCAAGCGGTTCCTGGCGTCGGGGTGGCCGTTGCTGAAGGCCTCGGCCAGCCGCTTTTTCAGCGCTTCGGCGGGCACGGGTGCGCCGGTGGCCTTGAGCTGATCGATCAGCAGCATGACCGTTTGAAAGTGCCCGGACGTGATGGCCAGTTCCAGCATGCTCTGGCCGCTTTCGGTGAGGTCATGAACGTTCGCGCCATGCTCGATCATGTGCTTGAGCAGGCTCGCCTTGCCGGCCTGGCAGGCCCAATGCAGGGGCACCAGGCCCCCGTCAAGCCGGGCCGTGAAATCGGCATCGGGCGCAAGCAGGTCGGCGGCCAGTGGCCAGCCCGACGCCTTGATCATTTGCTGGTGTTTCCAATCGGACATCGGATGGGCGGCGCCTGGGTGGATGCGCTGTGTGTTCGGGGGTGGGGCAGTCTCTCACAAGCGGTCGGGCGCGTGAAGGTCGGTCCGCCGATACAGACGTTTCTCAATGAAAATCCCGGCTCTCCGTCGCCAGCCGGCCCAGCAGCGGCGTGAGGTCTTCCAGGTGGCCGGCGATGAGGTTGCAGACTTCGCCTTCGCGCTGCCACACGCCGTGCACCGCCATCAGCCGTGAACGGGTGAGGGCGCTGCGCTGGCGCTCGCGCAGGGCTTTCCAGACGATGACCTGCACCACACCGGTTTCGTCTTCCAGCGTCACGAAGACCACGCCTTTGGAGGTGCCGGGTTGCTGACGCCCGGTGACGATGCCGCAGGCGCGCACCAGCCTGCCGTCGGGCGCGTCTTTCAGCGCTTCGGCGGTCATGAAGCGGCGCGCCTGCAGGCGCTCGCGCAGCAGGGCGAGCGGGTGGCGGCGCAGGGTGAGGCCGAGTGACGCATAGTCCCAGACGATGGCTTCGCCTTCGGGGGCTTCGGGCAGGTCGAGGGTGTCTTCTTCGACCGGGGCTTCTTTGAGCAGCGCGGGTGGGGCTTTGAGGGCGGCGGCGTCCCAGACCTGCTGGCGGCGGTGGCCGCTCAGGCTCATGAGGGCATCGGCGGCGGCGAGTTGTTGCATGGCTTGCTGGTCCAACCCAGCGCGGCGGGCGAGGTCTTCTGAGTCCGTGAATGCAGCTTCTTCGCGCGCAGACACGAGGCGCTGCGCTTCGTCGTGTGACAGGCCGCTGATCAAACGCAGGCCCAGGCGCACGGCGGGCAGGGTGGGATCGGGGGCGGCCCTCACCCCAGCCCTCTCCCAGGGGGAGAGTGAGTCGAGGCCCTGCTCTTCCAGCGTGCAATCCCAATCGCTCTCCATGACGTCCACTGCACGCACTTCGACGCCGTGGCGCACGGCATCCTGCACCAGCTGGCTCGGCGAATAGAAACCCAGTGGCTGGCTGTTGAGCATGGCGGCCAGGAACTCGGCCGGGTGGTGGCGCTTGATCCAGCAGCTCGCATAGACCAGCAGCGCGAAGCTGGCGGCGTGGCTCTCGGGGAAGCCGTAGCTGGAGAAACCCTTCACCTGCTCGACCACACGCTGCGCGAAGTCGAGCGGGTAGCCGCGCTCGGTCATGCCGTTGATCAGTCGCTCCTGGTATTTGCCCAGCCCGCCCTTGCGCTTCCACGCGGCCATGGCGCGGCGCAGGCCGTCGGCCTCGCCGGGCGTGAAGCCGGCCGCGATGATGGCGATCTGCATGCACTGTTCCTGGAACACGGGAACACCGAGCGTGCGCTTCAATGCGGCGTCCAGGCCCTTGGGGTAGTCGACGGGTTCCTTGCCCTGGCGGCGGTTCAGGTAGGGGTGCACCGCGCCGCCCTGGATCGGGCCTGGGCGCACCAGCGCGACCTCGATCACCAGGTCGTAGAACTCGCGCGGGCGCAGGCGCGGCAGCATGCTCATCTGCGCGCGGCTCTCGATCTGGAACACGCCCACGGTGTCGGCGGCGCAGATCATGTCGTAGGTGCTGGTGTCTTCGGCCGGGATGTCCTGCATCTGGAAGTCGAAGCCCTTGCGCTGGCCGATGAAATCGAGCGACTTGCGGATGGCTGTCAACATGCCGAGCGCGAGCACGTCCACCTTGAGCAGGCCCATGGCGTCGAGGTCGTCCTTGTCCCATTCGATGACGGTGCGGTCGGCCATGGCGGCGTTTTCGATCGGGACCATGCGCGACAGAGGCATCTGGGTGAGCACGAAACCGCCGGTGTGCTGCGAGAGGTGGCGCGGAAAACCCATGAGCTGGCCGGTGAGCGCCACGAGCTGGCGCACTTTCAGGCTGTCCGGATCGAGTCCGGCCTCAAGGATGCGCTCGGGCGCAAAACCGTCTTCGCTCCACCAGCGGTGGCCGCTGCCCAGCGCGTCGAGCGCGGCTTCGTCGAAGCCCAGTGCCTTGCCCACGTCGCGCAGGGCGCTGCGGGGTCGGTAACTGATGACGGTGGCGGTGAGCGCGGCGCGCTCGCGGCCGTATTTGGTGTAGAGGTACTGGATGACTTCTTCGCGCCGCTCGTGTTCGAAATCCACGTCGATGTCGGGCGGCTCGTTGCGCTCTCTGGAGATGAAGCGTTCGAACAGCACCGCCGTGCGCGCCGGGTCCACCTCGGTCACGCCCAGGCAGTAGCAGACCGCGCTGTTGGCGGCCGAGCCGCGGCCCTGGCAGAGGATGTGCTGCGAGCGCGCGAAGGCGACGATGTCGTACACGGTGAGGAAGTAGTGCTCGTACTGCAACTCGCTGATCAGCGCCAGCTCGTGTTCCACCTGCTGTTGCACCGAGGCGGGGGCACCCGCGGGCCAGCGCCGCCCCATGCCTTCGTAGGCCAGGCGGCGCAGGTAACTCGCCGGCGTCTCGCCCGGCGGCACCACTTCGCTCGGGTACTGGTACGCCAGCTCGTCGAGCGAGAAGCTGCAACGCCCGGCGACCTTCAGCGTCTCGGCCAGCAGGGCATCGGGGTAGCGCTGCGCCAGCGCCAGGCGCGAGCGAAGGCGCTGCTCGGCGTTGGGCGCGAGCGCGTGGCCGCATTCGGTGAGCGGCTTGCCGATGCGCGTGGCGGTGAGCACGTCCTGCAGGGCCTTGCGCGAGCGCAGGTCCATGTGCACGTCGCCCACGGCCACCAGCGGCACGGCGGTGAGCTCGCTGCTCTGGCGCAGCCGGTGCAGTCGCATCTCGTCGTCCATCAGGCGCAGCTGCTCCACGCCCAGCCAGCAGCGGCCCACGAAGTGCAGCAACAGCCAGCGCGCCACGCTGTCCATCTGCGCTTGGTTGCTGCCGCGCTGCGGCACGGCGATCACCAGACAGTCGGCCAACGCGTTGGGGCTGATGGCGTTCAGCGTGAGGCGGTACGTGCCCTTGGGCGCCGAGCGGCGCAGGCGGGTGATGAACTCGCAGAGGTTGCCATAGCCGTTCAGATTGATGGCGAGCACGACGAGGGTGAACGGCGCATCACTCTGCACCTGGAACTGGCTGCCCACGAGCAGCTTCAGGCCCTGCTCTTTGGCCGCCACGTGCGCGCGCACGATGCCGGCGAGCGAACATTCGTCGGTCAGGGCGAGGGCGGTGTAGCTCAGCGCCTGCGCACGCTCCACCAGCTCTTCAGGCCGGCTGGCGCCGCGCAGGAAGCTGAAGTTGGAGAGGCACAGCAGCTCGGCGTAGGGAGGGATTCCGGTCATGCAAATACGCCGTGTAAAAACCACGCCGGCGCCTCGTCCAGCCGCGTCTGGAACACCCACAACACGCCCGCGTGCGCCGACTGCGCGACCCAGTAGTCGCGCACCACGTTGCGGATCTGGCCGGCGGCTTCGTCGCGGTCCCACCAGCCGCCTTCCACCCGTTGCGGACCGGCGAGCAATTGCAGTTCGCCCTGGTAATACGGCCGGTTGGCGCGCACCAGCAGCTTGAGCGGGGCGCTCAGGATGAAGCTGGGCTGCGGCAGCTCGCTGCCCATGGCGGGCTTTCGGGGCAGGGGTTCGGGCGCCGGTTGCCAGCGGCACATCCACTCGGGCCGGTGGTCTTCGCACAGCACCGGGCGCACCACACGCTGCGGCCCCAGGCGGGCGGCGATGCGCTCCAGCACCAGGGGCAGCGTCTCGCTGCCGGCGTTGTCGTCGGGCAGCCAGGAGGCGCTTTTTTCCTCCAGCGGCATCACCTCGTCGGCGACCAGCTCCAGGTCGCCCACCGGGGCCAGCAGCTCCACCCGGGCCAGGTGCTCGGCGAGCAGGCGGCAAAGGTGCTCAATGTTGCGCGTGGGTTCGGCGGTGCGGACGGTGAGGCTGCCGCCATCGCCCGCCGATTTCGCGCGCATCGCATCGTGCGCCCAGTGCAGCGTGAAGGCGGTGGTGCCGCTGTGGCGCGCGGCCAGCCAGCCACACAGCGCCAGCAGCAGGCGGCGCGCGCCGAACAGCAGGGCCGTCGCATCGTCCACGCGGAACATCAGCTCCAGCCGCTGCGCGAAGCGCTCGGGCATCGCGATCCAGCGGTGCACCTCGGGCGCGCGGCCGTAGGCCCGGTCGAGTGCGGCGAGCAGCTGTTTGTCGAAGCGTCGGCCGACGCCGCCGCGCGGCAGGCGCCGCACATCGCCCAGCGTTCGGCAGCCGATGTGCGCGAGCGTGAGGCGGTGCGGGCGCACGGCGCTGAGCGTGTCCATGGGCAGGGCGTCGAGCAACACGTCCAGCGGTTGGCGAAAACCGTCCTGCACGCCGGCGCGCGCCAGCGCCAGCGCGGCCAGGCTGTTGGGTGCCCAAGCGATCTGGCTCACGCCCAGCTCGGTGCCCTCTGAGACCACACGATCCCGCAGTGCGTGCCAGCCGCCAAACAGGCGCACGCTCGCCGCCAGCTCCATGACCACGGCTTCGTCAGCGACAGCAACCCGGGGCGTGAATTGAAGGGCCCAGAGTGCCAGCGCCTGCAGCGCCGCGTCAGTGGGCGAGGCGGTGTCGTCGGGTGCCGGCAGCCGGAGCGCTGACCAGAGCATGGCCGGCCTCGCTGGGAAGAGGGAACGGGGCGGTCTGCGGCGCCGGGTCGAGCGGCAGCAGGGTGCTGGGCTTCTGCAGCCGCGGTGTCAGGATGGCCTGCAGGCCGCCGGGCACCGAGGGCAGGTGCAGCGTGGTCTCCAGCGGCGGCCCCTTGCGCTTGAACACGTTCACCAGCAGTTCCCAGTCGGCCCCCACGCGGGCGAGCAGGCGCAGCGGCGCGGCCGACGATTCGCAGGCCGCCGTGGCGGGCCGGCACAGGAACACCGGGCCGGCGCAGCCCGCGGCCAGCACCTGCAGGCGGCGCACCTGCTCGGCGCGCACCTGCGGCAGCCAGGCGATGAGCGCACCGCAGGCGTTGGCTTTGACCAGCTGTTCGGTGGACCACAGGCGCTCGGCCGGCGTCTCGGCCTGTACCCAGACCAGTTGCCGCTCGTTGATGCCGTCCAGCCGCAGGCCCGGCGGGTGCGGCGGCCGGGGCGGGCCGACCAGCACCACGCTGCGACCGGCGGCGCACACCTGGCGCAGCAGCGGCCCGAGCAACCGCCATTCCAGCGTGCCGCTCTGGGCGCTCAGTATTTCGGTGACGCCGTGGCCGGGCCAGCCGCCGCCGGGCAGGGCGGCGTCCAGCGCCTCGAAGCCGCTGGACCAGGTGGCCGCGACCGCGCTGCCCAGCTGGTCGGCGCGCCAGAGCGCGGCCGCCACGGCGGCGGGCAGGGCGCTGGAGAGCGCGCCCGGTGCGGGTACCGGGCGGGGGGCATTGTGGGCAGGCCGGGCCAACGGAGGGTCGGGCAGGCGGGCTGGGGCGGGGGAGGGCATGATCCATCAGATACTGTTCATGCATACAGTATCTGAAAGTGAACCCGCTGTCCAGCGGGGTGTTCTCTGCGGCCCCCATTCCGGGTTGGTGGATGGGACACCACACCGGGCCGGATTTCGTGCATGAAAAACAAACATCGCCGCCGGCGGCCGGGGACTGGTGACAAAATCATTCGAAGCCACGCCACCACCCACCATGTCACCACCCGCCGGGCGCCCGGACACACCCACGAAACACCCAGAAACGCAGCGATCAAGCGGCCGGCAGTTGGCATGGAAGGCCTGGCAGACGACGGCCCGAGCGGGCCTGGTGATCGGTGTCCTGACCCTGTGGCTGGGCCTGGCGGCCTGCAGCGAGCCGCCGCTGCCCCCGCTGACAGTGGGCATGAACACCTGGCTGGGCTACGACCCGCTGGTGCTGGCGCGTGACCAGCAGCTGATCGACACGCAGCAGGTCAAGGTGGTGGAGCTGTCGTCCAGCTCGGAGACCCTGCGCCATTTCCGCAACGGCCTGCTCGATGCGGCGGCCCTCACACTGGACGAAACCCTGCGCCTGGCCGATGAGGGTTTTGACCTGCGGGTGGTCGCCGTGCTCGACACCTCCGCGGGCGCTGACGTGGTGCTGGCCGACCCGGCCATCCAGAACCTTGCGCAGCTTCACGGCGCGGGCATCGCGGTGGAGGGCACCTCCGTGGGCGCGCTGATGCTGGCGCGCCTGCTGCAGGCGGCGGGGCTGGAGCAAACCGATGTGAATGTGGTCAACATGGAATCCACCTTGCACCTGTCGGCGCTGCGCAGCGGGCGCGTGAGCGTGGCGGTGTCTTACGAGCCCATGGCTGGCCTGCTGCGCGCTGCGGGCTACAAAGACATCTTCGACAGTCGCCAGATGCCGGGCGACATCGTGGACGTGCTGGTGGTGCGTGCCAGCGCGCTGCAGGCGCGCTCCGCCCAGGTCGATGCGCTGCTCGCCGGCTGGCAACGTGGACTGCTGGCGCTGCAGGAGAACCCCGAAGCCGCGGCCCGCCTGCTGGCCCCCGGGGTGGAGATCTCGCTTGAGGACTACCTCGCCACACTCCAGAAACTGACCTTTTATTCAGCAGAGCAGTCGCTCGAACAGCTGTCGGGCGTGCCACCGGTGCTGGCGCAGGATGCCTTGCGGCTGGTGACGACGCTGCAGGCCGTGGGCATGATCAAGGTGGCGCCAGACTGGGGCCGCCTGCTGGACCCCGAGCCGGCCCTGCGCTTGCAGGCCCGCAAAGGTGGTGCATGAGCCCCCGCCCGGCCGTTCCGAAGGGTGGAGGTTTTTCCATGAGCTGGACCCGCTGGCCCCTGACCATCGCCGGTCGCTGGCTGGTGCCGCTGCTGCTGATCGTGTTTGCGTTGCTGGCCATGACCTTGCGCTACGACCACCAGATGCGCCAGATCGACCAGGATGTGTCCGTGCAGGAAAGCCGGCGCCTGCGCGAGCGGCTGAGCATCGAGCAGGCGCGCATGGACGTGCAGGCGGGCCTGGGCAACACCTTGCTGCTGCACCGGCTGGTGGGCGGTCTGGCGCTGCACCAGGGCCTGAACCAGGCCTATCTGGTCGGGCCTGAAGAGCGGGTGCTGGCCTCGCTGTCGCGGCTGGACATCGGGCAGCCGCTGAGCGCGGTGTTGTCTCGGGTGGGTGGGGCGTCGAGCCAGTTCCAGGCACTGGCGGTGGCGCCGTCGCCGTCAGCCATCGTGGTGGAGCGGCCTGATCAGCAGCCGCTCCTGACCGGTCTGGTCCCGCTGCAGGGGAACCAGCGTTTGCTGGTGCAGATGGACATGCGTTACCCGTTGGCCCTGCGCCGTGCCAGCGAGCAGACCGAACTGGTGCGGGAAGGCCTGGTGCTGCTGGCCGCGGTGGCGGTGCTGGCGCTGCTGTTGCACCTGCTGTGGTTCCGCCGCGCGCAAAGGCTGGCGCTGGCGCTGGCAGAAATGGGCGCGGGCAACCTGTCGGTGCGCACCGGCCTGATCGGGCGCGACGAGCTGGCGCACATCGGCGAGGCCGCCGACCGCATGGCCGCACAGCTGCAGGCCGGGCAGGACCGGTTACGGACCATGAACGAACTCGTCAACCGCTCGCCCCTGGTGGTGATCGAGCGGCGCAACGCCGAGGGCTGGCCGGTGAGTTATGCCAGCGATTCGGTGCGCCAGTGGGGCTATGCGCCGACCGACTTGCTGGACGGCCAGCGGCAGTACATCGATCTCATCCATCCCGACGACGTGCAGCAGGTGAACGACGAGGTGACGCGGTACTTCGCTCACGGGCCGGACGAGTACCGGCAGGCATACCGCATCCGCAAGGCCGATGGCGGCTGGGCATGGGTAGAGGACCACACCTCGCTCACCCGCGATGCGAGCGGCAACGTGCTCACCAGCAGCGGCATCCTGCTCGACACCACGGTGCAGAAAGAAGCCCAGCTGGCGCAGCGCGAACAGGCCGAGCAGTTGCGCATGTTCTACGAGCTGCCCTTTCTCGGCATGGCCATCTCCTCGCCGCTGGACAAGCGCTGGCTGCAGGTGAACGACCGCCTGTGCGAGATCCTGGGTTATCCGCGCGAGGAGCTGCTGGAGATGAGCTGGGCGGAGATGACCCCGCCGGGCGACCTGGAGCGCAACCTGGCGCTGTTCGATGAGTTGCTGGCAGGGTTGAGCAGTGGTTACCAGATGGCCAAGCGCTTTGTGCGCAAGGACGGCCGCATGGTGCACACCGAGCTCGATGTGCGCGCCGTGCGTGATCGCGACGGCCACATCCGTCAGCTGTTCTCGACCATCCAGGACGTGACCGAGCGCAAGCAGGCCGAGGCGGCGTTGCAGGACAGCGAGCGGAGCCTGCTCGAAGCCCAGGCGGTGGCGCGACTGGGCAACTGGACGGTGGACCTGGTTCACAACCAGACGGTGTGGTCGCGTGAGCTGTTCCGGTTGTTGGCCTGCGATCCCGATCGGGTCGAACCCGGCATGGACAACTTCCTGCGCGCCGTGCACCCGGACGACCTGGAGCGCGTCCGGGCCGCGGTCATGGGGGCCATGCAGCGTCCACCCGACGGGGCATACCTTTTCGAACACCGGATCGTGGTCAACGGTGAAGTGCGCTTTGTGGAGCAGCGTGGACGCGTGGACTTCGATGCCGCCGGCCAGGCCACGCGGATGTATGGCACCACCATGGACGTCACCGAACGCAGGCAGGCCGCCATGGCGCTGCAGGACTACAAGGAAATGCTCGAACAGGCCGAAGCACTGGTCAAGCTTGGCAGCTGGGCGGGCGATGCGCAGAGCCAGCAACTGACGATTTCCGCGCAGCTCTTCCGCAACATCGGACTGGATCCGGCGGGGCGGATGCCGTCGGACGCGGAGTACCTCGCCCGCATCCACCCCGATGACCGGGCGATGGTGGCCGACGACATGCAGCGCATCCGCCGCGGGGAGGAGACGGGCGAACTGGTGTTCCGCACCGATCCGGGCAATGGCCCGATGCGCTGGCTGCGCCGCACCGTGCACCGCATCTCGCGCTCAGCCGACGGCGACGGCCGGGGGCCGCGCTACATCGGCACCTTGCTCGATATCACCGAGGCGGTGGCCGCCGAGGAGCGGCTCAAGCGCCTGAACCAGGAACTGGAAGAGCGGGTGGTCGAGCGCACGGCGCAGCTGCGGCAGGCCAACCTGGAACTCGAAGCGTTTTCCTACACCGTGTCGCACGACCTCAAGGCGCCGCTGCGCGGGATCGACGGCTACAGCCAGCTGCTGGAGGAGGAATACGGCGAGCGGCTCGACGACGAAGGCCGCCGGTTTGTCGAGCGCATCCGCAAGGGTGTGCAGCAGATGGGGGACCTGATCGCCGACCTGCTGGCCTATTCGCGCATCGAACGCCGTGACATGGTCCACGAGACGGTGGCCCTGTTACCGCTGGTGGAACAGATCGTCGACAGCTACCACGCCGACATCGAGAAGCAGGGCGCCGAAGTGCGTCTGGCGATGGAATCCTTCACGCTGCCGCTGGACCGCGATGGCATGGCGGTGGTGCTGCGCAACCTGATCGGCAACGCCCTGAAGTTCAGCCAGGGCAGTGTGTCACCCCGGATCGAGATCGGCGCCCGCCACGAGACGGGCCGGCGTATCCTGTGGGTACGCGACAACGGCGTCGGCTTCGACATGAAATACCACGACCGCATCTTTGGCATCTTCCAGCGCCTGCACCGGGCCGAAGAATTTCCGGGCACTGGCGTGGGCCTGGCCCTGGTGGCCAAGGCGGTTCAGCGCATGGGGGGTCGTGTCTGGGCGGAGAGCCAGCCCGGGGCCGGTGCCACTTTTTATCTGGAGTTTCCCGAATGAATGCTTCGGTTTCCGTGCCGCCGATCCTGCTGGTGGAAGACAACCCGATGGATCTGGATTTGACGCTGCGCGCGTTCAGCAAGAAGAAGTTCGCCAACCAGATCCAGGTCGCCCGCGACGGCGAGGAGGCGCTGGCTTTCCTGCCGCGCTGGGAGGCGGGCGAGGTTTTGCCGGCGGTGATCCTGCTCGACATCAACCTGCCCAAGGTGAACGGCCTGGAGGTGTTGCGCCAGCTCAAGGCGCACGAGCGTTTCCGCCGCATTCCGGTGGTGGTGCTGACCTCGTCGCGCGAAGACCGGGACCTCACGACCGCCTACGATCTCGGCGTCAACTCCTACATCGAGAAGCCGGTGAACTTCAGCAATTTCATGGACGTCGTGGAGCACATCGAGCTGTACTGGTGCGTGCTCAACGAGCGACCTCTCTGACAACCACCACCCCATTCAAAAACCAAGAGGAAAGCAACAATGATCAAGATCCTGATTCCGGTGGACGGTTCCGAACATGCCTTGCTGGCGGTGCGCCACGCCCTGCGTCTGGTGAGCGCGGGTCTCAAGGCGCGTTTCGTGGTGGCGAATGTGCAGGAGACGGCCACGCTGTACGAGCTGATGGTGGCGCACGATCCGGCGGTTTTGGAACAGGTGAACGAGGCCGCGGGCCACGACCTCATGCGCTCGGCCGTGCTGATGCTTCAGGCTGCGGGGCTGCCGGTGACGCAGGACACGGCCACCGGGGACCCGGCGAACATGCTGGTTGAGATGGTGGAGCGCAACGGCTGCGACGCGGTGATCATGACCGCCCACGGTGGTGGTCTGCGCGCGGCCGTTCTGGGCTCGGTGTCGCAGGAAATGGTGCGCCTTTCGCCGGTGCCGGTCACCCTGGTCAAGCCGCCGGTGGATGAGCCTGCCGACGAGGTGGTCGACGAAATGGCTGGCGAAGCGGACATCTGATTTTTCTTGCTTCTCGCCTTCTTTGGTGAGAGGTTTGCCTGGTGGTTTGCGCCGGGTTGCGCGCCTACTGGTTGGGTGGCCGCGAACGCCGGGCGGTCAACTACGCTCATGTCCCCCGGCGGCCTGCGGCCGCCTCCTCCTTGACTTCGCTGCGTCAACCACCCGCCGTTCGCGGCTTGCGCACGGGTGGGCGCTCGTGGCGGGAATACCCGCGTGCCAATCACTGATGTTCGCTGCCTGCCTGCACGAGGCGATCAAGGCAGGCCTCTTTGTTCGCTTACCCACGCGCCACCCGGTCTGGCGAAGCGGGGTGTTCTGCATAGCGAAGTCAAGGAGGAGGCGGCTCCAGCCGTCGGGGGACATGAGCGGCGCAGAGCGCCCCGCCTCGTCAGACCCGCAAAGGCCTTGGCGATCAACGGTTCCCAACCAATACCTTTCCCGCATCCCGTATCCCGCATTCTGAACGTCCCGGGCGGGCGAGCAGCATCGCCGTTTTCGATGGGTTTTCAGATTACGTTTAGAGAAACGTATTTACGGATGTGAAATTATCGGCTACAGTCCAACCCTGACAACGCCACCGCTTTTCGCCAGCGGAGGTGACAACGAAGGAGCAAACACCGGATGGCCACCTACACCTACCCCACCTTCCCGTACACCGGCCCGGCCGACCTCATGCAGGGCGCGCCGCAGCGCAAACCGCTGGTGGTCATCGGCGCCGGTCCGGTCGGCCTCGCCGCCGCCATCGACGCCCGCCTGCAGGGGCTGGACGTGCTGCTGTTCGACGAAGAAGACAGCGTCTCCTTCGGCTCGCGCGCCGTCTGCTACGCCAAGCGCGCGCTCGAAATCCTCGACCGCCTCGGCGTCGGCGACCCCATCGTCGACAAGGGCGTGAGTTGGAACGTGGGCCGCACCTTCCTGCGCGAAGAAGAGGTCTACCGCTTCAACCTCGTGCCCGACGCCGGCCACAAGCGCCCCGGCATGATCAACCTGCAGCAGTACCACCTGGAAGAAGCACTGGTGCGTCGCGCCGAAGCACTCGGCGTGGACCTGCGCTGGAAATACAAGGTGGGCGGCGTCGAGCCGTTGGCCGACGGTGCGCGCGTGAGCATCGAAACCCCCGACGGCAACTTCGAGATCGACGCCGACTGGCTGATCGTCGCCGACGGCGCGCGCAGCAACGTGCGCCGCCAGCTCGGCCTGGACATCGAAGGCCACGTGTTCAAGGACCGCTTCCTGATCGCCGACGTGATCATGAAGGCCGACTACCCGGCCGAGCGCTGGTTCTGGTTCGACCCGCCGTTCCACCCCAACCAGAGCGTGCTGCTGCACAAACAGAGCGACAACGTCTGGCGCATCGACTTCCAGCTCGGCTGGGACGCCGACCCGGAAGAAGAGAAGAAGCCCGAGAAGATCATCCCGCGCGTCAAGGCGATGCTGGGCGACGAGCGCGAGTTCGAGCTGGAGTGGGCCAGCATCTACACCTTTCAGTGCCGCCGCATGAAGAACTTCCGCCACGGCCACCTGCTGTTCGTGGGCGACGCGGCGCACCAGGTCTCACCGTTCGGCGCGCGTGGCGCCAACTCCGGTTTCCAGGACACCGACGACCTGCTGTGGAAGCTGGCGCTGGTCATGAAGGGCCTGGCGCCCGAGGCCCTGCTCGACACCTACGACGCCGACCGCACCTACGCGGCCGACGAAAACATCCGCAACTCCACCCGCTCCACCGACTTCATCACGCCCAAGAGCGCGGTGAGCAAGCTGTTCCGCAACGCGGCGCTGGAACTGGCGCGCAGCCAGCCGTTCGCCCGCAAGCTGGTGAACTCCGGCCGCCTGTCGGTGCCGGCCTTCCTGGTGAACTCGGCGCTGAACACGCCCGACGTGGACGCCTTCGAGGGCGACATGGTGCCGGGCGCACCGCTGGACGACGCGCCGGTGCGCGTGGCCGGGCAGGACGCCTGGCTGCTCGACCAGCTGGGCAACCGTTTCCAGCTGCTGGCCTTTGCCGACAGCGTGGAACAGCTCGACCCCGTGGTGCGTGCGCAGGCCGCCGCGCTGGCCGGCGGAGCGATTCCGGTGGAGGTGGTGCTGGTCACCGCCCATGCGGGTGAATCGGCGGGGCTCAAGACGCTGCACGACCGCGACGGCCTGATGGCCCAGCGCATGGATGCGCGTCCCGGCACTTGCTACCTGATGCGCCCCGACCAGCACGTGGCCGCGCGCTGGCGCCGGTTTGACGTCGCCGCCGTGCGCGCCGCGCTGGCGCGGGCCACCGCCCAGACCGAAGCCGAAACCGTGCCCGCCTGAAACAGAACCAAGGAGACCGAGATGCCCCTGCAACTCCAGCCCAACCTCGCCGAACCCGGCCAGCGCTACTTCCGCGACTTCACGCCCGGCGACGATTTCTACGAGGCCCTGATCGAGACCCACCGCGACCTCAGCGACGAGCAGAGCCAGCTGCTCAACGCCAAGCTGATCCTGCTGCTGGCCAACCAGGTGGGCGACATCAGCGCCCTCAAGCAAGCCCTCGCCATCGCCCGCGAAGGCGTCTGAAACCATTCACCCGAAGGAGAACACCATGTCCAACATCCGCAAAATCCACCACGTCGCCTACCGCTGCAAGGACGCCAAGACCACCGTCGAGTGGTACCAGAAGCACCTGGGCATGAACTTCGTGCTTGCCATCGCCGAGGACCAGGTGCCCTCGACCCACGCACCCGACCCCTACATGCACCTGTTCATGGACGCGGGCGGCGGCAACATCCTGGCCTTCTTCGAACTGCCCAACGCACCCGAGATGGGCCGCGACCCGAACACGCCCGACTGGGTGCAGCACATCGCGCTGGAAGTGGACACGGTTGAAGAACTGGAAGCCACCAAGGCCAGCCTCGAAGCCGCCGGCATCCCGGTGGTCGGGCTGACCGACCACACCATCTTCAAGTCGATCTACTTCTTTGACCCCAATGGCCACCGCCTGGAGCTGGCCGCCAACACCGCCACGCCCGAGATGATGAAGAAGCTCGACGAGGTGAAGTGGGACATGCTCAACGAGTGGGACAAGACCAAGCGCGCCCCCAAACACGCCGCCTGGATGCACGAAAAAGAGTTCACGGCGGGCTGACACCCGATTTCGCCGTTGCCGTTCGTCGGCACCGCTGACCCGATCCTGAGGCAGGCCCGGGCCGTCGCCCGCCCCTCAGGCCACCCGGCAATGCGCCACGGCGTCTTCGTCCCATTCGATGCCCGTGCCCGGTCGGTCGGACACCACGGCTTCGCCGAGCTCAATGCGCAGCGGCGACTGCAGCACCGGACTGGCCCAGTCCACATACTCCAGCCAGTGGGCGGTGGGCGTGGCGGCCAGCAGGTGGGCGCTGACTTCGGGAAACAGGTGGCTGGAGATCGGCATGCCGGCGGCCTCGGCCAGGGCCGCGGCCCTCAGCCAGCCCGAGACGCCGCCGATCTTCATGGCGTCGGGCATGCCCAGGTCCGAGGCGCCGGCCGCCAGGCTCTTGGCCATCTCGTGTGTGCCCCACCAGTTTTCGCCCATCTGCACCGGGATGCGCGTCCGGCTGCGGATCTGCGCGTGGCCGCTGTAGTCGTCGGCCAGCGTCGGCTCTTCCACCCAGTGCAGGTCTTCGTCCTGCAGCGCATCGGTGCGCCGCACCGCCTCGGCCACCGACAGGATCTGGTTGTAGTCGGCCATCAGCGCCACCCGCTCGCCGATGGCGCGCCGCACCGCCCAGACCACCTCGACGTCGGTCCGTGCCTCGACATAGCCGAGCCGGACCTTGATGGCCTCGAAGCCATGGACCAGCAGGTGCTCGGCTTCGGCGGGCGCGTCGTGGCTGCCGATCATGCCCAGCCCGCAGCTGTTGTAGGCCGGCACACGGTCGCGGTCGGCACCGAGCAGCCGGGCCAGCGGCAGTCCCTGCGCCCGCGCCTGCGCGTCCCAGGCCGCCATGTCGATGCCCGCCAGCGCCATGCCCGTCACGCCCTTGAGCCCGAGCAGGCGGAACTGCCCCTGCAGCTTGCGCTCCAGCGCCAGCGGGGCCACCGGTTCCCCCTGGATCAGGGGCGACAGGTTCTCCAGCAGCTGCACCACCGGCTTGAGCACCAGCGGCGTGTAGCAGAACAGGTAGGTGTGGCCGGTGATGCCCTGCTCGGTGAGCAGGTCGATCAAGGCCAGCGGTGCGATCTGGATCGTGCCGCTGCTGGTGCGCAGCGGCAGCGGCATGGGCACGTGCACCGCGCGCACGCGCAGTTCACGGACGGTCAGCAAGGCGGGTGTGTCCATGGGCGTCTCCAGTGGTGGGAACCGTGGCGCGATGGCCGGACTTCGGAGTGGGACGTTAAATCCGGTCGAACGGCGGGTCAAGTGCCACGGCGGCCGGACGCCCGGAGCGCAGGCACAGAACAACCGGCATGACCCGACGAAGACCTGCTGCTCGCCTGGCGCCACCAGCCGGGACCACGGTGGCGGGCCGGCGCTGGCGCCGCTGGGCCGACGCGCTGCGGAGGCAGAAGGGCGCGCTACCATCGCGCGCATGACACCAGCCCCGCACCACACCAGCGCCCTCGTCCTCTTTTCGGGCGGGCAAGACTCCACCACCTGCCTCGCCCACGCCCTGGCGCGCTACCCGCGCGTGGAAACGCTCGGCTTCGACTACGGCCAGCGCCACAGCGTGGAGCTGCAGGCGCGCCTGGTGGTGTTGCGTGAGCTGCGCGAACGTTTCCCCGCCTGGAGCGAACGCCTGGGCGAAGACCACCTGCTCGACCTCGCCGTGCTCGGCAAGGTGAGCGAAACCTCGCTCACGCGCGACATGGCCTTCCGCATGGAAGAGAGCGGCCTGCCCAACACCTTCGTGCCCGGGCGCAACCTGCTGTTCCTCACGCTCGCCGCCGCGCTCGCCTACCGCCGCGGCATCCAGGTCATCGTCACCGGCGTCTGCGAGACCGACTTCAGCGGCTACCCCGACTGCCGCGACGACACCATGAAAGCCCTGCAGGTCGCGCTCTCGCTCGGCATGGACCACCGCTTCCTCATCGACACCCCGCTGATGTGGATCGACAAGGCCGACACCTGGCGCATGGCCGAAGAGCTGGGCGATGCCTCGGGCGTGGCTGGTGGCGGGCAGGCGCTGGTGGACCTGATCCTGGAACACACGCACACCTGCTACCTGGGTGACCGTGAGCACCGGCAGGACTGGGGCTACGGGTGCGGGAGCTGCCCGGCCTGTGAGCTGCGGGCCAAGGGGTGGGCGGGGTACATCGGAGCGTGAAGACGAGGAAGCGGATCGCGGTGTGTTGCATCCCGGATGACCATTCAGATGCTGTTGACAAAGGGTAAACATTTGACCACCGAAATGTCCAGTTCGCTGAACGAACAATACCGGCCGGACATTGACGGCTTGCGCGCCATCGCAGTGCTGGCCGTGGTACTCCACCACGCATTTCCTTCATGGTTCAAGGGTGGTTTCGTCGGTGTTGACATCTTCTTTGTGATTTCGGGCTACCTGATCAGCTCCATCATCTTTCAGCAACTGCAGCGAAACACCTTCCGCTTCAGCGATTTCTATGCGCGGCGGATCCGGCGGATTTTTCCCGCGTTGATATTGGTGTTGGGGGCGGTGCTTGGGTTTGGATGGTGGTGGCTCACGCCGTCGGACTATCGATTGCTGGCTGGGCACGCAATCGCTGGCAGCGCCTTTGTGGCGAACTTCGTTTTCTGGAACGAGGCAGGCTATTTCGATGCAGCGTCGACGACCAAGGTGCTGTTGCATCTCTGGTCGTTGGCCATTGAGGAGCAGTTCTACCTGATCTGGCCGCTGGTGCTGTACGCGTTGCACCGGTGGAGATGGCATGCACTCAGGGCCATTTTTGTATTGCTGCTGTTTTCATTTGCCGTGAACATGGCATGGGTGAAGGGACAACCCGAGGCGGCCTTCTACAACCCGTTGGCGCGATTCTGGGAGTTGTTGGTGGGGGCGCTGCTCGCTGCGATGCACGCACACCAGACCGGATGGCGTGGACTGCTGCGGTCGCCACTGCCGTTCACCCCACCTCTTTCTGTATTGCCATCCATGTGGCGTGTGCATGCGCTGTCCACCATCGGACTGCTGCTGCTGATCTCGGTGTTCGTCCAGGTCCATCCGGACCGAACGTTTCCGGGAGGCTGGGCGCTCCTGCCCACTGGCGGTGCGGTCTTGCTGATCGCGGCAGGTTCTCGGGGCTGGTTCAACCGGTATGTGCTCGCCAGAAGGCCTCTGGTGTGGGTGGGTCTTATCAGCTACCCGCTGTACCTTTGGCACTGGCCTTTCCTGGCTTTTTCCAACCTGCGTTCGGGAGTGACACCAGACTGGAGCGTACAGCTGGGCTGGGTGGCCTTGAGCATCGTGCTGGCCTGGCTCACCTACGTGCTGGTGGAAATTCCGATCCGGTTTGGTCGCTGGAATCGGCGTGTGGTCACAGGCGTGTTGGTGGGTCTCATGTCTCTGATAGCGGTTCTGGGTACTGTCATCCACCATAACAAGGGCTTCGAGTCCCGGTTTCCGCCCATCGTTCGCGATATGACTGGCAAGGGTGGTCCTGCGGTGGTGACCGAGGGCTGGCGGTACCACGACTGCATTCTGGATTTCAGGGTGCCCCCGACGGCCTACAAGCCGTTCTGCATAGAGACACGTCGACCGCTGATCTTTCTCTGGGGTGATTCGCACGCTGCCAGTCTCTATCCAGGATTCAAGGCTCTGCAGGACTCCGGAAAGTACACCTTCGGCCTGGGGGAGCGGGCTGGTGCAATTTGCCCACCTGTCCTGGGGATCGAGCCGCGACCTGGTTGCAAGGCACTCAATGACGCCAATATTCAGGCCATCCGGGACAGTCGGCCCGACGTCGTTGTGCTTTACGCCTGGTGGCATCACAAGCGATATGACCTGAAAAACCTCGAAGCCACGGTGGCTGAAATCCGAAAGGCGGGGGTGCCTCGCATCATTCTGCTGGGTGCGGTTCCATACTGGCAGCGACCGTTGCCGCAACTGTTGTTGGAGGCTTGGAAAAAGGGACCTTTCTCTCAGCCGCCTCCGCTGCGCCTGAAGGATGGGGAGGGCCTGGATCCCGAGCTGAGGGCTGTCACGGAGAGCATGAGAGCGCGTGCGATCGCCATGGATATCGAGTTCATTTCGGGGCTGGACTATTTTTGCAATCAGGATAGCTGTCTCACACGTCTGGGCGACAACGCAGACCAGCCACTGAGCTACGACTATGGTCATCTGTCCCTTGATGCCGTGCGGTACTACGTTGAACAGATAGCCCCATTGGTCTTGAAGAATCCATGAGGCATCTTCCACTCAATGGATTCGACCGGAAACAAAGCATGACGCCGTTCATGATGAACATGTCAAAGAGGCATCGAAAACGACGGTGTAAGAAAACTGATCGATGCCCCGCTGATGTGGATCGACAAGGCCACCACCTGACGCATGGCCATGAAAGGGGTTGATGCGACGGGAGTGGCAGGTGGTGGCCAGACCTTGAGCGACCTCATCGTCGCCAAGCGTGAGCATCGCCTGCTTGTTGCGCAGGGAACCCAGCTCGCGAGCGGGTTCGCGTTGCGCGGCAGGGACGGAAGCAGACCGCGAGGCAAGCTCGGAAGCAAAGAGGCTTGACACGGACGGCGGGAGGGAAAGGGCCGGCCGATCAGGACGCCACGAGCTGGTAGCGTGGTGGTTCGTCCGGCCCGTGGCTGACTGTCTCGGATTCCAGCGTCCAGCGCTGCTGGTGAAAAGCCGCCACCGCGGGCCGGTGGGCGATCGACACCAGCGCGCCGTTCTGCGATGCCAACAGGGCCAGCAGACGTTCGTACACCGCTTTCTCTGCCGCTTCGTCGAGCGCGCTGGTGGCTTCGTCCACGAACAGCCAGCGCGGTTTCTTGAGCAAGGCACGGGCAATCGCCAGGCGCTGCTGTTCGCCACCCGAGAGCTTCTGGCCCCAGGTGTCTTCGTCGTTCAGGCGCCCGGTCAGCTGGGGCAGCAGCGCGTCGCGCAGGGCCTGTTGCAGCTCGGCTTCGGTGTAGCGGTCATCGGCTTCGGGGTAGGCCAGCGCACTGCGCAGGGAACCGGTGGGGAAGTAGGGGCGCTGCGGCAGGAACATGACGCGTGAGTCGAAGTCGGGGGGACGCTGCACGCGGCCCCTGGCCCAGGGCCAGATGCCGGCGAGGGCGCGGAACAGGGTCGACTTGCCACTGCCCGATGGGCCCTTGATCAGCAGCGTGTCACCGGCCTTCAGCAGCAGGCCGTGCGCACCGAGCAGCGCGGCGCCACCGGGCAAGGCGAGGTCGAGCTGGTGAATCTGCAGGCTGTCGGCAGCGCCCGTCGGCATCTGCGTTTCGGCTTCCTGCAGCGCCTGGAAGCTGGCTTCAAAGCTGGTGATCCGGTCGGTGGTGGCGCGCCAGGCGGCCAGGCTGCTGTAGTTGTCGACGAACCAGGAGAGCGAGTCCTGCACGCGGCCGAAGGCCGACGAGATCTGCATCAGTTCGCCGAGCTGGATGGCGCCACTGAAGAAGCGCGGCGCGGCCACGACAAAGGGGAACACCACCGCGGCCTGGCCAAAGCCGTTGGTGAACCAGATCAGGCGCTTTTGCGCCTGGATGAGCTTGAGGTAGTTGGCCAGCACCTCGCCAAAGCGTCCGCCGAGCTGGCGCCGTTCCACCGGTTCGCCGTTGTCCAGCGCGATCGACTCGCTGTATTCACGCACGCGCACCAGGTGGTGGCGGAAGTCGGCTTCGAAACGCTGCTGCTTGAAGTTGAGCGCGATCTGCGGGCGCCCGATGTAGTGGGTGGCGATGCTGCCGAGCAGGCAGTAGAGCACCGCCATCCAGACCATGAAGCCGGGGATGACGAACTCGTCGCCATTGAAGCTGAAGGCGAAACTGCCCGAGAGCGACCACAGGATGCCGACGAAACTGACCAGCGTGACCACCGCGTTGAGCAGACCCATGGACAGGCCCACCGAGTAGCTGGTGAAGAGGTTCATGTCTTCGGCGATGCGCTGGTCCGGGTTGTCGGGCGGAGCGTCTTCGCCTTTGGCGAAGCGGGTCAGTTCGAGGTGGTAGAAGGCCTTGTTGGCGAGCCAGCGGTCGAGGTAGTTCGCCGTCATCCAGGCGCGCCAGCGCATCTCCAGCAGCTGCGTGAGGTAGAAGCGGTAGACCGCGATGATGATGAAGCCGAAGGCGAGGTAGGTGAAGCGCCCCAGCTCGCGCCAGAACACCACCTGGTCCTTGTTCTGCAGCGCGTCGTAGAACACCCGGTTCCATTCGTTGAGCAGGACCAGCATGTACACCGCGGCCAGGTTGAGCACGACGATGGCGGCCAGCAGGGCGCGCGCCTTCCACTTCTGGTCGGAGTTGAAATAGGGCATGGCAAGCGCGCCGACCTTGGCGGCGAACTGGCGGAAGCTGCTGAACTTGTCGGTCAGTGTCATGGGAGGTCTCTCAACAGTGGAGCGCGCGGGCTTTCACGCAGGCTGCGGTGGAAGCGGCTCCGCCGGGCCACTCGCAGCGTCCCCTTGAGGGGGTGACGCGCGCAGCGCGGCGCGGGGGTGTTCATGGCTCTGGGGTGGGTCATGTGTTCGAGATGCCGCTGGCCACATGCCCGGACGGCACGTGCATGGACGCCGACTCGATGTGACCGGTCTGGTCGTCGAAGAAGAAGTCGGGCTCGAACTCGCGCAGGAACTCGCCCTTGGGCAGGCCGCCCAGGAACATGGCTTCGTCGACCTCGATGTTCCAGTCCATCAGCGTGCGGATGGCGCGCTCGTGCGCCGGCGCGCTGCGCGCGGTGACCAGCGCGGTGCGCACGCGCATGGCGCTCGTGCCTTCGGCCTGCAGGCGGTGCAGGGCTTCGAGCAGCGGCTTGAACGGGCCGCCGGCCAGGGGTTGTCCGGCGTGGGAAGCCTCGTGGGCCTGAAAAGCCGAGAGGCCTTCGGCCTGGAAGACGCGTTCGGCCTCGTCGGAGAACAGCACCGCATCGCCGTCGAAGGCGATGCGCACCTCGTGCGGGTGTGCGTCGCTCGCGTGCACCGACAGCGGGTACACCTGCGCGGCGGGCACGCCGGCGCCGAGCGCGGCGCGCACATCGGCCAGGTGGGTGCTGAGGAACAGGTTGGCGCGCAGCGGCCGCAGGTAGCGCCAGGGCGGCTGGCCGCGCGTGAAACTGCCACGCTGGATCGGCAGACCGTAGTGCTGTGCCGAGCGGAACACACGCATGCCCGAGACCGGATCGTTGCGCGAAAGGATCACCACCTCCACCCGCTGCGTGCTGACATCGTTGAACGCCAGCAGCTTCCTCACCAGCGAAAACGCCACGCCCGGCTGGGCGGGCACCTCCAGCCGGTCCAGCTGCAGCTTCATGTAAGCCCGGTCGTCACCGGTCTCGAAGAGGTGGTTTTCTTCTTCGAAGTCGAACAGCGCGCGCGAGGAGATCGCGACCACCAGTTGACCGTCAAGCGTTACAGGCATGGGGAAAGTTCTCCGCGAACAAAACAAGAGAAGCGGCAAGCGTAGCCGAACAGCGAAGAAGCGAAGCAAGAGAGGGGGAGCCCCGCACAGAATGCGGCGGAACCGGCTCCGCCGGGCCGCTCGCATGGCCCCTTGAGGGGCGGAGCGCAGCGACGGGGGTGGACCTACCTCACCAGTTGATTGAGCTGGATGATCGGCATCAGCACCGCCAGCACGATCAGCATCACCACCGCGCCCATGCCCACGATGAGCAGCGGCTCCAGGATGGTGGCCAGGTGCAGGGCGCGGCGCTGCACTTCGGCACTGAGCTGCTTGGCCGCGCGGCCGAGCATGGCGGGCAGCTGGCCGGTCTGCTCGCCCAGCCGCGCGAACATGGCCAGCAGCGGCGGGAAACGCTTCTTGCTGGCGATGGCCGAGGCCAGCGGCGCGCCTTCGCGCACCAGCACCAGCGCGTCCAGCGCGTCGGCGCGCATGGCCTGGTTGCTCAGGGTTTCGGCGGCGGTCTGCAGCGCGCGCAGGATGGGCACGCCCGCGGCCGCCAGCATGGCCAGCGTGGCGGCGAAACGCGCGGCGTTGTAGCCGCGTGCGAGCTTGCCCACCAGCGGCAGGCGCAGCCAGGCAGCATCCATGACCAGGCGCAGCGCCGGCTGACGCCGCGCCATCACCAGCCCGCCCGTTGCGGCGATCAGCACACCCAGCATCAGCCAGCCATAACTGCGCACGAAGGCGCTGAGGGCCAGCATCATCACGGTGAGGATGGGCAGGGCGCGCTTGCTGCTGGCGAACACGCCGGCCACCTGCGGTACCACGTAGCTGACCAGAAACACCACGATGACGATCGCCACGATCGTGACGATGGCCGGGTAGAGCGAGGCGGCGATGAGCTTGTTCTTGAGCGCTTCGCGTTCTTCCAGATCGTCGGCCAGGCGTTCCAGCACGGTGCCGAGCTGGCCGCTCTGTTCGCCCGCGGCGATCACGGCGGTGTAGATATCGGAGAACTCGCGCGGGTGTTGCGAGAGGGCACGGGCAAAGGGTGAACCGCCGTTGACCTCGGAACGCAGCGAAGCCACCAGGCGCTGCTGGGCTTCTTCCTCGGCCTCCTCGGCCAGCGCGGACAGGGCGCGCTCCAGTGGCAGCCCGGCCGAAACCAGGCCGGCGAGCTGGCGCGTCCAGACCGCGAGGCCCGTGGCGTTGAAGATGCGCCCGCCCCAGAGCGTGATGTTGAATCCGCTGCCCGCTGCCGAACCCTGGGTGTTGACCGCGGGCTCCACCAGCAGCGGCACCAGGGCGCGCGCACGCAGCAGGCCGCGCGCGGCGCGCACGGTGTCGGCATCGATCAGGCCTTTTTGCGTGGCGCCCTGGGCGTCCAGGGCCTCGAAGGAGTAGGCGGGCATGCGGTGATGTTAGCGCGGCCTGTGCACCGCCAGGTCGCGACCAACCGCGCTGTGCCGCCTTCGCCTCAGGTGAGTTCCAGGATGGTGCGCAGGATCTGGCGGTGCGAGCCGAGCGCGGGTGCCATGGTCCAGCGTTCGAGCCGTTCGTTGCCGATGCGCACCATGCCGGTGTGCTGGTTGATGTCGGCATCGGTCGCTTCGTCATCGCCCACGAAGCCCAGCTTGCGGCGCACCAGGTCCACGTCCTGCGGCTTGCCGGTCAGGAAGGTCCAGCCGGGCTGGATGTCGTAGTGCTTGATGTAGTCGCGCAACGCGGCGCCGTTGTCGAATTCGGGGCGCAGGGTGATGGAGTACATGAAGACGTCCTTGCCCAGCCGCTTGCCCAGCGCCTGCTGCACCTGCTTGAGGTTGGCCGTGCCCGTGGGGCAGACGCCGGTGCAGATGGAATACATCATGTTGATGGCGACCACCTTGCCCTTGATCAGGTCGTCGTAGAAACGGACCTTGCGGCCGTCGTGGGTTTCGAGCACGACGTTGGGGAAGTAGTCGGCCATGGAGCTGCGTCCCGCAGGGCGCGGAGCGGCGGCTTGCGCCACGAAGGGCATGAGGGCGGCACCGCCGGCCAGGCGGAGCAGGTTGCGTTTGCTGTTCATGGTGGTCTCCCTCAGGGGTTGGACTCTTGCAAAAAGTTGTTCAGACGTCAGGCCACCACATCCCAGCGGGCCATCATGGCGTGGTCCTCGTGAGAGAGGTTGTGGCAGTGCAGCAGGTATTTGCCGGTGAAGTCGCGAAAACGGACGAACACCTTCACCCTTTCGTCGGGGTTCAGGACGATCACATCCTTGCGGCCCTGTTCGTGCGGCGGCGGTGGTTTGCCGTTGCGCGAGAGGATTCGAATCTCTTCCATGTGGATGTGCACCGGGTGGTGCCAGCTGCCGTTGCCGCGCAGTTCCCAGATCTCGGCGGAGTTGCGCTTGACGACGGCGGCCGCTTTTTCGGGATCGAAAATCTTCTTGTTCACGGTCCAGATGGCGTTGTCCTTGTCGAATTCCCATTTGCGGGTGCGCACGGCCTCGTTCAGGCTGATCGGGGGCTGCTCGCGCAGGCGGGCGGGCACCCGGCTCACGTCCAGTTCCATGGGGTCGGTATCGATGTCGAAACGCAGCAGTTGTTCACCCCGGCTGCTCAGGCCTTCAGGGCCGCGACCGTCTTTCATCAGAAGGCGGTTCACCAGGTACAGCCGGGTGCCGTGGGGGTACTTGCTGAATTCGATCACGATGTCGGCCCGCTCGGCCGGCGCCAGGCGCACGGCGTTCATGGTCAGCGGGGCTTCCAGCAGGTTGCCGTCGTTGGCGATGTAGGTGAAGCTCTGGCTGGTGCTGCCGTTCATGAGGTAGAACTCGTAGAAGCGGGCCACGCTGGCATCCAGCAGGCGGAAGCGGTACTTGCGCCGCTGCACCTTGAAGAAGGGCTGGATCTTGCCGTTGACGGTGACCTTGTTGCCCAGGTGCCCTTTGTTGCCTTCCAGAGGGTTGTAGTAGGTGTAACCACTCTGGTCGAACAGGAAGTCGGCAAACACCAGCGGGATGTCGTACTGGCCGACGCCGCTGGGCAACCGCAAGGCTTGTGGATTGGGGTCCTTCTCGTTGCCGGAATCGAGTTCGTCGAACATCAGGTACAGGCCGGCCATGCCGCGGTAGACGTTCTGCTCGGTGAAGTCCAGGCGGTGGTCGTGGAACCACAGGGTGCCCAGGGCTTCGCGGGTGTCGCCGATGCCGGCCGGGTCGGTCGAGAACCCGGCGTAGTGGTTCATGAACAGGTGGTCCTTGTACAGGCCCGCGCGCTTGAGGCCGGGACCGTAACGAATGGAGCTCCAGTAGTCGCCGGCAAAGCCGTCACTTTCCGATGCGCAATGCAGGTTGTGCAGGTGGACCGAAATTTCTGGCGAACCGTAGCCGACGGCGTAGGGGTTGATCTCGTTGTAGAAGCGGACCAGGCAGGGCTCGTTGTAGCGCGCCACGATGCAGGGGCCGGGGAAGGTGCCGTCGTAGCCCCAGATGGTCTGGGCAGGCAGCTGCGGGTGGAAGGAGTGCAGGGCTTCCTTGACGTGGATGGTGTAGAGCTTGTCGGGCGCGCTGCCGGACCAGGTCTGGTGCGGATCCCGGCCCGCTTCTCCGGCCGCGGGGTACAGGTCGGGTGCCGGGGACAGCGAGGCCACCGTCTGTTTGGGCTGTGGCACCGGCAGCGGCATGGCCCAGGCCGATGTGCGGGGACCCGCGGGCGGATCTTCGGCATGGGCCAGTTGCCCGGGGCGGACCGCTGCCATACCGGTAACGGCGCTCAAGGCGCCCAGCTGGATGGATTGCCGCCGGTTCAGCCGCGGCCCTGTTGGCGTGATGGTGTCAGACATTTCATGGCTCCCGATCTGGTGAGAGGGGGCAGGGTCCGGGGAATGCCGGTTTCCTGCTTTCCGGGCGGGCTGCCATGTTTGTCAGATGTGTCTGTAACAGCGGGATGGGCTGGAACAGGGAGCACGCTTTTCATTACATGTGTGACCCGTTGGAGACAGTGTTTTTCGGGGGATGTAACGCGTCAATCACCAGAAATGGGTACCCAGGGCCGTGGTTGTTTTGTACATAACGTCTTCTAAAGTATTCACATTGATGAAAATGTTGATACTGGAAAGTCGCCGAAACACGTTGGATCAGCCTGGGTTGATATTTGTGAGTTGTTTCAATGCGTGTGTTTCTTTGTGTAACTTTTACATTTTTAAGTTTCATAACGACAGATTTCCCTCCTCTGAGGGATGGCCGCGAAGGGCGCACCGTCCCTTCCTGGGTGCCTGGTCTGGCTTTCAGGACGGGTCTGCCGTGAAGCGTCGGCAACTGTCTGTATCCGGGGATGTGGCGGCTGTCGGGGCCTGGTGTGCCGGGACGGACGCAGGTTCTGCGCCGTTGCGGCCCAGGCTTCAGTCGCGCGTGGTGCGCAGGACCTCTTCCAGGCTGGTCACGCCGGCGTTCACCAGCCGCTGACCGTCTTCGCGCATGGAACGCAGGCCGTTGGCCTGTGCGGCCGCCAGCAGCGCGCTTTCAGCCGCCCGACTGTGGATCAGCGAACGGATCGGGTCGTCCACCACCAGCAGTTCGTAGACACCGGTGCGGCCCTTGTAGCCCGCGTTGCAGTGCGCACAACCGGGCGCGGTCCAGCGGCCGTTTTCATCCTGGCGCCGGCAATGCACGCAGAGCTTGCGCACCAGGCGCTGCGCCAGCACGCCCAGCAGCGAGCTCGACAGCAGGAAAGGCTCCACGCCCATGTCGGTCAGGCGCGTCACGGCGCTCACCGAGTCGTTGGTGTGCAGCGTGGCGAGCACCAGGTGGCCGGTGAGCGAGGCCTGGATGGCGATCTGCGCGGTCTCGAAGTCGCGGATCTCGCCGATCATGATCACGTCCGGGTCCTGGCGCAGGATGGCGCGCAGGGCCTTGGCGAAGTCGAGGTCGATCTTGGGGTTGACCTGCGTCTGGCCCACGCCCGCCAGCTCGTATTCGATCGGGTCTTCCACCGTCATGATGTTGAGCGTGCCTGCGTCGAGGCGTTGCAGCGCGGCGTAGAGCGTGGTGGTCTTGCCCGAGCCGGTGGGGCCGGTCACCAGGATGATGCCGTGCGGCTGCTGCACCAGATGTTCGAACTGGGCCAGCACATCGCCCTGCATGCCCACGGCTTCGAGGTTGAGCCGGCTCTCGCTTTTGTCGAGCAGGCGCAGCACGGCGCGTTCGCCGTGGGCGCTGGGTAGGGTGGACACGCGAACGTCCACCGCACGCGTGCCGATGCGCAGCGAGATGCGGCCGTCCTGCGGCAGGCGTTTTTCGGAGATGTCGAGCTCGGCCATGATCTTCAGGCGCGAGATCAGCGCCGCGTGCAGGGCCCGGTTGGGTTGCACCACCTCGCGCAGCACGCCGTCGATGCGGAAGCGCACGCTGGAATGGCGCTCGAAGGGTTCGATGTGGATGTCGCTGGCGCCGTCGCGCGCGGCCTGCGTCAGCAGGGCGTTGAGCATGCGGATGATGGGTGCGTCGTCGGCGGTTTCCAGCAAGTCTTCGATGGCCGGCAGATCCTGCATCATGCGGCTGAGGTCGGCGTCGCTCTGCACTTCGCTCACCACGGCGGCCGCGCTCGATTCGCCCTGGGCATAGGCCGCGCTGATGCGCTGCGTGAGGGTGTCGCCGGGCTCCCACAGGAACTCGCGCACCTCGTGGCAACGCAGGATCTCCGAGAGTGCCGAGAGGCGCTGCGTCTGCACGGCCGGGTCGACCGCGGCTGTGCTGCTGCCCAGCAGGGTCAGTCCCAGGCCATCGTCTTCGAGCAGCCACAGGTGCTGGCGTGCAAAGGCGTAGGGCAGCGGGTGCTTCATGGGCTCAGTTGGCGGGAGCGGCTGGCGGTGTCGGCTGCGGTGCTTCGGGTGCCCGCTGGGGCGGCAGCACGGGCGCGGTGTTCACGCGCAGCACGCTGCTGGGCACGGGCTGCGCGTCTTTCTGCGTGGCGCGCATGAGGTCGTAGCGGTCGAGCGAGAGGCTGGTCGTGGCGCGTGCGTCGCGCAGCACCACCGGGCGCAGGAACACCATCAGGTTGGTCTTCTTGCGGCTTCGGGTTTCGCTCTTGAAGAGGTTGCCGAAGAAGGGCACATCGCCCAGGCCGGGCACTTTTTCCTGGTTGCCGGCGTATTCGTCCTGCAGCAGGCCGCCCAGCACGACGATGCCGCCGTCGTCGACCAGCACCGTTGATTCGATGGTGCGCTTGTTGGTGATCAGGCCGGTGGCCGAGTTGATCGAGGACGCCTGCACGCTGCTGACCTCCTGGAAGATGGTCATCTTGATGGTGCCGTTCTCGCTGATCTGCGGTTTCACACGCAGGGTCAGGCCGACGTCCTGCCGCTCGATGGTCTGGAACGGGTTGACCGAGCCTTCGTTGCTGCCGGTGTTGGTGAACTGGCCGGTGACAAAGGGCACGTTCTGGCCGATCACGATCTTGGCCTCTTCGTTGTCCAGTGTCAGCAGGTTGGGTGTGGACAGGATGTTGCCTTCACCGTTCTGCTGCAGGAAGCGCGCCAGAAAGCCGAGGATGTAGACGCCGTTGCGCTGCTGGGCAGCACCGATGTTCAGGCCGGTGCCGGGCGCTGTGATGCCCGCGGTATTGCCCTGCGCGATGGGCAGCAGGTTGGTCAGGATGTTGTTGCCGCCGGTGCCGAAGTTGGTGCCCATCAGGCCCACCACGCTGTCGCCGAAACGGCCCAGCGGGCCTTGCCACTGGATGCCGAATTCGGCCGCCTTGTCGGCGTTGACCTCGGCGATCAGGCTCTCCACATAGACCTGGGCGCGGCGCCCGTCGAGCTGGTCGATCACCGCGCGCAACTGCCGGTATTGCGGTTCGGGCGCGGTGATGATGAGGGCATTGGTGGCCGGATCGGCCTGGATCTGCCCGCCGGTGGACGGGCCGGCGCTGGCGGCCACTGGCGCCGTCGCCTGGGGGCTGCCAGCGGCGGTGGACCCGGTCGCGGCCCGGACAGCGACGGCCGTGGGGGCGTTGCTCAACGCACCGACGCCGCCTGCGCCGCTTTCGCCGGCCAGCGCCGCACGCAGCGTGGCCGCCAGCGAGGTGGCGTCCGCGTTTTTCAGGTAGACCACATGGATGTTGCCGCTCGCGTCCTGCCCCCGGGGCTGGTCCAGCTTGTTCACCAGCGAGCGCACCAGCGCCAGGCGTGCCGGGTTGGCCGCACGCAGCACCAGGGTGTTGCTGCGCGGCTCGGCCACCAGGGTGGTCTTGTACGAGGTGTCGGCGGCCTGGCCGGCGCCCACGGTGGCGGGTTCGATCAGGCGTGTGATCAGCGGGGCGATGTCGATCGCGATGGCGTGCTGCAGCGGGATGATCTCGACGTCGGTGGCGCCGGCCACATCGAGCGCGGCGACGATGCGCCCGATGCGCTGCAGGTTGTCGGCGTAGTCGGTGATCACCAGCGAGTTGTTGCCGGGGTTGACGTTGATGGTGTTGTTGGGCCCGATCAGCGGCCGCAGCACCGGCACCAGGTTGTTGGCCGCCTCGTGGTTGAGGCGGAAGATCTGGGTCACGATCTGGTTCGACGATGCGAGCGCGCTGACCGGGCCTGCGTTCACCGGGTTGCCCTGCAGCTTGGCATCGGCCTCGGGCACGATCTTGTAGAGGCCGCCGGTGTCCACCAGGGCAAAACCCAGCAGCCGCAGCGCGGCGCTGAACTGGTTGAGTGCAGCGGCAGGCGACACGGGCCGGTCGGTGGACAGGCTGATGGTGCCCTTGACGCGCGGATCGACCACCACGTTGCGCCCGCTGATGGAGGCCATGGTGCGGGCGACCGCTTCGATCTCGGCGTCGACAAAACTCAGCACCACGGGCTCGCTGCGCCCGCCTTGCGCCAGCGCGACCGGCCCCGGCAGCAGGCACAGGGCCAGGCTGCCGGCCAGGGCGAGCGTTCTCAGCAGACCCGCTGTCTGCCCGGGTTTCGGGTGGACCCGGGTGGGCTGGTCTGGGGAGGGGTTGCGGTTCATCGCTTGATCCTATCGCGAAGTGCTGGGCATCGGCTGTGCCGCGCCTCAGCCAATGTTCAGAATCGAGCGCGGTCCCTGCCGGCGCCCGAGGATGTTGAGCAGGTTGTCCAGCGCCGACTCGCGCCCGGGTGCGGCCTGGGCCTCGCCCTGGAAGCGCAGCCGTCCACCCACCCACTGGCCGCTGCCCTGCAGCCGCAGCCCGCCGCGCAGCGTGCTCAGGTTCAGCGTGGCGTTGTGGCCGTCGGCCGCGGCCTGCAGTTCCAGGCGGTAGCTGCCCAGCGGGCGCAGGGTGGACAGGCGCGAGGCCATGTCCAGCGCGTCCACGGTCAGGCCGCCCTGCAGGTTCACACGACCCTGCACCTGTCGAACGCTCAGGCCGCTGGAGCGCAGCGCCAGCTGGCCATCGGGCCGCAGGGTGTTCCAGGGTGTGCCCAGGCCCACCAGCAGAACGGCAGGCCACTCGCTGCTGAAGGCGGCGAGCCGCAGTTCCATGCCCTGCCAGCCGGGCAACAACAGGATGTCCAGCGGCTCGGGCGAGCAGCAGGGTGTGATGAGTTTCACGGCGACGGCCGGTTGTCCCGATGCCCACGCAGGCGCCAGTCGCCAGCGCAGACCCTGGGGCAGGGCGCTCAGGCTGCGGCTGCCTTCGCCGCCGGTGAGCAGCAGATCGGCCTGGCCCCGCCAGACGCTGCCGCGCGCGTTGACCAGCTGAACCTGGCCTTCGCTGGCGGTGTGCAGGGCTTCGGCCAGCCAGCGCGCCGGCGCAAACACCAGCACGGCCAGCAACAGGCCGAGGCAGCCGCCGAGCCAGGCCAGGCGCAGGGGCCAGCGGCTGCTCATCATTCGTCCGACTGCAGACCGGGGCCTGCCAGCACCAGCTGGCCGCTCCAGCCGACGGGATTCGCCTGCCGTTCCAGCTGGGCCTGCACCGGCAGCAGGCGGGCGTTGACGCGCATCTGGTTCAGCCACTGGGACAGCGCTTCGGGCGTGGTGCCCCGGAAGTTCACGCTCGCGCGGTCGCCCTGCACCGACACCTGCGCGCTGCCACCCAGCTGGCTGGTGTACTGCTCCAGCGCGCGCAGGGTGGCGGCGCGGCCCGGCGGCGGGCTGCTGTTGAGCGAGCTCAGCTGCTCGGCACTGGCGGCCAGATGCTGCATCTGCGCGAGCTGGGCGTCCAGCCGGGCGTGGCGCTCGGGCGCCTGGCGCAGCGTGACCAGGGCCGGCGCGAGCGCCAGCCACCACAGCAGACCCAGGCCCACCACCCAGGCAGCGGCGAACACGGCGCGCCGTTCCCGGGGCGACAGGCGTTCGAGCGCCGCGCCCAGGCCCTGTCCGAAACGGGCCAGGGCGGCGGTGGGTCGGGTGCGTGTGTTCATCGGTGTCACGGGTTTGCCGGGCGCAGGGTGAGTTCGGTGTTCTGGCGCTGCGCCTGCCAGCCGCTGCGCTGCAGGGTCTGCTCCAGGGCGGTCAGGCTGACTTCGCTGTCGGGTACCACGGTGAAGCGGCCTTCGCGGTTGCTGAAATCGATGCGGCTCAGCGTGGTCGAAGGGTCTTCGGTGGCCTGGCCCAGCACGCCGAGCATGGCTTCGAGGTCGCCGTGGGACAGGATGCCACTGGCCTGCTGCAGGCGCGCCAGTTCGCGCTGCATCTGCAGGGGCGCGTCGAGCACCAGCGTGACCTGCGGGAAGCTGCGCTGCAGGGTCTGCCCCAGGGCCTGCTGTTTGGCGGCGAGCACCCGGCGCTCCTGCCAGGCGGCGGCATTCAGGCCGACGAGCTGAACCGCCAGCAGCGCGGCCAGACCCCAGCGCGCCGGCCGCCAGGCCGGCGCACTGCGCCACTGGCGCAGGGTCTGGCGCAGGCGCTGGCCGCGCCGGGCGGTGCTGGAGAGGCTGAGGTCGAACTGCGCCAGGTTCCATTCGGACTGGGCGCAGCGCAGCAGCCAGGCCGGCAGCGCCACGAGTTCGAAGCGCTGGCCGAGCAGTTGTTCGGCTTCGGCGGCGGCGGCGGGTTCGGCCAGCCACTGGGTGTCGCCGTCGGGCGTTTCGGTGTCGCCCGGGGTGGGCAAAACCAGCGCCGCAGCACCCGCGCTGCCCGGTTGCAGCGGTGTGCAGACCACGCCCAGCGCACTCGCGCTCGCAAGCCAGGGCCGGCCGGCCTGGTGGTGGGCCCAGTGAACGGTCGCGGCAGACGGATGGCGGGCCGAGGCCAGGTGGGGCCAGATCGACGGCACGATGCGCGAGACCGGGTGGCCGGCGTCTTCAAGCACTTGCAGCCAGGCCTTGAGCCAGGTCTTGTGGCAGGCGGCCACCCAGACTGTCTGTCCGGCGCGGCCACCGGGTTCGAGCGCGAAATGCAGATCGGCGCTGTCGCTCAGCAGGTGCTCCTCCAACACGCCGTCGAGAACGGCGCGCAACCTCGCGTTGGCGACGCGGGGCAGGGTGGCGCGGTGCCAGGACACGGCGTGGGGTGGCAGGACCAGCACCACGTCGTCGTCGGCGGGCAGCAGCGCCACCGCGCAGGTGCCATGTTCGGTCAGTTGCTGCCCGTTGCCTGAACGTGCCCAGTCCAGCGCCGCACCGGAGGCGGTGGCGCTGGTGACGGAGAACGAGGTGGGTGTGAGGATCAGCACGTCGGGCCTGAATCAGGGAAAAGTGCGCGCACGCGGGATGGCGCTCATTTTAGGGACCGGCCACGTGCCGGCGGATTGCTCGCGGTGTTGAATATCACGCCGGGTCGTCATGGGCGGGCGGCAACGCGTTCGCGCCATCGTACGTTGACGTTGAGCCCGTTGCGCACCACCAGCGAGTGTTCTTCGGTCACGGTGTCGTCCAGCCGCAACCGGACCCGGACTTCGAAATAGCGGCTGCGCACATCGTGTTGCTGGCTGTTGACGGTTTCGTTCGTGGCGCCGGGGATGCGGGCCTGTGCAGCGGGCAGGTCCCTGAAGGGCTGGTTGGCGCGCTCGGAGACCAGCAGCTGCGCCTGGGCCAGGTCCAGACCGGGGATGCTGGCGCTCAGCGCCTCGGCGCTGGCGGTGTTCAGGTTCAGGGTGCTGCGATCGGGCAGCACCGTGACGTGGGGCTGCAGGGCCTTCAGGCTCGCCGGGCCCACACCCAGCCAGCCGAGCTGCGCGAAGCGTGCCGGGGTCAGCGGTGTGGGTGAGGGCTTGAGGTCGTTCAGCGCCAGGTTGGACGTGCTCAGCAGGGTCGAGACCAGGGTGTCGAGTTCGGACTGCGGCAGGTCCAGCAACTGGTAGAGCTTGGTGAAGGCCGCCAGGTCGGGCGGAGAGACCTCGACCTGGGTTTTCGCGCCGCTGCCGGTGGTGCGCACCAGGTTCAAGGCGTTCAGGCGGGACTGCGCATCGACCATCTCGCCCGAGAGAAAGGCCGGCATCAGATCGTCGGCGCTGTTGCTGTTGTTGTTTTTGTCGGCGGCCAGAAAACTGGAGAGCTGGGCTTCTTCGAGCGGCGTGGCCCAGGGTTCGCCCAGGTGATCGGCGTGGCCGCTGTTGCGGTTGCCACGGGCATCTTCCCGCAGGAGCAGGCGCGCCCAGTCCAGCGCCCCGGTGAGTATCCAGCTCGCCTGCACGCGCTGGCGCTCGGCCGCTTCCACCTCGGCCGAACGCCATTGTTGCCACACCGCGGCCGAGGCCAGCGTGGCGACCAGGGTCACGACCAGCATGGCCAGCAGCAGCGCGGCGCCGCGCTGGCGACTGACGAAGCGCCGGCGGTTGTTCATCATGGCGATCCGGCCGTCAGCGTCGGACGCACCCAGTCGCGCACCAGCGTGCCCGAGAGGCCCTGGCCCGCGGACAGGCTGAGCACCAGGCGCACCCCGTTGGGCAGCAGGCTCACGCCCGCCACGCCACTGCCCTCGTTGCCGATGGAGGACAGCGGATGGCCCCAGGTGGCACCGCGGTGGTAGAAAAGTTGCCAGCGGTCGATGCCGATGAGTGCGAGCGCGGTGTCGTTGGTGCCCGCTCCATCGCGCTGCTGTTCACCGAGGCCCCACTGCGAGGCCCGGTCCCAGGCTTGCGCGAGTTCATCGCGGCGACGCAGCGGCGGCGATTGCCAGCGCATCCATTGTCCCCCAGCCGCCGTCTGCTGGAGCGACCACGCGACCACGCGGATGCCGGGACTCTGCAGGGTGTTTTCGGTGCTGTCGCGCCGGGTCAGCCGCAGCACGCGGCCGTCAAAATCCAGCGCGCCGAGCTCGCCGGTTTCAACCAGGGCGTCCAGATCGGCGCCCCACTGACCGAACGCCGCCTGCAGCCGCAAAACCTCGTCGGCACGCTGCTGGGTCAGTTCCTGGGTGCGGTTCATGCCGTCGAGTGAGCGCCAGCTGAGCAAGGCCAGCAAGCCCATCACCGCCAGCGCCACCAGCAGCTCGATCAGCGTGAAGCCGCGGTGCTGGTAGCGCGCCGACCCTCGACGCATGAAACAACGCCACCCAGAGGCACCGCCGGGCCGGCTTTGCCGGACGGCCAGTGCCGCCCCCCTTGAGGGGGGTGACGCGAAGCGGCGCGGGGGGTGTTTCATCTCAATACCGTCCCATCACGGTGGACAGGGTGAGCAGCCGCGCGTTCGCCCCCTGAACCTGCCCCTCGACCACGGCGTCGACGCGCCGGAAGTTGGGGTTCGGCGTCGGCAACACCGCCAGCCGCACCTGCAGCTGCTGTCCCGCCTGCTCGCAGCCGCTCGTGCTCTCGCCCACGCCGGGCAGCTGGCGTGTCAGGCGCAGCTTCGTCAACTCGTTTTCGGCGCAGAGCTGGGCCAGCCATTGATCACTTTGTCGCTCCGCGGCGCGGGTGAGGGCGCCGGTGGCCTGCATGCCGGCGGCCAGCGTGATCGCCACCACCGCCAGCGCGACCAGGATTTCGATCAGGGTGAAACCCCGGGACCGACGCCCGCCGAAGCGCGTGGTGGTCATGGCGCAGCGGTCTCGGGCAGCACGGCGAAGGGTGAGAGCCCGTCGGTGCCCAGCGTCAGCTGGTGCTGGCCGTGCGCGAGCCGCAGGGTTTGCGCCGCGATCAGGGGCTCGGGGCCCAGCACCAGGCTGCTCGCCCCGGTGGGTTGGGCGATACGCACCCGGGTCTCCGGGTGCAGCCAGCGGCGTTCGTGCGCCAGAGAGGCCGGTGCCTGCGGGCGCGCCGGGGCGCCCAGGAATTCGAACCCTTCCGCTGTCGGCCGCCAGTACACCGGCACACCGCTGCTGCGCGACTGGGCGCGCGCCGATTCGAGCAACGCCGACAGGCGCAGGGCTTCGGTCTCCAGCCGGCTGCCGTCGTTGTCGCGCAGGGTCAGGCTCACGCCGGCCGTGGCCAGCGCCACGATGGCCACCACGACCATCAGCTCCAGCAGGGTGAAGCCTTGCTGGAGCGAGCTGGAGCGTGGCAGGGTTGACAGCACCGCATTACTCCGGCAACGCGTTCGAGACGCAGAGCAAACGGGCTGAAGTCAACAAGCCCCTGTGCGCGAAGTGCCTCAACCCAGCGGGTGCCGAAGATCCGGCTCCGCCGGTCCAAGGGCCCCGTCCCCCCGGGGGGGAGCCGCGCAGCGGCGCAGGGGGGAGCCTGTTCACTGCCAGCTGCCGACGTCAGCGTCCCGGCCCTCGCCGCCCGGTTGACCGTCGGCGCCCAGAGAGAGCACGTCGACTTCGCCGTGTACGCCGGGGTTCAGGTACTGGTACGGGCGGTTCCAGGGGTCGCCCGGCAGCTTCTCCACATAGGGCCGCCAGTTGGGTGGCACCGGGTTGGTCGCGGGCTTGACGAGCAGTGCGTTCAGACCCTGTTCGCTCGTGGGATAGCGCTGGTTGTCGAGGCGGTACAGCTTGAGCGCCTGCATCAGGTTGTTGACGTCGGTCTTGGCCGCCGTGACGCGGGCGTCGTCGGCACGATCGAGCACATTGGGCACGATCAGCGCGGCCAGCACGCCAATGATCACCAGCACCACCATCAGTTCAATGAGCGTGAAGCCGCGCTGCAGCGAGCGGCGCCAGGGGGCTTTCGAAGGCGTGGTGTGTGGGGTCAGGGGGTGGTGTTTCAAGGCGATCTCCCGGGAGCAGATGGCTGGGGCGCGCGCCGGTCTGAACGGCATCCAGCGGCACGCACGCCACAGAGGGTCGTGACAGGCGGTCGATCATAATGCGGCCATGAACAAACGGGCATTCTCCGGGCGCGTCTTCAACCCTGTGGCCAGTGCGGCGGTGGGCTGGGCGGGTGGCCGTTTCTGGCCCGCGCTGGCCGCGGGGCTGTTCTGGCTGGCTGCGGGTCTGAGTGCGGGGTACTGGGTGCTGCGTGCCTGGGGGCAGGGCCCTTTGACCCCGCTGGCCGCGCTGGCGGTTTCGGCGCCCCAGGCCGACGTGGCCGCAGTGGCCCGCGCATTGGGGTCGCGTCCACAGCAGGCGATGGCCGAGGCCGCATCGACGCCAACCGCGACACGCTACCGGCTGCTCGGTCTGGCCGCCCGGCCGGGGCAAGGTGGCGCAGCGCTGATCGCCGTCGACGACCAGCCGCCGCGACCGGTTCGGGTGGGCGATTCGTTGGAGGCGGGCTTGGTGCTGCAATCGGTGAACGGCCGTGAAGCCCGGCTGGGACCACAACGCACGGGACCCAGCACGGTGCGGCTGACTCTGCCAGTGGTCGAAGACTGAGCGGGCGGCCGGTAGCCGATCCGATGCAGCCGCCTGCGGTTCAGTGCGTCAGCAGGCGCTGGGCCACCCGCAGCAGGGGCCAGGCCAGCAAGGTGCCCACGCCCTGGCCCATGCGCAGTTCCATGTCCAGCAGCGGCTGGGCCTGCAGGTGGATCAGCAGCAAGCGGTGGCCCGGCTCGGCCGACCGGTGGGCAAACACCAGGTAGTCCGCCACGGCCGGGACCAGGCCGCGCGCCACCAGCGCAGCCGCTCCGGCCACAAACCCGTCCACCAGCACCACGCGCCGCTCACTGGCGGCCTGCAGCATGGCACCAGCCATCATGGCGATTTCAAACCCCCCCATCGCCGCCAGCGCGTCCAGTGGCGTGACCGCTTTGCGGTGCCGGCTCGCAGCAGCAAAGAGTTTCTCCAGCTTGTGTTTCAGTCGGGCCTCGTCCGGGCCGGCGGCGTGCCCACAGGCGTCGGCCAGTGGTACGCCGCACAGGCGCGACAGCAGCAGCGCGGCGCAGGATGTGTTGGCCACGCCGACATCGCCCAGGGCGAGCACGTTGCCGGGCAGGTGCTTCACCACGTCCATGCCCGCGTGCAGGCTGGCGATGGCCTGCGGTACCGACATGGCGGGGCTCAGCACCATGTTGCGGGTGCCATAGCCAATTTTGCGCAGCAAGAGGGGAACCAGCGATGGGGCATCGTCGGGCAGCAGGATGTGGGAGGCCACACCCGCATCCACCACCGTCAGGTCGAAACCCTGCTGCTCGGCCAGGCTGTTGACCAGTGACGTGCCCTGCAACATGTGCCGCACCCGCTGGCGGGTAAGGCCCTGTTCAGACAGCGAGACGCCTTCGTCGGCAATGCCGTGGTCGCCGGCAAACACCAGCAACTGCGGTTGGTCGAAACGGACCTGTTCGACGATCGGCGGGCCGGCGTGCTGGATGCGGGCCAGTTGCAAGGCCAGTGTTTCCACGCGACCCAGGGCGTGTTCCCGCTGGTGTTCCGGCCTCAGCTGTTGCCGGAGAAGCAACGCCGGTTCGGTGTCATCCGTGGGCACCACGTGCGGCCACTGGGGTTCGGGCAAGGAGGCCCTGATCCGGGGTCCTTCAACCACTGTTTCAGTCCTTGCGCTCATGGTGCCGGTTCCTCAGCTTTTGAGAAACAGACGGTACACCGGATTGCCGGTTTCCTCGACGTACGGGTAACCCAGTGTGTCGAGGAAGCGTGCAAACGCCTTGTCGTCCTTGGGTGGCACCTGCAGGCCAACGAGGATGCGACCGTAGTCCGCGCCCTGGTTGCGGTAGTGAAACAGGCTGATGTTCCAGCCCGGACGCATCAGGCTGAGAAACTTGAGCAAGGCGCCCGGCCGCTCGGGAAAGACAAAACGCAGAAGGCGCTCGTCCTGGGCCAGCGGTGAATGCCCACCCACCATGTGGCGAATGTGCTCTTTTGCCAGGTCGTCGTGCGTGAGGTCCAGCGCCTCGAAACCCTGGCGCTTGAAATTGGCGGCGATCTTGGCCGACTCGCCCTTGCCCTGCGTGGTCAGCCCGACAAAAACGTGCGCCGTGTCGGCGTTGCCGATCCGGTAGTTGAACTCGGTCACGTTGCGCGAACCACCGGGCAGGTCACCGATGGTTTCCAGGAAACGTTTGAAGCTGCCGCGCTCCTCGGGGATGGTCACGGCGAACAAGGCCTCGCGTTCTTCGCCCACCTCGGCGCGTTCGGCCACGAAGCGCAGCCGGTCGAAATTCATGTTGGCGCCGCACAGGATGGCGGCGTAGGTCTCGCCCTTGGTCTTGTGCTTGGCGACGTATTGTTTGACCGCGGCAACCGCCATCGCGCCTGAGGGCTCGACGATGCTGCGCGTGTCGATAAAGATGTCCTTGATGGCAGCACACACCGCGTCGGTGTCGACCACCATGAACTCGTCCACCAGACCGCTGGCGATGCGGAAGGTTTCTTCGCCCACGAGCTTGACGGCTGTACCGTCCGCGAAGAGACCCACATCGGCCAGCGTGATGCGCTGGCCCGCCTGGACCGATTGCATCATGGCGTCGGAGTCCACGGTCTGCACGCCGATCACCTTGATCTCCGGGCGCACCGCCTTGATGTAGTTGGCCACACCCGAAATCAGCCCGCCGCCGCCGATCGCGACGAACACCGCATCCAGGTGGTCCGAACCCAGGCTCTGCAGTTGCCGCAGGATTTCCATGGCGATCGTTCCCTGGCCCGCGATCACGTCCGGATCGTCGAAAGGGTGAACGAAGGTCAACCCCTGCTTTTTTTGCAGCACCACCGCGTGGGTGTAGGCATCGGAATAGCTGTCCCCATGCAGCACCACGTCACCGCCGAGTGCACGAACCGCGTCCACTTTTACCTGTGGCGTGGTGGTCGGCATCACGATCACCGCGCGGGTGCCGAGCTTGTGGCCGCCCAGCGCCACGCCCTGGGCATGGTTGCCGGCCGACGCACAGATCACACCCTTTTTCAACTGCTCAGGCGTCAGCTGCGCCATCTTGTTGTAGGCGCCACGCAGCTTGAAGCTGAACACGGGTTGCTGGTCTTCGCGCTTGAGCAGCACCGTGTTGTGAAGACGCCGGCCCAGGTTCTTCGCTGGCTCCAGGGCCGATTCGATAGCCACGTCATAGACGCGGGCTGTCAGGATCTTCTTGAGGTATTCGGCGGGGGTCAGCGCGGTGACGGGAGAAGGGGCGGCGGCAGGCTTTATGGGGCGGACGGGCATGGTGTTTCCTCGGTGCTCATCATATAGAGCGCGCCATCCGATCAAAAAAAACCCGGACTGGCAGAACCGGTCCGGGTTTAAATCCACCCGTGGAGGGTAGAGGAGACAACCTTCAATACAATGCCGCCAGTATATCGAAGTCATGCTGCAACGCAACATGCGAAAGCTCTTTTTTGCTATCTTTTAGAGAGCTTCTTCCAAAAACCGCAACCCATCTCACATCTGGACCTCACCATGGAATGCACCGTCACCTGGACCGGCGCCACCGGCACCCGCTCCCACATGGGTTTTGTGGCCGAAACCGGCAGCGGCCACGTGCTGGCCATGGACGGAGCACCGGACGCCGCCAAACCGGAAAACGGTGGGGCCAACATGGCCCCCAGACCGATGGAAACCGTTCTCGCCGGTACCGGTGGCTGTACCGCCTACGACGTGGTCCTGATCCTGAAACGCGGCCGCCACGATGTCCGGGGCTGCAGTGTCAAGCTCAGTACCGAGCGCGCCGAGTCCGATCCCAAGGTCTTCACCAGAATCCACATGCATTTCACGGTCACGGGTAAGGCGATCCCGACCGCAGCGGTCGAACGCGCCATTGCCATGAGTCACGACAAATACTGCTCTGCCAGCATCATGCTGGGCAAGACAGCCGAGATCACCACCACGTTCGAAGTTCTGGAAGCCTGAAACCTGTGCTGCAGGCGTTCGCGGACGCTCAGATCCGATGCGCCACCGTCGTCATCACCCGGGCAGCCAGCCGCATCAGGCCCCTGACAGGCTCAGGCAACTCGGTGGCTCCCGCGTGCTGCGCCTCGCGGGCGTGACGCGCTTCGTCGTCTTTCATTTGCGCCACGATGGCCCGTGAAGCCTGGTCACCGGGAGGCAGGCGCTCCATGTGACTGGCCAGATGCGCTTCCACCTGGCGCTCCGTCTCCACCACGAAGCCCAGGCTCACACCCGGCCCGAAGCGCCCCGCCAGCAAGCCCAGTCCGAAAGCACCTGCATACCAGAGCGGGTTCAGCAATGACGGGCGAGCACCCAGTTCGTCCAGGCGCTGTCGGGTCCAGGCCAGGTGATCGGTTTCTTCTTTGCATGCGGCCTCAAGCTGGACCACCAGTGACGGATGGGCTGTGCTGTCGCGGGCAAGGGGGGTGCGCGCCGCCAGCGCTTGTGCGGTGTACAGCGCCTGAGCGCACACCTCACCGACATGATTCACCCGCATCAGGGCGCCGGACAAGATCCGGTCCGATTCGCTCAGTTGGCCGTCGCCATCCTCAGGGACTGTGGGGCAGGCGCGTGATGCGCGGGGATGCACAAAAATGGTGCGCAGCGCTGAGTCGGCAGCATTGAGCAGAGCATCCATACGCAAATCTCCAGAAAGTAAGTTTGGCATCAATTGGAGCAGGCAGGCGGCTATTTTCCCGCAAATAGGCGACGTACCTAGTATTTACCCTAATCCCCCCTTTGCTGGGGAATCCTTGGGTTGGTGGGGCTTGTGGTCATTTTGCAACAAAACGGTGCCTCTGTGGCTGAAAGCTTTGCATCGGGCTTCCCCTTCTGGTGCAATCAGAACAGCTTCCACGAACGGAGGTTGGCTCGAGGGCTAAAGACCCGCGGCCTCTTATTCAACCTTGGAGATACTCTCAATGAAAAAGACCCTGATTGCTCTGGCCGCTGTGGCTGCCACCGGCGCCGCCTTCGCTCAATCTTCAGTGACCCTGTACGGTGTTGCTGACGCTTCCTTGGCCAAAGTGACCGGCAAATCCGCCTACCTGAGCAGCGCCGGTACCATGAACAACGGCACCAGCCGTTGGGGCGTCCGTGGCACCGAAGACCTCGGTGGTGGCCTGAAGGCAGGCTTCAACTTTGAGCAAGGCCTGAGCCTGAACGACGGTTCGCTGTCCAAGTCCGGCGGTGGTGAGTTCGGCCGTGCTGCCTGGATGAACCTGTCCGGCGGTTTCGGTGAGTTGCGTCTGGGCCGCACCCTGAACCCATCGTTCTACGCCGCTGCGGCCTGGGAACTGACCGGCGCTGCCAACTACTCCGTCGTGGTGAGCCAGTTCGTCGGCGTGCTGGGCGGCATCCGCAACTCCAGCCAGATCGCTTACACCACCCCCAACATGGGCGGTTTCAGTGCCACCGTGGGCTACATCCTCAAGGGCAACAGCGCCGACGAGAAGGCCAAGGTTGACCTGAACGCGATTTACGCCAACGGTCCCCTGGCGGTTGCGCTGGGTTACAACAAGGTGCAGGATGCCGAGAAGAACGTGCACGTCGGTGCCCGTTACAACTTCGGCGTGTTCACCCTGGCTGGTGGCATCGTTGATCCCGCTGGCGATGCCAAGGGCTTCACCATCGGTGGTTCCGTGCCGCTGGGCCCTGTGAACCTGGTGGTTGACGTGGCCCGCGACACCGAGTTCAAGGACACCGACCTGCTGGTTGAAGTCAAGTACCCGATGAGCAAGCGCACCACTGCCTATGCCGCAGTCCTGCGTGACGGCAAGAAGAAGAACGGTGCTCTGGGTGCTGCTACCGCTGGCAAGGACGTCAACGGCCTGGGCTTGGGCATCCGTCACAACTTCTGATCCGTTACCGGCTTGAGCCGGTTGTGATCGAAGTCAAAACCCCTGCCGGGTCACCGGCAGGGGTTTTCTTTTTGGGTTGTCGCGTTGCATGTGGTCTTAAGCGTCACTTCTGGTTTCTTCCGGGGTTTCTGGCTGTGTCAAAAAACCGACAAACTTGAGCAGGTCTGGTCGTTTTTTACGGGAAAACCCTCGTACAAACAAGACCGAGGTTTAGTATTTGTAGCGTGATTTCGCTTCACAGCCGGTTTCGATATACGGGACTGGATTTTTCAAACAAGGAAACTCTCATGAAAAAGTCTCTGATTGCTCTGGCCGTTCTGGCTGCTTCCGGTGCCGCCATGGCCCAATCCTCCGTGACCCTGTACGGTATTGCCGACCTTGCTGTCGTCAAGGCCAAAGGTTCGAGTGCAGCGCTGGCTTCAGGTGGCGTGAGCACCAGCCGCTGGGGCCTCAAGGGCTCGGAAGATCTGGGTGGCGGTCTGGCTGCCAACTTCAACTTCGAGCAAAGCGTGAATCTGGTTGATGGCACGACCGGCAACGGCTTCAATCGCCAAGCCTGGGTCGGTTTCAGCGGTGGCTTCGGAGAGATCAAGCTGGGCAAGATGTGGAATGCCTACGACGACATCGTCGGCGCCACCAGTCCTCTGTTCGACTCCGGTGCCCTGACCACCAACAACCTGGCTCCCAGCTACGCTCTGGAAGCCGGGAACCCGGGTAACGCCGTGTACTATGCGACGCCTTCCTTCGGTGGCGTGAGCGGTGCCGTGAGCACAACCTTCAAGACTGGCGAAACCAACGCCCGCGTGTCTGCCTTTCACGTCAAGTACGAAGGCGGTCCCTTGTTCGTGGGTCTGGCCCACGAGCAGCAGAAGGACGACCTGAGCGCAGACCTGAAGCTGACCCGTCTGAGCGCTTCGTATGACTTCGGTGCCGCCAAGCTGCTGGCTTCCGTGGGTCAAGTCAAGGACGTGGCGGATGACGTCACCATCGGTGTGGATGTTCCGCTGAGCTCCGCCCTGACGCTATCCGCCGGCGCGACCCAGGTCCGTCCTGAAGTGGGCGACAACGGCACCCGCTACGGTCTGGCCGCGGCCTACGGTCTGTCCAAGCGCACCACCGCCTACACCGGTTTCTACAAGGACAGCAAGGAAGCTGGTGACGGCCACCTGTTCGCCGTTGGTGTGAAGCACTCCTTCTGATGACACGATGGCCACCAGGCCATCCGTCCTTCAGAGTTGAAAAGCCACCGGGCAAGCCCGGTGGCTTTTTTACGCCCGGACCCACATGCTGGGGCGGGGATGGTCCGCAATTCGAGGTGACCGGGTGCTCTCCCCCCTTTCGGTTTTGCTTTCTTTTTTACTGTGACGCTCCAGCGGCTGGCGACGTGGCTTTGGTCGCCGCTTTCTCCAGCCTCGGCTTAGCCGGTGTAGAAGTCGCCTGATGAGCGACGCCGTTGACGGTCAGGCCTTCCGCAGAGAGCTTCGCGGCGCGTTTTTCGCCGATACCAGAAACCCGCTGGATCAGGTCGGCCCAATCCTTGAACTTGCCCGCCTTGCGCTCGCCCAGAATGCGGGTCGAGGTGCCCGGACCAATGCCTTTGATGCTGTCGAGATCGGCTTCGCTGGCGCTGTTCACATCCACGGCGGCAAATGCGCTGGCAGCGATCAGCGCAAGCAAGGCCATCATCATCTTCTTGATCATTCAAAAACTCCCTGAATACAACATTGAAAAAGCGCCAGTGCTCGGGTTCGTGCTGGGCGCGACGTTGGCGTGCAGGACACACCAACTCACAATCTAGAGGAATCAGCTGCCGGCGTCCCTCCCGCGTTTGAGTGATTTGCCAAGATTTCGGATGGATTGATGTGATTTTGTAAGTACAACGTTGTATTTTCGAGACGTTGAAGGGATCCCTTGAAGGCCCTGGGGCGACTGTGTCGCCCGCATGCCAACGCGCCCATGTCTTGAAACGGATTTCGCTGGGCACTAACCGCTGGAAAACCCATCGGTGTCCGGCAAGTCGCCGCTAGGGTTAGTCCCGTTCTGGGTTCGGGAACGGTTGTTGCATAGTGAGGCTCCCATCATTCATTTAGATGTCAAGCAATGAAAACACCACTCACCCTCCTGTGTGCGGCGCTGGTTTTTGGTGCGGGCTCCTTGCAGGCCAAAACCTTCAAGTGGACCAGTGCCAGTGACATTCCCACGTGGGACATCCATTCGCAGAACAATGCGCTGGGCAATGGGGTGCATGCCGCGGTGTACGAGTCGCTGATTTACTACAACAGCCGCACGTTCAAGCCTGAACCCGTGCTGGCCACCGGATGGAAACAGGTCACGCCGACGCAGTTGCGCCTCAGCTTGCGAACGGGCGTCAAGTTCCACGATGGTTCAATGTTCAGCGCCGATGACGTGGTGTTTTCCATCGAGCGCGCGATGAGCAAGACATCGAACTTTGCGGTCTACACCCAGGGCATTGATCGCGTGGTGAAGGTCGATGCCAACACCGTGGACCTTTTCACCAAGGGTCCCAACCCCGTGTTGCTGAACCAGCTGACCGAGTTGCGCATGATGAGCAAAGCTTGGGCAGAAAAGAACAACTCGGTAGCGCCCAAGGACATCAAGACCCAGGACGAGAATTTTGCCCATCGCAACGCCAACGGGACGGGCCCATTCATGCTCAAGGAGTGGATGCCCGATCAGAAGCTGGTGCTGACGCGCCATGCCGGTTGGTGGGGGAAAATGGAAGGCAACGCGACCGAAATCGTCTACACACCGGTGAAGGCCGTGGCCACACGCATGGCCGCGCTGCTCTCGGGCGAGGTGGATTTTGTGCTGGATCCCAGCCCTCAGGACCTTCCCCGCGTGCGCGCAGATGGCAACCTCAAGGTGATCGACGGCATCGAAAACCGGACCATCTTCTTCGGCATGGACCACCACCGCGGCGAGTTGCCAGGCAGCAACATCAAAGGGAAGAACCCGCTCAAAGACCAGCGGGTGCGCAAGGCGCTGTACCAGGCGATCGATATGGACACGATTGCGCGGGTGTCGCTGCGAGGTCTGGGACAACCCACGGGTGCCCTTGTGGCTCCCCAGGTCAATGGCTGGAGCGAGGCGATTCACAAGCGCTACCCGTTCGATGTGGCAGCAGCCCAGAAACTGCTGGCCGATGCGGGCTACAAGGACGGATTCGAGGTGGATTTCGCCTGTCCAAACAACCGCTATATCAACGACGAGCAGATCTGTCAGGCGGTCACCGCCATGTGGGCCCGCATCGGCGTGAAGGCCAAGCTGCGGACGATGCCGCTGGTGACTTATTTCCCCATGATCCAGCGCTACGAAGCCAGCATCTACATGCTGGGCTGGGGGGTTCCCACGTTCGATGCGATGTATTCGCTGCAATCGCTGGTGCGTTCGGTGGGCGCTCAGGGCGACGGCAACTACAACGTCGGGCGTTACAGCAATCCGCAGATGGATGCGCTGATCGAACGGGCGAAAAAAGAAACCGATCTGAACCTGCGTACCGGCCTGCTCAACAAGGCCCTGATGCTGCAGAACGAGGATGTGGCCCATATTCCGCTGCACAACCAGGTCATCCCCTGGGCCATGAAGAAGCATGTCGACGTGGTGCACCGCGCCGACAACCGGTTGGACTGGCGCCTCATCAAGGTAAACTGATTTCGGTCAGACGGCAGTCCCCCAACGTCTGGGTTGACCCCCTCTTCTTCCACCAAGATGCTCGCATTCATTCTCAGACGCCTGGCTCAGGCTGTGGTGGTGATGGTCAGCGTGGCCTTGATTGCCTTCATGCTGTTTCAGTATGTGGGTGATCCGGTGGTCTTTCTGCTGGGGCAGGACGCCACACCAGAACAGATTCGCGAACTCCGGACCGACCTCGGGCTTGATCAACCGTTTGTGGTGCAGTTCTGGCACTTCCTGGCCAACGCGGTGCAAGGCGAATTCGGGCTCAGCCTGCGCCAGGGAGCCAAAGTTTCGCGGCTGATCGGTGAGCGACTTCCTGCCACGCTGGAACTGGCCTTCGTGGCTGGCGTGATGGCGCTGGCCTTGGGTATTCCCATGGGGGTGTACGCAGCCCTCAAGCGTGGCACTTTCACCAGCCAGTTGTTCATGACGATTTCGCTGCTGGGGGTGTCGCTGCCCACCTTTCTGATCGGCATCCTGCTGATCCTGGTGTTCGCCGTACAACTGGGCTGGTTTCCCAGTTTCGGCCGGGGCGACGTGGTGCAGATTGGCTGGTGGAGCAGCGGGCTGCTCACGGCCAAAGGCTGGCTGCACATCACGCTGCCGGCGATCACGCTGGCCATCTTCCAGCTCACGCTGATCATGCGGCTGGTGCGCGCCGAGATGCTGGAAGTGCTGCGCACCGACTACATCAAGTTTGCCCGCGCGCGGGGCCTCACCAACCGGGCCGTGCATTTCGGGCATGCCCTGAAAAACACCCTCGTGCCCGTGATGACGATCACCGGCCTGCAGCTGGGCGGCCTGATCGCTTTTGCCATCATCACGGAGACCGTGTTCCAGTGGCCGGGCATGGGTTTGCTGTTCATCCAGGCGGTGACGTTTGCGGACATCCCGGTCATGGCCGCCTACCTGTGTCTGATCGCCCTGATCTTTGTGGCGATCAACCTGATCGTTGACCTGCTGTATTTCGCCGTTGATCCCCGTTTGCGCGCCGAGAAATCGGGAGGACATTGACGTGCTGGCGCCCCGCATCAAGGCCCATGGCCGCGCCTTCGCACACATCGCGGCCTACCACCCCGAGCTGACCGCGTTGAGGCGCGATCTGCACGCGCACCCCGAAATCGGTTTCGAGGAGCATTACACCGCACAGCGCGTGGTCGAGGCGCTCAAGGTGTGCGGCGTGGATGAAATCCACACCGGTATCGGCAAGACCGGGGTGGTGGCCGTGATTCACGGCAGCCAGCGCCAGAGCGGCCGCATGATGGGCTTGCGCGCCGACATGGATGCCCTGCCCATGACCGAGCGCAACGACTTTGCCTGGAAATCCCTCAAGCCGGGCATGATGCACGGCTGCGGCCACGACGGTCACACCGCCATGCTGGTGGGCGCGGCCCGCTACCTGGCCGAAACGCGGCAGTTCGATGGCACGGCGGTGCTGATTTTCCAGCCCGGGGAAGAGGGCTTTGCAGGCGCCAAGGCCATGATCGAAGACGGTCTGTTTGACCGCTTCCCCGTGCAGTCGGTCTACGCCATGCACAACTGGCCGCAGATGCGTCCGGGCACGGTGGGCATCAACCCCGGGCCCATGATGGCCGCAGCCGACCGCATCACGATCGAAATCACCGGCAAGGGTGGCCACGGCGCACACCCCTACCAGACCGTGGACCCGGTGCTGGTTTCGGCCCACATCATCACGGCGCTGCAAAGCATCGTTTCGCGCAATGTGCGCGCGATCGACAGCGCCGTGGTGAGCCTGTGCGCCATGCAGGCGGGCGACATGGGCGCGTTCAGTGTGATGCCGGGCAAGGCGACGCTCATGGGCACGGTGCGCACCTTCAACCCGGAGGTTCAGGACCTGGTCGAGCGCCGGCTGCACGAGCTGTGTTCCGGTGTGGCGCTGGGACTGGGCGCCGCGGCCCATGTGAATTACGAGCGTATTTACCCCGCGACCATCAACAGCCGCCAGGAGGCCCGGTTCGCTGCTGAAGTGGCTCAGAAGCTGCTGGGGCACGAACACGTGGACCGCGACCTGGAACCCAGCATGGGCGCCGAAGATTTTTCTTTCATGCTGCAGGTCAAGCCCGGGGCTTATCTGCGGCTCGGTCAGGGCGCCGAGAACGGCGTGGGCAGCTGTTTCCTGCACAACAGCCGCTACGATTTCAACGACGATGTGCTGCCGCTGGGCGCCGCGCTGCACGCCGGCCTGATCGAGCAGGGCATGCCGCTGATCAGCGCCGACTGATGTTTTCCATTTTCCCAACCACGCCTAGGAGCGACTCATGAAGTTCAAGCAAACGTTGACGGTCTGTGCAGTGGCCGTGGCCCTCGCCACACTGGGGGCCGCGCAGGCGCAGACGGTGCGCATCGGCAACCAGGGCGATGCGCTGTCGATGGACCCGCACTCGTTCAACGAGACCTTGCAACTCAGCGTGACGGGCAACGTGTACGAGCCCCTGGTCACCCGCGGAAAGCAACTGCAGCTGGAGCCCGCGCTGGCCACCAGCTGGAAGCAGATTTCACCCAACGTCTGGCGGTTCGAATTGCGCAAGGGCGTGACGTTTCATGACGGCAAGCCTTTCACCGCCGACGATGTGCTGTTCAGCTTTGCCCGGGGGTCGGGTGACGGCTCGGACATGAAGACCTACACGAACGACATCCAGGAAGTGCGCAAGATCGACGCGCACACGGTGGAGTTTGAGACCAAGGCACCGTTCCCCATCCTGCCCGGCGTGTTGTCGTTCTTCTACATCATGAACAAGCAGTGGAGCGAGGAGAACCAGGCCACCCGTCCGGTGGACCGCCGCAAAGGTGTTGAGAACGCCGCGTCGTTCCGCGCCAATGGAACGGGGCCGTTCCGCCTGCGCGAGCGTCAGCCCGGCGTGAAAACCAGTTTCGTGCGCAACGGCAACTACTGGGGCAAGATCGAAGGCAACGTGGTCAACGTGGAATACACCCCGATTGGCAACGATTCGACCCGCGTGGCTGCGCTGCTGTCGGGCCAGGTGGACGTCATGGAACCGGTGCCTGTGCAGGACGTGGCACGCGTCAACGCCAGCGGCAAGGCCAAGGTGCTCCAGGGCCCCGAGCTGCGCTGGATTTTTCTGGGCATGGATCAGAAGCGCGACGAGCTGCTGAGTTCCAGCGTGAAGGGCAAGAACCCGTTCAAGGACAAGCGCGTGCGTCAGGCGTTCTACCAGGCCATCGACATCAACGGCATTCAGAAAACGGTGATGCGTGGTGCGGCCACGCCGGCGGCGCTGCTGGTGGGCCCGGGCATCAACGGGTTTGATCCTGCCATGAACACCCGCCTGCCGTACGACACCGAGGCCGCCAAGAAGCTGCTGGCCGAGGCCGGTTACCCGAACGGTTTCGAGGTTGGCATGAATTGCCCGAACGACCGCTACGTGAACGATGGCAACATCTGCCAGGCCGTGGCCGCCAACTTGGCCCGCATCGGTGTCAAGGTCAACCTGCAAGTGGAAACCAAGGGCACCTATTTCCCCAAAATTCTCAAGCGCGACACCAGTTTTTACCTGCTGGGCTGGTCGCCCAGCACCTACGACGCGCACAACGTGTTGAACGCACTGATCCGCTGCGTGGACGACAAGGGTTCGGGCCAGTTCAACCTGGGGGCCTATTGCAACCCGAAGGTGGACGAACTCACGCTCAAGATCCAGTCTGAAACCGACCAGGCCAAGCGCAACGCCATGATCAAGGAAGCGTTCACCCTGCATTCGAACGATGTCGGCCATCTGCCGCTGCACCAGCAGGCGCTGGCCTGGGGTGTGGCCAACAACGTGCAGTTGACGCAACGGGCCGACAACCAGATGCCGTTCCGCTACATGAGCGTGAAGTAGGGTTCCCCCTGCGCCGCTGCGCGGCCTCCCCCCAGGGGGACGCCGCGCAGCGGCCCGGCGGAGCCGGTTCCGCGCTGGCCCTGGATGGGCGTCCCCTCTGACCTCCCGCTGGGTTGGGTCAATGAACACGAAAGTCCCCCCGTTGATTGCCTTTGTTCACCGCTGGCTCGACAGTGATGTTGGCCACAGTTTCCGCACCACACCCACCGCCATCGTCGCGGCGGTGATCGCCTTCGTCTGCCTGTTTTGTGCCGTGTTCGCCCCCTGGGTGGCGCCGCACAACCCGTTCGATCTGGCGACACTGGAGCTGTCCAATGCACGCCTGCCGCCGGCCTGGAGCGAGGGCGGTGTGTCCCAGTTCCTGCTCGGAACCGACGATCAAGGACGCGACATCCTTTCGGCCTTGATGTACGGCGCGCGCATTTCGCTGGCGGTGGGGCTCGCCTCGGTGGTGCTGTCCGTGGTGATCGGTGTGTCGTTCGGCTTGCTGGCGGGTTTTCTGGGCGGCTGGGTGGATGCCTTTCTCATGCGCCTGTGCGATGTGATGCTCTCATTCCCTGCCATCCTGGTCGCGCTGTTGATCGCGGGTGTGGGTCGCGCCTTGTTCCCGAATGCCCACGAGACGCTAGCTTTTGGCGTGCTCATTCTCTCGATCACGCTCACGGGCTGGGTGCAGTACGCGCGCACGGTGCGCGGCTCCACGATGGTGGAGCGCAACAAGGAGTACGTGCAGGCAGCGCGGGTGACGGGTGTGGCGCCTTTGCGCATCATGCGCAGCCATGTGCTGCCCAACGTCATGGGGCCGGTGATGGTGCTGGCCACCATCCAGGTGGCCACCGCCATCATCACCGAGGCCACCTTGTCCTTCCTGGGTGTGGGCGCACCGCCCACCTCGCCCTCGCTGGGCACGCTGATCCGGGTCGGCAACGACTACCTGTTCTCGGGCGAGTGGTGGATCACCATCTTCCCGGGCGCGATGCTGGTGCTGATCGCGCTCTCGGTGAACCTGCTCGGCGACTGGCTGCGCGACGCGCTCAACCCAAGACTCCGGTAAACCACGATGAGCCTGCTGCAAGTCAAGAACCTCGTTGTCGAGTTTCCCCACCGAAGGGGCACCTTGCGTGCGCTCGACGACATTTCCTTCGACATCGCGCCCGGCGAGATTCTCGGTGTGGTGGGCGAATCCGGTGCGGGCAAGTCGCTCACCGGTGCTTCCATCATCGGCCTGCTGGAGCCGCCCGGGCGTGTGGCGTCCGGAGAGATCCTGCTGGAGGGCCGCCGCATCGACAACCTGCCGTTCGATGACATGCGCAAGGTGCGCGGGCGCAAGATCGGCGCCATCTTCCAGGACCCGCTCACCTCGCTGAACCCGCTGTATTCGGTGGGCCGTCAGCTGATCGAAACCATCACCACCCACCTGCCGGTGAACCAGGCCGAGGCCCGGCAGCGCGCCATCCAGCTGCTGCGCGACACCGGCATTCCGGCCGCCGAGCAGCGCATCGACCACTTTCCGCACCAGTTCTCGGGCGGCATGCGCCAACGGGTGGTGATCGCGCTGGCGCTGGCTGCAGAACCGCAGCTCATCGTGGCCGACGAACCGACCACCGCGCTCGATGTGTCGATCCAGGCGCAGATCATCACGCTGCTCAAGACCATCTGCAAAGACCGCGGGGCGGCGGTGATGCTGATCACACACGACATGGGCGTGATCGCCGAAACCTGCGACCGCGTGGCCGTGATGTACGCCGGGCGCATCGCCGAGATCGGCCCCGTGCATGAAGTCATCAACCACCCTGCCCATCCCTACACCGCCGGTCTCATGGCCTGTATCCCGGACATGAGCGTGGACCGCGAGCGCCTGCACCAGATCGATGGCGCCATGCCGCGTCTCAATGCCATCCCCAAGGGTTGTGCCTACAACCCGCGCTGCGAGAAGGTGTTCGACCGTTGCCATGTGGAACGCCCGGATCTCCTGGGTGCCGGCGCGACGCGCGCTGCCTGCTGGTTGCACGCCAGCGCGGGGGTCACCGCATGAGCACCAACATGTTTGAGCAGGACGAGCTCGCCCGGACCCCTCGGTCATCGCTGGCGCAGACCCATGCTGAGGTTTCCGCCGCCACCACCGAGGCGACGACCGGCGCGCCGCTGGTGCGCGCCACCGACCTGGCCAAGACCTTCGATGTTTCGGCGCCCTGGCTCAACCGGGTGATCGAGCGCCAACCTCGACAGTTGCTGCGCGCCGTCGATGGCGTGTCCTTCGACATTCCAAGAGGTCAGACGCTGGCTCTGGTGGGTGAGTCGGGCTGTGGCAAGAGCACGGTGGCGCGATTGCTGGTGGGCCTGTACGAGCCAACACGCGGCGGTTTCGAGTTCGACGGTCAGGATGCGCACGCGGCCTTCAAGACGCCGCAAGGCCGCCAACTGCGCCGCCGCATCCAGATGATTTTTCAGGACCCCTACGCCAGCCTGAATCCGCGCTGGATTGTGGAAGACATCATCGCCGAGCCGTTGCGCGAGCATGGCATCGAGACCGAACCGGCGGCCCTGCGCGCGCGGGTCGATGCCTTGTTGCACTCTGTGGGCCTGTCGCCGCACGACCGTGTGAAGTACCCGCACCAGTTCTCGGGCGGGCAGCGCCAGCGCATCTCGATCGCGCGCGCGCTGGCTACCCAGCCCGAGTTTCTGGTCTGCGACGAGCCGACCTCGGCGCTCGACGTGAGCGTGCAGGCGCAGGTGCTGAACATCATGAAGGATCTGCAGCGCGAGCGCGGTCTGACCTATCTGTTCATCAGTCACAACCTGGCGGTTGTGCGCCACGTGAGCGATCGGGTGGGCGTGATGTACCTGGGTCGGCTGGTGGAGCTGGCGCCCAAGCACACGCTGTTCGACAACCCGCGTCACCCTTACACCCGCATGCTGCTCGATGCCATTCCCAAGATGCACGATACAGGCAAGGCGCGCACGCCGGTTTCAGGCGAAGTGCCCAACCCGCTGAATCCGCCGGCTGGCTGTGCGTTCAACCCGCGCTGCCCGCATGTGAATGAGCGGTGTCGGAATGAGCGGCCGGAGTTGCAGACCGTCGACGGGGTGCGCGTGGCCTGTCACGCTGTGGAAGAAGGCCGGATCTGACGTGCCTGTGGGTGGGCGTTGGCGCGAACAACGGGCGCTCCCCTCCGCGAATGTCCCCCGTCCCGCTGCGCGGGCCTCCTCCTTGACTTCGCTGCGGGGAACACCCGTTGTCCGAACTTGTGACCAGCGTTCAAGGAAGGGGAGGGGATGCGGTGGAATCGGTTTCGAGTAATCACTGAACAACTAAGGTGACACCGCCACCTGCCATCCGGCGCGCGTGTCCCAACCCAGGAAGCCGTGGAACCGGCTCCGCCGGGCCGCAGGCATCGTCCCCCTCCGGGGGAAGACGCGAAGCGGCGCAGGGGGACGCATGACCTGTGCGCAATGCGCACGGTCAAGCGTATCGTTTGCTCCGCAGGTTGTTCTTCATTTCCTTCAGCAGCGGTTGCAGCTTGCTGCCCCCGATGCGCAGCGCCAGACACGTAGCGACCACGTCGATCACCATCAGGTGCATCAGACGCGAGGTCATGGGGCTGTAGCGGTCGTAGCCTTCGGGATGGTCGGCCGAGAGGTGGATGTGGCCGGCGGCGGCCAGGGGCGAGCCGCTGGCGGTGATGACGATGACCGTGGCGCCGTGTTTGCGCGCGATGTCGGCCGCATCCATCAGGTCGCGCGTGCGGCCCGAGTTGGACACGATCACCAGACAGTCGCCCGGCCCCAGCAGCGAGGCGCTCATGACCTGCATGTGGCCGTCGCTGTAGGCGATGGCGTTGATGCCCAGGCGGAAAAACTTGTGTTGCGCGTCCTGCGCCACAATGCCCGAATTGCCCGCGCCGTAGAACTCGATGCGGCCGCGGTTCTTGTAGGTGGCCAGCAGCGCATCCACCGCCTTCTCGATCGAGTGGGTGGAGGCGTCATTGCGGTATTTCAGGAACGCTGCCACCGTGTTGTCGATCACCTTGACCAGCACGTCACCCACCTTGTCGTCCACGTCCACACTGCGGTGGATGAAGGGCACGCCTTCGCTCACGGTGCCGGCGAGCTTGAGCTTGAAGTCCGAGAGACCGTCGTAACCCATGCTGCGGCAGAAACGCACCACGGTCGGCTTGCTCACATGCGACCGTTCGGCCAGTTCGGACACCGGCAGGCTGGCGAAACTGCGCGGATCGAGCAGCACGAGTTTGCCCACCCGTTGTTCTGCGGGAGCCAGCGAGGGCAGGGAGGCTTTGATTCGGTCGAGCATGGAACGATGGTAATCGAGTTACAAAAAATTGTGGAACCTTCACGCCCGATAATGGCAAGATGAACCAGCTTGACGCACTCAAACAGCTCACCACCGTGGTTGCCGACACCGGCGACTTCAACCAGATCGCAGCCTTTTCGCCACGCGACGCGACCACCAACCCATCGCTTATCCTGAAGGCGGTGCAGAAAGCGGAATATGCCCATCTGCTCAAGGATGCGATGTCGACATACGGCGCGCAGGGGACGGACGAGGTGATGAACCGCCTGCTTGTGGCTTTCGGCTGCGAGATTCTGAAACACATTCCCGGCCGCGTTTCCACCGAGGTGGACGCCCGCCTGAGCTTTGACACCGAAGCCACCGTGACGCGTGCGCGCCGCATCATCGACCTCTACCAGGGCGAGGGTGTGCACATCGACCGCGTGCTGATCAAGATCGCTTCCACCTGGGAAGGCATTCAGGCCGCCGCTCGCCTGGAGCGTGAGGGCATCCACACCAACCTGACGCTGCTGTTCTCGTTCGCCCAGGCCGTGGCCTGTGGTCAGGCGAAGGTGCAGCTGATCTCGCCGTTCGTGGGCCGTATCTACGACTGGTACAAGAAGAACGCGGGTGCAAACTGGGACGAAGCAGCGATGGCGGGCGCCAACGACCCGGGCGTGAAGTCGGTGCGGGCGATCTACAACTTCTACAAGAAGCACGGCATCGCCACCGAGGTGATGGGTGCGAGCTTCCGCAACGTGGGCCAGATCACGGCGCTGGCTGGCTGCGACCTGCTGACCATCAGCCCTGACCTGCTGGCTCAGCTGGCGGCCAGCGAAGCGGTCTTGCCCAGGGCTCTGGACGCCGAGGCCGCGAAGTTGATGGACATTCCGTTCGCGTTGTACGACGAAGCCGGTTTCCGCTTTGCGATGAACGAAGACGCGATGGCGACCGAGAAGCTGGCCGAAGGCATCCGCGCGTTCGTGGTGGACACGATCAAGCTCGAAGGCATGATGCGCTGACCCACCCGAAGTCCCCTCGTTTGGGGGTATCAATGAAAAAAACCCCGCGAATTGCTTCGCGGGGTTTTTTCTTGGGGGTTCGTCAGCATGCAGTGATGCAATCCGACGCAGCATGAGGCGCCAGGCCAAGGCGCAAGGGCGTAGACAGTGGCAGCGCCACGGCAAGCCCTTGCAACGCCGGCATGGCGTCTCAGGCAAGGAGCAATTACATGCCCATGCCGCCCATGTCGCCCATCCCACCCATGCCGCCACCCATGCCGCCGGCCGGTGCGTCATCCTTCGGGGACTCGGCCACCATGGCTTCGGTGGTCAGCATCAGACTGGACACGGAAGCGGCATTCTGCAGAGCGGTACGGGTCACTTTCGTGGGGTCCAGAATGCCCATTTCGATCATGTCACCGTAGGTGTCGTTGGCGGCGTTGAAGCCGTAGTTGCCCTTGCCAGCCAGGATGGCGTTGACCACCACGGAAGGCTCGCCACCGGCGTTGGCCACGATCTCGCGCAGAGGCGCTTCGATGGCCTTGAGCACCAGCTTGATACCGGCGTCCTGGTCGGCGTTGTCACCCTTGATGGTGCCAGCGGCCTGACGGGCGCGCAGCAGGGCCACGCCACCACCGGCGACGATGCCTTCTTCCACTGCAGCGCGGGTGGCGTGCAGGGCGTCTTCCACGCGGGCCTTCTTTTCCTTCATCTCGACTTCGGTGGCAGCGCCGACCTTGATCACGGCAACGCCGCCGGCCAGCTTGGCCACGCGCTCTTGCAGCTTCTCGCGGTCGTAGTCGCTGGTGGCTTCTTCGATCTGCACGCGCACTTGCTTCACGCGGGCTTCGATGTCAGCAGCAGCGCCGGCGCCGTCGATGATGGTGGTGTTTTCCTTGCCCACTTCGATGCGCTTGGCGGAGCCGAGGTCGGCCAGGGTCACTTTTTCCAGCGTCATGCCGACTTCTTCGGCGATCACTTTGCCGCCGGTCAGGATGGCGATGTCTTCCAGCATGGCTTTGCGGCGGTCGCCGAAGCCAGGGGCCTTCACTGCCACCACCTTCAGGATGCCGCGGATGGTGTTGACCACCAGCGTCGCCAGGGCTTCTCCTTCGACATCTTCGGCAATGATCAACAGCGGACGGCCGGCCTTGGCCACCTGCTCCAGCGTGGGCAGCAGGTCACGGATGTTGGAAACCTTTTTGTCGTACAGCAGCACGAAGGGGTTGTCCAGCAGGGCGGATTGCTTCTCAGGATTGTTGATGAAGTAGGGCGACAGGTAGCCGCGGTCGAACTGCATGCCTTCGACGACGTCGAGTTCGTTTTGCAGCGACTTGCCGTCTTCCACGGTGATCACGCCTTCTTTGCCCACTTTGTCCATGGCATTGGCGATGATGTCGCCGATGCTGGAGTCAGAGTTGGCGGAAATGGAGCCAACCTGGGCGATTTCCTTGCTGGTCGTGGTGGCCTTGGAGGCCTTCTTCAGCTCTTCGATCAGGGCTTCAACGGCCTTGTCGATGCCGCGCTTCAGGTCCATCGGGTTCATGCCGGCGGCCACGTACTTCATGCCTTCGCGCACGATGGCTTGCGCCAGCACGGTGGCGGTGGTGGTGCCGTCGCCAGCGTTGTCAGACGTCTTGGAAGCAACTTCCTTGACCATCTGGGCGCCCATGTTCTGCAGCTTGTCCTTGAGTTCGATTTCCTTGGCCACAGACACACCGTCCTTGGTCACGGTGGGGGCGCCGAACGAGCGCTCGAGCACCACGTTGCGACCTTTGGGGCCCAGGGTGACCTTGACCGCGTTGGCCAGGATGTTCACACCCTCGACCATGCGTGCGCGGGCTTCGCCGCCGAAAATGACGTCTTTTGCTGCCATGTTGATAGCTCCTAAATGATTTGAACAGTTGGGGACAGATCGAGCAGACGCTTTGCGCGTTGCTCGGTCAGTCCCGCAAAATTACTTGGATTCGACGACTGCGAACAGGTCGTCTTCTTTCATCACCAGCAGTTCGTTGCCGTCGACCTTGACGGTCTGGCCGCTGTACTTGCCAAACAGAACGCGGTCACCGACCTTGACGTTCATGAGCGACAGTTCGCCCTTGTCGTTTTTCTTGCCGGGACCGACCGCCAGGATTTCGCCCTGGTCGGGTTTTTCTGCGGCTGCGTCGGGGATGACGATGCCGGAAGCGGTCTTGGTTTCGCTGTCAATACGCTTGACGATCACGCGATCGGCGAGAGGACGAAGGTTCATTGCATCTCCTGAGATTGGGATAGGGTTGGGTCAGACGATCAGGACCGACCGCAAGGGTCGGGCAAGGCCGTCGATCGACTTGGAGCAAGTGTTAGCACTCAACTCCAGCGAGTGCTAATGATAAGGGCGCTTCGGTGGTATTTCAAGAGGCACAAGGGTTTTATCCCCACCAAAGACGCCCAGGGCGAAGTGCCAAACTTGGCACTTTACTGCCAATTGTGGCGGTTCCGCCGCAACTTCTGGAGGCGAAAACGCACGCTAGGTGTTGCAAGTCCTTGATTCTTTGTGAATTCGGGGACTGGCACGGTTCTTGGAACATGGACTGGCGCGCACACCGGCCTTGCGCTCAGAGGCCGGGCCCAAACACCGCGAGACCCACAAGAAAGCACCCATGTCCACGACCACCGCCAACCAGCCCCTGGGCCTCGTGCCCGGGGATGAGCCCGACGAAATCGAGGTTTCCCTCTACGAGTCGCATAAAAAGATTCACCCCAGGTCGGTATCGGGCTTCTTCACCCGCTGGCGCTGGGCCATGGTGTGGATCACACAGATCGTTTTCTACGGGTTGCCTTGGCTGAACTGGAACGGCCGCCAGGCCATCCTGTTTGACCTGCTGTCGCGCCGCTTCTACCTGGGTGGGCTGGTGCTCTACCCGCAGGATTTCATCTACCTCACCGGTCTGCTGGTGATGGCGGCGCTCGCGCTCTTCCTGTTCACGGCCGTGGCCGGGCGCCTGTGGTGCGGCTACGCCTGCCCGCAGACGGTCTACACCGAAGTCTTCCTGTGGATCGAGAAGAAGATCGAGGGCGATCGCTCGGCCCGCATGCGGATGGACGAGGCGCCGCTGTCAGGCGCCAAGGCTGGCCGCAAGGCCGTCAAGCACACCGCGTGGATCCTGTTTGCGCTCTGGACCGGTTTCACCTTCGTCGGCTACTTCACCCCCATCCGCGATCAGGCGGCTGACGTGGTGTCCGGTTCGCTGGGTGCCTGGCAGACCTTCTGGATCTTCTTCTACGGCTTTGCCACCTACGGCAACGCCGGTTTCATGCGCGAGCAGGTGTGCAAATACATGTGCCCCTATGCGCGCTTCCAGAGTGCCATGTTCGACAAGGACACCCTGATCGTCACCTACGACACCACCCGAGGCGAGCCGCGTGGTTCGCGCGGCAAGAAGGTGGACCCGAAAGAAAAGGGCCTGGGTTCGTGTGTGGACTGCACCTTGTGCGTGCAGGTTTGCCCGACCGGCATCGACATCCGCAAGGGCTTGCAGTACGAGTGCATCGGTTGCGGCGCCTGCGCTGACGTGTGCGACGACGTGATGGACAAGTTTGGTTATGCCCGTGGCCTGGTCAAGTATTCCACGCAGAACGCCATGACCGGAGGCTGGGACAAGGCTCAGATCATCCGCCGGGCGCTGCGCCCGCGGGTGCTCATCTACACCATGGTACTGACCGCCATCGCCATCGCCGTGGGGGTGAGCCTCTACATGCGCGTGCCCATGAAGGTGGACGTGATCCGCGACCGCGGCGCTCTCGCCCGCATGGTCGAGCAGGGCCGCATAGAGAACGTGTTCCGCCTGCAGATCATGAACGCCACCGAGGCGAAACAGGTGGTTCGGCTGAGCGTGGAAGGCATGGATGGCATCGTGATCGCATCCGAACCCATGGTGGACGTCTTGCCGACCGAAGTGCGCACCCTGGCAGTGCGGGTGCAGGTGCCACCGGGCGCGTCCAGTGGTTCGCACCCCATCGTGTTCAAGCTGCAGTCCACCACCGACGCGGCGATACATCTCGATGAAAAATCGGTTTTTCTGGTACCGCGCTGACCCCGAAGGAGGAGAAGAGCCGAGCACCGGTTCGATGATGCAGTTCGTCGCCGGACACGCGTGGAAGATGGCTGCTCCAGCAATTTTCCCGGACCTGCCCCAGTGGCGGAGCGAGTTGCGCCGGCGCAGCCAGATCAAAATGGGGCCAGCGATGGAGGTCACATGCAGCCGGTGGTGGCCAGCAACGGTGAGACGGCACGGCAGTTGGACCGGCTGGGTCCACGTACCCACGATGGTGGTGCGAACCCGCCGGTCTCAGGAACGTGCTCCGTCAGATCGCCAGTGCCGGTGTGGGGGAGTCCAGTTCGGGCTCCAGGCCCTCGAACGGCAGGGTGAAGTAGAACGTGCAGCCTTCACCGGAGGCGGTTTCGGCCCAGATGCGACCGGTGTGGCGTTCGATGATGCGCTGGGACAGCGCGAGACCGGTGCCGGTGCCCTCGAAGTCCATGGAGTGGTGTTGCCGCTGGAACATCACAAACAGGTTGTGTGCTTTCTCCAGGTCGAAGCCCACACCGTTGTCGCGGATGTAGAAGGTGCGACCGTTGACCGGATCGACCTTCCAGCCGATTTCGATCCGGGCGTGTTCGCGGGGGCGGGTGTATTTCACCGAATTGTTCAGCAGGTTGCTGAACACCTCGGCCAGCAACATGGCGTCGCCGCGCACGATCGGCAGATCTTCCTCCACCACCCATTCGATGGAGCGGGTGGGGTTTTCCTGTTTCAGATGCGCAATCACGCCGCCGACCAGCGGCGCCAGTGGCACGGGCTGCGACTCGATGGCAACCCGCCCCAGGCGCGCGTATTCGAGCAGGCCTTCGATCATGATGCTCATGCGTTTGCTGGCCTTTGCGATCGAGTTGAGGTATTGCAGCGCCAGGCCGTCGCTGGATTCGCCCATCTGCTCCTGCAGCAGGCTGACGAAGCTGGCGATGTGGCGCAGGGGCGCACGCAGGTCGTGAGACACCATGTGCGAGAACACATCCAGATGCTTGTTGGCCGTTACCAGCTCGTGCGTGCGCTCTGCCACACGCTTTTCGAGTTCGTGATTGAGATCCTTCATCACATCCTCCAGGCTTTTGGCCGCGGTCATGTCGCGCGTGATGCAGGACAGACCCTGCAGTTCATCTGCCTCGTTGCGCAAAGCGGTGAGCACCGTGTGGGCCCAGAAGCGTGAACCATCGTTGCGCAGCTGCCAGCCCCGGGATTCCCACTGGCCGTGGGCCTTGGCCGAGAGCAACGCCTGGGCCGGATCGACCGCTTCCTCGCCTGCGTCGGCGGCGGCCAGCAGTTGCGAGTAGGGTTTGCCCAGCATCTGCGAGCGGGTATGGCCATGCAAACGCTGTGCGCTCTCGGTCCAATCGGTCACGGCGCCGTCTTCGTTCACGAAGTAGACGCAGTAGTCCTGGAGGGCATCGACCATGAGGCGGTAGCGTTGCTCGCTCTGGAACAGCTCGGCGCTGCGCTCACGCACGCGCTCTTCGAGGTCGCGGTTGGCTTCCAGCACGAACTCCTCGGTGCGCCGACGTTCGGTGATGTCGTGCAGTTCGATGAAGATACCCTCGACTTCACCGTAGCGAAAATCCGGAATGTAGTGGATCTCGTAGTAGTTGAGCGAGCCGTTCTTGTCCACACGCTCGGCCTCGAAGCTGTGGGGTTTGCCACTGAGCGCCTCGGCCACGTGCGGGAGGATTTCGGGCAACAGTTCGGGTCGCACAAACTGGCTCAGGTGCGTGCCCACCATCTCGTTCGGCTGTTTGCCGTACCGGCTGGCGTGGGCAATGTTGGCAAAACGGCAGATCAGATCTTTGTCGTAGTAGGCCAGGCGCACCGGAATACGGTCGGTGATGTTCTGCAGGAAGCTGTTGTGGGCGGCCACCCGCAGCTCAACCGCCTTGCGGTCGCTGATGTCCATCACGTTGGTGTTGGTGTGCAGGAATCGTCCCTGCTCGTCGAACACGGCGGTGGACAAGAACAGGGCGTGGAACTGGCTGCCGTCCTTGCGGCGGATTTCGACTTCCATGGGCTCGCTGCGGCCTGAATGGCGCAGCAATTCCATGCGTGTCTGCAACAGCGTGCGGCACGACGCATCGACCAGGGCAAGAAGATCCAGTTTGCTGAGCACCTCTTCGCGCTCGTAGCCCAGCCAGTTCAACAGGGTTTGGTTGATGTTGACCAAGCGCAGCTCACCGTCGAGCGACAGGTAGCCACAGGGGGCTTGTTCGTAGAGCGCCTGGGCACGGGCCAGTGCCTGCTCCAGTGCTTGGGTGCGCTCGGCCACCAGCCGCTCAAGTTCGGGGATGGCGTTGTCGTTCCGGTCCGGGCGGTCAGGGTTTTTCATGGTTCAAAGCTCCAAGTCGATGCGATGCACAGCAAGAATCATCTGTTCATGATATCGGTCACCATGCTGAAAACCCAGAAGAGTCTGCGCCTGTAGCGCTGGGGTTACAAGTGTTCGCTCCAGCACCCCCGGGGCAGGTACGTGGAGGCTTCCGGTTGATTGCTGGTGCTTGCTGACAGATCCGCCATCCTGAGATAGGAACACGTAACTCAAGAAACAGGAACACACTTCGGACATCGCCAATCGATATACGGGGGTATTGTCATGTGCCGGCGCGGCCTCGCCAGTACGACTCGGACGCAGAAGCACGTGTGACCGAGCTGGCATGTTCGGCGCCCCACAGGCCGCCAGCGCTGGACGATGGTGGAACTCGACACGCCGCACGCCAGGAGCCTGGCCTGGGCAGCGTGAGTCGAGAAACCGTGGGCCGCATGTTCAGTAAACGAGCTCATGCCCTGGCGCAGACTGGGTTGCGTGCAGCCACGGTGGATCCCCGGCATGGGCTTTGCCCGACACGGGGCAAGTCCCCGGATGGTCAGGGTGGTCGATGGATTTATTGGAGTCCGGCCGCTGCGCGCAGCGCCTGCGCCTTGTCTGTCAGCTCCCAGGCGAACTCGGGCTCTTCTCGGCCGAAGTGACCGTAGGCGGCTGTCTTTTCGTAGATCGGGCGCAGCAGATCGAGCATCTGGATGATGCCCTTGGGGCGAAGGTCGAAGTGCTCGCTCACGAGCGCGGCGATCGCCTCGTCCGGTATCACGCCCGTGCCTTCGGTGTAGACCGTCACGTTCATCGGTTTGGCCACGCCAATGGCGTAGGCCACCTGGATCTGGCACTGCTTGGCCAGGCCGGCCTTGACGATGTTCTTGGCCACGTAGCGCGCGGCGTAGGCCGCTGAGCGATCGACCTTGCTGGGGTCTTTGCCGGAGAACGCGCCACCGCCGTGCGGACAGGCGCCGCCGTAGGTGTCGACAATGATCTTGCGGCCGGTCAGGCCACAGTCGCCCTGCGGGCCGCCGATAACGAAACGCCCGGTCGGGTTGATCAGGTACTTGGTGTTCTGCAGCCATTCCTTGGGCAGCACCGGTTTGATGATTTCTTCGATGATGGCTTCGGTGAACGAGGCCTTCATCTGGTGCTGGTTCTCGCTCTGGTCCGGGCTGTGCTGGGTGGACAGCACGACGGTGTCGATGCTGTGCGGCTTGCCGTCCACATAGCGCATCGTCACCTGGCTCTTGGCGTCGGGCCGCAGGAAGGGCAGGCGGCCGTCCTTGCGCAGCTGGGCCTGGCGCTCCATCAGGCGGTGCGCATAGTAGATCGGTGCGGGCATGAGTTCGGGCGTCTCGTCGCAGGCGTAGCCAAACATCAGACCCTGGTCGCCGGCGCCGGTGTTCAGGTGGTCGTCGGACGCGTGGTCCACGCCCTGCGCGATGTCGTTCGACTGCTTGTCGTAGGCCACCAGCACGGCGCAACCCTTGTAGTCGATGCCGTACTCGGTGTTGTCGTAGCCGATGCGCTTGATGGTGTCGCGCGCGACCTGGATGTAGTCGACGTGCGCGTTGGTGGTGATCTCGCCCGCCAGCACCACGAGGCCGGTGTTGGTCAGGGTCTCGGCGGCCACGCGGCTGCGCGGGTCCTGCTTGAAGATTGCATCGAGGATCGCGTCGGAAATCTGGTCAGCCACCTTGTCGGGGTGGCCTTCTGAGACGGATTCGGAAGTGAAGAGAAAGTCGTTCGCCATGTATAAACTCCAGAGTTGGTTGATCGGCGTTGCCGGTCTTCTGGGTTCGGCGAACGCTTTAGCGGAATTTGTGAATCGCCCCGCAATTAGTTCAATAACTCGGCGATGACGGGATTTTAGGGCAAACGGTTTTCTGTGGCCCCTGCTCTGTTCATGGCCTGACGCAAGCAACGGGTGTATGCCCATCGCCGGTATATTTCGACGGCCATGCAGGCCTCTTGAGCAATTTGTGACCGTCTTCATTCAACTGCTTTTCCGCTTTTTCTCGCTCATGCCGCTGCCTGTGCTGCACGCTGCAGGCTGGGTGGTGGGCTGGCTGAGCTTTCTGCTGTCGCCCCGCTACCGGCGCCGCTTGATGGCCCATGTTCGCCAGGCCGGTTTTTCCCGCGGGGTGGCGCTGGCTTCGGTGGGCGAAGCGGGCAAGATGGCCGTAGAAACCACCCGGTTGTGGTTGGGAGCCCCGATGAAGGTGGGCTGGGAAGGGGCTTCCCTGATCGAAGCGGCGATGGCCCACGGCTCTGGCGTGCTGTTCCTGACACCGCACCTGGGTTGTTTTGAAATCACGGCGCAGGCGGTGGCACAGCGTTTCGGTGACCGCATGACCACCACCGTGCTGTTTCGCCCGTCGCGCCAACCCTGGCTGCGGGATCTGGTGGCCCATTCCCGGGAGCGTCCGGGCCTGTTGACGGCGCCGACCACGCTGGCCGGCGTGAAACAGCTCATCAAGGCGCTCAAGACCGGGCAGGCCGTGGGGCTGCTGCCGGATCAGGTGCCGCCCGCGGGCCAAGGCGTGTGGGCGCCGTACTTCGGGCGTGAGGCCTACACCATGACCTTGTCGGCCCGCCTGGCACGGACACCGGGCGTGCAGCCGGTGTTGATCTGGGGCGAGCGGCTCTCGTGGGGCCGCGGCTTCCTGGTGCATGTGCGCCCCTTCCCGGGTCTGGCTGAGGAGGGTCTGAGCAGCGACCCGCAAACGGCCGCTTTGCAGATCAATCAGGCCATGGAGTCGCTGGTGCGAGAATCGCCGGCGCAATACCTCTGGTCGTACGACCGCTACAAGCAACCCCGTCAACCCGAGTCCCCGGACACCGGCGCCGCGCCCCGGCGCTGAAACGTCCCCCGGTGCTCACCGCAGTCATTCATGTCCACAACCCCCCCCCCAACTCATCACAGTCCATCGGGCTCCAAAACCTGGGGTGGTCGACTGGGCGTGGGTTTCATGCGCCTGCTGGCCAGATTGCCTCTGCCATGGGTGCGCGGCCTGGGGTGGCTGTCGGGGCAGTTGCTCCACTCGGTGGCGGGCCGGCGCCGGGGCATTGCCCGCACCAACTGGGCGCTGTGTTTCCCTCAGGACAGCGAGGCTGAGCGCAACCGCGCTGTGCGCCGGCATTTTGTGTATTTCGCGCAATCCTGGCTGGACCGGAGCTGGGTCTGGGAAGCCAGTGAAGCGGTGACCCGGCGCCGCCTGAGGCTGGTCGGGGCGGTCCATGAACTGGCCACCGACGGGCCGATTCTGGTGTTCGCGCCGCACTTTGTAGGACTGGACGCCGGCGGAACCGCACTGGCCCTGGGGTTTCCGCGCAGGTTCATCAGCCTGTATGCCCGTCAACGCAATGTGGCCGTGGATCAATGGATTCGGGCGGGTCGGCTGCGGTACGGCTCAGTCAGGCTGGTCGAAAAGCACCAAAGCATGCGCTCGCTGGTGCAGGCACTGCGCGCGGGGGAGGTGCTGTACCTCTTGCCGGACATGGACATGGGACCGGCAGAGTCGGTGTTCGTGCCGTTTTTCGGTGTGAGCACCGCCACCGTGCCCACCCTGCCGAGGCTGGCCCAGATGGGGCGTGCGCGCGTGGTGCCGGTCATCAGCAGGATGACACCCAGTGGTTACGACGTGGAGGTGCTACCGGGCTGGGATGGTTATCCCGGCGGCGACGCGGTGGCCGACACCGCGTTGATGAACAAGCGCCTGGAGCAGATGATCGCCACCATGCCCGAGCAGTACTACTGGGTGCACAAGCGCTTCAAGACGCGACCGGCCGGCGAAGCGTCGCCCTATGCACGGAGCTGAACGCCGGTGAAGGCCTGACTGACGGCGGGTTCTGCCCAGTCGGCTCAGTCGAGCGCCGGAGGCTCGTCGTCTTCCACCGCTTTTTCGGCGGCTGGCTCCATGGGCGCCACGGCCTCGCCATGGGTCCAGTCCCACAGGAGCCGCGCCATCTCGTCCAGCCCCTGCTTCTTGAGCGCGGAAAACAGGCGGGCTTCACCACCGCCACACTGCAGCTTCGCAATGGACAGGGCCTTGTTGGCCTCGGCACGCGTGAGCTTGTCCGACTTGGTCAAGAGGATCACGAACTTCAGGCCGCTTTGTACCCGCGGGCGGATCACGTCGAGCAGGATTTCGTCGAGTTCGGTCAAACCCAGGCGGGGGTCGCACAGCAACACAACGGCCTTGAGGTTTTCGCGCGTCATGAGGTAGTTGCCCATCACGCGCTGCCAGCGCAGCTTGGCTTCGCGCGGCACCGCAGCGTACCCATAACCCGGCAAGTCGGCCAGCACGGCGTCGGTCTGCCCCTGCTTGCCCAGCGAGAACAGGTTGATGCTTTGCGTGCGTCCAGGCGTCTTCGATGCAAAAGCCAGGCGCTTTTGCTGGGTCAGGGTGTTGATGCAGGTGGATTTGCCGGCATTGGAGCGACCCACAAAAGCCACCTCGGGAACATCCAGCGTGGGCAGGTGTTCCAGCTGGGGCGCCGTCGTGAGGAATCGGGCGGTGTGCAGCCAGCCGTGCAGGCTCTTGATATCGGGACGCTCTGCGTTTTGGGCGCCCTCGGGACCCTGCACGCTGGGGGTGCTGGATGGGGTTGTGTCCGAGGCGGTGGCGGTATTCTTGACTTGAGTCATTTGGGTATCCTGTGAGGCATTGTAAAATCGAATGCTGTACGGCCCGAAAGCCGCGAACTTCTTCAAACCGACGCGTCGTTGCCGACGCCGCCCCGACATGAAATTGCCCGTTTCTTTCCTTTGCGTGGTTGCCGCTGCAGCCCTGTCGTTCAGTGCACATGCGCAGTCGGTCAAACCCGATGTTGCCAAGGGTGCCGCCACCTATGGGCAGGTTTGTGTGGCCTGCCACGCAGCCGACGGGAATTCGGTGACGCCGGAGAATCCGATGTTGGCGCAGCAGCATCCAGAGTACCTGGTCAAGCAGCTGCAGGAATTCAAGTCTGGGAAAAGGGCCAACCCGATCATGCAGGGCATGGTCGCGGCGCTGTCCGATGATGACATGCGCAACATCGCCTGGTGGCTGGCCGATCAAAAGGCACGCGAAGGCTTCGCGACGGACAAGGATCTGGTTCGACTGGGTGAGCGCATCTACCGCGGCGGTATCGCTGATCGCCAGATTGCGGCTTGTGCGGGTTGCCACAGCCCCACTGGCGCCGGCATTCCCTCGCAGTACCCGCGCCTGAAAGGGCAGCATGCCGGTTACACCGCTGCCCAGCTCAAGGCTTTCCGCGACGGCACGCGCGCCAACCACATCCAGATGACCGGTGTGGCAGCCAAAATGAACGACCGCGAAATCCAGGCGGTGTCTGATTACATCGCGGGCTTGCGCTGACCGGTCACGTGCTTAGCCCCCGGTGTCTTCGGGGATATAAGCGTTGGTTAATATTTGGCCTCACAATGCGGGTTTATCGAACATTGCATTGAACCGCCACACGAACAAAGCATCACATCAGGGCGCGTTCTGGGTTCTTCCAGATCCGCCCTGTTTGTTTTTTACGACGCCTAAATGACTGTATCTACCCAAGGCCTGCAGATCCGTACCGGGTCACGCTTCGCCAGTCAACTGGTTGAGCTGGTGTCCTCCATGCGGTTTGCGATCTCGCTGCTGACGGTGATCTGTATCGCGTCGGTCATCGGGACCGTGGTCAAACAACACGAGCCCCTGAACAACTACGTCAACCAATTTGGCCCGTTCTGGTCCGATGTGTTTGGCAGTGCCCGGCTGTTCACGGTCTACAGTGCGTGGTGGTTTCTGCTGATCCTCGCGTTTCTGGTGGTCAGCACCAGCCTGTGCATCGCGCGCAACACGCCCAAGATCCTGGTGGACTTCAAGGCCTACAAGGAAAACATCCGCGAGCAAAGTCTCAAGGCTTTTCCGCATCGGGCCGAAGGCGCGCTGCCTGAAACGCCCGAATCAGCGGCCAACCGCATCGGTCAAACCCTGCTGGGTTCTGGTTGGAAGGTCAAGCTGCAGTCGCGGGAAAGCGCGGGCGGTACTGGCTGGATGGTGGCCGCCAAGGCGGGATCGACCAACAAGATCGGCTATCTGGCGGCACACAGCGCGATTGTGCTGGTGTGCCTCGGTGGCCTGCTCGATGGCGATCTGGTGGTGCGTGCCCAGATGTGGTTCAACGGCAAGACGCCGTTCACGGGTGGCGGCCTGATTGCCGATGTGGCCCCTCAGCACCGCCTTTCTCCCAGCAACCCGACGTTCCGGGGCAACCTGCTGGTGACCGAGGGCACCACGGCGGGCACCGCAATCCTGGCCCAGTCCGATGGCGTGCTGCTGCAGGATCTGCCGTTTTCGGTCGAACTCAAGAAATTCATTGTCGAGTACTACGACACCGGCATGCCGAGGCTGTTTGCCAGCGACATCGTGATCCACGATCACGAGACGGGTGAGAAAAAGGAGACGCGGGTTGAAGTGAACCATCCCGCCAGCCACCGCGGCATCAACATTTACCAGTCCAGCTTCGACGATGGCGGTTCGCGCGTCAATCTGCAGGCTGTGCCCATCAACGGGCCGGCCAAGGCGTTCGAGGTGTCGGGCGTGATCGGTGGCACATCCGCGCTGAGCAACGGGGACCAGAAGCTCACACTGGAGTACACCGGCCTGCGCGTGATCAACGTGGAGAACTTTGCGAACCAGGGCGAAGCATCGGGCACGGATGTGCGCAAGGTTGACCTGCGCAGCTCGATCGAAAGCCGCCTCGGTTCGGGGCACAAGCCTGGTGCCGAAAAAACCCTGCGCAACGTGGGCCCCAGTTTCAGCTACAAGCTGCGCGACGCGGCGGGCCAGGCGGTGGAATACAACAACTACATGCTGCCCATGGAGATCGATGGTTCCCGCATGTTCCTCTTTGGCATGCGTGAAACGCCGTCCGAGCCCTTCCGGTACCTGCGCATCCCGGCCGACGAGCAGGACAGCATCGATGGTTTTGTGCGCCTGCGTTCGGCACTCGCCGATCCGGTGTTGCGCGAACTGGCCGTGCGCCGCTACGCGGTCTCCGCGGTCGAAGCGGGGCGCACCGAACTCGCCGAAGCCCTGCAGGCGTCTTCCGGACGGGCGATCGGTCTGTTTGCCGGCGCCGAGATCCCTGAAGCGGCGGTGGGGAACCCGCCCATCAAAGGGGGATTGCAAGCGGTGTCGGCGTTTCTGGAGAACAACGTGCCCGAAGCAGAGCGCGAGCGCGCCAGCGATGTGCTGGTGCGCATCCTCAACGGGACCTTGTTCGAGTTGTTGCAGGTCAGTCGTGAACGGGCCGGCCTGCCGCCGCTGGAGCGCAGCGAAGCTACGCAGCAATTCATGACGCACGCCGTCATGAGTCTGAGCGATGCTTTTTATTACCCGGCCCCGATGACCTTTCAGCTCAAGGATTTTGAACATGTACAGGCGAGTGTGTTCCAGGTGGCGCGCGCGCCCGGCCAGAGCATCGTCTACCTCGGCTGCGGCTTGCTGATCCTGGGTGTTTTCGTCATGCTCTATGTGCGCGAACGGCGCGTGTGGGTGTGGCTCTCGCCTGCGGGCGCAGGGCAATCGCAGGCCACGATGGCGCTCTCGTCCAACCGCAAGACGATGGAAGCCGATCAGGAGTTTGAAATGTTGAAGTCCCAGTTGTTGAAGGTGCCCTCATGAATACCGCTACCCAGACTTTTGAACTCAAGCGGGGCCAGAATGGCTCGGGCCTGGAACCCGGCTATTTCGCCCGCCGCAATGTGTGGGACTGGCTGTTCGCTGTCCTCGTGGTAGCGGGCGCGGTGTGGAGTTTCATGCGCTACAGCCCGGCCATGGAAGGATATGAAAAAGCCATTCTGGCGGGTGCCGTCCCCGCGGTCATCTGGCTGGGCTGGTTCTGGCGCCCCCTGCGTGTGCTGATGGTGGTGGTGGCGGCACTGTCGTTGCTGGCCATCTCGCTGTACCAGACGCCGGAAGGCACGGCGAGCCTGGCGCGCGCTGAACAGGTGTTCATGCTCAAGTATTTCATTTCCAGCCAGTCAGCCATTCTCTGGATGAGTGTGCTGTTCTTCATGAGCACCATCTTCTACTGGGTGGGGATGTTCACGCGCGCAGGCAATGCATTCGAAAGCCTGGGGTCGCGCCTGGCCTGGGTGGCCGTGACCTTGGCACTGGTGGGAACCATGGTGCGCTGGTACGAGAGCCACCAGATTGGTGTCGGAATTGGTCACATCCCGGTGAGCAACCTTTATGAGGTCTTCGTGCTGTTCTGCTGGATGACGGCGGCCTTTTACCTGTATTACGAAGAGCAGTACAACACCCGTTCGATGGGCGCCTTCGTGATGCTGGTGGTGAGCGCGGCCGTGGGCTTCCTGCTCTGGTATACCGTGGTGCGCGAAGCCCACGAGATCCAGCCGCTGGTGCCCGCGTTGCAGAGCTGGTGGATGAAGCTCCACGTGCCCGCCAACTTCATTGGTTACGGCACGTTTGCCATTTCGGCCATGCTGGCTTTTGCCTACCTGATCAAGCAGAGTGCCAGTGAGTCGCGCTGGTACAAGCTCGCGCCCTTGTGGTTGCTGGGCATCGTGCTGTGTTTTGAACCCATCGTCTTTCGGACTTCGGCTGCGGAAAAGGGCGGCAGCTACTGGTTTGTGTATTTCGGCATTTCGGCGCTGATCGTGGCCACCATCCTGTTCGGCCGCCGTCGCATTGCCGAGCGACTGCCGAGTTTCGAGGTGCTGGACGATGTGATGTACAAGGCCATCGCGGTCGGCTTTGCCTTTTTCACCATCGCGACCGTGCTGGGTGCCTTCTGGGCGGCGGAGGCCTGGGGCGGCTACTGGAGCTGGGATCCGAAGGAAACCTGGGCCCTGATCGTCTGGCTGAACTACGCCGCCTGGCTGCACATGCGCCTGATGAAGGGCCTGCGTGGCACCGTGGCGGCCTGGTGGGCCTTGGTGGGGCTCGCGGTCACCACCTTCGCTTTCCTGGGGGTGAACATGTTCCTCTCGGGCTTGCACAGCTACGGCGAGCTGTGAGGTCCTGCCGTTCCTGAAGCCCGTGTCCCTTCTGGATGCGGGCGATGAAGAATCCGGTTCGGGCGAGGGCTCGATGACGCCGTCAGGAACTTGGTAAGAAATCCCCGGCTCCTACGACTGACCCGAACCACAGGAGCCTCTCATGATCATCCGTTCTGCCGACACCGGGTACCACCATCCTCGATCGAGCGAAATCACGTCCCGGTCCACATATCTGGGACGCCGCGAGTGGCTGCAGCACCTGGCCCTGGGAGCCGGTGGTGCTGCGCTGGCTGGTTGGGCTTCGCGGGACGCCTTGGCCGCTGTGGCCCGGCCCGGCAAGCTCGCCGCACTGGCGGGCGCCTCTTCCGCGTTGCCTGGGGCATCAACGGTGGAAAAGGTCACCGCTTACGAGCACGCGTCGACCTACAACAATTTCTACGAATTCGGCACCGACAAGTCGGACCCCGTGGCGCGAGCCAAGTCGCTGAAGACGAGCCCGTGGACGGTGTCGGTCGAGGGCTTGGTGAACAAGCCCCGGACCTACGGGCTGGAGGAGCTGCTCAAGCTGGCTCCCATGGAGGAGCGAATTTACCGGCTGCGCTGTGTGGAGGGCTGGTCCATGGTGATTCCCTGGATGGGCTATTCGCTGGGTGCGTTGATCCGGGCGGCGCAGCCGCTGGGCAGCGCGAAGTATGTGGAGTTCGTGACCCAGGCCGATCGGGACACCATGCCGGGACTGCGCTCCAGCGTGTTGCTGTGGCCGTATGTCGAGGGCCTGCGTCTGGACGAGGCCATGCATCCTTTGACGCTGCTGGCGTTTGGCATGTATGGCGAGGTGTTGCCGAACCAGAACGGCGCCCCTGTGCGTCTGGTGGCTCCCTGGAAATATGGTTTCAAGAGCGGCAAGTCGCTGGTGAACATCCGGTTCACCGACAAGGAGCCGCGCACGGCTTGGAACATCGCAGCGCCGCAGGAGTACGGCTTTTACTCCAACGTGAATCCCGATGTGGCCCACCCGCGATGGAGCCAGGCCACGGAGCGGCGCATTGGAGAAGAGGGGGGCCTGTTGGCCAAACGCCGCAAGACCCTGATGTTCAACGGCTACGAGCCACAGGTGGGACAGCTGTACGCCGGCATGGACCTGCGCAAGTCATTCTGACCCCCGGACCGTTCATCCGCAAAGCCGCTCTCGTGGACGCTCGACTTACCGCTGTCCCCGCGAACCGATCTGGGTTGGTGGATTCGGCCACCACGCCGCGCAAGGCAGGGCCGCTCGTGAACCGGTGGCTCTCGCACCGCGTTGCCAAACCCCTGTTTTTCATTCTGTGCAGCCTGCCGGCGGTCTGGCTGTTCTGGGCTGCATGGAACGACCAGCTTGGCGCCAATCCGGCCGAAGCCCTGATCCGGTCACTGGGCGACTGGAGCCTGCGAGCGCTGGTGCTGGTGTTGCTGGTGACGCCGTTGCGGGTGTTGGCGGCGTGGCCCGCGCTGGCCCGCCTGCGCCGCATGCTGGGTTTGTTCGTGTTTTTCTACGCCAGCCTGCACCTGACGGCCTACGCGTGGTTCGACATGGGTTTCGAGTGGCGCGACCTGCTGGCCGATCTGGCCAAGCGGCCCTTCATTCTGGTCGGCTTTGGCAGTTGGGTGTTGCTGATGATCATGGCGGCCACCTCGTTCAATCGGGCCATCCGGGCGATGGGGGCGGCGCGCTGGAAGTTGCTGCACCGAAGTGTGTACGCCGTGGCTTGCTTGGCGGTGCTGCATTTTTTCTGGATGCGCAGCGGCAAGAACGACTTCGCGGAGGTGGGTGTTTACGCGGTTCTGTTGGCAGCGTTGCTGGGCTGGCGTGTGTGGCGGCGCTGGCGACCCAGCGGCCGGCCAACGCCTTGAACGCGTGCGGGCCGGTGGCTCAGGTGGCAGAGATCAGCATTTCGTTGCGGAACTGATCGGCTGCGGTCTCTCGTGACCGGATCAGCGTTGCATGGTCGCCGTCGACCAGCACCTCGGCCGCCCTGCCACGCGTGTTGTAGTTGCTGGCCATGCTCATGCAATAGGCGCCAGCGGACATCACCGCGAGCACATCACCCGCCTGCACCGCCAGACGCCGGTCGCGCCCAAGCCAGTCACCACTTTCACACACCGGGCCGACGACGTCCCAGGTGGTGGGGGGAACGTCCTGGCGCGGCGACAGTGGCACGATCTGGTGAAAGGCCTGGTACATGGCTGGGCGCGGCAGGTCGTTCATGGCCGCGTCCACGATCAGGAAGTTCTTGTGTTCACCCGGCTTGAGGTAGAGCACCTCGGTCAGGCAGACGCCCGCGTTGCCCACCAGGGACCGGCCCGGCTCGATGACCAGCTTGCGCTGGCCATAGCCTCGGGCATCAAGTTTTTCCAGCAAGCGTTGCCAGAGCACATCGGCCGCTGGCGGGGTTTCACCCTGGTAGTTGATGCCCAGGCCACCGCCCAGATCCAGGTGTTCGAGTGGTACCCCGGCGGCTTCGATCGCGCTCACCAGGTCCAGCATGCGATCCAGGGCGTTCAGATAAGGATCGATGTCGGTTATCTGCGACCCGATGTGGCAATCGATACCGACCACTCGCAAACCGGCGCAGCTGGCGGCGTGTCGGTAGGTGGCGAGCACGTTTTCGTGCGCGATGCCGAATTTGTTGTCTTTGAGGCCGGTCGAAATATAGGGGTGGGTCTTGGCGTCCACATTGGGGTTGACGCGCACGCTCACAGGCGCGCGCAGGCCCATGCTCTGCGCAACCGCATCGAGCACGTCCAACTCGGCGTTGCTCTCCACGTTGAAGCAGCCGATGCCGGCTTCCAGCGCGCGGCGCATTTCAGCGCACGTTTTTCCAACACCGGAGAAGATGATGCGCGTTGGCTCCACTCCAACGGCCAAAGCACGTTCCAGCTCGCCGCCAGAGACGATGTCGAGCCCGCAGCCAGCTTGCACCAGGGTCTGCAGGATGGCCAGATTCGAGTTGGCCTTCATGGCGTAGCAGATCAGGTGCTCGCGCCCCTGGAGTCCGCGCTGGTACGCGGCCAATGCATCGAGCATGGCCGCACGGCTGTAAATAAATAAGGGTGTTCCGTACTGCGTGGCCAGCGTATCCAGCGCGATGCCCTCGATCGTGAGTCGATCGCTCTGGTAGCTGAAGCCGGGAGGCAGCGACGGGGCGGATGAACCGGTCAAGGTGTGCATGGTGGAATCAGGGCGGCTCGGTGGCCGCGAACAACCGCAGCCGGTGCCTGCTGCAAAATGGGTTTCAGCGCTGCGGAGTCTCGTCCAGCGTGTCCGTTGCAGCGGGGAGGGTGGCCGGATAGGGCGTGGCAGGCCGTGCATCGGGTTGCGTGCTGGGCAGGTAGAGCGGCCCCTTTTGCCCACAACCGGCACCCGCCAAGCTCAGGGCGATCAGGGCCATGCAACCCGCGACACGGACATTGGCGAATGCTGCGCCTAGAATTCGATGCATCTTCATAGTGGGTGCATTGTAATGACCGATATCGAGTATCTGGATCGCGCCGAGGCCTTGCTCACCGCCATTGAACTGGCTTGCGACCGCATCAATGATCAGACAACGGCGGATATTGACAACCAGCGCGTGGGCGGCATGGTGACGTTGACCTTTGCCAACCGCAGCCAGATCATCGTGAATCTGCAGAAACCGCTGCAGGAGGTCTGGATGGCGGCCCGTGCGGGTGGCTTTCACTACAGGTACGACGGGGCCCAGTGGATGGACAGCAAAGGCCAGGGCGAGTTTTTCTCACACCTGTCACGTTGTGCAACCGAGCAGGCGGGCCAGCCACTGACGTTCAGTTCCTGAACAGATCGAGGATCGTGCGCCGGTCTTCTTCGGTATCGTTCGGTGGGCTGGCCATCTCTTCAGGTGTGGGGTCGCTTTCAACCGGGCGGCCGGGCCAAGGATCCCGCAAACCGAGGCCATGCACGCCCTGGCCAGGGCCAAATTCCTCGTAGTACCAGTCGCCACCGACGCGAATCACGCCCGATGGCGGTTTGTACTCGGCCACCGGTACCCCTTTGAGCGCTTCGGTCATGTAGTCGATCCAGATCGGCAGACTCAGGCCGCCACCCGTTTCACGGCTGCCCAGATTGCGTGGCGTGTCGTACCCCACCCAAACCGTCGCCACCAGTGTGGGGTGGTAGCCCACGAACCAGGCGTCCATGGAGTCGTTGGTGGTGCCAGTCTTTCCGTAAAGGTCGGGGCGTTTCAGCGTTGCCTGGACACGCGCGGCCGTGCCGGTTCGCGTGATCTCCTGCAGCAGGCTGTTCATGATGAAGGCGTTGCGTTCATCGATGACCTGGCGCGAGGTGTCCACCGTTGCGGGTGGCGTATCAAACAGCACCTTTCCCCGTTGTTCGACCACGCGGGTGATCAGGACGGGTGTGACACGATGCCCCCCGTTGGCGAACACGGCAAAACCGGTGGTCATCTGCATCGGGGTGACCGCGCCAGCGCCGAGGGCCATGGTCAGGTAGGGGGGATGTTTCTCCGGCGGGAAACCGAATCGGGCGATCCACTCCTGCGCGCTTTTCGTTCCAACGAGTTGCAGCACCCGGATCGACACCATGTTCTTGGACTTGGCCAGCGCGCGGCGTACCGACATCGGGCCTTCGAACTGTCCGTCGTAGTTTTTGGGTTCCCAGGGCTTTCCGCCTGTCTGCTCGGCGCTATAGAAAAGCGGTGCGTCGTTCACCACGGTCGTGGGTGTCAGACCTTTTTCAAGTGCGGCGGAGTAGATGAAGGGCTTGAAGCTGGAGCCCGGCTGGCGCCAAGCCTGGGTCACATGGTTGAACTTGTTCTTCTGGAAGTCGAAGCCACCGACCAGTGCGTGCACAGCGCCGGTGTTGGGATCCATCGCCACGAAGGCAGACTCGACCTCGGGCAACTGGCTGATGCGCCACTCGGTTGCCGAAATCCTGACCACTCGGACCACGGCCCCCGGACGGAGCTTGATGGAAGGGGCGGCCTTTTCCGCAAGACCCGATTGCACGGGGCGCAGGCCGGCGCCGGTGATCGCAAAGGGCTCCCCATCCTGGCGAACCACCACCACCTTGCGAGGTCCGGCTTCAAGCACGACGGCCGAGAGCAGGTCGCCGTTGTCGGGGTGCTCCGCCAGCACGCCATCAATCACATCCTCGCGTGCGGCATTGTCTGTCGGCAGGTTGACGAAGAACTCGGGGCCACGGTACTTCTGGCGGCTCTCGTAGGTCAGGATACCCTTTCGCAGTGCCTGGTAAGCGGCTTGTTGTTCGCTGGATTGAAGCGTGGTGGTGACGGTCAGGCCGCGGGTGTAGGCCTCCTCACCGTATTGGGCCACCATGGACTGGCGAACCATCTCGGCAACAAATTCACCATGAACCCGTACCGGTCCGCCCACCGGTCGAAGTTTGAGTTCTTCGACCTTGGCTTCTTGGGCTTGTTCGGCGGTGATGAATTCGTTCTCGAGCATGCGCTCGATGATGTGGAGTTGCCTGGCGCGTGCGCGCTTGGGGTTGGAGATGGGGTTGTACGCCGAGGGTGCCTTGGGCAGTCCTGCCAACATGGCGGCTTCGGCGATGCTCACGTCCTTGAGCGGCTTGCCGAAGTAGGTCTGTGACGCAGTGGCAAAGCCATAGGCTCGTTGACCCAGAAAGATCTGGTTCATGTAGATCTCAAGTATCTGCTCTTTGCTCAGCAGGTATTCCAGCTTGAACGTGAGCAGTACCTCATAGATCTTGCGTGTGTAGCTCTTTTCTGCCGACAAGTAGACGTTTCGGGCTACCTGCATCGTGATGGTGGATGCTCCCTGGCTTTTCGCCTGCCCCAGATTGGCCAGCACTGCCCGGAGCATGCCCCGATAGTCGACTCCGCCGTGTTCGAAAAAGCGGGCGTCCTCTATCGCGAGAACGGCATTTTTCATGACATCCGGGATTTCTTTGATGGGAAGAAGGCTGCGGCGTTCTTCGCCGAATTCCCCGATCAGATGCCCGTCGGCTGTCAGCACCCGAAGGGGCAGTTTGGGGCGGTAATCGGCGAGAGCACCCACATCTGGCAAGTTGGGGTAGGCCACGGCCAGTCCGATCCCCACACCCAGAAAGAGCGTGAGCAATGCTGCCAGCAACAACCCTGTCAAACCTGCAAGAGCGCGTCCAAGCCACGCCAGCAAACCAGCTTTCTTGGAGGGGGTTGGCTCGGACGAGCGGGATGTGGCGGGATCGTGTTGGGGCATGCGAACAGTCAGGGCGAGGGAGGCTGATTATAAAAATCGGCCTGCGGTGAAGATGTCAGCGCAGAAGCGGATATTGTGAGTTGTTGTGTGTTTCTTCTCTTTCTGCGTGATGCCTGTCCGCCGGGAGTGGTGGGTTTGCGTATGCTTTTGGCAACGTTCTCTTTTGTGTCAAAGGTAGAAAATCTTTGCTGCACAAGGGGCTTGCTGCTAGCATTCAAGTGAAATCTTAAGTCTGGCGCCTTGCCGCGCTTCTATTTTTTGGGGGTCACCTTGATCTCATTGGGGTCGTTTTTCAGCCGTGATCCGGCACCGTTGTTGGGCATTGACGTCAGCTCTTCCAGTGTCAAGCTGGTCGAGTTGAGCCGCAATCGTTCAGGTGATCTGGTGTTGGAGCGTTGTGCCATCGAGCCCTTGGAGCGAGGGTGGATCACCGATGGGAACATCGAAAAGTTCGATGAAGTGGCCGAAGCTGTGCGCCGGGTGGTCCGCAAAAGTGGCAGCAAAACAAAAAACGTGGCGATGGCGTTGCCTGCATCGGCTGTGATCACCAAAAAAATCGTTCTTCCCGGTGGCCTGTCTGAAAAAGAGCTTGAGGTGCAGGTCGAGTCGGAGGCCAACCAATACATCCCTTTCTCGCTCGATGAAGTCAGTCTCGATTTCTGCGTGGTGGGGCCGAGCGCCAACTCGGTCGGAGATGCCGAGGTTTTGATCGCAGCTTCACGCAAGGAAAAGGTGTCTGACCGACAGGGTCTCGCTGAGGCCGCCGGCCTCAAGCCGGTCATCATGGACGTCGAACCCTATGCTTCCCGGATGGCGGCAGGGCGGGTCATCGAGACGCTGCCCAATCAAGGCGTGGACTCTCTTGTGGCCTTGTTTGAGGTGGGTGCCCTGACCACCAGCATGCAGGTGATGCGCAACGATGACGTGTTGTATGAACGCGATCAAGCCTTCGGAGGCGCCCAGCTGACGCAATTGATCGTGCGCCAGTATGGTTTTTCCGCGGACGAGGCTGAGGCCAAAAAGCGATCAGGCGATCTGCCTGATGATTATCGCTCGGCTGTGCTGGAGCCATTTATTGAAAGTATGGCGCAAGAAATCGGACGTGCGTTGCAGTTTTTCTTCACCAGCACCCCCTACAACAAGGTTGATCACATCTTGCTGGCCGGAGGCAGTGCGGCATTGCCTGGCTTGATCGAAGGGGTCACTCATCAGACTTCGTTTGCCTGCATGGTGATCAATCCGTTCGATGGTATGGAAATGGCTTCCGGCGTACAGGCGCGAAAGATCGCGCGTGAAGCTCCATCCTATCTAACCTCCACTGGCTTGGCGTTGCGGAGGTTTTACCAATGATTTTGATCAATTTGCTACCTCATCGAGAGGCAGCGCGAAAAAGGCAGAAAGAACAGTTCTTTACACAGCTGGGGCTGTCTGCCCTGCTTGGAGGGATCATCTGCGGTGCGGTATTCACATGGTATCAAGGGAAAATCGCGGAGCAGCAGCAGCGGAATTCGTTTCTTCAAAGCAAGACGAAAGAGCTGGATGCTGAAATCAAGGATATTGCAAGCCTTCAGGCGCAAATTGCTTCTCTGCGGGCGAGGCAAACCGCTGTGGAGGATCTTCAGGCGGATCGAAACATGCCTGTTCACCTGCTTGACGAGCTGGTGGCGCAGCTGCCCGACGGTATTTATCTGAAAAGCATGAAGCAAGAAAATCAAAGCGTCTTGCTGGAAGGCGTGGCCCAATCACAAGAACGGGTTTCTGAGTTGTTGCGAAATCTTGCGAACAACTCGTCCTGGCTCGGGAAGCCTGAGTTGATCGAAATCGTTGCAGCCAACGCAACCGTTTCAAACCGTGAGCAACGCAGGGTATCGAATTTCAAGATCAGAGTGGCTCTCAATCGCCCCACTGGTTCGAATGCCGTTGGGCAGGGTGCTGCGGGAGCAACGTCTCCAGCACCAGGAAAAGTCTGATCGGGGTAATCATGGCTCTATCACCTACCATCAACCTCGATTTCAAGTCGGTTCAGGATACGCTTCAGAGGCAGTTTTCCGGCCTCGATCCCAACGATCCTTCTTCCTGGCCATCGCTGCCGCGAAATCTTCTCTACGTATTGGTTTGCGCCGCTGTTATTGCCGGTCTTTGGTTTTTTTGGCTAAAGGCTGTTGATGAGGAGTTGCTGGCTGAGCAAACCCGCGAACAGCAGTTGCGAGAAGACTATCGAAAAAAACTGGTTCAGGCGGTCAATCTGGATGCGCTGAAGAAGCAGCTTGAACAGGTTCAACAATACGTTAATCAACTGGAAAAGCAACTTCCCAGCAAGGCAGAAATGGATGCCTTGTTGTCTGATATCAACCAGGCTGGTTTGGGTCGCAGTTTGCAATTCGAGCTGTTTCGCCCAGGTCAGGTCTCGGTGAAGGAGTACTATGCGGAACTTCCAATCGCTGTGCGCGTGACGGGTGGGTATCACGACATTGGTCTTTTTGCAGCGGACATTGCAAAACTTTCTCGCATCGTGACTTTGAACAATCTGTCCCTTGCTCCTGTGAGGGACCGGGATGGTACATTGACCATGGACTGCACAGCCAAAACGTTCCGGTATCTGGATCAAGAGGAAATCGAGCTGCAGCAAAAAGCAGCCACTACCAAGGGCGCGTCCAAATGAGCTTCTCAATGAGCTGGCGCCAAAGAGGCGGGATTCGGCGTGTTGCACTGATCATGTGTTCAATGGCATTCCTTCAGGGCTGCGGAAGTGCAGATGAGGAAGAGTTGAGCATCTGGATGCAAAACGAACGGAACTCGATAACGCCGGATGTCAAGCCAATTCCAGCGCCTACAAAGTTTGAACCATACGCCTATGCAGGTGAAAGGCTTCTGGAGCCTTTTAGCAGCGAAAAATTGGCGAGTATTTTGCGTGGTGGGCAAAGTCTTTCCGCAGGAAGCTCAGCATTGATTGATGCTGAGATGAGCCGACGGAAACAACCTTTGGAGGCATTTCCGCTGGATACCATGTCGATGGTGGGCAGTCTGAATCGCGCTGGAAAGCTCGTTGCCTTGGTGAGGGTGGATCAACTTCTTTACCAGGTTACTCAAGGTAATTACCTTGGTCAAAACTATGGACGCGTGTTGAGAATTTCTGAAAATGAAATCAATTTACGCGAAATTGTGCAAGATGCGGCGGGTGAGTGGATTGAGCGTCCAGCGACATTGCAGTTACAAGAGGAAGTTTCAAAATGACAAAATCTTATGGCGTGATCAACTCTGAGTCAAAGGAGCGGAGTTTGCGCAAACTGTCTTTGTTTGTGGCCATTGTCATGACTTCGTGCTTGGCACACGCCCAGAATGCGATCCAATCGTTGACTGGTGGATTGCAGGCCGGCGTGGAGGTTGTGCGTATAGACACCGCAGAGGCTTTGACTGCTCTGCCCACCGGATTCACGATCCAATCACCCGCGCGGATCGCATTGGATTTCCCGGGTGTGGTGAATGCCATGGGTAGAAATACCGTGGAGTTGAATCAGGGAAACTTGCGATCCGCCAATGTGGTTCAAGCGGGCGACCGGACCCGGGTGGTGATCAATCTGAAGCAGCCCGCTGCATACCAGGCCAAACTGGATGGAAAGACTTTGCTGCTGGTCCTTGATCGGACCGAGGCAGGTGCCCCCTTTCCGAGTGGCCCTGCGGTGTTTGCGCCTGTGCAGGGTGATCAAACGGTTGCGCTTAAAGACATTGATTTTCGGCGCGGAGCTGGCAATTCGGGGCGGATTGTGGTCGATCTTGCGAGTAACCAGGTCGGCGTTGATATTCGCCAGCAGGGCAAGGATCTTGTTGTGGACTTTTTGCGCACCTCTTTGCCTGAAGGGTTGAACCGCAAACTGGATGTGACCGATTTCGGGACCCCCGTCCAAACTGTGGTTACCAGTCAGATCGGTGACCGTGTTCGCATGACGGTTACGCCAAAGGGCAACTGGGAACATTCTGCCTATCAGAGTGACAATCAGTTTGTGCTGGAAGTTCGCGAACAGAAAGTGGATGAATCCAAGCTGACTCAAGGACCTGGCTACAACGGGGAAAAGTTGTCGCTTAATTTCCAGAATATTGAAGTCAGATCTTTACTTCAGGTCATTGCGGACTTCACCAATTTCAACATTGTCACCTCGGATTCGGTGAGTGGGGCTGTGACATTGCGGTTGAAAGATGTTCCATGGGATCAGGCTTTGGATATCATTCTTCAGGCCAAAGGTTTGGGAATGCGGAAAAGCGGGAATGTCCTCTGGATAGCTCCTCAGGATGAAATCGCGGCTCGTGAAAAGCAGGAGCTGGAAGCCAAGGCATCCCTTGAAAGTCTTGAAACACTGCGTACTCAGAGTTTCCAGATGAACTATGCAAAAGCGAGTGACGTTGCTGCTCAACTTGCTGCCACAGGAGGCGGCGCTTCTGGTGCCGGTGCGCGGATATTGTCTGCGCGTGGAAGCGCGATTGCTGAGCCGCGAACAAACCAGCTTTTTGTGACGGATGTGCCCTCCAAACTGGAGCAGGTGCAGCAATTGATCAGTAAACTGGACATCCCCATCCGGCAGGTTCTGATCGAAGCCCGGATTGTGGAAGCAGATGACCGTTTCGGGCGTTCGTTGGGTGTACGACTGGGTGGCAGTGACCTGCGTGGTGTTCGTGGAGGGGATGCGGGCTATGCAGCCGGTGGTCGGAATCGCATCGCCATTGGTGGCAGCTACAACGCTGTGTCAAGCACCACCGTTGAATCTGAAAACGTGCTCGATACGATCAATACGAGTTTCGTCAATTTGCCCTCTGCAGGTGCCGGCGGTTTTCTTCCTGCCGCGTTTGCCTTGTCCTTGTTCAGCTCGGCGGCGAATCGTTTTCTAAATCTTGAAATTTCTGCTCTGGAAGCGGATGGGCGAGGAAAAATCGTTTCGAGCCCTCGGGTAGTGACGGCAGACCAGGTTAAAGCGTTGATTGAACAAGGCACAGAGTTTCCCTATCAGACGGCGACGTCCAGTGGAGCAACGGCTGTTGCTTTTCGAAAGGCCAATCTCAAGCTGGAGGTCACTCCCCAAATCACGCCTGAAGGCAGCATCATTCTTGATGTTGATATCAACAAAGACAGCCGTGGTGAAACGACCGCTGCTGGCATTGCGATCAATACGAAGCATGTCCAGACACAAGTACTCATAGAGAATGGTGGTACTGTGGTGATTGGTGGTATCTTTGAACAAAATGAAACTGAAGATGTCACCAAGGTCCCGTTGTTTGGAGACCTTCCTGTGGTGGGGAATCTGTTCAAGAATAAAAACAGAACCGCGAACAAGTCAGAGCTGCTGATCTTCATCACGCCGCGTACGATCGGTGACAGAGGCGTGTCTCGGTAATTTTTTAGAGATCGATCATGAAAAAATTGAGTTTGCTTTCCCGGGTTTTGACGGTTTCGGCGTTGTCGTTCGCAGTTGTTGCCTGTGGTGGCGGCGGAGACGTAGCGGGCGATACAGAAGAGTTTTTTACCAATCCCGATGAGTGGAAAGTGGCTTCTTTGGGTTGTGGAGGCGGAGCTCAAGTCGTTGTCACGATCGTCGGGGGAACTCCTCCTTACAGGATCCACAATCCCTTTCCCAGGGGGCTGCAAGTGGATAGAACAGAGGTCAGTGGAAAGGATCCGAAGTTTCGGATCACCACACTTGGTGGCTGTATGGAAACGGTTCCCGTCCTGGTTCTTGACTATCATTCTCGATCAACAGAGATTGAAATTACAGTTGAAGAGCCAGAAGAAGTGGTCGAGTGAATCGGAATTTTTTGCGTTGCTGTTGGGTTGTCTTGGTATTTATCTGTTGTGAGATGGGTTCAATATTCACATCAGATAGGTGATAAATTATAGAAATCGATACCGTGCTGATTATCTTGTGCCGCGTTCATTGCTGATTTCGTTGGTGGGTTTGCCAGGGTCTGGCAAGTCCACCATCGGCCGCCAACTGGGTCGCCGGCTTGCTGTTCCTTTTTTTGACTCGGATCATGTGATCGAGCAGCGACTTGGATGCTCGATCCGGGAGTACTTTGATCGCGAAGGCGAAAGCAGTTTCCGTGATCTGGAAGCAGCGGTGATTGACGAGTTGACGCTCGGGCCTTCTTGCGTATTGTCGACCGGTGGTGGCTCGGTCTTGCGAGCGGCGAATCGAACTTGTCTTCACGAGCGCAGTCATGTGGTGTATTTGCGCTCCTCACCTGAAGAGGTTTTCCGGCGTCTGAGACACGACAGGAACAGGCCACTTCTTCAAGTTGCGGATCCCCTCCAGCGGCTTCGCGATTTGTTTGTGCAGCGTGACCCTTTGTACAGGGAGGCGGCGCACTTCGTTATCGAGACGGGGCGACCTTCGGTGTCGACCCTTGTCAACATGATCGTGATGCAACTGGAACTGGCCGGCGTCGTGAATGATGGCTCGGCGCGTGATCAGGGCTCTGGCAAGGCTTGATTGCTCATGCAGGTATCTTCGGGCAACCGAGGGGTACAGGATCCTCACTTGCCGCTGCCAGAGGCTCTACACTCTGGCTCTATGCAAGAGACCACATCAGCAAAGCTGCAGTCCCAGGTTGGAATCCACTTGGGTGAACGAAGCTATCAGATAGCCATTGGCAGCGACTTGCTTGGTTCACCACATTGTTACGACGGGTTGCCCGCTGCCAGAACAGCGATCATCGTGACCAACGAAACGATTGCGCCGTTGTACCTGAAACCCTTGGTGAGTGCCCTGGACAAACACTATCCGGTGGTGGGCCACGTGGTTCTGCCTGATGGTGAGGTTTACAAGACCTGGGCGTCTCTCAACCTGATATTTGATGCCTTGCTTGAGCAGGGGTGTGATCGCAGAACGGTGTTGTTTGCCTTGGGTGGTGGCGTTGTCGGAGACATGACCGGGTTTGCTGCAGCGACTTACATGCGGGGGGTGCCTTTTGTGCAGGTCCCCACGACGTTGCTGGCCCAGGTCGACTCGTCTGTGGGGGGGAAAACCGGCATCAATCATCCAATGGGCAAGAACATGATTGGTGCGTTCTACCAACCGCAGCGGGTGATCTGCGATCTGGATACGCTCAAGACGCTGCCGGAGAGGGAGCTGAGTGCGGGCCTTGCCGAAGTCATCAAGTACGGACCCATTGCCGATGCGGCTTTCATGGAATGGATCGAAGCGAATATGGATCTGCTGCGTTCTCGCGATCCTGTTGCACTGGCTTTTGCGGTCAAGCGCAGTTGTGAAATCAAGGCCCAGGTGGTGGGGGCGGATGAACGGGAGGCCGGACTTCGGGCAGTTCTCAACTTTGGTCATACCTTCGGCCATGCGATTGAGGCAGGCATGGGATACGGGCAATGGTTGCACGGTGAGGCGGTGGGTTGCGGCATGATCATGGCCGCGCGGCTGTCGCAACGCCTTGACTTGATCGATTCAGCCTATGTGGACCGTCTGACCCGTTTGATTGAGCGAGCCGGTCTGCCCATTGTGGCGCCCGTTCTGGACGACAAGGACAACGCGGGCAGATACTTGGCGTTGATGCGTGTGGACAAAAAGGCCGAGGCTGGTGAGATCAAATTTGTGTTGATCGACAGGCCCGGACAGGCGGTCGTCCGCAGCGCACCAGACGGACTCGTGACCGAGGTGATACAAGCCAGTTGTTGCCAGTGAGTTCGATGTGTCAGCAAATGGCGGCATGCCGAGTCCAGTTGGTGACCCCGGGATGCACATGAACAACGGTATGGGGCTGGCGCTGTACGCATGCCACCCCGGCAGCAGCAGGGGCCGGCGATTCAGCGAGCCCGAAGCACCCACGCGCACGGCTTTCCAGAGAGATCGTGATCGCATCATTCACAGCACGGCTTTCCGCCGGCTGGTGTACAAGACCCAGGTGTTTCTGAACCATGAGGGCGATCTGTTCCGCACGCGTCTGACCCATTCGCTGGAAGTGGCGCAATTGGGGCGCAGCATTGCCCGTTCGCTGGGCTTGAACGAAGACCTGGTGGAGGCCATCGCTCTGGCGCATGACCTGGGCCATACACCGTTTGGACACGCAGGCCAGGATGCGTTGAACGCCTGCATGAAAGGCCAGACATCGTTGCAGAGTGGACCCCGATCGGTCGATCAAGCCGGCTTTGAACACAACCTCCAGAGTCTGAGGGTTGTCGACGCGCTGGAGGAGCGCTATCCCGACTTTGATGGATTGAACCTCACATTTGAGACGCGGGAGGGCATTCTGAAACACTGTTCACCGGCGAATGCAAGGCGTCTCTGCGTCCACGATACCACCGGTGTGGCGCTGCGTTTCTTGACGGGTGGCTCTCCTTCTCTGGAGGCGCAACTGTGCAATCTTGCTGACGAGATCGCCTACAACGCGCACGACATCGACGATGGCGTGCGCTCCGGTTTGCTGAGCATGGAACAGCTTGGGGCGGTGCCCTTGTTTGAGCGGTATCAGCGGCTGGTGCTGGAGAAACATCCGCGACTCGATGGCCGCCGGCTGTTGTTTGAGGTGATCCGGCGAATGCTCAGCGACCAGGTCTACGACGTGATCGACACGTCGCGCACCCGAATCGGCACGTCGAAGGTCGGCTGTGTGGATGATGTGCGGGCGCAAGGCACCCTGGTGGCGTTCTCGGAGGAGATGCGTGACCGGTCATCTGACCTGAAGCAATTCCTCCTGCGCAATCTGTACCGCCACCCGCAGGTATTGGAAACAACCGAACGGGCCCGGCGGGTGGTGTCGGAGCTGTTTGCCTTCTATATGGAGCAGCCTCATGAACTTCCCCCTGGCCACCAACCCGCCACGCAGCAGGCGCGGGCCGTTGCCGACTACATAGCGGGCATGACCGATCGCTTTGCGATTCGTGAACATGAGCGTCTGAGTGGTCTGGTGCTCTTCCCGTGAGAGAGTCCACGTCCGTACCCGAACGCGATCCCGTGGTGTTGGCGGCGGTTGTGGTTGGGGTTGGCGTTGTCTGCGCCCTGCATGTGGGCAAACTGCCGGTCGCCATTCCCGTGTTGCAGGCCTCTTTGGGGCTCAGTCTTCTGCAGGCCGGGTTTTTGTTGTCACTGGTTCAGCTCGCCGGCATGACACTGGGTCTGGTTGTGGGGCTGATGGCCGATCACCTGGGACCGCGGCGCGTGATGCTGGCGGGCCTGGGTTTGCTAGCGATGGGCAGCGCATTGGGTGGTTTGTCGACCGGGGTTCATGGGCTGTTGGCGACCCGCGTGCTCGAGGGGTTGGGTTTTCTTCTGGCCGTGCTTCCTGCGCCGGGCTTGCTGCGCCAGCGGGTTCACAATCCGAAAACACTCGCGCGGGCGCTTGGTTGGTGGGGCGCCTACATGCCCTTGGGCACGGCGACCGCACTCCTGTGTGGTGCACCTTTGCTGGAGCTGATCGGGTGGCGTCCGGTGTGGCTTTTGCTGGCGCTGCTGACATTCTTGGCCGCCATCGGGCTTGCTACCCAGGTTTCATATGACCCAACGCATGCGAGGGGCACGGGCTCTGTGGTGGCCACCAAGGCCTTGAAGCCCTGGGCCAGGGTTCAGCTGACGCTGGTCGCTCCGGGACCCTGGTTGGTCGCGCTGGCCTTCTTTCTCTATTCCGGTCAGTGGTTGGCGGTGGTGGGGTTCTTGCCCACGATTTACAGCGAGGCCGGCTACAGCGGCGTGGTGGTGGGTGTTCTGACGGCGCTCGCAGCGGGCATCAACATGGTGGGCAACATCGGTGCGGGACGGTGTCTGGCACGAGGAATGCGCCCCGGCGTGTTGTTGTCGATCGCATACCTGGCCATGGCAATGGGAGCGGTTGTGGCCTTTGGCGCGCAAGGACATCCGGTGTGGCAATACCTCGCCGTGCTGTTGTTTTCCGGCGTGGGCGGTCTGATCCCGGGCACGCTGTTCAGCTTGGCGGTCGTGCTGGCGCCAGGAGAGGCAACGGTGTCCACCACGGTGGGCTGGATGCAGCAGTTTTCAGCGCTGGGTCAGTTTCTCGGGCCACCGTTGGTGGCGTGGGTGGCCACGCAGGCGGGCGGGTGGCACTGGACCTGGGTGGTAACGGCCAGCTGCTCATTGCTGGGCGTCGCACTGGCCGCCCGGTTGCAGCGCGCCTGGACACATCGCGTCCATGCGGTGGTTCGTGCAGCCTGACACGCCATGGGAATCTGTTGAGCCTTGCGCTGAAAGTGGGGGGCCTCCGCCAGTGCCGATTGCCATATCGACGTGATTCTAAAATAGGGTCAGATTCCAAATCCTGCAAAACCTCGCTGACCGTATCGCGTTATGGCCCGTCTTCCACGCCTCACTGTTCCCGGCTACCCGCACCACGTCATACAGCGTGGCAACAACCGGCAGCCGATTTTTTTGGATCCGAAGGATCGGGATCGTATTTTGGCCTTGCTGGCCGAAAACGCGACCAAGTTCAGGGTGGCTGTCCACGCCTATGTGCTGATGGGCAACCATTTCCACCTGCTCGTCACACCCGAAACGGTGGACGGTCTTCCCCGAATGATGCAGGCGGTTGGGCGCAGCTATGTGCGTTATTTCAACGATCGATACGGGCGTACTGGAACGCTCTGGGAAGGGCGCTACCGCTCCACGCTGATCGAAACTGATCGCTACCTGCTGGCCTGCATGGTCTACCTGGACCTGAACCCTGTGCGTGCCGGCATGGTGGGGCAGGCGGGGGACTTCCCCTGGTCCAGCCACGGGCACTACATCGGCCAGCGACATGACAAACTCATCACCCCGCATCCCTTGGTATGGACACTGGGCAACACCCCGTTTGCCCGAGAGGCAGCATACGCCGATCTGGTGCACGCGGGAGTGAGTGCGGAGCTGCAGGCCGCGTTGACAGACTCCGCTCTGCGGGGCTGGGCCTTGGGCGGAACGGATTTTGTGGCGGAGCTCGAAAAACAAACCGATCGTCGCCCGAGCCAGATGCGGGCCGGTCGGCCGGCTTCCCGTGTCAAAAAGTCAGCTTGATTGAGTTAAGGAAGGTCTGCAAAACCTCGGCGCCCCTTGCCCGATGTGAGACAGTGACGTCATGAAGCAAATGAGCCTGGGCGAGAGCGGATTCGAGCGCAAGACCAAGAGGACGCGCAAACGCGAGTTCCTCGACGAGATGAACCTGGTGGTGCCTTGGGCCGAACTGGTTTCGCTGATCACGCCACTCGCACCCGCCCCTGGCGCCAAGGGCGGACGCCCACCGTTCGCCGTTGAGACCATGCTGCGCATCCACTTCATCCAACAGTGGTTCAACCTCTCAGACCCGGCTATGGAAGAGGCGCTGTACGACATGGCACTGTTCCGCGAGTTCGTGGGCCTGGATGCGGGTGAAGACAACCTGCCCGACGAGAGCACGATTCTTCGATTTCGCCACCTGCTCGAAGCGCACAACCTGAGCTTGCAGATCCTGGCCACCGTCAACGCCACGCTGGCAGCCAAGGGGTTGCTGCTCAAAAGCGGCACGGTAGTCGATGCCACGCTGATCGCCGCGCCGAGCTCGACCAAGAACAGCAGCGGTGAACGTGACCCCGAGATGCACCAGACCAAGAAGGGCAATCAGTGGCACTTCGGGATGAAGGCGCACATTGGTGTCGATGCGGAATCGGGCTTGGTGCACACGGTGGTGGGCACAGCGGCCAACGTCAATGACGTGACGCAGGCGCACGCACTGGTGCACGGGGAAGAGACGGACGTCTTTGCCGACGCGGGCTACCAAGGCGTGGGCAAACGGGAAGAGACGCAAGGCATTACGGTCAACTGGCATGTGGCCATGCGACCGGGCAAGCGCAAGGTACTGGACAAGAGCACGCCGATGGGCTCGATCATGGACCAGTTGGAGCAGGCCAAGGCGCGCATCCGGGCCAAGGTCGAACATCCGTTTCGGGTGATCAAGCGCCAGTTCGGGCATGTGAAGGTGCGCTACCGGGGACTGGCCAAGAACACGGCGCAACTGCACACGCTGTTCGCGCTGTCCAACCTGTGGATGGTGCGGCGCACGTTGCTTCAGGAGATGCGGGGATGAGTGCGCCTGCAGATGGCCAGAGGACCGCAAAACGGGGCGAAATCGCCTTTCAAACCGACCTTGCGAGCCTGCAATCACCATCATCTGAAATCGGATGCTTCAACTCACGCTGCGGCGGGTGTTGTGCAGACCTTCCTTAAGTAATTGAATTCACACCTATATCTGAAGTGATGTTGATGTGTCCCCATTTTATTCATGAGTCGTTTTTATGCTTATTAAATAGAATCTGACCCCATTTATTCAGCTTGGCATTTTTGTTGCATTGCACTAAGCTCTGCACCCGCGAATTTTGTTTTCATGCCCTCGAACCGAGAAGGAAGCGCCATGACCACGGCAGCCGAACAGCAGCATCTCCAGCAACAGGGTCTGTACGACCCGTCCAACGAGCACGACGCCTGTGGCGTGGGCTTTGTCGCTCACATCAAGGGCGAGAAGAGCCATGCCATCGTGCAGCAGGGTCTGAAGATTCTTGAAAATCTGGACCACCGCGGTGCAGTGGGCGCCGACAAACTGATGGGTGACGGCGCCGGCATCCTGATCCAGCTGCCCGATGCGCTCTACCGCGAAGAGATGGCGGCGCAGGGCATCACGCTGCCGCCGCCCGGCGAGTACGGCGTTGGCATGATCTTCATGCCCAAGGAGCACGCCTCCCGCCTGGCCTGTGAACAGGAAATGGAACGCGCCATCGCTGACGAAGGCCAGGTGTTGCTGGGCTGGCGCGATGTGCCGGTCAACAAAGACATGCCGATGTCGCCCACCGTGCGCGAAAAGGAGCCCATCCTGCGCCAGGTGTTCATCGGGCGCGGCAACGACGTGATCGTGCAGGACGCGCTGGAGCGCAAGCTCTACGTGATCCGCAAGACCGCCAGCGGCCACATCCAGTCGCTCAAGCTCAAGCACAGCAAAGAGTATTACGTGGTGAGCATGAGCAGCCGCACCGTGATCTACAAGGGCCTGCTGCTGGCCGACCAGGTGGGCACGTATTACAAGGACCTGCAGGACATCCGCTGCGTTTCGGCCCTGGGTCTGGTGCACCAGCGCTTCTCCACCAACACCTTCCCGGAGTGGCCACTGGCCCACCCGTACCGATACGTCGCGCACAACGGCGAGATCAACACCGTCAAGGGCAACTACAACTGGATGAAGGCCCGCGAAGGCGTGATGTCTTCACCGGTGCTGGGTGCCGACCTGCAGAAGCTCTACCCGATCAGCTTCGCCGGTCAGTCCGACACAGCCACCTTTGACAACTGCCTCGAACTGCTGACCATGGCGGGTTACCCGCTGGCGCAGGCCGTGATGATGATGATTCCCGAACCGTGGGAACAGCACACCACCATGGACGAGCGCCGCAAGGCCTTCTACGAGTACCACGCAGCCATGATGGAACCCTGGGACGGCCCGGCCTCCATCGTGTTCACCGACGGCCGCCAGATTGGTGCCACGCTGGACCGCAACGGCCTGCGCCCCTCGCGCTACTGCATCACCGACGACGACATGGTGATCATGGGTTCCGAGTCGGGCGTGCTGCCGGTGCCGGAAAACAAGATCGTGCGCAAGTGGCGCCTGCAGCCTGGCAAGATGTTCCTGATCGACCTCGAACAGGGGCGCATGATCGACGACGAGGAACTCAAGGCCAACCTCGCCAACACCAAACCCTACAAGCAGTGGATCGAGAACCTGCGCATCCGCCTGGATGACGTGGAGACGCCGGTCGCGGGTGAAGCCGCGCAGGAGCTGCCTATCGGCCAGACCGAACCGCAGTCCACCGGCGCCGAGAGCGTCACGCCCGAGTTGCTGGACCGCCAGCAGGCCTTTGGCTATACGCAGGAAGACATCAAGTTCCTGCTCAGCCCCATGGCTGCCAACGGCGAAGAGGGTATTGGTTCCATGGGCAATGACAGCCCGCTGGCTGTGTTGTCCGACAAGGACAAACCGCTCTACAACTATTTCAAGCAGTTGTTCGCGCAGGTCACGAACCCGCCGATCGACCCGATCCGCGAGGCGATCGTGATGTCGCTGGTGTCCTTCATCGGCCCCAAGCCCAACCTGCTGGACATCAACCACGTCAACCCGCCGATGCGCCTGGAAGTGAGCCAGCCGGTGCTGGACGTGGCCGACATGGCCAAGCTGCGCGACATCGAGGGCAAGACCCAGGGCAAGTTCCGCAGCCACACGCTGGACATCACCTACCCGGTGTTCTGGGGCCGGGAAGGCGTGGAAGCCAAGCTGGCGTCGCTGTGCGCCGAAGCGGTGGATGCGATCAAGAGCGGTCAGAACATCCTGATCATCAGCGACCGCGGCGTGAGCGCCACGCAGGTGGCGATTCCCGCACTGCTGGCGCTGTCCGCCATCCACCAGCACCTGGTGCGTGAGGGCTTGCGCACGTCGGTGGGCCTGGTGGTCGAGACCGGCACCGCGCGCGAAGTGCACCATTTCGCCGTTCTGGCCGGCTACGGTGCCGAGGCCGTGCACCCCTTTCTCGCGATGGAAACCCTGGCCGCGATCTGCAAGGACCTGCCGGGCGACCTGAGCGCTGAAAAGGCGATCACCAACTACGTCAAGGCCATCGGCAAAGGCCTGTCCAAGATCATGTCCAAGATGGGCGTGAGCACCTACATGTCGTACTGCGGCGCCCAGCTGTTCGAAGCCATCGGCCTCAACAGCGAAACGGTGGACAAGTATTTCTCCGGCACGTCCAGCCGCGTCGGCGGCATCGGCGTCTTCGAGATCGCCGAAGAAGCCATCCGCATGCACAAGGCGGCCTTCAGCGACAACCCGGTGCTCGCCACCATGCTGGACACCGGCGGTGAATACGCCTGGCGTGCCCGCGGCGAGGAGCACATGTGGACGCCCGACGCCATCGCCAAGCTGCAGCACAGCACGCGCGCCAACAACTGGAACACGTACAAGGAGTACGCCCAGATCATCAACGACCAGAGCAAGCGCCACATGACGCTGCGCGGCCTGTTCGAGTTCAAGATCGATCCGTCCAAAGCCATCTCCATCGACGAGGTCGAGCCGGCGAAAGAGATCGTCAAGCGCTTCGCCACCGGCGCCATGTCGCTGGGCTCCATCTCCACCGAGGCGCACGCCACGCTGGCTGTGGCCATGAACCGCATCGGCGGCAAGAGCAACACCGGCGAAGGCGGTGAAGACGCACTGCGCTACCGCAACGAACTCAAGGGCATCCCGATCAAGCAGGGCCAGACCATGTCCGACCTGCTGGGCAAGGACACCTTCGAGGTCGACTACGTGCTGCAAGACGGCGACTCGATGCGCTCACGCATCAAGCAAGTGGCTTCGGGCCGCTTTGGTGTCACCGCTGAATACCTGAACAGCGCCGACCAGATCCAGATCAAGATGGCCCAGGGTGCCAAGCCCGGCGAAGGTGGCCAGCTGCCCGGTGGCAAGGTGTCGGACTACATCGGCAAGCTGCGCCACAGTGTGCCCGGTGTGGGCCTGATTTCGCCTCCGCCGCACCACGACATCTACTCGATCGAAGACCTGGCCCAGCTGATCCACGACCTGAAGAACGTGGCGCCGCACAGCTCCATCAGCGTGAAGCTGGTGTCCGAGATTGGCGTTGGCACCATCGCCGCTGGCGTCGCCAAGTGCAAGGCCGACCACGTGGTGATCGCCGGTCACGACGGTGGCACGGGTGCATCGCCCTGGTCGTCGATCAAGCACGCGGGTTCGCCCTGGGAAATCGGTCTCGCCGAAACCCAGCAGACCCTGGTGCTCAACCGCCTGCGCAGCCGCATCCGCGTGCAGGCCGATGGCCAGATGAAGACCGGCCGCGACGTGGTCATCGGTGGCCTGCTGGGTGCCGATGAATTCGGTTTTGCCACGGCGCCGCTGGTGGTCGAGGGCTGCATCATGATGCGCAAGTGCCACCTCAACACCTGCCCGGTGGGTGTGGCCACGCAGGACCCGGTGCTGCGCAAGAAATTCACCGGCAAGCCCGAGCACGTCGTCAACTACTTCTTCTTCATCGCCGAAGAAGCGCGCCAGATCATGGCGCAGCTGGGCATCCGCAAGTTCGATGACCTGATCGGCCGTGCCGACCTGCTGGACACCAAACAAGGCATCGAGCACTGGAAAGCCAAAGGCCTGGACTTCAGCCGCCTGCTGGCCATGCCGGCGGTGCCCGCCGACGTGCCGCGCCTGCACACGCAGAACCAGGAACACGGTCTGGAGAAGTCGCTCGACAACATCCTGATCGCCAAGAGCCGCCCCGCCATCGACAAGGGCGAGAAGGTGCGCTTCATGGAAGCGGCGCGCAACGTCAACCGCTCGGTGGGTGCGATGCTCTCCGGCGCCGTGACCCAGGTGCACGCCGAAGGCTTGCCCGACGACACGATCCACATCCAGCTCGAAGGCACCGGCGGCCAGTCGTTCGGCGCCTTCCTGTGCAACGGCATCACGCTGTACCTGATCGGCGAGGCCAACGACTACACCGGCAAGGGCCTCTCCGGCGGCCGCGTGGTGGTGCGCCCGAGCCTGGACTTCCGCGGCGTGGCGACGCAGAACATCATCGTGGGCAACACCGTGATGTACGGCGCCACCAGTGGCGAAGCCTTCTTTGCCGGCGTGGCCGGCGAACGCTTCGCGGTGCGCCTCTCGGGCGCCACCGCGGTGGTGGAGGGCACGGGTGACCACGGTTGTGAATACATGACCGGCGGCACCGTGGCCGTGCTGGGCAAGACCGGCCGCAACTTTGCCGCCGGCATGAGCGGTGGTCTCGCCTACGTGTACGACGAAGACGGTCAGTTCGCCAAGCGCTGCAACACCGCCATGGTCAGCATGGAAAAGGTGCTGAGCACGGCCGAGCAGGAAGCCACGATGGACAAGGCCATCTGGCACCGTGGTCTGAGCGACGATGCGCAGCTGAAGAAGCTGCTCGAAGACCACAACCGCTGGACCGGCAGCAAGCGCGCGCGCGAACTGCTCGACACCTGGGTCGAGTCGCGCGGCAAGTTCGTGAAGGTGTTCCCGAACGAATACAAGCGCGCCCTGGGCGAGATCAACGCCCGCAAGACGGCCGCCACCGCCACCACCAAAGCCCAGGGCACGGCGAAGCAGGCCACGGCCGCCGCCAAATAAGCCCAGACACACGGATACGAAGGACCAACATCATGGGAAAAGTCACCGGCTTCATGGAATACGAGCGCCTGGAAGAGGGCTACAAGCCCGTGCCCGAGCGCCTGAAGCACTACAAGGAATTCGTCGTCGGCCTCGATGACAGCCAGGCCAAGGTGCAGGCCGCGCGCTGCATGGACTGCGGCACGCCGTTCTGCAACAGCGGCTGCCCGGTCAACAACATCATTCCGGACTTCAACGATCTGGTTTACCAGGCCGACTGGAAGAACGCGATCACCGTGCTGCACAGCACCAACAACTTCCCCGAGTTCACCGGCCGCATCTGCCCCGCGCCCTGCGAGGCCGCCTGCACGCTGAACGTGAACGGCGAGGCAGTGGGCATCAAGTCCATCGAACACGCCATCATCGACAAGGCCTGGTCCGAAGGCTGGGTGCAGCCGCAGCCGGCCAGGATCAAGACCGGCAAGAAGGTCGCCGTGGTCGGCTCCGGCCCGGCCGGCATGGCCGCCGCCCAGCAGCTGGCGCGCGCGGGTCACGACGTGACCCTGTTCGAAAAGAACGACCGCATCGGTGGCCTGCTGCGCTACGGCATCCCCGACTTCAAGATGGAGAAGAGCCACATCGACCGACGTGTCGAGCAGATGAAGGCCGAAGGCGTGGTGTTCCGCACAGGCGTCATGGTCGGCGAACTGCCCAAGGACAGCAAGGTCACCAACTGGGCCAAGGAAACTGTCACGCCCGAACAGCTGCAGAAGGACTTCGACGCCGTTGTACTGACTGGTGGCTCCGAGCAGAGCCGCGACCTGCCGGTGCCCGGCCGCGACCTGGACGGCATCCATTTCGCGATGGAATTCCTGCCGCAGCAGAACAAGGTCAACGCGGGCGACAAGCTCAAGGGCCAGCTGCGCGCTGACGGCAAGCACGTGATCGTGATCGGCGGTGGCGACACCGGCAGCGATTGCGTGGGCACCAGCAACCGCCACGGCGCGGTCAGCGTGACCCAGTTCGAGGTGATGCCCCAGCCGCCCGAAGAGGAAAACAAGCCGCTGGTATGGCCCTACTGGCCGCTCAAGCTGCGCACCAGCTCCAGCCACGAAGAGGGCTGTACCCGCGAGTTCGCCATTTCCACCAAGGCCTTCAAGGGCGAGAAGGGCAAGGTCACCGGGTTGACCACCGTGCACGTCGAAATGAAAGACGGCAAGCTGGTTGAGATTCCCGGAACCGAAAAGCACTACAAGGCGGACATGGTGCTGCTGGCCATGGGTTTCGTGAACCCGGTCGCCAGCATCCTGGACGGCTTCGGGGTCGAAAAGGACGCCCGCGGCAACGCCAAGGCCAGCACCGACTTCACCGGTGGTTACGCCACCAATGTGCCCAAGGTGTTTGCGGCCGGTGACATGCGCCGCGGCCAGAGCCTGGTGGTGTGGGCGATCCGAGAAGGCCGTCAGGCTGCGCGCTCGGTGGATGAGTTCTTGATGGGGTTCTCCGACCTGCCACGTTGATCCCCAGGGTTTCCTCGCTATGAAAAAGGGAGAGATCGACCCGCGTGCGACAATGCGCAGTCATTTTTCCTGGCCCCATGAGCGAATCCACCTTCATTGAAATTGATCATGTGACGTTTGGCTACGACAGCCGCCGAACCATCCTGAACGACATCTCGCTGCGATTTGTGCGCGGAAAGGTCACGGCGGTGCTCGGTGGTTCCGGCTGCGGCAAGACGACCTTGTTGCGCCTGATTGGCGGCGTGCATGCCCCCAACAGCGGGCGCGTGGTGTTTGATGGCGAAGTCGTGAACACGGGTGACAAGCGCCAACTGTTCCGTCTGCGCCGCCGACTGGGCATGTTGTTTCAGTTCGGCGCCTTGTTCACCGACCTCTCGGTGTTCGACAACGTGGCTTTTCCGTTGCGTGAGATGACCGATCTGCCGGAGTCGCTGATCCGCGACATCGTGCTGATGAAGCTGAACGCGGTGGGTCTGCGGGGTGCGGCGGGGCTGCGCATCAGCGAGGTGTCGGGCGGCATGGCGCGACGCATCGCCCTGGCGCGGGCCATTGCGCTGGACCCCGAGCTCATCATGTACGACGAGCCCTTCGCCGGGCTGGACCTGGTGTCCATGGGTGTCGCGGCCAAACTGATCCGCACCTTGACCGACGTGACCGGGGCTACCACCCTGCTGATTTCGCACGATGTGCCCCAGTGCATGGCAATCAGCGACTGGGTGGTGCTCATGGCCACGGGCGGACGCATCGTGGCCCAGGGCACGCCGGCCGAGCTGATGGCCAGCACCGAGCCAGAGGTGCGGCAGTTTGTGCGTGGCGAGCCCGATGGCCCGGTCAAGTTCCACTATCCGGCGCCGCCGGTGGCGGTGGACTTCGGTCTGGAGGCTTCACGATGATGAACCCGCTTCAGCAGCTGGGTCGCCGCGCCCTGGATGTTTTCATGGCCTGGGGTCATGGCGCCTTGTTTTTCATTGAACTGATCAAGGCCGTGCCCGCTGGACTGGTCCGTTTTGGCCTGGTCGTGACGCAGATCCACGCGATTGGCAACCGCTCACTGGTCATCATCCTGGCCTCGGGCCTGGCGGTGGGCTTCGTGCTGGCACTGCAGCTCTACAACACGCTCACCAATTTTGGCGCCGCCGAGTCCCTGGGGCTGGTGGTCAACCTGTCGCTGGTGCGCGAACTCGGGCCCGTGGTCACAGCGCTGCTGTTCGCCGGCCGCGCAGGCACCTCGCTCACCGCCGAGATCGGCCTCATGAAGGCGGGCGAGCAGATCGCTGCCATGGAGTTGATGGCGATCGATCCGCGCAAGCGGGTGCTGGCACCACGCTTCATCGCCGGTGTCATCGCAATGCCCTTGCTGGCGGCATTGTTTTCGGCCATTGGCATTCTGGGTGCCTGGGTGGTCGCCGTGGGTTTGATCGGCATCGATGCTGGCAACTTCTGGTCGATCCAGCAAAACGGAGTGGATGTGTGGCGCGATGTCGGCAACGGTGTGGTCAAGAGCGCCGTGTTTGGCGTCATCTGCACGGCCGTGGCCTTGTACCAGGGCTATGAGACCGAAGCCACGCCCGAGGGCGTGGCCTATGCCACGACGCGTACCGTGGTGACGGCCTCGCTGGGTGTGCTGGCGATGGACTTCATCCTCACCGCCCTGATGTTTTCGACCCCCTGATTCTTGAGCAGCTGACGTATGAACAAAAGAAGCACTGAAATCCTGGTTGGCCTGTTTGTCGTGCTCGGCGCGCTGGGCCTGCTGTTCCTGGCCTTGAAGGCCGCCAACCTGGGCAGCTTCTCCAACGGAGGTGAGACCTACGTGGTGCAGGCGCGGTTTGACAATATCGGGGGGCTGAAAGCGCGCGCGCCGGTGCGCTCCGCCGGGGTGAATGTCGGTCGGGTCACCAGCGTCGTGCTGGACACACAGACCTACCAGGGTGTGGCCACCATGGAGATCAACCAGAGCGTGTTGTTCCCCAAGGACTCGTCGGCCAAAATCCTCACCTCCGGACTGCTCGGAGACCAGTACATCGGCATCGAGCCTGGTGGCGATACCAACAACCTCGCGGGTGGTGACGTGATCACACAGACCCAATCCGCTGTGGTGCTCGAAAATCTGATCGGACAGTTTCTGTTCGACAAGGCTGCCGGCGGTGGCGAGAGCAAGGCTCCGTGAGTGTTGATCCGTTCAGGTGCATCATCTGAAGCAGGGAGCAAAACATGAAGAACAGAAATCTTGGGCCTTTTTCGGGTGCACCGTATCGCTGGGCATCTGCTGCATTGGTGTGTCTGGCGTTGACCGGTTGTGCCACGGGGCCGAATGCGAATCCACGTGATCCCTGGGAGCCGTTCAACCGCCAGGTGACCGAGTTCAACGACGCGGTGGATGGCGCGTTGCTCAAGCCGGTTGCTACGGTTTACCGCGACATCACACCCGACCCGGTGCGGACCGGCGTGAACAACTTCTTTGAGAACCTGCGCGACGGCTGGTCGTTCATCAACGCGTCGCTGCAGTTGCGACCACGCGAAGCCGCCGAGAATTTCATGCGCTTCAATGTCAACACCTTCTTCGGTCTCGCCGGGGTGCTGGATATCGCGTCCGAGATGGGCATTGAGCGCACGCGGCTTGATTTCGGGCAGACGCTGGGTCGCTGGGGCATCCCTTCGGGTCCTTACCTGGTGCTGCCAATCTTCGGACCCTCGTCGGTGCGGGATGCGGCGGGCTTCAGCATCGAGGCACGCGGGGACCTCGTGCAGAGGCTTTCGAATGTGTCATTGCGCAACTCGCTGTACGCGCTGCGGGCCGTGGAAACGCGTGCCAACCTGTTGCGGGCCACCACCATGCTCGACGGGGCTGCACTGGACAAGTACAGTTTCACCCGCGATGTGTACCTGCAGCGCCGTGAAAGCCAGATCGAAGACCTGAAAGACAAGGGCATCGGTTTGCAGAACAACGACTGACTACACACCGATACCAAACACTTACAGGCCGGACACACAAACGGGGAACCGCTGTTCTAAAGTCTCCTCTCACGTGGGATGACGGTTCTCCAGTCCGGTGGACCACCGCTACAAAGAAGGAATTTCAGATGATGCAACGTCGCCAATGGATATCCCGTTTGCTCGCAACCGGTGCCCTGCTGGTCAGCTCGCTGGCTGTCACACAGGCTTTTGCCGACGGTGAAGCACCCGATGTGCTGGTCAAGCGCATTTCTGGCGAGGTCATGGATGCCGTGAAGGCCGATGATGCGATCCAGAAGGGGGATGTCGGTCGCATCGTGACCTTGGTGGACACCAAGATCATGCCGAACGTCAACTTTTCCCGCATGACCTCGTCGGCTGTCGGGCGCTACTGGCGCCAGGCCACGCCTGAGCAGCAGAAGCAGCTGCAGGACGAGTTCAAGATATTGTTGGTGCGCACCTATGCCGGGGCCCTGGGTGAAGTCAAGGACCAGACCCTGAGCTTTCGCCCCCTGCGTTCACGACCCGAAGATACCGAGGTGGTCGTGCGTTCCGAAGTGCGTGGACGGGGCGAACCCATCCAGCTGGACTACCGGCTGGAAAAGACGCCACAAGGCTGGAAGATTTACGATCTGAACGTGTTGGGTGTCTGGCTGGTGGAGACGTACCGCTCCCAGTTCGCGCAAGAAATCAGCAGCAAGGGCATTGATGGCCTGATCGCCACGCTGTCCCAGCGCAACAAGGCCAGCGCGCCCAAAGCGGGTTGAACACATGAGCGACGACAGCATGGTGTTGGCTGATGCGGCCCGGTTGCCGCAGAGGCTGACGCTCAATGAGGCGGTGCAGACGCTGGAGCAGCTCGACACCGCGCTGGCCCGGCAAACGCCAACGACTTTGCAGATCGATGCGAGCGGCCTGGAGGTGTGTGACTCATCGGCTGTTGCCGTTTTGCTGGAACTCCGCCGGCGGCTGATGGCGCAAGGCAAGACCCTGCAGGTGCATCACATCCCTCAACGTTTGCGCGATCTCGTGGGGCTGTACGGCATGAGCGAGTTGTTGCCCGGCTGAGGGTTGCGGGCGAACCGTTTTCGGCAAGCCCGATGGCATGAACGGGCTTGGCTGTTGGCCCTGTGTCCGATGTGCTGCTGCGCGCAGGCTTAAAATATCCTGTTGTCCCACCATGATCAGATGTCCTGGTCAGGGCCGGTGATCTCGTGGTCCCGCACCCTCCATGCCCGCAGTTTCCTTTCAGAACGTCTCCAAGATCTATCCTTCCTCCCGCGGCGACCTGCATGCGCTCAAGGCGGTGTCCTTCGACATCCAGCCCGGTGAGTTTTTCGGGCTGCTGGGTCCCAACGGAGCGGGCAAGACCACCCTCATCAGCATCCTGGCCGGGCTGGCTCGCGCCACCGGTGGTCGCGTGCTGGTGAAAGGACACGATGTTCAAACCGACTACCAGGCTGCGCGCCGCGCCCTTGGCGTGGTGCCGCAGGAACTGGTGTTCGACCCGTTTTTCAACGTGCGTGAGGCGCTGCGTTTACAGTCCGGTTATTTCAGCATCCGCCACAACGACGCCTGGATCGACGAGCTGCTTGACGGGTTGGGGCTGGCCGACAAAGCCGGCGCCAACATGCGCCAGCTTTCGGGCGGCATGAAACGCCGGGTGCTGGTGGCGCAGGCGCTGGTGCACAAGCCGCCGGTGATCGTGCTCGACGAACCCACCGCGGGTGTGGATGTGGAGCTGCGCCAGACACTGTGGCAGTTCATTTCCCAGCTCAACAAGCAGGGCAGCACGGTGCTGCTGACCACCCACTACCTGGAAGAAGCCGAGGCGTTGTGCAACCGTATCGCCATGCTCAACCGTGGCGAGGTGGTGGCGCTGGACCGAACTTCCGAGCTGCTCAAGCGTGCGGCGTCGAATGTTCTGCGTTTCAAGACCGATGACGCGCTGCCCGACGATCTCGCGGTGATGGCCAGGGTGACCGGGCGCGTGGTGCAACTGCCGGCCAACGACGCGATCGCGGTCGAGCGCATTCTGGCCAGCGTGCGTGAAGCCGGTGCGCGCGTTGAAGACATCGAGATCCGCAAGGCCGATCTGGAGGATGTGTTCCTGGAGGTGATCGAAGGCAGCAATTCGGCGCACCGTGCTCAGGAGGGGGTTCTGCCGCCGGGCCTCCCCAAGGTGGGACGTACCTCCCTGGGGGGCCGAGAGGACACGTCAGTGCCGAATGTGGGGGCACCGTCACCATGACCGGCTGGCAAATGCTGTTCTACAAAGAGATCCTGCGCTTCTGGAAGGTGGGTTTCCAGACCGTGGCTGCGCCGGTGATCACCGCCATCCTGTACATGATGATCTTCGGCCACGTGCTGGAAGACCGGGTGCAGGTGTACGGTTCTGTGAATTACACGGCGTTCCTGCTGCCGGGTCTGGTGATGATGAGCGTCTTGCAGAACGCATTCGCGAACAGCAGCAGCTCGCTGGTCCAGAGCAAGATCATGGGCAATCTGGTGTTTTTGCAGCTCACGCCGCTGTCGCACCGCGCGTGGTTCGTGGCCTATGTGGGTTCGTCCGTGGCGCGTGGCCTGGCCGTCGGGGTCGGTGTGATGCTGGCTACCTGGTGGTTTGCCCGACCCACCTTCGAGGCCCCGCTGTGGATTCTCGTTTTTGCGCTCCTGGGAGCAGGCCTGTTGGGTGCCCTGGGACTGATCGCCGGCCTGTGGGCGGAGAAGTTCGACCAGATGGCCGCCTTCCAGAACTTCATCATCATGCCCATGACCTTCCTCTCGGGCGTGTTCTACTCCATCCATTCACTGCCAGACTTCTGGCAGACCGTGAGCCACCTCAACCCGTTTTTCTACATGATCGACGGCTTCCGCTATGGGTTCTTTGGCGTCAGCGACGTCTCACCCTGGGTGAGCCTGGGTCTGGTCGGGGGTGCGTTCGTTCTGGTCAGTGCCGTGGCGCTGCACCTGCTGCGCATCGGCTACAAAATCCGCCACTGATTTCATCGAATGCCATGACCGCTGACCAATTGCAACAACTGATCGCCGCCGGCCTGCCCTGCGAGCACCTTGAAGTCACCGGCGATGGCCGCCACTGGGCGGCCGTGATCGTGTCGCCCGAGTTCGAAGGCATGCGCGCCATTGCCCGGCACAAGCGGGTGTACGCCACGCTGGGCGAGCGCATCCAGAGCGACGAGGTGCATGCCCTGTCGATGAAGACCTTCACACCCGCCGAGTGGGCCAAACAATGACCCCACTGCGCCGCTACGCGTCACCCCCCGGGGGGCGTCATCCGCAGCCCGGCAGAGCCGGTTCTGCGGTGACCCGGACCGGAGCGGTGCTGTTGTCGCTGGCCGGTACCAACTGAAAGACATCTCCCCCCATGGACAAACTGCGCATCACCGGTGGCCGCCCCCTCAATGGCGAAGTGGTCATCTCCGGCGCCAAGAACGCTGCCCTGCCTGAGTTGTGCGCCACCTTGCTCACCGCCGAGCCGGTGACGCTGACCAATGTGCCACGGCTGCGCGATGTGGCCACCATGCGCCTGTTGCTGGACAACATGGGCGTGCAATCCGAAACCCACGGCGAACGCGGGGGCATGACTTTCCAGGCGCCCGATTCGCTCAAGGCTGAAGCGCCCTACGAACTGGTCAAGACCATGCGCGCTTCGGTGCTGGTGCTGGGCCCGCTGCTGGCGCGCTTTGGCCACGCCAAGGTGTCGCTGCCCGGTGGCTGCGCCATCGGCTCGCGCCCGGTGGACCAGCACATCAAGGGCCTGCAGGCCATGGGCGCCGAGATACAGGTCGAACACGGCTACATGGTGGCCCAGCTGCCGGCAGGCAAGACGCGCCTGCACGGTGCGCGCATCGCCACCGACATGGTCACCGTGACCGGCACCGAGAACTTCCTCATGGCCGCGGCGCTGGCCGAAGGCGAGACGCTGCTGGAAAACGCGGCCCAGGAGCCCGAGATTGCCGATCTGGCCGAAATGCTGATCGCCATGGGTGCGAAGATCGAAGGTCACGGCACCAGCCGCATCCACATCCAGGGCGTGGACCGCCTGCACGGCGCTTCCCACCAGGTGGTGGCCGACCGTATCGAGGCTGGCACCTTTCTGTGCGCCGTGGCCGCGACGGGGGGCGACGTGATCCTGCGTCATGCGCGCGCCGAGCACCTGGACGCAGTGATCGACAAGCTGCACGAGGCGGGTGCCGAGATCGAGGCCGGCGACGGCTTTATCCGCGTGCGGGCTTCGGGCCGCCTGAAGGCTCAAAGTTTCCGGACCACCGAGTACCCGGGCTTCCCGACCGACATGCAGGCGCAGTTCATGGCGCTCAATTGCATCGCCACCGGTTCCAGCAAGGTGACCGAAACGATTTTTGAAAACCGCTTCATGCACGTCAACGAGCTGGTGCGCCTGGGCGCGAAGATCCAGACCGATGGCAAGGTGGCGGTGGTCGAGGGCATTGACAGGTTGTCGGGCGCGATCGTCATGGCGACCGACTTGCGCGCGTCCGCCAGCCTGGTGATCGCCGGCCTCGTGGCCGTAGGCGAGACCATCGTCGACCGCATCTACCATCTGGACCGTGGCTACGATCAGATGGAAGAAAAGCTGCGGGGCATCGGCGCCAATATCGAAAGAGTGAAATGATCACCCTCGCCCTTTCCAAAGGCCGCATCTTCGACGAAACCTTGCCGCTGCTCGCGGCTGCGGGCATTGAGGTGCTGGAAGATCCGGAAACGTCGCGCAAGCTGATCCTGCTGACCAACCAGCCCGGCGTGCGCGTGGTGCTGGTGCGTGCCACCGACGTGCCCACCTACGTCGAGTACGGCGGCGCCGATCTGGGTGTGACCGGCAAGGACACACTGATCGAACACGGCGGCCAGGGCCTGTACCAGCCGCTGGATCTGCAGATCGCCAAGTGCCGCATGAGCGTGGCGGTGCGCAATGACTTTGACTATGCCTCGGCCATGCGGCAGGGTTCGCGCCTGAAGGTGGCCACCAAGTACACGGCCATCGCGCGCGAATTTTTCGCCAGCAAGGGCGTGCACGTGGACCTGATCAAGCTCTACGGCAGCATGGAACTCGCGCCGCTCACCGGTCTGGCCGATGCCATCGTGGACCTGGTGTCCACCGGCAACACGCTCAAGGCCAACCAGCTGGTCGAGGTCGAACGCATCATGGACATCAGCTCGCGCCTGGTGGTCAACCAGGCCGCGCTCAAGCTCAAGCAGGCCGCCATCCGCCCCATTCTCGACGCCTTCTCCAGCGCCATCGAAAAAAACGCCGTACCGTCATGAGCCTCACCGCTTCGCCCCTCCGACTGTCCACCACCTCGGCCGATTTTGAGGCGCAGTTTGCCGCCCGGCTCCATTGGTCGGCGGAGACGGACAGCGCGATCGAGCAGCGAGTCGCGGACATCCTGGCCGATGTGCAGCAGCGCGGTGATGCCGCGGTGATGGAATACACCGCACGTTTTGACGGCCTGACGGTGGACAGCCTCCAGAATCTGGAGCTCACCCAGGCCGAACTCAAGGCCGCGTTTCACAGCCTGCCCGCCGCCCAGCGCGACGCACTGGAATCGGCCGCGCGCCGGGTGCGCAGCTACCACGAGGCGCAGAAGAAGGCCAGCGGCGAGAGCTGGAGCTACCGCGACGAAGACGGTACCCTGCTGGGTCAGAAGGTCACGCCGCTGGACCGCGTGGGCATCTACGTACCCGGCGGCAAGGCGGCCTATCCGTCCAGCGTGTTGATGAACGCGATCCCCGCCCATGTGGCCGGGGTGGACGAGATCATCATGGTCGTGCCCACGCCCCGGGGTGAAAAGAACGCATTGGTGCTGGCCGCGGCCTATGTGGCCGGCGTCACCCGCGCCTTCACCATCGGTGGCGCCCAGGCCGTGGCCGCGCTGGCCTACGGCACGGCCACCGTGCCCAAGGTCGACAAGATCACCGGCCCGGGCAACGCCTACGTGGCGAGCGCCAAGAAGCGTGTGTTCGGCACCGTGGGCATTGACATGATCGCCGGCCCGAGCGAAATCCTGGTGCTGGCCGATGGCAGCACGCCGGCCGACTGGGTGGCGATGGACCTGTTCAGCCAGGCCGAACACGACGAACTGGCCCAATCGATCCTGCTGTGTCCGGACGAGGCCTACATAGCCGCCGTTCAGGCCGCCATTGATCGCCTGCTGCCGACCATGCCGCGTGCAGCCATCATCGCCAGGAGCCTGAACGACCGCGGCGCGCTGATCCAGACGCGCGACATGGAAGAGGCCTGCGCCATCAGCAACCGCATCGCGCCCGAGCACCTGGAGGTGTCGAGCAGCGAGCCGCACCGCTGGGAGCCGCTGCTCAAACACGCCGGCGCCATCTTCCTCGGCGCCTACACCAGCGAAAGCTTGGGCGACTACTGCGCCGGCCCCAACCACGTGCTGCCCACCAGCGGCACGGCGCGTTTCTCGTCCCCGCTGGGCGTGTACGACTTCCAGAAGCGCAGCAGCCTGATCGAGGTCAGCGCCGCTGGAGCACAAACGCTGGGCACCATCGCCGCCGAGCTGGCCTATGGCGAAGGCCTTCAGGCCCATGCCCGTGCTGCGGAGATGCGTCTGAACGAAGTGCCCCCCATGCGAGTCGCGAAATGAACGCCATGAACACCCCGAACCCGCTGCGCTTCATCCGCCAGGACATCCAGTCCATGCACGCCTACGCCATCCAGGACTCGGCCGGCATGGTCAAGCTCGATGCGATGGAGAACCCGTTCTCGCTGTCGCCCGAGCTGCAAGCCCAGCTGGGTGCCCGCCTGGGCGCCGTCGCGATCAATCGCTACCCCGGCGGCCGCATCGACGATCTGAAGCAGGCGCTGGCCCGCTACGTGGACCTGCCCGCAGGCTTCGACCTGATGCTGGGCAACGGTTCGGACGAGCTGATTGCCCTGCTGGCGATGGCTTGTGACGTGCCCGGTGCCAGCATCCTGGCGCCGTTGCCCGGTTTCGTCATGTACGCCATGGGTGCACAGCTGCAGGGCCTGGCTTTCCACGGTGTGCCGCTCACGACCGACTTCGAGCTCGATGAGGCCGCCATGCTGGCCGCGATGCGCGCGCACCAGCCCGCCATCACCTACATCGCGTATCCGAACAACCCCACCGCCAACCTCTGGGATGCGGGCGTGATCCGGCGCTTGGTCGCCGAGGCCGCCACCTTCGGCGGGCTGGTGGTGATGGACGAGGCCTATCAGCCGTTTTCCAGCAAGACCTGGCTCGACGAAATTCGAGCCGACCCGGTGGCCAACGCCAACGTGCTGCTCATGCGCACGCTTTCCAAGTTCGGCCTCGCCGGCGTGCGCCTGGGCTACATGCTCGGGCCTCAGACGCTGGTGCACGAGGTGGACAAACTGCGCCCGCCCTACAACGTGAGCGTGCTCAACGCCGAATGCGCGCTGTTCGCACTGGAGCATGCCGATGTGTTCGCGCAACAAGCCGCTCAGATCCGCGAGCAGCGGGCGCTGCTGATCGGCGCGCTGGCCCGCATGCCGGGCGTGACGCCGTTCCCCAGCGACGCCAACATGGTGCTGGCGCGTGTGCCCGATGCACAACGCTGCTTCGACGGTCTGAAGGCGCGCGGCATTCTGGTCAAGAATGTTTCTAAAATGCACCCATCGCTGGCCAACTGCCTGCGCCTCACGGTGGGCACCCCCGCCGAGACCGCGTTACTGATCAGCGCCCTGCAACAAACCCTATGACCGTCATGTCCTCCGTTTCCCCTGCCGCTGCCGCCGACCGAGTGGCCGAGGTCCAGCGCAACACCGCGGAAACGCAGATCAGCGTGCGCATCAACCTCGACGGTTCGGGTGCGGCGAAGCTGTCCACCGGCATCGGGTTCTTCGATCACATGCTCGACCAGATTGCCCGCCACGGGTTGATCGATCTGGACATCCAGGCCCAGGGCGACCTGCACATCGACGGCCACCACACGGTGGAAGACGTGGGCATCACGCTCGGTCAGGCCTTTGCCAAGGCCGTGGGTGACAAAAAGGGCATCCGCCGCTACGGCCACGCCTATGTGCCGCTCGACGAGGCGCTGTCGCGCGTGGTGGTCGATTTCTCGGGCCGTCCCGGCCTGCACATGCGCGTGCCGTTCAAGAGCGGCATGGTCGGCGGCTTCGACACGCAGCTCGCCTTCGAGTTTTTCCAGGGTTTCGTCAACCACGCTGGCGTGACGCTGCACATCGACAACCTGCACGGCGAGAACGCCCACCACCAGGCCGAGACCGTGTTCAAGGCTTTCGCCCGCGCGTTGCGCATGGCGCTGGAGCGCGACACGCGCCTGGGTGACGTGATTCCCTCGACCAAAGGCTCGCTCTGAGTTTTTCTGCTCCCTTGCTCCGATGAAATCCAAGACAGTCGCCGTGGTGGACTACGGCAGCGGCAATCTGCGCTCCGTGTCGCAGGCCGTGGTGCATGTGGCCGCAGGCAGCGGTCTCGATGTGCTCGTCACCTCCGACCCCCAGGCGGTCTTCGACGCCGAGCGCGTGGTGCTGCCCGGGCAGGGCCACATGGCCGACTGCATGAAACAACTGGCCGCGTCCGGTCTGAAAGAGGCCGTGTTGCACGCCGCGGCGAACAAACCGCTCTTTGGTGTCTGCGTGGGCATGCAGATGTTGCTCGACCGCAGCGAAGAAGGTCCGACCGATGGCCTGGGTCTGATTCCGGGCGAGGTGGTGCGCTTCCGCCTCGAAGACCGCCTGCAGGCCGACGGCAGCCGGTACAAGGTGCCTCAGATGGGCTGGAACCAGGTGTTCCACGATCTGGGGCGCGGCGTGGCACACCCCTTGTGGACGGGCATCGATGAAGGTGCGTATTTCTACTTCGTGCACAGCTTCTATGCCCGACCGTCCCATGCACAGCACTGCGTGGGTGAGGCCGACTATGGTGGCCGCTTTGCGGCAGCGATCGCCAGCGACAATATTTTTGCCACCCAGTTTCACCCCGAAAAGAGCGCCGACCAGGGCCTGGCGCTCTACCGCAATTTCCTGTCCTGGAAACCTTAACCGTCCACTTCTTTCCGACCACCATGCTGCTGATTCCTGCCATTGATCTCAAAGACGGCCAGTGCGTTCGCCTCAAGCAGGGCGACATGGACCAAACCACCGTTTTCGGAGAAGACCCCGCCGCCGTGGCCCGTGGCTGGGTTGACAAGGGTGCGCGCCGCGTGCACCTGGTGGACCTGAACGGCGCTTTTGCCGGCAAGCCGAAAAACGAACAGGCCATCCGAGCCATCCTCAAGAGCATCGGTTCGGAGGTGGACGTGCAACTCGGTGGCGGTATCCGTGATCTCGACACCATCGAACGCTACCTCGATGCCGGCCTGCGCTACGTGATCATCGGCACCGCCGCGGTGAAGAACCCCGGCTTTCTGCAGGACGCCTGCACCGCGTTCGGCGGCCACATCATCGTGGGCCTGGACGCCAAGGACGGCAAGGTCGCCACCGACGGCTGGAGCAAGCTCACCGGCCACGAGGTGGTCGATCTGGGCAAGAAGTTCGAAGACTACGGTGTTGAGTCCATCATCTACACCGACATCGGCCGCGACGGCATGCTTTCTGGCATCAACATCGAAGCCACCGTCAAGCTGGCGCAGTCGCTGTCCATACCCGTGATCGCCTCGGGTGGTCTGTCGAACCTGGAGGACATCCGCAAGCTTTGCGGTGTGGAGGACGAGGGTGTCGAGGGCGTGATCTGTGGCCGCTCCATTTACAGCGGTGACCTCGATTTTGAAGTCGCTCAGAATCTTGCTGACGAGTTGAACGGCTGAGCATGCTCGCCAAACGCATCATCCCCTGCCTGGACGTGACCGGTGGCCGCGTGGTCAAGGGCGTCAACTTTGTCGAGCTGCGCGACGCCGGCGATCCGGTGGAGATCGCCGCGCGCTACAACGATCAGGGTGCCGATGAACTGACCTTCCTGGACATCACGGCCACCAGTGACGGTCGCGACCTGATCCTGCACATCATCGAAGCCGTGGCCTCGCAGGTCTTCATTCCGCTCACGGTGGGCGGCGGGGTGCGTACCGTAGAAGATGTGCGCCGCCTGCTCAACGCGGGTGCCGACAAGACCAGTTTCAATTCGGCGGCGATTGCGAACCCGCAGGTGATCCGCGAAGCGTCCGACAAATACGGTGCGCAATGCATCGTGGTCGCCATCGACGCGAAGCGCCGCTTTGGTGAGGACATGTTCAACCGCGGTGAGGGCTGGGATGTCTACAGCCACGGCGGGCGCAAGAACACCGGACTGGACGTCATCGCCTGGGCGAAGCAGATGGCCGATTTCGGCGCCGGCGAAATCTTGCTCACCAGCATGGACCGCGACGGCACCAAGTCGGGCTTTGACCTGGCGCTCACCCGAGCTGTGTCTGATGCGGTGAATGTGCCGGTGATCGCCTCCGGCGGTGTGGGAAACCTCGATCATCTGGCCGACGGCGTGCAACAGGGCGGGGCGGATGCCGTGCTGGCCGCCAGCATCTTCCACTACGGCGAATACACCGTGGCCCAGGCCAAAGCGCGCATGGCCGAGCGCGGCATACCGGTCCGTATCTGACCGGAGCGGACTCTTCAGTTGTTGAGGCCCGACGGGTTCGGCCATTGCCGGTCCAACCGGTCTTCCAGTTCGCCGATGCTGGCCTCCAGGCCGTTGCCGGACTGTTCGATCACTCGGGTCAGAACGGCCTGTGATTGGTCGATCTTCTGCTGCACTTTTTCAGACAATTCCAGCTCGCGCGCGGCCATGGACTGCATCTCCGTTTGCAGGTACTGGCGCAATTCGGTGAACCGGGATGCCTCTGCCTTGTCGGCCAGATGGCGCTGATCGGTTGCTTCTCGCGTGATGCGCCGCACTTCCATCAGGTGCACCGTCTGGTAGTAGACCAGCGCGAGCAGAAACACCACCAGCACCAAGGTCAGCATACCCAGCAGCACCAGTCCCAGTGGGGCCTGTACCTGCGCGAACCCGAAACTGAGTGCCGTGGGTTGCAGTATCTGTTCGAAATTGAGTGCCACGAACCCGGCGATCAGCAGGATGAACAGGATCAGGATGAGCGTTCGGATTTTCATATCGGTGTCCTGTTGGTGAACCCGGCCCCGGAGTGGAGCGGGCGATCAGAGCAAACCCATCCTACCGTCATTCGGCCAAAGCCTCTGTCGGGTGCCGCACACATGGTAGATTCCCTCCATGAACTGGTTGGACGAAGTGAAATGGGACGCCCAGGGGCTGGTCCCGGTGATCGCGCAGGAAGCGGCGAGTGGCGACGTGCTGATGTTCGCCTGGATGAACCGAGAGGCCTTGCAGAAAACGGCCGAACTCGGCCGCGCAGTGTATTTCAGCCGCTCACGCAACAAGCTCTGGTTCAAGGGCGAAGAGTCAGGCCATGTGCAGACGGTGCACGACATCCGGCTCGATTGCGACAACGACGTGGTGCTGCTCAAGGTCACGCAACTCGGCCATGAGCCGGGCATCGCCTGTCACACCGGGCGCCACAGCTGCTTCTACCAACGCCATGAAAACGGGCTATGGCATGCGGTCGATCCGGTGCTCAAAGACCCCGAATCCATCTACAAATGATCCCCATGTCTTCCACCGATGCCCTGGCGCGCCTGGCCGCCGTGATTGAGAGTCGCAAGCCAGCGAATGGCGGTGATCCCGAAAAAAGTTACGTCGCCCGCCTGATGCACAAAGGTCCGGATGCGTTCCTGAAGAAAATTGGCGAAGAGGCCACCGAGGCCGTGATGGCTGCCAAGGACTGTGACCATGGTGGCGACGGTCAGAAGCTGGTGAACGAAGTGGCCGATCTCTGGTTCCACTGCATGATCGCGCTGGCGCACTATGGCAAGACCCCGGCCGATGTGGTGAACGAACTCTCGCGGCGCGAGGGTTTGAGCGGCCTGGAAGAAAAAGCGTTGCGCAAGGCGGTGGCGCGTGAAGCCGAGTCCAAATCCTGAAAGGTACCGACATGAACGACATCATCGACGTCAAAGCCGTCGACAGCGAAAAAGCCGAGTCGCTCAAGACCATCGGCTGGATCAGCTATTTGCTGCATCTGATCGTGGCCGTGGCCGCGGTCATTCCTGGAGCGCAGGTGGGTGCTGGTCTGCTGATCGTGGCGTTGATCATCGACCTGGTGAAGCGGTCCGACGCCGAAGGCACCTGGCAGGCCAGCCATTTCTCGTGGCGCATCCGCACCGTGATCTGGGCCGGCGTGCTCTATGTGGTGACGTTCCCTCTGTTTCTTCTGTTGTACCTGCCTGGTGCGATCGCCTGGGCCATCATTTCCATCTGGTTCCTCTATCGCATCGTCAAGGGCATGGTGCGCATGAACGCCAGCCAATCCCTGCCCGACTGAACACGCCTACCCATGAGCACGCACGACCCGGACTGCATTTTTTGCAAGATCATCGCTGGCCAGATTCCCTCGAAAAAGGTGTATGAAGACGAGGAGTTGTACGTTTTTCATGACATCCACCCCTGGGCGCCGGTGCATTTTCTGATGGTGCCCAAAATGCACCTCGCATCGATGGCTCAGCTCACATCCGAACATGAACGCTTGATGGGGCGCATGATGGTGCTCGCACCGAAACTCGCCATGGAACAGGGCTGCAATCCGTATCCCGATGGCGGATTCCGCATGGTGTGCAACACCGGCTCCGAGGGCGGGCAAGAAGTGCGGCATTTGCATGTGCACATCATGGGCGGACCACGACCCTGGTTGCGGGGCTGACACCGACCAAGAGGTATTTGGCTGGGGGCGGGATTTCCCTTTGAAGGGCTTCTGAACTCTGCCCCGGGCTTAGAATCCCACCCATAGCGTCCAACGCTTCATTTCTATATCTGGAGAAAATTATGGGTTCTTTTTCGATTTGGCACTGGCTGATCGTGCTGTTGATTGTCGTGATGGTGTTCGGGACCAAAAAACTCAAGAACATTGGCTCGGATCTGGGCGGTGCCGTCAAAGGTTTCAAGGACGGCATCAAGGAGGGTGGCCAGAGTGCTGCCGATACCCCCCCCTCGGCACCCGCCGGTCAGGTGACCCAGGACACGCGCACCGACAAAAACACCATCGACGTCGAAGCCAAGCAAAAAAGCTGATGTTGTGCAACAGCGGTTGTTTCCTGAACCGCTGTGAACCCGGCACGGGCATGGCCCGTGCCCGCCTTGATTTCCGGATGGCCGACACATGATTGATCTGGGCATTTCCAAACTCGCCCTCATTGGGGCGGTGGCGCTGATCGTCATCGGCCCTGAGAAGCTTCCGCGCGTTGCGCGCACGGTGGGTGCTTTGCTGGGCAAGGCTCAGCGCTACGTTTCGGACGTGAAGGCCGAGGTGAGCCGGTCGATGGAGCTCGAAGAGCTCAAGAAGATGAAAGAGTCGGTCGAGAGCGCTGCCCGCGACGTCGAGTCCTCGGTGCAGAGCGGCGCAGGTGACTTCGAAAAATCCTGGTCCGAAGCGACAGCCGGCCTGGAGGGCAACACGGCCTCTTACGATGAGGCGCTGGGTTCCATCGGATCCGATCTGCACCCCACCTACAAGCACCCCAAGAAGAACTGGCGCATCAAGCAAAAGGCCATGCCCCAGTGGTTCAAGGCCCGCACAGGTGTTCGTACCCGCACCCAGTCGGGTGCCGCGCGCGTGGCGCGTTTCCGTCCTCGCTCCACTACCGCTCCCCGTTGATGTCCGACCCCAAAGATTCCACCGACGAACTCGCCGGTTCCGAGCAGCCTTTTGTCCAGCATCTGATGGAGCTGCGTGATCGGCTGCTCTACGGTATCGTGGGGTTGGCGATCTGCATGGCGTTGCTGGCTTTCTGGCCAGGCCCCAGCGGGCTGATCGACCTGATCGCGGTGCCCATTCGTGCGCACATGCCACCCGATGCCAAGCTGATCGCGGTGGGCGTGTTTTCCCCCTTTTTCGTGCCCATCAAGGTGCTGGCCATGGCGGCCCTGCTGCTGTCGTTGCCGTGGTGGATGTACCAGATCTGGGCCTTTGTGGCTCCGGGGCTGTACAGCCACGAAAAACGCTTTGCGATCCCTCTGATCGTGCTGGGCAGCTTGCTGGCCTATGTGGGGATTGCCTTTGTGCAGTTGTTTGTGCTTGACAAGATGTTTGGCTTCATCCAGCAGTTCACCCCCGCCAGTGTTGCGGCCACGCCCGACATTGCGTCGTACGTGGAAGCTATCCTGTCGCTCTACCTGGCCTTCGGTCTGGCGTTCCAGGTGCCCATTGTGGTGGTGCTGCTGGTGAAGACGAACATGGTGACGGTGCAGAAGCTCAAGGAGTTTCGCGGCTATTTCATCGTCGTCGCGTTTGTCATCGCCGCGGTGGTGACCCCACCCGATGTCATTTCGCAACTTGCACTGGCGGTGCCCATGTGCCTGCTGTACGAGGTGGGCATCTGGGGCGCGCAGTGGTTCATCAAGAACACCGCTGTGCCTGAAGCGCCGGCTGAAGACGTTCCTGCGAAGTGAGTTGCCTTTTTGGGTCGGACCCGTGAGACGGGGTTCCGAGCTTCGGATTCACTCGACCGGCCTGGGTGGCGGTGTGCGCTTCCCCGGGGTGATGTCAATGCGGCTTTTGCCGTCCTTGCGCACCACATCCAATGTGGCCGGTGTGCCCGGTTGAAGCCCGGCCACAGCAGACAGCAGTTGTGCCACATTGGTGACATCGCGACCCGCCACGCCAACGATCACATCCCCAGGGCGGATGCCTGCCTGGGCAGCCGGGCCATTCTGCAAGACGCCCGTGATGATGACGCCAGTGCCAGACGACAGGCCAAAACTTTCGGCCAGTTCCGGGGTCAGGTCCTGAGGCTCCACACCGATCCAGCCGCGAGTGACCTGACCGTCGCGCACGATGGCATCCAGGACACTGCGCGCGGTTGAAGTCGGGATGGCAAAACCGATGCCCATGGACCCCCCCGAGCGCGAGTAGATGGCGGTGTTGATGCCCATCAGGTGGCCATTGATGTCCACCAGCGCACCGCCCGAGTTGCCCGGGTTGATGGCCGCATCGGTCTGGATGAAGTTTTCAAAGGTGTTGATGCCAAGCTGCGTGCGCCCCAGTGCGCTGACGATGCCGCTGGTCACGGTTTGCCCCACACCGAAAGGATTGCCGATGGCCAGCACCTGATCGCCGATGGAAAGGGCGTCGGAATCTCCCAGTGTGATCACCGGCAGTTCCTTCAGGTCGACCTTCAGAATCGCCAGATCGGTTTCGGGATCGGTCCCAATCACCTGTGCTGCGCTTTTTCGACCATCGTTGAGGATGACCTCGATCTGGTCGGCTTCTTCAATCACATGGTTGTTCGTCAGGATGTAGCCCGCAGGGCTGACGATCACACCCGAACCCAGACCCGCCTGGGGCTGTGCCTTGCCCTGTTCGCCGAAAAAGAAGCGGAACCAGGGGTCTGCATTCGGGCTCCCGGCTTCGGCTGCTTTGCTGGTGTTGATACTCACCACCGCGGGCGATGCAGCTCGCGCAGCAGCGCTGAAGCTGTTGGTCGCAGGCAGGGAAATCCTGGGTGCAGGGGCTTCCAGCACTGGGACCACTGAAGTGAATGTGGGCTTGCGGTTCAGCCACTCGGGTTTGAGTGTGGCAACCACAAAAAAGGCTGCCAGCAGCACGGTCACGGATTGGGCAAAAACCAGCCAGAGTCGTTTCATGTCGGATCAGTGTGTACAAGTCTTGGGTCGCAGGCACCTGAGTGTGGGCCATCCCGCTTGACCTGATTGTGCTGCATATGGCATCTTGGGTTCAGAGTTCAACCGGTTTGATGCACGTCAAGGCGGGGGATGCCCGCAACGGTTGCAATGGCGGCCTATCACGCAAGGAATGGAGCACACAATGAAAGCCATGGTGGATCTTTTTTCAACCGACTACGGCCTGTTCAGCATCGCCGGCATCATTTTCATGATCGGTATGGCGATCTGGTTTTACCGCTTTTTCATGCGAAAGATCTCTGAAGCCGAGCGCGCGCAGGGTTCCCAGCGCTGAGTTTTCGCGCATTTGAGCGCGACCCGTCACCAGGGCGCTGCTCCACACAGGGGCTGTCAGAATAAGGTCAGTGCTTGGCAGACATATCGTGCGTTTGCCAGTTTTGACTCCTTGTTGACTCCCTGTTTATGAACCCTCCAGATTCCCACGTAACTCGCGCGGCCTTGCTGGCGTCTTTTGACGAACTCCTGCAGCCTGCGTTGTTTCGCGACCATGGCCCCAACGGTCTGCAGGTGGAGGGGCGGGCTGAAGTTCGGAAACTGGTTTCCGGTGTCACCGCGAGTCTGGCCTTGATCGACGCGGCCATCGCGGAGAACGCCGATGCCATCCTGGTTCATCATGGTCTTTTCTGGCGAGGGCAGGATGGGCGGGTCACCGGATGGATGAAGCAACGTCTGTCGCGCCTGCTGGCACACGACATCAACTTGTTTGCGTACCATTTGCCGCTTGATGCCCACCCCACTCTGGGCAACAACGCGCAGTTGGCCCGACACCTGGGTATTGCGCTGCGCGAGGGTCCCGACCACCGGTTTGGTGAACAGTCTCTGGGCTTCCTGGGGCTGCGCTCCATGGCCTCTGCGTCAGCGCTGGCTGATCATGTCGCCTTGGCACTGGGTCGGCCGGTCACGCTGGTGGCTGAGCCGGACCGGCCCATCGAGTGCGTCGCCCTCTGCACCGGTGGCGCTCAAGGATATTTCGAATCCGCCATTGCGGCCGGCGCTGACGTGTTCATCACCGGCGAAATATCGGAACCACAAGCCCACTACGCCCGCGAATGCGGCGTGGCCTATATCGCCTGCGGGCACCATGCGTCCGAGCGTTACGGGGCACCGGCTGTGGCGGGACATGTCGCCACAGAGCTTGGTTTGCGGCATATTTTTATCGACATCCCCAATCCGGCCTGAGCCACGGTTACCGCATGAAATCATCAGAGCACCCGTCTCCCGCACCTCGCCGCCCTGTGTTGGTGACCATGGGTGATCCGGCGGGCATCGGACCTGAAATCATTGCGAAGGCCATGCGAGAGCGGCCAGAGCTGCAGCGTCAGCTGGTGGTGGCGGGCGACATGGCGACGCTGCAGCGCGCGGCGCTTGCAACCGATGCAAATGATGGTCCTGGGCAACTGGCTTTTGTCCGGATCCCTGACCTCGGGCACTGGGGCGGGGTTCCTGCTGACCATGTGGCCATCATCCAGACCTGCGAGTTGAAGCGGCCTGTGGCCTTGGGGCAGATTGACGCCCTGGCGGGAAGGGCCGCGGCCGATTGCATCCGGTTTGCTGCCGAAGCGGCGCTCAAAGGGGATGCCAGGGCGGTGGTGACCGCGCCCATCCACAAGGAGGCGCTGGCTGCGACCGGGGTGGCACATCCTGGCCACACAGAGTTCCTGCAGGCGCTGGCCGCTGCGCACCTGGGCGTGTCCATCGACAACTTGCCGGTGCGCATGATGCTGAGCTGTCCCGGTTTGCGCACGGTGCTCGTGAGCATTCATGTTTCGCTGCGGCAGGCGCTGGATTTGGTGACGGTTGAGCGCATCTTGCAGACACTGCGGATCACGGACGCGCATTTCCGCCGGTGTGGCCTGCCGCTGGTGCGCATCGCCGTGGCGGGACTGAACCCGCACGCCGGCGAAGGCGGGCTGTTTGGGCGGGAGGAGCTGGACACCATTGCGCCGGCCGTGCAACAGGCGGTGCGAGAAGGTATGCAGGTCAGTGGGCCGCATGCGCCCGACACGGTGTTCATGCGAGCCCGGCAAGGTCATTTTGATGTGGTGGTGGCCATGTACCACGACCAGGGGCTCATTCCGGTGAAGCTGCTGGGGCTGGAGCACGGTGTGAACACCACACTGGGCTTGCCCTTTGTACGCACAAGCCCTGACCACGGTACCGCATTTGATCTGGCTGGAACCGGGCGTGCGTGTGCTGCCAGCCTGTTGGCCGCGATCGATGCCGCTCTGCAAATGACCGCTTCAACCCGCACATGAAAAAGGGAGGGAGCCGTGTCGACACGGTCCCCTCCCTGTGAGTATTCAGGCGGACGTCTATTTGCGCAGGCTGTCGCGGATCTCGCGCAGCAACACCACGTCTTCCGGCGTGGGTGCGGGCGCTGCTGGAGCGCCAGACTCATCGCGCTTCATTCGGTTGATTTGTTTGACCATCATGAAAATGATGAACGCCAGAATGAAAAAATTGATGGCGACGGTGATGAAGTTGCCATAGGCCAGGGTGGGCACGCCCGCTTCCTTGAGTGCTGCCAGCGTGGGCGCAGTACCTTCAGGCACCGTGCCCAGGGCGATGTAGAGGTTGGTGAAATCGAGGTTGCCGAAGACGGATCCCACGACCGGCATGATCACGTCTTCCACCAGCGAGCCGACGATCTTGCCAAACGCGCCACCAATGATCACACCAACCGCCAAGTCGATCACATTGCCCTTGACGGCAAACTCCTTGAATTCCTGCATCATGCCCATGCCTGTACCTCTGAAGGTGGTTGATCAAACCGTCTGGCCGTTTCCTGCTCCTGTCAAAGGCATTCTATCATGGCGTTCGTGAATGCCGCCTTTCAGTCCCAACCCCTGATTCAGGTCAACTGCCAGTCGCTGTCACCACATCACAATACCCCGCGCAGTAACCTCGGCAGTCAAAAATGACCCTGTTGCGCTCCGGTACAATGCAGGGTTGCCCCCAGTATCTCCGTCAAGAACCGTCATTGAAAGATCCCCATGAGTGAAGCAACCGTTGATGCGACTGTGGACAACAGCCGCCGCACTTGGCTGATCACATCCTGCGCCATGGGTGGCGTGGGAGCAGCGGCCGTCGCAGTTCCTTTTGTGAGCACATTTCAGCCTTCTGAACGCGCCAAAGCGGCGGGGGCAGCGATCGAAGTGGATATCTCGGCGCTCCTGCCTGGCGAAAAGCGGGTGGTCGAATGGCGGGGCAAGCCCGTGTGGATCATGCGTCGCACGCCAGAGCAACTGGCTGCACTCGAAAAACAGGAAGACCAGCTGGCCGATCCGACTTCAGAGCGCAAAGCCTATCCGACGCCCGAATACGCCAAGAACCGCCATCGCTCGATCAAGCCCGAAATTCTGGTGGCCGTGGGCATTTGCACCCACCTCGGCTGCTCGCCAGGCGACAAGTTGACACCAGGCCCGCAGCCATCTTTGCCAGACGACTGGCAGGGTGGCTTCCTGTGTGCGTGTCACGGTTCCACATTTGATGTGGCGGGACGTGTTTTCAAGAACAAGCCCGCGCCGGACAACCTGGAGGTGCCGCCGCATTACTACCTGTCGGACACCACTTTGCTGGTGGGTGAAGAGAAAACCGCCTGAGCTGCAAAGCAGCGACCTGCAAGCAGACAACTGACCACAGAGGCATCCCATGGCTGAATTCAAAGAAATATCTCCCGACGCACCCCTGGTCCAGAAAACGATGAACTGGATCGACAACCGGTTCCCTCTGACCAAGCTCTTCAATGAGCACATGGCCGAGTACTACGCACCAAAAAACTTCAACTGGTGGTACATCTTCGGCTCGCTGGCGCTGCTGGTGCTGGTGATCCAGATCGTCACCGGCATCTTTCTGGTGATGCACTACAAGCCCGACGCCAACCTCGCGTTCGCCTCGGTCGAGTACATCATGCGCGACGTGCCCTGGGGCTGGTTGATCCGCTACATGCACTCCACGGGCGCGTCGGCGTTCTTCATCGTGGTCTATCTGCACATGTACCGCGGTCTGATCTATGGCTCGTACCGCAAGCCGCGTGAACTGGTCTGGGTATTCGGTTGCGCGATCTTCCTGGTGCTCATGGCTGAAGCTTTCATGGGTTACCTGCTGCCTTGGGGTCAGATGTCCTATTGGGGCGCTCAGGTGATCGTGAACCTGTTCTCGGCCATTCCCTTCGTCGGCCCTGACTTGGCCTTGCTGATTCGCGGCGACTTTGTGGTCGGTGACGCCACGCTCAACCGGTTCTTCAGCTTCCACGTGATCGCCGTGCCTCTGGTCCTGTTGGGGCTGGTGGTGGCCCACATCATTGCGCTGCACGAAGTGGGTTCCAACAACCCGGATGGCGTTGAGATCAAGGGCCCCGGCGCACCGAGAGACGCCCATGGCCATCCGGTCGACGGCATTCCCTTCCATCCCTATTACAGCGTGCACGACATCTTTGGTGTGTCGTTGTTCCTGATGGTGTTCTCGGCGATCGTGTTCTTTGCGCCCGAGTTCGGCGGCTACTTCCTGGAGTTCAACAACTTCATCCCGGCCGATCCGCTTGTGACGCCGCTGCACATTGCGCCGGTCTGGTACTTCACGCCGTTCTATTCGATGCTGCGTGCGATCACCAGCGAAATGATGTATGCCCTGATTGCCTGCGTGTTGCTGGGCGCGTTGCTGGGTGTGGCCAAAGCCAAACTCAGCCTCGTCATGAAGGGTGCTGTGGTGGGTGGTGCCGTGGTGCTCGTGGCGCTGATGATGGCCATTGACGCCAAGTTCTGGGGTGTGGTCGCCATGGGTGGCGCAGTGATCATCCTGTTCTTCCTGCCTTGGCTGGACAACAGCCCCGTCAAGTCGATCCGCTACCGTCCGAGCTGGAACAAGTGGTTGTACGCCGTGTTCGTCATCAACTTCCTGATCCTGGGTTACCTGGGTGTGCTGCCACCGTCGCCGGTGGGTGAGCGCGTTTCGCAGGTCGGTACCCTGTTCTACTTTGGCTTCTTCCTGCTGATGCCCTGGTGGAGTCGGCTCGGCGAGTTCAAGCCGGTGCCGAGCCGCATCAACTTCAAGCCTCACTGAGACACACCAGCACAAGCGGAGAATCAAGCAAATGAAAAAAATCCTTCTGGGCTTTGCACTGGCTCTGGGGCTTTCGGCCAGCGCACTGGCCGCTGGCGGTTTTGGCGTTCCGATTGAAAAGGCGCCCAACCGCACCAACGATGTGGCGGCCCTGCAAAACGGCGCCAAGATCTTTGTCAACTACTGCCTTAGCTGCCATTCGGCAGCCTACATGCGCTACAACCGGCTGCGCGACATCGGCTTGACCGACAAGCAGATCGCGGAGAACCTGACCTTTGCCACCGACAAGATCGGTGACACGATGAAGGCGTCGATCGATCCCCGCCAGGCGAAAGAGTGGTTTGGTGCCAATCCGCCCGACCTGACCGTGATCGCGCGCTCGCGTTCCGGTGCGGGTTATTCCGGTGCGGACTACCTCTACACCCTGCTGCGCAGCTATTACCGCGACGAAACCAAGCCCACTGGCTGGAACAACCTGGTGTTTCCGAACATCGGCATGCCCCATCCGCTGTGGGAGCTCCAGGGCGAGCGCAAGCCCGTCATGGAAAAGGTGACCAGCCATGGCCACGAAGTGGACGTCCTCAAGGGCTGGGAGCTGGGCAAAGCTGGCACCTTGAGCGCAGCTGAATACGATCAGAACGTGGGTGACCTGGTGGCCTACCTGCAATGGATGGGCGAACCAGCCCAAAATACCCGGGTGCGCTTGGGCGTCTGGGTGATGCTCTTTCTGGCGCTGTTCACCGTGGTGGCATGGCGTCTGAATGCCTCTTTCTGGAAAGACGTCAAGTAACTCACGCACCGCTTCAGGCTTCCGGTTTGATCCGAATGGCCTGAAAATCCACAGTGGTTGGCCTGCTGCCGCACACGAGCGGTCAGGTCGACCACTGTTTTTGCATTAAGGAGACTCCTCTATGATGGTTTTGTATTCGGGCACGACTTGTCCCTATTCCCACCGCTGCCGCTTTGTCCTGTTCGAGAAGGGCATGGATTTCGAGATCCGGGATGTAGACCTGTACAACAAGCCCGAAGACATCAGCGTCATGAACCCTTACGGCCAAGTGCCCATCCTGGTTGAGCGGGACCTGATTCTGTACGAATCGAACATCATCAATGAGTACATTGATGAACGCTTTCCTCACCCCCAGCTGATGCCCGGTGATCCCGTGGATCGGGCGCGCGTGCGGCTGTTCCTGCTGAACTTCGAAAAAGAGCTGTTTGCCCATGTGTCTGTGCTCGAGAACCGCAGCACCAAAGGCAACGACAAGGCGCTGGAAAAGGCACGGGCTCACATCCGCGACCGCCTGACCCAGCTCGCACCGGTGTTCCTGAAGAACAAGTTCATGTTGGGTGACAACTTCTCGATGCTGGATGTAGCCATCGCCCCGTTGCTGTGGCGTCTGGACTTCTATGGCATTGAACTGAGCAAGAACGCAGCGCCGCTGCTCAAGTACTCGGAGCGCATTTTCTCGCGTCCGGCCTACATCGAGGCACTGACCCCTTCTGAAAAGGTCATGCGCAAGTGATGGGTTGTGGCGGCATTCGCCATGACCTGTTGTCGAGACAGACCTTCATACATTCATGAGTCTTCCTGATCAGGACATTCCTTCGACCCGTCCGTACCTTATCCGTGCTTTGCACGAGTGGTGTGTCGATAACGGGTTTTCACCGTACATTGCCGTGCAGGTGGACGCGTCTGTACAGGTGCCTATGGACTTTGTGAACAATGGCGAGATCGTCCTCAATGTGAGCTTCGATGCGACCAGTTCGCTGCAGCTGGGCAATGAGTTCATCGAGTTCAAAGCACGGTTCGGGGGTGTGGCCCGGGAGATTGTGGTGCCCATTGATCACGTTGTTGCGATCTATGCACGGGAGAATGGGCAAGGCATGGCGTTTCCGGCGCCTGTTGCGGGTGGTCGTGTCGGCCTTGCCCCGTCGGATGTGGTGTTGGCACCTGTTCGATCCGAAGACCCCGAGCGGGCCAGTCTGCGTGCGGTGCCCAGTGAACCAACGGCAGAGGGCATGTCTGCATCGACAGATGAAACGCCTCCCCGTGGTCCGAACAAGGGCGGTGGGCGTCCAACGCTCAAACGGGTCAAGTAAAATTAAGAATTGAACATCCGCCGCTTTAGCTCAGTTGGTAGAGCACTCGCCTTGTAAGCGATAGGTCGTCTGTTCGAGTCAGACAAGCGGCACCATTCAAGGGATGTCCGGATTTCGGAGTTGCAGGGCAGGGCGCCCTTAGTGGGGATGATTCAGCGTTGAGGTGCCTGTACCTTGATACGAATGTTGCTGATGCGTGCGCCTTGATGTGTGAGCGTCTGCTGCAGGGCCGGTAGCAACTGGCGCAGCTTGGTAGAGGCAGCCGCGCTGCTGACCAGCATGCACCATTCGGTTTCATGAATGGGGCCGGCCTGAACCTGGCGCCGCAGCGCAGCCGGGATCAGGTGCTGGATCTGTTCCAGGCACCACTGGGATTCGCGAATCTGTTCGCGCAACGCAGCCAGCGTGGGTGCGGCACTGGCCGCTTGTTCCAGGCTGAACTGGGTCTGAAATCGGTGGTCGGGCATGGGGTATCTCGGGACTGACCCGTTACCGTCAGAAAGGTTTGAAACGTGCACATCATTATCACGGATGCTTGGCTTGCCAAGAGCCGGGCCCTGCACCTGAGCGGTGTCAGGCTGGTTGCCATGGGAGCGTTCGCGTCACTTTTGATGATGCTGGGCGCAGTGGCTGCGTACCATTGGGTCTTTCTCGAGGGTGTTCGCCAGGGTTGGCCCGGTTTTGGTCCTGTGGCGCGTCTGGTGTCGCAAGGCGAACTCGACTCCAAGGAGATCTACATGCGCGAGAACCTGGATGCAATGGCGCGCAAGCTTGGGGAGATGCAAGGCCGCATGGTTCAAATTGAATCTCTCGGGGAGCGTGTGGCTGGCCTTGCGGGCATCAATCCCCAGGAGTTCAAGCTTCCCGCGGGCTCTGGGGGAGCACTGGTGGGCAGTCGTGAATTGACTGTGGAAGAGCTGATGGGGGCCATGGAACAACTCGACCGCAACACCGGTTCGAGGGTCGATTGGCTGACGGTGATGGAATCCCGCCTGTTTGATCAGAAGATCCTGCGCACCATGGTGCCCACCGAAGAGCCGGTGAAGCGGGGCCAGGTGGGTTCCCCCTTCGGTTTTCGCATCGATCCCATCACCGGGCGTTCGGCCATGCACACGGGGCTGGATTTTCCGGCCGACACGGGAACCCCCATCCTGGCTGCGGCAGGTGGGGTGGTGGTGGTACAGGAGGTTCACCCGGCCTACGGGAACATGGTGGAAATCGATCATGGCAACGACCTGATCACCCGTTATGCGCATTCCTCCAGGGTGCTCGTCAAGAAAGGCGATATCGTCAAACGGGGGCAGAAGATCGCTGAAGTTGGCTCTACGGGTCGATCGACCGGACCTCATCTGCACTTTGAGGTCTGGGTATCGGGGGTTGTGCAAGATCCCAGGCGCTTCCTGGATGCGGGTGAAAACCTCGCAGCGGTACAGCTGGCGCCGAGAGGTCCGCGCAAGCCCTGAAGGCGTCTTGGTGCGCCAGTTAAAATCCCCACTTTGCTCTTGAAAGAGCAGCATTCGCAGGCACATCTGGGCTTACCGCTTTTGTGCCGCATTCGCTGGCAAGAGCCCTCCGATTTCCTTTTGCCTGTCCGGCACGTGTTGACACGTTGACGGTGCAGGCTCGCATGTATGGCCACAAACATTCTCACCAAAATATTTGGTAGTCGCAACGACCGCTTGCTCAAGACCTACCGCAAAACGGTGGAGCGGATCAATGGCCTTGAACCGCAGTTCGAAAAACTCAGTGACGAAGACATCAAGGCCCAGACCGAAGTCTTCAAGCGCCGCATAGCGGATGGTGAGGCGTTGGAGTCGGTGTTGCCGGAGGCGTTTGCGTTGGTGCGTGAGGCCAGCAAGCGCGTGATGAAGATGCGTCACTTCGACGTGCAGCTGGTCGGTGGCCTGGCATTGCACCATGGCAAGGTGGCCGAAATGCGCACCGGTGAAGGCAAGACGCTGACCGCCACGCTGCCGGTGTACCTGAACGCGCTCACCGGCAAGGGGGTGCACGTGGTGACGGTCAACGACTACCTGGCCAGCCGAGATGCTCAGTGGATGGGAAAGCTTTACACCTTTCTCGGACTCACGGTGGGCATCAACCTGCCACAGGCGCCGCGCGAAGAGAAGCAGGCCGCTTACGGCGCCGACATCACCTACGGCACCAACAACGAATACGGGTTCGACTACCTGCGCGACAACATGGTCTACGAGGCCGGTGACCGCGTGCAAAGGGGCCTCAACTACGCCATCGTGGACGAGGTGGACTCGATCCTGATCGACGAAGCGCGTACGCCGCTGATCATCAGTGGCCAGGCGGAAGACCAGACCCAGGTGTACCAGGCCATCAAGCAACTGGTTCCGCACCTGACCCGCCAGGAAGGTGAGGCCGATCCACGAACCGGCGAGGGTGTGACCAAACCGGGTGACTTTACGGTGGATGAAAAGGCGCACTCGATCCACATGACCGAGCAAGGCCACGAGAATGCCGAGCGACTGCTGGGCCAGGCCGGTTTGTTGCCCGAAGGTGCTTCGCTTTACGATCCGTCCAACATCGCCCTGATGCACCACCTGGTGACCTCGCTCAAGGCGCACCACCTCTATCACCGCGACCAGCACTATGTGAATCAGGGTGGCGAGATTGTCATCGTGGACGAGTTCACCGGTCGCCTGATGTCGGGCCGCCGCTGGAGCGATGGCCTGCACCAGGCGGTGGAGGCGAAGGAGGGCGTGGCGATCCAGCCGGAAAATCAGACGCTGGCATCGATCACTTTCCAGAACTACTTCCGCCTGTACGGCAAGCTCTCGGGCATGACCGGCACGGCCGATACCGAAGCCTACGAATTCCAGGAAATCTACGGCCTGGAAACGGTGGTGATTCCGCCGAACCGGATCAGCAAACGCGTCGATCAGCTCGACCGCGTGTACAAGACGACGCATGAAAAATACGTCGCCGCCATCGAAGACATTCGCGAGTGCCACGAGCGTGGTCAGCCGGTGCTGGTGGGTACCTCGTCGATCGAAAACTCGGAAATCATCGCCGCGCTGCTGGTCAAAGAGAACCTGCCACACGAGGTGCTCAACGCCAAGCAGCACGCCCGCGAGGCCGACATCATCGTCCAGGCAGGCCGTCCTGGTGCCATCACCATCGCCACCAACATGGCGGGCCGAGGCACCGATATCGTGCTCGGTGGCAACCTGGAAAAGATGACAGCAGCCATCGAGGGCGACGAGTCGCTGGACGAAGCGACCAAGGCTTCGCGCGTCGAAGCCCTGCGCCAGCAGTGGCAGTTGGACCACGAGAAGGTCAAGGCGCTGGGTGGCCTTCGCATCATTGCCACCGAGCGCCACGAAAGCCGTCGCATCGACAACCAGCTGCGTGGCCGATCGGGCCGCCAGGGCGATCCGGGCTCATCGCGCTTTTACCTGAGCCTGGACGATTCGCTGATGCGGATCTTCGCCGGTGACAAGGTGCGCGCCATCATGGACCGCCTGAAGATGCCCGAGGGCGAGGCGATCGAAGCCGGTATCGTCACACGAAGCATTGAGAGCGCGCAGCGCAAGGTCGAGGCCCGCAACTTCGACATCCGCAAGCAGCTGCTCGAATACGACGACGTGTCGAACGACCAGCGTAAGGTGATCTACCAGCAGCGCAATGACATTCTGGACGCACAGAGTCTGCGCGCCCAGATTGACTCGTTGCGCGATGGCTGTTTCACCGACCTGGTGCGCGAATACGTGCCCGAAGGCAGTGTGGAAGAGCAGTGGGACCTGCCGGGCCTGGAGCGCATTTTGCGCGAACAGTGGGCGGTCGAAGCGCCTGTGGCTTCATGGGTGTCAGATGCAGAGTCCATCGATGCTGAAGAAATTGTCGAGCGTGTGCTGGTAGCAGCCAAAGGCGTGTTTGACCAGAAGGTCGGCATGGTGGGTGAGGAGAACTTCACCCAGTTTGAGCGCATGGTGCTGCTGCAGACCATCGACAGCCAATGGCGTGAACACCTGTCGGCGCTCGACTACCTGCGTCAGGGCATTCATTTGCGCGGCTACGCGCAGAAACAGCCCAAGCAGGAATACAAGCGCGAGGCCTTTGTGCTCTTTGGTCAGTTGCTCGACAGTGTGAAGAACGATGTCAGCCGCATTCTCATGAACGTGCGCGTGCAATCGGCGGAGCAGATTTCCGAAGAGACCGAGCTGATGGAGGCACGGGCCGAGCAGATTGCCAATGTGACCTACACCGCCCCCACCGAAACCGGCGAGGTTGAGAGCATTCGTGGCGTGAATGTTGCCAGCCCGATCGACAAAGCACAAGACCTGCCCCGTGTGGGGCGCAACGAACCCTGCCCCTGTGGCAGCGGGAAAAAATACAAACACTGTCACGGTCAATTGACCTGAGTTGGGCGGGCACACCGTTCCAGCTTCCGCTTTCACCCGACCGGCACCCAACGGAGTTCACATGCCTGTTCATCTCGACCCTCCCGTGGCTGGCGACATGCTGGCGATTCCTGGTGTGCGCATGGGTGTCGCACAGGCGGGCATCCGCAAGGCGAACCGCACGGACCTGACGGTTTTTCTGCTGGACGAGGGTTCAGCGGTTGGCGCGGTTTTCACGCAGAACCGCTACGCCGCGGCACCGGTGCAGGTTTGCCGGGAGCATCTTTCGGCCGGTCATGCGGTGCGGGCGATGGTGATCAACACCGGCAATGCCAACGCAGGTACCGGCGAGTCGGGGCTGGCCCACGCCCGTCAGACCTGTGTGGCAACGGCGCTTGCGCTGGGGCTGCGTCACGAGCAGGTGTTGCCTTTTTCCACGGGCGTGATCATGGAACCCCTGCCGCTGGATCGCTTGCTGGCTGGCCTTCCGAGGGCGCTGGAGAGTGCGGCGCTGGCGTCGGGCGCATCAGGTGCACAGTGGCTGCTTGCCGCTGAGGGCATCATGACCACGGACACGGTTCCGAAGGCTGCGAGCCGCCAATTCTCACTCGGAGGGCGCACCGTCAGCGCCTCGGGCATTGCCAAGGGTGCCGGCATGATCCGGCCCAACATGGCCACCATGCTGGGCTTCTTGGCGACAGACGCCTGTGTGGCTCCGCAGCTGATGAACGCACTGGCCCGGCGTCTGGCCGATGTGTCGTTCAACCGGGTGACGGTTGATGGCGACACCTCGACCAACGATTCCTTTGTGGTCGTGGCGACTGGGCAGGCCGGCAACACCGCGGTCTCCGATCTGGACGGCCCGGACGGGCAAACCCTGCTGGCCGCATTGACACCTCTGGCCCAGCAGTTGGCGCACGCTATCGTGCGCGATGGCGAGGGCGCGACCAAGTTCATCACCGTGCGGGTTGAAGGCGGAGGCTCGTCGGCCGAGTGTCTGCAGGTCGCCTATGCGGTGGCCCATTCGCCGCTGGTCAAGACGGCTTTTTTTGCCAGCGATCCAAACCTCGGTCGCATTCTGGCGGCGGTCGGGTATGCCGGCATTGCCGACCTGGATGCCACCCGGATCGAGCTGCATCTCGGCGACGTGCACGTGGTCTCGGCGGGCGGTCGCCACCCGGACTACCGTGAGGAAGACGGCCAGCGTGTGATGAAGGAGGCTGAGATCCTGGTCCGCATCGGTCTCGGCCGCGGGACGGCGGTGGAGACGGTCTGGACTTGCGACTTCAGCCACGACTACGTGACGATCAACGCCGACTACAGATCTTGAACCTCTCCCGCCACGCTGTGCGTGAGCCGCTCATGGGGGCGACATATGCAACCCGGCAAAGCCGGTTTTGCGATGTCATTGGAAGGGTTCCTTGTGCGCTGAAGGCAATGCGATGAACGAAAAATTTGAACGCCTGATCGAACGGGCCGAACAGCTGATCACCCGCATCGAAGCGGTGCTGCCCCAACCACTGGGTGCGCCGGACTGGACGGCCTCGGTGGCCTACCGTTACCGCAAACGCAGCAGTGGTCACGGCGTGCTGGAGCCGGTGCGGCATGTGGCCCACATGCGTCTGGACGACCTGCAGGAAATCGACGGCCAGAAGGACAAGGTTCAGCGGAACACCTTGCAGTTCGTGAAAGGTCTGCCAGCCAACAACGTGTTGCTGACCGGGGCACGTGGTACCGGCAAGTCGTCGCTGGTCAAGGCCTGCCTCAATGAATACGGGGGGCAGGGTCTGCGCCTGATCGAGGTGGACAAGGCCGATCTGATGGATCTGCCCGATATCGTGGACGTGGTGGCCGACTGCCCCGAACGCTTCATCGTGTTTTGTGATGACCTCAGCTTCGAAGATGGCGAGCCCGGCTACAAGGCGCTCAAGTCGATTCTGGATGGCTCGGTATCTGCCGCCGGGCAGAACGTCTTGATCTATGCCACCAGCAACCGTCGCCACCTGTTGCCTGAGTACATGAAGGAAAACCTCAGCTACACGCACACCGCGGACGGCGAGGTACATCCGGGCGAGGTGGTGGAAGAAAAGATTTCCCTGTCCGAGCGCTTTGGTCTCTGGGTGAGCTTCTACCCGTTCAGTCAGGACGAATACCTGAGCATCGTGTCCCTGTGGCTCGCGTCGTTCGGCATTTCTGCCGCCGACATCGAGGTGGCCAGGCCGCGCGCACTGGTCTGGGCGCTGGAGCGCGGATCACGCAGTGGTCGCGTGGCCTACCAGTTCGCGCGGGACTTCGCGGGCACCCGCGCTGCGGGCGACGCCTGATTGCCAAGCGGGATGCATCCATGAACGATCCGGTGTTGGTGGTGGATGCGGAACGCACGCGTGACACGTCGTCCGCGCGACCTATCGTTGACGTGGCCGTCGGGGTATTGATTGCCCCGGGCGGTGAATTCCTGCTCACGAGCCGGCCCGAAGGCAAGGTGTACGCCGGGTATTGGGAGTTCCCGGGCGGCAAGCTGGAGGTCGGGGAAACGGTCGAGCAGGCCTTGCGCCGCGAGTTGATTGAAGAGATCGGGTTGATGATCGGCGCCGCAATGCCTTGGCGTGAAAAACTGGTGGACTATCCACATGCCCTTGTTCGGCTGCACTTTTGCAAGGTGCACGACTGGTCGGGCGAGTTGAACATGCGCGAACGCCAGGCGTTTAGCTGGGAAAAGTTGCCCGTTCGCTGCTCGCCGGTGTTGCCCGGCACGGTGCCGGTGCTGGAATGGCTGATGGAGGAGCAAGCCGCCTGAGTCAGTGCGGTGCTGCGGTGTCAACCCTGCTCAAAATCCGGATCGTTGTTGACGATCTGTTCCGGCAATGTGAAGCGCTCACTGGCCCAGGCTCCGAGGTCCAGGTTCTTGCAGCGTTCACAGCAGAACGGTCGGTAGACGTTGCTGGGGGCGTAGACGCTGGGCCCGTTGCAGCTGGGGCAGACAACAGTCTTCACCGGGAACTCGGAATCCGGCATCGACGCTTCAGGCACAGAGGGTCAGTTCGAATGACGCATCTTCCTGAGCCGGATGCAGGCGTTCATCGTCTCCCTGGCACATCAATCGAACCGACAGCAGCAGCCGGTTGCCGCTGATTTCTGGAATCAGACCCAGTGTGGGATCGATGCCAAGACGCAGCAACTGAAAGGTTCGACCTTGAGGCAGGTTCTGCTGAAACTGACCATCCGGGGCCACCACCTTTTGCGGTGAACCCGAATCGCGCAACATCTTCAACAGCAGCACGATCGCTTCTGCCAGGGGAGCGAGCGCCTGGACCCAGCGCTGCAGATCGGCTTGACGCTGCTCGACGCTGCGGTGTTGCCAGTGGAAGTAGGCCGGGAGGTCAAATTCGCAAGTGCCGCCCGGAATGCCGATGCGGCTTCTGATGCTCATCAACCAGTCGTTCTCTGTCAATGAGAGACCGGTTTTTCCTGGCAGGTTGTTGAGCTGCGCAAAGCAGGTGTCGAGCTGTGCGATGACTTCGTCCAGCGCCCGTTCAGAGATGGCCGGGTTGCCGCGGTAGCTGTTGAGCTGCTGTTTGTGTCGCTCTATGTCCTTGAGCACATCGGACTTCATGTCTGCCCTGGAAGCAACATCCATGATCTCGAAAATGGTCTGGATGGCGTAGTGGTGGTCCAGCGGATGGCCGCGTGGCAGCAGTTCCGCCAGTCGCCGGAACAGGTGTTCCAGCCGCAGGTATGTGCGAATGCGTTCGTTGAAAGGGTATTCGTACAGGATCACGGCGGCGGAGGTTTGCAGAAGGCGGTGGTTTGCAGGACTTTCATCATAGCCCGAACTGGTCGGCGATCCGCCCGACTGTCTGTCGCAACGGTTCGATCTCGTTACCGTCATTGAAGATCACCAGGTCTGCTGCCGCGAGCCGCTTCGTCCTCGGGCTCTGACTTTTCATGATGGCATCGATGGCGGAGCAGTCCAGCCCACTGCGGGCGGTGACCCGGCGAACCTGCGTTCCTGTGTGACAGTCCACCACGAGCACGAGGTCCAGTTGTGGCCGCCAGCGAGCAGATTCCACGAGCAACGGTACGTCAAACACGAGGCAGTGTGAGGCGGCGGCTTTCGCCTGCCGCTGGATCTCCTGCGCGACCAGCGGGTGCACGATGGACTCCAGCAGCCGACGGGCATCCGGATTCGTGAAGACATGTTCGCGCATGCGCTGCCGGTCCAGTGAACCGTCCTGCGCGATGAAAGCCGGGCCAAACGATTGCGCCACGGCGGGCATTGCACTGCCGCCGCGCTGCGTGCAGGCCCTGGAGATGGCATCGGCATCGATCACGCTGGCGCCGCGTTCCTGCAACAGCTGGGCCACCGTGCTTTTTCCGCTCCCGATACCGCCCGTCAGCCCCAGTCGCAGCGCTGGTCGCATGGCCGCCATGGTCAAAGTCCGATGGCGGCGAGAATGGACGAGGGGCCGGAAATCATGGCCGTCAGCCCGGCAAGCGCCAGAAAGGGGCCGAACGGAACGTAGCCCCCTTCGCGCAACTGGCTGAACATTTTGAGGGCGATCCCGATCACTGCGCCGATGAGCGAAGCCATCAGGATGATGGGGATCAACGCCTGCCAGCCGAACCACGCGCCAAGCGCGGCAAACAACTTGAAGTCGCCATAACCCATGCCTTCTTTTCCCGTGGCCAGTTTGAAGGCCCAATACACCATCCACAGGGACAGGTAGCCAGCCACCGACCCCCAGAGTGCATCGGTCAAGACGGTGCCGCTCAGACCCAGTGCCGCCGCGCAAAGCCCGGCCCACAGCAGGGGCAGGGTGATGTCGTCTGGCAACAACGTGGTGTCCCAGTCAATGCATGCCAGCGCCAGGACGGCCGCAGCAAAACCACTCCAGGCCAGCGAGGTCGCGCCCAGTCCCCAGCGCCAGCCACACCAGGCAAAGAGCGCTGCGTTGAGCAATTCGATCAGGGGGTACCGTGGGCTGATACGGGCTTCGCAGCTGGCGCATCGACCGCGCAAGGCGATGTAGCTCAACACCGGGATGTTCTCGAACCACCGAATCTGGTGGCCACAATGCGGGCAGCGCGAACGGGGCACCATGAGATTGAAGCGTGGCGGCGCTTCCGCTGTCGGAGGGGCCTCGGATGAATGGCCTTGAAGCTCTGCACATTCGGCCGCCCATCGCAGCTCCATCATTTTGGGCAGACGGTGGATCACCACGTTCAAGAAACTGCCCACGAGAAGCCCGAGCGTGCCCAGCGCCAAGGCGTCGAGCGCCTCCACCATCAGCATCAAACCACTTGGCCCAGTTTGAAGATCGGCAGATACATCGACACCACGATGCCGCCGATGATGGTGCCCAGAATCACGATGATGATGGGTTCCATCAGACTGGACAGTCCTGCGACCATGTCGTCCACTTCGGCCTCATAAAAATCGGCTGCCTTGCCCAGCATGTGGTCGATGGAGCCGGACTCTTCACCAATGGCGCACATCTGCAGGACCATGGATGGAAAGATGTTGGCGTTGGTCATGGCGTTCGTCAGGCTGGTGCCGGTGGAGACCTCCTGCTGGATCTTGTCGGTAGCAATGGCATAGACCGAGTTCCCCGATGCACCACCGACAGAATCGAGCGCTTCGACCAGCGGGACGCCCGCTGCAAACATGGTCGAAAGGGTTCGTGTCCATCGGGCGATCACGGATTTTTCAACCAGGGTCCCGAAGATGGGCATCTTGAGCATCAACCGATCCATGAAACGCTGGACCTTTTCGTTGCGCCGCCAGGCTTGCATGAAAAAGTAAAGGCCTCCGCCCAGGCCACCAAAAATCAGCCACCAGTATTCGGTGAAGAACTCGCTCATGGCGATGACGAACAGCGTGGGGCCCGGTAGATCGGCACCGAAGGAGGTGAAGACTTGCTTGAACGACGGAATCACGAAGATCATGATCACGGCCACGACCACAAAGGCGACGATGATCACCGCGACGGGGTACATCAATGCCGACTTGATCTTGGACTTGATGGCCTCGGTCTTTTCCATGTAGACCGCCAGTCGGTCGAGCAACTCTTCCAGAATACCGGCGGCTTCACCCGCTTCAACCAGGTTGCAGTACAGGCTGTCGAAATAGAGCGGGTTTTTCCGGAATGCCGCGCTCAGCGATGTACCGGTTTCGACGTCGGACCGGATGTCATTGAGCAACTTCGAGACGCTGGGGTTGGGGTTGCCCCGGCCCACGATGTCAAAGGACTGGAGCAAGGGCACACCGGCTTTCATCATGGTGGCCAGTTGCCGGGTGAAGATGGCTATGTCTTTGGGCTTGATGCGCTTGCCGGAGCTCATTCGCCGCTTTTTGATCTTGCCGGGGACAATGCCTTGCCGCCGCAGCGCTGCCAGCACCTGGTTTTCGCCAACGGCTCTGGTTTCTCCCCGCACCTGTTTGCCGTTGCGGTCCTTGCCTTCCCATTCAAAAACAAAGTCCTTGACGCTTTTGGATGCTGCGGTTGCCATGTGGTCCTCGGGTTTTGGGGTCTGTACGGACTTATTCGTTGGTAACGCTCAAAACTTCTTCCAGAGAAGTCATGCCTTGCCTTACCTTGAGCAATCCCGATTCACGCAGGGTCCGCACACCTTCTTTGCCTGCCTGCTGCGCGATATCGAGTGCACCGCCACCCTTGAGGATGATGCGCTGGATTTCTTCAGATATGGGCATGACCTGGTAGATGCCTACCCGGCCCTTGTAGCCGTTGTTGCAGGCCGAGCAGCCCACCGGTTTGTAGGGCGTCCAGCTGCCATCCAAGTCTTCGGGCTTGAACCCGGCGTCGATCAGCGCTTTGCGTGGCACGTCGAGCGGCGCTTTGCACGTTGGACAGAGCCGGCGTGCCAAGCGCTGCGCCGTGATCAGGATCACACTGGAGGCGATGTTGAACGTGGGAATGCCCATGTTCATCATGCGTGTGAGCGTGGTCGGGGCGTCGTTGGTGTGCAGGGTAGACAGCACCATGTGACCCGTTTGTGCGGCCTTGATGGAGATGTCGGCCGTTTCAAGGTCCCGGATCTCGCCGACCATGATCACGTCAGGATCCTGCCGCAGGAAAGCCTTGAGCGCCGCAGCAAAAGTCAGGCCGGCTTTTTCGTTGACGTTGACCTGATTGACGCCGGGCAGGTTGATTTCCGAGGGATCTTCCGCGGTGGAAATGTTGATGCCTGGCTTGTTCAGAATGTTCAGGCAGGTGTAGAGCGAAACGGTCTTGCCGGAACCCGTCGGTCCGGTCACCAGGACCATGCCGTAGGGGCGCCCGATGGCATCCATCAGGCGCGCTTTTTCTTCTGGCTCGTAACCCAGGGCGTCGATGCCCACTTTGGCGCTGCTGGGATCCAGGATACGGATCACGATCTTTTCACCAAACAAAGTGGGCAAGGAGCTGACCCGGAAGTCGATCACACGATCCGGGCCGACCTTGAGCTTCATCCGACCGTCCTGAGGCACACGCTTTTCGGAGATGTCCATGCGGGAGATCACCTTGATGCGCGAGGCCAGCTTGTCCTTGATGGCAATCGGTGGTGAAGCAATTTCCCGGAGCTCACCGTCGATACGGAACCGAACCCGATAGGTGTGCTCATAGGGCTCAAAATGCAGATCGGAGGCGCGCATGTTGAACGCATCCAGCAGCATCTTGTGAAGGAATTTGACGACAGGGGCATCGTCAACCTCGGACGTCAGGGTTTTGTCACTGGTTTCGGCAACGGCTGCATCGGCCGCCATCTCGTCGAACTCGAAGTCACCGCCAATGATGTGGTCCATGGACTCATTGGCCGTGGTCGACTGGACGTCCACCAGCTTGCTGAGCTTGTCGAATTCGGCGATCACCCAGTCGACACCCATCTGGGTGGCGAACTTGATCTTCTCGGCTGCCTGTTGGTCCGCTGGATCGGCAGTGGCCACCATGAGACGGTTGTTGCGCTTGCTCAGCACAACGATACGAAAGTCTGCGCAGATCTTTGCGTCCAGCAAATCCTTGGGCAGGCGCTGCACGTCAATGGCATCCAGATCCAGCAGCGGTGCCGCAAACGCGGTCGACATGGTGTGCGCCAGATCGTAGGCAGATACCGCCCCGGAGCCGATCAGTTCCGCAATGAACGTGGTTCGACCGCTTTGTGTCTTCCTGTAAAGGTCTTCAGCAGCCTTTTGTCCCAGTTTTCCCGCAGACACGAGAGCACGCCCCAAGCCGGGCAAAGCCATGGTGGAGGAATCCTGGATTACCGTATCAACAGACGCCATAGATCTGTAATCTATCGTAAATCAATGACTTGCCGGCCACTATTGACGCAACTTGTGCTGAATTTTCCGATTCAGGCACTGTGGTCGTTGTATCAAGGTTGCGAATCGGCCAGTGGCGGCCTCCGAGGAGCTTGCCACGGCGGTTGGGTGTCGATACCGAATCTGGTCGGGGTGAGAGGATTCGAACCTCCGGCCTCTACGTCCCGAACGTAGCGCTCTACCTGGCTAAGCTACACCCCGATGGACCTGTCAGGTCAATCTTCTGGCGGCTGAAGTGCCGCCTCTGGCCTGGATCAGGAGCGTCGCTCCATCAAGCCAGCGGGCAATTGTAGCAAAGCTTCGCTGTAGTCATTGACGGGCAGCATGCGCGCCGCGTCCATAGCCCTTTGGGCTTCGATCATGGCACTTTGGCGAGCGGATTCCAGGGCGCCGTTTCGCTCAATGATGCTCAGAATATCGCTGAGATGGGTGAGGTCGCCCTCCTCGATGGCCTTGCGGAGTACCGCTTTCTCGGCGGTCGTCGCAGTGCGCAATGCACAGATGATGGGCAGCGTGACTTTGCCCTCGCGCAGATCGTCGCCGAGGTTTTTGCCCAGTTGGTCTGCGCTGCCTTCGTAGTCGAGGACGTCGTCAATGACCTGAAAAGCAGTACCCAGCGCTTGTCCGTAGGTGGCGCACAGCGCCTCGATCCGGACGTCCGAGCCCGCCAGGATGGGCGCGAGCCGGGCACTGGCTTCGAAGAGTTTGGCTGTTTTTGAGCGGATGACGCGCAGGTAGGCGGCTTCGTCCAGGGAGGCATCACGCATGTTGACCAATTGCAGCACCTCGCCTTCTGCAATCACATTGGTGGCATCCGAGAGCACTTGCATCACGCGCATCTCGTTGACGTCCACCATCATTTGAAAGGCCCGCGAGTACAGAAAGTCGCCCACCAATACGCTGGGGGCATTGCCGAAGCGTTCGTTGGCGGTCGGACGGCCGCGTCGCAGCGTGGATTCGTCCACCACATCGTCGTGCAGCAAGGTGGCGGTGTGGATGAACTCCACGACAGCCGCCAGCGTGTGGCGATGGGGGTTCTGACTGCCCAGGGCGCCGCTGATCAACAGCAAGAGCGCTGGACGCAGGCGCTTTCCACCGGCTGAAATGATGTACTGGGCGACCTCTCTGACCAGAGGAACTTCGGTTGTCAGACGTTCGCCAATCACCTGGTCGACCCGTTGCATGTCTCCCTGGATAAGGTCCAGAGGGTTTTTCATGGAGATTTCAGAGTGGGTCAAGATGTGAACGTGCAGTGAGCCGGGCGCGGGTTGATGTGGCAAGGATTATAGAAACCGTACCGGAGCCGTTCTGGGTCATAGAGAGTGCCATGGAGGCCGCGCGCCCTCACGGACGGGTTTTGCTTGAATGAGGTGAACATTCATGCTAAAATATTGGGCTTGGCTGAATTTCGTCTGCCAAGATTCCATTCGTGGAAATTTTTCAAGAGGTTCATATGTACGCGGTCATAAAAACCGGTGGCAAACAGTATCGTGTTGCTGCTGGCGAAAAAATTAAAGTAGAACAGATTGCTGCGGATGTGGGTCAAGAGATCGTGTTTGACCAGGTTCTGGCTGTCGGCAACGGCAGCGAGATCAAGGTGGGCACTCCCTTGGTTTCCGGCGCAACGGTCACAGTCACGGTTCTGGCTCACGGCAGGCACGACAAGGTTCACATCTTCAAGATGCGCCGTCGCAAGCACTACCAGAAGCGCCAGGGTCACCGTCAGAATTTCACCGAACTGCAGATTTCGTCGATCGCAGCCTGAGGAGTAAGTCAACATGGCACAGAAAAAAGGCGGCGGCTCAACGCGAAACGGGCGCGATTCCAAGCCCAAGATGCTCGGCGTGAAAGCGTTTGGCGGGGAGCTGGTCAGTTCCGGCTCCATCATCGTGCGTCAGCGCGGTACCAAGTTCCACCCCGGTGTGAACGTGGGCGTGGGCAAAGACCACACCCTGTTTGCCACAGCCGACGGTCATGTCAACTTCGCCATCAAGGGCGCGTTGAACCGTCACGTGGTGAGCATCACGCCCGTCTGAGGCGGGGCGTCCTGGCGCTGCCGGATTGTGAATCCAGGCGGTGCTTCAGGCGCGGGTGATGTCCTGATTGCAAAAGGCCCGCCGACGCGGGCCTTTTGTGTTGGTTTTTCGCAGGAATACAGATCATGAAATTTGTGGACGAAGCCACGATCGAAGTCGCCGCCGGTGATGGCGGCAACGGCTGCGCGTCGTTCCGGCATGAGAAGTACAAAGAATTTGGCGGCCCCGACGGCGGCGACGGTGGCCGCGGCGGTCACCTGCTGGCGGTGGCCGATGCCAGCCTCAACACCTTGGTCGATTTTCGTTACACGCGCCGTTTTGAAGCAGGGCGTGGCGAACACGGCAAGGGTTCGGACATGTTCGGCGTCAAGGGCGACGACATTGTGCTCAAGATGCCGGTGGGTACCATCATTGCCGACGCCGAAACCGGCGAGGTACTGCATGAGTTGCTGGTGCCCGGTGAGGTGATCACGATCGCCAAGGGGGGCGACGGTGGTTTTGGCAACATGCACTACAAGAGCTCGACCAACCGCGCGCCGCGCCAGAAGACGCCGGGTTGGGCGGGGGAAAAGCGCACCCTCAAGCTGGAACTCAAGGTGCTGGCCGATGTGGGTCTGCTCGGCATGCCCAATGCCGGCAAGTCGACCCTGATCTCCGCGATCTCGAATGCGCGGCCCAAGATCGCCGACTACCCCTTCACCACGCTCTATCCCAACCTGGGGGTGGTGCGGGTGGCGCCTGAGAAGAGTTTTGTGGTCGCCGACGTGCCTGGTTTGATCGAAGGTGCGTCAGAGGGTGCGGGCCTTGGTCACCAGTTCCTGCGTCACCTGCAGCGCACACGCCTGTTGCTGCACATGCTCGATGTCGCACCGTTTGACTCCGGCGTGGACCCCGTGGTGCAGGCCAAGGCCATCGTCGCCGAACTCAAGAAGTTCGATCCCAAGCTGCATGCGAAGCCGCGCTGGCTGGTGCTCAACAAGCTCGACATGGTGCCCATGGACCAGCGCGAAGCCCTGGTCAAGGACATCGTCAAACGGCTCAAGTACAAGGGTCCGGTGTTCGAAATTTCCGCACTGACGCGCGAAGGATGTGAGCGCCTGATTCAGGGGGTTTACGAGTACCTGGCCAAGGAGTTCCAGTCGCACCAGGCGCCGGTGGACGTGGATCCCCGATTTGTTGAAGATCCCCGCGGTCTTTGAGACCGCGCCTCCGCCAACGCAATGGATGAAGCGAGCCCATGGCAGCAGTTGAAACCCGTTTGAACCCCAGCCTGGATCAGGCGGGCGTCTTCAAGTCCGCCAGGCGCATCGTCGTCAAGGTGGGCTCCAGTCTCGTTACCAACGAAGGCCGGGGCCTGGACGAAGAGGCCATTGGCCAATGGAGCGAACAACTGGCTGCCCTGGTGCAGCAAGGCCTTGAGCTGATCATGGTCAGCAGCGGCGCTGTGGCCGAAGGCATGAAACGCCTGGGCTGGAGCGTGCGCCCGAAAGAGATCAACGAATTGCAGGCGGCAGCCGCCGTGGGCCAGATGGGCCTCGTGCAGATGTACGAGAGCAAGCTCAGCGCCTGCGGCGTGGGCAGTGCCCAGGTGTTGTTGACGCACGCCGATCTGGCCGACCGTGAACGCTACCTCAACGCGCGCTCAACCTTGTTGACATTGCTGCAGCTCGGTGTGGTGCCGGTGATCAATGAAAACGACACCGTCGTGAACGACGAAATCAAGTTTGGCGACAACGACACGCTTGGGGCGCTGGTCGCCAATCTGGTTGAGGCCGATGTGCTGGTGATCCTCACCGACCAGAAGGGGCTCTACACGGCCGACCCTCGGCGCGACCCGAGCGCGCGGTTTGTCGATCTGGCCCGGGCTGGTGACCCCGAACTCGAAACCATGGCCGGCGGCGCGGGTTCCGGCATCGGCAAAGGCGGCATGATCACCAAGATCCTGGCCGCCAAGCGCGCGGCCGGATCGGGCGCTTCCACGGTCATTGCGTGGGGGCGTGAACCGCAGGTGCTGCTGCGCCTGTGCGCCGGAGAAGCCATCGGCACCTGCCTGGTGGCAGGAACTCCCAAGAACCAGGCGCGCAAGCGCTGGATGGCCGACCACTTGCAGCTGCGCGGCTCGGTGCGGGTCGACGACGGTGCGGTGCAAAAGATCCTGGGTGAAGGCAAGAGCCTGTTGCCGATCGGCATGACAGCCGTTGAAGGCGACTTCTCTCGCGGTGATGTGATCGCGGTACGCGACGGCGCTGGCCAGGAGATTGCGCGCGGCCTGGCCAACTATGCAAGTTCGGAAGCACGCCTGTTGTGCCGCAAGTCATCGAGCGACTTTGAGCGTTTGCTCGGGTACGTGGCGGAATCAGAGATGATCCATCGCGACAACCTGGTCCTGTCGCGCAACTGACCTTGCGCGACGTCGCTGCGATTCACAGCGGTGGTCGGGGTAAGTCGGCGTTGTTCGAATCGCCCGCGCGCAGATCGCCTTGCGGATCGGGGTCGAAACTCGCCCCAGGGGGCAACTCCATGCACGGTGGCGCACCGCTTGAGTACGCCGCATGGGGTCCGTCGTCCAAGCCCCTCTGGCGCCCGGCGCCGCGCAGATAGCGGTTGCGGTGTTCGTTCCTGGGCAGGTAACGCGCGAGTTCGGTCAGCGCCATTTCGTAGACGCCGCGCTTGAACTCCACCACCACGTCCAGCGGCACCCAGTAGTCGTGCCAGCGCCAGGCGTCAAACTCCGGGTGGCTGGTGGCGCGCAGATTGAGATGCCAGTCCTGTGCAACCAGGCGCAGCAGATACCAGATCTGTTTCTGACCTTTGTAGTGACCGCGCGCATCGCGGCGGATGAATCTGTCCGGCACTTCGTAGCGCAACCAGTCCCGCGTACGGGCAACGATGCACACGTGTTCGGGCATGAGACCCACTTCTTCGTGCAGCTCGCGGTACATCGCCTGTTCGGGCGTTTCGCCCCGGTCGATGCCTCCTTGCGGGAACTGCCAGGAGTGGGAACGAATCCTTTTGCCCCAGAACACCTGGTTTCTCTGGTTGAGCAGAATGATGCCGACATTGGGCCTGAAGCCTTCCCTGTCAAGCATAATCAACCTCAAATTTTTTGAACTGTCTGGATTATGCATCGCCCCTTGCGGCTTGCGAAGTGATTGCCCACCTGTTGCGCTGCAATGAGGGGTAAGTCCCGATGCCCGACGGGCATCGTCGACGCTGATCCGGCGCCCACCGACTCCGTTTGAACGACCCACACTGCCGCACGGCAGCCGCACCCATGAAAGCCTCCCAGTTCTTTATTTCCACCCTCAAGGAAGCCCCGGCCGATGCGGAGGTGGTCAGCCACCAGCTCATGACCCGCGCCGGCATGATCAAGAAGCTCGGCGCCGGCATCTACAGCTACATGCCCATGGGTCTGCGGGTGATCCAGAAGGTGGAGGCCATCGTGCGCGAGGAGATGAACCGCGCCGGCGCGGTGGAGCTCACCATGCCGGTGGTGCAGCCCGCCGAGCTCTGGCAGGAGACCGGGCGCTTCGAGGCGATGGGGCCTGAGCTGCTGCGCATCAAGGACCGCCACGGCCGCGACTTTGTGGTGCAGCCCACCAGTGAAGAGGTGGTGACCGATATCGCTCGACAGGAGCTGCGCAGCTACAAGCAGTTGCCGAAAAATTTCTACCAGATCCAGACCAAGTTCCGCGATGAACGACGGCCGCGTTTTGGCTTGATGCGCGGTCGCGAGTTCATCATGAAGGACGCCTACAGCTTTGATCGCGACGAAGCCGCCGCCAAGGCGAGCTACCAGGTCATGGCCGCGGCCTACCGCCGCATTTTTGACCGATTCGGCCTGCGTTACCGCGCGGTGGCTGCAGACAGCGGCGCCATCGGTGGCGACCTTTCCGAAGAGTTCCAGGTGATCGCCGCCACGGGTGAAGACGCCATCGTCTATTGCCCGGGCAGCGACTACGCGGCCAACATGGAAAAAGCCGAGGCGCTGGCGCCTTTGAGTCCTCGGCCGGCGGCCGCCAACGCCATGGCCAGGACGCCGACACCCGGCAAGAGCACCTGCGCCGATGTGGCCGAACTGCTGGGGGTGCCGCTGGCCACGACCGTGAAGTCGCTGGTGCTGGCGACCGACACGCTCAACGAAGCCGGTGAGATCGTGAAGAGTCAGGTGTGGTTGCTGCTGCTGCGTGGCGACCACGACATGAACGAAGTCAAGGTGAGCAAGGTGCCCGGGTTGAGCGCCGGCTTCCGCTTTGCCACGGTGTCCGAGATCGAAGCCCACTTCGGCTGCAAGCCGGGCTACCTTGGGCCCATCGGTCTGAAACTGCCGGTGAAACTGGTGGTGGACCGCGAGGTGGCGGTGATGGCCGACTGGATCTGCGGTGCCAATCAACCCGACTTTCACATGACCGGTGTGAACTGGGGGCGCGACCTGTCCGAACCCGAACTGGTGGCCGACCTGCGCAATGTGGTGGAGGGCGATGCTTCGCCGGACGGCCAAGGCGCCCTGGCCATCGAGCGCGGCATCGAGGTGGGCCATGTGTTCTATCTGGGCACCAAATACAGCAAGGCAATGGCCGCCACCTTCCTCGGGGAGGACGGCAAACCCGCGCACTTCGAGATGGGCTGTTACGGCATCGGCATCACGCGCCTGCCGGCGGCGGCCATCGAGCAGAACCACGACGAGCGCGGCATCATCTGGCCCGATGCGATCGCCCCGTTCACCGTGGTAATCTGTCCCATCGGCATGGACCGCAGCCCCGAGGTGAAAGCTGCTGCCGAGCTGTTGCACGAACAACTGGTGGCCGCTGGCGTGGACGTGTTGCTGGACGATCGCGGCGAACGCCCTGGCGCCATGTTTGCCGACTGGGAGCTCATTGGTGTGCCACACCGCGTGACGATCGGCGACCGTGGCATCAAGGAGGGCCAGATCGAGTACCAGCACCGCCGTGATGCGGCTGCGACCAAGGTGGCCGCGGCCGAGGTGCTGGCCTTTCTGAAGGAGCGGATCGCGGCATGAAGGCTGGGGGTGGTCCTGTGGCGCAGTTCGACGCTTGTCCGCTGCGGCGTCGCGACTGGCTGGCCAGCGCCGGGGCACTGGGCTTGGGCGGCCTCGGTCTGCTGGCCGCTCCAGGCAGCGCCTGGGCCGGGCGCCAGCTGGAGGAGCCCCTCGCTGACTCGGTGCGTTCGGTGCTCAGCGCCGCCATCGCCAACAGCGCTCCGCCGGTGCCGGAGTTCACCGATGTCGAAAAGCGGCTGTCACACCTGCGCTGGCTCGGCGTCATGAGTGAGCGTTTGAAGAAACGCAAACCGGATTTCCAGACGCGCATCGAGTTCCTGCAGACCGTCTGGTACGAGACACGCCGCGCCGGGCTGGACACCACGATGGTGCTGGGGCTGATCCAGGTCGAGAGCGCCTTCCGAAAATTCGCCATTTCGCGCGTGGGCGCGCGGGGCTACATGCAGATCATGCCGTTCTGGTCGCGCCTGATCGGCGACGGTGACCCGTCCCGGTTGTTCAACATGCAGACCAATCTGCGTTTCGGCTGCGTGATCCTGCGCCATTACCTGGACCGCGAGCGCGGCGACACCTTCCTGGCGCTGGGCCGTTACAACGGCAGCCGTGGCCGGTCGGAGTACCCGAACGCGGTGTATGCCGCGTCGCGCAACTGGATTCATCCGGACGCCTGAGCCAGGACCTCAGCGCCTGCAGGTCTGCGTTCGCTGGTGGCGCCTACTGCAGGAACCCGATCCGCGACTTGCCGCTGCCTGCTTTGGGCAGGTCGTCCGCCGCCACGCTGTAGCGGTTGTCGAGCCGGGCATTGCCAAAGGCGGTGACCAGAGCCCGGCGCATTTCGCGAGGCGCCAGGCAGGCCAGCTGGTCCAGCACATCGTCTGACGGTTCGGGGGCAAACCGCAAGCCCCAGTCGTGTTCGCCCAGGATGCTGCGGTACAGGTGGGCGGCGATCTTGCGCGCGGCTTCGGGCGAGGGTGCTGCGATTTCGAACACGTTCATGCGGTTGAGGATCGGCTCGGGAATCGTGCGCTCGTCGTTGGCGGTGGTGATCCAGATCACCTGGCTGGCGTCGATCGGCACTTCGGCGAACTCGTCCACGAAGTTTTGCGCCGTGTCGTGCTCCAGCAGGCTGTAGAGCGCGCCCAGCGGGTCGTACTGCGCATCGGCGCTGGCCTTGTCGATCTCGTCGACCACGATCACCGGGTTGGCGTACTGGCCGTCCACCAGCGCCTCAAACACCTTGCCGGGCTTGGCGCCCTTCCACTGCGACGAGGACCCCGACAGCAGCCAGCCGGCCGTCATGGAGCTCATCGGGACCAGGCTCATACTGGTGCCCAGCAGGTCGGCGATCTGTTTGGCGAAATGGGTCTTGCCTACGCCGGGCGGCCCGAGCAGCAGGATCGGGGTCACCTCCAGGCTGTCGCGGCTGTCCTGGCTGAGGGCCACGTGGCGCTTCACGTCGTCGAGCACCTCACCAAAATTGGGCAGCAGGTCGTAAAGCGGTGCCATGTCGGGCACGCCCGAGGGTTTGACCGCGAAGCGCTGCGGGCCGCGTTCGAGCATGCGTTGCCAGGTGTTGCGCAGGCCCTCGTATTCGCGTTCGTTGCCGCTGGCCTGCAGGTGGGCCAGCTTGCGTTCGACTTCGTCGGCGCTGAACACGCTGCGCATCCGGGCGATGGGCAGTCCGAGGGAGGGTGAAGCGACCAGGCTGCGTGAGCTCATGCGGTTCTCCTGTGGGGTTCGGCAACGCTTTCATTCAAGCACAAGACATGCCAGAGCTCAATGCAGGAAAAGCCGGAACAAAGCACCGCTTCACGAGGTTTCTGGCGTCAGCGTGCCAAAAGACGCAGGCCAGAAAGCAGAAAGCCACCCGAAGGTGGCTTGGCTGGGGGCGAAGGGGCTTCAGGCCTGGCCGTTGATGACCTGCTGCAGTTCGCCCGACTCGTACATCTCCATCATGATGTCCGAACCACCGACGAACTCGCCCTTGACGTAGAGCTGCGGGATGGTGGGCCAGCTGCTGTAAGTCTTGATGCCCTGGCGGATGCCTTCGTCTTCCAGCACGTTGACGGTCTTCACCGTCTTGGTGTCGACGCCACAGGCTTTCAGGATCTGGATGGCACGGCCGGAGAAGCCGCACATGGGGAAACTGGCATTGCCCTTCATGAAGAGCACGATGTCGTTGGATTTGACCAACTGGTCGATTTGGGTCTGGGCGTCGCTCATGGCAAATAACTCCTGATCTGGGCGGGCCGGACGCGGCCCGAAAACAGCCCGAATTATCGCTGTTGCGGCCAGATCCCGCCGCTGCACCGTTCAATGCCCGCGAGGTCGCAGCGGCTGCTGACTTGCCCGAAGCCTTGCTGCACCAGCAGGGCGCGCACGGCGACCGCCTGATCGTGCCCATGCTCCAGCAGCAGCCAGCCGCCCGGGGCCAGTGTGGCGGGCGCGCTCTTGACCAGCTCCCGGATATCGTCCAGCCCGTCGGGGCCCGAGGTGAGCGCGCCGAGGGGTTCGTGGCCGAGGGCGGCGAGGTGCGGGTCGCCGTCAGCGATATAGGGCGGGTTGCTGGCGATCACGTCAAAGCGCTGGCCGGGCACGGCCTGTAGCCAGGAACCCGCATGGAAGTCCACCGCCAGACCCAGGCGTTCCGCGTTGGAGCGCGCCACGGTCAGGGCGTCGGCGCTGGCATCGGTGGCGGAAACCGCCACGTCGGGGCGCTGCGATTTCACCGCCAGGGCGATGGCGCCGCTGCCGGTGCCGAGGTCCAGGAAGCGGGGATGGGCGGGTGGTGGCGCCAACATGTCCAGCGCCCACTGAACCAGGGTTTCGGTGTCCGGTCGGGGCACGAGCACGCGCGGGTCCACCTGCAGATTGAGGCCGAAGAAGGCTTTGGCACCCGCCAGGTAGGCCACTGGCTCGCCGGCCAGGCGGCGGTGCACCAGTTCGGCGTATCGCGTTGCGGCACCGGTGGGCATGGGGTCGGTGTCGTGCGCCAGCAGCCAGGCGCGGTGATTCAGGTCGCGGCCCAGCGCCAGCAGCAGCAACATCTGGGCGTCCAGCCGGTCCAGGCCCCGTTGCTGGACTTGCGTCAGAGCTTCGCGGAGGTTCTGCCCGGTGTTCACAGGCTGTTCCGCTGTTCGAGCTCGGCCAGCAGCTCGGTGCCGCGTGCCACCTGCAGGGCGTGGATCACGTCGCCCAGGTCGCCCTCCATCACCTGCAGCAGCTTGTAGAGCGTGAGGTTGATGCGGTGGTCGGTCAGGCGGCCCTGCGGGAAGTTGTAGGTGCGGATGCGGTCGCTGCGGTCGCCGCTGCCGATCAGGCCCTTGCGGGTGGCGGCTTCCTTGGCGGCGCGTTCGCTGCGGTCCTTTTCCTGCAGGCGTGCGGTCAGCACCTGCAAGGCCTTGGCCTTGTTGCTGTGCTGGCTGCGGCCGTCCTGGCATTCGGCGGTGATGCCGGTGGGCAGGTGGGTCACGCGCACGGCCGAATCGGTCTTGTTGATGTGTTGTCCGCCGGCGCCGCTGGCGCGGTAGGTGTCGATGCGCAGCTCGCTCGGATTGAGTTTCACTGCCTCGGTCTCGTCGGGTTCGGGCATCACGGCCACGGTGGCGGCGCTGGTGTGGATGCGGCCCTGCGTTTCGGTGACCGGCACGCGCTGCACACGGTGGCCACCCGATTCGAAGCGCAGCTTGCCGTAGGCGCCGTGGCCCACGATGCGCAGGACCACCTCTTTGTAGCCGCCGAGTTCGCTGGGCGACTCGCTCACCGCCTCGACCGTCCAGCGTTGGGCTTCGGCGTAGCGCGTGTAGAGCCGGGCCAGGTCGCCGGCGAACAGGGCTGACTCGTCGCCGCCGGTGCCGGCGCGGATTTCCATGAAGGCGTTGCGTTCGTCGTCCGGGTCTTTGGGCAGCAGCAGTTGCTGCAGTTCGGCGTCGAGCGTTTCCAGATCGGCGCGGGCGCTTTTGATTTCTTCTTCGGCCATCTCGGCCATGTCCGGGTCCTGCAGCAGCTCGGTGGCGGACGTTTGATCGGCTTCACGCTGCAGGTAGCGGTTGAACACTTCGACCACGGCGCCCACTTCGGCGTGTTCACGGCTGAGTGCGCGAAAGCGGTCCATGCTGTCCACCACGTCGGGCGCGGCCAGCAGGGCGTCCAGCTCGTGGAGCCGGGCGCGTTGGCGCATCAGGGTGTCGCGGACGAAGGGTTTCATGGAGCGGGCAAAGGGGGTCGGGGGCGCCGAGGGAGCGGCGGGGTTGCTGACGCGCTGGTGCGGACCGGCGCGCGGTGGCAGGCCGGGGCGCTAGGAATTCCGCGGCGGCTTGACGGGGTCGTCGCGCAGGAACAGGCGCGAGACGGTCTGCGCAGTGGCTGCGCGCGTGTCGGCATCGCCCGCGCGCAGCTCGGCCAGGGTACCGTGCAGCATCTTTTGCGTGAGGCCGCGCGACATGGCTTCCAGCACCGCGTCGACCGGTTCACCGCGAGCCAGCAGCTTTTTGGCGCGCGCCATTTCAGCACTGCGCCAGGCGTCAGCCTGGGCGTGGATCTGCTGGATCAGCGGCACCATGCCGTTGGCCGGGTTGCGCTGCTCCATCCAGTGCATGAAGCTGAGCACGCCGGCGTCGATGATGGCTTCGGCCTGCGCCACCGCGGCCTGCCGGCTGTCCTTGCCGGTCTGGACGACGCTGGCGAGGTCGTCCACGGTGTAGAGGTAGACGTCGCTCAGGCCCTTGACCTCGATCTCGATGTCGCGGGGCACGGCCAGATCGACCATGAACATGGGGCGGTGTTTGCGCTTCTTGAGAGCGCGTTCGACGGCGCCCAGGCCGATGATGGGCAGGGTGCTGGCGGTGCAGCTGACCACGGCGTCGAACTCGTGCAGGCGGTCCGGAATGTCGGCCAGGCGCATCACCTCGGCACCGAAACGGCCGGCGAGCTTTTCACCGCGCTCCAGCGAGCGGTTGGCGATCGCCATGGCCTTGGGTGTCTTGGCCGCGAAGTGCGTGGCGGCGAGTTCGATCATCTCGCCGGCGCCGACAAACAGCACCTTGATGTCTTTCAGGTCTTCGAACAGCTGGGACGCCAGCCGCACGGCGGCGGCGGTCATGCTGATGGAGTGGGCGCCGATCTCGGTCGAAGTGCGCACCTGCTTGGCCACCGCGAACGAGCGCTGGAACAGCTGGTGCAGCGTGGTGCCCAGGGCGCCAGCCTCGTCGGCGGCGCGCACCGCGTCCTTCATCTGCCCCAGGATCTGGGCCTCGCCCAGCACCATGCTGTCGAGCCCGCTGGCGACGCGGAAGGCGTGGCGCGCGGCCTGGTCTTCGCGCAGCACATAGGCGTGGTCACGCAGCACGTGGGTGCTCACGCCGCCGGTGTGGGCGAGCCACTCCAGCGTGGGCTCCACGGCGGCCTGATCGCCCGCGCCATAGAGCTCGGTGCGGTTGCAGGTGGAGAGCAGCGTGGCCTCGGGCTGGCGTGCCAGACTCTGGCGGTAGCCGTTCAGCGTGGGCTGGATCTGGTCGAGCGCGAAGGCAAACCGGCCCCGCAAATCGAGCGGAGCCGTGTGGTGGTTGATGCCGAGGGCCCAGACAGACATGGCCCGATTATAAAATTGCCGGCTCTCTGAAACTCAGGCTCGCCCCGAATGACATTTTTCGCCCTGTTGGGCCACCTTGCCAACTTCGTCGCGCCGGCCCTGGTGATGGCCGCCCTGCTGTGGCTCGGGCCGCGCATCGGTCGCGGCAAACGCGCGGTGCGCTGGCGGCCGGCGGTCGAGGTGGGTGTGCTGGCGGGGGCAGGTGTGCTCGTGCTGCTGGGGGGGCTGATCCTGTTCGGCCGCGACGGCAAGATGTTCACCTACGCCGCGCTGGTGCTGGCCCAGGGCACGCTGGCCTGGTGGATGCGCAGTCGTTGATCAGTCGGGCGGGAAACCATCCACCCGGTCGGTGATCAAGCCGTCTATGCCCAGCGCCAGCAGCCGCTGCACCGAGGTTTCTTCGTTGACCGTGTAGGCGAGGGTGCGCAAACCTGCCTGGTGCACCTGGGCCACGTTGCCGGCCTCCCACTGGTCCTGATCGCAGATCACCGCCTGGCAACCGAGCTCGATGGCGGTTTCCAGCCAGCCACTCCACAAAGTTTCCAGCAGCAGGCCGCGCGGCAGCCCGGGCTGGGTTTCGCGCGCACCCTGCAATGCTTCGGGTTCAAACGAGGTCAGCAAGGGTGGCTTTGCCTCAGGGCGCTGCGCCCACAGGCGGGCGGCCTCTTGCGCCACCTCCCGGCCGGTCTCTCGCGCCAGACCTGTCGTGGGCTTGATCTCGATGTTGAGCAGCCAACCGTTGGCGAGGCAGAAACGCGCCACGGCTTCCAGCGTGGGCAGCGGTTCTCCCGCATAGGCTGGCGAGTGCCAACCGCCGGCGTCAAGACGGCTCAGCGCCGCCCAGGGCTGGGCGCCGCCCAGGCCCTGACCATTGGTGGTGCGCTCCAGCGTGTCGTCGTGCAGCAGAAACACCACGCCGTCGGCGCTGAACTTGGCATCGCACTCAAACATGCAGTAGCCGTGTGATGCGCCGAGCCGGAACGCCGCCAGGGTGTTTTCCGGTGCCAGCGTGCCGGCGCCGCGGTGGGCAATCCAGCGTGGGTAGGGCCAGGGCTTGGGTCCGGCTTCGGGGGTGTCTGGCATGGTGTTCAACGCGTTGAAAAGCAGGGTTGGCGCGAGTGTGCCAGTACCCGCCGCCGAGGTGTGTGTATGTTGCGCTGCGGTACCATCGCACGTTCGGCGGTTCCCGCTGATCGCCTCCATACCCATGAACGCTCCCATCCCGCTTTCGCTGCTCGAAACTGCCACCGAGGACGCGCCGCGTCTGCGCGAAATCCCCTACAACTACACATCTTTTTCAGATCGTGAAATTGTGTTGCGCCTGCTCGGTGCCCGGGCCTGGAGCCTGCTGGACGGGCTGCGCGGCGAGCGCCGCACCGGTCGTTCGGCCCGCATGTTGTACGAGGTGCTGGGCGATATCTGGGTCGTGCAGCGCAACCCGTATCTGCAGGACGACCTGCTCGACAACCCCAAGCGCCGCGCTGCGCTGGTTGAGGCCTTGCACCACCGTCTGGGCGAGGTGCAGAAGCGTCGCACACCGCAGGACGATGCCGCGCGCGATGCCCTGGTGGCCGAATTGCTGGCCGCGGCCCGGGGTGCGGTCGATGCATTTGCCCGTTCGTTTGAAGAGATGGCCGCGCTGCGCCAGCGCGCCACCAAGGCGCTGCGCCGCCTGACGGCCAAGGACAACATCAAGTTCGACGGCCTCTCGCGTGTGTCCCACGTGACCGACGCGACTGACTGGCGCGTGGAATACCCGTTCGTGGTGCTCACGCCCGACACCGAGGCCGAGATGGCCGAGCTGGTGCGTGGCTGTTTCGAACTGGGCCTCACTATCGTGCCGCGCGGCGGCGGCACCGGCTACACCGGCGGCGCGATTCCGCTGACCTGGAAGAGCGCGGTGATCAACACCGAGAAGCTCGAAGCCATGACCGAGGTGGAGTTCGTGGCCGTGCCCGGCCACGCCGAGCCGCTGCCCACGATCTGGACCGAGGCCGGCGTGGTGACGCAGCGCGTGGCCGATGCGGCCGAGCGCGCCGGCCATGTGTTCGCGGTGGACCCGACTTCCGCAGAAGCCTCGTGCGTAGGTGGCAACATCGCCATGAACGCGGGCGGCAAGAAGGCCGTGCTCTGGGGCACGGCGCTGGACAACCTGGTGAGCTGGCGCATGGTGACGCCGCAGGCGCAGTGGCTGGAAGTCACGCGCCTGGACCACAACCGCGGCAAGATCCACGACGCCGAAGTGGCAACCTTCGAATTGAAGTACTTCGAGGCCAATGGCAAGACGCACGTCCGCAGCGAACAGCTGGTGATCCCGGGCTCGACCTTCCGCAAGGAAGGCCTGGGCAAGGACGTGACCGACAAGTTCCTCGCCGGCCTGCCGGGCATCCAGAAAGAAGGTTGCGACGGCCTGATCACCAGCGCGCGCTGGCTGGTGCACCGCATGCCCGAGCACGTGCGCACCGTTTGCCTGGAGTTCTTCGGCAATCCCAAGGACTGCGTGCCGTCCATCGTGGACATCAAGGACTTCATGTTCGCCGAGATGAAGCGCCCGGGCGGTGCCATCCTCGCGGGCCTGGAGCACCTGGACGACCGTTACCTCAAGGCCGTGGGCTACGCGACCAAGAGCAAGCGCGGCACCTTGCCCAAGATGGTGCTGGTGGGCGACATCGTGGGCGATGACGCCGACGCCGTGGCCCGCGCCACCAGCGAGGTGATCCGCCTGGCCAACGGCCGCAGCGGCGAAGGCTTCGTGGCCATCAGCGCCGAGGCGCGCAAGAAATTCTGGCTCGATCGCAAGCGCACCGCGGCCATCAGCAAGCACACCAACGCCTTCAAGGTGAACGAAGACGTGGTGATCCCGCTGCCGCGCATGGGTGAGTACACCGAAGGCATCGAGCGCATCAACATCGAGCTTTCGCTGCGCAACAAGCTCAAGCTCTGCGAAGCGCTGGAAGCTTTCTTCACCCGCGGCCAGCTGCCGCTGGGCAAGACCGACGACGCCAACGACATCCCCAGCGCCGAGCTGCTGGAAGACCGCGTGCAGCAGGCGCTGGCGCTGGTGCGCGAGGTGCGCTCGCTCTGGGCCGGCTGGCTGCGTGACGTGGACACGCTGTTCCCGCAGCTGCAGGACCATTCGCTGCGCGCGAGCTGGAAGGCGCAGATCCGCGCGCCGCTGCAAGGCATCTTCAATGGCGCGGCGTTCGGCGCCATCCTGAGCGAAATCAACGCCATCCACCAGCGCGTGCTGAAAGGCCGCGTGTGGGTGGCGCTGCACATGCACGCCGGCGACGGCAATGTGCACACCAACATCCCCGTCAACAGCGACGACTACGAGATGTTGCAGACCGCGCACGAAGCGGTGGGCCGCATCATGGTGCTGGCGCGCAGCCTGGACGGCGTGATCTCGGGCGAACACGGCATCGGCATCACCAAGCTGGAATTCCTGACCGACGACGAACTGCGCCCTTTCGCCGAGTACAAGGCCAAGGTGGACCCGGAGGGTCGCTTCAACAAGGGCAAGCTGCTGCGCGACCTGTCGGGCGTACAAGGCCTCGCCTCTGACAGCAGCCTGCGCAGCGCCGATCTCTCCAACGCCTACACACCCAGCTTCGGACTGATGGGCCACGAGTCGCTGATCATGCAGCAGAGCGACATCGGCGCCATCGCCGATTCGGTCAAGGACTGCCTGCGCTGCGGCAAGTGCAAACCGGTCTGCGCCACGCACGTGCCGCGCGCCAACCTGCTCTATTCGCCGCGCAACAAGATCCTCGCGACCTCGCTGCTGGTCGAGGCTTTCCTGTACGAAGAACAGACGCGCCGCGGCATCAGCATCAAACACTGGGAAGAATTTGAAGACGTGGCCGACCACTGCACGGTCTGCCACAAGTGCCTGAGCCCGTGCCCGGTCAAGATCGACTTCGGCGACGTGACGATGAACATGCGCAACCTGTTGCGCAAGATGGGGCAGAAGAGCTTCCGCCCGGGCAACGCCGCGGCCATGTTCTTCCTGAACGCCACCAACCCCGAGACCATCAAGTTCATGCGCTCGGCCATGGTGGACGTGGGCTTCAAGGCCCAGCGTCTGGCCAACAAGGTGCTGAAGCTCGCCGCGCGCAGGCAGACCAGCGCGCCGCCGGCCACGCTGGGCCCGGCGCCGATCAAGGAGCAGGTGATCCACTTCATCAACAAGAAGATGCCTGGCGGTCTGCCCAAGAAGACAGCGCGCGCGCTGCTGGACATCGAGGACAAGGACTACGTGCCGATCATCCGCAACCCGGTGGGCACGACGGCTGAGACCGAGGCGGTGTTCTATTTCCCTGGCTGCGGCTCGGAGCGCCTGTTCAGCCAGGTGGGGCTGGCCACGCAGGCCATGCTCTGGCACGCGGGCGTGCAGACCGTGCTGCCGCCGGGCTATCTGTGCTGTGGTTACCCGCAGCGCGGCTCGGGCCAGTTCGACAAGGCCGAAAAAATCATCACCGACAACCGGGTGCTGTTCCACCGCGTGGCCAACACGCTGAACTACCTGGACATCAAGACCGTGGTGGTGAGTTGCGGCACCTGCTACGACCAGCTGCAGGGCTACGAGTTCGACCAGATCTTCCCCGGCTGCCGCATCATCGACATCCACGAATACCTGCTGGAAAAAGGCATCACGCTGCCGGCCGGGCAGGGCGGTTACCTGTACCACGACCCCTGCCACACGCCCATGAAGCTGCAGGACCCGATGAAGACGGTCAAAGCGCTGGTGGGCGACAACGTGGTCGAGAGCAAGCGCTGCTGCGGCGAGAGCGGCACGCTCGGCGTGACGCGGCCTGACATCTCGACCCAGATCCGCTTCCGCAAGGAGGAAGAGATCAAGAAGGGCGAGGCGCAGCTGCGCGCCGCCGGCACCGTGGGCGCCCAGGCCAACATCAAGATGCTGACCTCGTGCCCGAGCTGCCTGCAGGGCCTGACGCGTTACGGCGACGACCTGAACAACGGTCTGCTCGAAGCCGACTACATCGTGGTCGAGATGGCCAACCAGATTCTGGGCAAGGACTGGCTGCCCGAGTACGTGGCGCAAGCCAACCAGGGCGGCATCGAACGCGTGCTGGTCTGATCACAGTCAACCAACAGGAGACAGCCATGGCAGGACTCGACAAAAACACCCCGACACCGCAGGACATCACAGTGCACAGCCAGTCGCGCGTGCTGCAGGTGAGCTTTTCAGATGGCAGCGACTTCCGCATCCCGTTCGAACTGATGCGGGTGTTTTCGCCATCGGCCGAAGTCCAGGGCCACGGCCCGGGCCAGGAAGTCCTGCAGACCGGCAAGCGCGAGGTCGGCATTCTGGCGCTGGAGGCTGTGGGTAACTACGCGGTGCAGCCCACGTTCAGCGATGGTCACGACAGCGGCATTTTTTCCTGGGACTACCTGTATTTCCTGGGCAGCCAGCAAGACGCGCTGTGGGCCGACTACCAGCAACGCCTCCTCCAGGCGGGGGTTGACCGCGATGCCGCCATGCCGGAAAAAGCAGGCTCAGCCTGCGGAAGCCACTCACACTAGGATCGGATCGCGCCATGGCAACCACCCATTTCGGCTTCAAGAACGTCGACGAGCGCGAGAAAGCACAGCACGTGCGCAGCGTGTTCGACTCTGTCGCGCCCAAGTACGACGTGATGAACGATCTCATGTCGGCCGGTCTGCACCGCGTCTGGAAACGCTACACCCTCACCGTGGCCAACCCGCAGCCAGGCCAGCAGGTGCTGGACATCGCTGGCGGGACGGGTGACCTGTCGCTGGCTTTTGCGGCCAAGGTTGGCCCGACAGGTCGGGTGGTGCATACCGATATCAATGAGGCCATGTTGCGCGAAGGCCGCAACCGGCTGCTCGACAAAGGGGTCGTGCTACCCACCATGGTGTGCGATGCCGAGAAGCTGCCATTCGCGAACGAATCGTTCGATTTTGTGTCGGTGGCCTTTGGCCTGCGCAACATGACCCACAAGGAACTTGCGCTGGCCGAGATGCATCGCACCCTGAAACCGGGTGGCAAATTGCTGGTGCTGGAGTTTTCCCGGGTGGCCAAGCCGCTGGAGAAAGCTTATGACTGGTACTCGTTCAACATCCTGCCGAAGCTGGGCAAGCTGGTGGCCAACGACGAGCACAGCTACCGCTACCTCGCCGAGTCCATCCGCATGCATCCGGGACAGGAGGAATTGCGGCAGATGATGAAGGCAGCGGGGTTCGGACACGTGGACGTGCACAACCTCAGCGCCGGAGTGGTGGCCTTGCACGTCGGCATCAAGTGTTGATTCAACGTTTTTTCATCAACTGAGGGACAGGGCAATGAGCAGGTTGTGGTCGGTACTTCTGGTCTGCGCGATGGCGATCGGGGCGCAGGACGTCTCGGCCAAACGCATCGGCGGCGGCTTGTCGGTTGGCAAGCAGTCGGGCAGTGTGACGCAGCGCAGCGCCGCACCCACAAGCACCCCGCAGCAGGTGCCCGCTCAAAACGCAGCAGCCCGACCTGCCGCGCCGTCGCCTGCTGCAGCCGCAGCTGCCGCCCCCAAGCGTCCCTGGGGTGCCATGCTGGGTGGCCTGGCCGCTGGTCTCGGCCTGGCCTGGCTGGCTTCCTCGCTGGGTCTGGGTGAGGGCTTTGCCCAGTTCCTTCTGCTGGCTTTGCTGGCGGTGGTGGTGGTGGCGGTGATCCGCGTGGTGATGCGCCGCGGTGCACCGGCTGCCAAACCTTCCGGATTGGTCTACCAGGGTGCAGGCGCCTCGGACCAGGCGGCGACGCCGCGGGGTTACAGCCCGCAGAACGTGGGCAACGACGCGTCGGCCCGTCCCTGGGAACGTGGTGCCTCGGCCGGCGCCGGTGGCTCCATGATCGGTTCGGCGCTGGCGGGCTCACCCTCCTGGGGCGTGCCCAGCGACTTCGATGTCGAGGGTTTTCTCAAGGCATCCAAGACCAACTTCGTGAACCTGCAGGATGCCTGGGACCGGTCCGACATTCCCAGCCTGCGGGCCATGATGACCGACGGCATGCTGGAGCAGATCAAGAGCCAGCTGGCCGAGCGCGAGCAGACCAGTGGCAGCAGCATCAACAAGACCGACGTCGTGATGCTCGAAGCCCAACTGCTGGGCATCGAGGAACTGGACGACGGGTACATGGCGAGCGTGGAGTTTTCCGGGATGATCCGGGAAGACGCTTCGGCCGGTCCCAATCCGTTCCGCGAAGTCTGGAACATCACCCGGCCCAAGAGTGGTTCCGGCGGCTGGCTGGTGGCCGGGGTTCAGGCCCTTCAATAATGTTTGCGGGTCAGACCTTCAGCTCTGACCCCAACTGATCAGGTCGGCGGGACAGTCCCGCGTTATCCGTCAAAATCGGGGGGTCATGAAAAATGTACCCCCCGATTTTTCGTCCGGCGCCGACAGCGGCAGCCGATCGCCCCTGGGCTTTTTGCAGTCCCTGTTGGGCAGCATCCGTCCGCCCGACTGGGTGGTGGACGAGCTACAGAACCGCCTGGTGCTGTTCCTCAACCACGTGCTGATGCAGGAGCCGCAGGCACAGGAACGTCTCAAGCGTCAGAAGGGCAAACCGGTGCGGGTGCAGTGGGGCGACTTCCACCTCACGCTCGCAGCCACGCCCGCCGGTCTGCTGGAGCGCCCGGTCGCGGGTGCCCAGCCCGAGCTCACCGTTTCACTGACCCAGACCTCGCCGTTTGCGCTGGCCCAGCGTGTCATCGCCGGCGACAAGCCGGGCGTGGACATCCAGGGTGACGTGCAGCTCGCCGCCGAAGTCGCCTGGCTGGTGGACAACGTGCGCTGGGACGTGGAAGAAGACCTGTCCCGCGTGGTGGGCGACGCCACCGCGCACACGCTGAGCCGGTTTGCGCGCGCAGGCGCCCAGGCTGTGAAGGCGTTTGCCGCGCGCCTGCCCGAAGGCTTCCCGCCACGTCCGCCCTTCGCATCGCCTGCCGGCTCCGCGCCCGAAGCGGCCGCGCCGACAGCGAACGCGGATACCCCGGGCGGTGGCGGTGGTGCCGCATGACGCGTCTCTTTCGCGGCGCTTTCATCGTCTGGGTGGTGCTGCGCTACGGGCTCGATGAGCTCGTGCTGTCCAGCTTCCGGCACCCCACGCTGCGCCTGCTGACCCGTCTCGTTTCCATCGGCCGCAATCTGGACAGCCCTCGCGGCGAGCGGTTGCGCGAGGCGCTGGAGCGGCTGGGTCCGATCTTCGTCAAGTTTGGCCAGGTGCTCTCGACCCGGCGCGACCTGTTGCCTCCGGACATTGCCGACGAACTGGCCCGCCTGCAGGACCGCGTGCCGCCGTTCCCCAGCGCCGTGGCGGTGGCCACGATCGAGCGCGCGTTCGGCAAGCCGCTGGACGCTGTGTTCACGCACTTCGACCAGGTGCCGGTGGCCAGTGCTTCCATCGCGCAGGTGCATTTCGCGACCTTGCGCGATGGCCGCCATGGTGGGCGCGAGGTGGCGGTGAAGGTGCTGCGGCCCAACATGCGGCCGGTGATTGAAAAAGACCTGAGCCTCATGCGCACGATGGCGGGCTGGGTCGAAAAGTTGTCGGCCGACGGCAAACGACTCAAGCCGCGCGAGGTGGTGGCCGAGTTCGACAAGTACCTGCACGACGAACTCGACCTGCTGCGCGAGGCCGCCAACGCCGCCCAGCTGCGGCGCAACATGCAGGGGCTCGACCTTGTGCTGATCCCGGAGATGCTCTGGGACTATTGCCACACCGAAGTGATGGTGATGGAGCGCATGCATGGCCTGCCGATCAACAAGGTGGACGAATTGCGCCGCCGGGGTGTGGACATCCCGAAGCTGGCGCGCGACGGCGTCACCATTTTTTTCACCCAGGTGTTCCGCGACGGCTTCTTTCACGCCGACATGCACCCGGGCAACATCCAGGTCAGCGTTGATCCGGCCACGTTCGGACGCTACATCTCGCTGGACTTCGGCATCGTTGGCACGTTGACCGAGTTCGACAAGGAATACCTGGCGCAGAACTTCACCGCTTTTTTCCGGCGCGACTACAAGCGTGTCGCCGAGCTGCACATCGAAAGCGGCTGGGTGCCGTCCGACACCCGGGTGGACGAGCTGGAGTCGGCGATCCGCGCGGTGTGTGAACCGTATTTCGACCGCCCGCTGAAGGAAATATCGCTCGGCATGGTGCTGATGCGGCTTTTCCAGACCTCGCGACGTTTCCAGGTGGAAATCCAGCCGCAACTGGTGCTGCTGCAGAAGACGCTGCTGAATATCGAGGGGCTGGGCCGCGATCTGGACCCGGAACTGGATCTCTGGAACACCGCCAAGCCGTTCCTGGAAAAGTGGATGGTTGAGCAGATCGGACCGCAGAAACTGTGGCAGCAGCTCAAGGCCGAGGCGCCGCACTACGCCAAGCTGCTGCCTGCGCTGCCGCGCCTGGTGCACGACTTCCTGCAGCACAAGCCGCACGAACTGCGGCGCGAACTCGATGAGCTGCTGGCCGAACAGCGCCGCACCAACCGCTTGCTGCAGGGGATCGTCTGGGGCGGGGTGGGCTTCCTGATCGGCCTGCTGCTGATGCAGGTGCTCACGCGGGTGCGACTCTGGTAGACGCTGCCGGTGGCGGACCCGGTTATGCAGGACCTTGCGCATCCGGGAACCACCCCCAATTTATAATGACGGGTTTTGTTCTTCTACCCTTCGGATCGGGCTCGACGGGCCGGGTGTGATGCCCACCCGCTGCCCGTTTGTCCTCCGAAGCGATCCCGGCTCTCATGCAGCCGGTCACCTACAGGTTCCGCCATGCCGATTTATGCCTACAAGTGCGCGTCCTGCGGCCATGCCAAGGACGTGTTGCAAAAGATGTCCGACGACCCGTTGAGCGTCTGCCCGGCCTGTGGCCAGGCCAGTTTCCAGAAGCAGGTCACCGCCGCCGGTTTTCAGCTCAAGGGCTCGGGCTGGTACGTGACCGACTTCCGCGGTGGCAACGGCGGCAAGGCCGCCCCTGCCGTGGCCGGGGCCGACAGTGGTGCCAGCGCACCGGACGCGGCTGCCAAACCGGCGGGTGAGGCCGCCGCCAGTCCGGCACCCGCCACCAGCACCGCGGCCACAACGACACCCGCTGCGGCTCCGGCAGCCAGCTCGACCCCCACCGCTTCGACCTGAGTTCGCGCCCGATGCCTTCCCTGCGCAAATGGCTGCTCGCTGGCCTGCTGGTCCTGGTGCCCCTGATCATCACCCTGTGGGTGCTGGACTGGGTGGTGGGCACGCTCGACCAGACGCTGCACATCCTGCCGCAGAGCTGGCAGCCCGACCAGCTGTTCGGCTTTCACATTCCCGGCCTGGGCGTGATCTTTGCGCTGGCGGTGGTGCTGTCGATCGGGGCGCTGGCGTCCAACATCATCGGCAACAAGCTGGTGGACTGGTGGCACGCGCTGCTGCACCGCATCCCGGTGGTGCGCTCCATCTACTCCGGGGTGAAGCAGGTTTCCGACACGCTGTTTTCCGAGAAGGGCAATGCATTTCGCAAAGCGGTGCTGGTTCAGTGGCCGCACGCCGGCATGTGGACCATCGGTTTCCAGACCGGTTCGCCCAATGGCGAGGTCCTTGCACACTTGCAGTCCCAGCCGGGCCGTACCGGCGATCACGACGAATTCCTGAGTGTGTTTGTGCCCACAACGCCCAACCCCACGGGCGGCTATTTCGTGATGGTGCGCCGCAGCGATTGCCTGGAGCTGCAGATGAGCGTGGACGAAGCGCTGACCTACATCGTTTCCATGGGCGTGATCGCGCCCGGTGCCCCCAAGAACCCCTTCCCCAAAGTGGCAGCGCCCGGCGCGACCACCCACCCGACCTGATGACTCCCCGCCGTGAATCACGGCGAACCTGCTGAAAGAAGAACCGAAATGGCCATGCGCTCCCACTATTGCGGTCTGGTGACCGAAGCCCTGCTGGGCCAGACTGTGCAACTCTGCGGCTGGGTCAACCGCCGCCGCGACCACGGTGGCGTGATCTTCATCGACCTGCGCGACCGCGAAGGGTATGTGCAGGTGGTCTGCGATCCCGACCGCGCCGAGATGTTCAAGACCGCCGAAGACGTGCGCAACGAGTTCTGCGTGCAGGTCACCGGCCTGGTGCGCGCACGTCCCGAGGGCACCACCAACGACAACCTGAAGAGCGGCAAGATCGAAATCCTCTGCCACGAACTCAAGGTGCTCAACGCCTCGGTCACCCCCCCGTTCCAGCTCGATGACGACAACCTGAGCGAGACGACTCGCCTGACGCACCGCGTGCTCGACCTGCGCCGCCCCTACATGCAGAACAACCTGATGCTGCGCTACCGCGTGGCCATGGAAGTGCGCAAGTTTCTGGACGCCAACGGCTTCATCGACATCGAAACCCCGATGCTCACCAAGAGCACGCCCGAAGGCGCTCGCGACTACCTCGTGCCCAGCCGCGTGCACGACGGCCACTTCTTCGCGCTGCCGCAGTCGCCCCAGCTGTTCAAGCAGCTGCTCATGGTGGCGGGCTTCGACCGCTACTACCAGATCACCAAGTGCTTCCGCGACGAAGACCTGCGCGCCGACCGCCAGCCCGAGTTCACACAGATCGATATCGAAACCTCGTTCCTGACCGAAGAAGACATCCGCGACATGTTCCAGGGCATGATCAAGACGGTGTTCCAGAACACGCTGGGCGTGGACCTGGGCGAGTTCCCGGTCATGGCCTACAGCGAAGCCATGCACCGCTTCGGCTCCGACAAGCCCGACCTGCGCGTCAAGCTCGAATTCACCGAACTCACTGACGTGATGGCCGACGTGGACTTCAAGGTCTTCAGCGCGCCCGCCACCATGAAGAACGGCCGCGTGGTCGCCCTGTGCGTGCGCGGCGGTGCCGAGATCAGCCGCAGCGAGATCGACGCCTACACCGAGTTCGTCAAGATCTACGGCGCCAAGGGGCTGGCCTGGATCAAGGTCAACGAAGTGGCCAAGGGCCGCGACGGCCTGCAGAGCCCGATCGTGAAGAACCTGCACGACGCGGCCGTGGCCGAGATCCTCAAGCGCACCGGCGCGCAGGACGGCGACATCATCTTCTTCGGGGCCGACAAGGCCAAGGTGGTGAACGACGCCATCGGCGCGTTGCGCCTGAAGATCGGCCACAGCGAGCTGGGCAAGAAGAACGGCCTGTTCGAAGCCCGCTGGGCACCGATGTGGGTGGTGGACTTCCCGATGTTCGAACACGACGAGGAAGCCGACCGCTGGACCGCCGTCCACCACCCCTTCACCGCGCCGAAAGACGGCCACGAAGACTGGATGGTCACCGCGCCTGAGAAGTGCATCGCCAAGGGCTACGACATGGTTTTGAACGGCTGGGAAATCGGTGGCGGCTCGGTGCGTATCCACACCGCCGCGGTGCAGCAGAAGGTGTTCGATGCGCTGAAGATCACGCCCGAAGAGGCGCAGCTCAAGTTCGGCTTCCTGCTCGACGCGCTGCAGTACGGCGCGCCGCCGCACGGTGGCCTGGCTTTCGGTCTGGACCGCATCGTCACGCTGATGACCGGCGCCGACTCGATCCGCGACGTGATCGCTTTCCCCAAGACCCAGCGCGCCCAGTGTCTGCTGACACAGGCGCCGAGTCTGGTGGACGAGAAGCAACTGCGCGAGCTGCACATCCGCCTGCGCAACGTGGATCTGGCCAAAACCGCCTGATCCCTGGGCGCGTCGGCAGGAAAGAAGGGCGGCACGGACCGCCCTTTTTATTTGGGTTGCCGGTGGTGCCGCACGTTGCAGGTGGCAACGAAACGTACCGCTGCGTTCCGTGTGGTCAAGGGTTTGTTAGGATGGCTTTTTGAAAGGAGCCTATCCATGAGCAAGAACGCCCAAGACACCCTGGCCAACAAAGAGAAGCTGGTCGCCGACCTGCAGCGCGTCATTACCGACGCAGAAGAACTGATGGCGGCCACCGCCCACCAGACCGAAGGCAAGGTGGTGGAGCTGCGCGAGCGCATCAACGAAAACCTGCGCCAGGCCCGCCACAAGCTGCTGGACGCTGAAGAGGCGATCAAGGAAAAAACCCGCGAAATGGCGCGCGCCACCGACGACTACGTGCACGAACACCCCTGGCGCGCCGTGGGCACGGCCGCCGGCATCGGCCTGGTGATCGGCCTGCTGATCAGCCGGCGTTGAACGGGCGTGGCATGTCTGCGCCACCGACCCGCCTGGCGGCCTCGCTGAAGGGCTTGACTGCTACCGTGCTGGAACTGCTCCAGCTGCGGCTGGAATTGCTCAGTGTGGAAGCGCAGGAGGAAGTGCTGCGTGTCGGTGGCTTGATGGTCTATGGCGCCGTGGCCGTGGCCTTCATCAGCCTGGGGCTGGGCTTTCTGGCCATGCTGATCACGGTGGCGCTGTGGGACACCCATCGCCTGCTGCCACTGGCGGTTTTCGCGGGGTTGTTTCTCGGCTTCGGCGGCGTTGCGGCCTGGCTGGCGCGCGAGCGGGTGCGCAGCGGCACCAAGCTGTTTTCGGCCACCGTCGGAGAACTCAAGAAAGACCGCGAGGGATTGCGCTCATGAGCACGGCGCCGGGTCGCCCCAAGCAAGCTCGCGCCGCAGCTCGCAGAACGAAGGTGCTCACATGAGCGCCAACGAACCCGGTCGAGCCGAACAGCTGGCCCGCAGGCGCGCGTTGCTCGTGCAGCGGTCCGGGCAATTGCGCGGGCAGGTGGTTGAACAATTGCAGGTGGTGGAGCCCGTGTGGATGTGGGCCGACCGCCTGCAGGACGCCTGGCGCTGGTTGCGCGCGAATCCGCTGGCGGTGGCGGGCGCTGCGCTGACGGTTGCGGTGTGGCGGCCGCGCCGATCGCTGGGGCTGGCCCTGAAGGCGTGGTCGGCGTGGCGGATGTTGCAGCGGGCGCGCTCGCTCGGCAGCGCGGCATCCCGCCTGCTCTGATCCGCGCGCTGATGCGCCCGAAGATTCCCCAATCGGTGCTGGTGGTGATCCACACACCCGCGCTGGAGGTGCTGCTGATCGAGCGAGCCGATGCGCCGGGATTCTGGCAGTCGGTCACGGGTTCGAGGGATGCCGAAGACGAACCGTTCGAGGTCACGGCGGTGCGCGAGGTCTGGGAGGAGACCGGACTCGACGCGAGTGCTCCCGGTCATGTGCTGACGGACTGGGCGCTGGAAAACGTCTATGAAATCTACCCGCAGTGGCGTCACCGGTATGCGCCGGGCGTGATCCACAACACCGAGCATGTCTTCGGCCTGTGTATCCCGGCGGCGGTGCCCGTGACACTGAGTCCGCGCGAGCACCGGGCGCAGGTCTGGTCGCCGTGGCCCGAAGCCATGGACCGCTGTTTTTCGCCGTCCAATGCCGAGGCCATTTCCTGGCTGCCACGGCTGGGCCGCTGTGCCGTGACCTGCTGATGCGCTTGGTGGCATGATTTGCCCATGAGCATCTTGCGGGTAGCCACCTACAACATCCACAAAGGCGTGCAGGGCCTCGGGCCGGCGCGCCGGCTGGAAATCCACAACCTGGCGCACGCGGTCGAACAGTTCGATGCCGACATCGTCTGCCTGCAGGAGGTGCGGCGCCACAACCGCAAGCTCGAAAAACATTTCACCCGCTGGCCCGAGCTGGACCAGGCGGGTTATCTGTCGCCCGAGGGCTACGAGTCGGTCTACCGGACCAATGCGATCACCCGTCACGGGGAGCATGGCAATGCGCTGCTGTCGCGCTGGCCGGTGTTGGAAAGCTGGCACTCCGATGTGTCCGACCACCGTTTCGAACAACGTGGCCTGTTGCATGTGCAGTTGCTGGTGGATGGCAAGGACGTGCATGTGGTGGTGGTGCATTTCGGGCTGATCCATGCCAGCCGGGAACGCCAGGTCCAGCGCCTGGGCCAGTATGTGGCGCGCGAGGTGCCCGCCAGCGCGCCGCTGATCGTGGCGGGGGACTTCAACGACTGGGGATCCCAGTTGCACCGGCCCATGGCCGATCTGAACCTGCGCACCTTTGACGGCATCCGCCTGCCCACCTACCCGTCCCGCCTGCCGCTGCTGCACATGGACCGTGTGTACGTGCGCGGCCTGCTGCCGGTCTCGGCCCATGTGCCGCATGGGCGGGCCTGGGCACGCATGTCCGACCACTTGCCGCTGATTGCCGAGTTCGAGTTGTGAACGACGACCGTCCCGAGTCCCAGGGGCGCCCGGCAAGGCAGGGCAAGGCGGTTGTGCACAGCGGGAACCAGTTGCTGTTGCTGTCGGGTGGCGCCGAGCTGTTCCCGGCCCTTGTGGAGGCCATGGACGCCGCGCGCCGGGCGGTGCATCTGGAAACTTATATCTTCGAGTTCGCTGGCTCTGCGCTGGGCGTGGCGCAGGCGCTGGAGCGTGCGGCACAGCGGGGTGTGCTGGTGCGACTGGTGGTCGATGGGGTGGGCACGCCAAGGATCCCCGACGAGTGGAAAAGGCGCTTTGCGCAGGCGGGTGTTCGCTGGTGTGTCTACGCGCCGCTGGGTCGCCTGGGTTTGCTGATCCCGAGTCGCTGGCGACGCCTGCACCGAAAGCTTTGCGTGGTGGACGGCAAGGTGGGCTTTTGCGGCGGCATCAACATCATCGACGATCAGGATGACGTGGCTTTGGGGCGGCTGATGGCGCCGCGACTGGACTTTTCGCTGCGGGTGGCCGGCCCGGTGGTGGCCGACATGGTGGAAACCATGGAGCAGCTCTGGTGGCGGCTGCAGGCTGCGCGCAAGGCACGACAGCGTGAGTTCAGGGCCGCCTGGGAGGCCTTGCGCGAAACCATGCCGGTGGGAGACTTTTCGCGCCTGCTCGCTCGGCTGGAAACGGACGCCGGTCGGGGCCATGGGTCGGACCGCAGCAAGGCCGATGCAGAAAACAGCGAACCGGCATCCCTGTCCGATGGCCCGCTCGGGGTGGACAACGCACGTGCCGCGCTGCTGCTGCGCGACAACATCAGTCACCGGCACGATATCGAGCGTGCGTACCTCAAGGCCATCGGCGAGTCCCGGCAGGACATCATGATCGCCAATGCCTATTTCGTTCCAGGCCGCAAGCTGCGGCGTGCGCTCCTGATGGCGGCGCAGCGCGGGGTGCGGGTGCGCCTGTTGCTGCACGGCAAATACGAACATTTCATGCAGTACCGCGCCGCCCGCCCGGTCTACCAGACGCTGCTCGGCGGCGGCATCGAGATCCACGAGTACGCGACCAGCGCCCTGCATGCCAAGGTGGCGGTGATCGACCAGCGCTGGGCCACCGTGGGGTCGACCAACCTCGACCCCCTGTCCTTGCTGCTCGCGCGTGAGGCCAATGTCATGACCACGGACCGTCGCTTCTCCGCCCTGCTGCACCGCTGGCTGGCCGACGTCGTCGAGCGGGAGGGCCAGCAACTCGATGTACAGGTGCTCGGGCAGCGCCCCTGGCACCAGCGCCTGCTGGACAGGCTGGCCTTTGGCGTCATGCGGGCCACGCTGTTCCTCACGGGCCACCGGTACTGAAGTGGGTCACCCCCGCCGCGCTGCGCGCGACCCCCTCGAGGGGGCAGCGCGATGCGGCCCGGCAAACCGGTTTCGCCGCGTTCCGGGGTGGGCGCGTCGCCGACATCCGTGTTGATGACCCGTCTCGCAAAACCCCAGACTTCAGCCTGTTATTCGGCGCTTTGGGGGCGGGTGTTAGCATGACCCATGCTCATGAAAACAGAACCCGACATGACCACCGCCGACCCCAACGACGATGACCAGGGCGTGCCCGTGTCCGTCAAAATCCGCGAACGCATCCAGGCCGCGCGCCACCGCTTTCACTCCAACGACAACATCGCCGGCTTCATCGAACCCGGCGAACTGGAGCAGTTGCTTGAAGAGGTGACGGTCAAGATGCAGGGCGTGCTCGACAGCATGGTGATCGACACCGAGAGCGATCACAACACCGGCGACACCGCGCGCCGGGTGGCCAAGATGTACCTCAAGGAGGTGTTCAACGGCCGTTATGTGCACGGGCCCAGCGTCACCGAATTCCCCAACGCCGAGCACCTCAACGAGCTGATGATCGTCGGCCCGATCACCGTGCGCAGCGCCTGCAGCCACCACTTCTGCCCGGTCATCGGCAAGATCTGGATCGGCGTCATGCCCAACGAACACACCAACGTCATCGGCCTGTCCAAGTACGCTCGCCTGGCCGAATGGATCATGGGCCGTCCGCAGATCCAGGAGGAGGCGGTCGTACAGCTGGCCGACCTGATCCAGGAAAAGACCCAGCCCGACGGTCTGGCCATCGTCATGGAAGCCAGCCACTACTGCATGGCCTGGCGCGGTGTGAAAGACATGGACAGCAAGATGATCAACTCGGTCATGCGCGGGGTGTTCCTGAAAGACCCGAACCTGCGCCGCGAATTCCTCTCCCTCATTCCCCGTTGATTCAGAAGAACACACCATGCTGGTACGTCTGCTTTATGTCAGCCGGGCAATCGACAAGGATTGCGCCAAGACCATCGAATCGGTGCTTGAAACCTCGCGCTCGCACAACATGGGCAACGGCATCACCGGCGTGCTCTGCTACGGTGGCGGCGTGTTCCTGCAGGCGATCGAAGGTGGTCGTGAAGCGGTCAACAAGCTCTACAACCACATTGTCGAAGACGCGCGACACACCGACGTGGTGCTGCTGCACTACGAAGAAATCTCCGAGCGCCGCTTTGGCGGCTGGACCATGGGGCAGGTCAACCTGTCCAAGCTCAACACCTCCATCGTGCTCAAGTACTCCGAGCGCCCGGAGTTCGATCCCTACGGCGTCTCGGGCAAGGTCTCGCTGGCCCTGCTCGAAGAGCTGATGGCCACGGCCAGCATCATTGGTCGTGCCTGATCCGCAGCGGCCGACGCTGCTCGGTTGCGACTTCACCAGTGCGCCGTCCCGGCGCAAGCCCATCACCCTGGCGGTTGGTCACACAGACCGCGGTCGGGTGCTGCTCGACCGCGTCGAGCACTTTGAGACGCTCGATGCCTGGGGCGATCGCCTGAAGGGCGCTGGCGCCTGGGTGGGCGGCTTCGACCTGCCTTTTGGCCTGCCGCGCGAACTGGTGGTGGCGCTGGGCTGGCCGACCGATTGGGCCGCGTGCATGGCCCACTACGCCAGCCTCAGCCGCGACGACATCCGCGAAATTTTTGCCGACTTTTGCTCCGCGCGCCCGGTGGGTGGCAAGTTCGCGCACCGCGTCACAGACGGGCCGGCCGGATCGAGCCCGAGCATGAAATGGGTCAATCCGCCGGTGGCGTTCATGCTGCACGCCGGTGTGCCCCGTCTGATCGCTGCCGGTGTCACCTTGCCGGGTCTGCAGGCCGGTGACCCGGCGCGTGTGGCCCTGGAGGCTTATCCCGGCCTGCTGGCGCGCAGCGTGCTCGGCACCACCAGTTACAAGAGCGACGAGAAGGCGAAGCAGACGCCCGAGCGCCTGATCGCACGCAAGACCCTCATCCACGCGCTGGAGGGCGGCCAGGCGCCGCTGCTGCAGGCCACCGGCCTGCGCCTGAAACTCTCGCATGCCCAGCGCGACGGACTGGCCGACGACGCCAGCGGCGATGCGCTGGATGCGGTGCTCTGCCTGTTGCAGGCGGCCTGGGCGCAGCAGCAACACGAGAACGGCCACCCGCGCTACGGCTTGCCCGCGTTCGATCCCCTGGAAGGCTGGATCGTCACGGCCTGAGCGGGTGCGCCGGCAGACCGTTCGTCCCGGCCGGCGGCGCGAGCAGGGCTTTCACTGACCTGGGTCAAGCGTGCTGTGCTGCCCAGCGCCGATACTTCGCGGCTGTTTCCCCAGCTTTGTGAGACCTGCCGTGTTCCCTTCCCTGACCAGGCTGCGCCGCAGCCCCTCACCCATGGCCGTCAAGTCGGTTGAAGGTCCTGGTGCATCGGGCGCCGCATCACCGGCCCAGCACCAGTTGCACGAAGACGCGCAGGCCCTGCTCACGGGCACGCTGTTTGTGGCTCTGGGCGTGATCATGTTCCGCCACACCGGCCTGCTGACCGGCGGCACGGCCGGCCTGGCCTTCTTGCTGCACTACGCCACCGGCTGGAACTTCAGCCTGGTTTTTTTCCTGATCAATCTGCCGTTTTACGGCCTGGCCTTCAAGCGCATGGGCTGGGTGTTCACGGCCAAGACCTTTGCCGCGGTGGCCCTGCTGGCCCTGCTGGCGCAGTGGGTGCCAGAGTGGATCACCTTCGGCAAACTTTCCACCGGCTTTGCCGCTGTCGCCGGCGGGCTGCTCATGGGCGCGGGCATGCTGATGCTGTTTCGCCACCGGGCCAGCCTCGGCGGGTTCAACGTGCTGGTGCTGTACCTGCAGGAGCGCTTTGGGTGGCGCGCCGGCCACGTGCAGATGGCGTTTGACTGCGCCATCGTGCTGGCCGCGTTCGCCGTGGTGGACTGGCAGCAGATCATCTGGTCGGTTGTGGGGGCCATCGTGCTCAACATGACGCTGGCCATCAACCACCGTCCCGGTCGTTACATGGCGGTATGACGCGCCAGCGCGTCTGGCGCGTGGCAACCGTGCGCGATGCTGGCAGACTCGGGCCATGTCGTTCCCCCAGCGTTCCTTGTTTCGCCTGTCGCCTGTTCCTGTCCTGTGGTCTTGTTTCGGACTGCTCCTCCAGACCCCGGCCGTTGCACAACCGCGTTCGAAGGAACCGCCGGGCACTGTTCGTCCGCAGGCGCCCCATGTCTATGAGGCACGTGTCACGCGGGTGTTCGACGGCGACACGCTGTGGGTCAAACCCCTGGAAGGCGGCAAATACCGCAAGTTGCGGCTGGACGGTCTGGATGCCCCCGAAATCTGCCAGACCGGTGGAACAGCCTCGCGCGATGCCCTGGCCGCACGCGTGCTCCGGCAGGTGGTGACGGTGAACGAACGCCAGCACGACCACTACGGGCGTGCGCTGGTGCACCTGACCCATCGGCGGGAGGACGTGGGTGCCTGGCTGGTCTTGAGAGGACATGCCTGGGCTTACCACTGGCGCTACAGCGAAGGGATCTATGCCGGTCAGGAAGGCAAGGCCCGTGCGCAGCGCAAAGGTGTTTTCGCCGAACGGGATGCTGAAGTGCCGCGCGACTTCCGGCGGCGTCACGGGCCTTGCCCGCTGCCGTGATCAGGCGGTCGTTGCCGTGGTGCCGCACACCGCGCACTGCGCATGGCGGGGCAGGGCGATTTCGGTGAACGCCATGTCGCGCCCGTCGATCATCAGCAGCCGCCCGGTCAGGCGCGAACCCAGGCCCGTGAGCAGCTTGAGCGCCTCGGCGGCCTGCAGGGTGCCGACGATGCCCACCAGCGGTGCGAACACACCCATGGTGGCGCAGCGGGTTTCTTCCACATCGCTGCTCTCCGGAAAAACGCAGGCGTAGCAGGGGGAGTCATCGTTCCTGGCGTCGTACACGCTGAGCTGACCGTCCATGCGGATGGCCGCGCCCGAAACCAGCGGCTTGCGGTGCGTCACGCAGGCGCGGTTGATGGCATGGCGGGTGACAAAGTTGTCGGTGCAGTCGATCACCACGTCGGCCGTGGGCACGAGCGCGTCGAGCAGGGTGGCGTCGGCATGTTGCACCACCGTGATCACTTCGGGGTCGGGGTTGATGGCGCCGATGGCTGCGCGCACCGATTCGGCCTTGGGGTGCCCCACGCGGGCCAGGTTGTGGGCGATCTGGCGCTGCAGGTTGGTCTCGTCCACCACATCGTGGTCCACCACGGTGATGCGGCCCACGCCCGCGCTACCCAGGTACAGCGCCACGGGTGAACCCAGGCCACCTGCGCCGATCACGAGTGCGTGCGAAGCCAGCAACTGCTCCTGGCCTTCGACCCCGAGTTCGTTGAGCAGGATGTGGCGCGAGTAGCGCAGGAGCTGCTGGTCGTCCAAAGGCGTGGTTTCCCGGTGCTGACGGATGCCGTTCAGGCAGGCTTCAGTTTTCTTTCTTCTCGGGAGGCCGCTCGGTCAGCGTCTTGCTCACCATCACCGGGCGTCCCTTGAGCTGGTTGAGCGCCTGCTGGAGCTGAAAGTCCTTTTCGCTGCCGAATTCGGGCACCAGGCGCTGACCCGGGTTCTTCCTGGACTCTTCTTCCAGCCGCTTGCGGGCCTGCTCGCGCTCCTGCTCGCGCAGCTGTTCGGCAGCACGTTCGGCGTCGGTCATGGGCTGTTCGGTGGCTTTGGCCCCATTGCCGTTGCCGAGGTGTTTCTGCAAGTCGGCTTCGCGCGTGCGCAGGGCAGCGAACACGTTGCCTTCCAGCGTTTCGTCGACCATCACATCCGGCACGATGCCCGTGGCCTGGATCGATTTGCCCGACGGCGTGTAGTAACGGGCCGTGGTGAGCTTCAGGCCGGTATCGGGGCCGAGGGGACGCACGGTCTGCACCGAGCCTTTGCCAAAGGTCTGACTGCCGAGGATGGTGGCCCGCTTGTGATCCTGCAGGGCGCCAGCGACGATCTCGCTGGCCGAGGCAGAGCCTTCGTTGACCAGCACCACCAGCGGCACGGTCTTCAGGACGCCCTTGGTGTTTTCGGTCAGGCGCTTGATCGGGTCGGTGCCGCCGCGGCGCAGGTAATGTTGCGGAGCGGCCGTGTAGATCGATTTGCTGTCGGCGAGCTGGCCGTTGGTGGACACCACGGTCACGTTTTCCGGCAAAAACGCAGCCGACAGTGCCACCGCCGCATCCAGCAGGCCACCCGGGTCGTTGCGCAGGTCCAGCACCACGCCCTTGAGTTTCGGATCTTCCTTGTACAGCGCCTCGACCTTGCGGGAGAAATCCTCGATCGTGCGGTCCTGGAACTGCGAAACGCGCACCCAGGCGTAACCCGGCTCGACGAGCTTGGTCTTCACGCTCTGGGTCTTGATTTCCTCGCGCGTGATCGTCACGGGGAAGCTGCGGTTTTCGTCCTTGCGGAAGATCGTGAGCAAGACCTTGGTGCGCGGCTCGCCGCGCATGAGCTTGACGGCATCGTTGATGCTCAGTCCCTTGACCGCGGTGTCGTCGATCTTGGTGATGAGGTCGCCCGACTTGAGGCCGGCGCGGAACGCGGGCGAGTCTTCAATGGGCGTGACCACCTTGACCAGGCCGTCTTCCATGGTGATCTCGATGCCCACGCCGACAAAGCGGCCACTGGTGCCCTCGCGGAATTCCTTGAACGACTTCTTGTCGAAATACTGGGAATGCGGGTCCAGGCTGGCGACCATGCCCGTGATGGCGTCGGAGATCAGCTGCTTTTCGTCAACCGGTTCGACATAGTCGGTCTTGACCATGCCGAACACCGCGGCGAGCTGCTGCAGCTCTTCCAGAGGCAGCGGGGCCAGCGTGTTGCGCGCGACGGCCTGCAACTGCACCGTCGTGAGGGCTCCGGCGACGGCGCCCACGGCCACCCATCCCGCAATCTTCAACCTGTGACTCACTTGCTTGCCCATGGAAACACCTTAAAAAAGACGCCAGCGCGTCAGGAACACCCGACTCCACCGGCGGGTCAATATACACCTTGGAGCGCCATGCCGGGATTCGGTTCCGTGCGTGTTGCGCGAACCGGTTTCAGCGCGCCGGGCAACCGGCCCGGATCACACTTTCCCCTGTGCCGCAACGGCCGCGGCAGCCCGCGCGGCGGCTTCGGCGTCGCCCAGGTAATAGCTCTTGATCGGCTTGAGGTCAGCGTCCAGCTCATAGACCAGCGGAATGCCGTTGGGGATGTTCAGGTTGACGATGTCGGTGTCGGAAACACCGTCCAGGTACTTGACCATGGCGCGGATGCTGTTGCCGTGGGCGGCGATCACCACCCGTTTTCCGCTCTGGATGGTGGGGGCCAGCACCTGTTGCCAGAACGGCATGACACGCGCCACGGTGTCCTTGAGGCATTCGGTCAGGGGTACCTGCTCCGGCTGGAGGTGGGCGTAGCGGCGGTCGCTGCGTTCGCTGCGCGGGTCGCTGGCTTCGAGCGCGGGCGGCGGCGTGTCGTAGCTGCGGCGCCAGATGAGGACCTGCTCGTCGCCAAACTGCTTGGCCATGTCGGCCTTGTTCAGCCCCTGCAGGCCGCCATAGTGGCGCTCATTGAGGCGCCAGTCTTTCACCACCGGTAGCCAGGTGCGGTCCATCTCGTCCAGGCAGTAGTTCAGGGTGTGGATCGCGCGCTTGAGCACCGAGGTGTAGGCGATGTCGAATTCGTAACCTTCGGCCTTGAGCAGCTTGCCGGCCGACATGGCCTGCGAGACGCCGGTGGGCGTGAGCTCGACGTCGGTCCAGCCGGTGAATCGGTTTTCGAGGTTCCAGGTGGATTCGCCGTGGCGAATCAGGACGAGTTTGTGCATGGAGGGCGGGTGCGTAAAGGACAAATAGCGGCCCGGGACACCCCGGGCCAAAAGGGTCTGCCAGCGCAGGCCAGCCATACATTCTAAAATCTCAGGCTTAACTGAAAGGTCGTACCTGTGAGTTTCTTTCTCGAAAACTGGATGTTGATCGCCGTGGCGCTGACCTCGGGGGCCCTGCTGATGTGGCCTGCCTTGTCGGGCGGCGCAGGGGCCGGGTCGGTCAATGTCACCGAAGCGGTGCAGCTGATCAACCGCCAAAAAGCCGCTGTGGTGGATGTGTGTGGCTCGGACGAGTTCGCCGCCGGTCATGTGGCGGGAGCCAAAAACCTGCCGCTTGCCGAGCTGGAAGCCAAATTGCCCGGCCTGGTGAAAAACAAGGCCACGCCGGTGATCCTGGTCTGCGCTTCGGGCATGCGTTCGCGCCGGGCGGTGGCGGTGGCCAAGAAGCTGGGCTACGAAAACGCCCACTCCCTGTCCGGTGGGCTGAGCGCCTGGCGCGCGGCCAGCATGCCGGTGGAGAAATAGTCACCCCCCTGCGCCGCTTCGCGTCTTCCCCCCCCCCAGGGGGACCAAGCCCTTGGACCGGCACAGCCGGATCCTCGGCGTGTGCTGGTCCTCGGTCACGCGCTCCGGCGAAGTTCTTGGTTCATATTTGTATGAGGAGTTTTTTAATTGGCCCACGTCAAAATCTATTCCAGTGACTATTGCCCTTTTTGCAGCCGGGCCAAGGCCTTGCTGCAGCAGCGGGGGGTGACCAACTACGAAGAAATCGTGGTGGATGGCAAACCCGATGTGCGCGCCCGCATGACGGAGTTGACCGGGCGCACCAGCGTGCCGCAAATCTTCATCGGTGACCTGCACGTCGGTGGTTGCGATGACCTGCATGCGCTGGATGGACGGGGTGGTCTGGCGCCATTGCTGCAATCTTGAGCCCACCCCTGGCGCTGCTGAGATAATCGGCGCTGTACCCGCTGCGGGAACGTTTTCTCCCCGGCGGGTTTTGTTATTTCTGACTTCCTGAAAGACCCTCATGGCCGACCAAGATCCCACTTTCCAGATCCAGCGCATCTACCTCAAGGAGGCTTCGCTGGAGCAGCCCAATTCGCCCGGCATCCTGCTGGAGCAGGAACAGCCTTCGGTGGACATCCAGCTTGGCGTGGAAGCCAACCCGGTGGCTGATGGCGTGTACGAGATTTGCGTGACTGCCACGGTGCAGACCAAGATCAAGGACAAGACGGTGTTCCTGGTTGAGGCCAAGCAGGCCGGCATCTTTGAAATCCGCAACCTGCCGCAGGAACAGATGGGTCCGATCATGGGCATCGCCTGTCCGCAGATCGTTTATCCCTACCTGCGCGGCAACGTGGCCGACCTGGTCCAGCGCGCCGGCTTTCCGCCGGTGCACCTGGCGGAAATCAACTTCCAGGCCATGTACGAGCAGCAGCAGGCGCAGGCGGCTGAAGACGCGCCGCGTATCGTCACGCAGTAAGCCGGTCAGGTTAGCCGCACCGCATGAAGATCGTCGTTCTCGGGGCAGGTGCCTGGGGCACGGCGCTGGCCATCAGCGCTGCCAGCCAGCCGCATCACGTCAGCCTCTGGGCACGCGATGGTTCGCAGGTGGCTGACATGCAGGCCACCCGGGAAAACCGGCGCTACCTGCCTGGCATACCGTTCCCGCCCGCGCTGCAGATTTGGGGGGGCGAGTGGCCTTCGCTGGCCGGTGCCGACCTCGTCGTCGTAGGCACACCCATGGTCGCCCTGCGCAGCATGCTGGAACACCTGAACGGGCTGGCGGCGCCCGTCGCCTGGTTGTGCAAGGGCTTTGAGGCTGCACGCGCGGGCAGCGGCACCCATGGCCTGTTGGGCCACGAAATACGGGCCGATGTGGCCCCTGGGCTGAAGGCAGGCGTGCTGAGCGGCCCCAGCTTTGCGCAGGAAGTGGCTCGTGGTCAGCCCACCGCCCTGGTGGCTGCCAGCGAGCACGCCGGCGTGCGCGAGGCGCTGGTGACCGCCTTTCACAGCCCCACGCTGCGGGTCTACGCCAACGAAGACATCGTGGGCGTGGAGGTGGGCGGCGCGGTGAAGAACGTGCTGGCCATCGCCACCGGCCTGTGTGATGGCCTGAACCTCGGACTCAACGCCAGAGCCGCACTGGTCACGCGGGGTCTGGCCGAGATGACGCGCCTGGGCCTGGCGCTGGGAGCCCGGGCCGAAACTTTCATGGGTCTTTCCGGCCTGGGGGACCTGGTGCTGACCGCCACCGGCGATCTCTCACGCAACCGCAAGGTGGGTCAGCTGCTCGCGCAGGGCTTGAGCCTGCAGCAGGCGGTGGACTCGCTGGGCCACGTGGCCGAGGGCGTTTACAGCGCGCGCACCGTGGTGCAGCGCGCGCAGATGCTGGGTGTGGACATGCCCATTTCGGCGGGTGTGGTGGCGTTGCTGGACGGCCAGCTGCAGCCTGCCCAGGCGGTGGCCGCGTTGATGGGGCGTGATCCGAAGGACGAGGCTACCCCCTCCCCGCGCCGCGCCTAAGGGCACGTGTCCCCCCCCCCCGGCCCAGGGGGCGATGCGAGCGGCCCCCGTGAGGGGGTGACGAGCGAAGCTCGGCGCGGGGGTGGGTCTAGATCTCGAAATTGTCGATCAATCGGGTGTTGCCCAGGCGGGCAGCGCCCAGCACCACAAGGGCGCCGGGTGTGGTCGCGTCGGCATTGGTCGGCGCCTGCAGGTCTTGTCGGCGGCGAACCGTCAGGTAGTCGGGTTGCCAGCCGCGTCCTGCCAATGCCCTCATGGCCTTCTCCTCCAGGGTGGACCGGTGGTCGGGCAAACTCGCCGCAGCGGCCAGCGCATCGCGCGCCAGACCCCTCAGCGCGAGCGACAGCTGCACCGCCTCGGCACGCTCGCTCTCGCTCAGATAGCCGTTGCGTGAACTCAGCGCCAGGCCGTCCGCGGCGCGCTGTGTTTCGCCGGCCACGATCTGAACCGGCAGGGCAAACTGCTGCACCATGCGACGGATCACCATCTGCTGCTGATAGTCCTTCTTGCCAAAGAGGGCATAACGCGGGCCCTTGGCTTCCGAGAACACGCACTGGAACAGCTTCATCACCACGGTGCAGACCCCGATGAAGAAGCCGGGTCGGAAATGCCCTTCCAGCATGTCGGCCAGCTCCGACGGCGGCTGGATCTTGAACCCCTGGGGGGCGGGATACAGCTCCTTTTCCGACGGCGCGAACACGATGTCGCAACCCGCCTGCTCGAGCCGGGCGCAATCGGCCTGCAGGGTGCGCGGGTAGGTGTCGAAGTCTTCGTGGGGGGCGAACTGCAGCCGGTTGACGAAGATGCTGGACACCGTGACATCACCCAGCGGTTGGGCCGTGCGCACCAGATCCAGATGCCCATCGTGCAGGTTGCCCATGGTGGGCACAAAAGCCGGGGAGTTGAAAGGCCGCAGCGCAGTGCGCAGGTCTTCGATGGTGTGAACGAGTTTCATGAGAGAAGAGGTGTCTGTTCGAGGGGCGCCGCGGGGCGGGGCTTGATCACCAGGCGTGCAGGCTGTCCTCCGGGAAACTGCCGTCCTTCACGGCCGCCACATAGGCGGCCATGGCATCGCGCACGCTGCTGGCGCCTTCCATGAAGTTGCGCACGAACTTGGGATTCTTGCCGAGGTTGATGCCCAGCATGTCGTGCATCACCAGCACCTGGCCTGCCGTGCCCTTGCCGGCGCCTATGCCGATGGTGTGGCAGGTCTTGAGTTCGGTGGTGATGTCGGTCGACAGGACCGCGGGCACCATCTCCAGCACCAGCATGGCGGCGCCGGCGTCCTGCAGTTCGATGGCGTGGCGGCGCAGTTGCAACGCAGCGGCGTCGCCACGGCCCTGCACGCGGTAGCCACCGAGCGCGTGCACGGTCTGCGGTGTCAGGCCCAGGTGGGCGCAGACCGGGATGCCGCGCTCCACCAGAAAGCGCACGGTGTCGGCGGTCCAGCCACCGCCTTCGAGCTTGACCATGTGGGCCCCGGCGTGCATCAACACCGCGGCGCTGCGCAGGGCCTGCTCTTTGCTCTCGTGGTAGCTGCCAAAGGGCAGGTCGCCGATCACCCAGGCGGTGGCCTGAACGCGCTGCAAGCCACGCACCACACTTTCGGTGTGGTAGCGCATGGTGTCCAGCGTCACGCCGGTGGTGCTGGACAGGCCCTGGCAGACCATGCCCAGCGAGTCGCCCACCAGGATGCACTCCACACCCGCGGCGTCGGCCACGGCGGCGAAGGTCGCGTCGTAGGCCGTGAGCATGGTGATCTTTTCACCGCGCTCACGCATCTCCTGCAACCGAGGCAGGCTGACCGGCTTGCGCTGCGGCATGGGCGATGCCGACGGCAGGGTGCCGTAGGGCGTTCCGCTGGTCGGAGCGGCAGATTTCTGTGGACTCATGGGGTTCCCCTTTGCGTGGGCTTTGGATGGGGGGCACTATATGCGATCCCGTTATGCTTGCAACCCATGAAACACCTCTCTGAATTCACGGACGCCGATCTGGCCGAACTGGCGGGCGCCGATGTGTCCCGCGCACTGGCCGAGGACGTGGCCGGCGGCGACCTCACCGGGGCCCTGGTAGACCCCTCGCGCAGCGCCCATGCACGCATCCTCGCGCGCGAACCGGCCGTGATCTGCGGCGTGCCGTGGGTGGAGGCGGCCGTGCTGGCCTGCGACCCCAAGGCCCGCCTGACCTGGCATGTGTCAGAGGGCCAGCGTTGTGTCGCCGATCAGGTGGTGCTGGAAATCGCGGGCAACGCCCAGGCCCTGCTGACCGCCGAACGCACCGCGCTCAACTTCCTGCAACTGCTCTCGGCCGTGGCAACCAAGACCGCGGTGTTCGTTGACGCTGTCAAAGGCACGCGCGCGGCCATCGTGGACACGCGCAAGACCATCCCGGGGCTGAGGCTGGCACAGAAATACGCGGTGAAAACCGGCGGTGGCGTGAACCATCGCATCGGTCTGTACGACGCGGTGCTGATCAAGGAAAACCACATCGCCGCCGCGGGTGGCGTGGCGGCCGTGTTGAAGCGCGTTCAGGAAACCGCGCCCCAGGCGCGTTTTGTCGAGATCGAGGTCGAGACCCTGGCGCAGCTCGACGAAGCGCTGGCCTGTGGCGCCAGGATGATCCTGCTCGACAACATGGACATTCCGACGCTGCAGGAGGCCGTGCACCGCAATGCGGGCCGTGCCATCCTGGAAATTTCGGGTGGCGTGAACCTGCAGACGGTGCGGACCCTTGCAGAAACCGGGGTGGACCGCATTTCCATCGGAGCCTTGACCAAAGACGTGAAAGCCATCGATTTCTCGATGCGGATGGAGCAACTGACATGAGCAACACAGACATCATCGACGTCGAATACGAACAGCCGGCCTGCCCGACGAAGCACGCCTGGGCGCGTGTGCCGGTCGAGCCCGGCCCGAAGCAGCGCGCCGAGTTGAAGGAGCGCATCCGCAGCCTGCTCAAGGAACGCAACGCGGTCATGGTGTCGCACTACTACGTGCACCCCGATCTGCAGGACCTGGCGATCGAGACCGGCGGCATCGTGAGCGATTCTCTGGAAATGGCGCGATTTGGCCGCGACCACGCCGCGCAGACGCTGGTGGTCTCGGGCGTGCGTTTCATGGGCGAGACGGCCAAGATCCTGAGCCCGGAGAAAACGGTGCTCATGCCCGATCTGGACGCCAACTGCTCGCTCGACCTGGGCTGCCCGATCGACGACTTCAGCGCCTTCTGCGACGCCCACCCGGACCGCACCGTGGTGGTCTACGCCAACACCAGTGCCGCGGTGAAGGCGCGCTCCGACTGGCTGGTCACGTCCAGTTGCGCACTCGATATCGTGAAGGCGCTCAAGGACAAGGGCCACAAGATCCTGTGGGCACCCGACAAGCACCTGGGTGGCTACATCCAGCGCGAAACCGGCGCCGACATGCTGATGTGGAACGGCGCTTGCATCGTGCACGACGAGTTCAAGGCCTTTGAGCTGGAAGCCTTGAAAAAGGAGCACCCGGGTGCCAAGGTGCTGGTGCACCCGGAAAGCCCGGCCGATGTGGTGGCACTGGCCGACGCGGTGGGTTCCACCTCGGCGATCCTCAAGGCGGCACGGGAGCTGGACGCGAACGAGTTCATCATCGCCACCGACAACGGCATGATGCACATGCTGCGCCAGCAGAATCCGGGCAAGGTGTTCATCGAGGCACCGACCGCGGGCAACAGCGCCACCTGCAAGAGCTGCGCGCACTGCCCCTGGATGGCGATGAACGGCCTGGCCGGCGTGGCGCAGGTGCTGGAAAAGGGCCTGAACCAGATCCACGTGGATCCGGCGCTGATCCCGCGCGCCCGGTTGCCGATCGACCGCATGCTGGCGTTCACCGCCGCACTGCGCAGTGGTCAGAATGCCGGAGCGCTGGTGCCGAACATTGGCGCGGCCTGAAGGACCGATCCGGCCTCAAGAGCGACAGGCGAAAAAAAGCCCGCTTGCGAGCGGGCTCTTCATGGGCACCCTGAAGAATCAGAGTGGCACCTTCTTGAGCATTTCGATGCCGATCTTGCCTTCGGCAATTTCACGCAGCGCGGTCACGCCGGGCTTGTTCTTGCTCTCGATCTTGGGGGCATGGCCCTGGCTGAGCATGCGTGCACGGTAGGTAGCGGCCAGCACGAGCTGAAAGCGGTTGGGGATCTTTTCCAGACAGTCTTCGACGGTGATGCGTGCCATGTGCGGGCCTCGGTAGTGTGCGGTGAGTCAGTGGATGTTGAGCGCTTTGAAGGTATCGCTGCGGGCGATACGCTGGGCGGCGAACTTGAGCCGCTGGGCATGGACGATGGCCTTGAGGTCAAACAGGGCCCGCTCGAACAACTCGTTGATTATAACGAAGTCGAATTCCCGCGCGTGCATCATCTCCGACGCGGCATTCTGCAGCCGCAGCTCGATGACTTCGGCGCTGTCCTCGGCGCGCCGCTCCAGCCGCGATCGCAGTTCTTCCCAGCTCGGCGGCAGGATGAAGATCAGCACCGCGTTGGGAAAGATGCGTTTGACCTGGATCGCGCCCTGGAAATCGATCTCCAGCACCACGTCGGCCCCCTGGGCCATGCGCTGCTCGATCGCCTGTTTGGACGTGCCGTAGCGGTTGCCATGCACCATGGCCCATTCCAGGAAAGCCCCCTGGATGACCATCTGGTCAAAGGTTTCCCTGGCTACAAAGTAGTACTCGCGCCCATGCAGCTCCTGACCACGTGGCGGACGAGTGGTGTGCGAGACCGAGGGCACGACGCGGGAGTCCAGCTCCATCAGCGCCTTGACCAGACTGGATTTGCCAGCCCCGCTGGGGGCTGCGACGACGAACAGGTTGCCTGGGTATTCCATAGGGTCATTCAATGTTCTGAACTTGAAGCTCGACAAGAGCATCTAAATGGTTGATTCTCAACGATCTCATGGACGTGGCCCCGACGCGAACCCACCTATGAACCCATCACCAAGCATGCGATTGATTGCGCTCGGTTGAAGCTGGGTGGAGCGTCATCCCATCTGTGGCTAGATCAAGCGCATCGATTTTACTGAAAACATGTATGGGTAGCAGGTGTCGGTGGTGCGTTGTTCGGCGTAGAGAGAGCTTTCGTGCGTCTGGGGCCAGTTCTGTGAGTGTCTGGGCCAGGCAACTCTGCTCAACGCGTGAAAAGGACATCATGATCACCGCTGGTGGAGCCTGCTGTCGAGCCCGACAGCCTGCCCACCAGCGCCGTGCCGAAGTTCTCCATCCTATTCAAGGCGGCCCAGGCCACGGAGGGAATGCTGATTGCGAGGTACCTCACTATCGTCTCACTCGATAGTGCGCAGGAATAGATCACCGAGGCCGTATGCGGTGCCGGTGCCTTCGCGCCACTCCTCAGATCTGCGGTGGGGGCCAGGTCGTAGCCGTAGGCAACTCTCGTTGACTATTGCCGTTGGAGCTGACACTCCCGTCAAAGCGGCGGGGACTCATGGAAGGGCATTGACAAGATGGTTCATGACCTTCAGCAAACAGAACCTGGGCTACAAGGCGCCGAAGACTGGGGCCATCGTGCAGGAAATGCCCCTGTCGTATGTCGGCAAGGTGCTGCGAAGGCTCGTGAAGGAAAATACCGGAAGGACAACCAACGCGGTGTAAATTGAGCATCATGACTGACGCAGCCCCAGCACTGTCGTATCCGTTCCCAGATCTTCCGCTCCCCGGCCAGGCCACGGAAATCAAGCCAGGTGTGCTGTGGCTTCGCATGCCGCTGCCGTTTTCCCTGGATCACATCAACCTCTGGGCATTGAGAGATGGTTCTGCCTGGACGATCGTGGACACGGGCATGCGCAGTGTGGATATCAGGAACGCTTGGCTCGCGTTGCTCGCGCCGCAGGGGCCACTTGCCGGCTGTCCCATCTCCCGCGTGATGGTGACGCATATGCATCCCGACCATGTGGGCATGGCGGGCTGGTTGACGCGTCGCTTCGAATGCGCGCTGTGGATGACACGGGACGAGTATTTGAGCTGCCGGGTGATGCTTGCCGATACGGGGCGGGAAGCACCGGTCGATGGTGTTCGCTTCTATCGCAGGGCCGGATGGAGCGATATCGAGGTGGATGAGTACCGCACACGGTTCGGTGACTTCGGCAAGATGATCCATCCTCTGCCTGACAGCTTCGTTCGGCTCACGGATGGCCAGATGCTGCGGATCGGGGACCAGGAATGGGAAGTCATCGTTGGCACGGGACATTCTCCCGAGCACGCGTGCTTCTATTCGCACGAACTGAATTTGCTGATATCAGGGGATCAGGTGCTTCCCAGGATCAGCTCCAATACCTCCGTGTACCCCACCGAGCCACACGCGAATCCTCTGCAGGGCTGGCTCGATTCCATCGACCGGCTGATGCAGCGCGTGCCGGAGAGTGCTCTGGTCCTGCCTGCCCACAACGAACCTTTCACTGGTCTGCACACACGGTTGGAGCAACTGCGCGCGAGCACCGTGAGAGGCACCGACCGCGTCAGGCAGCAACTCGTACAGCCTACGAGGGTCATCGACCTGGTTCGCGCCCTGTACCGCTCGTCCGTTGTTGCAGAGCAGATGCACCTCAACCTTGCGACCGGAGAGACGCTCGCCCACCTGAACTATCTCAACCAACGTGGGGAAATCGTGTCGACAGAGGACGAAGACGGCGCAGTGCTCTATCGACTCGCCTGAGGTTGGGCAGTCATGGAGTCCTTTGCGTCGCATGAAGGACGTACTGCTCGCTAGGGTTCTGGGCTCAATTGCATCCTCGCAGAAGGCGCATGCTAGAACGTGTGTCATCAGCAATGAATGTCGACGACGATGACGGCCTTCAGACGGACTTGACGGCGGAGGTATCGCTGGTAGGGTGTAGTCGTGGAGGCGCTATGCGAAAAGCCATCTTTGTCTTCTTCCTGCTGCTGGGCGTCGGTGCCGGGTACTTGCCTGCACGCAACGACGACTGGGGCCTGCGCATCGTCATGATGGCCGTGGGCGCACTGTTCGGTGGGGCGATCGGTGGCGGTCTGTCGCGGATTGGCAAGCAGCAGCCTCGTCACTTGCTCGACACCGAGGAGGAAATTGAGTCGATTCCGGGCGTGGGCATGTCAGGTCGAGATCTCGCAGCCAACTACTGGCGCGATGAAGGCCATCCACAATTCATGAAGCCGCCTCGGCCCGAGTATGGGAACCACATGCTCGACGCGGACAAGAACCTCTGACCAACTACTTTCTGAGGGCATTCTTGACAGCTTCCTTCGCGTCGTCGATCAGCGGCGCGGCATCCTCCTTGACCTGCTTACCCGTTTGCATCATCAGGGAGCGCTCGGACGCCAGGGTGCCGTCGGGCGTCCTCGTGATCTGTGCCTTGCGGTCGAATGCTCCCTGATCGGCCGAAGTGGTTGCCCGGATACGTTCGCCTTCCTCCCGAACCGTGCTGCGCATCGATGAAGGCGAACCCGCCGTCGGCGCGGGTGGCGTGGCACCGCCACCGAACCGGCGCACGTCACCCTGATTCGATTGGTGGCGCCCTGCGAGGTCGGGTGCCAATGCCGGATCGCCGGAGTTCCGCAAGTGCTGGGCCTGGAGGTCCCCAAAGGCCGTGGGCACCGCAGTGCCGTCCGAGAACACGCTATGGGGGCGCAGGGACTGCCGGGCCAGTTCCGCTTCCATAAGCACGCGCGCCGAGGCGCTGTTGCCGCCGTACTGCTCGGCGTAGCGGGTGAACATAGCGAGGTTGTGCGGATCCTGGGCGATGTCGATGGCGATAGTCTCGCCCCGCTCGTAGGCGGTCGAAACGCGCTCCGCGAAAGCGCTTCGCTCCGCGAAGCTGGCGTCTGCACGCTCCGACCGTGCTGCGGTCGAGGAAAGGCGGGCGGAAAGATCATGCGCTTCGCGTGCATCGCTGGCGATGACGTTCATGAAGCTCCTGTCCTGGGAGGCTCGGTCGCCGAACTGCTTGAACTCGGCGAGTTGCTCGCTGTTCATTGACGAGAGGACTTTTTGTTCGGCTGCTGATAGACCCGAGACGTAGTTCTTGTCGGCTGAGGCTGTGCCGTTGAGGCTGGCAATGGGGGTGTTGACGCCCAGGCGGCCCGATGCGCCAAGAGCAATCCGCGCAACCTGCGATTGCGTGAGGCCGGTGGTATCCGCCACGCTCTTGCTGATCTGGTCGAGCCGGTTGAGCGTCTCGCCGAACTGCTCGAAGCTGCTCGTCGTGGAGCCGCTGCTATTGCGCGACGACCGCAGTTTGGCCACGCCTTTCGTGAATGCCTCCGCCAGCACGGACGAGCGCTCGCTGCTGGCTGCCACAGCCTCGCTGCGAGCGGCATCCACCTGCCGGCTGGCGTCCTGCACGTCCTGTTCGGACACCCGCATCGACACGACCCGCGAGGCGTAGCCCTGGTTGCGCAGCAGGCTAACTGCCGTTTTGCCCGTGAGAGCGTTCGACGAGAAGGTGTTGCCGCTCAGGTCGTGTTGCCAACTGCCCATGAAGGCCGAGGTGCGGTTGGGCGCGAGCTGCATCTGGTCCATGGAGACGTTGCCGAGCGACGTGTTGCCCACCGTAGCTGCCGAGGTCGAACCCGACAGCGTGGCCTGCAGCCCCGACAGCCCGCCCACCAGCGCCGTGCCGAAGTTCTCCATCCTCTTCAAGGCGGCCCAGGCCACGAACGGGATGCTGATCGCCAGGTACCCGACGATGGCCTCTCCCGACAGCGCACGTGAGTAAATCACCGAGGCCGTCTGCAGCGCCAGCGCTTTCGCGCCGGTACCCAGGTCCGCCGCGGCTGCCAGGTCGTAGGCCGCGTAGATCGAGGCCATGTAGTTGAGGATGGCATACAGCGGCGGCCAGAGCTGGATCCAGATCAGGATCGACGCATATCCCTTGAACGCCATCATCGTCTCGCGGCCGCTGGTGAGCAGCAGCAGGAGCACGAACAGCGGGAACATTGCGTAGGTCACCGCTTCGATCACGTTGCGGAAGACGGGCAGCGCCTGCTCGGCCACCTTGCCGTAGTTCAGCCATGAAGCGTTCATCTGGGCTACGGCCTGGGCCCGCCCCACGGCCAGCACCATGGAGGCCGGGTCGTTGACCTTCTGCCCGACGATCTTGCCGGTGTCCTCCAGCGCGTTGAGCATGGCGTTTTGCCGGATGATGTCCGCGGCGGTGGCCGATGCGTTGGCGATGCTGTTCTTGAGGTAGGCCTGCTGGATCTGGCCTGCGATCGCGGCCGCCGCCGCGGTGCCGGGCAGCGTCGGGTTGAGCTGGAAGGCCAGGCGCCCCTGGATGCGCTGCAACTGTGCCGGCAGCCGGCCATTGAGGCTCTGGTACACGTTCGGGCAGGTGTCCACGCCCACGGCTCCGCCTGCGCCCGTGAGCGTGCTGAACCGCGCAGGGTTGGGTGAGGCCATCAGCGGCCAGACATCGTCGGAGGCGGAGAAGGTGGCCGGATCGAGCGAGCCGTCGATCAGGTCGTACATCGCGCAGTTGTGAATGAAGTTCACGAGGTCCGTGCGGAAGGCGGGATCCTGGAACACCACGTTGCCGGTCTCCCTGACGAGGCGGTTGCCGAACATCAAACCGTTCTGCTGGTATGAGAGCTCCGACGGCAAGGCCCCCGCTCCAGGGATCACCTGGAAGGCGGTCTCGAATAGCCCGGTGAGGGTGTGTCCGATGGTGCTGGTCAGGCTGCCCAGCAGCGCCACCCCGAAGGGCACGTTGTCCACGACCTTGACCGGCGAGCCGCCGGTCTTGTCGACGATGCCCACGGTGACCTTGGGCACGATCAGGATGCCGAAGACCAGCACCACGGAGGCGAGCCACTTCCAGCCTTGGAGCTTTTCAGGGGCAAACGCGTAGGCGATGAGCGCGGCGACGAAGCCGCAGAAGGCCACCGCCGCGACGGCTGAGGCGTAGTCGCCGGAGGCGTGAATCGCGGCGGACGCGTTGAATACCCCGAACAGGCTGTCCGCGTTCTGGTAGGCGTAGATCTCCCACATGGCCGTGCCCTACCATCGGCGTCAACGCGACAGGTGGGCCGCCTGCTGGCCCAGCATGTCCATCACATGCTGGGGCATGCTCGAGCGCAATTGGCGCTCCAACTGCTCCAGATGGCTGGCGACAGCGCGGTAGGAGCCGACCTTCGCGTACAAGAGGTTTTTTTCCTGGGAGATCAGCAGCAGGATGGCCTGGGCCCGCTGGCGGATCTGGTTGGCTTGGTCGCGCTGCGTCTGCTGCAGCGTGTAGTCCTTCGCCAGGGCCGCCATGCCCAGGCGCAGGTTCCTTTCGAGAAAGACATAGGCATAGTCCGCCGCGATCACGTCGCGGTACTGGCCGATCAGACTATCGGCCAGGCCCGAGCCCGGGATGCTGGTGCCCACCGAGAGCATCTTGTAGACCGGCTCGGTGGTCTGGTTGACGAAACCGACCTCGGCGGAGTTGTTGGGGATGGCCGTGCGGGTGGCGATGCGGTCGGCGATCGAGCGCATCATGGTCTCCACGCGCGCCGTGAAGGGCACGTGGTCGTAGGCGGTGTTGGTCGAGACGACGTCGCAGGCCGAATAGTCATTGCAGCGCAGCAGGTGCTGGATGACGTTGTTGCCCGATCCGGCGGCCTGGCCGTAGAGCAACTGGCTGATCGACGTCAGGGTCGGGGCGATCGGCTCCGGGTCGCGTCCCGATTCCTCGGGGTAATAGATGACGGTGCCGACCATGCTCATGATCAATTCACGCCCCGCGTCGTCGAGGGAGGAGCCGGTGTACTGCAGCGCCTTCCAGGTCAGGTTGCCCACGAAAGGCGCCTTGTTGCGCACATTGGCATCGCCCGATGAGCGGGCGGAAGACAGGATGCTGGGCCGGTCGGTCGAGCAGCGGCGGCGGGCAGCGTCCCGGTCGCTCTCCAGGCCCATCTCCATCGCCAGGTCCGAGCAGGTTTCCTGCGAGCTGTAGCCCACAGCCTCGGCCGCGCTGCTGACGATCGCCTTCGCGGTCTCGCAAGAATTGATGCGGGCATTGTTGATCCAGGTCTCCAGCCCCTTCGCCCACTTGGTCAGGCCCCCGAGGAGTGGGGACACGGCCTCAAGCGCGAGCTGGAACGCAATGCCGGGCAGCGCGGCCGTGATGTTGCGCAAGAGGTTTTTGAACTCCTGTGCGGAGATGTGCGAGAACGAGCCGCCGAACACGTCGATCCCGCCGCAGCCCGCCTTCACGCTCGGAAACTGGATCGCCGCGAGCTGATAGACCTTGTTGGGCGATCGCATCATGAGCGAGCCGCCGGTGTAGGTGTTGTAGGTCTGCCCGCGAAATGCTCCCGGTGCGGTGTAGTTGCCGATGGCGCCCAGGTTGTTGAACATGTCGTTGACCTCGCTGTTGAGGTCGGCGCGCGCGGGCAGCGAGGCGGATAGCACGACCAGGGCAGCGGCCAGCGCGACGGCCTTGCGGGCATGGATGGGGCGGGAGGGACGGGACATGGAAACCTCCTATGGCAGGGCCAGGTGCTGGGTCGCGCCGGGCAGCATGGCCTCGCCCGTGGGCGAGGAGACGATGGCAATGCGCTCGAGCAGCTGCGACTCGGAGAGCACGCCGGAGCCGATCGGGGTGATCTTTCCGGTGGCAGGCTGGGCCAGGAACACGGCCGGCACCTGGGTCACCTGCAGAGCCGTGGCGATGCCGTTGTTGGGGCGGGCGCGCGGGAAGCCCGGCATCGGGCCGCCGTCCACGCTCACGGGTACGACCTGGATGCCGTGGCGCGCCTCGAATGCCTGCAGGGTGGGCGCGAAGGCGTGGCAGTAGGGGCAGTCGCTGCGGTAGAAGAAGATGAGCACGTGGTCGCGGCCCAGCGCGGCGACCGAGGCGGAGCGGTCGGTCCGCTGCTGGCGTTCGAAGACTTCCAGCGCCTGGGCGTTGACGGGCCGGCCCTGCAATGTCGGATCGAGTTCGGGCGTGGCCCAGGCCACGCGCTGCGCCACGTCGGCGAAGTAGGAGGCGCGGTTCACCACCTGCATCTCCAGCTCCATGTAGCGCCGCACGTTGGACTCGGTCGGTCGCATGATCGCGATGTTGCGCAGGTCTTCGAGGGACTTTTGCAGCCGCTCGAATTCCACCAGCTCGGGCGGGCGGGGCGGATCTGCCGGTTTGATTGGCCTTGCCGGGACGGCCTGCGCGCGTGGCGGCGCGGGCTCCTCCAGCGGAGGGTCTTCGTAGAAGTGCCAGCCGCGCCAGCGGTCGGACCAGTAGGAGCGGGGCTCGACCTGCCCAGCGGCAGGGGCTGCTTCCTGGGCCGCGCCCGTGACCAGCGCCATTGCCAGTGCCAGGACCGGCAACAACCGCAGGCACGCGTAAGTGGGGCAGCTCATCATGGCGTCCTCACAGCAGCGACTTCGGCGGCAGGCCGTCGAGGCAGTAGTTGATACCGAATTCGATGGTCTGCTTGCGCGGCACCGCAACGTCGGGCAGCTTTACGTCCTCCTGCCAGAAGAGCACCTTGAGCCGGCTGCAGCCCGTCTCCCGGTAGCGCTTCACGGTGGACACATCGATGTAGATCGGCGAGGTGGCCTGGAAATGCCGGGTGATCGCATCCGCCACTTTGCCGATGAGTACGCCGTGGGCTGTCCCGTCCGTGGACTGCAAGGCTGCCAGCAGGACGGGCCGTGCATCGGTCACGGGCGTGCGGATCGGCTCGGCATGCGCTCGTGTGGCGAGAAGGAGGACCAGGACGATACCTGCGAAGCGGGATCTGGCGCGGGTGGCGGTATTCTTCATTGGCATCTTCCTTCGCCGTAGTAGCAGTTGTTCGCGCGACCGACGGCGCCGCCTTGCATCGCTCCTGCGCTAGGAAGGTTTGGCACGATCGACGCGTAGAACTCGGTGAGATCCATCTGCGCGAAGTTCAGGCTCTGCAACTGCGCGATCGTGAAGCCCGAACAGTCCGGCGCTTCGGCCGTGCCCCACCACTTCGCGACCTGCAGCCGACCCTGCTCATTGATGATCCTGGCCAGGACCGAGTTGAAGCAGCACTTGGTCGTGGTGTGCGTGATGCAGGAGACGCATTTGCCCAGGATGCGGATGCAGGATGAGCAGTAGGTGCCGACCGTATGGCACAGCCGTGCGCCTTCCTTCATCGCCAGCTTGCCTTCCTCTTCGTCGCAGGAGATCGCAGACATCACCACGTAGATGACGATCGCGATGACCAGGCTCCATGGGTCGAAGGCCACCACCACGCTCTCTCCGGCATAGAGCACCGACGAGCCGGCAGGCAGGGCCGTGCCATTGATAGCCACCGTGACGCCATAGGTGGTAAAGCTGCCTGAGAATCCGCCGCTCATCAGCAGCGCCTGCATTCCGTGGTAGAGGAAGTCGCGGTTGCCGGAATTCATCAACACATCGAAAACCAGTCGCGAACCCACCCCGAACAGGCTCTGGTTGCTCATGCCCCGGCCCGAGGCGTCCGACGTGCAGCAGTTGTTGAGCAGGCGGTCGCGGCATCGGTTGGCTTCGCCCCGGAACACCTGGAGGTTGTCCGTATCGAGGTAGACCCCCGCCTCGCGTCCCGCTTCCAGGAAGGACATGGCCCTCGCGAAGTCGGCGTCGTTGGTGTACGTGGTGTTGAAGCAGCTGCCCGCGATGCAGAAGACGTCGGTCGGGCAGTTGCGCGCCGTCACCGCCGAGCCCGGGGCCACCGGGCAGCTGTAGGTGTTCTCCGCGATTTCGCAGGTGCCCGTGGCCGGGTTCATCTGGCGGCAGACGGTTCCCGATGGCGTGCAGCCTGCCGCGGCCACTGACGCGCACTCGTCGGTGGGCGTCCCGTTCTGGCAGGAGAGCGAGGTCTCGTAGCGCCAGCACGCGCGCGTGACCGAAGCCCCGTCGATCACCTTGGTGGCCGGCCCGTCGACGCAGCGCGCCGCGCTGGTGACGGCGCAGCGGCCGTCGCTGTCGAGTGCGGGGCACTGGTCATCCCATTGGTCCGACTCGGTCACCGTGGTGTGGGGCCGCTCGAAGCTCAGCGTCATCTGCGGGATCGGGCCGTACAACGCGTTCAGCCGGAAGCCCACGATGGGGCGGTTGCTGCTAAACCGCCAGTAAGAGGCTGAGTAGGTGCCCGTGACGTCCTGGCCCGGCGCGTCGTTCGGATCGGTGCTGGGGGCATAGCAGCGGCCCTCGTCGAGGTAGGTGGTCTGGATGTCCCCGGCATCACCGCCCGAGCCGGTCGTGTGGGCGATCCGATCGCCGCTCTGTGTGCTCGCTGGGCAGGCGCCATACACCTCCAGGAACGGGCGTTCGTTGGTGCAGCTCATGTCGCCCGCATCGCCGCCGCCGCCCGTGCATACCTGGCGGTACTCCTGCGCGATGAAGCCGGTCAGCCGGCAGGCATCGCCTTCACAGCGGTTGTTGACGACCCAGACCCCGTTCTGACCGCCCGGCGGCCACGCGGGGTTGGGCAGGGGGGCCACCATCTGAGGGAACACCAGTCCCGAGCCCACATCGACGTCGAAGAAGGCCACCGGCACACCGGCACTGGTCACCCGGAAGCGCTGCCCCGAGGCCGGCTGGTCCGGCTTGCACTGCACGGCCAGTGCGACGCTGCCGGAGGCAGCCTGGGCGAACCACTCGCCCGGCGGACAACTGCTGGTGCGCGAGATCGACACAGACAGCGTGCGGGCGCACGACTGGGCGGTCGCGCCGCTGTACTGCCGGCACACGCGGGTCTCCGTCGCGGGCGTGGCCACGGTGTCCACTTGGCAACCACTGTAGTAGCTCGCGATGTCCTCCAGGGCCGTCGAGGGGTTGGCCGCCACGCGGCGCGCGTCGAGGACAGCCGGGTCGTAGGGCGAGACGGGCTCGCGCGGTGTGTTGGCCGAGGCCCGCGCGCCCAGCAGCGCCTGGCACACAGGATCGTTCGGGGTGGTCGCGCAGGCCGCGAGCCGGGCGCTGGTCTGGCCCGAGAGGTTGGGCTGGCCGTAGTAGCCGCGCTCGGGCGGCGTCGTGGTGTAGCCCGGCACCACCGCTGAGGCGTCGGGGGCGTTGATCGTGCCGCGGATCACCGGGTTGGCGGCCTGGCCTGCGGCTGTGCCCTCGGCATGCGGTCCGGTTTGCGCGGCCGTCTGCGTCGTGACGAAGCAGGCCAGCGTGAACCAGACCACGGCACGGCGCAGGAGGAGGACGAGGGCGGGGCGCATGGCGGGCTCCTACTCCTTTAGCCGCTGCAGGAAACCTGCGGCATCGCCCTGGAATGCCGGGGCGGTGCGCACCATGTGCTCCAGCGCGTAGTCCAGACTCACGTCGCCCGCCGTGCGCAGGAAGGCCTCGGGTGGCGCGCAGGTGCCGCTGGCGCAGGACACCGGCCGCGTGCCGTCGCGCACGAGCACGAAGCTGGGCACGCGCACGATGGAAAAACGGTCGAATGCCGGGGGGTCGATCTGCACCGCGACCTGGCGCGTGCCGATGAGCGGCTGCAGTTGCGCCACGGTTTCGCGCAGCGATCCCTTGACGAGGCCGCGTAGGATGACCGAGGCGCGGGCGCGCGCGGCCTGGTCGATCAGGCGCTGCAGGGCGGGCCGTGGCATCGACAGGCTCACGAAGACGAACAGGCCCGGCCCGCGCGCCAGCCCTTCGGCGGCCTGCATCGCGTCGGCCTGCGAGGCGTAGCCCCGCGCCAGCGCTTCGAGGTCTATCGGCGTGCGCGTCGTCGGCTGGGGCAGGGCCTCGATGGCCGGCGCCGACGGCACGGGTGCCGCTTTCAGCTCGGCCTCGCCCGGCGCGCGATGCCTGCGCCGCGCCTGCTCGATGTCCTGCTCGGTGACGGTGGGCTGCTCGCGGCGCACGCGCTCGAGGTCGGCCTCGGTGATGTCGGGTCCGGCGGCCGTTGCCGCCGTCGCGTGCAGCGCCAGCGCCAGCGCCAAGGCCGGGGCGGTCGGGTGTCGCGAGAGAAGGTCAGTAGCCCACACAGCAGTTCCTCTTTCTGAACAAGATGAAGCTGAAGTCCTCGCCTCGTACCGGGTACTCCTTGCCGGCGCCCCAGGTGACGGTCTGGCGGCCGAAGGGCTGGCAGCACTTGCCGACTTCCTTCGACGTGGACGGGATCGGGTGGGTGAGCTGGGTCTTGTAGGCGGCCTTGTCCATGACGGGCAGGAAGTACGGGCCGCACAGGCCCGGCGTGCCGTGCCAGCCCCAGGCGATCAGCTCGCGGTGCATCTTGGCCGTCAGTCGCTGTGCCATCAGCGCGGCGGTGCGCACGCCGCCCAAGTGGTACGGAACATGGCCGTTCATGGGATAAAGGCCGCCCTGGCAGCCGGCGCACCAGAACATCTCCCGGATCCCGAAGCCCAGCGAGGCCGCCACGCAGTCCGCGGCGCAGGCCGCGATGGCCACCGGGTTGGCGAACAGCACGGCGTCCGGGTTGATGATCAGCGTGAGTTCGTCGTCGGCCCAGAGCGGGTCGACCTCCGTGAGGTAGGCCAGGTCGAAGCTGCCCTTTTCCAGGCAGGGGAAATCGGTAACCACCTCCAGGTAGTAGAGGACGGGGTTTACGTAGAAATGGGCCTGGTAGAAACTGCCACCGTCGCCATCGCCCTCGGATCGTGTGAACCGCGCGGCCTCCGGTGCCGGGATGCCGGGATTGAGGTCGATGCCGCCGAGCGAGGTCAGGCAGAAGGGCTTGCGCACCGCCTCTACATGCCGGGCCGGCTCCCAGAAGCCGACCGACAGGCCGATCACTGGGTTGACGCCGCAGGTGCAAAGCGGGCTGCCGGGGTTTTCGATGTCTTCCTGTGAACCGAAGTCGCCGATGCGGGCGCTGCCGATGCTCAGCGGCAGGATGCAGCTCCAGCAGATGTCCGTGATGGGGTTGGGGAACTTGCCGGTGCAGGTGGTCGCGCCTGCGGCAGCGCCGCCTGCAGCCAGGGCCAGCCCGGCGAGCCATCGGAGCAAGGAGGTGAACCAGGGGTGCTTCATTGCGTTACCTCCATTTCGTCGATGCGCAGCCGCTTGCCCTCCTGCGAGACGAGGGCGGGCACCTGTGTGATGCCCAGGCGCCGCGTGAGCATCCCCTGCTGGTCGTAGTAGACGGGGACGCGCCAGGACTTCATGAGATCCAGGTAGGAGCCGCCGGTCAGGATTGGCTTCACCTTGCCCTGGTAGTGCGCCATCAGCTCGCGTGCGCGGCGGACTTGGCGGCTGTCGCGTGCGTCGAAGAACAGCAGGTGGCGCGAGAGGGACACGATGTCCAGCGGATTGGCCTTCGTGCCAGCGGCGAACAGCAGCTCGCCCTGGGCGCCCAGGAGGTTGCGGTCGAGCGTGTACGTGGGATTGAAGTAGAAGGTGCGCGGCGCGGCGGTGGTTCGCACGCCGGCTACCGGCACGGGATTCCTGACGATGTCGGTGCCGCGGGCGCGCGCCTCCTGCTCGATGCGGGCCAGTTCGCCCGAGCGTTCCTTGTCCCGAAGGCGCTCCTCGATCATGCGAAGAAGGTGGGACTCGGCGATCTCGTAGGTCGGCCCCAGGGTGCCGAGGTCGGTGGCGAGCGTGGGCAGGCCGGTTCCGGCCAGCAGGGCGATGGCGAAAGAGGCGGTGCGCTTCATCGCGCAGCTCCCCGCGGGCACGGGATCTGTGCGATCCACCGGTCCCGCGCCGCCTTGTCCTGCTGGTGGGCGGCGCGAATCAGCCCCATCAGCGCCGGGTGGCCGTCACCCTCGGACAGGGCCTGCCGCAGCTCGGCCGTGGTCGGCGCGCGGCCGCAGCGCAGTTGCGCGGCGGCGAGGTAGGTGCGGGCTCCCTGCTCGGCGGCCGGGGCGATCTGCCGCAGCAGGCCGAGGTAGTCGGCCAGCGGCATGTCATCGGCAGGCGCGGCCGTGGAAGGCGTGCTCACCGGACCGAAGGCCGGGCTGGTCTGGGCCCGCCCGGGATTCGAGGCCGCCGCCAGAATAGCCAGCAGGAGGCCGAGGCTGGCGCCGACACGGGGGGCGATGCTGGATTTGCGGGGCATGTCCGACTCCTCAGAAGATCGGCTGGACGATGCCCAGCACCTGCCCATCGCGTACCAGTCCGCTCTCGGCATAGCGCGAATCGAAGCTGTGGAGCCCGATGCCCTGGACGTAGTAGTGGCCCGGCGGGATCACCACCGGGGCGATGGGCGCGAGCGGATGGCCGTCGTAGGCGTGGGTCTTGGCCCGGCCCACGGCCTCGCCGTTGACGAAGACGGTGCGATCCGAAACCGTGACCACGTCGCCAGGCACGCCGCGCACCCGCTTGAAGAAAGGCTGGCCACGCAGGCCGCGGTAGTGCGCCTGTGCCTCGCCAGCAAAGGCGAAGACGATCAGGTCGCCGCGTCGCACGGGCCGCTGCTGGAACTGCATCAGCGCCACGTGGTACGGCAGGCTTGGTGTCCAGTTCACGAGCAGCGGCACGCGCGGCGTTGGGTCGACGAACAGGCGCACGTAGGCGAAGCCCCAGATCGCGAATACCGGCAGGTAGAGATACCAGCGCCGCCGTATGTGGCGCAGGAACTCGGCGAAGGATCGGACGTGGAGATGCCACCAGCCAGACGTCTGGATGGCCGCATTGGTGGAGACGGGTTCGGTCATGGCTGGTCTACCTTTCTGCGTAGCACCGGCGTGAGGTCGCGGCTGTTGGGCGCACCGGCGATCGCGCTCTTGATCACCACCAGGCAGCCGCACTCGCGCGGCAATTCCTCCAGCGCTGCGGGCAGGCGCTGCGAGAAGCGGCGAGCCAGTGCGAGCGCCTGTTCGCGTTCGGCCTCGGTGCCGGTGCTCGTGAGCATCTGCGTGAACTCGGCTTCCTTGGCGCGGTAGACCTCCGACAGGTCCACCACGCCGACGACGAGTGTGGGCCGCAGCACCCAGCGGTCGTAGGCGGCGATGCCGGCAGCGGCGAGTAGCGCGGCGACGAGCGCATGCAGCAGGAGCGCCCTCATAGCGCGTACCCCCGCTGCCGCAGCAGTTCGGTGATGGCCTCGTCGATCGACAGGCCCTGGGCGCGCAGTTCGTCAATCGGGGCGTTGTCCTCCAGCTTGTTGGAGAACAGCAGATGGGTTGCCGGGTCGAGGATGTTGCGGGCGACGCCTTCGCCGACGGGCGAGGAAATGTACAGCTCGGAATATGCCCCGGCTTCCGTGCGCAGGGAATTCAGCAAGCGCTTCTTGGGCTCGTCCATCGACAGGCGCCCCTTGCGATCGAGCATCTCGATGGATTCGGGCTTCTGCCGCAGCAGGAACACCCAGTCGGAACAGTTGAACGCCGCTTCCATCTGGGCGCTGCCGTAGTAGTCGTCGGCGCTTTGGGTTGCAGTGCCGAGCGCGCCCCCGTACTTGCGCGCACGGCGTGCTGCCTCCTCCACCACGGCCGCCTTGACGGGATCGTCGGCGCCGATGTCCCCCAACTGCTGTTTCAGCTCGTCGATGAAAAGCACCTTGCGCCGGTTGCGCGTGAGGTACATCTCCCCGGTGATCTGGTGCAGCAGGAGGATGTTGACTACCGCATGAAGATCGGGGCGGCGCTTGAGTTCCTCATTCTCGATGACGATGAAATCGTTGCTGAAATCGACGTTGGAACGGCCCTCGAAGAAGCGCTCGTACTGCCCGCCCTTGGCGTAGGGGTTGAGCATGATCGCCAGGTCCCGGATGCGCTGGTCGCCGTTGACGCCGAGCTCCTCGATGGTCCCGGTCTTGAAGGCGTCGCGCAGGCCGGTGATCGTGAGGTCCTGGCCGTGTTCGCGCCAGAGCTTGAGAACCATCGCGGAGATCGCCTTGTACTGCACCTCCTCCAGCGTGTGCTGCATCGAGCACATCTTGGCGATGCCCGGCACGAGCATGTCGATGTCCTCGTTTATGTCGTGCACGATCGTGAACGGGTTCAGGCAGATCTTGGAATCCGCGCGGAACTCGATGTAGGTGCCCTGCGCCTTTCTGCAGAGCTTCTCGAAACTGCGGCCCAGGTCCAGCATCCAGACCTTCGCGCCGATCGCGCGGTAGGACCAGGCCAGCTCGTTCATCAGCACCGACTTGCCGCTGCCGGGGGCGCCGATGATGGCGAAGTTGTAGTTCCCGAGATCGTTGTCGTAGAGGTCGAGCGTCATGACCTGGCCGCGGCGGCCGCCGAAGACCAGCGCCGGTGTGCGCGTGCCGCGCCATTCCGCGATGAGCGGCGCCATGTGGATCGCGTTCGACATGGTCTTGCGCGTGACGCGGCGCATCTTGCCGAGGTCCTTGTGCATCCTAGGCGTCAGCGTCATGGGCAGGCTCGCGAGCAAGGCCTGCCTGTGCATGTAGGCGTCGGAATTGAGTTGAAAACCCCGCGCGCGCCAGATCGCGTTGGCAGCCTCGTGCGCCGAGGCGGACTTGTCCGGGTGGGTGAAGATCGCGAGCTGGTGGTACAGGCTCACGAGGCTGCCTCCGGTGTCGATGGCGTTGGCCGCAGCGGACCAGTCGTCGAGCTTTTTCCTCACATCCGGCATCACGTCCGCCATCTTGCTTTTGGCGTTCTGCGTCGCGCGCACGTGGTTCGCGGTGACGATGGACTTGGTGGCGTTGGGGTCCAGGATGTGCACGCCCAGCGTGATGAGGAAGGGCGCGCTGTACTGCAGCGCCGGCTGCATGAGGTCGCCGATCAGCGAGCCCATCTGCCATAGCGCGAATCGCTCCGGGAAGCTCTTGATCGAATAGAAGCGTGCTTCCAGCACCTCGGCGCTGGTTTCCTTCCAGAGCGTGATGCCCGAAGGATGCGGGTCTTGGATGGTGTCGAAGTCCACGATCTGGTCGCGGATCTCCCGGCCGTCGTCGTAGTGCAGCCACCGATCGTCATCGAACTGCAGGTCTTCGGCGTCCGAATGCGCGATGCGGTCGGGGTTCGTGAAGAGGGCGCACCAGTTGATGAGGTCGGCCGCGTCGCACACGCGGCTGGGTAGCATGGCTGCGCGCAGCGTGGCGGCCATCGAGTCGCGCAGCGTCAGCAGCGCCTCGCGGCTGTTCAGGTCCCCTGCATCGCCGGGGAAGGACACGCTCAGCATCAGCCGGAAGTCCCGCAAGGTGTAGTGGAAGCCTGCGGTGAGCGAGGTCTGCGTGCCGCGCAGCAGATGCTGCACGCGCTGGCGCGCGAGCTTCCGGAACAGGTTCTCGTTGGGCACGGGCCGCCCGAAGGGGCGGGCCTTCTCGGCCTGGTCCTCGTCCTCCACGCGCAGGTTGGTGTACTGGCGCAGCTGGTGGCGGATGTGCGGCGAGGCGAACAGGTGGAACTGCAGGCCCGTGTCCGGCGGGCAGTTGGCGTAGAGCGAGACCAGCACTTCGGCCATGCGCTCGTCGGCGCCCGACTGCGGCATCACTTCCAGAAGGAAGCCCATGCCTTCGCGGTTCACGAAGAGCTTCTCTTCGGCGAGGTAGGCCGAGTAGGGCAGCCAGCCGGCGAACTGTTCTGCCGGTGTGTCCGCTGGCAGTGCGAAGGGGAACAGCGGCGCCGCGCGGAACTCGCCGGACGGGGCTTCGGTGGAGGGTATGCGCATGGTGGCCTCACTGCGGATGGGTGCCCAGGCCCGCCGGGGGCCGACTGAGCGAAGGGAAGGGATTGAGGGACGTGGGCCGCTGCACCGCGCCCTCGGAGGGGGCGGGCGCGTCGGTCTCGGTGGGTACCTGGCCGGACGAGGATGGGGCGGGGGAGGGGGCCGCGGGCGGTGGGCGCAGCGGCGCGTACTGGTCGCGGATGCGCTGGCGGACGTGGTCGATCTGCCAGCGCCCGGTGTCCACCTGGACGTAGACGTAGCCCTGGTCCCACAGGTCGCCGTCGGCGTCCTCCCAGGGCTTGGTCCACAGCCGCAGGACACGTGCCTGGGAGCGCAGTTCCAGGGCGGGCGCGTCCCCGATGCCGACCAGCGCGCTCCCTGTCGCGGGAGCCGCGAACGGCATCCGACCCGGAGCCGATGCGGCCGGCGCAGCGCCCCTCGACGGGGGCGCTGCCGAATTGGCCGCGGCGGTGCCCAACGTCCGCTGACTGGGCAGGTTCTCGTGCAGCGCGTTGGCGTAGGTGCCCGACACCGAGTCGCAGGCCACGCCCTCGGGTGCCGTGCAGGCGTATTTGGACCCGCCGCTGAGCCCGGACATGTTGACGCAGGCGGCCAGCGGCAAGAGCAGGGCCATGGCGCAGAGGCGCAGTGTTGTTGTGCTCATGGCCGTTTCCCCGAGGCGGCCGATTGCGATGCGACCTTGGCGGCTTCCGCGAGCCTGGCTTCCAGAACCTGGCGGCCGACGTAGCCATTGGTGCGCGCGCCGTCGGCCCAGATCAACGTGGGTGTTCCTTGCACGCCGAGCCTGCGGGCCAACTCGAGGTTGCGCGCGATCGGATGCTCGCAGTTCGCTGCCGACTGCAGCATGCTTGCGTCCGCCTGCAGCATCCAATACCGCCAGGCGCGCTCGCGGTCGGCGGCGCACCAGATCGCAACCGGACGGGCCTCTCCCTGGAAGGGCACGAGGAAGGTATAGACGGTGACGTTGTCGATGCCGGCGAGCTCTGGTTCGAGCTGCTTGCAGTAGATGCAGTTCGGATCGCTGAAGACCGCGACCTTGCGCTGGCCATTGCCGCGCACGGTCTTGATCGCGTCGTTCAGCGGCAACTGGTCGATCGAGACGGGTGCTGCCGACGTCGACTCCGACTGGAGTTGAGCACCTTGGGCAGCGCTGCGCTGTGCGATCCTGGGGCCCGTGATGTCGCGCATGCTGGCCGTGTCGAAGAGGCGGCCGAACACGAAGAAGCGCGGGTTGGCGGCCGTGACGTAGGCCACGTTGCCGTTCATCCAGACCTCGTAGAGGCCCTCGACCTCCGTGCGCGCCACTTCCGTGAACTGGGTACCGGGATGGGCCTTGCGTAGCACGGAGAGCAGCCGGGATTCGTCGGACGTCGCGGCTTGGCCGGGGATGCCGACGGCCAGCAACACCGCGCACAGCGCCGCCGGGAGATGCCTTGCGGCGAAACGGGAGTGCTGCGCGCGCACCGGTTCAGTAGTTGCCATCATCGGTGACCTCCAGGTAGCGGGTTTCGGGAGAAGTGGTTCGGCGGGTGGCCTGTTCGGCCATGGCGGTCATCGGCACGTCGATGCGCACGCCCTTGGTGATCACGACGTCGATCTGGCGGCCGGCGTCCACTTCGATGACGGGGAAGGTGTTCTCGGCCAGCTTGATGTAGTACTGGGCAAGGCGGTCCAAGGCCTTGCCCACGCCTTGCCCGAGGCCCGCGCGGTACGCATCGGCATTGCCGTCCGCGCTCGCGATGGTCCCGAGTGCCGAGGTGCTGTAGGTGGTGTTGGCGGTGGATAGGCCCTGGCCGATGCCGCTGACCACCCCGGCCAGGAGCGCATTCGCCAGCATCTGCCCCTGTTTGGTCACCAGTCTGCCGCGCATCCCGACCTTGCCGTCCTCGCCGTAGACGCTGCCCTGGATGCGCACTTCGAGCGTCGCGCCGTCCGCGCGCACGCACGACAGGTTCTCGGTGCGCAGGTAGGCGCGTTCCGAGCTGATGTCGCCGTAGCCGGCCGCGATGACGAAGCACTCGCGGTACTCGCCGCGGAATTGGTTGGGCAGCACGCTGTTGTCGGAGAGCCGGATCAGCACCGGGTGCGGATTCGATTGCGACTGCCCGCCCGTGGGGGCGTCCAGGCCGCCGAGCAGGATGCCTCGCGTGAAGCTGACAGGCAGGAAGGTGGCGACGGTCCTGGGCGCGCTGGACGACGCGGCGGGCGTGCCATCTCTGCCGCTACCTCCGGTGCCTGCCGGGGGGGATCGGTCCGCCAGCGTCACCCGCGAGATCACGGGCACGGGTGGCGCGGGCGGCGAAGGGGGCTGCAGGCTGGGCGGTCCGGCCGGCATTGCGCCCACGCTGGCGGCACCAGGAGGCGGCGCGGGCGGCAGGCTGGCCGCGGGCGGCATGGCCGTGGGGCTGGGTTCCGGAGCCGCGGGCGTCGGTGGCGATAGTGCGGCGGGCTTCGGCGCGGCTGCCTGCTGGCTCGCGGTCAGGCGCTGCTCTAATTCGGCGAAGCGCTGCATCGTCCGGCCTTCGAAGGCCTGCCGCTCCTTGTTGAGGCGGCTTTGTTCTTCGCGCTCGGTTTCGTACTGGGCCAGCTTGCGGCCCGCAGTGCCGACCCACTGGTCCACCGGATTCACCTGGCCGCCGGGCGGCAGCACGCCGATGTTGGTGACGTCGCTGGGCTGCGTTTGGGCGGCGCGGCCGTGCGGCTGGTGGTTCGTTGCTGAGAAACTGAAGATCAGCCACAGCAGGCCGATGCCGCCGCCCAGGATGGCGGCCAGCAGGGCGTACTGCCGCTGGCGCGGTGAGAGGTGATCCAGCAGCCCGCGCACGGCATAGCCGGGCGGGCGCCCGCCCGGTGGCATGGAAGGCGTGCTCATCGCGTGCCTCCCCGCCGGATCACGTAGACGCTGGTGGTCTCGCCCGGCCGCAGGTTGTGGTACTCGATGCCGATGCCGACGATCTCGCCGCCGGCGCGGCTGTCCGGGCGGTCGAACTCCTGCTCGGCCAGCACCATCGGCACCGTGCTGGTGTTCTGCAGCGTGTACTTCTCGCCGGTCAGGCCGCGGCCCTCGTACTGGCGCAGCAGCGTGAAGCGCGCGTCGGCCCAGAGCTGGATGGGGCGGTAGGTCTCCTCGACCCGGACGTCCGGCGGCACGCGGTCCGAAGCCATAGCCACCAGCAGCGCCTTCATCGCGCGCACGTGGCTGGGGGCCGGGCCGGACGGCGCCGCGTCGGGCGTGGCCGGGCGCAGGGCTCGGGGCGTCTTGTCGCGGATGACGATGGTGTCGGCGGGCGTGTCCGAACGCCGCAGCAGCAGCGTGTAGGTGGCCGCGGCCGAGGACACGAAGAGGTTGATCGGCCGCGTCGCATCGCCGACCGGGCGGATGTAGACCTCGCCCTTGTCGCGGTCGCATTCGACGATGACGTCGCCGGACGGGTTGACCGTGGAGGGCATCAGGGCGGTCGGCGCGGCCAGGCCGGGCGTGGTGGAGGGCACCCCAGGGGAAGCCGTGGCGGTCGGCAAGGGCGAGCCGCCGCAATGGCTCGAATGGATGTTGCCGAACACGTCCGTGATCGGCGTGCCCTCGATGCGGATGCGTGTGGGTTCCTTCAGGGAAACAATAGCCTCGACGGCCACGCCGTCACTGGCCTCCACGACCTGCAGCGCATGCGCCTGCAGTCCGAAGGACAGGGCCGTGACGGCGAGGATGCGCCGCGCCGCCGGGGACAGACCATCCCAGTGCCGACGCGGCGGCGCGCCGCGCAGGGGCGATGGTTTTGCGGCGGCGAGCCTGGACTGGGCGGGCCGGAGTCCGGCGGGCGCGGGGCCGACCAGGCGCGGCGGCGTGAATGCGATGTCACTTGACCGCATAGGGCACCTCCTTGAATCCGATGACGTGCATGCGTGCTCCGGCGTGGCCGAAGTCGATGCGGTAGGCCTTGAGGTCGTTCGCGGTCTCGTAGCCGTTGACGAGGGTGCGCAGGCGTCCGCGCACGACCAGCGACTGGGTGTCCTCGCTGGACACGAGTTGTTGTGGCGCGAAGGCCGTGGAGGCGTTGATCCGCTTGAGGCGCTCTGCCTCCACCTCCTGCCGCGTCTTGAGCGCGCCGTATTGCGCGGGATCGACGTAGCCGAGCAGGATGTCCTTCTTCCAATCGATGGTGCTGGGAGTGACATCCAGGATCAGCCAGGCGACAAAGCTGCCCATCTGGTCCAGGTACTCGCTCGATGCCTTGTCGCCGCTGACCCAGAAGGTTTTGTTGAGCGATGGCGGCACGACCACCGTGCGCACCGTGCCCAACAGGTTGATGATGACGACGAGCGCGAGCACCACGCCCGTGGCCAGTGCCCCGACGGCCAAGGCGAGGCCCCGGTTGCGACGGCGCAGATCCTTGAGATCACCGGAGAGTCGGTCGAAGTCCATGGTGGTACTCCGGCTCAGCCGACCATGCGGCGGATGTGCGACGGCGGCGTCGCGCGCATCGACGTCGCGGGATTCGTCGGCAAATGCCAGTAGAGCCAGTGCAGCGCGAAGGCGGGGTGCTTGTCCGCTTTCAGGCGCGAGATCCAGCGCGAGACGGCGATGCCTGCGGCCATGCAGGCGGCGAACGCCGCCTTGTTCGAGGACAGGTAGCCGATGAAGAACGCCAGGACGATGGGCACGGCGACGTCGACATCCCAGAAGCCGATCTTCCATTGATCGTCCAGGCGCCGCGGGATATAGGTGTCCGCTTGCATGTGGGCCTCCGGGATATCGACGCGCCGGGGCTCAGACGACCGCGCCCATGATCGCGCCGGCGATCACCAAGCCCACCGCCGCAAAAATGGCCAGGCCGACATAAAAAAGCACGGGCCCGAAATTGCGCAGCGCGGAGAGCGAGATCAGCGCGACGACGAAGCCGACGAACCCGACGAGCGCCTTGATGCCCGGACCGAGTTCGGCGATCTGCGTCAGTGCGCTGGTCAACGGACCCGTAATGCCCGTGAAGGCCACGAGATCCAGCGCGTGGCTCGGGAATGCGATGGCCAGGCCGACGAGGGCGATGACCATCAGGCAGAAGAAGCCGGCGAGTTTTCTTGCGGGCGAGCGCAGGACGGCCGGGGAGGGAGTGGACAGGATGGCAGTGCTCATGGAAAGGGCTCCAGCAAAAAGGACGAGACGACGGGTGGGATCGGGTGTCAGTACGGGTCGGCGCGTGGGCGGGGTGGTGGATCGGGGTCCACTGCTGGTAAAGGCTGTCGACCGCTCAGGGCGGGTCGTCACCGTCGATGCGGTAGCGGATCTCGACGCGGCGGTTGTTTGCCCGGCCTGCCGGGCTGTTGTTGGGTTCGGCGTAACAGCACGCGCCTTGCGCGTCGACGCTCACGCGCGGTGCGATGGCGGGCGACAGGGCCAGGAGTTGACGAAGTACCGCCTGGGCTCGGGCCTTGGCGAGGCCGTCGTTCGTGGCCGCAGGGCCGGTGCTGTCGGTGCGGCCGCTGAGTGTGATTTCTCTCGCCTGGGCCAGCCGGGGCGCTACCTCGCGCAGCGCCGCGCGGGCGCTCGGTCCCAGCTGCGCGCTGGCGAACGGGAAGTGCACGGAGACCTGCTCGAAGACCGGTGCTTCGGGTGCCTTCGAGGAGGTCGATGCGATGAGCGGCGGGGGGCGTTCGTCGGACTCCACGCCGGCGTTCCTCGGCAAGGGAGGTACTGCCGGCTCGGCCGCGGTGGTGGGATGTGCAGAGACCGACGCCAGGGTCTTGGGCGTGCGTTGCGGACAGGCGTCGCCATGGCACAGTGCGAATGCCGCCTCGACGCCATGCCCGCGCTGCGCCAACCGTGCCTGTGCGGTGGTCGCTTTCGGCGCGGGCGGGTCGATCGACGCGGGCGGTGTCGCCGCGCACGCCGCGATGGCCAGGCACGATGCGGCCCCGCTCGGGCGCCACCATGGCATGTGCGTCCTGCGCTTCATGGCGCGACCCTCACATGCAGGCCGCGGTGCTGCGACGGGGCCGTAGCCGACCGGACAGGCAGCGGCGTGCCGCTCTGACGCGCCGCTGGCAGGTGCCGGTACACCTTCCAGGCGTACGTGGCGCGCGCCTTGGTGCAGGCGTCGCCCTTGAGCTGGCTGCAAGCTGCGTTGTAGGCACCCACGGCATTCCATGTGACGCCGTGGCGGGCGAAGCTGTCGGCCATCAGCCATGCGCCCACCTGCAGGTTGATGCACGGGTCGTAGAGGTCCGCCTCGCGGATACCGAAGCCGGCCAGCTTGGGCAGATGTCGGCTGTTGATCTGCATCAGGCCGATGTCGTAGCTGCCAGTGCGCTGCGCGTGGCCGCGGTTCACCGCCTTCGGGTTCAAGTTCGACTCGGTACGGGCAACGGCGTAGAGCAACTCCGGCGCCACGCCGTAGCGCTGGGCCGCGGTGTCCCAGCACGGCGTCGCCAGCACCGGCATGGCACACGCGATCGTCCCCACGAAAACGAGAACCTGACGCATCGAAGACCCCCTGGGTGTTCAGGACCAACCCGCCACTGGACGAGCGCAGGGCGGGCACGGGGTGAGGACCGGCGGGGCCGGTCAGGGTCATGTGCGGGTGGGGCGGGGGAGGCGGCTGGCGGGAGCCTCAGCCCGGCGGGGTCGGTGCGGGTGGGCGGCGTGGCGCCGCGGGGTCAGCGCCGATGTCGCGGCGCGCGCTGAACCAGATGGCGCTCCACCATGTTGCGGCGCGCCTGGCCAAGTACTGCTGCTCCGGATGGATCATCCTGCTGGCACAGCGCCACGCAGGCGGTGGTGATCTGGTCGAGTCCGAACTTGGGGTTCGGATGCTTGTTCACCGGCGAACACTGCAGGTCGTGCAGCAACTCGTACTGGGGCCGCCATAGCGATTCGCGCCGACGCGGCGTGGTCGGCGAGCGCATGACCAGATCCGTCCCGAGAAAGCCGAAGATGCGTTCGGCGGCGTCGTCACGGGTGAAGACGATGGCCACGCAGGCACTGAGCAGATCCGGGATGCGGAAAGTGGGCGATACGTTGTCGCCGCTGCGCAGCAGCGCATACAGCCAGTTGTGTTCTTCCGTCCACAGGCGGGTTTCGACCACGTCGGTGGCGTCAATCCCGCCCGCGGATGGCAGGTCTGGAAGGTGAATGTTCGGCATGGCAGTCAGCATGGCGTCGGTCCTTGTGTCCCGGAGTGCAATGAACACGCTCATGGGCGCATGGACGTAGAGTAGGAGCGGATGGCGCGGACGTCGCCTCGCAATGCCGCTCTTCTGAGGGGTGTTTCGCAATCAGCGTCCCACGACACCCGGAGTGGCCGGTGCGTGAAGACGGAGGGCCCTCTTGGCGCGTGCCGCGTCGCGCGGTCAGGCCTCGGGCGGTTGCGGCCCGAACAGCGGCAGCTCGTCGAGGATCGGGGCCTCCGCGTCGAAGAGCAGCCATTCGATTCCCGCCTGCGTCGCCAGCTCACCGATCACGGCCAGATCGTGCTCGACCGGCACGCGGTGCGGCGTCGTTCCCACATGAACCAGCCCGCCGAATTCGGTGGGATAGGCGTTCACGGACAGGGCATTGGCCTGCAGCTTCGCGCGCGTGGCGGGTTGCAGATGCGACAACGAGAGGACGGCAATGGTCTCGGCCAGTTCCCGCAGGCGGCCGATGCCGGCAGTGTTCATGCTTGGGCCTTCGCAAGGATGATGTGATTCGAGGATGAAACCCATGCGCCAGGAAGATTTGCCAAAAATCCTGTGGGTGATCGTCCGTGGTGCGATTGCCATCATAAATCCACTATGCGGAAATGCCTATTTCCTCGCCACGGCACGCCCGCGACCCTGTGCTCACCGCACTGGGCGATGCCATTCGCCGAAGTCGGCGCGCGCGAGGCATCTCCCAGGAGGATCTCGCGCACATCAGCGCCGTGGACCGTTCCTACATGAGCAGCATCGAGCGCGGAGTCCAGAATGCCGGCCTCGTCTCCATCGTGCGCATTGCGCGCGCGATGGACATGACGGTCACCGAACTGATGGCAGAGGCGGAGTTGTAGCGGGCGCCGCTCCGCTCAGGCGCGCTGGTGGAAGTGGGCGATGGCGCGGCCCAGCAGCACGGCCATCGCGATGGGAAACCCCGCCAGCGATGTCGGGTGCAGTTGCACCGGCAAGACAAAGGCGACGACGTTGGCGCAGGCGGTGATGATCAGCAGCGAGCACCACACGGCGAACATCTCGGGGTCGTGCTGCAGGAATTCCTTGGCCCGGATGACGCGCACCAGCGCGCCGTCGGTGCCCGCGACCAGCACCAGGGGAAGAAGCCACGGCAGCCATTCGAGCAGGCTCGACAGGCGGTAGCTTGCGAGCATGAGCAGGGCGTCCACCGAGCGGAAGTACGCATTGTTGAACAGGCGCTGGTTGACAGAGGCCATCTCGATCGCCACCGCGCCGTTGATGCCGGGTGTTCGAGGCATGTCTCTCGCCGCTGGTAGCGGGCTGGCCTCGGCCGCACCGGACTGCAGGCGCATCGCCCGGTCCAGCATGCGGTAGGCAGGCTCCGGACCCCAGAACGCGACGGCCGCCTCGTGCTCGCTGCGCAACTGACCCAGGAATCGCTCGGGCGGATGCGCCGCAGGCACGTAGAGCACCAGCACGAGCAGCAGCACCAGGGAGACCACCGCGACCGCCCTGATCATGCGGCAACCTCTTCGACGCGGTCATCGGCATCGGGGTCGATGATCGGAAAGCGGCCCTTGATGATGCGTCCGCCAGACACCGATGCGAAATACTGCAGGTTGGGCAGCTTGCCCAGCACTTCGGCGGGCACCACCTCCTCGAAGCTCTCGGTGAGCTGGGTCGAGTAGCTCGACGAGAAATCTCCCAGGTGCGCGTCGGCGCCGTGGCTCAGGCCGACGCGCAGCGTATGGATGGCAGTCTTGCCGAAGGTCTCGGTGACGAAGTCCTGCGTCGGCCGGTCTTTGGTGCGCAGGGCGATCAGGTTGTTCAGGTTTCCAACCGCCATGCGCGCAGCGTCCTCGCTGCCGAGGCGCTTGGCCAGGTCGGCCAGGGTCTGCATCGCGCAGGTCGTGAAGATGCCGCCCTCGGCACCCTTGTTGAGGATCTCGATCAGCGGCTGGTTGATGACGTTCGAGACCTCGTCCACGAACAGCGAGATGCGCTGGTAGGTGCCGAGGTTGTAGCGCATGCCCGCGCGGGCGGCCTGGTCGGCCAGGGCCAGCGCACCGATGGCGGAGGCCACCGAAGGGTCCGGCAGCGAATCCAGACACATGTAGAGGACGTGGCCGCCGCGTTCGATTTTCTCGAAGTTCATGATCGGGCGTTCGTCGTTCGCATCGAACGGGTCCGGTGACAGGCTGCGGCCCAGGTCGCCGGAGGTGAGCATCGAAAGGACCGGCAACAGGTTGGCCGTGATCTTTTGATAGTGCTCCCTGTTGTGGCGAAACGTGCGGACCTGGGCGTCGAGCGTCTTGTTGCGCTGGTTCTGGGACACGTGGTGCTCGTAGTAGGCGACGAATGCCATCAGGTCAGCGCTGGCCGCTTCCGAGGGGCGGCGCATGTTGCCCTTGTGCGCGTCGTGCAGCAGCTTGCGCATCTCGGGCTGGTCGCGCCAGCCGTTGCCGAGCAGTTGCTCGTAGAAGCGCCGCAGCGATGCTTCGAGGACCGGCTCGATGCCGCCTTCGATGTACTTGGTGAGTTTGATGAGGTTGGGGCGCTCTTCGAGCTCGACGAGACCCTGTACTACGACATTCACCGCATCCCACCCGAAGGCCGAGAATGCGCCGGCGGTGTCCGGCGGCATGATCGACTGGATGCGCGACGCGATCTCGGTCGGCTTCTGCCAGTTGAACGTGAAGTCCAGCCGTACGCCTCGGTCGGGGAAGGCGGGGTGAAATTCCATGAAGGTGTCCGGCTCGCGGTAGTCCGCGCAGGCGCGTTCGACGATGCGCTTGAGCCGTCGGCTGTTCTTCGGGTCAATCACGATCACGACGTCGCCCCGGCGCACGGCCTGGGTGATCAGGTTGGCCAGCGCCACGCCTTTGCCGGATTGCGTGGTGCCCACCAGCAAGGTCCCACCTTCGAAGTTCTGCAGTGGCCGATGCAGCGGGTGTTCGACGGGCTCCACTCCGTGGATGTACGGAAGACCGATCTCGGCGTCGGGCTGGGCGGCCTGCCCCTGACCGAGCAGGCGCTGCAGCCAATGCGGGACGGCGAACTCACGGTAGTCCACCTTCGAGAGTTCGTACAGGCGCTGCGCATGAACCGGTTGCCATTCGAAGCCGAAGCCGAGGAATACCTGGGCAGGATCTTCGTTCAGGCGCGCGAGCTGGCGCGTGCTAATGACCTGGATACGCCGACCGCTCAGTGAACCGCGCAGGCGCAGCACGTGCGCGGCCTGGCCGAAGCGGCGCAGCGCCATGGTCGCGCAGGCACCCGCGAGCGCCAGCGATGGAAGTAGTGGCAGTGCTCCCGTGGCGGCCACGCCAGTGAAGTAGCAGGCCGTGGCCAGCCAGGATAGGCCGGCGTGTGCCTCGAAAGCGGGGCGCCATGGCATTTCGTAGCGGCGGACGAGCATGTCATCGACTCCCGTGTCCCGTGCGTGGGCCAGACGGGCCCGTGGACTCCGATGCGTTGGCAAGGGCGAAGGTATGTTGGTCGATGCCTTCGACGTGCGTGGACATGAGCACGATGCCAAGCACCGTGGTATCGCGGATTTGACGGCATACCGTGGATAGTCCACCCGAGGGAGTCCTCCCAGGAATGCAGGCCATTCCTCGCCATCGGCAGTGGTCACGATCAAGTGCGACAGCACCCGATGCAGTTCGCAGCACAGGCCGCCGATGAAGGTTGCGACGCGCCAGCGCGGCTCCAACTCGCGGCGCTCGGAAATCGTCGAGCGGCCTGAGAAGATGTGGGCATCGGTGCCCTGCAGGCTGAAGAAGGCAGCCTCCAGTCCGAGTTGCAGCAGGCCACCTGGCGTGTGGAAGTAGTTGCCTGCCGTCGCGGGGAGCAGATGCACGAAGCCTGCGTATCCTTGGATCAGCGGCAGCAGATCGCGTTCGAAGGTCGCGCGATCCGCACCGAAGCATAGCTTGATGCGTGCCAGCAGTCCCTGGTGGAGCGCGAGGACCTGGATCAGCGGCAGTGCCTCGAAGCCGGGATCCGAGGATGAAAACGAATGCGCTGCGGTACTTGGTGGCGAAGGGCTTGGAGCCATCGAAGAATCTCCGTGCCTGTGCGGGCGGATGGAGATCCATTGTTCAGGGATGGCTATGGCTTGGCCGGTGGCAATGGGGCCGGAGTGACGGGGATTTCGCCATCGGGAGATGGGGATGCACCACGAATTGGGGCGAGGTGAACGATGATGTCCGCGGAAATTGGGGGTGGCACGACATACGACGTGATCAATCTTGGATCCCGGTCATACCGGTCCAGCAACTGGCAGAACGGGCAGGATCGTGATGCCGTATCCATGCCGCCAAGCGTGTCGAGGAACTCGCTGCCGCAACGGGGGCACGATGCCAGCTGAAAGCTCGCCGCCTTTGCTATCCATAGCCCTTCAGTATGGGCAGCAAGGTCGAAGGCGCGATCGAAGCTGATTCGCAACGGCTGCCGATGCATCGACTGGTAATAGCGGTACGCCTCCACGAGGGCTTCGGCCGCAGGGCATCCCAGTTGGCGCAGCCGACGGAAGTTGGCGACGATGACGGACGCTTCGATCCGGTGCAGCAGGTTCGCGCCGTGATACCACTCACGGGAGTCCGGTGCCCGGCCGCGTGGCGGAAGTACTTGCCCGCTGAAAAGCAGGTGCAACAGCTCCTGCGGACGCAGGCCGGTGAGGTGATGAATGGTCCGGATGCGCGCTCCTAGGCTGGCGCAGTCTCGGGCCAGCGCCAGCATCCGCAGGCGCTGGCCGACTTTGGTTCCCGGCATTCAGCGGGGCACCTGAATGGGATGCAGCGAAGGAGGGAAGGGCGGGCGCACTGCTGCGAGCGTGCCGGCCAATGCGGGCGGCGAGTCGATCAAGGCGAGAAAGTCGTTCCTGGGCACGAACAGCGAGGTGTCGCCGACCGCATGCACGAGAGACCAGATCTCGGAGGGCTGCATCGTACGCAGGCGCTCGGCCTGGGTGGTGTGCAGATGGAATTTGCGGCAGGTCTCCACCAAGTCTCGCTGCGCCCCCACGAGGATCACGTGGAGCAATTGCAGGTTGGTGGATTGCACATCGGACAGATGCAGGTGGCGCATGATCGGTTCCTCATATCCCTGTTGGGTGGCTCAACGATGTTTCACGACGTCCTCGGATCGGGTTGATGGGGCTTTTTGGGGTACAGCATATGCTGCGGGTTATGGAAAACCCCACATCAAAAGCTGCTAACGGACGACTGGCTGAACTCGCCACGGACAAATGACGGCTATGGCGACTGATTTCGCAATCGCGCACATCCGGTAACAAAAGTAGCAGTACAACACGCGGTTTCCGATAGGCAAGGAGACAAGCGTGACATCCACAAAAACTCCGGCGCGCTACCCCGCAAGGCATGTGCGTCCCCCTCGAAGGAACGGGCTTGTAGGTGGACAACGTGCCAGGGCTGGGCATGCAGGCCGCAATGCCGAAGAGGAGGGTGATCTCGACCTGGTTCCTGGTGTGCGCGACCGCCTGCATGCCAGACTAGTGGCCATGGGCATACCCGCCGCGAAGGAGGTTTCCTTTGTGGCCGGCATCACGCAGCGGGCGGCGCAGAGCGTGCGTCGTTGGTTTGACATCCAGGAGCCCGGGTTGCCGGATCTCGAATCCTTTGCGCGACTGTGCGTTGGCCTGGGGTGCAGCGCGGACGAGATCATCGGTGTCCTTCATCGCGAGGTGCGCGATTCCGATCACGGCACTCCAATTGTCCAAATGGCCAACTGCATTCGCGCGATCACCGATTCTCTGGTGTGGCGGGGTGAACTGGGAATTCCGATCCGTGTGCTTGGCGACGAGATGGCACCACGCTTGCGGACTGGGGACATCGTGTTTGTGAACACGGCCATCACCCGTATCGAAGGCAATGGGATATACGCGTTCACCCGCGACAACGAAGTTCTTATCCGCCGCGTTGACCAGCGGATTGACAAGAGCATCGTGCTCCAATGCGACAACAAGGCCTACCGGGATCATGAATGGACAGGGGCCGCTGCGGCCAAGCGTTCGGGCGTCAGTCTGCTTGGCAAGGTTCATGGCGGGATCAGCGTGCAGTTGTTCTGACGGAAAGTCGTTCAGATCAATGGCGGATTGCAGGAGGGATTGCCCCTCCTGCAGCCGCGACACGTTTATCAGGCGGCTTCGGCCAGTGGCTTCCACTCGGATGCCGACAACTCGATGAGCTTGCCGCCCAGCACCTCGAACTCGGTGGCTCGGTCGTAGTCCTCGACCTCCTGGCTGTAGTGGGTCACCGCGTTGACTAGGCCATAGCCCGACAGGTCACCTCCTGCCACCAGATGACGCAGCACGCCCGAGCGCTCCGCATCGTTGAGCGTGTAGCGCTGGGCCAGCACCTCCACGCTCTGCACAGGATTGCCAACGATCTGGATGCCCATGGTCCGCTGCATCTTGGCGGCGGCCTGCCGGAAGGTCACGTCGGACACGGCTGCCTGGACCACATCGCGCACCTTGAGGAAGAACGCCTTGTCGTCGGCGAGCAGGGTGTCGTCCTGGTAGACCGTGACACCTTCATCTTCCAGCGCCAGTGCGCGGCCCACATGGGTCTTGCGCAAGGTGCGGTCCGCCACGATCAGACCATTGCGGCACACGAGCCGGAACAGCAGGGGCTGCACCGACAGGGTGCCCTGCCCGACCTCGGAGTTCGAGATGGCGATGCCGGCCTGCACGATGTCTCCAACTGCGTGCGGGCCACCTCCAGCACCGTCCGCCAGGACTGCTTGAACTGGGCCTCGACCCGGCGCAACTGCTGGTCTGCGTCAATCAGCGTGTCCCTGTCGGGCAGGCGAGCCATGAACTGCTGCGGATCCAGGTGGACGACATTGATCTCGCCCGCGCTGTAGTACGTGGGCCGCTTGACGCAGAAGCCCTGGAGGAATACCAGCGAGTTCCGCGCGGCCTTGCCGCTGCGGTTGCCCGCGACGTGCACGGCGCCGATCGGCGTGGCCATGAACGGCAGGCGATCCTCGGCGTAGCGCCGTTCCAGCGACTGGCCATTGAAGACCACGTCGACGGGGAAGCCCTCGCACAGCTCCTCCATACGCTGCGCCAGGTCGGCGATGTCGACGCCGTGCAGTTCGATGACGGTCCCGCTGATCGCCTGTGTCGCGGTCTGGACCTCGAACGCTTCGCGCCGCAGCGCGGCGACCGTGTCGATGTCCACGCACCGGTCGCCCGAAAGGACCACGACGCGCGCCGCGGCGTACAGGCACTTCGTGAATCCGATCCCGAAGGGATGTTCCTGGGCGATGGTGTCGCCGTCCCAGCCGGACTCATGGAAGCTCAGCAGCTTCTGGAAGTCTTCGATGCCGAGCCCGTCGTCTTGCACGCGCAACATCTGCTTATCGACCTGGTGGTCGATGACGATGTGCAGCGCGCCCGCACGGCGGGCGTTCTGCAGCAGCTCGCTGACCAGCGTGAAGCGGTCGGTGAAGGCGTAGCGCTGGTTGCGTAGTGCGCCTTCTTCGTTGATGTGAACCTGGATCTTCATGGAGATCTCCTGAATGCCAGTGAACCTCCCACGAGGGCGGCCCGCTGACGGGGTGGTGGGTATCAGGCGCGTCCGCTCGTGTCGCGGGGCACCGATGCTGTGAACAGCTGGCCGCAGGCCAGCGCCTGGGCGAGGCCGTGTTCCTCGAACTCCCAGGGCAACAAGTGCCGACAGTCCAGGACTTGGCCGCGCGCGTCCAGGCGCTCGACCTTGAAGCCCAGCAGGTGCCAGTGCACCCGGTAGACCAGGCGGTCGGCGCCGGCGATCACGAAGCCCCGGCCGGCGCGGCCGGTCAGGATTTCGCTTTCCTTCACGAGGAACTCGATGTCGCCGAGATCGCGCACCGGAAGCAGGGCCTCCACGCGACGCGGCTGATGTGCGGTGTGTTGCATGGTTCGACTCCTCATTCGTGGTCCGGCACGCAGGCTGGTGCAGAGATGGATGCCGGTGCGCTACGGCGCACCGGCATCGGATCGACGAAAAACAGGGGCGCGTGCTCTGCCGTGGTACCGGGCGGCACAAAGCAGGGCGGTAGCGTTTCCTCGCGCATGGCTTCTTCCATGGCGATGGCATCCTGGTAGTCCAGGTGGCCGGTCAAGCCGTAGGCCACGAAGATCGCCAGGAGGCAGAGAACGTCCCTCCAATCGGTCATTGGTGGACTCCTTTCAAGGTTGCAGAGTGGGGCGGGGAGCGCTCCCTCGGTTGGGGGTGTCAGGCCGGAGCAGTCAGGCGAACAGATCGCCCTCGAGTGCGGTGCGCCTTATCGCTTCGTTGATCCACTGAGGGTTGCGGGCAAGTCGGGACTCGACCCATTCGGGGTGGTCAACGATGGCCTCGCGCACCCAGCTTGGGTAGCGCATCAGGGTTTCGCGTAGCCAGCTGTGCATGGCGCAGCGGATGACGTCCCGGACTTCTTCGACGTCGACCAAGCCGCAGTACGGCAGGGGCGACAAAGGGCTGCAGCCCACCACGCGAAGGCAGGACACGAAGCTGAACGGCTTGCGATCCTTCTCGCGCTCGGTGAACACCCAGCGCAGCGTGTCGAACTTCTCTTCGAGCGGTGTCTCGGGATCGGCCAGTCGACCGATCTCCTTGAGCAACCGCCAGTGCAGCAGCACGATGTCCTCCTCGCTCCATTCGACGGGAGCTCTGTCGTCTGTGGCGTCGAGCATCGCCGCAGCAGTTGCAGCCGGGACGATGTGTGCATTCCCCGTCTGCAGTCGTTCGAGCAGGACCTGGAAGACCGGTCGCTCGGCGTGCTCGCTTTCGGACATGATTCCGATCGGCGGGCAAGGACGGATCTCGGATGAGATGCTGTGGCTCAGCATGGTTGGCTCCTTGGGATAGCGGCAGGAGCCAACGCGCCTGTCTGGGGGCTGTTAGCCCCCAGGGGGTGGATGGATGAACGGATCCGTGTGGCGGATCGGGGATTTCAAGGCTGGCTTGGGCACGGATCGATGTGCCATGGGGCCGGTGCGCCAGCGACCGGCAGGGAGAAAGCTTTCGGCGCCAGGCCGAGGGCGTGACTGCCCCCAGGCTGGCCTCGAAAGCCGCCGACGGGAAGCATTGGGTAGAGACAGCGATCCAGAGCATGTCGCGCTCAGACCGTGCCGACGGAACTCCAGGGCTTGCCAGGGGTGCAGGGCCAGCTACTGCATGCCTCCCACGGTAGAGGCCGAACCCTTATGCGTCAATGCCCGAAGCGCCATCAGTCTGCCCCGATGCCGAAAGCAGCCTGACTTCGTGGCCGTTTCGCGTGGCGATGCGCCAAGGTCTTGCCGATCATTTCTCCGAAGCTCGTTGTACCAGGAGAAGATGACTATGGCTGACCTCGATTTCGTCAAGCACGACCAGGGGGGTGTCAATGCCCGCATCCTTGCCCGGGAAACCAAAGCCGACTTCCGGCGAGTGGAGGCTGCGAGCCTGAAAATTAAGGCCAGCTTTGCGAGCGCCGAGGGGAAGCGCCTGTTCATCCGGTACTTCAATACCTTTCAGCTGGGCATCCATTTCATCTCGGTGATCTCGCGAACCAAGCTCAATCATGAAGATGTCGCGAAAGTAGAAGGGCTCATTCGCGAGCAGATGGACAAAGTTGCCGAGCAACTGAACCAGGCTATTGATGGCGCGGAGGCGCTCTTCAAGGCCAACGGCATTACCAGTGTCGCTACATATGACACGATTGCCTTGGAGTTGGAGGTCGGTGTGTTGTCTTCGAGTAGCCGCAGATATCTGGAGATCTTGGGCAAGCTTGATCAACTGATGCCTTTGCTGCAGACCCTGGAAATCCATGAGGTCATCACCACGCAGGCAGTCGACATCGAGCGGGCTGCGCTCAAGCGCCGCGTGCGTGACGTAGCGAACGGCGCGCGAAACCTTGCTGGCCGGTTGCGACGGGAGATGAACGCTCTGGACGCTCGAAAGAGCGCGGTCGTGTCTATTGCCGCGGATGTGGCGCAACTTTCCGGCAACGAAGTCGATGGTGGTAGCGCGAAGGCAGTTCCCGGCGCTGAGGATAGTGCAAGCAGGGGCTTCGCCGATGGCACTCAGACGGTAGAGATGCCCGAGGATGACGCCGTCTCAGCACGTTCCGTGTAGTACTACTGCATCTCCACGCGAAAACACGCGCTTGCGCCGTCGATTGTTCGCGAGGCGTTCGGCCCAAGACGCACAGCAGGCAAGTGCGGAGTAGAGTTTCATTGAAGGGTGTGCGATCGCATCGTCGCTCATCTTCTGTCCGGCTTGCCGTACGCGTCGCAGTCGTTACCTGCCTGCTGGTTCAATTTAGAAACACTTAGCATAGAACTCGGTCTCAGATTTTGGGCCGTTGCGGCAACGTGACCCTGCCATTCTGACGTGGCGCTTCGATGCGCGACTGCACGTCGGTGTACACATCATCCTCTAGCCGATTGGAACGCCGGCTGAAGGGAAAGGAAGTTCTGCGTTCCTCGGCAGCGGATTTCTTTCAGACCACATCCGCTGCGACAGAGCTGGTCATGCCCTCGCCTCTTGGACGTCTATCCAGGAAAGGAATGATCATGCAAGACACGTCATCTTTACCGCCCGGCCTTACATCCGAGCAACATGGTGAATCGCTGGTGCTGCCTACCAGCGGCTTTGTGCGACAGAAACTGTTGCTTCACTTTATCCCGTTCTCCAAGTCGACTCTTTGGCGCCAAGTCAATGCAGGCCTGTTTCCTGCGCCTGTTCCTATCTCACCCGGAATCACTGCATGGCGTGCAGAGGAGGTTCGTCGTTGGATAGCGGAGAGGAGGTAGGGGTCTCCTCGTTTTCAGTGCAATAAGTGACGGTACGCAAAGCTAGCACTGGCGCGGGGGTGGTCTGGGTAGACCGTTGATTTCATTGACTTTCCTGTTCGCTTTGTAAACGGGTATGGTGGCCTCCCACTTTTGAGGTTCACGATGCAGGGTTGACGCCCAGGTGCGCTTTAGCTGGATCATGCTCGGACGTGAGCCGCGCTCTACCGACGAGCTGCTGATGGTCTATGCCGGCATCATGGCCCACGGCACCAGTCTGACTGCGGTCGAATGCGCGCGCATGATTCCGCAATTGTCTGCCACCAGCATTCGCCAGGCCATGCGCTGGGCGCGGGACGAACGGCGTCTGAGCCAGGCCTGCCAGGCTGTGCTGGAATTCATGCAGCGACACCCGATTGCCGCCACCTGGGGGCGGTCCGATTTGGCATCTTCTGACATGATGAGCATGGAGACCACCAAACGGGTGTGGCAAGCCCGGCTTGATCCTCGGCGCAACACACCTTCCATTGGAATCTACTCCCATGTAAAAGACCGGTGGGGCATCTTCCATGCGCAGCCCTTTGTGCTCAATGAGCGCCAGGCGGGCGTGGCCATTGAAGGTGTCATCCGCCAAGAAAAGCTGGAGACCAGCCAGCTTGCTGTGGATACCCATGGCTACACCGACTTTGCCATGTCACATGCCCGTTTGCTTGGTTTTGATCTTTGCCCGCGGTTGAAGGAACTCAAACAGCGCCACCTCTTTGTGCCACGCGGCACCAAAGTGCCCGCAGAAATCGCTGCGGTGTGCGAAGCCAATGTCGACGTCGCTTTGATCGAAAAGCATTGGGATAGTCTGGTGCACCTGGCAGCCTCGGTCATGAGCGGACATGCCAGTGCGGTGGCAGCTCTTGCGCGGTTCGGTTCTGCCGCCCAGGGCGATCCAATCTATGAGGCTGGCGTGCAATTGGGGCGGTTGCTGCGTACGGCGTTTTTGGCTGACTACTTTGTCAAGGACGCTTTCAGGAACGAGTTGCGCCGGGTGCTCAATCGGGGCGAGGCTGTTAACGCCCTCAAGCGCGCCATTTATACCGGCCGGATCAGCCCGGCGCAGGCCAAACGTGTCGATGAAATGCAGGCTGTGGCCGATGCGTTGAGCCTGATGGCCAACATCGTGATGGCGTGGAATACCTCACAGATGCAGGCGGTCCTGGATCGCTGGTCGAACCGCCGCCAGGTCATTCCACCGGAACTGGTAATCCCCCCAATTTCCACAGTCCGCAGAAGTAGAACGGTTATGCAGCCATGGCCAGATGCTGCTTTGGGGTGAATCCGCCCAGGGCCATGTTCGGGCGGTCGTGATTGTAGGACCACATCCATTGCGTGGCGAAGTCCTGAACCTCTTCAAGGCTTGACCAGTGATACTGGGATAACCATTCGTATCGCACCGTCCGGTTGAACCGCTCAACGTAGGCGTTTTGCTGCGGCTTACCAGGCTGGATGTATTCGATCTGGATGCCCCATTCACTGGCCCAGTTCTGAATGGTGCCGCTGATGTTCTCCGGCCCGTTGTCGCAACGAATCACCAGCGGCTTGCCTCGCCAGGCAATGATCTGCTTCAGCGCCCGGATCACCCGCTCACTGGGCAGCGAGAAGTCCACCTCAATGCCAAGCGCCTCACGGTTGAAGTCGTCGATCACGTTGAACAAGCGCAGATTCCTGCCGTCCTCCAGCCTGTCGTGCATGAAGTCCATGGACCAGACCTGATTGATAGCCTGCGGCACGGCCAATGGTTGCGGCTTCTCCCGCATCAGCCGCTTGCGTGGCTTGATGCGCAGGTTGAGCTCCAGCTCGCGGTAAATGCGGTAGACCCGTTTGTGGTTCCAGCCAAAATTCTTCACGTTGCGCAGGTACAGGTAGCACAGGCCGAATCCCCAGTTGCGGTGGTTGTCCGTCAGGCGCATCAGCCAGTTGGCAATCTCCTCGTTCTCGGCGTTTTGTTTGCACTCGTAGCGGTAGCAGGATTCACTGATCGAGAACACCGCACAGGCGACTCGTATGGCGACGGCACGCTGCTGCACGACTTCCTTGGCCATCTCGCGCCGACGAGATGGCCGTGTTACTTTTTTGCGAGGTACTCGTTGGCGATTTCAGCCTTGAGCTTCTCCTCCAGATACATCTTCCTGAGGCGCCGGTTCTCGTCTTCAAGCTCCTTCATGCGGGCCATCATGGAGGTGTCCATACCGCCGAACTTGGCACGCCACTTGTAAAAAGTAGCGGTACTGATCCCCACCTCCCGGCAGATCTCTGGCACCGCCAGACCGGCCTCAACTCGCTTCAAGGCAGCCATGATCTGGCTGTCGGTAAATCTCGACTTCTTCACGTAGAACTTCCTTCTTGGAAAATTCTACTTCTGGGAACTTTGGTTTTTCGGGGGGATTACCAACTGATCGGGAAGATTGCGCCCACCAGGCTGGAGAGCATCAACTTGCGGGGTGTGTTTCGCTTCCCGGTTGACCGCTATGCTGACCAAATCCTGCCTTCGCGGCCAAATGCATCGATAACTGGCACCAATGGATGAAACCGACCACGGTTTGACGCCACGAATCGCAGATTTGAAAGTGAACAGGAAAGTCAATGAAATCAACGATCTACCAACACCACCTCCGCGCCAGTGCTAGCTTTTCGTACCGTCACTTATTGCACTGAAAACGAGGAGACCCCTTGTACAGCCATTGACGCGCCCGCACGAGTAGCTGATCGCGGTCGGCGCAGCGCGCCACTTCGTCGCGCAGTTCACGTACCAGTGAGCGGCGCTGGTGCTCGCTCATCCACTGGAATCCAAGGACCGTGCAGGCTACTTGTTGGTGATCGAATAGCGTGCGCCCGCGTTCATACATGGCTCTCAGCGAGGCGACTTCTGGTGCTGCAATGCCAAGCTCGTTGCCAAGGTGGCGCCACAAGGCTACTGGAATTACCCGAAAGGCACCGAGCAAACGCCCACTCATGCGCAGGAAACCAATATGGAGCGCCAGACCAAGCTTGTGGGAATCACCTCGGCGTGCATTGATTGCGTCGCGCTCGGCACCATCGAAGGTGAAAAATGCCTTCATCTCGAAGTCGCTGATATCGCGGGGGAGCCCACGCATCCCCAAAAACGTTGTGTGCCAACCCTGCATCGTGAACCTCAAAAGTGGGAGGCCACCATACCCGTTTACAAAGCGAACAGGAAAGTCAATGAAATCAACGGTCTACCCAGACCACCCCCGCGCCAGTGCTAGCTTTGCGTACCGTCACTTATTGCACTGAAAACGAGGAGACCCCTAGTTGAAGGGCGCCAACGCCTTCAGTGCCTCCTTGGTGGCGCCCGGCATCACGATCTTGCCGGCCTCGTCGCGAATCTGCGCGATCGGCACGGCCACGTCGTGCTGTCCCAGGCCCACGAACCCACCCGCACCGATGATGACGTACGACACGTTGCGCTCGGGGTCGATGATCAGGTCTTGCACCTTTCCGATCTTGGTGCCTGCATCGTTGTAGACCGTCTTGCCGAGAATCCCCTTCTTCACGCTCCATCCAAGTGCGAGGTGATCGGTCTCGGTGATGGTGACACCGATGGTGGTCGTGGAACCTGCGACCTGGGCGGTAGCGGCGGTCAGTGTCGTGAGCATGCCGGCAATGCCGAGCGCTGCGAACAGGAGAGTTTTCTTCATGGACTTCTTTCGTTGGTTGAGATGCTTCAACGCGGTTTTACAAAGCCATGAAGCGTGGGTCTGTGCGCTGGCGCACTGCAACGTCCAAGGCGCCAGCTTCGGTTGCTGGCCGTTGACGCTGAGCATGCCGGCCCTGTATTTGGGCTATGCGCCCAACCAGAATCGCTCGCTGCGATCGAGAAAGTCATGCAGGTGCACGAGCACCGAATCCTCGTCGAGCAGCACGACGCCGTACTGTGGCGGCTCGAAGCTGCCCGGGATGTCTTCCGATTCCCGAAGGTGCAGCGCCACCTGGTGGTTGGTTCCGCGCAATGTCGAGAACGGGATGCCGCGCCAGGTGCCCGAGATGGGCCGGTGGATGTGGCCGAAGAACAGGTGCTTGATGCGATGCGCGTGGCCCTTCAGTGCTGTCAGCAACCATTCGTTGTCGACCAATCCGATTCGATCCGCGACCGGGATGCCAAGGTGGAATGCCGGATGATGCATGAACAGGAGCACCGGTGAATCATCCTCCGCCAAGCGCTGGGAAAGCCAGTTTGCCCGTTGCTCGCAGAAGACGCCGCAATGCGTTCCCGGTTCGTTGGTATCCAGAAACAGACCCCTGAACCTCCCGATGGCCTGCTCGTACTGGACGAACCCATTGCTGTCCACCGGCACCTGTGGGAAGCGCTCGCGGAAGTTGGTCCGGCTGTCGTGGTTGCCGAGAATCAGATGAACCGGCATTGGCAACCGCGCGCATTGCTCCGACAGCTGGCGGTAGGCGTCCGGGTGCCCGACATGTGCGAGGTCGCCCGTGATCACGCAAGACGCTGCGTCCGCGTGCTCGGCGATCACGCTGTCGATGCAGCGCTCGAACCGTTTGCCGGGGTCATGGCCGTAGAGGGCGCGACCCTGCTCGACAAGATGAATGTCCGTGATGTGGATGAACTTGTGCATGGTCGTGCCTTGCACTCAGCGCGGCAGCAATGCCTGGACGGCCTTGCTCATCTCGCTAAGGGCAACGGCGGGTTGCACCTCTTGCGAAACCACGGTCTGGAGGTGATCCTTGATTACGTCGGTAATCTTGAAGCCGTTGTCACCCGGAAACGCGTACGTGCCGGTGAGTACCGGCATCTGCGCGATGGCGGTCAGATGATTGGGGTTTGCCTTGTAGAAGGGCGCAAGCAGGTTCGGGTCGGTCGCTGGCAACGTGTTGGCCGGGAAGTAGCCGGTTGCCTTGACCATGGTCGTCGCGCCCAGCGGGCCGGTGGCGAACTTGATGTATTCCCAAGCAGCGGCCTGCTTGGCAGGATCCTTGGAAAACATCATCGCTGCATTGCCGCCGGCCGGCAGTCGGCCGTCCTTGGCAACGGGCATGCGGGCGGTACGAATCTCGAACTTGCCTCCCACCTGCTTCGTGATGCTGCCCAGGCGCGCAGTGGTTGTCGCCAGTACCGCGAGCTTGCCGCTCACGAAGTCCTGCGAGGCGGCCGAATAGGAGATGTTGCGCATCTCACCCTGCTTGACGAGCTGTTCTAGTGTCTGGATGGCGGCCTTGCCTGCGGGGCCGTCGAAGGCCACCTTCTTCTCGTCGGCGGTCAACATGGTGCCGCCGTTGCTGAAGACCAGCGCCTGCCACATCCAGTTGCCCGTGATGTCCCACTCGACGTGAAGGCTCTCGGTGCCGGGCGTTGCCGCCTTCGACTTTTTGGCCGCGTTCATGATGGCATCCCAGTTCATGGGAAAGCGATCGGGCTCCACGCCCGCCTTGCGCATCAGGTCGGCGTTGTAGTAGATGACGGGTGTAGACAGCGCGAAGCCGATGCCGACCTGCTGACCCTTGACTTGCCCCAGTGAAAGCAACGCTTGGTCGTAACCCATCCCCGCCCAGCCCTTCTCCGCCTTGATGAAGGGCGTCAGGTCGACAGCGAGCCCACGGTCGGCAAACACGCGCAGACGATGGAGGCCCTGATAAGACACATCGGGGAGCTGGCCCGTGACGGCCTGGCGCAGAACCTGTTGTGCCGCGACCTCGTAGTCAGACGTGGGCGCACGGAACGTGACCTTGTACTGGGGGAACTTCGCCATGAAGTCTTTTGCGATTGATTCATGGACCTCTTTGAAGAGATCAGCGTACGCGTAGTCGATCACGATCTCAGTCGGTTGCTGAGCCTGTGCCAGGCCGGTGGTCATTAACACGGCCAGTGCGGCGGTTTTCTTAAACAGTTGTTTCATTGCTTGATTCCTTGCGGTTTAACCTTTGACGCCGGTGAGCGTCACACCTTCGATGAAGCGCTTTTGCGCGACGACGAACAACAGCACCAGCGGCGCCGTGATCAGCACCGTGCCGGCCATCAGCGGACCGAACGCGCTGCCTGCTTCCTCATTGCGGAAGAACATGGTTCCCAACGGCGGCGTCGCCAGATGGGGTGAATTGATGACCAGCAGTGGCCAGAAGTAGTCGTTCCAATGCCAGACCACCGAGAAGATCGAGAACGCCAGCAAGGCAGGCATGGCCGTGGGCAGCATCACGCGCCAGACGATCTCCAACTCACCCATGCCGTCGAGCCGCGCGGCGTGGATCAGGTCGTCGGGCACGGTGCGAAAGAACTGCCGCATCAGGAAGATGCCGAACGCGGACACGCTGAAAGGCAGGATGAGCGCGGCCATCGAGTCGAGCAGACCGGCGTGATACAGCATTACGTAGAGGGGGATGGCCGTGGCTTGGTATGGCACCATGAGCGCCAGCATCACCAAGCGCCAAGCCCACGGCTTGCCACGGAACGACAGCTTGGCAAAGGCGTAGGCGGCAGGCAGTGCCACCAGGATCTGCAGCACCAGGATGCCCGCGCAGACGAGCACGCCATTCCACAGGTAGCGCAGCAAGGGGACCTTGGTTAGCGCGAGGGTGTAGTTCTCCACTGCAGCGAAGCGCGTCGGAAAAAGATGAATCTCGCTGCCGAAGATTTCGTCGGCAGGCTTGAGCGAGGTCAGCACCATCCAGATGAACGGCATCAGGAAGACCAGGGCCACGACCATCAGCACCACGTGGCGAAGAATCCGAAAGGAAGGGGAAAGACGTTTCATGCGTAGTGCGTCCTGCGCTCCAGCGCGGCGTGCTGGATCTGGGTCAAGAGGAAGATGCCTGCAATGAAGACGACCGTCATGGCGCTGGCGTAGCCCATGCGGAAGAAGCTGAAACCTTCGGTGTAGATCGTGTGGAGCAGCACCTCGGTGGCCTTGTTCGGCCCGCCCTTCGTGAGCACATGCACGGTGTCGAAGACCTGCAGGGCGCGGATGGCGCACACGGTGATGACGAACAGGGTGGTGGGGCCCAGCAACGGCCAGGTGACGAAGCGGAATCGATCGAAGGGGCGCTCGATGCCGTCGAGTTCCGCCGCATCGCGCACGTCGCGGGGGATTCCTTGCAGCCCGGCCAGGAAGAACACCAGGGCAAGCCCCGACATCTGCCAGATGCCGATCGCGGCGAGCGAGTACAGCGCGAGGTGGCGGTCGTTGAGCCAGTTCTGGGGTGCGACGCCGACCTGCTGGAGCAGGTGATTGACGAGCCCGGCGCTCGGATGCAGCAGGAACTCCCACACGAACGCCATTGCGATCAGCGTCGATGCGGCCGGCATGAAAAAGGCTGTGCGGTAGAAGCCGCGTCCCGATCGATCGGATTCGATCAACAAGGCGAGGCTCAGGCCCAGCGTGATCGATCCCCCGGTGACCAGGACGAGGTAGACAAGGGTGTTGGCCACAGACTTGCGGAACACCGCGTCCGACCAGAGTTCGGCGTAGTTCTGCAGGCCGACCCAGTTCAGGGTGGTGGCGCCGAACTGCCAATCGGTCAGCGACATCAGAAATACGGCAAGGACGGGTATGAACAGCAGAAGCGTCGCAAGAAGGCCCGCGGGCGCGAGAAGTGAAACGGTGGAAAGAGGATGGGCGCGCATGCTCGGCTTTCAGGCCACTCGCTTCAGGGTGTCGCATCGACCGATCGACATGCGCTGGCCGCCGGCGTCGAAGACATGCAGGGCTTCCCACGGGACCGTGACCTCGAACTCGGCCCCTGCGTGCGCTGCCGTGCCAGCCGGGAGGCAGACGATGCAGGCTTCCCCCTGGCTCGGCAGGGTCAGCGTGGCCATCAATTCGGCACCCGCGTATTCCACATGGCCAACCACGCCGCGCACGGTGAGGCCCGGCGCCTTTGCCAAGGTGACAGCCTGCGGCCGGAAGGCGACACGGCAGGGCCCGCCGTTCCCCGCGGTATCTGCGATGCGTTGCGCCAGGCAATGGATCTCGCCATTGGCGAGGATGTCGCCCGGCACGACGTTGATCCGCGGTGCGCCGACGAATCGAGCCACCTCGAGGCTTTGTGGCCGCATGTACAGATCTTCGGGTGGCGCCACCTGAAGGATGCGGCCTTCGCGCATGACCGCCACACGGTCCGACATGGACATGGCTTCGTGCTGATCGTGCGTGACGTAGATGAACGTCACGCCCAACTGGTCGTGAAGCTGCCGGATCTCGGCACGCAGCGCATGGCGAAGGTTGGCGTCCAGATTAGAAAGGGGCTCGTCGAACAGGAACACGGAGGGGTGGCGAACCATCGCGCGCGCCAGGGCGACGCGTTGGCGCTGGCCGCCCGACAGGTGCGCCGGCTTACGATCGAGTAACCCGTCGATGGTGAGTCGCCGGGCCACTTCATGTGCGCTGGCATGGATGTCGGCGAGCCGGCGGCGCACCCCGGGGGATACCAGGCGTGCCCCCGGCAGGCGACCCCAGAACCCCAGGCCGCGCATCACCAGCGGCATCGAGATGTTCTCGCGCACGGTCATGTGCGGGTACAGCGCATAGGACTGGAACACCATCGCGCAGTCCCGTGCGCTGGGTGACAGGGCGAGCAGGTCGCGGTCTCCCATGCGGATCGTGCCGGTGTCGGGCGTGTCCAGGCCGGCGATCAGCTTCAGCAAGGTGGACTTGCCGCAACCGGACGCGCCCAGCAAGGTGAGGAACTCGCCGTCGCGCACGGTCAGGTCGAGTTCCTGAAGAACGGCCGCGTTGCCGTAGCGTTTGGTCAGGCCCGAGATCTGGATGTCAGACATGGTGATTCGTCTCCGTCGTTGACTGAGTCGATGTCCGGGCGGCCATCCAGCTGTGGAATTCTGCGTAGTCTGAAAACGCCACGGTGCAGGGGCGCAAGTCGTCAGGGTCCGCGGCGTAGCCGCCCAGGTGAGCCGCCAGCGGTACGCCAGCCGCCTGAGCGCATGCCGCGTCGATGCCGGAGTCCCCGACGAAGAGCGCTGTCTGCGGCGTCGCGCCCAACTGGGTCAGTGCGAGGTGCAACGGCGCGGCGTCCGGCTTGGGATGCTCGGTGTCGCCCAGGCCCACGATCGCGTCGAAGAAGCCGGTCAGTGCTGCCTTGTCCAGCAGCGTGCGTGTGGAGTCTTGATCGCGGTTCGTGCAGATGCCCAGGGCGATGCGCTGCGAACGAAGCATCGACAGCAGATCGAGAGCGCCGTCGTACACCACGGCCTGGTGCAGCCAGTGCGATGCGTAGCGGTGCGCGAAGGCATCTTCGAGTCGCGAGGCCAGCGCGAGCGGCACAGACGCCGCCTGAAGCCGGAGCGCGCTCTGGAAGAGGGCGGTGATGCCCTGGCTCAAGGCAGGACGAAGATGCTGCGGCTCGACGGCCTGCAATCCGGCGAGCACAAGCACCTCATTGGCCGCGGCTGCGAGGGTGGGCAAGGTGTCGAAAAGGGTTCCATCGACATCAAAGACGACTGTTCGTATTTGATCGTTAGTGTTCATGTCCTGAATGCTACGAACATGATGAGTCAAACTCATGACAAATACGGGCGGTACAGTTTCCGCATCGATCCCGTGCGCGCGTGGCGCGTCAACCGTCCTGAAATGCAAGAAAACAGATGCTCAAAGCAGCTCGCCAGAAAGAAATCGTCGCCCTTTTGCAAGGGGGCGGCGTCGTCGAAGTCAGCGTGCTGGCGGAGCGTTTTCAGACATCGCCGATCACTGTCCGCCGTGACCTCATCGAATTGCAGGAGCGTGGCGTGCTGGCCCGCACGCGAGGGGGCGCGATTCCCGGCAATGAGGTGTATGCAGAGGGTTGGGCGCGGTACGAGAGTGTTAGCTACGCGGAGCGCGAGAGGGAAAACTACCGCGAGAAACGAGCCATCGCGGAGCTGGCCGCGCAATCAGTGTCGGACGGCGACTGCATCCTCATCAACGGCGGTACCACGTGCAGGCACCTCGCGGAAGCTCTGCGAGGTCATCACCACCTTCATGTCGTCACCAACGGACTGACCGTCGCCATGGAGCTGGCCAAGAGCAGAAACGCCACTGTCCATCTCCTGCAGGGCACCGTGGACTTTCAGAAGATGACGAGTGTGGGCCGCCTCGAAACAGGTGCATTCGAGGACATCACGGTCAGAGCGGCCTTCCTGGGCGTCCACGGGATCTCCGCGACCGGGGGCATCGGCATGCTGACGCCCGAGGAGTCAGCGATGAATCGAGCCTTCGTGGACGCGGCCCAGTCCGTCAATGTCCTCGTCGACTCCTCCAAGTTCAAGGCGCAAGCAATCTTCAGGATCGGGGTCTCCTCGTTTTCAGTGCAATAAGTGACGGTACGCAAAGCTAGCACTGGCGCGGGGGTGGTCTGGGTAGACCGTTGATTTCATTGACTTTCCTGTTCGCTTTGTAAACGGGTATGGTGGCCTCCCACTTTTGAGGTTCACGATGCAGGGTTGGCACACAACGTTTTTGGGGATGCGTGGGCTCCCCCGCGATATCAGCGACTTCGAGATGAAGGCATTTTTCACCTTCGATGGTGCCGAGCGCGACGCAATCAATGCACGCCGAGGTGATTCCCACAAGCTTGGTCTGGCGCTCCATATTGGTTTCCTGCGCATGAGTGGGCGTTTGCTCGGTGCCTTTCGGGTAATTCCAGTACTCGTGCGGGCGCGTCAATGGCTGTACAAGAACAAGCTGGTGATCGTGCACGAGCGGGCAATTCGGACACTGATTGCGGCGGCACTTGCCCAGCTTGAAGTTGAAACAGGCACCGCCATCGCCGCCAGCGTTGATCCAGCAACACTTGATCGCTGGCGAGCCTCAGTTTCAGAGCTGCGCCCAGATGGACAAACCCAGCAGAGTTGGCTATGGGCTGCACCGGCGAAACACTCAACCCGCCAAATCAGCGAGGTACTGGAGCGCATCGACCTGCTTTACACGCTGGACGTTCATAAGCACCTGGCAGACATCCCCGATCTCATCTTGCGCCGCTACGCGCGCCGACTTGTCTCCAGGCCGCCCTCAGCCGGAGCCAAGATCAAAGAGCCAGCGCGCACCGTGGAGGTCGCATGCTTTCTTCGGTATTGCCTGTTCACCACCACAGACCAGTTGATCCTTATGGTGCAGCGCCGGATCGCCGATCTGTGGCGTCAGGCTGCCGCCGATGTCCCCGCTACCGTCAATTGGGCCGCAATGTACAAAACGCTGCTCGGCGAACTTGTTGCCTTGAGCGCGCAAGGTGCGGTGCCAGATGCTGAGTTGCGTGCCCGTCTTGAAGCCTTGATCACCGAAACCCAGAAACGCAAACCACCGAGCAGGGCCTCCCTGGTCCGCGAGGGATTGATTGATGGAATTCGCCCCGTGCGGTCGTTGCTCGTCGCCATTGCAAAGCTGCCCTGGCAGGCCACCGGCGAGCATCCTGCCATCGAGTACCTTGCCAAGCTGCAAGCTTTATATCTCAAAGGATCCAGAAAGCTGCCAGTTGAAGTGGTGGCACCAAGTCTGGGAATGATCTGGCAGGTTTCGATCTCCAGCCCAGACCGGGAACGGGCGTTTCAGGCGTTGGAGGTGGCCACCCTGTTTGCCCTGCGCCGCGCGGTGCGCAATGGCTCGGTCTGGATTGAGCACAGCCTGAGCTTTCGGGGTCGTGCGCGCTTGTTCTTCACGGACGAGCGTTGGCAGGCAGAGTCCAAGAAACACTATGCCCGTCTATCGTTACCCAGCAAGGCTGCCACTTTCTTGAAGCCTTTGCTGGCCAGAGTAACTGCCGGTGTCGATGCGGTGGCCGCTGCAGCCCGCAGTGGCGTACTGCGCGTGGATGATGAACTCCATTTGTCGCCATTGCCCGCAGAGGACGAAGACCCAGAAGTGACCAAGCTGCGCGCGGCTTTGGATCACCGCATCGGTGAGGTTCAATTGCCGGAAGTGATTCTGGCCGTTGACGCCCAGGTGCGCTTTAGCTGGATCATGCTCGGACGTGAGCCGCGCTCTACCGACGAGCTGCTGATGGTCTATGCCGGCATCATGGCCCACGGCACCAGTCTGACTGCGGTCGAATGCGCGCGCATGATTCCGCAATTGTCTGCCACCAGCATTCGCCAGGCCATGCGCTGGGCGCGGGACGAACGGCGTCTGAGCCAGGCCTGCCAGGCTGTGCTGGAATTCATGCAGCGACACCCGATTGCCGCCACCTGGGGGCGGTCCGATTTGGCATCTTCTGACATGATGAGCATGGAGACCACCAAACGGGTGTGGCAAGCCCGGCTTGATCCTCGGCGCAACACACCTTCCATTGGAATCTACTCCCATGTAAAAGACCGGTGGGGCATCTTCCATGCGCAGCCCTTTGTGCTCAATGAGCGCCAGGCGGGCGTGGCCATTGAAGGTGTCATCCGCCAAGAAAAGCTGGAGACCAGCCAGCTTGCTGTGGATACCCATGGCTACACCGACTTTGCCATGTCACATGCCCGTTTGCTTGGTTTTGATCTTTGCCCGCGGTTGAAGGAACTCAAACAGCGCCACCTCTTTGTGCCACGCGGCACCAAAGTGCCCGCAGAAATCGCTGCGGTGTGCGAAGCCAATGTCGACGTCGCTTTGATCGAAAAGCATTGGGATAGTCTGGTGCACCTGGCAGCCTCGGTCATGAGCGGACATGCCAGTGCGGTGGCAGCTCTTGCGCGGTTCGGTTCTGCCGCCCAGGGCGATCCAATCTATGAGGCTGGCGTGCAATTGGGGCGGTTGCTGCGTACGGCGTTTTTGGCTGACTACTTTGTCAAGGACGCTTTCAGGAACGAGTTGCGCCGGGTGCTCAATCGGGGCGAGGCTGTTAACGCCCTCAAGCGCGCCATTTATACCGGCCGGATCAGCCCGGCGCAGGCCAAACGTGTCGATGAAATGCAGGCTGTGGCCGATGCGTTGAGCCTGATGGCCAACATCGTGATGGCGTGGAATACCTCACAGATGCAGGCGGTCCTGGATCGCTGGTCGAACCGCCGCCAGGTCATTCCACCGGAACTGATCGGGAAGATTGCGCCCACCAGGCTGGAGAGCATCAACTTGCGGGGTGTGTTTCGCTTCCCGGTTGACCGCTATGCTGACCAAATCCTGCCTTCGCGGCCAAATGCATCGATAACTGGCACCAATGGATGAAACCGACCACGGTTTGACGCCACGAATCGCAGATTTGAAAGTGAACAGGAAAGTCAATGAAATCAACGATCTACCAACACCACCTCCGCGCCAGTGCTAGCTTTTCGTACCGTCACTTATTGCACTGAAAACGAGGAGACCCCACATCGCGCCCGAGCTTCATCAGTTCCTCACGATTCTCCGCAGCCCGGGACAGATCCCAGGCGCTGTCGAAGACCGAGAACATCTTCTGCTTGTCGGTGGAAAACATCTTCTCCGCGCCGATGGCTAGCGCCACATCGCCGGCACCTGAACGGACATGGTTGCAGGCCAGCACGAACGCGGACGATCCGCTGGCACAGGCGTTCTCGACGTTCACCACGGGAATGTGGCCGATCCCCATGGCGCGCAAGGCGATCTGCCCGCGGATCATGTGCTGACCCTCCATGTGACCTTGGGAGGTATTGCCGAAAAAGGCGGCCTGCAGATCGTCCTGTCGTATCCCCGCGTCCACAAGCGCGGCCCCGGTCGCCTCGCGCGTGAGCTGCTTGATGTCCTTATCGGGATGCCGACCGAATGGGGTCATTCCCACTCCAACTATAAATATGTCTTCCAACGCGCGTCTCCTGCAAGTGGTTCTAGGGTGGATGCCAGACCAATGGAAAATTGCATGAAGTAAATGAACTTACTCTAAAGTAAATTTACTGCATTCCAGCTAGGTGAATCCCCGTGTTGGCGTAGGCGAGCAAGCGCTCCCCGCGTGCCCGCCAAGCATGCGCGCAGCCCAGATGCTGGGCGTGGACGAGGGCGAGGGCCAGGTATACGTCGAGGCCGAGGCGGCAGCGGCGACAGAACTGGTAGCGCGCAGCCAGCGTTTCATTGCACCTGTTGGCGGGCCTTCGCTGGCTGACGTCGCGTTTGCTGCTCCTTTGCGGCGCCGGCCGGGCGTTGCGCTAGAAGTCCGCCAAGGAAGATGCGGTAGAACTCTTCAAAAGCTTGATCCATCGTCAAGCCTGCTTGGGTCAGGAAGTCTGGATGTCTCAATCTCTGCCCCGCCGACCGTAAGGCTTCAATGACGAGCAAGGTGTGGCAAGGCACAAAAATGCCCTGGCGTATGCCTTGTTCTATGAGTCCTTGCGCGTGTGCGACACGTAAATTCTGATAGTTGTCAAAGATCTTCTTGGCCTCGGGAAATGCTTCGAGATCCTCCAAGAAGGGCGTGCTGAGTTGAGCACCTGCTTTTGCTCCAACCCATAAATACTGCGTCAGTATCTCGGCGAGGTCGCCCTGTGCGTGCTCAAGCACAGCGTCACCAGCCGCCAGCGCGGTGTCAAAGTGTCGCTGGGTTACTTGGCAAAAGAGCTCCTCCTTCGTCTGCGCAAGCTCGTAGAGGCGACGTCTAGAGCATCGCAGACGTGCAGCGATGCTTCCCACGGTGAGTGCGCGCATGCCTTCCGACAGAAACAGGTTGGTCAGTTCCGCATGGAACGCCTCGTCATCAAGAAACTTTTTCATTGGTCGCGGCCATCGTTGATAGAACTTTATAAAGCTCAACGGTACCACTAGGAGCTCTTCTTCGGTGTTGTATCCGCTGTCTTCACGGAGCTCTTCCTAGGGTTTGTCCTAGCTGCTTCTCGGTATCGAGTTGATTGACATTGGTACCCTGAGATGGCCAAATGGTATCCCAAATTCATCTGGAGTACCATTCTAATGCGCGCATCAAAAACTGCACGGAAAAAACACGCTCTGGAGGAGCGGCTCGGCGCAGTCATCATGGCGCTGCTGCTCCTGATCACGTTGACCAATGTGGTCGCGCGCTACGTGACCAGCCAATCCCTGGCGTGGACCGAGGAGTTTTCGGTCTTCCTGCTGGTAGCCCTGGCGCTGGCGGGGACTGCGGCCGTCGCCGCCCAGGATGCGCATATCCGGATCGAGTTTTTTTATGCAGGCGGTTCCGCGGTTCGCCGCCGTCTGCTGGCCTGGCTGACGACGGTCGCCACCGTGCTGCTCTTCGCGCTGTTGGCCGTGCTGCTGGCGCGGACGGGCTGGCAAGAGTTCCAGTTTGAAGAGACCTCTACCGGCCTGGGTCTGCCGCGCTGGTGGTACACGGGCATCCTGAGCGTGCTGGCGGTGCCGGTGGCGCTGCGGGCCATCGGCGCACACTGGAGCAAGAGCCGAGGTGCAGGCACTGCCAAGGCATCGCAGGAGGCCGAGCTGTGACCGAAGCCATCGTTCTCCTGGGGCTGTTCTTCGGGCTGATGCTCGCTGGAGTCCCGATCGCATTTTCCCTAGGACTCAGCGGTACAGCGGTGGTCGTTCTCATGGGGGCGGACATGCCCTGGTGGGGTTTGTACACACTGCAGCAGAGTTTCGATGCCAGCATCGCCAAGTACCCGCTGCTCGCCTTGCCGATGTTCGTTCTGGTCGGCTGTGCATTCGACCGCTCCGGCGTGGCGTCCCGCATGGTCACGTTCGCCATGGCAGTGCTGGGGCGCGGGCCGGGCATGCTGCCGATCGCCGCCATCCTGGTTGCCATGGTGTTGGGCGGCATTTCGGGATCGGGCGCGGCACTTGCTGGTGCCATCGGGGCCGTCATGTTGGGCGCGATGCGCAGCGCGGGCTATCCCCCTGCGTTTTCCGCAACGGTTATCGGCTCGGCGACGGCCACCGACATTCTCATTCCTCCGTCGCTCGCGTTCGTGATCTACAGCGTCATGGTGCCGGGCGTCTCGCTGCCAGCGCTGTTCGCTGCGGGCCTGATTCCCGGCGTGCTGGCCGGGCTGGCCTTGATCTTGCCCGCGTGGCTCATCTCGCGGCACCGCCAGTTCGGCGCTGTCGAGGCGAAGCTGCCGCGCCCCCCTTTCTGGAAAAGCCTGCGCGAAGCCAGCTGGGGGCTGGTGACGCCCGTGCTGATCCTCGGGGGCATGCGCGCGGGCCTGTTTACGCCGACGGAGGCAGCAGTGGTGGCTGCGGTGTGGGTGCTCTTCATCGGCATTTTTATCCACCGAACTATCGGGTTGGCCGACCTCTACGACATCTTCGCGGAGAGCGCGAAGATTTCCGCTGTCATCCTGATTATCGTGGGCTTCACCGGCGTGTTCGGTTACTGCATCAATACGCTGGGTGTTGCCGACCCTGTCGTTGCTTGGCTGAGTTCACTGGGCCTCGGCCCCATCGGGGCGCTCGTTCTGACGCTGATCCTCATCAAGGTCATCAGCATCTTCCTGGAGGGCGTGACCGTCTTCATGGTGTTCCTGCCGCTGCTGACCCCGCTGGTGAAGCACTTCGGCTGGGACCCGGTGTGGTTCGCGGTGCTGTTGACCATGGTCATGGCCCTGGGTCAGTTTACGCCGCCGCTCGCGGTCAACCTGCTGGTGGCCTGCCGCATCGCCCAGGTGCCCATCGAGTCCACGTTCCGCTGGGTCGGCTGGTTCTTCCTGAGCTTCGTCGCTGCCATCGCAGCAGTCATTTTCTGGCCTCAACTGGCCCTGTGGCTGCCACGGATCAGCGGCTTTTGATGCGCGATTTTGATGCGCCAACCTGACTTTCAACCCCAAAGGAGACACCCATGATTCGACGCCGCGACTTGATCCTGTCATCGGCTGCGGCCAGCTTGGCCATGCCCGGCCTCAGCCACGCACAAAGTTCCTCATACAAGAAGGAATACCGCCTCTCCATGGTTTCCCCGCCGGGGCCGCTTTGGTACAAGATGGCCGACCTGTTCGCCAACACTGTCCGGGAGCGCACGTCCGGCCGCATCGCCATCAAGCTGTACCCTGGTTCGAGTCTGGTGCAGGGCCAGCAGGATCGGGAACTCGTGGCGCTGCGGCAAGGGGCGATCGACATCATCGTCGGTACCGGCGTGAACTATTCGGGCACCGTCAAGGACATGGCCGCGTTCGCCCTGCCGTTCCTGATGACGAACAGCAAGGAGGTCGATGCGGTCCTGGCGTCCAAGGCGCTGACCGAGGACTACTACGGCATCGTGCGCAGCAAGGCGGGCATGGAAATCCTGGCGTCCGCGGAGTACGGCTACATCCAGTTGTTCAATTCCAAGCGCAGGCTGACCAAGGCATCCGACATGACAGGGCTGAAAGTCCGCGTGGTGGGCAGCCCCATGTTCCAGGACGTCATGAACGCCCTGGGTGCCAACCCCACCAGCATGCCCTGGGCCGAGGCGCAGGCGGCGCTGGCGTCCGATGCGGTGGACGGCGTGACGCTGACGCAGGAACAGGCGATCGCTGCCAAAGCGGTCACGCTGGGGCAGAAGTACGTCACCAAGTGGAATGCATTCACGGAGCTCCTGCACATCAGCATCGCCAATCCCATATGGGCCAGTTGGAGTCCCGAGGATCAGAAGATCGTCCGCGCAGCTGCGCAGGACACCGCGAAGGAAATCACCCGGCTGACCCGCGCCAATGAACAGGCCGATGAAGAGGCGCTGCGCCGTGCGGGCGTGGATGTCTACATCCCGACGCCCGCCGAACTCGACGAGTGGCGGATCCTGGTTCGGCGGCCCTACGCCAAGTGGAAGGCGACCATCAATCCGCAACTCGTAGGCAAGCTCGAAGAAGTCATCGCACAAGCATCCAAAAAGGTATGACCATGGAACCTATTTATATCGCGGGCGTTGCCCAGACGGTCTTCTCCAGAAGGCCAGAAGTCTCCGTAAAGCAATTGACCACCGAGGCGTTGCGGGAGGTGCTGGCCGACGCCGGTGCCGAAATGAAGCACATCGAGGCCGCGTTTTTCTCCAATGCCTGTCAGGACGTGGTGGAAGGGCAAGCCAACATCGCGGGCCAGATCGCACTGCGCGCTGCGGGGCTGGACTCGATACCCATCGTCAACATGGAGAATGCCTGCGCCTCGGCATCGACGGCGGTCTGGCTGGCGCTTCAATACCTGCGCTCCGGCGCGGGCGACGTGGCACTGGCCATCGGCGTGGAAAAGATGACCTACGGCCAGGAGCTGTATGACCAGCGTGTGATGGAAATGTTCAAGGGCGGTATGGATGTGCACGATGTGCCCGCCACCATGCAGCGCATGGACCGACTGGGGGCGCCGCCCCCGCCCGAAGGGGCGGCGATTGGACACCGGACGGCGTTCATGGACTTGTACGCCACCCTGTGTCGCGCGCATATGCAGCGCTTCGGCTCGACCCAGCGGCAGATGGCTGTGATCGCGTCCAAGAACCACGGGCACTCGGTTCACAACCCCCGCGCGCAGTTCCGCAAGCCGTTCACGGTCGAGGAAGTGCTGGCCGGACGTCCCCTGAGCTATCCCTTGACGGTGCCGATGTGCTCGCCGTTCGCCGATGGCGCGGCGGCGGCCATTCTGTGTACCGAGCGCGGCGCGGCGCGGCTGGGCCTGAGCGGGCCGCGGATCAAGGTGAGCGCCTACGAACTCGTGTCTGGCAAGGAGCGCGCCTGGGAGGATCTCGAACAACACGCTGCCACCCGTGCTGCGCGCAAGGCGTACGAGGTGGCTGGGATCGGGCCGCAGGATATCGACGTCGTCGAAGTGCATGACGCCACGGCCTTTGGCGAGTTGTTCATCACCGAGCTGCTGGGGCTGTGCCCATTGGGCGAAGGCGGCATCCTGGCTGAATCGGGCGCCACTACCTTGGGTGGCCGGATTCCGATCAATCCTTCGGGCGGACTGGAATGCCGGGGGCACCCCATCGGCGCCACCGGTCTGGCCCAGATCTTCGAGCTGACGCAGCAATTGCGCGGGCAGTGCGGCCCCAGGCAGGTGGAAGGCGCGCGCATTGCACTGCAAGAGAACGGCGGGGGCTTCCTGGGCGTGGAGGAGGGCGTGGCGGTGGCCTCCATTCTGGAACGCGTGGGCAATTGAGAAAGGACAAGCGTCGTGGAAATTTTTGAGTATCTGGACAAGGGCTACCGGTTGCACCCGGAGCGGATTTTTTGCCTGGACGCGCGGGAGAAACTGACTTACGCGCAAGTCCATGAAAACAGCCACCGGATCGCCAATGTCTTGCGATCGCTGGGTGTGGACGAAGGCACCAAGGTCTCCATCTACGCGCCCAACAGTTGCGCGGTGCTGGAGTGCATCTATGGCATGAGCCGCGCAGGGGCTGTCTGGGTGCCGCTGAATGCGCGCAATGGCGTGGAGGAAAACATCCACATTCTCGAATCCTTCGATGTGGACGTGGTCCTCTACGATGCGCGGCTGGCCGACGCGGCGGCAACGTACAAGGAGCGGACCAAACGGTCGATCCGTTTCGTGTCCATCGATGGCCCTGGCGAAGACTCGCTCAAGAGCCTGTGCAAGACGGCTGCCAGCCAGGCGCCGGCCAGAGAGGCTCGTCCGGATCGCATGGTGTCCATCTTCCCGACCGGGGGCACCACGGGCAGACCCAAAGGTGTCATGCACTGCAATTTGAACTGGATTGCCCAGGTCGCCAACCTGAGCGCAGCCTTGCCGCCGCAGGGGCAGGTCGTTCATCTCGTCGTGGCTCCGCTGACGCATGGCGCTGGTGCTCTCTCGGTCATCCTGACCGCGCAGGGTGCGACACACGTCATCCTGGAGGGGTTCGACGCCGAGAAAGTCATGCGCAGCATCGAGCAGCATCGGGTCACCCACCTGTTCCTGCCCCCTACGGCGCTGTATGCCTTGCTGGCGCATCCCCATGTGCGCCAGCACGATTACAGCTCGCTGCAGTATTTTGTGTACGGTGCCGCGCCTTCGGCGCAGGCGAAGATCGCGGAGGCTATTTCCGTCTTCGGGCCGGTCATGACCCAGGGATACGGGCAGACCGAAGCGCCGTCCACCTGCACGTTCCTGAAGCCGCAAGACCATCGGCCGGGAGACCCGGCGCTGGACAAGCGCATGCGCAGTTGCGGGCAGCCGACCATCCTGACGGATTTGCGCATAGTGGGGAGCGATGGTTGCGAAGTCCCGCGCTTGCAGACGGGTGAGATCGAGGTGCGCGGCCCTTTGGTGATGGTGGGCTACTACAAGAACGCCGCCGCCACGCAGGAAGCGATGCATGGCGATTGGCTGCGCACTGGCGACGTGGGCTATCTGGACGAGGATGGCTACCTCTACATCGTGGACCGGAGCAAGGACATGATCATCACCGGGGGCTTCAACGTGTACCCCTCTGAGATCGAGTCGGTCGTCTGCGCCCAGCCCGAAGTCGAGGACTGCGCGGTCATCGGTGTGCCCGACGAAAAATGGGGCGAAGCGATCAAGCTGGTGGTGCAGCCCAAGAGAGGCCAGGCCGTCGATTCGGATGCGCTGCTGCGCATCTGCCGCGAACAACTGGGCGGAGTGAAGACGCCCAAGTCGGTGGAGGTCTGGACCGACCTGCCGCGCAGCGCCACCGGCAAGGTACTCAAGCGCGAAATCAGGGATAAGTTCTGGCGTAACGCCGAGAGGAGAGTGTGAAATGAAGAAACTTGACGGCCTGAAGATCATCGTCAGCGGCGGTGGCAGCGGTATCGGCCTGGAGATCGCCCGGAACCTGATAGAGCAGGGGGCTCAGGTGTGCATCACCGGGCGCAACGCAGACAAGCTGCGGTCGGCCCAGGAAGTGCTCGGCCGCGACGGTGCATCGGTCGAGGTGCGCGCCTTCGATGTATCGAACCGGGCGGCCGTACTCTCGGCGGTCACGGAGCTGCACGCTGCCTGGGGACGGATTGACGGACTCGTGAACAACGCGGGGGTCTACAAGTCCGCTGCGTTTCTCCAACTCGAACCTGAAGATTTCGAGCGCCTCTTCCAGACCAACGTGATGGGCTGCGTGCATCTCATGCAGGCGGTGATTCCGCACATGGTCGCGCAAGGGGCGGGGCGTATCGTCAACATCGCCTCCACTGCGGGGAAGTGGGGCTCGGTGAACCAGAGCGCCTACAACGTGAGCAAGCACGCAGTGGTCGGCCTGACGCGATGCGTGGCCCTTGAGACCGCCGCGCAAGGCATCACGGTGAACGCGATCTGTCCCGGCCTGGTGGCTACCGACATGATGGACGACCTTCTCACCGATCAGGCCAAGCTGACCGGAACTGACAAGAACGCCTTGCGAGCCGCTCTGGAAGCGCGCATTCCCATACGTCGCGTCATTCGCCCCGAGGAGATCGGCGAACTGGCTGCTTACCTGCTTTCGCCGGGTGCCGCGGGCATGACCGGCCAGTCGATCCTGTACGACGGCGGCGTGGTTCTGGTTTGAAATGAGGTTCGCCCCGCGCCACCTTCGGCGTTACCCAGAAGCACAGGAGTGACAGAGGGCGACCGACAGGCCGGGGCGGATCGGCGCTGTTCCCGGATGCGGCGTGTATTAAGAAGGGGCGCCTGACCGGGTTCTATCAACCGCGCGCCAGGTTCTCGTGTGACCGCAGCGACCAATTCGATGCTGGGTGTCGAGGACAGCTTCTTCCGGGACGAAGCGTGTCAACTCTTCGAAGAATTGCCGTTCGTCCAGTATCCGCGCTTCATGCGGGTTTTCACCCATGTTTTTAGGTATCAAATGCATTGATTCGGTACCTTTTTGATGTTTCAATGGTACCCAAAATAATTTATCGTTACCAACCTGAACCCCTCCAGCATCAACATCACATCCGTAGGAAATCCCATGAAGCCACGACTTGTCTGCCTGACCCGTCCCATCGATCCTGAACTGCGCAATGCGGTTCCTGAGATGCTTAAGCCCGTCGCCAACGTGATCGCGCCGCTGGTCGACTTTCAAAGACCAGAAGCCAAAGGGCGAGATCGGATGATGGCTATCTTCTGTTGCGCTCAGCATGACCTGCCCCACGGCGAGGGGTGGGGCGAGGAAATGCTGAACGACATGAACTCGCATTGCGGTACCCATGTGGATGCGCCGTATCACAGCGGGAATCTGGTTGAAGGCAAGCCGGCGCGGAAGCTCCACCAGATCGACCTGCAGGAGTTGTTCTGCCACGGCATGGTGCTGGATATGCGCAAATTTCAACGGCGCAACGATGCTTACACCGTCGCTGAACTCCAGGAGGCGATTGATGCCGTTGGGCGGCCCATCGAGCCGGGCGATGCCGTGTTGTTGCGCACGGGCCAGGAGATCTACGAGCCTAGCAATCCTGAATGGTGGGTGTATCCCGGCATGTCGCGCGAGGGCACGCTTTTCCTGGCCAACGCCGGAGCCAAGGTGTTGGGCACTGATGCTCCTGGGTGGGATCGACCGCTTCCGGTCATGCGCAAGATCTTCCAGGAAACGGGTGATGGCAAGGCGATCTGGGACGGCCATTTCGCCATCCAGGAAAAGGAGGCCTTCATCGTGCAGCAGATGCACAACCTCGCGGCGCTGCCATCCAAAGGGTTCATGGTGGGCTTCTTCCCCTTGAACCTCGTGGGCACCAGCGCGGCGCCGGCACGGGCCGTGGCCTTTCTTGACAGATAAGCGGCACATCGCGGGGCATCGGCGACACCAAGTGGCTTGATGCCCTGCCCAAGTGGCCACGATCTTCGAGGCCGTTCCGGGCCTGCACCAGACGGACTGGAACGCCTTCTGGTTCCCGGCCAAGACGACAAAGAGCGTCGCGCGCCGGTTCGGGGCCGAACCGAGAGAATTATTAGGAGACAACGAATGAAAAATCGCTACGCACATTTAAGCCTGCCGTTCAAGATGATGGCGACGGCTGTCGCTACTCTGCTGTTCGTCACAGATGGCCAAGCAGTTGAAATCGAGACCGGGAATCCAGACGTCAATATCCGGTTTGACAACACTCTCAAGTACAGCGGGGGACTGCGCACCGGTTCGCCGCTGGCTCGCTATGTGAACCCGGCGGCTGGTGGAAACATGATGAGCACGGATGACGGAGACCAGAACTTCAAGAAGGGCAGCCCGATATCCAACCGAATCGATCTGTTGTCGGAGCTCGATTTCGATTTTCGAAAGACGATTGGCTTTCGTGTAAGCGGTGCCGCTTGGTACGATACGGTTTATAACCGTACCAATAGCAACAATTCACCAGGCACGGCCAATTCCTTGTCGGTGCCCTACAACGAGTTCACTGACGCTACCCGTAACCTCCACGGACGCAAAGCGGAAATACTGGATGCTTTCGTCTGGGCCAACTTCAAGCCAACGGATGAAATGCGTGCGCAGGTCAAGGCAGGCAGGCATTCCTTGTTGTGGGGTGAAAGCCTGTTCTATTCTGGGAATGCCATCGCGGGTGGCATGGCGCCGTTCGATGTGATCAAGCTCGCTTCGGTTCCGTCCACGCCTGCCAAGGAATTCGTGATGCCTGTGGGGCAGCTCTCGGGCCAGCTCCAGATTTCACCGGAGTGGTCAGTGGCCGCGTACTGGCAATACGATTGGCGCCGCACACGTCTGCCCGCGGCGGGCAGCTACTTCTCTTCCGGGGACTTACTGGATGCGGGTGGGGAGCGGATCTTTGTGGGGCCGGGGCCGTACTTGACTCGTACACAAGACTCGGAGCCGTCTAGCAAGAAGCAATTCGGCTTCGCGTTGAAGACGCGTGTGGAAGACGCCGACATTGGCCTCTACGCGATCCAGTACCACGCCAAGCTTCCGCAACTGGCCTTCAATTTCGTGCCGTCGGCGACATCGATGGATCAGGGAACGTATTCGCTGGTATTCCCGGAGCGTATCCGCGCGTTCGGTGCCAGTATCAGCCAGACAGTGGGCAATTTCAACTTGGCGGCTGAAGCGTCCATCCGCCATAACTCGCCGCTCCAGTCGCTGCCGTCAACGAGCTTCTATGGCGCCCCGGCGATCAGCACCTCGGGTAACCCGCTGTACGCGGTGGGTACTACTGGACACATCAATGTGAATGCCCTGGCGATGCTGGGCCCGTCTTTCATTGCCTCATCGGCAACTCTGATGGGTGAAGTGGCATGGAACCGCATGCTGAGCTGCAAGAGCAACTGCGGCCCGACGGTGCTGGATCCGGGTGTCACACGGGATGCTTTGAGCCTTCGCGTGAGCTACTCGCCGAACTATTACAACGTGATGGATGGCCTGGATCTTTCGCCATCGATCAGCGTTTCGTACAACCCGAAGGGCAAGGGCGCGGCCGGTCCGATGGGGCCGCACAAGGGTGGCGACGTCACGCTGGGGGTGGATGCGACGTATTTGGGAGTGTGGAAGGCTGCGTTGTCGTACACAAGGTACTACGGCTCGGCCGACAACATCTTCAACACCGCCAACACCTACTCGTTTGCACAAACGCTGCGTGATCGTGACTTCATCTCGTTCACGCTCAGCCGCGCATTCTGATTCACCAGGAGAACCATTTCATGTCCACCCAACATCACACGCTGAAGTCACTCATCGCTGCTTTGCTGCTGGCTTTCGCGGCGGTACCTGCCTTTGCCGGCGTGAGCGCCGCCGAAGCGGCCAAGCTCAAGACCACCCTTATGCCGCTGGGCGGAGAGCGCGCAGGCAACAAGGACGGAACCATTCCGGCCTGGGATGGCGGCACGCGCCAGGTCGTCTCGAACGACGGCCGTATACCCAACCCCTTTGGCGAAGACAAACCGCTGTTCACCATCGATGCCAAAAACATGGCCCAGTATGGGGACAAGCTGGCCGACGGCATCAAGGCAATGATTGCGAAGTACCCGGACACCTTCAATCTGCAGGTGTACACCACCCGACGCACGGCCAGCGCGCCGCAGTGGGTGTACGACAACACTTTCAAGAACGCGACGCGCGCCACGCTGGAGTCGGGTTCCGGGGGAGGGTTGCCGCGTGGTGCCATCGGCGGTTTGCCGTTCCCGATTCCGCAAAATGGTGAAGAGGTGATGCTGAACAATCTGTTCCGCTGGCAAGGAACGACGATTGAGGACGAGGGTACTGCGGTGCGTTTCCTGGACGGCAAACCCGTGCGCATGACCACCGGAACGAAGGTGATGCAATCGCCGTATTACGACCCGGCCATGACGCCCGAGAAGTTCGATGCGGACCCCATTTACAAGCTGTACCGCATGGACACCTTTGCGCCGCCACTGCGCGCCGGCGAGAAGATGGTGATTCGCAACAATGTTGACGATGACAAGACGCAGACCTGGCAATACCTGACAGGCCAGCGGCGAGTCCGCAAGCTGCCCCAGGTGTGCTGCGACGTGCCCAACCCGATGTCTGGCGGCATCCAGAATTTCGATGAATTCGAAGGGTTCTTCGGTGGCACCGGCCGCTACGATTGGAAGCTGGTGGGCAAGCGCGAAATGTACGTGCCGTACAACACCAACGCTTTTGCACAGGCCAGCCTGGACGAGGTGGCCATGAAAGACCACTTCAATCCCAAGTACGTTCGCTGGGAGTTGCACCGTGTCTGGGAGGTAGAGGCCAAGCTCAAGGCCGGGCAGCGCCACGTGTATCCCACTTCACGCTTCTATTTCGACGAAGACAGCGCGCTGGTACTCATTGCCGAGCGTTACGACGCACAAGGCAAGCTGGCCAAGGTCACGCACACGCTGCCCATGGTCATTCCGAGCTTGCCTGCGGTGATTCTCCGCGGTGATCCATCGTACGACGTGCTGCGTGGCGGCTACTACTCAACGGTTTACAACGAAGCACGGGGCAACAAGCAGTTCCGTGTTCTGGAAAAGCAGCCTGATATGAAGTTCACGCCGGACTCGATCACGGGCGAAGGCGTGCGCTGAGGGGCCTAAATTGAAGCTGCTTTCATCTCCAGGAGGGGCGCCGACCAGGCGTGCCCTGCTGAAAGCCGGTGGTTTGGCGGCCGCCTCTTTGGGGTTCCTGTCGCCGCCCATGGCAGCACGAGCAGCGGCCAATTGGCTGCAGCCCGTGCATCGGGCAGCTTTGCCCGCGCGCCGACCGGCCGCTGGTGTATTGCTGGCCATCGAGCAGGCGGGCAACCGTTTGGTGGCATGCGGTGAGCGCGGGGTGGTTGCTTTCTCCGACGATGGGGGAACTGCCTGGCAGCAGGCATCGGTTCCCGTCAGTGTCACCCTGACCGCGCTGACCTTCCACAGTGCCCAGTTGGGATGGGCGGTTGGCCATTCGGGCGCGGTGCTGCTGACACAGGACGGCGGCAGCACATGGCGGCTGCAAACAGATGGCTCGCCTGCGATGAAGGACAACGCCGCGTTGTTCGACATCCACTTTCGCGATGAACGCAATGGAGTGGCCGTCGGCGCCTTTGGCCTGTTCATGAAAACCGCAGATGGCGGCACTACCTGGGAACAACGCAGCACCAAGGCGGGCAACCCGCGCGGCTTGCACCTGTACAGCGTGCGCCGGTATGGCGGCACCACCTATGTGGCAGGTGAGCAAGGGTTGCTCCTGCGATCACTCGATGACGGTGAGACCTTCGATGCGGTGCCCAGCCCCTATGGCGGCAGCTTCTATTGCCAGGCGATGGAGTCCGACGGCGCGCTCCTTTTGGGCGGGCTGCGCGGCACGGTTCTGCGATGGAACAACGACCGGTTCCAAACCATCCAGGTGCCGTCCGTCGCGTCCATCCTGTCTCTGCGCCCATCGTCTGCAGAGGGCGGGGTGGTGGCAGTCAGCCAGGCTGGGGATCTGATGGTGCTGCCCACGGCAGCGGCGTCCATGACCAGGGTGCTCGCATCCGGCCTGCCGCTGGTTGGCGCCCTTGAAGTCTCTCCCCGTACGTTTGTCGGTGTCGGTTTCCTGGGTGCCTCCCGGCTCGCTGCAGCCGAATCTTCTTATCCTCCCCCCGCCAGAGCGAAATCGTGATTACATCTCCTTCGCCAACATCCCAGGATCAGACCTCCATGGATCTGGCGCTTTTCAATCCCAAGACCGGCTCGTGGGTGGAGCGTCTGTTGTTCAATCACCGCCCCTTGGTGCTGCTGCTGTGCCTGCTGGTGACTGCCGTGCTGGCCTTTCAGGCGACGCATTTGCGCCTGAATGCCAGTTTTGAAAAGACGATCCCGTCGCACCATCCCTACATCGTCAATTACCTGGCCAACAAGCTGGAGCTCACGGGGCTGGGCGATGCGGTGCGCATTGGCGTGGAGGCCAAGGAGGGATCGATCTACGACCCCGCCTACATGGAGACGCTGCGCAAGATCAACGACGAAGTGCTGTTGTTGCCTGGCGTGGACCGGCCCTACATGCGATCGCTGTGGACCCCCAACGTGCGCTGGTCGGCCGTGACCGAAGATGGGTTGGACGGCGGGCCGGTGATCCCGCAGCAATACGACGAATCACCGCAAAAGGCCGACGAGTTGCGAGCCAACGTTGCGCGTTCGGGTGAAATCGGTCAACTGGTATCGGCCGATGGACGCGCCAGCGCGTTGTTTGTGCCGCTGCTGGCTCGCACGGACGCCGGAGAACTGGACTATGCCGCCCTTGCCAGCGACCTGGAGCGCATCCGCCAGACCTACGACAGTCCGCAGATAGGCATCCACATCACCGGCTATGCCAAGCTCGTGGGTGATTTGGTGGATGGCCTGCGCGAAGTTCTGTTGTATTTCGTGCTGTCCGTGGCCATCACGACCGTTGCGGTGTTCCTCTATACCCACTGCATCCGCAGCACCCTGCTGGTCATGGTCAGTTCGCTGGTGGCGGTGGTGTGGCAGCTTGGGTTACTGTCCGTTCTGGGTCAGCAACTGGACCCGTACTCCATCCTGGTGCCCTTTCTGGTCTTTGCCATCGGCATGAGCCATGGCGCGCAGAAGATGAACGGCATCATGCAGGACATTGGCCGGGGAGCGCACCGGCTGGTGGCTGCGCGCCTGACCTTTCGCCGCCTGTTCCTCACGGGCCTCACGGCCTTGTTGGCGGACGTTGTCGGCTTTGCGGTGCTGCTGGTCATCGACATTCCCGTGATCCGCGAGTTGGCGCAGGCTGCCAGCCTGGGCGTGGGCGTATTGATCTTTACCAACCTGATTCTGCTGCCCATCCTGCTGTCCTATACCGGTGTGAGCGCAAGGGCAGCGGCGCGCAGTCTCAAGGCTGAACAGGCAAGTTCCATCGAACAGGCCGGCTGGCTATGGCGTGCTCTGGGCTTCTTTGCGACACGCAGGGGCGCGATCACAGCACTGTCGTGCGGGGCAGTCCTGGCGGTGGTGGGCTGGCTGGGCTCGCAGCACCTGAAGATTGGCGATCTGGATCCCGGCGCGCCGGAGTTGCGCGCCGACTCGCGGTACAACCGCGACGTCCAGTTCATGACCGAGAAAATCGGTGCCAGCAGCGACCTTTTCGCGGTGATGATCAAGACACCGGACACCCTGTGCAATACCTACGATGTGCTGCAGCGCGTGGATGGGCTGGAGTGGCAACTGCGCCAAATTCCAGAGGTCGAGACCACCAACTCGCTGGCTCTGCTCAACCGCCAGATGATGGTGGGTTTCAGCGAGGGCTATCCCGGCTGGTACGACTTGCCAACGAGCCAGGACATGCTCAACAACATCACCTCGCGCGCGCCACGCGAGTTGTACAACGACAGTTGCAACCTCATCACACTGTATGTGTACTTGAAAGACCACAAGGCCGATACCCTGGATCGTGTTGCCAAGACAGTGGAGGATTTTGCGCAGCGCTACAACGACGAGACGGTCACTTTCCAGCTTGCGGCGGGCAGCGCGGGCATCGAGGCGGCCACCAACCAGGTGGTCCGCAGTGCCTGGTGGCAAATGCTGGCTCTCGTGTACGGCGTGGTGGCGGTGTTGAGCTTCATTGCATTCCGTTCCTGGCGCGCGGTGGTGGTGGCTGTGCTGCCGCTGATGCTGACTTCTGTGTTGGCTGAGGCGCTGATGGCATGGCTGGGCATCGGAGTGAAGGTGGCGACACTGCCCGTGATCGCGCTGGGCGTGGGCATTGGCGTGGACTATGCGCTGTACATCCTGACGGTCATGCTTTCGTGCATGCGCAGTGGTGACTCCCTGGCGGTCGCGTATCACCGCGCGCTGACCTTCACAGGCAAGGTCGTGATTCTCACGGGCGTCACCCTGGCTGCAGGTGTGGCCACCTGGGCTTTCTCGGACATCAAGTTCCAGGGCGACATGGGGATTTTGCTGGCCTTCATGTTCCTGTGGAACATGCTGGGCGCGCTGATACTGCTTCCTGCATTGGGATATTTCATCCTTCCACGGTACAGATCCGATGCGACATGACAGACGGTTGCGTCTGAGTTGCGAGCTCCAGAGCCGGATCCAGCAGTAGCGTTCCATTGTCTATTTTTAGTGCCACGAACTGTGGCGATTTGGGGGACTGTCTATGAGTCAGTTGGCTGCGTGGCTGCCGTCCGTCAATTGGCGGAGCAAGCCGCGCACCTGGAGCAGGAGAGGCGTTGCGGCTGGCCTGGCACTGGGATTCGGGCTGGTGCTGTCATTGCTGATCGGCAGTACTCTCGTCACGTTCTGGCAGATGCACGCCATGCAGCGAGATTCGCGGCTAGCGCTGACGTCCTACACCGACGTCGCAGCCCAGGCGGCCCAGATGCGCAAAAGCATTGACGGCATCTACATCAATGCGCTGTCGGTGATTTTGGCGACCCAGCAGGATGATGCCGAGTTCTATATCCAGGCCGTCCGCCGTGCGCGCGAAGAATACGGCCAGGCCAAGAGCGCATTGTCAGGGGCAACCGGTCGATTTCTTGATGTTCCCGGACTGGCTCAAGTGATGGACAAGGTAGCGGATTCCGAGTCCGCACTGGAGTTTGTCGATCAGGTCCTGACTCGCAAGGCCGTGCTGCCGACGGATGGCAGTGCCGAAATTGATACCGTGCTGGTTGGTGGGTTCACTGCCAACGTGAAAATGAGCTTCGACGAGTGGGCGCGAAGCGTGGACGCTGCCGTGGACGCGAGCACGGCTGCCGGGCGCTCCCGCTATGCCGAGGCTGAGCGAACGGCATCGCTGGCTCGCGTGGTGCAGCTTGGGATTGCCGTGGTGGCAACCCTGATCGGGGTCACTGCGGCGTGGATCATTGCACGCGGTATCGCGAGGCCTTTGAGTAGGGCAGTGTCGATCGCGAAGCGGGTGGCCAGGGGCGACCTCACGGCCAATATCCCCCGAGGCCAGGGGAGCACTGAGATTGTTGCCTTGATGGATGCCTTGGCGCAGATGCAGGCTTCTCTTGGCCGCTTGGTTGGCGACGTGGTCACGAGTGCCGCAGCTATCGAAACAGCTTCGGATGAGGTGGCCGCAGGCAATGCGGATTTATCACGGCGCACCGAAACGGTGGCGAGCCAACTGCAGCTCACTACTGCCTCCATGAACATGCTGTCCAGTGCGGTATCCGATTCGGCATCGTCCGCCCGCCAAGCCGACGAGATGGTCCGCAGTGCCGCTGGCGCGGCCGGGGAGGGCCGTGAGATCGTCGACCAGGTGATGCTGAGCATGCGGGAAATCAACGCGAAGGCACAACGGATCAAGGAGATCATCGGCATCATTGACGGGATCGCCTTTCAGACAAATATCCTGGCCCTCAATGCTGCCGTCGAGGCGGCACGCGCGGGCGAGCAGGGGCGTGGATTCGCTGTGGTGGCGGAAGAGGTTCGGAGTCTGGCTCGCCGCTCGGCATCGGCTGCCGATGACATCAAGAGGTTGATCGATGCTTCCGTCAGCAGTGTGGCGTCTGGGGGGGCGCTGGCGCAGGATGCGGCGTCTCGCATGAACGGCATCGTCGCTTCGGTTCAGGATGTGACCGAGGCCATCCAGTCGATTTCCTGCGTCGCAGTTGCCCAAAAGGACACCGTGCAGGACATCGCGCGCTCGCTCAACGAAATAGAGCAGGCCACCCAGCAGAATGCTGCATTGGTGGAGGAGGAGGCTGCTGTTTCGCGGGCGCTCAATGACCAGTCGCGCCGTTTGGCGCAGTTGGTCGCTACTTTTGAGACATAGCATATCGTCGCCGTCGCGCGGGAAGACAACTGCGCTATTTCGCCAGACGAATTGCCTAGAGTCGTACGGATGAGCACGCACCGGATGCGCTGGGACTCATTACTCCACATTAGCCTGCAGTTCGACATCTCGCGCCTTCTAGGTTCTCCTGCTACGGAGGCCTTGAAAAGTTGTCAGAAAGGGGCCGTTGGTCATTTGATCGGGGTGTTTCGTCATCGCGGCTCGCAGCACCGGAACCTACGATTCCTTGCGTGCTCCGGACGATATGGAGCGGTGCGGCGACGACCGCTGCATCCACGATCCAGGGCCAACCAAATAAAGGAGACAAACATGCACCAGATCGATATGCAGACGCTCGCCGACGAGGCCAAATTCAACGGCTTTCATGTCAAGGTACTTTTGTGGTGCCTGCTGATTCTCATCATCGACGGCTATGACATCGCCGTGGTCGGCATCGCCCTGCCGTCCATCATGCAGCAGATGGGCGTGAACGCATCAACCGCTGGCTTCATGGCCAGCTCGGCCTTGTTCGGCATGATGTTCGGCGCCATGCTTCTGGGCACGCTGTCGGACCGCATCGGCCGACGCTGGGCCCTCTCCATCGGCATCATGCTGTTCAGCGTATTCACTGCAGCCGCTGGGTTCACCAAGGACCCCGTCAGTTTCAGCGTGGTGCGCTTCATCGCGGGCCTGGGGATTGGTGGCGTGCTGCCGGTCATCGTGGCGCAGATGGTCGAGTACTCGCCCAAGAAGATCCGCAGCCTGATGACGGCGCTGATGACCTCGGGCTATGCACTGGGCGGCATCCTGGCCGCAGTGTTGGGCAAGCAGTTGATCGGCGAGTACGGCTGGCAGGCCGTGTTCATCGCAGCGGGGGTGCCCGTGCTGCTGATTCCGTTCGTCCTCAAGTTCGTGCCGGAGTCCATGACCTACCTGATCTCGCGCCAACGCAACGACGAATTGGCCGAAGTGGCCCATAGTCTCCAGCCAGGGGTCAAGTACCTGGCGGGCACGCAGTTTGTCGTGCCCTCTGCCGACCGCGTGGCGGGTGCGCCTGTTGCTCGCCTGTTCCAGGACGGGCGGGGTCTGAGCACGGTGCTGTTCTGGGTCGCCTTCTTCTCGGGCCTGTTTATGGTCTATGCGCTCAGCAGTTGGCTGACCAAGCTGATGGCGATGGCTGGCTACAGCCTGGGGTCTGCCCTCAGCTTCGTCATCGCGCTGAACGTGGGTGCCATCGTCGGTGCCGTGGGCGGCGGGTGGCTCGCCGACAAGTTCAACATCAAGTGGGTGCTGGTGGCGATGTATGCGCTGGGCGGCGTGCTGCTGTACCTGATGACCTTCCAGACCTCGACCGAGGTGCGTTACCTGATCATCGGCGCGGTCGGCGCCTGCACCACCGGCGCGCAACTGGTGGCCTATGCCTTCTGCGGGCAGTTTTACCCGATGTCCATCCGCTCGACCGGTATCGGCATGGCCTCCGGCGTAGGGCGCCTGGGCGCGATCGCTGCGCCGCTGCTGATCGGCCAGATCGTCGCGCTGGAACTGCCGCTGGAGCAGAACTTCGTGGTGATTGGCGGTTTCGGAGTCCTCGGTGCCATCGCCCTGGCGTTCATCAAGCACGGCGGCCCTACGTTGGCGGCTCCGCAAGAGACTGCACGAGAACTGCGTCCGTCGCAGCTGACCCCGGAAAGCGCCTGATTGTCATCACTATGGGAATTCACTATGTCTGTCTACACCGCGCCCTTGCGCGAAATGCTGTTCACGATGAAGGAGGTCGGTGGCCTGGACGCGATCTGCGCCCAGCCCGGCTATGAAGAAACCACGCCCGACCTGGTCGAAGCCATCCTGCAGGAGGCAGCCAATTACGCCGCTGGCGTGCTGGACCCGCTGAACCGCCCCGGCGACGTGCAGGGCGCGCGCTGGCACGATGGCCAGGTCACGCCCGCCGACGGCTTTCGCGACGCCTGGGCCAGCTTCTGCGAGAACGGCTGGAACGGCATGCCCGCTGCTACCGAATGGGGCGGCCAGGGCCTGCCCACGCTGGTGTCCACCGCCGTGCTGGAGATGTGGAAGTCGTCCAACCTCGCGTTCAGCCTGTGCCAGATGCTCACGCTGGGCGCGGTGGAAGCCATTGCGCACCATGGCAGCGACACACTCCAGCGCCGCTTCCTGGCGCCCATGGTCGAAGGCCGCTGGACGGGCACCATGAACCTCACCGAGCCCCAGGCAGGCTCCGACCTGGCCGCGCTGCGCAGCCGCGCCGTACCCGAGGGCGACCACTACCGCGTCAGCGGCAACAAGATCTTCATCACCTGGGGCGAGCACGACATGGCCGAGAACATCGTCCACCTCGTGCTGGCGCGCCTACCCGATGCGCCGCCGGGCGTGAAGGGGATCTCGCTGTTCCTGTGCCCCAAGTACCTGGTCAACGACGACGGCACCCTGGGCGAACACAACGACCTGGCCTGCACTTCCATCGAGCACAAGATGGGCATCCACGGCAGCCCCACGGCGTCGATGAGCTTTGGCGACGGCGGCGGTGCCATCGGCTACCTGGTCGGCGAGCCGAACCAGGGGCTGGCCTGCATGTTCACCATGATGAACCACGCACGGCTGAACGTGGGCCTGGAAGGCGTGGGCATCTCCGAGCGCGCCTACCAACGCGCACGCGCCTATGCGCTGGAGCGGGTGCAGGGCAAGCCGCTGCTCAGTGGCAGCACCGCCATCGCAGGCCACCCGGACGTGCGGCGCATGCTGATGGACATGAAGGCCCGCACCGAGGCCATGCGCGCGCTGGCCTACTTCTGCGCGGGCCAGATGGACCGCGCCGCGGGCCACGCCGACGCGCAGGAGCGCGCGCAGGCGCAGGCCCTGGTCGGCCTGCTGATACCGGTGGTGAAGGGCTGGTGTACCGACAGCGCGCAGGGCATCACGTCCGATGGCGTGCAGGTGCATGGCGGCATGGGCTACGTCGAGGAAACCGGCGCTTCGCAGCACATGCGCGACGCGCGCATCACGACCATCTACGAAGGCACCACGGGCATCCAGGCGAACGATCTGATCGGCCGCAAGCTGGCACGCGAGGGCGGGCGCACGCTGAAGGCGCTGCTGTTCCGCATCGACGGCGATGCGCGCCGACTGGCCGAGGCGCCCGACGCCGTGCTGGCGCAGATCGGCAGTGCCCTGGCGGCTTCGGCCCGTGCGCTGCAAGAGGCGGCCGACTGGCTGCTGGCCCACGACGCTCAACCCGCGCAGTGCGCGGCGGGCGCCGTGCCCTTCCTGCGGCTGGCGGGCACCGTGATCGGCGGCTGGCTGTCGGCGCGCATGGCCGAGGCCGCCACGGCGCAGCTCACGGCGGGTGCGGGCGACGCGGGCTTTCTCGGTGCCAAGCGCGCCACGGCCAGCCATTACGCTGCGCACGTCCTGGTGCAGGCGCCGATGCTGCGCGACATCGTCACGGGCGGTGCTGCCAGCACGCTGGCTCTGGCGGACGATCAACTTTAACGAGAGAAGACAGGATGAACGACCAGAACGGCTACGACGTCGAAGACCTGCAACCGGACATGAGCGCGACGTTCTCAAAGACGATCACCGAAGCAGACATCGTGATGTTCGCGGGCGTTTCCGGCGACACCAACGCGGTGCATCTGAATGAAGAATTCGCCGCCACGACGCGCTTCGGCGGGCGCATCGCGCACGGGTTTCTGACGGCCAGCGTGATTTCCGCAGCGGTCGCCAACCGGCTGCCGGGGCCGGGCACCGTCTACCTGGGACAGCAGTTGCGCTTCAAGGCGCCGGTCAAGCCGGGGGACACGGTGCATGCCACCGTCACCGTGGTGTCGGTGGACCTGGCCAAGGCGCGGGCCGTGCTGTCCACCGTTTGCCGCGTCAAGGACACTGTCGTCATCGAAGGCGAGGCGACGGTGATGATCACCTCCAGCGCGCAGCGTGCCGCGCGTGAACGCCAGGCCGTGCCCCTGGCGGCCTGAATCCCGAAAGGAAGCCCTCCCATGAAAATTCTCGTCCCAGTCAAGCGGGTAGTCGATAAGGACATCAAAGTGCGCGTCAAGAGCGACGGCACGGGCGTGGACATCGCCAACGTGAAGATGAGCATGAACCCCTTCGACGAAATCGCCGTCGAAGAAGCCGTGCGCCTGAAAGAAAAGGGCGCCGTCACCGAAGTCATCGCCGTCTCCTGCGGCGACGCCAAGTGCCAGGAAACCCTGCGCACCGCCATGGCCATTGGTGCCGACCGCGGCATCCTCGTCGAATCCGACGCCGAACTGCAGCCCCTGGCCATCGCCAAACTGCTCAAGGCCCTGGTGGACAAGGAACAGCCCGGCCTCGTCTTCCTGGGCAAACAGGCCATCGACAGCGACGACAACCAGGTCGGCCAGATGCTCGCCGCCCTGACCGATCTGCCCCAGGCCACCTTCGCCAGCAAGGTGGAAGTGGCCGACGGCAAGGCCACCGTCACCCGCGAAGTGGACAGCGGCCTCGAAACCCTCTCCATCACCCTGCCCGCCGTCGTCACCGCCGACCTGCGCCTGAACGAGCCGCGCTACGTCACCCTGCCCAACATCATGAAGGCCAAGAAGAAGCAGCTTGACACCTTCAAGCCCGAAGACCTGGGCGTGGACGTGGCCCCGCGCCTCAAGACCCTCAAGGTCAGCGAACCGCCCAAGCGCGGCGCAGGCGTGAAGGTGGCCGACGTGGCCGCCCTGGTCGAAAAACTCAAGAACGAAGCGAAGGTGATCTGAATGTCCGTACTCGTCATTGCTGAACACGACAACGCCACCATCAAGGGCGCCACCCTCAACACCGTCACCGCAGCAGCCGCCTGCGGCGGCGACGTGCATGTGCTGGTAGCCGGTGAAGGCGCAGGCGCCGCAGCCGCTGCCGCCGCCCAAATCGCAGGCGTCGCCAAGGTCATCCATGCCGACGGTGCCAGCCTCAAGGACGGCCTGGCAGAAAACCTCGCCGCGCAAGTCCTGGCCATCGCGGGCAACTACAGCCACATCCTGTTCCCCGCCACCGCCAGCGGCAAGAACGTCGCCCCGCGCGTCGCCGCCAAGCTCGACGTGGCCCAGATCAGCGACATCACCAAGGTGGTCGGCGCCGACACCTTCGAGCGCCCCATCTACGCAGGCAACGCCATCGCCACCGTGCAAAGCGGTGATGCCACCAAGGTCATCACCGTGCGCACCACCGGCTTCGACCCGGCAGCAGCCACCGGCGGCAGCGCAGCCGTCGAGACGACAGCCGCCGTCGCCGACGCAGGCAAGAGCAGCTTCGTGGGCCGCGAAGTCAGCAAGAGCGACCGCCCCGAACTCACGGCCGCCAAGATCATCGTCTCCGGCGGCCGCGCCCTGGGCAGCAAGGAAAAGTTCGACGAAGTCATGACCCCCCTGGCTGACAAGCTGGGCGCCGCCATCGGCGCCAGCCGCGCAGCCGTCGATGCGGGCTACGCCCCCAACGACCTGCAAGTGGGTCAGACGGGCAAGATCGTCGCGCCGCAGCTGTACATCGCCGCAGGCATCTCGGGCGCCATCCAGCATCTGGCGGGCATGAAGGACTCCAAGGTGATCGTGGCGATCAACAAGGACCCCGAGGCGCCGATCTTCAGCGTGGCCGACTACGGGCTGGAGGCCGACCTGTTCGCGGCCGTGCCGGAACTGGTCAAGGCGCTGTAAGAGGCCCCGCCACCGTGGCTCTGGAGCATGGACATGGCTGAACACACCACCGACGCATACGGCCCGCGCGAATCCATGGAATACGACGTGGTCGTGGTCGGAGGCGGCCCGGCGGGCCTGTCCACCGCCAACCGCCTCAAGCAACTGGCGGCAGAAAAAGGCCAGGACGTGTCCGTGGTGGTGCTGGAAAAAGGCTCCGAGCCCGGCGCGCACATCCTCTCGGGCGCCATCATGGACCCCAAGGCGCTGACCGAACTCATCCCCGACTGGAAGGCCAAGGGAGCGCCGTTGAACCAGCCCGTCACAGACGATGCCTACATCTTCCTGTCCGAGAAGTCCGGCTTTCGCGTCCCCAACGTCTTCCTGCCCCCCTTCGCGCACAACCACGGCAACTACATCGTGCGCCTGGGCGACGTGACCAAGTGGCTGGGCGAGCAGGCCGAGGCGCTGGGCGTGGAAATCTTCCCCGGCTTTGCCGCCGCCGAGGTGCTGTACAACGATGACGGCTCCGTGAAGGGCGTTGCCACCGGCAACATGGGCATCGGCAAGGACGGTGAGCCGACCGAGAACTTCCAGCTGGGCATGGAACTGCTGGGCAAGTACACCGTGTTCGCCGAAGGCGCACGCGGCCACCTGGGCCGCCAGCTGATCGCCAAGTACCACCTGGATGAAGGCCGCGACCCGCAGAGCTTCGGCATCGGCGTCAAGGAGTTGTGGGAAATCGACCCCAAGAAGCACCAGCCCGGCTTCGTGATGCACACCGCGGGCTGGCCCATGGAGAACGACACCTACGGCGGCGCCTTCCTGTACCACCTGGACGACAACAAGGTGGCCCTGGGCTTCGTCACCGGCCTGGGCTACCAGAACCCGTACCTGAGCCCGTTCGAGGAGTTCCAGCGCTGGAAGACGCACCCGAACGTGCGCTACTACTTCGAGAACGACCAGGGCGAGATCACGGCCAAGCGCCTGTCCTACGGCGCACGCGCCATCAACGCCAGCGGCATCAATGCGCTGCCCAAGACCATCTTCCCGGGCGGCGCGCTCGTGGGCTGCGATGCGGGTTACCTGAACGTGGGCCGCATCAAGGGCAGCCATGCCGCCATCAAGACCGGCATGCTGGCGGCGGATGCCATCTACGACGCCGTCACCGCAGGCCGCCAGCACGACGAACTCAAGGCGTACCCCGAGGCTTTCGAGAAGAGCTGGCTCTACACCGAGCTGAACAAGGACCGCAACTTCAAGAACTGGTTCAAGTACGGCCTGACCACGGCCACGCTGATGAACGGCTTTGAACAGTTCGTGCTGCGCGGCCACATCCCCTGGACACTGCACCGCGACAAGGCCGACCACCAGTACCTCAAGCCTGCGGCGGAGTGCAAGCCCATCGTGTACCCCAAGCCCGATGGCAAGCTGACCTTCGACCGGCTGTCGAGCGTGTTCATCAGCAACACCAACCACGAAGAGAACCAGCCCGCGCACCTGACGCTCAAGGATGCGAGCGTGCCGGTGAGCATCAATCTGGCCAAGTACGCAGGTCCCGAAAGCCGCTACTGCCCGGCGGGTGTGTACGAGTTCGTGAAGAACGACGACAACACCGAGCGGCTGCAGATCAACGCGCAGAACTGCGTGCATTGCAAGACCTGCGACATCAAGGACCCGACGCAGAACATCGTGTGGGTGACGCCTGAGGGCGGGGGCGGGCCGAATTACGCGGGGATGTGAGCGGCTGCACTTCGCTACGGATTCAGTAGCTGCCAGCGCAGGACCCATAAGCGCGGGAAGGCAATTGAACCTAAAAACCGCAGTTACCCGTCCCCTGCGAGCGCCGTTGGAGGCGGCTGCGGGCCGCTGCCCGGTGCGATGCGCTCGCTGACGTAGCGCACCAATGCAGCCCAGGGGTCGCTGCCCCTGAACTGTTCCGCAATTGCCCGAACATGGCGTAAAGCCGCGCCCACATTGGCGATCAGCCGTTTGAGCAGCTTGCGCTGGGCATGCATGGGCGTCAGGTACAGGGCCGTCGCGCCTGCAAGCGTGCGGGCTGAACCTGGCGTGCGTCGGCCGTGCCGCGCGGTTGCTCGACCAGTTCGTTGCATTGCGCCAAGCCTGTGGCGCCCAGGGGGTGGGCCTTGGAGAGCAGGCCGCCGGAAGGGTTGGCGACGACCTTGCCGCCGTAGCGGTAGCCGTCAACGGCCAGCAAGACCTTGGGCGCTATCTGCTGGACCCGATCCAGCGCGCTGTGCGTGCCCATGTCCGGGGAACACACCGACCAGATCGCGCCGATGCTGGCGCAAGCCAGGAAGGCCACGATGGTTTCGGGAATATTGGGCAGGTAAGCCACCACCCGATCACCTTCGACGACGCCCATCCGGCGCAGCCCCGCAGCCATGGCCGCGACCTGGCGGCGCAACTCGTCCCAGGACACGGCGTCCAGTCCGTCCCGTGCCTCAGAGCGCGCGAGGATGGCTGGCTTACCAGGACGATGCTGCGTGTGATTCATACCGGTCAGCGCCCGATAAACTGCGGCGTCCGTTTTTCGACGAAGGCGCGAACCGCCTCCAGAGAATCTGCGGTTTTTGAGGCCCGGTTCATCTCGGCCGCCTCCAGCCTCAAGGAGGCCGCCAAATCACCCTGGAAGGCCGCGAGTTGCAGGCGCTTGGCGCCCGCATAACCTTGCGTCGGGCCGGCCGAGAATTGCATCGCCATGCGCCGCGCTTCCTCCAGCAGGCTCTCGCCGGGAACCACTTTCTCGACCAATCCCCAGGCCAGGGCTTCGTCCGAAGTTACCGCGCGATTAGTCAGGATCATGTCGCGTGCGCGCCGCCCGCCCACTGCGCGCGGCAGGAGCCAGCTGATGCCAAGATCCCCTGGGTATCCAAGGCCGGTATGGGCCGCCACAAACTTCGTTCCATGGGCGGCAATCAGGTAGTCAGACGCCAAGGCCAGCGCGAGACCGCCCCCGGCGACCGCGCCTTGTACGGCGCAGACCACCGGGAACGGCAGGCTCGCGAATTGGGGAATCATGCTTTCGGCCACACTCAACTCGTCATCGACCAGGGTGGACAACGCATCGCCTGCGGCCACCATTTCGTCGATGTCGCCGCCGCAACTGAACATCCGGCCCTCGCCGCGCAGCAGCAACGCCCGAATCGAGCCATCGCGTTCGACATCCGCAATGACGCCAGCGAGCAGGTTGATGACCGACCGGCTCAGCGCATTTTTTTTCTCGGGCGCATTGAGGGTGATGATCGCAACAGCGCCATCCTTTTCGAGCAGGATCGGATTTCCAGACATGTTGACGTTCCTTGATGGGTCAGGATTTCAGGCGCCAGCGCGGCGGCCGAAGCGGTGTTGACAGCGGCGCCGTGGTCGCCGCCAACACTTGGAAAGCGCTTACGGCTAGGCGGATGAAGAAGAACTTGCTCTGCTGCGCCAAAGGGCCGCAATCCAGCCGCTCACACCATTAGGTGCCAGGAAGACCACCGCGAGCAGCGCGAAGCCAAAAATCATCCACGGGGCGGATTGCGACACGCTCTCGGCCAGGTTGGGCGTGAGCACGATGAAGGCAGCACCCAGGAAGGCGCCCCACAGGCTGCGCACCCCACCCACGAAGCTGCCCACCAGCAGGGACACCGACAGCAGGAAGGGGAAGTTCTCGGGCGCGACGAACTGGCCTGCCACCACGCTCAGGGCACCGGCCAGGCCGGTGAACGCCGCGCTGAGGCCGAACATTTGCGTGCGCAGGGCAGTGATGTTGAGCCCGCCCGCCGCCGCCGCGAGTGGCTGGTCGCGCGAGGCGTCCACCAGGCGGCCGAACTGTGCGCCGAGGATCCGCCGCGCCAGCAGGAAGGCGCACAGCGCGCAGGCCGCGGCGCAGGCCATGATGGCCCAGTCCGCCCGGTCGGCCAGCATGCCTGGGAACACGGGCTTTTCCAGCACGATGCCCGCCACGCCGCCGGTCAGCCACTCGATCTTCTTCCACTTGAGCGCCTGCGGCGTGACCACCGCCACCGCGAAGGTGGACAGCGCCAAATAGAGCATGGGCAGCCGCAGCGCAGGAAAGCCGAAGAGGAAGCCGGCCCCGAAGCACAGCAGCGCCGCCACCGGCACGCCCACGTAGAACGGCCAGCCCAACTGGTGCGAGAGCACCGCCGCCGCATAGGCGCCGATGGCGAAGAAGGCGCTGTGGCCGAGCGAGATCTGGCCCGTGTACCCGGTGAGCAGGTTCAGGCCCATGATGGCGATGCCGTAGATCAGTACCTGGGTCATCACGTACAGCGGGTAGCTTTGCCAGCCGAAGGACCAGGCCAGCAGCGCGAGTCCGGCCACCGGGGCCGCCCAGCGCAGCCAGGCGGGCGTTGGCGCCGAGCGGGGGGTGAGGGGGGTGTTCACGGTGCTCATGCTCACACCCTCACCTGGGCCGTCTTGCCGAAGATGCCCGCAGGCCGCAAGACCAGCATCGCGATGATCAGCAGCATGATGCAGGTCAGCTTGAGGTCGTTGCCGACCACGTAGGCACCCAGCAGGTTCTCCAGCACCCCGATGGCAAAGCCCCCGGCCACGGCGCCCACGGGGCTGGCGATGCCGCCCAGCAGCGCGCCCGCCAATGCGTAGATCAGCGGCCCCATCATCATCGACGGCTCCAGGAACACGATGGGCGCGGCCATCAGCCCCGCCACGGCACCAGCCACCGCAGCCAGGCCCCAGCCCACGGCCAGCACTTTGTTGGTGCTGATGCCCGACAGTTCCGCCGACGGCGCATTCACCGCCACCGCGCGCATCGCCAGGCCGAAGCGCGTGAAGCGGAAGAACACGAACACCGCCGCCAGTTCGGCCAGGGTGACGAGCAGAACGCCGACCTCATGGGCCGAGAGATAGGGCTCGGCACGGCCAAGGACACCGCCGAAAGGCGTGGCGAACTCCAGCATTTCATGCCCGAACAGCCAGCCGACCAGGCTGTTCAAGATGATGAGCAGCGCGATGCTGGCCGCCACGACCGAGAGCACCGGCTTGTGCCGCAGGGGCTGGAAGATGACCCGCTCCAGCGCCAGCCCGAGCAGGAAGGCACCCACGACCACGACGGCGAAGGCTACCCACCACGACGCGCCAGCCTGAACCAGCGCCCAGCTCATGTAGGTGGAAAACATCGCCAGTTCGCCCTGCGCGAAATTGACGGACGAAGTGCAGCGGTAGATGAGCACGAGCGCGATGGCCAAGCTGGCATAGATGCCGCCCGCCGCCAGGCCCGAAGCTATCTGGTGAAGAAATGCTTGCATGGTGAACCTTTGTTTGTTCAGTGGCCGAGGTAGCTGCGGCGCACGGCGTCGTCTTCGCGCAGCTCGGCAGCGGTGCCCTGGGCGGTGATGCGTCCGCTTTCGAGCACATAGGCCCGGTTGACCAGGTTCAGCGCAACCTGGGCGTTCTGCTCCACGATGAGGGCCGTGAGGTGCTCGGTTTCGCGCAACTGGTGCAGGAGTTCGTAGATCTCCTGCGTCACGCGCGGCGCGATGCCGAACGAGGGCTCGTCCAGCAGCAGCATCTTGGGGCGCATCATCAGCGCGCGGGCGATGGCCAGCATCTGCTGTTCGCCGCCGCTGAGGGTGCCCGCCGCCTGCTTCGCGCGGCTGGACAGCTTGGGGAACAGCGTCTGCATGCGGGCGATGTCCTGCTCGATGCCGTCCTTGTCGCGGCGATGGATCGCACCAACGCGCAGGTTCTCCAGCACCGTCAGGTCCCCAAAGGTGCCGCGCCCCTCCGGCACGTGCGCGATGCCCAGCGAGGCGATGGCAGGTGCAGGCATGTCGATGATGTCCTGGCCCTCGAAGCGCAGCGTGCCCGTGGCCGTCACCTGCTGGTGGCTGATGGCGCGCAGGATGGAGGTCTTGCCCGCGCCGTTGGCGCCGAGCAGCGCCACCATTTCGCCCGCCTGAACGTGCAGGTCGATGCCATGCACCACCGCCGTGCGGCCATAGGCCACCGCGAGGTTGCGGATTTCAAGCCGTTGGGTCACAGCACACCTCCCAGATAGGCATCGAGCACGGCGTCGTTGTTGGCCACCTCCTCGGGCGAGCCCTGGGCGAGCTTGCGGCCAAAGCTCAGCACCGCGAGGTCGGAGCAGGTTTTCATCACGAAGCGCATGTTGTGCTCCACGACCACCATGCTCAACTTCAACTCTTCATGCAGGCGCAGCAGCACCTCGCGCAGTTCATCGACCTCGCCAGCGGTGAGGCCAGCGGCAGGTTCGTCGAGCAGCAGCAGCTTGGGTCGCGTCACCAACGCCCGCGCGATTTCCACGCGGTGCTGGATGCCCACAGGCAGCTCCGCCACGCCCCGGTCGGCATACGCGGACAGCCGCAGCGTGGCCAGCGCCGCGTCAGCCGAGTGCGCGATTTCTTCCTCGGCGGCGCGGACGGCGGGCGTGCGCAGCGCGGCGCCCAGCATCGACACCGGCAGCCGCGCATGCGCGCCCACCATCACGTTCTCGCGCACCGTGAGCGAGGGGTAGAGCGCCACGTTCTGGAACGTGCGGCTCAGGCCCAGCCGGGCGACGCCGTGGCGCGGCAGGCGCGTCAGTTCGGTGCCTGCGAAGCGCACGCTGCCGTGTGTGGGCCGGTACAGGCCGCTGATGCAGTTGAAGCAGGTCGTCTTGCCAGCACCGTTCGGCCCGATCAGGCCGAAGATGCTGCCCTCGGGCACGTCCATCGAGAAGGCGTCCAGCGCGACGACACCGCCGAAGCGGATCGTCAGGTCGCGTACGGAAAGGATCGGTTCCATCGCTGCGTTCGTCCGCCACCGTCAGGTTGGCATCACCTTCCAGCTCGTACCGTCGAACTGCTGGATGCGCATGTCCGGTATCGGGTGAGGACGGGCGTCGCTGGTCTTGATGCGCAAGCCCGGCAACATCATGGGCAGCTCCATGTCCAGGCGGCGCGTCTGGCGCATGATGTTCTCGCGCGAGAGGTCGTTGCCGCACTGCTTGAGCAACTGAACCACCGTTTGTCCAACGCTGGCACCGAGCACGGCGAGGTACTCCTTGGCCGCGCCCTTGTTGTACTTGTCCATGAAGGCATTCCAGGCCAAGGTACCAGGGTCGTCCTTCCAGGTCGGATCGCTCGGATCCTTGAGGAAGGCGGCGCTCATGACGCCCTTGACCTTGTCCAGCCCCACCGGAGTCAGCACTGCGGGCACCGAAGATGCGCTCGGGTTGATGTAGATCGCCGGGCGCCAGCCGATGTCATGGGCCTTGCGCAGCGACTGGAGGGTGGCTTTGGGCGAACCCCACGCCACCAGCACGTCCGCGCCCGAGGCCTGCATGGAGACGATCTGCGAGTCCACCGTCGGATCCGACACCTCGTGCGAATCTTCGCGCACGAGCTGCTTCCCGGCGGCGGCCAAGCCCTCCTTCACGCCACGCAGCACATCCTTACCGGCGTCGTCGTTCTGGTAGAACATGGCGACCTTTGCGTTCGGTCGCGTCTGCAGGATGTGCTTGGCCAAGGCGCGCCCCTCGTCGGTGTACAGGGGCAGCCAGCCCATGCTCCAGGGGAACTTGGCCGCGTCGTCCAGCCACGTGGTGGCACCGGACACAACGAAGAGCTGCGGTACTTTGGCGTTGTTGAGATAGCTGCGCGTCGCCAGCGGAGGGGACGAGCCGATCTGGGCCGCGAGGAAAGCCACCTGCTCGCGCTCCACCAGGCGGCGCACCTGCTCCAAGGTCTTCGGCGGGCTGAAACCGTCGTCGCCGAACACCAGTTTGAGCTGGCGTCCGTTCACGCCGCCCTCGGCGTTGACCAGATCAAACCATGCGGACATGGCCTTGCCGACGGCACCATAGCCTGCAGCCGGGCCGCTGAGTGGCAGAGTCTGGCCGATCTTGATCTCGCGATCGGTCACGCCGGGGGTGGCCGCGCCCTGCGCACGGGCCAGGCCGGAAACGCCCGTCAGCATGGCGCCGGAAAGCATGGTGATGAATTGTCTTTTTTGCATGATGTCTCCTGTGGTGGTGAGATGAATGGATGGGTGAACCCTGGCCTGCGGCATCAGGCCGTCTTCCCTTGCAGCCGCAGCACGGCTTCGCGGATCAGCGGCATGCGGTCATTGCCGAAATACATGTCGGTCTTGTCCACAAAGATGGTCGGCGAGCCAAAGCCGCCGCGCGCGACCACCTCAGCGGTGTTGGCCCTGAGCTGATCCTTGATCGCTGGCTCGCCGATGCCTGCAAAGAATGGGGCGGGGTCGATGCCGACGCGCTGGCACACGTCCGCCAGCACCGAATCCTGCGAGATGTCCTGGTCGTCGCCCCAATAGGCTTCAAATATGGCGCGGGCAAACGGCACCATGTCGTTGCCGAGCCAGACGCAGCCGCGCATCGCCTTCACGCTGTTGACGGGAAACACCGTCGGCGGCATCTTGATCGCAAGCCCCGTCGAGCGGGCCCAATCCGCCAGGTCCTTTTTCAGGTAGCGGGCCTTCTGCGGCACCGGCGTCTCGCGCGAGGCGTAGACGGTCGGATTGATCGTGTTGAAGATGCCGCCGACCAGGATGGGCCGCCATGTGACCTCGACGCCCAGTTCGTCGGCGAGCGGCTGGATGTTGTGGAAGGCGAGATAGGTCCAGGGGCTGGAGCAGTCGAAGAAGAATTCGATCATGGTGTTTCTCGCTGGTTGTTGGGCGACATGCGGTGTGCCATCTCCTTGGCCTTCTGGCCGAACATGTTCTTTCTTGCTTCGTCGTCCAGCGGCTCCTTCTCGAATTTGCCGACCGCCAGCCCCGCCTGCACCTGCGGCCGGGCGCGCACGCTGGCGTACCAGCGCTTGACGTGGGGAAAGTCGTCGAGCGTGAAGCCTTGCGCCTTGTGGGTCATGGCCCAGGGAAAGCAGGCGATGTCGGCGATGCCGTACTCGGTGCCAGCGACATAGGCGCCGGTCTTGCCGAGCTGGGTATCGAGCACGCGGTACAGCCGCGCCGCTTCGTCGCGGTAGCGCTCGATGGCGTAGGCGATCTTTTCCTGCGCATACAGCGCAAAGTGGCCATGCTGGCCGAGCATGGGCCCCAGCCCACTCACCTGCCACATCACCCATTGCATGGTCTGGGTGAAGCCGCGCAGATCCGTGGGCAGAAACCGGTTGGTTTTACGGGCCAGATAAACCAGGATGGCGCCGGTCTCGAACACCGACAGCGGGCCGCCGCCGTCGAGCGGCGCATGGTCCACGATGGCCGGAATGCGGTTGTTCGGGCTGATCGCCAGGAATTCCGGCCTGAATTGCTCCCCAGCGCGGATGTTGACCGGAATCACCGTATAGGGAAGCTCCAGTTCCTCCAGCAGGATGGAGATCTTCCAGCCATTGGGTGTGGGCGCGTAATGCAGGTCAATCATGGCGAGTGCTCACGACGGCGTGCGACGGCTATCCGCAGCTCTTCAACGGCTCAAGGCGTCAGCGCGGCGCCATGCGGAGGGCGCCATCCACGCGGATGGACTCAGCGTTCATGTAGCCGCAAGTGACCAGGAACTCGACCGCCTGCGCGTACTCGTCGGGCTCGCCCAGCCGCTTGGGGCAGGGCACGGAAGCGGCCAGGGCCTGTTGGACGGGGTCGGGCAGGCTTTTCAGCAGGGGCGTGCCGAACAGCCCCGGCAGGATGGTGTTGACGCGAATGCCTTCGTCCATCAGGTCGCGCGCGATGGGCAGGGTCATGCCCATGACGGCGGCCTTGCTGGCGGCGTAGCTGGCCTGGCCGACCTGGCCATCCACGGCGGCCGCCGAAGCGGTGTTGACCACGACGCCGCGATCACCGTCGGCCAGCGGCGCGAGCGTCAACATGCCCGCGGCTGATTTGGCGATGCAACGGAAGGTGCCCACCAGGTTGATCTGCACGATGCGGTTGAAGCGATCCGTGGGGCTCGGGCGGATTTCGCCGGTCTTCTTGTCGCGGCTGACGGTCTTGGCGGCGTCGGCCGTGCCGGCGCAATTGACCAGGATGCGCTCCTGCCCGATGGCGGCGCGGGCCTTGGCGAAGGCGGCGTCCACCTGCTCCTCGGACGTCACGTCCACGTTGCAGTAAACGCCGCCAAGCTCGTTGGCCAGCGCCTGGCCGACGGCTTCGTTCATGTCGAAGATGGCGACCTTGACGCCATGGCTGGCCAGGCGCCGGGCCGTGGCAGACCCCAGGCCGGAAGCCCCGCCGGTGATGACGGCGGAAATGTCGGAATTGAGTTGCATGGTTTTTCCTTGTGAGGTGACGGACGGGCGCTATTGGCCGGTGAATTGGGGGGTGCGCTTGGCCAGGAATGCGGCTTGCCCTTCCAGGTTGTCGGCGGAACGCAAGGCGACGACGAAATTGCGCTTCTCATGCTCCAGGCCCTGGGCGAGCGGGGTTTCAAAGCTGGCCAGGGCCGCATCCTTGGCCAGCGCCACGGCCAGCGGCGAATTGGCCGCAATCCGGCGGGCCATCGCCAGCGCCGTCGGCAGGGCCTGGCCGTCCGCCGTCACTTCGGCCACGATGCCGACGTCGCAAGCCTTGCGGGCGTCCATGAAATCGCCAGTCAGCAGCAGGGCCATGGCCTTGGACTTGCCGATGGCATGAACCAGGCGCTGGGTGCCGCCCGCACCGGGGATGGCGCCCAGCTTGACTTCCGGCACGCCGAACTTGGCGGACTCGCCGGCGATGGCGATGTCGCAGGCCAGCGCCAGTTCGGTGCCGCCGCCCAGCGCGAGCTTTTCCACCGCCGCGATGACGGGCTTGGGAAAACGCCCCAGCGCCGCAAAGAAGTCCCAGCCCGTCGCCGAGCGGTCGCCCAGCAGCGGCGTGGCGCGCAGCACGTCAAACGCCGTGATGTCGGCACCGGCGCAAAACACGCCCTCGGCGCCGGTGATGACGACGGCCCGCACGGCATCGTCGTCGCGCAGTTGCGCCAACTGTGCGGACAGGCCCGCAAACACCGCGCCGTTCAGGCTGTTCTTCGCGCGCGGGCGGTTGATGGTCAGGGTGACGACGGCGCCTTCGCGGCTGACGAGCACTTCGCTGGTTTCGCTCATGGTGGCCCCGCTCATGCCAGCCGCTCGATGATGGTGGTGTTGGCCGTGCCCGACGCCTCGCAGATGGTCTGCAGGCCATAGCGGGCGCCCCGGCGCTCCAGTTCGTACAACAGGTCGGTGAGCATGCGCGCGCCGGTGGAGCCCAGCGGATGGCCGATGGCCATCGAGCCGCCGTTGACGTTCAGGCGGTCGTCGGGGATGCCGAATTCCTTCTGGAACATCAACGGCACGCCGCCAAAGGCTTCGTTGACCTCGAACAGGTCGATGTCGTTGATGGTGAGGCCCGACTCCTTCAGCGCCTTGCGGGTGGAGTCGAGCACGGCGGTGAATTGGATCACCGGGTCGGCGGCGGCCACTGCCGTGCTGACGAAGCGCGCGCGCGGCTTCAGGCCGTGCTTCTTGGCATAGGCGCGGCTGGCCATCAGCAGCGCGGCGGCACCATCGCTGATCTGCGACGAATTACCGGCAGTGGTGGCGCCGTCGGCGGCAAACACGGCTTTCAGCGTGGCCAGCTTCTCGGGGTCGGAGTTGGGGCGCACGCCCTCGTCGGCGGCGACGACGGGGCTGTTCGGGTCGGCCGGATCCTCAGTCAGATGCACCAGTTGATCCTTGATGCGACCGGCCTGAATCGCCTCGGCGGCGCGTTTGTGGCTGCGCACGGCGGAGGCATCCAGGGTCTCGCGCGTGAGGCCGAAGCGCGTGTTCAGCAACTCCGACGACACGCCTTGCGGTATCAGCGGGTTGTCCTGGTAGCGCGCCAGTTCGCGCGGGCTGTATTGCGAGCCCAGCGGCGCGCCGGGCTTGAACGACGGCGGCAGCGGCGCCTGCGACATCGACTCCACCCCGCCGCCAATGGCCAACTGGTAGGCACCGGCCTGGATGCCATGTGCTGCAAAGCTCACCGCCTGCTGGCCGGAGCCGCATTGCCGGTCCACCGTCACCGCCGGGACGGATTCGGGCAGCCCCGCCGCCAGCACGGCATGGCGGGCCAGGTTGCCGTGCTGCTGATCCCACTGCAGCACGCAGCCGACGATCACGTCGTCCAGGTCTGCCGGGTTCACGCCGGATTGCTCGACCAGTTGGCGCAGCGTCTCGGCCATCAGATCGACGGGATGCCATTTGTGCAAGCGCCCGCCGCGCTTGCCCACGGGGGTGCGCAGCGCGCCGACGATTACGGGTTCATGGTCGTTCATGGGGTTCTCCAGGGTAGAAAGTGGGTGTCGCGCACAGTGGTGTCACTCGGCGTAGCGGTCTGCCTGCTCGGCGCGGATGCGCTTCTTGTCGAGCTTGCCGACGCTGGTCTTGGGGATGGCCTCGACGAACAGGACCTGGTCGGGCCACTGCCACTTGGCGAAGGCGCTGCCCAGGTGTTCCTTGAGTTGTTCCTGGGTGGCCTGCTGGCCGGGCTTGAGCACCACCAAGGCCAGGGGCCGCTCCTGCCACTTCGGGTGCGGAACGCCGACCACGGCGGCATCGCGCACGGCCGGGTGGCCCATGAGCAGGTTTTCCATGTCGATGGAAGAGATCCATTCGCCGCCGCTCTTGATTACGTCCTTGATGCGGTCGGTGACCTTGAGGTAGCCGTTCTCGTCCACCGTGCCCACATCGCCCGAGCGCCACCAGCCGCCTTCCAGGAAGCGGTCGCCGGAATCGGGCATGTCGTGGTAGCTGGCCGTGATCCAGGGGCCGCGCACGCAGATCTCGCCCGCCGACTTTCCGTCGTGCGGCAAGTCCTTGTCGTCGGCATCGACGATGCGGATGTCCACCCCGGTCAGCACCAGGCCCTGCTTGCGCTTGAGGTTCCAGCGCTCTTCCTCGGTCAGGCGCTTCCTGAGCGTGGACTTGAGGCGGTTCATCGTCACCAGCGTCGTGGCTTCGGTGGCGCCGTAGCCATGCACCACCTCGGCGCCGGTGAGTTCATAGAAGCCGATCATCATCGACAGCGGCGGCTCGCTCGCGCCGGACAGCATGCGCATGCGGCTGAAGTCCGGCTTGACCGGCATCGTCTCGATGTACTGCAGCATGGGCTGGAAGATGGCCGGTGCGCCGTTGGTGACCGTCACGCCCTCGGCGATCATGGCATCCACCAACGGCTTGGTGTCTTCGGCGGCGTAGCGGCCCGGCAGCACGATCTTGTCGCCCAGCAGCGTGGCGGCCTGCGGCAGGCCCCAGCATTGCCCGTGGAACATGGGGGTGATGAGCATGACGCAGTCGTCCAGCGTCATGCCCAGGTTGGTGGCCATGCCCGTGGAGTGCATGTAGATGCCGCGGTGCGAGTAGTACACGCCCTTGGGCCGGCCCGTGGTGCCAGTGGTATAGCAAGCGCTGTAGGCCGAGGTTTCGTCGATCTCGGGCCAGTCGATCTTCGTGTCGGCGGCGGCCAGCAGGTCTTCGTAGTGCAGCAGCGGCTTGAGCGTGGTCTTGATCTGATCCAGCGGCTTGTCGGTCATGACGATCCAGCCCTTGATCTGGGGCGAATTCGCTGCAATGGATTCGGCAATGGGCAGCAATGTCTCGTCCACGCACACGTAGGACACCTGGCTGTGGCCGACCACGTAGCCCAGGTCTTCGGCGCCCAGGCGCAGGTTCATCTGCAACATGACGGCACCCAGGCCGGGGATGGACCAGTACAGCTCGAAATGGCGCCGGCTGTTCCAGTCCAGGATGCCGACGCGGTCGCCGGGCCCGACACCGAGCGCGCGCAGGGCATTGGCGCTGCGGCAGACGCGGGCGTAGCAGTCGGCATAGGTGTAGCGGTCCCAGCCGCCATCGGGTGTGCGGTAGACGATCTCCTGGTCCCCGTGGGTGCGCGCGGCGTGCCGGATCAGCGTGGTGGTGTTGAGCTGGCGCTCGTTGCCGGTGGTGGACGGGCAGCCGCGGACGATGTGGGTGTTAGCAGTCATTTCTTTGTCTCCTGGGTGGTGGTTGCGTTGAGTGCCTGGAACCGTGGGGCCGGGGCCGCTTCGATGGCGCCGGAAGGGGTGGTCTGGTAGATGCCCCGTGCCGCGTTGTGCGGATGCCGCGCCGCCTCGGCGAGGCTGAGCACGGGTGCGAAGCAGGCGTCGCTGCCTTCGAGCAATGCGCACCAGTGCGCCCTGGGCTGGCTGCGGATGAGGGCTGCGATGCGCGCCTTGAGCGCTGGCCAGGTCGCCGTGTCGTACTGGTCGGCGGGGTTCACGTCCGTCAGGCCCAGCCTGGACAGCAGCAGTGCGTGGAAAGGCGGCTCGATCGCGCCGAGGCTGATGAAGCCGCCGTCGGCGCAGGCGTACACGTCGTAGAACGGCGAATCGTGGAACGGGCTGGGCTGTGCGCCGTCGATCTGCCCGTTGGCGCGAATCCAATGAACCAGCGTGCCCAGCATGGCCACGATGTCGATGATGGCGGCGTCCACGACCCGGCCACGACCAGTGGCCCGTGCATCGACCAGCGCGCAGGCGATGCCAAAAGCCATGCCCAGCGCCCCGGCACCGTCCCCGAGTACCGAGGGCGGCACGATGGGCGCTTGCCCCCTGTGCGCCGACAGCGACAGCAGGCCCGTCAGCGCCACGTAGTTCAGGTCATGGCCGGCGGCCTGGGCAAGCGGGCCGTCCTGGCCCCAGCCCGTCATGCGGCCATAGACCAGCCGGGGGTTGAGCGCCGCGCATTCGGCGGGGTCGAAGCCCAGCCGCTCCATCACACCGGGGCGAAAGCCCTCGATCAAAACGTCGGACTGTGCGATCAGATCCAGGGCGCGCGCCTTGCCGCCGGGCGACTTCAGGTCGGTGATCTCGACCGTCTTGCCCCGGTGCAGCGGGTTGGCCGCCGCCCCGCCCAGCGACTGCGCCCCGGCGGCCTGCTCGGCCCGCGCCAGCGCCGTCACCTCGGCGCCCATGTCGGCCAGCATCATGGCGGCCAACGGGCCTGGACCGATGCCCTCGAACTCCACCACACGGACGCCGTGCAGCGGCCTTTGCAGCAGTCCTTGCAACGTGTGCGCAGCGTTCACAGCTTCCTCGCGATCAGTTCTTTCATGACCTCGTTCGCGCCGCCGTAGATCTTCTGCACGCGCGAGGCGGCGTACATGCGCGCGATCGGGTACTCGGCCATGAAGCCATAGCCGCCGAACAATTGCAGGCACTCGTCGGTCACGCGGCACTGCTGCTCGGTGCACCACCACTTGGCCATGTAGGCGGCCTCGTCGTCCAGCGTGCCGTCCAGCAGCCGCTGGGTGCAGTCGTTGACGAAGGTGCGCACCACGTGGGCGATGGTGGCCAGCTCGGCCAGCTTGTGGCGCGTGGTCTGCATGTCGAACAGCGGCGCGCCGAAAATCTTGCGCTCCTTCGTGTATTCGATGGTCAGCTCCACGGCCCGGTCGATGACGGCTGCCGCTGGCACGGCAATGGACATGCGCTCGTAGGGCAACTGGCCCATCAACTGCTTGAAACCATGCCCCTCGACGCCGCCCAGCAGTTGATCGACCGGCACGCGCACCCCGTCGAAGAAGAGTTCGGCGGTGTCCGACGCGGGCATGCCGATCTTCTCGAGCAGGCGGCCCACGCGGAATCCGGGCAGGTTTTCTGTCTCCAGCACGATCAGCGACAGGCCCCGGCTGCCCGCCTCGCCGGTGCGCGCGACCACGATCAGCAGATTGCAGGTGAAGCCATTGGTGATGAAGGTCTTGGCGCCGTCGATCACGTAGTGGTCGCCATCGCGGCGCGCGCGGGTGGATATGGCTTTCAAGTCCGTGCCGCAGCCCGGCTCGGTCATCGCGATGCCGACCAGCATCTCGCCGCTGCCCAGCTTGGGCAGCCAGCGCTGCTTCTGCGCCTCGGTACCGAAGTCCATGATGTAGTGCGAGGCGATGCTGTGCACCGTGACGTTGTTCGGCATCTCGGCCTTTGTCAGCTCGTCCTGCACCACCAGTTGGTAGGCGAGGCTGGCCCCGGCGCCGCCGTATTCCTCGGGCAGCTCGGGCAGCATGAAACCCATTTCGCCGAAGGGCCGCCAGACCTCGCGCGGGATGTAGCCCTGTTCGCGCCAGACGGGCAGGTGCGGAGCCATCTCGGCGGCGATGTAGCGGCGAACCTGGTCACGAAAGGTCTCGATGTCGCTGTCCATCCAGGGTTGGCGGTGCAGTTGCGGCAGCATGGGGTCGTTCCTCGGAAAGTGGGTGCTGTGAAGGTGAAGGGTGGAAGACTTGGCCTATCGTCGGCATTCAGCCCATGCACGTCTTGCCCGCCAGCGCATGGCGAGTGACTTTGCGTGCACAAGGGAAAACCCGGCTGGCCGGGCCTGGCCCATGGCCGGGCCATGGACTCCCATCCCGCGCGCATCGCTGGGCGGCATCCCAAAGCGTTGCTTGAATGCGCGGCAAAAGTGGCTGGTGGAGTTGAAGCCCCAGTGGAAGGCGATCTGCGAGATTTGCTGGTGCCTGCAGGCCGGGTCAATCAGTGCCCGCCAGCACGCCTGCAACCGGCTTTCCAGGATGTGGCCGACCACCGTGGTGTCGCCCTGCGCAAACAGCGCGTGCAGGTAGCGCCGCGAAATGCCGAGCGCGGCGGCGATGCGTGCCGGGCTCAGGTCATCCTCGTGCAAATGCTGGGCGATGTAGGCCAGCGCCCGTTCGCGCAACGCGGCCATGGCCGTGAACCGGGTGGCGCTCTCCGGCTCTGGCAACGCAAGATCCAGCAGCCCGATCGCCGTGCGGCACAGGGCAAGGTGTGCAGAGGGCGGCATGGCGCCGATCTCCTTGGCCAGCCCCATCAGGTGCTGGCTCAGCAGCGAGCCCACGCCTGTGCGGCTATCCATGCGGCAGGCTGTCGGCGGCTGCTTGCGCCTCGGCAACTGCTCGCGCATGAGCTGCCAGGGAATCATCAGCGACACGCTGTGGGTGCGCTCCAGCACCTCATGGTTCTGCCGCTGGTCGGTGCGCCAGAGGAACATGTCGCCCTCGCAAACCGGTGCGTCCCACTGCTGCAACTGCACCCGGCCGCTCAGGTTCAGCTGCAGCCCCAGGCAGAGCACCTCATCGAATGGCGAATGTCCAGACAGAAGCTGGCCGACGCCGGGTTCGGTCACGGTATGCACAAGGAAAGCCCCGGCGAATTCGTGCCGTTGCAGCGTCGCCTGGACTGCGGCAGGCTTTGCCGGGGAAGAAAGATCCCAGTGCTGGAAGCGGCCTTCAAGGACCGTTTCCATCACATCTACATGGCCGATGGACAACTCCATGGCGGACTGTTGCAGCATTTGTTGTCTCCAGAACTTGCCCCTCAACGCCTTGGCCGATCGGGCCGGAACGTCGGCACCGTGGCGTGCTTTTGTGCGACGCTCCGGGTGCCTCAAGGGATGCAGGCGATCGTAGGAAACGGTGTTTGGTGCGGCAATGACGGATCGTCTCTATCGGCTGACAAGAAGCCTCTTTTGACGGATGCAGGCAGGCGGCATCCCCATAGCCGGAGGGCCCTGCGCTAACCTCGCGACATCGATGGTGAACGCTGAAGAGGAGACGCTATGGATCTGGGTGCAATGCTGGCCAGCAAGCAGGTGCTGGTCACGGGGGCCTCGTCGGGCCTGGGCGAAAACTTTGCCCGGCTGGCCGCCGGTTGCAAGGCCAAGGTGGTGATCGCGGCGCGGCGCAAGGCCCGGCTCGACAAGCTCGCGCTGGAACTCGAAAAACTCGGTGCGCCGCAAGTCACGGTGCTGGAAATGGATGTGGCTTCCGAGCAGTCCATCGACGGCGCCTTTGCCGAACTGGACGCCTTGGGCGTCACGCTCGACGTGGTGGTCAACAACGCCGGGGCTGCCAACGACGGCCTGTCGCTCACGCTGCCTGCGGCCGACTTCGACGCGCTGATGGCGACCAACGTGCGCGGCGTGTGGCTGGTGGCCGCGCGTGCCGCGCAGCGCTGGGTGGATGCCGGGCGGGGCGGCTCCATCATCAACATCGCATCCATCCTGGGCGAGCGCGTGATGCCGGGCGCCATGCTGTATGCCACGTCCAAGGCCGCAGTGGTACACATGACCAAAAGCCTTGCGCTCGAATGGGCGCGCCACGGCATCCGCGTCAATGCCATCGAGCCGGGCTACATCAGCACCGAGATGACCGATGCCATGTGGGACACCGCCTATGGCAAGGCGCTCATCCAGCGCGTCCCGATGCGCCGCCTGGGCAAACCGGAAGAGCTGAACGGCCTGTTCCTGCTGCTCGCGACCGAGGCCGGGTCGTGGATGACCGGCGCCTGCGTGCCGGTGGACGGCGGGCATTTGTGCTCATCGCTTTGAGGGCGACGGTCCAAAGTAGCGCTGCGTCCTGGGGATCCGTAGAGAGAATCCCCAGGTTCAACCCATGAAAATCAGCGGGCTTCGTTAATGATGTGAAGCTGCGTGAATTCCAGCAATCCTTCCTCGGCCAGTTCTCCGCCCATTCCAGATTGTTTGGCGCCGCAAACGGGAATTGCGGGGCCAATATCAAGATGCTTGTTGATCCAGGTCGTGCCTGAATACATCCGCAACGCAATCTCGCGCGCTTTTTCTCTATCCGCCCCCCAGACGGAACCACCCAGGCCCCAGGGGGAATCGTTTGCGCTGGTCAGTGCTTCTTCAGGGTCGGAGTATTTGATGACAGGCAAGACCGGCCCGAACTGCTCCTCTTGAACCAGTCGTGAGCTATTCTTAATGTCGGCGACAATGGTTGGACGGATGAAAAATCCGGCTTGGCCCTCGGCTTCGCCGCCTGCCACGATACGGCCATCCTTCCTGGCTATTTCCAGGAATTCCTTGAGCTTTGCATATTGCATCCGGTTCTGTATGGGCCCCATGGTTGTGCCCTGGTCCAATCCGTTGCCTACCACCACCTGTTTTGCCAGGGCTGCGAGGCGGTCAACCACGTCGTCATAAATTGATTCATGCACATAAGCGCGTTTGACCGCGATGCAGACCTGCCCGGCATTCAAAAAAGCCCCATTGAAGATGCCTTGGGCAACGCTGGCCGGGTCAGCGCCCGGCAGGACGATGGCGGCATCATTCCCACCCAGCTCCAGGGTCAGGCGCTTGAGGGAGGTTGCGGCGGATGCCATCACTTTCTTCCCAGTGGCGGATGAGCCTGTGAACGAGATCTTCGCCACGTCCGGGTGCTGGGTCAGATAGCCGCCCAGGTCATTCTGGTCGGTGACGACGTTGACCACGCCCGCCGGGAAAGTGCCGGCCATGATCTCGCCAATCTTCAAGGTGGCCAAAGGCGTGGTGGGGGCTGGCTTGATAATGATCGTGTTGCCAGCCAGCAGGGCGGCGGGCAATTTGAATGCCATCAGCAGCAGTGGGAAATTCCAGGGAATGATGGCGCCCACCACGCCCAGCGGCAGCCGGTGCTGCTCAACGCGCATGGTCTCGCTGTCTTCAAGAATCTTGACCGGCAGTTCCTGGCTGGCAATGCCACGGATGAATAGAGCCGTCCATAAAACCTCGGTCGTGGCTTCGCCGAGCGGTTTGCCTTGCTCCTGGGTCAGCACGCGCGCCAAATCCTCCTGTTGCGCATCCATTGTGTCAGCGAGTTTCAGCAACAAGTCCCTGCGCTGCGCGATGGGGCGGCGAGACCAGGCTGGGAAGGCGGCTTTTGCCGCTTGAATGGCGGCCTCCATTTGCGCCTCGTCGGCGCGGGGGCACAGGGCCAGTACCGTTTCGGTGGCGGGGTTGATGACTTCCATGGTGGATGCGCCATCGACCAGTTCACCGTTGATGAGCAGCTTGTAATTCGCCATATTTGTCTCCTGTTGTTGCAGTGTTGTGCGGAATATGGAATGCATGCGTATTCAGCACAGAAATGCTACAACCTGGTCTCCAACGGGACAATGACGGAACGTCTCGCTGGGCTGGCAAAAGACCTCAATTTCCTGGCGTTGCCAAATGCTCTTGAATTCATAGCATTCAGCCAAGGTGGAATAAAGGCGGGAGGCAGATTGGGTTACGCTTAGGCAGTTCAGGACTCTTTCGCGGGAGGGTTGTTGAGCGGAAAAATGGGTGCCACCCTCTATCGATCAGAAGGTCAAGCATGACTCATTCGAGTCTTTGACCCAACAAGGTCTTCGTGAATGACTTCGGCGTTGTACAGTGACTCAGGCGACCCGTCGGCCGAGGCGCTGTTGGGCCGCAAGGTACTGATCGGCAAAGCGCTGGATCAACTCGCCTGCCGACGGGATGTCGTGCAGCACACCGATGCCCTGACCGCAGCCCCAGACGTCCTTCCATGCCTTGACTTTGGGACCGCCTTCCGGGCCGCCGAAATCCATGTCGGAAGGGTGAGCACTTGGCATGTTCTGCGGATCCATGCCGGCGGCGACGATGGACGGGCCAAGGTAGTTACCCCAAACGCCCGTGAAGAAGTCGGTGTAGACGATGTCTTCAGCACTGCCTTCGATGACTGCCTTCTTGTACTCGGGCTGCGCATGGGCTTCCTGCGTCGCAATGAACGCCGAACCGATATAGGCAAAGTCGGCACCCATGGCTTCGGCTGCGAGGATGGAGGAGCCGTGGGCAATGGAGCCCGATAGCGCGATCGGACCATCGAACCAGGCGCGTGTCTCCTGAACCAAGGCGAAGGGCGACTGGCGACCAGCGTGGCCACCCGCGCCTGTGGCCACCAGAACCAGGCCGTCGGCGCCTTTTTCAATCGCTTTACGGGCAAACTTCTGGTTGATCACGTCGTGCATCACCAAGCCCCCGTAGGAATGCACCGCGTCGTTGACCATAGTCTGCGCACCCATCGAGGTGATCACCAGCGGCACCTTGTATTTGACGCACAGCTCCATGTCCTGGTGCAAGCGCTCGTTGGTCTTATGCACGATCTGGTTGACTGCAAAGGGCGCTGAAGGCTGCTCGGGATGCAGGCGGTCGTATTCGGCCAACTCGGTGGTGATGCGGTTCAGCCACTCGTCCAGTACATGCGCGGGACGCGCATTGAGCGCGGGGAAGGATCCGATGATGCCAGCCTTGCACTGGGCAATGACCAGTTCGGGATAGGACACGATGAACATCGGCGATGCGATCACTGGTAGGCGCAAACGCGCCTTGAGTTGCTGCAGATTCATTTTGGTTTAGCTTGAAGTAAGAGGGGATGGAGTAGTCGTTTCTATGGCCCGTGCTTGAACGGGGCAGTCATGAGCCAATCGGGTCAATGCAGCGCGGAAAGGAACAGTCCGAATAACTGGTACCAGCCGATAGGCGTCGAATAAAAGACATTGAAGTGCCTCGTATCTACGGTGCATGTTCATGACTAGGCTGCGGGGTCACTTGCCGGTGAACCGGGGCGGACGTTTCGCCTCGAAAGCCTGCAGTCCCTCCCGGAAGTCGGAACTGAGGGTGTGAACCTCGGAGGCCAGCGATTCAAGGCGAAGTGCCGTGTCCTCGGGCTGGTCGAGTCCATCATCTATCAGCGCCTTCATGCGACGCAGGCCCAGTGGACTCTTGGTGGCTATCAAGTCCGCGACTTCTTGGGTTGTCGCTTCCAGTTGCGCATCGTCCACGACCCGGTTGACCAAACCGGCCTCCCGCATTTCCTCGGCCGTCACGAACTCGCCGGTGTAAAGGAGATATTTCGCGCGTGTGAGGCCAATGGTTCGGGGGAGGCGAACCGACGCGCCGCCACCGGGAAGTAGGCCGTAGTTGGCGTGCGCGTCGCCAATCCTCGCGCTGCGGGCTGCAATGACCAAGTCGCAGCACAGCACAAGCTCAAGGCCGCCGGCAAGAGTCAATCCGTTGAGCGCGGCGATGATGGGCTTGGGGAATCGATCCAAGCGATTCGTGGTGCGCTGGACGCTTTCCAGAAACCCACTAGTGCCGCGATCGCCCAGTTGGTCGTTGATGTACTTGAGGTCGGCACCTGCGCAGAAGGCACGACCGGTGCCAGTGAGCACTACCGTCATGACATCAGCTTGTTCAAGTGCTTCGTCCAGCGCCTTGTCGACAGCTTTTAGCACTGACGGCGAGAGCGAGTTCATTGCCTCCGGTCGGTTCAATCGGATCCACAGAGACCGATTCCGCACTTCGGAAACCACCACTGGATCTGGCATCTCTCTCCTTCACAGGCATTTCTTTGCAACCCTCGGATTCTTCTTCTCGATGTCCAGGGTGAGAACTGGTAATTTCCCTTACTGGACGGAAAAAGAGTTGACTCTAAAGTAAAATAGAATCGATGGCGGTAGCTGGTTCGAGCTGACGGGCTGCAATGTCATGGCTCGCGAGGCTTGGATCTGATCAAGCAAACTCACCCGATGGGTGAGAAGGAAGAGGCAGTACGCTGAAGGAGCCTGGTGATGAGGGTGCGGGTGCGGCGAAGTGTTCGCGTCTTGCCCTCTTGCTATCATGCCCCTTTAAGTAACTTTGCCCTTTCCGCAAGGCAAAAAAACCAATCTTTATGAGTCAGTCCACCGACGCCGAGCCGAAGTCGCAGACGCGTGTAGGCACCACACGACCCGCCAAAGTCGCTAGGTGGAATAACGCAGTCAGCAGCGCTAACGAGCAGCACAAGCTGAAAAGGCAGGCCGTGATCGCCGAGGCATCGAGGGCCTTTGGCCGCCATGGGTCCCAAAACGTGTCACTTGACGAGATCGCCAAGGCATTGAATGTCAGCAAACCTGCGCTGTACTACTATTTCAAGAACAAGCAGGAGTTGATCTACGAGTGTCATGAACTGGCAATGAAGATTGGCGATCAGGTGCTCAAGGACGCTATCGCCTCGGAGGCTACTGGGTACGGTCGGATCATTGCGTTCATGAAGAACTACATCTCGCACTTGACGGACCAGATGGGGGCTCCGGCGATCTTGCACGATTTCTCTGCGATGACACCTGCAGACCGAAAAAAGATCACACTGAGGCGCCGGAAGTTCGATCTTCAGCTTCGCAAGATTCTTGAGGAGGGGGTGGAAGATGGCTCGATCGTCCCCTGCGATGCTAGATTGGCTGTCTTCTGGTTCATGGGGGCGATCGGTTCCATTTCACAGTGGTACCACGCCGATGGAACACTGACAGGTGATCAAGTTGCAGAAGTGTTCATCAGTCTTCTGGCCAGAGGCATTCGACCCCAGGGAGAAGACTAGTTCTCGCCGTAACGTGGCGTATGTGACTGTCAAGCTTGACTGGTAGTCCAGCCATTGTGTAGACACTTCACTTCATGTCGGCAGCTGAGCTCCATTGCCTGACACGGCTGGCGCGTCGGGCTGTAGCTGCGTTGGCTGCACTCTCGCATCAGGCGGAAGCAAAGGAGCGCGGCACGGGCTCATCTAGTAGAACCAGTTGAGCCAGCGAGTCGGCAGTGGATTGAGCCGCATGACGCTCACGTCGCGACGCAAAGATTCCTGCAGTGCTTGGGATGATGCTCCTTCGGCCGCCGGTCGCATCTGAGGCTATGCATCGCGGCAGCCGTCGTGGACATGTCTGGCCGTTGGCAAAGTCGAGTCGCTCGACAGGCAACTTTTCGTCGGCCAGTCGACCACCAGCCTCCAGGGGATGCGCAACAACAGCTCTGTCAGAAAGTAGGGCCATTGTGCCGTGGGGTCGGTGAAGCGCAGCAACGAACCGAACTGATCGCCGCGCGCCACTTTCTGGCGCGATCCCGGCATCGTCCAAGAACGCATCGACCTTCAATCTTCTCGTTCGCGCGCCTTACAACTTGTTGTCCACAAGGATGATGGAAATCATGAATGGCAAGGCATTCATGGGGGAGGCGGGTGCTGCAAGTTGATGTGAACTGTCAGCCGATAGCCGTGTTTTGCAATCGCTTCGATTGGCGGTAACTACTAGGCTTCTCTCGACAAGAAAAGGCATGAACCATGCTGGCCACCAGGAGACAGATCTATGTACTTGACGCAAGCCCTACACCGTGCAGCGCAGCTGCATCCCAACCGAATCGCCGTTCAATTCGGCGAGCGGCAACATACGTTCCGTGAATTCATCCGTCGCGTCGCACGGCTGGCGGGAGCGTTGCAGCAGATGGGCATGCAAACGGGCGATCGGGTGGCCATGTTGGCACTCAATTCCGATCGCTACCTCGAATACCAGATGGCGGTGCCCTGGGGGGGCGGCGCGCTCAATCCTTGCAACATACGCTGGTCTGCCGCCGAGATCGCCTATTCGCTCAATGACTCCGGGTCTACCATTTTGCTGGTCGACGACATGTTCGTGCCCATGGTCAAGCAGCTTAGGGCAGAGGCGCTGGTAGTGCGTGACGTAATCTACTGCGGCGAAGGATCGGTGCCTGATGGAATGATGGGCTATGAGCAGTTGCTGGCCCAATCCATGCCCGTGCCCGACGCCGTGCGTCGCGGAGAGGACTTGGCCGGAATTTTCTACACGGGGGGCACGACCGGATTTCCCAAAGGGGTGATGCTGAGTCATACGAACATGTGCAGTTCGGGCTTGGCCGTGCGGGCCGCAGGCATGGCCGACCCAGGAAGCGTCTATCTGCATGCAGCCCCCATGTTCCACTTGGCGGACATGGGGCTGGCCATGGCGCATTGGCTGGAGGGAAACACTCATGTGATCGTGCCCGCTTTCAGTCCGGAGCTTGTGCTGGACACCATCGAGCGCTGTCGCGTCACGCATGCGGTGTTGGTGCCCACCATGATCCAGATGATGGTCGATCATCCGACCATGAAGAAGATGCGTGATCTGAGCTCCTTGAAGTCGGTCACATACGGGGCATCGCCGATTTCGGAGGCCGTTTTGGATCGTGCCATGGAGGCGTTGCCCGGCGTGGGTTTCTCGCAGGCCTACGGTATGACAGAACTCTCTCCCTTGGCCACTATCAATCCGGCTTACTACCACAGCGCTGAGGGGCGCAATCTGGGCAAACTGCGCGCGGCAGGGCGCGCAGGATTTTGTGTCGAATTACGCATTGTGGATGCCGCAGGGACTGAGGTGCCTCGTGGCACGGTGGGGGAGGTGATCGCGCGCGGGCCGAACGTGATGCAGGGATACTGGAACAAGCCCGAAGCCACTGCGCAAGCCTTGCGCGACGGATGGATGCATACCGGCGATGGCGCCTGGATGGACGACGACGGGTTCATCTTCATTGCCGACAGGCTCAAAGATATGATCATCAGTGGCGGTGAGAACATTTTCTCCGCTGAGGTTGAAAACGCATTGGCCCAGCATCCCTGCGTTGCCAGTTGTGCCGTCATCGGCATACCCAGTGATGCATGGGGAGAGTCCGTTCATGCCGTGGTGGTCAACAAGCCGGGGCAATCCATCGAGGCCGAAGAACTGATTGCGCACTGCAAACAGTTGATTGCCCCTTACAAGTGCCCGCGCAGTGTCGAGTTCCGTGATGCGCTGCCTTTGTCGGGCGCTGGGAAGATCCTCAAGACGGCGCTGCGCGAGCCATTCTGGGCGGGGAGCGAGCGCAAGGTCGCGTGAATCGCCGTCCTCGGCCGCATCTCCTCGACCTTTTCTTGGTGCAAACCAAGATGCAAGACTTACTTGTCGCAGCGGCAGTAAACCCGGGGAGTTCAACGCTTGGAATGTCCGTACGGAGCTCGCCGCGTTCTTGCCCACTGCTGAAGCCGCACAGTAGCGCTTTCTTGCGTTCTCACCGATGAAAGGTTGGGGCGCGCTCCATCGGTCGAGTAGCTCGCTGAACTAGACGATCCTCACAACATTCGACGCTTCCCACAGAACGGGAAACCTCGCGTCATCGAAGCGTGCAAGGCGTTCGCGAACGGCTCGGATTCTCGTCCGTCAGCGGATCGATGACATGCCAGTGCAAGCTGCGAAACCAGTGCTCGATGAATCTGAGCGGCAGCATCGCAGTGTCCCGAAGTAGCGACAAATGGTACCGAAGTTGGCGCACGCCACCTTCTCTATGTTGACCGTGAATACAGGAGGCAGCGTCGGTGCATCGTTGCTGCTGACATGAAGTCAGCAAGGGTTTCTACCAGATCATAACAAGAATCTGATTCTGTATTATTTGAAAAATGCACTACCTAGAAGTGCATAGCCTCTGATTGCCGCATCCGGCGGCGACCGTTCACGTAAAGTTCTAAAAGGAGCAAGCAATGATCTGTGTTCTGGGTTCAACTGGCCAGCTTGGCCTCCCCATGACCAAGCAACTCGTGGCTGCCGGACAATCCGTCCGCTGCCTCGCACACACCGAAAAAAGCGCTGAGATCCTGCGGCGTGAAGTTCCCGGAGTGGAAATCGTCGTTGGCGACATGACCAACCGCGAGGATCTTCGCCGAGTCATGACCGGCTGCGATCAACTGTTCATCGTGACTCCGGTGGTGGCCGAGATGGTTGAGTTGCAGAAGCAGATCATCGATGTGGCCAAAGAGACCGGGATTCGCGGCATCACCAAGCTCTCGGGCTACACGGCCGACCACATCGATGAGATCAGCTTGCTGTCTCAGGATCACGGTGCTACCGATCGGTACCTCGCGAAGGTCGGCGTGCCCTACACACTCCTCTACCCATGCACCTTCATGCAGACGCTGATCCTGAAGTTCGGCGAGATGGTCAAGAAGGATTCGAAGATCGTGGCCCCGGTGACCGCGACGAACACCATCGCGTACGTTGACGGGCGTGATGTGATCGACACGGCGGCAGCGGTGCTGATCAAAAACCAGCACAAGAACGAGATCGTTTTCATCACGGGCCCGGCACCGATCTCGTACGGACAGTTCGCTGAGCTGCTCTCGCAGCGACTCGGTCGACCGATCACGTACGTCAAGAACACCTTCGAAGAAGCGGAACAGGATCTGCGCGACGTTGGACTGAACGCTTACGGCGCGAAGGCGCTGCGCGGCCTCTACCAGATGTACGAGCGGGGCGATATGAACGACACCGGCGATGGCGTCGAAAAGATGACCGGTCACCCGCCGCGTTCTATCAATGACTTTCTTGACGATTTCATCGGTTTCTTCAAGTAAGAAGTCCTGGGATTTCAGGCACAAGCACCTTCCCAGTCGGAAAACCATACTGATGAGCACTGGCTGCGCGGCGATCTACCGCGAACCTTGAACACCAAAAGAGGACTATCGCTATGAAAGAAGCATATTTCAAAGAGCTCGGGACACCCGACGTCATCAAGATCCACGAAGTGCCCGATCCGGTACCCGGTCCGGGTGAGGTGCTCGTCCGCACCCATGCGGTGGACATCGGCAGAGCCGACGTCAACTACCGCCGTGGCTTCTACCCCTGGCCGCAGTTCCTGCCCGCCGTTCCTGGCTGGGAAGGCTCTGGCGTCGTGGAGAAGCTGGGCGAGGGCGTCACGAATGTGTCGGTCGGCCAGCCGGTGTACTTGGTGACGATGCTGACCAGCCCTGGTGACGAGGGCCGCGGGTTCGGTCGCGAGAAGCTCGTCGTTCCCGCCCATAAGCTCGTCGTGGTTCCGGAAGGCGTCGATCTCGACGATGCCGCGACGGCTGGTTACTACGCGATGGCTTGGTGCGCGCTCCGCGAGGGCTATGGCGGCAAGCCGCGCGCTGACCAGAAGCACCCCGGTGCGTTGCCCGGAACGCTCCTTCAGATTGGCGCGGCCGGCGCCTTTGGCACCGGCTTCGTCCAGGTCGCCAAAGCGCTCGGCATCACCGTCATCGGTACCGTCAGCGGCGATGAGAAGGCGGAGTTTGCACGGGCTTCGGGTGCGGACCACACCATCAACTACCGCACTGAGGACGTGCATGCCCGGGTGCTGGAGCTGACCAACGGCCGAGGTGTCGACATGATCGTCGATCACATCGGGGGCGACGAATTCGGCAAGTATTTCGAGACTCTCGCGCCTTTCGGGACGATCCTGGTGCTGAACCTGGAGAAGGGTGACGCCGGCGTCGATCTGCTGCAGCCCGTCGTGTACTCGAAGCGGTGGCCTGCCGTGCGCTACTTCGGCGCGATCGGTCTCGGCGAGGTTCCAGACGAGATGAAGGCCCATTCCGAGGCCGTTCTCGACCTCATGGCCAAGGGCAAGCTGCGCCCGCGGATCGGTACGACCTTCCCGCTCGATAAGGTCGTCGAGGCGCAGACGCTGGTTGAGAATGGCACGTTGGGCTACGTCCTGCTGCAGCTCAATCGCGGTTGACGCCAGGCGCTGCCGCCACAGAACGGGGCGAGGGTTTCGGGTAGCCCCCAGAACCCCTCGCCCCGTTTTCATCTCTTCACTCGTGCGAACGGCGGGCTGCTCGCGCGTTCCAGCGAATGAACGGTCATGTACATGAACATGAGCCACCGTGGCCGCCTGGCTCACCTCCATCAGCAGCGACGGGCGGCTCGTGACGGCTTCCATGCGCTGCTGCGGTTGGACGTGCTCAATCTGGCGGGCAAGAGGCCAATGAAATCGAATACCTCCAGGACTTACGCAATAAGCACCTCGTCATTCCCGCGAAGGCGGGAATCCAGTTCTCCGCTTCAGTGCTGCCGCTGGATTCCCGCCTTCGCGGGAATGACGGCTGCGTAAGTCCTGACATCTAAACTCAATGCGCGGCACAATGCTCAGCGTGCCTTTCAAGGTGTCAACAGTGAACAGGATGGGGATTGAATGAATCAGAGTGAGCGCACGGTACCGGACGTTGAAAGTCTTCCCTCCTATCAACAAGAGCGACGCCAGAGGATTGTCGATGTAACGCTAGACCTTCTGTTGAAGAACGCTGGTGCAGTGGAAGTCAGGGATGTGGTGGACGCAGCCGATGTCTCGTTGGCCACTATTTATCGCTATTTCGGCTCTAAAGAAGTGCTCTTCTCCGCCGCATATCTGCATTGGCATTCCGGCTATATCGCAGCGCTCGAGGCAAGCATGAAGAGGGCTCGTACCAATAGCGCCAGGATGAGGGCGGGTATGGGCGTCTTCTGTGACGTGTTTGAACAGGCACCGCATATGTGGGACGCCTATCTGGTCACGCGCGCATTGAAGCAACCCGCAATCCTCACCATGCGGCTTGATTTTGAGCAACGTCTTCGGCAACTTTTCATAGGCGCTTTGCATGGTGTCCCGGAACGGGATGCAGAGGGCATCATCTCCATCCTGACCGCAGTGACTGCATGGAACCTGTCGAGCTGGCGTACCGGGGACATCACCACCCAACAACTTCGAGATGAACTCAACGAGGGCGTTCGCTTGACGATAGAGGGCAGGTAGTGCATGGAGCCTGCCGCATCTGCCAGACCTTGCAGCAAGGTCCTTTCATGGGGTTATTGACGGAGGTTTTTTGGCCAGCAACGGAGTGCCGCGTCGCTTACGGGTGAGTAGTTGCGACTTGCACGGTTCCGTGGCCGTGCCGGAATTGGTCAGATACCTTTATGCAGGGCGCTGTCCGCTGCGCGAGCGGGCACGGTAAGCTCCCGGCGCGCTGCCGGTCCAGACCTTGAATGCGCGCTGGAAGGCGGTGCTGTCGGTGAAGCCCAGGTCGGCTGCGATGGCGACGAGCGAGGTTTCGCTGCTGGTCAGGCGCACGATCGCCATGTCGCGCCGCAACTGATCCTTGAGCGCCTGGAAGGAAGTGCCCTCGGAGGCCAGGTGCCGCTGCAGCGCGCTCACCGACATGTGAAGGCGCTGCGCGGTGACGGCCAGGTCGGGCCATTCGGGGCTGGCCCGCTGCAGCACCATGCGAACCCGCGCGCTGGCGCTGCGCTCGTTCAGGTACGGCCCCACCACGTTGCCGGGCGTAGCGCGCAGGAAGGACTGCAGCGCGTCCCTATCGCGCCGCACCGGCTGTGTGAAGGCGTCGGCGTCGAACCAGGCGGCGGTGCGCGGCTGTCCAAAGCACAGCGTGCCGGAAAAGATGCGCCCGTAGCTCATCGCATGGAGCGGCGGCGCAAAATTGAAGTCGAATCGCTGCGGCACCAGTCGGCCGCCGTGCAGCCACACCAGGAGGCGCCAGAACACGCGCAGCAGATGTGCGTGCAGGAAGTCGGCATGCGCCCCCTGGCCGCCGCGCATTTCCAGCGCGATGCCCCCCAGCGTGCCCTCGGTCACCGGCACCAGCGCCACGTCGTCCTGCAGCAGGGCGAAGGATTCGCTCAGGCGACGCAGGGCGTATGACAACGAATGGGCAGTGAACGCGCTGCGCACCATGAGCGCGAAGCTGCCCGGGAGCATGGGCCGCCCATGCAGGTAGCCCAGGCACTCGTCGTTCAGGCTGTCCTTGACGGCGATAAACAGCGCGTTGAACTGCTCCACGGTGACGCGCGAATCCTCAAGCTCCAGCAGCGATTCGCTGATGCCTGCGCGCCCCAGCACGCCCTCCAGCCATTCTTGCGTGGCCAGCCCCTTGCCGCGTGCCCCGTCCAGCAGGCCATGCACGGCAAAGATGGGAGCGGTGAAGACGGGTTGCAGCATGGCGTGTGATCGAAGGGGCCAACGCCGGTCGCACGGGCCGAAAGAAGTTATTTATCAGTTGATTGAGGCAATCCGTCATCGCCCTTGCAGGGGCCAATTATTACGATTGTCGCATTCCCCAAACACTTCGGCAGTGGCGCTGTGCGGAACGCCAGGTGCGGGGTCGGAAGCCAACATACAAGGAGACACGCTCATGCTGCCACATCCGGGTAGATGGCGCCATTCGCATGGCACCGCGCTGATCAGGTCGTGACCATGTCCGAGATAGTGGCAGCTGTCTGAGCCGATCAGAGCTATGGCCTTGCTTCGCCTTTGCCTGTTTGAGCTTCGCGCGGCCCTTGCGGCGCGAACAGCAAATTGCAGTAACCGAGAGGTATCAAGTGCATTGTCTGCCCACTTCACCGAGACCGATGAAGTTGATGCATCAGTCCTGGCGAAGTATGGTGAGTTGCTCAACGTACCTCCGATCGTCGGCAAGGTGCCGCTAGTTCGTTGAGGTAAACCGTTTTCGAGTGCTCAGCCGCCATGTCCAGAGCAGCGGCTTATAGGCTCTGTATTGAGCGATGCGCTTCGCAGCACCTCTCAGAGAGGTTCAAGACTGGCAGTGGCAGGCGGAGTCTGTCGGCGACGAAGCTTTGGCAGGGCCTCTGTTCCGGGTGTCCAGGATTCGTTGATCGGATTACCGGAGTGAGCAGGGCTCAAGTGCTTAGAGTCGAAATCCCCTGGACTCCAATGCGATTTCGGCTGGCGTGGCACGCCGTGGAGCGTCAGGATGCGTTCATGGAACTGTCGCATTGAAAGGGGCGCGCGGCGTGCAAGAGCAGGAACTCTCCGACGATCTCCGGCATCCGCGTCCATCGTGGGACTTGTCCATTGCGATGCTGCGCGCCGTGCTCGATGGCGCGACCTATGATGCCGTGGCGGCGCTGCACGAAGTGTCCCGCACGGCGGTTGAGAAACGCATCAAATCTGTGGCGACCCACCTCGCCAGCAACGCAGGAATTGATGGGCTGAACGAGGATGGCGCGGCGTTCGTTCGGAGACTGCGTCTGCATCGTGCCGCTCTGCTGTCGGCGCTTGACTGCCTTGAGCCTCCTGCCGAGCCAGTGGCCAGGAACATCCCGATTCTGAGTGAAATGGAGATCGCGGCAGGAGCGTTGCGAATCCGGGGACGCAGCCAGCACCCTCTGGAGGATCTGGCGCTGTACTACATGTTGTTTGCGATCGGTGCCCGGCCACTTGAAATCGCGCGTCTGGAGATTCGGGACTATTTGGATCTTGCAGGCGGCGTGCGCAGGGTCTCAGTGCTGCGTGAGGATGTGTCTATTACTTCGCGTGCGCGGCCCCTGTATTTTCACAGCGCACGTCTGGACGAAGCCTTGGACGCCTATCTCGCGGATCGGATTCGGCGCGGGGCTGGCCTCGGAGTCGAAGGTCAATATCGCGGCCTGGCTCCGGGTAGCCGCCTGTTCCTGTCCGCCAGCGGCAAGGGCTTCGAAATCACGCCGTATGGCGAGGCTGGGCAGCGCCGTTTTCTGTGCCGCGGCATCCAGGAAACCTATCGCAAGCTGTTCCGCTACGCTGAGTTCAAGCAGGTCACAGCGCTGACTGCGCGGCATACGGTGGCCGATCGCCTTTACACCAGAGGTGCGGATGAGGCGCAGGTGGGCCTGCTGTTGGGAATCGCCGAACGTAGCGCGGTGAGAGAACAGTTTCCACGCCGACAGCACGCGATGGAAGAGCTGACGCGCGATCTGGTGTAAGCAGGGGAGATTGATGAAGCCGATTCAGCGCCGCGGCCCAGGCTACTCCTTCTGGAGTCTCGTCTGATGGATGCCCAGTATGTATGAGCATTTTTTGGTACCTGTTGATGGAACGTCGGCATCGGATGAGAACATGACCGCCGCGATCGAATTGGCGGAGCGGCTGGGCGCGAAGATTACCTTCCTTCATGCCTTTCCAGATCCGGCCGCGATGAGGGGCGTCGACGTACCCCCAACGGCCTTGGCCTGTGCGTTGCATCGCGCAGCCTTCGGCGATTCCGACGTGGTGTTGTCAAACGCGAAATCGAGCGCGGCGGCACGTGGCATTCGCTGCGCGTCTTTGGCCCTGGTGTCGTGCCACCTTGCGGAAGCCGTTGGTGCGGCCGCCAGGATCCAGGGGTGCGACGTCATCGTGATGGCGTCGCAACGGTGCCCTGTTGCCCAGGAATGGAGTCTCCAGTCCCGCGCGGAGCAGGTTCTTCGGGACGCGTCGGCTGCGCTGCTCTTCACGGGCGTTCGATCCAGTGATGCTCCCATTGCACAGGATCGAGCCGTCGCCGCCATACTGCGCTCGCATCGTGCGCTTGCCATTGGCATGCTTGGGTTGCTGGCACCGGTTGACGCCGACGGTGCCGATCGGTCGAGCGTTGATTTCGAGGCAATCCGGTTATGCGTGCAGCAATTCCCGCGCTACCTCCTGTGCGTCAATGGAGAGCTGTATTTGCATGGGGTGCTGCGGAAGCGCAAGCCGGAACTCGCCGAGGTTCTGTCCTGTCTGGAAGAGCGGCTTAGCCGCGAACGTGGACTGGCTTTGAAACTCATGGAGATCGTCGATACGGCATCCCTCGGAGGCAAGACGGCGTTGGCACAGCTGCAATCGCTCGCGAGCACCGTCCGCGGGGGCATGCGGGGCGAGGATGAAGTGGAGCGGATCTTGTTGGTGGCACGGCGGTATCTGCTGGACTCTGACTGGGATGAAGTCGTCGGTGCTATCGGCCCGGACGACGATCTTGGGGGCGCGGATCTGGAGACGAGCGTGCAACCGAACGTTTCGCCGCATGGTGAAACTTGTCGTCCGTTGTACGTGGATGCAGATCAGTTCGGCCGCGGCCTTCCTCGCATGGAAGACAACCTTGTGCCGATTGAATTCTATGAAGCCTCTGGCTACTACCAGGAAGAGACCATCGGCTACCTGATGCGCCGCGTCACAGCGTCGATAGTGCGGAACACCGACATACGCCTCCATCAGCACGGGCTGACCAGCACTCAATGGGGGCCGCTGGTGAAGATCAAGGCGCGCCAACGGCCAACGGTGGCGGAACTCGCTCAAGATCTCGAAATGGACGCGGGCGGCGTGACGCGGGCTCTTGATCGACTCGAGAAGAAGGGCCTCTGCAAGCGTGTGAGAAGTGTCGAGGATCGGCGCGTTATCCATGTCCAGCTCACGGAGGCCGGGGAGAGCACCGTTGCCGAGGTGCCAGCCATTCTGGCCGCGGTGCAGAACGCTCATTTGGCAGACTTCTCGCGCCATGAATGGCGGATCTTGGTGGGCTACCTTAGGCGGATGCTGCAGAACGGCAAGGCGATGCAAAGCGCGGATGCGTTGGTCGGCTGAATGCGAGAGAACCACGGGCTTTGTGCGGCCTGTCCACTGCGTGCAGTTGGCATGCTGGCCGCGGCCTGGCGGAGCGGTGGCCTATCAATGAGGCGATGGGATGGGTTCGTCCTTCACCATGGCAAAGTTCTGTGCCATCAATGCCGAAAACCTGCTGATTCCGTTACGAATTCGGCTGGCCTGTAGCGGAACGATGGCCCAGCATGCGTGCGTGGCATTGTCCTCAGAAGGGGGAGGCAGCATGCAGGAGCAGATTTTCTTCGATGGTCCAGGAAGAAATGGTTTGCAACCAGGTGCGGCGGCAACGAGTGGCGACGGCGGCCTGCCGGTGTTCCCTGTGCAGCACTTCTCAATCCACGGCCGTGTGTTTGCAGCCACGGATCCGGGCCTCCAGTTGGCGCTTGCGTCGATCCATGACGACGCTGAGCGGCCGCGTTGCCTGTGTGTCGCCGGTGGTGTGGAGATGTATGTGGCCCGCCATCGCAAGTACGTGGTCAAACGCATGCCCGAAACCGGTAAGGACCATCACCCCTCCTGCCCCTCCTATGAACCCGACGCGGCGCTTTCCGGGCTGGGCGAACTCGTGGGAGAAGCCGTGCTGGAGCCTGAGCCAGGTCGAGTGGAACTGCGCGTGGACTTTCCATGGACCAGGACCCAGGGCCACGCCCTGCCAAGGGGCGAGTCCTTGGCGCCGGCAGAGATCACGGTTCCGAGACGGCGCATGTCGCTTCGCGCCGTGATGCATTTTCTTTTCGAGCGTGCCGGCTTCAACCGGTGGACGCCCGCCATGGCCGGAAAGCGCAACCAGGGTGTCCTGTGCAAGTACCTGCTCGCTGCGGCGGCCGACATCGATGTCAAGGGCATCCCACTGGCCGAGCGTCTCTATGTCCCCGAGCCATTCCAGGAATCCACCAAAGCTGATACCGCCCAGCGCCGACGGGAAAAGCTGGCCATCCTGCAGCCCCACGATGGGCATGCGCCATTGGCGTTGGTGATCGGCGAGTTCAAGGCCTGCGATCGTGCGGATCACGCCTGCCGGATCTGGATCCGCCACATGCCCGATGCGCCGTTGCTGATGCCCACCAAGAGTTGGGAGCGCCTGGCGCGTGTTCACGCTTCCTTGCTGGAGGCGCGCGACGCCGACACCGGACGTCGGATCCGGCTCATGATCGCGGCGTTGATACGCGCCCGCCGTGAATTGACCTACGAGATCGATTCGGCCAGCCTGATGCTGGCAAGCGATCAATGGATACCGCTGGAGGGCGTCCACGAGTGCCCTTTGATCGATGCGCTTGTCGGACAGGAAAGGCGCTTTCTCAAGCCGCTGCGCTACGACGCGCCGCAGGGTGGAGTCTTTCCAAATGCGCTGTTGCTGGACGGCGGTGCCACGCCCATTCCACTGCACATTGTGAGTGCGTTTGCCGGGGCCAAGGAGCGTACCGCCAAGGAGAAGGCCGTCGCCAACGGTGAATGCTGGGCGTGGCGGACTGAGCAGCCCATGCCCGCGCTGCCATCACCGGCGGCTTAGTTCGCTTGCCTTTTGTGCTCCCGGCAGCGCATGACCGGACGGGGCAGTCGGCTGGAAGCCTTGCTGCCGGGGGTTGAACACTTGGCATCACGCGAGAGCATGAAGCGTCGCAACCCCGACGTTTCATGAAGGAGCGCCACATGGCAAACGCTGTCGTTTCGGTGCAGGGCGGGCCGGTCGCCTTGCACACCCTGCTGGGCCAGGCCCCGGCACGCATCCCCACCGGGGGAAAGATCCGCCCCGGCATCATGGTCCTGACCCGCAAGGCCGCCGAGCATCCAGAGGCCAAGGCCATCTACAGGCAGGGCGTGGACGAGGGCCGGTCCTTCGAGGAGATCGAACGGCGGCTGGCGCAGGCGATACCGCAGCTCAAATCCCCGCTGGTGCCGCGCAACGTGCCCTGGTTCACGGTGCGAGCGTCGGACTTCGCGAACCCGGAGACCGCCCGGGAGATCCTCGATGCCTACGGCGAAGACCGAGGCCAGGGCCACCGTCTCTACCGCTTTCCCGTCGTCTTCCCCGCCGACCACTGGCAGACCGTGATGCCGCACGAGCTGGCGGCCTGGGGTACCCATGAGAAGCGGTTCTGGTCGCAGTACTCGCCCGATGGCCTGGTGCGCCACTGCATGCGCCATGCACCGGTCCCGGTGGACGACACGGGGCGGCGCGCGATCCGTATCTTTGGCGGGCGCAAGACCGTGCTGCGCGAAGAAAACGGCGGCCTCTGCGATCCGGAATCCTGCCCCGAGTACCAGGCGCGCCAGTGCAATCTCACGGGCCGGTTCCTGTTCTTCATTCCCGGCATCCGTTCCATTAGCGCGCTGGAGCTTCCCACCACGAGCTTCTATGCGATGAGCGCGGCCATCCAGCGCTTCCAGGCCATGGCCATGATGCGCGGCGGACGCATCTCCGGCTTCCTGGGACGTGATCGCGCGACGTTCTTCCTCACGAAGGTGCTCAGGGATGTGCCGCACATCGACGAACAGGGGCGGGCGGTGCGCGTGCCCCAGTGGATCATCGAACTGGAGGCCCCCGTGGACGTGACGGCCCTGTTGCGCGAGCACGAGGATGAAGAGACGGCGATCCAGCAGGCCCATCTTGCAACCCAGGTGCTCGAAGGGCAGCCCGAGGCGCATCAGGACGCAGGAACGGGCGAGGAGGCCGGGGGAGGCGAAACTGCCGATGCGCCCGCCGGTGCCGGCCATCCGCGTCTGGAGCAGGCGCGACCTACGCTCGCGCAACTGCTGGCGCGCGTCCGGGCCATGGGCGGTGATACGGAGCGCTACTCCGCATACGCGGCCTTGCGCTGGGGCCATGGCTGGCGGATCAACCCCCACGGCCGCGGTCGTGCGTGGGACGAGCTCGACAGGTACGCCCAAGACCCGGAAGGCTACCTCGACAAGATCGACGCCGAACTGGGCCTGGGTGCCTGAAGGAGAAGACCATGCGCATCGCACACTTTTCCGACCTGCACTATGGAACAAGGACACTCGCCGAGGCCGAGCGCTGCTTCGGCGCTGCCATCGAGCGGGCCGTGGCGCAGGGGGCGCAGGCCGCCGTGATGTCCGGGGACGCGACCGATCACGCGCTGGACCTGCATTCGCCCGCCGCAGCGCGGCTGGTGGAGCGGGTGCGGCGCTTGGCCGATCATTGCCCGGTGCTGCTGTTGCAGGGTACCTACTCGCACGAGCCCCCGGGTACCTTGGACATCTTCCGCTCGGTCGGTGGGCGCCACCCGATTCACGTGGCCGACCGGATCCAGCAGGTGGCCCTGACCCGTGAGGGCGACTGGATCGCTTCCCCGCAATGGCATTTCGGCGCTTTACCGGATCGCGCGGTAGCGCTGTTCTCCTGTCTACCCACTGTCAACAAGGCGACCGTGGCGGCTACCGCCGGGGCGACGCACGCGGCGCAGGCTGTGGGAGAGCAACTCGCCCGGCTGCTCTGCGGCTTTGCGCCGTCACACCGGATCGCGCGCAGCCGAGGACTGCCCACCATCGGCGTGTCCCACGGCACGGTGTTCGGTTGCGTGAGCGAGCACGGCGTGCCAATGGCTGGTTTCGATCATGAGTTCACGACCGGGGCGTTGTTTGCCGCCGAGGCCCAGGCTTTCATGCTCGGCCATATCCATCGGCACCAGACCTGGGCGCAGCAGGGGCTTGCGGGTGCGCAATTGATCGCCTATGCGGGTTCCATCGGCCGCTTTCACTATGGAGAAGAGGGGGAGAAGGGATTTCTGCTGTGGGAAGTGGGCGCGGATTCGGCCTGCTGCACCCTGGAGCCCACTCCGGCGCGCCGGACCATGGATATCGTGTTCGAGGGCCGCCCGGATCTCGAGGCCTTGCGCGAAGCGGTTGCACGGCAGGACATCGCCGGTGCCAGCGTGCGCGTGCGCTGGACCGTGGCAGAGGAGGATCGGGGATCCGTGGATCGCGGGGCCATCCAACGGATCCTTGCCGACGCCGCGGAGACCAAGCTCGAGGGCCGCATCGTGCCCGTGGTGCGCACGCGCATGGCCGGCATCTCGCGCATGGCGAGGATGGAGGACAAGCTGCGCGCCTGGGCCCAGGTGTCCGAGGTCAACCCCGAACCGCTGCTGAGATGCCTTGCCGCGCTGGAGGAAGCGACACCCGAGGACATTGCAGCGGATCTATTGCGCGAGCGGGATGCCGAAGACCAGCCCTTGGAACCCATGCGGCTGGCGGCCTGACGCGTCCGGTGGGCAGGGCTACGGCAGCACTTCCAGCAGCGCTTCGGCGACCGCGTCGAAGTCGCCGAAAGCCTGCGCGAATGCCGGTGTGCCGCCCCCATAGACCAGCGGCAGCAGGTTGCCGGTGAACTCCGCCTGGATCTTCGCGTCCGCACGGGCCTGCCGCAGCGCGCCGCTCAGCACCTGACGAGGGGCCGTGGCAAAGTCCGGGAACTGGGTGCCGAACTCCTTTTGGTCACCTGCGACCAGCGCAGGAAAGGCCCGCTGCGCTGCGCTCAGCATCTCAGGCTGGCGTTGGCGGATGCAATGCACGTCGTAGAGATGCCGGACCAGGGCCGTGTCCCAGGCCTGGCGCATGAGCCCGGCGCGATGCTGTGCGTAGCGGCGCAGGAATGACAGGACTTTCTCCGCGACCGTTTCGGCTACGGCGACCACCGGGACCTCGAAGGCTTGATCGGAGCGGCCGGCGAGTTGGTCGGCCAGCGTGGTGATACGGCGCACCTGTGGAGGCAAAACCGGAGTGCGTGCCGTCAATTCGATCTGCAGGTGAGGGCGCAGCCCCGCGGCGGATGCATAGTGCCGCGCATAGCTCCACTCACTGCAGAAGTACCGGTTCTCGTTGAAGGCCAGTTCTTTGCCCTTGTCCTCGACCAGGCCGATCCCGGCCAGCGTTTCGGCCACCTGGGCCTTCAGCGCGGAAAGGCGGCGGCGGACCTCGGCGCGGGGGACTTGGCCCGCATCCGGCAGCACCACCTTCAGATCCGCGTCCTCGGACATGCGTTCGATTAGCCCGTAGGCCTTGGACAGGCTGGTGCCACCACAGAACACCAGTTGCATACCCTCAAGCCTCAAGGCGAACAGGGCCCGCAACGCATCGGTCAGGTGCTCGTCCTTTTCCAGCAGGCCCGCAGTGATTCCGCCGGAAGTGGCTTCCGCGATGAGCGCCTCGATCAGTTCCCGCCGCTGCGGTGCCAGCACCCTCATGCGTGTTCGTACTGGATCGCCTTGCCGTTGAAGCCCAGCTTGCGGGCGATGCGGCGTCGGCCGACGTTGAAGACGATGCCCGCAGGCACCTGGGTGCTGTGTCCGGCGTTGTACGCCTCGGTCAAGCGGCTGGCCATGACGGTCACACCCAGCTTGTTCAGCGCCTCGGGGGCCAGGACCTCCAGCGGCCGCACCGGAATCGGCTTGCCCGTCAGCACGCTTGGCTTGGCCTTGGCATAGACGCCCAGGCCCAGGCGCACCAGCGTGCCGTCCAGCACCAGTTCGCGCAGTGCGCGGCCGACCTGCGCGGCACTGCCGAACTGGTCGAACTCGCTGCGCAGCAGCACATCGTCGCTGCGGTTGGCGACGGAGCGTTTGATGCGATTGAGCGTGTTCATGGCGGTGGGAGGGAGGATCCTTGACGGACGATTTTACCTCTCTTGTCGATTTCGATAAGCCATTGAACGAAAAAGGAATTTTGCAGCATGACTCGATCATCCTCTTGCCAGAGTGCCGGAGAGGGGCGGCCACGGCGCTCAAGCCCTTGCTTCCCCGGGCTTTCACGGGAAACTGGGTGCGTCAAACCCATGGAGAACTTCGCCATGCAACTACTTTCCCTGACCCTCAAGGGCTTTCGCGGGATCCGGGATGGCCTGGGCCTGGATGCCTTGACGCTGGACTTCGAGGCACTGTGCGATGGGGCCGAGCTGGTCGCCATCGCGGGTGCCAACGGGCGCGGCAAGACCACGGTGCTCGACAACATGCACCCGTACCTCACGATGCCCTCGCGTGCGTCCGCAGCGGGCGCGGGCGGCTTCAGCTACTACGACCATGTCTACCTTCCGGAGAACGAGAAGGAGCTGGTTTGGGCGCTCGAAGGCCAAAGCTATCGCTCCCAGATCGTGATCCGTCCCAACGGTCGGCGCCGGACGGAGGCCTTCCTGTTCGCACTCTCCGATGCGGGCGCATGGCGCCCCGTCACACTGGAGGATGGCACGGTGTCGGACGGCAAGGTGGACACCTATACGCGTTGCGTGGAGCACCTGTGCGGCAGCGCCGATACCTTCTTCACGTCGGTCTTCGGAGCCCAGTGCAAGCGTCAGCTCAGCGACTACCGCAACGCGGAGATCAAAACGCTGCTGGCCGACCTGCTGGGGCAGGAGCATATCCGCGAGCTGGGGCGCAAGGCCGGTGAGACCGCCAAGCTGTTGAAGGCAGGGCTGGTAGCGCTGCGCCAGGAGGCCTCTGCCTTGGACGCCGAGGGAGAACGGCTCGCCCGCGCGCGGGCCGATGCCGCCGATGCGCCGGCGCGTGCCGCCCGGACGCAGGCGGCGGTGGCAGCGGCGGCGTCGGCGCTGGAGGAGGCGCGCCAGGCCCACGCCCGGGCCGCGGCACAGCGCGAGCAGGCGCGCGAGGCCGACGCGCGGCGGGGCCAGTTGTTGCAGGAGCGGGAAGCTGCGCAGGGAGCGGGCCGAGTGGTTCTGCAGGACCTGGCGGGGCGCGAACAGGATGCGCGCCAGCGGCTGGACCGGCTCATGCGCCGTGTTGCGCAGCGGGGGGCGCAGGCCCTGCAGCGCCGAGAACGGCTGGAGAACGTACGGAGCCGGTGCCATGCCTTGCTGGAGCGGGAGCACCTGGTGCACAACGCATTGCGGCGTTTGCCGCTGGCAGAGCAGTTGCTGGAACTGCGCACCGAGCGTGCGCGTCATCGCCGAGACCAGGTGGCGGAGTGGGAGCAGGCCAAGGGCCAGTTGCGCATCCTTGTGCAGCGGGTTCAGGGTATCGAACGAGAGGCAGGGCAGGCTGTCTTGCAGGCGCAGGCACTCAGGCGCCGTTTGGGCCTGACCGCCGAGGTGCCGTGCGCCGGGATGCCGCTGCAGGGAGCTTGCCAACTGCTGGCCGATGCACGGGAGGCGCAGGCGCTGATTCCCAGCGCCGATGCGGTGCTGCGGCGTTTGGGCGACGAGAAGGCGGAGGTCGAGCGGGAGGGCCGGGCCGTCAAGGCGCGTGTCCAGTCGCTGTCAGCCGCGAGCGGCCAATTGGAAGCCGCCGAGCATCGCCAGGAGCGCGCTCGCAGCCGCGCATCGCGACTTGCCCTGCTGGCGGCGAAGGCGGAAGAGATTCAGGTCGCGCGCCAGCGCTTGACCGAGGTTCAGGCCGAACTGGACGGCCTTGGAGATCCCGAGAGGGACGATTCCTCGGCCGAAGCGGTTGCCGAGCGGGAGGAGCGGGATGCCATTACCGCCGCCATGCAGGCCATCGACGCGCGGCGGACGCAGCAGTCCGACCTGCTGAAGCAGGCGCTGGCCCGGCTGGATGCCGTCCTGCGCACTTTGCCGGAACCCTTTGATCCCCAGCAGCTGGTCATTGCCGAGTCGGCACGCGATCGCGCCATCGCCGCGCATGGCAATGCACAGGGCTCGCACGTAGACGCTTTGAAGGAGTTGGAGAGCCTGGCGGCGCTGCGTCAGCAGCTGGATGCCCTGGCACAACGTCGGGCTGCGGCGCATCGGCGTGCCCTGCGGATCGAGAGCGCGATGGGCGACTGGGCCCTGCTGGCGCGGTGCATGAGCAATGATGGTTTGATTGCGCTGGCGATCGACGATGCGGGGCCGGCCTTGTCGGGACTGGCGAACGACTTGCTGCTGGCGTGCTACGGCCCGCGCTTCACGGTCTCCATCCTCACGCAGGGGGAGACGGCCAAGGGCGAGAAACGGGAGGACTTCGACATCCTGGTGCATGACGCCGATTCAGGGGAGAGCAAGAGTGTGCGGCTGATGAGTGGAGGGGAGCGGGTCTGGATCAACGAATGCCTGGTGCGGGCGGTGGCACTGTATTTGGCGCAGGCTGGCGAACGGCGCTACGAGACCCTGTTCTCGGATGAAGCAGACGGGGCCCTCGACCCGGACCGAAAGCGCATGTTCGGGGCGATGAAGCGCGAGGTGCTGCGACTGGGCGGCTATCACCGGGAGTTCTTCGTCTCTCAGACGCCCGAGTTGGCCGGCATGGCCGATGCGGTGATCGATCTGGAGGCTTTGCGGGCAGATGCCGACGCCTTGCCCATGGAGTGACAGAGGTCAAGGTGTCCGCCCCGGACGCAGTGCGCTGGCGTCGCGGGGCCTCAGAGGATAGTGTCTTGGGGCGTGAAAGTCGGCAGGCCCTTGACGGTCGGCGCTTCGCTGTCGAACTTGAGCCAGACGATGCCAGCTTGCTCTGCAGCCTCGAAGATCTTTGCAAGATCGGACTCCGCAGGCATGCGGTAGCGCGGCGAGCCTACGTATACGAAGCCTCCAAAGTCGGTGGGGTAGGCATTGACGGACAGATCGTCTGCGTGCAACTTTTGTCGGGTGGTGGGTGTCAGGTGGGTCAGCGAGAGAGCCGCCAGAGGCTCGGCGAGCCCGCGCAATTGCTCAATGCAATGGGTGTGCATGTTTCCTTCCTTGTGTGGCAATGCCGACACGGGTTCTGGGATGCCTTGTGGGCTTCGCAAATACCATGCCGCTATACAAGAGAATCCGACGGGATTCCCATGCGAGGCGCCGAGAGTTGCTCGCGGCGATGAAGCGGTAGATGCACGGCGCACCCAGCAGTGCTATGCGCGGATAGGAGGTTGTGAGCGCGTTTCCCACATCGCTCTCCTGGATCGAAATGCAGGGCAGCGCCGGTCGCCGAGGGGATGGCGTCCGCGGTTTGATGGAGGTGCGCAACGGCTGCCGGCACGATGGTCTTGGCTGGATGGGCTGTGACGTGAGCAAGCGACCGGAGGCCCTGATCAGGCCCTCGACCGGTATTGGGACTGTGCCCCTGGGTTTGCCGCATCACAAGGGGGAAAACCTGTGTCGGCTGGAAATCGTGGCGGTGGCGGGCGTTTGTTCGCGGGGCCGGATGGGAAATGCGCCGAAACGTGGCCATTCGCCAACATCTGGAAAGCCGGAGGCATGGCATATGGCAGTCCCGTGACACTCGAAAATTACTCTGCTGCCACTCAGGAAATTTTTTGATCAGGGCCCGTTAATTTGTCCTCAAGCACGTTGTTTTGCGTCAGCATGGTGACCATCAAGAGGTTTCTCCATGATCCGCCTGGGTTCCCAGATCCGTTTGACGCAGAAGGAAATCGAGTATTTCCGTTGGCTGACAGACATCGAGCCTGCCGGTATCCGCACGCGTGCGGATCTGGATGCGTATGTGGCGAAGTGCAAGGCGCACTATTGGGGCGTTTCGCAGGATACGCAGTTCCTTCATTGGATGATCGACCGGGAGGTTGCGCGTTGCCTGGCGGCGTGAGCCTGCCCCAAGAAGTAGGGCCGTTAGCCTGCCCATGGGGCGAAGCACCGCATTCCCCCAGCCACGCGGCCAGGGGAATGGGATGCATGGCTCAGCCAGTGGCTTGAGCTGCTCGGGGCGCCGAATCCACCATTGCCGAATCCGCCGATGGGGAGGCAGGTATCTCGCTGATGGAGGGTGCCTTGAATGCCGCGCGGGCGGCACGTACCTTCGGGCTTTTCCCCAGACGCTGGATCTGGGCCGTGGCAGGCTCGGAATGCTCCTCGGGCAGGCAGGCTGCGGCGAGGTCGCTTCCACGTCCCAATGCGCGCCGCACATTTACCGGAAACCGGATGAACAGGCCGCCGAGCAGCCAGCGCACGAACCGGCCGAACCGCTGATTGCGCGCCTCGCGCGCCTGGCGCAGGCGCAGCGACTCGCGGCAGCACAGGTACAGTGCCAGATGCTCGCGCTTCATCTCGGGATCGCTGTCCAACTGGGCCAGCACTTCCGCCGCGATCGCGGGATCCTTGCCGGCACGCCGGTAGAAGGATACCCAGGCGCGCTCTTCCTCGATGCCGATGGCACTACGCCTTGGCTTGGCGCGGGATGTGTTCACGGTCATGGTTTTTCTCCTTGCTTGCGGGATGCACGCGCCATGCCCCAGTGGGAGGCGTCAGTCTCCCAGGGTTGTGGCGATGTGTTGGCCTGCTAAGCTGGCATTCCACCGCTTTCGAAAGCCCACACATGCTTCGTGCAGGCCATTCACTCCGGTTCACGCCCACCGAAATCGAGGAACTCCGAAGAGTCGGTATCGACGTCGATGGGGCGCGAACGCAGGACGATCTCGACCAGGCGCTGGCCCGATGGGCCGGCACGCTGGCCGAGGACCGTCCGGAACTGCTGGACAAGATCGCCTCGGCCATGGCCCAGGCGAAGGGTGCCTCGCTACCCGCGCGCTTGACGCGCGTGCGTTGAGGCTTCCTGCCGGGCGTTGGCTTCGGCGATGCCGATCCAGCGGTCGGCGATCCGGTCCAGGTAGACCAGATCGTCGGCTTCGATTTCGCCCGCTGCGCGCAGACGGGCGATGACCTCCTTGACCAGGAAGGGATCCTCCCGGGCCAGTTCGACCACGGTGGCGGCGATGCGCCGGCGGTACAGATCGACCGGCATGGTCAAGCTGCCTCGCGGCAGTCCGCACACGGGCGGCCCCCGCACTTGCCGAGGCAGGGCAGGGGACGCAGCAGTACCGCAAGCTTGGGCTGCGGCAAGGGGGCCGGGCGGGTGAGGCCCGATCCACCCAACAGCACCGGAACGCGGTGCGACTCTCTGGCTGCAAGGGCAGCGAACATGGCGTTCTCCTTCGATGAAAAAGGGGAACGCCCAACCCTGGCGGGGACTGGGGTCCCCGTTCGGGTATGCCTCGCGGACGCGAAGCGGCTTGGCGCCAGCCTTGGGGCTGACGTGGGATGTGAAGGCCCGGTGCCTTGCGGCAAGGACCTTCGCTCGGTGGCCGGCGACTCAGGGGCCGTCGACCATGTGCATGCGTCAGCCCGAAGGCCGACCGGAACTCATGGCTGCCAAGGCAGCCATCCCGGACGATGCCGGGGAACTCGAGGGCAGGTATCGACTGCGACGCCAGCGAGGCTGGACTTCAGGACAGCCAAGGCGGTCGATGAAGGCTTTGTGGACGCGATGCCCACGGGAAGCCGTTCCAGTATGGCGAAATCCGATTCGCGTCGGGATGACTGGCGCGGTTCGCCACCCAAAACCCCCAGCTGGGCAGGGCCGTTTTCAACGGCGGCACCTTGTCGGATCGCGCAGGTTTTTCCGCCACTGTTCGCGGTGATGTGCATCAGGGCAAGAAAAAGCGCCCCACCACCTTGCGGTAGTGGGGCGCGAACTCATGCGGCCTGGCGTGCCGCCGCCTCTCCATCCAGACTGGCGCTGCCAGCCACGTCCTTGTCGAGGTCCAGCGCCTTGACGAGTTCGCGCTGGCGAACCAACAGCCCGGTCAGCCGGCCCTCGTGCTCGAAGGGGCGGACCAGCTCGATCTGCAGGTCTTCCAGCCGCTTGCGCCGTACGACGAGTTGCTCACTGGTCTTCGCCTGCTGCTCGGCGACGGACGCCAGGGCTGCCAGCAGCGCGGACACGATGCCAGGTCCCGTCTGGTAGGGCTCGGCGTCGTAGCGGCAGCGCCCCGCGAGATAGAACGTTGGCGTGGCTTCTCCGCCGATGGTCTGCAGGCCCAGATCGAAGCCGCCGAAACGGCCTACGAGCTGGTCGCTCACCGATGGCCTGGTGCGGGCCGCTGCCTTCGCGGTCTTCACCAGTTCGCGCAAGCCGTCACCCACCGCGTCAGGTCCGGCGATCCGCCGGCCTCCCAGTTCCAGGGCGATCTGCCCCATGGTCTGGGGCTCGACCTGTTCGGCATCTGCGGCAAGCAACGCGGCCTTCTGTTCCAGCGACGCGATCAGCATCGGCAACCGTCCCACCTCGCTCTCGTTGGTCCAGCGCTGGTTGCGCCAGACCGAGAACAGGGTGGAGAGCTTGGCCACTTCCGCGTCCACGCCAGCCTTCTCGATCACCATCGGGTTGCCCGACGCCAGGGCCTTGACCTCGGCGTAGCTCAGCGTGGCCAGTTCCACGTCCTCGATGGCCCGCAGGCCCTTGTCGCCGCGCATGACCTGCGCGATGAAGCGCGCCTTGGTTTCAAGCGTCTGCCACATGTAGGCGTCGAAGCTTTGTTCGGTCACGTAGCGGAAAATCTCGACCTCCTCGCATTCGTTGCCCTGGCGCAGGATGCGGCCCTCGCGCTGCTCGACGTCACAGGGACGCCACGGCGCGTCGAGATGGTGCAGCGCCACCAGGCGGGTCTGCACGTTGGTGCCCACGCCCATCTTGCCGGTTGAACCCAGCAGCACGCGCACGCGGCCCTCGCGGACCGCCTTGAACAGCGTAGCCTTCTGGACGTCCGTCTCGGCGTCGTGGATGAACGCGATCTCGCGCTCCGGGATGCCGGCATCCATCAGCCGCTGCTTCAGGTCCTCGTAGACACTGAAGACCTTGCCGCCCTTGGGGCTGGACAGGTCGCAGAACACCATCTGCGCGCCGCGGAAGTCCGCCGTGCGCTGCCAAATCGCCAGCACCTCGCGGGCGCAGGCACCCACCTTGCCCTCCGGATCGAACTTCGCCGTCGGCGCGACCAGCCGGAAGTCCAGCGCAGCCGCGCGGCCATCGTTCGTGACCGCGAGCATGTTGTCTTCGGTCGGATCAACATGCCCATTCCGGATCGCTTCGGCACGCTGGACCAGCGTCTGCACATAGGCCTTCAGTGCCGGACTGGCCGGACAGGCCACCGTGCGCGCCTTGCCGCCACGCAGCTTCGGCACCGGCAGGTTCAGCATCTCGGCGGTGCGGATGTCACCGACCTCGCCGAAGATCGACATCAGCTCCGGCACGTTGATGAAGCGCGCGAAGCGCGTGTGCATGCGGTAGCCGCTGCCGTCCGGCGCGATCTCCAGCGCTGTGACGCTTTCGCCGAAGGTGGCCGCCCAGGCATCGAACTGCTGCAGGCCCAACTCCTCCAGCCGCCGGGGCTGCAGGTAGCGCTGCATCGTGTGGATCTCGGCCATGGTGTTGGCCACTGGCGTCGCCGTCGCAAAGACCACGCCGCGCTGCGCGTTCCCGTGCAGCTTCATCGTGTAGCGCGTCTTCAGGTACAGGTCGAACGCGCGTTCCGAGTTGGACAGGGGCAGGCCCGCGACCCGCGTCATCTTGGTGAACCGGTACAGGTTCTTGAACAGGTGGGCCTCGTCGACGAACAAGCCGTCGATGCCCAACTGCTCCCAGGTCAGCAGGTCGTCCTTCTTTTTGTCGGCGGCCAGACGCTCCAGGCGCACCTTCCAGCTTTTCTTCTGCGCTTCGAGTTGCTTGATGATCCGGTTGCTCCGGTCATCGCTGTTCTCGGCGCGCACAGCCATCTCTATCTCATGGATCACCTCCGCGATGTAGTCCTCGGTGAATTGCGGCGACATCCGGATGCGCTCGAAGCTCGAGTGCGTGATGACCACCGCATCCCAATCGCCCGTGGCGATGCGCGACACCAGCTCGCGCCGGCGGTCGCCTTCCAGATCCTCCTTTCCGGCCATCAAGACCGACGCCTGCGGATACAGGCGCACGAACTCGGCCGTGTACTGCGCCAACATATGGTTCGGGACCACATGGCAGGGCTTCGCGAGAAAGCCCAGGCGGCGCATCTCCATGCTCGCGATCACGCACACCGCCGTCTTGCCGGCGCCGACCACGTGGAACAGACCCACGTTGCCGGTCTGCACCACACGCCATACCGAATCCCGCTGGTGCGGATGCAGATCGAAGCACTGCGAGAACCCCGGCAGCTTCAGGTGCGAGCCGTCGAAATGCCGCGGCCGCGTGGCGTTGAACAGGTCGTTGTAGACCCGGCACAGCCGCTCGCGCCGTTCGGTGTCCTCGAAGGCCCAGGCCGCGAAGCGGTCCTTGAGCGCCCCGAGCTTCTCCCGCGCCGCCAGCGTCTCCTCCGGATTGACGTGGTAGCGGTCCGTGGCCGGATGGCGGTCGCGCACCGTCGGCACCTGCACGTTCAGCGCGGCCTGCACCAGCTCGATGGCGTTCATGCGCGTGGTGCCCCATTCCTGAGTCACTTTGACGTTGTGCCGCGCGCTCCACTCCGGGTAGGTCACCGACCAGGCGCCGGCCTCGGCCGAGTACGACACCTGGCAGTCCTTGAGTTCGAGCACCTCATGGATGAAGCCCTCTACGTCGCCTGCCGGAATCCACACCGCGCCCAGGCGCGGCTCGATGGCCGCAGGCTGCAGGTCTTCGGGCTGCACCCGCTCCAGCGCCTCCACGTTGCGGCGGAAGGCCGGGCCGGACAGTGCCGCCTGCTTGAGCTTCTCCTTGACGTTGCCCGACAGGTATTCGTCGGAGGTCTTCCAAGCACCGTCCGCCGGATCGGGAAAGATCTGCCCGGCTTCGGACAGCGCGGCCAGCACCTCCTCCTCGGGCGCCGACAGCAACTGCGCCATGTAGGCCGGATCGACCCGGCCGCGCCACTGGACCGAGGTGGCCAGCGCCTCGGCTGGTTCGCCGACCGCCGTGGGCGCCGATACCCGGCGCAGCGTGCGCTGGGTGAACAGCGCCGCCTTGCGCGCGGTGTCCGACTCTTCGTCGTAGTGCTCCAGCGAGAGCAGCAGCGGGTAGTCCGGGTCGCGGCGGAAGGCCAGCGCGTTGGCCCGGGTGCTCAGGCAGCCGTGGCGCGCTATATAGCGGTCGTAGGTACCGTTGAGCATGGCGCGCAGATGGGCCAGCCCTTCGTCGCCGTCCTGCGCCAGCTGTGCGTCGAGCAGTGCCCGGGCATGGTCCCGGATCGCGCACAGGCCCGTGATGCGGGCGCGTTGCGTGGCGTTCAGGCTGTCATGCAGGTCGACCAGCTCGGTGCCTTCGACCCGGTGCACGCGCCCGTGATGGACGCAGTAGCTTCCGGGGCGCGCGCCAGGCTCGGCAGGCACGGTTGCCCGGACGGACGCCAACGCCACTGGCTTGGCCGCTTCATACACGCCACTGGGCAGCAGCGCGATGCGCTCCGCTAGCGCCGGCTCGAGGTCGCCCTCGAACACGACGGTCGGCACTTCCTCGTAGCCATTGCTCTCCTGCGTGACCTGCCCGATGCAGAAGTCGGGGTTCCGGGCGTACCAGGCATTGATCTGCAGGTACTTCTGCGCGCAGCGCGGGTGCCGCAGTGCATCGGGCACCATCACGCGCTCCAGCCAGGCGCCGCTCACGGCTTCGCCGGGGCGGCGCTTGCGCAGGAACAGGACGTCGGTCTGAACGTCGGTCGACGCGAGGCCGGCGAACGCGCCCTGCGGCAGCCGGATCGCGCCCAGCAACTGGGCTTGGGACGCGACGTATTCGCGCACAGCGTCCGCGCGCGCCTCCATCGTGCCGGTGCTGGTGATGAAGCACACCAGCCCGCCAGGGCGGACCAGATCCAGCGCGCGGCCGAAGAAGTAGTTGTGGATGCGGAAGCGCGCGTAAGGCTTTGGGCCCGTGTCGGCGACCGGATAGTTGCCGAAGGGCACGTTGCCGATCGCCAGGTCGAACCAGTTCTCGGGCAGCGCCACCTTCTCGAAGGGCGCGATGCGCACGTCGGCACCGTGCGGTGCGTACAGCGTCTGCAGGAGCCGGCCGGACAACTGGTCGATCTCGACGGCGGTGACCGAACTGCGCTCGGCGAGCGCGCGCGGCATCGCGCCGAGGAAGTGGCCGACGCCGGCTGCGGGCTCGAGCACGCGCCCGCCCGTGAAGCCGAAGCGCTCCACGGCCTGCCACATGGCCTCGATCACATGGACCTCGGTGTAGTGGCTGTTGTTGACCGAGGCGCGGGCCGACTCGTAGTCCTCGGCGGGCAGCAGCGCCTGCAGTTCCTCGGCGCGGCGGCGCCAGGCCAGATCGGTGCCTTCGAGGTTGAAGGCGGCGGGTAGGCTGCCCCAGCCGGTGAAGCGCAGCAACTGAGCGCGCTCGGCGACATCCGGCTGACGCTGGCCGGCTTCGAGGGCCTGCAGGGCCTGGATCGCTGCCACGTTGGCGTCGAACTTGGTGGCCGTGCCGACCAGGCCGGACAGGTGCTCGCGCTGTAGCATGGGCCACAGGGATCGGGGCGTGTCGCGCTTGGCGCCGGTGAGCACGCGCCAACTGGCGCGCGGTGCCGTGCTCGGGACTTCGGTCTCGACTTCGACCTCAGCCGCGGCGTCCATGGGCGCGTCGGCCACGAGGGCGACGGGTGCGAGCTGGATGGGGTTGGAAACGGGTGCCTGGGGCGCAGGCAGTTCAGCGAACAAGTCCGTCTCAACAGACGGCTCAGGGGTGTCTGGGACATCCGGGTCGAAGCCCGGAAGCCACAAGGAAGGCGCAGTGGTGCGTGCCATCGGTGGTTCTCCGAAGGAAGGCGGGGAACGCACCGACCCATCGGGGAGGCGAGCTCCCCGGATGGGATGGACGAAAGATCACGGCCCTGGCCTCTTGCGCGCAGGCGGAGGAGCCAAGGTGTGTGGTGGCGGGCAGCTCAGGGCTGCCGTGGCGGCGGGGCGGGTATCGACCGCGACGCCCGAGCGGGATCGGGAACGCCCATAGGGCGTGCGTTGGCCGTGGCCAGGATGCGCGGGTCAGTATGGGAGCGCTGCCGGTGTGCGTCGCGCTGGATGCGTAGTTGCCTCTCTCACCGCCCGGATTGGCAGGCCGTTTGCCGTGGCGACGGACTGCCGTCTTGCCCCGTCAGTGGTAGTCCCGGCTCTTGTTCGTCGCCTCGGCCAGTCGGCCCAGCAGAGGAGTCAGATCCGCCAACTGCGCCGCCACCACATTGCACGCCTCACCTCGCGCCGCTAGCTCGCGGTTCGTTCCGTGGATCCGGGCACATTCCTGGCCGCACTGCTCCAGGTCGGGCCGGAGGTGGCGAAGGTGCTGGGCGGCATGCTCAACGGTTCAAGGCCCCGCCCGTTAGCCGGGAGGACTTCCTGGCCATCCTGGACAAATCCGCGTGTTCGTCCTTCGCAACCGCTTTGGACAAGCACTGGGGTTTCCAGGCTGATTGAGATCAATATTCACTGGGCAGCAATAGCGTGGTCACGCTCCGGTCCCACTCGGTGATGATCCAGAGCTTCAGGTCGGGCGCGACCTGGTAGGACGAGAACAGCCGATCCTCACCGGACTGCAGTGCGGCGTCGTTCAGGCACCGATCGCAGTCGTCGAGATCGCCCCAGTCGCCGCAAAAATGACGGTAAAGGTACGGTGCCGGGTCGAGCCTGCCTTCGCCGATCAGCGCGCCGACGCCGGTGGTCACAACCACCTGACCTGAGGTGAAACGGGCTCGTGACGGAAGAATGAAAACTGCGAGTGCCATGGGGTTTCCTTGGAAAAAATGAAGGGCCGCGGCACCCGCTGGGGCAACACGGCCCCGGTGTGGGTGAGAGGAATGAAGACGGTTGCGGGCCGTTAGAAGGTCAAGACCAGTGAAAGTCTTGTTTTGTCGTCGATGCAGCGGCGCCGTGCTTTTCGCGAACTACAGGGGAAACGTAGTCAGCAGTTCGCTGAAGCTGTGATCCGCAGGCAGGTCCGGGATGCCGTTGCCGCGGTAGACCGTCGGTACCTCCTGCGGCTGCAGATCGCCGCGCAGGACTGCTCGCTGCAGTTGGTCCTTGCGTTCGATCCAGATGAGCTCGTAGCGCGCGATCGCGTCCCATTGGGCGGGCGTGTTCGCTTCGACCGCATAGGCGTGGTCGCAGGCACGGGCATCGGAGTCTTCGTAGCGCACGCAGACTTCGCGGTAGGTGCCGAACTCGTGGGGAGAGCTGATCACGGCGAACCGGGCGGGCACATCATCGGCCAAGGGAAACAGGCGTTCGAGCATGCGCCGGAAGACCAGGCATTCACGCCGGGATCGCGCCTCGTAGTCGGGATGGCCCACCTGGGCGCAGCTTTCCTCGCAGGGCGAGGCACCGATGGTCATGGTTTGATAGGACATGGGTTTTCTCCGGAGAGGGAAACACCAGCCCAGCATCGGGAACGGTGTTCCCGGATGGAAGGGACGTGCCGGCGATAGGGCCGGCGCGTTGAAGGCAAGGGGCGGGTAACGGCCGCGCCGCCAGCGCAGAGCGCCGGAAGCCCCCACAGGGGGGCGATGGAAGCAGGTCCAGTGTGGCCGTGGCGCGGGCGTGGTGTCCGCGCCCCCGAGCGGCGCCACGGAACAGCGGCGGAAATGCTCGCCGATCGCGGGTGGCGCGATGGCCGCTGCCGCAGGCTGCGGAGCGCAGGGCTGCGAAACCGTGCGGGCCGGCGTCTTGCGCGAACCCGCCATGGTGCTATCGGGTGGTGGCCTGCCCCAGTCCCCAGGCACGGAATGCCGCATGCCCGTCGATGGGGCTGGCACACAGCAATTCCGCAATGGGCTTGCGCTCCAGCGTCAGGTCGAGATCGTCGTAGCCGCTGGGAGTCTCCGAGAGGCACGTATAGAGATCGAACTCGCTGTCCTCGATTTCTTGCTCGACGATCTGCTCGGCGGTGTCCGAGTCGAATTCTCCCTCCGTGAGCAGTTCTTCAGGCAGGGGATGCTGCGGCACGGCGCACGCCGACAGGATGTGGCAGGAGATGGAGCGGAAGTAGCCCCCGCTATCGTCGTACTCGGCGGAAACCGCGAAGGACAGCCTCACGGCGTCCAGCCAGGCATGCTGTGCGAACAGCCGCGCCAGGAAGGCGCCGGCCCAGCTTGCATCCAGAGCGTCGTGCTCGGCTTTCACCTGACGGTAGCGGGTCTGGAGTTCGATGCCGGCCTGGTTGAGGGCCAGCGTGCCGTCGGCCTGCGCCAGGAAAGTGGGGTGCTGTTGGGGATTTTCAGTGGACATGGTTGTTCCTTGCTCTGCGGTGGTTGCCTTCGGAAAACACCACCGCGTGGGGATGGATGTGCTGCAGCAGTGGGTGCCACCAGGGCGGCTCTGCGCAGACCTGGTGCCAGTCGCCTTGGCCGTCGTTGTCGCTGACATGGATCTCGATGCAGCGCTCGCAGGCCAGCATCTCGGCCACCAGCGTGGCCTCGTGGCAGCCCGTGCGGGTCGCCAGGATGTGCAGGTGCGAGAGGTCGAGCGCGTAAGGCACGTCGGACTCGAACACCGCGCGGTACTCTGCCCAGCTCGACACCAGCCAGACATCGCCGGCCGAGGGGTAGTGGCCTTCGACGCCGACCGGGCAGCCGAACAGGTCGGCGCAGCGGCGCGCGTCGTCCAGCATGCGGGGCAGATCCGCTTCGCAGCGGCGTCCGGCATGCGCCGTGTACGCCGGTGCCTCCAGCCGCTGGCTGATGCGCGCGGCCTGCGCGAACCAGTCGGCGTGCAGCGCGAAGCCGCTGAGGTCGGCCAGTCGGCGCCTGGGGAGTACCTGGACGTTGGCATGCAGCCGAAAACGCGTGCCCGGATGGGCGGCGCACAGCGCATCGGCCAGCGCTTCGTCCAGGCAGCCCAGGCTCTGCGGTACCAACTGGACGTGTTCAGCCGAAAGCCGCCCGAACAGCGGTTCCTCGATCGGGTCGCACAGCAACGCTGCCGCCGCTTCATGCCGCAGGCCCGGCCAGCAGGCAAGCGAGACGTGCGCCTTCATACGCGGATCTCCGAGTATTCGGAGTCGATGAAATAGCTGTTGTGCTCGATGACCACGGTGGATGCCGTGGCATCGAACACCACTTCGCCCGAGGCACCGCTTTCGTTTTCCCAGCCGCCGAAGTATTGCTCGACCGCATCCATCGCGAAGTCGGTGAGCGCGTCGTCGAGCGGCCTGTCGTCCAGGCTGACCGTGGTCTGCCATGCGCCGTCGACGTACTGGCTGGACTCCACGTACTGCGGTGCCATTGGCATCTCGTCCAGCTCACGGGGACCGTCCGGCATCTCGAAACGGACGCCCTCCGGGCCGCCCGAGTCGCCGGAGCCGGTGTAGCTGACCGCAGCCCGCAGGACGCCTTCGTCGCGCAGCGCGGAGAAAATCGCCGTGCGGTTGGCGGCGATGCGTTCTTCTTCGGAGAGCGGTGCGCCCTCCGTTTGGATGGAATCGTGCATGTTGCTTCCTCATCAAAATGAGGCGCACGCGCCCCCGCGGGGCGTCGGTGCCCCTCGGGGTCAAGAAAACGCCCGCCGGTGAACGGCGGGCCAGGGTGGCGGTGCCGCTTGCGGCGGTACCGTGTGCTTTTCGCGCTGCCGCGAGCGGCCATGGCGCGAGCGGGCTGTTGTGCTACCAGCCGTGGAGCGCGGCTGCTATGAGCGCGGCGCTTGCGGTTTCGCGAGTTCTGCCAGCAAGGCGTCGTCGTTAGCACCGGAGCGTTTGCCGGTGCGCCTTGCCTTGGCGACGGTGTATCCCTTCGCGCGAAGCTGGCGGATGGTGTCCGCCGCGTGGACGGAGAGCACCTTGCCGGTGCCGTCCGTGTGCGTTGCCATCACACGCCAGGCGTCCTCGCCCGCCTTGGTGTTGGGCAGGAACTGTGTGAACCAGCCGTCGTCGCTCCAGCTCAGGTCTGGAACGGGCGGGTCGGATCGTGTACAGAAATTCATGGCCCGATCTCCGTGCGTCGCGGTGCGTCCGCGAAAGCAAGCATCCAGGCGTCGGTCTCATCGTCCACATGACAGGCGATGGCGGCACGGCGCTGGCGCTGGCTTACACACTCGGGAAAGTGCGCGATCAGCCCTTTGACGCAGCGCACGTCCCACTGGTTGATGCGGTGATGGCCCGTCTGGCGTATGCGCTGCAGCCACTGCGACCAGTCGGAGCGGTTCGCTTCGGCGTGCATGCGGGCGCGCTGCGCAAGGTCCGAGCCATCACGGGCGTTCCGGGCCATGGTTCGCAGTGACGCGCGCTCATCGTCGTCCAGCACGGCGCAGGGAATCAGCGCGAGGCATGCGGCTTCGGAATCGAAGCCGATGCCGTGCAGCAAAGGGTCGCAGCGGGCGATCCGGGTGTCCAGGGCGCGCTTGGCGCGCGCCTTGAGATTCTCGAAAGGTAGTAAGGACATGGGGTCTCCTGGCCGCCGCAGCGCGCAGGCGTGCAGTGGCGAAGCGCACTGTGTGGTGCGAAGGAGCCCGCCCCACGGGGCGAGCCCCGGGGGGTGTTGGAATCAACGGCGGGCACAAAGGCACCCGCGCGCCGCAGTTTCAGGCGGCCAGAGGCTCCGGCTGCGCCTGCACGGGGGTGATGAACAGGCACCGCAGTGCCGTCAGGCTTCCCTTGCAGAACTCTTTGCAGGCGTCGGCGACCAGCGGCTGCACTTCCGGCGTGAGCGGCTCGCAGGGCGAGATGCTGGCGACGAGCGTGTCGTCATCACCCAGGAAAGCCAGTTCGCCCGTGGTGGTGTTGTGGGTCACTTCCCATACCAGTTGGGGCCGCTCGGCTTGGTGCTGGCGCACCAATTGGGCGGCCGAGGCCAGTGTCTCGACGAGGACCGCGCGCTCCAGATCGCCCAGTTCGTGGCCGTAGAGATGGACCAGGTAGCGGTCCGGCTGCAGCGGTTCCAGCGAGTCGATCGGGAGCATGGGAAACCCTTGCCCGGTGGACGCGGCGGACGGCGCGATGGGGCAGGGCGCGACGGTATCGACCTGCTGGCAGCGTTCCAGGTGGGTCAGCTTGAGCAACAGCGCATCGGCGTGCGCGCGGTCCGCGAGCGTGAGCTGGGTCCGCATGGCAAGAATCTCCTGCGTCATCAGACGCAACTCCTGCACGATGGCGCGCTCGGCGCGGCGCTCGATGGCGCAGAGGGTTTCGGCGACAGTGGTCATGGATGGCCTTTCTGAATGGGTGGGCCGCGACCAGGCCCGCGAACGGACATGGCACGGCATGGCGCGGCGATGGGCCGCGGGATGGGTGAAAAAAACGGAGCGGCGCCGGATCGGCGCGGAAACTGGGGCCGGAGAACCCGGCGCGGTGCTTGGCAGCGGAGCTGCGTTGGGCGGGTAACGACCGCGACGCCCGAAGAACTCGGGTGGGCTGGACGGTCGGCAGGGACCGCAGCCAGGGAAGCCGTGTCAGTTTGCTTCCTGTCCGCGTCACCGGGAAGTGGCCCAGGGCGGTTTCAGCGGGAAGGGATGGCCAGGTTCGACGATTGATGGTGGCGAAGCGGGACCTGCCGATACATCACGCCCCGAGGATCTTTTGTAGGTGTTTTGACCAAAATGATCTGATGAACTAGAATTTCATCAACAAGGTCGATAGGAGTGCATGTCATGGGCAAAGCAGCCTCTCTCGCGCTGCAGGGCGACGTACTTACGGTGCGCCATGAGGGGCGCGGTCGCCCGTCGCACGCAGGCCAGGCCTTCGTGTTGGAAGTGGCGGACGAGGCGGCATCCAGGACGCTGCTGGCATCGTTGCCGCTGCTGGACCGGCTGCTCGCCGAGAAGGTGGCCGCGGTGCGCGAGCGCCGCATGGCGGAAATGGTCGACTTCATGGCTGCGCGCATGCTCGCGCCCAGCGCCACCGATCTGGAGATGGCGCAGCGGCTTGCCGCCCGCCATGCGCGCTTGCTCAACGAGTTCGGCTTCTTCACCGCCGAGCAACTGGCCGACGCCAACGGCTCGCAGGCGAGCAACCGTGCGGCGCTGGCCGACAACTGGCGCAAGCGCCGCCAGGTGTTCGCCGTGTCGCACCCGGACAAGGCGGCGCGTGAACGCGATGTCTACCCGGCCTTCCAGTTCGAGAACGGTAAACCGATCAAGGCGGTCCAGGACGTGCTGGAAGCCTTCGGTAGCCGCAAATCGTCCTGGAAGCTGGCGCTGTGGTTCGCCTCGAACAATGGCGGGCTGCCGGGCAGTGCGCGCCCGGTCGATCTGCTGGCCAGTGACCCGCAGGCCGTCGTCGAAACCGCGCAGCGCGATGCCCAGGGGAGCGCGGCTTGAGCTGTCGCGCGCCGGTCCCGCCGCTCGATCCCCTGTTCGATCGCTGGCCAGCCGGCCAGGTGATCCACGTCATCCACGACACCGCGTTCGCCCCCGAGAGCTTCAATCCGGGGGTGGACGCGGCCGGTCAACTGCGCAAGCCGACGCGCTTCGCGCCGATCCACGACGCGAGTGGCCAGGTCGTGCCGTACCTGTACGGCGGCGCGACGCTGGACTGCGCGATCTTCGAGACCGTGTTCCACGAAGTGCCGATCGACGCGCCCGACAAGTTCGTGGACCTCGACGAATTCGCGCACCGCGGCCATGGTGAACTCGTGCCCGCCCGCGACCTGAAGCTCGTGGACCTCACGAGCGAAGGGCTGCATCGCCTGAAGGTGCCCAAGCAGGAACTGATCGCAAGCCCGTCGCGCGACTACCGGGACACCGCCTTGTGGGCCCAGGCGCTGCACCGGCAGTTCGACGATATCGATGGCTTGCTGTGGATGTCGCGCCAGCGGGACCGCGATTCTGCGCTGGCGCTGTTTGGCGACCGGCTGGCCGGTGTGCTAGGCGGGCGCCGGATCGGCGGGCCGTTGGCACGGAACGCCCGTTTGCGCGATACGGTGCTGGCTGCGGCGCTGCGCGCTGGCATCGAGGCGGACTGAAGGGGCGCCGCGGAAGGGCGAAGAGACAGGGTGTGGGGGCCGCGCGAAACCCCGGCGGCGCGGGCGATGGGGGCCGGCTCCCCACCGCGCGGTGCGGTGGGGTTGGTCTATCGGGAAGGTTCAGGAAGCAGGCAATCCATGCACCTTGAACCAGTACCACGTCGGCAGATCGCCGATATGGCGGTCGATCAACCGGAAGTACACGGCCAGGTGTCGAAGCCTTCAACCGCTTCGGCGTCGGCATCGAACTTGATCCAGATGATGCCGACTGCCTGCGCCGCTGCGAAGATCGGGACCAGCTCGGGTTCGTCTGGAATGTTTTCGTCGGCGGAGCCGACGTAGACGAATCCGCCGTAGTCGTTGGGATAGGCGATCACCGACAGATCGCCGTCGGCCAGGCGCTGTCGTGTGGCTGGGCGCAGATGCGCGATCGAGATCGCGACCAGGGGCTCGGCATGGGTCAGCAGGTGCTGCGCAGACGTGTCGCTCATGGTGACTTCGCCTGTGAAGGGGTGGCGGCTGCGGATGGCCGGGGTCTCTGGCGGCGTGGCCGGCTGAAATCCCAACCGCAGTGGCGGCAGCGAAACCAGTTCAGCGAGCCCAGCGGTCCCAGCAGGGCACCTTCGCCCGAGCACATCGGGCAGGCAGGGGGGCGTGGCATGGACATGCGAAGTCCTCCGATCAGGCAGTGGTGGCCACCAGCTCGGCGTGCAAATCTTCCACGGTGCGGCGGCAATCCGCCGTGGCGACGCGGTCGAACCAGGCGTGGTGGGTGGGCACGTAGAACTCGGCGCCATCCTTGCGCGCGATGACGGCGAACAGGCGGCTGACCTGCACGCGGTAGGTGCCGTCGTCGAAGACGGTGCGCCGTTCGCCCTGTGGCAGACCGAGTGATCGGTTCATCGCGTCGGCGGTGGCGTGGTAGATGTCTTCCTTGCTGGCACCTGGATTGGCGGCGCGCAACGCCGTCTCCACCGAGTTCCAGCGGTTCATCGCGCCTTCGATGGCTTTGGGAATGGACATGATGTACTCCAGTAATGGCATGGCGGGCAGGCGACGCCTGTCCACCGGATCTATGGAAAGGGCGGCCCTTGGTGGCCGGTTCGTGTGCTCGGATCAAGGGGCCGTCGCGCCGCGGGCCGCTTCGACTTCCACGACGCGTGCGTCCGTTCCGAAATCCAGGCCGCTGATCAAGTAGTGCCGCCCGGTGGACGGATCACGCACCTCGATCGAGTGCTGGTCGTGGACGCGGGTGACCTCGCATTCGCCCAGCCGCTGTGTCGCCACGCGGTCGCCGGTGCTGAGTGCGCCTTCGCGCGCTAGCCGGACCAGGCGCAAGGTTCCGGGCGGAACGGGCTCGGGCCGCGGCGGTTCGGTGTACGAGCCGATGAAACGGCGCCGACAGATGTGCCTTGCCGAATCGCGGGTCTGCGCATCGACCACTTCTGCGTAGCACCGTGCGTAGCTGTCCAGCAGCTCGTCGAGCATGGCCTCGCTGCGCAGCGCGGCGTCCGCGTCGAGCCGTTCGATCGCGACCTTGGCCCATAGGGGCAGGTACTGGTATGGCGTCGGACCCATCTCAGCACTCCGGCGTGGTGGGGGAGGCTTCGACGGGGTCGGCACCGAGGCGGCCCAGCAACTGGTCGATCTGCGGAACGCCGAAGTCCCAGGGCTCGAAGGGCCGGCCATGGGGGCTCAGCCCTGCGGCTCGCACGATGCCCAGTGCCTCGACCTTGGCTTCACGCAGGCGGTAGAGCCCTTCGTAGACGAGTTGGGCTTCGCCGTCCCCGAGCAGCTCTTCGAGGTCTATGGCGGCGTGGTCCTGTGCCGGACCGACACTGTCGGAGCAGGTTGTGTGCATGGTGTTCTCCAGGGGTGGACGGGAACACCGCTCCAAGGGAGACGGTGCTCCCAGGTGGAAGTGGTTGGCGGGACGGATCCGCGCCGGGCAGGTAACGACTGCGACGCCCGGCATGGCCGGGGCTTCCTTGCAGGAAGCGGGTGAGCCTTGAGTGTGGGCCGGGATGCGGTAGCTGCCGCCGCAGTCGCGCGACCGCGAGCCGCGAACGCCTGGCTCGGCGGGCGAATGCGGGTGGCGACCATGCGCCGCAGGATGCGACGGGGTGTTGCAGCAGAAGGGGGACATGCAGCCTGCTGCAGGACGACCAGGGTTGCGCGAAGCTGCTGGATCTCGCCCTGCGCATTGGCGTCCACATCACGCCGGGCAAGGAACGGTTGAGGCAGACCTCGACCGCGCCGCATATTGAACGCTGCGGCAGTGGGTGATAGAGTGATCAGGCTTTCGGCGCTGCGCGCCGTCACAGGCAAGCTGCCAGCCTGCTCATCGAGCGAATCGTAGCCTTGTGAGACATGCGGACGGTGTCCGCTTTGCGATCGCGCCACCTGTCAACGGGTGGCCCGTTTTCCGCCGTGTGGCAGCCCCTGCCGGGTTGTCCGTTTTCTTGACCCCTGCGCGGATCCGCTCAGGGGCTTTCCATTTTCATTGTGCCCCGCGCCCGCGCTGCATGCGCAGTTTCGCGCGTCGGCAACCTTTCGATGTCCCGCGCCGCACCGGCAAAGGACACCTGTCAACCCTAGCGGGACGCTTCCCGCGCAGGGACGGCCCCGCGACTTGTTCAAGGAGCCATCATGAACAAACACCAAGTCAAGATTCTTTCCAACCTGCGGCCGGAGACGGTCGTTGCCGTGAAAGGGGTTCCTTTCGCCATCCGGGGGCTGGCGCTTCCCGGCGTCGAGGACGCACGTGAATCGCTCTCCGAGGTGGCCTTCGTCGGCGCGGTCGACGCGCAAGAGGCGATCGACGTCAAGGCAGTGCTGCGTATCCCGCCGGACACCGAGGAGCGCATGGTCATGATGGAGAGGTTCATCGTGGCCGGCGGCCTGTGCATCGATGACGACGCGGAGCGCTGCAACCCCCTGGCCGAGGGCCATGCCATGGGCTGTCTGTACCACCGAGGGCGGCGCGCGCGGCGCGACGAGGAGGGGTACTTCTTCCACGCCCTGGGGCGCGACGGCGACGGCAACAAGGATCTCGGCGACGAGGGTGTGTCCGGCCAGTTGGCCGACTGCGTTGTCGCTTCGCTCCGCAAGAACCGCTCGCTGATGGCGACGCTGGGCAACCTCCTGCGCAGCCGCGACAAGGCAGCCACGTGGAACGCGGTCCTGCAGACGGTCGAGGATGCCGTCCACCAGGAAGGCTGGGAGTTCGCGCTCGACTACATCGCCAAGCAGTTCCTCGACGTTCCCTGGTGGAACGACCTGGCACCGTGCTGGCACGACAAGCTCAAGGACCTGGCGAACCTGCTCTGCGAAAGCGAGGCGGAGGCGGCCTGGGAGCGTGCCCTCGCGGCAGGCAGCATCGGCTACCCGCTGGCGGTCCTGCTCGACATCTACGACCATGGCGGCGTCGTCTACAGCGTGACCGGCCATGGCATGCAGTGTCGCTGGGACACCACGCGCGGCGGTGCCATCTGGGTGCCCGATGAGGACGCCGAGGACAACATCCGGTCCAACGTGCTGCGCGAACTGGGCGTTGGCGAAGCGTGCTGGTCCGGCACGGCCGGCGGCCGGGGCGATCCGCCGGCCGTGCACTATTCCCTCGACGGGGGGACCACCTGGATCGGCGGCTATGCGACACGGACGCAGGCCATGGCGGCGCTGGTCGAAGCCTCGGGCCTGGACGTCCCGCCGTCCAAAGTGGCGGCCAAGCTCGCCGAGGAAGCCGAGCGGTACTGTCGCGGCGTGCTCGATGAATACAACGCCTGGGTCAACGGCGAGGTCTACGGCATCGTCGTCTACGTGGTGGACCGCGTCACTGGACGGCGCGTCGAGGACCGCGACGAGGAGGTTTGGGGCTATGTCGGCAGCGAGTACGCCGAGCAGACCCTGGAATACACCCTCTTGAACACCGTGATGCATCTGGGTGCCGCGGTGCACTAGTCCCGGCGCCTGCCACCGGCGTGCTACCGGCATCACATCCATTACCCCCAGGGGCGCTGGCCCCTGGGGGTAGCGCCCCTTCATTTTCATGAAGGAGAAACCACATGAACACCGATCCGAGAACGCTCATCGACGACCTGCTGGCGTACGCGCTCAGGTTCGCCGAGAGCAACGATGAGCCTGCCACCGGAGACTGCTGGGCCGTGATCGAGCGAGCGCGCCACTACCTGCGCGAGTCGGCCAACCAGGACCAGTCCCGCGAAACTGCGCCGTCCGTACCGGCGTCGGGTGCGGTACCAGGCATCCCTTCCCTGGAAGCCCTGTGCGCAGGGGGCCTGACCATCGGAGAGTGCATCCGGGCTTTCGCGGTGCCCGGAGACGATCCCTACGTCTCGGCGGCCCGCGCGACTATCGATGCGGACGACGACACGGAGATCGACGACCACACCACCACTTCGGTCGGCGACGGCGGCGCCTGGGTGCTGGCCTGGCTGTGGATCAGCGATGCGCAGGCTGGCGTGCTCTCGCACAGCGCAATGTTGGAGGAGGTGCTGCTCCATGCGCGCAAGGCACTCGCCTGCGCACACGGCCTGGACGTCGAGACGGCGAGACTGCGGGAGAACCAGGCCGACTGGCTGGAGGACCTGCTGTCGAACTATGCCGATGAAGTGGATGACATCGCGTCGGCCCGGCCCGAGTCCGAGCCCGGTGCCATCCTGTGGGTCGATGGAGAAGGCCGCGATGTGCTCTTCGCGCCGTCGGATGCGTTGCTGCACTTGCTCGCGCTGGCCCGACAGGCTGGCCTGAGAGACCGGGCGGCAGAGCCCTGCGAGCGGTTCTGCGCGCAGCATGGCAGCACCCTGGACGCCGTGCTGGTCGTGGTCCAGATCGGCTGAGGCCGACAAACGAAATAGATAGGAGCGCAATAAAACGCCCGGACCGCCTTGGATGGCGGGCCGGGCGTTGCTGTTTCTGGGGTACGAAGGCAGCCCCGCGGGCATGGGGCTTCGGGCGGCGCGCGTGCAGGGTCTCGGCGTCCCGGCGAGTGCTGGCTCTTGAAGACGCCGCATGTCGCGAGAAGCTGTCCGCATGCTCACCGATGCAGAAAAATCCCAGATGCAGACCTGCCTGCGCGCGCTGCGCGAGGCCATGCCGGACTACACGAGCCGCCGGGGGCAGCTCGTGATGATGGCCGAGGTGGCGCAGGCCCTGGGCAGCCTTGGCGACGCGGAAGAAGGCTTGCGGCCACCAGCCCAGCGTATCGCTGCGATCGAGGCCGGCACCGGTACGGGAAAGACCCTGGGCTACCTGCTGCCGGCCATCGTGCTCGCGCGTTCGCGCGGACGCACCGTGGTCGTGTCGTCCTCGACTGTAGCGCTGCAGGAGCAGCTCATGGCGAAGGATCTGCCCGCCCTGCAGAGGCACCTGCCGGTCGCGTTCAGTTGCGCACTGGCGAAGGGTCGGCGGCGCTACGTGTGCCCGGCCAAGCTGCTGCGGCCGCAGGCCCAGCAGCCCGTCGCCGACCTCGGAGGCTCGCCGGTCCCGCATGCGTTGGCGCAGCCTGTGCGCCTGGAAGGGCGGCTGGCCCATGCCTTCGCGGGCGAGAGCTGGTCCGGCGACCGCGACGAATGGCCGGAGCCGATCCCGGACGGTCTTTGGAACCGCATCAGCACCGACCGCCAGGGCTGCCTCGGGCCGCGCTGCGCGGACTACGCGCGCTGCCCCTACCAGGCCGCCCGGCAGCGGCTCAAGGAAGTGGACGTCATCGTGGCCAACCATGACCTCGTGCTGGCCGCGCTGGAGATGGAGCCCGGGGCGCTGCTGCCGGACCCGTCAGAAACCCTCTTCGTGTTCGACGAGGCCCACGGCCTGCCAGCAAAGGCGGCCGCTCGCAGCGCGTCGCGGCACGCGGTGCTCGGCGCCGCGCGCTGGGCTGAGGAGGCCGCCGCCGTGGCGGCCGAGGCGGGCAGCGCCCTGCGGCTGGACCGCGGGTTGGTGGAAGCCGTCGAGAATGAGGGGCAGCGCCTCGGCACGGATGTGGCGGCGCTGCACGCGGCATTGTCCCGGCATTGCGCGTTCGGCGACGACGGCGAGGTTCACCGTTTCCCGCATGGCGCGCTGCCGCCGGGCATCGCCGAGGCGGGGAGCCGCATCCGCGCGGCCGCCGCGGCACTCCGAGAGGCCCTGGGTTCCGTACGGAATGCAGCGTTGGAACGCGCTCGCCAGGATGCGGTGGCCGCGCAGCCCCACGTCGCGGCGCTCGGTGCCTGCCTCGGCAGCGCGGAGCACCTGGCCGCTACCTGGGACGGAATGCTGTGCCCGGTGCCCGATGGCGGGAAGCCCATGGCGCGCTGGGTCGAGCGCGGCGGCAGGACAGGCGGCACGGCCGAGTACCACGTGTGTGCGGCACCGATCAGCGGCGGGGAGCGCCTGCGCGCGCTGCTCTGGGAGCGCGCCGGCGCGGCGGTGCTGACCTCGGCGACGCTGCAGGCCTGCGGATCGTTCGACCTCTTCTTGGAGGAGTCCGGCCTGGATGTCTACGGCAGCGTGCGTGCGCTCAACCTGCCATCGCCCTTCGATCACCAGGCCCAGGCCGAACTGCACCTGCCCCGCATGCGCTCGCACCCGCGCGATGCCGAGGCCCACACGCAGGAGGTCGCGGCGCGGCTGCCTCCGCTGCTGGCGGCCCAGGCGGGCGCTTTGGTGCTGTTCGCGTCGGCCCGCCAGATGCACCAGGTCGAGCAGGCCCTGCCGTCCGCGCTGCGCGGGGAGGTGCTGATGCAGGGGACGGTGTCCAAGCGCGAGCTGCTGGAACGGCACAGGGTGCGCATCGACCAGGGCCAGCGCTCCGTCCTGTTCGGATTGGCCAGCTTGTCCGAGGGCGTGGACCTGCCCGGTGCCTACTGCACGCATCTGATCATGGCCAAGCTGCCGTTCGCCGTGCCCGACGACCCGGTGGAGCAGGCCCGGCGCGAATGGATCGAGGCCCAAGGCAGGTCGGCCTTCATGGAGCGCAGCGTTCCGGAGGTTGGTATCCGGCTGGCGCAGGCCGTGGGCCGGCTGCTGCGCACGTGCGAGGACCGCGGCCGCATCACGGTGCTGGATACGCGGCTCGGAAGCACCCCGTGGGGGCGGCGTCTGATCGCGGGGTTGCCGCCGTTTCGTGTTGTGCGAGGTGCGGAGCCGGGGCAGGAACGGCGCGTGGCGTGAAACGCGCGCAGGCGTGAGCTGGAAAACGAAAGCCCTGCCGCATGGCGGCAGGGCTTTTCTCCAGGAGATGCCGGACGTTCACGAGGTCGGCAGTCCGCACACCTCGATCCAGCACCGCGCAGGCAGTCCGCTGGCGTAGCGATCGATCAGCGCGAAGTACGCGCCATGGTGCTCGGGCCGTGGCTCGACGAGAGCCTGCTGCTGCCCGTCGCGGGTTTCCAGCCGCGGTTCCAGGCCGAGCTGGCGCAGCGCCTCGATGGCGGGGTGGTCCGCCGCAGCGCGCAGCCGCGCATGCCAGGATCCCTGCGGGGGCGTGGCGGCGGCCGCGTCCAGCAGATAGCGGATCTGGCGGATGTAGGTCTCCGGCATCCAGCGGCGTCCATGGGGCCTCAAGCTGCCGTTCTCGCAGGCACCGGCAGCCTGAACGGCCTGCCGCAGGATCTGCGAGCGGTCACCTACCATGCAGGCGTTCCAACTGCATGCACGTCTGCCGTGGGTTCCGCAGCGCACGGTGTTGTCGCCGCCTTCGATGGCGATGATGTAGCGGTCCTGGGCCAGCCCGAGCGGAGCGCCTGGCACGTGGAACGCGGCCCACTGGTATTCGACGCGGTGGCTCATGGCGTGGCCTCCTCGAACAGGTTGGCCTGCCAGTCGAAGACAGGCAGGCGGTACGGGGGCTGGGCCACGCGCCCGAGCGTCACGCGCATCCCGGCCTGCGTGTCCCCGGTCTGGGCCAGCAGCGATTCAACGTAGAACGTATGGCGCGCGGCCTCGGGCTCGCGCAGGTCGAGCGAGAGCCCGAAGCGTGTCTCGCCGGTTTCAGCCGTGATGTGGATCAGCCGCGTTCCATAGAAGGCCTCCAGATGCTCGAAGGTCTCGAATGGAGCATTCGGCCAGGGGCAGCGCATGCCGCGCACCCTGTCGAGGGTTGCGCACAGCGTGACGCGAAGGCACAGGCCATGCCGCTCGGCCAGCTGCGCTGGCGTCAGGGGGCTCTTGAGGGCCTCGCGCCACAGCCGGAGGTAGTCTTCGGGGCTGACCTCCCCGTACCAGAGCTTCAGATTGCCATCGACCGTGCGCGTGGCCCGGTCCTGGCAGAGGAAGCCGATCAGTCTCCGGCTGGTGAAGCAGGGCAGCGCATCGTGCGGATCCCGCAGGATCCGGGGCCGTCCCACCCCGTCGTCGTTCGTATCTTCCCAGGTGATCGGCACGAAAAGCGCCTCGCCGGAGGAGGTCGCATCCGGTGGCAGGGCGACTGCCACGCGGGTGCGCTCAATCTCAGGCGGCCGGTGGGCCGCCTGGAGCGTTTCTGCTTGCATGTGAATTCTCCTGTCAAAGGGAGGGCGGGGGTTGGGCCTGAAGACCCAGGCGACTCGCCCACTGCTTGGCCACCGCAAGGGTGGCGGGAAATGAAGAAGCCGCCGACGTGCAGCCATGGTGGGCTGGCCGGCGGCGAAGGAGAGGCTGGGATCGCTCGGAATCCCGTTGTCGGCCGGGTTGCCGCTCAGATGGCGGCGACCACCAATGCTGCGCATGGCTTTGCCACCGCACGCGGGCGATGGCGGCGAATCCCGTAGAGGCAGGTAACGACTGCTACGCCCAGCCGGAGCTGGGAAGTCTTCCGCAAGGGAAGCGAGGGAGTCCCTAGTGTGAGGGCAGCCGCGGCGCAGCAGTTGGCGTTTATGAAGGAGTGCCGCGCAAGCGCCCCGGTCTGCGGGAGATTTCTGGCGGCATCGGCATCGGCGTTGGCATTGACCTGGCCGGGAGCGTCACGCTATTACTGATCGGTGGTGCTCCCTGCCATCGGCTTGTGCGGAGGTGTTTTTCCAACATATCGGCCATTAATCATCGTTTTTCTTGGGTTGTCAGCGTATTTATGTAACCATATGCCGAAGTGTTTTTGCTCCAACGGAGTTGATAATCATCATTTTTTGAGGCGAATAAGGGGATTTTTGTAACATGCAGATTGGCTTCAAGGCCCTGGAGGCTCAGTACGGCATCGCCTTGGTGCAGCCCCTGCGGGTGGAATCGACCATCGGTACCACCCGCTCGGTGCGGGAGTCACCCGAGCGCATCCTGACCCAATATCCAGGTGTCTACCGGCCGACAGACAGCTTCGCTGGCCACTTCGAGTTTGGCTTGAAGTACGAGGAGATCCACCTCGAATTCTTCGCGCGGCTATTCGCAGCCTGTGGGCCGGAGCCGCTGGAGCGGTGGTGCCGGGCTGAGCCCTTCGGGCAGTACGCACGCCGTGCCGGCTTCTTCTACGAGTGGCTCACCGGGCACCGGCTCGACGTGCCGGACCTGGCCGCAGGAACCTATGTCGATGCGGTGTCCGCCGACGCCTATCTGACACGCACCGAGGCCGTCCGGGAGCGGCGCTGGCGCATCAACAACAACCTGCCGGGCACCCCGGCGTTCTGTCCGCTCGTGCGCCGTACCCCGGCCCTCGGCCAAGCGCTGCAGTTCGATCCCTTCGGGGCGATCGCCGAGCTGGACCGCCAGTTCGGCGAGGACGTGCTGATGCGCGCCGCGGCGTGGCTCACGCTCAAGGAGTCGCGGGCGAGTTTCCTGATCGAGCACGAGGCGGACAAGACCGACCGCATCAAGCGGTTTGCCCATGTCATGGCCGAGCACTGCGGCAAGCTCGAGGAGCCACTGGGCATCGACAGCCTCACCGTGCTGCAGAAGGGCATCCTGGGCGAAACCGCGCTTCGCTTCGGCGTGCGCCGATCGCCGGTCTTCGTGGGCCAGGCCACCATTCGCGACGACATCGTCCACTACATCGGCCCGGACTTCGCTGCGCTGGACGGAATGCTGGACGGGCTCAAAGCGTTCGAGCAGGCGACGCGCGGACGGGAGGCGCTGGCGCGCGCGGCCGTCATCGCGTTCGGCTTCGTCTACATCCACCCGATGAGCGACGGCAACGGACGCATCCACCGCTTCCTCATCAACGACACGCTGCAGCGCGATCGGGCCCTTCCCGCGGGCGTGATCCTTCCTGTGTCGGCCACTATCACCGGCGTGCGGGAGTTCGGCCATGGATACGACCGCGTCCTGGAGGTGTTCTCGCGCCCCTTCATGCGGCGCTACGACGATGCCCACCGCTTCGGGGAGATGCTCACCTACGAAGACGGCGTGCGCTCGAACCTCGTGTTCGACGCCTACGAGGACGCCGATGCGGCCTGGCGCTACCCGGATCTCACGGAACACGCGGTCTACACGGCCCAGCTCGTCGCCAACACGATCCGGCACGAGATGGCGGATGAGGCCCGCGTGCTGATCCGGTTCGAGGTCGCGCAACGCCGCATCAAGGACGTATTGGAGATGCCAGATCCTGATGCCGTACGCATGATCCGGTCGATCAAGGAGAACGGTTGGCGGGTCTCCGGCAAGCTGACAAGGGAGTACGCAGTGCTCGAAGACAAGGCGCTGGCCCTGCGCGTCGTCGAGGCGGTGCAGTCGGCGTTCGAGGACCGCGAGCCGGTGCCCATCGTCGAGTGAGCGGCTCCGCCGCAGTACAACGCTCCTCCGTTTTCCCAGGAAGCACATGTTGAAACGCGTTCGCCGACGTGTTCAGGAAGACGGCCCGACAGCTGAACTCGAAGCCTTCCTGGCTTCGCAAGGCTACATCCAACTCCGCGTCATCGGCACTGCCGTGTGTGGCTTGCATCGCTTCAGTTTCACGACCGGCCTCGTGGTCGGACTGAACTTCGAAGGCTATGAGCGCCGGTATTGCTACGAGCATGCGGCCGATGCCCTTGCGGCGCTCGCGGCCTGGGACGGCCAGGAGCATCCCGGCGGCCCGTGGATCAAATGCAAAGGGGCAGGGATCGATCTGATGAATCCTTCATTTGTGGAGTAGGCCGGACGACGCCGCAGCAACGCTGGCAGCTGTGCCCTTGCAGGGTGAGCACGGCTCCGTAAGGTGGTTCCGAAATGAGACTGGCAGCAACTCGGCGACGACGGTGCAGCGCCGGGTGAAAGACGGTGAACTTGCCCGGCGGGCCGTGCCGAGCGGCAGCCGCTGCCACCGCGAGGCCGTGCGCGCCCGCGCAAGGCGCTATTGGGCACGGGTGCGCTTCCATCGCGCCATGCCGCCTGCCTGGCTGGCTGACTGGCGGCCGAAGGCTGAGGGCGCGCACCGGCTGCTGCCTGACGGCCGGGCGGTGCCGTTGACCCGCCCCTGCCGGGCGGGATGCTGTTCTGGACGACCCGCATGGGCGGGTGCGAAAGGATGGCGATGGACCTGGACGGTACCGACCACACCAAGGAGCTGCTGCAACTGATCCGCAAGACCGCTCACCGCTGGAACCCGCACGAGGTGTTCTCGGATTTCGTCGAGCTGTCCTGCCTGTCGTTCAGCAACGCGGTGGACCGGCGCCAGTTCTACGCACGCGAGGCGCGCTACCTGCAGATCGCGAAGAGGTATCCGCGCGACGTATTCGAGAGCTTCCCACGCATGCTGGGACACCTGACCTTCGCGATGGAGCAGCGCTGCGCCGCGGGCGGACTGGGCGACGTGCTCGGTGGTGTCTACATGCAGCTCGAACTGGGCAATGATCGGGCTGGGCAGTTCTTCACGCCCTACCACGTCTCCCAGATGATGGCGCGCATGCTGGTCGGCGACGGGGCCGAGGCCAGGGCGAAGGGCTTCCTCGACGTGTTGGAGCCAGCCTCCGGCGCGGGCGGCATGGTGATCGCGATGGCCGATGCGCTGCAGCAGGCGGGCCTGAACTACCAGGGCGCGATGCACGCAACCTGCATCGACATCGACCTGTGCTGTGTCCACATGACCTATCTCCAGGCTTCGCTGCTGCATATCCCGGCCATCGTGCTGCACGGCAATTCGTTGAGCAACGAGGTCTGGAGCCGCTGGTACACGCCAGCCCATGTGCTGGGCGGCTGGCGGCGGCGCATCGAGGCGCGGCAGGCGCGCGAGCCCGAGCCGCAGCGCACCGATACCGTTTCCCCCGCCGTGCCCCATCCCGCACGGGCGCACAGGAGCGATGCGCGGCCCGAGCGCAGGCCGGTGGTGCGTCAGGCGTCGCAACCGAAAGTGGCTGCCCAGCTCAGGCTTTTCGATGATTGACGCGGTGGGCGGCGACCTTGCACCGGGAGGCTCCGCTGGGAAGCTCAGGGCATGGACACCAGTACCGATGGCCGCCTGGGGCCGCTCTTCCATGGCACGCGCAGCGCGAGCGGGCGGCGCATCTTGCGGGAGGGGTTTCGGCGCTCGGCATCATGCAGCTACACCGGCACCGGGATCTGCCTGAGCGAATCGCTGTCCGTGGCCTACGAGTACGGCGAGTACGGCGCGGGAGGCTGTGTGTTGGAGGCCTGGGTTGCGCCCTCGGCGCGCTGGACCGAGGGGATCAAGGCACCGGAGGGGCGTTTCGACGTGGGCGAGGCCTACGACAGGTTCTTCGAGTGCTCGGGCAACGACGCGGCCCGCGATTTCTGGGGCAACGTCTGGGTCGTGTGGAACCCCGCAGTGCTGGTCGCCGTGCGTCGGCTGACTTTCCGCGAGGCCCTGCGGCGCCTGTGCGCGGAGTTCGAGGAGGACGGCCCGGACTGCGGCTACAACGGCGCGGTCTCGGACTACGCCAGCATCTGGTGGGGCCGGGAAACCAGCGATCCCAACGTCACGCGATTTCCCGAGCACCTTTCTATGGTGCAGCAGCGGCTGCAGCGCATGGTAGGGCGGTGCAGGTCGGAACGGGTCATGCCGACAGGGCAGCCCGGCTGACCGGGCCGCTACTGTCGCATCGCATCAGAGCGCGGCGTCCTTGAGCTTCTTGAGGGCGCGGGCCTTGATGCGCACGGTGGCCGGCTTGGCCGCGAAAACCTGTTCTTCCTTGGTGAACGGGTTGATGCCCTTGCGTTTGGGCTTGGCAGGCACCTTTTGTACGTCGATCTTGAGCAGGCCGGGAAGCGTGAACCCGCCCGCGCCCTTCTTGTTGACCGAGCCGAGCACGGTGGCTTCCAGGGCGGCCAGGACGGCCTTCACGGCCTTGGGCTCGACGCTCGATTGCTCGGCCAGGTGATTGATCAGCGCGCTCTTGGTGAACGTGTCTTTGATCGGACGGATGCCGGTCGCGGCGGGCGGTGCCTTGGCGGCCTTCTTCACTGGAGCGGTGGTCTTTTTCGCAGTTGCCATGGTTGTCGGTCTCGTTGTTTGTCGGATGGTGAATAGCCCGTTGATGGGTTGCGTCGTGCGCAAGGTTCGATTTTATTGATCCAGTGCGGTCTCTTCGTTTCTGCGCCGAGGTTGCCAGGGCGGCATCTCTGTATATCCATTTCCGGAAGGCGTCGTCGTCGCGTGTGCGGCTTCGCGAGGCAGGGTGGCCTCGAAGGTCTGGTGCTGTGCGCCGCGCAGCCGCAATTCGCCCGCGTTCGCGCAGGAAAGCATGCGCAATCGCAACGCGAGGTTGTTGCCCTGGCCCAGTTGGTGGTGCAGCCATCCCACGCAATGGGCGTCCTCGGTTTCATGGCAAGCCATCACACGCAGGGGCGCGCCAGGATCCGGCAGCGCGCCCGGCGCGGCGATGGTGGATGCCAGCGCAGCATGCTTGTCCACGCTGTAGCCATTCGGGATTTCGTGCGGGTCGACGTCCACTCTCCAGGGGCACTTGGCGCATTGCGCAGTCTGCTTGAGCTTCCAGGAGGTCATGGGGCTCCCTGCTCGGCGGCGATCCGCGATGCACCGGCAGGCGGGCTGGGAACGACATTGGCTACGACTGTCGGCAGTGCGCCGATGGTCAGCGGGGTGCCGTAGTCGAAGCAGCCCTCGCGGGTCTCGATCACTTCGTCGTCATGTTCCATGTCCCATGCGCAGTCCTCGTGGTAGGCAAAGCAGTACAGCTCTTGCGATCCGTCGTCGAGATAGCCTGCGACGATGACGCACCGCCCGTGCAACGGCTCGCTGCAATAGCTGCAGCGCTGCCCCGCCGGAGCGGGTTCGGTGGTTCGGCGTGTTTCGACGAGATGGACATCGCACATCAGCGCATTGTCTCGCAGCTGTTGGGCGACGAACCTGAGCCCTTGATGCCGCATGGCGCTGCCTATCCTGGATTTCAGGAGGCCCATCGTGCAACAGATCGAACTGCCCGGGCTGGCGCCGGTCGAGCACCTGGCGCCGCAAGCCCTTCTCATGCCATCCACGCAGCGCTTCGGCGTCGCCCGCGATCCGGTGATCGACACCGCCCTGGCAGGCCACGCGCCGGTGTATGTGGGCGTGAGCGGCGGCAAGGACTCCCAGGCGCTGGCTTACCGCGTGCAGGCCCATCTGGACGGGATCGGCCATGCAGGTCCCCGCGCCCTGATCCATAGCGACCTCGGGCGTATCGAATGGCGCGATTCGGCCCCTGTATGCGAGCGGCTTGCGGAGCGGCTGGGCTGGGAACTGGTGACTGTGCGCCGACCGGCCGGTGACATGTTGGATCGCTGGCTGTCGCGCTGGGCCGCCAATGTGGAGCGCTATCGCACACTGTCGTGCGTCAAGCTGATCATGCCCTGGAGTTCAGCATCGCAGAGGTTCTGCACCTCGGAAATGAAATCTCAGGTTCTCGCGCGGGCCATGCGTGCTCGGCATCCGACCGGGCCGGTGGTCTCGGCTGTCGGCCTGCGCTGGCAGGAGAGCACGGCGCGGGCACGCCAGCCAGTCGCCAAATCCGACACATTGCTGACCCGCGCGCGGGGCATCGGACTCTCCTGGAACGCAATCGTCCATTGGCAGCGCCAGGACGTGCTCGACTACATCGGCCAGCGTGGTGGCGTCCTGCATGAAGCCTACCGCATCTATGGCAGCAGTCGCGTGTCCTGTGCCTTCTGCGTGCTGGCCTCGCGCGGCGACCTGCAGGCGGCGGCGCGCTGCGAGGGCAACGCTGCCGTCTACCGGGAACTGGTGCGGCTGGAGGCGCGCAGCACGTTTTCCTTCCAGGCCGGGTACTGGCTCGGAGACGTGGCGTCGGCGCTGCTCGATCCTGCGTTGCGGGCGCAGCTCCTCGAAGCCAAGGAACGCGCCGCGCAGCGGCAGGCGGCGGAAGCAGAAATTCCTGCGCACCTGCTGTACGAAGCCGGCTGGCCTGTCTGCATGCCGACGCCTGCAGAGGCCCGCCACTTGGCCTCGGTGAGGCGGCGCGTGGCCGAGGCCGTGTCCCTCCAACTGCAATGCACGGACGCGGAGGCTGTCAGCGCAAGATATGGCGAGCTGATTCAGCGCAAAGCCCAGCGATTGGCGGTACCTGCGTAGCCAGAACTGCAAGGGAGATCCCAGCGGCTACCGCTTGTGGTTGCCTCGCGGGATAGCACGATTCGCCGTGTGCCCTGTACCGCCGCCCCGATCGCTTCGATGAATGCCGCAGGTTGATGGATGAATGGGCGCAGTGGTGCGCCGTTGCGCAGCCCGGCGCGTAGCCTCCTGACCTTGAAGTCGCCACACGGCCTGAAACGATGGCCGCTCCGTTTCAAGGAGAAGGAGATGACGACTTACCTCACCGCGATGGCCATTGCCGTGGCCGTGCGCGACCTTTGCATCCACTGCGCCAGCAAGGGACGCCCCATCGAGGGCCTGTACCTCGACTCGGTTGTCGCTCAGACGATGCGCGACACCGCCGCATTGCTGCCTTGCCCGGATGACGTGTTTCAAGGCATTGCAGGGGCCATCGTGGCACAGAACCATTGCACGGCAACCGAAGCCTTCGAGCAGGTGCTCCGCATGCTGGATACCTCGCGTTCGCCCGGCTATTCGCGCTGGCGGCACGGCGGTTGGTATGTCCATGGCGTGCGCTATCCGAGCGGGGCCTGCGGTTGCATCAGCAGCAACTACCCCGACAAGAAGTGGCGCATCGTCTGCGACAGACGCAGGCAGGACTTGAATGCGCCCGGCGACGTGACTTTCCGCTCGCGGGAGGAAGCGGCCCGCGCCGAACAGGTACTGGCGCTGCAAGCCTGGGTGGAGATGGTTCGCTCGCCCGCCGACGAGGGGCGCGAGCACCCTTGAAGGTGAGCCGGGCCGCGGGAGCATGGCTGCATCCCACCCGATGCAGACAGGAGGCACCGTGACCGATACCCCCCACCCGAGCCAGCCCACCTTGCCGATCCGCAGGATCGTCCAGGGCAGGAACCCGCGCACGTACTTCGATCCCGACAAGATGGCCGAACTGGAGGAGGGCATCCGCGCCGTCGGCGTGCTCGAACCCATTGTCGTGAGACCGATTCCGGGCACCGACCGCTACGAAATCATCGCGGGCGAACGCCGCTGGCGTGCCGCCAGGAACGTATTCGGAGACGGCTACGACATGCCCGTGGTCATCAAGGACGCCAGCGACGAGACCGCCGAGGCCATGTCGGTGATCGAGAACTACCACCGCGAGGACATGTCACCCGCCGAGGAAGCCCATGCGGCCCAGCGCCAGCTCCTGCGCCAGCGCGGCGACAAGGAGGAAACCGCCCGCCTCATGGGCTGGTCGCCCGAGGTGCTGGAGCGGCGGCTGGCGCTGCTGGCCTGTACGCCTGCCGTGCTGCAGGCGCTGACCAGCCGCACCATCCTGCTCGGCCACGCCGAACTGCTCTCGGGCATTCCCCCCGACAAGCAGGACACCGTGCTCGAGGGCATCCTGGCGCAGAAGGTGCCGGTGGCCGTGCTCAAGGCGCAGTTGGGCCGCTATGCGCGTCGGCTGGCCGATGCGATCTTCGACACGGCGCAGTGCGGCGGCTGCGCGCACAACTCGGCGCGGCAGGCGGGCCTGTTCGCAGAATCCCTGGGCGAGGGCTACTGCCAGCACCCGAGCCATTTCGAGGAACTGACCTTGCAGGCAGTCCAGGCCCGGGCCGACGCGCTGCGCGACGAGTTCCCGGTCATCCGCATCGTGAAGGCGTCCGATGGCTTCACGCCGCTGCCGCTGACCGCCGAGGGCGACCTGGGTGTTGGTGCCCCGCAGTACACCTCCTGCCAGGGGTGCCAGTCCTTCGGCTGTTCGGTGTCCGCGATGCCGGGCAGCTACGGCGAGGTCACGCGGTCGCTTTGTTTCGATGCTGCGTGCAACAGCCAGAAGGTCGCCCTGTGGCGCAAGGCGCAGCGCGATGCGCAGGCGGCAGTGGCCGAGGCAGCGGGCAAGGGGAGTGCGAAGGCTGGCAAAAGGAACAAGAGCGCTGCGAAACCCGCAGCCGTCGCACCAGCGAACCAGACCCCGCAGCGCGTGGTGGCGCACCGCCTGTCGGAGTGGCGCAAATGGCTGGCCAAGGCCCTGATGGCCCAACCGCAGCGCAGCCAGCGCGTGCTGATCGCCCTGGCGCTGGCCGGGCGCGGTGCCGATCTGCGCGAGGCGCAGTTCCGCAACGCCTTCGAGCGGATCGCGGGCCAGCCCGGACGCGCAGGTTTCGGTGTGCGAGGCGGGCTGCAACGCGCTGATGCCGCACCCGAGGCACAACTGGAGCGACTGCTGCAAGCCGCCACCGCGTCCTCTGCCTTCGGCGTCAGCACCAGTGACCTGGAACTTCTCCTGAACTACGCCGAGGTCGATGAAGGCCGGTACTTCCAGTGGGACAAGGCATTCCTCGACCTGTTCACGATGAGCGAACTGGAGAGTCTCGCGGCCGAGGTGGGGTTGAAGAAGGCGATGGGCTCAGGCTTCAAGGTGGCGCGCTCGGGCAAGAAGCAGGAGTTCATCGCGGCCTTGCTCAAGGTGCCGGGGTTCGCCTACCAAGGCACCGTGCCCGCCGTGATGTGCTATCCGCGCCAGCCGATCCTGGCCGATGAAGCGCAGGACGGAAGCGGCGAAGCGGATGAAGTGGAAGGCTCCGAGGCCACCGACACCGCAGCCGAACCGCAGCCAGAACCGGCCCTGGCCTGATGCCGGATTGGCCCCTGGACAGCGGGGGAGCCGGTTCTAGCATGGTCTGGACGGCCCCCCACGGGGCCATGTCCCCCCATTCCACCAAGGAGCATGACATGACGATGTTCGAGGAACTGTTCGCGCTGGCTTGCAGTGCCACGCTCACCATGACGGTGAGCGCCGACGAGAAATCCGGCCGCCTGACGGTCAACGTGATTCCCAAGCCCAGGCAGGACACGGGCGAGCCCGCGCTGGCCCAGCCCCTGAGCCTGACGGCGACCCCGCAGGAGTTCGACACAGGCTTCATTGAAGCGCTATGCGGCTACCGCGAAGTCCGGCGCAGCCTCGCGCAGCAGGCCGAGGCCACCAAGGAAGTGATCGAGGCGGCCAAGGCGGCATCGGTCAAGAAGGCCAGCGATGCGACGGCCAAAGCCGCAGCCCCCAAGCCGCCTGCTGCCAAGCCAGCCCCGGCATCCACGGCTGCGACCACGGCCAGCCCGGCGCTGCAAGACGATGACGATGGGGCGGATGGCGGGGAAGCCGCGCCGCAGGCCGCAACGGCTGGCGCGGCGGCGGGCAGTGGCGAGTCCTTCGACCTGTTCGGATGACCCGCCGCAGCACCCTTGCGCCGGAGGCGTCCGGCGAGAGACTGACCGCAAGGCCATCGCCATGGTGGCCGCATCCGAACCCAAGGAACCATCCCCATGTCGATCGAAATCACCCCCATCGTGCGTACCTTCACCTACAACGGCATCCTGCTGCCGGACGTGCCCGGCCTCGCGCCACGCGAAGTGCGCGACCTGTACAGCGCCCAGTTTCCCGAACTCGTAAGCGCCGAGGTCGAGGCGGGCGAGGTCGCCAACGGGCGGCAGGACTTTGTTTTTCGCAAGGCCGTGGGCACCAAGGGCGCGGGCACCCATGACGCCGTGCGGCCAGCACCATCCGGCCCACGCCTCGCGGCGCTGCTGGAGCGTGTGCAGGCCGTGGAGCGCGGTAACCTGGGTGCGACGGGCAAGCTGTCCCGCGCCTTGTCGCGTCGCAGCGTGCAGACCCGTTCGTCGGCCTGGAGCCAGTTCGCGCATCGGATGCTGGAGGAGCAGCACCACGCCGCCTCTGTCCACCGGGCCAGCGCCACCAGCGACATGCTGGTTCCATTGCCATGAAGGCGCTCACCGTCTTGCCCTGTTCGCCGTTCCTGGCGTTGCCGGGCCTGGGCGCAGGGGTGCCGCTGACCGTTGCATCGAATTCCCAGGCTCGGGCCAACGCGGCGCTGTGCCGCTTCCTGATCGAGGCGGGCGCGGTGCGTGAAGGGGACTTGCCGGAGAGCGAGTCCGACCCGCTCCAGGCGTGCGAGCGCGCCATCGACGCCTGGGTCAAGCGGCAGGTCGGGCCGCTACAGTGCCTGGAGCCGCGTTTCGCGGTCAGCGTACTGGATGAGCATGGCCACCGCCCGGCAATGCGCGGCGATCGGCAGACCGCCTACGCCCAACTCGACTTGTACTGGTGCGAATACCGCGAGGCCGAGTGGGCCGTGGGCGAGGGCCTGGAGGCGCTCAATGCCGCCATGCCGCACCTGGGGGCCACGGTTCTGCAAGTGCTGCGCGAACAGAGCCGCCATGTGTACCCGCTGTTCACCCCCGACATCGCCTGCGACGTGGCGTCCTACGTGTACTGGCAGGGCGAAATGGACGAGGAAGCCGCCCTGGACATGATGTGCGAGGACTGCGACGAGGCCGAACGCGACGCCATGCGCGAGGAAATGGTCACGCGCGGCAAGCTGGATGCTTCCTACCCCGAATGGGCGCGGAACTGGCTCTCACTGCCCCGCAAGGGCGAGCGGCGGTCCAAGGGCAAGAAGGCGTGGAAACCGTGCAACCTGCGGCATGCGGCCAAGACGCTCACCGACCCGCGGATGCGCCAGATCGCCGCCGATGCGCTGGCGCTGTCGCGCCTGACGATCACCGACGAGTTCCTGCCCGACATGGACGGCGAGTACATCGGCTTCGGCGCGGTGCTGTCCTGGGACGAGGGCGATGTGACCACGCGCATCTACGACGACCTGCTCCAGATGGCGCATCAGGCTGAGTTCTGCGACCGCATGGGCGAGGCGCAGATTCCGATGAGCGACCCCGGTGCGCTCGGGGCGTGGTTCCACCGCATGGGCCAGCGCTTCGAGGCGATCGGACTGATCGACCGCTTGATCCACGCGCTGTCCGCTGGACACTGACAGCAGGAGGTCATCGAAGATGAGCGAAGCGGAATTTTCCATCCACACACCCACGGACGACGTGCTGACGCTGGATCAGGCCGTGCTGCTGTACCACGGACGCTCGGGTGGCGCGCTTGCCACCGTGCATGAGGTTCTGACCGTGGACGGTGCGCCAGTCATCGGCGCGGGACGGGCCATGACCGCCCAGGCGGCGCGGGAACTGGCCTCGGCCTTGCTCCAGCGGGCCGCGCACGGCGGCTTTCTGCCTGAGACCGTGCTTTACGTGCATGGCGACGTGCTGGTGTGGTGGGCACCACCGGCGCGCAGGCACATCGCGTTCCGCGTGGGCGCCGACCATGCCGAATCCTTCGGCGGTGGCGAGCGCGGTGAGGCGGTGCCGCTGCCGGGGCTGGTTTTCGGGGCCTCCAGCCGAGCGTGGCGGGTGTGGGCGGTCAAGGGCAGCCGCCGCCCGACGCTGGGCACGCCGCTGTTCCAGGCCCCGTTCTTCAATGTCAATGCCCACGGCCACATCTGCCAGGGCAACGTGCCGGTGCCCGAGGGAACGACCGTGGAGAAGATCGGTGCCTGGAACGATGCGTTCTTCCACTCCTACTTCACGCACCCCAACGTGGCGGGCAAGCTGCTGAACTACCGGGGCGGTTCCTATGCATTCTGGCGCGACATGCTGAACCAGCGCTTCAAGCGCTTTCCCGAACGGGTGCTGGTCGATACCAAGACCACGCTGGGCCAACTGCTCGGCGAACCGGAGGCCCCATGACGTACACGATAGACCCCAGGGACCAGGCCCTGCTCGCCGCCTGCCCCGTTGTGGCCGCGCCGCGCTTCGGCGCGCTGCCGGACATGGCCAACGGCCAGCGCATTGTGGTCGCCCGCAACGGCTGGTTCGTGCAGACCCGGTTGGACTGGCTCGACAGCATCACCGCCTTGGGGCTGGAGCCCCCTGCGATGCGCCTGCCCTACGGGGAGGTGCAGGAGTCCCTGCGGTTCAGCTTCGGGCAACTGCCGATCAGGATGATCGAGGAATTCGTGGCCTATGGGCGGCAGCACCTGCCCGATGAGGCCGCCGGGGTGCTGATTTACTCGCGCAGCACCGGGCGGCTGCGCTTGGCGATCTGCGAGGCCGAACGTGCCTCGCCCGTGCGCATCGACTACCGCAGGCCGCCGATGGCCAGCGACGAGTCGGTAGCGGTGGACTTGCACACGCATGGCCGTGGCCCGGCCTTCTGGTCGGCCGACGATGACCGGGACGACCAGGGCATCAAGGTGGCCGGGGTGTTCGGGCTGCTGGACCAGCCCGCGCCGGTGGCGTGCTTCCGGCTGGTGATCAACGGGCTCTACAAATCGCTGCCGCACCATCCGTGGCAGGGGCCGCAGGCGTTGGCATCCATGCCGGATGTAGGGGAGCCCGGTGCAGGCCGCGATGGCTGGGTGCTGCGCTTGGTGCGACGCTGGCACCGCGCTTGAAAGCCATCCTCCCCGCGAGAGACTGACGGCAGGACATGGAATTGGAGGCGCTGGTGGAACACCTGATTCATCCGAAGTTGCTGGAACGCCGCGTTGCGGTGCATCTGGTCGGCGTGGGCGGCAACGGGGCGCAGATGGCGGCGTGCCTCGCGCGCCTGGACATTGCGATGCGCGCCCTGGGCCATCCCTGCGGCCTGCACGTCACCGCCTTCGACGCCGACCGTGTCAGCGAAGCGAATGTCGGTCGGCAGCTCTACAGCGCCGCCGACATCGGCAGGCACAAGGCGTTGGTCACCATCCACCGCCTGAACCAGTTCTACGGCCTGGACTGGGACGCCCACCCGATGCGCTATGAGGAGCATGTGAACGGCCAGCGCTACTGGGCGGGTACGGACTTGCTGATCAGTTGCGTGGACAGCCGCTCGGCGCGGGGTGCGCTGCACCGCATCGCTTGGCGGGACACCAGCCGCTACCGCTACTGGCTCGACCTGGGCAACACGGAAGCCATGGCGCAGGTGGTGCTCGGCCAGCCCGAAGGCGGGAGGGCATTGGACCCGCGGGCAACGGAGCCGCGGCTGCCGTGCGTGACCGAACTGTTTCCTGAACTGCTCGACGACACGGCTCCCGAGGACAACCAGCCGTCCTGCTCGGTTCGCATGTCGCTGGCATCCCAGGGGCTGTTCGTCAACGACGTGGCGGTGCGCTTCGCGGCGCAGCTGCTCTACGAACTGTTTTCCAGGGGGCGGCTCGCGCAGCATGGGGTGGTGGTCAATCTCGACTCCAAGCGCGCAGGCCCCATCGAAGTTGATCCTCGCACCTGGGCGCGCTTCGGGTTCTTCCATGCGGGCAGTGAATCTAACCAGTCCGAATCCAGGACTCTCACGGAGGCAGAAGCCGAATGAGCATGCAGCAATGGAATGTGCGCGTTGTGCGCGACGGAGAGGCCGTCCATATCGGAAAGGTGGGCGAGTCCACCGAAGCACTGGCGCGCTGCGCAGCGTTGTCGCGCTTCGGCCTGTCCGAGGACGAAGTGGAAGCGGATGGAATACGCCCGCGCGGCGCGGCGATCTATCCCGACGAGGACTTCGACGTATCGCCAGCGCTGTGATTGGCTGGCCGATTGGACTCCCAAACCGAGCCGGATGCGTACTGCTATAGACTTGTAGTGCGGTTGGGTCACCATGCCTTGCGCCGCATGACCGCGCAATTCCGCGCACTCAATATCCAGAGACTGCTATGGTTCGCAAACGGACGGCTCTAGAAATCGACGCAGAGATTGCCAAGCTGCAAAGGGAGCGGGAGGAAACCCGCGTTGCAGAGAAGGCAGGGGTGATTGCCCGCATGAAAGAGGCGATAGCCTACTACGGCATCACTGCCGCCGACCTGGGATTGGACGGCCTTTCGCGCAATGCATACGGTACTGCCAAAAGACTCAGGCCCGAAGTTGGTCGCGTCAAGTACAAGGACGATGCGGGCCACACTTGGTCAGGCTTCGGTCGCAAGCCCAAGTGGTTTGTCGAAGCGCTTGCCAACGGCAAAGCCGAGGCTGATTTGCGCGTTGCCTGACACGGGTTCTTCAAAGAGGGGAGATTGGGCCTCGGTTGCCGGTGGGTTGCTTGGGCAGTACCGCTCCTATATAGGCGCCGGAAGCCCTGGCCCTCGAATGGCCGGCCCGCTCGGACACGGCCAGTCGTGCCGCATGGTCCACATCGGCGGCTACGGTTCCGCCTCCACGCACGGGCGACGGCACGCCCGCAATGCTCTCGTACAGATCGTTCACATTGCCATGGCGCAGTCCATGCCCCGTGGTGCCCGCTAGGCGTTTCGTGATTCCGAACTTCTCCAGGGCGTAGTCGAGTCGGCGCAGATTGCGCTTCAGGTCGAGCGCTGGGTGGCCCAGGTGGGCGTCGCGGCTTGTGACCAGCGAGCGCGCCAGTGCCACCGAGGCCCGCTGTTGTTCCGTTTCCAGCGCGACCCAGCGCACGCGCCCACCCTTGCCCTTGATCCACACGTACTCATCCGCCTTGCGGCGCTCGGCAGGCAGGCCCGTGTCCTCGAAGGGCGCGACGTGTTCAAAAGGGCGGAACATCACCGATTCCTTGCGCCGCAGCGCCAGCGTGTGCATCAGCCGCATCGAGGCCGCGATCCGTGCGTCGTACTGCGTGACCTGGGCGAGGATGGCTTCCACATCGATGCCGTGCGCGCTCCAGCTTTTGTCGTGCTGGGCGTACTCATGGCGCTGGTATTCCTCCAGGCACAAGCCATAGCGCGCCGGAAGTAGCACGAGGCCGGGCTTGTTCATCCAGGATGCCAATCCGCGCAGAAAAGACAGGTAGGTCTGGATCGTCGCGGGTGCCAGATGCTCGCGCTGCCACACCTGCACCATTGCGTGCAGATGCTTCTGTCCCAGGTTGCGCGGATCTGGCACGGTGTGGAAGCCAGCTTTCAGCTTGAGGTCGAGGAAGAAACGCCGCAGGAAGCGGGCGCGCTCGGCGCGGGTCTTGTGCGAGACGGTTTTCTCGCGCGCCGTGTGCCGGGTGTTGAACAGCTCGATCAGTGTCTCCAGCACGCGCATGGGATCGGCATGGCCGGGCCGCAGCCGGGCAAGGATTTCCTGGGGTGTCTTGTCTGTCCAGGCTTGCCGCCGTGGCCGATCTGTGCCGGGTATGCGCCTCGCGCTGATGGGATTGGTTGACTGAGTGGAAGGGGTCGTCATGGTGTTCTCCAAATCAAAGGGGACAGCACGCCGCCCGAACGGCGCACTGGCAGGAATCCGGTAAGGCCAGCACCAGCGACGGATTCCGTCAGCCGCTGGTGCGGGAGGTCGATTCATCACGGCGGCGCACGCGACCACGACATGCGCCACCGACCCAGGGGTTGCGCCAGCCACATGCGCGTGCAGGGCCAGCTCGGTCGGTCTTAAAAATGAAAACGTGTGATCCGGCTCCGCATATGCATTTCTGCAACGGCGGAGGCTGGTGACGCACTGCTGCCTCGAGGGCAAACAGTCGCATCGGCGCCGAGATCAGGTCTCGCGCTATCTGGTGGATCAATCCTGGAATTCGCAGCGCCATTCGCGCGCATGGGTCCGCCCCTGACCGAAAGTCCAGGGCGGTGTCGAGCGTTTGAGCGGGGACAAGCGGGGAGCCCCTTCGGGGGCAAGCACAACCGCTTGCGGCGTGAAACACGCGTGCTCAGTAATGGCGGGATCGGGAGCCGGCATCGGGTGCCAGGTCGGGAGATCGATGGCCTTGACGCGCTTCTGGGAGCGCCCAGCCACAGGGCTGGCGAAGGTCATAGGCACATGCACTACGAAAGAGAACCTCGGGGCGGTCGCCTCGGGGGCGACGGCCACCCCGGTTCAGGACCGGGGCTTGAAGGGCAGGTAACGACTGCGACGCCTTTTGCTCCGCGATGGAGCGGGCCAAGGTTGGCCCTCGGGAACCTGTAGTGGATGACGAAAGTGGCTTGCAGGTCAATGCAGGCGTGGCAATGCGACGGCATGAAACCTGGGTTGCCGGTGGCGCTTGCGCCGACGCGACGGCCTGATAGGGGCCATTTAGTGTCCCGCAGGGCGGCAGAGCGAGGCTGCATGCGGGCTTGACAGGCGAACCGCCTGCCTCTGGTCCAACACGGGGCGCTCAAGGCGGGTGTGGGACAAGCACCGCTGAATGGAGCAGTGGCTTGCGTTCGGGGTTGACGAGTGCCAAAGCAGTGAGACCGTGGTGACACACGCGCAAGTCTCGAAGGAAGAGGCCAGCGACAGGTGTCAGTGCATCGTCGCTGTCGTTCCACCCGGATGACGGCAGAGAGAGCCTGATGCCGAAATGCGGGGCATTCCGGGCGGATTGCGCGTGGCGTGGAGGCATCGGCGTGCCGATGCTGATCGACATGGTTCTTTACTTGGAGCACTCACATGGAATTGATCGTCCGAGCGGTGGATGTCGGGTCCGGCAACACCAAATTCGTCACTGGCGTCGTGGGAAATGAAATCCGCTGCGCCAGCTTTCCGTCCGTCGCCTATCCGTCCAGCGGAGAGACGCCTCACTGGCCGGCCAGCGAACGGCGCAAAACCGTCTGCATCCCGGTCGGGCCGCTGTTCTACGAGGTCGGGCCCGACGTCGGCCTGGCGGCCGACACCTTCCGTGCCAAACAGCTGCACGACGAGTACACCGAGTCTCCGGAATACATGGCCCTGCTGCGCGGCGCGCTCAGCATGATGAAGGTGTCCCACATCGATCTGCTGATCGTCGGGTTGCCGGTGGCGCTCTTCTCGCTGAAGAAATCGGCCCTGGAAAAGACCATGGCAGGAGAACATCAGATAGGCGGCGGGAAGACCGTCACCGTCGCCAAAGCGATGGCCGTTGCCCAACCGCAGGGTGCCTTGGTCCACTACGCGGCCGAGCACAAGAAGATGGCAACCATCGGAACCGAGCAGAGCCTGGTGATCGACCCTGGTTCTCGCACCTTCGACTGGCTGGTCACGCGTGGCATGCGCCTGGTGCAGAAACAGTCGCATTCGATCAACCGTGGCATGTCGGACGTGCTGCGGCTGCTGGCAGCCGAGATCTCCAAGGATATCGGCTCGCCGTACCGCGACTACGACGCCATCGACCTGGCCTTGCGCTCCGGCAAGTCGCCTGTGATCTTCCAGAAACCCTACGACATGGGTCGGCACTTGCCCCTGGCCGAGAGCGTTGCGCAGCAGGCGGTGTCGACGATGCGCCAGTGGATCGAGACGCCGGAGAGCCTGCAGAACATCATTCTGGTGGGCGGTGGTGCCTTCTTGTTCAAGAAGGCCGTGAAGGCGGCGTTCCCGAAGCACCGGATCCACGAGGTCAAGGAGCCGATGTTCGCCAACGTCCGCGGATTCCAGCTCGCCGGGCAGAACTATGCCGCCAGCGCGATAGCCCCCGGCCGCGACCGCGGGGCAGGGGAGATCGCATGAACGGAAACACACAACAGGATTCCAAGCCGGTTCGGCTGGTGTTCGAGCTGGCGCGTGCGGACAACCCGCGGCTGTATGACGAGCTGGTGCGATTTCCGAAAGGTGGCAAGCGGGTCAACCGGCTGCGCGTGCTGGCCTACGACGGATTGCTGGTGCAGTACGGAATCTTTGCCGTCGACGGTCCTCGCCCTGTGCTGGCATCGGCGGGCCGCGAGGTGCTGGCTTCCGCGGGCGTGACCAACGATGTGTTCGGGCCGAGCCTGGCTGAGTGAGGTGCATATGCCAAGACAAGGAATGGGGCGTCAGGGCGAGGTGGCCGCGAAGGATTTGGCCGAGATGGGCTTCTGCGAGAAGCGAGTGCAGCTGGCCCATCTCCATGGGGAGCGGGCTACCCCGAAGCAGCGAAAGGCCATGGCCCGAGGGCAGGTGGCCCACCAGCGGTATTGGGAAGAGGGCGTGGCAGCGACGGCGGATCGCCGGTGCTTCGTGGCGACCTTCGTGTTTGGCCCGGATGCATCGGAGACGCAGGTACTTCGCGCGTACCGCGATGCGGTGCTCCTGCGCCAGTGCTGGGGAAGAGCCCTGGTTGCGACGTACTACCGGGTGGCACCAATGGGCTGCCGCATCATGGCGCGATCGCCTGGGATAGTGATCGGGGTGCGATGCGTACTGCGCATCGTGGTTGCCTGGTGTGCGAAGGCGATGAGCGACAGGGGGCTGCCATGACCTGGTCTGCCATGTATGTGCTCGCCGGTTTCGTTGCGCTTGTCCTGTGGCTGGCGCTGCTATGGATGGGCCGCCATCGGTCTGGCGAACGGGCCTCCCGACCGCGAGAGCTGGCCGGTGCCGAACTGGTCTATATGGAGAGGCTCTTTCGCATGCGGCATCCCTTGCGCCTCGTTGCCAGAGTCGATCGTGTGTACCGTCGTGCCAATGGCATGTTGGTACTGGTCGAACTCAAGACGCGTCTTGCAGCTCGTGTTCATGAAACTGACCGAATCCAACTGTCGGTGCAGAAATTGGTGATCGAGGCACAGACCGGGGAGGTCGTCGAGCCACAAGCCTTCGTGAGCTTCGCAAGCCCGACGGGCAGGCACACACGCAGTTCGCAAAGTGTGAAATTGCTGGGAGTCGAGGAAATCGTCGCCCTTGTGCGTCGCCGCGAAGCGATCCTGGAGGGGCGTATTGAGCCGACTTATGCGCGTTCGCCAAAGGCATGCAGTGGATGTGCCTTTCGGTTGGAGTGCGACCGGCTTTCTGTTCGCAGGTAAGGCCTGATCGCGAAATGCTCGAAATTCGGACAGGATTTCTCGTGGACTGGTGTGGGCATCGCCGGGGATATTGCTCTGGTCATCATCCACGTTGGCGCGAGCCGTCCCGATCCATGAACCATGAGAGCATCAGCCAGATCTCCTTCGACGAGGTCTATGTCGTTCCGTCTCATCAAACCGCCCGCTCGCTGTTCACGCAGTTGCCGCATGGGCGTGGTTACGCTGAGACGCTCATTGAGTGCATCGCTACGGGGTATCTCGTGGCCGTCGTCGAATCTATCTGCATCAAAGAAATGCAGCGGCACGTTGACCACGAACGAGAGGTTGTCGTGGGCCGCAGCATTCACTTGGAACACCGTGGACCTATACCTCCTGGCGCAGAGATTCGTCTTTCGGGTTGGGTTGAACGATTGGGACCCCGAAGCGTGACATTCAATGTGCGCGCCCATGATTCTCTTGAACTGGTCTGCGAGGGTCGTGTGACGTTTGTGGCTGCCGATCGCAGCGCACTCGAGTCGAAGATCGCGCACAAGGTAAACGTTGCCGCCCGGTAACCGGAGGTGAAATTCGCATCGTGCGCCTGAATGCCACCGAGATCTGCCGGCAGAAGCCTCGTTCCAATGCAGCGCCAATCCCGAGGCGCATACCATGTTTCCTCCGATCACCGGTGGCGTTGCGGTCGTTCTGCTGGATGCTCCAGCTAGGGCGCAAATCGACAGGCGGCGCTCGGCGGTTCTCAAAAGAAGTGAATCGCCAACCTATGCCCCATCACTGCAGGCCTGCCGCAACTGCGCACAGCGGTCGGAGTGCGATTGTTTCGCTCGGCAGGCCTGGACTGCACTGTGTGCCCGTTATCGGTGCCGTTCATTCATTGGCCGCCTGCCTGGCCACGATGGAGTGGGGGAGCTTGCCGGGCAGATGGGGGATGGCATTTTGTCCCGAGGTTCCCTGCCGCCGACTGGCGGTGAAGTCGACAGGATCGCCTCTACTGATGGCCCCCAGCATTTCCGCCCACTGATGCAAGGCCTGGCGGCGCTGCGGAAAGTAGTCGTGCCGGTCGTAGATGCCCTGGGTACCCCGCAGCTTGTGGTTCAGTGCGCGCTCGGCCACGAAGGGGTCCACGCCGAGTGCGCTCAGTTGTGTCCTGGCTGTCCGGCGCATGTCATGCACCGTGAAGTGCTCGACGTCCTTTCGTGGAAGGCGCTTCAGCGCCACGTTGAGCGTGTCGGGACTAATGTGCCCGAAGCGGTTTTGCCGAGGTTGGCCATTCTTCACGCGGATAAGGCGGCGCGCGGGGAACAGGTACGGGTTCCCGCAGGCGAATAGGATCACTTCTTCGAGCCAGACGATCACTTGGCGAGGAAGCGGGATCTCGATGTACGCGCTGGTCTTGGTCTGGCTGCGTTGCAGTTTCCAGACGCCGCTACGAAGATCGAAGTCCGTGCATTTGGCGGAGAGCAGTTCCATCTTGCGCACGCACAGCGCCAGCAGGAGCCAGACAGAGAGCTCGTTGATGCGTCCAAAGTTCGCCGTTTCGCGCATGTCTTGCGCCAGCGCCGTGAGTTCCTCGTAGCTGAGCCACCGTTCACGTGGCGTCTCCGTTCCGCCAGCATCCGAGATGTCGAATCCTGCAACCGGATTTGCTTCGGTCCACTTTCGTTTCGCAGCGAAGTGGAACATGCGGAACAGGTAGCGCATCGCGTCGTTGGCGACAGTGGGAGCGCCGGCTTCGACGATCTTGGTAAGCACTCCATCGATGTGGTGTGGCCGAACCTCGTTGATCGCGAGCTTGCCGATCACGGGATAGATGTGGCGCCGCAACACACGTTCCACGACCTGGGGATGCTTGACGTTCTTCAGGATGTACCGCTCATACCAAAGATGCCCCAGGCCCTGGACATCCTCCATCTCAAGTGCCTTGAGCTTCTCCAAGCGCTTTTGTGCGCCCACGTCGATGCCCTGCTGGATCTGCGATCGGTCGCGCCGGGCAAGCTCTCTGGCGTCTTTGAGGGAAACGTCTGGGTAGCGTCCCAGCACCTTCTCGCGTAGGCGTCCGCCAAAGCGGTAGCGCAGAATCCAGGAGGCTTGCCCCCGTTGGGCGGAGGATTCCTTGGCAAAGAAGATCAGTCCACCACCGATCATCCTGTCCACGGGCCCGGCATTCAGCCAAGCTCGCAGCGTTCTATCTGAAACATTTTGTGTAAACCCAGTCATGGCGCAGCCTCCAGCAGTGTTTGATGGGTTCCTGTTCCGGGGATCGCCCGGAACGGGTGGATTCGCCCTCGAACCCACCAATGAACCCATCGCAAAGCTTGAGCTAGCCTGGATTGCTGTGCTACGCCATGAAAGAAGTTTCCATTGAAAAATCAACAACTTAGAGGTCGTTTTGCGGTGGCATGAACCTCCTCGAAACCCTACTCTAAATTCTGGACCTGCTCGCGCATCTGTTCGATGAGCACCTTCATGTCCACGGAAATGCGGGTGAGTTCCAGGCTCGACGATTTGGAGCCCATGGTGTTGGCTTCGCGGTGCAGTTCCTGGATCAGGAAGTCCAGGCGTTTGCCCACATCGCTGCCTTTCTTGATCAGGCGCTCGATTTCCACCAGGTGCGAGTCCAGGCGGGTCAGTTCTTCGGCCACATCGATGCGGATCGCGAAGGCGGTGGCTTCGGTCAGCGCACGATCCTGGGCGGCCTCGCCGGTGAGGGTGTTGCTGGTGCCACCGGCAGCCGCGCTGGCACCGAGCGCTTCGTTCCAGCGGTCGATGAAGCGCTGCCGCTGTTGCGCGACCAGTTGGGGAATCAGGGGCTGGGCGTCTTTGGCGAGCTGGCGCAGCTGCTTGAGCCGGTCCAGCAGCATGGCTGCCAGGCGCTGGCCTTCGCGTTCGCGCGCGGTGAGCAGTTTGTCCAGGCCCGTCTGGGCCAGCGCGAGCAGGGCTTCGTGCAGCTCACCGGGGTTGCCGGTCTGGCGCGTGGTCAGTTGCAGCACCTCGGCCACCGACAGGGGGGCGGCGGTGGGCAGCCAGGCGCGGACGTTGTCCTGCAGGCTCACCAGCTTCTGCAGCTCCGGTGCGCTGGGTGCGCGTGGTCCGGCGTCGGTGCGGCCCTCGACCCAGGCCCGCACCTCCACCTTGCCACGCTTGAGCGAAGCGCCCAGCAGTTCGCGCAGGGCGGGTTCGGTGCCGCGCAGGTCGTCCGCGAGTTTGAAAGTCAGGTCGAGAAAGCGGCTGTTGACCGAGCGGATTTCGATGCCCAGGCCCGGTTTGGCTTCGCGCGGGGACTCGCTGGCAAGTGTGGCTGCGGCCCCGCCGGTCTGGGCCGTGGCGTAGCCGGTCATGCTGTAAACTGCCATTGAACTGTGTCCCATCAGGTTGAGTGGTCCAAAACGAGGCGTTCCGGAACCCATCCGAATTATGTCAAAGGTCAAACCCGCACCGCTGCCACCGGACACCGTGATCGGCGGCTATCGCATTGTGCGCAAGCTCGCAGCCGGTGGTTTTGGCGTGGTCTACCTGGCTGTGGATACCGAAGGGCAGCAGGTCGCGGTCAAGGAATACCTGCCGTCGTCGCTGGCCACACGCGGTCCGGGCGAATTGCTGCCGCAGGTGCAGCCCGAAAAACTCTCGTTGTACCGGCTGGGGCTCAAGAGCTTTTTCGAAGAGGGCCGCGCCCTGGCACAGATCTCTCACCAGTCGGTGGTGAGCGTGCTCAACTTCTTCCGCGAAAACGAGACCGTCTACATGGTCATGAACTATCTGGAGGGCGCGTCCCTGCAGGAGTTCATCATCACGGCACGCGAACTGAAGAAGCAGAAGGTGTTCCGCGAGTCCACCATCCGTTCGCTGTACGACGAGGTACTGCGCGGCCTGCGCATCGTGCACCAGCACAAGATGCTGCACCTCGACATCAAGCCGGCCAACATCTTCGTCACCGACGACAACCGCTCGGTGCTGATCGACTTCGGTGCGGCACGCGAGGTGCTGAGCAAAGAAGGCAACTTCATTCGCCCGATGTACACGCCCGGGTTCGCTGCACCCGAGATGTACCGGCGCGATTCGAGCATGGGCCCGTGGACCGACATCTACGCCATCGGCGCCTGCATCTACGCCAGCATGCAGGGTTACCCGCCCAACGACGCCCCGCAGCGGCTGGAAAAAGACCGCCTGTCGCTGGCACTCTCTCGCCTGCGCGGCGTCTACTCCGACAACCTGATCGAGGTGGTGGAGTGGTGCATGTCGCTGGATCCGCTGTCGCGCCCGCAATCGGTGTTTGCGCTGCAGAAAGAGCTGAGCCGCGAGACCGAACGCAGCTACACCAAACTGACCGTGGCTGAAAAGATGCGTCTGCAGTTTGACAACATCGTTTCCGACAACAAGAAGTCGCCGCGCAAATCGACCGCCGCCGGGACCAAGTTCCGATGAAGTTTTCGGTTTACCAGATCAGCCGTCAGGGTGGCCGCGAGCGCAACGAAGACCGCATGGGCTACGCGTACACGCGCGAGTCAGGCCTGTTCGTGCTGGCCGATGGCATGGGGGGGCACCCTGAAGGGGCGATGGCGGCCCAGCTCGCCCTGCAGACCTTCTCAGCCTACTTCCAGAAGGCCGCCAACCCCACCTTGCGTGAAGTGCCGGAGTTCCTCTCCAGCGCCCTGATGGCGGCGCACCACCAGATCATTCGCTACGCCGCCGAAAAAGGCATGCTCGACACGCCGCGCACCACGCTGGTGGCGGCCGTGATGGAGCGCGGCAACATGCACTGGGTGCACTGTGGCGACTCCCGCCTGTATCTCGTGCGCGATGGCGAGTTGCTGACGCGAACGCGGGACCATTCCTACATGGAGCAGCAGGCCCACCTGGGCAAGGCCACCCAGCACATCAACCGCAACATCCTCTTCACCTGTCTGGGTTCGCCCGCCAAGCCGGTGTTTGACCTGTCGGGACCGGTGCAGTTGTTGCAGGGCGACCGTGTGCTGCTGTGCTCGGATGGCCTCTGGGGCACGGTGAAGGACTTCGAGATCGCCGCCGAACTGGCCCGCAATCCGCTGGAGCAGGCGGTTCCCGAGCTGGTGGAGATGGCCCTCAAGCGTGGTGGACAGCGCTGCGACAACGTCACCGTGCTGGCCATGGAGTGGGAAACGGCCGACGAATTCCAGACCACGCGGGTGTCGACCGAAGACATTGAAGAAGGCGTGTTCGCCTCCACCATCCAGTCGGGCGTGGCCGACCCGACCATCGAAGACCTGGACGACGCGGCGATCGAAAAGTCGATTGCAGAAATCAACGAAGCGATCCGGCGCACCGCCGAAAAAAATTCCTGACACCCCCGCGCCGCCTTCGGCGTCACCCCACAGGGGGCAACGCGTGCGGCCTGGCGAAAATGAACCACCCCCGTCGCTTGTTCGCTTCGCGTAACCGCTCCGCCCCTCCAGGGGCAACGCGTGCGGCCCGGCAAAGGTTCCGCCGCGTTCCGGGCCTTGTTACCTGGCGAGCTGGCCGTTCCTCCCTTTGACTGATTCACGACTTGATTGAGGTATTCATGACTGTTTCCACACGACCCGGCCAACGGGCCACCGATGCCCTGCGCCCGGTGCGCATCACCCGGGGTTTCACCATCCACGCCGAGGGCTCGGTGCTGATCGAGTTCGGTGACACCAAGGTGCTGTGCACCGCGTCGGTGGAAGAGAAGGTGCCGCCGCACAAGCGTGGCAGCGGCGAAGGCTGGGTGACGGCCGAATACGGCATGTTGCCGCGTGCCACCCACACCCGCAGCGACCGCGAAGCGGCCAAGGGCAAACAGAGCGGGCGCACGCAGGAAATCCAGCGCCTGATCGGCCGTTCGCTGCGCGCCGTGTTCGATCTGAAGGCGCTGGGTGAACGCACCATTTCGCTGGACTGCGACGTGCTGCAGGCCGATGGCGGCACACGCACCGCGAGCATCACCGGCGCCTTCGTCGCGGCGCACGACGCGGTGAGCAAGCTGCTCGCCGAAGGCAAGGTCACCACCTCGCCGATCAAGGGCCATGTGGCCGCGATTTCGGTCGGCCTTCTGAAGGGCCTGCCGCTGCTCGATCTGGAGTACGTGGAAGACGCGGCCTGCGACACCGACATGAATGTCGTGATGACCGGTGCCGGCCATTTTGTGGAAGTGCAGGGCACGGCCGAAGGCGTGGCGTTCACGCGCCAGGAAATGGACGCGTTGCTGGTGCTGGCCGAAAAGGGCGTGGCCGAACTGGTGGCCTTGCAGAAGCAGAGCCTTGGCCTGGTCTGAGAGGCCCGGATGAGACTGGTCCTCGCGTCCAACAACAAAGGCAAGCTCGCCGAGCTGCAGGCCTTGTTTGCGCCGCTCGGCGTGGAACTGGTGCGCCAGTCCGAACTGGGCATTCCGGAAGCGCCCGAGCCGCACCGCACCTTCATCGAGAACGCGCTGGCGAAGGCGCGCCACGCGGCGCAGGTCAGTGGCCTGCCCGCGCTGGCCGACGACGCCGGCCTGTGCGTGGAGGCCTTCGGCGGTTTGCCGGGCGTGGACACCGCCTACTACGCGACGCAGTTCGGCTATGAAAAGGGCGACGCCAACAACGTGCGCGCCTTGCTGGAGCAGATGTCGCATGTGGAAGACCGGCGCGCCGCGCTGGTGAGCACCCTGGTCGCGGTGCGCAGCGCCGACGACCCGGAGCCACTGGTGGCCAGCGGTCGTGCGCCGGGGCTGATCACGCGCGAGCCCATCGGTGACAACGGCTTCGGTTTTGACCCGGTGATGTTCCTGCCGCAGTTCGGCTGCACCTTCGCCCAGCTGAGCGACGAGAAAAAGAACGCGAACAGCCACCGCGGAAAAGCGGCGCAACAGATGCTGAACCTGATACGTGAACGGTGGTTCGCGCCCCAGGCCGACGCATGAACACGCCCAGAGAGGTCCGGGTGGCGCTGCCCGGCGCGGCCGGCAGCCCACCGCCGGAAGGGCCACACTGGAGCGACATCCGCCACTGGATGAGACCCGGCACGCTGCAATTGCAGGGCCTGCCGCCGCTCGCGCTCTACATCCACCTGCCCTGGTGTCTGAAGAAGTGCCCTTATTGCGACTTCAACTCGCACGAGTGGAGCGCCACCAGCGCGCCCGGTCAGGCGTTGCCCGAACAGGTTTACCTGGACGCCTTGCGTGCCGATCTGGAAGCCGCCTTGCCGCTGATCTGGGGCCGCTCGGTGCACAGCATCTTCATTGGTGGCGGCACGCCCAGCCTGTTTTCGCCCGAAGCCATCGACCGCCTGCTGGGCGACGTGCGCGCGCTGCTGCGGCTGGACGCCGATGCCGAGATCACGCTCGAAGCCAACCCGGGCACCTTTGAAAAGGACCGCTTCAGGGCTTTCCGCCAGGCCGGCGTCACGCGCCTGTCCATCGGGGTGCAGAGCTTCAACGATGACCATCTGAAGGCGCTGGGCCGGGTGCACGACCGGGCGCAGGCGATCGCCGCGGTGGAAGAGGCGGCGATCGCCTTCGACACCTTCAACCTGGACATCATGTACGCGCTGCCGGGGCAGACGCTGGCCGATTGCGAAACGGACATGCGCACCGCGCTGGCGTTCGCGCCACCGCACATCTCGATCTACCACCTGACCATCGAGCCCAACACGGTGTTCGCCAAGTTCCCGCCGCGGGTGCCCGAAGACGACGACGCCTACGCCATGCTCGACCGCATCACCGAGCTGACGGGCGAACAGGGGCTGGCGCGCTACGAGGTCTCGGCCTACGCGCGCGAAGGCCACCGTTGCTGGCACAACCTGAACTACTGGCAGTTCGGCGACTACCTCGGCATCGGCGCCGGTGCCCACAGCAAGCTCAGTTTTGCCCACCGGGTGGTGCGCCAGGTGCGTGCGCGCGAACCGCGTCTCTACATGGACAAGGCGCGCGCGGGCGATGCGGTGGTGAGTGTGGAAGAGGTGGCGCGGCGCGATCTGCCTTTCGAGTACATGCTCAACGCGCTGCGCCTGCGCAACGGCTTCGAGCTGCAGGACTTTTCGGCCCGCACCGGGCTGCCGCTCTCCAGCGTGGCCACGGCGCTGGACGAAGGCGTGCGCCGCGGCTGGCTGGTGATGGCCGATGGCTGGGTCCGACCAACCGAACGCGGGTTCGATTTCCTCAGCGATCTGCAGTCACTGTTCCTGCCCGCCTGAGCGACACGCCAATTTTTCGGACCGCTGCGGGTGTCTGCTCGGACGCCGGACGGGGCGGCGTGAAGGGACCGGCATGGGCAAGGCTCGTGGACAATGCCCGCATGGCCATACCGATCAACTCCGATGTGATTCACACCCCGCCCCTGGCGTCTGCCACCGTGATGGTGCTGCGCGACGGTCCTGCCGGGCTGGAGGTGCTGCTGGTGCGCCGGCACGGCAACTCGGGTGTGCTGGGTGGCGTGCACGTGTTTCCGGGCGGCAAGCTCGATGCGGCCGACCGGCAGGTGGATCCGGCTGCGCTGGACCGCACGGCGGCCGAGCTGTTGAGCGCCCTGGCCGAACCCGGGCTGGATCCGGACACCGCGGTGGGGCTGCACCTGGCCGCGCTGCGCGAGACCTTTGAAGAATGCAGCCTGTTGCTGGGCCTGCACGAATCACTTTCAGCCGGTTGCGACGGGGCGCGGTTGGCCACCCAGGTGCGTGAGCACACGCTCACGGGTCTGGCCTTTGCCGCTGCCGTGCAGCGCCTGGGCCAGCCGCTGGCGGTGTCGAGCCTGTTGCCGTGGTCGCGCTGGGTCACGCCGCGCCAGCCTTCGGTGACCAACAAGCGCTTCGACACGCGCTTCTTCGTGGCCGCGGCCCCGGCGGGCCAGGACGCCAGCCACTGCACCTTCGAAGCCACCGAAGCGGTCTGGCTGTCCCCGCGCGCTGCGCTGAAGCGCTACTGGGCGGGCGAGATCGACCTGGCGCCGCCGCAGATCATGAGCCTCTGCCAGCTCAGCCGCTTGGCCGATGTGGCCCAGGTGCAGGCCGCTGCGCGCAGCCGGCCGCCCGCGCTGATCGAGCCCGAACCCTTCGATCAAGACGGCTGCCGCGTGATCTGCTACCCCGGCGATCCGCGGCACAGCCGCCGGGAGCCGGTGTGGGACGGGCCGACCCGCCTGACCTACCGCAACCAGCGTTTCGAGGCCGAAGGCGGGTTGGCGGCATTGTTGGGCTGAGGTCTATCCGTTCAGCACACCGAACCGGTAACGCGTCTGCGCGCGGTAAGGCCGCTCGGCCGTGACGCGGTTGAACGGGAAACCCGGGCAGTTGGGGGCGTTGGGGAACTGCTGGGGTTCCAGGCAGAGCCCGCTGCGCGGCCCGTGGACCACACCCCGTTTGCCGATGTCGGCCGACCCACCTGTGCCGAGCTGGCCCGCGGTGTACACCTGCAGCACCGGTTCGGTGGTCCAGACCTCCAGCGTGCGGCCGCTGGCTTCGCTGTCGGCGCGGGCGCACAGGCGCAGGCTGGTGGTGTGGGGGTCGGCGTCGATCACGTAGCTGTGGTCGATGTCGGGCAGGTTGCCCAGCGTCTGCGGGGTGCGCAGGTCCAGCGGGTGGTCGCGCAGCGGCGTGCGCTCGCCGGTGGGGATGTTGTCGGCGTCGGTGGCGAGCAGCTGGCTGGCGCGCACTTCCAGCCGGTGGCCGTCGATGCGCGCATGGCCGGGGCCGTCGAGGTTGAAGAACGCATGGCAGGTGAAGCTCGCCGGCCCGTGGCCTTCGACCGCGGTGGCTACGTGTTCGATCACCAGCTCGTTGTGCTCGGTCAGCCGGTAGGTCAGGCGCAGGGCCAGCGTGCCGGGGAAACCGTCGTCCGCGGTGTCGAAGCGGTGCTGCAGTTCCAGCGTATGGGCGTCGGTCTGGCGGGCCTCGAAGACGCGGTGGCGCGAGCCGCGCGGGCCGCCGTGCAGGCAGTGCGGGCCGGCGTTGGCGACCAGCTGGTGCTCGTGACCGTCGAGCGTGAAGCGGGCCTGGGCGATGCGCCCGGCGTAGCGTCCGATGAAGGCGCCCATGGACGGCGCGCCCTGGAGCAGGTCGTCCAGGCTGTCGTAGCCCAGCGCCACATCACCCGGCACACCGTCGCGGTCGGGCACCACGATCTGCAGGATCCGGGCGCCCAGGTTGCAAACGGCCACAGCCATGCCGCGCTCGTTGTGCAGCAGGAAGAGCGCCGTAGATCGGCCATCGAACCCGCCCTCAAAACGGGCCGGTTCGAGCAGGCCGGGTAGCGTTTCGGCGTCCATGACAGTTCAGAGGCGGTCCAGTCGGTTCAGGTGACGGGGGCCGGGTTGAACAACACCAGGGCGTTGTGCAGCTTCCAGTGTTCGGCCCATGTTTTTTTACCACTGGCGACGGCCAGCAGCAGCTGGAACAGCTCGGTCCCCACGTCCTCGATAGTGGCTTCTCCGCTGGCGATGCGCCCGGCGTTGACGTCCATCAGGTCGTGCCAGCGGCGCGCCAGGTCGTCGCGCGTGGCGACTTTGATCACCGGGCATTCGGCCAGGCCGTAGGGCGTGCCGCGGCCGGTGGTGAAGACGTGCAGGTTCATGCCGGCGGCGAGCTGCAGCGTGCCGCAGATGAAGTCGCTCGCCGGCGTGGCGGCGAAGATCAGGCCCTTCTGTTTGACCTTCTCGCCGGGCCCGATCACACCGTGGATCGGGCCGGTGCCGCTTTTGACGATGGAGCCCATGGCCTTTTCCACGATGTTGGACAGGCCGCCCTTCTTGTTGCCGGGCGTGGTGTTGGCGCTGCGGTCCACCAGGCCTTTGTTGAGGTAGGCGTCGTACCAGGCCATCTCGCGCACCATGGCATCTGCCACGTCGGGGCTGGCCGCGCGCGTGGTCAGCAGGTCGATGCCGTCGCGCACCTCGGTCACTTCCGAGAACATCACGGTGGCGCCGGCGCGCACCAGCAGGTCGGTGGCGTAGCCCACGGCCGGGTTCGCGGTAACGCCGGAAAACGCGTCGCTGCCGCCACACTGCACACCCACCACCAGGTCGGACGCCGGGCAGGAGGTGCGCTGGCGCCGGTTCAGGCGTTCCAGGTGCACACGGGCTTGCCGGAGAATGGAATCGATCATGGACATGAAGCCGACGTGGGCGTCGTCTTGAAGCGTGACCACATCGAGTTCGCTGTCTCGTTGATCGCTGATCGGAATCGAGCCCGGCGGCAGCAGGCGCTCGGGCTGCAGCTTCTCGCAGCCCAGGCTGAGCAACATGACCTCGCCGCCGAAGTTGGGGTTGCTCGAGATGTTGCGCAAGGTGCGGATGGGGATGATCGCGTCGGGCGCGTCGATCGCCACGCCGCAGCCGTAGGTGTGTTCCAGACCGACCACGCCGTCCACGTTCGGGTACAGCGGCAGCAGTTCGCTGCGGATGCGATCGACCGCGAAGTCGAGCACGCCGGCCACGCACTGCACGGTGGTGGTGATGGCGAGCAGGTTGCGCGTGCCCACGCTGCCGTCGGTGTTGCGGTAGCCCTGGAAGGTGTGGCCGGCCAGCGGTGGCAACTGGGCGGGCGGATTGGACGCCGGCAGGCCTTCGAGCGAACGCGCCGCCGGCATCACCAGCCGCTGCTCGTTGACCCATCCGCCGGCCGGAATGGCCACGCCGGTGTGGCCGATGACCACGTTGTAGCGCCGCACGGCGGTGCCCGCCGGCAGGTCCACCAGCGCCACCTTGTGACCCTGGGGAACCGCCTCCACCAGCACCGGCCCGTCCGCCAGCGCGGCGCCGGGTTTCAGGCCACCGTCGTTGACGACGATGGCCACGTTGTCCGCCGGGTGCATGCGGATGCCGCGCGGTACAGGAGAGGAGAGGCTGCTCATGAAAAGAGGAATATCACGAAAGAGAGGAAGAAAGCCGCTGGTGGACAAATGACATCGCAAAGGGAGGGGTAGCCCAACCCAGGGCGCCGCGGAACCGGCTTTGCCGGGCCGCCAGCGCCGCCCCCCCGGGGGGTGACGCTGCAGGCGGCGCGGGGGGTAGACCGTCCCCGCGGCGGGGGTGGGTCAAATCAATCTGCTTTGATGTTCCGGCTCGTGATCAGTTTCTGCCAGCGCGCGTATTCCGACGCCTGGAACGCCGCGAACTGCTCGGGGGTGTTGAGCACCACCTCGAAGCCCAGCTCCAGCAGCTTCGGCGTCACGGCGGGGTCGTTGATGCTCGCCACGATGGCGTCGTGGAGGCGCTTCTTCACGTCGGCGGGCAGGCCCCTGGGCGCGGCCACGGCCTGCCAGGACTGCACGTTGGCGTCCTTCACGCCGCTTTCTTCCAGCGTGGGCACATCGGGCAGCAGCGGCGAGCGCTTGGCGCTGGTGATGGCCAGGGCACGCAGCTTGCCGGCCTTGATCTGCGGCAGGGCGGTGTTGATGTTCATGAACGACGACTCCACCTGGTTGCCCAGCAGGTCGCTCATCACCGGGCCGCCGCCTTTGTAGGGCACGTGCACGCCGCTGGTGCCCGTCTGTTGCCAGAAGAGTTCGGCGGTGAGGTGGTCGCTGCTGCCGTTGCCGGAGGAGGCGAAGCTCATCTTGCCCGGGTTGGCCTTCTGGTAGGCGATCACTTCGGCAACCGACGTGCGCGCCGACGCGGCGGGCACCACCAGCACGTTGGGCGCCTGCACGACCACCGTGATGGGCTCCAGGTCTTTGAGGGCGTCGTAGGTGACCTTGAACAGGTGCGGTGCGATCACAAACGGGCCGAGCGAGGAGACGAACAGCGTGTGGCCGTCGGCCGGCGCGCGCGCGATGTAGGTGGCGCCGATGGTGCCGGTGGCGCCGGCCTTGTTCTCCACGACCACGGTGGCGCCGCCGAGCTTCTCGCCCATCTTGCCCGACAGCGTGCGCGCGATCAGGTCGGTGGAGCCGCCGGGCGGGAAGGGCACGACGAGGGTGATGGGCTTGTCGGGCCAGGCGAAGGCGCTGAGGCTGGTGGTCGCGGCCACGAGCAGGGTGATGAGGGATTTTTTCATGGTGTTGTCTCCGGTGGGTGCAGGAACGCGGCGCCCGGGGGCGCCGCCGAGGGGCTTATTCGAGGGTGATCTTTTCTTCGCGGACGATCTGCGCCATGGCGGGGATTTCGGCCTTGATCCAGGCATTGAAATCGGCCGCGCTCATGTGTGACGGTTCCAGGCCGAGGGACTGCAGCTTCTCCTTGATGTCGGGCAGCGCGGTGATGCGTTGCACCTCGGCGTGCACCGCGGCCACGATGGCCGGTGGCGTGCCGGCCGGGGCCAGCAGGCCTTGCCAGCTGCCGGTCAGGAAGTTGGGCGTGCTTTCGCTGACGGTGGGCACGTCACCCAGTTCGCCGAAGCGCTTGGCGCTGGAAACGGCCAGCAGCTTGAGCTTGCCGGCCTTGACGTGCGGGTAGGTGGCGACCATGCCGTTGAAGGTGACGTCCATGTGGCCACCGACCAGGTCGGTCATGGCTTGCGAGCCGCCCTTGTAGGGCACGTAGTTCCATTGGATACCGTTGCGCCGGGCAAACTGCACGCCCGCCATGTGGGGCGCGCTGCCCATGCCGGCTGCGGCGGCGAAATTCAGCTTGCCGGGGTTGGCCTTGGCGTACTTCACCAGTTCAGCGATGTTGCTGGCCGGCACCTTGGTGCTCACCACCAGCAGGTGCGGCGAGTAGCCGACCATGGCCACGGGAACGAAGTCTTTGATGACGTCGAAGGGCAGCTTGTAGAGCGCCGGGCTGATGGTGAGGTTGCCCACGTCCATCAGCACAAAGGTGTAGCCATCGGCGGGCGACTTGGCCACCAGATCGGCGCCCAGGTTGCCGGCGTTGCCGGCCCGGTTTTCCACCAGCACCGTCTGGCCGAGCTTTTCGGTCATCTTCAGGCTGATCAGGCGCGCGAGCACGTCGGACGTGCCACCAGCGGGGAAGGGCACGACGATCCGGATCGGCTGCTTGCCCGGCCAGTCCTGGGCCCAGGCGGCGAGGGGCATCAGGGCGGCGGCGCCGAGCGACAGGCAGAGGGTGCGTCTGGCAAATTTCATGGGGTGGTGCTCCGGGGGTGTGTGGCTCATCGAGCCGGGTGGCTGAAAGTGATCCAGTTGGGGTTCTGGCCCATGGGCAGGCGCTGTTGCAAGGCCAGCGCGCCGGTGGCCGGGTGAATGCGGTAGCGGCTCAGGTGGTGCGAGAGCTGGCCCACGGCGAGCAGGTGCTGGCCGTCGGGCGTGATGGCGAAGCCGCGCGGGCAGTTTTCGGTGGCCGTGTGACCCCGGGGCTCGACGCGGCCGGTGCTGGCGTCCACCGCGAACGCGGCCAGGGTGCTGCTGGTGCGCTCGCTGGTGTAGAGCAGGGTGCCATCGGGTGTGAGGTGCAGGTCGGCCGCGGAGGGTGTGCCGCTGAAGCCGGGTGGCACGGTGACTGCGGTCTGCACATGCGCCAGCGTGCCCGCGGCGGCGTCGTAGGCCAGCACGTCGAGCGTGGCGTCCAGCTCGTTGAGCAGGTAGACGAAGCGCCCGTTGGGGTGGAAGCGGATGTGGCGCGGACCGGCGCCGGGCCGCTGCGGCCAGGCCGCCGGCGTGTTGGGGCTGAGCTGGCCGGTGGCGGCATCGAAGCGGAACTGCAGCACCTGGTCGCCGCCCAGGCTGGTGGCCAGCACATGGCGGTTGTCGGGCGCGCTCAGGATGCCGTGCGCGTGGGGCGGCGTGGGCACGAGTTGCTGCACTTCGCCCGCGATGCCGCCGTCGGCGATGGGGCTCACGCTCACGCAGTTGGCCGGGTACGAGGCCGCGAACAGCCAGCGCCCAGAGTGGTCGGTCGACACATAGGCCATGCTGCCGGGCAGGGCGGCTTCGCCCAGCGCTTGCAGCTGGCCGGTGGAGGCGTCGATGGCGAGCGTGACCACGGCCAGCGGTTCGCTGCGCCGGGCCACGTAGAGCCATCGCCCGCAGGGGCTCAGCGCCATGGGCATGAGCGTGCCGCCGGGCGTGACGGCGGACACCGGCCGCAAGTCGCCGTCGGCGTTCAGGGCGAGGGTGTGCACGTCGCCGCTGTCGGCGTGCGAGATGAAAACGAAGCGCTGTGTCATGGCTTCGGGTCTCACAGGCCCAGCGTGCGCGGCAGCCACAGCGACAGCCAGGGCAGGTAGGTCACCATCAGCAGCACCACGAACAGCGCCACGAAAAACGGCATGAGCGCCTTGGAGACCACGCCGATCTTGAGCTTGGCAATCGCACTCCCCACGAAGAGCACCGTGCCCACCGGCGGCGTGATCAGGCCGATGCCCAGGTTGACCATCATGATCATGCCGAAGTGCACCGGGTCCACGCCCATCATCTTCACCACCGGCAACAGGATGGGCGTGAGGATCAGGATCAGCGGTGACATGTCCATCAGCGTGCCCAGCACGATCAGCAGCACGTTGATCAGCGCCAGGATCACGTACTTGTTGTCCGACAGTTCGGTGAGGAAGGTGGTGACCCGCAGCGGGATCATCATCAGCGTCATGATGTAGCCGAAAGCGGCGGCAAAGCCGATCAGGATCATGACGATGGTCACGGTCTTGACCGTGCGGTGCATCAGCTTGGGCAGGTCGCGCCACTGGTAGTCGCGGTAGATGAACATGGTCACGAAGAAGGCCCAGACCACCGCGATCGAGGCCGACTCGTTGGCCGTGAACACGCCCGAGAGAATGCCGCCGAGGATGATGACCATGGTCATCAGGCCCCACATGGCTTCGCCACAGATCTTCAGCGCCTGCTTCAGCGGAATCACCTCGCCCTTGGGGTAGCCGTGTTTCTTCGCCTTGTAGAGGCACAGCACCGAGAGCGTCAGCCCCATCAGCAGGCCTGGCAACACGCCGGCCATGAACAGCGCGGCGATGCTCACCGTGCCACCGGCCGCGAGCGAATACAGCACCGCGTTGTGGCTGGGCGGGATCAGGATCGCCTGCACCGAGCCACTGATGGTGACGGCGGTCGCGAACTCGCGCGGATAACCCTTCTTCTCCATCTCGGGGATCAGCACCGTGCCGACCGAGGCGGTGTCCGCCACCGAGGAACCGGAAATCGCACCGAAAAAGGTGGAGGCCAGGATGTTGACCAGCGACAGGCCGCCGCGCACGAAACCGATCAGCACGCCGGCGAAAGCGACCAGGCGCCGCGCCATGCCGCCCTCGGCCATGATGGCGCCGGCCAGCACGAAGAAGGGAATCGCGAGCAGCGAAAACTTGTTCACGCCCGAAGCGATCTGGATCATCACCGCGTCGAGCGGGATGTCGATGTAGAGGGCACCCACCAGCGCAGCGAGCCCGAGCGAGAAGGCGATGGGCACGCCCAGCACCATGAGCAGCATGAAGCTGCCGATCAGCACGAACGCGTCCATCAGCGGCTCTCCCCGTGGGCCAGGGCGGCGCCCCGGTCGGTCTTTTCCGGTTCTTCGTAGCGCATCAGCCGCCGGTGGTCCTGCGGGCCGATCCAGCGCCGTTCGATCACGAACAGCAGCGTGAACAGCGAGCCCAGCGGCAAGGCCGCGTAGGTCACGCCCACCGGCAACCAGGGCAGTTCGCTGATCGACTGGCCCATGGTGCCCAGGCTGAGGCTGGTGCCGTACCAGGCCACGAAGGCGCAGGCCGCGGCCATGCACAAGTCCACAAGCCAGGCGCACAGCGCGCGCAGGGGTGGCGGCAGCACGTCGGTGAGCATGGTCACGGCGATGTGGGCGTTGGCGCGGTAGGCCGCGGCCGCGCCGATGAAGGTGAACACCATCATGAGCAGGATGGCGATGGGCTCGGGCCACTGCGAGCCGGTGCCCAGCACATAGCGCGTGAACACACCCCAGGGAATGATCAGCGACATGCACACGATGGCCACGCCGGCGGCCCAGATGCAGGCCAGGTAAAGGCGGTCCATCGCCGCGACGTAGAGGGATTTCATGGATCGTTTTCTGCAAGCGGCACCCCGGCGCAAGGCCGGGGTGACTGGAGGGGCGACGGGCGCAGGCTCGGCTTATTTCACTTCGCCGATGCGCTTCATCAGGTCGGCAAACTGGGCGCCGTACTTGGCGCGCACCGGGGCGGTGGCGTCAAAGAAAGGCTTGTTGTCGATGGCGATGAACTCCACGCCCTCGGCCTTGAGCTTGGCGCTGTAGTCGGCCACGGCGGCGTCCCAGAGCTTGCGCTGCTCCAGCTGGGCTTCGCGGCCCAGCTTCTTCATCAGCGTCTGGTCGGCGGGCGTGAGCTTGTCCCAGGCCACCCTGGACATCACCAGGATCTCGGGAATGATGAGGTGGTTGGTCTGGGTGTAGTACTTGGCGCCGGCCTTGAAGTGGTTGGCGGTGTACAGGCTGGGCGGGTTGTTTTCCGCGCCATCGACCACACCGGTCTGGATCGCGGTGAACACCTCGCCGTAGCCCATGGCGATGCCGTTGCCGCCCATGGCGTTCATGGTGTCGACGAACAGCGGGTTGCCCATCATGCGGATCTTCTGGCCCTTGAGGTCGGCGGGGGAGCGCACCGGCTTCTTGGTGTAGAGGCTGCGGCTGCCGCCGTCCATCCAGGCCAGGGCGACCATCTTGGCCGGGCTGGCGCTGATCTTGTCCAGCAGTTCCTGGCCGATCGGGCCGTCGATCACGGCGCGCATGTGGGCCACGTCGCGGAACACGAAGGGCATGTTGAACACGTTCACCTCGGGCACCACCGGGCCGACCGGGCCGAGCGAGGTGCGCAGCAACTGGATCGCGCCGACCTGGGTCTGCTCGATCATGGCCTTCTCGTCGCCGAGCACGCTGCCCGGAAACATCTGGAACTTGTAGCGGCCCTGGCTGGCGGCTTCGAGCTTCTTGCCCATGGCCTCCACCGCCACCACAGTGGGGTAGCCGGCGGGGTGCACGTCGGCGGCCTTGAGCACGGTCTGCGCCGAAGCCAGGCCGAACACACAGGTGCCCGCGGCGGCCACGGCGAGCTGAATCAGGGTTCTGCGGAATGTCATCTCGGTATCTCCTGGGCGCCGGGGCGCTGGTTTGAAGGGGCAAGCAATTCGGGCGAATCAGAGGGTGAACGACCTATCCAACAAGGTGATGCATCTGCTACATTGGTTGCAAACATCTCATCATCAGTTGTCGTACAACTAATCTAGCAGATGACTCCAGCAGCAAACATCAGGCTTACCCTAATGAATCGGGATCTCTCCAGTCGCAGCAACAAATCGCGCACCCTGTCGTCCGAGCTGGCGCAGGTGCTGGTCGGCCGCATCCGCGGCGGTGACTATCCGCCGGGCACCAAGCTGCCCAAGGAGGCGTCCATCATGGAAGAGTTCGGCGTCAGCCGCACCGTGGTGCGCGAAGCCATCTCCTCCCTGCAGGCGGTCAATATGGCCGAGACCCGCCACGGCATCGGCACCTTCGTGCTGAAGGTGGAGGAGAGCGCTCCGTTTCGCATCCGGCCCGAGCAACTCGGTACCTTGCGCGACACCATTGCGTTGCTGGAGCTGCGCATCGGCGTAGAGACCGAGGCCGCGGCCATCGCGGCGGCGCGCCGCACGGAGGCGAATCTGGTCAGCATGCAGGCCGCCCTCGATGCCTTCTCCGAAGCCATCGAGGCCGGGCAGGACGCCGCCAACGCCGACTTCCAGTTCCACCGCGAGATCGCGCTGGCGACCCAGAACAGCCACTTCGCCGAAGTCATGAATTCGCTCGGTCCGGGTGTCTTTCCGCGGGTACGCCTGGCCACCGCCGCGGCCCAGGACCCGAACCGCCTGATGTACCTGCGGCGCGTGCACCTGGAGCACGAGAGCATCTACAACGCGATCCGGGATCAGGACGTGGACAGCGCCCGCGCGGCCATTCGCACCCACCTGTCCAACAGCCGCGAACGCCTGCGCAAGAGCGAGACCCAGGCCGCCTGAAGTCGTGAGGGAGGGGTGAATCGAGGGTTATCCCGGATGGGGTGGCTTCACCTAAGTTGTATGATGACTGTCAACTTAAACGGTTTTGCCGTTGTTGTCCTGTCCTCACGCACCGCCCATGAACGCCACCCCCACCGTCACCCGATTGCAAGTGATCCCCGTTGCGGGTCACGACAGCATGCTGCTCAACCTGAGCGGCGCGCACGGCCCGTTTTTCACCCGCAACCTGCTGATCCTGACCGACTCGTCAGGCCACACCGGCGTGGGCGAGGTGCCGGGCGGCGAAAAAATCCGCCAGACGCTGGAAGACGCACGGCCCCTGATCGAAGGGCAGCCCATCGGCGCCTGGAACCGTGTGCTCAACAGCCTGCGCAGCGGCTTCGCCGAGCGCGACAGCGGCGGCCGCGGCAACCAGACCTTTGACCTGCGCGTGACCATCCACGCCGTGACCGCCGTGGAGTCCGCCTTACTCGACCTGCTGGGCCAGCACCTCGGCGTGCCGGTCGCGGCCCTGCTCGGCGAGGGCCAGCAGCGCGAGCGCGTGCAGATGCTGGGTTACCTGTTCTACATCGCCGACCGCAACAAGACCGACCTGGCCTACCGCAGCGAGCCCGACGCGGCGGACGACTGGCAGCGCCTGCGCCACGAAGCCGCGCTCACGCCCGAGGCGGTGGTGAAGCTCGCCGAAGCCGCGCAGGCGCGTTACGGTTTCCAGGACTTCAAGCTCAAGGGCGGTGTGCTGCGTGGCGAAGCCGAGGTCGAGGCCGTCGTCGCGCTGCACGAGCGTTTTCCGCAGGCGCGCGTGACGCTCGACCCCAACGGCGGCTGGCTGCTGAAAGACGCGGTGCGCCTGCTGCGCGACCACCGCAACACCCTGGCCTACGCCGAAGACCCGTGTGGCGCCGAGGGCGTGTTCTCCGGCCGCGAGGTGATGGCCGAGTTCAAGCGCGCCACCGGCCTGCCCACCGCCACCAACATGGTCGCCACCGACTGGCGCGAGATGGCGCACAGCCTGATGCTGCAGTCGGTCGACATCCCGCTGGCCGACCCGCATTTCTGGACCCTGCAGGGCTCGGTGCGCGTGGCCCAGCTCTGCCAGATGCACGACCTGACCTGGGGCTCGCATTCCAACAACCACTTCGACGTGTCGCTTGCCATGTTCACCCACTGCGCCGCCGCCGCGCCGGGCAAGGTGACCGCCATCGACACGCACTGGATCTGGCAGGACGGCCAGGGCCTGACCAAAGAACCGCTGCAGATCAAAGGCGGCTATGTGGACGTGCCCCAGCAGCCGGGCCTGGGCGTGGAGCTGGACATGGACAAGGTGCAGAAAGCACACCAGCTCTACCAGCAGCACGGCCTGGGCGCGCGCGACGACGCGGTCGCGATGCAGTACCTGATACCGGGCTGGACATTCAACAACAAGCAGCCGGCGCTGGTGCGCTGAAGCGGCTTGCTCTTCCCCTACGCTTAAAGGACATCAACATGAAACTGGGATTCATCGGACTGGGCATCATGGGCGCGCCCATGGCGGGTCATTTGCTGGCCGCGGGCCACGAGCTGTTTGCGCAGTCGCGCAGCGGCGTGCCGGCCGCGCTGCTGGATGCGGGTGCCAAGGCCTGCGAAACCGCGGCCGACGTGGCGCGCGCGGCCGACATCATTTTCCTCATGGTGCCCGACACGCCGCACGTGGCCGAGGTGCTGTTTGGCGAGTCCGGGCTGGACAAGGGCCTCGCTGCTGGAAAAACGGTGGTGGACATGAGCTCGATCTCGCCCATCGCCACCAAGGACTACGCCAAACGCATCCAGGCCCTGGGCTGTGACTACATCGACGCGCCGGTGTCCGGCGGCGAGGTGGGCGCCAAGGCCGCGAGCCTGACCATCATGGTCGGTGCGACCGAGGCCGCGTTCGCCACCGTCAAGCCGCTGTTTGAACTGATGGGCAAGAACATCACGCTGGTGGGTGGCGTGGGCGACGGCCAGACCTGCAAGGTCGCCAATCAGATCATCGTGGCGCTCAACATCGAGGCCGTGGGCGAGGCGCTGCTGTTCGCGGCCAAGGCCGGCGCCGATCCGGCCAGGGTGCGCCAGGCGCTGATGGGCGGCTTCGCGGCCAGCCGCATCCTGGAGGTGCACGGCGAACGCATGATCCAGCGCACGTTCAACCCCGGTTTCCGCATCGAGCTGCACCAGAAAGACCTGAACCTCGCGCTCGAAGGCGCCAAGGCGCTGGGCCTCAGCCTGCCGCACACTGCCAGCGCGGCCCAGCTCATGAACAGCTGCGTCGCCCTGGGCGGCGCGGCCTGGGACCACTCGGGCCTGGTGCGCGCGCTGGAATCGGCGGCCAACTTCCAGATCGCCGGCAACTGAAGCCACAGACCGGCGCCGAGCGCCCGGAACCCGGCGACCCCCACCTTCCAACGGAGACACCCATGGACCTGCCCGTCAACCATTTCAAGCACGCGATCCACGCCGGCACCAAGCAGATCGGCCTGTGGTCGCACCTGTGCAGCCACCTGAGCACCGAGATCCTGGCCGACAGCGGCTTCGACTGGCTGCTGCTGGACATGGAGCACTCGCCCAACGAGCTGCCCGAGCTGCTGTCGCAGCTGCAGTCCATGAAGGGCACGAAGGCCTCGGCCATCGTGCGCCCACCGTGGAACGACATGGTGGTCTTCAAGCGCCTGCTCGACATCGGCGTTCAGACGCTGCTGGTGCCTTATGTGCAGACCGAAGACGAGGCGCGCAACGCCGTGGCCTACACGCGCTACCCGCCGCACGGTGTGCGCGGTTTCGCGGGCGCACCGCGCGCCAGTGGCTACGGCCGCGTGAAGGACTATGCGCACCGCTGTGGCGAAGAAATCTGCGTGCTGGTGCAGGTGGAAACCGTGCTGGGCCTGCAGAACCTGGAAGCCATCGCCAACGTGGACGGTATCGACGGTGTCTTCATCGGCCCCGGCGATCTCTCGGCCGCGCTCGGCCATCTGGGCAACCCCAAACACCCCGAGGTGCTCGCCGCCATCGACGACGCCATCGCCCGCATCCGCGCCTGCGGCAAGGCCCCGGGCATCCTGACCGGCGACGAGACCCTGGCGCGCCATTACGTGCAACAGGGTTGCCTGTTCGTCGCTGTGGGCGCCGACCAGAATCTGTTGCGCGACAGCGCGCAGGCCTTGGCTGGCCGTTTCAAAAGCTGATTTTTCTTCGGAGCCCCCACCATGCTTGCCCAGCCCGCAACCCCATTGAAGTTCAACCGCCTCCTGCTCACCGGTGCCGCCGGCAACCTGGGCCGCGAGCTGCGCCCGCGCCTCAAGGCCTATTGCGAGGTCTTGCGCCTGAGCCACCGCAGCGACCTCGGCGCCCCGGGTGCGGGCGAAGAGGTCTTCACCGCCGACCTCGCCGACAAGGACCGCGTGCACGCCATGCTGGCGGACGTGGACGCCGTGGTGCACATGGGCGGGGTCTCCACCGAGCAGCCCTGGGAACCTATACTCGCCGGCAACATCGTCGGTATGGTCAACCTCTACGAAGCGGCGCGCCAGCACGGCACGAAGCGCATCGTCTTCGCCAGCTCCAACCACGTCACCGGCTTCTACCGGCAGGACGAAGTCATCACACCCCAAACCGCGCCCAGACCCGACGGCTTCTACGGTCTCTCGAAAGCTTTCGGTGAAGACCTGGCCCAGCTCTACTGGGACCGCTGGGGCATCGAGACCGTGAGCGTGCGCATCGGCTCGTCGTTCAGCGAGCCGCGCGACCGCCGCATGCTCGCCACCTACCTGAGCTACGACGACCTGGAGCGCCTGATCGTGGCCGCGCTCACCGCGCCCATCGTTGGCCACAGCATCATCTATGGCGTGTCCGACAACCAGACCAGCTGGTGGGACAACACGCCCGCGAAACACATTGGCTACCGCCCGCAGGACAGCTCCGACGTGTTCCGACCGGCGGTGGAAGCGCGCCAGCCGGCCATAGACCGCCACGACCCGGCCGCGCTGTACCAGGGCGGTGCCTTCGTGAAGGCCGCGCCGCACGGATGACGGCCCGCGACAGTGCCCGGCCCACGGGCGCTTCTTCCGCGCACGCCCCCGGAGCCGCGTTCTTCCGCCGCCCGCGCAACCTGGTGGGGCTCGCCACGCTGTGTTGCCTGCTCTGGGGCAGCGCCTACCCAGCCATCAAGGGTGGCTATGCGCTGCTCGGCATTGCCCGCAGCGACACGGCGGCGCAGCTGGCCTTCGCGGGCTGGCGCTTCCTGCTCGCGGGTGGTCTGCTGCTGGTGATCGCGCGCCTGATGGGCAAGCCGGTGTGGGCGCTGTCCACGGGGCAATGGCGCCAGGTGGCGTTGCTCGGGCTGGCGCAGACCTCGCTGCAATACGTGTTCTTCTACGTCGGGCTGGCCCACACCACCGGCGTGAAGGGCTCCATCCTCAACGCCACCGGCACCTTCTTCAGCGTGCTGCTGGCGCACTTCATCTACGCCAACGACCGGCTGCGCCGCCGCAAGGCGCTCGGTTGTGCGGTCGGTTTTGTCGGTGTGATGGTGGTGAACCTGCGCGGCGTTCAAGGGCTGGACGCGAGCTTCACCCTGCTGGGCGAAGGCTTCATCGTCATCGCGGCTTTCGTGCTCTCGGCCGCCAGCATCTACGGCAAGCGCGTGTCGCAGCGGCTGGACCCGATGGTCATGACCACCTGGCAGCTCGCCATTGGCGGGCTGGTGCTGCTGCTGGGCGGGCTGGCCGGTGGCGGCGCCATCACGGGCTGGGGAGTTGGATCCCTGGCCTTGCTGGGCTACATGGCCGTGCTCTCGGCGGCGGCCTTTGCGCTCTGGGCCGCGCTGCTCAAGCACAACCGGGTGGGGCAGGTCACGGTGTTCAACTTTTTGATCCCGGTGTTCGGCGCGCTGCTCTCGGCCCTGTTCCTGGGCGAGACGGTGCTCGAATGGCGCAACCTGATCGCGCTGGCGCTGGTGTGTCTGGGCATCTGGCTCGTCACCACCGAAACCGCTGCGGCGCCGGCGCCCGCGCGAGCGGGCTGAATCCGCGCTTGGTCTGGCAGCGCACAGACGCCCGGCGCTCCGACACCTAAGGTCCATCCACATCCCCGCTGTTGGCTCGCACCAGCGACGGGGTCTGCAGCGTGCAGCCCCAGGCTGCACCCCTTTGGATGGAACCCATGCTGAAAAACAAAGTGGTGCTTGTCACCGGTGCCGCCTCGGGCATCGGCCGGGCCATTGCCCTCACGGCCGCGCGCGAAGGCGCGCTGCTGGTGCTGTCGGACATCGATGCCGACGCCGGCGTCGAAACCGGCGCGCTGGTGCGGTCGCAGGGCGGCGAGTCGCTGTTTGTCGCGGCCGACGTGGGCAGCGCCGACGAGTGCCAGGCCCTGGTGTCCCAGGCCATGGCACATTTCGGCCGTCTTGACGTGGCCTGCAACAACGCCGGCATCGGCGGCGCCGCCGCGCCACTGGCCGACTACCCGCTCGACGCCTGGGCACAGGTGATCAACATCAACCTCAACGGCGTGTTCTACGGCATGCGTGCGCAGATAGCGGCCATGTTGCTCCATGGCGGCGGCGCCATCGTCAACGTGGCGTCGATTCTGGGCGCGGTCGGCTTCGCCACCGCGTCGGCCTACACCGCAGCCAAACACGGCGTTGTGGGCCTCACGCAGGCCGCCGCCCTCGAATACGGCGCCCAGGGCGTGCGCATCAACGCGGTCGGCCCCGGCTTCATCCACACGCCCATGATCAGCGGCCTCGAAGAGGACCCGGCGGCCAACGCCCTGCTGGTCGCCGCCCATCCGATCGGGCGCCTGGGTCGCGCTGAAGAAGTGGCCGAGCTGGTGGTCTGGCTCGCCTCGGAGCGCGCGTCGTTCGTGACCGGGTCGTACTACCCGGTGGACGGCGGCTACCTCGCCCGCTGAACCCGCTTCCCCCCCACCCATTTTCTTTTTTCTGGAGTACCCCATGACCCAACGCAAACCGACATTCCTGCTGGCCGGCAGCCTCATCGGCCTGGCCGCCCTGACGCTGGTGGCCTGTAACAAGCCGCCCGAGATGGTGCAGGAACCCGCGCCGAGCATCACGCTGGGCACCCAGGTGGACGATGCCGTCATCACCTCCGGCGTCAAGTCCGCCCTGCTGGCCGACGATCTTGTCAAGAGCTTTGACCTGCAGGTTGAAACCCGCAAAGGCACCGTGCAGCTCAGCGGCTTTGTCGACAGCCAGGCCCAGATCGACCAGGCACTCGCGATCACGCGCAGCGTGGCCGGTGTGACCGAGGTTGAAAACGCCGTCACCCTCAAGGGCACGCCCAGCACCGTGGGCACCAAGATCGATGACGCGACCGTGACCGGCCGCGTCAAGACCGCCCTGCTGGCCGATCCCGACATCAAGAGCTTCGACATCAGCGTGGTCACGTTCAAGGGCGAGGTGCAGCTCACCGGCTTTGTGAACAGCCAGGCACAGATCGACCTGGCGAGCCAGCTGGCGAGCGCCGCCGAAGGCGTCACCAGCGTCAAGAACGAACTGATGGTCAAACAATGAACGCCGTCCACCTGCTCACCGACATCGCCACCCTACGCAGCCAGGCACGCCAGCACATCGAGGCGGGTGCCGTGACCGCCGGCTACGGCGCCGACCGCGACCAGGTGGTCAAGTTGCTCAACGAGGCGCTGGCCACCGAGATCGTCTGTGTGCTGCGCTACCGGCGTCACCACTTCATGGCGCGTGGCATCCACGGCCAGAGCGTGGGGGCCGAGTTCCTGATCCACTCCAACGAAGAGCAGGGCCACGCCGACCTGCTGGCCGCGCGCATCGTGCAGCTGGGCGGTGAGCCCGACTTTTCGCCCGACAGCCTGAGCCAGCGCAGCCACGCCGAATACGTGGCCGGCGACACGCTGACGCAGATGATCCAGGAGAACCTGGTGGCCGAGCGCATCGCCATCGACAGCTACCGCGACATGATCCTGTACCTCGGCGACCAGGACCCGACCACCTGCGGCCTGCTCAAGCAGATCCTGGCGGTGGAAGAAGAACACGCCGACGAACTGGCCGATCTGCTCGAAGGCATGCACGGCTGAAGTACCCCCGCAGCGCTTCGCGCTACCCCCCGGGGGCTGAGGGCCGCGGCTCCGAGCCTGCCTGCGCAGGCTTGGACGGACAGAAGAAGCCTCGACTCTGGCGAGGCTGCGGCCTGCAAGGCGCACTGGCCGTCCGGCAAAGCCGGCCCGGCGGTGCCCTGGGCTTGGACCTTTGCATGCCCCCGGGATCGCGCTCCGGAGCCATGCTTGCAGGCGGCACATCGATCAGCAAGACCCGGCACGCTGCGGACTTGAGCCCAAGCCGCTACAGTGGCCCCCAGCGGGGCACGGTGCCCTGCGGCCCGGGTCAGGGCACAGGAGTTCAACATGGTGTGGCTGGTTCTGGGTCTGGTGCTGTTTCTGGGCGTGCACAGCATCGCCATCGTTTCGCCCGGCGGTCGCAACCGCCTGGCGGCCCAGCTGGGCGAGAACGCTTTCAAGGGCCTGTATTCGCTGGCCTCGTTCGCGGGGCTGGCGCTCATCGTCTGGGGCTACGGCGTAGCGCGCGAGACGCCGGTGCTGCTTTACGCCTTGCCGGGCGGCTTTCGCCACCTGGCCGCGCTGCTGATGCTGCCGGTGTTCGTGCTGCTGCTCGCGGCCTACCTGCCGGGTCGCATCAAGACCGCGGCGAAACACCCCATGCTGCTGGCCGTCAAGCTCTGGGCGCTGGCGCACCTGCTGGCCCAGTCGGTCACCGGGGGCACGCTGGCCGATGTGCTGCTGTTCGGTGGTTTCCTGGCCTGGGCCGTGGCCGACCGCATCTCCCTCAAGCGCCGCGCGTTGGCCGGTGCCTTGCGCCCGGTGCCCGCTTTGCCGGCCGGTGGCGCCAACGACGCCATCGCGCTGGTGGGCGGGCTGGCGTTGTACGCGCTGTTCGTGTTCTGGGCCCACGCCTGGCTGTTTGGCGTGCGCCCGTTCGGCTGAAGCGGGAACCTGAGCTCCCTGATCGGGCACCAACCGTTTCCATCTGGAGGGCCTTGTCATGCACCTGCCGATTCTGATCCCGATCCAGCGCCTCGCGCTGCTGATGTTCGCCCTGCTGGGCACCCTGGCCCACGGCCAGACACCTGCGCCGCGTGTTGAAGTGGTCGCCAGCGGTCTGCAGAACCCCTGGGGCGTCGCTTTCATCGATGGCGGGCGTTTTCTGGTGACCGAGCGCCCTGGGCGCCTGCGCGTGGTGGCGCCCGACGGCCGTCTGAGCGAGCCGCTGGCCGGCCTGCCGCCGGTGGACGCGGGCGGGCAGGGCGGTCTGCTGGACGTGATCACCGATCGCGACTTTGCACGCAACCGCACTGTGTACTTCTGTTACGCCGAGCCCGCAGCCCGCGGCAGCGGCAACTCCACCGCGCTGGCGTCGGCCCGGCTGTCTGCCGACGCCACGCGGCTGGAGGCCGTGAAGGTGGTCTTCAGCCAGCAACCCAAGTTCAGCAGCCGTGCGCACTTTGGCTGCCGCATCGTTGAAGCGGCCGACGGCACGCTGTTTCTCACTCTGGGCGACCGTTTCAGCCGCAAGGAAGACGCGCAGACGCTGGACAACCACCACGGCAAGGTGGTGCGCATCAACAAGGACGGCAGCGTGCCGCCCGACAACCCGTTCGTGGGCCGCAGCGGGGCACTGCCCGAGATCTGGAGCCTGGGCCACCGCAACCTGCAGGGCGCCGTGCTCGGGCCCGACGGGCGGCTCTGGACCAGCGAACACGGCCCCCAGGGCGGCGACGAGATCAACCGCCCCGAGGCCGGCAAGAACTACGGCTGGCCCGTCATCACCTACGGCGAAAACTACGGCGGCGGCGCCATCGGCGAGGGCATCACCGCCAAGGCCGGGCTGGAACAACCGGTGTTCCAGTGGACACCCTCGATAGCGCCATCGGGCCTCGCCTTCGTGAAGGGCGAACGCTACGGCAAGGCCTGGCAGGGCAACCTGCTCGCGGGCTCGCTCAAGTTCCGCTACCTGGCGCGGCTGGACATCAGCGGTGGCCGTGTGGTGAAAGAAGAGCGCCTGTTGCCCGACCTCAACGCGCGCGTGCGCGATGTGCGCGAAGGACCCGATGGTTTCATCTACCTGCTGACCGACGAACGCAATGGGCGCCTGTTGCGACTGCATCCGGGCTGAACCTGTAAGAATTCCGGCTCCGGCGCGACGGTTGTTCCAGGCGCCGTCTCTTGGGCGATGTCCTGGAATTCGTTACTCTCCGGTGTATTTCAACAAGAACTGCTCTCCCATGCTGTTCGCCGACCGCACCCTGCTGCTCTTCAACCACGACTGGGACGCCGTGGCGCATCTGCGCCTGGCCCGCACGATGGGCCTTCGCTTCGACGAAGACGGCTTTGACCTGTTTTCCTTCCCCAGCAACGCGCGCCTGGCCTGGTTCGACATGGCCCGCTTCGTCGATGGCCTGGCCCGCCGTGCCCCGGCGCGGGGCTGGTCCGCCGTGGTGTCCAGCAACGAGCAGTTCGGCGCGCTGGCCGCGGCCCTGCTGGCCGAGCGCATGGGCTGGCCCGGCACACCGGTGGCCGCCATCCTGGCCTGCCAGCACAAGTTCTACGCGCGCCAGGTGCTGCAGCGCGTGGCGCCCGAGGCCAACGTGCCTTTCCAGCTGCTCGACGCCGAATACGGAGCGCCCATTCCCGAGGGCCTGCCCTATCCCCTGTTCGTGAAGCCGGTCAAGGCCGCGTTTTCGGTGCTCGCGCGCCGCGTCGACAGCCACGCCGAGCTGTACCGCCACACCCGCTTCGGCGCCTGGGAACTCTGGGTGATCCGCCGCCTGGTGGAACCCTTCGAGCGTTTGCTGCACGAGCGCCTGGGGCCCGAAGTGCCCAGCGCCCACCGCATGCTGCTGGAGGCACCGGTGACGGCCGACCAGTTCAACCTCGACGGCGTGGTGTTCAACGGCGACGTGCGCGCCATCGGTGTGGTCGACGCCATCATGTTCCCCGGCACCCAGGCCTTCATGCGCCACCAGATTCCCAGCGCGCTGCCGCCCGCCGTGCAGGCGCGCGCGCTCGACGTGGCGCGGCGCTTCCTGCTCGCAGTGGGCTTCACGCACGGCCTGTTCAACATGGAGTTCTTCTACGACGCGGCGAGCGACCGGCTCACCGTGATCGAGTTCAACCCGCGCATGGCCTCGCAGTATTCAGACCTCTACCAGCGCGTGCTCGGTGTGGATCTGCACGCCATCGAGATCGCCATCGCCCACGGGCTGGACCCCGACACCGTGCCGCGCAGCGCACCCACCGCCGGCGCCGCGGCCAGCTTCGTCTACCGCGCCTTCGATCCGGCCGACCGGGTCAAGCTGCCCGACACCGCCTTGCGCCAGGCCTTCGCCAGCGCCTTCCCCGACGGCCTGCTGTTCCAGTACCCCAAATCGCAGGGCTCCATCGAGCGCGATTTCAAATGGCTGGGCAGCTACCGCTACGGCATCACGCACCTGGGCGGCCGCGATGCCCACGAGCTGCGCCAGCGCTGCGAAGCCGCGAGCGCCCTGCTGGGCTGGCCCGCGCCCTACGCCGAACTTGCCGCGGCGCCGGTAGCTCACGGCGCCGGCGCCCCGGGGCACAGCGCCACACTGCCCGCTGCGCCGACCCCGGCGTCACCACCGGACCGGAACCATCCACTGGAGATGCCCTCATGACCGTTCCCGTTCGTCCGCCGGGTCATGGGCTGGCCGCGACCCTGCCCGGCGGCGGCGCGTGGGCCTGACGCGGCACAGCACCGTGATCCCCTCGGGCCTGACGCGTCGCCACCTGCTGCTTGCCGGCGCGGCAACGCTGGGCGGCTGCACCCTCCAGCCCGACCGCGACCACGATGGCCCCGACGCACCCCGCGCCGAACCGCTGCGCCGCCCGGTGCACACCGCCTGGGTGCTGAGTTCGGGTGGCCCGCGCGGCTTTGTGCACGTGGGCGTGGTCAAGGCGCTGGAAGAGCTCGGCCTGCGGCCCGACCTGATCGTCGGTGCCTCGGCCGGTGCGCTGGTGGGCAGCCTCTGCGCGGCCGGACTCGGTGCTAGCGCCATCGAAACCCTGGCGCTGGAGATGCAACCCTGGAGCCTGGCCCGGCTGGCGCTCGGGGCCGAAGAACGCCTGAGCGGCACCGCCATCGCCGAACTCGTGCGCAGCGCTTCACCCGTCCCGCTGCTGGAGCACATGCCCATCGCCATGGCCTGTGTGGCCGCGCGGCGCCGCGACGGCGTGGCCATGGCCTTCACCGCGGGTGACGTGGGCCTGGCGGTGCAGGCCTCGGCCGCCATCGAAGGGCGCTTTGCGCCGGTGCGCATCCGTGGTGAGCAATATGTGGATGCCGACTGGTCCACCCCGCTGCCGGTGCGCATGGCGCGCGCGCTGGGCGCGCAACGGGTGCTCGCGGTGGACGCCACCGCCCACCTGGACCGCGCGCCGCCCGGCGCACAGCGCTACCGCGAGGGTGATCTGCGCAAGCTGGCGCTGGTGGACGCCGACGCCAGGATGGCCGACCAGGTGCTCAAGCCCGACTTCGGCTACTGGGTCAGCCTCTCGCGCGAGTTCCGCGAGCGCGCCATGGACGCCGGTTACCGCGAGACGCTGGCGCAGGCCGATGCCTTGCGCGCGCTGCACGCGGTTTGAGCTGCCTGGGCGAGTTCCTGAGCCGCGGCAACACCACGGCTGGAGGTCTGGTGCCCAGTGGCCGGATGACGCCGCCATGTTGCGGTCCGACCCTGCGCCGCCATACGGCCATGCGAACGAGCGACCAGAAACACGACGGTCAGCAGCGCACCGACGGATCCGTTGAATGCAGAACGCGAGCCTGTTCGGCATGCGCATCGGAACGGCACAAGTACACAATGCCCACATGACCAACAAACTGGCGACAGCCTTCCAGCCCTTGACCGGCATCTTCGAGCCGTCGGCGATCGTTCAACTGCCGGACGGGCGTTTTCTCGTGGTGGAGGACGAGAGGAGCCACCCTTTGAGTCTGGTCACCCTGGATGCCGGCGGCGGTGTCGACAGCACGGCGCTCACAGCCGGGCTGTTTCAGATGTTCAGCGAATTCTGGAAACTCGACGACCTCGAAGGACTGGCCATCGACCGGGCAGGGTTTGTCTACGCCATCACCTCGCACTCGCGCGATGACGATGGTGGCAAGAAGAAGTCCCGTGAAAGGCTCGTCCGGTTCCGGGTTGAAGGTGCGCGGGTGGTCGACGCCAAGGTCGTCGACGGCTTGAAACAGGCCCTTGTGAAGCAACATGCTGTGCTCGCGGTAGCGGCCGAGGTGCGGGACGTCAAAGGCGGTGGTGGACTCAACATCGAAGCCCTTGAAATGAGCCCCGACCAGAAGCGACTGCTGATCGGATTCCGCAGCCCGTTGCGCGACGGCCGGGCGCTCATAGCCAGTGTCGTCAACCCCACCGCCATCTTTGAATCGGATGAAGCACCCCGTATCGCGCCTGTGCTCGAAGAACTGGATCTTGGCGGCCAGGGCATCCGGGGTTTGTCTTACGTTCCCGCCCTGGGTGCGTATCTGGTCATTGGTGGCCCTGTTTCTCGCAAACGGACCAGCTTTGACCTGTGGCGCTGGAGCGGCGAGCCCGGTGCGCCGGCGCTCCGGGTCACGGTGCCCGGCTTGAGCGGCTTCGGGAAGGCCGAGGGCGTGAGTACTGCCTTCGTCGACGGACTGGAGCGGATCGTCGTCGTCAGCGACGACGGCAACAGGGACACCGGGCGCTTTGCAGGCTACCTGCTGCTCGACCCGACTCAACTGCAGACCGCACAGGGGTCGGCAAGCGCCACCCGCAGTTGACTTTGACTGGAACCCCCGTCAGGTTCAAGGCGCCGCCGGCACCACCTGAGGCCCGCCCGGCATCACCGGCAGCGTGCCGGCCGCGCGTTTGGCTTCCCATTCGGCCTGCAGTGCGGCGTCGCTCTTGTAGTGCGGCACGCGGAAGACCAGGCGCTTGTAGCGCACGAAGAGTGGGTTGGAGCCGGCGATTTCGCTGTCCCAGTACTGGTGGGCGCGCTGCAGGTTGAGCTCGGTGTCCATCTCGAACTGGTCGCGCGAAGACTGCCCACCAAACACATACAGCTTGCCGCGGTAGATGCGCCAGGTGTTGGGGCCACCACCCGCGCCCCAGGGCACGGCGTAGTTGATGCCGTTGCTGCAGAAGCCGCCGAACTGCGGCATGTATCTGGTGGGCTCGCGCAGGAACGCGGCCTTGTTCGCCTCGCTGGCGAAGCGCCAGGTCACGCCCAGGTGTTGTGCCTGGATCGCGGGGTTGCCGGCCACGGCGTCGTTCTGCGTGAAGTAGGCCACCGGGTCGTGGCCCAGCAGCATGAGCTTGTCGGCCGCTGCGTCGCTCATGGTGCGAAACGGTGGCCCCTGGTCGGCCGACCCTGCAGCGGTGGCCCCATTGGCGCAACCCGTCAGCAGCACCGTCGCGCTGGCCATCATGAGGCTCAGGGCGTGTCGTCTTTTCATGAAGTGCTCCTTGTTTGAATGGTGTGTCAGAGATCCCGTGCCAGGCGCACCCCGCTGAACTGCCAGCGCGCGTCGGTGGGGAAGAAGTTGCGGTAGCTGGCGCGGATGTGCGAGCGCGGCGTGACGCAGGAGCCACCGCGCAGCACCATCTGGTTGACCATGAACTTGCCGTTGTATTCGCCCACCGCGCCGGCCCAGGGGCGGTAGCCGGGGTAGGGGGTGTAGGGGCTGGCGGTCCATTCCCAGACGTCGCCGCCCATCTGGCGCGGGCCGGGTGTCCTGCGCGCCAGCGGCATCGGGTGCAGGGCACCGCTCTCCAGAAAGTTGCCCTGTTTCTGCCAGGTGTCGCCCAGAGTCTGCACGGCAAACTCCCACTCGGTCTCGGTCGGCAGGCGCAGCGCCAGCCCGTCCTGCGCACCGCGCCAGCGCGCGTAGGCATCGGCCTCGAACCAGCTGATGTGCACCACCGGGGTGTGCGGGTCCAGCGGCACGCGGCCGTGCAGCGTGAAGTTGGTCCAGCCGCCGTCGGTGGCCTGCCAGTAGAGCGGCGCAACGGCCTGTTGGGCCTGCACCCAGTCCCAGCCCGCCGCCATCCACCAGCGCGGGTCGCGGTAGCCACCGCCGTCCATGAAGGCCAGCCAGTCGCCGTGGGTTACCAGCCGGTTGGCCAGGGCGTAGGGCCGCAGCAGCACGGCGTGGCGCGGGGCTTCGTTGTCGAATCCGAAACCGGCGCCCGCGTGCCCCACCTGGGCGATGCCGCCGGCGTATTCCACCCAGTCCACCGGTGTGGCGACCACGCTGCTCAGCGGCCATTGCGGGTGGTAGACCGGGTTCAGCGGGTTCATCGCCAGCAGGTGCTTGATGTCGGTGAGCAGCAGCTCCTGGTGCTGCTGCTCGTGCTGCAGGCCCAGCTCCATCAGTTCGCGCAGCTCGGGGCGGTCCGTGCGCGACAGCAGGGCGGCGATGCGCGTGTCCACATTCGCGCGGTAGGCCTTGACTTCGGCCAGACCAGGCCGCGTGACCAGGCCGCGCTGCGGGCGCGGGTGCTGCTCGCCCACACCCTGGTAGTAGCTGTTGAACAGCACCCGAAAGGCGGTGTGGAAAGGCTGGAAGCCGGGCTCGAAACGTTCCAGCACGAAGGTCTCGAAGAACCACGTCACGTGGGCCAGGTGCCACTTGGCGGGGCTGGTGTCGGGCATGGACTGCACCTGGCAGTCGGCCTCGCTCAAGGGCGCGGCCAACGCCAGCGTCTGGGCGCGCACGCTGGTGTAGCGCCGGGCCAGGCCGTTGGGAGCGGCCTGTGGGGCAGGTGTGGCGGTCATCGGGGTGGTCCTTTCAGCGTGGCGCTGGCGATGTAGCCCATGCCCCATTGCGTGCTGTTCCAGTGGAAGTTTTCACATTGAGCGGCCACGTGGCTCCAGGGTTCCCACAGATCGGCGGCCCGGGCGTTGTAGGGCCGGTTCTTCAGCCAGGCCAGCAGGTTGAGCGGGCCGGTCCACCAGGGGAAGTACTTGATGCCCGCCATGGCCACGCGCGCACCCGGCTTCACCTGGCGCAGGATGTTGGCCACCGCCGCCGGGTTGCGGCAGATGTCGTGCGTGTAGTTGAAGAGCACCGCGTCGGCCAGCGTCGGCAGCTGCACCGTTTCGGCCGCTGCGTTGACGTGCCACACGTTGGCCCAGCCTTCGCGCTGCACGCGTTGCTGCGCGAACGCGAACATGTCGGGGCTCTGCTCGAAGGCCAGCACGCGGCCGGTGTCGCCCACGCCCGCGCGCAGCAGAGGGTAGCTCAGGCCGGTGCCGGCGCCCACGTCGAGCACGGTCTGGCCGGGCTGCAGCTGCAGCAACGCGATGGTGCGCCGGCGCAGCGGCATGGTGAACTCGGCCGAGGCGTCGTAGCCCGCGGCCTTGCTGCGGTAGAGCGCGATGGAGATGTCGTTGTCGGTCGTCATGTCCACCTTGTTCGTTGTCTTCAGCGCGTGAGCAGGCGCCGCGAGCCGTGGCTGGCGGCGTCCACGAAGGCCACAAGCAGCAGCATCGCGGCCAGGATGGTGGCGGTCTTGCCCATGTGGAACAGGCCCATGTGAAAAGCCAGCAGCTGGCCCAGACCGCCCGCGCCCACCACGCCCAGCACGGCGGCGGCGCGGATGTTGTTTTCCCAGCGGTAGAGCGTGTAGCTCATGAGCTGCGGCAGCACCTGCGGCAGCGTGGCGTAGAGGAACACGCGGCCGTTGCCCACACCCTGCGCACGCAGCGCATCACCGGGGCCGGGCGGCGCGTTTTCGATCGCTTCGGCGAACAGCCGGCCGAGCACGCCGGTGGTGTGCAGCGCCAGCGCCAGCGTGCCGGCAAAGGGGCCCAGCCCGGCGGAGATCAGCAGCAGCGCGGCCCACACCAGCTCGGGGATGCTGCGCAGCGCGTTGAGCAGCAGTCGCGTGGGTGCCCGACTGTGCGCGGCATCGCCCTCGTGCAGTCGGCTGGCGGGCAGCGCCAGCGCCAGCCCGGCCAGCGCCGCCAGCAGCGTGCCGAGCGCCGACATGGCCAGCGTTTCCCAGGTGCCGAGCGCGACTTTTTTCAGGAACGCGGGCGAGGTGTCGGGCGGCACGAACTCGGCCAGGAAGCGGCCCATGCTCTGCGCCGCTTCGAGCGACAGGAACTGGGCCCATTGCAGGTCGAGCGACCAGAAGCTCGCCACCACCAGCAGCACCAGAGCGGCGCTGAACCAGCAGGCCTTGCAGCGCGCGTTGAACAGCGGCGGCGGCAGCCGGTAGGTCTGATTCGCGGCCTGGGGTTTGTTCATCCCAGCGACCTCCGCAGCCCCGCGCTCACGCGGTCGGCGAGCGCGACGAGTGCCATGAACACCAGCAGCATGGTGGCGACCTCGCCGCCGTTGAACATCTTCATCGAGTTGTCCATCTGCTGGCCCAGGCCACCCGCCCCCACGAAACCCAGCACCACCGACGAGCGGATCGCGCACTCCCAGCGGTACACTGTGTAGCTGGTGAGCTCGGCCGCGCTGGCCGGCAGCAGACCGTAAAAGAAGGCCTGCAGGCGCCCGCTGCCGTTGCGCAGCAGGTTCTGCGTGGCATCGGTCTCGCCGCTTTCCAGGATCTCTCCGTACACCTTGCCCAGCATGCCGCCGTAGGTGAGCGCGATCGCCAGCACGCCGGCCGTGGGGCCCAGGCCGACCACGCGCACAAACACCAGCGCCCACACCAGCTCGGGGATGCTGCGCAACACGACCAGCAGCCAGCGCACGCTCTGGCGCAGCCAGAATGGGCCGCGGGCCATCGGGCCGGCCAGCGCCGAAATCGACAGCACGCGCGTGGACATCAGGGTCAGCGGCAGCGCCACGATGAGCGCCAGCGTCATGCCGGCGGTGGCCATGGCCACCGTGCGCCAGGTCTCGCGCGCCACCATGGCCAGGAACTCGCCGCCGTGGGCCAGCGGCCAGAAGCTGCCGATGAAATGCCCGCTGACCTGGAGGCTCTCGGGCGCCAGCAGCACCCAGGGTTTGAACTCGGTCGCCACCAGCAGCGGCCACAGCAGCACCAGCGCGGCCAGGCTCCAGAACACGCGGCCGAGCCAGGCCGGATCGCGGGTGGGCGGAAGGCGCAAGCGCAGCTCAGCCATGGCGAGGTGCATGAATCCAGCAGCAACCGCAGAACCGGCTTTGCCGGGCGGCTGGTTGCGCCCCCCTGGAGGGGGGCTGAGAGCTGCGGCTCCAAGTCTGCCTGCGCAGACTTGGACAGCTCGAAGAAGCACCGACTCTGGCGGTGCTGCGGCCTGCAAGGCACGCGAAGCGGCGCGGGGGGTGTTTCATGATCACCGGCAGTGCATGACGACCGGTTGCGGTGTGGTTGGCGGGGCCGCATCGAGCGGGGCAGGGCCGTGCAGCTCGTCTTCGTGCTGCTCGTACAGGCGGGCCAGGTGCTCGCGTGTGACCTGTGCCGCCGGCAAATCAAAAGCCAGCGCGCCGTCGCGCAGACCGACGATGCGGGGGAAATGTTCGAGGGCGACTTCCACCTGGTGCAGCGTGGTCACCAGCGTGGCGCCGTGCTCGCGCGCGCCGTTGAGCAGCGTGGCCATGGCCTGGCGCGCACGCGCCGGGTCGAGCGCCGACAAGGGCTCATCGATCAGCCAGAGCGAAGCGGGTGCCAGCAGCGCCCGCGCCAGACCGACACGCTGGCGTTCACCCCCCGAGAGGCGGTCGACACGTTCGAAGAGTTTGTCGGCGAGATCGAAGCGGTCCAGCGCTTCAAAAGCCGCCGGAATGTCGACCGGGTAGAACAGCGAGCGCAGGCTCTGCCACAGGCCCATGGCCGGCAGGCGACCGGCGAGCACGGCCGTCACCACGCGCTGGCGCGGCGGCAGCGGCGGCACCTGCGGCGCCAGAAAGAGGCGCCCGCGCAGGCGCTGCAGGTCACGGCGCGGCAATTGCCAGGGCGACTGGCCTTCCAGCTGCAGCGTGCCGGCCTGGGGCTGCATGGCGCAGGCGACCACCTGCAGCAGCGTCGTCTTGCCCGCGCCCGAGGGGCCGATCACGGCCACCTGCTCACCGTGGGCCACGCGCAGCGTCAGCCCCTTGAGGGCGGGCGCTGCGCCCGGTCGGGCGGCGGGGTGGCGGGCGCTGACGCCCTGCAGGTCGATGTTCAAGCGCGGGACTCCGATTCAGAGGCTGAGAGTTTTTCGGGCGTGGCCGAGCAACGCGCCACAACGTGTCCAATCAAGGCGCAAAGCACAGCCATAGCTTGGGCTATGGCGCGCATTTGCAACGCGGAGTGGGTGCGTTTTGGCGTGGTGAGCGGGCATGAGTGAAAGACTCTCAGCCTCTCAGAGCAGGCTGCCGCTGCGCGCGGCGGCTTCGATACCTTTGTAGTTCTCGGCCTTGGTCGGCACGAACTTGCTGGCGCGCTGCAGGTCGAGGATCTGCTTGCCGTTGGGGGTGGCCGGGCTCAGCGCGAGGAAGGCGTCGGACAGCTTCTGGCGCGTGGCGGCGGGCATGTCGGCGTGCACCGACCAGTTGTAGTCAAAGTAGGGTGGGGTGGTGTAGATCACGCGCACCTTGGTGGTGTCGACCTTCTTGTCGGCGACGAACTTTTCCCACACCGAGATGTTGAGCGCGCCGCCCTGCACCTTGCCCGAGGCCACGGCCGCGATGGTCGCGTCGTGTGCGCCGCTGTAGGCCACGCGCCTGAAGTCCTTGTCGGGGTTGAGGCCGGCTTCCATCAGGTAGGCGCGCGGCATCAGGTGGCCGCTGGTGGAGCTTTGTGAACCGAAGGACACGTCCTTGCCCTTGAGGTCGGCCAGGGTCTTGACGGCCGGGTCGCTGGTGATGAAGACCGACTTGAACTTCTCGTCTTCCGCGCGCTGCACCAGCGGGATGATCTTGCCGCCCGAGCGCACGTTGGCCTGCACGAAGGTGAAGCCGCCGAACCAGGCCATGTCGACCTTCTTGTTCACCAGGGCTTCGACCGAAGCCGCGTAGTCGGTCACGGGGATGTATTCGACCTTCATGCCCAGCTGGGTTTCGAGGTATTGCATCAGCGGGCCGGCCTTGCGCGCCAGCTCGGTGGGCGACTCGTCGGGGATGGCGGTGACGCGGAACACCTGCTGCGCTTGCGCGAGGGTGCAGAGGCCCAGCACGGCGCAGGTCAAGAGTGCGCGAACGGTGCGTGAATAAGACAGTGGTTTCATGGTGCTATCCGGTAAAGAGGGACGGGGAGGCGTATTAAACCGCGATACGGCGCCGGTGCGCCGGGTGGGGCCATGCGGGGATTCCCCTGCAAGAAAAGCCGGACGCAGCCGACCGCAGAGACGGTCCACCCGGTATAACCCGGTCTGAACGGAAACCACCACGCATGCCCATCGACACACCCACCGCCCATTTTGTACAGATCCACCGCGAAGACCTGGCGGCCGTGCAGGCCGAGCTGGCCGCGGGGCTGAATCAGACGCCGCCGCGCGTCGCGCCCAAGTTCTTCTACGACGCGCTGGGCTCGCGCCTGTTCGACGCCATCACCGAGCTGGCCGAGTACTACCCCACGCGCACCGAGGCCGCCATCTTCCGCGAGCACGGTGCCGCCATGGCGCAGCAGGTGCCGGCGGGCGCGGTGCTGGTCGACCTGGGCGCGGGCAGCTGCGCCAAGGCCGCGGGGCTGTTCCCCGTCCTGCGGCCGGGCGCCTATGTGGCGGTGGACATTTCGGTGGACTACCTGCGCGAAACCATGGGCGAGCTGCGGCAGCGCCACCGCGGGATACCCATGCTGGGGCTGGGCATGGACTTCTCGGCCGAGCTGGCCCTGCCGCCCGCCGCCACCGACTGGCTGGCGCGGCACGACCTCAGCACCGCGCCGGTCTGCGTGTTCTACCCCGGCTCCAGCATCGGCAACTTCAACCCCGCCGAGGCGCTGGCCCTGCTGCGCCAGGCGCACGCCGTTTGCGCCGCGGGCGGGCCGGGCGGCGGCATCCTGATCGGCGTCGACCGGGTGAAAGACAAGGCCATCCTGGAGCCCGCCTACGACGACCCGCTGGGCGTGACGGCGGCCTTCAACCGCAACCTGCTGCTGCACACCAACGCCCTGCTGGGCACCGACTTCGCGCCCGCGCGCTGGCAGCACGTGGCCTTTTTCAACGAGGCCGATTCGCGCATCGAGATGCACCTGCAGTCCGACGGCGCGCAGACGGTGCGCTGGCCCGGCGGCGAGCGCCACTTTGCCGATGGCGAGCGGGTGCACACCGAGAACTCCTGCAAGTGGCAACCGGCCGATTTCGACGCGCTGCTGCGCGAAGCGGGCTTCGGCCCGTCAACCCACTGGAGCGATGCGCGCGGCTGGTTCAGCGTGTTCTTTGCACCGGCCTGAACGGATCGACCCCTGCCCCCTCTGGGGGAAGCCAGAGATGGGGACCGGCGTGGAATCGCGAGGGAGGGTGTCAGACCGCGCGCACCGAGCGGAACCCCGCCACGATGTCGTTGCGCTCGGGCGTGAAGTAGTTGCGGTACTGCGGGTGGCGCATGCGCGGCGCGGTGGCCAAGCTCGCGCCCTTGAGCACCGGGCGGCCGTCAAACCACGGGCGCGAATAGTCCACGTAAGGATGGGCCACAAAGCCGGGGAAGGGCGCAAAGGCGCTGGCCGTCCATTCCCAGACGGCGCCCCATTCGAAGGCCGGGTCTTGCGCCGCCACTTCCCACTCCGCCTCGGTCGGCAGGCGCCGCCCGGCCCAGGCGCACCAGGCTTGCGCTTCGAAGGCCGTGAGGTGGCTGGCCGGTGCGACCGGGTCCAGCGGCTGCCAGCGGCCAAACACCTGCTGCTCCCAGCCTTGCGGGGTTTGCCGCAGGTAACGCGGGGCCTGCCGCTCCTGCGAGAGCCGCCAGATCGAGCCCGCGGTGCTCCAGAACTGGCGTTGCACATAAGAGCCGCCTTCGACGAAGGGCAGGAACTGCGCCCAGGTGACGGGCCGTGCGTCGATCTCGAAGGCGCCGACCGACACCGCGTGCGCGCCGAGTTCGTTGTCGAAGGCAAAGCCGGGGCCATTGCGGCCCAGCGTCCAGTCCGTGGCCGCGATGCGCAGGGCTTGCGGCCGGCGCGCCGTGGCCGGGGCGGCCGGGTGTTGAACCTGCGGATCGAAGCCCAGCGTCTGCGCCATGTAGACCGCGGCCTCGGCGTGCATGTCTTCGTGGAACAGCGCGAGGCGGAAGAAATACAGGCCGGTGTCGTCTTCGGGCGCGTCGGCCAGCAGGGCCAGCGTGTCGGCCAGGCTGGCGTCGAGGTCGGCGCGCACGGCGTCGGCATCGGGCAGGTCCAGCCGCCAGCGCGCGTCGTGCGCCACCAGGCTGGAGTTGTAGAGCGCGTCGGCGTTCACACTGCGCGAGGTCTGGCGTGCGGGGCTGCGCGTGGCCAACGGGTCGGCACGCACGCCCCGGTGGCGCTGCGGATTGCGCGCCAGCCACCAGTCGGCAAACCAGCCAATGTGGCCCAGCTCCCAGAGCGGCAGGTTCAGCTCGGGCGTGTTGGGCACGCGCAGGCCCGGGCCGAGCGCGGCCTCGTAGGCGTCAAACAGCGCCAGGCTGCGCGTGCGCGTTTCGCGCAGCGCTTCCGCCAGCCACGTTTTGCCGCCGCAGCGCGCGGATTCGGCATCGGACACAATCGCTGAGCTCAGATTCACACCCATGAAAAAACCTTCTCTGTGCATCGTCACCCCGGCCCTGGCCGATGCCAACAACGGCAACTGGCAGACCGCGCGCCGCTGGGCGCACCTGCTTCGCGGGCATTATGCGGTCCGCCTGGCGAAGGCATGGCCCGAATCAAAAACCACCGACGACGGCACGGACATCCTGCTCGCGCTGCACGCGCGCCGCTCGGCCGCCAGCGTGGCCGCCTGGGCGCAGGCGCACCCGCGCAAACCGCTGGTGCTCGCGCTCACCGGCACCGACCTCTACCGCGACATCCAGAGCGACGCCAGCGCGCAGCGCTCGCTGGTGCTGGCGCAGCGCCTCATCGTGCTGCAGGAGCAGGGGCCGCTGGAACTGCCCGAAGCGCTGCGCGCCAAGTGCCGCGTGGTGTTCCAGTCGAGCACGCGGCGCGCCACGCTGCCCAAGACCCGCGCCCACCTGCGGGCCGTCATGGTGGGCCATCTGCGCGACGAAAAATCGCCGCAGACCCTGTTTGAAGCGGCGCGGCTGATCGCTCCCGACGAAGGCATCTTCATCGACCACATCGGCGGCGCGCTGGACCCGGCGCTGGGCGAAGCCGCCCGCCAGACCGCGCTCGCCTGCCCCCATTACCGCTGGCTCGGTATCCAGCCGCATGCCGCGACCCGCGCGCGCATCCAGCGCGCCCATGTGCTGGTGCACACCAGCCGCATGGAGGGCGGTGCCCACGTGATCATGGAGGCTGCGCTGTGCGGCACGCCGGTGCTGGCTTCGCGCATCGCGGGCAACGTGGGCATGCTGGGCGCCGGCTACGGCGGCTACTTCCCGCCGGGCGATGCCGCCGCGCTGGCGGCTCTGTTGCGAGAGGCCCGTGCGGACATCGGCTCGGATGCCGGCCTGCTGTGCCAACTGCAAGCACAATGTTCGGCCAGAGCGCCGCTGTTCGAACCGCGCGCCGAGCAGGCCGCCCTGCTGGCGTTGCTGGCCGACGTGCGCCAGCCTGAACAACCGTAAGAGAAATGCCACCCTGGCCGACCCAGCCAGAGTGCCCCACTGCACGCACCGGAGATCCCCCGCACATGAACGCCCCCACCACCCACCAGCAGACCGAACCCCGCCTCACCAGCCTCTCGCACGGCGGCGGCTGCGGCTGCAAGATCGCACCCGGTGTGCTGAGCGATATCCTGAAGGGCACGGCCGCGATGCCCATGCCCAAGGAGCTGCTGGTCGGCATCGAGACAGCGGACGACGCGGCGGTGTACCAGCTCAACGATCAGCAGGCGCTGATCGCCACCACCGACTTCTTCATGCCCATCGTGGACGACCCCTACGAGTTCGGCCGCATCGCCGCCACCAACGCCATCAGCGACGTCTACGCCATGGGCGGCACGCCCATCATGGCGCTGGCCCTGGTGGGCATGCCGATCAGCGTGCTCAGCACCGAGACCATCGGCAAGATCCTGCAAGGCGGGCAGGACGTGTGCCGGGCCGCCGGCATCCCCATCGCGGGTGGCCACACCATCGACTCGGTCGAACCCATCTACGGCCTGGTCGCCATGGGCCTGGTGCACCCCAAGCGTGTCAAGCGCAACGCCGACGCCAAAGCCGGCGACCGCCTGATCCTCGGCAAACCGATCGGCGTGGGCGTGCTCTCGGCCGCGCTGAAGGAGGACGCGCTGCCCGCCGAAGGCTACGCGCAGATGATCGCCAACACCACGAAGCTCAACACCCCCGGTCCCGACCTGGCCAAGCTCGACGGCGTGCACGCGCTGACCGACATCACCGGCTTCGGCCTCGCCGGCCACGTGCTGGAAATGGCGCGCGGCTCCAACACCACGGTGAAAATTGACATGGCGCGTGTTCCGCTGATCACCGGCGTGCGCGGGCTCGCGGCGCAAGGCATGGTCACCGGCGCCAGCGGCCGCAACTGGGCCGCCTACGGCCACGAGGTGCGCCTGGGCGCCGGCCTGCAGCCGGTGGACCAGGCCCTGCTGAGCGACCCGCAGACCAGCGGCGGCCTGCTCGTGGCCTGCGCGCCCGAGGCGGTGGCCGAGGTGCTGGCGATCTTTGAGCGGCACGGCTTTGCGGCGGCGGCCGAGGTGGGCGAGATCATCGCCGCCGAGGCTGACGGCGTGCGCCTGCGCGTGGTCTGAGGCCACGGGGTGAGGGTGTGCGGCTGTCGTGCGCCGAAGGACGCGTCTTTCAACTTTCGCGAGGTGTGCATGTCAGGCGCCCGCTGGCTTTCATGCGCGGTGGCAACCGGGGCAACATCGGCGATCCCCGTCTTCGCTCCGAACAGTCGTGGTCAAAGAGGAGAGCCGCATGAAGCCGCGCCGCACCTGGAAGGTGTTCGCCTGGATCGTCGGTCTGTACGGTGCGGTGCTGTTGCCCGGGGCCTGGTTTCCGGGCTATCTGGACAGCCCCATCGGCGTGCTGGCCGCCATCCCGTACCTGTCGGTTTACCTGTTCCATACGCTGGGCGTGCCCTGGCTGCTGCAGAACGACGGCGCCTGCGGCTGGGGCTGGTGCATGCCGACGCCGTTCGGCTGGGCCTTCCTGCTCTGTTTTTGGCTGGGGCTGGCCTGGGGGCTGGCGCGCCTGTTGTCGCGGCCCGTTTCGTCGCCATGAAGGATTCGCCTTGAAAGCGCTCGAACTCAAAATCCCGCCGCCGGTGGTGGCACTCCTGCTGGCGCTGGCCATGTGGGCGCTTGCCGCGCTCGGGCCCGCATTGCCGTGGCCCGAAGGCACGCGCCGCGCGGTGGCGCTGGTGCTCGCGCTGCTGGGCGCCAGCTTCGATTTCATGGGTCTGGTCGCCTTCCTGCGGCGCCACACCACCATCAACCCGCTCGCCCCGCGCAAGACCACGGCGCTGGTCACCACCGGCATCTACCGTTTCACACGCAACCCCATGTACGTGGGGCTGGTGATGTTCCTGACCGCCTGGGCGGTCTGGCTCGGCGCCGCCTGGCCGCTGCTGGGGCCGGTGGTGTTTGTGCTCTACATCACCCGTTTCCAGATCCAGCCCGAAGAGCGTGTGCTCACCACGCTGTTCGGCGAGGTCTACACGGCCTACACCCGGCGCGTGCGCCGCTGGCTCTGAGAGCCTGAAAGGCACCCACCCATGAACCCCGTGCCCCGCATCCTCGCTTTCGACATCTTCGGCACCGTTGTCGACTGGCACGGCAGCATCGTGCGCGAAGTGAGCGAACGCCACCCGCAGGTCGACGCCAAAGCCTTCGCGCTCGCCTGGCGTGCGGGCTACCAGCCGGCCATGGCGCGCGTGCGATCGGGCGAACTCGGCTGGACACGCATCGACGAATTGCACCGGCTGATCCTCGACGAGCTGCTGCCGCGCTTCGGCCTGGACCACCTGGGCGACGCCGAGCGCGCCGATCTCAACCGCGTCTGGCACCGGCTCGATGCCTGGCCCGACAGCGTGGCCGGGCTGACCCGCCTGAAATCGAAACACCTGATCTGCACGCTCTCCAACGGCAACATCGGCCTGCTCACCGACATGGCCAAGCGCGCCGGCCTGCCCTGGGACTGCGTGCTCTCGGCCGAGGTGTTCCGCGCCTACAAACCCGACCCGCGCACCTACCTCGGCGTGGCGCAGACCTTCGACGCCGCGCCGGCCGAGGTGATGCTGGTCGCGGCGCACCAGGACGACCTCGCCGCCGCCCGCGCCTGCGGCCTGATGACCGCGTACATCGAGCGCCCGCTGGAGTTCGGCGCCGGGCAGCCGAAAGACGTGTCGCCCGACCCGGCCAACACGCTGCACGCGCGCGATCTGCTGAACCTCGCGGACCTGCTCGGCTGCTGACCCGCCGCCAGGGCCGAAGCCCTGAGCGCCACCGGCCGTTCCGCATCCGGCAGCCGTGCGCCCATGTCCCCACAACCGCGTCGGGTTTTGGTCATCAATCTAATGATCGTTAGAATGACGGCATGAATAACCGCCAACTCAAGGACCTGCTGTACGAACAGGTCGCCCGCATCGGCAAAGCACTGGCCAGTCCCAAGCGGCTGGAGCTGCTGGAAATGCTCGCGCAGGGTGAAAAGTCGGTCGACGCGCTCGCGGCCGAGCTGTCGATCGACATCAAGCTCGCCAGCGCCCACCTGAAAGCGCTGCGCGATGCGCGGCTGGTGACCAGCCGTCGCGAAGGCAAGTTCATCCACTACCGGCTCACGGGTTCCGACGTGGCGGGCCTGGGCGTGAAGCTGCGCGAAGTGGCCGAAGAGCACCTGCTGGAACTGCGCCTGGCGCTCGACCAGATGGCCGCCCACCCCGCCCAGCTGGCACCGGTGGACCGCCAGGCGCTGATGGAGCAGGCCCGGCGCGGCGAGGTGGTGGTGATCGACGTGCGCCCGAGCGACGAATACGCCGTGGCCCACCTGCCCTACGCGCGCTCCATGCCACTGGCCGAGGTGGAAAGACACCTCGCTTCGCTGCCGCGCGACAAAGACATCGTTGCTTACTGCCGTGGCCCGTTCTGCCTGCTGTCCGACGAAGCCGTGGCGCTGCTGCAGGCGCGTGGCTACCGGGCACGCAAGGTGTCCGACGGCGTGAGCGAATGGCAGGCCGCTGGCTTGCCGCTGGCGTCCCAGGCCGATTGATTTCAAACATCAGGAGTTCGCCATGGGTTCTGTGCTGTTCATCCTCAACGATGCCCCTTATGGGAACGAGCGCGCCTACAACGGCCTGCGACTGGCAGGCGCAATGACCGCCAAGGACGGCGTGCAGGTGCGCGTGTTCCTCATGGCCGATGCCGTGGGTTGCGCCAAGGCAGGTCAGAAAGTGCCCGAGGGCTACTACAACGTGCAGCTCATGCTGGGCAAGGTCTTGCGCAAGGGCGAGGTGGCGCTGTGCGGCACCTGCATGGATGCACGGGGCCTGGACGAGGGCGACGTGGTGGCTGGCGCGACGCGCTCCACGCTGGCGCAGCTGGCCGACTGGACGGCCGAGGCCGACAAGGTGCTGGTGTTCTGAACCAGCTGCCGCCACCATGAACTTTGAACAATTTGTCCTTGCCAACGAGCCGCTGATCCGGATGGGCTTCTTCTTTGGCGTGTTTGCCCTCGTCGCCCTCTGGGAGCTGGCGTCGCCGCGACGCGCGCTCCAGCTCACCCGCCAGCAACGCTGGACCGCCAACCTGGGCATCGTGCTTCTCAACACGGTGATCGTGCGCCTGGTGTTCCCGGCCGCCGCGGTGGGCATGGCCGCGCTGGGCGTGGAGAAGGGCTGGGGGCTGCTGAACAACTTTGACGTGCCGTACTGGCTCGCGGTGCCGCTGGCCGTGGTGGCGATGGACTTCGTCATCTGGCTGCAGCACGTGATGGTGCACGCCGTGCCCGCGCTCTGGCGCCTGCACCGGGTGCACCACGCCGACCTCGATTACGACCTGACCACCGGCGCACGCTTCCACCCCATCGAGATCGTGCTGTCCATGGGCATCAAGTTCGCCACCATCACGCTGCTGGGCGCGCCGGTGTTGGCGGTGGTGATCTTTGAGGTGCTGCTCAGTGCCTGTGCCATGTTCAACCACGGCAACATCCGCCTGCCTGCGGCGGTGGACCGGGCCTTGCGCTGGTTCCTCGTCACGCCCGACATGCACCGGGTGCACCACTCGGTCGAAGACGACGAGAGCAATTCCAACTTTGGTTTCAACCTCACCTGGTGGGACCGCCTGTTCGGCACCTACCGCGAGCAACCGCGCGCCGGCCAACTCGGCATGACCATCGGCATCCACGACCACACCGACCCGCACGAGGTGGCTCGCCTGCCCGGCATGCTGATGCTGCCGTTCAAGGGCCAGATCACTGACTACGCCATCAACCGGCGCAACGGGTCGGCGCCTTCCACAGACGCCCAAGTATGAATATGAGCACCACCACTTCCTCGCACGCGATGGACCGTGAAAGCACAACGCGGCGATCCAGACTGCCGTTGGCCGGTCTGCTGCTCGGGCTGGCCTCGATCGGCACCGTGCTGGTGGCCGGCATCGGCTACCGCCAGGGCTGGTGGCATTTTTTGAAAGGTCTCCAGATTGCGGAGTGGGCGGTCTACGCCGCCGCGCTGGGCCTCGTGTTGTCGCTGGCGGGTCTGTTCCGCTCGCATCGCCAGCGGCGCGCGGTGGTGCCCGGCCTCCTGGGGGTGTTGCTGGCGCTACCGGTGCTGGGCATGGCGCTGCAATGGGACTACGCCACCCGCACCTACCCGCCCATCAACGACATCAGCACCGACACCGACAACCCACCCGAGTTCTGGGACATGCCCAACCCCATGGCCTACCCCGGCGATGCGGTGGCGCAGCAGCAGCGCGCGGGCTACCCGGACCTGGCGCCGCTGATCGTTCCTCAAGCGCCCCCAGCCGTGTTCGAGCAGGCCCTGCTGCTGGTGCAGGCGCGTGGCTGGACCGTGGTTGCCAGCGATGCCGAAGAAGGCCGCATCGAAGCGGTGGCCACCAGCCGCCTGTTCGGCTTTGCCGACGAAGTGACCATCCGCATCGCGCCGGAGGGCAGTGGTTCGCGCGTCGACATGCGCTCGCGCTCACGCCTGGGAAAGATCGATCGCGGCACCAATGCGCAGCGCATCCGCAGCTGGCTGGCCGATTTGAAGCAATCGATCACGGCCCGTTGAACGCGCCTGGAGCAGTAGAAACCCTCGACCGTTTGCTGCTGTGGTCCAGCGACAATATCCGTTATTGCTGATATTTATATTTATGAAACTGGAGACCCCATGAAAATCCGCACCCTGGCCCTGGCCGCCCTCACCGCCAGCACCCTGCTGCTGGCCCCCACCGCCCACGCCGACAACAAGGCCATCGCCGTCGACGAGATGGAGGCGTATCTGGAGTTCGTGGACTATGGCGGTGGCGTGATCTTTGCCGAGCAGATCCCGGCCGACGAGTGGAAGAAGATGCTGGTCATCGACGCGCGCGACGCCGGCCAGTTCGCCAAGGGCCACATCCCCGGCGCCATCAACATGGACTGGCGCCAGGTGCTGGCCAAGCGCAACACCATCCCCAAAGACAAACCCGTTCTGATCTACTGCAACACCGGTTCGCTCTCGGCCCAGGCCGGTTTTGCCATGCGCGTGGCGGGCTGGGACAACCTGCGCATCCTGCAGGGCGGCATGGAAGAATGGAAGGCCAAGGGCGGCTTCGACGCCGCCGCCAAAGCCACCGCGCCGGCCAAGCACTGAGCGCGTTTTTTCAACGCTGAAGGAGCCGATCATGTTGAATCCGTTGTTTGCCGCGGTGCGGCGGCTCCCACGCGCCTTGGCCCACGGCGCTTCGGCGCTGCTGCTGTTGACGGCTTCCGCGGTGGGCGCACAGCCCGCACCCGACATGACGCTCCAGAAGGTCGGCCCCAACACCTACTACGTGCAAGGACTGGCCGCGCTGGGCACGCCCGCCAACCAGAACTTCATCAGCAACGCCGGTGTCGTGGTAGCGCCGCAGGGCGTGGTGGTGATCGACGCGCTGGGTTCGCCCGCGCTGGCGCAACGCCTGCTGAGCAAGATCGCCGAGATCACCCCCAAGCCGGTCACGCACGTGCTGGTGACCCACTACCACGCCGACCACATCTACGGCCTGCAGGCCTTCAAGGCCCAGGGCGCGCAGATCATTGCCCACAGCGCCGCGCGGGAATACCTGCATTCGGAGACGGCCCAGCAGCGGCTGGAGGCCTCGCGCACCGAACTGGCGCCCTGGGTGAATGACCAGACCCGGCTGGTGCCTGCCGACCGCTGGCTGGATGGCGCCACCACGCTGGAGCTGGCCGGCGCGCGTTTTGTGGTCGAGCAGGTGGGGCCGTCGCACACGCCCGAAGACCTGGCGGTCTACGTGCCGGGTGAGCGCGTGCTGTTTGCCGGCGATCTCATCTTCAGCGGGCGCCTGCCCTTTGTGGGCCAGGCCAACAGCGACCAGTGGATCAGCGCGCTCAGCCGCCTGCTCACCTTCGACGCCCAGTCCGTGGTGCCCGGTCACGGGGCAGCGTCCACCGACCCGCGCAAGGACATCGGCGTCATCCGCGACTACCTCGGCTACCTGCGCAGCACCATGGGCAAGGCATCGGAAGAGATGGTGCCGTTTGAAGAGGCCTACGCCGGCACCGACTGGAGCGCCTGGGAAAACATGCCGATGTTCCAGTTTGCGAACCGCATGAACGCCTACAACACCTACCTGCTCATGGAGCAGGAGGGCCTGCGCGGCAAATGAAGCCGTTCTCCCGCTGAGCGACCGCTCCGGCGAAACGCAGCAGTGCTGGCCACAAGAGCCGCATGGCGGGACTGGCGCGCGACCGCATTTGTGCCTATGCTGATGGCCCGCCCTCGGTACACAGGCGCGGTAGCTCTTGTGCGAGACCGGCGGGATCGAGCGAAAGGACTGCATATGCTGGCCAATGCCTCCGTCACCACCATGCTCCCCGTGATCGACATGGACCGGGCGAGAACCTTCTACGAACGCTGCCTCGGCTTGACGCCCGGCGGCTTCCGTCCCGACGGCAAGTTCACCTACCAGATGGGCGGCACCACCCTCGCGCTCTTCCCCAAGCCAGAGGGCACCAAAGCCGAGCACACCGCGATCAGCTTCCAGGTCCCGGACATCGCTGCCAGCGTCGCCAAACTGAAGCAGGCGGGTGTGGTGTTCGAGAGCTACGACCTGCCGGGATTCAAGACCGTGGAACACGTTTGCGTGTTGGGTGCCGAGAAGGCCGCCTGGTTCAAGGACACCGAAGGCAACTACCTCTGCCTCCACGAAGATCTCGGGTAGGGCGGTTCGGCGCCATGGCGGCCCGAAGCACGGACCCGGCCTACGCCGCCGGCTGCGACGACTTGATCTGCCGGATCGCCGAGACGTCACCCAGGAACACCTGCAGCACGTCCTTCTCGTCCTGCGTGAGTTCATGGCTCTCCAGCAGCTTCGTCTTTTTCACGATCAGTTCCAGCGCCTCGGCCAGGTGCCCGATCTGTCGGCCGTAGCTGCCCACCTTCACCAGCGCGGCCTGTTCCACCGCCGGGTTCGACGACGAGCCGAGGTTCACGTTGAACAGATGGAACGACCAGTTCGGCAAGATGGGCTGGGTCAGGCTGGTCGGCGCGAGCTGCAATGGCATGGTGACGGTTTGCACGGTGTCCTCCTGGTGCGTTTCGATGGGATTGGTGAGCAGAATGCCCGCGGCAATGATCGGCCAAACCGGCGCCAATGTCTCAGCCCGCGACCGCGCGGCGCTCCCGGTGAAGCCGCAGCGCCAGCATCGCAGCCGCGACCGGGAAACACAGCGCATAACCGACAACACCGATCAGGCGCACCTGCATGTCGCCCAGCACCACGCCCGCCAGGCCCGCCAGCGCCAGCACGGCGCTGATCACCAGCAGCGCGCGCACGCCTCTGGCCAGCCCCGCGCCCCGCACGGCGGGCGCGAGGAAGAGGGCGCCCAGGGGAAAGAAGACATCCCAGGCGAGGATGTCGAGCGCGTAGGCCAACGACGGCCAGCGGAACGAAAAAACCAGGGTGGACCAGGGCTCGCCAGCGAACGCCGCGTGCCCGCCCAGCACAAGGATGCAAAAGTGCACCGCGCTGGTGGTGAGCGCACACATGGCGAAGAACACCAGTCCGAGCAGCGCCAGCGGCAAACGCCCGGGCGACGCTGAGCCACAGATGGCCACCGCGAGCACCACCATCGCGGGCGCGATGAACAGGATCAGCAGCTCCAGCAGCGCAAACCAGGGCTGCTGCACCGGGTGATCGGGCGAGGGCAGCGTGGCCAGGCCAATGACCAGCACCACCAGATAGGCGAAGCACAGGGCGGCGACGGCCGCTCCCGAGATCACGCCCAGACGCCAGGCCTCGACCGGTCGCCGGGGCGTGTGCTGCGGCGCCGGTGCGTCAGAGACACAGACGGAGGTGTTGCCGGATTTCATGAGGGAATTTTGCAGCGCAAGGCAGGCGGATCGGGTGGGCCTGATGGGACCCTCTGCAGGGTTCGCCTGCCATGCGCCACACGACGCCAGAGAACAGGAACGGCCGTTTCTTGATTCTGCTCAATGGCGCCCGGCCTGCCACTCCTACAGTGCAAGTGGTCATTTGACCCAGGAGACACAGACATGCGCGCTTTCCCTTCTTCTCTGAAAGCCCTCTCCGCCTTGGCCCTGGTGGTGTGGATGTCGGTCGCCGGGGCCCAGCCCCAGGCCACCGAGGGTGTCATCACCGACGAAAAAGGCATGAGCCTCTACTGGTGGGACAACGACCTGACCACACCGGGCAAAAGCGTGTGCACGGGTGTCTGCATCCTGAGCTGGCCACCCATGCTGGCCAGGGAAGGCGCCAAGGCGGCCGGTGACTATTCGCTGATCGTGCGCGAAGACGGTCAGCAGCAGTGGGCGTACAAAGGCCGGCCTCTGTACCGGTGGGCAAACGACAAGAAGCCAGGGGACCGTTCGGGTGACGGCTTTCGCGGCGGGGTCTGGCACCTGGCCAAACCTTGAGGCGGCTACCGCGAACGATTGAAATGCCAGCCCGTTGCCGGGCGCGGATTCAAGCGTAATGCACGCGCTTCCCGGTCAGGGTGCTCGGCACGGCCTCGCTGGCGGCGAGCGGGTAATCGGCCGGCAAACGGTCCACGGTTCAGGCAGCTGTCGGCGTGCACAGCTCCACCAAAGTGCCGTCCGGGCAACGCACATACGACACCACCTGCCCCCAGGGCTTCTGCGAAGGCGCCGCCATCTCGTGGGCTCCGGCGGCGATGGCCTGGGCGTGCGCGGCCGGCACATCGTCCGTGACCAGCGCAATCTCGAAACCCAGCGGCTGAGCAGACGTGTCCGCGTGCACATGCCCTCCGGCAAAGTTCATGTCACCCAGCTCGTGCGCGGCGAAGGACAACGTGGTCTCACCCGTGTCGAGTTCGCCGTAGGTGCCGCTTTCGTGCAGGAACTTGCGCGAGAAGCCGAAGGCCTGCTCGAAGAAGGCCAGCGAGGCGGTGACGTCGGGGACGTAGATGATGGTGTAGCCGAGTTTCATGGGTCTCCTGTTCCACCGCAGGTCAGTGTTCGGTGTTCGAGATCGGCGACGGCCGCATCGGCCGGCTCGACCTCGGCGTCCGGATGGAGCCAGCAGCTCACGCGATGCGGGCGCGAACGCGAGCGATTGCATCGTCCACCCGCACCATGGCCACCTTGCCCGCGCGCACGTCATCGCGCCTGCGGGCGGCCAGTGCCAGCCAGGCCACTTCTGACGGAGAGCGGGGCTCAAAGCTCGCGATCAGCCGTTCGACGAGCTTGGCCCCGTCCTCCGCAGGCAGGTCGAGGGCCTGGGCGGCGAGGTCTTCAACGGAAATGGTCATGATGGGCCTCCAGCGGTTGAGTGAAAGGATGCCACAAGCTGGGCGAGCTACTTCGATACGCTGTCGTGAACTTGAGGTTTTAAGCCATGCGAGAACGAAGCAACCACTGAGGCGGGCGTCAGAACATGGACTTCTGAAGCAGGAGCAAGTTCGGCAGGGTGATACCCAGATGCCGACCACAGATAAATTGCTTGCTTTCCGATCAGGTATGCGCTGTGGTCGTGTTCGAACATGGTGCCAAATGGCAGTGAATTCATGGGCGCTGTATATTTCACTTTGCTTCCGCCGCGAACCACCCGTTCGCTGTGGAGTTGGGTATCAATCTCTGACATTTGAACGCTGTTCGGAGGCGCCCCTGTACGGTTCACTGCACACCAAATGGTTTTGAACAGAACCAAGGCTTCTCTGCGGCAGTAGTTGCAGGGGCGGTGCCCAGCTGCGTATGCAGTTGCCTCGTCGAGAAAAAACAACTCAGAGTAGCGAAAAGGGTCGGTTCGAAACAAGGGACGCCGGTCAATGCCTTTGTACGAAGTTGCGCAGCAAACCCAGGATTTATGGGTCCATCTTTTGACAATTGAACGGGTTGTGTCATGCAGGATGCCTCTGTTGCCCATGAACCCCGCAATACGGGTCTTGTCGGCGACAAGGGTTGACCAAGGGGTGACAGTGTTTTCTAGGAGCATAGATCCTCCAAAAATTCGGGATGTTCTGTTGGGTGTACTGATAGCGGTGTGCAGCAATGACCTCTACAGCTGGGAAGCCAAATAGGCCGAAGGATCGTGCCGAACGGCGTCGATGAACGAGTCAATGCTTTCTTTCGAGGTATGGGTTTGCATGAGTCAGCTTGGTTTGTGCACTGGAAAGATAAATCAGATCACCAAAAGAAGCCGAGTGACGGCATCACCCCCGCACACCCCGCCACCACCACCCAGGTCGGCCATGTCCATTTCATCAGCGCCACCAGCGCCACCCCGGCCAGCAGCACATCGCCCATCCCGCGAATCCCGCTCGTGATGACCGGGTTCCACAGCGCAGCGAGCAGCAGGCCGACCACGGCGGCGTTGATGCCCATGAGCGCGGCGCGCACGCGCGGCTGGCGGCGCAGGTTTTCCCAGAACGGCAGGGCGCCCGCGACCAGCAGGAACGATGGGGCGAACACCGCCAGCAGCGCGATCAGGCCACCGGGCCAGCCGGTGGGCGCGGCGCTCATGGACGCACCGAGGAAGGCGGCGAAGGTGAACAGTGGGCCGGGCACGGCCTGCGCGGCGCCGTAGCCGGCGAGAAAGGCGTCCTGGCTGACCCAACCGGTGGGCACGACTTCGGCCTGCAGCAGCGGCAGCACGACGTGGCCGCCGCCGAACACGAGAGCGCCGGCGCGGTAGAAGGCGTCGACCAGCGCGAGCGTCTGCGTCGGCAGGGCGGCGGCGAGCAGCGGCAGGCCGAGCAGCAGCGCGAAGAACAGGGCCAGCCAGGCCGCGCCCGCGCGGCGACCCACCGGCATGGCCAGGGCTTCGTGCGGTGCATCGGCCGGCGGCCGCAGCAGCGCCAGGCCGAGCAGGGCGGCGGCGGCCATGGCGAACAGCTGCGCGGCGGTGCCGGGCCAGAAGAGCAACAGGGCGGCGCTGGCCAGCATCAGCGTGCGCCGCAGCGCGTCGGGGCAGAGGCTGCGCGCCATCGCCCAGACGGCTTGCGCCACCACGGCGACGGCCACCACTTTCAGGCCGTGCAGCGCGCTGGGGGCCACGGCGTCGCCCACGCTGGCGAGGCCGAGCGCGAACAGGATCAGCGCGATGGCCGAGGGCAGCGTGAAGCCGGCCCAGGCGGCGAAGGCGCCCGCGTAACCAGCGCGAGAGAGGCCGATGGCCATGCCGACCTGGCTGCTGGCCGGGCCGGGCAAAAACTGGCACAGGGCCACGAGGTCGGCGTACGCGGCTTCGCCGAGCCAGCGGCGGCGTTCGACGAATTCGGTGCGGAAGTAGCCGAGGTGGGCGACCGGGCCGCCGAAGGATGTGAGGCCCAGGCGCAGGAAGATCAGGAAGACCGCCCAGGCGCTGCGGTCGGCCGGGTTGGGCTCAGCGGGGCTGGGCATGACCGGCGCCGAGCAGCAGGAGTTTCTGGATGCCGTGGTGCATGGGCCCCGATGGTACGGGGTGTTTCAGGGCGGGTCGTCGGCCCAGCGCAGATCGGTTACCCAGCCCACGCTGCGGCTGGCGGTGTTGTCGCTGTCGGCACCGATGAGCACGCTGCTCACGCGCGGGATGTCCGCGCCAGCGGGCAGTTCGTCGCCGAAGAGCGCGGCGAAGTCCTGCGCCAAGTCGCGGCTTTCGCCCGCCCACTGGCCCAGCGGCGCGTCCTGGCCTTGCAGGCTGATGAAGCGCACGCGCCGGGTGTAGGGGTTGGCGCCCTGCAGCGGCGCCGGGTGGCCGCTGTCCCACACGTAGCACAGCGTGGCCGCGGGCAGCCGCTCGCCACTGATGCCCCGCGCGATGCGCAGCACCGTGCGTTCCACGAAGGGAACGCGACCCAGCGGGTGGTGAAACATCACGCAGACCTTGAGCGCGGCGTCGTCGCCGGCCTTGGTGAGCAGGTTCGGCGGAGCCTGGCCGCCGGAGAGCGGCTGGTCGAGGCGCCAGCGCCATTGCAGGCGCGCGGGTTGGGCCGCGTCTTTCAGTTCGTGCACCAGCGTGCCGTAGGACGACGCGGTGACCACCTGGAGTGCGGCCTGGCCGTCCACGCGGGCGGCCTCGAAGCGGGTGGCGGGCAGATCGCTGTGTCTTTTGGGAAAACCCACGAAGCGCCAGGCCGGGTGCAGCGCACCGTCGGCCTGCAGCAGCGGAGGCAGGGGCGACGCGGCCTGCGCCATGCCGGCCGCCGCCAGCGTCAGGGCGACAAGCCCGCGCACAGCCCGAATACCCCAACCGGCATGGGAATAGCCCTGATGCGGGATCACCGCGGCAGCGCTAAGGTTCGTTCCAACCTTAAAGGAGACCTGCAAGATGAAAAAACTGCTGCTGGCTGGATGGCTGTTCATGGTGGTCTCGACCTGTCAGGCCCTGTCACCTTACACGAGCGGCACGCCGTTGCCGGCGGGCGAGTTGCAGGCGCAGATGGGGGCTGTGGAGAAAAAGTTGCAGGCCGAGGGTTTCACCCTGCTGGGGCGCCACCTGCCCAAGGGGCTGGAGGCGGGCGGTGTGGTGCTGGTGAGCGACAACGCCATGTTGCAGGCCATCCGGGCAGCGGGCGGCAGCGCCGTCGTGGCGGCAGCGATCCGGGTCGGCGTGCAGCGCGACGGCCGCGTGTCGTACACGACGCCGGAGTACTGGTACCGGGCCTACCTGCGACAGGCGTATCCGCAGGCCGAAGCAGCGGCCCGCTCGGTGCAGGCGCGGCTGGCCAGGGCGTTGGGGCCGGGCAACGGTTTCGGTGGTGACGTGCCGGCCGATCGGCTGGCGAACTACCAGTACATGACGTCCATGGAGCGCTTCGATTCCTTCCGTGCCGAACTGCGCAGTTTCGGCAGTTTTGACGAGGCCTTGCAGACGGTGCGCAAGCGGCTGGCCAACGGCGTGGGCGCCACCGCCAAGGTGTACGAGGTGGTCATGGCCGACCGCAAGCTGGCGGTGTTCGGTGTGGCGCTGAACGATACGGGGCGCGGCGAAGGCTGGTGGGTCGGCAGCCTCGGTGCGACAGGGCTGGAGCACATGGCCGCTTTGCCTTACGAGATGTTCATCGTCGACAACAAGGTCTATGCGCTGGCGGGGCGCTACCGCATCGCGCTGGCCTGGCCTGCCCTGAGCATGAGCGAGTTCATGAACATCCGCTACGCGCCTGACGTGATCCTGAAGACCATGAACCAGCTGGCCGATGTTCAGGAGCAGCGTCCTGGCGACTGACGGATCACGGCCTGCGGGCGCCCGGTCCATCGCTCAGCGCCCCGCGTCGTTGAGGGACCAGTCGTAGTCGAGGTGGCTCACGCCCAGCGTTCTGGCCTTCAGCGCGGCCTGCTCGGCGGGCTGGTTGCTCAGCTGTTCGGCGTATTTCGCGAACACGTCTTCCACCTGTTTGAAGCCGCCGTGGCCTTTTTCGAAGTCTTCGCGGAACCACTTGAAGATGCTGCTGACTTCGACCTGGTTGCCCCGGACCCGGTTGCGTGTGCGGTCGCCCATGAAGCGGCGCATGCCGTCTTCGAGCTGGGCTTCGAGCTTCACAGCGGTGAAGGCTTCGTCGCGCAGCGCGGGGCAGCCGATGCTGGCGCAGTTGACGGCGGCGTGCACGCGTGGCTCGTTGTAGCGCGGGCGCAGCTGTTCGTGTTCGATCCAGTCGAGGTGGCGCTGTTCGCCGAGCAGTGTGAAGAACTTCTTCTTCCAGGCCGACTGCACGAAGGAGCCCAGTTCCTTGATGGATTTCAGGTCCGGGTATTTCGTGAGGATGAGTTCGACCGTGAAGGCGTTGTAGGCGTTGATCAGGAAGGCCATCTGCTGCGGCTGGCTCCAGCCGTCGAAGGTGGCCTGGGGCACGGCGCTCATGCCATCGAGCACGGTTTTCAGCGCGGCGCGGTCGGCCGCAAAGCCTTTGTAGCTGGCGCGCGATTGCTTGCCGTCGGGCAGCCAGCGCACGTGTTTTTTCAGCAGCGCGTCCCAGGCGGCGTAGGTGTGGTCGAAGGTGGTCTGGGCGATGGCTGGCCAGGGCAGCAGGGCGCTGGCGGCGAACAGGGCGAGGGTCTGGCGGCGGGAGGTCATGTGGTGTGGACTCCTGGGACGCAACAACAGTTCAACCCCGGCGCCAGGTGTGAAACTTTTCTACCCAGGCCAGCAGCTTCTGCGGCGCGTGGGCGCGCTTCCATTCACCCGCTGCGTACTTGTTGGCCTCGGCCAGCGTGGGGTAGGTGTGGATGGTGCCGAGGATCTTGTTCAGGCCCAGGCCGTGTTTCATGGCCAGCACGTACTCGGCCAGCAGGTCGCCCGCGTGCGTGCCGACGATGGTCACGCCCAGGATCTTGTCTTTGTCGGGCACGGTGAGCACTTTCACGAAACCGTGGGCCTCGCTGTCGGCGATGGCGCGGTCAAGGTCGTGAATGCCGTATTTGATGACTTCGTAGGGGATGTTCCTTTCCCTGGCTTCCTGCTCGTTCAGGCCGACGCGCGCCACCTCGGGGGCGATGAAGGTGGCCCACGGAATCACCGAGTAGTCGGCCTTGAACTTCCTGAAATCACCGAACAGCGCGTTCACCGCCGCGTACCAGGCCTGGTGCGCCGCCACGTGGGTGAACTGGTAGGGCCCTGCCACGTCGCCGGCGGCGTAGATGTTGGGGTAAATCGTCTGCAGGTACTGATTGGTCTCGACCGTCTTGTTGGTCGGGATGCCCAGCTCTTCCAGCCCGTAGCCCTGCAGACGCGCCACGCGGCCGACGGCGCAGATGAGCTGGTCGAAGGGAATGGATTTTTCAGCACCCGCGTGTTCCACCACCAGCACCCTCTCGCCGTCCAGGACTTCGCAGCGAAGCGCCTTGTGCCCGGTGAGCACCGCCACGCCATCGGTCTCCAGCGCGGCTGTGGCGAGCGCGCTCACTTCGGCGTCTTCGCGCAGCATGATGCGCGGCGCCATTTCCACCTGCGTCACCTGCGATCCCAGGCGCGCAAAGGCCTGCGCCAGTTCGCAGCCGATGGGGCCGCCGCCCAGCACCACCAGGCGCTTCGGCACTTCTTCGAGCTTCGCGATCGCGTCCCACATCGTGTCGCTGGTCACGTAGCCGACTTCGTCAAGCCCCGGCAGAGGAGGCACAAAAGGCCGGGCACCCGCCGCAATGACGATGCTGCGAGCGGTCAGGCGCTGGGTGCCACCGCCATTCAGCGCCACCTCCACCGTCCACGGGTTCACCAGCCTGGCATAGCCCTGCAGCACCTCCACGCCCAGGCCGATGTAGCGCTCCACGCTGTCGTGTGGTTCGATGGCGGCGATCACGTCGTGGATGCGCTGCATCACGGTCTTGAAACTGAACTTGGGCGTGGTGTCCGAGAGGCCATAGTTCGCGCCGTGGCGCATCTGGTGCGCGAGCGTCGCGCTTTTGATCAGCGCCTTGCTCGGCACGCAGCCGTAGTTCAGGCAGTCGCCGCCCATCTTGTGCGCTTCGATCAGCGTCACCTTGGCCTTGACGGCGGCGGCGATGTAGGCCGACACCAGGCCGCCCGCACCGGCGCCGATCACGATCAGGTTGCGGTCGAACTTCGCGGGGCGGACGCTGGCCCACCTGGCGTACACCTTGCGCTTCTGCACCGTTTCCACGATGCGCCGCGCGATCAGCGGGAACAGGCCGAGCAGCACGAAGCTGCCGAGCAGGCCGGGGCTCAGGATGCCCTGCAGCGATTCCAGCTGGCCGAGCTGGGTGCCCGCGTTCACGTACACGGCGGTGCCGGCCAGCATGCCGATCTGGCTGACCCAGTAAAACGTCCAGGCCTTCATCTGGGTCAGGCCCATCAACAGGTTGATCACGAAGAACGGCACCACCGGGATCAGGCGCAGGGTGAACAGGTAGAACGCGCCGTCCTTCTGGATGCCCTGGTCCATCTCGGCCAGGCGCTGGCCGAAGCGCGCCTGCACGCTGTCGCGCAGCAGGAAGCGCGCGGTCAGAAAGGCCAGGGTGGCGCCGATGCTGGACGCAAACGACACGATCAGCAGGCCCCAGCCGAGGCCGAAGATCGCGCCGCCGGCCAGCGTGACGATGGTGGCGCCGGGCAGCGAGAGCGCGGTGACCGCGACGTAGACCAGAAAATAGCCCAGGGCCAGCTGCAGCGGCTGTTGTTCCCGCAGCGCCGCAAGACTGGCCTGGCTCTCTTTGAGGAACGCGAGGCTGAAGTAGCGGTCCAGACCGAAGGCGAAGAAGGCCACAATGCCCAGAAGCACCACCAGCAGCAGCAAGATTTTCCGGATGTTCACGACCATTCCTTGTTGGCATTGTTCGGATTGAGTCGCCGAAACTGCGACATTCTTACACCGGGAGGCGCAGATGATCAGACAAGCCATCGGGCGTGCGCTGGCACGCTACCTGACCAAGCCGGGCCGGTCGGCGTCCATCGGCTTTCCGACCGACCAGCGCCTGCTGGCCGCGGCGCTGCGCCCGGCCGATGTGGTGCTGGTGGAAGGCACCACGCGCGTGAGCACGGCGATCAAGTACCTCACGCAGTCCACCTGGTCGCACGCGGCGCTCTGTGTCGGGCCGTTGCAGCCGGGCGGCCCGCTGATGGTGGTGGAGGCCGACATCCGCGAGGGCGTGCGCGCCGTGCCGCTGGGCACCTACGCGGGGCTGCACTGCCGCATCTGCCGCCCCGCCAGCCTGCGCATCGACGAGGTCCAGGCCGTCTGCCGTTTCGCGGTGCAGCGCATCGGCCACCGTTACGACCTCAAGAACATCCTGGACCTCGCGCGCTACCTGCTGCCCACGCCACCGGTGCCGGTGCGCTGGCGCCGGCGCCTGCTGGCCGTGGGCAGCGGCGACCCCACGCGCGCCATCTGTTCCACCCTGATCGCGCAGGCTTTCGAGACCGTGCTCTACCCCATCCTGCCCATCGTCGAAGAGACCGCGACCGACGACCCACGGCACCCCGACTGCGTGCGCCAGGTGCTGCACGTGCGCCACCACAGCCTGTTCACCCCGCGCGATTTTGACGTCTCGCCGTATTTTGAGGTCGTCAAGCCCACGCTGGTCGCGGGCTTTGACCACCGCGCGCTGGAATGGTCGCCCTCGGCGATGGCTTCGCTGGAAACCTGATCGCGCCGGTGGCCGGTGTCATGGCGTTCGGGTTATGGTTGTTCCATGCGCCCCGACACCCACCCCCTGCCTCATCCCGCCCATGATGACCCTCAGACACCCTGGCACGCCCAGGCACCAGACCAGGTGCTGCAGGCCCTGGACAGCAGCGCCACGGGGCTGACGCCCGCCGAAGCGGCCGCGCGCCTGCTCACGCACGGTCCCAACCGCCTGGCCGCGGCAGCGCGCCCCAGCTGGCTGTGGCGCCTGGCGGGGCAGTTCCACAACATGCTGATCTACACCCTGCTGGCGGCGGCGCTGGTCACGTTCCTGCTGGACGATCTGGTCGACGCCGCCGTGATCTTCGGCGTGGTCATCATCAACGCCCTGATCGGCTTCATCCAGGAGGGCAAGGCCGAACGCGCGCTCGAAGCCGTGCACGCCATGCTGGCGAGCCACGCCATGGTGCTGCGCGATGGCGACCGCCACGAGATCGACGCGGGCGACCTCGTGCCCGGCGACGTGGTGCTGCTCGAATCGGGCAGCCGCGTACCGGCCGATCTGCGGCTGCTCTCGGTCAAGAACCTGCGCATCGACGAGGCCGCGCTCACCGGTGAATCGGTGCCCACCGACAAAGACCCGGCCGCGGTGGTGGGCGCCGCCCCGCTGGGCGACCGACTGTGCATGGCCTATGCCGGCACGGTGGTCGGCGTGGGGCAGGGCAGCGGCGTGGTGGTGGCCACGGCGGCGCGGACCGAGATGGGCCGCATCGGCAGCATGGTGGGCGGCGTGCCCACGCTGGTGACACCCCTCACCCGGCGGCTCGATCAGTTTGCGCGCCAGATCACCGCGGTGATCGTGGTGGTGAGCGTGATCACCTTCCTGTACGGCTACTACGTGCGGGAGATGCCCGCGCTCGATATCTTTCTGGTCGTGGTCGGTCTGGCCGTGTCGGCCATTCCCGAAGGCCTGCCCGCCATCGTCACCATCACGCTGGCCATCGGCACGGCGGCGATGGCGCAGCACCGCGCGGTGGTGCGGCGCCTGCCCGCGGTCGAGACGCTGGGTTCGGTGAGCGTGGTCTGCACCGACAAGACCGGCACGCTGACCAGGAACGAGATGACCGCGGTGCAGGTGATGCTGGGCGAACACACGCTGAGCGTGAGCGGCACGGGGTATGCGCCCGAAGGCGGTTTTCACCGGGGCGATCAGCCGCTGGACGTGGCCACCCACACCGGCCTGCAAGGCCTGGCGCGCTGCGCCCTGCTGTGCAACGACGCGCAACTGCACCGCGATGAAGCGGGCGGCTGGACCCTGGCCGGCGACCCCACCGAGGGCGCGCTGCTCACACTTGCGCTCAAGGCCGGGCTGAACCTGGCCGAAGCGGGCGAGCGCACGCCGCGCATCGACGTCATTCCCTTCGAGTCCGAACACCGCTACATGGCGACGCTGCACCACGACCACGCGGGCCACTTGTTCGCCCTGATCAAGGGCGCGCCAGAGCGCGTGCTCGGCTTGTGCGTGAAGGACAGCAACGGCCCGCTGGACGATGCGGCCTGGCAGGTGCGCATGGATGGGGCGGCGGCCCAGGGCCAGCGCGTGCTGGCGCTGGCCGAATGCGAGTGGCCCGCCGGCACGCGCGAGCTGGACGTGGCCGACATCACGCCGCGCTTCACCCTGCTCGGGCTGGTGGGGCTGATGGACCCGCCGCGCGACGAGGCGGTGGCGGCGGTGGCCGAATGCCAGCAGGCCGGCATCCGGGTGCTGATGATCACCGGCGACCACGCCGTGACGGCGGCGGCCATCGGCGAGCAGATCGGCCTGAAAGCGGGCCAGCCGCTCAACGGCGTGCAGATCGATCAGCTCGATGACACCGCGCTTGGCGAACGCCTGGCCCGGACCGACGTGGTGGCCCGCGCCAGCCCCGAACACAAGCTGCGCCTGGTGGCCACGCTGCAGGCCCAGGGCCGCCAGGTGGCCATGACCGGCGACGGCGTCAACGACGCGCCTGCGCTCAAGGCCGCCGACATCGGTGTGGCCATGGGCCAGCGCGGCACCGACGCGGCGCGCGAGGCGGCCGACCTCGTGCTGACCGACGACAACTTCGCCACCATCGCCCACGCGGTGCGCGAGGGGCGCACGGTGTTCGACAACATCAAGAAGGCGCTGCTGTTCATCCTGCCCACCAACGGCGGTGAGGCCGGTGTGATCCTGCTGGCCGTGTTTGCGGGCCTGGCCATGCCGGTCACGGCGGGGCAGATCCTGTGGATCAACATGGTCACCAGCGTCACGCTGGCGCTGGCGCTGTCTTTCGAACCCGCCGAGCTGGGCATCATGGAGCGCCCGCCGCGCCCCACGGGCGAACCCCTGATCACCCGGCTGCTCTTCACGCGCATCGTCTTCGTGAGCCTGCTGATGGTGGCGGCATCGTTCAGCGTCTTCAACTGGGAGCTCGCGCGCGGCAACAGCATCGAGGTGGCCCGCACCGCGGTGGTCAACATGCTGGTGTTCGGCGAACTGGTCTACCTGTTCAACGCCCGGTATTTTGTGGCGTCCGCGCTGAGCCGCGACACGCTCACGGGCAATCCGATGGCACTGTGGGCCAGCGTGATCCTGATCGTGTTGCAGCTGCTGATCACCTACGCCCCACCGATGCAGGCGCTGTTCGGCACGGCCGCGCTGGACGGGCCTTCCTGGCTGCTCATCACCGCGCTGGCGGCGGCGGTGTTCCTGGCGGTGGAGGTCGAGAAATGGGTGCTGCGGCGCAAGGGCGTGCAGTTCATGTGAGTCCGGCGGCTCAGGCGGCCAGCGCGTCCGCCTGCGCGGCCTGATCCACCAGGAATTCCAGCAGCCGCCCGGCCGCGGGCGTGAGGTCGCCGTGGCGGCGGTAGCAGATCGCGAACTCGCGGTGGGCCCAGTCGTTCAGCAGCGGGATGATGCGCACCTGCCCGGCCGAGACGTAGATCTCGCTCACCTGCCGCGGCACCACGCTGATGCCCAGGCCCGCAGCCACGACGCGGAAAGCGGCGTCGAAGTTCGACACCACCACGCGGTAGCTCATGTGGCGCCCGGCCTTGGCGGCCGCGCGGCCCAGCATGGTGTGGACCGCTGTGGAAGGTGGCAGGCCCACGTGTTCGTAGGCCAGCGTGTCCTCGAAGTGCAGCGCCTCGTGCTGCGCCAGCGGGTGGTCCAGCGGCACCGCCAGCGTCAGCTCGTCGCGGCGGTAGGGCCGGTGCTCCAGACCACCGAAATCGATGTTGCTCCAGCACACGCCGAGCGACACCACGCCCTCGCGCACCATGCTCACGATGTCCCTGGAGAAGCGCTCTTCGATGTCCACCTTGATGTCCTGGTGCTCGGGCGCGCGCATGAAGGCCGTGAGGTCGTCAAGCAGCGATTCGGCGATCGCCGAGGCGCTGGCCACCACGCGCACCTGGCCCTTGATGCCGCCCTTGAAGGCGGCCATGTCGGCCTCGATGCGGTCCATGGTGAAGAGCACGTTGCGGGCGTGCTCCAGCAGGGCGCGGCCGGCCGGGGTGGGCTCGGCGCCGCGCCGCCCGCGCACCAGCACCTGGATGCCGATCGCGTCTTCCAGCTGTGCGATGCGCTTGCTGATGGCCGAAGGCTCGATGTGTTCCTGCGCCGCGGCGTCTTTCATGTTGCCGTGGTCGCACACGGCCACCAGCAGCCGCAGGGATTTGAGGTCGAGGTCGCGCATGGGGAAAACCCTGTGTTTAAGTTCCAAAATGGAATTTATAGCCTTCCATATGGTCACTTGATGTTGTTTGTGGAAATCATAAACTCCGCTTCCATGAGCAACAAGTCCCTTCATTCCGCATGGCCCGCCCAGGCCGTGATCCGCGAAGTCGGTCTTCGTGATGGTCTGCAGAGCATCCAGACCCGGGTGTCCACCGTGCACAAATGCGAGTGGATCGCCGACGCCTTCGCGGCCGGCCAGCGCGAGATCGAGGTCGGCTCCTTCGTGCCGCCCAGGCTGCTGCCGCAGATGGCCGACACCGCCGAGGTGCTGGCCTTCGCCAGGACCTTGCCGGGCCTGAAAGCCAGCGTGCTGGTGCCCAATCTCAAAGGGGCCGAGCGCGCCATCGAGGGCGGCGCCCACCTGATGATCCTGCCGCTCTCGGCCAGCCACGCGCACAGCCTGGCCAACCTGCGCAAGACGCCCGACGAAGTGGTGAACGAGATGAAGCGCATCCGCGCCGCGCGCGACGCGGCCGGCAGCCCGACCCTGATCGAAGGCGGCGTGGGCACGGCTTTCGGCTGCACGATCCAGGGTGAGGTGAAGACCAGCGAAGTGCTGCGCCTGATGCAGGCCCTGCTCGACGCCGGTGCCGACCGCGTGAGCCTGGCCGACACCGTGGGCTACGCCGACCCGCATTCGGTGCGCGAGCTGTTCGAGCAGGCGATGAAGATCGCTGGGGACCGTTTCTGCTGCGGTCACTTCCACGACACGCGCGGCCTGGCCCTGGCCAATGTGTACGCATCGCTCGAAGTGGGCGTGAGCCGATTCGACGCCTCGCTCGCCGGCATCGGCGGTTGCCCGCACGCGCCCGGTGCCAGCGGCAACGCGGCCAGCGAAGACCTGGCTTTCATGCTGCAGGCATGCGGCGTGAAGACCGGCATCGATATAGAGAAGCTGCTGGCGCTGCGCGCCAAGGTGGTGGGCTGGTTGCCGGGCGAACCCACCCACGGCGCGCTCTGGCGCGCCGGCCTGCCGAAGACGGCGCTGGCCGCCACCGCGGCCCACTGAAGACCTTTTCCTTTCACCGACCTGATCACAAGCCATGCCAACCGAATCCACAGGACTCCCCCTCGAAGGCGTGCGCGTCATCGAGTTCACCCACATGGTCATGGGCCCGACCTGCGGCATGATCCTGGCCGACCTCGGCGCCGAGGTCATCAAGGTCGAGCCGCCCGGCGGCGACAAGACGCGCACCCTGCCGGGCCTGGGCATCGGTTTCTTCCGCAGCTTCAACCGCAACAAGAAGAGCGTGGTGCTCGACATCCAGACCGAAGAGGGTCTGGCCGCGGCGAAGGAACTGATCGGCCAGTGCGATGTGTTGCTGGAGAACTTCCGCCCCGGCCTGATGGACAAGCTGGGCTTGGGGCACGAAGCGCTGCGCGAGTTGTTCCCCCAACTCATCTACGTCTCGCACAAGGGCTTTCTGCCCGGCCCCTACGAGAGCCGCCTGGCGCTGGACGAGGTGGTGCAGAACATGGCTGGCCTGACCTACATGACCGGCCCCGTGGGCCGCCCGCTGCGCGCGGGCAGCTCGGTGAACGACATCATGGGCGGCATGTTCGGCGCCATCGGCGTGCTGGCCGCGCTGCGCGAGCGTGAACGCACGGGCCAGGGCCAGGAGGTCCAGAGTGCACTGTTCGAAAACTGCGTGCTGCTGGCCTCGCAGCACATGCAGCAGTTCCAGATGACGGGCGAGGTGCCGCCGCCGTTCCCCTCGCGCATTTCGGCCTGGAGCGTGTACGACACCTTCACGGTGGCCGGTGGTGAACAGCTGTTCGTCGGTGCGGTGAGCGACAAGCAGTTCGCCACGCTGTGCCAGGTGATTGAGCGGCCCGACCTCGCCAGCGATCCGGCCCTGGCCACCAACGCCCAGCGCGTGGCCGTGCGCCCCGAGCTGCTGCACAAGCTGGGCGAAACCCTGCAACACCAGGACCTGGAAACCCTGTGCGCGAAGCTGCAGGCCGCCGGCCTGCCCTACGCCAAGGTGGTCCGCCCCGACCAGCTGGTGCACGACGAACACCTGATCGCTTCCGGCGGCCTGGTGCCCATGACCACCGAGACCGGTGACACCACACAGGTGGTGCTGCTGCCGCTGCTGATGGGTGGACGCCGCCCGGGCGTGCGCAGTGCGTTGCCCGCCATCGGCGAGCACACCGAAGAAGTGCTTGCCCGCCTCACCAGGGCCCCTGTTCCCGCTGCCGTTTGATCCCCGATTTTTCCACCAGAACCAGGAGACAACCATGACCAAGACCATCACCCAGTCCATCAGCCGCCGCACCCTCATCACCGTGGCCGCCTCGTGCCTTTTTGCCTCGGCGCCGGCCTGGGCGCAGTCCGGCGCGCCGCTGCGCGTGATCCTGCCGGTGGGCGCCGGCTCGGGTGTGGACACCATCGTGCGCGCTGCGCAGAACGCCTTGTCCAAGGCGCTCGGCGGCCAGTCCGTGGTGATCGAAAACCTGCCCGGTGCGGGCGGCATCACCGGCACCTCGGCGCTGGTCAAGGCCGCGCCCGACGGCAACACGGTGGCCTTCATTTCGAACAACCACGCGGTCAACCCCAGCGTGTTCAAGACCCTCCCTTACGACAGCCTCGCCGACATCACGCCCATCAGCGTGGTCGGTGGTTCGCCCTTCGTGCTGGTGGTCAACCCGGCCAAAGTGCCGGTGAAGAACGCCAAGGACATGCAGGCGCTGCTCAAGGCCAAGCCAGGCGCTTTCAACATGGGCTCGTCGGGCAACGGCACCATCATCCACCTGGCAGGCGAGATGTTTGTGGACGCAGCCGGCGTGCAGGTGCAACACATTCCCTACAAGGGCATGGGTCCGATGATGGCCGACATCATCGGGGGACAGGTCGAGTTCGGTGTGGCCGCCGTGGCCGCCGCCCAGGGCCACCTGGCCTCGGGTCGCATGAAGGCCATCGGCGTCATGGGCAAGGAGCGTGTGGCGTCGCTGCCCGACGTGCCGACCCTCGCCGAACAGGGCTTCCCGGACGTCGACGTGGCCGGCTGGTTCGCCATGATCGGCCCCAAGGGCCTGCCAGCTGCGCAGGTGGACCGCCTGCACAAGGCCGTGGTGGCGGCCTTCAACGACCCCGACGTCAAAGCCACCATGGCCAAGCAGGACAACCTCATCAATCCCACCTCGCCGGACGCCGCGGCCAGGTTCCTGAAGTCGGAGCAGGACCGCTATGCGCGCCTGGTGAGCAAAGCCAACATCAAGCTGGATTGACGGACCCACCCCGGCGGCGAGAAACCCTGCTGTCGCAAAGTTTCTGTCAGACCCTGCCGGGGCCGGTATTCTCCGGGTTCATCCAGCGCCAGGCCGAAAGGGATCTTGATCCACCGCAGCGCCTTGCCAACCGAATCCACCGGAGACTGAACCATGAGCACTTTGAAGATCGACCGCATCCACCACGTGGCCTACCGCTGCAGGGACGCCAAGGAAACCGTCGAGTGGTACGTCAAGCATCTGAACATGGACTTCGTGCTGGCCATCGCCGAAGACCAGGTCCCGTCCACCAAAGCGCCCGACCCCTACATGCACGTGTTCCTGGACGCGGGGCAGGGCAATGTGCTGGCTTTCTTCGAGCTCCCCAATGCGCCTGAAATGGGGCGCGACACCAACACGCCGGACTGGGTGCAGCACATCGCTTTCAAGATCGGCAGCCTGGAGATGCTCGAAGCCACCCAGGCACGGCTGCAGGCCGCGGGCATCGAGGTGCTGGGGCCGACCGACCACACCATCTTCAAGAGCATCTACTTCTTCGATCCCAACGGCCACCGGCTGGAGCTGTGTGCCGACGTGGGCACGCCGCGCATGCACAAGGACCTCGACGAAGTGAAGTGGGACATGCTCAACGAATGGGCGCAGACCAAGCGCGCACCCAAGCACGCCGCCTGGATGCACGACCGGGAATTCAAGGCCCTGGACTGAGGCGGGCCAAGCCATGACCACCATCGATCACACCCACAACCCGACCTTGCGCAGCTGGGTCGAATCCGCCAACGATCCCGCGAGCGACTTCCCCATCCAGAACCTGCCCTTCGGCCGCTTCAAGCCGGAGGGCGACCCCGGGTGGCACATCGGCGTGGCCATCGGCGACCAGGTGCTGGACCTGCGGGCCACCGACCTCATCGACTTCAGCGACATGAACCGCTTGCTCCAGCTCAAGCCCGAGGCCCGGCGCGAACTGCGCGCGCAGATCAGCGCCGGTCTGGCTGCCGGCAGCCCGCAGCAAGACCGATGGTCGCGGCACCTGCATGCGCAGGGCGCCGTGGAGCTGGGCCTGCCCTGCGAGATCCGCGACTACACCGACTTCTATGTGGGCATCCACCACGCCACGGCGGTGGGCAAGCTGTTCCGGCCCGACAACCCGCTGCTGCCCAACTACAAGTGGGTGCCCATCGGCTACCACGGCCGCGCCTCCACCATCCAGCCCAGCGGGCAGGGCTTTCACCGCCCGCTCGGGCAGATCAAGGGCCCCGACGCCGACGCGCCCATGCTCGCCCCGACCAGGCGGCTGGACCTGGAGCTGGAGCTCGGCTACGTGATCGGTCGGCCCAACACCATGGGCCACGCCATCCCGCTGGCCGCGGCCGAAGACCATGTGTTCGGCGTGACCCTGTTCAACGACTGGAGCGCGCGCGACTTCCAGGCCTGGGAGTACCAGCCGCTCGGCCCTTTCCTGTCAAAGAACTTCGCCAGCACGCTCTCGCCCTGGATGGTGACCCTCGAAGCGCTGGCGCCGTTCCGCCAGGCCCTGCAGCGGCCCGCGGGCGATCCGGCGCCGCTGCCGTATCTGCAGGCCGAGGCCAGTCAGAGCGCCGGTGCGTTCGACATCGATCTCGACGTGCTGCTGCAGACGGCGCGCATGCGCGCCGAAGGCCACGCCCCCGAAGTCATCAGCCGCTCCAACGCCGCGCACGCCGCCTACTGGTCGTTGGCCCAGCTCGTGACCCACCACACGGTCAACGGCTGCGCGCTTTCGGCGGGCGATCTGTTCGGCTCGGGCACGCTCTCCGGCCCGAAGCCCGAGCAGGCCGGCTCGTTGCTCGAACTCACGGTGGGCGGCAAGCAGGCCATCACCCTGGGCAACGGCGAACGCCGCACCTTCCTCGAAGACGGCGACAGCATCACCCTGCGCGGCCGCTGCACGCGCAACGGGTTTCAGAGCATTGGCTTTGGTGATTGCACGGCCACCGTGCTGCCGCCGCTCGGGGCCATCTGATCCGGGGCAGCGAACTCAATCCAGCGGCAGCGCGCTGGTGCACTTGAGCTCGTTCAGGCAGATGCTGGAGCGAACGCCGCTCACGCCCGACAGCTGCGCCAGCGTGCCGAGCAAAAAGTCCGACAGGCCCTTGAGGTCGCGCGCGACGATCTTGCAGACGTAGTCGAAATCGCCCGTCACGGCGTAACACTCCAGCACCTCGGGCATCTTGCCCACGGTGCGCTGGAACTTCAGCACCTCCTTGTGCTGGCCACGCTCCATCGACACGTGCACGAAGGCGGTCACACCCAGGCCGAGCCGGTGCGCGTCCAGCCGCGCCTCGTAACGCTGGATGTAACCCGCCTCCTCCAGCCGCCTGTGGCGCCGGTTGCTCTGCGCCGGAGAAAGGTGCACCGTGTGGGCGAGTTCCTGGTTGCTGATGCGCCCGTTGGCCTGCAGGGCCGACAGGATGCGGCGATCCAGCCGGTCGAGTAACGAGGGGTGCAAGGAATCTTCGCTCATGTCGGTGTTCATGAAAGGGTTTCTTCAAAAGGCGCCGGTCGGGCGGTGAATACGAGAGCAAATTGTCTGCGATGCGGCGCAAACTGCACAGCCGGTCACAGCCCACAGGCTGGAGGCCCAACAACGAAGGAGACATTTCATGACCCCCCTGGATGAACAGAACACCCGCGAACTGATGGCCAGCCTGCCCGGGTGGACGGTGAACCGTGAGGGCGGCGCGATCCGGCGCACGTTCCACTTCGCCGACTTCCCGCAGGCCTTCGGCTTCATGGCGCAGATGGCCATCGTCTCGGAAAAGATGGACCACCATCCCGAGTGGTTCAACGTCTACAACCGCGTCGAGGTCACGCTGACCACGCACGACGCGGGCGGTCTGTCCACGCGCGACATCGCCTGGGCCACGCGCGCCGACGCTGCCTACACCCCGGTGGCCCCCCTCGCGGAGTGACCATGGCAACCACCGTACCCGAACCCACCAAACACGGCCTGGCCGCCGGAGCCGCCGCACAGCCCGAGAGCGCCGACTGGACCATCTCACAAGGCTGGGAGCACTACACCGCTGCCGACCACGCCACCTGGAGGACGCTGTTTCAACGCCAGACGAAGCTGCTGCCCGGGCGCGCCTGTGACGAGTTCGTGCAGGGCATGCGCGACCTGCCCATCGGCGCCGATGAAATTCCCGATTTCCGACGCCTGAGCGAGGTGCTGATGCCGCGCACCGGCTGGCAGGTGGTAGCGGTGCCCGGGCTGGTGCCCGACGAGGTGTTTTTCGACCACCTGGCGAACCGCCGCTTCCCGGCGGGCAACTTCATCCGTCGGCCGCACGAACTGGACTACCTCGAAGAGCCCGACGTGTTCCACGACGTGTTCGGCCACGTGCCCATGCTGATGAACCCGGCCATCGCCGACTTCATCCAGGCCTATGGCCAGGGCGGCCTGCGCGCGCAGCAGCTCGGCAAGCTCGCGCAGCTGGCGCGTGTCTATTGGTACACCGTGGAGTTCGGCCTGCTGCAGCAGGGCGATGGCCTGCGGCTCTACGGTTCGGGCATCGCCTCGTCCTACACCGAATCGCAGTTTTGTCTGGACAGCCCCTCGCCCAACCGCATACGCTTCGACCTTGAACGCGTGATGCGCACGAACTACCGCATCGACGATTTCCAGGAGAGCTATTTCGTGATCCGTGACCTCGACGAACTGCTGGAGTTCACCCGCATCGACTTCGCGCCGCTGTACGATCACGCCGCACGGGCCTCCGAGCTGCAGCCCGGCGACGTGCTGCCCACCGACCAGGTGTTCAGCCGCGGCGACGGCAGTTACCACCGCGCCCGGCGCTCAGGAGGAACCCCATGAACCCGAAGGCCCGAACCGTTCTCATCACCGGCGCAGCCGGCAACCTCGGGCAGGCCGTGGCCCGCGCCTTTGCGGCCCGCGGTGACCACCTGGTGCTGCTGGATCGCAACGGCGAGGCCCTGCGGCGCGTGTACGGGCCGGACACCGAAGTGCTGAGCTGCACGGAGCTCGACCTGCTCGACGCCGCCCAGGTGGAGCTGGCGGTGGCCCATGCCGCCACCTGCTTTGGCGGCGTGCACGTGTTGTGCCACCTGGCGGGTGGCTTCCGCATGGGCGATGCCGTGCACAACACCAGCGCGCAGACACTGGACTTCCTGCTCGACCTCAATGTGCGCGCCCTGATGCCCATCGCGGCCAGCGTGGTGCCGCGCATGGTGGCGGGCGGCGGCGGCCGCATCGTCACCGTCGGTGCCCTGGGCGCGTTGAAGGGCGGTGCTCAGATGGGGGCTTATGCGGCGTCCAAGAGCGCGCTGATGCGCCTGACCGAGTCCATGTCGGCCGAGCTCAAGGGGCAGGGCATCAACGTCAACTGCGTGATGCCTTCGATCATCGACACACCCGAGAACCGCGCCGCCATGCCCGATGCCGACCCCTCGCAATGGGTGGCGCCGGAGGCGCTGGCCGACGTGATGCTGTTCCTGGCCTCCGACGCGGCACGCGCGATCCATGGCGCGTGCATCCCGGTGTCTGGTCTGAGTTGAGGCGCAGGCTCAGCGAAACCGCTGCCAGCCCAAGCCAATGCGCAGCGCGATGGTGATGGCGCACAGCGCGGCAAAGCCATAAGCGATGAACGCGAAGTGGCCGGGCCACAGGCACATGGCGGCAAACGCGGCGATGGTTTCGGTGGCTTCGGTCAGGCCGCCCAGAAAATAGAAGCTCTTGTCCGGGAAGGCGACGGACTGCAGCCGCCGCTTCTCAGCCACGATGGCGAAGGCCAGGAAGCTGCTGCCGGTGCCGATGAAGGCCGCGAGCAACACCGCGGCGGGCAGGGCGTTCGCGGCCGGATCCGCGATGGCGAAGGCCAGCGGGATGGCGGCGTAGAACAGAAAATCGAGCGTGATGTCGAGGAACCCGCCGCGGTCGGTGGGCCGGGTGGCGCGGGCGACGGCGCCGTCCAGGCCGTCCATCAGGCGCGACAGCATCAGCAGGGCCAGGCCCGGCAGGAAATGCTGGAACGCAATGGCCGTTGCGGCCGCCATGCCGATGGCAAAGCCCGCGAAGCTGATCGCGTCGGCACCCACACCCAGGCGCACGAGGGTGCGCGCGGCCCGCGTCATGAGCGGGCGCAACGCCTGCTGGATGGCCTTATCCAGCATCGGGCATGGCCGCCGTGGGCGCCGCTCGGCTTCGCACGCCGTTGAACAGCGCGGCAAAGCGAAGCTGGCGCGGCAGGCTGCAGAGCGGCAGGGAGGCGGCGTGCATGGCGCGGTCGTCGGGCGGAAGGGTGTCGTGGGGGTGGGTGCCGAGGGGGATGTTAACCAGTGACCTCGGGTTTCTCCGGTGGGCACCCGTTGGTCGACCGGCTGCTCCACTCCTTACACTGGCGGCCAACCCACACCACCATGCCATCCCACCCCTCCACCGACTTCGAGCAGCAACTGGTCGAGCAGCGCAGCTACCTGATGCGCTTCGCGCGCCTGCAGTTGCGCAACGACGCCTGGGCCGAGGACGCGGTGTCGGAGACCCTGCTGGCTGCGCTGGCCAAGCCGCAGGCCTTCGAGGCCCGCTCCCAGCTCAAGACCTGGCTGATCGGCATCCTCAAACACAAGATCATCGACTCGATGCGACAGCGCCAGCGCGAGGTGACGTTCGACAGCGGCTCGGACGACGACAACGCCGATCCGCTGGAATTCATGGCCTTCAGGGCCGATGGCCATTTCGCCGAGAAGCCGGCCGACTGGGGCAACCCGGAGCAGGACCTGAAAAGTCGCCAGTTCTTTGCCATCCTGGAGGCCTGCACCGACCAGCTGCCAGCGGTGCAGGGCCGTTTGTTCCTGATGCGCGAGTGGCTGGAGATGTCGAGTGAGGAGATCTGTAAGGAACTGGCGCTGACGCCGACCAACCTCTACGTCCAGCTGCACCGTGCCCGCCTTCGCCTGCGCGAGTGCCTGGACCTCAACTGGTTTTCACAAGCCCCGACACGATGACAGCCACCTACCCGTTTCGCCGCACCTGCAAGGAAGTGTCCGCGCTGCTGATCGCGCGCGAGGACCGGGCGCTGCCCCTGCGCGAACGGCTGGCCCTGCGCCTGCACATGGCCATGTGCCAGGCCTGCCCGCGCTTCGAACGGCAGGTGCTGACCCTGCGCAACGCCATGAAGCAGTGGCGCAACTACAGCGAAGCCGGGGAGTAGGTCGGTTCAGCGGTCCGGCGCCGGGCCGCCCCAAGCCGGATCAGCCCCCGGACGCGGGATGCACCGGGTCCCCTCCCGATGCTGGGGCAGCGACCCGCGCAGCGGCGGAGCGCGGGGACCACACCGTTCAGTTCAGCAGCGCCTGAGCGAACTCTTTCGCGTCGAAGGTTTCCAGGTCTTCCAGCTTTTCACCGACGCCAATGAAATAGATCGGCACCGGCTTTTCGCGCGCAATGGCGCAAATGACGCCGCCCTTGGCCGTGCCGTCGAGCTTGGTGATCACCAGGCCGGTGAGGCCCAGCGCTTCGTCGAACGCCTTCACCTGCGTCAGCGCGTTCTGCCCGGTGTTGCCGTCGATCACCAGCAGCACCTCGTGCGGAGCCGTGGCGTCGGCCTTCTGCACCACGCGCTTGATCTTTTTGAGCTCTTCCATCAGGTGCAGCTGGGTCGGCAGGCGGCCGGCGGTGTCCACCAGCACCACGTCCCTGCCGCGCGCCCGGCCCGCGCTCACGGCGTCAAAGCTCACGGCAGCGGGGTCGCCACCTTCCTGCGTGATGATCTCCACCGTGTTGCGGTCGGCCCAGACGGCGAGTTGCTCGCGCGCCGCGGCGCGGAAGGTGTCCGCCGCGGCCAGCAGCACGGTGGCGCCTTCGTTGGCCAGGTGGCGCGTGAGCTTGCCGATGGAGGTGGTCTTGCCCGCGCCATTGACGCCCGCAACCATGATCACCGTGGGCTTGTGCTCGCCGATCACCAGCCGCTTCTGCAGCGGCGCCAGCAGTTCGGCAATGGACTCGGCCAGCAGGCCCTTGACGGCGGCGGGGTCGGTGGTCTTGTTGTCCTTGACTCGCTTTTTCAAGTCGGCCAGCAGGTGCTCGGTGGCCTTGACGCCGGTGTCGGCCATCAGCAGCGCGGTTTCCAGCTCTTCGTAGAGCGCATCGTCGATCTGCGTGCCGGTGAACACCGTGGCGATGCTCGAACCGGTCTTGCGCAGACCGGCCTTGAGCTTGTCGAGCCAGCCCTTGCGGGGCTCAGCCACGGGTGGTGCAACCGGCACCGGTGCCGCGATCACCAGGGCGGGTGCCTGCGGGGCAACCGGTGCGGCGCTGGGGATGGGCGCCGGAGCAGCGGGAGCGGGCGCGGGTTCGGGAGGGGTGGGGGGCTTTTTTCGGAAGAACGAGAACATTTGGGAATCTCTTGTATCTTCACCATTCTATGAAACGCAGCTTTCACTCTCTCTGGGGCCGTGCTCTGGTCCTGCTGGCGCTGGCCGGTTCTGTGGGATGGGCCGGTGCCGCCACCACGTCCAGCGCCATTTCCGCCGAAACCCGGGCGCAGCAGTTCACGCTTTCCAACGGCATGGCGCTGATCGTCAAACCCGACCGGCGCGCGCCCACGGTGGCCCACATGCTCTGGGTGCGTGTGGGCGCCATGGACGAGGTGGACGGCACCAGCGGCGTGGCGCATGCGCTGGAGCACATGATGTTCAAGGGCACGCCCGACATGAAGCCCGGCGAGTTTTCGCGCCGCGTGGCGGCCCTGGGCGGGCGCGAAAACGCCTTCACCAGCCGCGATGCCACCGCCTACCACCAGCAGGTGCCCGCCAGCCGGCTGGAGGCCATGATGGAACTGGAGGCCGACCGTTTTGCCCGCAACCAGTGGGCCGACGACGAGTTCGTTCGCGAGATCGAGGTCATCAAGGAAGAGCGCCGTCAACGCACCGAAGAGTCGCCGCGCGCCCGCATGTTCGAAGCGCTCAGCGCCATGGTGTTCCAGGCCAGCCCGTACCGCCGGCCCGTGGTCGGCTGGATGAGCGATCTGGAGGCCATGACGCCGCAAGACGTGCGCGATTTCTACCAGCGCTGGTACACGCCGTCGAACGCGGCTCTGGTGATCGCCGGCGATGTGGACGCGCTTCAGGTGCATGCGATGGCCGAGCGCATCTACGGCCGCATACCGGCGCGCGCGGTACCGCCGCGCAAGCCACGCGAAGAGCCCCCGCAGGCCGGGCCTCGGCGGCTGGACTACCGCGCTGCCGCGGACCAGGCGATGGTGGCGCTGAGCTTCAAGGTGCCGCGCTGGAGCGGTGGTGAGGATGCCGCCAGCCAGGACGCGCTGGCGCTGACCGTGCTCTCGGCCGTGCTCGATGGCTACAGCGGCGCCCGCCTGGAGCGCTCGCTGGTGCAGGGCACGGGCAGCGGCGGCCAGCGCATCGCCGACAGCGCCAGCGCTTCGTATGGCCTGATGGGGCGCGGTCCGCAGTTGTTCATGCTGATCGCCGTGCCGGCCCAGGGGGTGTCCACGGACACCGCCGCAACCGCACTCCGGACCGAGGTGAGCCGCATCGCCCGTGAAGGCATCAGCGAGGCCGAGCTGCAGCGCGTCAAGACGCAATGGATGGCCGGCGAGATCTACAAGCTCGACTCGGTGTTCAACCAGGCGCAGGAGCTGGGCAGCTACTGGGTTCAAGGGATGGACGTGGACACCGGCGAGCGCCTCATGAGCCGCTTGCGCCAGGTATCGGCGGCCCAGGTGCAGGCGGTGGCCAAGCGCTATTTCAGCGACGAGCAGCTCAGCACCGCGGTGCTGGTGCCCGATCCCTCGCGCCGAGAGGCCGCGGAGCAAAGAACCACGCCCCGACCCGCGCTCTCGCGTCATTGAGCCGTTCCACCTGATCCGCCCCACCTGCACGATCTCCACGCATGCCGACCCTCTCCCGTTTCCTGACCCGCAGCCGATGGTTGCCGCTGCTGCTCGCCGGACTGGGGGCGCTCACGGGCGCTCAAGCCGCGATTCCGGTGCAACACTGGACGCACGCCAGCGGCGCACGTGTCTATCTCGTGGCCAGCCCGTCGATCCCGATGCTGGATGTTCAGCTGAATTTTGACGGCGGCAGTCGCCGCGATCCCGCCAGCCAGGCCGGACTGGCCGGCGCCACGGCTGGTCTGTTGCTGGCCGGCGTGCTGGCCCAGGGCGACCAGAAAGCGCTGGATGAAAACCAGTTGGGCGAAGCCTGGGCCGATCTGGGCGCCCAGTTCGGCGCGAACGCCAGCGGTGACCGTTTCAGCCTGTCCCTGCGCACGCTCACCGAGCCCGCGCTGCTGGAGCGCGCCGTCGCTCTGGCCGCGCGCCAGCTGGCGGCACCGGCCTGGCCCGAGAAGATCTGGCAGCGCGACCGCGAGCGCACGCTGGCCGCGCTCAAGGAAGCCGAGAACCGACCCGGCACACACGCCGGTCGCGCCTTTTCCCGCGCCGTGTTCGGCACCCACCCCTATGGCTTCGAAGCCGACGCCAAGACCCTGGGCGCCATCAGCGTGGCGGACATGCGCACTTTCTACCGGCGCCATGTGGCGGCCTGCCGGGCGCAGGTGAGCCTCGTGGGTGCCATCGACCGGGAAGCTGCCGACCGCATCGTGGGCCGATTCATGGCCGCCGTGCAGCCGCACGGTTGCGATGATTTGCCGCCGGTGCCCGAAGTGCAGCCACTGGCTCGCGAACAGACGCAGCGCCTGCCGTTTGCGGCGGCACAGGCCCAGGTGCTGATCGGGCAGCCGGGCGTGCCGCGCAACGATCCGGATTTTTTCCCCCTGTTTGTCGGCAACTACATCCTGGGTGGCGGCGGTTTTGTGTCCCGCCTGACCACCGAAGTGCGCGAGAAGCGCGGACTGAGCTACAGCGTCTACAGCTACTTTGCGCCCGGGCTGCACGCGGGCGCTTTCCAGCTGGGCTTGACCACCCGGCCCGACCAGGCCGATCAGGCCATCGGTGTGGCGCGGGATGTGGTGCGCCGGTTCGTCGAACAGGGGCCGACCGAGGCCGAACTGCAGGCCGCCAAGGACTACCTGATCAACGGTTTCGCGTTGCGCATCGACAGCAACCGCAAGCTGCTCGACAACGTGTCCAACATCGCGTGGAACGGTCTGCCGCTGGATTACCTCGACACCTGGACCGACCAGGTGCAGCGCGTCAGCGTGGCCGACATCCGGCGCGCCTTTGCCCGGGTGCTGCAGCCCGATCGCATGGTGACCGTGGTGGTTGGCGCAGAGCGATGACCCACCCTCGCCGCGCTGCGCGCGACCCCCTCAAGGGGGCGACACCAGCCTTCTGGCGAAAGCAGCCCGGCGGTGTCCCCGAGGGGAATCCTCCGCCGACACACTGGCTTGGTAAGCTCGGTGCATGAAAAAACCCGCGCCACGCCCCACCGTCAACGCACCGCACGAGGTCCGCATCATTGGCGGGCTCTGGAAGCGCACCAAGTTGCCCGTGGCCGACCGGCCCGGCTTGCGGCCCACGCCGGCGCGGGTGCGTGAGACCCTGTTCAACTGGCTCGGCCAGGACCTCACCGGCCTGCGCTGCCTGGATGCTTTCGCGGGCACCGGTGCGCTCGGTCTGGAGGCTGCCTCGCGCGGCGCGGCCGAGGTGGTGCTGGTGGACAACGACACCCATCTGGTCAAGACCCTGGAAGGGATCAAAACGCGTCTGAAAGCCGATGCGGTGCGGGTGGAGCGTGGCGACGGCGTGGCTGCGCTGCTGCAGCGCCGCGGCCAGGCGCTCGATGTGGTGTTTCTCGACCCCCCGTTTGCCGATGGCGCCCATGAGGCACTGTTCAGCGCCGCACTGCAGGCAGCGCGCCAGGCGTTGCGCGAAGATGGCCTGATCTACCTGGAGGCGCCGCGCATCTGGAGCGCGGACGAGCTCGCCCAGCTGGGGCTTCAGGTGCACCGCCAGGGCAAGGCCGGTGTCGTGGCCTTTCACCTGCTGCGGCCCTTGCCGCCTCAGTGACTTTTGCCGCTGGTCCCACGGCGGCGAGACCCCTCGCGCATAATTCCGGCATGAATTCCGAGCTCTCCCCGGCCGCCAGAAACCCCCGTATCGCGGTCTACAGCGGCACCTTCGATCCGCTGACACTGGGTCACGAAGACGTGGCCCGCCGCGCCGCGCTGCTGTTCGACGAAGTGATCATTGCCGTGGCGATGGCCCACCACAAGAAGACCCGCTTCAGCCTTCGGGAGCGCATGGACATGGCCGCCGAAGCCGTGGCCAGCCTGGGCGGGCAGATCCGTGTGCTGCCGTTCGAAGGCCTGATCATGGATTTCTGCCGCCAGCAGGGCGCCTGTGCCGTGGTGCGCGGTGTGCGCAACCTGACCGACTTCGACTACGAGGCCCAGATGGCCGCGATGAACCGCAAACTCAACCCGGCCGTGGAGACCGTGTTCCTGCTGCCGCAGGCCGAGCTGCAGTGCATTTCCAGCACGCTGGTGCGCGAGATTTCCACCCTCGGTGGCGATGTGTCGCAGATGGTCAGTCCGGCGGTGGCGCAGCGCCTGGCGCCGCGGCCCTTGCAGGTCTGATCAGGAGCACGAACCATGGCCCTGATGATCACCGCCGAGTGCATCAACTGCGATGTCTGCGAGCCCGAGTGCCCGAACCAGGCCATTTACATGGGCGCAGAGATTTACGAAATCGACCCCGCCAAGTGCACCGAGTGCGTCGGGCATTTTGACGAGCCCCAGTGCATGCAGGTCTGCCCGGTCAGCTGCATCCCGGTGAACCCTGAGTACATCGAGAGCCGCGAGACGCTCTGGCAGAAATACCAGCGCCTGCAGAAAGCGGGTCAGCCCTTGTCGGCAGCGACCGACGCGCCATCGGCTCCGACCACCTGATCGTTCACCGCATCCATTTTCGGAGGCCTTGGCAGTTTGGGCCGAGGCGGTTTGCTGGTGTGGATCAACGCGGTGGCTTTGTCCATTTCGCCGGCGATCAGCTGGGGCAGGGCCTTGAGGCTGCGGTCCAGCGCCTGGGCGATGGCGATGCGGTCGTCCGGTGAAGGCTTTTTCAGCACCCAGTTGGCCACTTCGTTCCTGTCACCCGGGTGCCCGATGCCCACGCGCAGCCGCCAGTAGTCGGCACTGCCCAGCTGGGCGTGGATGTCGCGCAGACCATTGTGGCCAGCGTGACCTCCCCCTTTCTTGAGCTTCACTTCGCCGGGCGGCAGGTCGAGCTCGTCGTGCACCACCAGCACCTCCTCGGGAGCGATCTTGAAGAACCGCGCCAGCGAACCCACCGACTTGCCCGAGAGGTTCATGAAGGTCTGCGGTTCGACCAGCCAGACGTTCTGCCCACCCACCAACGTGCGCGCAACCAGGCCGAAGTGGCTGCGCTCCATCTGCAGTGAGACCTTGAGCAGGCGCGCGGCCTCATCCACCCACCAGAAGCCGGCGTTGTGGCGCGTGTGTTCGTATTCAGGGCCTGGATTGCCCAGGCCGGCGATGAGCTTGATCATGCGCAGATTATCCTGTGGCAGGAACGAAAAAGGCCCGCGTGAGCGGGCCTTCGAGGGGCAAGGCGATCCGGCACCGGACCGCCAGGGCAGAAATTACTTCTTGCCTTTGCCCTTTTTCTTGTCGTCGACAGCGGCCACCACCGGAGCGACAACCACTTCCTTGATCGGCTCGACCAGCGTGGCCACCGTCAGGTTGGTGCGGCCGTGCAGCACGAGCTTGATGCCCTTGGGCAGCTCGATGTCGCCGGTGTGAACGGTCGTGCCCGTGGTGACCTTGCTCAGATCCACGGTGATGTGCTCGGGCAGCTGGGTGGCCAGGCACTCGATTTCGATTTCGGTCATCACGTGGCTGACAGCGCACTTGTCGGTCTTGACGGCCGGCGACTCTTCAGCGCCGACGAAGTGCAGCGGCACCTTCTTGTGCAGGCGGGTCTTGTCGTCCACGCGCTGGAAGTCCACGTGCAGCACGAGGGGCTTGAAGGGATGGTATTGCACGTCGCGCAACAGCACTTTCTGGGTCGTGCCGGCGAGTTCCATGTCCAGGATCGAAGCGTGGAAGGCTTCTTTCTTCAGGGCATGCCACAAGGCGTTGTGATCGAGTTCGATCGTGGTGGCAGGCGCTTCGCCACCGAAAACGATACCGGGCGTGCGACCGGTGATGCGGAGACGGCGGCTCGCACCCGTACCCTGCTTGGCGCGCTCAAAAGCGACAAATTGCATAACTGACTCCTGTTGAGGGGTTCCGCGACCAGAACGCCTCGGTTGAAAAAGGCCGCTTGCTGAATGTGCAGGGCGGCCTGCTTTTTGTTGCTGTCAGGCCTTAGAAAAGGTTGTCCTGATCGGCAAACAAACTCATGACCGACTCACCCGAGGCAATGCGCGCGATGGTTTCGGCCATCAGCGGCGCCACGGTGAGCTGGCGAATCTTGGAGCAGGCCTGGGCGGCCTGCGACAACGGGATGGTGTTGGTCACCACGACCTCGTCCAGCGCATTGCCTTTGGCAATGCGTTCAATGGCCGGGCCCGAGAAGATCGGGTGGGTGCAATAGGCGTAGACGTGTTTGGCGCCGCGCTCTTTCAGCACCTCGGCGGCTTTGACCAGTGTGCCGGCGGTGTCGATCATGTCGTCCATGATCACGCAGTTGCGGCCATCGATGTCACCGATCACGTGCATCACTTCCGACACGTTGGCCTTGGGGCGGCGCTTGTCGATGATGGCCATGTCGCAGTTGAGCTGCTTGGCCAGCGCACGCGCGCGCACCACACCACCCACATCGGGCGAGACGACCAGCAGGTCCTCGTAGTTTTTCTGGCGCAGATCACCCAGCAGCACCGGCGAGGCGTAGATGTTGTCCACCGGGATATCGAAGAAGCCCTGGATCTGGTCGGCGTGCAGGTCCATGGTGAGCACGCGGTTCACGCCCACGGTCTGCAGCATGTTGGCCACCACCTTGGCGGTGATGGGCACGCGGCTGGAGCGCGGACGGCGGTCCTGGCGGGCATAGCCGAAATAGGGGATGACCGCGGAAATGCGCTCGGCCGAAGCGCGCTTGAGCGCGTCGACCATGATGAGCAGCTCCATCAGGTTTTCGTTGGTCGGTGCGCAGGTGGACTGGACCACGAAGACGTGGCGGGCACGCACGTTTTGCGTGATTTCCACGGTGACTTCGCCGTCGGAGAAGCGGCCTACGTTGGCCGAACCGAGCTGGGTGCCGAGGTGCTGGGCAATTTCAGCCGCCAGCACCGGATTGGCGTTGCCGGTGAAGATCATGAAATCCGGGGGTTGAACTTGCATGGTGTTCCCAGCTGCATCTACGGCAAAAAAAGTGGCCGCTTCATGTGTATCAAAGCGGCCAGGCCGGTACGTGTTTCGAAAAAATCTGGCAGGGGAGGAAGGACTCGAACCCTCGCATGCTGGAATCAAAATCCAGTGCCTTTACCAACTTGGCGACTCCCCTACGCAGGTCATCTGTTTGGCGATGAAGCCGGACAGACAACCCAAAAACATGTCGCAGGTTGCGCATCAACTGCCGGGGCTGTGCGCAAGCCGATATTCTAATCGTTGCACCAGTCAAGCAATGGATGTGCATCCATGTTGCTGCATTCGCGGACAGTCCAGTCACCAGGGACCGAAATCTCATCCAGCGGATGCTGCATTTGCGCAAACACCGCGGTGCCCGATCCGGTCATGCGGCCTTGCAGGCCCTGAGCGGACAACCAGTCCAGGCATTGCCCCACTTCGGGACAGATGGCCTGGGCCACGGGCTGAAGATCGTTGTGGCCGAAGTCCAGAACGTTCTGGATATCGAGCCGCGGCAGATCTTGTGTGTCGTTTGCAGCAAAGCCTTGGATTGTAGCAGTTTTTGTATCGCGCTTCAGCTGAGGCGAAGCAAAAATGCGTTGGGTGGATGCGCCTCCAGGCGGTTTGACCACCAGAAACCGCGCAGGGGGCAGTGAAACGGGTGTGATCTGCTCGCCGATGCCCTCGACCCAGGCGTTGTGACCGCCGAGGAAAAAGGGGACGTCGGCACCCAGCTGAAGGCCGATGGCGGACAACTCGTTTCGCCGCAGTCCCAGGCCCCAGAGCCGGTTGAGCGCCAGCAACACGCTCGCCGCATCCGAAGAGCCGCCACCCATGCCGGCTTCAGCCGGTATCCGTTTGTCCAGCGTGATGTGCGCGCCCAGCGGGCAACCGGTGGCTTGTTGCAATGCCCGGGCAGCGCGCAGCGTCAGGTCGTCGGCGGGCAGCAGGCCCGGCTGCAGGTCCTGGCGGCTGATTCCACCGTCGGTGCGCAGTTCGACATCCAGCCGGTCACACCAGTCGATGAGCATGAAGACCGACTGCAGCAGGTGGTAGCCGTCGGCCCGGCGACCCGTGATGTGCAGGAACAGGTTGAGTTTGGCGGGCGCAGGAACGCCGAGCAGGTGCCGCAGCACCGGGCGGGGGTGGGCCGGTGTCATGGCTCGAACACGATGCGCAGTTCGGCGGCGGGCAGCGGCAGAAGGCGGTGGGCGTTCACCCGCCCCTCGGGCTGGCGCGAAAGATCGGCTTGCCAGCCATCGGCCTCGCTGGCCTGCCCCCGCAGCCAGGCAAACAGGGCCGCCACGGGCAGCGTGGTGCCACCGAATTCGGTGGTCAGTTCATCGAGGTTCTGGCGCCGGGTGACGCGTTCACCCTGGTGCAGTTCGGCGCTGCCCGGTTTCCACAGCACCCGGGCCAGGGTGTTGCCCAGTGGTGAATTCAGTTGCAGTTCGCCCGCTGCGGGCGAACCGCGCAGATCGAAGCTGGCGGAATAGGACTGTGGTGGGTCGCTCTCGACAATCAGGGCCAGTCGCCCGCTCCAGAAGGCTTCGCCCGGGACGGTGTTGCGTTGGGGGGCAGCGCAGCCGGCGAGCAGGATGGCTGTTGCCAGTCCTGCCAGCATCGCGTGGCGGCGTGACCATGCGCCCCTGTCCGCTTCCAGATTCATGGCTGGACCCGCAGGCGTTTGAGGGTGCCTTGCAGGGTCTCGTTGTCGCTTGACAGCAGCAGTCCTTCACGCCAGATCTTCAGCGCTTGTTCGCGTTGGCCCTGTGCCCACAACACCTCCCCGAGGTGGGCCGCGATTTCGGCATCGGGGCGCTTGCCATAGGCGCCCTGGAGGATGTCCAGCGCCCGCTGGACATTGCCCAACCGGAACTCCACCCAGCCCAGACTGTCCTGGATGTAGGCGTCATCGGGTTCGAGTTCCACGGCCTTCTCAATCAGCTGCTTCGCTTCGGGCAGGCGCACATTGCGGTCGGCCAGCGAGTAGCCCAGGGCGTTGTACGCGTGGTGGTGGTCCGGCTTGGTGGCGATCAGCTGGCGCAACAGGCCTTCCATCGCGTCCAGCCGGTTCGCCTTCTCGGCCATCATGGCCTGGTCGTAGATCAGGTCGTTGTCGTTCGGGAAGCGGGTGACGGCTTCGCCATACACCTCGTAGGCCTGCTGCCAGTCCTTGAAATCACGCAACAGCTGCGCTTCGGCCACGAGTTTCAGCCGGGCGTCTTCGGGGCGGCGTTCGGGATGGCTGCGCAGCAGCGCGCGCGCCTGGGCCATCTGTCCCTGGCGTGCCAGCAGCGAAGCGCGCCGCATCTGGGCCGCCATGATTTCGTCGGCGTTTTCAATCCGGTCCAGCCAGGCGTTGGCGGCCACAAAGTCTTTCTGCTTCTCCGCCACCTGGGCCATCAGCAGATAGGCCTGGGTCAGGCCGCGGGCGCTGCGTTCGTCACCGGACTGGCGGGCCAGGCCCATGTATTTCTGCAGCGAGGCGGTGGCGGCGGCATGGGCGGTGCTGTCCTGCACCTGCAGCGAGGCCAGCAGCAGCCAGGGCTCAGGCAGTTCGGGTTGGGCCTGGGTCAGGCGCTCCAGCAGGGCGCGGGCTTCGGCGTTGCGCTGCAGGTCGAGCAGGATCCGTGCGTAGGTCAGGGCCACGGCGGTGCCGTTGGCAACGGAAGGCGGGCTGGCCTGCAATTGCGTGCGCACCAGGGGTTCGGCGTCTTTCTGTCCCCGCTCCATCAACTCCAGGGCGAGCAGCGCCGGAAACACCGATCCGGGCTCAGCCGCCTGTGCCTGGCGGGCCGATTCCAGCGCCTGGATGAACTGGTCCTGCGCGAGTTCCATGCGCCCCAGGGTGGTCCAGGCTGCCGCGGCGTGCTTCGGTTGCTGGAGGAAGGGCGTCATCGCCTCCCGGACCACCTTCAGTGCGAGGGCCTTGTCGGCGACACGGGCATAGGTTTGTGGAATCGCGTTGATGGAGTCGTTGCGCTCGGCGGCCGGCGAGCGGGCGAGCAGGGAGCTCAAGACCGGACCTGTTTCGCCGGGCCGGTTGAGAGCGAGCAGGATCTGCAGCACGAAGCGGTCGGCGTCGAGCGAGTCGGGCAAGTCCCTGGACCAGGCCTGGGCGGCGGTCAGGGCCGCTTCGCCCGAGCGCGCCTGCAGGGCAATGTCCACGGCTCGCCGGTACAGTTGGGCGTCCTTCTGTTTGCGTGCCGCGTCAAGGAAAAGGGAGTAACCGGTGCCGGGTTCGCCAGAACCCACATTGAGCTCACCGAGCAACAACTGGTAGAACAGCGGGGCATCCAGGTCGGAGTTGCGCACCCCGGCGGCCTCTGCGGCGGCTGGGGTGGCCCCCACGGAAGGCGGCGTGCCTTGGGCCTGGGTGGCGCAGGCGCCCGCCAGCAGCGATGCGCCCAACAGGCCTCGAAACCACCATGCAAGGGGTTTCTGGTGCCCATGGGCCTGGGTGGCGACGGGGCTGTGCAGGGTATTCATTCGTTCATGATAATGGAAGGGTGGATGGGTACGGGTTGTGATCCGAAGGCCTGTGAACTGTTCCGGCATCCACCGAAAAAAGCACCTTGTTCCATGCCCGAACTGCCCGAAGTTGAAGTCACCCGCCGGAGTTTTGCCGATCGCATTGCGGGAGCCCGCGTGCTGCGGGTGCAGGTGGGCAAACCCCTGCGCTGGCCGCTGGGGTGTGCGCCCGAGGCACTGATCGGGCAAAACGTGGGCCGTGTCACGCGGCGTGGAAAATACCTGCTGCTGCACCTGGATCGGGGTTTGTTGCTGTTGCACCTGGGCATGTCGGGCAGTCTGCAGTTCGCCCCCGAGTTGGCGCCCCGTGGGGTGCACGACCATTTTGAGCTGCAGACCAGCCGCGGCACGCTGCGGCTTCACGATCCACGGCGCTTTGGTGCCGTGGTGCATGCCGAGTCGCTGGCCGACCCACGGGCGCTCAAGCTGCTGGGCGGGCTGGGTGTGGAGCCGCTGGAGGCCGGGTTTGAGCCCGTCATGTTCCATCAGGCCTTGCAGCAACGCCGCGCCAGCATCAAGCAGGTGCTGATGGCGGGCGATATCGTCGTGGGCGTGGGCAATATCTACGCGTCGGAGGCGCTGTTCATGGCGGGTCTGAGGCCCACGCTGAGGGCTGACCGGATCAACCGGCCCCGGGCGGCGCGCCTGCAGGGTGCCATTGTGGCGGTTTTGCAGCGTGCCCTGGCCCTGGGCGGGAGCACCTTGCGTGACTTTTCCAGCGCCGAGGGTCAGACCGGCTATTTCCAGCTCGATGCCATGGTGTACGGTCGGGAGGGGCAGGCCTGCAGGGTTTGTGCGACGCCGATCCGGGCCATCCGGCAGGGCCAGCGCTCGTCGTTTTTCTGCCCACATTGCCAGCGCGCCTGAAAGCCGGGCCGATGCTATATTGCCCAGAACGCAGAAAAAAGTGACATGACTTTCAATCAGGAATTTGACGAGCACAGTGTTTGGCGCAAGCAGTTTGCTCTGCGACTCAAGCTCCTGTCTGACTGGTTGAGCGACCACGACCTGCTGGAAGCGGGGGTGCGGGAGCGGTTGGACCAGTTGCACGCCCAGGTCAAGAACGACAAGATCATGGTGGCCTTCGTGGCCGAGTTCTCGCGTGGCAAATCCGAGCTGATCAATGCGGTCTTTTTCGCTGGCTACGGGCGGCGCATCATGCCGGCCAGTGCCGGGCGCACCACCATGTGCCCCACCGAGCTGGGTTACGACGCTGAAGTGCCGCCCTGCCTGCGGCTGCTGCCGATTGAAACCCGCTTGCAACCCCAGTCGCTGCTGGACTGGCGCAACGCCCCCGACAAATGGGAGCGGGTGGACCTGGACGTCAACGATTCCCAGCAACTCGCGCGCGCGATCCAGAAAGTCGCCGAAGTGCGCCGCGTCAGCCAGGCCGAGGCCGCTTCCCTGGGCTTCTGGAACGACGAAACGCCGAACGAAAACCCCTTGGTCGGCGTGGACGGGTTGATCGAGGTTCCCAAGTGGCGCCATGCGCTGATCAACATGGCCCATCCCCTGCTCAAGCAGGGACTGGTGATCCTGGACACCCCGGGGCTCAACGCCATCGGTGCCGAACCCGAGTTGACGGTCAGCCTGCTGCCCCAGGCGCACGCGGTGGTCTTCATCCTGGCGGCCGACACCGGCGTGACCAAATCCGATCTCGGCATCTGGCGGGAGCACCTGTCCGTGGTGGGGGAGGACAAGGCCTCGCGCCTGGTGGTGCTCAACAAGATCGACACCATGTGGGATGCGCTGAGTTCGCCCGAGCAGGTGCAATTGCAGATCGCTTCGCAGCGCTCCGACTCGGCCGAGATCCTGGGGCTGTCGCCTCAGCAGGTGCTGGCGGTGTCCGCGCAAAAGGGTTTGCTGGCCAAGGTCAGCCGGGACGACAAGCTGCTGCAGGCGAGCAACCTGAAGGAATTCGAAGCCGCCCTGGGCGAAGGCTTGCTGGGTCGGCGCAGGCGCATCCTGGCCGAAGCGGTGTCCAAAGGCATCCAGTCGTTGCGCCAGGAAACCGGTCGACTGGTGCACACCCGGGCCCGCGACATCCTGGAGCAGATCCAGGAACTGGACGGCCTGCGTGGCAAGAACACCGGCGTGATCAAGCAGATGCGACTGCGCATCGAACAGGAGCAGGCCGATTTTGATGCCAGCGGTGCCAAGATCCAGGCGGTGCGCTCGGTGCACCTGCGTCTGCTCAAAGACCTGTTTGCCCTGTTGGGCAACACGAATCTCAAGAGCCGCGTGTCGGAGCTGGCGCGAGCGCTCAAGCAGCCGGGTATCAAGCTCGGTGTGCGGAGCGCCTATCGCAAGGCCTTCGAGCGGCTGGCCGTTGATCTGAACCGGGCCGATCAGTTGGCGGCAGAGATCCAGTCCATGCTGGAGGGCAGCTTCAAGAACCTGAACACGGAGTACGGGTTTTCTTTGCAACCGCCCACGCCGCCCCAGCTTTCGGCTTACCACAAAGACCTCGCGCTGATCGAAAAGAGCCACCTGCAATACCTGAGCCTGGGCAACGCCCTGCGGCTGGCGCAACCGGAATTTGCCGAGCGGCTGGCGCGCGCGCTCATGAGCCGTCTGCGCGTGGTGTACGACACCGCAGTCAACGAAGTGGAGCTCTGGAACAAGTCGGCCGCGGCCCAGCTGGATGCGCAATTGCGCGAGCGTCGGCGCAACTTCACCCGCCGCATCGAAGCCGTCTCGCGCATCCAGCAGGCCGCGGGCGGGCTGGATGAACGCATCCGTGAGTTGCAGAGCCAGCAAAACCAGCTGAACCTGACCGACGCCAAGCTGGCCGAACTGACCAACCACCTTCTTGCCTCGCCCGAAGCCGAAGCCATTGCGGCATGAGTGTTGCGACGGAATGCGGGAAACCAGCGGTTGCCGGAGCCGCCCTGCCTGTCGAATTTTCACAGGTGCTGATGCAGTGGCAACGCCACAGCGGGCGCCATGGGCTGCCCTGGCAGGGGACGCGCGACCCTTACCGCGTGTGGCTGTCCGAAGTCATGCTGCAACAGACTCAGGTCAGCACCGTGTTGGACTACTTTCCGCGCTTTCTGGCGCGGTTCCCGGACGTGCAGGCCCTGGCCAGCGCAACACCCGATGAGGTGTTGGCGCTCTGGAGTGGTCTGGGTTACTACAGCCGGGCGCGCAACCTGCACCGCTGCGCCCAGGTGGTGGTGGCACAGCACGCGGGCGTTTTCCCGTCAACGTCTACCGAGCTGCAGACCCTCCCGGGCATTGGCGCGTCGACGGCGGCAGCCATTGCCGCGTTCTGCCATGGCGAGCGGATTTCAATTCTGGATGGCAACGTGCGGCGCGTGCTCACGCGTCTGCTGGCGTTTGACGGGGACCTGGCACAGGCCGCGCAGCAGCGCCGTCTGTGGGAGATCGCGCAGGCCTTGCTGCCCGAGCAACCCGCAGCGGGCGACATGGTGGCTTACACGCAAGGGCTGATGGACCTGGGAGCCACGTTGTGTTCGCGCAGCCGGCCGTCGTGTGCGGCGTGTCCGGTGCTGGTCCTGTGCCGATCGGGTCAGGACGGCACGGCCAGCCGCTATCCCGTCAAGACCCGAACCCTCAAGCGGCGACACGAAAGCTGGTGGCTGCTGGTTCTGCGTTCACCGTCAAACGACGGGGCGCACCGGATCTGGCTGGAACGCCGTCCGAACGCGGGCATCTGGGCCGGTCTGTTTTGCACGCCCGTGTTTGCCGATGAGGCCTCGGCCCTGGCAGTGCTGCCGCCGAACACCGGCCGCATGCAGGCCTTGGCGCCGGTGGCGCACAGCCTCACGCACCGTGAACTGCGCCTGCATCCGTTGTTGCTGGAGATGTCTCACACGCCGGTGTCTGGCGATGACAGCGGGCGCTGGGTGGACATGGAGGGCCTTGACAGGCTGGGCCTGCCAGCACCCGTGCGCCAGTTGCTCATGCAGCTGCCCGATTGAGGCTCCGCATGGCCACGCGCTTTGCGCCCTGGATCACGGCATGGCGGATCGCGCAGAGGCTGGCCAGCCATCGATTTCACGGTGCCGCAGCCGGGTGGCCCAGTCGGCCGCAAAAGCCTGTGCCAGGCGCTCGACCAGGTAGACCGAGCGGTGCTGCCCGCCGGTGCAGCCGATGGCCACGGTGACATAGCTGCGGTGGTCTCTCAGCATCTGGGGCAGCCAATGGCGCAGGAATGCGCCGATCTGCTGCTCCATGGCCTGCACCTCGGCCTGTTCGGCCAGGTAGCGGGCCACCGGTTCGTCGCACCCGGTCAGGGGTTTGAGTGCGGGCTCGTAGTGCGGGTTGGGCAGCATGCGCACGTCGAAGACGAAGTCGGCGTCCATCGGCACGCCACGCTTGAAGGCAAAGGACTCGAACACCAGGGTGAGCGGGGCTTGTCCGGTACCCAGCAGGTCCTTGATGTGGCTGCGCAGCTGGGCTGGCCGGATGAGGCTGGTGTCAAGCACCAGCGCAGTTTCACGCAGCTCCGACAGCAACTCTCGTTCGTGTTCGATGGCGTCGGTGAGCGCGCGGTGCTGGTCGTCGGCTTGTTTGAGCGAAAGCGGATGCAGTCGCCGCGTTTCGGAGAAGCGCCTCACGAGGGTGTCGGTGGTCGCTTCCAGGAACACGGTGCGCAAATGGATGTTCTGTCCAGGCTGGTTCCTGACCTGCTCAAGCCGTTCGGGCAGACCCGGCAGGGAGGCTGCACTGCGCACATCCATGGCGATGGCCACTTTGCTGGCGCGATGACTCTGCTCCAGGGCGATGAACGAGGTCAGCAGTTCCGGTGGGAGATTGTCCACGCAATAGAAACCGAGATCCTCCAGTGCGGTCAGCGCGATCGACTTGCCCGAGCCCGACATGCCGGTGATCAGCACCAGCTCGATCGCGGGGGGCACTTCGCTGTCGCCGGCGGCAGGCGGGAGAACGGTGGCGTTCATGGCGTGAGCAGCTCGCGGGCGTGGGCAAGCGAAACTTCGGAGCGTTCGTTGCCGCCGAGCATGCGGGCGAGCTCGACGACCCGGTGATCGCGTGTGATGGGGGCAACCGTGCTCAGGGTCTGCGGGCCCTGCAGCTGTTTGCTCACCAGCAGGTGGTGGTCGGCGCAGGCGGCGACCTGGGGCAGGTGGGTCACGGCGAGCACCTGGCGGTCCTGGCCCAGCTGGCGTAGCAACTGGCCCACGGTGTGGGCGACGGCGCCACCGATGCCCGAGTCCACCTCGTCAAAGATCAGCGTGGGCGCCTGGCCCAGCTGGCTGGTGACGACCGAGATGGCGAGCGCGATGCGCGAGAGCTCGCCACCCGACGCCACCTTGCCCACCGGGCGCGGGCTCACGCCAGCGTGGCCCGCCACCAGAAACTCCACCTGTTCCCAGCCGTGGGCCTGGGGTTCGGCGAGCTTCTGCAGCGCCACCTCAAAGCGGCCGCCCTGCAAACCCAGGGTCTGCATGGTTTCGGTGACCGCTTTGGAGAGTTTGGGTGCGGCTTGCTGGCGCCGTTTGCTCAGGGTCTGCAGTTCGGCGGCGAAAGCCTGCCAGGCCTCGCGCTCGGCCGCGTTCAGGGCGGCCAGATCCAGCGCCTGATCCACGCCGGCGAGCTCCGACTTCCACTGCGCATGCAGCGCTGCCAGCTCCTCGGGGGCCCGACGGTAGCGCCGGGCGAGCGACATCCAGAGACCCATCCGCTCGTCCAGCGCAGCCAGGCTGGCGGGGTCGAGGTCGGTGCGCCGGCTGTACTGGTGCAGGCTGTGCACGGTGTCCTGCACCTGGGCGAGGGCCGCTTCCAGCGCTTGCACCGGCTCGTTGAATTGAGGTTCGATGCCGGCCTGGGCCTGCAAGGCTGAAAGCGCACGGTGGATCAGCGCTGCGGCACTGGACTCTTCCTCTTCCAGCGCCAGCGTGGCCGCGTTGGCCGCGTCCAGCAAGGCCTGGGCATTGGCCAGCCGGCTGTGCTGGCTGTTGAGTTCTTCCCATTCACCGTCGGCGGGCTGGAGCTTGTCGAGCTCGGCAATCTGCCAGGCCAGCCGTTCGCTTTCCTGGTGCAGGGTGCTCTGGCGTTCGGTGGCCGTTTCCAGTGCCTTGCGGCGCAACCGCCACTGGGTCCACGCCTGGGTGGCGGCTGTGGTGTCGATGCCGGCAAAGCCGTCGAGCAGGGCCCGCACCGCATCGGACCGGGTCAGGCTTTGCCAGGCGTGCTGCCCATGGATGTCCACGAGGTCGCTGGCCAGGGCCTTGAGTTGCGCCATGGTGGCGGCGCTGCCGTTGATCCAGGCGCGGCTGCGGCCATCGGCATCCACGGTGCGCCGCACCAGCAGGCTGTCTTCGCGAGTGAAACCTTGTTCTTCCAGCCAGGGCGCCAGATGGGGCGGCAGATCAAATTCAGCGGCAATCTCGCACCGCGCAGCGCCTTCGCGCACCACGCCGCTGTCGGCCCGCGCACCCAGTGCCAGCTGCAGGGCGTCGATCAGGATGGACTTGCCGGCGCCGGTCTCGCCCGTGAGCACGCTGAAACTCGATTCGAGTTCGAGGTCGAGCGACTGCACGATGACGAAGTCGCGCAAAACGATGCGTCTGAGGCTCATGGGCGTGAAAGGGAGAGGAGCAACGGTGGATGAAGCGGTCGTATTTTGACCGGTATTCAGCCGCCTTCGTTCCAGTGCAGCTTCTTGCGCAGCGTGTCGAAGTAACTCCAGCCCACCGGGTGCAGCAGGCGCAGCGTGTGCTCGGAGCGCCGCACCACGATGCGGTCCCCGTGCAGCAGACTGGTGAGGGATTGCATGTCGAAATTGGCACTGGCGTCTTTGCCCGACACGATCTCGACCGCGATTTCGCATTGGGCCGGCAGCACGATGGGGCGGTTGGACAACGTGTGCGGCGCGATCGGCACCATCACCCAGCCGCCAATGGCCGGGTGCAGCAGCGGCCCGCCGGCCGACAGCGAATAGGCGGTGGAGCCTGTCGAGGTGGCGATGATCAGGCCGTCGGCGCGCTGGTTGGCCACGAAATGGCCGTCCACCTCCACGCGCAGCTCGATCATGCTGGCCACACCACCGCGGTTGACCACCACGTCGTTGAGCGCGGTGGCCTCGAACACGCATTGGCCATCGCGCCAGACCCTGGCCGCGATCAGCGCGCGCGGGTCTTCTTCGAACTCGCCATGCAGGATGGCACGCAGCTTGTCCCGGTAGCTGCCAAAGGGAATGTCGGTGATGAAACCCAGGCGTCCCTGGTTGATGCCCACGAGCGGCACGCCATAGCGCGCAAGCTGACGTCCGATGCCCAGCATGGTGCCGTCGCCACCGACCACCAGCGCCAGATCACAGGCGTGGCCGATGTCGGGCACGTCCAGGGCAGGGTATTGCAGCAGGCCGGTGTTCAGCGCGGTTTCACGTTCCAGGGAAACGTCACAGCCTTCGTCGTGCAGGAAATGGGCGACTTCGTCCACCACGTCGCGCGAGCCCGGGGCCTGGTATTTGCCGATGATGGCCACATGCGAAAAACGCAGGGTTCGCACGGCAGGGGCGGGTGCGGAGCGGGTGTCGGGCGGCAGACTCATGCCCAAATTACAACATAGCCGCAAGGCACCGACCCGCCTGAAAACCCTTGTGATTCAGCCGCACTGCACGTGGGGGTGCGTTCCGGTGCGCGACCGACAAACTGGAACTGTCCGGACGGCGCATGCCAGCCCGGACAGCCCTGTTCCAGAGGGGTTGCCCAACGCCCCGATCGCATCAGAAGCGGTGACGGATACCCAGGGAGTAACCCGAGCCGCTGGACAGGCCTTCCACCTTGTCGCTCATGCCCACGGCGTACACCTCGGTCCGCTTGGACAGCGAGTGCACATAGCCGAACGACAGGGTTTTGCGATCCGCGCCGGTCTCGGGGCTGATCTGGCCCCATTGCGCCAGCAGGGCCCCTGTGCCGATGGGGAAGCGTGCGCCCAGACCGCTGATCTTGTAGGTGTTGGGGGTGCTCAGGTTTTCGACTTCGCCGTACTGGGCGAAGGCCTTGACCACGCCGAAGTCGTAAGAACCGCCGAGCTGGGTGGTGCGGGTGTCGGCCACCGGGCTGGCGCCGTCTTTCTTCACGCGCTGCACGACCAGCGATGCCGACACGGGGCCAGCGCCGTAACCCACGTTGGCACTCCAGTTGCCGCCGTTGCTGACGGTGGAGCCGCTGTTCTTGTTCGCACCCGAGACACCAAAACGCACGCCGCCGAACGTCGGGCTGGCGTAGGCGAAGGAGTCGCTCCAGCCGGTGTCACCGGTGGTGGTGCCGCTGGTGAAGTAGTGGCGGATGCTGGGGGAGTAGCCGAAGGAGTCGCCAAAGGCGTTGTACATGAGTGTGGAAACGAACAGCGCGGTGGTGTTGCGCCCGAAGGTCAACGTGCCGTAGTCCTGGTGGGACAGACCGACGTTGGCCGAACGTGAGAAGGCGGGGTCTCCGTCGAACCGTCCCTGGGCGCCGGTGTTGGCGCGCATGAAGCTCTCCAGCTTGAATACCGCCGACAGGCCGCCGCCCAGATCTTCCTTGCCGCCAAAGCCGAAATAGCTGGTGGTCATTTTTCCGCTGTCAACAGACTTGACCGATGCGCCACCCGGGGCCTTGGTCGAGCCCATGCTGAGGTCGAGCAGGCCGTAGACCGAAACGGAACTCTGGGCCTGCGCACCGAGTGCGGTCAGGAAAACGGCAGAGCCGAGGGCCAGAGGTTTGAAAGCAGACTTCATGAATTTTCTCCAGATGAACAACAGGGTGGGGACACGACAAAAGCCATCCGGCCGGCGATAGCGGAGCGTCACGGGGGCACTTCGCTGCCTCGACGGATCCGTGGCCGCTCGCTGCACCAAGGGTGGGCGTCTGGACGCCCTTGGTGCACGAACCGCTGGCACGAATGGCCTTTCGATCTGCTCAGCAATTCGTGTGCCAGTGAATACAGTTGTTGTGTACAAAACCCACCGTTCCGTGTTCGGGCGCTGCGCCTCCTTAGAATGGCTGCCATGCTGGATGACCGCGCCAAACTGTTGCTCAAGGCTCTTGTCGAGCGATACATCGCCGACGGGCAGCCCGTGGGTTCGCGAACGCTGGCGAAGGCAGCGGGGCTGGAGCTTTCGCCGGCCACCATCCGCAACGTCATGAGCGACCTGGAAGAACTGGGTCTCATCGCGAGTCCGCACACCTCGGCGGGCCGCATTCCCACGGCGCGGGGCTACCGGCTGTTTGTGGACACGATGCTCACGGTGCGGCGGGAAGGGTTCTCCGCGGTGGGCGACATGGGGACGCACGGCATCGAAGCGGGGCAGCCCCAGCGCGTCATCAGCAACGCCGCCCAGATGTTGTCCAGCCTGTCGCACTTTGTGGGCGTCGTGATGGCGCCACGACGCGCCTCGGTGTTCCGGCACATCGAATTCCTGAGCCTGTCCGAGCGCCGTGTGCTGGTGATCCTGGTGTCGCCCGATGGCGATGTGCAGAACCGCATCATCCACACCCAAGTGAACTTCAGCCAGACCCAGTTGCAGGAAGCGGCCAACTTCCTCAATGCCCACTACTCGGGGCTGACGATGGAGGAAGTGCGGTCGCGCCTGAAGGTGGAGGTGGATGCGCTGCGGGGCGAGATCGCCTCGCTCATGCAGGCCGCAGTGAACATCGGCGAGGACGCCACGGGTGAACAGGACGAGGTGGTGGTATCCGGTGAGCGGAACCTGCTTTCGGTGAGCGAATTTTCCAGCGACATGGGCAACCTGCGGCGGATGTTCGACCTGTTCGAACAGAAGACCCAGCTCATCCGCCTGCTCGACGTATCGGCGCAGGCCGATGGGGTGCGCATCTACATCGGTGGCGAGAGCCAGGTGGTGCCATTCGAAGCCCTGTCGGTGGTCACCGCACCCTACGAGGTGGATGGCCAGGTGGTGGGCACACTGGGCGTGATCGGACCACAGCGCATGCCCTACGACCGCATGATCCAGATCGTCGACGTGACGGCCAAGCTGGTGAGCAACGCCCTGAGCCACGGCAAACAGGGCTGAAGCCCGCTGGCGCCACGGTCGCTGCCCCTACAATCGTCGCCTTGCGGGCCGTTAGCTCAGTTGGTTAGAGCAGAGGACTCATAATCCTTTGGTCGTTGGTTCAAGTCCAACACGGCCTACCAGAAAACCCGTGCTATAATTCAAAGCTTAGCGGCTGTAGCTCAGCTGGATAGAGTACTTGGCTACGAACCAAGGGGTCGTGGGTTCAATTCCTGCCAGCCGCACCAAATGGAAAGCCTGCAGCCAAAAGCTGCAGGCTTTTTCGTTTCTGTCGCGTCCATCGTCCAGGAGCCCGGCAATCATGAGCAAGGCCTTCACCCGCGAGTCCGATGCCGACGGTGATGAAGATGGTGCTGTTGCACCGCCACCATCCGCACCTTCAGGCATCAACTACATCACGCGCGCCGGCTACGAGCGCCTGCGCAGCGAACTCTTCGCCCTGATCGACGACGAACGCCCCAGGATCGTGGAGATCGTGCACTGGGCGGCCAGCAACGGCGACCGCTCCGAAAACGGCGACTACCTCTATGGCAAGAAGCGCTTGCGAGAGATCGACCGCCGCATCCGCTTTCTGACCCAGCGCCTGGAGATTGCCGAGGTGGTTGACGCGTCGATGCACCACGGGGGTGACCAGGTGTTTTTTGGTGCCACGGTCTGCTATGCCGACGGGTCTGGCGCTGAAACCAGCGTCACCATTCTGGGTGTCGATGAGGCCGACAGCGCCCAAGGCCAGATCAGCTGGGTTTCCCCGGTGGCCCGGGCCCTGCTCAAGGCCCGTGTGGGCGACGTGGTGCGTCTGGTGGTCCCTGGCGGTGCACAGGAGCTTGAGATCCTGTCGGTGGACTACCCGGTGGCGCCCACGGCGCCTTGAAAAATCTGTCAGGCTGTCAGGGCTTGGCGGGCTTGAAACGCTGGGCCTTGAGGACCGAGGTGGTTCGCTTCAGGCTGCGTATCACGTCGGCCAGGTGCTGGCGGTCGCGCACCGAGACCGAGAAGCGGATGTCGGTGGCTGTCTGGGCCGGTTCGTCGCCCATATCCACGTGGGTGATGTCGGCTTCGACCGCAGCGATGGCCGAAGCCACGCGCGCCAGCACGCCTTTGCCGTTGGTCACGGTGACGACCACCATGGTTTCGAAGGGGCGCACCGGTTCGTCGGCCCACTCCACCTGCAGGAAACGCTCGCTGTCACGCGAGAGCAGGCGCCTGCCCGTGGGGCAGTCCTCGGCGTGCACCGTCAGACCTTCGCCTCGCCCCAGATAGCCCACGATGCGGTCGCCTGGAATGGGTTTGCAGCACGAGGCGTATTGCACCGACAGGCCTTCGCTGCCGTCCAGGCTGACCACGCCCTGGGAGACCGATTCGTCCTCTCCGCTGGCGTAGCGTTCGGTGCTGATCAGCAGGGCGTCGGGCTTGAGGCCGGTTTCAGACAACAGCACCGCGAGTTTCTTGCCCACCATGCTGGCAATGCGCTTGCCCATTCCAATGTCCGACAGGAGCTCGCTGCGTGTCTTGTTGCCGGTGAAGCGCAGCAGTTTTTCCCAGGTGGTTTTGTAGGGGCCGTCTTCGGTTGGCAGGGTGGCGATGCCTTCCGATCTCAGGGCCTGACCCAGCATGCGCTCGCCCAGCTCGTTCGACTTATCCTGCGCCAGGGTCTTGAGGTGGTGGCGGATCTTGGAGCGCGCGCGCCCGGTCTTCACGAACGAGAGCCAGGCCGGGTTGGGCTCGGCGGTTTCGCTGGTGATGATCTCGACGATGTCGCCGTTGTTCAACTCTGTGCGAAGCGGCCGCTGTTCGCTGTTGATCCGGGCCGCAACGGTCCTGTTGCCGACGTCGCTGTGGATCGCATAGGCGAAGTCCATCACCGTCGCCCCCCGGGGCAGTGCCATGATCTTGCTCTTGGGGGTGAACACATAGACCGCGTCCGGGAACAGGTCGATCTTGATGTGGTCCCAGAACTCGCTGGCGTCGTGGGTTTCCTGCTGGATGTCGAGCAAGGACTGCAGCCACTGCGTGCCCAGGCGTTGCGAGGTGTCGCTGTTGGGTTCGCTGGCCTTGTAAAGCCAGTGCGCGGCCACACCGGATTCGGCGACCACGTCCATGGCGTGGGTGCGCAGCTGGAATTCGATGTTGGTGCCGAACGGACCGATCAGCGTGGTGTGCAGCGACTGGTAGCCGTTGACCTTGGGGATGGCCACGTAGTCGCGGAACTTGCCAGGCAGCGGTTTGTAGAGCTGGTGCAATACACCCATGCCGGTGTAGCAGTCGCTGAGTTCGGGTACGACGATGCGAAAGCCGTAGATGTCGGTCACCTGAGAAAACGACAGGTGTTTGCTGTCCATCTTGCGGTAGACGGAGTAGAGCGTTTTCTCGCGGCCCATGGTGCGCACGGAAAGCCCGAACTTCCGGAACGCGGTCTCCACTTCACCCTGGACCCGGGCGATCAGGTCCTTGCGGCGGTTGCGCGATTTGTTCAGCGCCTTGGACAGGATCTCGTAACGCCACGGATGCAGGAAGCGGAAGGCCAGGTCCTGCAGTTCGCGGTAGGTGAAATTCAGGCCCAGGCGGTGCGCGATCGGAGCGTAGATCTCCAGCGTTTCGCTGCTGATGCGCTTCCATTTGCTGCGCGGCATGTCGCCCATGGTGCGCATGTTGTGCGTGCGGTCGGCCAGCTTGATCAGGATGACGCGCACATCCTTGGCCATGGCCAGCAGCATCTTGCGGAACGACTCCGCCTGGTTCTGTTCGCGGGTGTCGAACTCCAGCTTTTCGAGCTTGGTCAGTCCGTCGACCAGATCGGCCACCGGAGCACCAAACCGTTCCACCAGGTCCTCTTTGGTGACGCCGCAGTCTTCGATGGCATCGTGCATCAGCGCGGCCATCAGGGCCTGGGCATCGAGCTTCCATTCGGCGCACTGGGCAGCCACCGCGATCGGATGGGTGATGTACGGGTCACCGTTCTTGCGCATCTGGCCCAGGTGGGCTTCGTCGGCAAACCGGTAGGCCTGACGCACGCTTTCGATCTCGGGCGCGCTCAGGTAGTCCAGCTTGCCGACCAACACAGCAAAGCTGGCCGCAGCCGCACTGGCCGCGGGATGGGCCTGTGCGGAGGTCGACTTCACGGTGTCCGGATCGGCGGTGGTGGGCATCCCCCTACTTTAGCGCGAGAACCGCGCCGGCGCTGGCTGCAACGCCTGCATAGCTCCAGATGGGTGCACTTGAGCGCGATTCGCGGTCCTTGGGCGCCGTTTCACCGTGCCGGAGGCACCAGGATGGTCGGCTTGGCTTCGGGCAGCAGGTCCGGGTAGTCGCGGCTGAAGTGCAGGCCGCGGCTTTCGTGCCGCATCATGGCCGACATGACGATCAGGTCGGCCACCTGCACCAGGTTGCGCAGTTCGAGCAGGTCGCGCGTGACGTGGAACTGCGAATAGAACTCGTGGATTTCGCGCTGCAGCAGGGTGATGCGATGGGCGGCGCGTTCGAGACGTTTGTCGGTGCGCACGATGCCGACGTAGTCCCACATGAAACGGCGCAGTTCGTCCCAGTTGTGTGAAATCACCACCTGTTCGTCGGCGTCGGTGACGCGGCTTTCGTCCCACTGCGGCAGTTCGGGAGGCTGCGGTGCGTCGGCCGCCCGTATCGCGCCCACGGCTGCCTGGGCGAACACCATGCATTCCACCAGCGAGTTGCTGGCCAGGCGGTTGGCGCCGTGCAGGCCGGTGCAGGTGGTTTCGCCCACGGCGTACAGGCCGCTGAGGTCCGTGTGACCTTCGAGGTCGGTGACCACGCCGCCACAGGTGTAGTGCGCGGCGGGCACCACCGGGATCGGCTCCTTCGTGATGTCGATGCCGAGTTCGGCGCAGCGGGCCAGGATGTTCGGGAAGTGTTCCTGCAGGAACTCGGGGCTGTGGTGCGAGATGTCCAGGTGCACGCAGTCCAGACCGTGTTTCTTCATCTCGAAGTCGATGGCCCGGGCCACCACATCGCGCGGGGCCAGTTCGGCGCGCGGATCGTGGTCGGGCATGAAGCGGTGGCTGCCCAGCCGCGGTGGCAGTTTGAGCTGTCCGCCTTCGCCGCGCACGGCTTCGGTGATGAGGAAGCTCTTTGCGTGTGGGTGGTAGAGGCAGGTGGGGTGGAACTGGATGAATTCCATGTTGCCCACGCGGCAGCCGGCGCGCCAGGCGGCGGCGATGCCGTCGCCGGTGGCGGTGTCGGGGTTGGTGGTGTAGAGGTAGACCTTGCCCGCGCCGCCAGTGGCCAGGATGGTGTGTGGCGCGCTGAAGGTTTCGACCTCGTCGCGGTCCACATCGAGCACGTAGGCCCCATGGCAGCGCATGGGGGCTGCGCCGGGCTTGTGGTCGGGCAGTTTGCTGTCGGTGATCAGGTCGACCAGCATGTGGTTCTCGAAGAATGTGATGCCGGAGGTGGATCGGGCCAGCTGGCTCAGCGTGGTCTGCACGGCCGCGCCCGTGGCGTCGGTGGCGTGCACGATGCGGCGGTGGCTGTGGCCGCCCTCGCGGGTGAGGTGCAGGGCGCCGTTCTCGGTGGAGAAGGGAACGCCCAGTTCCTGCAGCCAGGCGATGGCGGCCGGTGCGTTTTCCACCGTGAAGCGGGTGGCTTCGAGATCGCAGAGGCCGGCGCCTGCGACCAGGGTGTCGTCCACGTGCGAGGCGTAGCTGTCGCCTTCGGCCAGCACGGCGGCGATGCCGCCCTGGGCCCAGTTGCTGGAGCCGTCGGAGATGCCGCGCTTGGTCACCACCGCCACGCGGTGGGTGGGCGCCAGGCGCAGGGCGGCCGTGAGACCGGCCAGGCCGCTGCCGATGATGAGGACGTCAAAGGAATGGGTGGTCATGGATTCGGGGTGTAGGCCAGGCGCACGTAAATCGGGGCAAATGCCTCGGCCTGGGTCAATTCGATCAAGGTTTCCTTGGCCAGCTCCAGCATGGCAATGAAGGTCACCACCAGCACCTGCTGGCCCCTGGACGGGTCAAAGAGTTCGCCGAATTCGACGAACTTTTTGCCCTGCAGGCGGCGCAGCACGATGCTCATGTGTTCGCGCACCGAGAGCTCTTCGCGGCTGATCTTGTGGTGCTGGACCAGCTTGGCGCGTTTGAGGATGTCGCGCCAGGCGCTTTGCAGGTCGAGCACAGCCACGTCCGGAAAACGCGGCGCCAGCGCCTGCTCGACAAAAACCTGCGCACGCAGGAAATCGCGGCCGTATTGCGGCATCTCGGCCAGACGCTGACCGGCCAGTTTCATCTGCTCGTATTCAAGCAGGCGGCGCACCAGCTCGGCGCGCGGGTCTTCGGCTTCTTCGCCCTCGGCCGTCTTTCTGGGCGGTAGCAGCATGCGTGACTTGATCTCGATCAGCATCGCGGCCATCAGCAGGTATTCGGCCGCCAGCTCCAGGTTGCTGGCGCGGATCTCGTCCACGTAGCTCAGGTACTGGCGCGTCACCGCGGCCATCGGGATGTCGAGGATGTTGAAGTTCTGCTTGCGTATCAGGTAAAGCAGCAGGTCCAGCGGGCCCTCGAAAGCTTCGAGGAAGACCTGCAGCGCATCCGGCGGGATGTACAGGTCGCGCGGCATGGTGAACAGCGGTTCACCGTACAGGCGGGCCAGCGCCACCTGGTCCACCACAGCGGGCATCACCGCGTCGAGCCCTTCGGGGGCGACGTCGAGTGTGCTGGCCTCGTTGCTCATGGGTGGGACCCGCGGGCGCGATCGGCGCTCAGGTGTGGTCGGAACCGGTCTGGTACACGTAGGGCTGCTGGGGCACGGTCGAGGCGGTGGCCTGGGACTGGAAGTCGCGGTCGACCTGCTTGTCCCACAGCAGCGAACGGCCCTCGCGCTGCTCCCGCTCCAGCTGTGGCTTGTCGGCCTTGAGCTTGTCGAGGAACTGTGTCGCGTCAGACGCGTAGTGCGGGCGGGCGAAGAAGGACATGGTGTTCGTCGGTGGGTGGGTTGGGGCTGGACCGGCGATTTTAGCGGTCCAGGGCTTCCACCGCCCGGCTGTGCCAGTTGAGCACCGTCTGGCGCACCGTCATCCGTGCCGCCAGGTCCGGATGGGATTCGCGCACCACGTCGGCGGCAAACCGGGCCATGAAGCGCGATTTGAGCACCGCGCGGGCACGGTCCACACCGATGTCTTCATAGGGCACCGACGAAAAAAGCAGAAAACCGTCGTCCGGGATGCGCCCGGCGCGCATGTTGGCCTGGATGATGCCGGCTGCCTGCCGGATCGGATCGGCGAGATCGGGGCTGTAGGGGCCGATGATGAGCGCCACATTGGGCAGGTGCAGCCAGTCGAAGCCGCGGCCGACGCAGATCATCCACTCGCGGTGCTCGATGTCCAGCCGGCGCGTGTGGCCGCGGATGTCGGCGATGTGGGCCAGATTGCCGATCAGCAGCGGCAGCAGGTCGTGCCGGATCTGGGTGGGCATGTCGGGCAGCAACTGCTGCAGGCGCTGGGGCAGGCTGTCGATGTCCTGGGCGCCCAGATCGGCCATGTTCAGCGTCTGGCCGTCTTGCCCGTGCACGACGAGGGCGTCTTCGTCGGTCTCGAAGCCGCACACCAGGGGGTACACGCTGCCATGTCCGGCGCCGAACAGCGTGGACACTTCGCGCTGGATGTCGAAGGTGTGGGCCCGGGCGTCTGCGGTGCGGTAGTGAAATCCGGCGCAGCCGCGCCGCTCATCGCCACGCGAGTGGTGGTAGGTGATGAGCACCAGCGCCTGCCGGCCCGAGCGCATGACCTTGTCCACGCTGGCCACCAGGGTCTCGCCCAGGTGGGGCCAGCCAAGCTGGAAGAAACCACCCAGGTTGCGAAACGGCTGGATGATGCCCTTGGGCGTCTGGGTGGCCACCGGGATGTTGATGCGCCCGTCCATGCACTTGAGCACCAGGATGGCCGTCGGATGACGGGCCAGGTGGCGTTGCCGGGCCAGCGAGGCTTCGGGACTCGCGTACTCCTGGGCGTGGCGTTCGGCCAGGCCGAACAGCCAGTCGATGCGCGCTGCGATGGGCTGGTCGTGCGGCAGGGTTTGAACGGTCATGGCGGTCACCCTGCGGCTGGGGTTTTCAGTGGAAGGTGTGCAGGTGGGCGGCAAAACCCGAGCGCTCGATCAGCGATCGCGGTTGAGGGTTCACACCCACCATGCCCAGATGCCCGCCGCGCTTTTCCACCGTCCTGTGCAACTGCTCCAGTGCGTCGAGACCGGTGGTGTCGAGCGAGATCAGCTGGCTGGCGTCGAGCATCACGTTCATGCCTGCGGGGCCCTGCTCCACCGCGGTGACGATAGGATCGATCTTGGCCACGGCGCCGAAGAACAGCGAACCGTAGAGGCGGTAGGTGAGCTGGTGTTGATTGCTGGCCAGCGGGTCGGCCCGGAAGATGTCACTCTGGCGCCGCACAAAGAGGAAGCAGGCCATCACCAGGCCGAGCTCCACCGCCACGGTCAGGTCGAAGACGATGGTCACCAGGAAGGTGGACACCATCATCAGGCGGTAGTGGTTGCTGAACTGTTTGAGGCGGCCGAACTCGCGCCACTCCCCCATGTTCCAGGCCACGAACAGCAGGACGCCGGCCAGCACGGCCAGTGGTATGTGCTGGGCCATGGGGGCCGCGAGCAGCACCACCGCGGCCAGCGTCGCTGCGTGCACGATGCCGGCCACGGGCGACACCGCACCCGAGCGGATATTGGTCACGGTGCGGGCGATGGTTCCGGTGGCCGGCATGCCGCCGAAGAAAGGCACCACCACGTTGGCCACGCCTTGCGCCATGAGTTCCTGGTTGGGGTCGTGCTTGGGTGTGTCGCTCAGTTGGTCGGCCACGCGGGCACACAGCAAGGACTCGATGGCGCCGAGCAGCGCGAGGGTCAGCGTGGGCGTGACCAGCAGGCGCACCGTGTCCCAGGAGAACGCCGGCAGCGCGAACGCAGGAACCCCTTGCGGAATGCCGCCAAACCGGCTGCCGATGGTGTCCACCGGCATGCTCATGGCCCAGGCCAGCAGCGAGAGCGTGACCAGCGCCACCACCGGTGCCGGCAGGCGCGAGGTGGCCTTGAGCGCGCTCACGGTGTGGATCTGGTCGAGCTGGCGGCGGAACTGCGAATCCACCGCCCACAGGCGCGGCCAGATGAAGAGGCCGATCACACACAGCGTTCCCAACCCGAACGCATAGGGGTTGAAGCTTTGCAGGTGCTGGCTGAGCGTGCCGATCTGGCCGAAGAAATCGCCCGGCATCTTGGCAATGTCCAGCCCCAGCCAGTCGCGCACCTGCGACAGCCCGATCAGCACCGCGATGCCGTTGGTGAACCCGATCACCACACTCACCGGCACGTAGCGCACCAGGGTGCCGAGCCGGAACAGGCCGAGCAGGAACAGCAGCACACCCGCGCTGGCGGTGGCGATCAGCAGGTTGGCCACGCCATAACGCTCGACGATGCCGTAGACGATGACGATGAAGGCACCGGCCGGGCCACCGATCTGCACCGATGTGCCGCCCAGGGCGGAGATGATGAAGCCCGCGATGATGGCCGTCCACAGGCCTGCCTCGGGCTTGAGCCCGCTGGCGATGGCAAACGCCATCGCCAGCGGGAGGGCCACGATGCCCACGGTGGCACCGGCGCCCATGTCCTTGACCAGTTTCTCGCCGTTGTAGCCTTTGAGGTCGTTCAGCAATCGAGGGCGAAACGGGGCCAGCGGAGGCAGGTTTTTCAGCATGCGCAAATGTTACCTTTGGCGACGATGACCGGAACTTACAGGCAGAACGGTTCTGGATGGGGGTTTACACTGATTTTTCCGTTGCAAACGGCATGAAGGGGCACCCGACCATGAAAAGCCAACCACACCGATTCGCTGGGCTGACCCTGGCGCTCGGCCTCCTGCTGGGCGTGACGGCCTGCGACCCGCAGAACATCAGCGAACTGGAAGAAGGCGTTTCCACCGAGGCCGATGTGCGCGAGCGGTTCGGCGCGCCCGAAGCGGTGTGGGAGGGCGACGACGGGGCTCAGATCTATGAGTACAACCGGCAGCCCGCCGGGTATCAGAACTACCAGATCACCATCGGGGCCGACGGCAAGATGGCCGCGCTGCGCCAGGTGCTCGCGCCACACAACTTCGAGCGCATCCAGCCCGGCATGCCGATGGAGGAGGTGCGGCGCATGCTGGGCAAGCCGATGAAAATCACGCCTTACGCGCTGAAGCAGGAGACCCACTACGACTGGCGTTACCGGGATGGTCCGAACGAAGGCGACGCCAAGCTGTTCACGGTGGTGTTCAACCCCGATCTGCGGGTGGTCTCCACGATGTCGGTGCGCGATCCGGATCTGGATCGCAGCCGCTGAGCCCGCTCAGTCGGGTCGCAGGCGCTTCCAGTCGTCCAGCGCCGGGCGCATCACCAGCAACAGCAGCGTGATCGCCAGCGGCACGGTGCTGATGTAGCCCAGGTATTTGAAGCCGAGGGCACCGGCGATGCCGCCCACCAGGAAGCTCAGCACGAGTTGCGCATGCACGCGCAGGCGTTCGCGGTCAGCGCGCACCGGTCGCATGTCCGGATGCCGGTTCACGTACAGCAGCTTGCCCAGCTCGATGCCCAGATCGGTGACCAGACCGGTCACGTGCGTGGTGCGGATGCGCGCCTGCGAGATCTTGGTGATCACGGCGTTCTGCAGTCCCATGATGTAACAGAGCAGCACCACCGTGACCGGCAGGAACACGGTGTGCCACAGGCTCATGGCGGCGCCGAAGATGCCGAACACCAGCAGCAGCACCGCTTCGATCAGCAGTGGCAGGCCGTAGGCGCTGCGCAGCTGCAGCCGCATGCCCCAGTTCACCAGCCAGGCGGTGCTCATGGCGCCCAGCAGAAAGGCCAGTACCGCGGCCAGTGCGGCGCCGGCCAGCACGAACTGGCCGAGCACCAGGTTGTCGGCCATGGCCGAGACCATGCCCGTCATGTGCGAGGTGTACTGGCCCACCGCCAGAAAACCGCCCGCGTTGGTCGCACCGGCCACGAAAGCCAGCACGGTGCCGAGCTTCAGGTCGGCCTGCGGCGTGCGCTTGAGGCTGGTGAAACCGCGGATGGGTTCGAACATCGATGGCGGTCAGTGGATCCGCATGCCCGGCTGGGCGCCCGGCCAGGGGTTGAGGATGTGGATGCCGGGCTGGGCCTTTTCGTCGGCGTGACTGGCGGCGAGCACCATGCCCTCGCTGACGCCGAACTTCATCTTGCGTGGCGCCAGGTTGGCGACCATCACGGTGAGTTTGCCCACCAGGTCTTCTGGCTTGTACATGCTGGCGATGCCGCTGAACACGTTGCGCGTGCGGCCTTCTCCCACGTCGAGTGTGAGGCGCAGCAGTTTGGTGGAGCCTTCCACCGCTTCGCAGTTGACGATCTGCGCGATGCGCAGGTCGATCCTGGCGAAGTCGTCGATGCCGATGGTGTCGGCGATGGGTTCACCACCGGGGACGATCTTCGGCTCTTCGGGCGCTGGTGGCGGTTCAAACAAGGCGTCGAGCTGCTTCACGTCCACGCGCTGCATCAGGTGCTGGTAGGCGCCGATGGCGTGGCCGGCGCCGAGCAGGCGGTTCGCGTCGGCGAACACCATCGGGGCGGTGTTGAGGAAGGCTTCCACGTCTTTCGCCAGCGCGGGCAGCACGGGCTTGAGGTAGAGCGTGAGCAGGCGGAAGGCTTCGATGCAGGTGGTGCACACGTCGTGCAGCCGGCCTTCCATGCCTTCTTTTTTCGCCAGTTCCCAGGGCTTGTTCTGGTCCACGTAGGCGTTCACACGGTCGGCCAGCAGCATGATCTCGCGCAGGGCCTTGCCGTATTCGCGCTCGGCGTACAGCTCGGTGATGCTGGGGGCGGCCACTTCCAGGTGGTCCAGGAGCGCGTCGCCGTCGGCCGAGACCTCGCCCAGCTTCCCATCGAAACGCTTGGCGATGAAGCCTGCGGCGCGCGATGCGATGTTGATGTACTTGCCCACCAGGTCGCTGTTGACCCGGGCCATGAAGTCTTCGGGGTTGAAGTCCACGTCCTCGTTTTTGCCGCTGAGCTTGGCCGCGAGGTAATACCGCAGCCACTCGGGGTTCATGCCGAGTTCCAGGTATTTGAGCGGGTTCAGGCCGGTACCCCGGCTCTTGCTCATCTTCTCGCCGTTGTTGATGGTGAGGAAGCCGTGCACAAACACCGCATTGGGCACCTTGCGGCCGCTGAACTTGAGCATCGCGGGCCAGAACAGGGTGTGGAAGGTGATGATGTCCTTGCCGATGAAGTGGAACTGCTCGGTGGTGGGGTCGGCCATGAAGGCGTCGTAGTCACGGCCGGTCTTGCTGAAGTGGTTCTTGAGCGAAGCGAGGTAGCCGATGGGCGCGTCCAGCCAGACGTAGAAGTACTTGCCCGGTGCGTCAGGGATCTCGATGCCGAAATAGGGCGCATCGCGGCTGATGTCCCAGTCGCCCATCCTGGGCTTGCCGTCTTCGCCAGGCTCGATCCACTCGGCGATCTTGTTCAGCACCTCGGGCTGCACCGCGCCGCTCTGCGTCCACTGGTCGAGGAAGGCGAGGCAGCGCGGGTCGGACAGTTTGAAGAAAAAGTGCTCCGAGCTTTTCAGCACCGGCTGGGCGCCGGAGAGCGCCGAATACGGGTTCTTCAACTCGGTGGGTGCGTAGACGGCGCCGCAGACCTCGCAGTTGTCACCGTACTGGTCCTTGGCGCCGCACTTGGGGCATTCGCCCTTGATGAAACGGTCGGGCAGGAACATGTTCTTCTGTGGGTCGAAGAACTGTTCGATGGTGCGGGTTTCGATCAGATCATTGGCCTTGAGCGCGCGGTAGATGTCCTGCGCCAGCTCGTGGTTTTCCGGGGCGTCGGTGCTGTGCCAGTTGTCGAAGCCGATGTGGAAACCGTCCAGGTAGGGCTTGCGCCCGGCGGCGATGTCGGCCACGAACTGCTGCGGTGTCTTGCCGGCCTTTTCGGCCGCGATCATGATCGGCGCACCGTGCGCGTCGTCGGCGCAGACGAAGTGCACCTCGTGGCCCTGCATGCGCTGGAAACGCACCCAGATGTCGGCCTGGATGTACTCCATGATGTGGCCGATGTGGAAATGGCCGTTGGCATAGGGCAGGGCGGTGGTGACGAACAGGCGACGCGGGCTCATGGCTGGGGGCTTTCTTTCGGGGGAACCCGTGATTTTAGGCGGCCCCGGTCGCCAGCGCCTGACGCGTCAAGCCCTCACGTCCGCTGTGTGTTTGCCCGTGCGGCGGTGGGTGTGGCATCGGGGCGTTAGACTTCGGGCCACTTCTGCATATCCACCCACGTCTTTCCCTCAGGAGATCTTTCGATGGCCGTCGACCAACAAGCGCTGCTCAATGCCCTGCAGACCGTGACCGACCCGAACACGGGCAAGGACTTTGTGTCCACCAAGGCACTGAAGAACCTGAACGAGCAGTACGGAGACGTGTCGTTCGATGTCGAACTCGGCTATCCGGCCAAGAGCCAGATGCCTGCCTTGCGTCGCGCCCTGATCACGGCAGCCAAGTCGGTGGACGGGGTGGAGAACGTGTCGATCAACATGACCAGCAAGATCATTCCGCACGCGGTGCAGCGTGGCGTGCAGCTGCTGCCGAGCGTGAAGAACATCATCGCCGTGGCCTCGGGCAAGGGCGGCGTGGGCAAGAGCACGACGGCGGTCAACCTGGCGCTGGCGCTGTCCGCCGAGGGCGCCAAGGTCGGCATCCTGGACGCCGACATCTACGGCCCCAGCCAGCCCATGATGATGGGTGTGGAAGGCCGGCCCGAAAGCGTCGACGGCAAGACCATGGAGCCGCTGGAGAACTACGGCGTGCAGGTGATCTCGATCGGTTTCCTGGTCGACAAGGATGAAGCCATGATCTGGCGCGGCCCCATGGCCACGCAGGCGCTGGAGCAGTTGCTGCGCCAGACCAACTGGAAAGACCTGGACTACCTGATCGTCGACATGCCTCCCGGCACCGGCGACATCCAGCTCACGCTCTCCCAGCGCGTGCCGCTCACCGGCGCGGTGATCGTGACCACGCCGCAGGACATTGCCCTGCTCGACGCGCGCAAGGGCATCAAGATGTTTGAAAAGGTGGGTGTGCCCATCCTCGGCATCGTGGAAAACATGGCGGTCTACTGCTGCCCCAACTGCGGTCACACCGAACACATTTTCGGCGCCGATGGCGGCAAGAAAATGGCGGCCGAATACGGCATGGATTACCTGGGTGCATTGCCGCTGAACATGTCGATCCGGGTGCAGGCCGACAGCGGCATGCCCACCGTGGTGTCCGACCCCGATGGCGAGATCGCCGAGATCTACAAGTCGGTGGCTCGCCAGGTGGCGATCAAGATCGCGAAGCAGGCCAAGGACTTCTCGTCGAAATTTCCGAGCATCAAGATCTCCAAAGAAACCTGAGCCCGGTTGGGTATCACTTCCAGCAAAAAGGGCCCGCATCTGCGGGCCCTTTTTGCTGGGGGAGCGCTGGCGTCCGGCGCCTACCGACCAGCCAGCTGCATCAGGTCGCCTTCGGTGAGCACACCCGCGTTGAAGCGCAAGCGCAGGAAGGCGAGCAGGTGGGCGTAGCGGGCGTCTGCCAGCTCGCGTTCGGCGATCACCAGCCGCTCGCGGGCGTTGAGCACGTCGAGGTTGGTGCGCACCCCGGCGGCCGTGCTCTTGATGGTCGCGTCGACGGCGATGCGACCGGATTCCACGGCCTGCTCCAGCGCTTGCACGCGCAAGGTGGTGGATTGCTGAAGGCGGAGCTGGCGGTTCAGTTCCAGCAGCACCTCGTCCACGCGGGCGTCCATCTCGGCCTGGGCCTGAGCCAGGCGGGCCGCCACCTGGCGGGTTCTGGCCGACACGGCTCCGCCCGAATACAGCGGTATGTTGAGCTCCACGCCCACCACATGGTTGGTGGTCCGCCGGCGGGTGCTGAGGTTCTGCTCGGCGTTGAACCGGGAGCTGGAGGTGGCGGCGGAACTGGACGTGGTGGTGTAGTTCGAGTTGACGCTCTCGTTCAGGAGGGGGGCCGAGCCGGTCGACACGCTGGACGTGGAGCCGGTGGTGGAGCTCGCGCTGGTGGAGTCGCTGGCGCTCGTGGTGGTGTTCGAGATCGGGTTGACGTTGGAGCGGAAGTTGTCGCGTCCCACGGACGCCACCAGATCCAGTCGGGGATAGTGGCCGCTTTCAGCCTTGCTGACCTCCTGGTGGGCCGCCTCGACCTGGTAGCGCAGGGCTTCCAGCAGACCGTTCTGCGACAGGGCCAGTCCGTGCCAGTCTTCAGGGGTGGAGGCCAGGGTCGACGAGGTGACGATGTCGGTTTTCAGGGGGGCGAAAGCGGTTGCCCGAACACCGGTCATCGCGATGAGGCGGTTGCGGGCGACCAGCAGCGCGTCTTCGGCCTCGATGAGTTGGGCCTCTGCGAGCGCGCGCTTGGCCCGGGTTTCCAGCACATCGGTCAAGGTGCCTTCGCCACTGGAGAGCATGCGCTCGTTGGTGGTCTGCTGCTCGGTCAGGGTGACGAGCTGGGTGAGCACGAGCCGCCGGCTCTCTTCGGCAAAAAGGGCACCCGCGTAGACCTCGGCCACCCGGACCATGAGCTCCTGCTGCTGGCTCCGGAACCGGGCTTCGCTGGCGGCGCTCAGGGCCTTGCCCTGGCGGTAGCCGGCCATGGCGCCGAAGTTGATCAGGGGCTGGCGCAGCTGCAGGGCTGTTCGGGTGTCCCGGAACTTGTTGGTTTCGATCTCGGTTTCGTCAACGGTCGAGTGCCCGGTGCTGTCCGTGTGGGTGTCGGTTTCCGAATCCGTGACACGGCGCTGCGATTCCCGGGGCTGGCCGGCGAGGGGTCCGGTGAATGCATTGGACGTCTGCAGCCGGTCGTTGGTGATGGTGCTGGTGCTGGTGGCCGTGCTGCTCTGGGTGGCTTCGGTGGATGCGGTGACCTGGCCCTGGGTCGACCGCGTGGTGTTCCGGTTGGTGGAATAGGTGGCGGCGATGCTGGGCAGCAGTTGTGCCCGCCCGAGGATTTTTTCTTCCCTGCCTGCATCGAGCGCTGCGATCGCGGCGCGGAAGGTGGGATCGTTCAGGCGCGCGGCCTCGTAGGCACGGGCCAGGTCCAGCGCTTCGGCGCCGGCAGAGGTGGCCCAGGCCAGCGCCACGTTCAGGCAGATCAGGCGCATCCGCCGCTGCGCGGATCGGGTGCTGGGGCGAATGGGGTTGGCGTCCACGGTGCTCACTCCTCGGTCATGGACATGCGGAAGTTGTCGCGCAGGGGGCGCAGGAGGTAGTTCATGAGTGTTCGCTCGCCGGTGCGCACGAACAGTTCGACCGGCATGCCGGGGCGCACCTGCAGATCGGCGAGCAGCTTGCGGCCTTCGGGTGTGACCTCGGCACGCATGCGGTAGTAGGGCATGCCGGTCTGTTCGTCGACCAGGCGGTCGGGCGAGACCTGCGTGACGACGCCAGGGATGCGTGGCGTGGTGTTCTGGTTGAAGGCCGAGAAGATCAGTTCGACCGGCAACTTCGGGTGCACCGAATCGATGAGGTGCACCGGCACCTGGCCTTCAACGATCAGGGGCTCGTCCAGCGGAACGATGTCCATCATGCGAAAGCCGGGCGAGACCACGCCGCCTTCGGTGAAGATGCTGACATCGGCCACCATGCCGCTGACCGGTGCCTTCACTTCGGCGTTGTTCAGTTCATAGTCCAGCCCCTCCAGCCGGCTGCGCAGCGCATCCACCTGCTGCTGGATTTCGGTGAGCTGGGTGCGCACTTCTTTCTGGTAGTCCTGCTGGCGCAACAGGGCCCGCAGGCGCAGTTCGCTGACCTGGCTCTGGTTGCGGCCGAGGTTGCCCGTGTCTTCCGCGATGGAGGCTTCAATCTGGGCGTGATTGCGTTCCAGTTCCAGCAAGCGGTTGCGTGGCATGTAGCCGTCTTTGGCCAGGTCGCGCATGCCGTCGATCTGCTGCTGGAGCAATCGCAGTTGCAGCAGCTTGCCCTGGCGCGACTCTTCGACACCGGCGGCGTAGGCGTTCAGTCCGAAGATGTTCTGCTCTGTGGCGGCCAGATCGCTGCGCAGTGCACCCTGGCGGGACTCGAAGAGCTGTTTTTGAACGGCGAGCGTGGTGGCCACGCGCGGATCGTTGCCGCTGGCCTGGATGTCGGGTGGAAACACCAGGCTGGGGCGCCCGTCGCGTTCAGCCAGCAAGCGGGCCTCGGTGATGCGCGCGGCCAGGAACTGGATGCGGGTGATTTCGGCGTTGGCCCGGGCCTGCACGCTGTTCATGCGCACCAGCGGTTGCCCGGCGGTGACGGTGTCGCCTTCCCTGACGAAAATCTCGTCAACCGTGCCGCCGGTGAGGTGTTGCACGGCCTTCTTGTTGCCGGCGACGGTGACCGTGCCGCCCATGGGAACGCCCTTGTCCAGCGGCGCAAACGTCGCCCAGATCAGGAAGCTGCCCAGACCCAAGAGCACGAGCCACCAGCCCAGACGGGCATGCGAGCGGACGTCGGTCTTGACCGGGTTGTCCTCTTCTTCTGACCGGATGTGGGCGTCGGTCACGGCCATGGCGTTGGTGGTCATCGTGTGGGCACTCCGGAAGTGATCGGTTCGACGGCGGGTTCAGGCGGTCTCGCCGGTGGCGGGCGCCGCCGGGGCCGTGGGGGCGGGGGGGGCGGCTGTCTTGTCGGTGATGGGGCCCGGTGGCTGTGCGGGTGTGGCGGCGGCCGGGTTCTGCACCGCCAGGCGCGGCGGCGCAGCCCCATTGGCGCCTTGCGCCTGCTGGGTGGCCTTGGCCAGATCGAGAAGCACCTGTTTGGTCGGGCCGAACATCTGGGGCATGCCGTCGCGCAGGAACAGCAGTTTGTTGGTGATGCCGATGGCGTTGGTCCGGTGCGTGATGATCACCAGCGTCTTGCCGCGTTTGCGCAGGTCGGCAATCGCCGAGAGCAGCGCCTGTTCGCCCGTGTCGTCGAGGTTGGAGTTGGGTTCGTCCAGCACGATCAGCGACGGGTCGTCGTACATCGCCCGGGCCAGCCCGATGCGCTGTTTCTGACCTCCCGAAAGGCCCGCGCCACCGTCGCCCAGCGGCGTGTCGTAGCCTTGCGGCAGGCGCAGGATCATGTCGTGCACACCCGCGCGCTCGGCGGCCTGGATCACCTTGAGCGAGTCCACTTCGCCAAAACGCGCAATGTTTTCGGCCACGGTGCCACCGAAGAGTTCGATGTCCTGCGGCAGATAGCCCACGTACGGGCCCAGTTCGGCCTTGTTCCACTGGAACACGTCGGCACCATCCAGGCGGACCTTGCCGGCGGCGGCCGGCCAGACGCCCACCAGCAGGCGCGCCAGGGTGGACTTGCCCGAACCGCTGGGGCCGATGACGCCGACCACATCACCCGCGGCCACCGTGAGGCTCAGGTTGCGCAGGGCGGGCACGTTGGAGCCCGGTGGCACGGCCGTCACGCTTTCGAGAGAAAGGTTGCCCAGCGGCTTGGGCAGGGGCATGCCTTCGCGGCGGGCCGGGTTGCTGGCCAGCAGTTCGCTCAGGCGCTGGTAGGCGCTGCGGGTGGACGACCAGCCTTTCCAGACGTTGATGAGCTGGTCGACCGGCGCCAGTGCGCGGCCCATGAGGATGGAGCCGACGATCATCATGCCGGGGGTGATGCGGTTTTCCAGCGCCAGCAACGCGCCCAGGCCCAGGATCAGCGACTGCAGCGAGATGCGCACGAACTTGCTGGTGGCGGTGACGATGCCCGCCTTTTCGCTGGCTTCGGCCTGCAGCTGCAGGAAGCGGCCATGCAGCTTGAACCAGCGCGACATCAGGTTGGGCAGCATGCCCATGGCCTGGATGACTTCGGCGTTGCGCAGGTTGTTGGTGGCCAGCGCGCCGGCGGTCACGGCCATGCCGTTGGCTTCGGCCAGCGGTTTGCGCGAAACAACCTCGTTGACGTAGGCCAGGATGACCAGAATGATCGTGCCCCCGACGGCGAAAACACCCAGGATCCAGTCAAACAGGAAGATGACCAGCAGGTACATCGGGAACCAGGGGGCGTCAAAAAAGGCGAACAGCGAGTTGCCGGTGAGGAACTGACGGATCGTCGTCAGGTCCTGCAGTGCCTGGCCGGCGTTGCCGCCCGACTTCTTGAGGTTCTGCTCGAAGGAGGCGGTGTACACCCGCTTGTTGAGCTTCATGTCGAGCTGGGCGCCGACGCGGATCAGCACGAAGCTGCGCACGAACTCCAGGCCGTTCATGAGCAGATACGCCCCCAGGATCATCAGGGTGAGCATGATCAGCGTTGTCTCGTTGCGGCTGGAGAGCACGCGGTCATACACCTGCAGCATGTAGAGCGAGGGCACCAGCATCAGCAGATTGATGATGGCGCTGAACACACCCACGCTGCGAAAGGCACCCCGAAAACCCGCCAGGGCCTGTCCGATTTCGTTGTTGGGCAATTTCAGGCTGGAAAACATGGTCAGTAGCGGATCCTCGCCGGGGAAGTCTTTCGTGTTCAGTCACTGTAATCGAACACTGTCCCCCATGCTTGTGTCGTAAACCCCATGCGGTCAATTGCATCACCACTTTGGCGCAAATGCGGGGCTTTGTCGATGTTCGGCGGCACCTGGCGATGCGGTTGGCTTCTTGCAAGTGCCTGCCGGCGGACTCACCACGCTTTGGGGGGGCGGGCATTCGGGCAACGGTTGCGGAAGACGCCACAATCGCGCCCTTCCCATGCCACTTCATCTTGCCCCCCGCGCCCGCCGGATCGTTCAGGCGGTTCTTTACGAAACCTTCGCCGTCGCTTTTGTCGCTCCGGTGCTCATGTTCGTGTTTGGACAGGCGCCGCTGTCGTCGCTGGCGCTCACGCTCACCATGTCGAGCATCGCGCTGGCCTGGAACTGCGGGTTCAACTTCTTCTTCGAGCGCTGGGAAGCACGGCAGCCGGTCAAGGGCCGCTCGCGTTGGCGGCGGGCGGCATCGGCTTCGAAGTTGGGCTGGCGATGATCCTGGTGCCGGTGATGGCCATCTGGCTCGGCCTCTCGTTGTGGGCGGCGCTGGTGGCCAACCTGGGCCTGCTGCTGTTTTTCCTGGTCTACACGGTGGTCTTCACCTGGCTCTTCGACCGCGTGTTTGGCCTGCCCGCATCGGCGCTGGCGCGCCCTGACGCCGGCGCCTTCTGACTGAGGGTGTCAGCCGGTCGCAGCCGGCATCAGTAGCGCAAGCGTCCCGCGGCGTCGATGATCGCCAGCTCCACGTAGTTGGAGCCGTTGTGTGATCGGGGCGAGTACTGGGCCGTGAAACGGCCGAACGCGAGCTCACCCGCGCCTTCCATGGCCCGGATGAAGCTGGCGGTGCTCAGCTCCCGTCCCGTGCGCCGGAGGCCTTCGACCAGCAGGCGGGCGTGCACGAAACCTTCGAACTGGGAGGCTGAGGGAGGGGTGTCGGGCGACCTGGCGGCGTGCAGCTTCAGGTATTCGGTCACCACGGGTACTGCGTTGTTGCGCAGCGAGGGCATGATCTGCGCGAGCACGATGCCGCGCGCCTTGTCTTTCAGCACCCGGTTGATGCCATCCAGGCTGGCGACGGAGAAGCCATAGAACACCGGGCGGGTGGCGGTCGCCTGCACCGCCTGGACGTAGTTCGTGAACGTCAGTCCCGCGGTGCCGACGATGACGGCCTGGGGATTGGCCTGCGCCGTGGCGGCCGCAGCGGCCGCGAAATCGGGCGCGGCCGGATCGACCTTGACCTCGACGGCCAGCGGCAGATTCTCTGCTGCAGAGGACTTCCTGACTTCGGCCAGCAGGGCCTTGCCCAGCCCGTCGTCCTGATAGAAAAAGGCGACCCGGGTGACGCCTATCTGCTTGAGCTGGGACAGGATGCGGGTGGACTCGTTGGCGTAACCGGCACGCACGTGGAACACGTGGGGGTTGACGGTGTCACGCAAGGCCGACGCACCCGTGACCGGACCGAACAGGATGGTTTTTGTTTCCTTGAGCATCGGCAGCACGGCCGCCGTCTGGGCGGTGCCGGTGCTGTTGAAGAGCATGAACACCTTGTGTTCGTCCAGCGGCTTGCGGGAGTTCTCCACCGCGCGTTTGGGATCAAAACCGTCGTCCAGGGTGGTGAAGCTGATCTTGCGCCCGTGGATGCCGCCGGCTGCGTTGACCGCGTCGAACAGCAGCCGCGCGCCCTCGCCGTACTGCACGGTCTGCGGCCCCAGCGGGCCCGAGAGCACCTGCGAGGCGCCCAGCCGGATCTCGGTGGACGTGACGCCTTCGTCGCCTGCGTGTGCCGCCGCGGCGAGCGCAAATCCCAGTACCAGTGCCAGTCCCCGTCCCCATCTATGAAGCATGTCGAACCCTTGTTTTCCGTTGTCTACGATGGGGTGCGAGTTTCGTTATGTTTCAGAACCAGATCAAGTCTGCGACACCCGGGTTTTCCCGGGGTTTGGGTCGTGAACGGGACGAGCGGCGTTTCAGGCGGTGTCAGCGGCGCACAAACAGGCGCTGGTTCTCCAGTTCGCGCAACTTGAAGCGCTGGATCTTGCCGGTGGCGGTCTTGGGCAGTTCGGTCATGAACTCGATGAAGCGCGGGTACTTGTAGGGCGCGAGCTTCTCTTTCACGAAGGCCTGCAGCTCGGCTTCCGTCGCCTGGGCGCCGGCCTTGAGCACCACATAGGCCTTGGTCTTGGTCAGGCCGTCGTCATCGGTCTTGCCGATCACGGCCGCTTCGAGCACGGCCGGGTGCTGCACCAGGGTGGCTTCCACTTCGAAGGGGCTGACGTAGATGCCGCTGACCTTGAGCATGTCGTCGTTGCGGCCGGCGTAGGTGTAGTAGCCGTCGGGGTCGCGGGTGTACTTGTCGCCGCTCTTGGTCCAGTTGCCCTGGAAGGTGTCGCGCGATTTGGCGCGGTTGTTCCAGTACAGCAGCGCGGCGCTCGGGCCCTGGATGTAGAGGTCGCCGATCAGGTTGTGGCCGGTGATCACGCTGCCGTCTTCGTCGCGCAGCTGCACCTCGTAGCCCGGCACGGGTTTGCCGGTGGTGCCGTAGCGCACGTCGCCCGGGCGGTTGGAGAGAAAGATGTGCAGCATCTCGGTGCTGCCGATGCCGTCGATGATCTGGCAGCCGAAGTGCGCGGTCCAGCGCTCGCCGATGTCGCGCGGCAGCGCTTCGCCGGCCGACGAACACAGGCGCAGCGCGACCGCGCTTTTCGCCGGCAGGTCGGGCGCGGCCAGCATGCCGCCGTAGCCCGTGGGCGCGCCGTAGAACACCGTGGGCTGGTGGTCGACCATCCGTTTGAAAGTGGCCTGCGGCGTGGGCCGTTCGGCCATCAGCACCACGCTCGCGCCCACGCTCAGCGGAAACGACAGGCCGTTGCCCAGGCCGTAGGCGAAGAACAGCTTGGCGGCGGAGAACACGGTGTCGCTCTCCTTCAGACCCAGCACCGCCTTGCCGTAGAGCTCGGCGGTCCAGTAGAGGCTGGACTGCGTGTGCACCGTGCCCTTGGGCGCGCCGGTGGAACCGGAGGAATAGAGCCAGAAAGCCGGTTCGTCGCCGTGCGTGTCGGCGCCTTCTGCACCTGGTTCAGCGGGGGCATGGGCCGCAGCCAGCGCCGCGAAGTCGTGCGCGCCTGCGGGCAGCGGGTCCTTCGCGCGCGAGACGATGAGGTGCTTCACCTCGTGGCCGCCCGTCTCCAGTGCGGTCTGCAGCGTGGGCAGCAGTGCGGCCGAAACGAAGGCCGCCTGCGCGCGGCTGTCGGCCAGCATGTAGGCGTAGTCCTTGGCGGTCAACAGCGTGTTCACCGCCACCGGCACCACGCCCGCGTGCAGCGCGCCCAGAAAGCTCACCACCCAGTCGCTGCAGTCGTGCATGAGCAGCAGCACGCGCTCTTCGCGCTTCAGGCCCAGCGCCTGCAGCGCCGCCGAGAAGCGCTGCACCTGGTCAGCCAGCTGGCCGTAGGTGAGCGTGCCCGCGTCGTCGATCAGCGCGGTCTTGCCGGCGCGGCCGGCGTTGAGTGCGATCAGGTGGCTCGCGAAATTGAAGCGTTCGGGTGGGGCGGCGGTTTCGTGGGGCATGTCTGTCTCCTGTTTGTACTGCTGCAAAAGCGCCGTTCGGGCTGAGCCTGTCGAAGGGCTCAGGGCGAACGGGTGCTCAGGGCTTGAATGGTGTGCCGGAAGTCGCCAGCACGTCCAGTGCCGCCGTGCTGCCCTGCACCGCGCTGCGGCGGTGGTAGAAGCCCAGCGCGCGCAGGCCGCCAAGCTCTTCGCCGCCGCCAGCGCGGCCCGGGCCGCCGTGCAGGCTCATGGGCATCACGTTGCCGTGGCCACTCTGCGCTGCGGCCACGTCGGGCGAAATGGCGTGCACGCGGCCATGGCTGGAGCCCAGCTCGGCGGCGGCGTGTGCGATGAAGGCCGGGTCACTGCTGTAGACCGAAGCCACCAGCGAGCCTTCGCCTCGGCGGATCAGCTCCAGCGCCTGCTCCAGGCTGTCGTAGGCCATGAGCGTGGCCACGGGGCCGAACACCTCGACCTCGTGCAGCACCTTCGCTTGTGTCGGCTGGCGGTGACCCAGCAGCACCGGCGCCACGCAGGCGGCCACGGCCGGGTCGGCGTCCACCAGCGCGGTGGCGCTGCCGTCGAACAGCACCTCGGCTTCGGTCTTCAGGTGGGCGATGCCGGCGATCACGCTGTCGAATTGTTCTCGGCTCACCAGCGCGCCCATGCGCGTGGCATCAACGCGCGGGTTGCCCACGGTGGTCTTGCCCAGCTTGGCGCCGATGGCCTGGGCGGTGGCGTCGTACAGCGCGCGCGGCACGAAGATGCGGCGGATGGCGGTGCACTTCTGGCCGCTCTTGACTGTCATCTCGCGCACGACCTCGCTCACCAGCAGGTTGAAGGCTTCGTCGCCCGCGGCGGCCGCCGGGTCGAGCAGGGCGCTGTTCAGGCTGTCGGCCTCGATGTTGCAACGCACCGAGCGCTGCGCCACCGCCGGGTGGCTGCGGATGATGCGCGCGGTTTCGGCCGAGCCGGTGAAGCTCACCACGTCAAAGGGGCCGAGCTGGTCCATCAGGCCGGCGGACGAGCCGCACACCACCGAGAGCGCGCCCGCGGGCAGGATGCCGGCGTCCACCACGTCCTTCACCATGCGCTGGGTCAGCCAGGCGGTGGCGGTGGCGGGTTTGATGATCACCGGCACGCCCGAGAGCAGGGCCGGCGCGGCCTTTTCCCACAGGCCCCAGCTCGGGAAGTTGAAGGCGTTGATGAACAGTGCCACGCCGCGCGTGGGGCTCAGGATGTGCTGGGTCTGGAACACCGGGTCCTTGGCCATGCGGATGCGCTCGCCGTCGAGCAGCAGCTTCGCGTCGCCCAGGGCATCACCCTGCTTGGCGAAGTAGCCCAGGGTGAAGATGCCGCCGTCGATGTCCACCGCCGAGTCCCTGGTGGTGGTGCCGCAGTTGGCGGTGGCGATCTCGTAATAGGCGTCGCGGTTGGCCTGCAACACCTTCAAGATCTCGCCCAGCAGCGCGGCGCGTTGCCTGTAAGTGAGTGCCCGCAGGGCGGCGCCGCCCTGTTCGCGCGCGAAGGCAAAACCGTCGGCCAGGTCCAGCCCGGCGCTGCTCACGCGCACCAGCGGCGTGCCCAGCACCGGGTCGAGCAGGGTGGCGCCGTTGCCGGAGCCGTCTTGCCAGCGGCCGGCGAGGAAATTGGGAAGCAGGGGCGTTGTGGTCATGTCGGGACTCGGGTGGGTTGATCAACAGGGCTGGTCGGCGCGCGGGATTGGCGCTATAAATGCACTATTCTGCGTCTTTGGGTTCATGCATTAAAATGCATGTTTGTCCAGAAAGCAAGCCCCCGCAGGGATAACCCTTAAATCACCGATGCCCATGAAAGAACCGGTCGCCCTTGATCTTGTGCCCGAAGCCGCATCCGGCGCTGCAGAGGCCGACGAGCCGCCACGCCACCCGTTTCTGGTGTCGCTGGGCGAGCGGGTGCGCACGCTGCGCTCGCGCCGCGGCATGACACGCAAGGCCGTGGCGCTGGCGGCGGACGTGTCAGAGCGCCACCTCGCCAACCTCGAATACGGCACCGGCAACGCCTCCATCCTGGTGCTGTTGCAGGTGGCGCACGCACTGCAATGTTCGCTCACCGAGCTGCTGGGCGACGTGACCACCTCGTCGCCCGAATGGCTGCTGATCCGCGAGCTGCTGGAGAATCGCAACGAGGCCGATCTGAAACGCGTGCGTCTGGCCATCGGCGGCCTGCTGGATGGGCACGCCGCGCCGGTGAACGACGCCGGGCGACAGGCCCGCATCGCACTCATTGGCCTGCGCGGCGCGGGCAAGTCAACGCTGGGTCAGCGACTCGCCGACGACCTGGGCTACGCCTTCATCGAGCTCAGCCGCGAGATCGAAAAATTCGCCGGCTGCAGCATCAACGAAATCCATGCGCTCTACGGCACGCCGGCCTACCGGCGCTACGAACGCCGTGCGCTCGAAGAAGCGATCCAGATCTACCCCGAGGTGGTGATCGCCACACCGGGTGGCCTGGTGTCGGACGCCGCCAACTTCAACCTGCTGCTCACGCACTGCACCACCGTCTGGCTGCAGGCCGACCCCGCCGACCACATGGGCCGCGTGGCCGCGCAGGGCGACATGCGGCCCATGGCCGCCAGCCGCGAAGCCATGGAAGATTTGAAGCGCATCCTGGCCGGTCGGTCGGCCTTTTATTCCAAGGCGGACCTGCACTTCAATACCAGTGGCCAGAGCGTGGACGACGCCTTTGACGGCCTGCGCACCCAGGTTCGAGAGGTGCTGGGTATTTTGTAATATGCATAAAAATGCATTGACGTTCTTAAAAAGCTGCATTATTATTCACATCATTCGGTGCCCACCGGTGAGTGATTGCAAGTCGGCACCCCTTGTATTCCCGCCCCGCGCCACCCCACAAACAGGAGACAGCCATGACCACTGCCATCACCACCGTTGACTACCGCACCGATCCCAGCCAGTACCGCCACTGGAAACTCAAGTGCGAAGGTTCGACCGCCACGCTGGCGATCGACATCGACGAAGACGCCGGCATCCGCCCCGGCTACAAGCTCAAGCTCAACAGCTACGACCTGGGCGTGGACATCGAGCTGCACGACGCCCTCAACCGTATCCGCTTCGAGCACCCCGAAGTGCGCACCGTGGTGGTCACCAGCGGCAAGGACCGCGTGTTCTGCTCCGGCGCCAACATCTTCATGCTCGGTGTCTCGACCCACGCCTGGAAGGTGAACTTCTGCAAGTTCACCAACGAAACCCGCAACGGCATCGAAGACACCAGCAAACACTCCGGCCTCAAATTCCTGGCCGCCCTGAACGGCGCCTGCGCCGGTGGCGGCTACGAGCTGGCCCTGGCCTGCGACGAGATCCTGCTGGTGGACGACCGCTCCAGCGCGGTCAGCCTGCCTGAAGTGCCGCTGCTCGGCGTGCTGCCCGGCACCGGCGGCCTGACCCGCGTGACCGACAAGCGCCACGTGCGCCACGACCTGGCCGACATCTTCTGCACCACCAGCGAAGGTGTGCGTGGCCAGAAGGCCGTGGACTGGCGCCTGGTGGACGCCGTGGCCAAGCCACAGCAGTTCGCCGCCGCCGTGAGCGAGCGCGCCGCCAAGCTGGCCGCCCAGAGCGACCGCCCAGCCGATGGGAAGGGCGTGAGCCTGCCCCGCGTGGAACGCACCGACAGCGCCGACGGCATCGCCTACACCTATGTCAACGTCGCCATCGACCGCGCCAGGCGCAACGCCACCATCACCCTGAAAGCGCCGAGCGGCGCTCAGCCGACCGACATCGCCGGCATCGAAGCCGCAGGTGCCGCCTGGTACCCGCTGCAGATGGGGCGCGAGCTGGACGACGCCATCCTCAACCTGCGCACCAACGAGCTGGACATCGGCACCTGGGTGCTCAAGACCGAAGGCGACGCGGCCGCCGTGCTGGCCAACGACGCCCTGATGCTGGCGAACAAAGACCACTGGTTCGTGCGCGAGACCATCGGCGCGCTGCGCCGGACTTTCGCCCGCCTCGATGTGTCCTCGCGCAGCCTGTTCGCGCTGATCGAAGCCGGCTCCTGCTTCGCCGGCACGCTGGCCGAGCTCGCCTTCTGCGCCGACCGCGCCTACATGCTGGCCCTGCCGGACGACGCCGACAAGGCGCCCCAGCTGCAACTGAGCGAGTTCAACTTCGGCTTTCTGCCGATGGTGAACGACCAGTCGCGCCTGCAGCGCCGTTTCTATGAAGAGACCGGCCCCATGGAAGCCGCGCGCGGCGCCATCGGCAAAGCACTTGACGCCGACGCCGCATTGGCTTTGGGCCTGGTGACCGCCGCGCCCGACGACATCGACTGGGCCGACGAAGTGCGCATGGCGCTCGAAGAACGTGCCGCCATGTCGCCCGACGCGCTCACCGGCATGGAAGCCAACCTGCGTTTCGCGCAGAAAGAAAACATGGCCACCCGCGTCTTCGGCCGCCTGACCGCCTGGCAGAACTGGATCTTCCAGCGCCCCAACGCTGTCGGTGACAAGGGCGCGCTGAAGGTCTACGGCAAAGGCGACAAGGCAGCCTTCGATTTCAACCGCGTCTGATCCACCATACCCAGGAGACCAACATGTCCACCATCGACTACAGCGACAAGATCCCCAACAACGTCAACCTGAGCGAAGACCGCACGCTGCAGCGTGCGCTGGAGCAGTGGCAGCCCAACTACCTCAAATGGTGGGACGACATGGGCCCGGACGGCTCGCAGAACTTCGACGTCTACCTGCGCACGGCGGTCAGCGTCGATCCGCAGGGCTGGGCGCAGTTCGGTCACGTGAAGATGCCCGACTACCGCTGGGGCATTTTCCTCAACCCCGCCGAAGCCGACCGCAAGATCCACTTCGGTGACCACAAGGGCGAAGCCGCCTGGCAGGACATCCCTGGCGAATACCGCGCCAACCTGCGTCGCATCATCGTGACGCAAGGCGACACCGAGCCCGCCTCGGTCGAGCAGCAGCGCCACCTGGGCCTGACCGCCCCCAGCCAGTACGACCTGCGCAACCTGTTCCAGGTGAACGTGGAAGAAGGCCGCCACCTCTGGGCCATGGTGTATTTGCTGCACAAGTACTTCGGCAAGGACGGCCGTGAAGAAGGCGAAGCCCTGCTGGAACGCAACAGCGGCAACGCCGACAACCCGCGCATCCTGGAAGCCTTCAACGAAGAGACGCCCGACTGGTTGAGCTTCTTCATGTTCACCTACTTCACCGACCGCGACGGCAAGTTCCAGCTCTGCGCCCTGGCCGAATCCAGCTTCGACCCGCTGGCCCGCACCACCAAGTTCATGCTCACCGAAGAAGCGCACCACATGTTCGTGGGCGAGTCCGGCGTGAGCCGCGTGATCAACCGCACCTGCCAGGTGATGAACGAGCTCAAGACCGACGACCCGGCCAAGCTGCGCGCCGCCGGCGTGATCGACCTGCCGACCATCCAGCGCTACCTGAACTTCCACTTCAGCGTCACCATCGACCTCTTCGGCGCCGACGAATCCAGCAACGCCGCCACCTTCTACAGCACCGGCCTCAAGGGCCGTTATGAAGAAGGCAAACGCACCGACGACCACCAGCTGCGCGGCCAGTTCTACAAGGTGCTCAACGTGCAGAACGGCCAACTGGTCGAAAAAGAAGTGCCGATGCTCAACGCGCTCAACGAAGTGCTGCGCGACGACTACATCAAGGACAGCATCGGTGGCGTGGAACGCTGGAACAAGGTGATCGAGAAGGCCGGCATCCCGTTCCGCCTGACCGTGCCGCACAAGGCCTTCCACCGCAACATCGGCCTGCTCAAGGGCGTGAAGGTCGCACCGGATGGCCGCGTGGTGTCCGAGTCCGAATGGAACGCCAACCGCGACAACTGGCTGCCCAGCGAGGGCGACCGCGCCTTCGTCGCCAGCCTGATGGGCCGCGTGGTCGATCCCGGCAAGTTCGCCAACTGGATCGCGCCGCCGGTGATGGGCATCAACCGCCAGCCGGTGGACTTTGAGTATGTACGTTTTGGCTAACCCCCTGCGCCGCTGAAGCGGCTTCCCCCTTAAAAGGGGGACGATGCCCTGCGGCCTGGCGAAGCCAGTTCCGCGGCATCCCTGGATGGGACACGTGCTCCGGAGAGGCGACAGACTTCGCGCAGGAAGGGAAGCTGTCTCTTACCTTGCGCGAGTACCCACGAGCGCGACGCGGTGTGGCTGGCGCAGTGAGGTCAAGGAGGAGCCGGCCGCTGGCCGGCGGGGGACACGAACGGAGTCAGCCGCGCCGTGTCGCGCGGCGCCACGCCAACGCAAAACCACTTCTCGAACCGCCAGCAGAACTCAGACCTACACTCCCAAAAAGACCACCGGAGACACCCATGAACGCGCCAGCTGAATCGGCTGTGATCAAGCAGCACCTGATAGACCCTGAAATCTGCATCCGCTGCAACACCTGCGAGGCGATCTGCCCGGTGCAGGCGATCACGCACGACTCGCGCAACTACGTGGTCGATGCCGAGAAGTGCAACTGGTGCAACGACTGCATCTCGCCGTGCCCCACCGGCTCGATCGACAACTACCGCACCATGCCGCGCATCAAGGCCTATTCGCTGGCCGAGCAGCTCAGCTGGGACAACCTGCCGGCTGAACTGTCGGCGGCCGAACGCGCCGCACTCGTGGGCGATGCAGTAGCTGAACCGGCCACCACCGAGACCGAAGCCGAAGCCGAACCCGCCGTCGAAACACCCGTCGACCCCACCGGCCAGGACACCTTCAAGTCCGCCGCCTACGGCGCCACCATCCCGCCCTGGAGCGCCGCCCACGCCTACACCAACCTCTACGGCCCCAAGGCCGCGCAGAAGACGGTGACCGCCACCGTCACCGGCAACGTGCGCGTGACCGAAGTGGGCAAACAGGCCGGCCACGACTACGACACCCACCACATCGTGCTCGACTTCGGCGGCATGCCCTTCCCGGTGCTCGAAGGCCAGAGCATTGGCATCGTGCCGCCCGGCACCGATGCCAAAGGCCGGCCGCACCACGCGCGCCAGTACTCCATTGCCAGCCCGCGCAACGGCGAACGCCCGAGCTACAACAACCTCTCGCTCACCATCAAGCGCGTGCTGGAAGACCATTCGGGTCAGCCGGTGCGCGGCGTGGCCAGCAACTTCATGTGCGACCTGCAGGTGGGCGACCAGGTCGAGGTGATCGGCCCGTTTGGCACCAGCTTCCTGATGCCCAACCACCCCAAGTCCAACATCGTCATGATCTGCACCGGCACCGGTTCGGCGCCCATGCGCGCCATGACCGAGTGGCGCCGGCGCCTGCGCGCCAGCGGCAAGTTCGAGGGCGGCAAGCTGATGCTGTTTTTCGGCGCCCGCACCAAGGAAGAGCTGCCGTACTTCGGCCCCCTGCAGAACCTGCCCAAGGACTTCATCGACATCCACTTCGCCTTCAGCCGCACGCCGGGTGCGCCCAAGCGCTACGTGCAGGACGCGATGCGCGAACGCGCCGCCGACCTCGCCGTGCTGCTGCAGGATTCCAACACCTACTTTTACGTGTGCGGCCTGAAGAGCATGGAAGAAGGTGTGGTGCTGGCGCTGCACGACGTGGCCACCCAGGCCGGTCTGAACTGGGACTCGTTGGGCGCTTCGCTCAAGCGCGAAGGGCGCCTGCACCTGGAAACCTACTGAGCGGGCATGAGCAAAAAAGCGCTCAGCTTCTGAAGCCTCGCCGGGCCATGCGTCCGGACTTCGGGTTTTCCCGCGCAAGACACCAGGGTGGCTGGGGTGAACCCGGTGGGTCATGCGGCGCCGCCGGGCGATGGCTTACATTGCGGGTCTGCCCATGACAACCGAACCTGTCCAGACATCAGCGCCACACCGCCCGGCCATCGAGGTGGATGTGGTCATGCGCCGCGAACCCGTCAGTGGCCCCATGAGCCGCTGGCAGCCCTGGCGCTGGGTGCTCGCCGATGTGCTGCCCTGCGGCAGCCCCGAAGACACCGGATCCGCCGCGCCCGACACGCGGCACGAGCCGCAGGCTGTCGAGCCCTTGCAGCCTGCGGCCGATCCGTCATCCACCCACTGGCTGTTCCCGCGATTTCGCGTCGAACTGTTCCGCGATGACGCCGAAGGGTATTTCCTCAACCTGAACAGCCCCCAGCCCTGTTTCTGGGTCGTCTGGCGCGCCGACGAGGAGCAGCTGCTCGATGGCGAGCCCATGGCGGTGCCGCAGACCGTGACGCTGAGCTACCACGATGCAGGGCGCTGGCTCGACGCGCAGGAGCGCGTGGACCAGGTCGCGGCGGCCGACGAGGTGGTGGACTGGCTGCGCGGTTTTGTGGACGCCACCTACCAGCCCGAACCCAAACGCCGCAAGCGGCCCGACAGTTTCAAGCCGCTGACCGACCGCTTCGGTCAGCCAGTGCGCATCTCCACCGAAAAACACGGCACAGGTCCGAAACCATGACACTTCGCATCGGCATCAGCGCCCGTCTGCTGCACCACCCCCCGGCCGGTCTGGGGCTGCCGCAGAAGCGGCTGCAATTTCTGGAAAGCACGATGGCGCACTGGATCATGGCCCACCGCGCTATCGCGTTGATGGTGCCCTTCGTCGACGAGGAGAGTCCCTTGTCGGCCAACCGAGCGCCCATGACCGAGATCGTTGACCTTCTCGACGGGCTGGTCCTGCAGGGCGGCATCGATATCTGTCCGGAGGCCTATGGCGAAACGCTGCGCGACCCGGCCTGGGCCGGCGACGCCATCCGCGACCGCTATGAGCTCAATCTGCTGCGCGGTTTCGTGGATGCGGGCAAGCCGGTGTTCGGGGTGTGCCGGGGCGCACAGCTCATCAATGTCTATTTTGGTGGCAGCCTGGTGCAGGACATACCGTCTCAGCGCCCCGGGGCAACCCACCACCAGGACACCACGCGCTACGAACGGCTGATACACGACGTGCAATTCGAAACCGGCTCCACGCTGCACCGCCTGTACGGCAACAGCGCGCCGCACCGTGTCACCAGCATCCACCACCAGTGTGTGGACCGGCTGGGCGAGGGGCTGGTGGTGGAAGCCATCAGTACGCAGGACGGCATCATCGAAGCCATCCGCCACACCGGTCCTGGCTATGTGTTCGGTGTGCAGTGGCATCCCGAGTTCCACCTCACGCCGGGTGAAGAGATGCAGGGCCTGCTCGACAGTGGTCCGATGATGATGGACTTCCTGCGCGCCGCGCGCGCCCGGGCCGACCGCCACCAGAGCGGCGCGGCCGAGGTGCACCCCGGCCTGCCCCTGCCTGCGCGAACATGACGTCCGAAGACGACAACTTCTTCTCGCGCTGGTCGCGCCGCAAGGTGCAGGTGCGCACCGGGCAACCCTTGCCCGCCGAGCCGCCGGCGCCCGAACCCGTGGCGGCCGTGGCACCGGTGGTGGCGCCGGTGATTGTGCCAGGTGCCGTCGACGGTCTGGTGCCGCCCACGCTGCCCGCCGAGCCGGCAGAACCGCCGCCCGCACCCACGCTGGAAGACGTGGCCCGCCTGTCGCTGGACGGTGACTTCAAGCCCTTCGTGGCGCGCGGCGTGCCAGCGGACGTGCGCAACGCCGCGGTGAAAAAGCTCTTCACCGATCCGCACTACAACGTGATGGACGGGCTCGACATCTACATCGATGATTATTCGAAGCCCAGCCCGCTGTCCGCCGTCGAAATGGCCAAGATGGTCGGCGCACAATTCCTGAAACTGGTGGACGACCCCAACGAAGTGAAAACCCCGGCGGCGGCCTCCGTTGCCGCCGTCCAAGAACACGCCGCAGAGCCCGAAGAGGCTCAGGCACCCCAGGCCGGTGCGACCGAACAGGTCGCCCAGCCGGAACCACAAGAAACCCACGATGACCACGCTGATCTGCAACTGCAACCAGACCATGCCCCTGAACCCCCAGGCCCTGGGCCAGGCGCTGGATGAAGACCTGACCCTGCACACCACGCTCTGCCGCCGCGACGCACCCGCCTTCCAGAAGGCCTGCCGCAGCAGCGACGAGCTGGTGGTGGCCTGCACGCAGGAAAGCCGGCTGTTTGCCGAACTCTCGGAGCAGACCGAGGGCGCGGTCTCTCTCGATGTGCGGCCGATCCGCTTCGTCAACATCCGCGAGACCGGGGGCTGGGGCCGCGAGGCCGCGATGGCCACACCCAAGATGGCTGCGCTGCTCGCCGCCGCCCGCCTGCCCGACGCCGAACCCGTGCCCACGGTGACCTACACCAGCGAAGGCCGGCTGCTGATCATCGGGGCGCTGGAAGACGCCGAACGCGCCGCCGGGCTGGTGAGCGATGCGCTGGACGTGACCCTCATGGCCGTGGGTGGCGCGGGCATGCAGGCGCGCCGCTACCCCGTCATCGGCGGTGATGCGCCGCACATCACGGGCTGGCTCGGCGCCTTCGACGTGAGCTGGACCACCCGCAACCCGATCGACCTCGACCTCTGCACGCGCTGCAACGCCTGCATCGCCGCCTGCCCCGAAGACGCCATCGGCCTGGACTACCAGATCGACATGGACCGCTGCCGCTCGCACCGCGCCTGCGTCAAGGCCTGCGAAGCCGTGGGGGCCATCAACTTCCAGCGCGAGCCGCAGACGCACAGCGACAAGTTTGACCTGGTGCTGGACCTGCGCAAGACACCGGCCTTCAGCCAGCACGCGCTGCCGCAGGGTTACATGCACCTGCCTGGCGGCCTGAACGATGCGGCGGCCATGCAGGCGCTGATCCAGCTGCGCGACCTGGTGGGTGAGTTCGAGAAGCCGAAGTTCTTCACCTACAAGCAGAAGCTCTGCGCCCACGGCCGCAACGAGAAGGTGGGCTGCAACGCCTGCGTCGACATCTGCTCGGCCTCGGCCATCAGCAGCGACCTCAAGCGCAACCAGATCATCGTCAACCCCAACCTCTGCGTCGGCTGCGGCACCTGCACCACCGTCTGCCCCACCGGCGCGCTGAGCTACGCCTACCCGCGCGCCAGCGAGCAGGGCGTGAAGCTGCGCACCCTGCTGGCCACCTACGCCAAGGCGGGGGGGAGAGACGCGGCTTTTCTGCTGCACAGCCAGGAAGCCGGGGCCGCACTGATCGGCGATCTGGGCCGTGCCGCCGCGCTCGACAAATCGGTGCGCGGCGTGCCCGCGCGCGTGATCCCGCTGCCGCTGTGGCACACCGCGTCGACCGGGCTGGACGTGTGGCTCACCACCTTCGCCTACGGTGCCTCGCAGGTCTGGGTGCTGATGACCGGCGAGGAAGCGCCACAGTACCGCGACGCGCTGCGCGAGCAGATGGCGGTGGCGCAGGCCATCGTGAGCGGCCTGGGTTACAGCGGGCGCCACTTCAAGCTGATCGAGGCCCGCGATGCACGCGACCTGATGGCGCTCGACGCCGAACTGGGCGAAGCGCCGGCCCAGGGCGTGAAGCGCCGCGCCAGCTTTGCGGTTCAGGCCGAGAAGCGCGCCACGCTGGAACTGGCCCTGGACCACCTGGTGCAGGACAGCTCCACGCACGCCCGCGCCGCCGACACCATCGAACTGCCCGCGGCCTCGCCGCTGGGCACGATCAGCGTCAACCAGGACACCTGCACCCTCTGCCTGAGCTGCGTCAGCGCCTGCCCGGCCAGCGCGCTGCAGGACAACGCCGAACGCCCGCAGCTGCGCTTCATCGAGAAGAACTGTGTGCAGTGCGGCCTGTGCGAAAAGACCTGCCCCGAAAAAGCCATCACCCTGCAGCCGCGCCTGCTGCTCGGCGAGCAACGCAAGCAGCTGCGCGTGCTCAACGAAGCACAGCCGTATCAATGCATCCGCTGCAGCAAACCCTTCGGCACCCTCAAGGGCATCGAAGTCATGCTGGCCAAGCTCGGCGGCCACGCCATGTTCCAGGGCGAGGCGCTGGAGCGCCTGAAAATGTGCGGCGACTGCCGCGTGGTGGACATCTATTCGAACCCGGGCGAGACCCGCATCACCGACCTGTGACCATGAACAACCAGATTTCCGTGTCTTCTGTGCTTGACGAGGAAACCGCCCGCGCCGAAGTCTATGGCCTGTTGGCCGCGCTGTATTACGCCGCACCGTCGCCGGCGCTCATGGCACAGCTGCGCGTGGCCGTGACCGAGGCGCCCGCAGCGGGTGGTTTTCTCGAAGAACCCTGGCGCGAAGTGGTGGCCGCGGCGCGTGCGATCGACGAAGCAGCCGTGGTGGCCGAGTTCGACGCCCTGTTCGGCGGCGTGGGCCGGGCCGAGGTGTTTCTGTTTGGTTCTCATTACCTCAGCGGTTTCCTGAACGAAAAGCCGCTGGCAGCCTTGCGCAGCGACCTCGCAGCGCTCGGGCTCGGGCGCGATGACACGATGTCGGAAACCGAGGACCATTTCGCCTACCTGTGCGAAGTCATGCGCTACCTGATCGCGGGCGACGAGGTCGAGGTGGCCAACCTGACGCAGCAGCAGAAGTTCTTTGTCACCCATGTGCAGCCCTGGGCACCGGCGATGTGTGACGCCATTGCGGCCCACCCCAAGGCGCGCTTCTATGCCGCACTGGCGGGGTTCACGCGCGCCTTCATCGGGGTGGAGACGCAGGGGTTCGACATGCTGGCCTGATCCCGCGGCCGCGCAGGATCACGCAACGGCACCGGGGCGGCCATCGTGGGTTCCTGCCCGCGCGGCGTCGGGTGCCCGCGGCTCGGTCAGCAGGCGCACGCTGAATGTGGCGCCGCGGCCGTCGCTGCGATTGCTTGCCGTGATGCTGCCACCGTAGCGTTCGAGCAGGCCCTGGCTGATCCACAGGCCGAGGCCGTTGCCATCGTTCTTCGTCGTGAAGAAGGGCTGGAACAGCCGCTCCTGCACGGCGGGGGCCAGCCCCGGTCCGGTGTCCTGCACGCTCAGTTCGGCACCGCACAGGGCACTGTCCGCGGTGCACCAGTCCGTTGTCGCCAGCCGCAGCGTGCCACCCTCCGGCATGACCTGGATGGCGTTGATCAGCAGGTTGATGATCACCTGCTGCAGCTCCTGCCGGTTGAAGCCCACGCGCTGCGTGGCCTGCAGCTCGCGCACCACCTCGATGCGGGTCTGCGCGAGCAGGTGCGCTACCAGCACCAGGCTGTCATCCACCGTGCGGTTGAGATCCAGGCTTTCCACGTAGCCCGCGTATTCGGTGGGGCGCGCGTATTGCAGCAGCTGCGTCACGATGATGCGCATGCGCTCGACCTGTTCGTCCAGCAGCCTGAGTTCGCTCTGCACCGGCTGGCTGTGTTCGCCCAGGGTTTCCCGCATCAGGTCCAGGTTGCCCTGCATCACGGCGATGGGGTTGTTGATCTCATGCGCAATGCTGGCGGTGAGCTGGCCAATGGCCGCAAGCTTCTCGCTCTTGACGAGTTGCTGCTGCGCCAGTTGCAGCGAGGCGTTGCTGGCTTCGAGTTCGCGCGTGCGGTCGGCCACTTTGTGGTCGAGCTCTTCGCCCCAGCGCTGCAGCGCGTGCGTCTTCTCGTCGATAGCGTCGAGCAGTTGGTCCAGGTGGCCGGCCAGCGCGCCGAGTTCGTCGCGCGCGGGCAGGGCGCCGACGCGCGCCCGGTTCTCGCCGTCTTCGACGCGCTGCATGGTCTGGTTCATCTGTTGCACGGGCTTGAAGATGCTGCGCGCCCAGCGCACCGAAAACCAGGCCGACACCGCCATGACGGCGAGAAAGATCAGCCCCATCACGCCGATCATGGCCAGGCGAACGAGACGGAACGGTGCTTCGAGGTAGCCCACGTAGAGCATGCCGATGCGCTGACCGGTGGCGTCGAGCAGCGGGTCGTAGGCCGACACATACCAGTCGTTGACCACAAAGGCGCGGTCCAGCCAGGTCTGACCCTGTCCCAGCACGCGGTCGCGCACGGTCTGCGAGACGCGGGTGCCGATGGCGCGCTGGTCCTGGAACAGCCGCACGTTGGTGGTGATGCGCACGTCGTCGAGGAACAGCGTGGCCGTGCCTTCGCTGCCGAAGGGCAGGGCGCCGTCGGGGTAGACGATGCGGTTGATGTGGTCGATGAAGTCGAGGTTCTGGTTGAGCAGCAGACCGCCCGCCAGCAGGGCAGTGGTGCGCCCCGCAGCGTCGCGCACCGGTTGCAGCGAGATCACGACCATGGCGCGGTCTTCGGTGGTGCGCGCATCGGGGGCGGCGTTGCGCGTGGGCACCAGCGGGATGTGCAGGCGGGGCATCAGCTGGGGCGCCATGCGGGCGATGGCCATGGTGTCGAGGCGCATGAGGCGCGCCGATCGCGATCCGGGTCCCAAGGTGGCTTCGGGCACCAGGCGCTGGAGCTCCAGCGGCAGGGCGGCATGCGGGCCGTTGTCTTCGGCACTGCCGAGCGGCTGGCCGTCGGTGCCGTAGAGCAGAAGGAAGTCCAGCCCCAGCCCTCGCCGGGCCTCGCTCAGGCGCTCGCGCAACGCCGCATCGGTCTGGCCTTGGGGGACGGTCTCGGACGGCTGCATGGCGCTCAGCAGCCGCTGCGAGCCGGCCACGCCGCGCGTGCCGCTGCCGACCTCAATCAGCACCTGGTCGAAATAGCCGCGCGCCACCGCCAGATCGCTGCGCACCTTGGTGATGAGCAGGCGGTCGTAGGTGATGTTGCTCCAGACCGCGATGGCCAGCACCAGCAGCGGGAACACCACCAGCAGCGGCAGCAGCGCCATCGCCAGCAGTTTGTTGCGCACCGAGGTGGCGAGCCAGCGGGGCTTGTAGCGGATCATGCCGGGTCAACTCCGGCGCGAAGTGCCTCCTCCAGGAACCCGGCAGAACCGGCTTGTATGGTTGAGGTGTTGGGGTGGAGGGCCTGAACTTCCGGCTATCGGCTCAGACCGACTGGCAAAGATTGCCCCCACCCCGCCTTCCAGCGTCGATAAGGAACTGAGCGGCACCCAGTAGCGCCGATCTTTGAGCAAGCCAACGCGGCTGGCGGGAATGTCCACCCCAACACTTGTCATTGTTTCTCTCAGGAGAGCGCCATGCAAGAGGTCAACGTGTTTATCGGGGTGGATGTGGCCAAGGCCGAGCTGGTGACCGCGGTCCATGATCAAGCAGGATGCCGCAGCATCGCCAACGAGGCCGACGCCATCAGTGCCTGGCTGCGTGAGCTGCCAGACGGTGCGGCGCTGGCCGTGGAGTCCACTGGGCGTTACCACCAGCTGCTCGCCACCCTGGCCAGTGCCGCAGGTCTGCAGGTGTTCGTGCTCAACGCCCGCGACGTGTACTTCTACGCCAAGGCCCTGGGGGCTCGCGCCAAGACCGATCGGGTCGATGCCCACGTGATCGCCCGCTACGTGGCCGAGCAGCACACCCGCCTGCGCCTGTGGCAGGTACCCCATGTCCTGCTGTCTCAGGTGCAGTGCCTGCTGGGCCAGCGCTGGACGGCGGTGAGCAAGCGCACGGCACTGCGCCAGTCGCTGCAAGGCTGTGATGGGGCCATCGCCTGCCAGGTCCAGGCCCTGGATGCGGCCTTCGCCGCGTTGCTCCAAGCCATCGATGCACGCATCATGCAGTTGTTCGATGACGATGCGCCGTTGCGCGCGCAGCGCAAGCTGCTGCAGAGCATCGTGGGCGTGGGGCCACAGAGCAGTGCGTTGCTCGCCAGTGTGCTGGCGCAGGCGGGCTTTGCCAGCGGCGATGCGTTGGTGGCCTACAGCGGGCTGGACCCGCGCGCCTGTGATTCGGGCAGCAGCCGTGGCAGGAGAAGGCTCTCCAAGCGGGGACAACCGGCGCTGCGACGCCAGATGTACCTGGCTGCGATGTCGGCCTGTCATACGAAGACGTTTGAAGGCACGTACAAGGCGTTGCGACTGCGGGGGCTGAAGACAACCGAGGCTCTGGTGGTGTTGGCTCGCAAGCTGCTGCGTATCGCCTTTGCCGTCTGGCGCAGCGGCCAGCCGTTTGATCCCCAGCGCTTTGTCTCTCCCGCTTGACATCGATCCATAGAACCTTTGCCAGGCTGCATCGGGTTGTCCCCTTGGTGGGGTCGCGCGAAGCGCGGCGGGGGCGCCTTCACAAGGTGTTCCATTCGGCCACGCGCCGCTCCAGCGTGCGCCGCGAAACGCCCAGCAACTGCGCGGCGCGGGTCTTGTCGCCCAGCACCGAGTCCAGCACCGCGAGGATGTGGCGTTTCTCCAGCGTGTGCAGGTCGGTCGGGCCCGCGCCGGGGGTGATGGCCTGCCGGGGCGTGTCGCCCGGGTAGAGCGCCGACACGTTGAGCGAGCCCAGGATCAGCGAGCGTTCGACCAGGTTGCGCAGCTCGCGCACGTTGCCGGGCCAGTGGTACTGGCGCAGGAAGTCCATTTCCGGTTCGCTGATCTGCAGCGGCGCCACGCCGAGCGCGGGCGCGAGCTGGCCCATGAAATGCTCGACCAGCGGGGCGATGTCGTCCTTGTGCTCGCGCAGCGGCGACAACGTCAGGTCCACCACCTGCAGGCGGAAGAAGAGGTCTTTGCGGAAGCGGCCGGCCGCCACTTCATCGGCCAGGCGGCGGTTGGTCGCGGCCATGATGCGCAGGTTCACCGGCATCAGCTGTTCGCTGCCCACCGGGCGGATCTGCAGGTCTTCGATGGCGCGCAGCAGCGTGGCCTGGATGGGCAGCGGCAGCTCGGCGATTTCGTCGAGGAACAGCGTGCCACCCTGCGCGTAGTGGAACAGGCCGTCGCGTGCGCGGGTGGCGCCGGTGAACGCGCCTTTGGCATGTCCAAAGAGTTCACTCTCGATCAGCTCGGGCGAGACCGCCGCGCAGTTCACCGGCACGAAGGGGCCGGCCGCGCGCGGGCCCTGTGCGTGCAGTTCGCGCGCCACGAGCTCCTTGCCCGTGCCCGATTCGCCCTGCAGCAGCACCGTGCTGTTCACCGGCGCCACGCGGGCGATGGCTTCGCGCAGCTGCTGCATCGCGGTGGAATCGCCGACCAGCGCCGGGCCGCCCATGGCCAGCGGCGCCACGGCGCGCTTGAGCACGAAGTTCTCGCGGCGCAGGCGCGAGCGCTCGTAGCAGTGCTTCACGGCGTTGAGGATCTGCGGCACCCGGAAAGGCTTGAGGATGAAGTCCGAGGCACCGGCGCGCAGGGCCTCGATGGCGGTGTCCAGATCGGCAAACGCGGTGATCAGGATCACCTCGCCGGTGAAGCCTTGCTCGCGCAGTTCCTTGAGCCAGCGCACGCCGTTCTTGCCGGGCAGGGATATGTCGAGGATCACCAGATCGGCGTGGTGGCCACGCAGCCATTCCGCGCCTTCTTCGGCGCTGCTCGCGCTCATCACGAACTGGCAACGCGGGGCGAGGGTCTTGACCAGGAAGTTGAGCATGCCCTGTTCGTCGTCGACGATCAGGATCGACCAGTCGGGCCAGCCTTCGAGGTTCTTTTCGGGGAAGGGGGTGAATGAGGTGGGTTCCACCGCGGAGGATTCTACGGATAAAGCCGATCAAAACACTGGGTCATTGACCAATACACGACACCTGGACACGGGTTGACACAGCGGTCGTGATGGTCGGCTTGCGACAATTTGTCGCAAGCGGCTTGGACAGCTTGACGCGGGATGCGAAGCCTCACGGAAACGGTATACGGGTTATCCCTGAAATTCAGCAGAGGTGCTGGGCTGTCACGCCCATGGTGACGGGCTATCTGCCAACACTGTCGCCGGATGCTTCATAAGCAAACACTGATGGCACGATTTTGGCTATGAATTTTGAAGCAGTCACCGATGCTGCAGCGCCGCATACCACCCACATGGCAGGGTTGGGCATACCCCTGTCAAGAGTGTCAGGTCTCGCTTGCACAGAGTCGGTGCGCCGGTTAGATTCGCATATGCAAAAAGCCCACAGGTCGTTACATCCGGCGTCCTTAGGGCTTTCGATCAACCAGGAGACATGCATGAGCAAGCCCCTTCCCGAGGCCCCTCAAGGCCGCACCCGCCTGAACCGCCGCCGGCTGTTCGCCGGCGCTTCCACCGTGGGGGCCCTGGCGGCGGTCGCCACCCTCCTGCCCCGCGTGCAGACCGAAGAAACGGCCGAGGTGGCGGCCCGGCCGGCGCCTGAAAAGGGCGGTGGTTACAGCTTGTCGGACCACGTCAAGCAGTACTACAAGACCACCCAGATCTGAGCCAGCAGGAGAACCCCATGTTGCTGACCAAAAAATCCTCCACGCCCGGCGCCCACGGCGCCCGTGCACAAACCTCCTTCGTCCACAGCCTGCAGCGGGGCCTGTCGGCCGCGCTGCCCACCATGGACCGCCGCGGCTTTCTGCGCCGTTCCGGCCTCGGGGTCGGTGTGGGTCTGGCCGCCACGCAGCTCACGCTGGTGAAGAAAGCCAAGGCCGCCGAAGGCAAGTCCATCGACGGCACCGGCAAGATCGAAGTCAAGCGCACCGTCTGCACCCACTGTTCGGTGGGCTGCGCCACTGACGCGATCGTTGAAAACGGCGTCTGGGTTCGCCAGGAGCCGGTGTTCGATTCGCCGATCAACCTCGGCGCCCACTGCGCCAAGGGCGCCGCCTTGCGCGAGCACGGCCATGGCGAGTACCGCCTGCGCTACCCGATGAAGCTGGTCAATGGCAAATACCAGCGCATCAGCTGGGACGTGGCGCTCAACGAGATCACCGCCAAGATGAACGAGCTGAAAGAGGCCAGCGGTCCCGATTCGGTGTACTTTGTCGGCTCTTCGAAGCACAACAACGAGCAGGCCTACCTGCTGCGCAAGTTCGTGAGCTTCTGGGGCACCAACAACTGCGACCACCAGGCGCGCATCTGCCACTCCACCACGGTGGCCGGCGTCGCGAACACCTGGGGCTACGGTGCGATGACCAACTCGTACAACGACATGCAGAACAGCCAGTGCGCGTTGTACATCGGCTCCAACGCCGCAGAAGCGCACCCGGTGTCCATGCTGCACATGCTGCACGCCAAGGAAAACGGCTGCAAGATGATCGTGGTCGATCCGCGCTTCACCCGCACCGCGGCCAAGGCCGACGAGTACGTGCGCATCCGCTCGGGCACCGACATCCCGTTCCTGTTCGGTCTGCTGCACCACATCTTCAAGAATGGCTGGGAAGACAAGCAGTACGTCAACGACCGCGTCTATGGCATGGACAAGGTGCGTGAAGACGTGTTGGCCAAGTGGACGCCGGACAAGGTGGAAGAGGCCTGCGGCGTCAAGGAAGAGCAGATGTTCAAGGTGGCGAAGATGCTGGCCGAAGCCAAGCCCGCCACCATCGTCTGGTGCATGGGCCAGACGCAGCACTCCATCGGCAACGCCATGGTGCGTGCGTCGTGCATCCTGCAGCTGGCGCTGGGCAACGTGGGCAAGAGCGGTGGTGGCACCAACATCTTCCGTGGCCACGACAACGTGCAGGGCGCCACCGACGTCGGCCCCAACCCCGACTCGCTGCCGGGCTACTACGGCCTGGCCGCCGGCTCGTGGAAACACTTCGCCAAGGTCTGGGGCGTGGAGTACGACTGGATCAAGTCCAAGTACGCCGAAGGCATGATGGAAAAGCCCGGCATCACCGTCTCGCGCTGGATCGACGGCGTGATGGAAAACAACGAGCTGATCGACCAGGGCCCGAATCTGCGCGGCATCTTCTTCTGGGGCCATGCGCCCAACTCGCAGACGCGGGGCCTGGAGATGAAGCGAGCGATGGACAAGCTCGACCTGCTGGTGGTGGTGGACCCGTATCCTTCGGCCACGGCGTCGATGGCGGCCATGCCCGGCAAGCCCGAAGACCTCAACCCCAACCGCGCGGTGTACCTGCTGCCGGCGGCCACGCAGTTCGAAACCAGCGGATCGTGCACCGCGTCCAACCGGTCGCTGCAGTGGCGCGAGAAGGTCATCGAGCCGCTGTGGGAGAGCCGCAGCGACCACATGATCATGCACCAGTTCGCCGAGAAGCTGGGCTTTGGCGCCGAGCTGTCGAAGAACTACAAGATGCAGAAGGTCAAGGGCTTGGACGAGCCCGTGCCCGAAGATATCCTGCGTGAAATCAACGCCTCGGTCTGGACCATCGGCTACACCGGGCAGAGCCCGGAGCGCCTGAAGGCGCACATGCGCAACATGGGCGCCTTCGATGTGAAGTCCCTCAAATGCAAAGGCAAAGTGGTCGACAAGGAAACCGGCTACGACATGAGCGGTGACTACTTTGGTCTGCCCTGGCCGTGTTACGGCACCGCCGCCATCAAGCACCCGGGCTCGCCCAACCTGTACGACACCTCCAAACACATCATGGAGGGCGGCGGCAACTTCCGCGCGAACTTCGGCGTCGAGCGAGAAGGCGTGAGCCTGCTGGCCGAAGACGGTTCGTACTCGGTGGGTTCGGAGATCACCACCGGTTACCCCGAGTTCGACCACGTGCTGCTGAAGAAGCTGGGCTGGTGGGACGACCTGACCGAGGCTGAGAAAACCGCCGCCGAAGGCAAGAACTGGAAGACCGACCTCTCGGGCGGCATCCAGCGCGTCACCATGGCGCACGGCTGCCATCCGTTCGGCAATGCCAAGGCCCGCGCCGTGGTGTGGAACTTCCCCGACGCGATTCCGCAGCACCGCGAACCGATCTACGGCACGCGCCCCGATCTCGTGGCCAAGTACCCCAGCCATGATGACCAGAAGAACCGCTGGCGCCTGCCGGTGCTCTACAAGTCGCTGCAGCAGAAGAACGTGGACGACAAGGTTCACGAAAAATTCCCGCTGATCATGACCTCGGGCCGCCTGGTCGAGTACGAGGGCGGTGGCGAGGAAACCCGCTCCAACCCCTGGCTGGCCGAACTGCAGCAGGAGATGTTCGTCGAGATCAACCCGGCGGCGGCGAGCGAGCGCGGCATCCGCAATGGCGAGCGCGTCTGGGTGCACACCCCCACCGGAGCACGCATCAACGTGCAGGCGCTGGTGACGGATCGCGTGGGCCCCGACACGGTGTTCCTGCCGTTCCACTTCTCGGGACACTGGCAGGGCCAGGACATGAAGCCGCACTACCCGGATGGCGCTTTCCCGGTGGTTCGCGGTGAAGCGGTGAACACGGCCACCACCTACGGTTACGACATCGTCACGATGATGCAGGAAACCAAGACGACGGTCTGCAATGTAGAGCGGGCATAACCATGACCCCCAAGCTTTTCACTTCGTGTAATGCGCTGCCCCCCGAGGGAACGCATTTTTCCTTGGGGCAGCCCGGCGGAAAAATCAGGAGAACGACACCATGGCAAGAATGAAATTCATCTGTGACGCCGAGCGTTGCATCGAGTGCAACGGCTGCGTCACGGCCTGCAAGAACGAACACGAAGTCCCGTGGGGCGTGAACCGCCGCCGCGTGGTCACCCTCAACGACGGCGTGCCGGGCGAAAAATCCATCTCGGTGGCCTGCATGCACTGCAGCGACGCACCCTGCATGGCGGTCTGCCCGGTCAACTGCTTCTACCGCACCGACGAAGGCGTGGTGCTGCACGACAAGGACGTCTGCATCGGCTGTGGCTACTGCTCGTACGCCTGCCCCTTTGGCGCACCGCAGTTTCCTTCCGAAGGCACGTTTGGCGTGCGCGGCAAGATGGACAAGTGCACCTTCTGCGCCGGAGGACCGGAAGAACACGGCAGCCAGGACGAGTTCGAGAAATACGGGCGTAACCGCCTGGCCGAAGGCAAGCTGCCGGCCTGCGCCGAGATGTGTTCGACCAAGGCCCTGATCGCTGGTGACGGCGACGTGGTGGCCGACATCTTCCGCACCCGCGTGCTGCGCCGTGGCAAGGGCGCCGAAGTCTGGGGCTGGGGCACCGCTTACGGCACCGCACAGGAGACCAAGTCATGATGAAAATCAGGATCACCATGCGTCTGCTGGCCATGATGGCGGTGCTGGGTCTGGCGGCCTGTGGCGAGCAGCCGCAGGACATGACCGGCGGTGGCGTCAAACAGGACGATGCGCCCTTCCAGGGTGTGGGCAGCAGCCAGTATGCCCAGACCGGCTGGAAGGCCGGTGACAAGGGCAGCTGGGAGCAGCAGCTCAAGAGCCGTGCCCAGTACGGCCAGAACGACTACACCCGCATGGGCGCCAAGCCTTGAAGGGACAGCCATGAACCGGCACCCCATCCTGAACTCCGCGGCCTGGCGTGGCTGGGGCGTCGCAGCCCTGCTGGCGCTCGGCGCCAGCTGGGCCAGCGCCCAGACCACCCAGAACCCACCTGTGCCTGACGATCCGGCACCACCCGCTGCCCAGTCCGCGCCCGCGGCCGTTGGCGGCATCAATAGCGCCAACATCTTCGAGATCGCGCCCGATGCGAGCAACGATCCGGACTACGCCAACCAGACCAACGCCCAGCGCAAGCAGGTGCAGCCGGGCAACAACGCGCCGATGTGGCGCGACGTGGGCAAGGGCGTTACCGGTTACAGCAGCCTGCCCGTCAGCCAGGCGCCGGAAGCCGGCAACCTGATCCAGCCCTTCGTGCAGTACCCGGGTTCGCGCCTCACCAACGCCGGCGAAGCCTGGCGCCAGGTGCGCAACAACTGGCTCATTCCCTATGGCGGTGCGCTGCTGTTCATCGTGTTGCTGGCCCTGGCCATCTTCTACGTGACCAAGGGTCCGCTGGGTGGGCACCTGAAGGACACCGGACGCAAGATCGAGCGCTTCACGCCCTTCGAACGCGCGGCGCACTGGTCGAACGCCATCGCCTTCGTGGTGCTGGCCATCTCGGGCATCGTGATGGCCTTCGGCAAGTTCTTCATCCTGCCGGTGATCGGCAGCACGCTGTTCGGCTGGCTCACGTTTGCGCTGAAAAACGCGCACAACTTCATGGGCCCGCTCTTCGCCGTGTCGCTGCTGATCGTGGTCGTGACCTTCATCAAGGACAACATCGCCAGCGCCGCCGACTTCGTCTGGCTGTCCAAACTGGGCGGCATGCTGGGCGACAAGGAAGTGCCTTCGCACCGCTTCAACGCCGGTGAAAAAGGTCTGTTCTGGTGGGGTGTGACCATCCCCGGCATCGTGGTGGTGGGCTCCGGCCTGTTCCTCGACAAGCTGGTGCCGGGCATGTTGTACCTGCGCGGCGACATGCAGATTGCCCACATGCTGCACATCGTGGGCGGGTTGATCATGATGGCGCTGATCATGGGCCACATCTACATGGGCACGGTCGGCACGAAGGGCGCGTATGGCGCCATGCGCACCGGCTACGTGGACGAGGCCTGGGCCAAGGAACACCACGAGCTCTGGTACGACGACGTCAAGGCCGGCAAGATCCCCGCCCAGCGCAGCCAGCCAGCCCGGTCGGCGCCCACCGCCGACGCGGTGGCCAAAGCCTGAACCCCCTCCAAGGACATTTGCGATGAAACGAATCCTGCTGATCTCCCTGTTGCTCGCCGGTTCGGCCAGCGTGATGGCCAAGCTGCCCGCACCGGTGCTGGATGACGCGGCCAAGGCCAAGGCCGAGGAAGCCAAGGCCAAGACCGCGCACGCCGGCAAGGTCGACGCCTACAAGCTCTGCCTGTCCATGGACCGCGCCGCCGCCAGCTACTTCAAGACCGCTGCGGCCAGTGGAAAGACCGTCAAGCCCGCTGCAGCGCTGCCGGCCTGTGCCGATCCCGGACCGTTCACGTATGTGTCGGCCGCCGCGACCGCCGTGGCCAAGCCGGTCGAAGCCGCGGGTGCGCATTCTCCGGCGACGACGGCAGCCAGTCCACCCAGCGGCAAGGCGCCGGCGGCTGTTCCCACTGGCAAGTGATTCGCCACGGCGCCGCCCATTCCCGGTTTGCCTGTGTTTGAAAGGGCCGCACCTTCGGTTGCCGGCCCTTTGACTTTGTTCCCCTCGAAATTGTTGTAGTCTGCTGCCATGCCTTTGCCCCACCTCACCCAGGCCCGTGCACCCTTGACACGCGAAGTTGAGGTCATGAACCAGCATGGCCTGCGCGAGTCGATCTTCATACCCGCGGAGCGCGACCTCACGGTGTATGTGGACAAGCGCGAGCTGGTGACGCTGATGACCCTGGGTGGCCATCCCGAATGGCTGGTGCTGGGATACCTGCTCAACCAGCGGCTGGTGGCGTCGGTGGACGAGATCGAATCCATCACCGTGGACTGGGACGTGGGCGCGGCTTCGGTCAAGACCCGCCACGGCATTCACAGCATCGAGGACCGGACCGCCCACAAGGTGGTCACGACCGGCTGCGGCCAGGGCAGCGTGTTCGGCCACCTGATGGACGACGTCGACAGCATCCGCCTGCCGCCCGACGCGGTGCTGCGCCAGTCCAGTCTCTACGACATCGTCAACACCATCCGGCTGCGCGACACCACCTACAAGGTGGCGGGCTCGGTGCACGCCTGTGCGCTGTTCGTCGGCGGCGAGCTGCAGTTCTTCGTCGAGGATGTGGGGCGCCACAACGCGGTGGACACCATCGCCGGCTGGATGGCCATGCAGGAGAGCCTGCCTGGCGGTGAACGCGTGTTCTACACGACGGGCCGCCTGACCAGTGAAATGGTCATCAAGTCGGCGCAGATGGGGGTGCCGGTGGTGATCTCGCGCAGCGGCATCACGCAGATGGGGCTCGAAGTTGCCCAGCGCGTGGGGCTCTGCGCCATCGGTCGCGCGACCCACATGCGCTTCCTGTGTTATTCGCACGCGCAGCGCATCGTCTTTGATGCCGTGCCCAAGCCGCTGGTTGTGGCACCGGTGGCCGCTGTCGCCTGAGGCGCCGTTCTGCGCGGCTCTGCGGCCTCGCCCGCAGCGGGGATGCTTCGGGCATAAACTCGACTTCCTGTCGGCAGAGCCGTTCCGGCCATGCCCCGTCTACCCGTTTTTTTGAAAGTTCGCCGATGAGCCGCGACGTCCACGTCATCGATCACCCCCTGGTCCAGCACAAACTCACGCTGATGCGCCGCAAGGACACCAGCACCAAGAGTTTCCGCGAGCTGGTGCACGAACTCAGCGCCCTGCTGGCCTACGAAATCACGCGCGACATGCCGATGCAGGAGATTCAGATCGAGACCCCGCTGGAGAAAATGACCTCGCGCGTGATCGACGGCAAGAAGGTCGTGCTCGCCTCCATCCTGCGCGCGGGCAATGGTTTTCTCGACGGCATGCTGCAGGTGATTCCGGGTGCGCGCGTGGGCCACATCGGCCTTTACCGCGATCCGAAGACGCTGCAGGCGGTGGAGTACTACTTCAAGATGCCCAGTGGCATGGAAGAGCGCGACGTGATCGTGCTCGACCCCATGCTGGCCACCGGCAACTCCGCCGTGGCCGCGGTGGACCGGCTCAAGCAGACGAACCCTCGTTCGATCCGTTTCGTCTGCCTCGTGACCTGTCCCGAAGGTCTCAAGACCTTCCACGACCACCACCCGGATGTGCCGGTCTACACCCCGGCGGTGGACCGCGGCCTGAACGAGCACGGCTACATCGTGCCGGGCCTGGGCGATGCGGGCGACCGCATTTTCGGCACTAAATGAGACCACCCCCGTCGCTTGTTCGCTTCGCGTAACCGCTCCGCCCCTCAAGGGGCAACGCGAGCGGCCTGGCGGAGCCAGTTCCGCCGCGTTCTGGGTTTTTGTGCAGCTCGCTCCGGATGCTGCCTCGCATAGCCAGTTTCGCTACGCTCCCGGTTCGAGAGCGCTCCGGCTGATGCGATCGACCCCTCCGGAGCGTGTGCCTCAGCCCCAGGATGCGGTGGAACCTGCTTTCCCGGGCCACTCACATCGCCCCCTGAGGGGGTGCCTCCTCCGCGAATGCGGACGTGGCGCAGGGGTGAATCAATTCAGTTAAGGTCGCGGCATGGCTGTCGCTCCTGCTCCCCTTGCTGTTTCTTTCTGGTCCCTGGGCTGGCGTTCGCTGACGCGCGACTGGCGCGCGGGTGAACTTCGGTTGCTGCTGGTCGCGGTGACGCTGGCGGTGGCGGCGCTCACCGCCGTGGGCTTCTTTGCCGACCGGCTGCAGGGCGGACTGGCGCGCGACGCGCGGGCGCTGATCGGGGGTGATGCGGTGATCAGCAGCGACAACGCCACGCCACCCGCGTTCGCGCAGCAGGCGCAGGCGCTGGGGCTGCAGACCACGCAGACGCTGGGTTTCCCCACCATGGGCCGCGCGCGCGACGAAGACGGCGGCGCCGCCAAGCTGGTGGCGCTGAAGTCGGTGGACACCGGCTACCCCTTGCGCGGCACCCTGCGCGTGGCCGACGGGCCGCAGGCGCCGGATGCGCCCACGCGCGACATCCCCGCGCCCGGCACCGCCTGGGTCGACGCGGCCCTCCTGGTGTCGCTCGACCTGCAGGTTGGCTCGCCGCTGCTGATGGGCGACAGCCGTTTTCGCATCGACAAGGTGATCGTCGCCGAGCCGGACCGGGGCGCCGGCTTCCTGACCTTCGCACCGCGCGTGATGATCAACGCCGCTGACCTGCCCGCCACCGGCCTGGTGCAGCCCGCCAGCCGCCTGACCTACCGCCTCGCCGTGGCCGGCAACGAGCCGGCGGTGAAGCAGTTCGTGCAATGGGCACAGGCGCAGATCGAAATGCCCGGTGTGCGCGGTCTGCGGATGGAATCGCTCGAAGGCGGTCAGCCGGCCATGCAGCAGACGCTGGAGCGGGCCGAAAAATTCCTCAACCTCGTGGCCCTGCTGGCAGCGCTGCTGTCGGCGGTGGCGGTGGCCATCGCGGCGCGCGGTTTTGCGCAGCGCCACCTGGACGACTGCGCCATGCTGCGCGTGCTCGGCCTGTCGCAGGGGACGATGGCGCGCGCCTACACCTTCGAATTCGTGCTGGTCGGCTTGGGCGCGAGCGTGCTGGGCGTGGTGCTGGGCTTTGCGCTGCACCACGTGTTTGTGTTGCTGCTGGCCGGGCTGGTGGAGTCGGCGCTGCCGGCGGCCAGCATCTGGCCGGTGCTGCTCGGCCTGGGCATGGGGCTCACGCTGATGCTGGCCTTTGGCCTGCCGCCGGTGTTGCAGCTGGCCCAGGTGCCGCCGCTGCGCGTGATCCGCCGCGACGTGGGGCAGCTCAAGCCCGCCACGCTGGCCGTGCTGGGCCTGGGGGTGGCGGGCTTTGCTGCCTTGCTGCTCGCCGCCAGCCGCGACCTGATGCTGGGGCTGATCGCCGTGGGTGGCTTCGCGGCCGCGGTGGCGGTGTTCGCGCTCGCCAGCTACGGCGCGGTGCGCCTGCTGCGCGCCAGCGTGAACGAGGCCACCGCCCCGCGCGCGCTGGTGCTGGCCACGCGCCAGCTCTCGGCGCGGCCGGCCTACGCGGTGGTGCAGATCAGCTCGCTGGCGGTGGGCCTGCTGGCGCTGGTGCTGCTGGTGCTGCTGCGCACCGACCTGATCGCCAGCTGGCGCAACGCCACGCCGCCCGACGCGCCCAACCGTTTTGTCATCAACGTGCAGCCCGAGCAGGGCGAGCCGTTCCAGCAGGCGCTGCGCCAGGCGGGTGTGCAGCGCTTCGACTGGTACCCCATGATCCGCGGCCGCCTGGTGTTGGTGAACGGGCAGCCGGTGGCGCCTGAGAGTTACGCCACCGACCGCGCGCAGCGCCTGGTGGAGCGCGAGTTCAACCTGTCGAACACGGCGCAACGGCCGCCGCACAACGAGGTCACGCAAGGGCGCTGGACCGAGGACGAAGCGGGAGGCCTGAGCGTGGAAGAGGGCCTGGCCGAAGAGCTGGGTCTGAAGCTCGGTGACCTGCTCGGCTTCGACATCGCCGGCCAGCCGGTGCAGGGGCGCATCACCAGCCTGCGCAAGGTGGACTGGGGTTCCATGCGCGTGAACTTCTTCGTGATCTTCCCGGTGGCCGATCTGCCCGAGGTGCCCGTCACCTACATCAGCGCGTTCCAGGCGCCACAGGGCAACGCGCAGTTTGACAACACGCTGGTGCGCCAGTTTCCGAACATCACCAACGTCGACATGAGCCAGACCATCGGCCAGGTGCAGCGCGTGCTGGGCCAGGTGATCCAGGCGGTGGAGTTCCTGTTCGCCTTTGCGCTGGCGGCGGGCCTGATCGTGCTGCTGGCCACCATCACCGCCACGCGCGGCGAGCGCGAGCGCGAGTTCGCGGTCCTGCGCGCCGTGGGCGCGGGCTCGCAGCTGTTGCGCAACGTGCAGCGCATCGAGCTGCTGGGCGTGGGCCTGCTGGCCGGCTTCCTGGCTTCGCTGGTGGCCATGGCCGTGGGCTGGGCGCTGGCGAAATACGCCTTCCAGTTCAGCTGGCAGCCTTCGCTGTGGGTGCCGCTGGCCGGCAGCGTGGCCGGTGGCCTGCTGGCCCTGATGGCGGGCTGGTGGGGGCTGCGCAGCATCCTGAAAACGCCCGTGGTTGAGACGCTTCGGCGCGCCGCGGTTTGACAACGATGAACACCTCTGAATCTCCCGCCTCTCCCTCCACCCCGTTTGAATGGATCGGCGGCGAAGCGCGCGTGCGCGCGCTGGTGGACCGCTTCTACGACCTGATGGACATCGAGCCCGGTTACCACGAGCTGCGCGTCGCCCACGGCAGCACGCTGGATGACGCGCGACAGAAGCTGTTCTGGTTTCTCTGTGGCTGGCTCGGTGGCCCCTCGCACTACGAAGACCGCTTCGGCCACCCGCGCCTGCGCCAGCGGCACATGCCGTTTGCCATCGGCGTCCAGGAACGCGACCAGTGGCTGGCCTGCATGGACCAGGCCATGGGCGAGACGGGGGTGCCTGAAGACCTGCGTGTGCGCCTGCGCGAGAGTTTCTTCAAGACCGCCGACTGGATGCGCAACCGGGCCGGCGGCGTCTGAAGGCAGCAGCCCATGAGCGACCCTGACACCAGCGTGGCACGGACCACGCGCCGCGGCGCACTGGGCATCACGCTGTTCTGGCTCGCGCTCATGGGCGCGTTCTACCTGGGCTTTGACCAGCTGGAGCGCCGTCAGCAGGCCAGTTATATGGCCCATGAGGGCGGTGACGGCGAGCTGGTGATCCCGCGCGGGCCGGACGGCCATTTCCGCGTGGCCGGCCGCGTCAACGGCCAGCCGGTCGAGTTCCTGATCGACACCGGGGCGAGTTCGGTCACGGTGAGCGAAGCCTTCGCCCGCAGCGCTGGGCTGGAGGGCGGGCAGAACGTCACGTTCCAGACCGCGAACGGCCTGCTGCCGGGCCGGCTGTTGCGCAACGTGCCGGTGCAGGCGGCCCACCTCGGGCTGGCCGGCACCACGGTGGCCGTGGGGCTGGTGGGTGAAGACGGTGGTCAGGCGCTGCTGGGGCAGGCCTTTCTCTCGCGCTTCGATATCCAGATCTTGCAAGGCGAGATGCGTCTCTTGCCGCGCTGAACCCGCTCAGGCCGGGCGCAGCAGCACCACCATGGCCCCGGCACCCCCATCCGCCGGGCGCGCCTGCACGAAGGCCAGCACCTCGTTCTTCTGCACCAGCCAGCGCTGCACCCGACCCTTGAGCACGGGCACGCGGCCGGGCGAGCCCAGGCCCTTGCCGTGCACCACGCGCACGCAGCGCAGCCCGTGCTGGTGCGCCTCGCGAACGAACCGGCCGAGCGCCTCGCGGGCCTGGTCGACGCGCAGGCCGTGCAGGTCGATCTGGCGCTGGATGCTCCAGCGGCCTTCACGCAGCTTGCGCACCACGTCGGGCCCCAGGCCGGGGCGGCGGAAGCTCAGCTGGTCGTCGGTGTGCAGCAGGGTTTCGACATCGAAGTCGTCGGACAGTGCCTCGCGCATCACGGACGCTTCGTCCAGCAGGCGTTGGCGCGGCAAGGGGTCCACATGCCGCTGAGGGTGGTGCACACGCCGCGCGGTGACCAGCGGCTTCACCGGGCCTACCGCCAGCTCAAACAGGCGCTTCTCCCGGTCCACCCGCTGCAGGCGCAGGCGCTCGGCCTCGCGCGCTGCCACCTCGGCGGCCGTCCGCTGGGCGATCACCTTCTGCAGCGTCTTGAGTTCGGCGAACGAGCGCAGTTTCATGGTGGCGCGATTCTCTCGCAGGCGCCAAGACCTTCAGATCAGACCGAGCTCTGCCATGGAGGCTGCGTTGTCCCGCGTCACGATGAAATGGTCCAGCACGCGCACGTCCACCAGCGCCAGCGCGGCCTTGAGCGATTGGGTGAGTGCCTCGTCGGCGCGCGAAGGGCGGGCCTCGCCGCTGGGGTGGTTGTGCGCCAGCACCACGGCGGCGGCGTGGTGGTGCAGGGCCCTGAGAACGACCTCGCGCGGGTACACGCTGGTCTGCGTGAGCGTGCCGCGGAACAGCTCTTCGAGCGCGATCAGCCGGTTCTGGCTGTCGAGGAACAGCACGGCAAACACCTCGTGGTTGCGGGCGCCCAGTTGCAGCTGCAGGTATTCGCGCACCGCCTTCGGGCTGTCGAACAGGGCTTTCTGCTGCAGTTCCTGGGCCAGCGCCCGGCGCGCGAGTTCGAGCACGGCGACCACCTCGGCGCGTTTCGCCGGCCCCAGGCCCTTGATGACCTTGAGCGCCTCGGCCCCGGTGTGCAGCAGACCGCCGACACCGCCGAAGGTGTTCAGCAGCTCCTGCGCGAGCTGCACCACGTGTTTTCCGGGGATGCCGGTGCGCAGCAGCAGCGCCAGCAGTTCGGCGTCGCTGAGCGCCGACGGGCCGCGTGCGAGCAGTTTTTCGCGCGGGCGCGCGTCGTGGGGCAGGCTTTTCAGCCCGGTTCCGGCAAGGCCATTCATGTTTTTCTCCCTGGTCCAGCCTGCTTTTTACAATACGGGGTTCTGATCGGCGCGTTGCCGTGTCCGACGCCGTGATGCCCGGCACGCCGATTCACACCATTCACCTCCCCGAACTCCCGTCTGAACACCATGTCCCAAGTCCAAGAAGGTTCCTTTCTCACCCTGCACTACCGCATGTCCGGACCGCAGGGCCAGGTGATCATCGACACCTTCGAAGGCCAGCCCGCCACGCTGAGTCTGGGGTCGGGTCAGCTTTCTCCCGCGATCGAGCAGCACCTGATCGGTCTGGAGGAGGGCAGCCGCACCGTGATCGATCTGGACGAGGGCGAGGCCTTTGGCGAGCGCCAGCCGGACATGGTGCAGTGGGTGGCGCGCGAGCTGCTCAACAAGCTGGGTGACCCGCACGAGCAGTACGCGGCCGGTGACGTGGTGCAGTTCCCCACGCCCGACGGTCTGGGCAACTTCGCCGGCTCGGCCGTGGAGGTGCGCGAAGACGGCGCGGTGCTGTTCGACTTCAACCACCCGCTGGCGGGCCAGCCGGTGCGTTTTGAAGTGCAGTTGATCGGGGTGCTGTGATGGACGAGCCGAAAGAAGTCATCCTGGCCGAACCGCGCGGTTTCTGCGCCGGCGTGGACCGCGCGATCGAGATTGTGGAGCGCGCGCTGGCCAAGTTCGGCCGGCCGATCTATGTGCGCCACGAGATCGTGCACAACACCTATGTCGTCAACGACCTCAAGGCCAAGGGCGCAATCTTCATCGAGGAACTGTCCGACGTGCCCCCGGGCTCGACGCTGGTGTTTTCGGCCCACGGCGTGAGCAAGGCCGTGCAGGAGGAAGCGCAGGCGCGCGGTTTCAGCATCTTCGACGCCACCTGTCCGCTGGTGACCAAGGTGCATGTGGAAGTGGCCAAGCTGCACAAGGAAGGCTTCGAATTCATCATGATCGGCCACAAGGGTCATCCCGAGGTCGAAGGCACCATGGGCCAGCTCGACAGCGGCATCCACCTGGTCGAAGACGCGGCCGATGTGGCCCGCGTGGCGCCGGCGCAGACGGAGAAACTCGCGGTGGTGACGCAGACCACGCTGTCTGTGGACGATGCTGCCAGCATCCTGGCCGCGGTGAAGGCGCGTTTCCCCAGCGTGCGCGAGCCCAAGCAGCAGGACATCTGCTACGCGACGCAGAACCGGCAGGATGCCGTCAAGCTGCTCAGCCCGCAGGTCGATCTGGTGATCGTGGTCGGCAGCCCCACCAGCTCCAACAGCAACCGCCTGCGCGAGGTCGCGCTCAAGCTCGGCACGCCCAGCCACATGGTGGACAGCGCCGACGAGCTGCAGGCCGAGTGGTTCGAAGGCCGGGCCCGCGTGGGCCTGACCGCCGGCGCCTCCGCGCCCGAGATCCTGGTGCGCCAGGTGATCGACCGCATCAAGGCACTGGGCGCGATTTCTGTGCGCACCATGGACGGGCTGACCGAGACGGTCAAGTTCCCGCTGCCCAAGGGCCTGAAGATCGATGGCGATGGCCCATCGCTGATCGATCACTTGCACTGACCCCCCCAACTACGGTTTCCACATGCTTGACATCGTCCAACTGAGAAAAGACCTCGACGCCGTGATCGCCCGGCTCGAGACCCGCAAACAGCCCCAGGCTTTCCTGAACGTGGAAGCATTCCGCGCGCTGGAGGCCGAGCGCAAGACGCTGCAGACGCGCACCGAAGAGCTGCAGAGCCAGCGCAACAGCCTGTCCAAGCAGATCGGCATGCTCAAGGGCAAGGGCCAGCACGCCGAGGCCGACGCGGTGATGGCGCAGGTAGGCGCGATGAAGGCCGAGCTGGAAGCCTCCGCCGCGCGACTGGAAGTCATTCAGACCGAGCTGCAAGGTCTGTTGCTGGCCGTGCCCAACCTGCCGCACGAGAGCGTGCCGGTGGGCGCGGGCGAAGAGGGCAACGTGGAAGTGCGCCGCTGGGGCACCCCCAAGGTCTTCGACTTCGACGTCCGCGACCACGTGGACATCGGTGAAAAGCTGGGTCTGGACTTCGACATTGGCGTCAAGCTCTCGGGTTCGCGTTTCACCTTCATGCGCGGCCCGATCGCCCGCCTGCACCGCGCGCTCGCCCAGTTCATGCTCGACGTGCAGACGCAGGAACACGGCTACACCGAGTGCTACACACCCTACATCGTCAACGGCGAGACCCTGCGCGGCACGGGGCAGTTGCCCAAGTTCGAAGCCGACCTGTTCGCCGTCAGGAAGGGCGGACAGGAAGGCGAGGAGATGCCGGACACGCAGGCGCTCTACCTGATCCCCACCAGCGAAGTGACACTGACCAACGTCGTGCGCGACACCGTGCTGGCCGAGGCCGAGCTGCCGATCAGGATGACGGCCCACACGCCGTGTTTCCGCTCTGAGGCCGGCAGCGCCGGGCGCGACACGCGCGGCATGATCCGCCAGCACCAGTTCGACAAGGTCGAGATGGTGCAGATCGTGCACCCCGAGAAGAGCTACGAAGCGCTGGAAGCCATGACCGGCCATGCCGAGGCGATCCTGCAGAAGCTGGGCCTGCCGTACCGCGTGATGAGCCTGTGCACCGGCGACATGGGTTTTGGCGCCAGCAAGACCTACGACCTCGAAGTGTGGGTGCCGGCGCAGGGCACCTACCGCGAGATCAGCTCGGTCTCGAATTGCGAAGCCTTCCAGGCGCGCCGCTTGCAGGCGCGCTTCAAGAACGCCCAGGGCAAGAACGAGCTGGTGCACACGCTCAACGGTTCCGGCCTGGCGGTGGGCCGCGCGCTGGTGGCGGTGCTGGAGAACAACCAGAATGCCGACGGCAGCGTGACGGTGCCCGAGGCGCTGCGGCCCTACATGGGCGGCATTGAGAAGCTCACGCCCGCTTGAGATGAAACACCCCCGCCGCGCTTCGCGCGACCCCCTCAAGGGGGCGGCACTGGCCGTCCGGCAAAGCCGGCCCGGCGGTGCCCTGGGTTGGGCCGTTTCATGCGTTGTGGGTGGCGCTCCGGTGCTGTCCTGACGGTCCTGTCAGGAGCGTCGCGGCTGGGCCTGGCTCTCGGCCAGCAGGGCACGGACCACGCTGGCACCGACCTGATCGCTCGGGTCGAGCCGACCGATCTGCTCCACCAGGCCCTGGCTGGCGTCGCGCTGGCCGCGGCGCAGCTGGATGAACGCCAGGGCCTTGATCGTGAACAGCCAGAAGCGTGCGGGACCGGGCGATGCGAAGTCCGAGTCACCCGGCTGCACCTGGCGCCAGTCGGCGTTCAGCCCCGCAGCCCGGGCCGCCGCATCCAGCCCTTTCAAGGCCGCCTGTTCCGCGCGATCCAGTTGACCCAGACCCGCATGCAGCTTGTAGAGCAGGTAGTAGACCGGGAGGCTTTGCGGTGCCATGGCGCAGGCGGTCCACAGCAGGGCAGCGGCCTCGTCGCGCGATCCCCCGCGCGCCTGCTCCACCAGGTGCGTGATGGTGGGTGAGACCTCGCCACCAAAAAAGTCGTTCGTTTCGACCCCTGTGAAGAGGTTCACCAGATAGCCTTGGGCGCCAGCAGCCGTTCCACCGGCACGCCGCCTTCGAGGTGGCTGTTGAAGATTTCGGCCACGTCGGCATCGGTCACGTTGCGGTACATCACCGCTTCCGGGTAGACCAGCACGTTGGCGCCCTGGTCGCAGGGACCGAGGCAGCCCGAGTAGGTGATCGACAGCTGGTCGTAGTCCTGGCGCTTCTGCTGCTCGGCCCAGAAAGCCTGCAGCACGGCGGTGCCGCCCTTGCTGGCACAGGAGCCGCGCGGGTGCTGCGGCGGACGGTTCTGGGTGCAGACGAAGACGTGGCGTTGAGGACGGGGCATGAGAACTCCAGGAAGTGCGTAAGTAGCAGGCCTGCCACGCGTGAAGAAGCGCCAACCAAGAATGCCGCGGAACCGGCTTTGCCGGGCCGCAGGCATTGCCCCTTGAGGGGGATGCGGCTACACGCAGTGAGCAAGCAACGGGGTGTTATCCAAACTTAAATAGGATGCCGTGCCCGCCGCGCGGGTACTCCCAGTTCACATTGGTGAACTCCGAGCAGATGATGCGGCAGCTGCCGCACTCCAGGCAGCCGTCGGTGATCAGCGTCACGCTGCCGTTGCCTTCGGCCTTGTAGCAGGAGGCCGGGCACACGTAGGTGCAGGACTTCTGCGCGCAGTCGTTGGCGCAGATCTCGGGGTCCTTGATCTGGATGTGGGGCCGGCCCGCGTCCACCCGGTAGCGGTTCTGAAACAGTTTCTCTTCGACATTCACGGCAACGGCGTTCATCGGAAAGCCCTCCAGAGTTTGACGGCGTCGCCCACCAGGCCGGTGAGTGATCGCGAGGTGCGGAAGCTTGAAAGGATCTCGCGTTCCTTGGTCTTCTTGTCCACGCCATCGACCGTGAACATCTTGTGCGCGGCCTTGGACACGAGCTCGGGGTAGGTGGTGAAGAACTGGTTGTTCTTGTGGAAGACATCGGGCATGTCGCGGTACTTGTGCAGGTCTTTCATGACGAAGCTCTTGTCGAGCTCGGTCTTGTAGGACTTGAGCACCGCTTTGCTCATGGGCTTGCCCGCCGCCTTGGCCGCGATCACGGTCTCGGCCGCCAGGCGCCCGGTGGTCATGGCGAGGTTGGAGCCTTCGCGGTGCACCGCGTTGACGAAACCACCCGAGTCGCCCACGATCATCCAGCCGTTGCCATACACCTTGGGGATGGCGTAGAAGCCGCCTTCGGGGATCAGGTGGGCCGCGTACTCCTTCATCTCGCCACCCTGGATCAGCGGAGCGATGGAAGGATGTTGCTTGAGCTTTTCGAGCAGGGCGTAGGGGCTGGTCTTGTTCACGCTGCCCTTGAAATCGCCCAGCATGCAGCCGATGCCGATGGTGAGCGATTCCTTGTTGGTGTAGAGGAAGCCGGTGCCCATCATGCCGTCGGTGATCTTGCCGACCATCTCGATCACCACGCCTTCTTCTTCGCCGATGTTGAAGCGCTGGCGGATGGTGTCTTCGGGCATGAAGAGGATCTCTTTCACCGCGAGCGCGACGTTGCTGTCCTTGATCTCGCCGTGGAAACCGGCCTTGCGCGCCAGCGTGCTGTTCACGCCGTCGGCCATGATCACCACGTCGGCGTAGACGTCGCCGGCTTCGCGGTCGCACTGCACGCCCACCACCTGCTCGCCGTCCATGATGAGGTGGTTGACCGTGGTCTCGCAGATCAGCAGTGCGCCGGCTTCGCGCACCTTGGAGCTGAACCACTTGTCGAACTGCGCCCGGATGATGGTGTAGCGGTTGTAGGGCGGCTTGTTGTAGTCGTCGCTGCGGTAGTGCGTGCCGACGAAGCTGTTGTCATCGAGCACCCAGACGCGCTGCTCGATGATGTGGCGCTCCAGCGGCGCATCGTCGCGGAAGTCGGGAATGATCTTCTCCAGCGCGTCGCTGTAGAGGATGGCGCCCTGCACGTTCTTCGAACCCGGGTATTCGCCGCGCTCGATCTGCAGGACCTTGAGGCCGGCCTTGGCCAGGGTGTAGGCGCAGGCGTTGCCCGAGGGCCCCGCGCCCACCACGATGGCATCGAATTGAGAGGGTTTTTTCATGGCGTTCCCCAGAGGTGGACGGGATCAGGCGACTTGCTGGCTGCGCTTGGACAGGTGTTCGGCGAACGCCTTGCTCAGCGCCGGCAGCACCAGCATCGCGTTGCCGACGATGCCGTAGTGGGCGAATTCGAAGATGGGCGCGTTCGGGTCGGTGTTGATGGCGACGATCACGTCCGAGCCCTCCATGCCCACGCGGTGCTGCACCGCGCCCGAGATGCCGGCGGCGATGTAGAGCTTGGGACGCACCGTCTTGCCGGTCTGGCCCACCTGTCGGGCGGCCTCGACCCAGCCGGCCTGCACGCAGGGGCGGGTGGAACCGACCTCGCCGCCGAGCACCCGCGCCAGTTCGAACACCAGCTTGAAGTTGTCGGGGTTCTTCAGGCCCTTGCCGCCGCTCACGATCACGTCCGCGTAGGGCAGGTTGATCTTGTTGCTGTGGGCGTCGGCGATGAAGTCCAGCAGTTTGGTGACGATATGCGTCTCCACCATGCCCAGGGTGTCGTAGACCAGGTTGCCCGTGCGGCTGCTGTCGGCCTTCGGCATCAGCATCACGCGCGGCCGCACCGTGGCCATCTGCGGCCGGTAGGCCAGGGTCATGATGGTGCAGTAGAGCGAGCCGCCGAGAAGTTCGGCAAGCCGGTGATCCCGGTCAACGCGCCCGGCTTCGCCGGCCCCAAGAACCTCGGCAACAAGCTCGGCGCAGAAGCCCTGCTGGACTACGTGATCGGCACCGTCGAACCCGAGTTCACCACCGCCTACGACATCAACATCATTGGCGAATACAACCTGGTCGGTGAACTCTGGCAGGTCAAGCCGCTGCTCGACGCCCTGGGCATCCGCATCCTCTCGTGCATCTCGGGCGACGGCCGCTACAACGAGATCGCCAGCGCGCACCGGGCCAAGGTCAACATGATGGTCTGCTCCAAGTCGATGATCAACATCGCGACCAAGATGGAACAGCGCTACGGCATCCCGTATTTCGAAGGTTCGTTCTACGGCATCAGCGACATGAGCGAGACCCTGCGCCAGATCGCCAGCCTGCTGGTGAAGCAGGGTGCCGACGCCGAACTCATCGAACGCACCGAGCGCCTGATCGTGGTGGAAGAAGCACGCGCCTACAAGCGCATCGCCGAATACAAGAAACGCCTGCAGGGCAAGCGCGTGCTGCTGATCACGGGCGGTGTGAAGTCCTGGTCGGTGGTGGCGGCGCTGCAGGAGGGCGGCATGGAAATCGTCGGCACCAGCGTCAAGAAGAGCACCAAGGAAGACAAGGAAAAGATCAAGGAGATCATGGGCGAGGGCGCCGACGCCCACATGATCGACGACATGACGCCGCGCGAGATGTACGCCATGCTGAAAGAAGCGCGCGCCGACATCATGCTCAGCGGTGGCCGCTCGCAGTTCGTGGCGCTCAAGGCGCGCATGCCCTGGCTGGACATCAACCAGGAACGCCACCACCCCTACGGCGGTTACGAAGGCATGGTCGAGCTGGTGCACGAGATCGACCGCGCCATCTTCAACCCGGTGTGGCAGCAGGTGCGCATCCCCGCGCCCTGGGGCGACGACGGCGAAACCCTGGGCGCGTTGACGCCCACCGTGACGGGCACCTCGACCGACCACCTCAGTGCGGTGGCGGCGAACGCCATGGGCCTGGAGCCCGAAGAGATTCCCGTCTGATTCACCCGCACCGAAAGCACCCCATGGCCCGCGTCGTCGAATCCAAAAAAGCCTGCACCGTCAACCCGCTCAAGATGAGCCAGCCGCTGGGCGCGAGCTTTGCGTTCCTCGGTCTGGACGCCTGCATGCCGGTGATGCACGGCTCGCAGGGTTGCACCTCGTTCGGTCTGGTGCTGCTGGTGCGCCACTTCAAGGAAGCGATCCCGCTGCAGACCACGGCCATGAACGAGGTGACCACCATCCTCGGTGGCTACGAAAACATCGAGGCGGCGCTGCTCAACATCCGCAAGCGCGCCGCGCCCAAGGTGATCGCGATCTGCTCCACGGGCCTCACTGAAACCAAGGGCGATGATGTGGACGGCTACCTCGTCACCGCGCGCAAGCGCCAGCCCGAGCTGGCCGACACCGAGATCATCTACGTCTCCACGCCCGACTACGTGGACGCGTTTGAAGACGGCTTCAAACACGCCATCACCGCCATCGTGAAGTCGCAGGTGAAGCCGCTGCCGGTGGTGGCCGACCAGGTCACGCTGCTGCCCGGCAGCCATCTCACGCCCAGCGACATCGACGAGCTGCGCGAGATCATCCAGGCGTTTGGCCTGAATCCCATCGTGCTGCCCGACATCTCGGGATCGCTCGACGGCCACATCGCGCCCGACTGGCGCGGCACCACACTCGGCGGCACCACGCTGGAGCAGATCCGCGCCGCGGGCGCCTCGGCCTTCACGCTGGGCATCGGCGAGCAGACGCGCGAAGGCGCCGAGGCGCTGGAAAATATCGCCGGCACGCCGCTGGAGATCTTCGAGCGCCTGACCGGCCTGGCCAGCAACGACCGTTTCCTGCAGCGCCTCTCGTTGCTCTCGGGCAAGCCCGTGCCGGCCAAGTACCGGCGCCAGCGCAGCCAGCTGCTCGACGCCATGCTCGACGGCCACTTCTACACCGGCGGCATGAAGGTGGCCATTGCCGCCGAGCCCGACCTGATGCTGGCCCTGGGCGGCCTGCTGCACGAGATGGGCGCCGAGCTGACCTGCTGCATCAGCACCACGCAATCTAAGGCCCATGAGCTGCTGCCGGCCGAGCAGGTGCTGCTCGGCGACCTGGAAGACCTGGAGCTGGCCGGGGCCGACTGCGACCTGCTGGTCACGCATTCGCACGGCCGACAGGCTGCGGAGCGCCTGAACAAGCCGCTGCTGCGCGTGGGCTTTCCGGTGTTCGACCGCATCGGCAACGCGCACAAAGTGTCGGTGGGCTACCGCGGCACGATGAACCTGATTTTTGAAATCGCCAACCTGATGATCGAGCGCATCGCCCACCACCACGCGGGCGACTGGCCGCTCACGCCCGAAGCGCAGCTGGCCACCAGGCGCATGGACCACCACGAACCCCTCCCACCCACCCCGCTGGCAGCCGCCAGCGCCTGACCCAGGAGTCCACCATGAAGATCGCCTTCGCCACCCAGGACAAGGAGCGCGTGGACGCGCACTTCGGCTGGGCCAAGAGCATCGATGTCTACGAGATCTCGGCCACCGGCCACCACTTTGTCGAGAGCTTCGAGTTCGGCGACAAGCTCGAAGAAGACGGCGACGAAGACAAGCTCGCGCCCAAGCTCGAAGCCATCAAGGACTGCGCGATCCTCTACGTGGCCGCCATCGGCGGCTCGGGTGCGGCGCGTGTCGTGGCCATGAAGATCCACCCGATCAAGGTGCCGCAACCCGAAAACATCGCCGAGATCCTGGACAAGCTGCAGGCCGTGCTGCAAGGCACGCCGCCGCCCTGGCTGCGCAAGGCCATGGCCAAGGACAGCGAACGCGCATTCGATTTTGAAGACGACGAGGTCACCCCATGAACGCCACCGCCACCCCCGAACTCGCGCCCGAGAGCGACGAGGCCTTTTTGAACACGCCCTTCGTGCAGCAGCTGATCAAGCAGATGCGCGCGCAGGACACGCACGGCAGCTGGGAAGGCAAGACCGATCTGCAGCTGCTCAAGCCCTTCATCCACACCGCCGAAGAGCGCCGCGCCCTGCCCATCCTCGGGGACCCGGACCCGGAAACCCTGTGGCATCTGGAGATCTTCTACAACGCGATCGCGGTCGCGATCGAGCGCGAGACCGGCCAGATGGTGTCGCCCATGATGAAGATGAGCCACGAAGGTTTTGGCCGCATGGTGCTGATCGCCGGCCGCCTGGTGGTCGTCAACAAGCAGTTGCGCGACGTGCACCGCTTCGGATTCCCCTCGCTGGCCAAGCTGTCCGACGCCGGCACCAAGTTCCTGACCGAAGCCGTCGCCATGATCCGCGAATTTCCCGCTGTCGCCCAGTACGGAGCCTGACCATGAGCACCGAAGCCGACGAACTCAAGGCGCGCCTGAAGAAGGCCAACGCGCAGGCCACGCAGGCCAAGATGGACCTGCACGACCTGTCCGAGGACCTGCCCACGGGTTGGGAAAACATCCTCTCGGTTGCGCAGCGTTGTCACGACACCCACGCCACGCTGATGGACCTGCGCAAGGCCGTCGCCGCAATCACCTGATCCCCCCTGCGCCGCTTCGCGTCTTCCCCCCAGGGGGACGCACCTGGTGGCCCGGCACAGCCGGTTCCACGGGTGCCTTGAACGAAGTCGCTCACACCGCCAAGGAGTTTGTTTCATGAGCGAACATTTCAGCGTCACCCTGCCCAGCGGCGCCACCTGGACGCCGACCTTCGTGGCCTCGCTCGACGAGGACAAATGCATCGGCTGCGGCCGCTGCTTCAAGGTCTGCCCGCGCGGCGTGCTCGAACTCGTGGGTCTGACCGACGAAGGCGAGCGCATCTCGGTCAACCTCGACGACGATGACGACGACGAGGAATACGAAAAGAAGGTCATGACCATCGCGCACCAGGAACTGTGCATCGGCTGCACCGCCTGCTCGAAGATCTGCCCGAAGAAGTGCTACACCCACGCCGCCGCACCGGCCTGAACCCCCATGCCCGAGTTGGCCACTCCCCGACCCGACTGGCGCGCCCTGGCCGAGCGGATGCAACGCCGGCGCGATGAGGTCGACGACGTCATGAGCCTGCTGCTGGAGCACGCCGACATGGCGGCCGGTTCGGCCGACGAGCTGCGCCAAGTGTCGTGGGCCATGGCCTGCGCCACGCTGGGTGATGAGCACCTGTGGCAAGACATGGGCCTGCCCTCGCGCGAGGCCCTGTCGCAACTGATCGACCACTGGTTTCCGGCCCTGGCGGCCCGCAACACGCAGCACATGCGGTGGAAGAAGTTCCTCTACAAACAGCTCTGCCTGCGCGAAGAGCTGCCGATCTGCCGCTCGCCCACCTGCGAGGCCTGCTCCGAACACAGCGTGTGTTTTGGCCCTGAAAACACGCCCATGGTGGCGCTCGCCAAACCGGGGGAAACACAAAGGGTTTGACGCGATTTGTCTGCAAATGGTCTACAAGCCAACCCAAAAGAAAAAGCCCGCTATCGTTAAGATAGCGGGCTTTCCTTTGTTTACTTGGTGCCGGAGAGATGAATCGAACACCCGACCTTCTCATTACGAATGAGCTGCTCTACCGACTGAGCTACACCGGCTTGTAGCCCAAGATTATAGCGTGCTGTGGTAGCTGGTCAGGCGGTCGACTTCGTTCTTCGAGCCCAGCATCACGCTGACGCGTTCGTGCAGTTTGGTCGGCTGGATGTCGAGGATGCGCTGGCGTCCGTTGGTGGCGGCGCCGCCCGCCTGTTCGATCAGCCAGCTCATGGGATTGGCTTCGTACATCAGGCGCAGCTTGCCTGGCTTGTCGGGTTCGCGCTTGTCCCAGGGGTACAGGAAGACGCCGCCGCGCGTGAGGATGCGGTGCACGTCGGCCACCATGCTGGCCACCCAGCGCATGTTGAAGTCCTTGCCGCGCGGGCCTTCCTTGCCGGCCAGGCATTCGTCCACATAGCGCTTCACCGGGGTGTCCCAGTGGCGCATGTTGCTCATGTTGACGGCAAACTCTTGGGTGTCGGCGGGGATCTGCAGGTGCTCTTTGGTGAGCACGAACGACCCCTGCTCCCGGTCGAGGGTGAACATGGCCACGCCGTCGCCCACGGTCAGCACCAGGGTGGTCTGCGGGCCGTACACGCAGTAGCCGGCGGCGACCTGCTGGCTGCCGGCCTGCAGGAAGTCCTGTTCGCTGACCGGATCGATGATGTCGGGGTCGTCGTTGCCTTTCTTGAGCACCGAAAAGATGGTGCCGATGGACACATTGACGTCGATGTTGGACGAGCCGTCGAGCGGGTCGAACAGCAGCAGGTATTCGCCCTTCGGATATCGGTTGGGCACCACGTAGATGCCCTCCATTTCCTCGCTGGCCATGGCGGCGAGGTGGCCACCCCATTCGTTGGCTTCGATCAGCACCTCGTTGGCGATGATGTCGAGCTGCTTCTGCATTTCGCCTTGCACGTTTTCCGTGGTGGCGGCGCCGAGCACGCCACCGAGGTCGCCTTTGTTGACGGCCTGGCTGATGCTCTTGCATGAACGCGCCACCACTTCGAGCAGCAGGCGCAGGTCGCCGGGAATGTGGCCGTCGACGCGCTGTTGTTCGACGAGGTAGCGGGTGAGGGAGATGCGTTTGGTCATTTCAGTTCCTGACGTTTTTCGATAAGTCCAGCAACAGGCCGCAGCGCCGGGCCGCCCCAAGCAAGGCCCGCCCCTCGGGGGCAGCGACCCGCGAAGCGGTGTGAGCCCCGGGCCGGGCTGATAAGCACGGCACGCAAGGGGCTGTCATTCCGCGAGGGCGCGGGTCACGACCTCGCGCACGTCGTTGCTCAGATCGGGCTTCGCGGCCACGCGGGCGATGGCTTCGCGCGCTGCACTGCGGTAGGGTTCGGCGAGTTTCTTCCAGCGGTCCAGCGCGCGCGCGAGGCGGGCAGCGACCTGCGGGTTGAAGGCGTCGAGTTCGATCACGCGCTCGCGCCAGAACACATAGCCCGACGCATCGTTGCGGTGGAAGGCGCCCGGGTTGGCGCTGCAGTAGCTGAAGATCACGCTGCGCGCCCGGTTGGGGTTCTTCAGGTTGAAGTCCGGGTGGTTCAGCAACTGGCGCACGGCGGGCAACACGTTGCCACCGCGGTCGGGCGCGCCGGCCTGCAGCGCAAACCACTTGTCGATCACCAGGGCGTCGCTGCGGAAGATGGCGTGGAAGCGGGCGAGTGCGTCCAGCGCCAGCGGCTGGCCACTGACCACCAGGGCCGAGAGCGCGTTGAAGCGGTCGGTCATGTTGCCGGCGTCCTTGAAGCGCTGGTAGGCCTTGCCGGGCCAGACCGCATCGCCGGTTTTGCGTGCGGCCAGGCAGAGCATGCTCAGGGCCAGGCCGGCCAGCGCGCGGCGGCCCGTACTGACCGGATCGGGGCGGTAGGCGCCGTTGTCCTTGTGGACTTCAAAGGCCCAGGCCCAGTCGTCAAACAGGGCTTCGGCCAGCTGCCCGCGCATGGTCTCGCGCACCGCGTGAACGCGCTGCGGATCGACCACGTCGAGCTGCTCGGCGATGTAGGTTTCGCCCGGCAGTGTGAGCACCAGTTCCTTGAACGCGGCGTCCAGCGTGGGGTGGCGCAGCACGTCGCGCATGGCGTCGAGGTAAGCGGCATCCAGCGGTTCGCTGGCCACGGGGCCTTCGGCGCGAATGGCGCCGAGCGCGCGGCGCAGGGCCAGGCGCTGGCCGGCTTCCCAGCGGTTGAAGGCGTCGGTGTCGTGGGCCAGCAGGCTCAGCAGCTGCGCATCGGTGTACTCGGCGTCCAGCACCACCGGCGCCGAGAAGCCGCGCAGGATCGAGGGCACAGGTTCGGCGTCCACGTTGACGAAGGTGAAGCTTTCGCTGTCCTGCGTCAGCACAAAAGTGCGGGTGCCGGCTTCGGGCTGGGTCCAGTGTGCGAGCTGCAGCGGCAGCTGATGGCCCTGGGCGTCGAGCAGGCCGATGGCGACCGGGATCACGAACGGCTCTTTCGCCGCCTGGCCGGGCGTGGGGGCGCAGCTTTGCGTGAGCGTGAGCGTGTAGCTGCGCGCTGCAGCGTCGTACACCCCGCGGGCCCGCACCAGCGGCGTGCCGGCCTGGCTGTACCAGCGCTTGAACTGCGGCAGCAGGCGGGCGAGGTCGCTGTCCGGGTTGGCGTCCGCCATCGCCTGCGCGAAATCGTCGCAGGTGACGGCGCTGCCGTCGTGGCGTTCGAAATACAGCTTCATGCCCGCGGCGAAACCGGCGCGTCCCACCAGGGTCTGCATCATGCGCACGACCTCGGCGCCTTTTTCGTAGACCGTGACGGTGTAGAAGTTGTTGATCTCGACGTAGCTGTCGGGCCGCACCGGGTGCGCCATCGGGCCGGCGTCTTCGGGGAACTGCGCGGTGCGCAGCACGCGCACGTCTTCAATGCGCTTGACCGCGCGCGCTGAAGGCTCGGCGCACAGGTCCATGCTGAACTCCTGGTCGCGGAAGACGGTGAGGCCTTCTTTGAGCGAGAGCTGGAACCAGTCGCGGCAGGTGACGCGGTTGCCGGTCCAGTTGTGGAAGTACTCGTGGCCCACCACCGACTCGATGTTGGCGAAATCGGTGTCGGTTGCGGTGGCGCTGTTGGCCAGCACGTACTTGGTGTTGAAGATGTTGAGGCCCTTGTTCTCCATCGCGCCCATGTTGAAGTCGCTGGTGGCGACGATCATGAAGCGCTCCAGATCGAGCGGCAGGCCGAAGCGGGCTTCGTCCCAGATCACGCTGGCGATCAGCGAGTTCATCGCGTGTTCGGTCTTGTCCATGTCGCCGGGGCGCACGAACACCTGCAGCAGGTGGTTGCTGCCGCTGCGCGTGGTGATGCGCTGCTCACGCGCCACCAGCTGGCCGGCCACGAGCGCAAACAGGTAGCAGGGTTTTTTGTGCGGGTCGACCCATTTGGCGAAGTGGCGGCCATCGGGCAGCGCGCCTTCTTCGACCAGGTTGCCGTTGGACAGCAGCACCGGGTAGAGCTTCTTGTCGGCGCGCAGCGTCACGGTGTAGCTCGCCATCACGTCCGGACGGTCCAGGAAATACGTGATGCGGCGGAAACCTTCGGCCTCGCACTGGGTGAAGAACGTGCCCTGGCTCACGTAGAGGCCCATGAGCTGGGTGTTCTTCTCGGGCGAACAGGTGGTGAAGATTTCAAGCTCGATCGGCGCGTCGCCGTCGGGCAGGTTTTCCAGCACCAGCTGGTTGCCGTCCATCTTGAACGAGCAGCCTGCGCCGTTGACCAGCACGCGCGCCAGGTTCAGGTCTTCGCCATCGAGCCGCAGCGCCTGCGCGGCCACGTCCGGGTTGCGGCGCAGGCGCATCTTGTTGAGCACCCGGGTCTTGGCCGGGTCAAGGTCGAAGCTCAGGTCGACGGTGTCGATCCAGTAGGCGGGTGCGGTGTAGTCTTCCCGGCGGACCACGGTGGAGGGGCCTTCACGCAGTGAACTCATGCTCAGACTCCTTGTTTGAGAGACGCTTCGATGAAGGCGTCGAGATCGCCGTCCAGCACTTTCTGTGTGGCGGAAATTTCGACGTTGGTGCGCAGGTCCTTGATGCGGCTGTTGTCCAGCACGTAGCTGCGGATCTGGTGGCCCCAGCCCACGTCGGTCTTGGTGTCTTCCAGCTTCTGCTGCTCTTCCTGCTGTTTGCGCAGCTCAAAGTCGTACAGGCGCGAGCGCAGGCGTTTCCAGGCCACGTCGCGGTTGCTGTGCTGGCTGCGGCCATCCTGGCACTGCACCACGATGCCGGTGGGGATGTGCGTCAGGCGCACGGCCGAGTCGGTCTTGTTGATGTGCTGGCCGCCCGCGCCGGAGGCGCGGAAGGTGTCGGTGCGCACGTCGGCCGGGTTGATGTTGATCTCGATCGAGTCGTCGATTTCGGGGTAGACGAACACCGAGGCGAACGAGGTGTGGCGTCCGCCCGAGGAGTCGAACGGGCTTTTGCGCACCAGGCGGTGCACACCGGTTTCGGTGCGCAGCAGGCCGAAGGCGTAGTCGCCCTCGATCTTGATCGTGGCACCCTTGATGCCGGCGGTGTCGCCCGCGGTCTCGTCTTCGATCGTGGTCGTGAAGCCCTTGCGTTCGCAGTACTTCAGGTACTGGCGCAGCAGCATGCTGGCCCAGTCGCAGGCCTCGGTGCCGCCGGCGCCGGCCTGGATGTCCAGGAAGCAGTTCAGCGGATCGGCCGGGTTGTTGAACATGCGGCGGAATTCGAGCTTCTCCACCTCGACCGCGACCTTGGCGGCCTCGCCTTCGATGGTGATCAGCCCGGCGTCGTCGCCGTCCTCGCTCGACATCTCGAACAACTCGGTGTTGTCGGACAGCTCACCGGTGAGGCGGTCCAGCACGTGCACCACGTCTTCGAGCGATTTTTTCTCACGCCCCAGGTCCTGGGCGCGTTTGGGGTCGTTCCAGACCGTCGGGTCTTCCAGCGCGGATTCGACTTCTTTCAGTTTGGATGCTTTGGCATCGTAGTCAAAGATACCTCCGTAACTCGACCACGCGGGTGGTCAGGTCTTCGAGCTGGCTGCGGATGGTGTTGACGCGTTCTGCTTCCATGATGGGGCCTCAATCGGAATTCGGGGATGGGAGTCAGCCGGACAGGCGGGAAGCCGCCGTTGACAGAATCCGCGATTTTCTCATGCCAGCCGTCCCCTGGCACTGACGGCCCGGCATAGCCTCAGGGCAGCCTCTCAGATCAGGAAGTTCTCGATCAGCCGGGCGAGTTCTTCCGGCTGGTCGTGGTGCAGCATGTGGGCCGCGTCCTGGATCACCGCGTTCTGCAGGCTGGGCACCGCCTGCAGGCGCTCCAGGTATTGCGCCAGCGTGAACTGGCCTTTCCACCACTGTGAAAGGCTGTCGTCGCTGGCGGTGACGCTGAGCACCGGTGCGCTGATGCGGCGGTAGATCGCCTGCGCTTCTTCCACCTGGTAGAGGTGGGCGCTCACCACCTTGTGGGCCACGTCCCCGAGGATCTGCCAGCGGCCCTGGGCATCGGGCGCGGCCCAGTGTTGCGCCAGCCAGTCGGCCTTGTTTTGCGGCAGCCGCGGGTTGGTTTTCATCAGGCGCCGGGCCACGCCTTCGATCGAGTCGTAGGGTTTGAGGTCCATCTCGCCGCGGTGCAGGGCCTTGATCTCGTCCATCCACTTCGCGTAGCGCTCGGGCGCCTGGGCCGGGCGCGTGGCGGGCAGGCCGAAGCCTTCCAGGTTGACCAGCCGGCGGATGCGCTGCGGCCGCACACCGCCATACATCATGGCCACGTTGCCGCCCATGCTGTGGCCGACCAGATCGACCGGCTGCTCATCCGCGAAATGGTCGAGCAGGGCATCGAGGTCGGCCAGGTAGTCGGGGAACCAGTAGCTGTCCGGGGCCGGGCATGTGGCCCCCACGCTGGCCACTTCGTGTGCTCGCTGCCCCCCGAGGGGGCTCGCATCGGTTTGGGGCGGCCCGGCACCGATGCGCGCTTTCGTGAGGCCGAATCCGCGCCAGTCAGGCGCGACGATCCAGCGATCGGCCTTCAGCGCGTCCACCATGAACTGCCACGAAGCCGACACGTCCATCCAGCCGTGCACCAGCACCAGCGGCGCCTGTCCGGGCACCGGTTCACCCCACTGACGCACGTGGTAGGACAGGTGGCGGATCGGCACAAACGTGCTGCGCGAGTCTTTCAGGGCTTGGTACATTCGATTCATCATAAAGACGAGACGGAGACCCTTCATGCGCCAGCGTCAAGCCAGCGACACCCCCGACCACTACGCCGATCTGCATGGCCGCTTTGGCTGGCAGGTGCCTCGCCGCTTCAACATGGCGGCCGTCTGCTCGCGCCGCTGGGCCGCCGATCCGGCCACGGCGCAGCAGACCGCGGTGGTCGCCACCGCGCCGGGGCAGCCCGACCGCCACCACAGCTACGCCGAGCTGCAGCAGCAGGCGAACCGCCTGTCCAGCGCCCTGGCGGCGCTCGGCGTGCGACGCGGCGACCGGGTGGCCATCGTGATGCCGCAGCGCTTCGAGACCGCCGTGGCCTACATGGCCGTGCTGCAGATGGGGGCGGTGGGCATGCCGCTGTCGCAGCTGTTCGGCCCCGAGGCGCTGGAGTTCCGCCTGCAGGACAGCGAGGCGGTGGTGGCGATCTGCGATGCCAGCACACTGGCCGCGGTGCAATCCGTGGCCGGGCAGTGCCCGCAGCTGCGCGCCCTGATCGCGGTCGAAGCGCCGGCACCGGGTGCGCTGGCGTGGTCCGACTTGCTGGCTTCGGCTTCCGCGCGGTTCAAGGCGGTGGACACCCTGGCGGACGAAGCCGCGGTGCTGATCTACACCAGCGGCACCACCGGCAACCCCAAGGGCGCGCTGATTCCGCACCGCGCGCTCATCGGCAACCTCACGGGGTTTGTCTGCAGCCAGAACTGGTTCGGCTTTGATCCCTTCGATGTGGCCCAGCCTTCGCAGGCGGTGTTCTGGTCACCGGCCGACTGGGCCTGGACCGGTGGCCTGATGGACGCGCTGCTGCCCTCGCTGTATTTCGGCCGCCCCATCGTGGCCTTCAACGGCCGCTTCAGTCCGCAGGCCGCGTTTGAGCTGATGGAGCGCCACGGCGTCACGCACACCTTCCTGTTTCCGACCGCGCTCAAGGCCATGATGAAAGCCTATCCCCAGCCGCGAAAACAGTTCCGGGTGCAGCTGCAGGCCATCATGAGCGCGGGCGAGGCCGTGGGCGACGCGGTGTTCGCCTACTGCCAGAAGCAGCTGGGCGTGACGGTCAACGAAATGTTTGGCCAGACCGAGATCAACTACATCGTGGGCAACTGCGCGCGGCTCTACCCGGCCAAGCCGGGGTCGATGGGCAAAGGCTACCCCGGGCACCGGGTGGCGGTGATCGACGACGAGGGCTACGAATGCCCGGTGGGCGTGCCGGGCGACGTGGCGGTGCACCGGCTGGACGTGCACGGCGACCCGGACCCGATCTTTTTCCTCGGCTACTGGAAGAACGAGGCCGCCACGCGCGCCAAGTTCACCGGCGACATGGCCAGCGGCTGGTGCCGCACCGGCGACATGGCCATCCGCGACGCCGAGGGCTATCTCTGGTACCAGGGCCGGGCCGACGACGTGTTCAAGGCCGCGGGTTATCGCATCGGGCCGGGCGAGATCGAAAACTGCCTGGTCAAGCACCCGGCGGTGGCCAACGCGGCGGTGGTGCCCAAGCCCGACGCCGAGCGCGGTGCGGTGGTCAAGGCCTATGTGGTGCTGGCGCAGGAATACCTCAACGCCAAGCCAGGGCGAAGCCTGGGTGATGCCGGGTTTGAAGCGCGTCTCACGGCGGAACTGCAGGCCCATGTGAAGGGCAAGCTCGCACCGTACGAGTACCCGAAAGAGATCGAATTCGTCGAGTCCCTGCCCATGACCACCACCGGCAAGGTGCAGCGTCGCGTGTTGCGCCAGCAGGAAGAGGCGCGGGCCCGGGCGCTGGCGTGAAGACCCTCAGCGGGAGCCGCGACCGGGCGGCGCGGTGACGTGGATTTCCAGGCTGCGGCTCGCCGCCAGGCCTTCGGCCTGCAGCCGCGTTACCGACAGACCGCGTGCGATCAGGTAATCGCGCACGCTGTGCGCGCGGTCCAGCGCCAGCAGCCGGTTGGACGTTGCACGGCCCGTCTCGTCGCCGGGGCCCACGATGCGCAGGCGCGAATAGCCTCGCCCCTGCAGCCGTTGCGCGAGGGCATTGAGCTCGCGGGCGAGGGCGGGTTTGACGGCCGAGCGCCCTGGTGCAAATGCTTCCGCGACGGGCATATCAAGCGCGGTTCCAGTGGCTGGGCCAGAACGGTCGGGCCCTGGGCCAGGACCCCGGCCGGGCGTGCCACAGCCCGCCACGGCGACACACAAGGCCAGGGCAGAAAGCAGGTACAGGGGCTTGAATCGGTACATGGGCAACTCCAGAGCAATCAGGCAGACGGGTTCACGGGCGACACACGGGGCATTCCCGCGGCCCTAAACTTATAGACCGTTTCGGTCTTCCGATTTCACGCCATACGCATTTGCACACTTCTTCATGAACACTGTTTCACTGGGCGCCAGCGCCCTGCAAGTCACCCCCATCTGCCTCGGCACCATGACCTTTGGTGAACAGGTCAACGAAGCCGATGCCCACCGGATCCTGGACCGCTCGCTGGAACGGGGTGTCAACTTCATCGACGCGGCCGAGATGTATTCCGTGCCCGCCCGGGCAGAAACCTGCGGCGCCACCGAAACCATCCTCGGCAACTGGTTCGCCAGGACCCCGGGCGCGCGCGAAAAACTCGTGCTCGCCACCAAGGTGGCCGGCCCCGCCCGCGGCATGCCCTGGCTGCGCCCCGAGGTGAGCAAGGCCGGCATCATCGAGGCCTGCGAGGCCAGCCTCAAGCGCCTGCAGACCGACGTGATCGACCTCTACCAGATCCACTGGCCGGCGCGCAACGTGCCCGCCTTCGGCGCGCTGTATTTCGATCCGGCCAAAGACAAGCCGGGTGTTTCCGTGCTGGAGCAGCTCGAAGCGCTGGCCGATCTGGTGAAAGCGGGCAAGGTGCGGGCGGTGGGCCTGTCGAACGAAACACCTTACGGCGTGCACGAGTTCGTGCGCCTGGCCGAGCAGCACGGGCTGCCGCGCGTGGCCACGGTGCAGAACCCGTATTGCCTGATCAACCGCAGCTACGAAAACGGGCTCGACGAAACCGGCCACCGCCTGGGCGTGTCGCTGCTGGCGTATTCACCGCTGGGCTTCGGCCTGCTGACCGGCAAATACGACGCCAACGGCTTGGTGGGCGACGCCGGGCGCATGGCGCTGTACGACTCGATGCGCAAACAGCGCTGGGGCCGGCCGGAAGCGCTGGATGCCGCGCGCCGCTACAACGCGCTGGCCCGCGAGCACGGCATGACGCCGGCGCAACTGGCGCTGGCCTTCTGCTACACCAACTGGCGCGTGGCCAGCACCATCATCGGCGTGACCTCGCTGGCGCAGCTGGACGAATGCCTGGATGCGTGGGGCACGGCGCTGTCGCCCGAACTGCTCAAAGAGATTGACAAAATCCGCTGGGAACTGCGCGATCCCGCCCAGTGATGGCGAAGAAGACCCACATCTCTGAAACCCCCGCCACCGCCTGGCTCAAGGCCCATGGCGTGGTCTTCACCGAGCACCCCTATGAGTACCTGGAGCACGGTGGCGCTCAGCACAGCGCGGCGGTGCTGGGCTTCGATCCCTTCGCCGTGGTCAAGACGCTGATCATGCAGGACGAGGCGGCGAAGCCGCTGGCGGTGCTGATGCACGGCAACCGCACGGTGTCCACCAAGAACCTGGCGCGGCAGATCGGCGCCAAGTCGGTCGAGCCCTGCAAGCCCGAGGTGGCGAACCGGCACAGCGGCTATTTTGTGGGCGGCACCTCGCCCTTTGGCCTCAAGCGCGACATGCCGGTGTGGGTGGAGTCCACGGTGCTGGCGCTGCCGAAGATCTGGATCAACGGTGGGCGGCGCGGTTTCCTGGTCGGGATCGATCCGGCCGTGCTCAGCGGTCCGCTGGGGGCCAGGGCCGTGCAGTGCGCGCTGGCAGAATAGGCGACCGGAACCGCCCGCGCGCGCTGGACACGCGATCCCCCAGAACAACAACGAGGACGTCGCCTTGGAATCCCTCTACCCCGCCATCGCCACCGTGGCCGCCTACCTGATCGGTTCGTTGTCTTTTGCCGTGCTGGTCAGTCGCGCGATGGGCCTGAACGACCCGCGCACCTTCGGCAGCAAAAACCCTGGTGCCACCAACGTGCTGCGCTCGGGCAGCAAGGCCGCTGCCATCGTCACGCTGCTGCTGGATGCCTTCAAGGGCTGGCTGCCGGTGGTGGCCGTGAAGTGGTGGGGCGATGCCTGGGGGCTGGGCGACGGCACGGTGGCGCTGGTCGGCCTGGCGGCTTTTCTCGGGCACCTGTATCCGGTGTTCTTCCGCTTCCAGGGTGGCAAGGGCGTGGCCACGGCGGCCGGCGTGATCCTCGGTTTCAACCCCTGGCTCGGTCTCGCCACGCTGGCCACCTGGGTGATCGTGGCCTTCTTCTTTCGTTACTCGTCACTGGCCTCCATCGTCACCGCGGTGTTCGCTCCGGCGTACTACCTGTTTGGCCGCCAGGTGGCCTGGGATGCCCCGAATGTGATGGTGTTGAGCCTGGCGGTCATGGGCATCCTGCTGGTGTGGCGCCACGCGGAAAACATCAACCGGTTGTTCGCCGGCAAAGAAAGCAAACTGGGGTCCAAAAGCAAATGAGCCAGGATATTGAGCGCCACGGCGTGGCGGCCCGCTACAGCGAAGCGGCGGTTTTCAACGGCGTGGTCTACCTCGCCGGCATGGTGCCCGAACGGGGCGATACACACATCCGGGGTCAGACGCAGGACGTGCTCGACCAGGTTCAGCAGCGCCTGCAGGAAGCCGGCAGCGACAAGTCGCGCATCCTGCGCGCACAGATCTACCTGACCGACATCCGCGAGATCGGCATCATGAACGAGGTGTGGGACGCCTGGGTGGTGCCGGGCACCGCGCCGCCGCGTGCCACGGTGCAGGCCGCGCTGGCCAACCCGGACTGGAAGATCGAGATCGTGGTGACGGCTGCGCAGGCCTGAACGGTCAGAAACGTTTTTCCAGGGTGAGCTGGTCGTTGGTGCGCTGCATCTGGAAGCGGGTGAGGAAGGTGTTGCCGAGCAGCACAAAGGGCATGGGTTGCGGCGACACGATGGCCGCCACGTCGTACACCACGACATCACCCAGACGCACCGAATCCAGCTTGATGAGGTAGCCGTTGGCCGCGCCATTGGCGGTGTTCATTTGGACCTTCTGTCCTTGTTCGAACTTCAGGTTGATGCGCCGGGCTTCGGCTTCGCCGATGCCGATGCCGGTGGCCCCGGTGTCCACCATGAACTGCACCGTCTTGCCATTGATCTGGCCCTGCGGCATGAAGTGCCCACGAGCATCGGCCGTCAGCACGATGCGCTGGCCACCGCCGCTGCTGGCGGCCATGCGACCCACGCTCACCGGCGCATCACCCACCCGCAATGTCTGGCGCTTGCCCTCGATCTCGATCACCGCGGTGTCGTCCTGGGCGCTGATCAGGCGCACGCCCTGGTGCGTCTGCCCCGCGCTCAGGAACCGGGGCGCGCCCCCGTCGATCACCACCAGCGCCTTGCTGCCGCTCATGCCCGAGAGCGCGACCGACTGCGCCAGCGAGGCGTTGGCAACGAGGGCCAGAAGCAGTGCGGGACAAAGAAACGATGTGCGCATGAAGTGCCTTGACCGAGGGCGCCGAGGGTCCGGCTTTGCCGGCCCAAAGGCGCCGCCCCCTTGAGGGGGTGACGCGCCCTCAGGCGCGGCGCGGGGGTGAGCTCAATCTCTGAAATTGTTGAACGACAAAGGCAGGTCTTTCAGCTCGCTCTTGATCAGCGCCATGGCGGCCTGCAGGTCGTCGCGTTTGGCGCCGGTCACGCGCACCGCGTCGCCCTGGATGGCACCCTGCACCTTGATTTTGCTGCCCTTGAGGGTTTGCTGGATTTTTTTGCCGTCTTCGGTGCTGATGCCGTTTTTGACTTTCACCACCTGCTTGACCTTGTCGCCTCCGATCTTTTCGACCTTGCCGGCGTCGAGGAAGCGCACGTCCACGCCGCGCTTGGCCAGTTTGGCCACCAGCACGTCGTTGACCTGGGTGAGCTGGAAGTCGGCATCACCGAACAGGGTGATTTCCTTTTCCTTGTCCTTGAGTTCAATGCCGGCGCTGGTGCCCTTGAAGTCAAAGCGGGTGCCGATTTCGCGTGCGACCTGTTCGACCGCGTTTTTCACTTCCACAAGATCGGCTTCGAGAACGGTGTCAAAAGAAGGCATGGTGCGTGGTTCCAGAAAGCGTGGGTGAGACAATCTTCGGATGTTAGTCGAGAACAATGTGGCGCTCCAGCCCTTCAACAGTTTTGGCATCGCGGCGCGGGCCCAGCGTTTCGCGCGCCTGCGCTCCGAGGCGGACCTCGCCGGTTTGATGTCCGGACCCGACTGGGTCGCCCCGGTGTTCGTGCTCGGCGGGGGCAGCAACCTCGTGATCACGGGCGACATCAAGGCACTGGTGCTCAAGGTCGACATCCTGGGTCGCCGGCTGGTGGAAGAAACCGCCAAGGGCTGGGTCGTGGAGGCCGGTGCGGGCGAAAGCTGGCACCCGTTCGTGGCCTGGACGCTGGAGCAGGGCTGGCCCGGGCTGGAAAACCTGGCGCTGATACCCGGCTCGGTGGGGGCTTCGCCGGTACAGAACATCGGTGCCTACGGCGTGGAACTGCAGGACCGGTTTCATTCCCTCGACGCCATTGACCTGCAGACCGGTCGCGCGTTCACGCTCGATGCGGCGCAATCCGGTTTTGGCTACCGCGATTCGGTGTTCAAGCACGCACCAACGGATGCGCGCAGCTTCGGCCTGGCGGGTCGGGCGCTGATCACCCGCGTGCGCTTCCTGCTGCCCAAACCCTGGAAGCCGGTGCTGGGCTACCTGGACCTGGAACGCAAGATGGCCGAGACCGGCATCCACGCGCCCGACGCCCAGCAGATCTTTGACTGGGTGGTGGCGATCCGGCGCGCCAAACTGCCCGACCCGGCGGTGATCGGCAACGCCGGCAGCTTCTTCAAGAACCCCACCGTCACGCCCGAGCAGTGCGCCGACATCATCGCGCGCGACCCGAAGGTGGTGCACTACCCGATGCCAGACGGCAGCATCAAGCTGGCGGCGGGCTGGCTGATCGATGCCTGCGGCTGGAAGGGCAAGAGCGTGGGCAACGCCGCCGTGTACGAAAAACAGGCGCTGGTGCTGGTCAACCGCGGAGGGCCCAGCCACCCCTGCACCGGTGGTGAAGTCATGACGCTGGCCAAGGCGATCCAGACCAGTGTCTACGAGCGTTTCGGCATCCGGCTGGAGCCCGAGCCGGTGGTGGTCTGAGCGGTTTCAGGGTGGGTCGAGCGCCGGGTGCGGGGGCTTGAACCCGCGCCTGCACGGCAGCGGCGACACCGCTGTAGCATGCGGAGACATGAGGGATCCAAACACTTTGCGCATGGCCAGGCGGTTTTTCCTGGCGCTTTGTATGGCACCCATTGCACACCCAGAAGCCTTGGCGGGCGCCGAGCCCATCGACATCACGGCCACCCGTCAAGGCCGCATGGTGGCGATCGGCATGCACGCCACCGTGCTGGCTCCCCAAAGCGTCATCTGGGCCACCCTGACCGACTACGACAACACGGCGAAGTGGATCACGGGCATGGACCGCAGCGTGGTCCTGCAGCGCATGCCCGGGCGCGTGGTGGTCGAGCAGAGCGGCAGCGCAGACATCCTGTTTTTCACCATGACGCTCAATGTCGTGCTGGAGGTCGAGGAGGACCCGCCGGGACGCATCGGCGTGAAGCTGGTTCGGGGCGATTTCAGGCACCTCGAAGGGGAGTACCTGCTCACGAGCGTGCCGGGCGTCCGGGACCGCTACGACCTCACCTGGAAAGGCAAACTGGAGCTGGCATCGCCGGTGCCGGGATTTCTGGCGCAGCCGCTGCTGAAAGAGAACGTCCGCCTCCGGTTTGAAAGCCTGGTGGCCGAGATCGAACGGCGCGCCAAGGCCGCGCGGGAGTAGTTGGACGTGCGGGCCGCAGCAACCAATACCCAGGTGCTGCACGCTGGCCACGGCCTCGTGATGGCGTTGCTGCTGTTGATCCTGTCGGCCTGTTCCAGCCTGACGGTGGACAGCACCACCGACCCGTCGGACACGGAGGAGACCCGCTGCCGGCGCTGGTTTTCCCTGCTGGACCAGCAGATCGCGCAGCACGGCGTGGGCGACGCCCAGGATCAGCGCATCGCGGGGTTTCCCCAGCTGCGCGTTTCCCGCTTTGCGGCGTCGTTTCGCGACCAGGCTGCACAAGACCGGGCGGATTTCGGCGACTGGCTGGACCTGCTGCAAGTCCTGGGCGCAGAGGCCCATGCGATCGAGATCGCCAACCTGCCCGAGGCGGTTGTGGACGTGTTGCCGGGCAACGAACCGGCGTCCGACAACCGGGAAAGGGCCATGGCCCGGACGCAGCACTGCGCCCAGGTGCTGAGCGACCTGGATCGCGCTGCTCCCGATCGGCGGGCCATGCTGCTGGACAGGGCGGTCGTGCCCGATGCGTATTCCACCGCTGCTCGGGTGTGGGGGATGTACGCGCTGACCCGCCTGCCTTTTGCTGCCGGTGTGCGGCGCTGGCAGGCCGACACCGTGGCGGCTTTCAATGTGGCCGGGCCCTCGGAGGGTATACCCATCACGCGTTACGTGCCTCTCGAACCTGGCGATGGATACCGCACCGAAGCATTCACACGCGTCCCGCGCGATGCGCTGGGTATTCCGCAACTGGGCGAAGCCCTTCGGCAGCAACTGCTGGACCGACATGCCCCCGTGTTTGCCCTGCCGGTCGAGGGCGGCTTTGACCGCATCGGTGCGCTGAAACTGGCCGGCGACGGAACGCCCGACGTGGACACCACGCAGCCGACGGTGTACCGCCGCATCGCGTTCGTGCGCCAGGGGCAGAAGACGCTGGTGCAACTGGTGTATCTCGCCTGGTTTCCGGAGCGACCTCCGGCCGGCAGTGTCGACCTGCTCGCGGGGACCTTGGACGGACTGGTCTGGCGCGTCACGCTGGACGATCAGGGCCGACCGCTGCTCTACGACTCGATCCACGCCTGCGGCTGTTACCACCTGTTTTTTCCCACCCGTTCCCTGCGTGCGAAGCCTGCGCCCGAGCCCGGCATCGAATGGCTGTTCACGCCGGCCAATCCGCCCGAACTGGCGACGGGCGAGCGCATGCTGTTGCACCTGGCACCCCGGACCCACTACCTCACCGGACTGGCCGCTACACGCGAACCGCAAGGCGAGCGCTACCGGAGCTTGCCCGAGGGGCTGCTGCGCTCACTGCCCCTGCCGGGCGGTGGTCATCGCAGCCTCTACGGTCCCGACGGCATCATCGCGGGCACGCAGCGGGGCGAGCGTTACCTGTTCTGGCCCATGGGCGTGCGCAATGCGGGCGCGCAGCGCCAGTGGGGCCACCACGCCACGGCCTTTGTCGGGCGGCGGCATTTTGACGACCCGCACCTGGTCGATCAACGTTTTGACGTCGTCGAACCATCCGGGGCTGGTGCCGAAGGTCACTGACACCCGGCAAGCCGCGCCCAGATGCAGGAAAGCCGCTCCGGGGAGCGGCCTTCTCAGGGGCGCAAACGACAGGACTTATTCGCCCTTGTCGCCTTCCAGTCGCAGCATCTGCGCGCCTTCGCCCAGCGACAGCAGGCCGCTCTTGGCGTAGATGCCGAGCTTGGCGCGGGTGTCCACGATGTCGAGGTTGCGCATGGTCAGCTGGCCGATGCGGTCCAGCGGCGTGAACGGCGCGTCTTCCACCTTTTCCATCGACAGGCGCTCGGGCGCATACGTCAGGTTCGGGCTCTCGGTGTTCATGATCGAGTAGTCGTTGCCGCGGCGCAGTTCGATGGTCACCTCGCCGGTGATCGCGCGCGCCACCCAGCGCTGGGCGGTTTCGCGCAGCATGATGGACTGCGGGTCGAACCAGCGGCCCTGGTAGAGCAGGCGGCCAAGCTTCAGGCCGTTGATGCGGTACTGCTCGATCGTGTCTTCGTTGTGGATGCCGGTGACCAGGCGCTCGTACGCGATGTGCAGCAGCGCCAGCCCCGGGGCTTCGTAGATGCCGCGGCTCTTGGCTTCGATGATGCGGTTCTCGATCTGGTCACTCATGCCCAGGCCGTGGCGGCCGCCGATGCGGTTGGCTTCCAGGATCAGGTCCACCGGGCTGTCAAAGGTTTTGCCGTTCAGGGCGACCGGCTGGCCTTCTTCGAAGCGCACCGTCACGGTTTCGCGTTTGACCTCGACCTCGTCTTTCCAGAACGCCACGCCCATGATGGGGTTGACGATGGTGATGCCGCTGTTGAGGTGCTCCAGGTCTTTCGCCTCGTGCGTGGCGCCCAGCATGTTGCTGTCGGTGGAGTAGGCCTTTTCGGCGCTCATCTTGTAGCCGAAGCCGTTGGCCGTCATGAAGGCGGACATCTCGGCGCGGCCGCCCAGCTCGTCAATGAACAGCTGGTCCAGCCAGGGCTTGTAGATCTTCAGGCTGGGGTTGGTGAGCAGGCCGTAGCGGTAGAAACGCTCGATGTCGTTGCCCTTGTAGGTGCTGCCGTCGCCCCAGATGTGGACGTCGTCTTCCTTCATCGCGGCCACGAGCATGGTGCCGGTGACGGCACGGCCCAGCGGCGTGGTGTTGAAGTAGGTCACGCCCGCGGTGCTGATGTGGAAGGCGCCGCACTGCAGCGCGGCAATGCCTTCGTGCGCCAGCTGGGTGCGGCAGTCGATCAGGCGCGCTTTTTCGGCGCCGTACTGCATGGCCTTGCGCGGGATCTCGTCGTAGTCCGGCTCGTCGGGCTGGCCCAGGTTGGCGGTGTAGGCGTAGGGGATTGCGCCCTTCTGTTTCATCCACAGCAGCGCGGCGGAGGTGTCGAGGCCGCCGGAGAAGGCGATGCCGACTTTCTGTTGCGTGGGCAGGTTCTGAAGAATGGTGGCCATGTGTGTGCTCAGCCGAAATGGCAGATGTAGTGGTAGGGCTCGGTCACCCGGATGTCGAAGCTGCTGTTGCCGGGGATGCTGAACTTGTCGCCCGGGCCGGACTTGAGCCAGGCGTCGGTGCCGGCCAGCTTGTATTCGCAGCCGCCGGCAACGCATTCCATGATCTCGGGCGCGCCGGTGTTGAAGGTGAGGTTGGCTGGCAGCACCACGCCGACCGATTTCTTGGTGCCGTCCGGGTAGGTGATGCCGTGGCTGACGCATTTGCCGTCGAAATAGACGCTGGCCTGGGTGGTGACGGACACGCCGCTGATCTGGGTGGTGCTCATGGGAAGGAGGGTGTGAAAAGTGGAGGCGAAACCGCGATTTTAGGCGGGCGGGGTTGCTCTGGCTCGTTGTGCCCAGTCCGTGGCGTCAAAGCCCACGGTGATCTGGCCGTCGGCCCAGACCACCACCGGGCGTTTGATCACGCTGGCGTGCACCACCAACAATTCGTGGGCACTGGCGTTGTCCACCACGGCGTTGCGCGTGGGTTCGTCCAGCCCGCGCCAGGTCGTGCCCTTGCGGTTGACGAGCTTTTCCCAGCCCGCGGCGGCCAGCCAGCGGTCGAGATCGGCCTCGGGAACGCCCTGTTTCTTGAAATCGTGGAACGTGTGTTCGACGCCGTGTTCCGTCAGCCAGGCGCGGGCCTTCTTGACGGTGTCGCAATTGGGGATGCCGTAGAGGATGGTCATGGTGCCATTGTCGGAGAAATGGCCCGCCGGCCAGGTGGGCCAGAAGACCAATGGGACAATAGCTGCCATGTTGAACATCGCCTTGCCTGAACACCCTTCCACGCTGGCCGAATGGCTGGAACACTGCGAGCGCCTGCACCCGGTTGCCATCGACATGGGACTGGGGCGGGTTCAGCAGGTAGCCCAGCGCATGGGGCTGGTCATGGACATGCCGGTGATCACGGTGGCGGGCACCAACGGCAAGGGCTCGACCTGCGCCATGCTCGAAGCCATCTACGGCCAGGCGGGTTACCGCACCGGGGTCTACACCTCGCCGCACCTGGTTCACTTTGAAGAGCGCTGTCGCATCGCGGGTGAGGCGGTGGCCGCCGGCGATCTGTTGCCCGGTTTTGCCGAGGTTGAGCAGGCCCGCCAAGGGCAGGGAAGTGATCAGGAGACGATCAGCCTGAGCTATTTCGAGTTCACCACGCTGGCGATCCTGCGCACGCTGTCGCGCGCCGGGCTCGATGTGGTGATTCTGGAGGTGGGGCTGGGTGGCCGGCTGGACGCGGTCAACATCGTCGATGCCGACTGTGCTGTCATCACCAGCATTGCGCTGGACCACATGGCATTGCTGGGCAACGACCGCGAGGCGATCGGTTTCGAGAAGGCAGGCATCATGCGCACCGGCCGCCCGGTGGTGGTGAGCGACCCGGTGCCGCCGCAGAGCGTGCTGGACCGGGCGCTGGAAGTGGGTGCCAATCTCTGGCGCCTGGGCAAGGACTTTCACTTTGCCGGTGACCAGCAGCAGTGGGGCTGGGCCATGCACCCGTCCCACGGCGGGCGGCGTTACGCCGGTCTGGCCTACCCGGCGCTGCGCGGTGCCAACCAGCTGGTGAACGCGTCGGGCGTGCTGGCCGCCCTTGAGGCGCTGCGCCCACGCCTGCCCGTGACCGCGCAGGCGGTGCGCAATGGGCTGGCGATGGTGGAGTTGCCAGGGCGCTTCCAGATCGTGCCTGGCACCCCGACGCTGGTGCTGGATGTGGCGCACAACCCGCATTCGGTGGCCGCACTGGCTGAAAACCTGGACGCCATGGGCTATTACCCAACCACCCACGCGGTCTTCGGTGCCATGGCCGACAAGGACCTGGGGGCCATGCTGGAGCGCATCGCGCCGCTGATCGACCGCTGGCATGTGACGGATCTGCCGTTGCCGCGCGCCAGCAGCGCCGAGGCGCTGGCCCAGTTGCTCGACGCCCACCCACGCACCGCGCCGGACGGGAAAAGCCGCGTCGCAGGATGCCATTCCAGCCCCATGGACGCCCTGCGGGCGGCGGTGTCGGTTGCAGACCCCGCTGATAGAATCGTGGTCTTTGGTTCCTTCTTCACCGTGGGTGGGATTTTGCAGGATGGGATACCCCGGCTGTCGGCGAAACACCTGACCGCCTGACCCCTTCCTCGATCACGCCCTGGCGCGTTTTTGCGCCTCGCCTACGGCTTTGAAAGCGTATTGGTCCACCCCCGAATGCTCACACCCCGTTCAGGTTCCCAGAGCAGCCCCACGACGCCTCCGCCTCAGAGCATCGAGGCCATTCGCCGCCGCGCCCGTCACCGTCTGATCGGTGCCGCCGTGCTGGTGTTGCTTGGCGTGATGGGCTTTCCGATGCTCTTTGACACGCAGCCGCGACCTGTCGCTGTGGACATTCCGATCGAGATTCCGGCACGCCAGCCCGCGCAACCCTTGTCAGGCGAAAAAGTCACCGGCCAGCAGGCCCCTACGCCGGCCCGGACCCCTGAACCGATTCCTGAAGAGATCGACAAAAGCAAGAGTCCGTTGGGGCGTTTGCCGGCCGGTGGCGGGCTTGATGCGCGTGAAGAGGTGGTGGCAGCGCCGGCGGCCGACAAACCCGCCACGAAGGACGCGACCGAGGTCGCTGCGAAGACCGCACCGAAGCCGGTGGCCAAGGTCGAAGCGCCTGCCAAAGAAAGCACCACCGCCACCGAAGCCGCCCGGGCCAAGGCCTTGCTGGAAGACAAACCCGGGGCCGCCAGCGTGCGCATCGTGGTGCAGGTGGGCGCTTTCGCCGAGGCCGACCGTGCGCGCGAGACCCGTTTGAAACTGGAGCGCGCAGGCCTCACGACATACACCCATGTGGCCGAAACGCCGCAAGGCAAGCGGATACGCGTGCGCCTGGGGCCCTTCGCGAGCCGGGCCGAGGCCGACAAGGCGGCGGCGCGCGTGAAGGCCCTCGGACTGCCCGCCGCCATCCTGACCTTGTGATGGGGCTGTTTTTTATCGCGGGCCCCGGCGCATGAACTGGGTCGATGGTGTTTTGCTGGCGGTGCTGGTGCTGTCGGCGGTGCTGGGCCTGTGGCGCGGCCTGGTGTACGAGGTGATTTCCGTGGCGGGTTGGGTGGCGGCTTTTTTGCTGGCCCAGGCCTACGCCGACGAGGTGGCTGCGGTGTTGCCCATGGGGGATGCCTTGCCGGCCTTGAAGCTGGCGGCGGGGTTTGCGCTGGTGTTCATTGCCACCGCGTTTGCGGGTGGTTTGCTGGCCTGGCTGGTGAAACAGCTGGTGGCGTCGGTGGGGCTCAGGCCCATCGACCGGGTGTTGGGGGGCGCCTTTGGTCTGGCTCGGGGGGTGTTGATCCTGCTGGCCCTGACGGTGGTGATCAGCATGACCCCTTTGCGTGCCGAAACCGACTGGCGGGCGTCGGTGGTGGCCGATGCCATGGCGGACAGTGTTCACACACTGCGCCCCCTGTTGCCGGCAGCTCTGGCGAGCTACCTGCCTTGAAGTTTTTGTCACTATTTCCGTAAGGATCCGATCATGTGTGGAATCGTTGGCGTTGTGAGCCAGGCGCCGGTCAACCAGCTCATCTACGACGCACTCCTGCTGCTGCAGCACCGGGGCCAGGATGCGGCCGGCATCGTGACCGAACAGGGTCGCAAGTTCTTCATGCACAAGGCCAAGGGCATGGTGCGTGACGTGTTCCGCACGCGCAACATGCGCAGCCTGCCCGGCCACTGCGGCCTGGGCCAGGTGCGTTACCCGACCGCGGGCAACGCCTACAGCGAAGAAGAAGCGCAACCGTTTTATGTGAACGCGCCGTTTGGCCTGGTGCTGGTGCACAACGGCAACCTGACCAATGCACAGGCCTTGAAGCAGGAGCTGTTTCAGACCGACCACCGTCACATCAACACCGACAGCGACTCCGAGGTGCTGCTCAACGTGCTGGCCCACGAGCTGGAAAAAGTCAGCCGCGGCATCACGCTGAAGCCAGCCGACGTGTTTGCGGCGGTGCGCGGCGTGCACCAGCGTATTCGCGGCTCGTACGCCGTGGTTGCCCTGATCGCCGGCCACGGCCTGCTCGCCTTCCGCGACCCCTACGGCATCCGGCCGCTGTGTGTGGGTCGGCAGGGCGACAGCGTGATGGTGGCGAGCGAATCGGTCACGCTGGAAGGCAACGGGTTTGAACTGGATCGCGACATCCAGCCGGGCGAAGCGCTGTTCGTGGCCCACGACGGCAGCACGCAGTTCGAGCAGTGCGCCGAGAAGACCAGCCACAACCCCTGTATTTTTGAGTACGTCTACCTTGCGCGGCCGGACTCGGTGCTCGACGGCATCTCGGTCTACCAGGCGCGCCTGAACCTGGGCAAGACCCTGGCCAAGCGCCTGGTGTCCACCGTGCCGCCGAACGAGATCGACGTCGTGATCCCGATCCCCGAATCTTCGCGCCCCAGCGCCATGGAGCTGGCCCAGTTGCTGGGTCTGCCGTACCGCGAAGGTTTCGTGAAGAACCGTTATGTGGGCCGCACCTTCATCATGCCGGGGCAGGGCGTGCGCAAGAAGTCGGTGCGCCAGAAGCTCAACGTGATCGCGAGCGAGTTCAAGGGCCGCAACGTGCTGCTGGTCGACGACTCCATCGTGCGTGGCACGACCAGCCGCGAAATCGTGCAGATGGCGCGCGATGCCGGCGCGCGCAAGGTCTACCTGGCCAGCGCCGCGCCGCCGGTGCGTTACCCCAATGTCTACGGCATCGACATGCCGACCTCGAGCGAGCTCGTGGCGCACGACCGCACGGTGGAGCAGGTGCGCGAGAGCATTGGCTGCGACGCGCTGATCTACCAGGACGTGGACGCGATGAAGCAGGCCATCGGCTCGCTCAATCCGAACCTGGCCGGCTTTGACGCCTCGTGTTTCGACGGCGTTTATGTCACCGGCGACATCACGCTCGAGACCATCGAACGCATGAACCAGGGCCGCGACCAGAGCGAAGAAGGCCAGGAAGACAACTCGCGTCTGGCCTTGCCCAACGCCCAGACCGCCTGAACACGCCCATGCCTTTAGACAAAGACCCCGACCTTCACCGCGACACCCTGGCCGTGCGCGCCGCCGTGCCGCGCACCCCCTACGGTGAAAACTCCGAAGCCCTGTTCCTGACCAGCGGTTATGTGCAGCCCTCGGCCGAAGCCGCCGCGCGGCGGTTTGCGGGTGACGAAGACGGCTACACCTACGGCCGCTACGGCAACCCCACGGTGTCCAGCTTCGAGCAGCGCCTGGCGGCACTGGAAGGCGCAGAAGCCTGCATCTCCACCGCCTCGGGCATGTCGGCGATCCTGATGATGTGCATGGGTCTGCTGCAAAGCGGCGATCACGTGATCTGCTCGCACTCCATGTTCGGCTCGACCATCAAGCTGATCGGTTCGGATCTGGCCAAGTTCGGCGTGCAGTCGAGTTTTGTCTCGCAGACCGATGTGTCGGCCTGGGCTGCGGCCGTCAAGCCCAACACGAAACTGCTGTTCGCCGAGACGCCCACCAACCCATTGACCGACGTCTGCGACATCCGTGCGCTGGCCGACATCGCGCACAACGCGGGCGCACTGCTGGCGGTGGACAACTGCTTCGCCACGCCGGCGCTGCAGCGCCCGATGACGCTGGGTGCCGACATCGTCATGCACTCGGGCACCAAGTACCTGGATGGCCAGGGCCGCGTGATGGCCGGTGCCCTGTGTGCCAGCCAGCAGCTGGTGACCAAAACCTTCCTGCCGGTGCTCAAGAGCGGCGGCATGACGCTGGCTCCGTTCAACGCCTGGGTCGTGCTCAAAGGCCTGGAGACGCTGGAGATCCGCATGCAGGCGCAATCCGCCCGCGCGCTGGCGCTGGCGCAGTGGCTGCAGTTGCATCCGGGTGTGGCGCGCGTGTTTTACCCCGGGCTGACCAGCCATCCGCAGCACGAACTGGCCATGGCCCAGCAGTCGCACTGCGGCGGCGCAGTGCTGTCGTTCGAGGTTCAGGCGGGCAACGCCGACGAAGCCCGCGCGCGTGCATTCCATGTGCTTGATGCGTTGCAGACCCTGTCGCTCTCGACCAATCTGGGCGATACCAAGACCCTGTGCGCCCACCCCGCCAGCACGTCACACGGCCGTCTGACCGAAGCGCAGCGCCAGGTTTCCGGCGTCAGCCAGGGCCTGATCCGCGTCGCCGTGGGGCTCGAACACCTCACCGACATCCAGACCGACCTCGACCGCGGCCTCAGCGCGCGTTAACCCCACGTTCATCACCTCGTGTATTCACTTCCCCCCATGGGGGTGCGGGTCTCCCCAGGGGCGGCCCGTCGAGAGACCCTGAAATGACAGCACCCATTCGCACCCGCTTCGCTCCGTCGCCCACCGGCTTCATCCACCTGGGCAACATCCGCTCGGCCCTGTACCCCTGGGCCTTCGCCCGCGCTACCGGCGGCGTTTTCGTGCTGCGCATCGAAGACACCGACCTCGAACGTTCTTCGCAGGCCGCGGTGGATGTGATCATCGAGGGCATGAAGTGGCTGGGTCTGGACCACGATGAAGGCCCGTTCTACCAGATGCAACGCATGGACCGGTACAAGGCGGTGCTGGCCGACATGGTGGCCGGCGGTCACGTCTACCCCTGCTACATGAGCATGGCCGAGCTGGACGCGCTGCGCGAGCGCCAGATGGCCAACAAGGAAAAGCCGCGCTACGACGGCACCTGGCGCCCCGAACCGGGCAAGGTCTTGCCGCCGGTACCGGAAGGCGTGAAGCCGGTGCTGCGCTTCAAGAACCCGCAGGGCGGCGTCGTGGCCTGGGACGACAAGGTCAAGGGACTGATCGAAATCCGCAACGACGAACTCGACGACCTGGTGATCGCGCGCCCCGACGGCACGCCCACCTACAACTTCTGCGTCGTGGTGGACGACATCGACATGGCGATCACCCACGTGATCCGGGGTGACGACCACGTGAACAACACGCCGCGCCAGATCAACATCTTCAAAGCGCTCGGCAAAGAGCCGCCGGTGTACGTCCACCTGCCCACCGTGCTCAACGAGCAGGGCGAGAAGATGAGCAAGCGCAACGGCGCCAAGCCCGTGACGCAGTACCGCGACGAAGGCTACCTGCCCGACGCAATGGTGAACTACCTCGCGCGCCTGGGCTGGAGCCACGGTGACGACGAAATTTTCAGCCGCGCGCAGTTCCTCGAATGGTTCAACCTCGATCACCTCGGCCGCAGTGCCGCGCAGTTCGACGAAGCCAAGCTGCGCTGGGTGAACGCCCAGCACATGAAGGCCATGGACGATGGGGCGCTCAGCACCCTGGTGGCCGAGCAGCTGGCGAAACGTGGCATCACCGCCGACGAGCGCCTGCCGCGCATCTGTGGCCTGTTCAAGGACCGCTGTGATACGACCGTAGCGCTGGCCGGCTGGGCCGCTGCCTTTTACGCCGATGTGACGCCCAGCACCGAAGAGCGCGCGCAGCATGTCACGTCAGCCATTCAGCCCGTGCTGGCCACGCTGGCGGAGAAGCTGGCTGCCAGTGCCTGGGACAAGGCCAGCATCTCGGCGGCCATCAAGGAAACCATCACCGCCCACGGCATCAAGATGCCGCAACTGGCGATGCCGGTGCGCGTGCTGGTCATGGGCACGGCGCAGACGCCTTCGCTGGACGCGGTGCTCGAACTGCAAAATCAGCAAACAGTTTTGGCACGACTTCAAAATCGCTGAAAAATGTCCTATAATTTGAGGCTTGCTGATTCGCACCAAGCGGTGACATGCGAAGCGTGAATCAACAAACCTTGTGGGGGTATAGCTCAGCTGGGAGAGCGCTTGCATGGCATGCAAGAGGTCAGCGGTTCGATCCCGCTTACCTCCACCACAATTTGTGAAGCTTGTGCCGGTGTCTTGATAAAGGCACTGATACAATGCGAAGTTCGGTTAGTTCCAAGGTTTTGACCCTATCGTCTAGAGGCCTAGGACATCACCCTTTCACGGTGAGTACCGGGGTTCGAATCCCCGTAGGGTCGCCAAGTTTGTGGCACTTGGCCTGAAGCGAAAGCCTCAGGCAAAAGCTGCACCACTGCGGAGTGGTAGTTCAGTTGGTTAGAATACCGGCCTGTCACGCCGGGGGTCGCGGGTTCGAGTCCCGTCCACTCCGCCAAAAAGCATAAGGGTTAGCAGGTAAGTATCTGCTAACCCTTTTCCATTTGTATTCCAAACTTTGGAATACGTTTCACCGCACAGATGTAGCTTTCTTCATCTGGCGTCGGTCGTAAACCTGTCCCAACAATCGGTCTGTCGTATGCCCCAAGGCGTCTTTCGCGTCTGTGTGGCCTGCTGTAAGCTTGTCTGTTGCCCCTTTTGGCCTACACTCCTGCAAGCTGAATCGTTTGAACGGAATATTGCGTTTCTGTGCTTCAGCAACGCAGTCGAACATCAGGTCGTCGAGGACGGACTTCCAGCCTCCCTTTGTGTATTGCTGGCCTTTCATGTTGCCAAAAATGAAAATGGCCCCAGCGACATTGTTCCGTTTGATTTGCAGCGCCTCGTCGACGGTCTGGCGAAGCTCTGGCGTCCACTCGATCAGCACAGGCGGTTTTTCCTTGTTCTTCCCGTCCAGCCAAACAACGCCTTCCGCGGTCATGGCATTGCGCTGGATAGCCCGAACCTCGACTGAGCGCCTAGAACATAGGTACGCGGTCTTGAGAGCCATCGCCACGATGTGCCTCGGCCCGCCTTTAGCGCGGCCTATCTCAATGGCCAGATCGAGCTCTACATCGGTGACATACCGCTTCACTGTCCTGATCTTGAGCTTCCGAAGGCCCTGCATGGCGTTCGATGAAATACGTCCGATGCGCACGCCAAACTCATGTGAACGGCTGTCAGTTTCCGCGTAAATCTGGTGTCGGGAGCAAGCCAGACGCGTTCACCCGCTTCAGTCAGCTGAATGCCTTGAACTTCCTTTGAGTTGAATGGGGGGTGCCCGTTCTGCAGGGCACTGAGGTGTGCCGGGGGGGGGGCGTGCCTGCTTTGGCCGTGGCATGGCGGGCATGAGTCAGCGCAGGGGTATGGCGCAGCGCTGGTGTTTTGCGTTACATATCGCCTACCCGTGTAAGAAGCAGGCGCGACAGTGACAGTCACTTTCCGGTAAACCCACTGTCGCGCCCCGAGACCCACCGCTTTGGAGGGCGCCGTTGCCGCTGTCAGTATTTCACGAAGCGGGCGTGGCTGTCCATAGCATGGGCTCACGCATGGGAATGGAGCGCCCATGCCCACTGCCCAGCCCGCGCCGTCACCACCGCCCAGACGCTTTGTGTGCGCCCTGTGCCGCTGCCCTGTGCTCATCTGCAGCCACTGCGACCGCGGCCAGCGCTACTGCAGCGCGGCCTGCTCGCACCAGGCCAGAAGTGGCGCCCAGCGCGCAGCCGGCAAACGCTACCAGGACAGCCGCAAGGGCCGTCACGCTCACGCCAGACGCCAGGGGCAATGGAGGGCGCGCCAGCAAACAGTGACGCATCAGGGTAGCCCACCACCGCCCTGCACTGATGTACTCCCACCCGGCGAAACAACCGCTCTGATCCCAGACGCAAGTCAACGCTGCAAGTGCCAGTTTTGCGGCCGTTCGGTCTCGAATTTTGTACGCCTGGACTATTTGCGTTGCCGCTTTCGTCGCCCATCGAAACCATCCGTATGGAGTACCGACTCACATGGCCATTTCACCTGAACTCACGGCGCAGATCCTGCGCTACCACCACGCCGAGCACTGGCCGGTGGGAACGATCTCGTCCCAGCTGGGCGTGCACCGCGAGACCGTCATGCGCGTGCTCACCCAGGCCGGCGCCGCCCCCATAGTGCCCGCACAACGCACCTCGGGCGTGAGCCCCTACCTGCCCTTTATTGAAGAGACCCTGAAGCAGTTCCCCAACCTCACGGCCAGCCGGTTGCACACCATGGTCGCCGAGCGCGGTTACGAGGGACGCCCCGACCACTTTCGCCACATCGTCGCCAGGCACCGTCCACGCCCCCCAGCACAGGCCTACTTGCGCCTGCGCACCTTGCCCGGTGAACAGGGGCAATGCGACTGGGGCCACTTCGGCCACATCCAGATCGGGCAAGCCAGGCGACCCCTGATGGCCTTTGTGATGGTCCTGTCCTGGTCCAGACGCATCTTCCTGCGCTTCTTCCTGGGCGCGCACATGGAGAACTTCCTGCGCGGCCACGTCCAGGCCTTTGAATCCTGGGAGTCCGTTCCCAGGGTCGTCTTGTACGACAACCTCAAGAGCGCGGTGCTCGAACGCAGGGGGCAGGCCATCCGCTTCAATCCCACCTTGCTGGCACTCTCGGCGCACTACCGCTTCGAGGCCAGGCCCGTGGCCCCGGCCCGGGGCAATGAGAAGGGCCGCGTGGAGCGGGCCATCCGCTACATCCGCACGGCCTTCTTCGAGGGACGCACCTTTGACGGCCTCGACGATCTCAATGCCCAGGCCGATGCCTGGGTGAACGGGGCAGCCAGCGCTCGGCGCTGCCCCGAGGACTCCCAGCTGTCGGTGCAGCAGGCCTTTGACCAAGAGAAGGCGCACCTGATGGACATCCCGGTCACACCGTTTTGTTGCGATGAGATCCGCGGCGTGACAGCGGCCAAGACACCCTATGTTCGCTTTGACCTGAACGACTATTCCATCCCCCACACCCACGTACAGCGCAGCCTGAGCGTGCACGCCAGCCTGCATGAGGTGCGTATTCTGGACGGCCAGCAGGCACTGGCCACGCACCCGCGTTGCTGGGACAAGGCTCAGCAGATCGAGATCGAGGCCCATGTGCAGGAACTGGTGCAGCACAAGCGAGCCGCGCGAGCCCATCGCGACACGGACCGCCTGGTGCACGCGCTGCCTCAGGTGCAGGATTTGCTGACAGAGGCGGCCAAGCGGGGTGAGCCGCTGGGACGCATCGCCCGTGAGTTGCAGGAACTCCTGGATGTGCATGGACGCACGCAGATGACGGCCGCCGTCGCCGATGCCATGAGCCGCGGTGTGCCGCACCCCCATGCGGTTCGTCTGGCGCTGCAACACCAACGCCAACGCCAGCGCCAGCAGCAAACCCCGCCCCCGCTGGGCGTGGCCCTGTCCGCGCAGGTGCGCGCGCGCGACATCGCCGTGCGCCCCCACAGCCTGGACAGCTATGACCGTCTCACGCAGGAGAGTGACGATGCCAGCAACTGATTCGGCCACACTCAAACACCGCGCCCAGGCGTTGCAACTGCACGGGGTGCTGGCCAACTGGAGTACCTGCTGCACCGAACCCTGGGTGGGCACATTGCTGGACTGGGAAGAGCAGGAGAGAACCCGCCGATCCATGGAGCGGCGCCTGCACAGTGCGCGCATCGGGCGCTTCAAGCCCTTGGTGGATTACGACTGGCGCTGGCCCGAGCAGATTGACCAGGCCAGCGTGAGCGAGCTGATGACGCTGCAGTTCCTGCAAAACGCCAGCAACGCCATCCTGGTGGGGCCCTCCGGGGTCGGCAAGACCACGATCGCGCAGAACATTGCGCACCAGGCGGTGTTGCAGGGACACACCGTCCTGTTCACCACCGCCGGCAAGCTGCTGGGCGAGCTGGCCAGTCTGGACAGCGATTCGGCACTGCGCACCCGGCTGCGCCACTACGCCAGGCCAGAGCTCCTGGCCATTGATGAGGTCGGGTATCTGTCGTATTCCAGCCGCTATGCCGATCTGCTGTTCGAGTTGATCAGCCGGCGCCACGAGCACAAGAGCACGCTGATCACCACGAACAAATCGTTTGCCGAGTGGGGTGAAGTGTTCCCCAACGCGGCCTGCGTGGTCGCACTCGTGGACCGCCTGGTCCACCACGCCGAAATTGTCGGTATCAAGGGCCAGTCGTACCGGCACAAGGAGGCACAAGAACGCGCCCGGGCGCGCACCGCAAAGCGCAAACCGTCGAAGGAAACAGCATGAAGCCGTGGCACCCGCCTTCAGGACTGCACCATGGGCTGCCCTTCACGGTGGACGACACCTGGACACCAGAGCAGGCCTTGGCGGTGATGGAGTTGCTTGATGATCTGCGCGATCGCGTCTGGACCCATTACGGCCGGGTCATCCAGAACCTGCTGCGCGAGCAGCGCGTGACACAGTGAATCGCTGGACGACTTTGACCCGGAGTTGCCGTTCTGAACAACGACGAATCTCCCACGCCAACAGCAAGGGCCCCTGACGGGGCCCTTGCTGTTGGTGGCGCACTCAGCACCGAAAGCCGCCACCAGAATCCGCCGCCACAAATGACCACCGGATTCCGTCACCATTTACCGCCGCCAGATTTACGCGGGTTTAGATCGCCGCTAACAACTCAAGTATTAAATGCATGAGTGCCATTTCTTTGTTGCCTTTCGCTGGCCGTTTGGCTGTTGCGCAGGCGTCAAGGTAGGCGTAGCCGTCCGTCTTTGTGATTTCGGCGGGATCCATGTGGCCGAATGCCTTGGACAAGTTCGCGGCTTCGCGCCGGTTCTCTGTCAATGTCGAGTCCGCGCGCCGGTTAGGGTCGCCAAGGGGCAGGCTGTCTTGGTGTGCGAACCAAGCGACGATCAGGTCGCGGGTCCCGCCTGCCGAGGCGACTTGTTGACCCAGCAGAGCAGATTCGGTGATCGCATTCGCGCGCAGCACAGCGATTTGGTTTCTGTCATCAGCTGCACATGAATAGCGGAAGGCCCACTTCCCGGACGGCAGTTTATATCCGATGCTGTATATGCGCAGGCCTTTTCGCTCATACACCCGGTATGGCAGGCCGTCAGGTTTATCGCGTTGGCGCGTCATGCCGGCCACTTAAGAAGGATGTGTTGACAGTCGACTTGGTCGAGGTTTGCGGGCTGCCAAACTGACCGCAGCACACTGACTGGAAATGGGGCCGCTCTAATATTACTGGTCCCCCTGGCACGCGGTAGGCGCGAATGAAGCCACGGTCATGCAGGACTTTTAACTGCCGAGAAGGTGTGCGGTAACCGGTTAAGTTTCGAATTTCTGCGGGGCTAAGTTGGGTGTTCATTCTATTTTCTTCAGGTGTGAATTCGGTTTCTTGGCGAAATGCTGAGTTAATGCCCAAGACTAACGAAAATTGGACCGAAATCAACCTTGAGAAGTGCACATAACGCGGAAGGTTTCGAGTTCGATTCCTTCTCTCAATGTGGTAGGGCGTCATAGCAACCGAATAGGAATTCTCACGTTCGAGTGGGCACCGCTTCACGCAGATCACTCAGGTGCAAAAATTGTTCGAGGTACGAGAAATGGGGTTGATGCTCTGAAGGTCTCCGAACACCGTGCTGCTTCACTCGCGCCGTGAACCCCGCCACGACCCCAACGGAACGTCGGGTGTCAATGGTGTGTGTCATCCTCAGGATCTGATCTGTACCAACACAGGGCTTCCTCCCATTGCTGGCAAGTGCCCAATGCCACCAACGGTCAATGCCTCATTCAATGGCCAACAGAACCTTTCTGCACAGGTTGGTACGAATGTGACTTTGAACGTGAGTAGCCCACACGCGACTCAGCTTCGTATGTCGTGTTCAGGCGCCAATTTTGGATTCACGCCTTTCGCTGAGAGCAATCTCGACTCGCTTGCTGGGCGGTCTGCGAACCATGGCCCTGGAAGCATGAGGAATGTGGGAAGGACCAACTGTACGGTTACTGCTTCCAATGTTCGCGGTTCGGTGAGTACATCCATATCGGCAAACTCAACGGCGATACCGACACCGCCTGGTGGAGGAAATGGCAATGGCAATGGCAATGGCAATGGCAATGGAAATGGGAATGGAGAGATCCCGCTTGATCCACAGGTCTGCTCTGGCTCGTTTGTCTTCTATGGGAATGGTAATACTTGTAGGTCGATGCCTGCATCAAGGCCAAACGGATGGACCGGACATATGTTTGGTGTTGTTATTCACAATCCTACAGATTCCATCTATAATAGTGGGGCCGGGGTTCAAGCAAAGGCTTCTTGCGTGAACGGAAGGTGGATTGTCCGGACTGTGTATCAATGTGGCGGTTACGATGGTGATTGTTTCTAGCGCTAGGAGTTAGGTAAAAAAATGGGCCGGGAACGGCCTATTTTCATTTGTTGGGCTGAATGTTAGTATGCGTATACCATTACCGTGTAGCGGCCACTTCTTGCAACAGCAACGGTTCTCGAATCCGCGTTCATGATCCCCTTGCAATGGCCAGGGCTTTGAAGCCAAACGGAGGTGTGCTTATTGGGCGTGGTACTTGGAGAGCCAAGCATCAAGTTCTCTGACGTATTTATGCCAGTGTATCCAAAATCCAATAGAGTCTTCCCGTCGCGGCGTTCATGTGCAAAATAGTTCTTCGCTGTCATATCATCAGCGTGTGCTTGTGCTGACGCCTGTAGCTTTGGATTGAACTTGGTTAATGGAGGAACGGCTGGCATTGCTTCTGCTCCGCAGTTGCGCGCCGTAGCCCTCGCTTCGTTAAACAGTGCCGCGTATTCCTGTACAGATGCGGGCGCTTGGCTCAACGGCACGTCAGCCGGGTCACCGCCGCCGGAGGTTGCATCATCGCTGCCACCGCCACATGCGGTCAAGGCTGCGATTGCTACCGCAACTATCATCAATTGTTTACTGCTTTTCATTTTCATTTCTCCTTGAAGGTTGTTTCGATGTGATCAGCTTACAGGATGGTTCATGAAGTCAAATTTTGAATCGGTAAACAGTATGCTTCTGGTTTTCAACCATCGTTTCAATCGTATTCTGCCCACGGCGTGAGTCCCCGCCAGATTCTGAGGGCTACGCTCCGGTAGCTAAAGGGCGTTTGGTGCTGCTGCTTCTTGGCTGGCCTCTTGAAATGCAAGGTGTCTTGTCGATGGTACCGACCTAATTAGGGCGGTCCTTGAGTCACTACCTCGTTTCAAAAGTGCAGCTGGCCATGCCCGCAGCGTCCGAATCTAGCCAGAGGTCAGTCCAGGTAGGGCAGCTCCTCCTGTTCCTCCCAAGTCTGACGTGCCACGATCTCCTCGCGAATGGCGATCACCGCCACCGACCACGTCAGCATCCAAATCCAGAAGAGCCATCGGCCGACCTGGTTCTCCAGTCGTGTACCGTCGAACACCCCTGAGAGGAGCCCTAGAGCGCTCAATGCCACCAGGACTACCAGCGCTTTTTGAATTCCTTCCAGCGTGAACTTCATGTTTAAATCTCCGCTTGCTTCCGTCCATTGCTCCGCCGTCTTCTCGAAGAACCCTTTGGTTCGCATCGTCATTTCTATCTCCTTCAGTTGTTTGGTTTGTCATAGATCTCGGCCTTATGGAGAATTTGCATTAAAAACGCGCATTGTCAAAAATGAAAGACGTTGATTCAGTCGTCCATCGCGTCGCAGCCGATGAGCCAACATCCACGAGTTGGCCATGACCGGAGCTTCCACAAGCTAAATAGAACAGCCTGGAAGTTGGTCGGGTAATGCCTGCGCGTAGGAGCTGCTTCCACCCCCAGTGACGAATAGGTTGGAAATATTGTTGCGCCGAGCTTTAAGACTCGATAGGAAAGAACCAATTTCGCGCCATGCCAGCGCACGCACCTACTTCAGGTAGGGGCCATATCGATCACTTTGTTCCCCAGATTGATAGAAACTCTTTTATGACCAGATTCGATGGTGTCGAGTTTAAGAGAACCGGTTCCATGCTCAAAACAGACCAACTGGCTAAGATCGCGCAAGATGCTTGATACACCGCCATCGTAGCTTCCACAGAGCATGATGTCGGGCGTCATTGCTCCAGCCGAAAATCAATCCAGAGTCCGATACCCACGATCGACCACTATTGAAAGAAACCACGGTTGAAAGATGGCGTGGTCGTTGTTCAGATCTTGAGTGGCCAACGGCATGTTGCCGGATGGCTGTGGAAAAGCCATGCAGTCTTAAACTTTTACTTCAACCTGCAGGAGTTTGCCCTTCTTTTGAAGCGCGGTTGGTTCGAGGACTGTCTGAGTTTGCAACGCAGACTCTTTTCATTGAACTCGTAACGATCAATGCAACGATACAGGCAAGCCGACAACGACCATGTCAATATCGGTGATGACACGGCGGCTCTTACCCATCGCGACATGAATAGCGGTACGAACAAAAATTTCGTGAGTGTTGGTTTCGATATAGTTTTGTTCAATTACACGCGCCACAACACCTGAGGTTGATTTTAGATCCGTGTAGTGTTTTTGACCTTTGCATTCGATCAAAATTCGATCTGGATTGTGCAAGAATCCAGCCGCTTCCTCATCCACGACAACTTCGGGCGCGATGCTCGGGAAGATTGATTCAGACCAACGTGAACGACCTGCTTTTTCAGGTGGTGGCCGGAGACGACCTTGGTGTTTCCGTAGGCGACATCAACCCTAATAATGTTTCTTTGATGATTTTGCATGGTTGCTTTCTGATTATGTTTTGATCTACCGGTAGAGACTTGCCATGCTTTTCATGCTTGACTTGTTCTTTGCCTCATCACGTTTGAGCGTTCGATGTTTGGCATGCGGTACGGGAGCCGGTGATGCGAGATTAGACGCCGAATCGGGTGGAGCAGGTATCGACACATCTTCCGTTTTCGGCTGATCTGTTATTTTGTTCTCTGTTAATGAAAACCTAAGCATCTGACTAATGGACAAAATATTTTCATCCACAGAATGTGGAGTGAAATGACGTATCCACCATGAAAACTGGGGCTCATGTGAATAAAAGCGCAAGCTTAGGGCTCGCCCCCGGTGGCTTAAGAACGGCTTGCTTTCAATTCCGTTGAATCACTTTGGTATCGCTTTTAATTACATTGCTACGACCAAAAATGTCTTGAGAACATTCGAGGATTCACGCTCCTTGAATGTTTCCAGACGTTCGTAAGTAGGCAGCATTTCTAGTTCAGCAGGGAAATATGTGAACTTGACTTCTAAGAATCTGTCGATCATATGTGGTGGCAAAGAAGGTCAGGAGACACAAATTACATACCCTGGCCAGACGATGAAGGTTTCACAGATCCGGGTAAAGTTTTGTACTGCATTGGGTTGTTAATAATTCAGTTCGCAAAACGCATCGTTCAAACGTCTGAAAGTGCTCCCTGAGCGGTACAAAATGCGAGTTCGCATCTTGCGTCTCTCAAACTCACTTTGAGATGCCTCTTGGCATACAAAATGCGACGGTAATCCCCCCGAAAAACCAAAGTTCCCAGAAGTAGAATTTTCCAAGAAGGAAGTTCTACGTGAAGAAGTCGAGATTTACCGACAGCCAGATCATGGCTGCCTTGAAGCGAGTTGAGGCCGGTCTGGCGGTGCCAGAGATCTGCCGGGAGGTGGGGATCAGTACCGCTACTTTTTACAAGTGGCGTGCCAAGTTCGGCGGTATGGACACCTCCATGATGGCCCGCATGAAGGAGCTTGAAGACGAGAACCGGCGCCTCAGGAAGATGTATCTGGAGGAGAAGCTCAAGGCTGAAATCGCCAACGAGTACCTCGCAAAAAAGTAACACGGCCATCTCGTCGGCGCGAGATGGCCAAGGAAGTCGTGCAGCAGCGTGCCGTCGCCATACGAGTCGCCTGTGCGGTGTTCTCGATCAGTGAATCCTGCTACCGCTACGAGTGCAAACAAAACGCCGAGAACGAGGAGATTGCCAACTGGCTGATGCGCCTGACGGACAACCACCGCAACTGGGGATTCGGCCTGTGCTACCTGTACCTGCGCAACGTGAAGAATTTTGGCTGGAACCACAAACGGGTCTACCGCATTTACCGCGAGCTGGAGCTCAACCTGCGCATCAAGCCACGCAAGCGGCTGATGCGGGAGAAGCCGCAACCATTGGCCGTGCCGCAGGCTATCAATCAGGTCTGGTCCATGGACTTCATGCACGACAGGCTGGAGGACGGCAGGAATCTGCGCTTGTTCAACGTGATCGACGACTTCAACCGTGAGGCGCTTGGCATTGAGGTGGACTTCTCGCTGCCCAGTGAGCGGGTGATCCGGGCGCTGAAGCAGATCATTGCCTGGCGAGGCAAGCCGCTGGTGATTCGTTGCGACAACGGGCCGGAGAACATCAGCGGCACCATTCAGAACTGGGCCAGTGAATGGGGCATCCAGATCGAATACATCCAGCCTGGTAAGCCGCAGCAAAACGCCTACGTTGAGCGGTTCAACCGGACGGTGCGATACGAATGGTTATCCCAGTATCACTGGTCAAGCCTTGAAGAGGTTCAGGACTTCGCCACGCAATGGATGTGGTCCTACAATCACGACCGCCCGAACATGGCCCTGGGCGGATTCACCCCAAAGCAGCATCTGGCCATGGCTGCATAACCGTTCTACTTCTGCGGACTGTGGAAATTGGGGGGATTACCCGACGAGGGCCTGCTTTTTCCAGCCTTCCTCGCAAAAAGTGGCCTATATCGCATTTCGTAGAGGCAGTACGCACATTACGAGTCTTAGACTGCGAATATTGCGAGGGGGGCCTCTGATTTGCGATGAAGAAGTCCCACGCTACCGCCATGGAACCCAGAGTCAAAAGGCGTTGAAAAAGTGACGCCGTTTGGAGTATTCATTAGTGGGGAGGTGGGATAGACTTTCGGTATGGCCTCAGCGCCGACAGGTTTTTTAAATCCGCAACTGCGGGAATGCCTGAATATTGAACTTCTCGACGAGGGATAACAAAAAAGAATACCGGCTCAGTTGGCATAGCTGCGCCCATTTTTCGCTCCTGGCCCCAGGAACGGGAAACTTCACTCTTATCGCTCTGCTTCAGGGCTGCATACAGAGTATCAATTTGCCGCCAAAAAGTCGTTCTAGATCAATGAACTGCAGGTAAAAACTGCACGACAGAGCATCTACAGAACGAAACTCCGCCGACACAAGACCACCGTCAACGACCGATTCCTGCTTGTACCAGGGACGAATTCGACATGCGCTTCGACGCACTAGGTTCGTATGAGAGGTCAGCCTTCGCCGTGTGGTGAGGGACTTGCACATTCGATAACTAGGGAGCTGCCAGCTTCCATCCCTCACTGCTGTGGGGAACTGGCACGGATGGGGGCACGTTAAGTCCCTACGGTTTGGTGCGAGAGAACTCTCGACCGAACTCACCTGAAGCTGTGAGGCCAGGGTATTCATGGTGCTGACACACCCATGGATATGAAGAAATTTCGTTTAAGTAACAGTGTCGTGAATTTGGGTGATTTTTTGTGCTGGCTATATAGGAGATAGAGATGGCTGTAAATGACACGAAAGCTGTGAAGGCATTGATGGACTCGATCTACGTTGCTGTAGAGGCGAAGGGGAAGTTGCGAGTGAACGGAGCTGTGAACTCGGACAGGACGATAAGGATGGATGTAGAGGTGATGCGAAATTTTGCGAGGACGCTTCACGCTGCTGGGTACAAGTTGGAGAAGATTGAGAACCTGGGGGAGAAGCATATTGACGTGGTGTTTGACCAATGGGTGTTGGTGAGGAAGTTGTCGAACAAGACCTTGCAGTCGCAAAAATCCAGGGTGAAAATATTTTTCGAGAGATTAGGAAAATCTAGTTTGGTGCGGTACGTTGCGCAGATTGAGAGTCGGTATTTGGAGAGTCACCCGAAGGGGTTTCGAGTGAAGAACGTTGCGGAGTCGTCAAAGAGCTGGAGGGGTGCGGGATTGGATGTTGAGCAGTTGTTCAAAGCTGCGCTGCTTAACGATCGAAGGCACGCTTCGATGTTGATGGTGGGTCGTGCGTTTGGACTTCGGAAGAAGGAAATGCTGCTGATCAAGCTCTGGAAGTCGGATAAAGGCGATCGGCTGTCGATAGTTGGAAACGTGGCGAAGAATGGCCGACCCAGGGATATTGAGATCGAGAGTGGAGAGTTCGGTGAAATGCAGCGGCGGGTGCTTGATTTCGCGAAAAGCCAATGCAAGAGGTCTGAATCTCTGGCTTGGCCGGAGTTGACGCTTGAGCAGGCAGAGCGTCGGTATTTTTATTACAACAGTCGGTTGGGGCTGACGAAAGAGCATTTCGGAGTAACGGGCCACGGACTTCGTGCTGGCTTTGCGGAAGATTTGATGTTGCTGAAAGGTATTTTGCCGCCGACGTTGGGAGGTACGAAAGAGATGTCGAGTGAGATGAAGCGTGTATCGGCTAAATTCAATGCTTCAAAAGCGCTCGGTCACAACAGGCAGGATATTACGCACGCTTATTACGGGTCTGATAAGCGACTTGCAAAGGCTGGTAATTTTTTGGGATACGAATTTGCAGAGCCGATGGTGCTGAGTTCGAAAACCAAAGTGGTGCTGTGGGTATCTGAGAAGCCGGTTGAGAGTGCTGTTGAAGCTGGGCAGTTTGAGTTGCCAGCGGAAACTGCGGAGCTGGCGTATATCACAGCGCAGATCGTTGAAGAGGGTAAAGAAGTTGATCGAATGAGTGTTGATCAATTCCTTGAGGCGCATCCAGTGGCTATTGATGCTCTGAATGTTCGTGTTGGCAGGTTGGGTTTTGTTGTAACTTTGGGAGAATGATATGAGTGCAGAATTTGGTACAAAAGTTGATTTTGATATGACCGATTCGAACAAGTGGGCGAACGATGTTGCTGGAGATGATGAAGAGTTCTTGAAGATTTTGGAACAACGTCGGCTGGAATGCGAGAGCACCGCGATGGTGTTTGCAAAACGTCTCGATTGCTTAGATTACGTGAATGGATTGCGCTGGATTGAGCAAGGTTTTGAGTATTCGAGTGTTGATCGAGTGCTGAGCCTTGGGATATTTTTTCACCATGCCGCAACGGAACGGTCAATTGAGATTGCGATTGCACACCTCGTGGGTCTCGCAAAATCGGAGAAACTTCGGGCGGAAATTGTGGGTTCGACAGGCTGCAACAAGAGCGCGAGTGATTTAGTGGCGGCTCGAATGAAGGGATTGGTTTATGCCGATGGGGAGGCGGTGCACCTGGCGGAAGCGAGTTCGAAAGAGTGGGCGGCGTGGATGCTTGAATGGCTCCAGATTGAAAAAGTGGATGTAGTCAAGGAAATGGCGTGCGGCGGGGCAAGCATTGTTCGGCGCTACGAGGCAGTTTTGGAGCAACCCTTTGAATGCGTGAAGTCAGGGGAAGTTGTTGATATGCGGGAAGAACTGAAGGCATTCGGTTTTGTGGGTATGACCACCTGATTTGGCTTGAGCTTGTGTAGCCCGGACTGGTGTTGAGCCATTCCGGGCTTTTTTTCGTTTGCCTATTGTTCGGAGCAAAAGGACGCTTGGATCCCGGCGCAAACCCGGCGCCGTTTGGAGTTGTGAGGGAGGGCATCGGGATACAAGAGACGTTTGCTGCGGGAGGCTGATCGCAGCGACAACCCAGTGCGCCGCGCAATGGCCCGCACCGACATCTTGTCACGCACATGCATTCGTCTAATCTTGCCTATCAGCATCGTGCTCGACAGGTGCTGGATCAGATCACGCCCGTTGGCGGCGTCGGTGTACTCCAGTACGCGGCCAACTGCCGAACGAGTCACGATGGGGCTCCCAGCCACCGCCCGAAACGATCAAATTAAACATCCATCAATCCCATCACTTGAGTTCGTACCAAACACCACGCCTGTTGGCGCCGACCGAAAACTGAGCCACTTTTGAGGGTAGTGCCGACCCAAAACTGAGCCAGGTGAACAACCTACTCTGCTGTTTTTATGTGCAGCAGAGGACAAGGAGTGATCACCATGGACATGATTGGCAGGATCCGGCATTTGCATGCCCGGAAGAACAAATCGGAGCGCGAGATATCGCGCATGACAGGGCTCTCGCGCAACACGGTGGCGAAGTGGTTGCACGGCGAGGTGGACGGCCCGCCGAAGTACCGGCGCGGCGAACAGCCCAGCAAACTCACGGCGTTCCATGACGCACTCAGGCAGGCCTTGAAGGCCGATGCACGTCGGCCCAAGCACGAGCGGCGCACGGCCAAGGCGCTGTACGCCGAGATCAGGCGCGCGGGCTACGAGGGCGGGTACACGCGAGTGACCGACTTCATCCGGGCATGGCGCCAGAGCGAGGGTCAGGGGTCTGCGGGCAACGCCTTCGTGCCGCTGACCTTCGAGCTGGGCGAGGCCTTCCAGTTCGACTGGAGCGAGGAAGGCATGGTGATCGGTGGCATCTACTACCGGGTGCAGGTCTCACACATGAAGCTGTGTGCTTCACGGGCCTTCTGGCTGGTGGCCTACCCCAGCCAGGGCCACGAGATGCTGTTCGATGCCCACACCCGGTCGTTCGCGGCACTCGGCGGTGTGGCCCGACGCGGCATCTACGACAACATGAAGACCGCTGTAGACAAGGTCAAGAAGGGCAAGGGTCGCATCGTCAACGAGCGCTTTGCCACCATGTGCGCGCACTACCTGTACGACCCGGACTTCTGCAACGTGGCCAGCGGCTGGGAGAAAGGGGTGGTGGAGAAGAACGTGCAGGACAGCCGTCGGCGCATCTGGATCGACGCGGCCAAGATCAAGTTCGGCAGCTTCACCGAACTCAACGCCTGGCTGGGCCAGCGCTGCCGCGCGCTGTGGGACGAGGTGCGCCACCCCGAGCACACCCAGTTCAGCGTGGCCGAGATGCTCGAACACGAGCGCGCGCACCTCATGCCCATGCCGGTGCCGTTCGACGGCTACGTCGAGAAACCCGCGCGGGTCTCCAGCACCTGCCTGGTGTCGGTGGCGCGCAACCGATATTCCGTGCCGTGCGAACGGGTCGGCCAGTTGGTCAGCACACGGCTGTACCCGGGCAGCGTGGCCATCGTGGCCGACGACACCATCGTGGCGCGCCACGAGCGGCTGAGCAACGCGGGCGAGACCCGGTACGACTGGCAGCACTACATCCCGCTGCTGCAGAGGAAGCCCGGTGCCCTGAGGAACGGCGCGCCCTTTGCCGACATGCCCGAGGCCCTGCAGCGGCTGCGCCGAGGGCTGCTGCGCAACCCGGGTGGCGACCGGGTGATGGCGCAGGTGCTGGCCATTGTGCTCAGCGCCGGTCTGGACGCGGTGCTGGTGGCCATCGAGCTGGCACTGGAGAGCGGTCCACCGGGCAAGGTCAGCGTGGAGCATGTGGTCAACGTGCTGAACCGGCTCAACGCGCATCCTCAACGCAGGGGTCAATGGCTGGGGGCCTTGGACCGACGATGACTTTGACAGCGTTTTTGGTCAGACCATGGATGTCAATGTGCTTGGCAGCATCAATTTCTGTCGCGCCTTGCTGCCGGGGATGAAAGAGCGCGGCCGAGGTCGCTTCGTGCTAATGGGCTCGGTGGTGGCCTGGACAGGTGGCACCATGGAAACCGTGCCGCTGCATTACGTTGTCTCCAAGGGCGGTGTGCACGCCATGGTGAAGTGGTTGGTGCGCCGTGCCTCACCTGAGGTGCTGGTGAATGCGGTAGCGCCAGGCCCTGTGCGCACCACCATGAATGCTGATCAGCCGTGGAACCCGCCGCACTCCATGCCAATTCCTCGCCTGGCCGAACCGGAAGAAATTGCATGGCCTATGGCCTTCCTGTGCAGCGATGCCGCCAGCTTCATTAATGGTGTCGTCCTCGACATCAATGGCGGCAACTACATGCGCTGAGTTTGGTGAAAGCCAAATGGAGACTTGAACCGATGATCAAGGTATACGACTTGGCTGGCGCGGACGATAGCGAACGCTGGAGCCCCTATTGTTGGCGGGTCAAGCTCGCATTGGCACACAAAGGCTTGGACTTTGAAACTATTGCCTGGCGTTACCATCAAAAAGAACGGCTGATCCCCGCAGGGCAAGGGAGTGTCCCCGTGCTTGTCGACGGTGATCGCTGGGTCGGTGATTCCTGGCGAATTGCGCTTTATCTGGACGAGGCGTACCCCGATCGTCCGGGTCTTTTCGGGCCGCAATCTGGCGCTGATCCTTCGCTGGCCTCTTTCCTCAGGCATTGGACGGAACAACAGTTACACCCATTGCTAAGGCAGGTGACCTTGCTGAGGATGTATCACCGTCTGCATCCGCTGGATCAGGCTTACTTCCGAGCGAGTCGAGAAGCCTCTCTTGGCATGTCGCTGGAGGATATCTGCCGGCAAGCACCTGCTTGTTTGACGCAGTTTCGATCGGAACTTGCACCGCTGCGCAAGGTGCTGGAGAACCAGCCGTATCTTGGTGGGCAAGAGCCGACCTATGCTGACTACATTGTCCTTGGGATGCTGCAATGGTTAGCTGTGAGCTGCCAAATGGATCGCCATGGGCAGCCACGAAACCTTCACGCTGAGCGGCGGCCAGCTCGGCCTTGACTTGTAAGGGAACGTTCTTTTCCTTGTACCGAACGTCTTCGCTCAAGTCTTTGGAGTCCGAGTAGTTGTTGACCACTTCATGGTCGTCCCACTGCCAGATCTGTGGCACATCGGCGGCCATGCGACGCACGTTGGCGTCCATCAGGTTGTAGCGGTAGCGGCCTCGGTATTCGTTCAAGGTTTCTGCCACCTTGCTCACCTCTTCGGTCACCAGGTTGTTCCACATGCTGCCGTCAGCGAGCTTCACTTCTGCGGTGATAGGGCCGTCTGCGTAGATGGTGTCGCCGCTGTGCAAGAAAAAATCGGGGTTGGTCTTGCGCATTTGCTCGTAGATTTTCATCCCGCCCCAGGCCTCGTTGATGCCCCAGCCCTGACCGGCCGTATCACCACTCCAAACAAAGCGCACATCCCGGCTGGCTCGACCAGCCACTGCGGCTGGCGGCAAACGCAAATGCCCTTGCACAGCTTCGGAGAGCACACGCTCGTTGTGCAAGTCTTGCAAGACCACCCGGTAAAAAATTTCCTGACCCGCAGGCAGCCCGCTCAGATCCACACGCCCCGTGAAATCGCTGTCTTCAAGCATATGGGGACCGCGCACCCGGGTGGCGTTCGCGAAATTGGAGGTGGTCGCCCAGTCCAGCCACAAGCGGGCCGGGCGGTCGCTGCGTGGTAAGCACCCGGCGAACACACCTTGACGCGGTCGACGTGGAGGTACTGAACTGCAGTTACGAGGGGAGTGGCTGCCAGCGATGAGGCAGTAGTTCGGCGATGAGATGGTTCTTGTGCGTGGGCAGGCGCTGCAGCACATCTTTGAGATACGCGTAGGGGTCATGCCCATTGAGCTTGGCACTCTGAATCAGGCTCATGACGGCAGCCGCACGCTGCCCGGCTCTGAGCGAGCCCGCAAACAACCAGTTGCCTCGCCCAATCGCAATCGGACGGATCTGGTTCTCGATCCAGTTGTTGTCGATCGGCAACTGCCCGTCATCCAGGAAGCGCGTGAGTGCTCCCCAGCGCCTGAGGCTGTAATCCAATGCTTTGGCGGTGGCCGAGCCGTCCGTAATCTGCCTGCGCTGCAACAGCATCCATTGGTGCAACGCGTCAGCCAGTGGTTTGGACTTGGCTTGGCGAATTTGTAGCCGCTCATCAGCGTGCAAATTCTTGACCTCGCGCTCCACGGCGTAAAGCTGGGCGATGTATTGCAGGGCAAGCCCTGCAATCTGGCTCTTGTTGTTCACATGCAGGTCAAAGAACTTGCGCCTCGAATGGGCCATGCATCCTGCCTCGGTGATGCCCAGGGTGAACGACTGCTTATACCCAGCGAAGTCGTCACAGACCAGTGCGTCCTTCCAGTCCCCCCAGAAAGGTGCGTGCATGCTCACCCGCGCGGCTTTCACAGAAGTCATAGACCACAGCTTTCATGTCCTCAAACGCCCCAGGCGCATAGGCCCACAGGTAGGCCCTATGTGTTTTCTTGTTGCCCGGCTTGAGCATGGCCACCGGCGTCTCGTCGGCGTGCAGCACGGCGTGGCTGAGAATCTCGTTCTTCAAGGCGCCAACCAGCGGCTGCAACTGCACGCCGCACACGCCCACCCACTGGGCCAGCGTGGAGCGCGGTAGCGCCATGCCGGCACGGGCAAAGATTCCTTCTTCACGGTAAAGCGGCAGATGGTCTGCGTACTTGGCCACCAGCACCTGAGCCAGCAAGCCTGCCGTCGGGATGCCCTTGTCAATAATCTGCGCAGGCACCGGTGCCTGGGTCAGGGTCTGACACTTGGCGCAGGCCCATTTGCCGCGGATGTGGCGCTCCACCGTGAACAGCCCGGGTGTGTAGTCCAGCTTCTCGCTGACGTCCTCGCCGATGCGCTTCAAGGTGCAGCCGCAGCCCGCTGTGGTGCAGGCAGTGGATTCGAGTTCGTGGTGCATCTCCACGCGGGGTAGCTCCGGCGGCAGCGCTGCGCGTTTGGGCTGCTTGCGGGTCTCGGGGTTGGTCTTGGTGCTGGGCGCGAGCTGTTCGAGTTCTTCTTCAATGGCTGCGATGTCCGCATCGATGGCCTCATCGAGCAGGCTGGCCTGGGCTGAATCGAGTTGCTCGCGGCTGCGTCCGAATTTCCAGCGTTTGAGAACCGCCATCTCGTGCGTGAGCTGGTCGATCTTGGCCTGGCGGTATTTGATCTCGCGATCCTTGCTGGCAATGGTCTCGTCACGCTGGACTATTTGCCGGTCATGCTCGCCAACCCAACGCCGTGCCTGGAGCAAGTCAGCGAACGGCTGGAGCGGGAACTGCGGCCGGTATTTCAGCGTCTTGAACAGCGACTCCGAGTAGGGGTTGTCGTTGCTCACCGCGGGGCGGCTGCGGCTTTGCGCCACACCCAGGCGCTGCATCGTGGCCAGCATCGTCTGTCCTTTCATCGGCCCGCCGTTGTCCGAGTGCACCGTGATCTGATTGGCTCTGATGCCTTGGCGCCGGCAGATGTCTTCCAGCAGCCCCGCGGCGCTCTCGGCACTCTCACCATCAAAGACCTGCCAGCCCACCACCTTGCGGCTGAAGATGTCCACGAACAGGTGTCGGCGCCGATCCAAATTTGAGCCACCGTGCCGACTGAATATTGAGCCAGGGGTGGAAGCCGACTTTTGTGGGGTCGGCTGTGGATAAGTGTAGGTGCTGTCCTGGTTCGGCGATCTCCTTGTTGTTGTGTTGAAGGCGCTGTGCAAGCCGCGCAGGGCGTAGCCTGTAGCGGCTTGCACAGCACGGCACTTGCTCAGAATGGGTCGGGCTCAGCCTGCGTCGAGGTATTCTTTCGCGCCTGCTCGCGGGCCTTGATACGCTTCTTGGCTGCAGCTGTGCTGCGACTGAAACGGATCGACTCGTTGCCTGTCTCCACGATGTGGCAGTGGTGAGTGAGACGGTCCAGCAGCGCGGTGGTCATCTTCGCGTCGCCGAACACGCTGGACCATTCTGCGAAGTCCAGGTTGGTCGTGATCATCACGCTGGTGTGTTCGTACAGCTTGCTCAGCAGGTGGAACAGCAACGCCCCGCCGGCCTGGCTGAACGGCAGATAGCCCAGCTCGTCCAGAATGACCAGGTCCATGCGCAGCAGGCTGGCTGCGATGCGCCCGGCCTTGCCTTGGGCCTTCTCCTGCTCCAGTGCGTTGACCAGATCGACCGTGGAGTAGAAGCGCACCCGCTTGCCGTGCCGGGTGATGCCCGAGACGCCCATGGCCGTGGCCAGATGGGTCTTGCCTGTGCCCGGCCCGCCCACCAGCACCACGTTGTGCGCCTCGTCGGTGAAGGCCGTGGTGGCCAGAGTCTCCACCAGCTTGCGGTCCACCGGCGAGACCTCGAAGTCAAAGCCCGCCATGTCGCGGTGCACCGGGAACTTCGCCGCGTGCATCTGGTGGCTGACCGAGCGCATCGCGCGGTCCGTGCGCGCCACCGACACCAGGCAGGTGCTGGAGACCCGCGCGGGTTTCTCGACGTAGCCGTCGAACGGCACCGGCATGGGCATGAGGTGCGCGCGCTCGTGTTCGAGCATCTCGGCCACGCTGAACTGGGTGTGCTCGGGGTGGCGCACCTCGTCCCACAGCGCGCGGCAGCGCTGGCCCAGCCAGGCGTTGAGTTCGGTGAAGCTGCCGAACTTGATCTTGGCCGCGTCGATCCAGATGCGCCGACGGCTGTCCTGCACGTTCTTCTCCACCACCCCTTTCTCCCAGCCGCTGGCCACGTTGCAGAAGTCCGGGTCGTACAGGTAGTGCGCGCACATGGTGGCAAAGCGCTCGTTGACGATGCGACCCTTGCCCTTCTTGACCTTGTCTACAGCGGTCTTCATGTTGTCGTAGATGCCGCGTCGGGCCACACCGCCGAGTGCCGCGAACGACCGGGTGTGGGCATCGAACAGCATCTCGTGGCCCTGGCTGGGGTAGGCCACCAGCCAGAAGGCCCGTGAAGCACACAGCTTCATGTGTGAGACCTGCACCCGGTAGTAGATGCCACCGATCACCATGCCTTCCTCGCTCCAGTCGAACTGGAAGGCCTCGCCCAGCTCGAAGGTCAGCGGCACGAAGGCGTTGCCCGCAGACCCCTGACCCTCGCTCTGGCGCCATGCCCGGATGAAGTCGGTCACTCGCGTGTACCCGCCCTCGTAGCCCGCGCGCCTGATCTCGGCGTACAGCGCCTTGGCCGTGCGCCGCTCGTGCTTGGGCCGACGTGCATCGGCCTTCAAGGCCTGCCTGAGTGCGTCATGGAACGCCGTGAGTTTGCTGGGCTGTTCGCCGCGCCGGTACTTCGGCGGGCCGTCCACCTCGCCGTGCAACCACTTCGCCACCGTGTTGCGCGAGAGCCCTGTCATGCGCGATATCTCGCGCTCCGATTTGTTCTTCCGGGCATGCAAATGCCGGATCCTGCCAATCATGTCCATGGTGATCACTCCTTGTCCTCTGCTGCACATAAAAACAGCAGAGTAGGTTGTTCACCTGGCTCAGTTTTGGGTCGGCACTACCCTCAAAAGTGGCTCAGTTTTCGGTCGGCGCCAACAGGTAGTACCTTGAAACCATCGCAGAAGTCTTATGGCCTGTGACTTTCATCAGCTCGTGTAATTGAAGCCGCTCCGCCAATCGACTCGTAGCTTCGTGTCGGAGGTCGTGAAAATGAAGATCTGTCAGCATCTTGTCCTGTAGCTGCAATTCAGCCCAGTGGGATGTTGTAAGTGAGGTCGGTACTCGCTTTTTAAATACCAGTGCCTTGACCTCTCTTTCCGCCTCCTCTGCCGACATTCCGTCTCCTTCGAGCATTGATCTCAACCGGGTGAGCAGGTGTTTTTTTCTTGCGGATTTGCATAGGCGCTCCCAACTTAGTTGAAGCGCATTCTGGGAAAGAGGGAAGACGGGTCCTTTGAGGTTGCGCGGAAGTTCTTCCAAAGTGGCAATTGCCCGGGAGGATAGCGGAACATCGCGAAAAGGTGTTCCATTCTTGGTGACGGCGCCGTCTTTGCCAAAAAGCCGGGCTACACGGCGCTGAAGGTCCACCTGGCTCCATGTCAGGGAAAGGAGCTCACTTTGCCTACCCGCTGTCTCTGTGGCCAAAATGATGATTGCCCTAACCCAGGGTTGCGTTAACTGGGAGGCTTGATCAAGCAGAAGTGCCTCTTCGCCTGCCTCTAAGCGTCTATCCCTACCGGGAGGGAGCCTAGGCTTACTTACGAGCAATGTTGGCAGACCTCTCGGCAATTGGATGCCCCATTCGTGCGTCGCCCTTTTGAATATCTGCTGAATCTGGCCAAGCTCATGAACGACAGTCTGCGGGGATACCGATCGCAGGCGCTCATCGCGGTAGCTGGCGACCATCGCTCCGCTTATGGATGACAGCGAATACTTTCCAAATGTCTCAAGAAGACGAGTTAGACGGGTTTCAACCTGCATCCTGCCGCGAAGATTTGGGAGGACCTCACGCCGATACCTCTCGGTTGCTTCAGCGAACGTGAGTCGCGCAGCGTCGTCGGTGGGGATGAATGCGCCTGTATCAATGTCGCGCTCGACCGAGCGCGCCCATTTTTCTGCGTCAGCCTTCGTGACGAAAGTCTTGCTCTGCGCAGGTGTGCCCTGGCGCCGAATCTTTGCCTGCCACTTTCCATTCTCTCTTTGAGTGATCACTGCCATGAAAGTCCTGCTGTCCCCAAATTGTCCCCGTGAGGCGAAATTTTAGGCCAAATACTCGTACAGTGCACTGTTTACAAAGACTCAAAGAACAGGGTATTTAAGGCCTGTCACGCCGGGGGTCGCGGGTTCGAGCCCCGTCCACTCCGCCAGTTAAAGACAAACCGCCCAGTTGCAAGACTGCGGCGGTTTTTTCTTGTGCGCTTCAGAATGGGTTTGGTCTTGAGTGCGGCCGCCATAAGCAGCGTGCCGCCATCAAGTTGCCCGTTCCAGCCTTCCCAGGCGCACCAGCCCGGTGGAGAGCGCGGTGCCGCAGACGATGATGACGCCACAGGTCACCATCCAGGGTGTGATGTTTTCGCCCAGAAAGAACACACCGTACATCAGCGCAAACACCGGGACCAGGAACGTGACGGTCAGCGCCTTCGATGGACCGGCTTGCTCGATGATGTGGAAAAACAGGATGTACGCGATGGATGTGCAGAACAAGGCCACCGCCGCGAGCGCACCCCAGGCGCCCAGACTCACGGGTGTTTCGGGCCAGAACCAGAAGGTGGGCAGCGCCAGGCCGAGCGCAGCGCCGATCTGGCTGCCGGTGGCCGTGGCCAAGGGGTGTGCGCCGGTCAGGTAGCGCTTGGTGAAACTGGCGGCCAGGCCATAACACGTGGTGGCCAGCAGGCAGGCGCCCATGGCCAGCAAGGTCGTGCCGATGGATGCGGCGCCGGCCACGCCGGTGGCGTTGAATCCGGATTTCCCGATCACGAGCAGGGTCACACCGACAAAGCCGATCAGCAAACCCAGCATGCGGGAGCCGCTCGGTCGATCCTTGAGCCAGAGCCAGGCCACCACCGCACCGGTCAGGGGGACGGTAGCGTTGAGGATGGAGGTCAGGCCGGTGGTGATGTGCATCACGGCGTAGGCAAACAGGGCGAATGGAATGCCCGAGTTCAACAAGCCGACGAAGAGGATGGGTCTGGCGCGCTGCCGGAAGTCGGCCCAGACGCCTTTGACGAGAAATACCGGCAGCAGGAACAGGGCGGCGAGCGCCACCCGCAGACCCGCCGTGGGCAGTGCGCCAAATTCGGCAGCACCCAGGCGCATGAACAGGAACGAGGAGCCCCAGAGGGCTGCGAGCAGAACGAACTCGGCGATCAGCGAAAGCGACATGGTGCAGACGATTCAGGCAAACAGACCGTCGCCACCCTCAAGCCGGAGCAGGGCCGCTTTGCGGTCAAGCCCGCCAGCATAGCCGGTGAGCGCGCCCTGTGCGCCCACCACCCGGTGGCATGGCACCACGATGCCCAAGGGATTTCGCCCGATGGCCGCGCCCACCGCGCGCACCGCGGCGGGTTTGCCGATGGCGCGGGCCAGTTCGCCATAGCTCCGTGTCTGGCCAAACGGAATGTCGAGCAGCGCTCGCCAGACCGAAGACTGAAACGCGGTGCCGGCGGACAGATCCAGCGGAAGTTCAAATTGGCCGAGGCGCTGTTCAAAATAGGCGATCAGCTGGGCTGCCGCTGCGTTCAGGGTGGCGTTGTCCTGAACGGGTGTCCAGTCCAGGATCTGGCTTTCTGCAGGCCTGTGGCGCTGGTCCATGAACCAGACGCCACTCAAACCCGAGGGCGTGGCGGCCAGCAGCAACGGGCCCAATGGTGATGCGATCGTGGCTTTCACCCGATGTGTGGTGTGGTTCACGGTGTGGGTACTCCTGAGGTCGGGATGGAGAGATCAAACGTGCCGGCCCAGGCGCGAATCGCAGCGTAACTGCGCCAGGGACGCCAAGCGGTTGATTGCCGGCCGGCTTCGAGAGTGGCCGCCCGGCCTCGCCCCTCGATACCGAGCGCCTTGATCAGTGCCGCGTCGCCCTCGGGCCAGGCATCGGGCCAGCGCAGGGCCCGCATGGCGATGTATTGTGCGGTCCAGGGGCCGATGCCCGGCAGTGCCTGCAGCGTTTGGGTTGTTGTGCGCACATCGGCATGGGCGTTCAGCACAAGGCTGCCTTCTAGCACCGCACGTGCCAGGGATATCAAGGCTTCCTGGCGTTGGCGCACGATGCCCAGCTCGCCCAGCGTGTTGGCGCTGACGCTGGCCAGTGCCTGGGCGGTCGGGAAGAGGCGGTGCAACGGCGGATGCGGTGTGGTGATGGTTTCCCCCAGTCGCCCGGTCAGCCGGATGGCCAGGGTGCGCGCTGCCGCCACCGTGATCTGTTGCCCCAGGATGGCACGCACGGCCAGTTCGAAGCCGTCGAAACAGCCCGGTACGCGAAGACCGTCGCCCTCGGGAAAGTCGGCGTGCAACACGCTGTTGATGGCCTGCGGATGGGCGTCGAGGTCGAACAGGGCACGTACCCGCCAGATCACGGCCGGCAGCACGGGGAGCAGGCTGTCGCTCACCTGCAGCCACAACCGGTGGGCATCGAGGTCGAATCGCGCGGAGAACCAGCCCGTGTGCATCGATCCGCCGGATTCGACCCGTGCCGTTCGTTGCAGACTGAGGGGAGCCTCTGGCTGGGCGTTTTCGATGCCGGGCAGTTGCCGTTCGGCAAGAAAGCGCAAGAGCGCTGCGGCGTCGAAAGGTGGTCGCCAGAACAGCTGAACCGGGGTGCTGTCGCCGTGGCCGGTGGTGCTGGGCGGCTGTCTGCGCATCTGGCTGGGACTCAGGCTGTAATGGTCACCAAAGGCGGCGTTGAAGCGGCGCAGGCTGGCGAAGCCGCTGGCCAGGGCGATCTGGCTGATGGGCAGCGCCGTGTCGGCGAGCATCTGTTTGGCCGCCAGCAATTTGCGCGTGAGCAGGTATTGCAGCGGCGAGACGCCCAGCCGGTCTTCAAAAATACGGCGCAAATGGCGGTCGCTCACGCCCAGACGCGAGGCGAGTCGAGCCACCGTGGCGCCGCCTTCGATGGCCCCGGGCCAGTTCTGCGGGTTGTCCAGCCATTGCGTGGCTTGTTGCACGAGGATGTTGCGCGCGTCCTCGGTGGACCAGTGCCGCTGCAGTGGTGCGAGCTCCGGACGGCAACGCAGGCAGGGCCGGAAGCCCGCCTGTTCGGCCTGGGCCGCGTGCTCGAAGAAGCGGCAGTTCTCGCGCCGCGGCGTGCGCACGCGGCAGACCGGCCGGCAATAGATGCCAGTGGAGGTGACTGCGGTGAAGAACCGGCCGTCAAACCGGGCGTCGTGTGAACACAGCGCGCGGTAGCGGGCGTCGTCGTCGGTGGATTCGGGGGTGTCCATGGCGCCGATGTTAGAACCTCGCCCGCCTTTTGACTGGCCGTTTTCGGACCTGTGCTGCCGGCCTCGATCAGCCTCGCCACCTACAATGCGGGGATTGCCATCCACAGCTCCCATCCATGCAACTCGCGGCATCCATCTTCAAGGCTTACGACATCCGGGGTGTCGTTCCCGATACCCTCAACGAAGAGGTGGCAGAAGCCCTCGGGCTGGCTTTTGGAACGCAGGCTCTCCAGCAGGGTGAACACACTGTGGCCGTGGGCCGTGACGGCAGGCTGAGCGGACCGGCCCTGTCGGCGGCCCTGATCCGCGGTCTCGTCGCGGCGGGTGTCGAGGTGATCGACATCGGCCTGGCCACCACGCCCATGTTGTACTTCGCCGCCCACACGCTGTGCTCCAGTGGCATCCAGGTCACCGGCAGCCACAATCCCAGGGACTACAACGGTTTCAAGATGGTGCTGGGTGGCCGCGCAATTTACGGCGATGACATCCAGGCGCTGCGCCGGATGATGGAGGTCGAAAACTGGCAGCGTGCGGACGGCGGACGGGTTCGCGAGGTGAACGTCGGCCCCGCCTACCAAGACCGCATCGTCAGCGATGTGAAACTCCAGCGCCCGATGCGGGTGGTGATCGACTGTGGCAATGGCGTGGCGGGTGCATCCGCTCCGGCGCTGTTCCGCTCGCTCGGTTGCGAGGTGATCGAGCTGTTCAGCGAAGTGGACGGCAACTTTCCGAACCACCACCCGGACCCGAGCAAGCCGGAAAACCTGCAGGACGTGATCCGCACCCTGCGCGAGACCGGCGCCGAACTCGGCCTGGCCTTCGATGGCGATGGCGACCGCCTCGGCATCGTGACCCGGGGCGGCAACAACATCTACCCCGATCGCCAGATGATCCTGTTTGCGCGCGATGTGCTGTCGCGCGTGCCGGGTGGCAACATCCTGTTCGACGTCAAGTGTTCGCAGCGCCTGGCGCCTGCCATCGAGGCCGCGGGCGGCGTGGCGCACATCTACAAGACCGGCCATTCGCTGATCAAGGCGCGCATGAAGGAACTGGACAGCCCGCTCGGGGGCGAGATGAGTGGTCACATCTTTTTCAAGGAACGCTGGTACGGTTTCGACGACGGCACCTACGCGGGTGCGCGCCTGCTGGAAATCCTCAGCCGCAGCCCGGACGCCAACGCCGTGCTCGACGCCCTGCCCACCAGTTTCAGCACCCCCGAACTGAATGTGGCCTGCGCCGAAGGCGAACCCCACACGGTGGTCGCTCAACTGGTCGAACTGGCCCGCTTCGATGCGCCGGCCAAGATTTCCACCATCGACGGCGTGCGGGTGGACTGGCCCGACGGCTTTGGCCTGATCCGGGCCTCGAACACGACACCCGTGCTGGTGCTGCGTTTTGAAGGGCACACCCCCGAAGCCCTGCATCGCATCGAAGCCGCCATGCTGGACCTGCTCCGGCAGGCCAAGCCGGACGCGGTGGTGGGCGCCAGCTCACACTGAACGCAGAACCCGAGAACCCATGCGATGCTGTTCGGCTATCTGGAGTGGCAGTTATTTCCGGGCAAGTATTTTGATTGACTCAAGAAGATCGACGATAAAGATCGACAGAAACCTATGACGACTCTTGAGAGTCAGCCTCAATTGCCTTCCCAGTTTTCCAACAGTTTTCCCAGATGGGCATGGTTGATTTTTCTGGCTTTGCTGGTCGCGGCACCCGCGTCGACGAAGCTGGCTGGATCGGCCTGGTTTCTGATCGTCTGCATGGGCGCTTGGGCTGTCTGGCGCCTGCCCGTCATGGCGCCAGCATCATCCGGGCAGGTAGTTTTGTACTCCGGTGTCAAATACTGGTTGTACTTCTGTCTTGCTGCATTTGGCTTCAAGGCCGTAGGAATGATCTATTGGAGTGATCCCTGGGGGACGCGCCATTTCGACTTCAGAATCTTGTTGATTGCGTTTGCGCTCCGTGTTCTGGTGCCACGGATCCGGTTGTCTGCCGGTCAAGTGCTTTTGTTGTTGATGGCATTGACACTGGCAAGTCTTTCAGCGATCGCCGTCAGCTATCTTCATGCCCAGTACGATTGGCCAACACCGTCAAACCGGATCAACTGGGCTGGTGGCTTGGCCATGTTGTCTTGTGTATTGCTCCCGATCGCTGGATCGCAGACGGTAAATTCACGCTGGAGAATTTTCGCGGTTATCGGTGTCCTTGTATATATTTCTGCCATTTTGATGTCGGGAGCGAGAGGGGCTTATCTCGCATTTCCCTGGATTGTTCTCTGCGGTTTGGTGGTTCTTCGCAAGAACTTGTGCGATGGACGCTCTGGACCGGTCTCTTATCGTTTCATCATCACGATCGTCATTTTTGTGGCCGCTGTTCCGTTTCTTGCACCCAAAGTGCTTGAGGTTCCCAAGGAGCGTATCTCCATTGCGGTTTCTGAGCTTCGCGCGGTGTTGAGTGGTGTGGGCGCGGGCAGAAATGTTGTCGATACCTCCATTGGTGCGAGGGTTTACATGTGGCAGCGGAGTCTGGAAAAGATTCATGAAAACCCTTGGCTGGGCTATGGCAGGGCACAGCGGATCGAGTTCATAAAAACATGGGGCGCCGAGGCCAATGCACATATCGTCAAGGACCAGACCCATCTTCACAGTGAGTACATCAACGGCATGGTGGATCATGGAGTGTTCGGCCTGTTGAGCACTTTGACCTATATGATCGGGTTGGTTTGGCTGGCATGGCATCTGCGTAAAAAGTACCCGGGGATGGCCATGTCGACAGGCGGATTGGCTTACATCCACTTCATGATGAGTTTTACCGACGCCAACTCGCAAACAAATAACTACAGTGTCATGATCAGCTTGTCATTGGTATCTATCTTTTTCTTGCGGCTCGCAAGATCCCAGAGTGATTGAGTGCCATTCTGGGCCTGCGTGTGCCCAAGTCATCCCTGCGTAAGGTGTATCCGAAAATGAAGGCGTCTGTCATCTTCACGACATACAATTCACCGGAATGGCTGGAGAAGGTGCTTTGGGGGTTCTTCTGCCAAACTGTCCAGGATTTTGAGATCATCATTGCCGATGACGGTTCTCGTGATGACACCCGGGCGGTGGTTGAAAAAATGCGACTGGAATCACCGGTCCCGATCCGGCATGTATGGCATCCGGACAACGGGTTTCAGAAATGTCAAATCCTGAATAAAGCCATACTTGCTGCGTCTGGTGACTACCTGATATTCACTGATGGAGACTGTATTCCTCGGGCAGATTTTGTCGAGCAGCATTTGAAGTTGTCTGGCCACGGGATTTTTTTGTCCGGAGGTTATTTCAAGCTGCCGATGCACATCAGCCAGTTGATATCTCATGAGGATATTCTTTCCCAGAAAATATTCGATATCAACTGGTTGTCCTCGAAGGGTTTGAAAAGGTCAATCAAGAATCTGAAGCTGACCGCTCGCGGCTGGAGAGCGTCTCTGTTGAATGCTCTGAGTCCGGCCAAATTGACCTGGAACGGACACAATGCATCCTGTCACAAGGAGTTCATTCTTGCCGTGAACGGCTTTGATGAGCGCATGCAATACGGCGGTGAAGATTGTGAATTCGGTGACCGACTAAAACATCTGGGGCTTAAAGCCAGGCGTGTCCGCTACTCCGCGATCTGCGTTCACCTTGATCATGGTCGGGGATACGTCACCGCATCCATGCTTGAGGCCAACAGGGAAATTCGAGCAGAGACACTCCGCCATCGGACCGTCAAAGCCCTGGTGGGCATCGATCGGTACGGCGAAGACGAAAGCTGGGAATTGCCCCCAGAACACTGATTTGCGTTGTGTACGTGGCTCGGTGCGTCAGAGGTGGGAAGACGCAGCACGGTTGTGGCGGGCGACCGGTGTTTCTGAATAGCTGGTGGTCAGTAGCTTCCAGTTGTTTTCCTCCCAACAGAAGATCTCACGTTGGGTGTGTTCCTTGCGCAATGAACGCAGCAGTCGAGCGAGGTTTTGCTCTTTCCACGTTTCACCCGTACGGACCTCGCATTTGTCGAAATCCACGATCCAGGCCTGCCGGCTTTCGTCGAGCAACAGGTTGTGGCAGTTCAGATCGGAATGGAACACCTGGCGGTCGTGCAACTGACGGATCGCGCGGCCCAGCGCACGCCACTCGTCGTCGCCCAGCGGCGCCTGTGAAAGGCGTTGCGCGACGTTCTGCGTGCCCGGAATCATGGCCACCAGGATGTCGGCGGTGTACCACCAGCCGCTGAGCAGCTGTCTGGCTGCCACCGGCGCTGGCACGGGCAGCCCCCAGGCGCGCATCCGGCGCAGCAGGGCGTATTCACCCATGGCCCGGCTGTCTGGTGCCCGACTGCGCCAGTAGCGATCGGGGCTGAACCGCGCCATCATTCCGCCACGCCGGTAGTGGCGCAACACCACCTCTTGGCCCTCAAGCTGCAGCCTGTGGGCTTGACCGCGACCACTGCCGGTGGCCAATGCGGTGGCGTCTTTCTCGGGTTCAAACAGACTGGGGCTGCATTGCGTGAGCATGGCCGGGTCGTGCCAGAGTGTCTGGTTCGTCAGCGACTGCTGCAACACCTGAGTCAACAAGCCGGGCTGCGTGGGTTGCCACAAGGGTTTGAGCGCCTGCAGGCTGCGCTGGCTGCTGCCCTGCTGCCGCTCGACGAAGTGGCGCGCCTGTTCACCTTTGTCGGCCAGCCGGGCCGGTTCGTCCAGCCAGCGCCCGGCGGTTTCCAGCAGTTCCAGGGCCGACGCGACGCGTTCGCCGATGCCGTGGGCTTCGATCTCCTGATAAAGGCTCTGGAAATGCTGCGTGCGAGGACCGAACAGCACAGGTTTGCCGCAGGCCAGCGCTTCGAGCGCGTTGTGGCCACCGATGGCTGCCAGGCTGCCACCGATGAAGCACACGTTGGCGTGGGCGTACCAGAGGCCGAGTTCGCCCATGGTGTCGGCCAGGTACACGCCTGTTTCCGGCGCCAGCGTTTCCTGCCGGCTGCGCCGGGCATAGGGCAGTCCTGTCTGATCGATCAACCGGGCGACGGCATCGAAGCGTTCAGGGTGCCTGGGCACCAGGATCAGGACGCAGCCAGGATGGCGCGCAGCAAAGGCCGGCCAGGCTGCCAGCAGGGCGTCTTCTTCGCCTTCGTGGGTGCTGCCGGCCACGACCACCGGGCGCCCGTCCAGCCAGGGCAGTGCCTGTGAACCGGCTTGCGCCAGCGGCTGGTCGAACTTGAGGTTGCCGGTTTCCAGCAGGCGGTCAGCCGGTACGCCCAGCGCCCGCAGGCGCTCGGTGGTCGGCGCATCGGCGGTCGCCACCAGGGCGAGTTGTGCCCACACCGGGCGCATCAGGGCCTGCCAGCGCTGGTAAGACCGGGCGGAAGCCTGCGACAGGCGGGCATTGACCAGCGCCACCGGAATCGCGCGCTGGCGGCATTGCAGCAGCAGTTCCGGCCACAGCTCGCGCTCGATCAGCACCACCAGCTGGGGTTGCAGGCGGTCCAGAAAACGGGCCGTTGCACCCGGCGTGTCGATGGGAAAAAAGACGTGCTGGATGGCCCCTCCCCAATGGCTGCGCAACTGACGCGCGCCGGTGGGCGACTGGGTGCTGACGGTGATCGTGTGGTCGGGCCATTCCTGGCGAAGCGCCTCGATCAGGGGGCGCGCGGCCTGCACCTCGCCGACCGATGCCGCATGGATCAGCAGACCGCCCAAAGAGGCGGGCGCGGGTTCGATGAAGCCGAGGCGTTGCGCCAAGCCCAGCCGGTAGCCGGGATCCTTGCGGCCCCGCCACCAGAGCCAGGCCAGCATCGGCAGCGTCAGCCCCCTCAGCAGCAAGCGGTAGCCGCGCTGCGCCAGCGGGATGGATGTCACCGCCAATGGTCGGCGACCCACTGGGTCGGCATCACGCGCCGGTACCACTTGCCGCTGACGCCGGCGATCGCGTCGGGCGGGTTGGGTTTGCCGTGGAAGGCGATGATGCGTGCGCCTTCAGGGATGGTGGGTGGCAGGAACCAGCCCATGATGCCGCCGCGCAGGCAGTGGCGCTTGAAACTGCGGCACCAGGTGTCGGGCCAGTAGCTGATCCTGCCCTGGCGCGCGAGGTAGAGCGTGATGAACTCCTGCTCGTTGCGCACGGTGCTGATCGAGGCCGGGTAGTCGTTCTTCAGGTGCTCCAGCGCGTCGGCGTGGGCGCCGATGGTGTAGACGTAGCAGGAGGTGTTGCCCGTGCCATCGCTCTTGTCCCACTCCTTGATCACGATGAACTCGCCCTCGCGCTCGAAGAACGGGTCGAGGCTGTCGAGGATGACGATGTCGAGATCGAGGAACAGGGTGCGACCCTGCAGGTCGTAGAGCGGGCTGGCGAAGCTGGTGAGCTTGAGCCAGCCATGACCGAAGGTCCAGGGTTTGCGCTGGTCGAACTCGTCAAAGCCCACCATGGGGATGGGCTTGACCTCGATCGCCGGGTCGATGCCGGCGCCATCGTCGGTCAGACAGACGAAGCGGAACGGCCGGTGCAGGTGGCGGCTGACCATGCTGTGCAGTTTGTTGACGTACTCGGGGCCGTACTTCTTGCCCCATTTGATGCACAGCACATTGACCGCTTGCATGAATCACCCTTCACTGGATCGCGCAGCCCTGGGCAACATGCCCGGCCGGCGAGGTGCCGCAGTTTACCGCGCGAGGAGGGAATTGATCGGCTGCAGGTCTTCGGCCTTGAGCACGCCGCTGGCCTGCTTCAGGCGCAGCTGGCCCACCAGCACGTTGTAGCGCGCCACCGCCAGATCGCGCTTGGTCTGGAACAGCTGGCTCTGGGCGTTGAGCACGTCGATGTTGATGCGCACGCCGACCTGGTAGCCCAGCTGGTTGGCATCGAGCGCGCTCTGGCTGGAAGCCTCGGCCGCTTCCAGTGCCTTGACCTGGCTGAGACCCGAGAGCACGCCGAAGTAGGCGCTGCGCGTGGCCTGGCCGATGCTGCGCAGGGCAGTCTCGCGGTCGGCGCGGGCTTTGTCCACCAGGGCCAGGGTTTCCTTGACGCGGTTCTCGATGGCGTAGCCGGCGAACAGCGGCAGGTTGAACTGCAGGCCGACGCTGGCGGTGTTGGTGCGCACGTTGCCGGCCGTGGGCATGGTGGTGCTGGGGCCGCGGGCCACCTGGTACTGGCCCACCAGATCCAGCGTGGGCTTGTGCCCGGCCTGGGCTTTCTTGACTTCCAGCTCGGCGATGTCGAAGCCGGTATCGGCCTGGCGCACCAGGGGATGCTCGCGCTGCGCCTGCAGCACCCAGGCTTCGGGATCGGCCGGCTGTACCGGCTCCAGGGTGACAGCGCTCGCCAGGGGCCTGGGGCTGGTGTCGTTCTTGCCCACGAGCTGGTCCAGCGCCAGCTTCTTGACCCGCAGGTCGTTGCTGGCGGCGATCTCCTGCGCCAGCACGAGGTCGTAGCGGGCCTGGGCTTCGCGCGAATCGGTGACGGTGGTGGTGCCCACCTCGAAGTTGCGCTTGGCGGCAGCCAACTGCTCGGCCACGGCGGTTTTCTGGGCCTGCACGAAGGTCAGCGTGTCCTGCGCAGCGACCACGTCGAAGTACGCCTGCGCGGTGCGCACGATCAGGTCCTGCTCGGCCGCGTCCAGCTGGGCCTTGGCCACCTCAATCGACAGCTGGCCCTGCTCATGGGTCAGGCGGTTGGCGGGGCGGTACAGGGGCTGGCTGGCAGAAAGCGCCAGGTTCTGGCTGTCGGCACTACGGCTGCCGGCCGCTGCGCTGCTGTCCACGTTCGCCCAGTTGACGCCGGCGCCCAGGCCGGCCTGGGGCAGCAAGCCCGCCCTGGCCTGATCGGCCTTGGCGAGATTCGCCTCGTACTGCGCGCGCGCCGCCTGCACGGTGGTGTCAAACCCCCGCGCCATGTCGTAGAGCTCGACCAGGCTCTGCGCCTGTGCGCCGCCGGACACACCCAGTGCCAGCAAGGCCGCCAGCGCGAGCGGCTTCAGGGAAAGCGGATGCAGCTTCAACGGGGTGAACAGGGCGGTCATGAGGGTTCCTTTGGATAACAGGCGCGGAATGCAGGATGGCGGTTTCAGTACACCGGCACGGACGGGTCCCGCTCGCGGGCCCAGGCGTTGATGCCGCCGTGGATGTTCACCACCTCGGAGAAACCGTTCTGCATCAGGAAGTGCACCACCTGCGCACTGCGCGCGCCATGGTGACACAGGCAGGCCACGGGTTGGTTGCGGTCGAGTTCCAGGTAGCGTGCCGGCACACTGCGCATGGGCATGTGGACCAGATCGAAGCCATCGGGCTTGACGGCCGCGGTCTGGAACTCCCAGGGTTCGCGCACGTCGAGCACGACGGGGCGCAGGTCCGGCGACTTCGAGCGGGCCTGTTCAAGCCAATCGGTGAGTTGGGCGGGGTGGATGGAGATCATGGGGTCGGACCTGTGAGCGTTTCAGCGGGTGTGCCGGCTCAGAACTGGAAGCGCGAAGGCTCGGAGAAGTTCCGCAGGCGTGGCGCCTGGGTGTCCCAGGGCTGGGCGGTGACGTACGACGCTTCGCCGGTGCGTGTGATGAAGGTGGCGCGCATGACAGGCTCGTTGCCCACGATGGCGGCCAGGCGGCCACCGGGGGCCAGCAGCGAGAGCAGGGCAGGCGGCACTTCGGCCACCGAACCGCTGAGCAGGATCACGTTCCACGGCGCTTCGGTGGCGCAGGCGGCAAAGTTGTTGGCTGCGGCATCGGCCACGCGCACTTCGGCGTTGGTGAAGCCGGCCTTCTGCAGGTTTTCACGCGCGGTGCGCGCGAGGGCTTCGTTGACTTCCAGCGAGACCACGCGCTGAGCCAGGCTGGCCAGCAGGGCGGCCATGAAGCCGCTGCCAGCACCGATTTCGAGCACCTTGTCGGTCGGCTGGATGGCGAGGTCCTGCAAAACACGGGCTTCAACGCGCGGTGCCAACATGCATTCACCCTCCACGGCGGGGTGCGTCAGCGGCAGCTCCATGTCGGCAAAGGCCAGCGCCTTGTGGGCGGCGGGCACAAAGTCCTCACGGCGCATCCTGGCCAGCAGCTCCAGCACCTGACGGTCGAGCACCTCCCAGGGGCGGATCTGCTGCTCGATCATGTTGAAGCGGGCCTGGTCGAAGCTGATGGGGGTCTGAGAAGTCATGTTTGATACTCCGGTGGGTATATTAGCCGATCCTGATGCATTTTACTGAGCGCCACCCGTTGCGGCCCTGACGGCCGCGCTGTCATCGGCGCGTCCAGCCCCGAACAGGCGGCGCAGCCAGTGGCCGAAATCGTCCATGTAGCAGTACACCACGGGCACCACCACCAGCGTCAGCAGCGACGAGGTGATCACGCCGCCAATCACGGCCTGGCCCATGGGCGCGCGCTGTTCCGAGCCTTCGGTGAGCGCAAAAGCCAGCGGCACCATGCCGAACACCATGGCCAGCGTGGTCATGAGGATGGGGCGCAGCCGCACCCTGGCGGCCAGCAGCAGGGCGCTTTCGCGGTCCAGCGGCGCAGCGCCGTCCAGCCCGCGGCGGGCACGGATGGCGAAATCCACCAGCAGGATGGCGTTCTTGGTCACCAGGCCCATCAGCAGCACGATGCCGATCACCGAGAACATGCTGATGCTCGAACCGAACATCAGCAGTGCGAGCACCACGCCGATCAGGGTCAGCGGCAGCGAGGTCATGAGCGCCAGCGGCTGCAGGAAGCTCTGGAACTGGCTGGCCAGGATCATGTAGATGAAGATGATGGCGAGCGCCAGCGCCGACACCGCGTAGCCGAACGACTCCTGCATGTTCTTGGTCGAGCCGCCGAACTCGTAGCGGTAGCCCGGCGGCATGGTGATGGTGTCGAGCACCTCGCGGATATCGGCCGACACGTCACCGGCCGAGCGGCCGTACACGTTGGCGTTGATCGCCACCTCGCGGTTGAGGTTGCGCCGGTTGATCTGGTTCGGCCCGGTGGATTCCACCACCTGCGCCACCTGGCCCAGGCGCACCACGCGCGCCGTGCCATCGGTGGCGCTGCCCACCACGAAGGGCAGTTGCTCCAGGTCGCTGGTGCGCGCGCGCTGCCCGGGTGCCAGGCGCACGTTCACGTCGTAGCTCTCGCCGTCGGCCGCGCGCCAGTTGCCCACCGTCTGGCCGGCCACGAGGGTGCGCAGGCTGCTCGCCACCGTGGCGGCGTTCAGACCGGCGTCGGAGGCGATCTCGCGCCGCATCACCACGTCCACCGTCGGCTTGTCGGGTTTGACGCTGGCGTCCAGATCCACCAGGCCGACGATGGGGCGGATGCGCTCCATCACCTGAGCGGTCAGCCGCTCCAGTTCGGCCAGATCCTCGCCCTGCAGCGAAAACTCGACCTGCTTGTTGCCGCCTACCGGATCGAGCAGGCCGGCGTGGGTCACGTTGATGCCGGGCACGGTGCGCAGGCGGTCGCGCAGCTTCGCGGCCATGGTGTCGGCGTTCAGGCTGCGGTCCTTGCGGTCCACCAGGCGCACGTAGACGCTGGCGTACATGGTGCCCTGGGCGTTGCCGGTGTTGATGGTCGAGAGCGTGTACTTGACCTCGGGGAATTCACGCAGGATCGCCTCGACCTGCCGCGTCTTGGCTTCGGTGGCTTCGAGCGACGAGCCCACCGGGGTGTGGAACGTGAGCGAGGTCTCGGAGAAGTCGGCCTTGGGCACGAACTCGGTGCCCAGCAGCGGCAGCATGAACAGGCTGCCCACGAAGGTGGCCAGCGCCAGGCCCAGCGTGGCCAGCTTGTGTTTCAGCGACCAGCGCAGCGTGCCCTGGTAGAGCTCGGTCAGGTCGTCCTGCACGCGGTCGAACCAGCCGGTGACGCGGCCAATGGTCTTGTCGTACAGCGTCACGGGCGCGGCGTGTTTTCCGTGCTTTTCGATTTCCGGATCGTGCCAGACCGACGACAGCATCGGGTCGAGCGTGAAGCTCACGAACATGGAAATCAGCACGGCCGCCACCATGGTGATGCCGAACTCGTGGAAGAACTTGCCGATGATGCCGCCCATGAAGCCGATGGGCAGGAACACCGCCACGATGGACAGCGTGGTGGCCAGCACCGCCAGGCCGATTTCCTGCGTGCCGTCCATGGCGGCGTCGAACGGGCGCTTGCCCATCTGCACGTGGCGCACGATGTTTTCGCGCACCACGATGGCGTCGTCGATCAGCAGGCCCACCGACAGCGTGAGCGCCATCAGCGTGATCATGTTGATGGTGAAACCGAACAGGTTCATGAAGAAGAAGGTGCCGATCACCGAGATCGGCAGCGTGAGGCCCGTGATCACGGTCGAACGCCACGAGTTCAGGAACAGGAACACGATCAGCACGGTCAGCAACGCGCCTTCGATCAGCGTGCGCCGCACGTTGTCCACCGACACGCGGATGGGCCGCGAGTCGTCGGCGATCGGCTCCAGCCGCACGCCCGGCGGCAGTTCGGCCTGGAGCGATGTGATGGTGGCCTTGAGGCCGTCGGTCACCGCAATGGTGTTTTCGTCCTGCGCCTTCTGCACCTGCAGCAGCAGCGTGCGCTGGCCGTTGTAGAGCGCCAGGCTCTCCACCTCTTCGGTGCCATCGCTCACGCGCGCCACCTGGGCCAGGCGCACCGCACTGCCGCCGCGGCGCGCGACGATGATGGCCTCGAAGTCTTTCGGATTCTGCAGACGCGAGAGCACCTGGACCACACGTTCGCGCTCGGTGGTCTTGAGCGTGCCCACCGGCAGGTCCTGGTTTTCGTTGCGCACCGCGGTGGTGATCTGCTCGACGGTGATGCCCAGCGCCTCCATGGCGGCCGGGTCGAGGTCGATGTTGACCGCGCGCCGCGTGCCGCCCACCAGCGTGACCGAGCCCACACCTCGCACGTTCTCCATGCGCTTCTTGAGCGTCTGCTCGGCCCAGGTGGTGAGTTCAACCGCCGAGGGTGCTTTCCCATTGACAGCTTCGGGCAGGACAGCGACCGACCAGATCGAACGCGCCGCCGGGTCGAAGCGCAGCACGCGCGGTTCCTTCACGTCATCGCGGAAAGTCGGTCGCAGGATGGCAATTTTTTCGCGCACGTCTTCGGCCGCCTTGCGCCCGTCGATGTGCAGCTGGAACTCGATGATGACGACCGACTGGCCTTCGTAGCTGCGCGAGGTGAGCGTGTTCACGCCCGCGATCGCGTTGACCGCTTCCTCCACCTTTTTCGTGACTTCGCTCTCCACGATGCCGGGCGAAGCGCCGGGGTACTCGGTGGTGATCACCACCACGGGGAAGTCGATGTTGGGGAACTGGTCCACCTTCAGGCGCTGGAACGAAAACAGCCCGAGCACCACGAAGGCCACCATCACCATGGTGGCAAAGACCGGGTTGCGCAGCGAGATCTGGGTGAACCACATGGTGCGCTGCTCAGTGCGATGGGGTGGGCTGTGCTGGCGCGGTGCCCGCAGCGGTCGTGCCCGTCAGCGTCACCGCCGTGCCCTCGCGGATCAGGCCGGCCTGCACGCGCAGCAGCGTGGTGCCCACGGGGGCCTGCGCCAGGCCGTCGATCACCAGCATGGGCTCACCGTTGTGCAGGCCCTGGCGGCCCGGCACCACCGGCACGTGGGCGACCTTGCCGTCCTGCACGGTCTGGATGTAGGGCTGCGGCTTGTCGTTGCGCACCGCCGAGAGCGGTACCGCCGGCGCGCTGATGCGCCCGGTGACGATCTGCCCCTGGGCAAACAGGCCCTGGCGCATGCCCGCGACCGCCGGCACCCGCAGGTACACCAGCACGCTGCGGCTGCCCGCCTGCACGCTGGGGTTGATGCGCGCCACGGTGGCGTCCACCGGCTGGGCCAGGCCTTCCACCGTGAGTTGTGCTGTCTGGCCAGGTGCCACTGCCATGGCGTCGGCAGGAGCCAGGGCGGCTTCAAGTTCGAAGCCGGACAGGTCCACGACCTCCAGCACGCGGGCGTCAACGGCGACGCGTTCGCCGTTCTGCACCAGACGGGCCGACACCTGGCCGGTCAGCGGCGAGCGCAGCGCGGTGTCACCCAGGGTCTTGCGCGCGATGTCCAGCGCCGCAAGGGCCGCCTGGTGGTTGGCAACGGCTGCGGCCAGGTTGTTGCTGGTGGTTTCCAGTGCGGTGGCCGAGATGAAACCCTGCTTCACCAGCGACTGGTTGTTGTCGAGCGCGCGGCGTGCGATGCTCACCTGCGCCATGGCCGACTTCGCCTGCTGTTCGGCCTGGCGCACGCGCGCCTGCGCCTCGGTGCTGTCGATGCGCGCCACCACCTCACCCGCGCGCACGCTCTCGCCTTCACGCTTCTGCAGGCCCTGCAGCTCACCGGCCACCCTGGCCTTGATGGCCGCGGTCTGCAGTGCCTTGAGCGCGCCTGACACGCCCACCGTCTGCGCGAGATCCAGTGCCTGCACGGTCAACACGTCCTGCGGCGTCAACTGGTACACCGGTGCCTGCTGCATGGCCGCGGCGGCCGTGCTGGCGGCTTCGCCCTGCAGCTTGCGTTTGTTCAGCGCGCGCGCTACACCCAGGGCAATGGTCAGCACCAGGGCGGCCAGCAGAAGCCATTTCAGCCAGGGAGAACGGTGGGAGGACATGGTCAGAGCGGGGTGGTGTTGGTGGATGGAGCGGTCTGCACCAGCATGCCGCCGAGCAGAAGGTCCAGCTGGGTGTCGATGAAGGCCACAGGCTCGATCTGCTGCGAGGCCGGGCAGCACGGCGCCATGGAGTGTTTCCACATCAGCAGAAAGATCATGGGCGCGATCAGGCTGTAGATCGCGTATTCGAGCTCCATGGGCCGGAACTCGCCGCGGTCGATGCCGCGCTGCAGGATGCGTTTGAGCAGGTCGTGGCCGGGACCGATCACTTCCTGCTGGTAAAACGCCGCGATTTCGGGAAACATGCCGGCCTCGCTCATCACCAGCTTGGTGATGCCCGAGGCCGCCGTCATGCCGATGCGTTCCCACCATGCGTGCAGGCAGTGGCGCAGCAGTTCGGCGCTGTTGCCTTCGAACGCGTCCAGCTCCTGGTTCCACTCGCCAAAGCGCCCGGCGATGGTTTCCCGCACCACCGCCTTGAACAGGTCTTCCTTGCTCGGGAAATACAGGAACAGCGTGCCCTTGGAAACCCCCGCGCGCGCGGCCACCTCTTCCACCCGCGTGGCGGCAAAGCCCTTTTCAACGAACAGGGACAAGGCCGCGTCCAGCAATTCACCCGGGCGCGCTTCCTTGCGGCGTTCGCGGCGCTGGCGCGGGGCCTCTTCGATGGGGGGCGGGAGGGGGAGAGAGGAGGGTGGCATGGATTTAATGACCGACTGGTTATTAATATAACCCATCACCGGTACAGCCGGCCCGACCGGGCCCATGCCAGACACCCTGCGGGCGCCGAAATGCTCAGCCCAGCTTGATGCCCACGCGTGTGATGCGATGGCCCGCCATCTCGCGCACGCTCACCTCGGCCTGTCCAAGCAGCATGCTGTCGCCCACCACCGGCGGACGCTGCAATTCATTGAGCAGCCAGCTGGCGATGTCCTGGGTGGAACCCGCCGGGACGGGCAGTCCATAAAAGGCGCAGAGGTTGTCCAACGAGGTGCTGGCGTCCAGCACGAAGTCGCCATAAACCAGCCGTGCCTGGGCCGTGTCCTCCGGGTCGGGCAGGGTCACGCCCAGTCGCCGGGCGCTCCAGGCAATGGTCGAACCCTGCAGCATCAGCGAGGTGAGCACCACCACAAACGCCACATTGAAAAAGGTCTGCGCGCCCTGCACCCCGGCCATCAGCGGAAACACCGCCAGCACAATCGGCACCGCACCGCGCAGGCCCACCCAGGAAATGAAGGTGATCTCGCGCGGCTTGAAGTGCAGCGGCGCCAGGCACAGCCACACCGAAATGGGCCGGGCCACCAGCATCAGCACCAGCGACACACCCAGCGCGGGCCACAGCGTGCGCAGCAGGTCGCTGGGCGTGACCAGCAGGCCCAGCAGCAGGAACATGCCCGCCTGCGAAAGCCAGGCATAGCCGTCCATGGCCGACAGCGAAGGCCTGACCTGCCGCCGCGCCCGGTTGCCCACCACCACGCCCATCATGTACACCGCCAGGAAACCCGAGCCGCCCACCCAGGTGGTGCCTGCAAACACCGTGAGGCCACCAGACACCACCAGCAGCGCGCGGATGCCGCCGCCGCCATCCGAGCCGCGACCCAGGCGCTTGAGCAGCTCGGCCAGGGCCCAGCCACAGCCCAGGCCCAGCAACGCACCCCAGCCAAACTGTTGCAGCAGCGACAGCAGCACTTCGCTGACGTCGACGGTGCCGCTGCCACCCCCGCCCAGCGCCAGTGCAATACCGATGAACGTCAGTGTCAGGTACACCGCCATCGGGTCGTTCATGCCCGACTCGATCTCCAGCGTCGCCGCCACCCGCTCGTTGAGCGTCACACCCGACGACTTGAGCAGCGAAAACACCGCCGCCGCATCGGTCGACCCGACGATGGCACCCACCAGCAAGGCCAGCGGCCACGACAGGCCCAGCAGCCAGTGCGCTGCCGCGCCGGTGATGGCGGTGCACAGCACCACGCCCAACGTGGCCAGCAGCAGCGAAGGCCTCAAACCGGTGCGAAACGTGCGCATGTCGGTGCGCAGCCCGCCGTCCAGCAGGATCACCGCCAGCGCCACGTTGCCCACCCAGAAACTGAGGCGAAAGTCGTTGAACACCAGTCCGCCCGGCCCGTCCACGCCCGCGAGGGTGCCCACCACCAGAAACACCAGCAGAAAAGAAAAGCCGACACGCGCCGAAAACACACCGGCCAGCACGCTGAAGAACACCAGCGAGGCGGCTGCCAGGAGGGGCAGGGTGAGAAAGTCGAGTGAGAGAGCCATGCGTGGAAGCTAACAGAAAGCGTGCCAAAGGGAGGCCTGCGGGATACATTGCGTCAGGCTGCATGGTCACCCGTGGCAGGTCACACCCACGCCATCAGCCGGGAGCCGTTTCATGAGCATCACACTGCAAGCCCTTCTCGGATTCATCGCCTGGACCCTGTGCCTGCTGGTGCTCATGGAGGGCATCCGCTCCTGGCTTGTGCTGCAGGGCGCCGTGCCCGCCAACCGGTTCGACCCCGAGAATTCGAACCTTTCGCCCTTCATGCAGCGCCTGGCCCGGGCGCACGCGAACTGCCTCGAAGGCCTGCCCATCTTCGGCGGGCTCATGCTCGTTGCCGTTGTCGCGGACCGCTCCGCCGTCACCGACCCGCTGGCCTGGGCGCTGCTCGCCGCCCGGATCGTGCAGTCCCTCATCCACCTCGCCTCGACCTCACCCGCCGCCGTGACGGCCCGGTTCACCGCTTTCGGTGTGCAGATGGGGATTGCCGTGTACTGGGTGGTCGGGTTGGCCCTGCCGTAGGGCGCTACGGGACGGGCTGCCATGCCCGCCTCGACACCCTGCGCTGCGAGTTGGAACAAGCTGGTTCAGAATCGGGGGGGGTTGACACAGGGTGTCTCATCCGGCATCTGCAGACCCTGGCTGCGCAGCGCGGCGCCTGGGTGGTGTTCGTGCAGGCCGACCACGGCGACGACCCCGCCGTGGCGCTGTATACAAAGCCCGGCACACGGGAGGGCGTGATGCACTTCGATCGGCCCGTGCCCGGTGCGTGAGAGGCCAGGCACTTTGCAGCAAGCAGGCGCCCGAAAAAAACGGACCGTCCCGCACCGTTGTGCGGGTTCGGTGGGAAACCACTGCTTGAACGTCTCAACCCCACATGTTTCCAGCTCCACAACACCGTGACGCCAGCCACCTTCGGCTGGTGGCGGTGAAGCTCATCCACACGCTGGCCTGGGCCTTTTTCGCCGCTTGCATCTTCGCGATGCCGATCGCGTCCTGGGCGGGTCGGCATCACCTGGCCGGGCTGCTGGCGATGTTGGTGTTGGTCGAGGTCATCATCCTGGCCCTGAACGAGTGGACATGCCCGCTGACGGCGGTGGCAGCCAGGTACACGGAAGACCGCGAGAGCAACTTCGACATCTACCTTCCGGTGTGGCTGGCGAGGTACAACAAGCACCTGTTCGGGCCCCTGTACGTCGCGGCCCTGATCTATGCAGGGGTGAACTGGGCGACGTCCGGATCTTCGGGAAACGCGTGACGCCCTGACGTGATGCGGAAAACAAGCAGGGCTGCCCACGGCAGCCCTACTTGTTCCGGAGAGAACCCGGTCAGTTCGAAAACGCCGCAATGCCCGTGATCGCCCGCCCCAGGATCAGCGCGTGCACATCGTGCGTGCCTTCGTAGGTGTTGACCACCTCCAGGTTCACCAGGTGGCGGGCGACACCGAATTCGTCGCTGATGCCGTTCCCGCCCATCATGTCGCGGGCCATGCGGGCGATGTCCAGCGACTTGCCGCAGCTGTTGCGCTTCAGGATGCTGGTGATCTCCACGGCAGCAGTCCCTTCGTCTTTCATGCGGCCCAGGCGCAGGCAGCCTTGCAGGCCCAGGCTGATCTCGGTCAGCATGTCGGCCAGCTTTTTCTGGATCAGCTGGTTGGCGGCGAGCGGGCGGCCGAACTGCTGGCGGTCCATCACGTACTGGCGGGCGCGGAAGTAGCAGTCTTCTGCGGCACCCAGCGCACCCCAGGCGATGCCGTAGCGCGCGCTGTTCAGGCAGGTGAACGGGCCTTTCAGGCCGCGCACGTCGGGGAAGGCGTTTTCTTCCGGCACGAAGACTTCGTCCATGACGATCTCGCCGGTGATGCTGGCGCGCAGGCCGACCTTGCTGTGGATCGCCGGGGCGCTAAGGCCTTTGAAACCTTTTTCCAGGATGAAGCCCCGAATCTGGCCGCCGTCGTCCTTGGCCCAGACCACGAACACGTCGGCGATGGGGCTGTTGGTGATCCACATCTTGGCGCCGGAGAGGCTGTAGCCGCCGGGCACGGCCTTGGCGCGGGTGACCATGCTGCCGGGGTCGCTGCCGTGGTTGGGTTCGGTCAGGCCGAAGCAGCCGATCCATTCACCCGTGGCGAGCTTGGGCAGGTATTTCTGCTTCTGTGCTTCAGAGCCAAATTCGTTGATCGGCACCATGACCAGCGAGCTTTGCACGCTCATCATGCTGCGGTAGCCGGAGTCCACGCGCTCCACCTCGCGCGCCACCAGGCCGTAACAGACGTAGTTGAGGCCGCTGCCGCCGTACTGCTCGGGGATGGTGGGGCCGAGCAGGCCGAGCTCGCCCATCTCGCGGAAGATGGCGACGTCGGTCTTTTCGTGGCGGAAGGCCTCGGTCACGCGGGGCAGCAGCTTTTCCTGGCAGTAGGCGCGGGCGGCGTCCTGCACCTGGCGCTCGTCGTCGGTGAGCTGGGCGCTCAGGTGGAACGGGTCTTCCCAGTTGAAGGTGTTTTTGGGGCTGGCCATGGGGTGTCTCCGGGGCGGGTTGGAAGAGGGGTTTGACAGTGATTGTCGGCGCCCCATGAATAGCTGTCTAATATTGATTGCCGATTGATCAATACGCATCACATATTCATGGAATTCCGCCATCTGCGCTGTTTCGCCGTGCTCGCCGAGGAGCTGCACTTTGGCCGCGCGGCCCAGCGGCTGGCGATGACGCAGCCGCCGCTCTCGCTCAACATCCAGCAGCTCGAAGCCTCGGTGGGCGCGCGCCTGTTTGAGCGCAACAGCCGGGGCGTGGCGCTCACGGCTGCCGGGCTGGCTTTTCTGCCGCGCGCGCAGGCGCTGCTGGAGCAGGCCGCCCTGGCGGCGCGCGAGGCGCGCGACGTGGGGCAGGGGCTGGCCGGGCAGTTGCAGATCGGCTTTGCCGGCACGGTGCTGTATCGCGGCCTGCCGCAGGTGCTGCGCGACTTTGCGGCGGCGCACCCGAAACTGCGGCTGGCGCTGCGGGAACTCTCCAGCAGCGAGCAGCTGGTCGAGCTGGTGCACGACCGGCTGGACCTGGGTTTTGTGCACACCACGCGCGTGCCGGCGGGGTTCTCTCAGATCCTGGTGTCGAGCCAGCCGTTCATGGCCTGCCTGCCTTCATCGCACCCGCTGGCGAATGCCCAGCTGTTGTCGCTTGATCAGCTCAAGGGTGAGGCCTTTGCCATCGTCATGCGCGCCGTCTCGCCCGATTACCACGACCGTATCCTCGCCGCCTGCGCAGACGCGGGGTTTGAGCCATCGCTGGCGTTTGAACTGCGGCACTGGCTGAGCGTGGTCTCGGTCATCGCTCAGGGGCTGGGCGTGGGCCTGGTGCCCGCCGCGCTGCAGCAGGCCGGCCTGCCCGGCGTGGCCTTCGTGCCGCTGGCCCAGCCGCTGGCACCCTACGACACGCATTGCCTCTGGCGCACCGGGCGCGATCAGTCGGCGCTGGGGGCGTTTCTGGCGGCGGTGCGCGAGGTGGCGGCGCGCTGAGGGCCGGGGCAACCCCGGCGGATCATGCGGCGACAGGCTCCTGCTGCCAGCGGAAGTCGGCGATGTCTTTCGACGGCGGGGCGCCGAACATGCGCCGGTACTCGCGGCTGAACTGCGACGGGCTTTCGTAGCCGACGCGAAACGCCGAGGTGGACGCGTCCATGCCTTCGGAGAGCATGAGGCGACGGGCTTCGGTCAGGCGCAGCTGCTTCTGGTACTGCAGCGGGCTCATGGCCGTCAGCGTCTTGAAATGGTGGTGGAAGGTCGACAGGCTCATGCCCGATTCGCGGGCCAGTGTCTCGACCCGCAAGGGTTCGGTGAAGCGGGCGTTGAGGCTGGCGATGGCGCGCGCGACCTGGTGGCTCTGGCTGTCGACGGTGGCGATCTGGCGCAGGCGCGCGCCGGCCTCGCCAACCAGCAGCCGGTAGTAAATCTCGCGTTTGATCAGTGGCGCCAGCGCCGGAATGTGCTCGGGCTGGTCCAGCAGGGCGAGCAGTCGGTCAAACGCTTCAAGCAGCGGCGCGGTGAGGGCGCCGGTGGTCATGGCGCGGCTGTCGCGGGCGGTGTTGCCCAGCGCGGGTGCGGGCGACTCCAGCATCAGCGAGGCGATCTCGCGCCAGTCCAGGCGCAGGGCCACCCCGAGGTACGGTCGCTCGGCGCTGGCTTCGACCACCGCCGTCTTCACCGGCATGTCCATCGACGTGATCAGGTAACGGTCTTCGCCGTAGCACAGGGTCTCGTCGCCCAGCTTGACGCGCTTGCTGCCTTGCACGATCACGGCCACGCAGGGTTCATAGACGCTGCAGATGTTCTGGAAGGGCTGGTCGATGCGCACCAGCATCAGCCCCGGAATCTCGGGTGGCTGTTGTGGCGGGCCGTTGATCGCCCGCTCCAGCAAACGCCGGACGATGGATGCGCGCGCGCCGGGCGCGGGTGGTGAGGAAGAAGAAGGGGCGAGCATGGCAAGGCAGGGCGGTGTTGTCTCGGCGGCCCATGGTATCGGCCCTTGCCCGTTTGTGCAGCGCGCTCGCAGGATTGGGCAAACATGACGCAGGTTCAGGCTAACGCCGGGCGGGGGCCCAGGACGACACTGGCGCCCTTCCCGGGGCTGCAGTCACGGGAACCCCGCACCCCGTTCCCCATGTTTTCAGGAGACCCCCCATGACCACCCTGCAAGTCAACGGTCGCGCCCAGCAGCTGGACGTCGACCCCTCCACGCCCGTGCTCTGGGCGCTGCGCGATTCGCTGGGCCTGACCGGCACCAAGTTCGGCTGCGGCGCGGCCCTGTGCGGCGCCTGCACCGTGCACGTTGACGGCCAGGCCGTGCGCTCCTGCGTCACGCCCATCAGCAGCGTCGAGGGCAAGAAGCTCACCACCATCGAAGCCGTCACCGGCGGCACCGACCGCGTCGGCAAGGCGGTGCACGCGGCCTGGGTGAAGCACGACGTGGCGCAGTGCGGCTACTGCCAGAGCGGCCAGATCATGAGCGCCACCGCGTTCCTGAAATCGCTGCCCAGGGGCAAACAACCTGCCGCCGCCGACATCGACGCCGCCATGGCCGGCAACGTCTGCCGCTGTGGCACCTACGCCCGCATCCGCGCCGCCGTGGCCGACGCCGCACGCACCCTGGCCTGAAGGAGCCCCCACCATGTTCACCCATTCGATGCAAGAACTCCCGCGCGCGCTGCAGCTGCTGCTGGCGCGCGACCAGGCACCGGCGCCCGTGGCCGAGCTGCCGCGCCGCACCTTCCTCAAGCTGGGCGCGGCCAGCGGCTTTGCGCTGGGCCTGTTCCCGCTGGCCGCGCAGGGCCAGGGCGCTGCGGCTGAGGCCGCCGCCCTCAAGCCGGTGGAGATGCCCGGCGCCTTCGTGGCCATCGCGCCCGACGGCACCGTCACCGTCACGGTCAACCGGCTGGAGTTCGGCCAGGGCGTGCAGACCGCGCTGCCCATGATCCTGGCCGAGGAGCTGGACGCCGACTGGAGCAAGGTGCGCAGCCAGCTGGGCACCAATCACATGGCCTACGCCGACCCGCGGTTTGGCATGCACCTCACGGGCGGTTCCAACTCCATCAAACACAGCTTCACGCAGTACCGCGAGCTGGGCGCCCGCGCCCGGGCCATGCTGGTGCAGGCGGCCGCCACGCGCTGGGGCGTGGACGCGGCCAGTCTGCGCACACAGAACGGTGCGGTGCTCGGCGCCGGTGGCCGGCGCCTGGGCTATGGCGAGCTGGCCGAAGCCGCGATGGCCCTGCCGGTGCCCGCCAGCGTCACGCTCAAGGACCCGAAGCAGTTCCGCCTGATCGGCCAGCCCACCACGCGGCTGGACGCCGCCGCCAAGAGCAGCGGCCGGCAGGACTTCGGCATCGACGTGCGCCGCCCCGGCCAGCTCACCGCCGTGGTTGCGCGCCCGCCCGTGTTCGGCGCCAAGCTGAAGTCGGTGGACGACACCGCAGCGCGCGCTGTGAAGGGCGTGAAGGCGGTGCTGCGCGTGCCGCTGGACCGCGGTGCCGAGGGCGTGGCGGTGATCGCCGACGGTTACTGGCCGGCCAAGACCGCGCGCGACGCGCTCAAGCTGGAGTGGGACACCAGCGCGGTCGAGAAGGTGGACAGCGCCCGCCAGCTGGTGCAGTACCGCGAACTGGCCGGCCAGCCCGGTGCGAAACACTTCGATGCCGACATGGCGCCGCTGGCCAATGCCCCGAAAAAGATCGAGGCCGAGTTCGTCTTCCCCTACCTGGCGCACGCGCCCATGGAGCCGCTGAACTGCACGGTGGAGCTGTCGGAGCAGGGCGCCACGCTGTGGGTCGGCTCGCAGATGCCCGGGCTGGACGGCATGGCCGCAGCCGGCGCGCTGGGCCTCAAGCCCGAGCAGGTGAAGGTGCTGGTGCAGTCCGCCGGCGGCGGGTTCGGCCGCCGCGCCATCCCCACCAGCGACTACGTGGTGGAGGCCTGCACCATCGCCAAGGCGGCCCAGGCCGCCGGCTTGCGTGCGCCGGTGCGCACGCTGTGGAGCCGCGAGGACGACATCAAGGGCGGCTACTACCGCCCCATGCACCTGCACCGCGCTCATGTGGGCTTTGACGCCAGCGGCCAGGTGCTGGCCTGGGACCACGTGATCGTGGGCCAGTCCATCCTGACCGGTTCGCCCTTCGAGGGCATGATGGTCAAGAACGGCGTCGACATCACCGCCGTGGAGGGCATGCGCGCGCCGTACCCGCTGCCCATGCGGCTGACGGTGCACCACCCCAAGGTCAACGTGCCGGTGCTGTGGTGGCGCAGCGTGGGCAGCACCCACACGGCCTTCGTCATGGAAACGCTGATCGACCAGATCGCCCGCGAGACCGGCCAGGACCCGGTGGCCTACCGCCTCAAGCTCATGGGCGACCAGCACCCGCGCCACCGTGCCGCGCTGCAACTGGCGGTGGACAAGAGCGGCTACGGCAAGAAGCAGCTGCCCGCCGGCCGCGCCTGGGGCGTGGCGGTGCACGAGTCCTTCGAATCGGTGGTCGCCTACGTGGTCGAGGCCTCGGTGAAGGACGGCCAGCCGGTGCTGCACACGGTCACGGCCGGCGTGCACTGCAACCTGGTGGTCAACCCGCGCACGGTGGAGGCGCAGGTGCAGGGCGCGGCCCTGATGGGCCTGGGCATGTGCCTGCCCGGGGCGGCCATCACGCTCAAGGACGGCGTGGTCGAGCAGCAGAACTTTGGCGACTACACGGTGGCGCGCGTGACCGACATGCCCGCCATCGCCGTGCACACCGTGCCCAGCGCCGAGCCGCCCACCGGCATGGGCGAACCCGGCCTGCCGCCGCTGGCGCCGGCCTTCGCCAACGCCATCAGCCGCCTGACGGGCAAGCCGCTGCGCGAGCTGCCGTTCAAGCTGGCGTGAGCGGGTGAGCACGTCGTGCAAGCCCTTTCCCGACGGACCTGGCTGGCCTGGCTGGCGACCAGCGCTGGTGTGGTGAGCGCACAGACCGCGCCGGCCCGGCCCGGCATTCGCCTGCGCCTGGAGGTTGGCGCGCACGTGCTGACGGCCACACTGACCGACCAGCTGATCGCACGCGATCTTCTTTCGCTGCTGCCCCTGGCGCTGAGCGCCAAAGACTTCGGGGCCACCGAAAAGGTGGCCTACCTGCCGCGCAAGCTCACCACCCATGGTGCGCCGACGACCCACACCCCGGTGGCCGGGGATCTCTGTTACTACGCGCCGTGGGGCAACCTGGCCTTGTTCTATGCCGACGGCAAGCCCTCGCCGGGCCTGGTGCCTCTGGGCCGGTTCGACGGCTCCACCGAGGAGCTGCGCGGCCCGGCAGACGTCCCGCTGCGCATCACACAGATCCGATAGACCGCAGGGGCGCAACCCCAGGTGGAACCCGTTGAAACAATCAGAAAGGAACCAGCCCATGGAAGACCTCGACACCCAGGTCCTGCGCAGCGCGCAGGCCTGGCACACAGCAGGCCTGCCGGTGTTGCTCGTCACGGTGACGCGCACCTGGGGCTCGTCGCCCCGGCCACCGGGCTCGCTCATGGCCATCAACGGCCGGGGTGAAACGGTGGGCTCGGTGTCGGGCGGCTGCATCGAGGACGACCTGATCCGCCGCGTGCGCGACGAAGGCCTGGACGCGGTGTGCGCGCAGGGCAGGCCCGCCACGCTGCGCTACGGCATCTCGGCCGACCAGGCGCACCGCTTTGGCCTGCCCTGCGGCGGCACGGTGGAGCTGGTGCTGGAGCCGGTGGCCGCGCACAGCCAGTTGCCGCAGCTGTTGCAGGCCAACCTGGAGCGGCGCAGCACACAGCGCCGGCTGGACCTGCGCAGCGGCGCGGTGGAGCTGCAACCGGGCCGGCGCGATGGCGTGCCGCTGTTGACCGACGACGCCCTGGTGACCCACTTCGGGCCGCGCCACCGGCTTATCCTCATCGGCGCGGGCGACCTCTCGCGCTTCCTGAGCCAGATGGCGCTGAGCCTGAACTTCGAGGTCATCGTCTGCGACCCGCGCGAAGAGCAGCGCGCCAGTTGGACGCTGGACGGCGTGATCCTCAGCAACGAGATGCCGGACGACCTGGTGCTGCGCCTGCAGCCCGACGCGCGCACGGCGGTGGTGGCACTGACGCACGACCCCAAGCTCGACGACCTGGCGCTGATCGACGCGCTGCAGTCCGAGGCCTTCTACGTCGGCGCCATCGGCTCGCGCCGGCACACCGCCCTGCGGCGCGACCGCCTGCGTGAACACTTCGGTGTGGGCGAGGCCGAGCTGGACACGCTGCACGGGCCGGCCGGCCTGTACATCGGCAGCAAGACACCGGCCGAGATCGCGCTGTCCATCATGGCCGAGGTGGTGGCGGCGAAGAACGGTCTTCAGCGGGCCGCGGTGGTGCCGGTGGCCGACGGCAAGGCGGCCTGGCTGGACGGTGGGGCAGCACCCACGGACCTGCCGGCCATCTGTTCGGTGTGAGTCGATGAGCGCAGCGCCGGGCCGTTCCCAAGCCAGCTCGCACCGCAGCCCGGAGGGCGGAGGTACGCCAATGAACCTGCCTGTGCACCCCAGCGCCCCGGTGGCGGCCACCCTCCTGGCGGCCGGGCTGGGCCGCCGCCTGGGTGGTGTGCCCAAAACCGCGCTGCTGATCGATGGAGAAAGCCTGTTCGAGCGGCTGGTGCGTGCACTGCGCCAGTCGGGCATTCAGGCCATCAGCGCCGTGATCGGCCCGTACGCCGACACCCTGCTGGCGCTGGCCCGGCGCTGCGATGTGCAGGTCATCCGGCACAGCGGGCCCGCGGACGAACTGGTGGCCTCACAGCGGCTGGCGGTGCATGAACACCTGCGGCAGCAGCCGGGCGCCGACCTGATGCTGCTGGTGGCGGACCTGCCGCTGCTGGTGGCCGACGACATCCGGCCACTGCTGCGGGCCTGGGCGCAACGACCTGCGCGCACGCAGGCGCAGGTGCCCGTGGTCGGCGGTGTGCGCGGTCATCCGGTGCTGCTGTCCTGGCAGGCCGTGCAAGCGGTCGCCGGGCAGCCCTGGCCCCACGCAGTGCGGGCGTGGATGTTGGCCAACACCGGCTCGACACAGTGGCTCCAGGCCGACCGCGATGCCTACGTCACCGACCTGGACACGCCGGACGACTTGCAGGTGCTGCGGTCCCGTCTGGCGGGCGCCAGCATTGGCTGGCCGAAGCAACCCTGAGGCGGCCGACCCCAGGGGCGGTGGGTGCTTGGTGCTTGTCCCATACTGCGGGCCAAGGAGAATCAACCATGACCCTATCGACCATCGTGCTCGGCGGCGGCTGCTTCTGGTGCACCGAGAGCGTGTACAAGGAAGTGAGCGGCATCACCGACGTCGAGTCCGGCTACAGCAACGGCCAGGCCGAACGACCGAGTTACGAAGACGTGTGCACCGGCCGCACCGGCTGCAACGAAGTCGTGAAGCTCGAATACGACCCGGCCGTGATCAGCACGCGCGAGATCCTCGAAATTTTCTTCGTGATCCACGACCCGACCACGCTGAACCGCCAGGGCAACGACGTGGGCACGCAGTACCGCAGCGGCATCTACTTCACCACTGACGAACAGCGCGAGACCGCGCGGGCGCTGCTGGACGAACTGGCGCACGACAACGCCTTTGGCCGCCCGGTCGTGACCGAACTGATGCCGCTGGAAAACTACTGGCCCGCCGAGGACTACCACCAGGACTTCTTCGAACGCAACCCGCACCAGGGCTACTGCATGGCCGTGGCGGCGCCCAAGGTGGCCAAGTTCCGGAAGACCTTCGCTCGCCTGGCCAGGTAACTCGACTCAGTTCAGGCGGGCTCGCAGCCGGGGCCACAGAACGATCACGGCCAGGCCGCTGAGCACGAGCGCCGCAGCGCCCAGCTTCCACCCCGGCAGCGATTCACCCAGCGACAGTGCCGACGCCCCCATGCCGAACACCGGCACCAGCAGCGCCAGCGGCGCCACGGTGGCGGCGGGGTGGCGCGCCAGCAGCCAGTTCCACACGCCGTAGCCAAAGAGAGTGTTGCCCAGCGCCTGCCAGAGCACGCTGGCCCACACCAGCGGCGTGGCGTTGATGACCGCACTCTGCATCAGGGCTGGGCCTTCGATGAACCACGAAATCGCCAGTAGCGGTGGTACCGCAAACACGCTGCTCCAGACCATGAAGTGCAGCATGTTCACCGGCCCGAGCGACTTCACCACCAGGTTCGCGCCGGCCCAGAAGAAGGCGGCCGAGAGTACCAAGGCCAGACCCAGCCACGTGACCACGGCGGCGTCCAGGTTCAACGCAATCACACCCAGCCCGGCCAGCGCCAGCAACAGACCCACGATCTGGAAACCGCGCACCCGCTCGCCCATCAGCAGCAGCGAGAGACCGATGGTGAAGAACACCTGCACCTGCACCACCAGCGAGGCCAGCCCGGGTGAGATGCTGCTGCGCATGGCCAGGAACAGCAGGCCGAACTGGCCCACGCCCAGCAGCACGCCGAACGCGGCCAGCTTGCGCCACGGCGCGGTGGGCCGCGGGATGAACAGCAGCCAGGGCAGGGCGGAGAAGGTGAAGCGCAGCGTCGCGAACAGAAACGGCGGCAGGCCGTCCAGCCCCCAGCGGATCACGACGAAATTGGTGCCCCAGACGAACACCACCGCGAGGGCGAGCAACAGGTGGTTGAGAGGCAAAGGGGGCTCCGGCCGGTGAAAAGCCCGCCAGTGTAGCCACGTGCCGCCCCGGGGCAGCGCGCCTGCGCGACGCTCAGTGGCCCTGGATGGCCTGTGTGAGCGCGGTGGTGTTGGCGCGCATCATGGCCACGTAGGTGGTGGCCGGGCCTTGGGCGTCGGACAGGGAATCGGAAAACAGCTCGCCCGCAGGCTTGACGCCGGTCTCGCGGCCGATCTGTGCGATCAGGCGCGGGTCGGAAATGCTCTCGACGAACAGCGCCTTGATCTGCTCCTGCTTGATCTGGCGCACCAGTTGCGCCACGCCCTTGGCCGAGGCTTCGCTGTCGGTGTTGACGCCTTGTGGCGCGAGGAATTTCACGCCGTAGGCATGCGCGTAATAGCCGAACGCGTCGTGCGAGGTGATGACCTTGCGTTGCGTTGCCGGAATCACGGCCCAGGTGGCGCGGATGTCGGTGTCCAGCGCCTTGAGCTCGGCGTTGTAGGCGACAGCGTTCTTCTGGTAGGTGTTGCAACCCGCCGCGTCGGCCTCGCACAGGCCCTTGGCGATGTTGCCCACGTAGGCCATGACGTTGGGTACCGACTGCCAGGCATGGGGGTCGTTCTCTTCGTGGTGATGACCGCCTGTGGCCTTGTGGTCGTGTTCGCCTTCGGCATGGATGGGCTTGACGCCGCGGCTGGCGACCACATGCCTGCCCTTGTAGCTGGCAGTGTTCAGCAGCCGGCTCATCCAGCCTTCGAAGCCCAGGCCGTTGGAGAACACGATCTGCGCCTGGCCCACCAGCCTGGCCTGCGAAGGCGTGGGCTGGAACACATGGGCGTCGCTGCCGGGGCCGACCAGCACGTCCACCGCGACGCGGTCCCCGCCGACCTGGCGCACCAGATCGCCGAGGATGCTGAAGCTGGCCACGGCCTTGACCGGTGCAGTGGTCTGGGCCAGCAGCGCGGGGCTGAGGGCTGCGGTGGCGAGGCCGATGACGGAGGCGATGAGGTGATGGCGCAGGGAAGTGTTCATGAAAGATCCTTAGGCTTGCAGATGGGACGAGGCGGGACGCTGGTGGCGCAGCGCGCCCTGCGGCGCGAAGAGCAGGGAAAGCAGGTACATCGCGCCCAGGCTGAGCACGATCACCGGGCTGGTGGGCAGGTCGGCGTGGTACGAGAGCAGCAGGCCGGCCAGGCTGGCGGCCAGCGCCAGCGCGGTGGCCAGCAGCAGCAGCGGGCCGAGGCGGCGCACCCAGAAACGCGCGGTGGCCGCGGGCAGCACCATGATGCCCACCGCCATGAGCGTGCCCAGCGCGTGAAAGCCGGCCACGAGGTTGATCACCAGCAGGCCCAGAAAACCGTAGTGCGCCACAGGGCTCCAGCGGCTGACCTGGCGCAGGAAACCCGGGTCCAGGCATTCGAGCACCAGCGGGCGGTAGAGCAGGGCGAGCGCCACCAGCGTCGTGGCCGAGATGCCGCCGAGCAGCGTGAGCGCCGCGTTGTCCAGCGCGAGCACGGTGCCGAACAGCACATGCAGCAGGTCCACGCTGTTGCCGCGCACCGAGACGATGAGCACGCCGAGCGCGAGCGAGAGCAGGTAGAAGGCGGCGAGGCTGGTGTCTTCGCGCAGCACGGTGTTGCGCGCCACCAGCCCGGAGCCCACGGCCACGGTGAGCCCGGCGGCGATGCCACCGATGGTCATGGCGGTGAGCGAGAGGCCGCTCACCAGGTAGCCGATGGCGGCGCCCGGCAGGATGGCATGGGCCATGGCGTCGCCGGTCAGGCTCATGCGCCGCAGCATCAGGAACACGCCCACCGGCGCCGCGCTCAGCGAGAGCGCCACACAGCCGAGCAGGGCGTCGCGCATGAAGCCGAATTCGGCAAACGGGCCGAGCAAGGGGTTGGCCAGCAACCAGGCCATGAGCGGTGAAACGGCGATGTCGTTCATGTGAACGCCTCCGCTGCATGGGTGTGGGGGTGCGTGTCCGGCGTGGCCGCGCAGAGCGGGGCGTCTTCGTCGAACGCCTCGTGCATGCGCTGGGCGCGTGCCCAGTGCGCGTCGGTCAGCACCTCGGCGGTGGGGCCGCAGGCCACCAGCTCGCGCGCCAGCAGCAGCGTGAGCGGGAAGTGCGCGTGCACCTGCGCCAGATCGTGCAGCACCACGATCACCGTCTTGCCCTGGCGGTGCCAGCGGTGCAGCAGGGCCAGCAGGTCGCTGGTGGTGCGGTTGTCCACCGCGGCAAACGGCTCGTCGAGCAGCACGACCGGTGCGTCCTGCAGGATCAGGCGGGCAAACAGCGCGCGCTGCAACTGGCCGCCCGAGAGCGCGTCCAGGCTGCGTTGTTCAAAGCCCGTGAGCCCGACGGCGGCCAGTGCTTCGTCGCACAGGCGGCGGTGTTCGGCGGTGAGGCGCCCGAACGCGCCGACGCGGTGCCACAGGCCCAGAGCCACCATGTCGTGCACGGTGACGGGGAAGCTGCGGTCGAGCCCGCTGAGCTGCGGCAGCCAGGCGATGCGTTGGCCGGCCAGGCCGCTCACCGTGCCGCTGATGGGGCGGAGCTCACCAGCCAGCGCCTTGATGAGCGTGGATTTGCCTGCGCCGTTGGGGCCGACCAGCGCCAGCAGCGAACCTGGCGCGATGCGCAGGCTCACGTGGTGCACGGCCGGGTGGCGGTCGTAGCCGAGCGTGATGTCGTGCAGTTCGATCGCCGGGACAGCGGGTTGGGGTAGGGCTTTGTGCATGGTGGGCGGGCGATAAACTATCGCAACTGAATTGCAGTAACGATGATATTAACGCAACTTTGTTGCAATAATGGAGCCATGCCCGTGTCCACACGCCCGCCCAAAGAATCCGTCATGGTGCCTGCCGAGATCCAGGCCCGCCTGGAGCGCGCGGGCCTGCGCCGCACCCTGGCCACACGCGCCGTGCTGGGCCTGTTCCTGGCGAATCCGCAAGGCACGCTGAGCCACGCGCAGGCGCTGGCCTCGCTCACCGCACGCGGGCTGGACATCAACCGCGTGACGCTCTACCGCCTGCTGGACCGGCTGGCCGCCTGTGGTGTGCTGCAGCGCCACGCCAACGACGACGCCCGCACCTGGCGCTACGGTCTGGCCGACACCGACGAGGGCCTGGCGCCGCGCTTTGAGTGCGACGCCTGCCATCGCCAGTTCCGACTGATTGAGGGCAGCGCACCCACGCAGGCGGTGGCCAGCGATCTCTTGCGCACGCTGGCCGGGTTGGGCCATCAGGGTCTGCGCGTGGATGTGGCGATCCACGGCACCTGCGCCAGCTGCCTGCCGCAGGAGCCGGCCGCGTGATCCACACCCGCGACCTGGCCTGCCGGTTTGCCGACGGCAGGACGCTGCGCTTCGCCGATACCGATGTGCCCCAGGGCGGCACGCTGCTGCTGCGCGGGCCGTCCGGTAGCGGCAAGTCCACCTGGCTCGCGCTGGCCGCGGGCCTGCTCTCGGCCACGGGCGGCGAGATGGTGGTGGCTGGGCAATCGGTGGGCGCGCTGGCGCCTGCTGCGCGCGACGCCTGGCGGGCCAGGACCATTGGCTTCCTGCCGCAGCGGCTGCTGCTGAGTGAGGCGCTCACGGTGGCGGGCAACCTGGGTCTGGTGTTTTTCGCCGCCGGGTTGCCGCAAGACAAGGTGGCGATGCACCACACGCTGGATGCACTCGGTGTGGCGCACCTGGCCGCGCGCAAGCCGGCGCGGCTCTCGGGCGGCGAGGCGCAGCGCGTGGCGCTGGCACGTGCGCTGCTGTTGCGCCCGCGCGTGATCCTGGCCGACGAGCCCACCGCCAGCCTGGACGACGCGGCTTGCGCCGCCGCGCTCACGCTGCTGCGCGAGCGTGCCCAGGCCGCAGGCGCCACGCTGGTGATCGCCACGCACGACGCGCGCGTGCTGCAGGCTGTGCCAGGCGCGCAGCTGCTGGCCATGGGGAGCGATGCATGAACGTGTTCTCGCTCTCCTGGCGCTACCTGTGGTCGCGTCCGCTGGCTTCGGCGCTGAACCTGCTGCTGCTCACGCTGGGGCTGACGTCGATGGCTTTTGTGTTGATCGCGCAGGACCAGATTGACCACGCCTTCGAGCGCGATCTGGCGGGCATCGACGTGGTGGTGGGTGCCAAGGGCAGCCCGCTGCAGCTCATTCTGGCGGGCGTGTTCCACATGGACGTGCCGCCGGGCAATGTGGCGCTGGCCGAGGTGCAGGCGCTGGCTTCGCACCCGCAGGTGGCGCAGGTGATCCCGCTCAGTCTGGGCGACAGCGTGACGGGGTTCCGCATCGTTGGGACCAACGCCGACTACCCGGCGCACTACGGCGCCGCGCTGGCGCAGGGTGCGCTGTGGAGTGCGCCCATGCAGGCGGTGCTGGGCGCACAGGTGGCGCAGGCCACCGGGCTGCCGTTGGGCCAGCGTTTCACCGGCTCACACGGTCTGGGCGGTGGTGGCCACGAACACGCCGACATGCCCTACACCGTGGTGGGCGTGCTCGCGCCCTGCGCCTGCGTGCTGGACTGGCTGGTGCTCACCGACACGGCGTCGGTCTGGAACGTGCACGAAGGGCTGGCGCCGGGCGAATTCGAGAGCCTGTCGGCCGAAGACCGCGAAGCCATCGAAGCCGAGCGCGAGGTGACGCTGGCGCTGGTGCGCTACAACACGCCGATGGCGGCGATCAGTTTTCCGCGCTTCATCAACGCCACGACAAAGATGCAGGCCGCCGCACCGGCGATGGAGATCACGCGCCTGCTCGGCATGGTGGGCGTGGGCACGCGGGTGCTGCAGGGCATGGGAGCCGTGTTGCTGCTGGTGGCGGCGCTCTCGGTGTTCATCGCGCTGTGGGGCGCGGTGCGCGAGCGCCGGGCCGACATCGCCATGTTGCGCTTGCTGGGCGCGCCGCCCTGGAAGGTGGGCGCACTGTTGCTGTGCGAAGCGTTGTGGCTGGCGCTGCTCGCCAGCGCGCTGGGCCTGCTGGCCGGGCAGGGCCTGACCGCTCTGCTGGGCGGGTTGTGGATGGCCGACCAGGGCCTGGCCATCGTTGCCTGGCACTGGCCGACCGCGCTGGCCGGCGTGCCGGTGGCCGCCCTGGGCGTGGCGCTCGCCGCGGCCGCTGTGCCGGCCGTGAGCGCCTACCGTGTGGATGTGACTTCTCTTTTGCAAACGAGGTAAACCGTATGAAAAAACACCTGCTGTCCCTGACTTTGGCCCTGCTCGCCACGGCCGCTTTCGCTCAACACGCCGACAAGGAAACCCAGGACGACATCGCGCGCCACCGCGCCATGGCCGCGGCCCACGAAGGCGCGGCCAGGTGCCTGGAGGCGGGCAAAGGCGAAAAGGTCTGCATGGCGGAACTTCAGGCCGCCTGCAAGGGTCTGGCGATTGGCAAGTACTGCGGCATGCGGCACAGTCATTGACCACCCCCGTCGCTTGCTCGCTGCGCCCCGAACTGCCGCCTCAAGCGGTAGTTCGCTTAGCCGCTCCGCCCCTCAAGGGGCAACGCTGGCGGCCTGGCAAAGCCAGATCCGCGGCGTTCACGGTTTGAGACACTTCGTTGGCATGAATCACTTTTCCCGCCCCGTCTTTTCGTTGCTGAGCCTGGCTGCGGTGTCCGTCTTTGCACAGACACTCGGCTCGCCGCTGGGGTCACCGGCTGCGTCTGCTCCGGCAGGTGCACAGTCGGCTGTGCCGCACGGCCAGGGCGCGGGGGTACACAGTCCGCTGAGCCCGTTCGCGCCGCTCAAGCAACGCACCGATGTCGTAGCCTGGTCGGTGCTGACGGATGTGAAGACGGTGATCCGCAACAAGCGCATCGTGCCGGTGTACCCGGCTGCGGTGACGGCGCTGGACCAGAAGACGATCCGGCTGCAGGGCTTCATGATGCCACTTGAACCGGGCGAGCAGCAGCGCCATTTCCTGCTGGCTTCGGTGCCGCTGACGTGTTCGTTCTGCACGCCGGGCGGGCCGGAGAGCATGGTTGAAGTGCGCACCGTGAAGCCGGTGAAGTACAGCCAGGCCGCGGTGGTGGTCGAAGGAAAATTCCATGTGCTGCAGGCCGATCCCTACGGCCTTTACTACCGTTTCACCGGGGCCGCCGGTGTGAAGTGAACGGGCAAGTCCGAATGCCCCTGGCCTGTGGGCGCGCGCACCGCGGCGATACCATCGCCCGGTGAACATCACCGCCCACCCCGTCGTCGCTTCGCTCACCCCGGTCTTCCTGCTCATTGGCCTGGGCTACCTGGCCGGTCGTCTGCAATGGATCCGCGAGGGCGCGGTGAAAGATCTCTCCAACCTGGTGTTCCTGCTGCTGATCCCGGCACTGCTGTTCCGCACCATGAGCGCGGTCGACGTGCAGGCGCTGGACCTGCGGCCGCTGGCGGCCTACTTCCCGGTGGCGCTGGGCTTGCTGGGCGCTTCGATCGCATGGCGCGGTTTCAACCGCGGCAGCGTGGTGATGGCGGTGGGCGGCGTGTTTTCCAACATGGTCATGATCGGCATCACACTCGTGGAACTGGCCTACGGCAAGGCGGCGCTGGTGACGCTGCTGACCCTGGTGTCGGTGCACGCGCTGATCCTGCTCACAGTGAGTTCGGTGGTGCTGGAACTGGTGGTGGCGCGCGAAGCCCGCGCGGGCGGCGAGCGCGTGCCGCACGTGCTGGAAACCGCTTGGGCGGCCTTCAAGGGCGCGCTGATCCACCCGATCCCGCTGCCCATCCTGAGCGGCCTGCTGTTTGCACAGACCGGCTGGACGCTGCCCACGGTCGTGGACAAGCCGCTGCAACTGCTGGGCAGCGCGTTCGGACCGATCGCGCTGGTGCTGGTGGGGGTGACGCTGGCGCGCACGCCGCTGGGCGGGCACTTGCGCCAGGCGCTCTGGATCACGGCGTCAAAAAACCTGCTGTTGCCGCTGCTGGTGGGCCTTTCGGCATGGACGGTGGGCATCACCGGCCTGCCGCTCACGGTGATGGTGGTGGCCGCAGCCCTGCCGATGGGCGCCAACGTGTTCCTGTTTGCCCAGCGCTATGAAGTGGCCCAGGAGCTCACCACGGCCGCAATGGGGCTGTCCACACTGCTGGCACTGTTCACGCTCAGCTTCGTGATGCTGGTCATGTCTTACCTGAACTGACCCCCGCCGCGCTGCGCGCTATTGACTGATCTTTCTGGCTTCCTCGATCTGGTATTCGAAGTAGCGCTGGATGCCGAACGCCAGGCTGCCCATGAAGGCAATGGTTCCAACCAGCAGCGCCAGCACCAGAGCCCCCATGGTGAGCCAGTTGGTGCCGCCGGCCACCGATTCGGCGTCCAGGTCGGGGTTGAACCAGCCGTTCCACTTCGCGCGGTCGCTCAGCGCGTAGACGATGCCGGCGAGGCAACTGGTGGCGATGCTCGCGCCGAGGAACGGAATCAGCACCCAGGCCAGCTTGTCGTCTTGCCCCAGTTCCTGCACCCGTTCCACGCCCCACCAGCCGAGCCCCGCTGCGATGGGGTGCAGCCAGCCGATCCAGTCGCCCAGGCCGCGCAGGTAGAAACGGTGCAGGCCCATGCTGCCGCCGAGCACGGCGAGCCAGACCGTGAGCGTCTTGTTGCGCGGGCGCGCGGTCATGCCAAGCTTTCGCTGGACTCGGGCGGGCTGCTGTCGCCCGCGCCCAGGCTGCGCTGCATGAGCACGATGTCAAGCCAGCGGCCGAACTTCCAGCCGCAGGATGGCACCACGCCGACCTGCTCGAAACCGAGTGCGCGGTGCACACCGACGGAGCCGGCGTTGGCCGAGTCGCCAATCACCGCCATGACCCGGCGCACGCCGGCGCGCTCGAAACTCGCCAGCAGCTCGGCCAGCAGGGCACGGCCCAGGCCCTTGCCCGCGGCTTCCGGCGCCAGGTAGATCGAGTCCTCCACCGAGAAACGGTAGGCCGGGCGCGGCTTGAACCAGTTGCCATAGGCGAAGCCCAGCACCTGGCCACCTTCTTCGGCCACCAGCCAGGGCAGGCCCTTGGACAGCACATCGGCGCGCCGCGCCGCCATGTCGGCGGCGCTGGGTGGGGTGGTTTCGAATGTGCCGGTGCCGGTCAGCACGTGGTGGCCGTAGATGCGGGTGATGGCGTCGAGATCTTCGTCGCGGCTGGGTCGGATGAGGGGCATGTCGTGAGGGAGGGCGAATGGTTGGGGATGACGCTCTGATGGGGGTACCACACGGGCTATAATCGCGGGTTTTGTGGTGTTTCGCTGGCCGGGTGGTCAGTCGTGTGTCTCAGGCGCTGCAATGAATGGGGTTTATTCAGCCAAAAAAACCCATTGAAGTCCCGATTTTGGGGCTTCTCCATCCGAAGGATAAATCATGGTCGTCATCCGACTCTCCCGCGGCGGTTCCAAATCGCGCCCGTTCTACAACATCGTGGTTGCCGACAAGCGCAACCGCCGCGATGGCCGCTTCATCGAGCGCATCGGCTTCTACAACCCGCTGGCCCGCGGTGGTGAAGAACCCCTGCGCGTTGCCGTGGACCGCCTGACCTACTGGACCAGCGTCGGCGCCGAGCCGTCGGACACCGTGTCCCGTCTGGTCAAGCAGCACGCCGCCAAGGCCGCTGTCGCCGCCTGATCGGCCTGGCCGGCCCTCACAGGGCTGGCCGGTTTGCCTCTTTCCTGCATGTCCAACAGCCCGTTCGTCACCGCGTCCCTGCCGGACGACGCCATCGAGCTGGGCCGTTTCCAGGACGCATGGGGCATCAAAGGCTGGGTCCGCATCCAGCCGCACAGTGCCGACACATCGGCACTGTTTGAATCGTCCGAATGGTTTCTCCAGCCGCCCGAAGCCCGCTTCGCGCGCGGCTTTTCGGCGTTTGCGGGCGGCGTCCGGGTGAAAGTGGCCGAGATCAAGGCCCACTCCGACGGCATCGTGGCCCGGATCGAAGGGCTGGACGACCGCAACGGCGCCGAAGCGCTCAAGGGCGTGCGCATCTATTTGCCGCGCAGTGCGTTTCCGGCCACGCCCGACGGCGAGTACTACTGGGTCGACCTGATCGGCCTCACCGTGGTCAACCGCGATGGCGTGCACCTGGGCGTGGTGCGCGACCTCATGCCCACCGGACCGAACTCGGTGCTGGTGATGGAATACACCGAAACGGTGGACGGTAAAGAGCAGCCCGCCGAACGTTTGATCCCCTTCGTGGCTGCCTACATCGACGACGTCGATCTCAAAGCCCGCCGCATCACCGCCGACTGGGGTCTTGAGTACTAGGAGCCCCCCCCTGCGCCGCTGCGCGGCTTCCCCCCAGGGGGACAACGCCTTAGGCCCGGCGAAGCCGGTTCCTCGGCGTTTACTGGGTTGGACCTTGGCGCGCCGCCATCCCTAGGGCCGCAGAAACCTCGACAACTGAATTCACAGCACGCTCGCGAGCGAGGTGCCTTCCCCAGTGGGCGCCAACGATCCGGCTTTGCTGGTCAAAGGGCGCCGGCCCCCTGAGGGGAAGCCGCGCAGCGGCGCAGGGGGGAGAATACCCATATGCGCTTTGACGTCATCACCCTGTTTCCCGAGCTGTTCGAGCCGTTTTTCAAGAGCGGCATCACCCGCCGCGCGTTCGAGTCGAAACAGGTGGATGTGCGTCTGTGGAATCCGCGCGATTTCGCCGAGGGCAACTACCGCCGCGTGGACGACCGGCCGTTTGGCGGTGGCCCTGGCATGGTCATGATGGCCGAGCCGCTCTGGCTGTGTCTGCAGGCCATCCGTGCCGACCGGGCCGAAACCGACGATGCACACGCGCCCGTGGTGCTGTTTTCCCCCATCGGCCAGCGCCTGGACCATGCGGGCGCGACACAGTGGGCCGCCAGCACCGGAGCGGTGCTGGTGTGTGGACGCTACGAGGGCATCGATCAGCGTTTCATCGACGCCTGTGTCGATCAGCAGATCAGCCTGGGCGACTTTGTGCTGTCGGGTGGCGAAATTGCTGCGCTGGCCTTGCTCGACGCGGTGGCGCGCCTCATGCCCGGCGTGCTGGGCGATGAAGGCAGCCACCAGCAGGACAGCTTCAACCCGGCGCTCGACGGCCTGCTCGACAGCCCGCACCACACCCGGCCCGAGGTCTGGAACGGCCCTCAAGGGCCGATGGCCGTGCCCGAGGTGTTGCAGGGCGGGCACCACGAACGCATCGCGCGTTACCGGCGCGAGCAGAGTCTGGCGCTCACTGCCCGCCTGCGGCCCGAGCTGCTGGAGCGGGCGAGGGCGGCCGGCCGCCTCAGCAAGGCTGACGAGTCTTTTCTGAGCCAGCCAAAAAGGCTATAATCCAAGGCTTTTCGATCCTCTGACCGGCCGCCATGACCGGGCCAGCCCGCAGCAAGCGCCGTTCGCCGGTGCCAGCTGGACAGGGCTTTTGCCGGATTCGTGGCCTTTAGTGCAGCGCGGGCATGATCGTGAAAACAGGAAACCATGAACCTCATCCAGACCCTTGAGCAAGAAGAAATTGCTCGCCTTGGCAAGACCATTCCCGCATTCGCGCCTGGCGACACCGTGATCGTCAGCGTCAACGTGATCGAAGGTACGCGCAAGCGCCTCCAGGCTTACGAAGGCGTGGTGATCGCCCGTCGCAACCGTGGCCTGAACTCCAACTTCATCGTGCGCAAGATCTCCAACGGTGAAGGCGTCGAGCGTACGTTCCCGCTGTACAGCCCGCTGATCGCCAAGATCGAAGTCAAGCGCCGTGGCGACGTGCGCCGTGCCAAGCTGTACTACCTGCGCGAGCGCAGCGGCAAGTCGGCACGTATCAAGGAAAAGCTGGGCGCTTGATCGGCGACTGCTTTCCTTCGCAAAAAGCCGCTCCCTGGAGCGGCTTTTTTGTGCCCGCTGGGGCTGTTCCTGGCGGGACGGCCGGCAAGAGCCTTGTGTCCTATGCTCGGATCTCCATGTCTCAAACCTTGCCTGCTTTTGATCCGCGCCTGATCCCGGTGGTGCCCAGCGCATTCCGGGAGAACTTGCTGCCTGCCCACGCCGATCACCTGACCGCGCAGGGTCTGCGTGACCGCTTTGCACGGCCGCCCGCCTGGACGCCCGAGTTGCGGCACGAGGTGAAGTTTGCCGACCGGATCCCAGCTCAGGCCGCGGTGCTGCTGCCACTGGTGATGCACGCGCGGCCGACCTTGTTGCTGACCCAGCGCACGGCACACCTGTCCACCCACTCGGGCCAGATTGCGTTTCCCGGCGGTAAGCTTGATGAAACGGACGCCGATGCCACGGCCGCGGCCTTGCGCGAGACCTTTGAGGAGATCGGCCTGCCGCCTGATCGGGTGGAGGTGCTGGGCAGCCTGCCGATCTATGTGACGGGCACCTCGTTCATCGTGACGCCTGTGGTGGGCCTGGTGCAGCCCGGCTTCACCCTGCAGCCCAATCCATACGAGGTGGACGATGTGTTTGAAGTGCCGCTCGATTTCCTCATGGACCCCGCGCACCACCGCCGGCATGCCTGGGAATGGGAGGGTGTGGTGCGCGAGTGGTACTCGATACCGTACCAGGACGGCGAGCACGAGCGGTTCATCTGGGGGGCCACGGCCGGCATGCTGCGCAATTTTTACCGCCTGCTCAGCGCCTGACAGGCCGTGCAGGGCGGGCCGCCCTTCTGAATGCCGCGCCCGCTGAGTGCCAGTCAACCGTACGCAGAACCTGACACTATCATTGCCCCATGAGTTTTTTCGCCATCCTGATTGCTTTCCTGCTGGAACAGACGCGCCCGCTCGCCTACGACAACCCGGTGCATGCGGGCTTGCGTGCCTGGGCGCGGCTGGTGCGCCGCAACCTCGATGCAGGGCAGAGTGCCCACGGCTGGCTGGCCTGGTTGCTGGCAGCAGGGATGCCGGCGCTTGTCGCCGGACTGGTGTACTGGGGACTCTGGACGTTCAGCACGGTACTGGCGTTTGCGTGGCTGGTGGCGGTGCTGTACGTGATGGTCGGGTTCCGGCAGTTCAGCCACCACTTCACCGACATCCGCCAGGCGCTGGAGACCGGGAACGACACGGAAGCCCGCGAGAAGCTGGCCGCCTGGCTGCGGGTGGATGCGGCCAGCCTGCCTCGCGCCGAGTTGCTGCGCCAGGTCATCGAACACTCGGTGCTGGCGGCCCACCGCCATGTGTTTGGCGTGCTGGCCTGTTTTGTGGTTTTCTGGGTGCTGGGGCTGGGGCCGTCGGGGGCGGTGTTCTACCGCATGGCCGAATACCTGGCGCGCAACTGGCGCGCCCGGCCCGATGGCACCCCCAGTGTTGCCTTGCAGCAGGCGGCTGCCGTCGCATGGGCCTGGGTGGACTACCTGCCCGCGCGTGTGACCGCGCTGGGTTTCGCCATCGTGGGCAACTTCGAAGAGGCGGTGGCCAGCTGGCGCGATGAGTCCGATCGCTTTGCGCACGGGAACGACGGCGTGTTGCTGGCAGCCACGTCGGGCGCGCTCGGTGTGCGGCTGGCGCAGCTCGCGGAGGTTGAAGGCGTGGCTGAATCCGTGGAGGGCAGTTCCAGGGCCGAACCGCAGATCGCCCACCTGGCGAGCGCCGTGGGGCTGGTCTGGCGCAGCGTGGTGCTGTGGATGCTGCTGCTGGCCTTGCTGACGCTGGCCCGCTTGATTGGATGAGCTGTTGGGCGAGCTACAGTTTCATCTCGAAACTGCGCGATTTGCACTGAATGACATGGTCCAACCGGGGACACCGCCGGGCTGGCTTGCCGGGCGGCTGGTGTCGCCCCCGTGAGGGGGTAGCGCGAAGCGCTGCGGGGGCGGTCCTTCTCAATAGCTGCGGCGGGCGGAGAGTTCGGCGAACAGTTCGCCATAGATCCGGTAGCGGTTGTCCCCGATGCTTTTTTCCTTGCTCGCGCCGCCTGCGTCTTCGGCGCCCATCACCTGATCGCGCACCGCGCAGCCTGGCTCGTGCAGGTGCGTGCAGTTGTAGAAGCGGCAGTGGCCCAACGTGGCGCGCAGGTCGGGCATGAGGTGCGCGAGCTGCATCGGTTCAATGTGGTTGAGACCGAATTCCTGAAACCCCGGGGAGTCGATCAGGGCGGTGCAACGCGTCTCGTCCACCCAGTACCAGGTGGTGCTGGTGGTGGTGTGTTTGCCGGAGTTGAGCGCGCGCGAGATTTCACCGGTCAGCGCCTTGGCGTGTGGCACGAGCCGGTTCACCAGCGTGCTTTTGCCGACGCCTGAAGGACCGAGCACCAGGGTGGTCTTGCCCGCCAGGCGTTGCTCCAGCTCAATCAGGCCTTGTTCGGTTTCGGCGGCGGTCTGGCCCTTGAGACGCAGGGGCAGGACATCGCAGCCCATGCGGCGGTAGCTCTCCAGCCGCTCCCACGCCTGGTCGAAGGCGGGTTGCAGATCGCTCTTGTTGAGCACGATCAGCACCGGAATGCCCTCGGCTTCGGCGGCGATCAGCGAGCGCGCGAGCTGGCGTTCTGAAAACTCGGGGTCGGCGGCGATCAACACCAGGATCTGGTCGAGGTTGGCGGCAAACGACTTGGTACGCATCTCGTCCTGACGGTAGAACAGGTTGCGCCGCGGTTCCACGCGTTCGATGCTGCCCTCGTCACCGGTGGCCTGCCAGGCCACCCGGTCGCCGACCACCACGGCATTTTTCTTGCCGCGGGGATGGCAGATGCCCCGTGTGCCATCGGGGCTCTCCACCAGGCAATGCCGTCCGAAGGCGGCGACCACCAGGCCGGGCTGCAGCGCGTCGGCTGCGGGGGTGGCGGGGTGTTTGCTCAAGGCGTGGTTCCGTTGGCAGGCAGGAGATGCATTCAGTCTTTCAGCAGCGCGTCGACCGCGGCGGCGCAGAAAAAGTCACTCACCGAGATGCCGCCCACGTCGTGCGTGTTGTAGCGCACGGTGCACCGCGCGAAGCCGAGGGCGAGATCGGGGTGGTGGTTCTCCCGGTGCGCGATCCAGGCCACGGCGTTGACGAAGGCCATGGTGTTGTGGAAGTCGGGGAAGGTGTAGGTCTTCTCCAGTGCCCCGTCGATCAGTTTCCAGCCCTGGGCGGCGTCGCCATTGAGCTGGGTGAGCTGGGTCACGACCGCAGTGGCGGACAGGGCTTGCCGGTTCTGGTGGATGGGGTTCATGGGCTTTGGGGGCATCAACGCGGATCAGGCCGGGGTGCCGGTGGCGCGCAGGCGGGCGATGCGTTCGCTGGCGGGCGGATGGGAGTAGTAGAAACGTGCGAACACGGGGTCGGGCGTGAGGGTGCTCGCGTTGTCCTTGTAGAGCTTGAGCAGCGCACTGGCGAGGTCCTGGCCATTGGTCTGTGCCATGGCGTAGGCGTCGGCCTCAAACTCGTGGCTGCGCGACAAACGCGCCATAAGCGGCGACAGGAAATAGGTGAACAGCGGCACCACCATCATGAAGAGCAGCAGTGCGAGGGCGTTGTTGGGCGCATCCAGCGACGGCATGACCCCCAGGCCGGTGTAGAACCAGATCTGGCCCGACACCCAGCCCAGCAGGGCAAAACCCAGCAGGCTCAGGGCGAACATGAGCACGATGCGTTGGAGGATGTGGCGGCGTTTGTAGTGACCCAGTTCGTGGGCGAGCACGGCGTCGATCTCGGCCGGGTTGAGCTGCTGCAGCAGGGTGTCAAAGAACACCACGCGCTTGGCGGCACCAAAACCGGTGAAGTAGGCGTTGGCGTGGGCACTGCGCTTGCTGCCGTCCATGACGAACAGGCCCTTGGCGGCAAAGCCGCAGCGTTGCATGAGCGCGTTGACCCGCGTCTTGAGGGTTTCGTCCTGCAGCGGTTCGAACTTGTTGAACAGCGGGGCGATGAGGGTGGGGTAGAGCACCAGCGCCAGCAGGTTGAAGGCCATCCAGACACCCCAGGCCCACACCCACCAGCTCGCGCCCGCAGCACCCATGAGCCACAGCACCAGCGCGGCGATGGGCAGGCCCACGAGCGCACCCACCAGGGCCCCCTTGATCAGGTCGCCCAGCCATAGCGAGAGCGTCATCTTGTTGAAGCCGAAGCGCTCCTCGATGCGGAAGGTGGACCACCAGGCGAATGGCAGCCCGATCAGGCCACCGATCAAAGAAAACGCGGCCAGCAGGGTGAGCTGTTGCACCATGCCGCCACCGAGCGCCGCGAGCAGGGTTTGGTTCAGCCAGTCGAGTCCGCCCAGCAGCGTCCAGCCCAGCAACACAGCGGCTTCCAGGGCTGTGTCCAACAGGCCGAAACGGGCTTTGGTGATGGTGTAGTCGGCCGCTTTCTGGTGGGCTTCGGGTGTGATGGTCTGGGCAAATGCGGCCGGTACGGTGGCGCGGTGCCGGGCCACGTGCCGGATCTGCCGGCTGGCCAGCACGGTGCGCGTGATCAGACCGGCCACGAGCAGGGCGCAGAAAACGAGGGAAAGCATCAGGGCGGGGGATTCCATGAGGGGGAGTCTATCCAACACCGCATGCACATGGTGCCGGGAGGGATGGCCCGGACGGGCTCGCTGGCGGGGCGGACAGGCCAATCGGTGAAAATCGGCAGCATGACCGAACACACCACCCCTTCGTTGCCGGCCGCAGAACTTGCCGCGCCGAGCGATACCCCTGTCCTGACCAAGAGTGACCAGAATCTGGTCTGGCTCGATTGCGAGATGAGCGGGCTCGACCCCGAAAAAGAGCGCCTGCTGGAGATTGCGGTCGTCATCACCGGGCCGCAGCTCACACCGCGCGTGGAGGGGCCGGTGCTCGTGATCCACCAGAGTGACGCGGTGCTGAACGCCATGGACAACTGGAACAAGGGCACGCACGGCAAGAGCGGCCTGATCGACAAGGTGCGAGCCAGCACCGTGGATGAGGAGCAGGCGCAGGCCGAACTGCTGGCCTTCATCGCCCGCTACGTGCCCAAAAACGGCTCGCCCATGTGCGGCAACACCATCAGTCAGGACCGCCGTTTCCTGGTGAAGTACATGCCGAAGCTGGAAGCGTATTTCCACTACCGCTGCCTGGACGTGAGCACGCTCAAGGAGCTCGCCAAGCGCTGGCGACCTGAGGTTTACAACAGCTTCAAAAAACACCAGAGGCACACCGCGCTGGCCGATGTGCACGAATCGATCGACGAGCTGGAGCACTATCGCTCGCATTTCCTGCGGTGATTCAGCGCCGATGGCCCATTCCGCAGGACGGGCCACAGCGCTTCGACAGGCGCACGCGGCGTTCAAAGCTGTCAGTGCAACATGTCAAAATCGTGTCATTCACGAGAGCTTTCATGACAAAAAAATCCCGCTCAAGGTTCGTCGCCCGTCACATGGACGTGTTGCAACTGGGTTCCGCTATCGGTTTTCTGCTTTTGGTGGGGCTTTATGCGTCGCTCACCGGCGCGAACGTGCTGGGTCTGTCCAGCACCGCGGTCTGGCTGCTGATCATTTCTGCCGTGGTCGGCGGTTACATGGCCATGAACATCGGCGCCAACGACGTGGCCAACAACATGGGTCCGGCCGTGGGCTCGGGCGCCATGACCATGGGCTGGGCGATCATCATCGCCGCAGTCTTTGAAGCCTTGGGAGCGATCGTGGCCGGTGGCGAGGTGGTGGGCACCATCAAGGGCGGCATCATCGACAGCCAGCAGATCACCAACGCGACACTGTTTGCCTGGGTGATGTTTGCCGCCTTGCTGGCCGGTGCGCTCTGGCTGAACCTGGCCACAGCGATCGGGGCGCCGGTGTCGACCACGCACTCCATCATTGGCGCGGTCATGGGCGCGGGCATTGCGGCCGGGGGATGGGGTCTGGTCAACTGGGCGACCATCGGTTCGATCGTGGTGAGCTGGGTGGTGTCGCCCTTGATGGGCGGTGCCATCGCCGCCGCCTTCCTCTATGTGATCAAGCGCAGCATCACCTACCGCAACGAAATGACCGAGGCGGCCACCCGCACGGTGCCATGGCTCATCGCGGTGATGGCCTGGGCTTTTGCCACGTACATGCTGCTCAAGGGCTTGGGACAGTTGGTGAAGGTGGACTTCTGGGTGTCGGTGCTTGCGGGTGCACTTTTTGGCGTTGTTGCGTGGGCGCTGGTGCGAAAACCGATCGCGCGCACGGCCATGCGACTGGACAACAGCAAGGAAGGTGTCAATCGTTTGTTCACCTGGCCCCTGGTGTGCTCGGCGGCGCTGTTGAGTTTTGCGCACGGCGCCAACGACGTGGCGAACGCGGTCGGTCCGCTGGCGGCGATCTATGAAGCGGTGAAGTCGGGGGCCATTGCCACCAAGGCCGCGACGCCGATGTGGGTCATGCTGCTGGGGGCGCTCGGGCTGGCGGTGGGCTTGACGCTCTATGGTGCCAAGCTGATCCGCACCGTGGGCAAGGAGATCACCGAACTGGACAACATGCGGGCCTATTCCATCGCGATGGCCGCCACATTGACCGTCATCATGGCCTCGCAGCTGGGCATGCCGGTCTCGACCACCCACATCACCATCGGCGCCGTGTTCGGCGTGGGCTTCCTGCGCGAGTTGCTCAAGGTCAACTACGCCAAGATGGAATCGGTGGTCTTCGCCGGGCACACGGGTGAAGACCGGGCCGAGGTCGAAGCCTATCTGCAGCGTTTCGAGACGGCCGAAGTGCAGGAGAAAAAGCGCATGCTGGCCGACATGAAGCGCCGCGCGAAGCTGCACGAAGCGGCCGAAGGCGCCGTATTCGCCAAGAAGGAACAGAAGGCGCTGAAGAAGGTTTACAAGAAGGAGCTGGTCAAACGCTCTGCGGTGCTGCGGATCGTGGCCGCCTGGATCATCACCGTGCCCGCTACCGCTGTGCTGGCGGCCATCCTGTTTCATGTCGTCTCTGCAGTGCTGGGTTGATGTTTTGAATATTCTCTAGGGTTTTCCCTGAAAATCTGCCATAATCGCTGGCTGCGCAGGAAACTGCGTTGATTTGTGCATCTGCCTCACACACAAAGCCTCCCGATTCTTGTGCTGTCTGCCCCTTCTCTGGAAGGGGATCAGCCAGCCCGCCACGGTTCAAGCCGCTGGCGTTGCGGATGAGGCCATTCGCTCCCGGTGTCTCCTGCTTTTGAGCTGGGCACCGAGCGCGTTGACCGTTTGATGGTTGATGTTTTGTAACCACGAACGGATCAAGCGCCCAGGAGCGCCCGCCCATGAGGCGGGCATCTTCCTTGTGCTTTATTCGATCAATTGCGCTGTATCTGCGCAAGGACGAACATGAGCGACTCTTTTGAAGCCCGCGGCGATTTCTCGCCCGAAATCCTTTCCACCGAATCCGACCACCTGCTGGATCTGGCCGTTGAGCTGGACACCCCTGAAGTGCCCGCAGAACCCAATGGCTTCGAGCTGCTGGGTCTGGCGCCCGAGCTGGTGCAGGCCTGTGCCGACCTCGGCTACGTGCAGCCCACACAGGTGCAGAACAATGTGGTGCCCAAAGCCATGCTCGGCGAAGGCGAAAAGCGTTTTGCCGACCTGATGGTTTCCAGCCAGACCGGCAGCGGCAAGACCGCCGCCTTCCTGCTGCCCGTGCTGCACACCTTGCTGCAACAACAGGCCCAGGCCGAAGCCAATGAAAAAGCCGAGTTTGATCAGAGCGTTGCCGATGCCCTGGCACGCGGCGAAGTGGCTCCGAAGCGCGCCAAGCGCAAGGACCCGACCAACCCGCGCAACTTCAAGGCCGCCACCCCCGGCGCCCTGATCCTGTGCCCGACGCGCGAACTCGCCCAGCAGGTGGCCAACGACGCCATCGACCTGGTGCGCCATTGCCGTGGTCTGCGCATCGCCAACGTGGTGGGCGGCATGCCTTACCAGTTGCAGATCGCCAAGCTGCAGAACGCCGACCTCGTGGTCGCCACGCCCGGCCGCCTGCTGGACCTGCAGCGCTCGCAGCAGATCAAGCTCGACCAGGTGCAGTTCCTGGTGGTCGACGAAGCCGACCGCATGCTGGACCTCGGCTTTGCCGACGACCTGGCCGATGTCAACGACATGACCAGCCAGCGCCGCCAGACCATGATGTTCAGCGCCACCTTTGCGCCGCGCATCCAGCAGCTCGCCATGCGCGTCATGCACGATGGCGGCAAGCATGTGCAGAAGGTTCAGATCGACAGCCCACAGGAACAACACGCCAACATCAAGCAGGTGCTGTTCTGGGCCGACAACGCCGACCACAAGCGCAAGCTGCTGGACCACTGGCTGCGTGACACCGGTATCAACCAGGCGATCGTGTTCTGCAGCACGCAGATCGAATGTGATGGTCTGGCCACCGACTTGCAACAGTCCAACTTTGCGGCCGTGGCCCTGCATGGTGCCCTGAGCCAGGGCATCCGCAACCGCCGCCTGATGGCATTGCGCGGCGGTCAGGTGCAGATCCTGGTGGCCACCGATGTCGCTGCACGCGGTATCGACGTGCCCACCATCACCCACGTGTTCAACTTCGGTCTTCCCATGAAGGCCGAGGACTACACCCACCGCATCGGTCGCACCGGCCGTGCCGGTCGTGACGGCCTTGCCGTGACCTTTGCCGAGCTGCGTGATCGCCGCAAGATCGGCGACATCGAAGCCTTCACGCGCCAGCGCATCGCCGTGGAAACCGTCACCGGCCTGGAGCCGCGCCAGCGTGCGCCGATGGCCGAGCCCTTCGGTCGCGGCGGCCCTGGCCGCCCGGCGGGTCGTGGTGGCAACGAGCGTTACGCCGAGCGCCGTGGTCCTGCCCGTGGCCCGCGCTTTGAAGGTCGCAGCGACGCCCCGCGTTTTGAAGGCCGTGGTGATGCACCGCGCTTCGAAGGCCGTGGTGAGCAAGGCCGTTTCGATAACCGAGCCGAACCCGCGCGTTTTGAAAACCGCGGCGGCCCGCGTCCTGACGGTCGTTTCGACAACCGTTCGGACAGCCGTCCGGCCGCTCCAAGCCGTGGTTTTGCCGATCGCGGCGCCCCGGCGCGTCCCGCTGGCAAACCCAGTGGCTTTGGCAGCTTCGGCCGCAGCGATGCCGGCGGTGATCGCTTCAGCGATCGTGGCAACTCCGAACGCGTGGCCATGCGTGGTGGCGAATTCGCCCCGCGCCGCAGCGAAGGCGGCCCGGCACGTCCGGTGGCGCGTCGTCAGCCACGCTGATCTATTCGGGATAGCCAATAAAAAGGCTGGGGTCGCAAGACCCCAGCTTTTTTTCGTACTTCGCAGCTCAAGCCTTCAAGGGTGGGATGGTCGCACGTACATGAACGCCCCCTATGCCAGCCGTTGCTTCTTCACGAGCACCTTGCCATGCTCGTCGATTCCGTGGACCTGGAACACGTTCTGCGCCAGGGCTATGCCATCAGTCGTAAGCTTCATGGTGGACGCCCCTTCTCGGTACAAGTGGTTGATCAATGTCTCCACTTTGGCACGTCGATGCCGTTATGGGTGGGGGCGTTCATCCCATTGCTTACGTTGGATGACCGCTTACGAAGAAACGCCTAGGGAGGGGCTACACGCTGTAGCGCAAACGGCTTTCTGGACCAGCAGAGTCGACGTCGATTGGGCGTGGCTTGTAGCCCGACACAAGGCGCACAAGCATCGCCTTGATGACTTCAGTGTCATTGCTGTCCAGCGCGCGTTCCAGATTCAACAGCTCGGTTGTCAGCTGCGACCAGGCCAGAAATTCTTCGTGAGCCTTCATGATCCGCGGGTGCGAGGTGGGCCGCGGGTCATTTCCGATCAACAACTCTTCAAACAGCTTTTCGCCCGGCCGCAGGCCAGTGATTTCAATCTCGATATCGCCATCGGGATTTTCCTCACTGCGCAGTGTGAGCCCCGACAATTCGATCATGCGCGCGGCGAGATCGTAAATTTTCACTCGGTCACCCATGTCCAGAACGAACACGTCTCCCCCTTTGGCCATGGCGCCAGCCTGGATGACCAACTGGGCAGCTTCGGGAATCGTCATGAAGTAGCGGGTGATCTCGGGGTGTGTCAATGTGATAGGTCCACCATCGCGAATCTGTCGCCTGAACCTTGGAACAACAGAGCCCGAGGACCCCAACACGTTGCCGAATCGAACCATGGAAAATCGGGTGTCGGGCGCGTTGGCTGACAGCGCTTGCAGGGCCATTTCAGCCAATCTCTTGCTCGCACCCATGATGTTGGTGGGACGCACCGCTTTGTCGGTACTTATCAGCACAAAGTCTTTCACACCCACCTCGGCTGCCACCTGAGCCGTCACCAATGTCCCCAGCGTGTTGTTCCGAATGCCCTCGATCGGGTTGTGTTCTACCAAAGGGACGTGCTTGTACGCAGCAGCGTGATACACGGTCTCCGGCCGCCAGCTGGACATGATTTCGCGCATGCGCGTCGTGTCGCGGACCGATGCCAGCAATGGAACCAGCAGAATTTCGTCGCTGGAACCAAGTTTCCCCTGCAATTCCTGGTGAATTTCATAGAGAGCAAACTCACTCTGGTCCACGAGCACCAGTGTGATGGGCGCGACAGCCAGGATCTGACGGCACAACTCACTGCCGATGGAGCCGCCGGCACCCGTGATCAGCACAACCTTGCCTTTGATATTCTTGCCCAGCAAGATGTGGTTTGGGGTGACGGGCTCTCTGCCCAGAAGATCGTCAATATCAAGCTCGCGCAGGTCGGAGGTGCTCACCATACCTCGCGCCAACTCGCTGACCGCTGGCAGGGTCCGAACCTGCACGTGGGCCTTCAACATTCCCTCTATCATCTCGTTGCGGCGTTGACGGCTGATAGACGGAATCGCTAGCAGCACGGTGCTCACCTCGAGAGTGGCCACAAGTCCGGGTAGATCTGTTGGACAGTAGATAGAGAGCCCGTTGAGCACATGGCCGTGCAGTCGGTCATCATCGTCAAGGAACCCCACCACGCGCATTTCATGGCTGTTGGACATGGCTGCAGCCAGTTGCCGGCCAGCGTTACCCGCCCCGTAGATCAGCACCTTAGGCAAGTTTGCCAACCTTAGCTGGTTTTGGTACATGCCACCCAGCCAGAAGCGAGCAAGCAAACGGGATGCCCCCACAAACACGAGCAGCAAGAGCGGTTGGATCAACCCAATGGTTCTGGGGACGCCAGGAACCCCGATCACGGTAAAGACCGTTCCATACAGCAGGCCATAAATTGCAACCGCTTTACAGACTGTCATCAGTGCAGACAAACCCGAGTAGCGGAAGATGGCGCGATAGAGCCCATGGACGATGAACATGGGCAGGGCAAAGGCAAGAGCTGCTATTGCCGCGCTCCATGGCTGCCACATGGGATCCCCATAGAACTTGACCCACTCGCCAAGTCGCAAGTAGTAAGCGAGCCAGACAGTCAGCATGCACAGAGATGCATCAACCAAAAGCACGATCAAGCGCTTCGCCGATCTCGGCATCACAAGAATAGGCACCGCAAGGCGGTTCAGCATGGCAGCGTTCCGATTCAGTTGGAGAGTCAGTGGGAGACACCCACTCGGCGCAAGACGCGCCACGCAGTCATGGTCATGATTTTCAGATCAAACCAGAAGGACCGCCTTTGCAGATACTCAGCGTCGAATTGTACTTTTTGAGGAATGGGCAGCTCATCGCGGCCATTCACCTGTGCCCAGCCGGTCAGGCCTGGCACCAGTTTGTGCACGCCCTGCTTGGTCCGAAGTTCGATGAGATCGTACTGGTTGAACAACGCCGGACGGGGGCCTACAAAGCTCATATCTCCCAGCAGGATGCTCCACAGTTGGGGCAGCTCGTCCAGACTGCTCTTGCGCAGAAACCGCCCGATCGGGGTGACGTACTGCTCCGGTTGCTCCAGCAAATGGGTGGCCACAGCAGGGGTGTCCGTTCTCATGGATCGGAACTTGGGCATCTGAAAAATGCGATTGTCATACCCGACGCGGGCGCTCCAGTAGATCGCGGGGCCTCGGGAGTTAAGCCGGATGAGGCTGGCAATGACCAATATGGGCAACACCAACACGACACTCAGCATCAGGGACAGGATCAGATCAAACAGTCGCTTCATTCGGGAAGTCTTCAATGGTCCGGACAAGCTCTTCCTGGACGGAATGGGGTGGATGCCAGTCCAAGGTACGCAGAGTGTGCTGGATGTCCAGCTGAAGTGACTCCGTGAGGCGGCTGATCTGTTGTCCCCTTCCAGTGACCTGTCCCAGAAAATTGAGCAACCAGAGTGGAGCCGGCACCATCCGCGCAGGGCGGTTCATCGCGGCAGCGATGTGGTTGACAAGATCGGCGGTGGACAGATCTCGACCATCTGAGACCAAGAAGGTCTGCCCTGAAGCCTTGGGGTGTTCAAGACAATGAGCGATAAGGTCGGTCAAGTTCCCCAGCCCGATCAGAGAGCGGCGGTTTGGAATCGACCCGAAAGGCAGAGGCCAGCCTTTTGAGACCCATTCGACCAGGGCTCGAAAATTGGCTCCCACGCCGGGGCCATACACCAATGGGGGCCGAACGATCACCACTTCCAGGCCGGCATGTCGCGCCACGGACCACAAGGCCCGTTCCGCCTCCAGTTTGGATCTTGCGTAGGCATCATGCGGGTTCGCTGGGCTGGTATGGGTGAATGGCTGCCCGGGTAGCGTGGACTCTCCCATGACCTTCACCGTGCTCAAGTACACCAGCCGTTTCACACCAGCATATGCGGCCTGTTCCGCGAGACGGCGAGTGCCCTCGGCATTGACCGCGTTGAAGGCTGCGTCTGGATTCGGGTGTTCTTCAGCCATCACATGCACCTTGGCGGCACAGTGAACGACACAGGACACACCACGGAGAGCCGAACGCCAGTCGGTGTCTGGACCCATGTCACCGAGCACCACATGGTCGCCAGGAATCGATGTCTGTCGTCGGGTGAGGGCACGTACCGCACGACCATCGGATTGGAGCCGCTCGACCAAGGCCCGGCCAACAAAACCGGAAGCGCCAGTAACCGCAATCATGGTTGCCGGATGTCCCGATTCTCCAGTGCGAGGGTGCGAACTTCTTCAATCAGCTTCCGGTTGGCCGAGAGCAGGTCGGCAACGAAAGCAATCAGAATGGTTTGAAAACCAACCACCATGAGCGAACTGGCCAGGATCAATGACTGCACATGGCCTTCATAGCCAAAATCGGTGCTCAGCCACTTGTACAGAAAGCGCAGACCAACCAGGAAGCCTACCGCGAACAGGACAAGGCCAATGGATCCGAAGAATCGGAAAGGCCGGTAGATGATGAACACCCGAACGATCGTGACGATACTGCGGCGGATATACGAGGAGATACTCTTGACCAAGCGAGACGGGCGTAGATCACCATTGACGCGGATTGGGACTGAGGTGATGGCCATGTTCTTCTGACCAGCCTGGATGATGGTTTCCAGCGTGTAGGTGTAGTCGCTGAACACCATAAGGCGGCGGGCTGCAGCCCGACTCATGGCGCGGAATCCGCTGGGAGCATCTGGAATGTCCGTCTTGCTGGCTACACGAACGACCCAACTGCCCAGTTTTTGCAGCAACTTCTTGACAGGGCTGAAGTGTTCGATGGCCTGAATCGGGCGCGCACCCACGACGATGTCGGCCCTGCCTTCCACGATAGGCTGGGTCAGCAGAGGAATGTCATCGGCGTTGTATTGATTGTCAGCATCGGTGTTGACAATCACATCAGCCCCGTGCTCAAGGCAGGCCTGAAGGCCGTTCATGAATCCGCGTGCCAGGCCCTGGTTGCGCGTGTGGCGCACCACATGGTCCACACCGTGTGCCAGCGCAACTTTGACCGTATCGTCCGTACTGCCGTCGTCGATGATCAGCCACTCAACCTTGTCGAAACCGGGCACATCCCGCGGGAGTGCAGACAGGGCAATGCCAAGCGTCTCGGCCTCGTTGTAGCAGGGGATCTGGATGATGAGTTTCAAGTTTCTCTCCGGTCTCGGTGGCACTGATATGCCAACACACCTGATGTAGGTAACGTTCTAGTTTAAGGGGTGCGGAGATCAAAGACCGAACCTCCCGTCATGCGTGTCTACATCACCCCTATGGCCCTGAGGCGCTCGGCATAAAGCCTCGCCACCGCTTCAATGCTGTGGTGTTCCCGTATGTATGCCTGCCCAAGCAGGGCCATCGCTGCAGTACCTTCCGGATCGTCCATGCAGCGCTTCATGGCGTCTGCTGCCAGATCAATGTCCGGGTCCATCCACGACTGGCCCTCGTGGTCCGCGTAGTCACCCTTTTTCAAGCTGATCATCGGGCCATCCACCACGTACGCCGTACCCTCGTGTGCAAAGTCGACGCTGCCCGAATAGTTGGTTGAAATCACCGGTTTGCCCATCAGCATGCACTCGGCCACCACCCGACCGAAACCCTCTGACCGGTGGAGGGACACGAACACGTCAGCGCAGTTGAGCAAGGCCAGCATGTCATCACGGCTGAGAAACGTGTCGATAATCACGATCCGGTCATCCAGACCAGCCAGGCGTATCAACTCCTGGTGTTCAGGCACCTCCGGGCGTGAGTTCATCATCTTCACAATCAGCTGGACGCCACGCTCAGTCTTGGGAAAGGCTTTTTGGAAGGCGCGTACAGCTGCCAGAGGGTTCTTGCGCTGGTACCAGGCGTTGCAATCGAATACCGACAAGAAGGCAAACGCTTCGGTGGGGAGCCTGAAATCCTGGCGATGCTTGGGCGTGAACGATGGGATCTCGACAGCGGACGGTATGTAAGTGACGGGTTTGTCTGTAGCCTGGCTGAACATCTCCTGAAGAAAACGGGACTGTGCCCAGATCTCATCGGGCATGGCCATCATGCCTTTCCAGTGTGTTGGCCACTTGGGCAGTTCCCATTGCCACCCGCAGATGTTGTAGCGCCCGTGCAGCACCCCTGATTGCTGCAAAAAATGCAGCCGCAACGTGTCTACGGCCGGCAGCGTGATCAGGTTGAAGCGGTAGGCAGGCTCTGGCTGCATGTGCTGGTCGATCCAGCCACTCTGCCGGTGGGCCACTGCCAGAGGAATGGGGGGTTCATAGACGCAAGGCTTCAGCCCGGCCTGGATCAACACACGCGTGGCCATGCGTGCGTCTTCGCCCACACCGAACTGACCGGTTGCAAACCCCACGACGTTGATGCCGTTGGCCTCGGCGGTTCCAATATCAGGTGGCGGGGTGTATTCCAGAGATTGACCGATCCGAGGTGCGGAGTGAAGTGCGGCCAAGAGCCCATCTCCAGACTCCTTCCAGCATGCGTCGAAGGCGAGGCGGTCTCCCTCCAGCAACGGTTGCAGGCGGTCGGGCAGATGGGTGTACAGCGCAGGCAACAACTCGGCCAGCTTAGATAGATGGGCCAGTCTCCCTGCATGTTGTTGACAAGGCCTTTGCAATTGGGCCAGCTCTTCGGGCGTGAACGCCAGATGTCGGTATTCCTTGCTTCCCAGCGTCAGGCGCCAGTGCAACATTCGAATGCGCCCCAAGCGGCTGTGGCATTCGAAGTCGCCCATATCGGGGCGGACATTCAGGATGGCAACCAATCCTAGCGAGAAAGGCAACGGTCCATCCTGATCGGTCTGGGCATCCGGTTCAAAAAGAACAGGCGGAAATTCGCTGCGCGGCCAGACGATGTCAGGGCAATGTTGCCGCAGCGGTGATTCCCAATAAGCCACAGCATTGGCATAGCCCCGCCTAGAGTTCATGTTGATGCCTCTGGCATCGTCCAGGTCGGGCCACAAGGTGTTGAGCTGGGTCAAAAAATACGGGGCCAGCTCACCACAGGGAGTTTCAGTCGGCTCATACAGCCAGGCCAATTCATCCGCCCATGGCCAGGCAGGAGCTGTCAGAGGTTCTTTGTGATCGGGTGGCGCTTTGCGAAGCAGACGGTGGAGCCAAGTTGAGATCATTGCAATCACGCGCTTTGAAGAGGGCTGGGTTGCTGCCATTGCCCGAGCATGAGAGATAGGCATTGCTCCAGCGAATAATTCGGCAGTGTGCCCAGACAGCGTTTCAGCTTCGTGGGGTCGCCACAGAGACGGTGGACCTCGTTGGATCGAACGAAGTTTGGGTTGACTCGAATTTCGGGCCGATGATCCGTCAGCTGGGTGAGTCGCTCCAGCACCGAATGCAAACTGTATGGATGGCCTGAGCACACGTTGTAGGTCTGGCCGGGCTCACCTGCATCCAGCAGCCGGAGATACGCTTCTGTGACCATGCGCACATCGTTGAACTCGCGTTCCACATGCAGATTGCCCAGCTCGATGACCGGCGCCCTGCGCGCAAAATGATCCACGAGCTTAGGAATCAGGAAGCTGGGCGACTGCCCGGGTCCGGTGTAATTGAAAGGTCGAACGATGACAACGGGCAGGCGGTCAGTGTAGGTTAGGGCCATGTGCTCCATGGCCAGTTTGCTGGCGGCGTAATGGTTCACGGGTGCTGGTGCCTGCTCTTCGGAGATGGGCGAGCGTTCGCAGTTGCCGTACACGTTGGCGCTGCTCGCGATCAGCACCCTAGGCTGCACGGCCGAAGCCGTCTCGGCAACAAGGCACTGCAGCAGGTTGGTGGTGCCCACCGTGTTGACCGCGTAGAACGCGGCATTGTCGGCATGGCCGACAAACGCAATCCCCGCCAGGTGCACCACCGCGTCGGCTTCAGCGCGGGCGACTTCGGCTGCAAGGGCGGGTCTGTCGGTGAGATCGGCGGTGAGCGGCACTACTTCGTGGCCCGCCGCCTCGGCGCGGACACGAAAGTGGTGACCAGTGAAGCCGGCCGAGCCGGTCAGAAGGATGCGCATTGTCTTTGATGGGCCACGATGGGAATATTGAGGATGAAGGGCTTGTGCAATTAATTAGGCAAGATCTTGAACCAGTTTTCTCTTGACCAATCTGACCATGAGAAAATTGGCTCATTTGGCATCGATTATATCATCTGGGCCGCGACAGCTGGGGTCGCTTGTTTACTTGGTTGGTACTGTCAAAGGTTTTTCATGCAAACTCAATGAAGTCAATCCTAGAGAAATTTTTCGGGAGTCGGTGGATATTCCAAGATCTGCGGGTGATTTGATTGTCTTGAATCGAAAAGTCAATAAAATCCACGGTTCTATTTTCCCTGTTGAATGGATCAGTGAATCGCGAGGGATGGTGATGGATTTGATTGAGGGATTGGCATCGTTTGGTAGTCTATAGTCCAGTTGCCCGATCTTTCGATCACCAAGGAAGACGTCGACCTGCTGTTCTGGATGTTTTTCAGGAACGAGAAACGCATGTCCCTCCAGCAGCAGTTCAAGATCGCCGCGGGGTTGCCCTGCGATGTTCAATACCACTTGTGCAACTTCCCCCTCGGACCATTGGCCCCAGGGCTCTGGCCCTGACCAACCGTCCACAAGAAACGAATGCTTTGCCAGCGAATTGGCACCGAGTTTCACGGACCTTTGGCATGGAGACACCGTGCACTCGGTCGAGAGGATTTTGCCTATCAACGTGTCTGTCGGCCATTTGACGTATTCCCGTTTGAGGCGAACGGTCACGTAGTTGGTGCCATGGGTAATTTCAAATAGAGATGAGTTTCGAATGAATGCGATGGAAGGTTCTATTTCTGTCTTGAATGTGTTGGCTGGAGGCCATTTGTGCGCTGCCAAAAGCATGTCAAAGTATGGGAATACCACTGCATCGGCTTCCCGTTCTACCAGCAACAACGCAGCGCGGCTGGCGAACTTGGGATCGATCTGACCCATGGAAAAACCGCTCATCCAGCGGGGCCAGTGTTCTCTGGCGCTTTCCAGGTTCTTGTCCCCGCCAATGTTGAAACTGACAATGTTCAAGCGGGCTGCGAGGTAGTTGACCAGGAAATCGTTGCGCCAGGGAAGGAACGCCACACGTTCCCCTTTGTGCAGCACTGTGCGCATGTCGTCTACCAGATCGGCCTCGATTTGATAGAACATTGAGCGGTGCGACGTATAGGCCGGCCATTTTTTGGACAGATCGGGTAGGTTGAGCAGGATGACTACACCCATAAACGAGGCCGCCAGCACCTTGGTACCTCGGCTGTTGTGTGTGGAGAGCGCCAGCAGCAACAATCCCCAGGCGCCAAAGACACCGAGTGCTGTCCAGCGATAGCTGGCCCGCATGTTGTTGAAACCAGGTATTTTTTTTGACAGCACTCCCGAGCCGGTGGGCGCCAACGCAGCTTCAGCTGGCATGAGCTGACCCTGAGCAAGTCCCTCCGTTTTCACTGAGTTGAATTTAATGGAAGGCCCCATGGCCATGTAAAAACCAAAACCCGCCACCAGCAGCAGCCCCAAAGCTGCTCTCTGTACGCGCACCATTCGCCATGCTGCCCAGATGCCTCCAACAACCACAGGGATGGAGAAGGTTGTAATCCAGACTGAGGCATCACCAAAATACTGTTGATTGGAACGGGCGATGCTCCATCCCAAGATGTCAGGCAGCCAGTGCATGCCCATCGTAGGCCGAGCGAAAAACGTCAGATCGGCACCCCAGCCACGGAAAAAGTCCAGTGGTGCAGCCGAATAGACCGATTTGCCCACGAAGGCTCCATACAGCAAATAGGCCGCCAACAGACTGAGCACATGCAGTGGCAGTACCACCACGTTGAGACGCCTTCGCCCAACTGGATTGGTCCTCAGCCACCACCAACCACCGAGCAGGCTGGCACCCACTGCGAAAAACATGAAGCTGTAGCCGTCCATGAACACGGCCAATATGCACACCAGCGGGTAGATCAGTTTCCACAAGCCTTGTTTGCGAACCGGTTCACCGTCGGCCGGCCCACAGTGCTCCAGCAACTTCAGCGAGCTGAGGAAATACATGGGCAGCAAGGCAATGCCGATGGACAGCATGGAATAGCCTGCGTGTGCCCACGTGACGGGCATGCTCATCCACCCCAGCGCCGCCAGAACCGCTAGGGCGGGCTTGACAGAAAAGTGCCGGGCCATGGCGTAGGCCGACCCCATGGCCAGCGTCATCCAACTGGCCACCATGGCGCTGTAGGCATCGGGTGGTTGCAGGCCCAACTGGATATAGAGGGCGGTCAGCCAAGCGCCGGGCAAACCGAATGCCATGGCTGCTGGCTCGGGAGCGCCGAAATTGGTCGCGTACACCGTCCACAGGGACTGATTGACGAACGACTGGGAAAACCCGGTGGACCATACCGCTTGGGCCAACGTGGGAGACAGTAGGAACGGCACGGCGCCATGCATCACCAGCATGAGACACCAGGCACCGAGCGCTAACAATGGCGTCAGGGTCCAATGAATGGCGCGTGGGTGCTCAGACATGGTCATGGGCTTTCGTCTTGATGGAAAGTGCGTACAGGTAAAACAACAGATCGCCCGAGGCCGTCACCACTCGCCCCAGGACCACTGCCACGAGCAGATCTGCTGGCGCGAACAACCCGCCCAGCAGGAGCAACAACACGGCTTCGCGCACGCCCACTCCCGCGGGTGCACCCGGGGTGACCAAGCCTGCCAGCCACGCCAGCACATAGGCGCCACACACGGCGGACAGTGTGGAGTAGGACACAGCCGATGTGTGACCGCTCATCAGGAGCACCACAATGAAGACGGTGCCCGACATCATCAGAAAGCCCGCTTGCCAACCCATGGCCAGGGCAAGTGGCTTGGCACCGAGGCGGCGGAGTGCCGCATATCCGAACGCCAGCAACGATGCCCACAAAACGGTGGCGGTGGTTGCTGACATCTGGGGCCAACCCAGGGGGGCAGCGAGCGAACCATACAGAAGACCCAGCAAGGCCAGCATGGCCAGTTCCCACAGGGCCGACTGTGCCAGCGGACGGGCCGCCATGCCCGCAGACATGCCCAGCGCCTGCCGTCCCGCCAGATGAAAAATGTTGCCTGGGATGTACTTGTTGATCTGCGACACACCGTAGGTCTTCAGCGTCCACGGCCATGGCGCCTGGAGCTCGAAATATTTCAGCAGTTGCCACCAAGCCCTGGCCAACAAGGCATTGGAGGCGCCGTACCCCACCACCAAAAGGGCCAGCCCGGCCCAAGAGGCGGCTCCGAAATGCGTGATGTCTATCTGGGCCGAGTGGTCTGCGATCTTCAGGACAACAAAAGCCGCCCCGGCAAACGCCAGCAAGGTGCTGGCGGTGTGAACCCAGCGCTTGAGATGGGGTCGATGGTTCACCCAGCCTGCGCTTTCACCCGGCACAGCAGCATGGTCCAGGGCAAGGGAGTCTTGACCGCGATCACCTCAAAATAGCGTTTGGCAAGTTCGATGAACTGGCGGGTGGACCAGTGTTGCAAGTGGCCCGGTGTGTTCCCCCAGTGCCGCAGGTAGGCGCCACGCGCCATGTTCATGGCACACCAGATCGGTTCACGCGGCACCGTCAGAATGACGTGGCGACTGGCCACTCTCTGGATAGCGGCCAAACCGGCCAAGGGATCGGTCAGGTGCTCCAGCACCTCGCTGCAAACGATCAGATCGGCGCTGTCTGTGTCCGGCGCAATGTCGTAGATGCTGCGCACGGAGAAGATACTTGGGTCCAACTGGGCGCTGACGGCGTTGTCCCGGGCCATGGCGATGACCTTCTCGGAAAAATCGCTGCCCCGGGCGGCAATGCCTTGTTGGGCCCACTCCAGCACCCAGTGACCCTCTCCGCAGCCCAATTCATGGACGTTGGCCGGAGCGGCTTGCGAGACCAGATCGGCCAAGCCGTTGTTGAACCCGCGCATGATCTCGCGCACCAACGGGTTGCGGGACCCGTATTTGTCGAACACATTGCCGGTGATCACCCCGTTTTCCTGCATTCCATGCGAAATCTTCAAACCGGGTTCCTCCTGTAAATCGCGGTGTTTCAAAACGAAAAGCCCTCCAGATTGCGACGAAGATCCGCTTCCACCATCATCTGGCAAAGCTGTTCCAGCGTGGTGGAAGGCTCCCAGCCGAGCCTGGCTTTGGCTCGTGCAGGATAGCCGATCAGCAGTTCCACTTCTGCAGGGCGGTAGAACTTGGGATTGATGCGCATCACCACTTTCCCATTTGCAGCGTCCACTGCCGTTTCGTTTTCGCCCTGCCCGCGGAAGTCCACAGCGATGCCCGCGCCCTTGAACGCCATGCGCACAAAGTCGCGCACGGTTTCCGTGCGGTTGGTGGCCAGCACGAAGGTGTCGGGCTCATCCGCCTGCAGCATGCGCCACATGCCTTCAACGTACTCCTTGGCGTAGCCCCAGTCCCGCTTGGCATCCAGGTTGCCCAGCTCCAGGCAGTCGAGCTGGCCCAGCTGGATCTTGGCCACGGCATCGGTGATCTTGCGGGTCACGAACTCGCGCCCACGCAGCGGGCTCTCGTGGTTGAAGAGGATGCCGCTGCTGCCGAAGATGTCGTAACTCTCGCGGTAGTTCACCGTCATCCAGTGCGCGTAGAGCTTGGCCACGCCATAGGGGCTGCGGGGATAGAAGGGCGTGTCCTCCACCTGGGGAATGGCTTGCACCTTGCCGAACATCTCGGAGGTGCTGGCCTGGTAGAAGCGGATCTTGCGGTTTACCAGGCGGATCGCTTCCAGCAGATTCAGGGCCCCAATGCCGGTGATCTGCGCCGTGGTGCTGGGTTGATCGAAGCTCACGCCGACAAAGCTCTGCGCGGCCAGGTTGTAGATCTCGTGCGGCTGGACCTTCTGCACCAGCGCGATGCTCGAACCCAGGTCGGTCAGGTCGTACTCGACCAGGTGCAGGGATGGGTGGTTCTGGATGCCCAGCTCTTCGATGCGCCAGAAATTGACGGAACTGGTGCGGCGGTAGGTGCCGTACACCGTATAGCCTTTGGCGAGCAGCAGCTCGGCCAGGTAAGCGCCGTCCTGTCCGGTGATGCCGGTGATCAATGCAGTTTTCATGTTGCCTTTCAGGTGAAGAATCGGTCTTTGCCAAACAGATCGCGTGTATAGACCTTGTCTGCTACATCTGCCGGAAACTCGGATTGACGGTTCGACAAGATCACTGCGAGGAGAACGGCGTTGGACAGGCCGACATAGCCTGTACCTGCAATGGCGATTTGCATAAATGTTTCAGAGGTTTATTGGCGGTAATCGGGCGAGGCATCACTGAACCGGATTGGATTGGGTACAAGACCGTAAACCGAACGGGTTGACGCGCCCCCAATAGCTTTCTACTTGCGGGTGCACCTCGGGGTCACCATTGACATAGCAGGTTGAGGCCTGAAAGGTGCATGGTGCGATGAGGATGTCTGGGTGAACGACCGTGGTCCACGCCATGAATGGCCCCAACAGAAACAGCGAGGCCGTCATCAGGTGGCTCTGTGTTCCACCGAAAATTCGGCGGACTATGTGTTGAGTGAGTGCCGCCATGATGGCGATTGCCAACAGATTGAAGATCGTAAACCCGACGGTTCCAAAGGCGCCATAGAAGGGAGCGTTTAGCGCCGCATAAAGCGCTGGCTTGGCGAAATGAAGTTCGCCATTGGCGCTCTGTTTCAGGAACGTGCCCCGCGGCCCATCGGCGGCAGGGAATCGGACATTGAAGCGTTCAAGGTCATCAAGGGTGTATCGCAGATCAAGGTCATGCCACAAACTCATTGTTGCCATGAGGTGTGAAGATTGATCGCTGAACGGAGTCCACTCGGAGTCAGGTGTCTTGCCTTTCACGGCCAGTATCAGGATCAGAAATGCGAGAAAGGCCCAGACAATGGGCCAAGTCTTGAGTCGCCACACAGGGATTCGAAGTTTAGGAAGACTTGGAGTTTGCACTGGGCGGCTCCATCATTGCACGCAATCGTCAAGGCTGGAGAAAACTGCATCAACCACGGTCTGGAGGTATTCGTCAAGCCCCACCCACAAAGGCAAACGAACCAGTCGATCCGAGACTTCCACAGTCAGTGGCAAATCTCCCGCCGATCGACCCACTGTCAAGCCAAACTTCGAAGAATGCAATGGAATGTAGTGAAACACAGTGTGCACATGCCGTACACGCATGCATTCGATGAATCGGGTGCGCGCAGTGAGGTTTGGAAGGAGTAAATAATACATGTGAGCATTGTGCGAACAAGTGCTTGGCACTATCGGTCGGCGAATCAATCCTGTTTGTTCCAGCGGTTGAAACGCAAGGTGATACCGGTTCCAGATGTCTAGGGATTGTGTTCAAAACCCCGTGCAGTCCCCGATGGTCTGAAGGTGCGAGGCGAGGAACAATGGCGTCATGAAGAAACAAGCGGAACTGGGACTGAACCTGAGCACGAGGCGCACGCGCAAGGCTGTGTTCCTCGACGAGATGGAGCTGGTGGTGCCGTGGCGCGAACTCATTGCGCTGATTGCAGCGGCCGCGCCGGTTGCCAGCACGGGGCGCCCACCATTTGCACACGAGACCATGCTGCGCATTCATTTTTTGCAGCAGTGGTTCGGCCTGTCGGACCTGGCCATGGAAGAAGCCCTGTTCGAGACGCCGCTGTACCGTGACTTCGCTGGTCTCTCGGGCAGCGAGCGCATTCCGGATCGCGTGAGCATCCTGCGCTTTCGCCACCTGCTCGAAGAGCACCAACTCAGCCTGCAGATACTGGCCACCGTCAACAGCACGCTGGCCGCCAAAGGGCTGCTGCTCAAGAACGGCACAGCCATCGACGCCACGCTGATCGCCGCACCCAGCTCGACCAAGAACAGCAGCGGCGAGCGTGATCCTGAGATGCACCAAACGAAGAAGGGAAACCAATGGCACTTCGGCATGAAGGCGCACATTGGCGTGGATGCCGATTCGGGACTGGTGCACACGGTGGTGGGCACAGCGGCCAACGTCAACGATGTGACGCAGGCCGGCGCGCTGGTGCATGGTGAAGAGAGCGATGTGTTCGCTGACGCAGGCTACCAGGGTGTGGCCAAGCGCGAGGAGACGCAGGCGATCAATGCCAACTGGCACGTGGCCATGCGCCCGGGCAAACGCAAAGCGTTGGACAAGAGCACGCCCATGGGCGCGATCATGGACAAGCTCGAACATGTGAAGGCCAGCATCCGGGCCAAGGTGGAGCACCCGTTTCGGGTGATCAAGCGCCAGTTCGGGTTTGTGAAGGTGCGCTACCGCGGATTGGTCAAGAACACGGCGCAACTGCACACGCTGTTCGCACTTTCCAACTTGTGGATGGCGCGGCACCGGCTTTTGCAGAAGGCGCAGGGATGAGTGCGCCTGCAACGCGCCCATGGGCCTCGATGAGGCCCCGAAAGGCCGGTAAATCGACCTTTGAACGGTGGAAACTGATCGAAACGGGCACGGCGGTTTCATGTCGCGAGATCCATGCGCTCAACGCCCTTCACCGCTCCGGTTTTGAACATCATCCCTAGCCTACGTGCCGTGATCTCATCCGCCGCCTCCATTTGTGCCCAGAGGAACGCCGCAACCAGTTCGCCGGGCAAAAAACTGGACCCGATATCGCACCAGGTGTATTTGTCGACCTGACCGCGGAAGAACTGACTGCGGTTAGTGCCCTTCTCGCGGATGATCTCGGCACGCGCAGCCAATTTCTCATCGTTGATCAGCAGCGCGCCACCCTCGCCGGAAATGATGTTCTTCGTCTCGTGAAAACTCAGACAGCCCAGATGGCCAATGGATCCAAGCGCACGCCCCTGGTAGCTGGACATCAGGCCTTGTGCCGCATCCTCGACCACCATCAGTCCATGTCGGGCGGCGATATCCATGATGGTGTTCATTTCGCAAGCAATGCCCGCGTAGTGCACCGGAACGATGGCCTTGGTGCGTGGAGTGATGGCCGCTTCGATCAGGCGCTCATCGATGTTCAGGGTATCTGGGCGAACATCCACGAACACCGGAATGGCACCGCGCAACACAAATGCATTGGCGGTCGAGACAAAAGTGTACGAGGGCATGCTCACTTCATCCCCGGGCTCGATGTTCAGCAGAATCGCTGCCATCTCGAGCGCTGCGGTGCAGGAGTGCGTGAGCAGGGCCTTGCGGGTCTGGGTGCGCTCTTCCAGCCATTGGTGGCAGCGTTTGGTGAATGGACCATCACCCGCCAGCATGCCGTTGAAATTGGCCTGAGCAATGTAGAAAAGCTCTTTGCCCGTCATGTGGGGCTTGTTGAAAGGTATTTTCATTAGATTTTCCGAGCAATTACCAAAGACCGTGACCGGAGATTATTTTGCCATGTATCCTGAAGGGTGCGCGACTGGTCGTGCCTCCGGAACAGTATAACGGCTCAATGCCGATTTGCATGGAACTTGACCTTCAGCACCGGTGCGTGATGAGGCCAGCGAAGCGGGGAGCCGCGTATTCGAACGGATTGGCCGGCAAATGCTTGAGCTTGGACAGGCGCAGGTACGCAATGGCGATGAAGTTCTTGCTCGTTCGGAAGCCGCGAGCGGCGCGCTTGGCGTTTTGCAGCAGTCCGTTCATGGCCTCCACAAACGCATTGCTGCGCCCCTGCTGCATGCCCGCGATCACGCCCTCCAAGTGCGTCTTGAGCGTGCGCGCCAACCGTTTGAAGGGCTCCAGGCGCGCTCGCATGGCCCAGCCGATCCAGCGCTGCAGCCCCTCTCGGGCCACCTCTTCGCTGTGACTGTGCGCCGCCGCCTCGTACACCTGAGCCAGCGCCACCTTCAGGCGCCAGGCCCGTGCACTTTGCAGGTTCGTGCGCTGCAAGCTGTACATCGCCTGCATGTGCCGCTGGTTCCAGGCCGCGTGGTGCGTGCGCATGGCCCAGCTCAGGCTGCGCCGGCTGGCGCGGTCGAGCTCGCCCAGCGCCAGCGCGACCGCATTGGGTCGGGCCTTGAACTCGGCCGCGCGCACCTCGTCCATCGCCTTGCCCGCCAGCGCGGCCACATGAAAGCGGTCGTAGCAGATGGCCACCTGCGGCAGTTGCTGCTGCACGCCTTTGAGGTAGGCCGCACTCATGTCCATGCTCACGTGGCTGATCGCCTGAGCGTTGCCACCATGCTCGGCCAGGTCCTTGGCAAAGGCGTCGAGTGTCTGATGGTCGCGCCCCTCGGTGACAAAGAGCAGGCGCTTTTGCTGCAGATCGTGCACCGCCGTGACGTACTCATGGCGCTTGCGCAGGCTGGTCTCGTCGATGCCGATGTGGCGCACGCCGCTCATGTCGTCCTGAGTCCGGGCTACCTTGACGTAGTGCGCGATGCGCCGCCACAGGGCCTTGGCGTCGGCCCTCAGATGCCGTGCCGCGTGGGCCACCGGCAGTTCTTTACACAGACTCAATGCCAGCGCTTCAAACAGCAGCGTAAAGCCGCTGCCCTCACGCGCCCAGGGCACGGGCACCTGGCTGGTCTTGCCACAGGCGCTGCAGCTCACGCGGGGAATATCGGCATGCAGCCAGGCTTCGAACTGAAAGAAGTCCAGGTGGCGCCAGGAGCGGCGCACGCGTTCGTGGATACCTTGGTCCACCATGCCGCAATGCGGGCAGGTCATGCGCCGCTCGGTGCAGATCACATCAAAGTCGATGCGCCGCTTGGCGGTGTTGAGTTCGGCGCGCTCCACACGCCAGGGGGCTTGCAGCCCAAGGGCTGCGGTGAACAGGGCTTCGGTGCTCAGGCTCATGAGATCAAAGGGCTGGGTCTCGCAAGGGTCGAAAAGGCAGCAGCATCCGCCAGCTTCACACCCTCATCACGCACCGGTGCTGAAGGTCAAGTTCCATGCAAATCGGCATTGAGCCAGTATAACCCGGTGTCAAGCCCGAGATCGAGAAAACCGGTGCAAACGGGAAATTCTGTCGCAAAGCGTAATTAAATAGGATATGTATCTTCTATTTTTCGAAATTTGATAAAACGAGCTGGATTTCCACCTACTATTGAAAATGGTGCTACATCATCGGTTACAACGCTACTTGCAGCAACTACTGCGCCATCACCAATTGTCACGCCAGGTAAAATGGTAGCTCCTGCACCTATCCAGACATAGTTACCGATGGAGACACTTTTGGACTGATCGGGAAGATCCAAACTTCGGTAGTCATGGGTTGCACTCAATACCCTGACGTGTGGAGCCAAGGCACAACGATTTCCAATGGAGATGTAAGCGCCATCGGCAACTATTGCACCAAAAAACTCACAACCCCGATTGATGGAAACGTCATTGCCGATGCTGATTTTCCACGGGTAGCGAAAATAGGTTCCGTAGTCGATCATAGAATTTGAGCCCAAATTCTTAAGAGCAAGCTTAAAAATCAAAAATCGAAACGGGTGCGGTAGAATATCCAATAACTTAACTGTCAAATTTTCAAAGAACGAATAGGCTCCGAATAGTATGAGCTTTACGCGCAAGTTCGAGGCAATAAGGGAGGCCACTTTAGACAATTTCAGCTTCCTGTCTGGTGGGCTAGGTTGGGACGGAACGCCCAAAATTTCTGGCCTACGAAAAAAAATAAAGCCATGAATATTATCAAGCCACCCATGACCCATTGATGAGGAAAACCAAGATTATCTACCAGCAGCAAGAGTGCCAGAAAATTAATAACATATCCAAGTATATAGATTGTGATGTAGCGAATCAATGCCGGGGTGGTGGCGCCATCAAAGTGAAATGACCATGTTTTGTTGAGAAAAAAAGTCTGAATGATTCCAAGCACATATACCAGGCTCATTGCGAGCTTCGGTTCCACTCCTGTGGCTGTAATGCTAAGGTATAAAAAATAGGTGACTATATTGTTTAGAATCCCAACTATCCCATACCGAATCAGCTGTCTAATAGTGGATCTCATGACAGTATCAAGCCTTCTAGAGATATCTTGAAATAAAATTTCTTGTTTGTAAATTCATCAGCACGGAGCGCTTGATATTTGATGATCAGTTGCCTGTAGGTAGCCAGCATAACAGTACAAGCGATAAAAAGACAGCTCACCGCGTCAGCCTGTGATATAGGTCCATCGGCTCCCGGAACTTGAAGCCCAGACGGGCATACAGGTTCAGCACCGGCAAGTTGCTCACGGAAATGGAACTGACAAGCTCAGCATGACCTTGGGAAAAAAGTGATTCACAAACCGTGGTCCAGAGATATTTCGCCAATCCTTGCCCCATGAATCCAGGTGCCAGGGCATGCAGTACAAGCAGATTGCCATTGACGGCCATGAAGCCGGCCAGTTGTTGTTGATAATACAGGCCTGACACTTTGTGTTCAGCATGCAGATCCCTAAGCCAATTGCAGTAACGCAAGTCCGCCCACGCTGGTTGAAGGTTGAAATCCTTGTGAAATCGATCGTGCTTGAACGCCGAGGCACAAATCGGAAGCAAAGCCTCAATCGATGTGTCTGATGAAAAGGTGGCTGCTGCATCGTGAAATCCATGGAAGCTGGTTGATGTGCAATAGGGCTGAATCAGCGTATCGCAATAATAGAACCCGGCCTCATGCAGCGGCTGCTTGGATTGCAGCGGCGGCACCCTGACGGTGTAATGGCCGGGGCTGGCGGCGGCTTCCTGCAACTCATCGATGGTCGCATCACAGATTTCAAAAGTGGGCATTCCGAAAATTCGGCTATCCCATGGCGATGATTTCTTCATAAATCAGCAGGTTGAAAGGTCACTTCACGAACCACATACAGTGGGCGGCGCTTGACTTCGTCGAACGTTTTTCCAAGGTAGACACCCAGGATACCGAGGATACCGATGATGATGCCGCCGAGAAAATAAATCGAAACAATCAGACTGCTCCAACCCTGTATCGGTGTGTCGTTCACCAGAGCGTGGTAAGTGATGAAGCTGCCGTAGCAGAACGCCAGCAGGGAAATGGTAAGACCAAAACGGATGGCCAGGCGCAGGGGCTTGTCTGAATAGGCAATAATGGTTTCGGTGGCCAAGCGCCACAGTTTGGCAAACGTGTAGGAAGACTGACCGGCGAATCGATCATCGTGCTGGACGTCGATACTGGCTGTGGAAAAACCGAGCCAGGTTACCAAGCCGCCGAAAAACCGGAGCTGTTCACGCATGCAGCGGAAATTGGCCACCACTTTACGTGACATGATGCGGAAATTTCCGGTTTCACCGTCGTATTCCATATCGGCCAAATAGCTGAACAACCTATAAAACACCCAGGACGTCAAGCGTTTGAGGACTGGGTCGCTGCGGCTACCGCGCCGGGCCAAAACCACGTCATGTCCATGCTGAGCTTTTTCATATAGTCGCGGGATCTCTTCGGGGCGATCCTGCAGGTCGCAATCCATGACCACCACCCAGTCGCCATCACAGAAATCAAGGCCGGCCGTGATACCGTAGTGTTGCCCAAAATTCCGGCTGAAACGAATACCCTTGACACGAGCATCCGTTTTCGCCATGGCCTGAATTCTTTCCCATGAGCGATCGCCACCACAATCCTCGACCAACAGCAACTCAAAATCCTGGGTGATCGGTTCGACTGCGTACTTGATACGTGTGTAAAGCTCATCAAGACAGTCTTGCGCTTTGTACACGGGAATAACAATGGAAATGTGTGGCATGATGTTCGAAGTCTGTTCGGATGGCTGGAAGCGGCGACAAGGTGTAATAAATTACTCTTCCGGCTGGAAGCTGAAGGTTGAAATTACCACGCTTCTCGGGTTCAGTCCAACATTCGCGCTGAGCCTGATTTTTTGAACTGAGTCCGCAGTCCGTGTTCGTCGAATCTGCTGGGCAAAGGAGTTTTGTTGCAGGCTCTCGATCGGGCGTCTATTGATCTGAATTTGGGTGGGAAGCTGTGTTGATGGAGTAAACGGCGCAGTGATGATCATGCCGCTGATGGGTGGCAGCATGAATATCCACAAATCCGAACTTTTGGTGCGCGTGGAATCATCCAGTTTGCTGAAAATCAGGTACTGGTTGTCCTGGTGACTGGCTTGCCGAAAGACAAGAGAATAACAATCTGAGTCTTCCGGACAGGTGTCTCGGTCAAAACTCATGGGTTTTGTCGCTTTTTTCTTGATAAACGAAGACCAAAAGTTATCGGTAGTTACCGCTATACCACGGTGATTTTCCATCAAACCACCAATCAAAATAGTGGAGCCTTCAGGCATCGATTGGAATTCTTCCGTTGCCACGACCTGTTCGACCAATTGAGTTTTACGTTGAGCCAGTTTTTGATCCAAAGCAATATATTGATTTCTGGCGTCCACGGCCAATGTGATCAGCAGCGTGCAAGAGGTCAGCAGCGCTACCATCAAGGTCCGCACCCAAGGTCTGCACGATTGTGAGAGTTTGCTCAGCAGCGCCAGCAGCAAAGCGAGAAACACGCAGACAGCGATAAATGAATAATAGGTGTAGAGGTACGATCTGGTATTGCCACTTACCCAGATCTGATGTTTCTCAACGAAACCCAGGAGCAGATTGGGTAGAAAGATGGTAACCAGTGCGACTGCCAGCCCGATCTTGATGGATGAATATTGCAGGTCAGCCAGTTTTTGGCTATTCAGAAGACCAAAAATCAAAGCACTTGCGCAAAGTGCCTTTAGCAGGCTGCTGGATTGCAAATTCTCAAGAATCTGGCGCAGGCCGGTGGCGCCGGAAATATAGGATTGATGGTGCTCTGAGTGAACAAAATCCAGCGACAGTAAAGGAAAGGCATTGATGCTGTGGTAATCCCCCCGAAAAACCAAAGTTCCCAGAAGTAGAATTTTCCAAGAAGGAAGTTCTACGTGAAGAAGTCGAGATTTACCGACAGCCAGATCATGGCTGCCTTGAAGCGAGTTGAGGCCGGTCTGGCGGTGCCAGAGATCTGCCGGGAGGTGGGGATCAGTACCGCTACTTTTTACAAGTGGCGTGCCAAGTTCGGCGGTATGGACACCTCCATGATGGCCCGCATGAAGGAGCTTGAAGACGAGAACCGGCGCCTCAGGAAGATGTATCTGGAGGAGAAGCTCAAGGCTGAAATCGCCAACGAGTACCTCGCAAAAAAGTAACACGGCCATCTCGTCGGCGCGAGATGGCCAAGGAAGTCGTGCAGCAGCGTGCCGTCGCCATACGAGTCGCCTGTGCGGTGTTCTCGATCAGTGAATCCTGCTACCGCTACGAGTGCAAACAAAACGCCGAGAACGAGGAGATTGCCAACTGGCTGATGCGCCTGACGGACAACCACCGCAACTGGGGATTCGGCCTGTGCTACCTGTACCTGCGCAACGTGAAGAATTTTGGCTGGAACCACAAACGGGTCTACCGCATTTACCGCGAGCTGGAGCTCAACCTGCGCATCAAGCCACGCAAGCGGCTGATGCGGGAGAAGCCGCAACCATTGGCCGTGCCGCAGGCTATCAATCAGGTCTGGTCCATGGACTTCATGCACGACAGGCTGGAGGACGGCAGGAATCTGCGCTTGTTCAACGTGATCGACGACTTCAACCGTGAGGCGCTTGGCATTGAGGTGGACTTCTCGCTGCCCAGTGAGCGGGTGATCCGGGCGCTGAAGCAGATCATTGCCTGGCGAGGCAAGCCGCTGGTGATTCGTTGCGACAACGGGCCGGAGAACATCAGCGGCACCATTCAGAACTGGGCCAGTGAATGGGGCATCCAGATCGAATACATCCAGCCTGGTAAGCCGCAGCAAAACGCCTACGTTGAGCGGTTCAACCGGACGGTGCGATACGAATGGTTATCCCAGTATCACTGGTCAAGCCTTGAAGAGGTTCAGGACTTCGCCACGCAATGGATGTGGTCCTACAATCACGACCGCCCGAACATGGCCCTGGGCGGATTCACCCCAAAGCAGCATCTGGCCATGGCTGCATAACCGTTCTACTTCTGCGGACTGTGGAAATTGGGGGGATTACCCTGTAAGTCCAGATGACATTGACGATGCTCTGCAGACTACCATGATAGATTTGATTGCCATCATAGCCGGAAGGAAAAAAATGGCGCCATAGAACGTAGCAGACCAGGTAGGTGGTGACGCTGGCCAGCTGTACGAAGATCTGGAGGCTGCTTTTTCTTAAATTGTAGCGGGGTTCGAATCTTCCGCTGGGAACGATGCTGGCCAGCAATATAAATAACGGGAAAAAGAGTACAAACAGTTCTATACCCAAAGAGACGAAATAAAGAAGGCCCGCTAACATGGCCGTCGTTGTACTGTTCGTTTCGATGGATCTCCTAAATACCGCCAATGAGAACAAGAAACAGCTGGCGTAAGCATTGAAGGCAAACGGGTAAGCCGTCATTGCATTGTGTTCCCAGCCATTTTGTTGTAGGGACAAAAATAGCGTGGTGACGGCAACAACGAGCCAGGGTGAGCGGAATGCCTGATAAACGACCGTGCCGAGTGCGGTCAGCAGCATGAGCACAGAAAAAATTTTGGTGGCTGCGTGCCAATAAATGCTGTCAATCAGATAAGGTACCTGCAGAAGTGGATAACCCCATAGAAAGGAAAATCGCCCCTGATTTTTGGCTGCTGTCAGTGTTATGTTTGCAATGCTGTTGCTGCCGTAGTTGACGGCGGTATTCAAATCGTCAAAAGTTGTTTGACCAACATAAATGATGGGGTGAAATGTTGCAACCGCCAGCAACAGCAATGCGAAATAGTAGGCAGTTGAATTAACCGACTTTTGGCTGTAGCCCGCTTGTAGATTTTGCATGGGTTCAGGTCTCGGTTTGCCGTGGTGCATTTCGCAGCATCCGACCCGTGCTGAGTCCTATGGCGTCCAGCAATTGCTGGGCCGACTGCTTCCAGTTCAGCCAGGGAAAATGCGCGGATTGGGGATGCCGATTGTCCTGGTAGAGCGCCAGCCATTCCTGTATGGCAACGGCTAGTGCCTGGGGGGACAGACCTTCGAAATAGTGAGCGTGTTCACCTGCCACCTCTTTGAAAACAGGCAAAGACCGGGCTAGTATGGGTAGGCGATGCTGGGCAGCCTCAATCAACGGCAGACCAAAGCCTTCACCCTCACTGGCGGCGATCAGGCAGGTGCTCGCCGCATAGACTTTTTCGAGGTATTCGTCGCTGAGGCCCTCCAGCCACAATAGACGTTTTCCATTTTCGGGGTGTTCGATGATGCGTTGAAGCAGGGAGTCGACCAGCCATCCACGACGCCCTGCAATCACCAGTTTAAGATCCAGACCTTGGTTCCACAGCAGTTCAAAGGCATCCAGGGTTTGGCGGTGTCCCTTGCGCGGTTCGATGGTGCTGACCATCAAAAAACTGTGACTGTTTTGGATCGAGTCCAGTATTTCTTCGGCGGATTCGGGCAGCCCCATGGTAGGCAGGCTGTTTTGAACGTCGGCGCCCAGATGAAAGCTGTGTACGCTGGGGCCTGGCCGAACGCGTTGGGGGGGGTGCTGTTCCAGCCAGGTGGAGACATCCCGCGCCACAGCAGCCGATATGCAGCACAGCCCGCTTGCATGGCGCGTCAAGGAGTCCAGCCAGCCCATATACATGGGCGAAATCTCCGCCGGCCACCATTCCGGGTGTTGAATCGGCAGCATGTCGTAGACGATGAAAAACAGCTCGACGCCTTTGTTGCCCATGTCCCGGTAAATCGCTTCGACCTCGGAAACGATGTGCATGTTCAGGTCCAGTGACAAATAGATGTCGCCTTGGTAGAAATCGACCGGTTCGTCGGATCCGGTGTTCAAAGCATGGCCTGCTTTGGCGGCAAACGCATCGGCGTAGTGGTAGTGCCCTTCGCTGAAGCGGATGGCCCGCACCGTGTGATTCACGGGCGGACAGATCAACAACTCATTGAAGATGGATCGCCCCACGCGTTGAATGCCGGACTTGGCGTCTGTGATCGCGAGCACAGAGACGTCGAGCAGCAACTGCCTCTTTTCAGGGCGCCGGTTGTAGGCCATGGCCTTTGCCGCGTTTCGAATGACCTCGTCGCTGGTCGGATGCCGTCTAAATTCGTCTGCCAGACACTGCATGAGGTCGGTGGCCGCCGCGCCGTGCGTTTTGGCAGCACCGGCTGAGGCATCGTTCAGCCAGCTCAAAATTGCCGGCAGGTCTTCTTCTGATCGCAGCGACAGGGTGGCACAGCTCAGGGCGTATCGATCCAAAGGCTTGAGGATCTGGTGGTTGTCTTCATCGACATGACCCAGCCATATCAGCAGGTCGGGCCGGTTGTTTTCTATGAAGTCGGTATACACAGCTCGAGAGACTGTGCGACCACTGGAGGGGTCCTGCGGAGGTACGCAAAACAGCCTGAATTCGCAACCATTCGAATCGGGTGCGAGCACTTCTTTCAGGGCCAGTACATTGCCGCTGTTGCGCTCGTCCAGAATGAAGCGGCATTCGTGGCCGACGGCTTGTTGCAGCAAGCGTTTGGCCAACATGACCGCCGTCGAGCTCCGTCTAAACGGTAAAAGGTCCGTTTGGGCAGCTTGAAGATCAATAAGGATGCGCATCAGGCCGTTCAATCTTGTGATGCATTGATCTTGTTGATCAATTGCAGGTAAATAGTGCGCGCGTGAGGTGACAGTGGCACGCTTTCGAGTTGCGTCTGAGCAGAAACATCATCCCGGCCGGCCCGGTTTGTATCGACCGTTGGTATGACGCGCCGCCCGGTCAATTTGCGCACGAGGGCTGTCAGCCGCTCCTGCGGACCATGTGTTCTCAGCAGTCTGAGCTGCAGGCTGGCCCAACGCAAAGGTCGGGTCAGTTGCCAGGATCGGCTTGCGTGGAGGGATTGAAAGGCCTGTTCCATGTGCATGGCACGGTCTTGCGCGTGAGCCGCCAGTTCAATTGCGTGTTCAACCTTGGCTTCAAGTTCGCCGTGCGCAGCAATCCATGACCGCAACGTCGCATTCGCTTCAATTGCGTGCTCAACCTTGGCTTCAAGTTCGAGATGCGCCGACCGCAACATCGCATTCGCTTCAATTGCGTGTTCAACCTTGGCTTCAAGTTCGAGGTGCGTCGCAACCCATGACCGCACCATCGCATTCGCTTGGTCGTGGCGCTCGCAAAGTTCGTTCAGCGTCAAGCCGATCTCTTTGGCAAAGGCCTGATCGGACCGTTCCAGAATGTCTGCCGGTCCACGCTTTTGCGCCACCACGGCGTAGTCAGGGCTGGCGCCTTCCAAGACGTCTATCAAGCTTGGATCGGTATCTTGTTCAAGGCGGGCAGATTGTTGGAGTCGCAGAATCTTGCTTCGTTGGAAGCCGTAATACTCTGGCAGGAAGGAAAGCAGTAGCGGTGGGATGGGGCGCTGGGGTAATCCCCCCAATTTCCACAGTCCGCAGAAGTAGAACGGTTATGCAGCCATGGCCAGATGCTGCTTTGGGGTGAATCCGCCCAGGGCCATGTTCGGGCGGTCGTGATTGTAGGACCACATCCATTGCGTGGCGAAGTCCTGAACCTCTTCAAGGCTTGACCAGTGATACTGGGATAACCATTCGTATCGCACCGTCCGGTTGAACCGCTCAACGTAGGCGTTTTGCTGCGGCTTACCAGGCTGGATGTATTCGATCTGGATGCCCCATTCACTGGCCCAGTTCTGAATGGTGCCGCTGATGTTCTCCGGCCCGTTGTCGCAACGAATCACCAGCGGCTTGCCTCGCCAGGCAATGATCTGCTTCAGCGCCCGGATCACCCGCTCACTGGGCAGCGAGAAGTCCACCTCAATGCCAAGCGCCTCACGGTTGAAGTCGTCGATCACGTTGAACAAGCGCAGATTCCTGCCGTCCTCCAGCCTGTCGTGCATGAAGTCCATGGACCAGACCTGATTGATAGCCTGCGGCACGGCCAATGGTTGCGGCTTCTCCCGCATCAGCCGCTTGCGTGGCTTGATGCGCAGGTTGAGCTCCAGCTCGCGGTAAATGCGGTAGACCCGTTTGTGGTTCCAGCCAAAATTCTTCACGTTGCGCAGGTACAGGTAGCACAGGCCGAATCCCCAGTTGCGGTGGTTGTCCGTCAGGCGCATCAGCCAGTTGGCAATCTCCTCGTTCTCGGCGTTTTGTTTGCACTCGTAGCGGTAGCAGGATTCACTGATCGAGAACACCGCACAGGCGACTCGTATGGCGACGGCACGCTGCTGCACGACTTCCTTGGCCATCTCGCGCCGACGAGATGGCCGTGTTACTTTTTTGCGAGGTACTCGTTGGCGATTTCAGCCTTGAGCTTCTCCTCCAGATACATCTTCCTGAGGCGCCGGTTCTCGTCTTCAAGCTCCTTCATGCGGGCCATCATGGAGGTGTCCATACCGCCGAACTTGGCACGCCACTTGTAAAAAGTAGCGGTACTGATCCCCACCTCCCGGCAGATCTCTGGCACCGCCAGACCGGCCTCAACTCGCTTCAAGGCAGCCATGATCTGGCTGTCGGTAAATCTCGACTTCTTCACGTAGAACTTCCTTCTTGGAAAATTCTACTTCTGGGAACTTTGGTTTTTCGGGGGGATTACCCTGGTGGGTGGGGTCCAGATAGAAATCACGGGTGGCAACCGCGATGTTCTCAGGATTGGGTGTTTCCATGATCAGCAACCCACCCGGCTTCAACACCCTCAGCGACTCCGAGACGATGACCTGCAGCTGATCGAACGGAATGTGTTCAACCATGTGGAATGCCGAGATGATGGCCTGACTCTCGTTCGGCAGAGCAGCCAGATAGGCCACAGCATCGCCTTTGACGGCAGGTAAGTGCAATGCCCGACAAGCTTCAAGCATCCCTTCGTCCAGATCGATCCCCAGTGGCTCAATGCCCTCCTCCTGAAGCACTTCGAGCCATTCCCCGCGACCGCAGCCGAGATCCAGACCTCGTGCATCGGAATAGATCTGTTTCAGAGGTGAAATGAAGGCCCGATAAACATCTAGGCGCGAACGGATCAATGACCTTGACCCCCGAAATTTCTCTTCGAATGCGCGGTAAAACAGATCAGTCATGGCTGGATTGCAGTTGGGGAGGAAGCCAGGCACAGCCAACAAAGCTGCTCTTGTCGAGGTTCACCACGTTGAACACCAGGGCCAGGTCTTTCCATTCGTAGTTTTTCGCAATGTGTGTATCGCCGGTGTGCAACGAAGTGGCGATCGAGTAGGTGCCCGGCCCCAGCGAGGCATCGAAACGGAACACATAGGTCGCCAGGTGACCGGCGCGGACGTCATGGATCACGTTGCTCAGGTGATAGGTGTTGGTGCCAAAGATCGGTTGCCCCAGGCGGTCTTTGATCATGTAGCCCAGCACCAGCTCGGGCAGATGGTCCCTGGCTCCTACCACGATCTTCAGCTGGACTGGCTGCCCCACATTCACCATCTCAATGGGCTCATCAGCGTCGTTCAACAGCGCGATGCTGTGCACGATGGCTTCGCCCGTGCCAGAGACGGTTTGCACCTTTCCGCTGTCCGATACTTCCTGCCGCACCGTCTGGTTTTCCCTCTCGGCCAGCATCGCGTTGTAGTAGTCCATCACCGTTTCGGGTTCACCTTCCATGGCCAGCCGGCCGGCGTTGAGCAGGATGGCCCGGTCACAGATGGACTGGATGGCGCCCTTGTCGTGGCTGACGATCAGCAGCGTGGTGCCTTGTTCGCGGAACGCCTTGATGCGTGCAAAGCTTTTGTGCACGAAGTACGCGTCACCCACCGACAGCGCTTCGTCCACGATCAGGATGTCGGGTCGGTGCGCGGTGGCAACGCTGAAGGCCAGTCGCATCTGCATGCCGCTGCTGTAGACCCGCACGGGTTGGTCGATGTATTCGCCAATCTCGGCAAAGGCTTCGATCTCGGGCATGAGGCGCGCAATCTCTTCGACCGAGTAACCGAGCAACTGGCCCGCCATGTAGGCGTTTTGTCGCCCGGTGAAGTCCGGGTGGAAACCCATACCAAGTTCCAGCATGGCGGCCACCCTCCCGGTCAACTGAACGCTACCGGTGGTGGGTTGTGTGGTACCCGTGATCATTTTCAGCAGCGTACTTTTACCGGCACCGTTCATTCCAATGATGCCGACAGCTTCACCGGGCTGGACAGTAAAGCTGATCTCCTGCAGGATCCACTTGAGCGTGTGTCTTTTCGGGTTGAACGGCACCAGCCACTCTACCAGCCGTGCCCATCGGGACGGATACTGTTTATAGGCTTTGCCCAGGTGGGAAACGGAAATGGTGCCCATGGCGCTTAGGTTGGAGTAAGAGGGCCAAGTGGCTCAGAGTTCATCGACCATTTCGCCGGACCGGCGACGGAACAGGTAGAGACCGTAGGCGCACAGCAGTACCGACAGCACCACCACGGGCCAGAGGCTGGCCCAGTTGGGCCAGCGCCCGTACACCAGGACGTCCTGGTAACCGGCGATCAGGCGGGCCATGGGATTGAATCGGATGATTGGTTGCACACTGGCCGGCAGAATGGACGCCGGATACACAATGGGCGTGAACCAGAACCAGAAGGTCAGGAAGATGCTGAAGAATTGCCCGACATCCCGGAAGAACACATTGAGCATGCCCAGCGTGATGCCCAGACCGATAGCAAAGGCTACCTGCAGCATGATCAGCGGAAACAGGGCGACGACGACAACGCCGGGGAACTGCCCGATCAACACCAGAAACACCAGAAACAGTGCAAACACGATGGCAAAGTTGAGCAGGGCGTTGCTGACCACCACCACCGGCAGGCACAGGCGCGGAAAACTCAGCTTCTTGAGCAGGTTCGCGTTGTCCACGAACATCGTGGTAGACCGGTTTGCGATCTCTGCAAACAGCCCCCAGGTCAGGATGCCCGCGCACAGGTAGATGCTGAAGCCATGCATGCTTTCTACCCCTGGCAACCGGGCCTTCATGATCTCCGAAAAAATGACCGTGTAGACCACAATCATCGACAGTGGGTTGATGATGTTCCAGGCAGCGCCCAGCAGCGAGTTTCTATACTTGACCTGAAACTCCCGCTTGACGCTGCCCAGAATAAACCCGCGGTAGGCCCAGAGGGCACGTATCACGTTCATCAGTTTCGCCCGTAGATGTCGGCCAGGCGGACGATGTCATCCTCTCCGAGGTAGTCACCGCACTGGACTTCGATCAAGACGAGTTCTTCGTCGCCGGTGTTGCTCAGACGGTGTTTTTCGTTCAGCGCTATGTGGCGGTATTCGCCCGGTCCCGTGGGATGTAGCGTCTCACCGATCTGGACGTCGCCGTGGCCGCGCACCACCACCCAGTGTTCCGCTCGCTTGTGGTGGTACTGAAGGCTCAGGCTTTGCCCAGGCTTGACCGTGATGCGCTTGACCTTGTAGCCGACCTCTTCCTTGAGCATGGCGTAGGTTCCCCAGGGGCGTTGCACCGCAGCGGGCAGCAGCGTGGTCTGGTGCGGCGGGCTGTCGACATGCCGCTCCTTGAGCGCATCCACCACCCGTTTGACGTTTTGCGCCTGTTCCTTGCTGGTGATCAGCAGCGCGTCGGGCGTGTCCACGATCACCAGATCTTTGACGCCCACCGTGGCCACGACCTTGTGACCGTGGCTGTCGATGTGCACATGGGTGTCGGTGGTGTCGATTGCAACCCAATCGGCGTCGTCTGCTGTGCCCAGGGTGTTGCCGCTGGCATCTGCGCTGTGGGCCCGTGCGACTGAGGGCCAGGTGCCCACGTCGCTCCAGCCAAATCGGGCGGGCACCATGGTGACGTTGCCGGCGCGTTCCATCACGGCGTAGTCGATGCTGATGTCGGGTTGCAGGCCGAAGCTGTGGACTTCAAAACGCGTAACACTTTCCGGACTGGCCGGTCCCATGGCCGGGTGCTGCTGGGTGCTGGCGTGGGCCATGGCCTCGCGAGCTGCGTGCAGCACGTCGGGCGAGTGTTCGGCGAAGGCGCTGAGCAGGGTGCCGACCGTGAAACAGAACATGCCGCTGTTCCAGTAGTAGCGGCCTGTGGCCAGATACTCCTGGGCGGTTTCCAGATCGGGCTTTTCCACAAACTTGAGCACCGGCTGGGCCTGGCGCCCGACCTTGGCAACTTCGATGTAGCCAAACCCGGTTTCTGGGCCGGTGGGGTGGATGCCAAACACCACCAGGTGGCCTTGCAGGGCTTGGCGCGCGGCTTCCAGTGCATTGGCCACAAATGTTTCGGTGTCTGGGATCAGATGGTCAGCGGGCAGCACCAGCATCACTGCATCGTCCCCTTGGGCGGCCTGGCAGGCCAGGGCGGCCAGGGCGATGGCGGGCGCCGTGTTGCGTCCCTTGGGTTCCAGCAGGTAACGCACCCGGGGCGGGTCATTCATTGCGGCCAGCAGGCCTTGAGTGAGGAACAGGTGATCCTGGTTGGTGACGATGTACACGTCGTCGGTACCGCAAGCCTGGCCGCGCGTGATAGCCTGCTCCAGCAGAGCGCTGCCACCCAGTTTCATGAAGGGTTTGGGATAAGCTTGTCGAGATGCTGGCCAAAGCCGGGTTCCAGCACCACCCGACAGAATAACGGAGACTATTTTCATACGCTTCAGTCGAACAGTTCTGCGGTCTGGAGATTCTTGGCCGCTTGATCTTTGGTCGAAAGAACCGGTGTGATATCCGTTGTCCAGTCAATCGCGATATCGGGGTCGTTCCACAGGATGCTGCGTTCATGCGCAGGCGCATAGTAGTCCGTGGTCTTGTACAGGAACTCTGCGGTATCGCTCAGCACAACGAATCCATGAGCAAAACCTTCCGGCACCCACAACTGGTGTTTGTTCTCAGCGCTCAGCAAGGCGCCCACCCATTTCCCGAACGTGGGTGACGAGCGCCGAATATCCACTGCGACATCGAACACAGCTCCCTCGACTACCCTGACCAGCTTGCCTTGGGGTTGCTGGACCTGATAGTGAAGACCGCGCAGCACGCCTTTGACCGACTTTGAGTGGTTGTCTTGCACAAACTTGACGGGGTGTCCAATAGCCTCCTCAAACTTGGAGAGGTTGAAGCTCTCAAAGAAGAAGCCGCGGTCATCGCCGAACACCTTGGGTTCGAAAAGGATGACGTCAGGGATGGCTTGAGGTGTGGCTTTCATGGGGGAGTCCTGTCAAACGAGGGCTTCTTTGAGAATCTGCTGCAGATACTGGCCGTAGCCATTTTTGGCCAACGGTTTGGCCAATGCTCCAAGTTGTTCAGCGTTGATCCAGTGATGACGGTATGCAATTTCTTCCGGACAGGCCACTTTGAGGCCCTGACGCTTCTCCAGGGTGGCGATGAACTGGCCTGCTTCCAGAAGGCTGTCGTGTGTGCCCGTGTCCAGCCAGGCATAGCCGCGGCCCATCAGCTCGACACGCAATTGGTTCTGTTCCAGGTACAGGCGGTTCAGGTCGGTGATTTCCAGTTCGCCGCGTGGGGATGGCTGGAGGTCTTTGGCCAGTTGTACAACCTGATTGTCGTAAAAGTACAGGCCTGTGACTGCAAAGTTGCTTTTCGGTTGGCTCGGCTTTTCTTCAAGGCTGAGCACCTTGCCATGCTCGTTGAATTCGGCAACACCATAGCGTTCCGGGTCGTGCACGTGGTAGGCAAACACGGTGGCACCTTCTTCGCGCTGGGTGGCGTTGCGAAGCAGCTCGGCGAAGTCGTGCCCGTGAAAGATGTTGTCTCCGAGAACCAGCGACGAAGTGTCGTTACCGATGAACTTCTCGCCAATGATGAATGCTTGGGCAAGGCCATCGGGGCTGGGCTGTACAGCGTACTGGATGTTCAACCCCCACTGGCTGCCGTCTCCCAGCAGATCCTGGAAGCGGGGGGTGTCCATGGGGGTGGAGATCACCAGAATGTCCCGGATACCCGCGAGCATCAGCGTGCTCAGCGGGTAGTAGATCATTGGCTTGTCGTACACCGGCATCAGCTGCTTGCTCACGGCTTGCGTGACGGGGTAGAGACGGGTGCCGGAACCTCCGGCGAGAATGATGCCTTTGCGTGCCATCTTGGGGCTTTCTGGTCAGAGGATTTGCTGGAGGACATGACTCACACCCTGTTGCCAGTGAGGCAGGTGCAGATCAAAAGCGGCGCGCAGGCGCTGCGTATCCAGGCGGGAATTTTGGGGGCGTTTTGCGGGAGTGGGGTAAGCCGAGGCCGGAATGGGAAGCACACGATCAGGGTGCGCCCGCAGCACCTTGCCCCTGACAAGGGCCTCACCAATGACAAACTGGGCGTACTGGTGCCAACTGGTTTCACCGTCTGCCGCCAGATGATAGGTGCCAAAAGGGAAAGCCTGACCATCTTCGTGCTGGTGTTGCCGCAGGACATGGGCGGTGACATCGGCAATCAGGGCCGCCGAGGTGGGCGCACCAAACTGGTCAGCTACCACCTTGAGTTCATCGCGGTCTCCTGCCAGCCGAAGCATGGTTTTTGCAAAGTTGCCTCCATGCGCGCCGACCACCCAACTGGTGCGCAAGATGACATGCTGAGCGTTGGCTGCTGCGAGCGCCAGTTCGCCGTCCAGCTTGGTCTGGCCATAGACCGATTGCGGGTTGGTAGAGTCCGATTCCACGTAGTAGCCGGCTTTGTTGCCTTCGTAGACGTAGTCTGTCGAGTAATGAATAACGAAGGCACCCAGCTTGGCGGCCTCTTCACCCAGTATTCCCGGCGCAATGGCGTTGACCGCGCGGGCTGTTTGGGCGTCGCTTTCTGCCCGGTCAACGGCGGTGTAGGCGGCCGGGTTGACGATGACTTGCGGCTGGACGGATTGCACCAGGCGACGCACAGCATCAGCGTCCGCGAGATCGCAGTCGGTGGTTCCCACGGCGACAACGGTTCCCAGCGGTGCCAAGGCGCGCTGGAGTTCGAAGCCCAACTGCCCGTTCTTCCCGGTCAGCAGGATGTTCATGCTTTGTTACCGTACTGCTGGTCCATCCATTGCCGATATTCTCCGCTTTGTACTTGTTGCACCCAAGGCTGGTTGTCCAGGTACCAGCGTACGGTCTTGCGGATGCCGGTTTCGAAAGTTTCCGCAGGCCTCCAGCCCAGCTCACGGTGGATCTTGCTGGCGTCGATGGCGTAGCGACGATCATGTCCCGGCCGGTCGGTGACATAGGTGATCTGATCGGCATAGGCCTTGCCATCCCTACGGGGTGACATTTCGTTGAGGAGGGCGCACACGGTGTTCACGATCTCGATGTTGGGCTTTTCGTTCCAGCCCCCCACGTTGTAGGTTTCTCCAGGAACACCCGCTTCCAGCACGCGGCGAATGGCACTGCAGTGGTCCTTGACGAACAGCCAGTCGCGCACTTGCATGCCATCGCCATAAACGGGCAAGGGCTTGCCAGCCAACGCGTTGACGATCATCAGCGGGATGAGCTTTTCCGGAAAGTGATACGGCCCGTAGTTGTTGGAACAGTTGGTGGTCAGTACCGGCAGCCCGTAGGTATGGTGGTAGGCGCGAACCAGGTGGTCACTCGAGGCTTTGCTGGCTGAGTAGGGACTGTTGGGGGCGAAAGGCGTTGTTTCGGTGAACGGTGCATCAGCCGGGCCGAGCGTGCCGTACACCTCGTCGGTTGAGACGTGCAGGAAGCGAAAGGCGGCTTTGGCCTCTGTGTCCAGGCTGCCCCAGTGGGTGCGCACCGACTCCAGCAAATGGAAGGTACCGACCACATTGGTCTGGATGAAATCCTCGGGGCCGTGGATGGATCGGTCAACGTGGCTTTCGGCCGCGAAGTTCACGACCGCGCGTGGCTTGTGTTCTGCAAGCAAGCGCTGCAGGAGGGCGCGATCCCCAATGTCACCATGAACGAAGATGTGGTTCGGCTTGCCCTTCAGGCTGGCCAGGCTTTGCATGTTGCCGGCATACGTGAGCTTGTCGAGATTGATGACTGGCTCATCCGACTGGGTAAACCAGTCAAGGACGAAATTGGCTCCAATGAAGCCTGCGGCTCCGGTCACGAGAATCATCAGGAACTCCTGTAGGGTTGTGCGACGAGGACTTGCACCGAAGATCAACGGGCGGGCGGCAATGCCAAGCACATACCTTCAGCTTGCGGAGGCGGTGGTGTCAGGCAGTCTGCCCAGGTGCTTGCGGAAGTAGCGGGCCATGCTTCTGACATGCCAGGACATGTACAAAGGATGGCGTCTGCTGGTTCGCTGCGCGGCGTGGACCACGGCGATCTGCGGCGATACCATCACTTTCCAGCCTGCATTCCAAAGGCGAGCACAGATATCGACGTCTTCGTAGTAAAGATGGAATTTATCATCGAATCCTCCCACATCCCGAAATGCGGAGGCTCTAAACAACAGGAACATGCCGGCAGCCCAATCAACGGGTACAGGCTCGGCCGAAGCAGAAGGACGAATGTTGTACCGGCCATCGCGTCCACCGATGGCTTTCCGTAGCAGAGATGCGAGCGTCGGGAAGTGGCGAGCGCTGTCTTCAGTAGCCCCCTTCGGGCTCACCACCATGGGCGCAACTACCCCCACGAGGGGGTCTTTCATGGCGGCAAGAAGGGCGGGAAACGGATCGTGGGGAAGGCGGATGTCCGGGTTGGCGACGCAAAAAAATGTTTCGGTGCTGCGACGAAAGGCTTGGTTGTGATTGGCACCAAATCCCAGAGGCTGAGAGTTGGTCGCGATATCCACTGCCACTTGGTGAACGTTCCATGGCGCGGGTTCCTGCACATTGCTGGTCAGAAGAATCCTGTTGGGTCGAGTGGCGTGATAGGCAAGGTCGTTCAGCAACAAATTGGCCAGCGGGGCTTGGGCATGACTGACAACTGAGAGGCACAGGCTCATAGCGTGCGCAGGAGCCGGAACAAGGCTCGCTGGAGTGGAGGAAACGGGATGCCCAATCCACAGGCCATCCAGACGCTGAGGCGCTGCATCGACGTCAGGCGAGCTGCGAAATACCGCAAAAAAGTGCGAGCCTGCAGGGCGTTGGCTTGAAAGGCTTGACTGTGTTCGTTGTTGAACAGCCGGATGCTGACGATAGCGAGCACACGCAACACGTGATAGGTGTTCCGCGGCAGTGCCGCCAGCCCTGGTTTCATCCTGTAGCGGTTGCGCTCTGTCCATTCTTTGGCACCGATGGTGTTGCTGTCATGTTGTCGGTAGTTCACCAACGGTTGTTTTACGTAGCGACGGCGGCCAAACGCGCTGGCTACCAGTGAAATCCACCAGTCGTGCATGATCGAATCGGCGGGCACAGGCGAACTGATCACGACGAGCGATCTGTTGAGCAATGCGGTACAGCCTGTGACTGTGTTGCTGATCAGTTGTGCAGCCAAGCTGTCGCGGTCCGCCCGGAGCCCCTGGTAAGTGGCCATGGAGGGTGCAATCTCTCTGCCGTCCTGATCAACAACGCGCAGATCTCCGTGTACCAGGCACGGTATGTCCGGTGTGCCGTTTTCGAGCTGGAGCATTTCGTCAAGCAACACAGCCAGCTTCTCAGGGTGCCATGTGTCGTCTTGATCTGCCAACGCGAAATAGGTGTCTGTGTCGGGCGTTTCCTCACGTGCCGGAAGTTTGAGCCCTTCCTCCATCAGACGGGAGAAACTTCCTCTTGCCCCCAGATTGCCCAGAGTATCGTGGACCAGTTGAATTCGCCCTGGATACCGAGCGGCATATTCCGCCAAAATGGCAGCGGAGTTGTCTTGGGATGCGTCATCACGACAAAGGATGAGCGTGTTCTGGAAGCTCTGCGTGAGGATGGAGTCCAGTTGGGCACGCAAGAAACGTGAGCCGTTGTAGACAGGCAGTAAAACAACCATTTTCTGCACAACATGTACGATGTGGGCGTGAGAGCTTGTCATGAAAGATGTCTCGCATCTCGCACGGCACGTCGTAGATTGATCCAGATGCTGTGCCTGTCACCCGATGTGATCAACAGGTAAGTGGACTTGAGTACGAAGCGAACGATGTCTTTTGTGCGCCAGATCCAAGGGGTGTAAGGCTGCTTGTGCAGATGAATGCGGTTGCGTGAGGAGTAGTAGTAGCGCAAGGCGCTGTGTTGCACGATGACACCTCGGCGAACCAGGACATTGTCGCTGTCCTCTCCAATGCGGTGATGCAATGTGGCGAGTTCCGTGCCAAACAGCCGGTACCCGAGGGCCTTCGCTCTGAAGCACCACTCCAGATCGACGTTGTCGATGAAATAGTCGCTGCGCATGAGGCCAATCCTTGGAAGCAGACCCACAGCCAGCAAACATCCGGATGTGATCAGAAAAGCGGTGTCAATCAACCGAGACTGTGGTTCGGCAACGGTTTCACTACGTTCGATCAGACTTCGAAAAGTGCGGAAGGGCATCCGTCTTTTTGATCGTGGCTCGATCAGTCGCGGACCTATGGCTGCCACAGTTCCTCGTGCAATTTGTTGTCCCAAATTCCAGGAGGTCAGCATGCCTGGAACGAAGTTTTCATCAATGCTGCTGTCCTGATCGAACAGCAAAGCCAACTCGTAACCTGCAGTTTCAATTCGCGTCAGCGCCTCGTTGAGAGCCGAGGCTTGTCCTAAGTTTTCAGGCAGGCAAATCACTTCGCGACAACGGTTGAAGCCCAAAGCCTTGGTCTTGAAGTGATCGATGTTGTTCGAGTGGTTGTCGATCAGGATGAAGTCACATCCGCTTTGGTCGAGCTGATTCAGCAGATCCAAGAGGACGGTCGTCTCAGGGTGGTAGCTCACCACGACAGCACACACGGCGTTCAGTGACGTGGCAGGCGAGTGATGGAGTTTGGAAGTCATCAGACTCGCCAGTTCAAAGAGAAATCACCGTCAAGCGACAGATTCGGGTTGTAGGCGGGGTCCTTTGGCTTGGGACCCCACTTCTGAATCCAGGTTGTACGTCTTGCACTCAAAGGAGGCAGTGACGTGAATAGATTGGTTCTTCCAGCAAAGCGCAAATCGTTGAAACGAAGCTCGACTTCTGGAGTCCATACATTGGCGAGTCCGCGGTCTCGAAACTCCAGACACAGGTCGACAAAATCCAGAGGATCACCAAAGAGCGAAGTCAGAGGGAGTGCTGTATTGATCAATTCTCTACGCACGACAAGTAGCGCGGGCGACAGGGCAGAAAATGATTGAGACAGAGCACCTCGGCCAGCGTAGCCGGTGTGATCAATGTGCAGCCCCTTGTGTGCATGGACGGCTCGGAAGTTGTCGGTGAATAGTATGCCGCCATGGTCCACGAGCTTGATCTGGTCTGCGGCGTCTACCACCATGGGTGCAACGAAACCTACTCGCGGTTGTGCAGCGAATCTGGCGAGCTCATCCAGCCAGCCATCGGTTGCTTCTGAGAAGGGCATGGTCAAGACGGCCAGGATCGGATCATCAGACAGTGGCAATGCGGTGGCGACACGAGCCAGCGCAGACCCACCGGGCGGCGCAGAAACGACTTGTATGGTGGGTGCGATCGATTGTGGGTCCGTCTGTATGTCGGCTGCGGTGACTGCTTGTGATGTCACCCAGATGAAGCTTGTGTCGCGGGCTCCTGCCCGGGTGCCAAGCATGGTGATCAACTCGCGCACTTGGTGGACAGGGTAGTCAAATGCCAAGACCACGGTGGCGCGCTGCATGTTGGAGGACAGCGTGTACCGGATTCGGTGAAAATTTGGCAGCAGGCGACAAGGCAGAACCTCTGCCGCGACCCCGGTTCTTTCCAGGTGATCCACCAGTGCTTTGTAGCTTGCCGTGGTGGTATAGGTCTTTTCAGACTGACTCAGTGCTGTGCTGCCTTGAATGGCTCGCCAGTGATAAAGCACTTTAGGGATGTGAACCACCTGATCGAGGCGCAGCCTCTCCAAGGCGCGCAAGGCCACGTCATAGTCTTGGGACCCTTCAACACCGCGACGAAATCCGCCAATCGCAGTGAGCAGGCTGCGTCGGTACACACCCAGATGGCTCACCATGTTGTGACCCATGAACAGGTCGTAGTTGAAGTCGGGCTTGAAATAGGCGCCCAGTGACCGCGTTCCGGATTCGACGATCCGGTCTTCATCCGAAAAAATGATGCCCACATCGGGATGTTCGGCGACACACTTGACCACCTCGGCCAGCGCTTCTTCAGGGAGCAGGTCATCCTGATCCAGAAGAACCACGAACTCGCCAGTGGCCAAGTCGAGCGCGGAGTTTGTGCATTGCGAAATATGGCCGTTGGTCTTTCTGAAAATGACGTGCACGTTGGCGTGTTGAGATTCCAGTGTGTGCAAATACGCTGTTAATTGCTCATCGTTCGATGCATCGTCGGCAATGCAGAGTTCCCAGTTGGCATAGCGTTGCCTTAGGACAGAGGCGACCGCTTCCTGCAGCAGGTGCAAAGGGGGGCGATACACAGGGAGCACCACCGACATCAAGGGGGACGGGTCTGTTGGGATAGTCGCTGCCGGTTTCGTTTGGGAGAAGCGATGTTTCCAGGCTGTGTAATCGTTGCGATCATGGTCGCCTGACCCTGGGCCAGGGTTGTGTTCATAAGTGGCAACGCGTCCAAAGTAGCCCCATCCGTACGATTGGATGTCTCTCCACCATTCACAGAGATGACCAAACCAGCCGCCATGACGCGCAATGCGGCCAGGCAGTCCACCCCATCCATGCCGAAGCCTCAATATGAACATGACGGGCGCGCGAACAGCCAATGACATGCGCCATATCGTCGAGTTCTGTATGGCTTCGAGCTCGGATCTGGTCTGCTTGAGTTCCTCAAGAGCCGAGGAGAGTTGGGCCTGCAGTCGGACCACTTCCACGTCGCCCGGGTCGCTGGCATCCGGGAGTTCGAACCCAGGTTCACGCATCGGGTCAGGGTGATTCATGTAGGAGGCAGTGTCATGGGTTCAACCCGGTGCAGATCAAGAGGAGGCCCGAAGACGCCGTAACTTCGGGGTGGGAGTTATTTTCTGGAAGCCGGAAGCGCAACCATGGTTCGACTTGCCAGCAGGATCGCAGTCATTAACAACGATGCAAAGACAATCAGGACATACGAGTTGATCTGGTACAGCTCAGGGTCCTTGCGAATCGAAGCGATGTAGACCAACGTCAAGTCACTGGGTCGCCCATTGATGACCGCCCTCGGCGGACCGGCGGTAGTGCTGCCGACAGTGGTCACGGATTTCCCGCGGGGGCTGTCAATGCCCTGTATGTCCACCCACGAATCTTGCTGAAATATTTCTCTAAATGAGATGCTGTGAAAACACACCAGTTCCATTTCGTTGTCTTCGATGTTCCTGGCCTCTATGACGCGCTCCTCGGAGGCTGAAGCTGTGGATGCCACGATCCGAAAACGCCCAGTGTTTTTCCTGTTTGCGTAGTTGGCGAATTGGATATCCAGGCAAACCGGGTTGTGAAATTCGGTGGGCAGAAGATCCGTATGCTCAACGCGAATGCTTTGGCGCAGACTGAATTCCGGCGTGATCTCACCAGTGACACGCATGTCTTTCCATGCAATACCTTCGTTGAGCACATGTTTATTTTTGTACCGCTCAATCGTTGGGTAATACATGAACAGCAGCATCAGCACACTGAACAGTGCAAGCTTTCCAAACTGGCGGGCGGTGGCGGTCTGTTGCGTCATATCTTTACCGATTCAAAGAACGGTATGACGTGCTGGAGATAGGTGTAAATTTCGGCGAACATGAGACCCAATACGATCCAGAGGGCGATCTTGATCGGGAAACGCAGATCCACTAGCGCCGTGGCAAGGGCCGCCAAAAGCATGGGGATGTAGGGAAAAAAGTACCTTCCCTGGGCGCCCCGCATCTCGCCGACCAGCATGTATGCCTTGTGGGCCTGCAGGATGAAAATCATGCCGAACAAGGCGAAAACCAGAATCAGGTGGTGAGGCAGTCGTTTGGATGGGTTCGTTTCGAGCAGCACGGCCACGAGAGAGAACGGAATGATCAATAGTGGTGCCAGTGCAATACCATTCACGACCAGGCCATTGAAAATGCCTGGTTCGGCATGCACGGTTTGCATGGCATAAACGTACAGGAAAACGCCGGACGACATCGATATGACCAAGAGCGCCATGCCGATGGGTTTTCGCGCAACCATGCTGTGCACCCATCCCTGCAATGATTGAGGTATTTCTGGGGGCCGCACCTGCGAGGTGAATCTTCCGGCCTGCTTGGCCGCAAAACCCACGGTGAGCAACACCAGCAACGCCAACACGAACAAGAAATAGAAGAAAGGCTCGTTGTTGATGTGGGTAAGCCGTGTTCCTTGGCACAAGTGCACCAGACTCGGTGTCTGGCAATAGCCCGAAAAACCAAACAGTGCATAGAAATGCACAAGCATAAAATAAAAGAAAGGCTGGCTTTCCAGGAACTGTAACATGGTGGCTCCCGGCATGACCGGCTGAATGGCAGCCGAGATTCCAATGTAGAAAGGGTCGCCGAAGTGCATCAGGTTTCGTCCCATCCACCACAATGGGGCAAGTAGCGACACAACCGTGATACCAATGGTGTGGCTTAACCAGCCCTTGATGGGCTGACGCAATTCAAGCACCATGACAGCCACAAAGCCGGCAATTATGATCCATGCCGTCATCTTTGTTGCACCCGCCAATGTCAGCCAGATAGCGCACAGGTAGGCGTCCCGTAATCTATTCTCCAATACAAAACGGACGAGATAGCGTGTGGCGACTGCACACACCAAGAGCAAAAAGACGTCGTTGGTAATCCCCGCTGAGAGGCTGTTCAGCGTAGGAATGAACGCTAGGGACGTGGACACCAACAGACTGCGTCCTGGATCCAGTCCCACATCCATCAGAATGCGGAATACCACCAAGACTGTCAGTCCCAACGAAAGAGCGGAAACCAGCCTCGTAATCCTGATCAGAAACCACCTGTCGTCAGTCACCTTGCTGGCGAGGGCATATGGAATTGCCGCAAGGGTGTAATATAGGGGAGGATGTTGCACTATGTAATTGATACGAGGGTGCAGAATCACCTTATCCGCAGGGTCCATCCAGAGGTCATTCAATATTGTCGCATTGCCCAGCAGTGGAAAAAACGAGCCGTTCGCGATATCTTTGATGTAAGCGTAGTGCCCGGATTCGTCAGGGATGTCGGCTGGTGGAATGACAAAGAAGGCGAGGTAGGCCGACTTCAACGTCACGATGAGCACGATCAGCCACGACCAACGCCACGCCGGGTGGGATTGCACCTCATCCTTGTGTGTGTGCAACGGCGGCGGGGCTGTGTTCGTGGGCATCATTCAATTGTATACTGTTGGGTTTACCCAACATCGCCGCGCGCTGCTGCCGAGCCGCTCATTGCATCGATGCCAAAGATCTCCATCGTCGTTCCCGTCTACAACTGCGAGCCCTTCCTGGAGCAGTGTCTTTTGTCTGTTCAGGCGCAGGTGCTTTCTGACTTCGAGGTGCTGCTGGTTAACGATGGCTCTACGGATGGAGGGGGCACCATTTGTGATCGCTTCGCCCTGCTGGATCCTCGTTTCCGGGTGTTTCACAAGGCCAACGGTGGTGTGTCGTCCGCTCGAAACCAGGCGCTCGACGCCGCACAGGGCGAGTGTGTTGTGTTCATCGATGCCGACGACTATGTGGAGCCGGATTTTCTGACCAAACTGGTCGAGCCGATGGCCTCGCATGACGTGGCCGTCTGTGCCTATGACCGGGTGCGGCCGGATGGCACCCAGCCGTTTGTGCTGGGAGACTCTGGTGAGTTGAGCATGAAAGCACTGTACGAACATACCCTGTGCACTCAGATGGTGGGGGGCGGGTGCTGCAACAAAGCGTTCCGCATGGCCCTGATTCGGAATTTCCGTCTGCGCTTTGATGGGCGGATCGCGGTGGGAGAGGACATGTTGTTTCTCGTTCAGTACTACAGGCACTGTCGATCGGCATGGCTGGTGGGCGATGTGCTGTACCACTACCGCTTCAACCAGGTGTCGGCAACTGAGTCGAGTTTTGCCCAGAAACGTGTCGATCAGCGGACCGCCAGCATCTTGCTTGCTGTTGAAAGCATGGCAGCCCATACCGATCCAGATGTGGCGTATCAGCTCAACTTTGTTCAATTTCGCAAGGCGCGATCGAGCTTGCGACTTTTTTTCCAGATGGTGCTCTCCCAAACCAACGACCCAGCCATTTTTTCTTCCTTGGAGCGCATCACGCGTGACAGCCTGATGTCGTTCCTCGGTTCAAATCACGCGCGCCCCCTTGAGAAGGTTGTTGCCTTGAGCATGGCGTTTTCCACACGCTTTTCTTTTGCGTTTGCGGTGAGGCTGTCGGGTGCCTTGGCCGGTCATCTGGCAGCCTACCGAACTTAAGCAACTTTTCACGCATCTCTCACAGGTTGTCATGTCCTTCGTCAATGAAAAGCTCCTGCGCTCGGCCTCACGCGGCATGCGCATGATCATGCGGCACATTCCATTGGAGGTATCTCGCGCAGTCTCTGCACGGACACTGCCTATTTTTATTTTTCATGCGGTCGAAACACACCCCAAGCCGTACATCAAGCATCTCTACGACTACCACACTCCCGAAAGTTTTGAGCGGGTGCTGGACGAAATTCTTCGCCACTTCAAGCCACTGGAAGACCTGTCGCCCGAAGGAATTGCACGGGCTGGCGCTGATCGGTTTCTTGTCACGTTTGATGATGGCCTGCGTTCTTCTTACGAAGTGGCTTCGCCCATTCTGGAGCGCAAGGGGATACCGGCCATTCACTTTTTGATCACCGATTTCCTCGGGGGGGGGGCGTCTTCTTCCATGGTGGAGGAGAAGTTCAAGGCCAGTCTCTTGATGGAGCTGTTGAAATCCCGTTCCGAGCGGGATCAGACTGACGTTGCCGCCATCCTGGCACGAATGGGTTACGCATCCGCCCATCCTGGACAAGCACTGATGTCAGTTCGTCAGGCTGATGGCGCTGTTTTTGACGCTGTTGCAGCGAGGCTGTCCGTGGATCTCGATGCTTACTTCCGCGCCGATCGACCGTACATCACGCACCAGGAAGCCACCGATCTGGTGCGTAGGGGGTTCATGCTGGGTGCACACAGCTGTGACCATCCTCGGTATTGGGAAATCACCCTGGATGAGCAGGTGTCGCAGACGCGTCGCAGTATGCGCCATATGTCCGAATCCTTTGACCTGCCTTACCGCTATTTCGCTTTTCCCTATAAAAATCGCGGCATCACCCCCGCCTTCTATGAACGTGTCCGCGGCGAGGTTGACTTGTTTTTCACCACCAGCGGCTGGGGCAGTCGCATGAACGACGACCAGGTGTTTCACCGGGTTGGGCTGGATAGCTCAGACAGTGCGTTGACGGCGCTTCAGTGTGGCTGGCGGCCTTTTCCACTCAGTCTGGTCCAGTAGAAGTTCCGGTGAGCCCGCTTATCCTGCGGAGTGCCGTTTCCCCAACGTCCAGGGGAGCGAGCGCTCAATGAGCCAAATCGATGGCCACATGATCAGAGCGGAGATGACAAGCACGAGCACTCCCCACCCCAACTCCTGTTCCATGGTGTCCAGGCTCACACCCGTTCCCAGGCTGAATATCACCTTCACACCTTTGATCACCAGCATGTGCAGTACCAGAATGCCCATGCTGTGTTGTCCCAGCATCGCCATCCAGGGGATGCGGTTCCCGACCCGCCAGCTCAGTAGCACCGACAGTCCAATACCCACCAAGGCAAAAGCCAGAAACATAATTGGATGGTTGACGGTGGGTCCCGCCAGACCTACAGCACCGTTCATCGGTGAAAGAAGGGACAGCGGCAGCAGTATTGCTAGCAACCAGTATTGCTGAGTTGGACGCAGTCTCTCCAGCCAACCGTAACGGCGCGTGTCAAGCCCCAGTTGCATGAAAACAGCTGCGCACAAGGCCGAAGCCGCACTCATGGGCAGCTTCAGTCGATCTTCAATCCATGCGCCAAGAGCAAAAGCCGCCATCAGTAAGGCGTAGCGCAGAAGCGGAGGGTGCTCACGCTGGTTCAGTGCGTACACCAGTCCTGAGGCCAAAAAAAGTGCTGGCAGGAACCAGAGAGGACTGTTGACGAGCAGTCCGTCACCGACTGTGCCGTAAAACGCACCCAGCAATGGCCACCAAAGGCCATATCCAAACTGTGCGACCTGCTTGCCAGCCAGTGCGGCTGCGGCAAACCCCAGGACGTAGAAAAGGTAGCCCAGCAAGGCATAGAGGATGTACGGGACCAAGATGCTGCTGACGCGGTTGCGCAAGAAGCGGCTCAGCGGCTGTGAGCCGGGTTTGAGAGTCAGGCCGGAGGCAAAGAAAAACAGTGGGACATGGAAGGAGAATATCCACATGTACGCGGTGGACACGTCGCTCAGCGACCAGACATGACCGACCACGATCAAGAGCATGCCCCAACCTTTGAGGACATCGATCCAGGTTTCGCGTGCTGCCATTTGTGGGTTCATCTGGCGGTTTTCAGGTGCGGTGCGAGGTCACGCGTTCGGCAGCGCCATTGCTTGCAAAAAGTTTCAAGCCCATTCCCACCAGGAAGGCCAATCCATCGCCCAGCACGGTGGCCAGACGCATGGTGACGCTCAGCCCGATGGCGGTGCCGGTACCCACCACCGAGCCCAGCAAGGCCACCACCAGGGCTTCTCGAACCCCTAGGCCGCCCGGTGCACCCGGGAGCAGGTAGCCGGCGATCCACGCCGAGGTGAACATCAGGGTGAAGGTCAGGATGTCCCCCTCTGAAATACCAAACAGGTAGGTGGCCTGGATTTTGAGCATCAGCCCGAAGACGAAAAAGCAGAAAATGAACCCCACCGCAACCAGAACTGCGGTGTGAAAGCGCGGCAGTGCCACCCGTTGACCACTGCCTAGCTTGCGCGACAGCTTGGGCAGGAATCGGTTGAGCAGCCAGACCGCCACCCATGGACTCATGGCCACGGCAACACCCATGGCTGCCATGACGGGGGCGTTGGGCATGGGTACTTCAAGCACCGCCGTCGTGTCCAGGAACAGGATCAGTCCCGCGCCCCCCATGCTCAGACCAGTGGCAACCAGCCAGAGGGTGGAGATGAGCATGGTGGTGATCGACACGCCCACCGGGACGCCAGCGGCGCTGGCCAGCGTGATTTGTCCTACGAGGTGTCCCACATTGCCCGGCAGGTATTTCGCCACCTGGGCCATACTGACAATGCGGAATGCGGTGGCTGCAGGCAGGCGTACGCCCTGATCACGCAGCAAGGCCATCCACATCAGCCCACCACAGACCAAGTTCACGAACATGCAAAAAACCGTGGCCGTCATGGCGAGCCAAGCCGATGCGCCCCACTGAATGGGCGGAATACTGTCGAAGTGTTTGCTGGCTGCTGCGACGAAGTAGAACGCTGTGATCGACAGGATGATCACAGCAGCCCACTTGGCGAGCCGCTGCATGGTAGGAGAGCGGGTCATGTTTTCGGGTCTGTGCTGTCGGTACACGTCGTGGCGCACCGGCTTTCGTGATCACACAAAAAGCAGCCCATGCAAACGGCCGCGGGGCTGGCGAAGGCATGGGCACAGGAGATAGAGAGGTTTCAGGCCTCTCCGCGCATCATTCGGCTCGGCTGTTGATCAGGTCGGCGACGCGCTTGCCGGCCAGGATGCTGTGGTCCATGTTGTAGTACTGCCAGTCACCGAAGCGGCCGGTGGGATGGATGTCGAGGCTGACCAGGTACTCATGAATGGTCTTGACGTTCTTTTCGTAGTCCAGGTCGTAGATCACGTAGGCCGGGTCCACGGTCAGCACGTCTGCTGCCAGCACTTCGTCGTCCGGGCGCATGATCTTGGCCTTGATGAGGCCGTCGATCGTGGCCTGGATCAAGGCTTCGCGACCCTGCACGCGCAGCGGGCGGTGCTTGGAGTAGGAAATCTCGCAGCACACGGAACTGGTGCCCGGTGGGCAGGTCTTCTCGGAGGCGTTGCGCGGGAAGCTGATGCGGTGGAAGATGAAATCTTCGGCTTCGTGGAAGTACAGCCAGTGGTAGGGGCTGATGTCCGGCCGGTTGATGCCGATGTTCACGCACTCGATCTGGTTGAACTGCAGCCCGTTGATGGCGTCCAGCACGTTTTGCGGAATGCCGTCGATGAACTTGGGCAGGTGCGTCAGCGGCAGCGTGTAGACCAGGTTTTCGTAGCCCACCACCTTGCCGGACTCGAACGACACCTGTCGGGTGACGGGGTCGATCCGGGTGACGGTTTCGTTAAGGTGGATGTTCTGCACGCCTTTGGCCAGCGCCACGGGCAGGGATTCGATCGCACCCTCGATGGGGTACCAGAACTCCTGGTTGAAGCCCGATTCGTCATCTTCGTCCTGCAGTGCCCCGCGCAGCACGGCTTCGAAGTCGGGCTCGGGTACGCGACGGTCGATCCAGTCGAAGTTCATGTGCTTGGGATCGATGGTCCAGATGCGCTCGGCGTAGGGAATCATCAGCTGCTCGGCGATGCCTTTGCCAAAGCGCCAGTACATCCACTCGCGGTAGTTCTGCGGTTTCGGACGGTCCGGGTCTCGCAGCACATCCACCAGCCCGCTGAGGCACTCGATGACGTCCTTGGCCGGCAGGCCATGCAGGTGGGCCTGGTAAGGAAACTGCGTGTAAAGGTCGTACTTGCCGTGGTAAATGAAGGCCTTGCGCTTCTTGATCTCGAGATTGCCCTTGAGCAAGGTGTGGATCAGCTCGTGCGCATAGGGATTGACCGTGTACAGGATGTGGGGCGCGTAGTCGAATAAGAAGCCGTTGACCTCTTCCGAGCGGCACAGTCCACCCACCTCGTGGAGTTTTTCGTAGACCGCGTAGTCGCTCTTGAGGTGGTAGCCGGTGCTCAGGCCGGTCAGGCCGCCGCCGAGGATGAGGTTCTTGGTGTGTTGCATATGGGTGTCGGAAAGCTGAGGTAACCGACGATTTTAACCGGGTGCCTGTCCCCGCTCAGGTGCGGGTTTTGCCCGTGACTTCGTCAAACATCGCCTGCAGGGCTTCCCCGGTCTTCTGGATCGCGCAGTGGTCCTTGAACGCCTGGTAGCCGTTGTCGGCGATGCGCTGGCACAGGGCCGGGTCGTTCTTGAGCGTGCGCACGGCGTCGGCCAGCGCCTGTGGGCTGGCGGCGTCGACCAGGTACACGCTCTCACCGTGCCGGAGCAGTTCCTGCACCGGTGCGTTGCGCTGGGTGATCAGCGGCTTGGCCATGCCGATGCCTTCGATGACCTTGTTGGTCATCACCAGGGAGGCGCGCGTGTTCTCGCCGAAGATGCCCAGGCAGACGTCGGCGTTGGACATCAGCACGGCCAGCTGGTCGTAGGGCACGGAGTCGACCAGGCGGACATTCTTGAGGTCCAGCTCCTTCGCGAGCTTCATGTCTTCTTCGTAGGTGATGCCCTTGCCCACGATCTGGAACTTCACGCCTTCGTTCTCCAGCATCTTGGCAGCACGCAGGATGTGGCGAACGCCGTGGAACGGGGTGTATTCGCCATGGAAGTGCACCAGGAAGTCGCTGCTCTTCTCGGCTGGCGGGCGCGGGTAGATGGCCTTGTCGTCCACCGCCAGGAAGAGGCGGCGCAGCTTGCGGCCGTCCACCTTGAAGGTGCGCTTGAAGTGTTCGATGACGTGCTGGCTGTCCAGAATGGAGATGTTGGCCGCCTTGTACGACAGCCAGTCGCTCAGACCGTACACCCAGGCCATGAAGCTGCCTTCCTTGGCCTTGGCGCGGTCGAACACCATGGTGTCGTAGGTGGTGATGTACATGTCGAACACGATCGGCTTCCACGTCAGCAGGCGGATCACCGGGGTGATCAGCTGGCCGTAGAAGCCGGTCAGCACCACATCGCAGCGGGGTGCGGCCAGCAGGGTCTGCCACAGCAGCCGGGGGTAGTTCTTGAACGAACGGTCCGGCGGCAGGACGGTGACCACCTCGTGCCCCATGTCGGTCAGGGCGCGCAGGATGATGCGCGTGCGCGAATAGCTGGCCTCACGGCCAGCAACGTAAAGAATTTTCATGAAAGCTCCGATTCGGAGACGTGTGCCAAAACCAGAGGGTCGCCTGATCAGAAGTGGGCATTGGCGCGCAGCTGCACGGCCTGGGTTTGTCGGGCTTGCTTGATGTTGGCGGCATAGGACGCATTGAGGTTCCAATGCCGGGACAGATTCATCTGCGCATTCAGTCCGAGGTAAGTCTGGTTGATACGCGCACGATCAATCAGCTCGCGCTGCACGACCAGCGGTTGGGCGGTTTCGCGCATATTGACGACGAACCCCTCCCGTTTGAGGCTTTCCCGGTGCATCAGGCTCCCACCCCATTGCAACTTGCGGCCACCAGCCAGGTTGATGGGCGAGAATTGCAGATCCATACCCACTCCAGAAAACCACTCTGTGGATTTGGTTGCATCAAAGTGCACGTCGGATGTGTAGAGCGTTTTCAATGTGCCAGCATCGAGACTTTGGCGCGTTTGAGTGAGAGAGGCCCATGGCGTCACCGTGAACATTGGGTGGCTCACTGTGTAGCGCAGTTTGCTTTCCATCGACCAGCTGTTGCCCTGGCGGGTGTTGTCAACGGTGCGCATGATCAGGTCATCGGATGCAGTCTGGCTGAAACGCTGCGAGGCTTGAGACAGGTGAGTGGTGAACAGGAAGTCGGACATCGGTTTGATCCAGTACAGGCTGGCCGCATACGACTGAAAGCCGATGCTGGAACGGCTCTCGGTGCTGCTGATCTGTGTGCCGGCGTTTTTCTGGTGCAGCGCCAAGCCCATCTGGGATGCTCCGGTCAAGGCGTTGTCAGAAGCATTGAAGTTCAAGGCCAAACCAGTGAAGGCAGGTGCCGTGTTGCCCGATGCGTAGTGGTTGAATGACCGATGCTGCGCCATGCGATCAGGAGTCGATGTTTGCGATTGCACACCCAGTGGAACCAGGCTGAACGATGAGCCTGAGATGTTCTTTGTATTTTCTGCCATGCTCAGTACCAGAAGACCCTGATCAATATCCTGATTCAGTTGGGCCGCGGCTGCGGAGCCTGCCTCGATGGCGTTGGCCCAGTTCCATGCGCGCGTCAGGTAGTGCGCATAGGTTCTGGCGATGATTTCCATGCCGCGACTACCAAAATGGATGGCATCGTAGAACAGCGCATCTGTGGTGTGCCGCGCAGGATTCTCTGTGTCGATGATGTTGAAGCCGTACTTGGTTGGCTCATTGAGGATGCGATTGAATACGGTGTAGAGGTCCACCGCAATGATGTTGGGATTGCTGTTGGCCAGTCCTGCCACATGATTGTTCAAGTCAACGATCATGCTTTGGGTATGAAGAGGATTGACGCCTGGGTTTCGGCTCCAATCATGGATTTGGGTCACGAAGATGCGGTTGGTGCCGCTGGCTGCTCCGGCTTGCACCAACTGGTTCACGCCTTCTGTGTAGCCCGCCTTGGACGCAGCAAAGTCCTCAGGTGACCGGCCGTTACGACCCACGTCGTTGTAGCCGAAGTACGTGATGGAGAGGTCGCGCTCGGATATCGCTGAATTCCTGTTGCGCCAGGTGGCCAGCTGTCTGTTAAATGATGTGGTTTGTGAAAACTGCGCTCGGGCACCTCCAATTGCATAGTTCTCGACCCGTGTCACGTAGCCACTTCCCTGCAATGCACTGGCCCAGTTCAAGATGCCATTTGGACCGGTGTACCCCGGATCAGAGTAGCTGTCTCCAAAGACGCGCATGGTGTTGACCTTGATCTGGTCGTTGCTCCCGGCAGCGTCTATCGAGAACGGATTGGGTGTCGCCGGGATAACCTTGGTTGAACCGCCACTGCTGGCACAACCAGACAATAGGATCATGGCGGTGGCTAAGCTCAACACAGATGGATAGTAAGGAATGCACAGGGGGGGGCTGATACGTTTCTTCATGGTGTTGATCGGTGTGAGAAGGGGTTTAAGCTAGATCGCGATGGTCTGCGCACAGCACGAAACAAAGGGGGTTTGGAGTTCAATCGCTGCCGAAGAGGTCGCGCGTGAAGACCTTGTCCTGGACATCGGCCAGGCTGCTGGACATACGGTTGCTGATGATCACGTCGGATTGCTGCTTGAAAGCGTCGAGGTCCTTGATGATCGGTGAATTGAAGAACTGATCACCTTCCAGCCCCGGCTCATAGATGATCACGGGAATGCCCTTGGCCTTGATGCGTTTCATGATGCCCTGAATGCTGGAAGACCGGAAATTATCGGATCCCGCTTTCATGATCAGGCGGTAGATGCCCACGGTATTGGGCCTGCGCTGGAGCACGCTGTTGGCAATGAAGTCCTTGCGCGTGGTGTTGGACTGCACGATCGCCTGGATCAGGTTCTGGGGCACGTCCTTGTAGTTGGCCAGCATCTGCTTGGTGTCCTTGGGCAGGCAGTAGCCGCCGTAGCCGAAGGACGGGTTGTTGTAGTGGCTGCCGATGCGCGGATCAAGGCCGACGCCTTCGATGATCTGGCGTGAATCGAGGCCGTGGGTCGCTGCGTAGGTGTCGAGTTCGTTGAAATAGGCCACCCGCATGGCGAGGTAGGTGTTCGAGAACAGCTTGACAGCCTCGGCCTCGGTGGAGTCGACGAACAGCACCGGAATGTCCTGTTTGCGGGCACCCTGGCGCAGCAGACCGGCAAACACCTCGGCACGCCCGGAGCGTTCGCCGACGATGATGCGCGACGGGTAGAGGTTGTCGTACAACGCCTTGCCCTCACGCAGGAACTCGGGCGAAAAGAGGAGATTGTCGCAGCCGGTCTGGGCCCGGATCTTGGCGGTGTAGCCCACGGGGACCGTCGACTTGATGATCATCACGGCCTGCGGGTTGATGCGCATGACGTCGTGGATCACGGCCTCAACCGACCGGGTGTTGAAGTAGTTCGTCTCGCTGTCGTAGTCGGTCGGGGTGGCGATGATGACGAAGTCCGCGCCGGCGTACGCCTCTTCCTTGTCCGTGGTGGCTTTCAGGCGGAGCGGCTCGTGGGCCAGGAAATGTTCGATTTCGCTGTCGGCGATCGGGCTTTTGCGCTCGTTGATCAGCCGCACCTTCTCCGGCACGATGTCGAGTGCAACCACCTCGTTGTGCTGGGCCAGCAGGACCGCATTCGAGAGCCCAACATAACCGGTACCTGCGACCGCAATTTTCATGAAACGCCTTCAGAGGAAACGAGCGGGTCGTGGCCGTAGGCCGTGCCGGAGGGCGGGTACTGCCGTGGCGGCCTGAGGACGGCCTTCCTGCGCGCGACTTCGCTAAAAAAGTCCTCAATTTTGCCATACTGGCCTGTTCCGTCCCGGGCCGTTGCGTCAGCGCAAAAACCCCAGTGCAAACGGCAAACTCAACATGCCCAGCAAGGTGGACAAGGTGACCAGCCCGGCCACATAAGGCCCGTTGTAGCCCATGCGGGCGGCCAGCACATAGCAGCTGGAGGCCGTCGGTACCGCCGAGAACATGAGCAGCACCGTGGTCTGTGTGGTGTCCAGCCGGAACAGGCGGGACAGGCCGAAAGCCATGAGCGGCATGGCCAGGTGCTTCACGGTCAGCACCAGCACGCCCAGCGTCTTGGCCGCCTGCAGGGAGCCCAGCTGCATGCCGGCGCCCGCGGCCATGAGCCCCAGTGCGAGAGAGGCCTGGCCGATGCGGCTCACCGTCGGTTCCAGCCAGTCCGGAATCTGGAAGCCCAGCAGGTTGGCCAGCAGGCCCGAGGCGGTGCCGATGATCAGCGGGTTGCGCAGCAGTTCGCCGGCAAAGTGCTTCTGGGCGTGGCGGGCCATGGGCCAGACGGCGCCCACGTTGAACAGCGGCACACACACGCCGATGATCACGGCGATGAGCTGCAGGCCCTGCGGCCCGGCCACTTTGCTGGCCAGGGCCAGGGCGATGAAGGAGTTGAAACGAAAGCCGATCTGTGCGCTGGCGGCGTGCAGGCGCACATCCAGCCGGCGGCCCAGCCAGGGCCAGTGGGGCAGCGAATACGAGAGCGCGATACCCAGCAGGCCGAGTGTGAAGCCGGCGGCCATGAGGCTGGAGGTGGCCCCCAGGTCCAGCGGGCTTTTCACGATGGACTGGAACAGCAGCACCGGAAACAGGAAATAGTAGACCAGGCTCTCGATGGGTACCCAGACCTTGCGGTCGAGCGCGGTGAAGCGGCAGAGCAGGTAGCCGATCAGGATGAGCGAGAAGTCGGGGAAGAGCAACTGGGCAAAGTTCACCGGCGCGAGCATACCTTGGGCATTGCCGTGGGCGAGTCACCGGGTCATCGCTCCGGGGCGGGCGGCCGGGCGCACGGGGTGAGCAGGGTGACACCGCCGTCCGACGGCAACCATTGACCCAGCGGCACGCACTGGCCGTCCACGCACCAGGCGTAGTCGGCGGTGTACGGCGAGCGGGTGAGCCGCAGGCCCTGCGGCGACCCCATGCGGGGGGTGTACTCGTACCAGCCATTGCGCAGCACCGCGTCGTCGGGCGGCTCCATGCCGGCGCCAGAGCCGCGCACGCGTGCCGTCCGCGCCTGCAGCACCGGGGGCTGTCCGGCGGTGGGTGAGGCGACCACGGCGTAATCCTCTTCCCAGCGCACTTTTTCGATTGAGTGCGTCCAGGCCAGCGTGAAGCGCTCGACCGGCACGAACACCGGCGGCGCTGCCGCCGATGCCGCCAGGGCCAGACAGACGCCGAGCCCGGGCATGGGGTCAGCGCACGGTGCCCAGGGCACGCTGCTGGCGGGTGCGCCAGGCGTGCCACAGCACAAACAGCGCCACCGCGCCCAGGCCGATTTCATCGGTGAGCGGCAGCGCGACGACCAGGAAGCTGGCCGCCACAATGGCCATGATGCGCTCGGCCCAGTTCAGCGGTCCGATCAGGAACCCGATGGCGCCGGCGCCCCACATCGATATCGCCACCAGCGCCTTGAACACGATCCAGGTGGTGTCCAGCCAGTCGCCGGTCTGCAGCATGAGCGCCGGGCTGTAGACCGCCATGAAGGGCACGATGAAGCCCGCGATGGCCACGCGGATCGCCTGCATGCTGATCTTCAGACCGCTCTCACGCGCGATGGGCGCTGCCGCGAAGCAGGCCAGTGCCACCGGCGGCGTGAGGTCGGCCATGATGCCGAAGTAGAAAACGAACATGTGCGAGACGATCAGCGGCACACCCAGCTCCAGCAACACCGGCGCGGCCAGCGAGCTGGTGATGATGTAGTTGGGGATGGTGGGAATGCCCATGCCCAGCACGAGGCAGGTGACCATGGTCAGCAGCAGCGCCAGAAACAGGCTTTCGCGGCCGATGGCGATGATGTGTCCGCCCAGTTCGGCGGCCACGCCAGTGAGGTTGATGACGCCGATGATCACGCCCACCAGCGCGCAGGCGATCGCCACCGGCAGGGCATGGCGTGCGCCGTCCACCAGCGCCTTCACCGCCAGCGCACGGGCGTCGCCTCCGGTGCGCAGGATGAAGGTCAAAGCGATCAGCAGCGCACTCACCACGAAGAAGGTGCCAACGCCGAACTGGAAGAAGCCGGCGCAGGCGAAGCCCAGCAGCACCCAGGCCAGGCCGCGCAGCGCCGGGGCCTTGACCCCGCTGATCACCGCGGCACCGAAGATCAGGATCACGGTCAGGCCCAGGCCCACCGAACCCGAGAACAGCGGCGTGTAACCCGAGAAGAGCAGGGCCACCAGCCCCACCAGTGGCAACAGCAGGTACCAGCGCTCGCGCACCGCGGTCCAGGGGTTGGGGCACTCGTCCTTGGGCAAACCCATGAGGCCCTTGCGCCCGGCTTCCAGATGCACCATCCAGAAGGCGGTGACGAAATACAGGATGGCCGGGATCAGCGCCGCCTTGACGATGTCGATGTAAGGCACATTGATGGTTTCGGCCATGATGAAGGCCACGGCCCCCATCACCGGCGGCATGATCTGCCCGCCCATGCTGGCCGTGGCTTCGACACCGCCAGCGAACGCCGGGCTGTAACCGAAGCGTTTCATCAGCGGGATGGTGAACTGCCCGGTGGTGACCACGTTGGCGACACCCGAGCCGTTGATGGTGCCCATCAGCCCGGAGGAAATCACCGACACCTTGGCCGGGCCGCCGCGCGTGTGCCCCACGGTGCCCATGGCGAAGTCGTTGAACAGGCGGATCATGCCGGCCTGTTCTAGGAAGGCGCCGAACAGGATGAACAGGAAGATGTAGGTCGACGACACATAGGTCGGTGTGCCGTACAGGCCTTCGGTGCCGAAGCCCAGCGTGCTCACCACCTGGTCCACGCCGTAGCCGCGGTGGGCTATGGCCCCCGGCAGGTGCTGGCCGAACAGGGCGTAGAGCAGGAAGGTCAGGCACACCAGCGGCAGGCCCCAGCCCATGACGCGGCGTGCGGCTTCGAACACCAGCGCGATCAGCAACACGCCCACCATCCAGTCGGCCTGCGTGAGATCGCCGGCGCGCAGCGTCAGGTCGGCCTCGAACACCCACTGGTACAGGCCGGTGGCAAATCCCGCGATGCCCAGCAGCCAGCCCAGCGCGCGCCAGGTGCCCGAGCGCCCGTCCATGGGCGGGAACAGCGCGAAGATCATCAGCAGCACAAAGCCGACGTGAATGGAACGGATCACCTGGCTGGAGAGCGGATGAAACGATGCCATCCAGAGCTGGTAGGCGGAGAAGGCGATCGCGACCCAGAAGATGCCGCCGGTCAGGCGATCGCCATGGCCCGTGTGGCCGGTGTCGGTGCTGTTGTTGTCGTTGTCGTTCATGGAATCCTCGGCTGGCAGAAATGAATACGGCCCCGGGGCGGGGCCGCATCACAACGGGAAGTGCCGGCAGGCCTGCCCGCGGGCCCGGTTATTTGATCAGGCCCACTTCCTTGTAGTAGCGCTCGGCGCCAGGGTGCAGGGGCACCGGCATGCCCTTGATGGCGTTTTCGCGTTTGATGTTCTTGGCCGCGTTGTGCGCGGCGTAGAGCGTGTCGATGTTGTCGTACATGGCCTTGGCCATGCGGTAAGCCACGTCATCTGTCACCCCGCTGTGGGTCACCAGGAAGTTGGGAATGGCCGCGGTGGCCACGGCCTCGGTCTGGCCGCCGTAGGTGTTGGCCGGGATGATGGCGGGCTGGTAGGCCGGGTCGCCGACCTTGGCCACCACGTCGGCGGGCACCGGGATCACGACGATCTTCACGGACGTGGACAGGTCGCGGATGGAGGCCACGCCCAGGCCGGCGGACTGCAGCGTGGCGTCGAGCTGGCGGTTCTTCATCAGTTCAACCGACTCGCCAAACGGCAGGTATTCCACCTTGGCCAGATCGGCGTAGCCCAGGCCGGCGGCCTTGAAGATGGCGCGGGCGTTCAGCTCGGTGCCCGACTTCGCGGCACCCACCGATACGCGCTTGCCCTTGAGGTCCGCCAGGGACTTGATGCCCGAGTCGGCGCTGGCGACGATCTGGATGTAGTTGTTGTAGGTGGCCGACAGGCCGCGCAGCTTGTCCAGCTTCTTGGGGAAGCCCGCTTCGGCTTCCCCCTTCCAGGCGTCGGACACGGAGTCGGCCAGCGCCAGCGCCAGCTCGCCACGGCCGGCCTGCAGCAGGTTGAGGTTCTCGGCCGAGGCCTTGGTCACCTGAGCGGTGGAGCGCGCATTGGGGATGTCCTTGGCGAAGATCTGCGACAGCGCCACGCCCATGGGGTAGTACACACCGCTCTGGCCCCCGGTGAGCACGTTGATGAACTGCTGTTGTTGTGCAACGGCAGCACCCGATGCGATGGCCGCGGCCACGCTCAAGCCCAGACCGATCTTGTGAATCAAACGCATGGATGTGTCTCCTTTGGGTGGGATGAAAACAAAAGGGCAGAATACCCCAATTCGATAGCAGACCACCCCCGGTAAACGCTTATGAGCGGGGGCGGGTTTTCCCCGACGCAGCCTGTGCCGCAGGTGACAGTGTCCGTGGTTTTTCATCGTTTCCATGGCAACCCGACGACCTTCGCTCCTTCCCGCCGACCCGCCCGTCGCCGCATCACCGCTGCTGCTCGCCAGCCAGGCGAGCGCGGAGAATTTTGCCGACGCGCTCTGGCTCGAAGAGGGCCTCTCGCGCAACACGCTCGACGCCTACCGGCGCGACCTCACGCTCTTCGGCCAATGGCTGGCCGCACGCGGCACGGCGCTGCCCGAGGCCGGCGAAAGCGACATCAACGCCTACTTCGCCGAACGCCACGCCCAGACCCGCGCCACCACCGCCAACCGGCGGCTCACGGTGTTCAAGCGCTATTACCGCTGGGCGCTGCGCGAACGCCTCATCACCGCCGACCCCACGCTGCGCCTGATGGCCGCGCGCCAGGCGATGCGCGTGCCGAAGACCATGAGCGAGGCTCAGGTGGAGGCCCTGCTCAACGCGCCCGACACCGGCACGCCGCTGGGTCAACGCGACCGCGCCATGCTGGAGCTGATGTACGCCAGCGGCCTGCGCGTGAGCGAGCTGGTCACGCTCAAGACCTTTCACGTCGGCATGAACGAGCACGTGTTGCGCATCACCGGCAAGGGCAACAAGGAGCGGCTGGTGCCGTTTGGCCAGATCGCGGGCCATTGGCTGCAGACCTGGCTGGGCCAGGGACGGCGCGAGGTATTGGGCAGCTTGCAGAGCGAAGACCTGTTCGTCACCTCGCGCGGCTCGCGCGCCGGTGAGGCCATGACGCGCGCCATGTTCTGGCAGCTGGTGAAGAAGTACGCGCTGGCCGCCGGCATCACCTCGCCGCTCTCGCCGCACACCCTGCGCCACGCCTTCGCCACGCACCTGCTCAACCACGGTGCCGATCTGCGCGCGGTGCAGATGCTGCTGGGCCACGCCGACATTTCCACCACCACCATCTACACGCACGTGGCGCGCGAGCGGCTGAAGAGCATCGTGGCGCAGCACCACCCGCGCGGCTGAGGGCGAACCCGTATGAGTCAACCCGCGCAGCTCACTGCGCCATGCGCAGACGCCGCGCCGCGTCTTCATCGCGCGCGTCGTCGATCTCGCGCATCACGCTGGCCAGGTCCACTTCGGCGTGGGTCGGCGTGTAGCGTCCGGTGAGCACGGTGTCGTTGCTCAGCAGCCCGCGCTGGTACAGGCTCCAGATTTCGGGGCCGTACCGGGTGGCCCGCAGCTCGGGGGCAAACTGGCCGAAGAAATCGCGCAGGTTGGCCACGTCGCGCAGCAGCATGCGCGGTGCGTGGTTGTTGCCGGCGGCGTCCACCGCCTGTGGCAGGTCGATGATCACCGGGAAGTCCTCACCGTCCGCTTCGCCCGAATGCGCGAGCAGGATGTTGAACTCAGACAGATCACCGTGCACCACGCCCGCACACAACATGCGCACCACCTCGGCCACCAGGGTGGCGTGGTGCTGGCGCGCCTGACCGGGGGTGAAGCGCACGTCGTTCAGGCGCGGGGCGGCGTCGCCGTGGGCGTCGGTCACCAGCTCCATCAGCAGCACACCGTCGCAGAAGTTGTAGGGCTGCGGCACACGCACGCCGGCGGCGGCCAGGCGGTACAGCGCGTCCACCTCGGCGCTTTGCCAGGCCGCCTCCTGCGCCTCGCGGCCGAACTTCGTGCCCTTGGCCATGGCGCGGGCCTGGCGCGAGTTCTTGACCTTGCGGTTTTCGGTGTAGTCCACCGCCTGGCGGAAGCTGCGGTTGTTGGCTTCTTTGTAGATCTTGGCGCAGCGCGTTTCATCGCCGCAGCGCACCACAAACACCATGGCTTCCTTGCCGCTCATGAGCTGGCGCACCACGGAGTCGATCAGACCTTCTTCGATCAGCGCCTGCAGGCGGGGCGGCGCCTTCATGCGGACCCGCGCCCGTTGCGGGAAGTGCTCACTTGGGCGCCAGCGACCAGCCGGCGCGCTGGTTCGTCTTGTCGTTGGTGTAGTGCCAGTGGGCACCGCAGCGATCGCAGAAATAGCCGGTGATCGTCACCTGGACATCGCCGCGCAGTTCCTTGCGGTGGTTGCCCTGCTGCAGCTCGGCGTGGCCGGGCGCGCCGCGCCAGTTGCGCTGGATGCCCTGGCAGGATTCGCACAGCGGCGAGGGTTCGGTTGGGGTGGTGGAGTCTGGTGCTGGATTCATGGCCGAAGGATCGGGGTGGCGATGGCGTTTTGGGGAACAGGGATTGTGCGCCCGGCGTCTCTGTCCGTCGCCGAGCGGTCTGCTGCGTTACATCAGGAAGTCGAGCAGGTTGGCGAACGGGGCGATGGCGCGCATCTTGAGCAGGGTGTTCTCGTCGGCGTCTTTCACCAAAGCCTCCAGCCCGCCCGCGTTGGCCGCACCCACCACCGCCCGGGACTGCGCGATACGCAGGCGCATGTTGTGCTGCAGGGTCTCGGCGAGGAAGCGGTTGTTGCGGCAGACCACCATCAGCTCCGAGTTCAGGTTGGCCGAGCGGGGATCGATGTTGTAGGTGCCGACGACGACCGTGTGGTCGTCGAAGACCGCGCGTTTGGCGTGTACGCCCCAGCGCGGCGAAGCGGAGGGCCGCTCGCTGCCCGCCAGCGCTTGCCCGCCATAGGCCCAGACTTCCAGCTTCGGCAGGGACAGGCGATCGAGCGAATTCGCCAGACTGGCCACGGTGTAGAACGCGTCGGTGGAATACAGGCTGTTCGTCAAAATCTGCAGCTTGACGCCGCGTTGCGCCACCTGCTGCAACACCGCGAGGCCGTCGTCGCGCAAGACCAGGTAGGGGCTCTCCACCATGATCTGCTGGCGCGCCTCTTTGGCCAGCCGGGTGAGTTCCAGAAACACCTTGCGCCGCTCCACGCCCGAGCCCGGGTAGTCGGTGACGAAGTGCATGTCGTTGCAGGTGCTGAACGTGTGTTGGGGGGTGTGGCGCTGCAGTTCGGCGGCCAGCGCGACTTCAGCGGGGGAAGGCAGACCCAGCAGCTCCGGGCCGGGCACGGGCTGCGATGCGGTGGCCACGTCGATGGGGTTCGTCACCCAGTCCGACGCCCAGTACAGCTCGAAGCTGTCCGTGATGCCCGAGACCACCGGGCCATCGATGACCATGTCGCTGTCGAGGAAGTTGTAGCGTTCCGAGAGGTCGAAATAGTCATCGGCGATGTTGCGCCCGCCGATGATGGCCTTCTGGCGGTCCACCACCAGCAGCTTGCGGTGGGTGCGGTGGTTCGAGGCGAAGAACCGGGCCAGGCCCGCGGTGTTGTAGTAACGCACCTCCACGCCGGCCACCTCCAGCGCCTGGGCGTAGTGCGGCGCGAGCTTGAAGACCGGCAGCGCAAAGTCCACCAGCAGGCGCACCTTGACGCCTTCGCGCGCCTTGCGGGCCAGGGCCTGCGTCACCAGCCGGCTCGCGGTGTCGACCTCGTAGATGAAGAACTCCAGCTCGATGGACTCTTTGGCTTCTTCAATGAGCCGCATGCGCGTGGCCAGCGAGTCGAAGCCCACGTCGAGCAGGGCCACCGTGTGGGGCTCGTGCGAGCGCACGTCGATGGCGGGGTGTGTGGGTGCCTTGCCCAGCCACTGCCGTTCGCTCGCTTCCTGGATACCCAGGAAACCGAGGTAGAGCAGCACGGGCAGGCCCACGAAGAGGCCCGCCAGGCTCCAGGCCAGGACTTTCGCGGCCCGCCAGAGGGTCCATCGGCTCCCACTCATGCTGTGTTCCCTGTCATCGTTTGAATGCGGTCTGCGGGCGCAGTATCGCACCCGTTGTCAGGCGCGAAGTGACAGCCGGCCGGGGCCTACAGCGGCCTGGTGACCAGCTCGACCGCCAGACCTTGCCCGGTCACGGTGATGCGGCCCGGTCGCAGACCCAGCAGGTCGGCCATCGCCGTTTCCTGGGCGTTCAACTGGTACAGCACCACTTCGCGCAGGGATTGTTCGGCCAGTGCGGGTGCGTAGTTGTTGAGCAGTTCGGCGGCGTCGGCCGGCAGGCCGGGGAAACGCATGCGGTAGACCTTGAGCTGGTGGGCTCGCAGCGTTCGATCGCTGTGCTCGTAGCGCAGTGCGAAATCGACGGTGAACGTGCCCGGCTGGTTGCGCTGCAGGATCGGGCCGGCCGCGTTCACCGCCATCTCGGCGCGCAGCCGGTTCGAGGCCGGCAGCAAGCCCAGTTGCGGCACCGCCAGGTCCAGGTTCACCAGCCCGGCCACGGGGTAACGCAGCGGGAAACGTTTGCCCACCTCGTTCTGCAGCACATCGAGCGGCACGTTCAGGCGGGGCGGCGAGGCGGGCGCCGCGTCCGGTGAAGGCGCAGCCTGTGCCCGTGCCGCGCCGATCCAGGGCAGCAGCGGTATCCAGGCGGTCAGCAAGACGCGGCGGTGCATGGGGCTTACTTGTAGAACACTTCGACCTTGCCTTTGAGCTGGATCAGCAGGGGCTGCCCCTTGCGATCCACCGTCTTGCTGGAGGGCACCTTGACCCAGCCCTCGCTGATGCAGTACTCGGCCACGTCGAAGCGCTCCTTGTCATTGAAACGGATGCCGATGTCGTGTTCAAACACGGCGGCCACGTGGTGCGGGCTGCGCGGGTCGATGGAGAGGCGGTCGGGCAGTGCGGGTTGGGCCGGTTGGGCCGGTTGGGCCGGTTGGGTGTTCGTGTCGTTCATGGGTCTATTTTCGGGGAGTTCTGGGGGGCGGCAGGCGGCGGTGCGGCGGCATCAATCGGCCAGTACCCGCACCTTCACGCTCTTGCCCTTGATGCGGCCATCGTTCAATCGGCTGGCGACTTGCTCGGCGATGGCGCGGTCCACCGCGACGTAGGTGGACCAGTCGTTGACGTTGATCTTGCCGACCTGTTCGCGCGTGTAGCCGAGGTCGGCGGTGAGCGCGCCCAGCACGTCGCCAGGGCGGATCTTTTCCTTGCGCCCGCCCTGGATGTGCAGCGTCACCATCGGTGGCATGAGCGGGCCGTTGCCGGTGGGAACCAGTTCGGCCAGTTCGTGCCACTCGGATTCGCGGCCCTGCAGCTGCTCGATCTTGCCCACGCTGCCCATCTCGTTCATGCTGGCCAGGTTCAGCGCCAAGCCGCTTTCGCCGGCTCGGCCGGTGCGGCCGATGCGGTGGATGTGCACCTCGGCGTCGGGCGTCACGTCCACGTTGATCACGGCGGCCAGGCTCGCGATGTCGAGCCCGCGTGCGGCCACGTCGGTGGCCACCAGCACCGAGCAACTCTTGTTGGCAAAGCGCACCAGCACCTGGTCACGCTCGCGCTGCTCCAGTTCACCGAAGAGCGCCAGAGCGCTCATGCCTTGCGCCTGCAGCACGGCCACGAGATCGCGGCACTGCGCCTTGGTGTTGCAGAACGCGAGCGTGCTCGCCGGGCGGAAGTGCAGCAGGAGCTGGCTCACCGCGTGCAGTCGCTCGTTGTCCTTCACCTGGTACCAGCGCTGTTCAATCTGGCCACCGGCGTGCTGCGCCTCCACCGTCACCGTGACGGGATCGCGCATGAACTGCGCGGCCAGCTTGGCGATGCCTTCCGGGTAGGTGGCGGAGAACAGCAGGGTCTGGCGATCTTTCGGGCACTGGCGTGCGACCTTCACGATGTCGTCGAAGAAACCCATGTCGAGCATGCGGTCGGCTTCGTCGAGCACCAGGGTGTTGAGCGCGTCGAGTTGCAGGCTCTGGCGCTCCAGGTGGTCCATGATGCGGCCGGGTGTGCCGACCACGATGTGTGCACCATGCTCCAGCGTGGCCAGCTGCCCGCGCAGCGGCACACCGCCGCACAGCGTGACGACCTTGATGTTGTCTTCGGCGCGCGCCAGGCGGCGGATTTCGGTGGTCACCTGGTCGGCCAGTTCGCGCGTGGGGCAGAGCACGAGGGTCTGCACGGCGAAGCGGCGCGGATTCAGGTTGGACAACAGCGTCAGCGCAAAAGCCGCGGTCTTGCCGCTGCCGGTCTTGGCCTGGGCAATGATGTCCTTGCCCAGCAGGGCGGCCGGCAGGCTGGCGGCCTGGATGGCCGTCATGTTCAGGTAGCCGAGCTGCTGCAGGTTGGCCAGCATGGCTGGCGAGAGCGGTAACTGGCTGAAATCGGCGGCGGAAGCGATGGGGGAAACAGTGGTCATCCCCGATTATCGGTTTTTGCCCGATGGCAGCGACCGCACCGGGGTTGTCGGGCCGGAACGGTCCGCGGTCTCAGGCGCCAAGCAGGTCGTCAAGTTCCTGCTGGCTGAAGCCCGCTGCGCGCCGGGCCACGTTGTTGAACGGCGGTTTCAGGCGCGGGGCGCTGTGCGTGCGGGCCAGCAGGCGGTAGTGCGCCAGCGGGTCCAGGCCCTGCTGCGCGCAGAGCCAGCCGTACCAGCGGTTGCCGATGGCGACATGGCCGATCTCGTCGTGCAGGATCACGTCGAGGATCTCGACGGTGCGCAGGGCTGCGGGGGTGTTGACCTTGCGCAGGCGGGCCTGGATCAGCGGGGTGGCGTCGAGCCCGCGCGCTTCGAGCGTGCGCGGCACCAGCGCCATGCGCGCGGTGATGTCGTGCTGTGTCTTCACGCACATTTCCCACAGGCCATCGTGCGCGGGGAAGTCGCCGTAGTGGAAGCCCAGGCTTTGCAGGTGCGTGTGCAGCAGGCCGAAGTGGGTGGCCTCTTCCGCGGCCACGCGCAGCCAGTCGCGGTAGAAGTCGACGGGCATGCCGGCGAAGCGCCAGACCGCATCGAGCGCCAGGTTGATGGCGTTGAATTCGATGTGGCAGACCGCATGCAACAGCGCCGCCAGGCCCTCGGCGGTGAAGGGCGAACGGTGCGGCACGTCCATGGGTGGCACCAGGGCGGGTCGGTCCGGTCGACCCGGCAGGGGAGCGCCGGGCACGGGGTTCAGGGGGTCGTTGGGGCGCAGGGCGTCGAGGCATCGATCCGCATCGGCGCACGCACCCAGGGCGGCCCACAGCGCCAGAGCCGCGCGGGCCTTGTGGCCCGGGTCGGGGATGCAGAGCGTGTGCAAGGCGCGTTCCCTCAGGCTGGTGCCGGGCATGTCGGAAGTGGGGCGGTCATCGGGGCGCTGCATCCCTACAATTCTAGGTTTCGCGTGTGGCCCCCTGGGCCCCGCAACAACAACCAGGATTGGAGACACCCGGCATGGCGATTTATGAACTCGATGGCGTGGCGCCGCGCGTGGCCGATTCGGCCTGGGTGGCCGAGAACGCGTTGGTGATCGGGGATGTGAGCCTGGGCGAGCACGCGAGCGTGTGGTTCGGCACCACGGTGCGGGGCGACACGGCCACCATCACCATCGGCGCCGGCAGCAACATCCAGGACGGCAGCGTGCTGCACGCCGACGATGGGCTGCCCTTGACCATCGGCGCCCACGTGACCGTGGGCCACCAGGTCATGCTGCACGGCTGCACCGTGGGGGACGAATCGCTGATCGGCATCGGTGCCATCGTGCTCAACGGCGCGAAGATCGGCAGGAACTGCCTGGTGGGCGCGGGCGCGCTGGTGACCGAGGGCAAAGAATTTCCCGATGGCTCCATGATCATCGGCAGCCCCGCCAAGGTGGTGCGCCAGCTCACGCCCGAGCAGATCGAAGGCTTGCGCCAGAGCGCGAAACACTATGTCGAGAACGCGGAGCGCTTCAGGCGCGGCTTGAAAAAGATCGGTTGACCCCGATCTGCCAGCGTTGACCGAATCGAAAGAACCCCTTGTCCGAACTCCACAAATTCATGTTTGAAGGCCTGCCGGTGCGCGGCATGCTGGTGCGCCTGACCGATGCCTGGACCGACATCCTGCACCGGCGCGAACAGGCGGGCGGCTATCCCGCGGCGGTGCAGGAACTGCTGGGCGAGATGACGGCGGCGGCCACGCTGATGCAGGCCAATATCAAGTTCAACGGTGCGCTGGTGATGCAGATCATGGGCGACGGCCCGGTGAAGCTCGCCGTGGCCGAGGTGCAGCCCGACCTGAGCCTGCGCGCCACGGCCACGGTGTTGGGCGAGGTGGCGGCCGATGCGCCGCTCTCGCACATGGTCAACGTGAACAACCAGGGGCGCTGCGCGATCACGCTCGACCCGAAAGACCGCCAGCCGGGCCAGCAGCCTTACCAGGGCGTGGTGCCGCTGTTTGGTGACCGCCACGAGAAGCTGGAAAAGCTCAGCGAAGTGATCGAACACTACATGCTGCAGAGCGAGCAGCTCGACACACGCCTGGTGTTGGCCGCGAATGACAAGGTGGCCGCGGGCCTGCTGATCCAGCGCCTGCCGCTGCAGGGCGAGGCCAACCTGGCCGGTGCGGGCGCGGTGGCCAGCGACGAAGACCAGATCGGCCGGAACGAGGACTACAACCGCATTGCCATCCTGGCCGCCAGCCTCAAGCGTGAGGAGCTGCTGGAGCTGGACGCCGAGACGATCCTGCACCGCCTGTTCTGGGAAGAAGACCTGCGCCGCTTCGAGCCCCTGGCGGGCGAGGAAGGCCCGCGTTTTGCCTGCACCTGCTCGCGCGAGCGCGTGAGCAGCATGCTGCGCAGCCTGGGGCGCGACGAGATCGAATCGATCATCACCGAGCAGGGTCAGGTGGAGGTGGGCTGCGACTTCTGCGGTGCGATGTACCGGTTTGACCCGGTGGATGCGGCGCAGGTGTTTCTGCAGCCGCACGCGCAGCCGCCCGCCACACCCCATCTCCAGTGAACGGCGGCGGGGTCAGGTCGTCGCGCGCAGCCGCCGCGCGCCCTGGCCCAGTGTGTCGAGGACGTCGTAGCACGCCCCCATGGTGTGGTAGTCCACCTTGCCCGCAGGGCTTTTTTCGTCGCTGATTTTTGAGTTGTCGGCGCGCAGGATGCGCCACCAGGCGCCGTGTTGATGGTCCACGAAATGCTGCCAGGCGTAAGCCCACAGGCGGTCGTAGTCGGCCCAGTAGCGGGTTTCGCCCGTGACGCTGGCCAGGCGCGCGGCGGTGGCGACAGATTCGGCCTGGACCCAGAAATATTTGTCGCTGTCGCACACGCTGCCGTCGGGCGCGAAGCCGTAGAACAGGCCGCCGTGTAGCGTGTCCCACGACTTCACCATCGCGGTGTCGAAGAAGAACCTGGCGCGCGGCAGGTGGTCGGCGCGTGGGCGGCGCTGATCGAGCAGCAGCAACAGCTTGGCCCATTCGGTCAGGTGGCCGGGCTGGAAACCCCAGGGGCGGAAGAGGTTGCTCCTGTCGTCCTTGTTGTAGTCCCAGTCGACCGACCAGTCGGCGCGGTAGTGCTCCCACACCAGGCCATCGGCCAGCGCCGCCTGCCGGATGCAGATGTGGTCGGCCAGTCGCTCGGCGCGGACCAGGTAGCGGGTTTCGCCGGTGGCGTCGAAGGCGGCCAGCAGCGCCTCGCACAGGTGCATGTTGGCGTTCTGGCCCCGGTAGTCGCTGAGCACCCCGTCGGGGCCGATCTCGTCGGCGTAGAGGCCGTGGCCTGGTTCCCAGAAACGCTGCTCCAGCAACTCGAAGGTTTCGGCGATGCCAGCGTGCGCCTCGGGCAGACCGGCCATAAAGGCGTGGGCGTGCGCCAGCAGGACGAAGGCCAGGCCGTAGGCGTGCTGGGTGCCGTCGAGCACGGTCTTTTTTCCGTCGCGCCAGTCCAGCAGCCAGATGTAGCCACCGCTGTGGGGGTCGCGGTGCGCGCGGCGCAGGAAGTCGAAGGCGTGGGCCAGTGCCTGGCGGTGCGAGGCATCGGCCCCCGAGCGCACGGCCATGGCGTAGGTGACGACGAAGCGGGTGCTGCTGACCAGGTGGCGGGTGTGGTGGTCGTAGACCTCGCCGTTGTCCCGGAAAAAATGGAACAGACCGCCGCTGGGGTCGATGGCCCGCGGGTGGTAGAAGGCCATGCAGTCGCGCACGTGCGTACGCAGGAAATCGGGAGAGCGGAAGTCGGGCAAGGGTTGTGCCGGGATCATGGTGGCGGGTCTTTGGTGTGATCGGTGGTCACCAGCTGGCTGAACAGGCGGTGTTCACAGTCCGGGTCGCTGCAGCTCTCACAGACCCAGCGGCCCCGGCCCAGACGCAGCGCCGGATCGTCGGCCAGCAGCGGCCGGCCGAGGTGCTTGCCGATGGCCCTCAAGGCCTGCTGCAGACGCGCTGGCCCCTTTCCATAGATGGTCTGGTAACGCACGCCGGCGATCTGCAGCTCGCGCCGCAGCACCGCGTCGGTGGCGTCGCGCACGGCCAGGCTGTCGCGAAACAGGCCGTCGGCGACCCAGGGCAGGTCCAGCCCCATCAGCAACGTCAGGTCGTAGCCGCGCTGTTCGGCCCGGGCGGCGGGCAGCAGTGAGGTGTCGTTGAAGTACAGCTCGCTGTAGGCCGCGATCACGAGCGAGGTGGTATCGGCCACCACGAGCTCCACACCATGCTGGCTGGCAGCCTGCGCGATGAGCGCTGTCTGCTCGGCCGCGCGAGCGGACTGTTCATCGGCGCGCGGCGCGCGACCCATGGTCTCGCACCAGTGCCGGAGTTGTTCGGCAACGAGTGCGGTGGGGATGTGGAGCCCTTCGTTGAGGTGTCGGCACAGTGCCTGCGCCAGGTCGGACTTGCCGGTGGATTCACCACCCAGCAGCGTGATCGTTGTGGCCACAGGTGGGGCGTTCAACGACGTGCGGTGACTGTGATGCGCGAAAGACGCTCAGCCGCTCAGGGCCGGGTCTGCGCGATCTGGACAAAGACCTCGTTGGGCTTGACCATGCCCAGATTCTGGCGGGCCAGCTCTTCCACCATGTCCAGGCCCTCTTGCAGGTCGCGCACCTCGCTGGCCAGCTGGTCGTTGCGCAGCTTGGCCTCGCGGTTGCTGCGCTCCAGCCGGGCCAGTTCCTGCTTCATGCCCGACACCGTGGGCACGCTGCCCCGGCCGAACCAGAGCTGCGCGTGCAGCACGAGCAGCAGCGTGATCAGCAGGGCGGGGATGAAGCGTGAACCCATGGTGGCAGGAGTCTATCGGCGCAAGAGGCCCGCAGACATCACTTCAAGTTGTAAAACGCGGCGCGGCCCGGGTACACGGCCACTTCACCCAGATCTTCTTCGATGCGCAGCAGCTGGTTGTACTTGGCCATGCGGTCCGAGCGCGACAGCGAGCCGGTCTTGATCTGGCCGGCGTTGGTGCCGACGGCGATGTCGGCGATGGTGCTGTCTTCGGTTTCGCCCGAACGGTGCGAGATCACGGCGGTGTAGCCGGCGCGCTTGGCCATCTCGATGGCGGCGAAGGTTTCGGTCAGCGTGCCGATCTGGTTGATCTTGATCAGGATCGAGTTGGCGATGCCCTTGTCGATGCCTTCCTTGAGAATCTTGGTGTTGGTGACGAACAGGTCGTCGCCCACGATTTGCACCTTCTTGCCCAGTCGGTCGGTCATCAGCTTCCAGCCGTCCCAGTCGCCTTCGGCCATGCCGTCTTCGATGCTGATGATGGGGTACTTGTCGACCCAGTTGGCCATCATGTCGGTCCATTCCTGGGCGGTGAGGCTCATGCCTTCGCCGGCCAGCTGGTACTTGCCATCCTTGTAGAACTCGGAAGCGGCACAGTCCAGGCCCAGGGCGATCTGCTCACCAGCCACAAAACCAGCCTTGTCGATGGCTTCCAGGATCATCTGGATCGCGGCTTCGTGGTTGTCCACGTTGGGGGCAAAACCGCCTTCGTCGCCCACCGCCGTGCTGATGCCGCGGTCGTGCAGGATCTTCTTCAGCGCATGGAACACCTCGGCGCCGTAGCGCAGGGCCTCGCGGAAGCTCGGCGCCCCCACGGGGATGATCATGAACTCCTGGATGTCGAGGTTGTTGTTGGCGTGTTCGCCGCCGTTGATGACGTTCATCATGGGCACGGGCATCTGCACCGCGCTCATGCCACCGAAATAGCGGTACAGCGGCAGGCCGGCTTCTTCAGCGGCAGCGCGGGCCACGGCCATGGACACAGCGAGCAGGGCGTTGGCGCCCAGGCGACCCTTGTTGTCGGTGCCGTCGAGGTCGATCAGGGTCTTGTCCAGGAAGGCCTGCTCGGAAGCGTCGAGGCCCAGCACGGCTTCGGAGATTTCGGTGTTGATGTGTTCGACGGCCTTCAAGACGCCTTTTCCGAGATAACGGCTCTTGTCACCGTCGCGCAGCTCAATGGCTTCGCGGCTGCCGGTGGAAGCGCCCGACGGCACGGCCGCACGGCCCATCACACCGCTCTCCAGCAGCACGTCGCATTCGACGGTGGGGTTGCCGCGGCTGTCCAAGACTTCGCGGCCAACGATATCAACGATTGCACTCATATCGGTCCTTCAAAAAAATCCAAAATAGATCAACACAATCAATCCCAGGATGAAGACGTAGATCACGGGAATCCGGTCAAACGCCTTCAACAGCAAACATGCGGATCGAGCCCGCGCCTTCCCGCAACTGGCGGGCATGGGTATAGGTTTCAGAACGGTAGTAGGCCTGTGCGGTCGCGAGGTCCTTGAACCGGAGCACCACCACCCGTTGCGGGTTCCAGTCCCCTTCGAGCGGCTCCACACGGCCCCCGCGCACCACGACTTCAGCGCCGAACTCCTGCATGGCGCGCGTGCTCCATTCTCGGTAGCGTTTCATCTGGTCTTCGTTGGTGACCGTCACTTCCGCAATGATGTATGCGCTCATTGGAAGTTGTTCTCCAGCAGGGGTGTTTTTTTGACGACGGCATCGAGCGCCACCAGTGTTTCGAGCAGCGCCTTCATGTGCCTGAGCGGCACGGCATTGGGGCCATCCGACCAGGCCTCGGCGGGCTTGGGATGGGTTTCCATGAACAGGCCTGCGACCCCGGCTGCCACGCCCGCACGGGCCAGCACCGGCACCATCTCGCGGGCACCGCCGCTGACCGAGCCCAGGCCGCCCGGTTTCTGCACCGAGTGGGTCACGTCAAAGACCACGGGCGCGCCGGACTTGCGCATCTCGGCCAGGCTGGTCATGTCGGCCACGAGGTTGTTGTAGCCAAAACTCACGCCACGTTCGCAGGCCAGAAAGCGGTCTTCCGACAGGCCGGCTTCCCGAGCGGCATCGCGGGCCTTGTCGATCACGTTCTTCATGTCCCAGGGGGCGAGGAACTGGCCCTTCTTGATGTTCACCGGCTTGCCGGACTGGGCCACGGCGCGGATGAAATCGGTCTGGCGGCACAGGAAGGCCGGCGTCTGCAGCACGTCCACCACGCTGGCCACCTCGGCCACGTGCGATGCATCGTGCACGTCGGTCAGGATGGGCAACTGCAGCTGGCGGCGCACCTCATCGAGGATCTTCAGGCCAGCCTCCAGGCCGACGCCGCGCTGGCTGGTGCCCGAAGAGCGGTTGGCCTTGTCGAAAGAGCCTTTGTAGATCAGCGGAATGTCCAGCGCGGTGCAGGCCGCCTTCAGCTGACCGGCGACGTCGATGGACATCTGCAGCCCCTCGATCGAGCAGGTGCCGGCGATCAGGAAGAAGCGCTGGTCCAGGCCGACGTCGAATCCGCAGAGCTTCATGGGTGGGCTTTCCAGTTTCAGGCCACAGCCTTGAGTTTTTGCAGGCCGTGCTGTTCGACGGCGGCCTTGATGAAGGCGTTGAACAGCGGGTGACCGGCCCACGGCGTGGACTTGAATTCGGGATGGAACTGCACGCCGATGAACCAGGGGTGGACGGCCTTGGGCAGCTCGACGATTTCGGTCAGCTGCTCGCGCTGTGTCAGCGCCGAGATCACCAGCCCGGCCTGGCGCAACTGGTCGAGGTAGTTGACGTTGGCTTCGTAGCGGTGGCGGTGGCGCTCGGTGACCACGTCGCCGTAGATGCTGTGGGCCAGCGTGTCCCTGGTCACGTCGGAGCTCTGCGCGCCCAGACGCATGGTGCCGCCGAGGTCGGAGCTGGCGCTGCGGGTCTGGATGCTGCCATCGGCATCTTTCCATTCGGTGATCAGGGCAATCACCGGGTGTGGGGTGGCCGGGTCGAACTCGGTGCTGTTGGCGTTCTTCAGGCCGGCCACGTGGCGCGCGTACTCGATGGTGGCGACCTGCATGCCCAGGCAGATGCCCAGGTAAGGCACCTTGTGCTCGCGGGCGAAGCGGGCGGTGTTGATCTTGCCTTCGACACCGCGCTGGCCGAAGCCGCCGGGCACGAGGATGCCGTCGTATTTCGCCAGCTTTTCAGCGGCGTCCGTGCCTTCCATGGTCTCGGAATCGACGTGGTCGATGGTCACCTTGACATGGTTGCGCATGCCGGCGTGGCGCAGTGCTTCGTTGACCGACTTGTAGCTGTCCGACAGGTCGACGTACTTGCCGACCATGGCGATCCTGACTTCGCCCTGAGGGTGCTCGGTCTCGTGCACCAGTTCGTCCCAGCGCTTGAGGCTGGTGGGTGGTGTGTTCAGGCGCAACTTGTCACAGATCAGGCCGTCCAGGCCCTGCTCGTGCAGCATGCGCGGCACCTTGTAGATGGTGTCCACGTCCCACATGCTGATCACGCCCCACTCGGGCACGTTGGTGAACAGCGAAATCTTGGCGCGTTCTTCTTCCGGGATGCGGCGGTCGGCGCGGCAGAGCAGGGCGTCGGCCTGTATGCCGATCTCGCGCAGCTTCTGCACCGTGTGCTGTGTGGGCTTGGTCTTGAGCTCGCCAGCCGCGGCAATCCACGGCAGGTAGGTCAGGTGCACGAAGGCCGTGTTGTTCGGCCCCATGCGCAGGCTCATCTGGCGCACCGCTTCAAGGAAAGGCAGCGATTCGATGTCGCCCACGGTTCCGCCGATTTCCACGATGGCCACGTCCACCGCATCGGGTGTGCCGATGCCGGCGCCGCGCTTGATGAATTCCTGGATTTCGTTGGTGACGTGCGGGATCACCTGCACCGTCTTGCCGAGGTAGTCGCCCCGGCGTTCCTTCTCCAGCACCGACTGGTAGATCTTGCCGGTGGTGAAGTTGTTGGTCTTCTTCATGCGCGTTTCGATGAAACGCTCATAGTGGCCCAGGTCCAGGTCGGTTTCGGCGCCGTCGTCGGTGACGAAGACCTCACCGTGCTGGAAGGGCGACATGGTGCCCGGATCCACGTTGATGTACGGGTCGAGCTTGATGAGGGTGACGTTGAGGCCACGCGATTCGAGGATCGCAGCCAGGGAAGCAGAAGCAATGCCCTTGCCCAGGGAGGACACCACACCGCCGGTGACGAACACAAATTTGGTCATGTCTCGGGCGAGCCGGTCGCTCGCAGGAGGTGGAAATGGCGATTATAGAGGGCACCCCACGGACCAGGCCGGGCCCAGCCCGGTGGGGCTGGACCGATCAACTGTCAGAACGCGCTCAGTTGTTGGCGCGCACGCGCAACGCGAATTTGCGGGTCAGAGAACCCTTGTTGCCATTGACGCTGGCCGTCGCGGTGATCAGGAATTCGTCGTCCTGGGCGCTGTGGTTGTCGTAGCAATTGGGAAAGCCCGTGCAACTCTGGGTGATCAGGCCGGTGTCCGCCTGGATCCGTAGGTTGCTGGTCAGGCTGGCGACCTCGGCAGCGCCAACGTTGACCCCGCTGACCTTGAAGCTGTAGCTCAGCGTATGGCCAGCCGGCACGCTGGCCGAGGTGTCGATGGCCCACTTCGATTCGGTCTTGCTGCTGACGGCGTAGGCTGGGTTTGGCGTGCCAAAGTCGGGTTCATTGCCGGCATAAAAACTGCCGTCGGCTTTGAGTTTGTCCAGTGGCAGGTATCCATCGTTGTCCGCGAACGCCAGATTGGGCAAAGCGCCCCCGGTTGGGATGATGTCGGGATCGTCCGATCCGCCACAGGCAACCTGTGTCACGAGAGTGCCGCAAAGGATCCAGGTCCGGAGTACGAAAGCGATACGCATGGCTTTGTGTGTTCGTCGTTGGGTTGAAGGTGTAGGCGGGGATTATCACTGCGGTTCACTGTGATGCGGGAGACCTGTCGGGAGAGATTGTGCCTGCATGTGCTGACCACGACCGCATACAAACTGATACATTGAAGCCATGAACGACCTCGCCGGAAAACACATCGTCCTCGGCCTCTCGGGCGGCATTGCCTGCTACAAGGCGGCCGAGCTCTGTCGCACCCTGATCAAGGAGGGGGCCTCGGTGCAGGTGGTCATGACCGGGGCCGCCGAGCAGTTCATCACGCCGGTCACGATGCAGGCGCTGTCGGGTCGCCCCGTGTTCACCTCGCAGTGGGACCAGCGCACGTCCGGTGGCTCGGACAACAACATGCCGCACATCAACCTCAGCCGCGAGGCCGATGCGATCCTGGTGGCGCCGGCCAGTGCCGACTTCATGGCCAAGCTGTTGCATGGCCGGGCCGATGACCTGCTCAGCCTGATGTGTCTGGCGCGTCCGCTGGACAAGGTGCCGCTGATCCTGGCGCCGGCCATGAACCGCGAGATGTGGGCGCACCCGGCCACGCAGCGCAACGTGGCCCAGCTGCGCACCGACGGCACCACCGTGCTGGATGTCGGCGTGGGCGATCAGGCCTGCGGCGAAACGGGCGATGGCCGCATGCTGGAATCCGACGAACTGCTGTACGAGCTGGTGCGCTTCTTCACGCCCAAGGTGCTGGCGGGCCAGCAGGTGCTGGTGAGCGCCGGCCCCACGTACGAGGCCATCGACCCGGTGCGCGGCCTGACCAACCTCTCGAGCGGCAAGATGGGCTTTGCCATTGCGCGTGCGGCGCACGAAGCGGGTGCTCTCGTGACCCTGGTGGCTGGACCGGTGAGCCTGCCCACGCCGCGTGGGGTGGGACGCATCAATGTGAAGTCGGCGCTGAACATGCAGAAGACGCTCAACGTGCTGAGCCAGACAGCGACCGTGTTCATATCCGCCGCCGCCGTCGCCGACTGGCGTCCCGCTGAGTCGGCCAACGAAAAAATCAAGAAGGACGGCAGCGGCCGGGTTCCCACCTTGTCCTTCATTGAGAACCCGGACATCCTGGCCGGTATCGCCTCGGGCGCCCGGGCCCAGAACCGCCAACTGTTCTGCGTGGGTTTTGCGGCCGAGAGCCACGACCTGCTGGCCAACGCCCAGGCCAAGCGCGAACGCAAGGGTGTGCCGCTGCTGGTCGGCAACATCGGGCCCGACACCTTCGGGCAGGATGACAACGCCCTGCTGCTGGTGGACGCGCAGGGCACGACCGACCTGCCCAAGGCCTCCAAGCTGCAGCTCGCGCGCCAGCTCGTGGCCGAGATCGCGCTGCGTCTGCCCACCTGACCTGCCGCTTGCCTGTCCGGCGGTTCCGGTCTTATGATCATCAAATAAGTACATGCTTATTCGACGATTCAAAAGACAGGAGACACCCCATGACCTCTCGGTCCACACCGGCACAGGCCGGCAACGCCCTCAACCCACCCACGAACACGCGCAGCCGCCGCGCGTGGCTTCGCATGATGGGGGGCGCGGGGCTCGGGGTGGCCGGGCTGGCCATGGTTCCGGAAGTGAGGCTCTTTGCCCAGCAGGTGCACGAGTTCATCGAAGGGCCACCGGTGCCCGACGTGAAACCCGAACAGCTGTCGCCGCACGTCTGGATGGTCTATGCCAAAGAGGGCTTTCCAACCCAGGAAAACCAGGGGCTGATGGCCAGCATCATCTTCGTCATCACACAAAAGGGTGTGGTGGTGCTGGACTCCGGTGCATCGGTGCAGATTGGCCAGATGGCGATTCGCATGATCAAGACCGTGACGCCCAAGCCGGTGATCGCGGTCTTCAACAGCCACTACCACGGTGACCACTGGCTGGGCAACCAGGCTTTTGCCGAAACCTATGGCGCCGACCTGCCGATTCACGCGCTGGCCCACACGCGCGACCAGATCGCGGGCAATGAAGGCAATCTCTGGCGCAGCCTGATGGAGCGCTGGACCAACCAGGCGACGCTGGGCACCAAGGTGGTGGCGCCCAACAAAGTGGTCGAACATGGTCAGGTGTTCGACTACGGCGATGTGCAGATCAAGCTGCACCACTACGGCCGCGCCCACACCCCGTCCGACCTGTGCTTCGAGATCGTGCAGGACAAGCTCACCTACGTGGGCGACATCGCCATGGCGAACCGCATCGCCAACATGGACGACGGTTCCTACCCCGGCACCTTCAAGTTTTACGACGAACTGAAGAGGGCGGCGGGCGACCAGCTCTGGCTGCCCGGTCACGGTCGCGGCAGCAAGGACCTGCTCGACACCTACGGCACGTTCATGAAAGGCATCTGGGAGCCCAGCGTGCACGCCGTCAAGGAAGGCATTCCCATCGATGGCGCCAAAGACCTGGTGATGAAAGATCCCCGCGTCGCCAGCCGCGCCAAGACCATGGACGGCTTCGACAGCAACATCGGCAAGTACACCAGCCTGGCGTATCTCGAAGCCGAGAAAGAAGCTTTCTGATTCACCGCCACCAGGGCAGCAGGCGTTTCATGGCGGCGACCTCGCCACTGTGGTCGCTCGTATACCCCGGCAGCCGGTCCAGTCGCGCCTGCCACGCCTGGCTGCCCAGCAACGCCAGCAGGCGCTTCACAGCGGGCAGCTCCAGCGCCGATTTCAGGCACACCAGCAGGTAGCGCTCATCGGTCAGGGGCACGAAGCCCAGGCCCTGGCTGCGTGCCGCGTATTCGGTGCCCAGGCCCGCATCACCGTCCCCGCTGGCGATCGCCTGTGCCACGGCGGCGTGTGAGCTCTCCACGCGGTCAAAGCCCCGCAGGTCGATCGGATCCATGCCCGCCTGGGCCAGCAGCTCCTCCAGCAGCAGGCGGGTGCCGGTGCCCTTGGCACGGTTGATGAAGCGCGCCTGCAGCCGGGCCACATCGCGCATGTCCCACAGGCGCAGCGGGTTGCCCGGCGCCACCATCAGGCCCTGCGAGCGGCGGGCGAAGCCGATGATCTTGTGCGTGCCCGGCTTGAGCAGTGGCCGGTAGGTGCGCGCGCTCAGGCTGGTCGCGTCGGCGAACGGCTGGGTGTGAAAACCCGCCAGCACGCAGCGCCCTTCGTTGAGCGCGCGGATGGCGTCCACGCTGCCGCAGAAGCGGATGTCCAGGTGCAGGCCCGTCGCGCCGGCAACCGGGCTGGCGGCCAGGTCCTGCAGCGCGTTCAGCGCATGGTCGTGGCTGGCGTACAGCGTCAGCACCTCGGCGCCGGCCGCGCTGGTCTCGGGCTCGAAGGCCAGCGCAAAAGCACGCTCCAGCTCGGCGCGCAGGCTTTCCATCTGCGGCCCCAGGCGCGCCTGCGCCAGCCGCTCTGCCATCAGCAGGCGCTCGCCGAACGGGCTGAGCAGGGCCGACTGGCCGCGTTCCCACACCAGCAGTTCCTGGCCGAGCTCGGCCTCCCAGGCTTTGAGCTGGCCCCAGACGTGGCGGTACGACAGGCCCAGGTAGCGCGCTGCGGCCGAGATCGAGCCCCGTTCCCGCACCGCGTGCAGCACGTCCATCATGGCGTTGCGCAACAGTGCATGGTGGGGCGTGCGGCCCGTCCCCTGGGCCGTGAGCGAATACGACAGCTCGACCTTTCTCATGGGCGCGAGTGTGCCTCAATCGCCATCACCGCTGGCCCGACGCCTATGCACGCGGCTTCATACCGCGTCACTACGTACTCTCAAGCCCGCCATGTCCTCGTAAGCTTCGCAGGAACCTATGAATACCTTTTCCGATAGCGTGGGAACCGCGCTGCAACTGATCCTCTCGGGCGATGCGGGGCTCTGGGCCATCGTGCTGCGCTCGCTCGCCGTGAGCGCCTTGGCCTGTCTGCTGGCCTGCAGTCTGGGGCTGGCGCTGGGGGCTGGTCTGGCGGTATCGCGTTTTCCGGGTCGGGGCGTGGTGCTGACGCTGCTCAACACCTTGCTGGCCGTCCCGGCGGTGGTGGTGGGGCTGGTGGTGTACCTGCTGCTCTCGCGCTCGGGACCGCTGGGTTTTCTGGGCTGGCTGTTCAGCTTCCAGGCCATGGTGCTGGCGCAAGCCCTCCTGGTGCTGCCGCTGGTGACGGCGCTTACGCGCCAGGTGGTGGAAGACGTCGACCGCAGCCATGGTGAACAGTTGTCGTCGCTCGGCGCCAGCCTGGGCCTGCGCAGCCTGCTGCTGGCCTGGGACGAGCGCTATGCCCTGCTCACGGTGCTGATCACCGCCTTTGGCCGCGCCATCGCCGAGGTGGGTGCGGTGATGATCGTGGGCGGCAACATCGAAGGTTTCACCCGCGTCATGACCACCGCCATCGCGCTCGAAACCAGCAAGGGCGACCTGCCGCTGGCGCTCGGGCTGGGCATCGTGTTGCTGGCCGTGGTGTTGCTGCTCAACAGCGTGGTGGCGCTGCTGCGCCGCTGGCGCGAACACCTGGACGGTGGCGACCTGCGGATGGCCACGGCATGAGGATCGAACGCCCCACCGAAGGCAGCGCGGCCGGCGTGGGCGCGCGCCAGGGCACCGTGCTCGAACTGGCCGGTGTGCATGTGAGCCTGGGGCCGGCGGCGCAGGTTGAAGCGCTGCGCAACATCACGCTCACCATTGAAGCCGGCGAGCGCGTGGCCCTGGTCGGGCCCAACGGTTGCGGCAAGAGCACCCTGCTGCGCGCGCTGCACGGCCTGCTGCCCATCGCTTCGGGGCAGCGTCGGGTGCCACTGGCCTCGCGCATCGCCATGCTGTTCCAGCGGCCGCACATGCTGCGCATGTCGGTGCGGCGCAACCTGCAGCTGGGCCTGTGGCTCAGCGGCGTGCCCTGGGCGCAGACGCGCAGCCGTGCGCAGCAGGCGCTCGTGCGTGTCGAACTCGTGCACCTGGCCGACCGCAACGGCCGCGCCCTCTCGGGCGGTCAGCAGCAGCGCGTGGCGCTGGCGCGCGCCTGGGCGCTGCAGCCCGATGTGTGGCTGCTCGACGAACCCACCGCCAGCCTCGACCCGCACGCCAAGCGCGACGTGGAGGCGCTGATCGCCGACTTCGGCGACGAAGCGCCCGCGCCCGGCCGCCTGCCACCCACGCTGGTGTTCGCCAGCCACAACCTGGGTCAGGTCAAGCGCCTGGCCAGCCGCGTGATCTACCTGGAGCAGGGTCAGCTGCTGGCCGACCTGCCGGTGAACGATTTTTTCAACCACGCCTTGCTGGAGGCCCACTGCCCCCAGGCTCACCTGTTCGTCAAGGGAGAAACCGCTTGAACACGCCCATCTCTTTCCGTCGCACCTTCGTGCGTCTGCTGGCTGCGACCGGCCTCATCACCGCTGGCCTGCTGGCCAGCACCGCCGCGCTGGCGCAAGGCAGCATCGTCGTGGCGTCCACCACGTCCACCGAACAGTCGGGCCTGTTCAGCTACCTGTTGCCCGAGTTCAAGAAGGCGAGTGGCATCGACGTGAAGGTCGTGGCGCTGGGCACCGGCCAGGCGATCGACATGGCGCGCCGGGGCGACGCCGACGTGCTGTTCGTGCACGACCAGGTGGCCGAAGAAAAATTCGTGGCCGACGGCTTTGCCGCAAAACGCCAGGCCGTCATGTACAACGACTTCGTGCTGATCGGCCCCAAGGCCGACCCGGCGGCCACCCGGGGCAGCGACATCGTGGCCGCGCTCAGGAAGGTGGCCACGGCCAACGCGCCCTTCATCTCGCGCGGCGACAAAAGCGGCACGCACGCGGCCGAACTGCGCTTCTGGAAGATGACCGACACCGATGCCAACAAGGGCAGAGGCTACAAGGCCTGCGGCTGCGGCATGGGCCCGGCCCTCAACATCGGCGCCAGCAGCGGCGCCTACGTGCTGGCCGACCGCGGCACGTGGCTCAACTTCAAGAACCGCGCCGACCTGGCGGTGCTGGTCGAAGGCGACAAGCGCCTCTTCAACCAGTACGGCGTGATGCTGGTGAGCGCCGCCAGGCACCCGCAGGTGAAAACCGCCGAAGGCCAGAAGTTCGTCGACTGGGTCACCGGTCCGGCCGGTCAGGCGGCCATTGCCGGTTACAAGATCGGTGGCGAGCAGCTGTTCTTCCCGAACGCGACGAAGTGATCAGCGCACCATCGCCACGCCCTTGATCTGCGCATACACCGCCATGCCGGGCGCGATGCCCAGCCGTTCACACGAGAGTCGGCTGATGCGCGAGAGCAGGCGCGTGTCCTGCCCCAGGTGCAGACCCACCAGCACCTGACCCGGGCCGTCTTCGCTCACGTCGGCCACCGTGGCCGGCAGGCAGTTGAGCACGCTGGTCTGCTCGGGCTGGATCAGCGACAGGCTCACGTCGCGCGCCTGGATGCGCACGCGCACCGGCGTGCGGTCCGGCAACGGTGTGGCCCGCGTTTGCGGCAGCAGCAGCGTGCCGCCGTCAAAGCGCAGTTCGCACAGGTCGCTGTCGCTTTGCAGGCCGCAGGTGACGGCCTCCACCAGTGCGCCCGCGCTGTCGCCGTGGGCCAGCGGCAGGTCGGCACGGGTCATCAGCTCCAGCACCGGCCCTTGCGCCAGCACCCGGCCTTGCTCCAGCAGCACCACGTGGTCGGCCAGGCGCGCCACCTCGTCGGCAGAGTGCGTCACGTAGACCACGGGGATGTCCAGCCGCTCGTGCAGCTGCTCCAGCCAGGGCAGGATCTCGGCCTTGCGCGCCGCGTCCAGCGCGGCCAGGGGCTCGTCCATCAGCAGCACGCGCGGGCTGGTGGCCAGTGCGCGCGCCATGGCCACGCGCTGGCGCTCGCCGCCCGACAGCTCGTGCGGCATGCGCCGCAGCAGGTGGCCAATGCCCAGCAGCTCCAGGCCATGGTCCCAGCCGTGGCGGCGCTGCGCGGGCGGCGTGCGCTGGAAACCGAAGCGGATGTTGTCTTGCACGCTCAGGTGGTCGAACAGGCTGGCCTCCTGGAACACATAGCCCAGCGGGCGCCGGTGCACCGGCAGGCACACGCCGCGCGCGCTGTCTTGCCAGGCTTCGCCCAGCACCTGGACGACACCGCGCGCGTTCGGCTCCAGCCCGGCCAATACGCGCAGGCAGGTGGTCTTGCCCGAGCCCGACGGGCCGAGCAGCGCGGTCAGGCCCTTGCCGGGCAGGGCCATGTCCACGTCGAGCACAAAACCCGGACGGTCCAGCCGCGCCTGCAGTTGCAGCCCGTTGGCGGTGGTACTGCGGGCCGTCATGCGGCGTTCCTTCGGCCACGCTGGTTGTAAAGGTGCAGCGCCAGCAGGCAGACGAAAGAAAAGCCCAGCATCACCGCGGCAAGCCGGTGCGCATCGCCATACTCCAGCGCTTCCACGTGGTCGTAGATCTGCACCGAGACCACGCGTGTCACGCCCGGTATGTTGCCGCCCACCATCAGCACCACGCCGAACTCGCCCACCGTGTGCGCAAAGCTCATGATGCCGCCCGTGATCAGGCCCGGTTTGCACAGCGGCAGCACCACGTTGAAGAACGTGTCCAGCGGCGAGGCGCGCAGGCTGGCCGCCACCTCCAGCGGGCGGCTGCCCATGGCTTCCATGGCGTTGTGCACCGGCTGCACCATGAAGGGCAGCGAGTAAAACACCGAGGCCACCACCAGGCCGGTGAAGGTGAAGGGCAGGGTGCCCAGGCCCAGCGCCTGCGTCCACTGCCCCACCGGGCCGTTCGGCCCCATCAGCACCAGCAGATAAAAGCCCAGCACCGAAGGCGGCAACACGATGGGCAGCGCCACCACCGTGGCCACCGGCGTCTTGAGCCACGAGCGCGTGCGCGCCAGCCACCAGGCCAGCGGCGTGCCGATCACGGCCAGGATCACCGTGGTCAGCGTGGCCACCTTCAGGGTGAGCCAGATCGCTTGCAGGTCTGAGTCGGTGAGGAGCATGGGACGGCAGCGCTCAAATGCTGTAGCCGTAGGAATGGATCAGGTCCTTGACGCTCGGGCTCTGCAAGAGCTTCACCAGCGCCTGCGCCGCTTCGTTGCCCGCCCCGCGCTGGAGCACCACCGCGTCTTGCCGGATCGGGCTGTACAGCGTGGACGGCAGCACCCACACCGAGCCGCTCCTGAGCTGGCCGCCCGCGAGCACCTGCGACAGCGCGACAAAGCCCACGTCCGCATTGCCGGTGTAGACGAAGTTGAAGGCCTGGCCAATGCTCTCGCCCTGCACCAGCTTCGGCACCAGCGCCGCGCTCAGGCCCAGCTTGTCCATCGCCTCCACCGCGGCCACGCCATACGGCGCCACCTTGGGCGCAGCAAAGGCCACCTTGCCCAGATCCGCCGCTTTGAGCACAGCCCCCTGGTCATCCACCCGGCCCGCCTTGGCCGACCACAACACCAGCTTGCCGGTGGCGTAGGTGAAGCGGCTGCCCGGCTGCGTCAAACCATCCTTCTCCAGCGCCTCGGGCACCTTCGCATCGGCCGCCAGCAGCACGTCAAACGGCGCGCCGTTCTTGATCTGCGCGTAGAGCTTGCCGGTGGAGCCCAGCGTGATCTTCAGCGTGTGGCCCGTGGTCTTTTCCAGAACGGCGGCGATGGCTTTGATGGGCTCGGCGAAGTTGGCGGCCACGGCGACCTGGGCTTCGGCGGACTGGGCGGCGCTGTGCGCTAGCGTGGCGAAGAGCAGGGCGGTCAGCGGGCGAACATGGAAGTGCATGGCGACCTTTGTACGGAACAGGAAGGAAAGGGGGGATCGTTATCCCGAATTGGAATAGCGAGTGTAGCGGGTGTTTCTGCTGATCCGAGTGGAGGGCGTGTGTCGGCCCTGGGCGGTTGAATGTGCCCGCGGTGTGGCAGTGGCCGGTCGGTCTCAATCCGGTGAAACCGCTCGCCCCGCGTTTATGAGTGACCGTTCTGCAGCGGTTGCTGCCGTTCGAGTTTTCAACGTGAATGCCCTTGGCGTGCCGGATTGCGATCACTCCTATTCATGCATCGTGGTAATGCGCAGAGACAGGTTTCAGGCGCGCAGTTGACATTGCTAGAGAGTTGACAACAGCGTGCAGAGATCTGCAAGCTCGACGAGCAAGACTGCAGCAGCATCAAGCATGGTGCGATCAATCACCTGGGCGTGTCGCCAGCGTTGATGGCTTACCGCGAGCACAAGGCCATGCTGGGCAAGACTTAGGCCGGCGAGAAGTTCCCGGCGGTTGTGATGATGGGGGCTGGCTGGATGGTGGTCCCCGACATCAAACCAGGCAAGTGATGGTGAGTGGCTGACCCGCCCTGGGTCAGCCACTCAGTCGGGATCGCTGTTTGCAGGTGATCCCGTCCTTTTTGTCAGTTGGCGCAGCAGCGCTGTGGCCAACCAGCCATCACTTTGATCCACCCGAAGCCTTGGCCACGTAGGCCGCCAGGGCGGCAATTTGCGCATCACTGAGTTTGCCGTTGTAGGACGGCATCTGCCCAATGCCGTTGCGCAGCGCGGTGGCCACGCGCTTGGCATCGGGCTTGAGCTCGTCCAGGCTGGGGCCCACGGCGCCTTCGGCTCCCGCGTCCTTGAGCGCATGGCACAGGGCGCAGGCAGGCACCGCGCCTTGGCCGAACAACACCTTGCCTTGTTGAAGTTGCGCGGCATCGTCGGCGGCGTGCACGGGCAGCACTGTGAATGCCAACGACCACAGGGCAGCGACCAACGCGTGTTTTTGGATTGTGCGCTTCATGCCACGCTCACTTTCACGGCGTGGTCGGCCCAGCTGGTGTTGTTGTAGCCGCCCGCGTTTTCCATGCGTTGTTCGGGCTGCACGTTGCCTGCGGTGTCGGTGGCTCGGCTCGCCAGGGTGAACTGGCCCGCCGGCAGGCGCGCCGCAAAAACAAACTGCCGCCACGCAAAGCGGCCGAGGTCGGGCCCCACCATGCGCGCGAGCTGCCAGGTTTTTCCGCCGTCCAGAGAAACCTCGACCTTGGCCACCGCGTTCATGCCGCCAAACGCCACGCCATGGATCTGTGTGTCACCCGCTTTAAGCGGGGCGCCGTCCGTGCCGGGACCGTTGATCCACGACTTCACCGTCATTTCCTGCACCGATGGCTGCGACGGGTCGCCCTTCGCGCCGGGCGGTGAAATGCGGTAGCCGTGCGACATGATGCGTGCGTCGGTCTCCTGAGCGGTGAAGGCCAGGCGTTTGACGTACTTGATGTTGTTCACGCCCGTGTAACCCGGCACGATCAAGCGCAGTGGGCCGCCGTGGGCCAGCGAAATCGGCACACCGTTCATTTCCCAGGCCAGCAGGGCATCGGCGAGTGCGGCAGCAGGCACCGAGCGTTCCACGATCACGCTCTTGGGGTCCAGTCCATCGGGGAGTTTTTCGCCGCCTGTGCCGGTGAGGTAGGCCATGCCGGCCTCCACGCCGCCCAGGGCATCCACCACCCAGCGCACCGGCACACCGCTCCACACCACACAGCCTGCTGCGCCCACTTGCCAAGGCGTTCCACTGGGCTTGTTGGGGAAGTAGCCGCGTCCGTTGCCAGAGCATTGCAACACCATCGCCGTGGTCTCGATGCCCATGCGCTTGAGGTCGCCCAGCGTGAGTTTGCGCGGGTTCTTCACCCCCTCGATGTTGATCTCCCAGGCATCGCGGTTGCCCAGGATCGAGGCGTCGGGCGCGGGCAGATTGTTGCGGATGTAGAGCTGCTCGGACGGCGTGATTACGCTGGTGCCGAACACACTGCGCTTGGTCTCAATGGTGGTGCTGCTGTGCACGATCAGGCTGGCCGGGTCCTTCCAGCCCACGTACGCTGGCAGAGGCTTGGCAGCACCGGCCACGGCGACGGGCGCGGTCTCACCAGCAGCGGCTGCGGTGCGGCCAAAGCTGGCCAGACCAACGGCAGCCAAAGCAGCGCCGCTGCCGGCCAGCAGGTGGCGCCGGGGGAGCGAGGTGGGTTGTTGGTTCATTTCTGGGGTCTCCGGTGGTTGGGCGTCGTGCGCCGGTTGGGGTGAAAGGGGTGAGCGGTTGATTCGTTGACAGGGACGCGGTGCCTCAGCCTGGCCCGGACACGGGAGGTGCCTGCAGTGCCGTCTGCGCGACCGCCAGTGCCTTCTTTTTCTGGGCCACCAGCAACAAGGGCTTGCCCTCGCGCGAGCGGATCACCTTCCAGTGCACGTTGCTCCACCAGCCGCTGGCCTCGCGCAGGTCCACAGGCTGGTCAAAGGCATACACCGTCACCATGCCGCCCTTCTCGAAGAACGTGGTGAGGTGGTAAGCGAGGTGACCTTCGATATCGCATGGCCGCATGAGTTGGGGAAACCCGGGCACCACGTTGGCGTCCCGCATGCCCAGGTGCATGAGCAACTGGCGCTGCTCCATGAAACTGCCCCGCAAGCTGCGCTCGTGGTATTCGTGGTCGATCGCGTCGCGCACCATCGCTGGCGGTCGCACGGCGAGCACCCCGCCGCTGGTGCCACCGGCCAGCAAAAGCGCCGCCAGAAAACGCTGCAAGCCGCGTCGCGCCAGCAGCGGCTGCGGCTTTCGGTACAGGTGTGCCGGTGCGTCGCTGGCCTCGAAGGCGATCGCCAACTCGGCGCGCGCGCGCAAATCGAATTCGCTGTCGGGCAGGAAAGGCGCGTCGGTATCGGGGCTCATGTCTTGGTCCTGCGAAACGGGGTAACGTTGACATCGGCCTTGGGTGTCGCAGGTACCCCCATGGCCAGCTTCAAAGCGTCGCGCGCACGGGCTAGGCGCGACAACACCGTGCCGGGCGCGATCTCCAGCGCCTCGGCCATCTGGGCGGTGGGCATGTCGTCGAAATAAAACAGCACCAGCACCTCGCGGTGGATGGGCGCCAGGCGCGCGAGCGCCTTGACGACATCGAGTTTGTCGTCCAGCCCCGCGTCGGGCGCCGCTTGCTCGGGCTGCTCTTCATCGTCCAGCGACTGCATGCTGGGTGCGGCCTGGCGAAAGGCGGCGCGGCGCATGATCTGAAAGAGCCAAGCCCGTGCCAGCGCAGCGTCGCGCAGTTGCTCCCGGTGCTTCCAGGCGTTGGCAAAACAGTCTTGCACCACGTCTTCGGCAATGGCGCGCGAACCAGTGAGCGCCCACGCACTGCGCAGCAAAAAACGGTAGTGCTCACGCACCCATTGGTTATAGCGGGACTCGGCAGACTGGAACAGCATGGTGATCAAGAGCGCTGCGTGGCTTGGTTCATTCCGTGGCGCTCATCGGTACTTTCCCTAGGGCTGTCGATCAAGGCCCCCGCGTCCCACCCAGCGACGGAAATTCCGCTTCCGCACCTTTGGCTGTGCGCTGCTGCAGGGTGTGCAGTCGGCGTTGCATGCTCTGGATCTCCACCGTCTGCCCGGCAATGATTTCCTCGGCCAACTGCCGGGTGACAGGATCGCGCCCATGCTGCAACACCAGCCGCGCCATGTCCACAGCGCCGGCGTGGTGCGGAATCATCATCGCCAGAAAGTCCTGGTCGGCCTGGCCTGCGTAGCCCGGGCTGTGCATGGCCTGCATCATGCGGGCCATCGATTCGTCCATATCCCGCTGGAATGCGCTGGTGTGCGCGGCGCTGGCGCCGTGGCTGGTGTGCGCGCCGCTCATGCCGTCTGGCCCTTCTCGCCCACACGCACGTAGACGAGGTTGATGCTCTTTTTGTTGCGCAGCGCGCCAGAGGGCAGCGTCAGATTGCCCAGGGGGATCTGCGCAATGAAGGTCGGGCGCAGCGGGTCGCTCACATCAAATGCACTGCACACGGTCTGGCCCGCGTTGGGCGTGCCGGGCAGCTCGTCCTGTTCGTGGGCCACATACAGCAGCGTGTTCTCGGGGTTGGTCCACAACCCGTGCGACTCGCGCCCGTGGCTGAAGAAGGTACCCACCACCTTGCGCTGGCCGCCGGGGGCGCTGCGGTCGATGATGGCGATGGGGCTGGACGCCACGCCGCCGGGCCCGCCGTCGTCGATGCGCGCCAGGCTGGCATAGACCACGCTGCCGCGCGCATTGCTGACGAACTCGACGTGGTTGGGCCGCGCGCCCATGCCCAGCGGCACGCTGTCGATCAGGTCGAAGCCGCCCTGCGTCGAGCGGCACGACAGCGCATCGGCCAGCTTGTGCGAGAACCACACCTCGGCGCCGTCAGGCGTGGTCTTCATGAAGGGCGTGAAGCCGGGCTTGTCCTGTGCGCTGATGTCCAGGGTTGTCACGCGCTGCGGCCGGCTGTGGCCGTCGGCGCCCGGGTTGACGCGGAACACGTCGATCTGCGACACCTTCTGGCTGGCCACGAAGGCGAGTGTTCCCTCGCGGTTGAACCACACCTGCGCCGGGCCGTTGATCGTCGGCAGGAACTGGCGGATGGCGGTTGAACCCGGGCTGTCGGCGCCTTTCAACTGACGCACCGCCTGGTCAACGCCGAGGATGGCGATACGGTCTTCGCCGCGCAGCGTGACCCACAGTTCACGGCCATTGCGGGTGAAGGTGGGCTCGTGCGGTTCGCGGCCCAGCAGCAGGCCGCTGCTCAACCGTTCGGGGTTGGTGCTGGGGCCGGCGGCCGGGTTCGGCGTGTTGCCAATCACGCGGCGCTGCTCGGCGTCAATCAGGTAGATGTTGCTCGAGCCACGCCCGCTGGTGGCCAGCAGCCGGCCGTCGGGCGACGGCACCGCGCCGTGGGCGTCGATGCAGCCGTGGTACAGCGGCTTGTGGATCATCGCCGCGTGTGTCGGCGCCACGCCGGCGGTGACGTAGCGAAACGGCGGGCGCGGGTCTTCGTCGAAGCTGGTCAGGTTGATCGTGCTCTCGACGGTGTTCGTCTTCGGGTCGATGACGACCAGCGTGTTGGAGTCTTCATTGGTGATGAAGACGCGGTCGCGCGGGTCGATGCCGGTGGCTGCGGCTCCCGCTGAAGCGCCGGACGGGGCCTGGGCATGTGCTGCGGGCAGCGCGCTGGCTGCCGCGGCGGCCAGGGTGTACTTGAGAATGTCGCGGCGTTGGGTGGTCATGTTTGCTTTCTGAGTTGGTGTGGAGAGTGATCGCTTGGGTCGTGGGCCGGCAGCCGCCGATGAACCACTGCCCAGCGCTTGCTTCAGGTCAAGAGCGCGGCTCAGGCCGTTTCATTCCCTGGCGCGAGCCGACAGCGCGTCGCGCCGACGCCGCCCTGGCCTTCAGCGCGGGGTGCCAAGTTGCCGATAGACCTCGGCCGACACCTGCGCCAGCACGCTGCGGTCGGCGTCGGACGACAGGGCGTAGCCGAAGGGACCGTCGACCCAGTAGAAGACATTGACCGCACCTTCGCGTGCGAAGCGGAAGGCCGTGTCTGTGTTCTTCACGCCGGCCTGCAGTGCCTTGTCCGGCCCCGCGGCACTGCCCACGTCGGCGACATCGTTGGACACGTACAGCGTCAGCTTGCTGCCGAGCTCGTTGCGGTACATGAACTGCGCAACCGGCCCCTGGCCACCCGGCAACAGGCGCCCGCCTTCCAGCGTGTAGCCCTGGGCCTGCAGGTGCGGCGGCTTCATCGGCGCGCCCATGCGCTTGGACAGCCATGCCACCAACTGGTCCTCGTGCGCCGCGTCCACCTCGACCGGGCGGCGCGCGTCGGGACTGTATACCGCGTGAGCCACCGCCGCGCGCTGCGCGAAGCCGCCCGCTGACGCCAGCGTCAGGCCGCGCTCGGCGGGTGCCGCGGCGGCCATGCGGCCGGCATCGTCGCCCCCCGCGGGCAGGCCGCCCCGCAAGCCCCAGCCAGTCGCGCCGCTGATGACGGCGATGGCGATCCCAGCGGCCAGGCGCTGGAGGTACCAAGGCGTCTGCGGCACGGCGCGCGGGCGCGCCGATTTCAGCAGGCGCTGCGGCGGCTGTTCATCCAGCACGGGATCGAACAAGGCGTGCAGTTTGCGCTTCTGCGCCCGGTAGGCCTCCAGGCGCTGCGCGTCTTCAGGGCGTGCGGCCAGATAAGCGGCGATCTCGACCTGGCGCTCAGCGGGCAGGCGGCCATCAACGAACGCATGCAGGTCGGCCTCGGTGACCGGGGGAATGGACGGTGGCGGACGGTCGGTATTCATGGGTTGCTTCGCAATACATTCATTTGACGACTTTCAGCCGCACCGGTTCTGCGCGGCCTTCCATCAGGCCGCGCAGGCGCTCACGGCCTCGCGACAGGCGCGACATCACGGTGCCGATGGGGATACCCAGGGCCTGCGCCACATCGGCATAGGCCATGTCTTCCAGCGTCACCAGAAGAAGCACTTCCTTCTGCTCGACGGGCAGCAAGTCCAGTGCAGCCTGCAGATCCAGTACAGCCAGCCTGTCGGTTTGTGTCGGCGCCACCGGCACTTCGGGCGTGTCGTCGTCCATGGTCACGGTGTGCAGCCTGGGACGGCGCACGCCATCGACGTGCAGGTTGTGCATGATGCTGAAGAGCCAGGCGCGCATGTCGGCCACGCCGCCCCACAGGTTCGACTTGGCCCAGGCCCGCTCCAGCGTGTCCTGCACCAGATCGTCGGCGTCGTCACGGTTGTTCACCAGCGCGCGCGAATAGCGGCGCAGGCGCGGCACCCAGCTCAGCAGGCTTGCGTCGTCTTGCATCGGGGGGTCGTGGCCTGAGGGACTGGACGGAAGTCGACAGCAAATGTCATTCCTTGATGATGTGCCAGACGTCTTTGAAGTTGTCGCCGGCGCGGTCGCCGGGCTTCTGGTCGGCCTGGTAGGTGTAGACCGGCTTGCCCTTGTAGGCCCACTGGCGCGCACCGTCGTCGCGCATGACGATCGTGTATGCACCGGCCGGTTGGTCGCTGGCGGCGGCCATCGCGGGCGGCCACAGCGCGGCGCAGCCGCCGTTGCAGGTGCTCTTGCCGCTGCCTGCCACGTCCTTGTCGAAGGTGTAGAGCGTCATGCCCTTGGCGTCGACCAGCGCGCCGTTGGCGAGCTTGGCCGGCGCGTCTGCAGCCATGGCGCTGGTGAGTGGTGCCGTGAAGGAAGCCGCTGTGATCAGCAGAGCGGCCAGAGTCGGAAGGTGCTTCATGGGGATGTCGTGTGGGGTACGGTGGAGAGTGGCCGCGATGATGGCCAATCAGTAGGCCGCAGCGACTGCCAGCTTGGGGTCGATCTGCCAGGTCTCGCTGACGATCTTCCCTTCGCGGAACGTCAGCACGTAGCGCACCTTGATGGGCATCTTGCCTTCAAAGACGACGTTGGCCGAGACGGTGGCGCCCTTGGGGTTGGCCGACTCTTCAATCTGGCCGACTGTGAGCTTCAGTGGGCCGACGGCCTTGCCGAACTTCTCCCAGGTGCCGCGAATGGCATCGGTGGTGGCATAGGTGCCGTCGAGTGGGCCGCCTACCCAGTTCAGCTGGGCCTGGTCGGCATAGGCACGCATGACAATCTGGGTGTCGCCCGAGGCGATGGCCTGGAAGTGTGTGCGGGCGTCGTCGCTGGGGGCGGCGAAGACGCTGCCGGCGGCGAGCGTCAGGGCGGTGGCGGCGAAAGCGAAAGTCTTGAACATTGTGGGCTCCGATGAAGGGTGGGTTTGAAGTGAAGTGAAGTGAAGTGCGGTGAGTGCTGGATGAAGGGTCCGAGAGGTCCCGACACAAGGGCAGACGGCGCCGGCATGCGGTTTATTCCAGAGCGTGCAAAGAAATTTAGGGTCAGGGCCCTGGGCCGTGAATTCGAGGCTTCAGCCCAGCAGGGCCGGCACCCAGCGGTTGATGAGCGCGCCTCCGACGATGAGCCAGCCGAACAAGATCAACGCCAGCAGCAGCGGCTTGGCCCCGGCCTTGCGAATGGCGCCGATGTGCGTGGTTAGGCCGAGCGCAGCCATCGCCATCGCCAGCAGCGCGGTGTCAATCTCGGTCGTCACTGCCACCACCGACGCCGGCAGCCATTGCAGCGAATTGAGCAACACAACCGCGACGAAGCCGAAGGCGAACCAGGGCACAGCGAGTTGACCCTTGGCGTGAGCATGCTCTGCCTCCACCAGGGCTTGCAGGGTGCTGTCGCGCGCCAGCCAAGCCGACAGCATCACCAGGAACGGCGCCAGCATCATTACTCGAACCATCTTCGCGATGACGGCCGAGTTGGCTGCGTCCGGGCCCACCGAACGTGCTGCGGCCACCACCTGGGCCACCTCGTGGATGGTCGATCCGACGTAGATGCCGAACCCGTTGGCGCCGCCGGGGATCAGCGCCCAGTGCCGGTTCAGCTCGAACAGCGCCGGGTACAGGAAGATCGCCAGCGTGCCGAACACCACCACCGTGGCCACCGCCACCGTGACCTGCTCGGCGCGCGCCTTGACCACCGGCTCGGCGGCCATCACCGCAGCAGCGCCGCAGATGGCACTGCCAGCGCCGATCAGCATCGCCGTCTTGCGCTCCAGGCCCAGCCAGCGCGTGCCGATGAGGCAGGCCAGTGCGAAGGTCGAGCCCAATATCATCGCGTCGATGGCGACACCAGCTATGCCGACATGGTCAATGTCCTGCACGGTGAGCCGCAGGCCGTACAGCACCACGCCCAGGCGAAGCAGGTTCTGCTTGGAGAAGTTGACGCCGGCGCCGCTGGCTACCGCCCAGCGCGGGGCCCACGGGTAAACCGTGTTGCCCACGATCATGCCCAGCACGATGGCCAGCGTCAGCGCACTGAAGCCATGGTCCTGCAGCCAGGCGATGCGGCCCAGCGCGATACCGGTGGCAGCCAAGGCGCCGCTCAGGGCCAGGCCGGGGAGCATGCGTGCGAAAGCCGATGCAGAGGCCGATGTGCGTGGCTCACGAAGTACGTTGATGGTCATGCTGCTTGCCTCCGGTTGAAGTTCATGAGGACGAAGCTTCCGGCTTCATAGATGACCCGTCAAACGGGTTGTATCGCTAAGATGTACCCATCCAATCGCTTTGCAGACGAATCCGCCATGAATACCCTTCGCCTCACGCTGCGACAGCTGCAGATCTTCGTGGCGGTTGCGCGCAGCGGCACTACCACGGCAGCCAGCGCCGAGATCGCGCTGTCGCAGTCGGCCACCAGCTCGGCCGTGAATGAACTTGAGCGGCTGCTGTCGCTGCACCTGTTTGACCGCGCGGGCAAGCGCCTGCTGCTCAACGACAACGGCCGTGCGTTACTGCCGCGGGCCCTGGCGCTGCTGGACGGTGCCGCCGGCATCGAGCTGATGTCCCGCGATGGCAGCGCCCAGGCCCAGTCGCTGCGCATCGGCGCCAGCACCACCATCGGCAACTATGTGCTGCCCAGGCTGCTGGCCCGTTTTGTCGCAGCGCAACCGGGCCATGCCAGTGCCTGGCGCTCAAAGGTCGTGATCGGAAACACGGCGGCCATCTGTGACGCGGTCGCTGCGTTTGAACTGGACGTGGGCCTGATCGAAGGGCCTTGCCACCAAGCGGCGCTGGCCGTCACGCCATGGCACCAGGACGAGATGGTGGTCGTTACATCGCCCGACAGCGCGTGGGCACGAATGAGCCTGGCCGGCGAGCGGGTGCCAATGCGGACACTGCGTGAAGGGGTCTGGCTGGTGCGTGAGTTGGGCTCGGGAACGCGCGAGGCCACCGACCAAAGTCTGCTGCCCCACTTGCGCTCCTACCGTCGAAGCATCGAGCTGGGAAGTTCGGAGGCGATCAAACATGCGGCCGAGGCGGGTATGGGCGTGGCCTGCCTTTCGTCGTGGGTCGTGAGCGACGCTTTGGAGGCCGGCCGCCTGTGCCGCATCGCCACGACCTTGCCGCGGCAGCTCCGACAATCTCACCTGGTCGTGCATCGCGACAAACAGCCCACCGCTTCGCTGCTGGCATTTGTCGACCAGGTATCTGGCGCCGAGAACACGGCGCCATGAAATGTGACTCCATCGAGGTCAGGCCTGAGCAGCTCGCCAGTCGGCGCTCAAAGCTTATCCACGCACCTTCAACGAGATTCACGGCAGGCTCACCTGCACAAATGCCGGATGCGGATGGCGAGGTCAAGACTGCCGCATATCCACATACCGCGCGCGATGTCTTGGGCATTGCGATCCAACGGCCACCCCTTGTCTCCTTCTTTATTTGCGGCGAGAGCAATGATCAGAATGTTGCAACAGCATCAGGTCAAAGTGAACTATTGCCCGTCTATCACGCACTTTGAGGAGCACTGGGAACCCGGGTGGCGGGTATTGCGCTACGGACACTGAAGGACCAAAAGAAGTGATTCGCCCTCCCTGCTGGCGCTTGAAGAAGGCCTGCCCATGGTCCAGAACACCGTTTCGTCCGTGACGCAAAGGGCCATTCCAGAACTTTGCACTTCGCTACAGTGCCGAACGACCGGTACAGGTAATCGATCGGTCGCTTGAGATCCTGACCGGTAAGCGACCGCTTGCGTTGGCGCCCATGGACTCTGCCGTCGAACCTAAGTGGCAGCAATCAGCCTACTGCAGGCACACGGCCTGCCATCGCGACGGGCTGTTGATGGCGGGCTCCACACAACTCAACAACTCGACGTCCAGGTATCAGCGTCCAGTCATGGCCCCTGAAATCCCATGGAACAATCCGCCCATGACCCGGCCACCGCTCCACACCGCCCTCTCCGAGGCCCTAGGCCACGCCCCCAGCGACAAGCGCTTGGAGGTGCTGCGCCGGGTGGGCGAGACCGGCTCCATCTCGCAGGCCGCGCGCGATGCGGGCATCAGCTACAAGGCGGCCTGGCAGGCCATCGACACACTGAGCAACCTGAGCGGGCAGACGCTGGTGGACCGCACGGTGGGCGGCTCCGGCGGTGGCGGTGCGAGCATCACGCCGCAGGGGCTGCAGCTGCTGGCTCTGGCGGACGAGCTGGCCCAGGCGCGTGAGGCCGTGTTGACGCGCTTTGCTGGTGGGTCATCTGGTCTGCGTTTTGGTCTGGGTTTGCGCACCAGCATGCGCAACCAGTTGCCTTGCCGTGTCGAAGCGGTGGAGCCGCTGGGGCAGGGCGATCCCACGGTGCTGGTGCGGCTGCGCACGCCGGGGCAGGCACTGCTCACGTCGAGCGTGACGCGTGAGAGCGCCGATCTGCTGGGCCTGCGCGCGGAGCTGGAGGCGCTGGTGTTGTGCAAGGCCACGGCGGTGCGGGTCGGCCGGGATGAGGTGGAAGACGCGCCGGGCCAGTGTGTACTGCCCGGTCGCATTCAGCGGCTGGCGCGCGGGCAGGGGCGTGACGAGGTGGTGCTCGCGCTGGACGGTGGCGGTCAGTGGGTGGGCTTTGCGGAGCACCCGTTCGCGGCGCGCAAAGGGCAGCGGGCCTGGGCTTCGATGGGCGTTTCGGCGCTCGTGGTCGGTCTGGCGGGGTAACCGGCATCCAGCGTTGGCAACCTTGTTCATATGAACGGGTGTGCCGTACCAGGCTGGCACAGTGCGCTGCGGCTTGGGCCTGAATGGCGCAACCCTTCACTTTGTGTCGTCAAAAAAGTGAGCAATCGTCTCAATTTGAGTCGGTCTTCTGGCGTGGCACGGAAGTTGTGGTGATGAAGGCAGCCCATCGGGCGATTCACCTTTTCTCCACCATCCCAGAGGACGACACACATGATTTACGCAGCCCCAGGCGTCACCGGCGCCAAGATCGCCTACAAACCGCGCTACGACAACTTCATCGGTGGCGAGTGGGTCGTGCCGTGCAAGGGCCAGTACTTTGACGTGATCACGCCCGTGAGTGGCCAGGTCTACACGCAAGCCGCGCGTTCCACCGCCGAAGACATCGAACTCGCGCTCGACGCCGCCCACGCCGCCGCCGACAAGTGGGGCAAGACCGACGCCGCCACGCGCTCCAACCTCCTGCTGAAGATCGCCGACCGCATCGAGCAGAACCTGGAGCTGCTGGCCTACGCCGAGACCGTGGACAACGGCAAGGCGATCCGCGAAACGCTCAACGCCGACATCCCGCTGACCGTCGACCACTTCCGCTATTTCGCTGGCTGCGTGCGCGCGCAGGAAGGTGGCGTGAGCGAGATCGACGAGAACACCATGGCGTACCACATCCAGGAACCGCTGGGCGTGGTCGGCCAGATCATTCCCTGGAACTTCCCCATCCTGATGGCGGCCTGGAAACTGGCGCCTGCCATCGGCGCCGGCAACTGCGTGGTGCTGAAGCCGGCGGAGTCCACCCCGATCTCGATCCTGATCCTGGCCGAGCTGATCGCCGACCTGCTGCCACCGGGCGTGCTGAACATCGTCAACGGTTACGGCCGCGAAGCCGGCATGCCGCTGGCCACGAGCAAGCGCATCGCCAAGATCGCCTTCACCGGCTCCACCACCACTGGCCGTGTGATCGCCCAGGCCGCTGCCAACAACCTGATCCCGGCCACGCTGGAACTGGGCGGCAAGTCGCCCAACGTGTTCTTCGCCGACATCATGGACAAGGACGACGCCTTCCTCGACAAGGCTGTCGAAGGTCTGGTGCTGTTCGCCTTCAACCAGGGCGAGGTCTGCACCTGCCCGAGCCGTGCGCTGATCCAGGAAAGCATCTACGACAAGTTCATGGAACGTGTCCTGAAGCGCGTGGCCGCCATCAAACACGCCAACCCGCTCGACACCGACAGCATGATGGGCGCACAGGCTTCCAAAGAACAGCTGACCAAGATCCTGTCGTACCTGGAACTGGGCAAGGCCGAAGGCGCCGAAGTGCTGGCCGGTGGCGGCCAGGCCCACCTGGGTGGTGATCTGGAAGGTGGCTACTACGTGCAGCCCACGCTGTTCAAGGGCCACAACAAGATGCGCATCTTCCAGGAAGAAATCTTCGGCCCCGTGCTGGCCGTGACCACCTTCAAGGACGAAGCCGAAGCCCTGGAAATCGCCAACGACACGCTGTACGGTCTGGGCGCTGGCGTGTGGAGCCGCAACGGCAACGTGGCCTACCGCATGGGCCGCGCCATCAAGGCGGGTCGCGTGTGGACCAACTGCTACCACGCCTACCCGGCACACGCCGCGTTTGGTGGCTACAAGGAATCGGGCATCGGCCGTGAGACCCACAAGATGATGCTGGACCACTACCAGCAGACCAAGAACCTGCTGGTGAGCTACAGCGAACAGAAACTCGGTTTCTTCTGATCCACCCGGATTGAAGTGAGATCCAAGGGGAGCTGGCAACGGCTCCCCTTTTTGCCTTTTCAGAACAAGGAGACAAGTCATGGTTGAAAAAGTCATTGCCACGCCGGCCGCGGTCGAGTTGATTCAGTTCCTCAAGACGAAGCACGGCCCCGAGCTCATGTTCCACCAGAGCGGCGGCTGCTGCGACAACAGCGCGGCCAACTGCTACCTGCCCGGCGAGATCACCATGGGCGCGGGCGACGTGTACCTGGGCCACATCGGTGGTTGCCCGTTCTACATCGGCAGGGCCCAATACGCGTACTGGCGCCACACCCAGCTCATCATCGACGTGATCGAAGGCCATGGTGGCACCTTCTCGCTGGAAGGGCCGGAGGGCAAGGCGTTCCACACCCGCTCGCGCGTGTTCAGCGAGGCCGAGATGGCCGATCTGGCTGCGCAGGAGGCGCAAGAAGCGGCCAGCGGCGGCTGATCCGCGGGGCAGGTGTTCCATTCCTGAACAGGGGGGCGATGGATCCGCATGGCACGGAACTTGTAGTCAGAATCGGGCAAACAGAGGCAACACCGCACTGGCGCACATCCGCATGCGCCGGGCTCTCCACCGGAGACCGACATGACCCGATATCCCACGAACAAGACCCGCTGGCCCCTGAACCGCCTGGCCGCTGCCGCGTTGCAGACCCTGGCCCTTACCAGCACCGGCCTGGCCGGTGCCCAGACCCTCTCCGAAGTGGTGGTCACCGCCAACCGCGAGGCGCAGCAGAGCTTCGACGCGCCCGCCGCCATCCAGGGCGTGGGCCGCGAGACCATCGAAGCCGCCGGGCCGCAGGTCAACCTGTCCGAAGCCATCAACCGCATTCCGGGCATCACGGTGCTCAACCGCCAGAACTACGCGCAGGACCTGCAGCTGTCCATCCGCGGATCGGGCTCTCGCTCACCGTTCGGCATCCGCGGCGCGCGGCTGATCGTGGACGGCATTCCCGCCACCATGCCCGACGGGCAGGGCCAGGCCTCCACCATCAGCCTGCCTTCGGCCCAGCGCATCGAGGTGCTGCGCGGCCCGCTGGCCCAGCTGTATGGCAACGCGGCGGGTGGTGTGCTGCAGGTGTTCACCGCCGATGGCCCGGCGCGGCCGGAAGTGCGCACCAGCGTGGATGCGGGCAGCGACGGCTTGCGCCGCTACGGCCTGCAGGCCGCGGGCCAGAGCGGATCGCTCAACTACCTCATCGACCACAGCGACTTTTCCACCGACGGCTGGCGCACCAACAGCGCCGCCAAGCGCCGCCACACCAATGCCAAGCTGCGCTGGACAGCCAGCGAAAACACCAAAGTCACGCTGGTGGCCAACGCCTTCGACCAGCCGGTGTCGGGCGACCCGCTGGGTCTCACGCGCGAGCAGTTCGAGGCCGACCCGCGCCAGGCGGTGGCGAACTCCACGCTGTACCACGCGGGCAAGGACGTGTCGCAAAACCAGGTGGGCCTGGTGGTGGACCACAAGCTGGATGCGCAGAGCGACATCAGCGCCCGCGTCTACAGCGGCCAGCGCGACCTGGACAACCGCCTCTCCATCCCCCTGTTTGTGCAGACCGCGCCCACGGCCGCTGGCGGCGTGGTGCAGCTGGACCGCCGCTACAGCGGGGCCGGCCTGCGCTACACGCGCCGCATCCCGGCCGGTGAGGGCCAGGTGCAGCTGACGGCGGGGCTGGACCATGAGCGCATGAGCGAGCGCCGCCGTGGTTTCATCAACAACCTGGGCGAACAAGGCGCGCTCAAGCGCGACGAAGACGACAGCGTGCACAGCACCGGCCTCTACACCCAGGCCGACTGGGCCATCAACGAAGCCTGGAGCGCGGTGGCAGGGCTTCGCGCCAACCGGGTGAACTTCCGCGTGCAGGACTTCTACATCCGCCCCGGCAACCCGGACGACAGCGGCCGCGCGGAGTTCAGCGCCACCAACCCGGTGATCGGCATCACGCGCCACCTGAGCGCCGACACCAACGTCTACGCCAACGTGGGCCGCGGTTTCGAGACGCCGACCTTCACCGAAATCGCCTACACCGCCAGCGGCAGCGGCCCCAACCTGGGCCTGCAATCGGCGCGCAGCACCCACGCCGAGATCGGCGTGAAGACCCGGCTGGCCGAAGGGCACCGGCTCGACGCGGCGCTGTTCCACATCGGCACCACCGACGAGATCGTGGTGGCCTCCAGCAGCGGCGGTCGAACCATCTACACCAACGCGGGCAAGACGCGCCGATCGGGCCTGGAAGTGGCCTACAGCGGCCAGCTGTCGCCCGAGTGGCGCACGCACGTGGCGCTGTCCACGCTGAACGCGAAGTTCGCCGACGCCTTTGCCAGCAGCAGCGGCGGTGTGGTGGCCGCCGGCAACCGCATTCCCGGCACCGTGGACCGCAGCCTGTTTGCCGAGCTGGCCTGGCAGCCGCGCGCCGTGCCCGGCATGACCGCCGCGCTGGAGCTGGTGCACCAGGGCAGCATGGTGGTGGACGACCAGGGCAGCGACCGCACCGATGCGGCCACCGTGTTCAACCTGCGCGTGGGCTTCGAGCAGAAGCTGGGGGCCTGGACGCTGCGCGAACACCTGCGGGTGAACAACCTGGGCGACAAGGCCTATATCGGCTCGGTGATCGCCAACGACGGCAACAAGCGCTTTTTCGAACCTGCGCCAGGTCGGCAGTGGGGCCTGGGCCTCTCGGCCACCTACGCTTTCTGATGGCGCTGGCCGCTCAGCGCCTGCTTAGGCCCAGCGCCTGAGGGGGCGCCCAGCCCAGGGCACCGCCGGGCCGGCTTTGCCGGACGGCCAGTGCCGCCCCCTTCAGGGGGTAGCGCGAAGCGCTGCGGGGGTGTTCTTCAGACGCCAGGCTTTTCCAGCGCCCGCAGCACCTCGGTCTGGAAGTCCGGCCCCTCGGCCGCGGACATGAAGGCGTCGATCGAACCGTCGAAGCGCACCGTGCCCTGGTGCAGCAGCATCAGGCGGTCGGCCACCCTGGCTTCTTCGATCAGGTGCGTGGCCCAGAGCACCGCCATGCCGCGGGTGTGGCACAGGCCGCGCACGGTGTCGAGCAGGTGCTGGCGCGAGGCCGGGTCCAGCCCCACCGTGGCCTCGTCCATCAGCAACACGGCCGGTTCGTGCAACAGGGCGCGCACCAGTTCCACCTTGCGCCGCGTGCCGCCCGAGAGGCTGCGCACCACGGCCTTGGCCTGATCGCCCAGGCCCATGGCCGCCAGCCCGTCGGCGATGCGCTGCTTGGCCACCGCGCGCGGCAGGCCGTGCAGGTCGGTGTGGAACAGCAGGTTGGCCATCACCGAGAGGTCCATGTCGAGCGCGCTCTGCTGGAACACCACGCCCAGCGAGGCGAGCGCGCGGCTGGGGTGGCGCTGCATGTCGTGGCCCATCACCACGATCGTCCCCTGGTCCGGGCTGAACAGGCCGGTCAGCAGCTGCAGCAGGGTGGATTTTCCCGCGCCGTTGGGCCCCAGCAGGGCCAGCATCTCACCGGCCTGCAGCGCCACGTTGACGCCCTTGAGCGCGGGTTTGCCGTTGTAGGCTTTGTGCAGGTTCTGCGCGGTCAGCAGGCAGGTGTCTGTCATCGTTCGGGTGTTCGTGGTGGAGCGGTCAGCCGGCGGGGCGGGCCAGCAGGTTCATGCGTTTGAGCAGGCGCTTTTCATGCTCCACCGTGGCCAGCACGGCCTGCCGGTAGTCGTGCGTGTTGAGGTAGTCCAGGCCCTGATCGTACTTGGCCAGCGCGGCCTGGTGCCGCTCGCTGAACATGGCGCGGCGGAACACATCGTGCAGCTTCTGCACCACCGCCTCGGGCGTGCCGCGCGGTGCGGCCAGGCCCCAGGGCGAGGTGTAGACCGCCTGCTCGTAGCCCAGCTCGCGCATCGTCGGCACCTCGGGCCAGCGTGGGCTGCGATGCGCGCTGAACGTGGCCAGCAGGCGCATCTGGCCGCGGTCCACCCAGGGCGCGAAGCCGGTGGAATTGACGCCGGCCATGATCTGTGCACCCGCGATCGCCAGCATCTGGTCGGCCGTGCCCTTGTAGGGCACGTGCACATAGCTCACGTTGTGCTGCAGCAAAATTTCTTCCATCGCCAGGTGCGCCGTGGTGCCGATGCCGGTCGAGCCCAGCACCAGTTCGCCCGGGTGCTTCCGGGCCCAGTCCACCAGATCGGCGAGCGTTTTCCAGGGGCTGCTGGCGGGCACCAGCACGCCGAAGGTGACGCCCGACACCTGCAGGATCGGGCTGAGGTCGGCCACCGGGTCCCAGGGCACATGGTTCATCAAGGCATGGCGGTACACCGTGATCGGCACCTGACCGATGGTGTGGCCGTCGGGCTCGGCGGCCTTGAGCAGTGGCGCCACCTGCGTGCCCGCCGCACCCGGTTTGTTGATGACCACGATGGGCTGGCCCAGCAGCGGCTCGGCCTCCTCGCACAGCACCCGCAGCGTCAGGTCGGTCTGGCCGCCCGCGGGCCAGGGCACGATGAGCTGCAGCGGTTTGTTGGGCCACGTGGCTGCCACAGAGCTGCCCGGCTGCGCCAAGGCGCGGGGCAGGGCGGATGCGAAAGCGAGCGATGCGCCCAGGCCCATGAAGCCGCGCCGTGAAACCCCGATCGTGCAGTGCTGGAACGCATCGAGGGTTTTCCCTGTGCCATTTTTGAACGCTGGGCGTGACGGTATGTGTCTCATGGGGCGGTGTTTGTGTCTCCAGCGCCCGGGAAAGCCCCGGGCACCGGCGGTTTTCAGGCAATTTCTGTTCCCGTGCGCCTGGCACCGTTTTTGCAGATCGCTCGTGCGCACCTCGACGTGCGCCGGACGAACACCGTTCGCCGATACCCAACAAGACTGGAGACTTTTCATGCCCCTTCGTGCCCGGATGGCCTCTGCCCTGCGCGCCGTGTCACTCGCCACAGCAGCCGCCTCGCTCGCCTTGTCTGCCCAGGCCCAGGGTGCCGGCAAGGTCTATGTGTCCAGCGAGAAGGACAACAAGATCTATGTGTTCGACACCCAGGGTGAGCGCACCGGCGCCATCGACGTCTGCAAGCGTCCGCGCGACATGAGCTTCAGCGGCGACGGCCAGCAGATCCTCGTGATCTGTGGCGACAGCAACGCCATGGGCCTGGTGGATGTGGCCACCGGCAAACTGGCCGGCACGGTGCCCCTGGGCGACAGCCCCGAGATGTTCGACCTCAGCCCCGACGGCAAGACCGCCTACGTGTCGATCGAAGACGAGAACGTGGTGGCCGCCTACGACATCGGCACGAAGAAACCCCTGTTCGAAGTCAAGACCGGCGGCGAGCCCGAAGGTGTGCTGGTCACGCCCGATGGCAAGACCGCGTACGTCACCTCCGAAGTGGCCAACGTGGTCCACGTGATCGACCTGGCCACGAAGAAGGTCACGAAGAACATCAAGGTCGGCAAGCGCCCGCGCCGCTTTGTGCTGTCACCCGACGGCGCCGAACTGTGGGTCACCAACGAACTGGATGCCACGGTGAGCGTGGTCGATACCAAGACCCACACCGAAAAGCAGAAGATCAAGTTCGAGGTGAAGGGCATGCGCGAGGCCGACATCACGCCCGTGGGCATGACCATCAGCCCGGACGGCAAGAGCATCTGGGTCGGGCTGGGCAAGGCCAACCATGTGGCGCAGATCGACGTGTCCACCAAGGCGGTGAAGAGCCAGGTGCTGGTCGGCAAGCGCGCCTGGGGCATGGGATTCCAGCCGGATGGCAAGACGCTGTACGTGGCCAATGGCTTGTCCGATGACATGACGCTGGTAGACGCTGCGAGTGGCAAGGCGATCAAGACGGTGCCGGCCGGACGGGTGCCGCACTCGATCCTCGTCGCGAAATGACCCCCCCCCGTTGCTTGCTCGCTGCGCGTAGCCGCATCCCCCCCCGGGGGGGCGCTCCCAGCGGCCCGGCGAAGCCGGTTCCGCGGGAGCCCTGGACGGGGCTGTGGCGCTCGACCGCTCTGGCTTTGATGGGTGCCTTTGCGTTCTCTGCCTTCGCAGCCACCAAGATCACCATCGCCGTGGTGTCGCTCGATGGTGATCCGCGGCACGCGCCGCGGCGCATGGAGAAGGCTTACCCGGGGCACCCGGCGGGGCGGTCCATCGACGGTGTGTCGCTCGCGGCGGCCGATTCGGCGTTCGAGCTGGACGCCGCCGGACTGGAGCTGGTGGTGAAGGACGTGGTCTTGCCCAACGCCGCTGCGCTGCCCAAGGCGCTGGCCGAGTTGAAGGCTCTGAGGGTGCAGCACGTGGTGGCCGATCTGCCGCTGGCCGAGTTGCGCGCGCTGGTGCAGGCCGCGCCCGCTGCACTGGGCGGTGCCATTGTGTTCAACGCCGCGCTGGACGACGACAGCTTGCGCGGCGCCCAGTGTGCCGCCCACCTGCTGCACACGGCGCCCAGCCGCGCCATGCTCGGCGACGCGCTGGCGCAGTACCTCGCTGCGCGCAACTGGCGCAAGGCGCTGCTGCTGCAAGGCCCCTTGCCCGGCGATGCGCTGATGACCGAGGCCTTCAATCGCTCGGCCAAGCGCTATGGTGTGAAGGTGGTGGCGCAAAAACCGTTCAAGCTCACCGGCGATCCGCGCGAGCGCGACCTGGGCAACACGCGCCTGCTCACCGGCGACCGCGAACACGAGGTGGTGGCGGTGATGGACAGCGACGGTGAGTTCGCGCGCTTGTTGCCGTACGCCACGCAGTGGCCGCGCCCAGTGGTGGGCGCCAATGGCCTGGTGGCCGCAGCCTGGCACCCGCAGTGGGAACGCCACGGCGGCCCGCAGCTCAGCCGCCGTTTCTTCAAGCTCGCGCAGCGCCCCATGCAGGGCCACGACTGGGCGGCCTGGGCGGCGGGCCGCGCGCTGGCCGCCGTGCTGGCCGAGAACCCGAAGGCGCCGGTGGTGCAGCAGCTCAAGGCGCTGCGCGGTGGCAGCACCACGCTCGACGGCTTCAAGGGCCGCAGCCTGTCGTTCCGCGCCTGGGACGGCCAGTTGCGCCAGCCTTTGTTCCTGAGCCATGTGGACGGCGTGGTCGGCACCGCGCCGCTCGACGGCGTGTTGCACCCGAAGGAAGTGCTCGATACCCTGGGCGTCGATGAACAGGAGAGTGCATGCAAAGCGCGCCCATGAACGTGTCCGTGATACCGCTCGCAGCGCCCTCGCTGCCCCTGCATCTGCTGCGCGCGCTGCGCGCGGTGGTGGGCCGCGAGCTCAATCGCTTCCTGCGCCAGCCCACGCGCCTGGGCTCGGCGCTGGTGCGGCCGCTGTTGTGGTTCGTGGTGTTTTCGGCCGGCTTCAACAACGTGTTCGGCGTCGCCATCGTGCCGCCCTACGAGACCTACATCGAATACAAGGCCTACATGGTGCCCGGCCTGCTCGGCATGGTGGCCCTGTTCAACGGCATGCAGAGCTCGCTTTCCATGGTCTACGACCGCGAGATGGGTGTCATGCGCCTGTTGCTCACCGCGCCGCTGGCGCGTGGCTGGCTGCTGGCCTTCAAGCTGCTCGCGGGCACCTGCCTCTCGGTGCTGCAGATGGGTGTGTTCCTCGCCATCGCCTGGGCCTTTGGGGTGGAGGTGCCGCTGGCCAACCTGCCGGGGCTGCTGATCGCCATGGCCTGCGGTGCCACGATGCTGGCTGCGCTCGGGCTGATGCTCTCGGTGTACGTGAAGCAGCTGGAGAACTTTGCGGGGACCATGAACTTCGTGATCTTCCCCATGTTCTTCATCAGCCCCGCGCTTTACCCGCTGTGGAAGCTCGAAGAATCGGGCGCGTGGTGGCTGCTGAGGCTCGCGGAGTGGAACCCGTTCACCCACGCGGTCGAGGCCATGCGCTACGCCATGGTGGGGCAGTTCACGGCGCTGTCGTGGTCGGTGGTGGTGGGCTGCGGCGTGGTGTTTTTCGTGGCTGCATTGTGGGGTTACGACCCGCAACGCGGCTGGGTCAAGAGCAAGGGAGGCGGTGGATGAACCCGATCATTCAACGCCGCCATCTGCTGGGCAGCGGCTTGCTTGGCGCGTTGGTGCCCGCTGCTCTACGAGCACAAGTCGATCAGACCGGTGGCGACCCACTGGGCTCCATGCAGTACCCCAGCCTGCGCGAGCAGACCATCGGCAAGGCGAGTGCGAAGTTCTCCGACGCGGTGACGATCAAGGGCCCGGCCTTTGCCGACGACGCGATGAACGTGCCGCTGCTGGTGGACGCGCGCGGACTCGGCCAGGTGGGCGGCGGCGTGGCGCGCATCCGCGTTGCGGTGGACCGCAACCCGGTGCGCCAGGTGCTGGACTTCGAACCCCTGCGCGCGCTGCCCATGCTGGCCTTCCGCATCCGCATGGAGCAGGCCTCGCCCGTGCGCGCCTTTGTGCAGACCAAGGACGGCCAGTGGCATGTGGGCAGCACCTGGGTGCAGGCGGCGGGCGGTGGCTGCACGGTGCCCGGCCTCACGCGCGCCGACGGTTCCTGGAGCAAGACCCTGGGCCAGGTGCAGGCACGTTTTTTCAACAACGTGCTCGAAGGCAGCCGGCGCCTGCGCGTGCGCGTGATGCACCCCATGGACACGGGGCTGGTCGCGGGCATTCCGGCTTTCTACATCGAAGAGCTGCAACTGGTGGACAGCTCGGGCCAGGCCTGGTGGAAGCTGGCGCTGCACGAACCGGTTTCGGAAAACCCGCTCATCACATTCGAGCTGCCGCCGCAGGTGGTGAGCGGCCTGCGGCTGGTGGGGCGCGACAACAATGGCAACCGCATCGACGCCGAGGTGGGTGCATGAACTTCGCGGAGGGCGTCGGTACCCGATGGAATCCGTGGTGGTTGACGGCGCTCGTGCTGGCGGGCAGCGCGCAGGCGCAGACCATCGCCGTGCCGGCTCCGGCATCGAAGCCCGACGCGGCCACGTTCAACTACGACCTGCAGCCGCGCCAGATCGCCGAGGGCACCTGGGTCATCGAAGGCGCCGTGCAGGACTTCAGCCGTGCCAACGGCTGCAACATCATCAACACCGCCTTCATCGCCACCGGCGCGGGCGTGGTGGTCATCAACACCGGGCCTTCGCGCCTGTATGGCGAGCAGCAGCGCCGCGCCATCGAACGTGTCACCCGCGAACCGGTGCAACGCGTGCTGGAACTCAACCTGCACCCCGACTATTTCTTCGGCAACCAGGCCTGGGCCGACCGGCCCACGCAGGCGCTGGCCGGCAGCATCAGCGGCATGCAGGCCGAAGGCACAGCCTACGCCGACAACCTCTACCGCCTCTGCGGCGACTGGATGCGCGGCACCGAGTCCACGCCCGCGCGCGAAGCCGTGTTGCCGCAGACCCTGCAGCTCGGCCAGCACAAGCTGGAGCTCAGGCGCCTGCACGGCCACACCGCGGACGACCTGGTGCTGCTCGACCACCGCACCGGCGTGCTGTTCGCCGGGGGGCTGGTGTTTGCCGAGCGTGTGCCGACCACGCCGCACGCCGACTTCGCCGCCTGGCTGAGCAGCCTGGACACACTGGAGCAACTGATCACCAGCGGCCAGGTGAAATCCGTGGTGCCCAGCCACGGCCCGGTGCACACGGGCCTGGCCGGTGTGCAGCAGACGCGCGACTGGCTGCAGTGGCTGACCACGCTCATGCAGACCAGCGCCGAGCGCGGGCTCGACCTCGGCGAGGTGCTGGGCACGCCTGTGCCACAGCGCTTCGCGCACTGGGCCGCGCAACCCGCCGAGCTGCACCGCTCGCTCACGCAGTGGTACCCGCGCTACGAGCTGCGGGCGTTGATCAAGCCCTGAGCAGCCACCGGTGTTGCAGCCCGACCGGGTTGCAACGTGGGCACTGCGACATTTCTGAACACTGTCACAAGGGTGTCTCTTCATCCGGTTCGCGTTTGGCGCATTTGCAGGCGTCCGGGGCCGCTGGCGTGGCCTCGTGGGGGTATTTCGATCAGTGAAAACCCTAGGCTTTGGCGGGTATCGGTTGCTGGCACAGAAGTTGCCATTTCTGCTTGCGTGCATGCCCCGGCTGGAGAGGGACAACACCAGCGAGCCGCTGGGGCGGCACGGCCAGTTCCCACAAGCCATCAACCTCACAAACGAGCAGGAGACCACCCAGTGAAACGCACTCTATTGAGCCTTTTGGTCATGGCCGCCACGGCCCACGTCAGCGCCCAGGGCGTGACCGACGCGATGATCGCGGACGACGCCAAGACCCCCGACAACGTGCTCAGCTGGGGCCTCGGCACCCAGGGCCAGCGCCACTCGCCGCTGACCGGCATCAACGAAAAATCCATCAGCAAACTGGTGCCCGTGTGGTCCATGTCCTTCGGTGGTGAAAAGCAGCGGGGCCAGCAGTCGCAGCCGCTGGTGAACAAGGGCAAGATGTTTGTCACCGCGTCTTACTCGCGCATCTACGCGGTAGACACCAAGACGGGCAAGAAGCTCTGGAAGTACGAGCACCGCCTGCCCGAAGGCATCATGCCCTGCTGCGACGTGATCAACCGCGGCGCCGCGCTGTACGACAACCTGGTGATCTTCGGCACGCTGGACGCCCAGCTCGTGGCGCTCGACCAGGAAACCGGCAAGGTGGTGTGGCGCGAGAAGATCGACGACTACTCCGCCGGCTACAGCTACACCGCAGCGCCACTGATCGCCGAGGGCCTGCTCATCACGGGCCTGTCGGGTGGTGAGTTCGGTGTGGTCGGCCGCGTCGAAGCGCGCGATCCCAGGACCGGCAAGATGGTCTGGGTGCGCCCCGTGGTGGAAGGCCACATGGGCTACAAGGACGGCAAGGAAAACGGTGTCACCGGTACGACCAATGCCTCGTGGCCGGGCGAGACCTGGAAGACCGGCGGCGCCGCGCCCTGGCTCGGCGGCAGCTACGACCCCACCACCGGTCTGGCCTATTTCGGCACCGGCAACCCCGGCCCCTGGAACAGCCATGTGCGCAAGGGCGACAACCTGTATTCCGCCTCCACCGTCGCCATCGACGTGAAGACCGGCCAGATCAAGTGGCACTACCAGTCCACCCCGAACGACGGCTGGGACTACGACGGTGTGAACGAGTTCGTCACCTTCGACATGGACGGCAAGCGCGTCGGTGCCAAGGCCGACCGCAACGGCTTCTTCTACGTGAACGACGCCACCACCGGCAAGCTGATCAACGCCTTCCCGTTCGTGAAGAAGGTAACGTGGGCCACCGGCATCGACCTCAAGACCGGCCGCCCCAACTTCGACCCGGCGAACCGCCCGGGTGACCCGACCGCTGCGGGTGGCGACGGTGCCAAGGGCAAGTCGGTGTTCTCTGCCCCCGGCTTCCTGGGTGGCAAGAACCAGATGCCCATGGCCTACAGCCCGAAGACCGGCCTGTTCTACGTGCCCACCAACGAATGGGGCATGGAGATCTGGAACGAACCCATCACCTACAAGAAGGGCGCGGCCTACCTGGGCGCGGGTTTCACCATCAAGCCGCTGTTTGACGACCACATCGGTTCGCTGCGCGCCATCAACCCCAAGACCGGCAAGGTCGAGTGGGAAGTCAAGAACGAAGCCCCGCTCTGGGGTGGTGTGCTGACGGCTGGCGACCTGGTGTTCTGGGGCACGCCCGAGGGTTACCTCAAGGCCGCCGACGCCAGGACCGGCAAGGTGGTCTGGCAGTTCCAGACCGGCTCCGGCGTGGTGGCTCCTCCCATCACCTGGACCGAAGGCGGAGAACAGTACGTGAGCGTGGTCTCCGGCTGGGGCGGCGCGGTGCCCCTGTGGGGCGGTGAAGTGGCCAAGAAGGTCAACTTCCTCGAACAGGGCGGCTCGGTCTGGACCTTCAAGCTCATGAAGTGATGCAGCGGCAGCGGGGCGCAGCCTGAAGGGGCGGCCCTGCCACATTGGGCGGTGTCGGCCGCCGCACGCGTGCGAACGGTCGACCCCGCCCTTTTTTTGTCCCGTGTTTGTTTTCCATCTCTCTTTTCTTCTTTCAGGTAGCCCTGCCATGCGTACCGTTCTGATCCTCGCCTCTGCCCTTGCCGGCCTCAGTGCCCCGGCCCACGCGCTCGACGTGACCGCCGCCATCGAAATGGCCAAGGCCAACGGCTGCTTCTCCTGCCACTCGGCCAACGAAAAAGTGGTCGGTCCGTCCTACAGCGCCGTGCATGAAAAATACAAGGACGACAAAGACGCCGTGGCCTCGCTGGCGCAGTCCATCCAGTACGGCTCCAAAGGCAAATGGGGTCGCATTCCCATGCCGCCGCACCCCGGCATGAGCGCCGCCGACATCAAGACCCTGGCCGAGTGGGTCATGACCATCAAGCCCTGAGCGGCCGAGATCCTTCGGCGCAGGGCGCGTGACGGCGCGGCAGCGCTTTTCAGGGGGTTGCGCATTTTTCCGGTAATGTGCCGGCATGCCACTCGCCCACCCCATCAAATACGGTTTTCTCAGCCTGCTGGCGGTGCTGGGCATGGTCGCCATCGTCAATGCCCCGCCCGACACCGCCAGCGGCCTGCTCGCCAGCCGCATGCTCGAACTGCACCTGGTGCTGGAGCTGTTTGCCATCGTGATCGCCACGCTGGTGGTCGTGGTGTCCTGGCACACCTTCGAACGCCGGCAAGACCGCAGTGCCAACGCCCTGCTCGCGGGTTTTGTGGTGGTCATCGGCTGCGATCTGATGCATGCCCTGACCTACGAAGGCATGCCGCCCTTGCTCACCGAGAGCAGCACGCCCCAGGCCATCTTCTTCTGGCTCATGGGCCGCAGCTTCGAGGTGTTGACCTTGGGGGCCGTCACGGCGGGCCTGGCGCCGCGCTGGCCCCGGACGGTCTTGCTGGGGATCGGCCTGTTGGTGGCGGTGGCCACCATTGCCTTTGGCTCCTTCGCGCTCGACCGGTTCCCCGTCACCTTCGTGCCGGGGGTGGGCGTGACCCCTTTCAAGGCGGGCTACGAATACGTGCTGGTGGGGCTCAACGGACTGCTGGCGCTCGTGTTGTGGCAGCGGGCGAAATCCGAACAATCGCGGCAACACGCGCTGCTCGCACTCTCCTGCCTCTTCATGGGCCTGGGGGGATTTGCCTTCGCCGCCTACGTGGCGCCATCGGACTTCCAGAACGTGGTGGGCCACCTCTACAAGGTGGTGGCCTATGCCCTGCTGTACCGCGCCACCTTCATCACCAGCATCCGGGCGCCCTTCGAAGCCTTGCGCGTCTCAGAAGCCCGGGTGCGTGAAAGCCAGGCCCGCATGCACACGCTGGGCGCCAACCTGCCGAACGCCGTGCTGTACCAGGTGGTGCTGGAACCCGATGGCCACCGCCGGTTCACCGAAGTGTCGGACTCGGTGGAGCGCGTCTGCGGTGTGACCGTGGCCGAGGTGCTGGCCGACCCGATCGCGATGTATGGCGGCATCCACCCGGACGACGTGGCCATCCTCGCCGCCGCCGAACAGCGCTGCGCCGAAACGCTGCAGGTGTTCGACTGCGAAGCCCGCTTCTGCCGGCCCGACGGCAGCGTGCGGCGCATGCACCTGGTGTCTGCACCGCGCGCGCTGGACGGCGGCGGCATTGTGTGGGACGGCCTGCTCACCGACGTCACCGACCGCACTGAAGCGCAGGAGGCCCGTCGCCGGCTGGAGCAGCAGCTCGGCGAAGTGCAAAAGATGGAGTCCATCGGCACGCTGGCCAGCGGCATCGCCCACGATTTCAACAACGTGCTCGCTGCCATCCTGGGCAACGCCCACATGGCCCGGGAAGACCTCAAGGGCGGCAACCCGGCCGATGTGGCGCTCAGCCTGGACCAGATCATCAAGGCCAGCGACCGCGCCCGGGCCCTGGTCGACCGCATCCTCAGCTTCAGCCGGCGCGACACCGCCCGGCGCCAGGTGCAGCCTCTGCTACCGGTGGTGCGCGAAAGCCTGTCGCTGCTGCGCTCCACCCTGCCGGCCGGCGTGCAGCTGCTCGAACACATCGACGACCCCGAGGCCAGCGCCGAGATCGACCGCACCCAGTTTGAGCAGGTGCTGCTCAACCTCTGCACCAACGCCTGGCATGCCCTGGGCGACAAAGGTGGGCTCATTGAAGTTCGGCTGGGCACCGTGGTGCTCGGCGCAGCGGCGTCCTTTCCCCTGGGCCTGCTGCCCGGGCGCCATGTGCGCCTGTCGGTGCAGGACAATGGCTGCGGCATGGACGAGCCGGTGCGCCAGCGCATCTTTGAACCCTTCTTCACCACCAAGCCGGTGGGCAAGGGCACGGGGCTGGGGCTGTCCGTGGTGCACGGCATCGTGCGCTCGCACGACGGTGCCATCGGTGTGCATTCACAGCCCGGTCAGGGTACCCGGTTCGACATCTTCATTCCGGCACCGCCCGGCGCGGTGGCGTCCGTCCCGGCCCCAGGCGCAGCGGTACAGCCTGCTGCCGAGAGCGGACACGGCGAACGGGTGCTGCTGATTGAAGACGACCTGCTCATGTCCTCCATGCTGAAAAAGCTGCTTGCCCGCCAAGGCTACCGCGTGTCACACCACAGCGACCCCGAGCAGGCCATGGCCGCGGTGCGTGCCAACCCGCAGGCGTTCGACATCGTGGTGACCGACTACAACATGCCCCAGCACTCGGGGCTCGACGTGATCACCGCCATCCGACGCATGCGCCCGGGTCTGCCCACCATCCTGGTCTCGGGTTACGTCAACGACGAGTTGCGCGCCCGCGCTGTCGCGCAAGGCGCGCGCCATGTGCTGGAGAAAACCCGCGTGCTCGATGAGCTGGTGAAGCTGCTGGGTGACACGCTGCGTCCTGCGGCGGACCAGGCGGTTGAAGTCTGACCCTGCTGGGTCGAATCACGGGCCGTTGCGCTGTCGTCACCGCCGCCGTCGCGCGGTGTTTCAGCGATACGTGTTGTCACATCTGAAGGCCGGACTGGTCCTGTACCCTGGGTAGCATCCAGTCCGACTTTTCAAATGGAGAATTTCATGAACACCACACACCGAATCAATGCCCTGAACACCCTGCGCCCGCTCGTGCTGGCCGTCACCTGCCTGGCCGCTGGCGCCAGCTGGGCCCAAGTCACCGTGGTGGTCGGACCGGCGCCGACCGTTGTCGATCCCGTCGTGGCTGCGCGGCAGCAAGAGATGGCGCTGCAGCTGGCCCGGGCCAACCTCAGCCAACAGGGCATCACCGAGCCCAGCATCGGGCAGCTCGCCCTGGCCACCAGCGATGTGCAGGCGCAACGCGACAGTGGCATGGGCTGGGGCCAGATCGCCAACAGCCTGGGCCTGCGTCTGGGCTCCGTGGTCAGCGCGGCCAACCAGGCCGACCAGGCCGACCGCCGGGCAGGCTTGGCCATTGGGACCCGCACCACCCGCCCTGCGGCAGCAGGCAGCAAAGCAAATGCTGGTAACAGCGGCAACAGCAATGCCGGTGGTCAAGGCGCTGGCAGCAGCGGCAACCGGGGCGGTGGCGCCAGTGCAGGCGGCGGTTCCAATGCGGGCGGTGGTGGCAACGCCGGCGGCAAGGGTGGCAACTCCGGCAATGGCGGTGGCGGCAACGGGGGTGGGAAGGGCGGCGGCAATGGCGGTGGCAAGCGCTGATCTGCCCGCTGGCGAACCGCGCTTCAGGAGCCGTTGCCCCCGGTGACTCAGCCGTGATCAGGGCTCCCACTCCGCCGTGAGAACGCCCCCGGTGAGAAACCCGCTGGGCACTTTTTCCTCGCGCTCGAACTTCACCAGCCCCTCGCCCTGGCAATACCACTCGCGGCTGATCAGGGGCACGTCGGTGAAGCCGTTGACCGGGTCGGTGTAGAGGTTCAGGCGCGCCTGGCCGACCACGCGCAGGCAGGGATTGTGTTCGCTGCCGTCGCCGAGCTTCACGCTGTCATCCACCGCTTCGATGCGCCAGGTCATCTGCGCCTTGTGGGTGTACTTCAGGTCGCGCGGGTGTTCGTTCCTGCGCTGGATCAGGTAGGGCACGGTGGGCGTGGTCCATTCGGTGCCGACCTGGTAGGGCGCCTTCAGCACCCACAGCGGCTCGGCGTCTGCCGTGGGCTCGCTGTCGATGTCGGTGCGGGTGGCGATGCGGCGGATGCCTTGCTCGTCCACCTGGAGGTAGTAGCTCACGCCAGTGGAGTGGTGGCGCACGGCGACGGTCTGGTCCTGAAATGTTGTGGGCTGGACCACGCGCAGGGTCCATTGTTCGGGCTCGCGCGGTTCTTCGCCGGTGTAGCGCACGGCGTAGTCCTGTGTTTCGCCTTCGCGCAGGGGGAACCACTCATTGCCCTGGTTGCTGGGGCTGCAGGCGGTGAGGAGGGCTGCTGCAGTTGCCGCCATGGCGGTGGCGATGGATGAGGTGTGGGCGCGCGGCCCCTCACCCCGGCCCTCTCCCGCGAGCGGGAGAGGGGGCAAGGCGCATCGCGTCTGGCGGTACATGGCGCTCATTTTTCGGGAAGCTGCGCGCGCGGCAGGTCCGTCAACTTGATTTCCACCTTGTCGTTGCTCGCGGGCAGCAGCCAGGCCAGGCCGCCCTGGCCGCGCTTGGGTTCGGTGCTGCCCATCTGGGTGTTGCCTTCGCGTGCTTTCTTGATGCCGTCGCCCAGGATGCGGTGCAGGTCTTTTTCGTACGGCAGGCGAAACACGCGCGGCATCTCCAGCGGCGCGTTGTCTTTCATGGGGTTGACCCAGATGTAGATGGCGCCCTTGTGGCCGCGGCCGGGGCTGGGCTCGTCGAACACGGCCGAGAGCAGCATGAAGCGCTTGGGCAGGGCGTCGTCGCTCGGCCAGCCCGCAATGCCTTGCAGCGTGTGGTGGCCAAACACGTAGAAGCCGCTCACCAGCAGCACCATCGCGCCCTTCACGGCCCAGGGCCAGCGCGTGGCCAGGCACAGGCAGAGCAGCAGGAACGCCAGCAGCGCGTACACCAGCACGAGCAGCAGCAACTGGGAGGAGACGGCAGGGATCATGGTTGTTCTTGTGGGGGGTCAGAGGCCGGAGCGTTGCACGATGGTGAGCGGGCGGGTGTTGAGGTCGATGACGGTGCCGCTTTCGTCGATGCTGAAGCGCACCAGGGTGCGCTCGTCGCCCTTGGCGGGGATCTGCTGCGTGCCGGTGTAGACGATCTCGGCCTGCGGGTTGACCTTCACCACCGCGACCGACACGTCCACCGGCAGCTTGTCCTTGCTCTCGTAGTAGTGCGCGTTCACCACGTATTCGCCCGGCACCAGGCCGCGCAGGGTGACGATCTCCTGGCGGATCGGGCTGGTGATCTCACGGCCGTTGACGATGACGCTGTTGTTCTTGGCGCCGCGGTCGTCGCGGTCCAGGTGCAGCATGCCGGCGTCGCGCTGGCGGAACCACAGCGTCTTGCCGCCGGGCTCCAGCACCCAGGCGTCGACGTCGTTGGGGTTGTTGTCGGGCCAGGACACGGTGACGATGAATTCGGCCTTGGCCGGGATGTCGCCGGCCTTGCGGGCCTTGGGGTTGAACGAGAGGATGGCGATGACGAACAGGAAGACGAAGGCGATCAACATGTTGAACAACATGTCGTAGAACGGATCGGTCTCGGTGTCACGGACCGCTCGGCCGATCGCCATGGGGCGGCTCCTGCAGTGGGGTGGCGGGCGGCGCGAGGCCGGCGGCCAGGGTGTCGGCCACGAGGGCATCGGCAAAGCGGTCGAGCCGCATGAGCTGCAGGCCGAGCAGGATGTTGCCGGTGAGGCCGGTGACGGTGGTGAGCAGCGCGATGCCCAGGCCACCGGTGAGGTTCTTGAGCAACTGCGACGACTGGCTGGCGTCGAAGCTGTCCATCTGCCCGAGCTGCAGCGCGAGGATGGAAAAGCCGATCACCTTGCCCAGCAGGCCCAGCTTGAGCTGGATGCCGTTGAGCCACCAGGCCATTTCGTGCGGGCCGTGGGCGCGCTCGCCCAGCACCTGCAGCCAGATGGAATGGTCGGCGCCGGGCAGTGCGCAGCCCTGGTGGTATTCGGCGCTCCAGCCGGTGGGCTCTCTGAGGCTGGAGGCAGCGAGCCGCGCGTCGAGCCGCTGGCGCTGCTGGCCCAGCACCCAGGCGCGCTTGCCTGCCCAGATCGAGCAACCGGTGAACAGCAGCACGATGGTGACGGTGAGCCCCGTCGGGTCGGCGTCGATCAGCCGGTGCCAGGCGCCGGCCTGCCACAGCAGCAGGGCGCCGAACACCAGCAGGCCCATGTAGGCCAGCCAGAGCAGGAACAGGCCGTGCTCCATGCGCTCCAGCGCGAGCGGGCTGTGGCGCGCGCCAGGAATGCGGCTCACCAGCGCCGCACCGAGCATGCGGTGGTGCGGGGCGCCCGCGGGGGTGGGTGGGTTCATGCGTTGGGTTCGGCGTGCAACAACCGGGATTCGGCGTCGCTGCGGAACACGATCGGGATGCTGCGCCGCGTGGGCGCCTGCTTCACCAGCTGCACCACCTTCTGATGGTGCGGCGATTTGCTGCACACCGGGTCGGCCTCGGTGGCGTCGCCGGTGATCAGGAAAGCCTGGCAGCGGCAGCCGCCAAAGTCCTTGTGGCGCTCGTCGCAGGTGCGGCAGGGGGCCTTCATCCAGCTGTCGCCACGGAAGGCGTTGAAGGCGTTGCTGCGTTGCCAGATCTCGGCGACGGGCGTGTCTTTTACGTTGGGCAGTTGCAGACCCGGCAGGTCGCGCGCGTTGTGGCAGGGCATGGCCAGGCCGTCGGGCGCGATGGAGAGGAACACCGAACCCCAGCCGTTCATGCAGGCCTTGGGACGCTCTTCAAAGTAGTCGGGCACCACGAACAGCACGCGGGTCCTGGGGCCGGTCTTGCCTTCCTGCTCGGCGCGGAAGCGGGTGACGACGGCCTCGGCCTCCACGAGCTCTTCGCGCGTGGGCATCAGGTGGTCGCGGTTGACCCAGGCCCAGCCGTAGTACTGCGTGTTGGCGAGCTCCAGGTACTCGGCTTCGAGCGCCACGGCCATTTCGATGATCTTGCCCACGTGCGGCAGGTTGTGCCGGTGCAGCACGCAGTTCATCACCATCGGCCAGTCGTGTTGCTTGATGAGCCTGGCCACGCGCTGCTTGAGCTCGAAGGTCTTGGTGTGGCTCAGAAAATCGTTCATCTCTTTGGTGGAGTCCTGGAACGAGAGCTGCACGTGGTCGAGCCCGGCGTCTTTCAGCTTCTGCGCGCGAGTCGGCGTGAGGCCCACGCCGGAGGTGATGAGGTTGGTGTAGTAGCCCAGGCGGTGGGCTTCCTGCACCAGTTCTTCCAGGTCGTCGCGCAGCAGCGGCTCACCACCCGAAAAGCCCAGCTGCGCCGCGCCGAGCTTGCGCGCCTGCTGCATCACGTCCACCCACTGCGCGGTGCTCATCTCGTCGTTGATGCGCGCGTGCTGCGTGGGGTTGTAGCAAAACACGCAGTGCAGCGGGCACTGGTAGGTGAGCTCGGCCAACAGCCACAGGGGCTGGCCGATCACGGGTGCGGTGCCGGTGGGTTCAGTCGATCCAGCCACGGCGTTGTCCTTCTTCGAGCAAGTTGCGGACTTCGGGTTCCAGGCCCTGAGCGTTGAAGGCGGTCTCCAGTTCGGAAACGATCCCTTGCAAGGTGCGCTCGCCGTCGCATCGTTGCAGGATCTCAGCCGCAGAAGGGTTGAGCTGCACCATGCCCTCGGGATACAGCAGCACCCAGCGGCTCTGCGCTTCTTCGTATTGCAGGCGGAAGCGGCGCGAGAGCTTGGGGCGCTCGGGCAGGGTGGCTGTCATTGACATGCCTTTTCAATCGCATCCAGCATGGTCCACAGAATGTCCAGCTTGAACTGCAGGATGTCGAGTGCGCGGTGCTGCGCTTCACGGGTATTGAAGTGCGACAGCGTGACCTGCAGGCCGTGTTCCACGTCGCGGGTGGCGAGCGGGATGCGGCTGCGGAAATAGGCCAGGCCGCTGGCCTCGATCCAGGGGTAGTGCGTGGGCCAGGTGGCGAGGCGGTCCTTGTGGATCTGCGGCGCAAACATTTCGGTGAGCGAGGAGCACACGGCTTCCTGCCACGGCGCCTTGGCCGCGAAGTTCACGTACGCATCGCAGGCGAAGCGCACCGCGGGCGCAACGCCCTGCAAAGACCACAGGTCTTCGCGCGAGATGCCGACCGCTTCGCCCAGCCGTGTCCAGGCTTCGATGCCGCCCGCGGCCGAGCCCTCGTAGTCGCCGTGGCCGTCGTGGTCCAGGATGCGCTCGATCCACAGCCTGCGGTGCGCGCGGTCGGGCATGTTGGCGAGGATGGCGGCGTCTTTGCGCGGGATGCAGATCTGGTAATAAAAGCGGTTGGCCACCCAGCAGCGGATCTCGTCGGGCGTGCAGCCGCCCGAGTTCATGCGCACGTTGAAGGGGTGGTGGATGTGGTAGCTGCGGCCCTTGTCGCGCAGCTGGGCCTCGAACGCATCAGGGCTCCAGGCGGGCAGGTGGCTGTGATTGCGGATGGCTTGGGCGATTTCCATGGACTGGCTCTTCAGAACGTGATGTCCATGCCGTCAAAAGCCACCTCGATGCCGTGCGCGGTGAGTTCGGCGCGTTCGTCGGAGTCTTCCACCAGCATGGGGTTGGTGTTGTTGATGTGGATGAGGATCTTGCGGGTGCCGGCGGGCAGGCGGTCGAGCTGTTCGATCATGCCGCCCGGGCCGCTCTGCGGCAGGTGGCCCATGTCGAGCGCGGCTTTGGCCGAGAGGCCCAGGCGCTGCATTTCGTCGTGGGTCCAGAAGGTGCCGTCGATCAGCACCACGGTGCAGCCGCTCATGAGCTCGATCAGCGCGGGCGTGACCTCCGCCAGGCCCGGCGCGTAGAACGCGCGCTGCTGGGTTGCGGGGTTGGTGATGAGCAAGCCGATGTTGTCACCGGGGCGCGGGTTGCCGCGGAACGGTGAATACGGCGGTGGCTTGGACGAGAGCGACACGGTCTGCACCTGCAGACCGGGCAGGCCGGGCACGTTCACCGTGCTGCCGTCGATGGGCAGCTCCTGGCGTTGCACGCCGCAGTAGTGCGACAGGATGCCGGTGATCGGGAAGCCGCTGGAGATGTCGGAGAACACCTCGGGCGTGGCGAGCAGGGGCAGCGGTGTCTGGCGTTCGCGCAGCATCAGCAGGCCGGTGACGTGGTCGATCTGTGCGTCCATCAGCAGCACAGCGGCGATGCCGCTGTCGCGGATGGCGCGGGCCGGCTGCAGCTCGGGCGCTTCCCGGATCTGGGTCAGGATGTCGGGCGAGGCGTTGACCAGCAGCCAGTCGCTGCCGTCGGCGCTGATGGCGATGGACGACTGTGTGCGCGCATGCGCCTTGAGCGTGCCACGGCGAAAGCCGTCGCAGTTGGGGCAGTTGCAGTTCCATTGCGGGAAGCCTCCGCCGGCCGATGAGCCGAGAACCCGGATGCGCATGGTCGAGCCTGTTGTACTTTGGGGGTGGGGTGAAGAAAAAAGCGCACGGAGGTGGGGCCGTGCGCTTTGGGGTCAAAGCCCGCCGCGTTTCAGCGGTTGGCGATGTACATCGTGATTTCAAAACCGAAACGCAGGTCGGTGAAAGCGGGGGTGGTCCATTGCATAGTCTGTCTCCGGTAGGTGGGTTGGCATGAAACATGTCTGCTAACTTGTCAGCACCACTGCACCTCAAGTTGCACCCCATGAACAGCAATATCGATGCCACGAAAGACCAACCTAGGGATACCCCTGAGGCGGCGCTTTCCGCGCGTCGGCGCAGCGCCTGGCCGTCGCCGGCCTACCTGTCTGTTGGACGCGGACACCGCATGGCATTTCGCACCGTGGGCAACCCAGATGGCGAGCCCTGGCTGCTGGTGCACGGCGGCCCCGGCAGCAGTTGCCAGCCGGGCATGCTCGCGCCGCTGGACCTGTCGCGCCAGTGGGCGATCGCGCCCGACCAGCGCGGCTGCGGAGCGAGCCGCCCCAGAGGGAAAACCGCGGCCAGCACCACCCACGCGCTGGTGGCCGACATGGAGTTGTTGCGGCAACATCTGGGCATTCAACGCTGGTCGCTGCTGGCGGGTTCGTGGGGCACCGTGGTGGCGCTGGCCTATGCACGAGCACACCCGCAGCGGGTGCAGCGCCTGGTGTTGCGCGGTGCGTTTGCGCTCAGCCGGCGCGAGGTGGGCGGGCTGTTGCAGCCGTCACGCCGGGTGCTACAAGCCCTCGGCCGCGAGGCCGCCTGGCCCGCCGCGCCGGGTGTGTCACTGTCCGCGGTGCTGGCCCGGCTGAGACAACTGCTTCAAAGTGGAACACCCGGTGTTGCAGGCCTGCGCGTGTCGCGGCGCTGGGCCTTGCTGGAGACGGCCTGCGTTTCGAACGGCATGCGCCGCGCGCTGCGGCGGGCGGTGACGCAGGCAACGGCTGCCCAGGCCGCCGCGATCCGGCGCGACTGGGCTGCGTTGCGGCGCCGGCAACGGAAGGCACAGGCCAGCCGACACCGCCACACCGCGCAGCCGCCGGATCGGGCGGCGCTGCACAAATTCCGCATCCAGGCGCACTACCTGCAGCACCGCGGCTTTGTGCGGCCCGGCGCGCTCGATGACGCCGTGCTGGGCCTGGCTCGGCTGGGTGTGCCGGTGGACTGGGTGCACGGCGCCTGCGACGCCGTCTGCCCGCCCGCCAACAGCGGCGCCTGGGCCGCGCTGGGCCGGCGCCTGGCGCCACTGCAGGTCACGCTGACCGAGCCCCTGAGCGGCCACCTGGGCGCCGAACCGGGCATGCTCGCGGCCTTGCGCGCGGTGGTGAGGCGACTCGGATGAAAACGCTCAGGTACCGGGCAACGCACGCAGGCCCTGCGATGAGCACCGTGCTGCGCCGCTGGCTGATCGCGCTGCTGTGCTTCGGCAGCGTTGTTGTGCCCGCACTCGCGGTCGGCCCACCGGTGGATTGCAAGGCGGTCGATGCCGTGCCCTGGCAAGCTGTGGCGCCGGGCATCTGGGTCTGGCCCGCGGCCGAGAACGGCGAGGTGGCACCCGCCAACGCTGGCCATGTGCTGCCCACCAGCGTGGTGGTCAGCCGCGGTGAGGCGCTGGTGATCGACCCCGGCCCGAGCCACCGCCACGGTCATCGCGTGCGCGCGTCGCTCGCCTGCCGTTTCAAGGCGCAGGTGCGCTGGCTGGTGAACACCCACGCCCACGCCGAAAACGTGATGGCCAACTCGGCCTTTGCCGATCTGCTTGAAGCTGGCCAGCTGGAGATCCTGGCCACCGCCGCCACCCGCAGCGCCATGCAGCAGCGCTGCGCGGATTGCCTGGTGAGCCTCACCAACCGCGCGGGCGCAACGGCGCTGGCAGGCACGCAGATCGTGCTGCCCAGCCGCGTGCTGGCGGTGGGCGAGCGGCTGCAAGTGGGCGCGCTGAGCCTGCGGGTGATGGCCATCGAGCCCGGCCACACCGAAGGCGACCTGGTGCTCTGGAACGCCCGCCACCGCGTGCTGTGGGCGGGCGGCCTGGTGTACGACGGGCGTGTACCTGAACTCGCGCAGGGCAGCCTGGACGGCTGGCTCGCGGCGCTACCGCGGCTGCAGGCGTTGCGGCCACAGCAGGTGCTGGGCACGGTGTGGTCGCGCGCGCCGGTGGCCGGCGAGCCACCCCAAGCGCTCGCCGCCACACAAAGCTACCTGACGGAACTGCGCGCGCGCGTGCTGCAAGCCATGGACGAAGGCCACCAGCCGCAGGAAACCGCCTGGGGCGATCTACCCGCCTACCGCGACTGGGCCGGTTACAGCGAGCGCCACGGCTTCAACCTGCAGCGCGCCTGGCGCGAGCTGGAGCCGGTGTGGATGGAAAGGAGTGACCCCCCCGCGCCGCCTGCGGCGTCACCCCCGAGGGGCGGTGCGAGTGGCCCGGCAAAGCCGGTTCCACCGCACCCTGACACAAGACCCTCCGCGCCGGAAACGCGCTGACTGTCATCAGCGCTGGAAGTCACAAGACATCCGGTGGGAGCAGGTCCTTCTTGCGGTAGATCGTGTTGCGCGAAACGCCCAGCGCCTTGGCCGCGGCCGACACGTTGCCCTTGTGCAGCCGCAGCATCTGCGCCATGGCGCTCAGGGCCACGTCTTCCAGGCGCGTGCCTTCGGGCACCGCGGGCTCGGGCAACGGGGCGGTGTTGGGCTCGTCGGGCAGCGGCTGGGCCGTGCCGATCGCTCCCATCAGGCGCGGCGTGATCGGGTTGGGCAGGCCGTGCTCCAGCTCTTCCATGAAGTCGTCGGGCAGGTGGCTGAGTTCGATCATGCCCTGGCAGCCCACCATGACCACGGCGGTGCGCAACAGGTTGTGCAGCTGGCGGAAGTTGCCCGGCCAGTGGTAGCGCCTGAAGATGTTCATGACCTCGGGCGAGATGCCGACCTGTTCGCCGTTCTCGCACAGGGCCTTGAGGATCTTTCGCACGACCAGCTCGAAGTCGGAACGCTCGCGCAGCGCCGGCAGGCGCACCACCAGGCCGTTGAGCCGGTAGTAGAGGTCTTCGCGGAAATCGCCGCGCGCGATCATGTCCTTGATGTTCTTGTGCGTGGCGCAGACCACGGCCACGTCCACGTCCACTTCCTTGCCCGCACCCAGCGGGCTGACACGGCGCTCCTGCAGCACGCGCAGCAGCCGCGCCTGCAGGTGTTTGGGCATGTCGCCGATTTCGTCGAGGAACAGCGTGCCGCCGTTGGCTTGCAGGATCTTGCCGATGGCGCCCTTCTTGCGCGCGCCGGTGAAGGCGCCTTCTTCGTAGCCGAACAGCTCGGACTCGATCAGCGTCTCGGGAATCGAGGCGCAGTTCACCGACACGAAGGGCTGGCCGGCACGGTTGGAGTCGCCGTGGATGGCCTGCGCCAGCAAGTCTTTTCCGGTGCCGGTTTCGCCCAGGATCATGACCGGGATGTCCTTGCCCGACACCATGCGCAGCTTGTGGATGACCGAGGACACCTGCGGGTCGCCTGTGTCCAGGTACTGCAGTGACGAGAGCTGCATCTTCCTGCCGGGGGTCTTGACCGGGGCCTGCGCGGCCGCACCCTGACTCGCCGCTGCGGTGAAGTCCTGCGGCTCCTGGCCTTGCGCCGACCGGGTTGCCGACCAGGGGTGGGCCGTCTTGACCTTGACGCGGCACCACACCGAGACGCCGTTGTGCAGCACCAGCTGCTTGGGGTTGGGCAGCGTGCCGCTGAAGAGATCGAACAGCGACGAGATCGGGATGCCGAACAGCGAAGAAAAGGTGTGGGCCTTGAGCGCGGTGAAGGGCAGGCCGATCTGGAACTGCCCGCTGCGGTTGGCCGAGATGAAGCGCCCTTCGGGCGAAAACACCGCGATGCCTTCAACCAGCGTGCCCAGGAACTCGGAGCGGGTGTGGAAGTGGATGCGGATCGCCTTGGGGAAGATATCGGCGAACATGTGGTTCTCGATCATCTGCGCCGACATGCGCACCAGCGCCAGCGTGTGCTGGTGAAAGCTGCGGTGGTCGCCCGTGACATCGAGCGCCCCGATCACCTGGCCATACGGGTCGAAGATGGGTGCGGCGGAGCAGGTAAGGAACTTGTTGGCGTTCAGGTAGTGCTGGCTGCCGTGCACCGTGAGCGCTTCTTCTTCGGTGAGCGCAGTGCCGATGGCGTTGGTGCCCTTGTTCTGCTCCGACCAGTCCATGCCTGGCGTGAGTGCCACGCGCGAGGCCTTTTCGAGAAAGTCGGTGTCGCCCAGCGAGTGCAGCACCATGCCGCGCGACGAGGTCAGCAGCACCATGCTGTGGGTGTTGACGATCTGGTCGTACAGCGTCTCCATCACGGGCGCCGCGTGCTGGAATAGAAAGCGGTTTTCGTCCAGCGCGTCGTTCAGTACCCCGCGCGAGGGGCTGGAAAAGTCGGGCTCTTCCTGAGTCGTCAGACCGTAGGACTTCGAGCGCTGGTGGGACTGACCGATCAGGTCGGAGTTCGGAGAGGCGCCAGCTGACGCAGCCCCGACGCGCCCCTCTTCGGGCTGCGTGTATGTGGCGGCACTCATGTCGTCTCCAGGGTCGGGCGGAAATCCCCCCCAGTAGTCCATGGCCCATGGCGCATTGCGTGGAGGCTGGAGGGGGGTTGTCTCGTCTGTGTCTTGTTGGTCTTGGCTCATGTGATTTTCTTCATATCTGTTCCATGAATCAACACTGGGTATTCCCTGTGAGAAACACGATGTAGCAATTGCCTCCTTCTGGCACATAGCAATTAGCCCGCCACCACACAATGCCGCCTGCAGCGGGTGCCTGTGTCGCTGTGGATGTCAGTCTGTGACAGCTGGCCGGTCACGCGGGGTGCAATTGATTCAATTTGGAACACCCGGACCGGGCCCCGTCTGCCGGGAAAGCCGAGGGTCAGGGATTTCCGGTGGCGGGTCGCCGGTGGCCCGCATATTGCTGACTGGGGGTGTGAAAGCATTTTTTCAACAGGAGACACCCCGATGAAATTCCCTCTCTTCAACAAACCCTCCCGCACCACGCTGCGCGTGCTGGCCCTGGCCGCCAGTGGTTTCGTGGCTGCCGCCGTCATGGCACACGGCGACGTTGTGCCGCAGAGTGTGGACACCACCACGCTGCCGCAGCTCGGTGCCAAGTGGCTCGATGCCAACCCCTACAACGAACAGAGCCCGGCCCGCAGCGAAGCGCTGCGCATCGGCACCTCGGCCTACAACCAGAACTGCGCGCGCTGCCACGGCCTGGAAGCCATTTCCGGTGGCATCTCGCCAGACCTGCGCAAGATTGACGGTGATTGCACGGGCCTGGCGGACGTGGCCAAGAAAGCCGCCTGCTTCAAGGAAATGGACGACTACTTCATCTCCACTGTGCGGCGTGGCCGCGTGCGCGATGGCCGCGTCTACATGCCGCCCTTCGAAGGCACGTTGACGCAGGAAGCGGTGTGGGCCATCCGGACCTACATCGAAACCCGTCGCGAGCCCTGAAACCGCCCCCGCCGCGCCTTCCACAAACACAAGAGAGACAAACCATGCCGTCCGTTTCGAAAAGCTTCCAGGAACTCGCGCCTGTGACTCGCGGGCTCACCCGCAGGCAGACCCTGACCGTGCTGATGCCGCTGGTCGCGGGGCACTACTCGGTGTACGCACAGACCGAGCTGACCGACCTTGCCCGCATCCGCGCCAGCGGCATGCTTAAGATCGCGGTCTACAAGGACAACGCCCCGTTCTCCGACGGTGCCACAGCCGACATGAGGGGGCTGGACGTTGCGCTGGCCGAGGCGCTGGCGCGGCAGATGGGCCTGAAACTTTCGCTGCTGCCGTTTGACGCCGGCGAGAACATGGGCGACGACCTGCGCAACATGGTCTGGAAAGGTCACTACCTGGGCTACGGCCCGGCCGACGTGATGCTGCAGGTGCCGGCCGACAAGTTCCTGGCGCAGAAGAATCCGCAGGTGATGATTTTTGCGCCGTACATGCGGCAATCGGTGGTGCTGGTGCACGACACGCGCAGGCTGGCCGTTGCGGCAGCGCCCGAAGACCTCAAGGGCGTGCAGCTGGCGGCCGAGCGCGGCGCGGGTGCGGCCAGCGTGCTCATGGGCTACGGCGGTGGCCTGTTGCGCAACCAGGTGTCGATCTACAACACCGGCACGGAAGCGGTCCAGGCCGCGGTGGACGGCAAAGCGGCGGCGGCCCTCGTGACGCGGGCGCAGGCCGAGTCCGTGCTGTCACGCAACCCGGACATCGCCACGCATTTCCGCATCACCAGGCTCAACTTCAACAACGGCATCGCCGACACCGGCTGGCCCGTGGGCATGGCGATCAAGTCGGGCAACAAGGAGCTCGGTCTGGCGCTGGAAGCGGCGCTCAAGTCGCTGCGCGAGACCGGTGAGCTGCTGAAGATTTTCCAGCAGCACGGCATGACACTGACGGCGCCTTGACAGGTTCCCCCCTGCGCCGCTGCGCGGCTTCCCCCCAGGGGGACGGGACCACGCCCTTGGACCGGCAAAGCCGAGGTACTGGCCCACCCCCGTCGCTTGTTCGCTTCGCGTAACCGCTCCGCCCCTCAAGGGGCAACGCGAGTGGCCCGGCAAAGCCGGTTCCACCGCGTTCTGGGTTGAGGCACATCGCGCCGGTTGGGCCCTTTGCGATGCGGCAGTTTGCTCCCGTGAGCCCACAGCCTCTCCGGAGCGCGTGCATCAGCCCAGCACACGCCGAAGATCCGGCTCTGCCGGTCCAAGGGCGTGGTCCCCCTGGGGGGAAGCCGCGAAGCGGCGCAGGGGGGCTACCGCCGTCCGATTTTGCGGTACACCGTGGCCCGGCTGATGCCGAGCACGCGGGCCGCCTCCATCACGTTGCCACGCGCTTCTTCCACTGCGCGGCGGATGAGCGCGGTTTCCACGTCTTTCAGCGGCACGCTGGCACCCGTCGGCCGCTGTGGGGCACTGCTGCTGCCCCGGCCGTCGTTCAGGCGTGCCAGAACCTGCAGGCGAAGGCCCGACCACAGGGGCAGTTCGATGGCACCGCGCAACGCGCGGGCGGCATCGAACAGGCTGTCGGGTGGCACGGCGATCACGTCGCTGCAATGTGGCCAGGGCGCACCGGCCGGCAGGGTCAGCATGTCGACCGCCGCGCGGTTGGCGCCGGTGATGTGGCCGTCGCCATCCAGGCACACCAGACCGTCGCTGTCTTCGCCCGGCGTGCGGCCCGGCCAGTTCAGGCGCAGCAGCAGGTGGTGCGGCTGCGCCAGCGTGAGCGCGTTTTCAATGCTGAGGGCCGACTGGGTGACCAGGTGCTTGAGGGCCGGGCGTTCGGGCACGTTGATGCCGGTCAGGTCGAGCATGCCGACGCAGCGGCCGTCGGGGCCGAACAGCGGGGCACCCGCGCAGCTGTAGGCGCTGGTGTCGTCGAAAAAGTGTTCGCCGCGGTGCAGCCACACCGGTTGCAGCTCGGCCAGGGTGGCGCCGATGGCGGTGGTGCCCACCGCCTGCTCCGACAGGTCCACGCCCACGCGGGCGATCAGGTGCGCGAGGCGGTTGTGGTGATCGATCGGGCCGTTGACATCGATCACCACGCCCTGGGCATCGGTGAGGATGGCAAAGTAGCGGGTGTCGGCCATGGCGCGCGCCAACTGCTGGATGACGGGCGCTGCGGCACGCAGCAGCGGCTGGTTGGCGTCGATCACGCGGCGCATGGCCACGCTCGACACCGGGTCGAAAGCCAGGCGCTGGTCGGGCTGCAGGCCTTGCGCCAGACAGCGCCGCCAGGAACGTTCGATCCAGGGCTCCAGCCGGGCCGCGGCGGCCATGCCGTCGCTCTGGAACACCGCCTGGCGCGCGTGCTCGATGAGGGTCAGCCGGTCGGACGTGCTGCTGGCTGCCTGGGGGGGCTGGCGGATGCTCATGGGAGTGTCTCGTTTTTGTTCAGTGTTCTGTCTGCCATGCCACAGACAGCATCAAGTATGCCAACGGCCGCGGTGTTTCATTTTGAGAATTTCCGCGGGTGCGGCGGAGCGAATGAGGGATAACCCTCACCACAAAGTGGAACAGCCCACCAACAATGGCTAGGCAAATCTTTTCATAAGCATGGCGCAGCACAAGTGGCGCCGCACCCCCACAGGAGAACCTCATGCAGAAAGTCCTGCACATCAACCCGGACAAATGCACCGGCTGCCTGCAGTGCGAAATGGCCTGCTCGTTCGAGAACTACGGCACCTACGCCACCTCGAAGTCGCGCATCAAGGTGTTCGACTTCCACCACACCGGCAAGAAAGTCCCCTACACCTGCACGCAGTGCGACGAAGCCTGGTGCCTGCACGCCTGCCCGGTGGAGGCGATCACGGTGGACAAGATGACCGGCGCCAAGGTGGTGAACGAGACCACCTGCGTGGGTTGCAAGGTCTGCACCATCGCCTGCCCCTTCGGCACCATCAACTACGTGCAGGAAACCGGCAAGGTCCAGAAGTGCGACCTCTGTGGCGGCGAGCCGGCCTGCGCCGAAGCCTGCCCGACCGCGGCGATCACGTTTGTCGACGCCAACTGGACCGGTATCGACAAGATGAAACAGTGGGCCGACAAGCTGGGCAACCAGCCGTCTGCCGCCGCCTGATCCCCCAACCCATTCAAGGAGCACAACATGTCTTGGGCTGGAAAAATCCTCCGCGTCAACCTGACCGCGGGCACCGTCAAATCCGAACCGCTGAACATGGAGTGGGCGCGTGCCTACCTCGGTTCGCGCGGCCTCGGCAGCAAGTACCTGATCAGCGAGATCGACCCCAAGGTCGACCCGCTGTCACCGGACAACAAGATCATCTGGGCCACCGGCCCGCTGACCGGCACCATGGCCTCCACGGGCGGGCGCTACACCGTCATCACCAAGGGCCCGCTGACCGGCGCCATCGCCTGCTCGAACTCGGGTGGCTACTGGGGTGCCGAGCTCAAGATGGCCGGCTGGGACATGATCATCTTTGAAGGCAAGTCGGACAAGCCGGTCTACCTCTACATCAACGACGACGACGCTGAACTGCGCGACGCCGGACACCTCTGGGGTCAGAGCGTGTGGAAGACCGAAGAGATGCTCAAGACGAGCCTGCAGGACCCGCTGCTGCGCGTCTCCAGCATCGGCAAGTCGGGCGAAAACGGCGTGCTGTACGCGGCCGTGGTGAACGACCTGCACCGTGCGGCCGGCCGCTCCGGCGTGGGCGCCGTCATGGGCAGCAAGAACCTGAAGGCGATCGCCGTGCGCGGCACCAAGGGCGTGGGCAACATCCGCGATCCCAAGGCCTTCATGAAGGTCACCTTCGAGAAGAAGAAGATCCTGGCCGAGAACGCCGTGACAGGCCAGGGCCTGCCGGCCTACGGCACGCAGGTGCTGATGAACGTGATCAACGAGATGGGCGCGCTGCCCACGCGCAACCACCGCGACGTGCAGTTCGAAGGCGCGAAAGACATCTCGGCCGAAGCCATGGCCACGCCGCGCGAAAGCGACGGCAAGAAGCACCTGGTGACCAACCAGGCCTGCTTCGGCTGCACCATCGCCTGCGGGCGCATCAGCAAGATGGACGAAGGCCACTTCACCGTGGCCAACAAGCCGCAGTACTGGGGCGCCAACGGCGGCCTGGAATACGAAGCGGCCTGGGCGCTGGGCGCGGCCAACGGCGTGAACGACCTGGAAGCGCTGCAATACGCCAACATGCTGTGCAACGAAGAAGGTTTCGACCCGATCAGCTTCGGCGCCACCGTGGGCGCGGTGATGGAGCTCTACGAAATGGGTGTGCTCACCGCGGAGCAGCTCGGCATCGACGCCAAGTTCGGCTCGGCGCAGGCGCTGGCCCACTTCGCCGAGATCACCGCCAGGGGCGAGGGCTTCGGCAAGGAGATCGGCCAGGGCTCCAAGCGCCTGACCGAAAAATACGGCCACCCCGACCTGTCCATGAGCGTCAAGGGCCAGGAATTCCCGGCCTACGACGGTCGTGCCATTCAAGGCATTGGCCTGGCTTACGCCACCTCCAACCGCGGCGCCTGCCACCTGCGTGGCTACACCATCGCGTCCGAAGTGCTGGGCATTCCGGTCAAGACCGATCCGGTCGAGAGCGAAGGCAAGCCGGAACTGGTGAAGGCGTTCCAGGACGCCACCGCCGCGTTCGACTCGTCGGGCCTGTGTGTGTTCACCACCTTCGCTTGGGGCGTGGCCGATCTGGCACCGCAGCTGCAGGCCGCGTGCAACGAAGAATTCACCACCGAAGAGCTGGAGAAGATCGGTGAGCGCATCTGGAACATGGAGCGCGAATTCAACAACGCCGCCGGCTTCACCGCCAAGGACGACAGCCTGCCCAAGCGCCTGCTGACCGAAGCGGCCAAGACCGGTGCCTCCAAGGGCATGGTCAGCAAGCTGCCCGAGATGCTGCCCAAGTACTACGCCGCGCGCGGCTGGGACCCGGAAGGCCGCCCGACCGCCGAGACCAGGGCCCGCCTGAGCCTCTGATCTTTCGCATCGGGGACGTCAAAGAAGCGGTCCCCTGCGGCCGCTTCTTTCTTTTGGAGAACACTTTCATGACCCACCACGTCATCCTCGGCGCCGGCCCGGCCGGTGTCATTGCAGCCGAAACCATCCGCAAGCACGCGCCCAACGACACGATCACCGTCATCGGCGATGAAAACGAAGCGCCGTATTCGCGCATGGCGATTCCCTACCTGCTGATTGGCAAGGTCGGCGAGGACGGCACGCACCTGCGCCACACGGCCGGCCACTTCGAGGCGCTGAACATCCAGGTGTTGCGCGGTGTGCGGGCCAAGCTGCTGGACCCGGCCAAACGAACCATCGATCTGAGCAACGGTCACACCATCGGCTTTGACACGCTGCTCATCGCCACCGGCTCATCGCCCGCCACGCCGCCGATTCCGGGCATTGACGGCCCCGGCGTGCACAGCTGCTGGACGCTGGCCGACGCGCGTGCCATCGCCAACCTGGCCAAGCCCGGCGCCAAGGTGCTGCAGATGGGCGCCGGTTTCATCGGCTGCATCATCATGGAATCGCTGCAACAGCGTGGTGTGGAGCTCTCCGTGGTGGAGATGGGCGACCGCATGGTGCCGCGCATGATGGGCCCCACCGCGGGCGGCATGATCAAGGACTGGTGCCAGAAAAGGGGCGTGAAGGTCTTCACCGGCGCGCGGGTCGAAGCGATCGAGCGCGGCGACGGTGCCGAGCCCGGCCTGCTGGGCAAGATCGCGCAGGTGGTGGGCATCGGGTCGTCGACCGCATCCAACGGCAAGATGCAGGTGCGCCTGTCCACCGGTGACCGCCTGGAGGCCGATCTGGTCATCAGCGCCACCGGCGTCAAGCCCAACATCGGCTTCCTGGAAAACAGCGGTGTGCGCTGCCTGGTCGGCGTGCTGACCGACGAACACCTGCAGACCAATGTGCCCGGCATCTACGCCGCGGGCGACTGCGCCGAGGCCTTCGACAAGGTCAGTGGCAAGACCATCGTGAGCGCCATCCAGCCCAACGCCGCCGAGCAAGCGCGTGTGGCCGCGCTCAACATGGTGGGCCAGAAGGTGGAGCTCAAGGGCGTGACGCAGATCAACGTGCTCGACACGCTGGGCATGATCTCCACCAGCTTCGGCAACTGGGAAGGCCTGCCGGGTGGCGAACACGTGGAGCTGACCGATGAGAAGTCGGGCCGCCACCTGAGCCTGCAGTTCAAGGACGACCTCATGGTCGGTTGCAACAGCGTGGGCTGGACCGATCACGTGGGCGTCATGCGGGGTCTGGTGGAAGGGCAGGTGCGCCTGGGCGAATGGAAGGACACGCTGATGGCCGACCCGACCAGGCTGATGGACGCCTACCTCGCCAGCGCGCAGGGGCAGGGGCAGTGGAGCGGCGCTGCCGACGACCGCCGCCGATGAATCCATTCCGCCGCTCCGTCAGGGGCGATACCCGGCGCCGCTGACGCGGCGCAGCCCGGAATGGGAAAATCACATCCATGAAAATCACGTTCAAGCTCTTCGCCACCCTGACGGACTACCTGCCCGCCGAGGCGCGGCGCAGCAACCTCGTCGAGCTGGACGTGAGTCCGGCCGCGCCCATCAGCCAGATCATCGAACCCTTTGGCCTGCCGCCAAAGCTGGTGCATCTGGTGCTGGTCAACGGTAAATACGTGGAGCCTGAAAAGCGCATGACCGCGACGCTGGCCGAAGGCGACGTGCTGGCCATCTGGCCGCCCATCGCGGGCGGTTGACTGTGAGGCACCCCCGCCGCGCTGCGCGCGACCCCCTCAAGGGGGCTGAGGGCCGCGGCTCCAAGCCTGCCTGCGCAGGCTTGGACGGCCCGAAGAAGCCTCGCCTCTGGCGAGGCTGCGGCCTGCAAGGCGCAATGGCCGTCTGGCGGAGCCAGCCCGGCGGTGCCTCTGGGTTGGATCGTTCTCTCCGGTTCGGGTTGTGGTTCTCGGGGCAGGGAGGCTGACTTGCAGTCGAGCTACGCCGAGACTTTCGATCGCGACATGGGCTGCACCGAGGCCGAATGGCTGGGCTGGTTGCCCGCGGCCATTGGCAGCTGCCCCTGGCAGGCAGGGAGCGGCTCAGCCCGGGTGGACATCGCACCCGGTGCTCTGCAGCTCCGTTGGCAGGTGATGCCGCCGCGCGTGATTGCACTCATGCGCATGCCGGTGCTGCGCGTGAACTTCGCCTTCAGCGGGCTGGACGCGACTCAGCGCTTTGCGTTCATGAAGCGCTTCGACCTGTACATGCAGCGCGGGGGCGGTTGATCCGTATCAGTCTTCCATAGCGCCGGAGTGCCACCCAGGTGCATGCTGCGATGCAGCCGAGGGCACCGCCGGGCCGGCTTTGCCGGACGACTGGTGCCGCCCCCTTTAGAGGGGGTAGCGCGAAGCGCTGCGGGGGTGCTTCATTTCAGACCGCCACGGCTTCCGGTTCAGGCATCGCCACCTTGTTCCCGGTGCTGAACTGGTAGTCCTTGAACACGTGTTCTGCGCTCAGCAACTGGAAGCTGCCATCGGCGTTGCGCACGGTGGTGTCTTTCAGGCGCCAGGTGAGCTGGCCGCAGGTCCAGATGTCGAAGTTGCGCATGTGGGTGCACAGGCAGGTCTTGTCCATGACCTTGATGCGTTTTTCACCCGGGTGCGCCAACACTTCACGGTTGTACGACGTGACGTAGGCGCACTTGCCGTTGGCGTCGAGCAGGTAACCATAGGCCTCGCAGTTCGGGCGGATGCCGTCGCCGATGCCCGGGCTGCTCTTGATCATGCGCATCGGGTAACCCGTGGGCGAAATCTCGTTGACTTCGATGTCGTCTTCGTTGGCCTTGAAGTACTCCTGCTTGATGTCGTCGGGCAGGCCACATTCCTTGGTGACGGTGAAGCGCGTGGCCACCTGCACGCCCGAGGCGCCCATTTCCATGAAGCGCACGGCGTCGGTGCCGGTGAAGATGCCGCCCGCGGGAAGGACAGGGATGTCGAGCTGCTCGGCCTTCATCCAGGCCAGGATTTCGGCCACGATGGTGGCCAGGTCGTATTGCGCCCAGTCCATGCCGAAGCCGAGGTGGCCACCGGCCAGCGGGCCTTCCACCACCACGTAGTCGGGCAGGCGGTTCAGGCGGCTGTTTTTCTTCAGGAAGAGCTGCAGCGCGCGCAGCGAGCTGACGATGATGCCCAGCTTGGCGTCGCGGAAACGCGGGTGGTCTTCGATCAGCGCGAACGAACCCAGGTGCAGACCGGCCGCGAGCGTGATGCCGTCGATGCCGGCGTCCAGCGCCGAGGACATGCGGATCTTGAGCGTTTCCTTGGGCGCGTTCATCGTCAGCTTTTCCATGCAGTTGATGAACACCATGCCGCTGCCGCGCTTGCGGCCCATGGTGTGCTCGACGTGCAGGCGGGTGGCCTCGGCCAGATCACCGAGATCGAACTTGATGGCCGACTTGTCCTCGGAGTCCATGTTGTATTTGTACAAGGCCTGTTTGGCCTTGACGAACTTGGTCTTGTAGCGGCGGTCGGTTACCGTCTTGATCATGGCGTCGGAGATGTGCCCCACGCCGCCCAGGCGGGATGCTTCCAGTGCCAGGTCGGCCGAGGAAATGTCCACACCCATGCCGCCGATCATGATGGGCACCATTTCCTGGCGGCCCATCTTCAGGCGGAAATCTTCCAGTCGTCTCATAGTCAGCTTTCGAATGTACGGCCCAAGCTTACCCGGTCCATGACACTGTTTTTTTCACGAATTTGTCAAATATGAACCGGCGTTGGCCGGCGCCCGTTGTTGGGCGCGCAGGTTCATTGTTTCAGTGCAGGTGTGATTTTCGGTCAAACCCGCAACGGTACCCGGAATATGCGACATAGCCCTTACGCGATGTCGTTGAAAAAAAGCGAAGGCCGCGTGTGGCGGCCTTCGCAAACGGGCTGGCGTGCCGTGGTCAGTGGCTCGCTCGCCGCGGTGAGATCCAGCCCATGAGGGTGTAGGTCAGGACCACGGTGGCGACCAGACCCACGCCATAGACGAGGGCAATCAGGAACCAGTCGGCCGGGCCGCCAGCATCGGTGAAGCCCGAGGACGATACCTTGGCCATGATCACCAGCGCGAGAGCACCGCCAAAAATGCCCAGCACTTCGGCGCGCACGAGGCGGCGCGAAACCAGGCCGCGCTCGCGCACCAGCAGCGCCAGGAAGGCCAGGATGCCCAGCACCGCGACCAGCAGCATGATCCAGAGCAGGGGGCCGAGCATCTCCTGGAACACGGAGAGAAAAACCATCGGATCGAGTTCTTTCATGGGGAGTCTCCTTGGGGGTCAGGCGCGGCCGCGCAGCATGCTGATGTAGGTGGGTTTGAGGGCCATGGTTTTCATGACCCAGCTGATCCAGAGCTCTTCGAGCGGCGCGATGACGCCGGGGAAGGACATGATCAGGTTGTCCTTGTAGTCGAACTCGATCAGCATGGCCTGGCCCAGGCGGGTGATCAGCGGGCAACTGGTGTAGCCGTTGTAGACCTCGCTGGAGGCCTTTCCCGAGATGTCACCGATCAGGTGTGACACGGCCACCGGCACCTGCCACTTCACGCTGGCCGCCGTCTTGCCCTTGGGTACACCGGCGATGTCACCCACGCCGAAGACGTTGGGGTAGCGCTTGTGGCGCAGCGTGTCGCGGTCCACTTCAACCCAGCCATCGGACGCGAACGGCCCTTCGGTCCACGGCAGGGGACTGTTGCGCACCACCTCGGGCGCGCGCATGGGCGGCACCACATTGATGAAGTCGTACGGCTGCTCCGCCGTTCCGGTGAGGGTCTTGTAGGTCGCGATGCGCTTGTCCAGATCGATGGCCTGGAGAACATGTTCATGGTTGACCTTGACGCCGCGGTCCTGGAACAGCATGCGCACTTTTTCGGCCACGATGGGCACGCCGAACAGCGACTTGCTCTGGGCCATGTAGATGATCTCGGCCTTGCCGCGGTTGCCGCGACGGCGCAGGTGGTCGTCGGTGATGAAGGTGTATTTGAGCGGGGCGCCTGCACATTTCATCTCGCCCGCCGGTCGTCCGAAGACGCCGATACCGCCCTTGTCCGCGAAGGCCGACATGGCTTGCCAGGTGGCGGTGGCGGCCTGCGGACTGTGGTAGATGCTGCCCATGCCGTTCTGGCCGATGCGCGCCGTGTCCATGCCTTCGATGCCGGCGTAGTTCAGCTCCAGGCCGGTCGCCAGGATCAGGAAATCGTAGGGAACGGCCTTGCCACTTTCGGTGACCACCTTGTTGCCTTCCGGATCGATTTCGGCCACCCGCTCCGTGATCCACTCGACGCCCTGGGGCAGGTAGTCACCGGTGTTTGAAACCGTGTAGTTCTGCGACTTGATGCCCGCGGCGACCAGGGTGAAGCCGGGCTGGTAATAATGCTCCTTGCGTGCGTCGATCACGGTGATGCTGGCGCCCTGCAGGCGGGCCGCCAGTTGCGAGGCTGCCGACAGGCCCGCTGCACCCGCACCCGCGATCACGATGCGGGCGCTGCTCTTGACGCTGTCGGCATGCGCCGGGGTGCTGGTCTGCGACAGCGCCGCGGCCAGCGGCAGGGCGCCCAGACCGGCCAGGAAGCGGCGGCGCGCGGGTTCAACCCGCTGGTCGGGTTGCAGGGTCTTGGACATGGTTGTCTCCTTTCAGTGAACGAATCCGGTTGTTTGATACCCCGGGGAGTTTGTTACTATAGAGATCGACCGCAGATCAAGATTTGACATTGGTCAATCTGGTGGCCTGTGCGCACAATCGGAAACCCTCGACCGTCGGCCCCGTGTCCAGCGGTCGCATTCTTCAGGAGCTCCCATGAGCGAAAACGCCAGCGTGACCATCACCCGCCAGTCGGGTTACCAGTTTCTGGTTGACTTCGGCGCAGCCATCCCGCAGATGCTGGCCGACGAACCTGCGCCTCTGGGGCTGGGCGCAGGCCCGGCGCCCGACCACATGCTGCTGGCCGCGGTGGCCAACTGCCTGAGCGCGAGCCTGCTGTTTTCCTTGCAGAAATTCAAGCAGGATCCGGGCGCCCTCAAGGCGACCGCCACGGCCGAGGTCGGGCGCAATGAGAACAAGCGCCTGCGCATCATGGGCATCAACGTGAAACTGGAGCTGGGGCAGGCCGCCGCCGACATCGAGCACCTGGACCGCGTGCTCGCCCAATTCGAGGAGTTCTGCACCGTTTCGATGAGCGTGCGCCAGGGCATTGCGATCAACGTGCAGGTGCAGGACGGCACCGGAGCCCTCCTCAAAGGCTGAGCAGGTGACGGCGAGGCCTGTGGCCTTGATGCAGGGCTCAAGGTGCCCGCCGTTTTGACGGTACAGTGAACCATTCTCGTCCCCGCCCTTTCTTCTGACAGGCTGATGACCCCATGCGACTCACCCAATGGACCGACTACAGCTTGCGCATGCTGATGTATTGCGCAGCTTGTGAAGGGCGCGAGCATCCGCCCACGGTGAACGAGATCGCCGAGGCGCATGGCATTTCGCGCAGCCATCTCACCAAGATCGCGATGATCCTGGCCGCGTGTGGCTGGATCGCGACCACGCGGGGTCGGGGCGGTGGCCTGCGCTTGCTCAAGCCGGCCGGAGAACTGACCCTGGGCGAAGTCATCCGCCAGACCGAAACCGATATGACGCTGGTGGAGTGTTTTGACCGCAAGACCAACACCTGCCGCCTGGATGGCTATTGCCGGCTCAAGGATTCCTTGCACAAGGCCATGCAGGGCTTCTTCGATGTGCTGGATGGCATCACGCTGGCCGACCTGCTCGCGCCCATGGCGGCAGGCAAGGCGCCTGCGGGTCAGTTGCCCCACCTGATTCCCATCCAGTTTGCTTCGCTGGCCCAGCCGAAAAAGGCGCCGGCCTCCACCAGTAAGGCCGCTGCCCGGCACAAGCCGGCGGCGGCGCGAAAACCCAAGCCGGCCAGGGCCGGTTGACGAGCCGGGGCCGTCCTCAGGCCGCTTGCAGGCGCACGTCCATGCGTCCCGTGGTCCGGACGCTGGCATTTCTATCCACGATCAGGCTGTCCACCTCGTGCAGGGGCGAGAGCAGATGCTGTCCAGCAGCGGCGCCCGCCGCCATGATCGCGGCACCCAGGCCGTTGACGGGGTCCGGCTGGCGCGACACCAGGACCACTCCCCGCACACCGCTGCTGGGCATGCCGGAGACCGGATCGAGCACGTGGTGATAGCGCCGCCCGTTGCGAACGAAGCACCGCTCGTAGTCGCCGGACGATGCCACGCAACCGTCGCCGAGAAACACCGTGCCGATCAGCCGCTCGGGCGCCCGCGGGTCGCGGATGCCGACGCGCCAGTCGCGACCCAGGAGCTGCCCACGCGTCAGCACATCGCCGCCGCCGTTCAGCATGGCGTTGCGCAGCCCGTGTCGTTCCAGCACCCGCAGGCCGGCCTGCAGGATGGGCAGCTTGGCCACCCCGCCCAGGTCGATGCGCATGCCCGACCGGTTCAGGCCGACCTGGCCAGCCTGGGGGTTGATCGACACCTCGCGAAAATCCACCAGCCGGCGTTCGCGACGCAGTTCCGCGGGCGACGGGATGCGCGCATGGTTGGCGTCGAACGACCAGCCGTCATACGCCCCCACGGTGATGTCAAAGGCGCCATCGCTGAGCCGGGACAGTTCGGCGGCGCGCTGCAGCACCGCCATCAGCTCCGGCGGCGCATCCACCCATGACCGACCCGCGCTGCGGTGCAGTGCGGACACCAGGCTGTCGGCCCTGTAGCGGCTCATCATGCGTTCCAGGCGCTGCATCTCCGCAAAGGCGGCCTGGATGGCGACTGCCGTGCTGGCGGGGTCGTCGCCCTGCGCCACGATGTCCACCTTCGTGCCCATCAGGGCGCGGGACACGCGTTGAACATCGGGGTTGGCCAGTGCCGGGCGCAAGCCCAGGCCCGTGACGAGCAGGCCGCCCAGCCCGGCCAGACAGCGACGGCGTTGGAGCAGGTGAGTCATGGTGCCGGCGTGTCGTTTACTGAGACAAAGCGACCATGTGGTCCACGGCACCCTTGACATCGTCGTCGGAGAGGGTCGTGCTACCCCCGCGTGCGGGCATCATGCCTTTGGCGCCGGTGTAGCCTTCGATGGCGTGTTTGTAGAGCGTGTCGTTGCCCTGTGCGATACGCGGACCCCAGTCGGCCTTGTCACCGGGCTTGGGCGCGCCGGCCACGCCAGCCGCATGACACATGGCACAAGTCGCACCATAGACTTTTTTGCCCACGGTGTTTTCGGCCACAGGGGCGGGCGCCGGGGCGGCTGCAGTCACCGGGGCAGCAGCCGCCGGCGCCGCCGCCGTGGTCTCGGCGGGCTTTTCGCCGCAGGCCAGCAGGGCAGCGCTGCAGCCCAGGATCAGGAGGAGGTTCTTGGCGTTCATGGGGTGTCCTTGAATGGAGTGGTGAAGGGAGTGGGGTGGATTTTTAACATTCATTTTATATGAATAATTAAAACTGTTTTTGACACGCATCAATGTGAACCGGGCTTCAGCCATGGGTGTGCGGGGCGAGCCGCTGCAGCGGTGCGGGCAGGCCTTCGCGCAAGCGCGCGGCCGTGAGCCATTCGCCTCCGTGCTGGTCGATGAACACCCCTGCCTGGTGTTTGGTGGCGAACGCAGGCAGGTTGCCCGATCGCATCGGGCCCATCAGCCTGGACCCATGCACATACAGGGCCTGTTCGGCGGGCACCCAGACGCCGCTGTCCAGGTCGGTGACGTACGAGGCCACGATGCGGTCGGCGCTCTGGCCGGCGGTGTAGCGCGGGACCTGCTGCAGGTAAAGAAACAGGCTCAGGGGCGAGTCCAGGTACTGCACGTCGCCGTTGGAAAAAATGACCTGTGCCGCCCAGCGCCGCTGGCGGGCCGGGAACATGCCGCAGACCGGGCAGCGCGCCTCGGGTGGCACCTCGCGTGCTGCGCTCAACGGCAGGCCGGAGGCGGCGTCGTAAGAAAAAGTGGGCGCCACCAGGCAGACGTCGGACGGCAGTTCCGAGCCAGTACGGGCAGCTGCCACCGGGTCACCCGGCGAGCGCAAGCCCAGACCGGCGAACACCGCCACGCTGCCCAGTACCGAGAGACCGATGAACCGGCGGCGTTGCGGCATCACATGCGGGTGTCGTGCAGGGCGCCACCGCTGAGATCCACCATCTCGGGCTTGATGTCGGCGTAGCGCAGCAGGCGGCCGCCGTATTGCTGCACGAAGGCCTGGGCCTCGGCTTCGGCGGCGAAGCTGGCGGCCGTGGGGCCCATGGAACCGTGGCGTTTGCTGCCCAGCACGTAGAGCGCCTGGCGCGCGTCGATCCAGTGCCCCCGGGGCTGGTCCCAGTCGGCCTGGCCCATGTCCTGCACGTGCACCGACACCACCGCGCGCACCTGCTCGGGCGCCAGCAGCACCGACAGCAATTCCACCGAATCGCAGAACCACTGCACCTCGGCCACGCCGGCGTAGCGGATCTGGCCTTTGGGGCCGGGGTAGTCGGACAACTGCATGCCGTCCAGCGAGCAACTGGACTGGGCGTCGATCTCGGCCGGGGCGCTGGTGGTGGCATCGCCGCTCTGGCCGCAGCCCAGCAGGCTGAGGGTGGCCAGGCCGGCGCAGCCGCACAGCAGGCGGCGGCGGTTCATGGGGTAGTGGGAAGGGGTGTTCATGGTCGGAATCTCCAGGAAGCCAGGGCAAGGGGTGCGACGATCCAGGCCAGCATGGCGCTGGTGAGCCAGCCCACCTGGCTCAGCGCCGGGGGCAGGATGCTGGCCAGGCCATAGAGGCGCTGCACGTCGTCGAGCGAAAACACGTTGAGGATGCGGAAGATGTCGGCCGGGTTCAGCAGCAGCAGGTAGGCGAAGACCTGGCCGCCGAACTGGCCACCGGTGGCCACCAGCAGGCCCAGCAGCAGCAGGTCGAACACCAGCACCAGCGCGAACCACAGCGCGATGGCCAGGCCCGAGGCGCGGGTGCGGTCGCGGGCCAGCACCGACAGCAGCACCGCCAGGCTCAGGAACGCCAGCCCCAGCAGCACCGAACTGAGCACGAAGCCGGCGTAGTGGTACAGGCCGGCCCAGCTGAAGCGCTGGTACAGCAGCAGGGCCACCAGCGCAAAGCCCGACACGGTGGACAGCGTCAGCGCGCCCGCGAGCCCGAGGTACTTGCCCAGCAGCAGTTCCAGCCGCGTGATGGGCAGGGCCAGCAGCAGGTCGAGCGAGCCGCGCTCGCGCTCGCCGACGATGGCGTCAAAGCCGAGCAGCAGGGCGATCAGCGGGATCAGGTAGATCACCAGACTGACCAGGCTGGCGATGGTGAGCTCGATCGAGCGCGGGCCGATCTGCCCCTGCGCGGCCGAGCCGAAGTAGGTGATGAGCAGCGAGAACACGGTGAAGACCACGGCCACGGCCAGCACCCAGCGGTTGCGCAGCCGGTCCCGGAATTCCTTGGCGGCCACGGCCTGCACCTGGCGCCATTGCAATGAAATGTTCATGGTGCCTCCCTCAGGCCGAAGTACACGTCCTCCAGCGAGGGCTCGTGGATCTGCAGATCGCTCAGCTCCGCGCTGGCCAGCCAGGCCAGCACGCGCATCTTGTGCTCGCGGGGGCAACGCAGTTCCAGCAGGCCCGGTTCGCGCTGCTGCAGCGCGATCTCGACGCCGGCCAGTTGCCCGGGCAGTTCGGTGGCCAGGGTCTGCAGCCAGGTCGGCGCGGCGCGCAGCTGGAACACCAGGGGCATGCGCGAGCGCTCGCGCAGCGCCTGCACCGTGCCCTGCGCGCACACGCGGCCGTTGCTGAGCATGGCCAGCGCATCGACGCGCTGTTGCAGTTCGGCCAGGATGTGCGAGCTGATGACCAGGGTCACGCCCTGCGAGCGAAGCAGGTCGAGCTGGTCGTAGAAATCGCGGATCGCCGACGGGTCCAGGCCGGTGGTGGGTTCGTCGAGCAGCAGCAGCTGCGGGTCGCCCAGCAGGGCCTGGGCAAAACCCAGCCGCTGGCGCATGCCCTTGGAGTACTCGCGCACCGCACGCCCGCCGGCCCGGGTCAGGCCGACGCGGTCGAGCAGGGCGGCGCACTGTGTCTGCGGTGCGCCCTTGAGGCGCGCGAAGAAGCGCAGCGTCTCCAGCCCGGTGAGGTTGTCGTACAGCACCAGGTTCTCGGGCAGGTAGCCCAGGGCGCGCCGGGTGGTGCGGAAGTCGGGGCCGTTCACCGTACAGCCGTTGACCTGGATGCGGCCCTGGCTGGGGGTGATGAGACCGAGCACGAGCTTGAACAGGGTGCTCTTGCCGGCGCCGTTGTGGCCGATCAGGCCGAAAAGCTGGCCGCGCGGCACCCGCAGGCTCACGTTGTCCAGCGCCAGCAGCGGCGCACGCCGGCTGCCGTAGGGTTTGGTGACGCCCTCCAGGTGCAGGGCCTCAGCGGAAATACTTGTCACGCCATGTGCTCCAGTGGGGATGTTTCGGCGCCATGGCCGGATGGGGATCGATCACGCTGGGCACGCGCAGCACCGGGAACTGGTGTCCCAGCACGCGCAAGGCCTGCACGGCCGGACTGCCCAGCAGCAGTTGAATGGAAGGGTGGCGCCACTGCAGGCGGTCCACCAGGTCGTTGGCTTCGTAGGACAGGTCGCCGATGCCGTTGCCGTCGCGGTCCCAGCCCAGGTAGTTGCTCCAGTAGTTGCCCTGGCCGGGCTCGGGGTGGCCCCAGGGTTCGTCGCGCGCGCCGACGTAGCGCACCTGCTCCCGGTTGGCGATGAAGTCGTTGCCCACGACCTGGTTGCGCGTGGAACCTGCCGAGAGGTGCACACCGACGTGGTTGTCCACCACCAGGTTGTTGCGCAGGGTCACGTACTCGACGTCGTAGATGAAGAAGCCGCGGGCGTTGCCGGCCACCACGTTGTTTTCGATCACCGAGTCCTGCAGGGTGCGCAGCATGATGCCGTGGTCGGAGTTGCCCCAGGTGCGGTTGCCGCGCACCACCTGGTCGCGCACCTCCATCAGGGCCAGGCCGCCGCGGTTGTAGTAGCTGTCGTTGTCTTCCCACAGGTTGTGGTACGAGTTCATGTAGTGCGCGCCGTAGCGGCTGTGGTGCAGCCGGTTGCCGCGGAATTCGGCGTGGTGCGACACGTCGACATAGAGCGCGTCGCGCACGAAGCTGATGTCGTTGCCGGTGATGCGCGCGCCCTGCGTGTTGTAGAGCTGGATGCCGTTGCCGCGCTGCGAGGAGTTGAAGTCGCGCAGGCCGGTGATGCGGTTGTCTTCGATGCGCACTTCGTTGGCTTTTTCGATCCACAGGCCGAAGAGGTTGTAGGTCAGGTCGCAACGCCGCACCACGGCGCGGTGCGAACCGGGCTGCACGTAGATCCCCGCGTGCTGGCTTTTCAGGCTGGTGCCCGAGTCGCGCACGATCAGGTTTTCGATCAGCACGTCGGGCGAGGCGACGCGGATGGTGTCGCCGCGCTGGCCGCCGCTGAGGGTGGGGCGGTTGATGCCGCGCAGGGTCAGGGGCTTGTCGATGCGCAGGTTCACGCTGTAGAACCCGCGCGCCACTTCCACCACGTCACCGGCGGCGGCCTGCGCCACGACGGCCTGGATGTCGCCGCCCGGCTCCACCCGCCACACGGCGGACCACGCGGAGCACGCGGGCAAGGCCAGGCCCAGCAGCCACGCGCAGGCCAGCCGTTGGCGCCAGAAGCTTTGGGTCTTCACGCCAGCTGCCCGAGGGTCTTGAGCACGAGGAACAGCGTCGCGCCGATCAGCAGGTTCTTGAAGCCGACGTAGCTGAGCATGTCCATCCAGTTCGCCACGCGGTAGCGCGCCTGCCACCACGGGCCGTCCTTCACGTAGCGCTTGCCCGCCATGCGGATCAGCACCTCGTAGACGCTCCAGCCGAACCACCAGCCGATGATGGCGCTGGCCGACAGCCACCCGTCGGCCGCCAGCAGCCAGGCCACGCTCGCGGCCAGGGCCAGTGAGAGCCCGGCGAACTGCAGGGCGCGCTGGCTCTTCCAGCCGTCGCGGCTCCAGGGCCACAGGTGGTGCTGCACTTCCTGCCACAGACCTTTGAGGCCAGGGGCTCGGCCGCCGGGCCAGGGCTGGGCGGGCGCGGTGGGCATGCGCGGATCGGGGCCCTGCGCCGCCCGGGCGCTCACGGGCGAGACCGGTTCGATGGGGATGAAATAGCCGTTGCGCCCGATCGGCGTGATGAGCAGGCCGTCGCGCTCGCGGCGCTTGCGCTCCTTGGCCAGCGGCGGGCAGCCCTTCTGGTCGGTGTAGAGCACCATGCAGTCCAGGCAGTGCAGGCACTCGCGGTGGTCGATGCGGCCATCGGCGTCGATCGCCTGCGCACCGCAACCCACGGCACAGGCCTTGCAGCTGTTGCAGTCCTGCTTGCGCTGCAGGCCGAACCAGCGGAAGGTGCTGGGCATGGCCAGCGAGGCGCCCAGCGGGCAGATGTACTTGCAGTAGGGGCGTTCGATGAACAGCGACAGACCCAGGATCACCACCACGAACAGTCCGTAGGGCCAGCTGCGGTTCGTGATGCCGACCAGGAAGGTGGTCTTGAACGGCTCCACCTCGGCCAGCACCTCGGCCAGGCCCATGGAGAACATGGACACCACCAGCAGACCGAAGAAGATGGCGTACTTCAGCCACTTGAGCCGGTCGTGCCAGACCTGCGGCACCTTGGTCTGGAAGCGCTTGAGGCCGATCACGCGACCCACCTTGTAAAGCGCTTCGGAAAGCGAGCCGAAAGGGCACATCCAGCCGCAGAACAGCCCGCGCCCGAACACGAACACGGTGACGATGATGAAGACCCAGAAGATGAAGATGAACGGGTCCGACAGGAACAGCGACCAGGTCCACTGGAACAGCAGGGCGTGGAACCAGGTCAGCACCTGGGTGATGGAGGGCTGCGCGAGCAGGCCGAAGCCGACGAAGCCGATGCTGATGGCCCAGGCCGAGTATTTGAAGGCGTTGACCGGCCATTTGTTCTTGTGGGTCGAGCGCCGCGTGAGCTGGTCGCGCAGGGCATAGACCACGGCCACCGCCAGCAGCAGGGCGCTGAAGAGGGCGATCTCGATGGCGCGTGACTTCCAGATGCGCACCCAGGGGGCATCGGGTTCGGTGACCACCGGGCGGCCGCCTTGCAGCATTTCGGCGGGCAGCCAGTATTTGGTCTCGAAGACCGCGAAGCTGCGGTGCCCGGTGGCGCGGTCCACGCGGTTGCCCAGGAAGGCCAGCTTCCAGGGGTAGGCCGCCGAGAAGCTCTCGGAGCGGATCACGAAGATCGCCGACTCGGAGTAGCGCGGAGCCCCCTCGGCTTCCAGCCCGTAGAGGTTGAACGAGTCCAGGTCCCGGAAGGTGAAGGCATCGGCGCCCTGCTTGACCTGGATGCGGTCGTAGATGCCACCGCGCACGAACCCCGAGCCCTTGAAGGATTCGATGCCGGCACTGCGCACCACGAACAGCGCCTGTTCGCTGTCTTTCAGGCGCGAGCGCAGCGTGGCGAAGCCCGATTTGCCGAGCAGACTCTGGCCCACATCGGGGTGGTTGAGGTCACCGAACCACAGCTCGATGAAGGGCTCGGCGCTGCGCTCAAGACCCAGCTGCTCGGGCATCACGCGCAGGCGCTGCACCGCGCCCATCTTCACCAGCTCGTCCCAGCGGTAGGGCCGGCCGCTGGTCACGAAACGTGCGGGGTCGCGGCGGGTGGGTTCGATGATGCCGACCTGGCGGGCCACCGCCGAGCCCGAGAGCTGCATCACCTGGTTCTGCGCGATCACCGTAACGGTGGCGCCGGAGATGGCGTCCAGGCCCAGGATGTTCTCGTCCGGGCGCGAAGGACCGACCTCGATCTGGTCGGTGACCGACTTGCCGAGGTACTGGTTGTTGAAGTTGACCAGCGTGGACTCGGGAATGCCCAGCAGCAGGATGGGCTCGGAGTGCTTGAGCACCTTCACGCCGACGTAGCGGCCGCGCGCGTCCATGCCGATCAGCGTGATCACCGGCTTGCCGGAATAGGCCGGGGTGTCGGTGATGTCGGTCGAGAGCATCACGTAGCCCAGCAGGGTCTTCTTGCCCGGCTGTTGCGGGTCGGCGTCGCCGTAGGCTTCCACATACGGTGGCTGGCCCTTGCGCAGGGAAAAACTCTTTGCGCCCGGGAACACCTCCGTGCAGGGCACGAGGGCGCACAGGTCGGGGTTGGTGGCCAGGTCGGCGGGCAGATGGGCCTCGTAGGCCTGCGCCTGGGCTTCGTTGCCGAGCGGGCTCAGCAACAGGGCGGCGGCGGTCAGCGCGGCCGAGAATAGGCGTGCAATCGACATCGTTGGGGTCCAGGGGGCGGGGTCCGACGCCAGCGCCACACGGCGCGGGCATCGGACCTGGCAAAGCAGGACCTCCCCGGGGGGAGGTTTTGAAGGCTTACGGGCCTACCTTCGTGCAGCGCACGCCGGTGCGAGCTTGCTTGGGGCGGCCCGGCGCGACGCTCATGCCTCCACGATCATGCGGGTGCGCATCTCCAGGTGCAGGGCGTGGCAGAAGTGCGTGCAGTAGCACCAGTACACGCCGGGCTCGCCCGCCGTGAAGGTGACCGAGGCGGTTTCGCCCGGGTTGACGATGAAGTTGACGTCGTGGTTCGGGATCGCGAAGCCGTGCGTCAGGTCTTCGATCTTGTCCAGGTTGGTCAGGATCAGCGTGACCTCGTCACCCGCCTTCACCTTGAACTCGCGCAGCGAGAAGGCCGGGGCCTGCGACGTCATCTTCACGGTCACCTTCTTGCCGTTGCGCACCACGCCCGAGTCCTTCGGGTCCTTGACGGCGTTCGGGAAGTCGTCGAGCGAATAGACCTGCTTGGGCTTGACGAGGTCGCGCTTGAAGATGATGAAGTCGTGCGGTTCGCCGCGCACCGGGTGGTCGGCCAGCAGCACCATCTTCTCGCCCGACATGTCGATGATCTGCTCGTTCTCGGCGTGCAGCGGACCCACTGGCAGGAAACGGTCTTTCGAGAACTTGCAGCCCACGGCCAGGTACTTGCCGTCGGCGGCAATGGTCTCCGACTGCGAGCCGTTGATGTGGCCCGGCTGGTACTGCACGTCCAGGCGGTCGACCACGTACTTGGCGGCCTTGTCGCCGGCGTGGAACTTGATCGCGGCGTCCACGTTCCATTTCACGATCTGGCTGTCCAGGAACAGCGTGGTGTAGGCGTTGCCACGGCCGTCAAAGGCGGTGTGCAGCGGGCCCAGGCCGATCTCGACCTCGGCCACGATGGCGTCGTCCAGCTTCTCGATCTTGCCGTCGAACCATTCCAGCACCTTGGCCAGCTCGATCACCGTGGCGGTGGGCGAGAGCTTGCCGGCGCAGATGAAGTACTTCTGGTCCGGGCTGGCGTTGACGCCGTGCGGGTTCTTGGGCACCGACACGTAGGCGGTCAGCGCGGCCGTCGGGTCCTGGTTGGCTTCGTGCGTGCCGTCCACCACGGGCACCTTGGAGCTGCCGAAGGTCTTGAACTTGCCGGCTTTCACCGCCGCTTCGATGCGGGCGATGTTGAAGAAGATGCAGGCATCGCGCTCGGCGGACATCATGTCCTCGTACTTCGCGCCCATCTCGGTGTTGTACTGGTTCGACGCGGCGAGCTTGCCGTCGTAGGACGTGGCCACCAGGTCGCAGTTGCCGTCGATCAGCACCTGCCAGCGCACTTCCATGGTTTCGGCATCGACGCAGCTGAACAGCGAACGGTATTTGGCCGCGTCCTCGGTGCCGGCGTTGGGCAGCGGAATGCCGAACTCGCCGCCGCAGAACACGCGCGTGGTGTAGTTGATGGCGGGGTCCACCGGGTCGCGCTTGTCGGGGAAGATGCCGTGGAAACCCTGCACGTTGGGCAGCTGCGTGATCTTGTCGCAGATGAAATAGTCCAGACGGATGCGCGCGATGCGGCTGTTGATCTTGTCGTTGATCCAGGCGTAGCGGCCGTCGTAGTTGCCGTCCTTGTACGAGGCGTGCGTGTGGTGGGTATCGCCCACGGTGTGGCGCAGAGCGCCATTGGGCTTGGTGCCCATGATCGCCTTGGACTCGTTGGTGATGCCCCAGCCCACCAGGGCGTCGGGCACGAAGCAGGGGATGCGAAGCAGTTCGCGACCCGAGGGCATGCCGAGCACGCGCATGTCGCCGGTGTGGCCACCGCTCCACAGACCGTAGTAGGTGTCGAGCTCGCCGGGCTTGAGGTGCGTGGCGTTGGCGCTGCTGTGTGCGGCATCGGGGGCCGCGGCCGGCGCTGCGGCGGGGGCGTTGGCGGCACCGGATTCTTTTTCGGTGCAGGCCGCGGCGCCCATCGTCAGTCCCGCCAGTGCGGCGGTGTTCAGGAAACGTCGGCGACCCCATGCGGTGGTGTCTTTGGAGGGCAAGCTGCTGTCGCTTTTCATGTGTGAACCTTTTGGGTTTGGGTTTGGAAAAGGGGTGGGCCACGCGCGGGAGGTGGCATGGCCGCGGGAGAGGTGTGCGCACGACGCTCGGCACACGCCGTCAGCGTGTGGTGGGTGTGCCGTTGGGTGAACGATGGGTGTGCCGTTGGCGTGGGCAGGAACGGCGGCAGGCACAGGGCGCAATCCAGCGTCGGGACAGGCACGGAGTCCGGGCTGTCGTCGGCATCGACCCACTTGACGCCACTGCCGCTGCAGACCTCCGTCATGCCGCGGTGGGTCAACAGCGGTGATGCAAAAACGATTCCCCAGCAGAGCAGAAGGCACAACAAGACCCAGCGCTGGCGGGCTCGTTGGGGGTGCTGAAAACTGGACATGCGCGGACTATAAGTCCGATATCATTCAAATGAAATGCATATTTAAGAACGTTTGATCTGGATCAATGAATGCTGTCCCGTGGTCACCCGCGCGGGGTGGTTGCGTGAGGTTGTCAGGACCGGCGCCGGCGTGCAGCGCGCGGTCGACTGGCTGCTGCGGTGGCAGCCGGCGGGGTGTGGGCCACGGCCCTCTGCGCTACTTGGGCCGGGGACGTTTCAGGTGGGGCTGTGCGGTCTGCAGCCGGCCGGCGCGCAGTTCGACCACGGCCTTTGCCACCGCACGCGCCACGTTGCGGGTTTCTTCATGGAGGTCCTCGTCCCGGTCCAGGGCTTCGTGGCTGTTGGCATAGGGTTCGTAGTAGCCGATGTAGCGATCCAGCCGGGCCATCACGCCAGCGTCGATGAACCCCATCCAGTCCAGCCAGTCACACAAGGATCGCCGGGCGCCTTCAATGCCGGCCACGTCGCCGTGCACCAGCACGCCGTAGGCACGGCCGGCCAGGTGTTGTGGGTAGCTCCAGCCGGCCATCTCCAGGGCTTTGGCCTTGGCGGCGTTTTTGCCTGCGGTGGTGGTGGGGTCGGGGTTGCCGCCATCGGCACACACCATGCGGTCTATCATCAGCTTGAGCGGACTCGGACTCTGGTACCAGTAGACCGGGGTGACGATGAGCACCGCGTGGGCCGAGGTCCAGCGCTCGTAGATCTCGGCCATCCAGTCGCTGGTCTGGTTCAGCGCGTGGTTGGGGTAGCAGCTGCAGGGCCAGTGGCACAGCGGCATGGCGGTGGACAAACAGCCCTTGCAGGGGTGGATGTTCAGGCCGTATTCGGAGGTGAGCAGGCTCAGGTCCAGCAGGTCGGTCTGCATGCCCAGCGGCTCCAGCACCTCGCGGGCCGTTTCCACCAGTCGAAAGCTCTTGGAGATTTCACCCGGGCAGGTGCCGTCGTTGCGCGCCGAGCCGCAGACCAGCAGCACGCGCGAAGGCGTGGCCGGGTCGGCCCACTGCAATTGGGCGGCATCCAGCCGCTCTTTGGTGGCCACCCATTCGTCGGACAGCTGGTAGTCCGGGTCCGCGTAGCCTTTGCCGGCCTGGTGCGTCGAGGGTGCTTTGCGGCCTTCGCTGAAGGCGGCCCAGGCGATGGCTTCCAGCCGGTCGATGGACGAATCCTCGGCACGGAAGGCCGGGTCCATGAACGAGGCCCGGAAGCGCTCCGCGAACTGCGCCCGTGCCAAGGAGGCGGGCGCCTGCCCCTTGCGAATCCAAATCATGGTCAACCCCCGGCTGTAACTTGTGGGGAGTCCAATCTGGGCGCATGGCGCGGGGGCGTCTGTGCGATAGCGCACCCAGGCCTGGCGGGCGTGGCCGCTCGGGTTTTCAACGGGTCGGGGTCAGGCCGGGGCCCACCACCAGGCCGCCATCTTCATGCCGAGCACGGTGAGCAGCAGCGAGCCGAACAGGTGCAGGCCCGCGGTACCGGTGGCCAGCAGCCAGCGGCCGTGTTGCAGCATGCTCACCACCTCCACCGAGAAGGTGGAAAACGTGGTGAGCGCGCCCAGAAACCCGGTCACGATGGCGAGCCGCCAGGCCGGGTCGAGCTGCGTCTGGCTCTGGAAGAACACCACCGCGACGCCCACCAGCCAGGCCCCGGTCCAGTTCGCCGTGAGCGTGCCCCAGGGCAACACGGCGTGGCCCTGGTTGAGCCACAGGCTGAGCTGCCAGCGCGAGAGCGCGCCGATGCTGGCACCGAGGCTGATGGCGATGACTTGCAGCATGGCTCAGTGGCGTTCAGAAGGGTGGGTCTTCGTCGTCGCCCACGGCGGTGACGGCTTCCTGTTTGGGTTTGGCCGGCGCGGCCGTTGGCGCATCGGGCAGCGCCATGCCGGGCACGATCTCGCCGCCCAGGGCTTCGATCAGTTCCGGGATCAGCTTGTTCAGCTCGCCGGTGCTCAGTGCCACGTCGGTGTCGAAGCCGCTTTCGCCGTCGGCGGCGCGGTCGTCGAACACGCCTTCGAGGAACGCGAGTTTCTTGAGCTGCATGGACTCGGTGAGAACAAAGCCGATGCGGCCTTCCCAGCTCATGGCCAGGCGCGTGGGCAGCTTGCCCTCGGTGATGTGCTTGCGCACCTCGTCGGTGGCGAGGTTGTGGCGGGTGAACTTCACGACCGACTTCTCTTCGTCGCCCGATTTCAGTTCGCACTCGCGCTCGACCGAGAAGCCACCCGGTGCGCCGCCTTCGTCTTCGTCGGACACCGGGGCCGAGAGCCACGAGGTCATCGCGGTCTGTGGCGTGATCGCGGTCTGCAGCAGGGTGAGGGACAGGTCGTTGAAGACGTTGACCAGGGCGGTCACCAGCTCGTCGAGCTTGCCCTGGCTGCTGGCGTCGGTGACCAGCAGGCCGTTGGCCAGGTCGATCCAGACCCACACGCCCATGCGGCGCGGAAAGGCCTGGGGCAGCAGGGACAGCAGCGCGTCTTCGCGCAGTTCCTTCATCTGCTTCTTGCCGGGCTTGCGGCCGGTGGTGGCTTCGATGTGTTCGGCTTCTTCGTCCGCCTTCTCGCGCACGACCGAGCCGGGCACGGCCTTGGTCTCGATCATCAGCTTGAGGATGCGCTGGCCGGCCACGGATTCGACCAGCGGGCCATGCGCCTCGCCGCGCGGCTCGACCCAGCCCACGGCCTTGTCCTGCGTGGCGCCGCAGGGCACAAAACGGGCCGCGTCGAGCGCGGTTTCCATCGACTCCAGCGTCGCCGTCCAGCCGGGCGCGATGCGGTAGATCGTTACATTCTTGAACACGGAATTCCTTGGGTTGTGCCGGTGCGTTGTGGACCGGCGCCCCCTCCCGGCAGCGGGAGAGGGTTGGGTGAGGGGCTTTGATGATACCCAGCCCAACCCCGGGGTTCAGAGGCTGAGCGTTTTTTGGCCGGGCCTGAAAGGCGCGCCAAAACGGCCCGGATCTAGGCGCAAAGCACAGCCGTAGCTCGGGCTACGGCGCGCATTTGCAACGACGAGCTGGGCCGTTTTGGCGTGCAAGGCGGGCACGGACGAAAGACTCTCAGCCTCTCAGACCAGCGCGGTCAGCGGGGCGAGCTGAAATCCCGCCTTCTCCAGCGCGAGGCGGATCTGCTGCGCCGAGGCAACAGCGTCGGGCCCGTCACCGTGCACGCAGATGCTGTGAATGGGGGTGGGCAGGCGCTGGCCGTCGGCGGTGACGATGCCCCCGGCGTCAAGCATGCGCAGCACGTGCTGCACACAGGCCTGGGCGTCGTGCAGCACGGCGCCTGGCTGGGAGCGCGGGGTGAGCTGGCCGTTGGCCTGGTAGCTGCGGTCGGCAAACACCTCGCGGCCCACGCGCAGGCCCGCCGTCTCGCCAGCCGCTTCCAGCGCCGAGAGGGCGGGCGCGAGCAGGATGAGCTCACGGTCCAGTGCGCGCACGGCGCGTGCCACGGTGGCGGCCACGTTGGCGTCGGCGCAGGCGATGTTGTTGAGCGCGCCGTGCGGCTTGACGTGCGTGACACGGCCGCCTTCGGCCGCGGCCATGGCCTGCAGCGCGCCCACCTGGTAGAGGATGGTGGCTTCCAGCTCCTGGGTCGACAGTTGCATCGCGCGTCGGCCGAAACCCTGCAGGTCCGGGAACGCCGGGTGGGCACCCAGGCTCACGCCGTTGGCCAGCGCCAGGCGCACGGTGTCGCGCATGACAACCGGGTCGCCCGCGTGAAATCCGCAGGCGATGTTGGCGCTGCCAATCACCTGCAGCAGCGCCGCGTCGTCGCCCATGCGCCAGGCGCCGAAGCTTTCGCCGAGGTCGGCGTTGAGGTTGATGGTCGTTTGGGTCATCGGGTGCTCCTGTTCAGGGGTCGGCGCGTTGCATGCCGTCGATCAGATTGGATGCGTAGAGTGCGGCTTCGTCCACCGTGCCCGGTGGCAAATAGATCTCGCGCGAGGTGAGCCAGCGTTGCCAGCGATCGTGTTCGTCCAGCAAGGCGCGGTGCGCCGCTTCGTGGCTCACGGCTTCAAAGCGCACGCGGATGCCGGGCTTCAGGTGCGCGAGCCGCGGCAGGTCGGCGCTGATCACGGTGGCGATCTTGGGGTAGCCGCCCACGGTCTGGCCGTCGGCGAGCAGCACGATGGGTTGTCCGTTGGCCGGTACCTGGATGGCGCCGGGCGTGACGCCGTCGGACACGATGTCCGCTGCCGCTCCGTTGACGTGCGCCAGCGGTTCGCCCTGGAAGCGCAGGCCCATGCGGTCCTGCGCGGCGGTGGCTTCCCAGTCCTGGCTCAGGAACAACGCGATGGCGTCGGCGGTGAAATGGTCCTGCTGCGGGCCGGGCAGCACGCGCACAGGGCCCTCGCTGGTGGTCCACGGAGAACGGCAGCGCCACTCCCTGGGATCCGCGAGCAGCCAGGCGCCGCAGGGCAGTTGATCGCCCGGTTGGAAAGCACGGCCCAGCACGCCATCCAGCCCGGCACGCCAGTAGCTGGAGCGGCTGCCCAGCTGTGGGTCCAGGCGCAGTCCGCCAGCCACGGCCAGGTAGGCACAGCCGCTTTCGGCCGGGCCGAGTTGCAACTGGTCGCCCTCGCGCAGCGTGACGCTGTGCCAGGCGGGCAGGGGGCCGCGGCCGCCGTCGCCGCGCTGGCAGGTGCCACCGATGCGGCCCGCCAGCGCCACGCGCACCGGCCCGGCCTTCACGCGCAGCACGGTGCCCATGCCGCGCAGTTCCAGCACGGCGGCGTCAGGCGGGTTGCCGAGCAGGGCGTTGGCGGCACGTGCCAGCGGTCCGTCGAGCCAGCCGGAGAGCGGCATGCCGTGGTGCCGGTGGCCCGCGCGGCCGCGGTCCTGCACGGTGGTGCCGATGCCGGGTTGCACGATTTCCAGCAGGCCGCTCATCGCTCGGGTGCCTTCAGAAACGTTGCGCGTGGCAGCCCACGAGCGATCTCGGCGGACAGTCGGTCGTGGGTGGCACGGTCCACGGCGTGGCACCGCACCTCGTCGCCGGCTGCGAGCAGGGCCGGCTGCTCGGCGTGGCGCAGGTCGAACAGCACCACCGGTGTGCGACCGAGCAGGTTCCAGCCGCCGGGGCTTTCCCAGGGGTAGACCGCGCACATCTCGCCGGCCACGGCCAGCGATTGCGCGGGCACCTTCTGGCGCGGCGCCGGCAGGCGCGGCATGTGCAGCTCGGACGGCACGCCACCCATGTACGGGAAACCCGGCTGGAAGCCCAGCATGTAGACCCGGAAGGTGGCGGCGAGCAGGCGTTGAATCACCTCGGCCGGGTGCAGGCCTTTGGCTTCGGCCAGGCGGGGCAGGTCGGGTGCGAACTCATCGTCGAAACACACCGGCAGGTGCCAAAGGCGGCCTGGTTGCATGTCCTGATGGCCGTCCTGCGCCAGCACCCGCAGGCGCTCGCCTAGCGCCGCGGCGTCGGCCAGCAGCGGGTCGTAGTGCACCGTGAGCGAGCGGAAGGTGGGCACCACATCGGTGACCGATGCGAGCAGCGGTTCCGAGTCGCGCGCCTGCGCCACGCGCTCGGCCAGGCCCATCACGCGGGCGTTGATGGCGGGGTGAATGGCGCTGCCGAACTCCAGCGTCCAGGCGCTGTCGCCGAGGGCGAGCAGGCGGGGGGGCATGTCAGGACTCATGGGAGGTGATGTGCGACAGGGAGACCCGGGCTCGGCGGCGGCCCCTCACCCCAGCCCTCTCCCCAGAGGGGCGAGGGAGCAAAGCCCGAGCCGCGAAGCGGCGCAACAACCCCACCGGAGCGCGTGCCCCCCACCCAGGGCAGCCGTGGAACCGGCTTCGCCGGGCCACCAGCTGCGTCCCCCTCGGGGGGAAGCCGCGAAGCGGCGCAGGGGGGGCTCATAGTGAAGCCGCGGACCGCGCCGCCTGGTCGTACATGCCGGAGAGCACTCGCAGCAGCCGCGCGAGTTCGCCGATGTCCTTGTTGAGCGCATCGTCGGCGTGCAGCGCCTGGATCAGGCATTGCTCGCGGATCTCGCGGTAGCGCTGCACGCTGACGCTGCCGGCTTCGGTGGCGGCGTAGGTGACTTCCTTGCCCGACTTGCTGGACACCACCACGCCCAGGCTCACCAGCTTCTTGAGCGAGTAGTTCACCAAGTGCGTGTCCTCGATGTTCATGATGAAGCAGATGTCGGACAGGCGCTTGTCGCGCGCGCGGTGCGAGACGTGATGCAGGACCAGCACATCCAGCGGCATCAGGTCCTTCAGCCCCGCGGCCGACATGCAGTGCACCACCCAGCGGTGGAAGGCGTTGCTGGCCACGATCAGGCCGAACTCAAACTCGCTCATCTCTGCGCTCTGGGGCGAGACCAGGTGCGCCGATGACACGATGTGCGAGCCGGGCGCCTTGGCGGCGGGCGTGGTTGTTGCTTTGGGTGTCTTGGCCATGTGCTCTCCTGCGATGGCGCCGAGTTTAGATTTTTTGCTGATGATTTGCCAACGATTTGTTGACGATAAGGGAAAACACCCATCACAATCCGCCAGCACGGCGCCTACAGTCCGTGCACCCATTCCCCGCAGGGTCTGCCTGCGATCTGTTCCACCCCACCCACCGGAGCTCCCATGAAACGACGCGCATTCCAACTCTCGATGGCCGCTGCCGCCATCGCGTTTTCCACCTCGGCCTTTGCCCAGGCCAAGTGGGATCTGGCCACCGCCTACCCGGCGACCAACTTCCACACGGTCAACATCAGCCAGTTCGCGGCCGACGTGGACAAGGCCAGCGGCGGCAAGCTCAAGATGACGGTGCACGCCAACGCCGCGCTGTTCAAGGCGCCCGAGATCAAGCGCGCGGTGCAGGGCGGTCAGGCCCAGGCCGGCGAGATCCTGCTGGTGAACTACCAGAACGAATGGCAGGTGTTCGGTGCCGATGGCCTGCCGTTCCTGGCCGACAGCTACGACGAAGCGGCCAAGCTCTGGAAGGTGCAACGCCCGGTGCTGGAGAAGAAGCTGGCCGAGCAGGGCATGATGGTCTTGTTCGCCGTGCCGTGGCCACCGCAGGGCGTGTACAGCAAGAAACCGCTGAACAGCGCGGCCGACCTCAAGGGCATCAAGTGGCGCGCCTACAGCCCGGCCACTGCGCGCATCGCCGAGCTGGTAGGCGCCCAGCCCGTCACCGTGCAGGCGGCCGAGGTCAGCCAGGCCTTCGCCACCGGCGTGACCGAAAGCATGATGTCCAGCGGCTCCACCGGTGCCGACGCCAAGCTGTACGAACACGTGAAGTACTGGTACGACACCCAGGCCTGGTTGCCCAAGAACGCGCTGCTGGTGAACAAGAAAGCCTTCGACGCATTGGACAAGCCGACGCAGGACGCCGTGCTGAAAGCCGCCGCCGACGCCGAGACCCGCGGCTGGGCCGAGAGCAAGAAGGCCAACGGTGAAAGCCTGGACAAGCTCAAGGCCGGTGGCATGCAGATCCTGCCGGCGCCCGCGCAGCTCAAGACCGACATGAAGCAGGTCGGCGACACCATGCTCAAGGAGTGGCTCGCCAAGGCCGGCCCTGAAGGCCAGGCCATGGTCGACGCGTTCCGCAAGTGAGCCACGGCAGCACCATGCGACGCACGCTGAATGCCTTGTACGACGGCTGCGCCTGGCTCGCGGCGGTGTTCATGATCGGCGTGCTGGTCATGGTGCTGCTGTCGGTGCTGGGCCGGCAGTTCAGTTTTCACGTGCCGGGCACGGACGCTTATGCCGGCTACGCCATGGCCGCCGCCGGTTTCCTGGCGCTGGCGCACACGCTCAAGCGCAACGAGCACATCCGCGTCACGCTGGTGCTGGGCAAGCTCACCGGCCGCGCCCGCCGGGGCCTGGAGCTCTGGTCGCTGAGCGTCGCGGTGCTGCTGTCCGGGTTGTTCGCCTGGTTCGCGGCGCGCCTGGTGTGGCAGTCGATCGAGTTCCACGACATCTCCACCGGCAACGACGCCACGCCACTGTGGATGCCCCAGCTGGCGATGGCGTTCGGCACGCTGGTGCTGTTCATCGCCTTCGTGGATGAGTGGGTGCTGGAAGCGCGCGGCCTGCGTCAACGCCACGACGGATCGGAGACCCGCCATGAATGAAATGGTCGTCACCGGATTCCTGATCGTCATCCTGTTCGCCCTGCTGGGCAGCGGCGTCTGGATCGGCCTCACGCTGGCGGGGGTGGCCTGGATCGGCATGGAGCTGTTTTCCTCGCGCAGCGCGGGCGACGCGATGGCCGTCACCATCTGGGGATCGGCCAGCAGCTGGACGCTGACCGCATTGCCGCTGTTCATCTGGATGGGCGAGATCCTGTTCCGCACCAAACTGTCGGAAAATATGTTCAAGGGCCTGGCGCCCTGGGTCAACGCGCTGCCGGGCCGGCTGCTGCACACCAACATCCTGGGCAGCACCATCTTCGCGGCGGTGTCGGGTTCGTCGGCGGCCACCTGCGCCACCATCGGCAAGATGACGATCCCCGAGCTGACCGAACGCGGCTACCCGCCGGAGCGCGTCATCGGCTCGCTGGGCGGCGCCAGCACGCTGGGTTTGCTGATCCCGCCCTCCATCGTGATGATCGTTTACGGCGTCGCGGCCGAGGTGTCGATCGCCAAGCTGTTTGTCGCCGGCATGCTTCCGGGCCTGATGCTCGCCGGGCTGTTCAGCGGTTACCTGATGGTCTGGTCGCTGCTCAACCCCGACAAGATTCCGCAGGCCGATCCTGGCATGAGCTTCACCGACAAGTTGCGCGCTTCCAGCGAACTGATCCCGGTGGTGTTGCTCATCGGCGGCGTGATCGGCTCGATCTACGTGGGCGTGGCCACCGCCACCGAGGCGGCCGCCATCGGCGTGGTCGGTTCGCTGGTGCTGTCGGCGTACCAGAAGTCGCTCAACTGGCAGAACTTCAAGGATGCGCTGCTGGGCGCCACCCGCCTGTATTGCATGATGGCGCTGATCCTCGCCGGGGCGGCTTTCCTGACGCTGTCCATGGGCTACATCGGCCTGCCGCGGCACCTGGCCGAGTGGGTGGGTTCGCTGGGCCTGTCGCCGGGGCTGCTGCTGATCGCGCTGGCGCTGTTCTTCATCCTGCTGGGCTGTTTCCTCGACGGCATTTCCATGATCGTGCTGACCATGGGTGTGTTGATCCCGACGGTGCAGGCCGCGGGCATCGACCTGATCTGGTTCGGCATCTTCGTCGTCATCGTGGTGGAGATGGCGCAGATCACGCCACCGGTGGGCTTCAACCTGTTTGTGTTGCAGGGCATGACCAAGCGCGAGATCAACTGGATCGCCAGCGTCTGCATGCCTTACTTCTTACTCATGGTGCTGGCCGTGTGCCTGCTCTGGTGGTTTCCGCAGATCGTGATGTGGCTACCGGGGCGGATGTGAACCTCATGACCGCAGGAAACGCTGCGGCCTGAACGGGTTCGGGTCGAGGTTGGTGGGCTCGCCCAGCATGAGTTGCGCCAGCAGTTCACCAGTGCCCGGCCCGGTGGAAAAGCCGATGTGCTGGTGGCCCAGCGCCAGCCAGACCCCTGGCTGACCGGGGCATTCGCCCACCATCGGGCGGCTGTCGGGCAGGGTGGGGCGGCTGCCCAGCCAGTCGGGTTCGGCGGTGCGTTCACCCAGCGCCAGCGCCTCGCGGGCGGCCCGCTCGGCAGCGTTCAGCTGCGCCGGCCGAGGCGGAGCGTGTTGTGCGTTCAGCTCCACCCCGGTGGTCAGCCGCAGCCCTTGCGCCATGGGCGCGAGCACGTAGCCGGCAGCCGTGTCGTACACCGGCCGGTTCAGCGCCGCGCCATTCGCCAGCGTGAAGTGCCGGTGGTAGCCGCGCTCGAAGCCCATGGGCAGCTTCAGTCCGAAATGCTGTCGAAGGAAATCGCGCGACCACGGGCCGAGCGCGACGACCACGTGATCGGCACGCAGGGCGCGCCCATCGGACGTGCCGATGGACCAGCCACCGTTGTCTCGTTGCAGGTGTGTGGCCTCGGTGGTCTGCAGCTGTCCACCCAGTTCCACCAGCCACCGCGCGTAGGCGCGCACCAGTTCACCCGGGCTGTCCACCGAACTGGCGTCTTTCACCCACAGGGCCTTGCGGAAGATGGGCTGCAGGTGCGGTTCCAGATCGTGCAGTTCGTGTGCGTCCAGCTCGACGGTGGACACGCCGAAGCGGGCCAGGGTCTCGCGTCCGAACGCGCCCGATTGGAAGCCGGCTTCGCTGCGGTAGAGGAACAGCCAGCCCTCGTCGCGGCGGCGCTGCGCGACACCCGCCGCGTCCATCCATCGGTGGTGCACCTCACCCGAGTACCGGATCAGCGCGTCCAGCGCGGTGGTGGTCTCGCGGAAGTCCCGCTCGCGCGCACGGGACAGGAACGACAGACCCCAGCGCCATTGGCCCAGCATCCACAGTGGGTCGTAGCGGAAGCCCGGGCTGTGCCCGCGCAGCAGACCCGGCAGCTGAGGCCACAGCCGGGGGTGGTTGAACGGCATGAGCGAGCTGCGCGCCAGCACGCCGGCGTTGCCGTGCGAGGTGGCAGCGCCCGGACCCAGCGGATCGATCACGGTCACGTCCAGACCGCGCTGGCGCAGCGAGAGCGCACAGCTGATGCCCACCATGCCGGCGCCCAGCACCACCATCTGTTGTCCAAGCCTTGCCTGCGTCATGCTTCCATGTTCCCATCGTTGGTGTTTTCAACCCGCAGCTTATCGCCATGAAGGACACGAAGACCGTCGCTGAGGGATGCCTGGGCGTGATCATGCTGGACACCCGCTTCCCGCGCCCGCCGGGCGACATCGGCAGCCCGGACACCTGGACACGCGCTGGCATCCCGGCGCGCTTCATCACCGTGCCGGGGGCCTCGGCCCGGCGCGTGGTGCAGGCGCAAGATCCGGCGCTGCTTGAACCCTTCGTGGAGGCTGCCCGTTCGCTGGCCGGTCAGGGTGCCCGGCTCATCACCACCAGTTGTGGCTTTCTGGCCAGCTGGCAGGCCGAATTGCAGGCGGCGGTGGACGTGCCCGTGATCACCTCCAGCCTGCTGCAATGCGCCCGGCTGCCGTCACCGGGCATCGTCACCTTTGATGCAGCCTCGTTGCATGCCGGGTTGCTGCAGCGGGCGGGCGTGCCGGCGGGTACACCCGTGGAGGGTCTGCCTCCTGGTTGTGAGCTGCAGTCGCGCATCCTGGCCAACGACACCCAACTGGACCTGCGGCAGGCATCGGACGATGTGGTGGAGGCCGCGATGCGATTGGTGGAAAAGCATCCCGAGGTGCAACACCTGGTGCTGGAGTGCACCAACATGCCACCGTACCGGGCAGCCGTGGCCCAAGCCACCGGAAGACCGGTGCACGACCTGGAAACGTTGCTGCTGGACACCTGGCGACAGCAGCGCGCAGAAGACTGAGAGTCAAGAGGGGGCGTTCAACCCAGAACGCCGCGGAACCGGCTCCGCCGGGCCGCCAGCGTTGCCCCCCAGTGGGGGGTGACGCGCCGCAGGCGCGGCGCGGGGGGCGTCAAAGCTCCTCTACGCGCCGTGCCGGATAACTGTCCCAGCTCTGGCAGCCCGGGCATTGCCAGAAGTGCTGCCGGGCCTCGAAGCCGCAGGCTGCACAGCGGTAGCGTCTGAGTGGATTGCTGGCCTGCTCCAGTGCGCTGTGCACCGGTTTCTGCGCGCGCGGGTCCGACAGGGTTTCGCCGGCCAGCCACTGGGTGGCCACCACCAGCGAGGGCTCGCGCTCCAGGTGGTTGAGGTAGCGTGCGCGGGCGCTCTCGGCATCGGGGCTCAGGCGGGCCAGGGCTTCGGTCACATCGAGCGAAGGCCCATGTTCGTGGGCGGCCTGCAGCAGCACCAGAACCTCGGCCTGCCGCCCGGTTTGCTGCGCCAGTTCCGCGAGCGCATGGGCGGCCAGCGGCAGGCCTTGCGGCGCCTGGTGCGCCAGCTGTTTCAAGGCGGCCAGTGCACCGGCGGTATCGCCTTGCTGGGCTTTGAGCGCAGAGAGCGCCATCCAGCCCCGGGGCAACTGCGGCGCGTGCTGCACCGCCTCACCCAGCAGGCGCTGCGCCAGCGTGGTGTCACCGTTTTTCTGGGCCAGTTCGGCTTCTTCGCACTGGTAGTGCGCTAGTCGGGTGGTGAAGCTGCCCTGTTCGGCCGCTTCGAGGCGTTGCGCAATGGTCTGGGCCTGGCGCCAGTCGCGTGAACGTTCGTAGATGGACAGCAGCGCCAGCAAGGCTTCGCCCTCAAAGGCCGAACCTTCGAGCTTGTGCAGGGCGGCTTCGGCGCGGTCAAGCAACCCGGCCTTGAGGAAGTCCAGCGCCAGCGCGTGCTGGGCGCGGTCGCGGTCTTTGCGGTTGATGTCGGCGCGACCCAGCAGGTGTTCGTGCACACGCACGGCGCGGTCGTAGTCGCCCCGACGGCGAAAGAGATTGCCCAGCGCAAAGTGCAGTTCGGCGGTGTCGGGGTCGCCCTGCACGGCTTCGATGAAGGCATCGATGGCCTGGTCCTGCTGCTCGTTGAGCAGGTGGTTCAGGCCCCGGAAATAGGCTTTGGGTGTCTGGCGGCTCTCGATGCGCCACTGCCGCAGATCGAGTCTTGAGGCGATCCAGCCGAGTGCAAACGCGATGGGCAGGCCCCAGAGCAGCCAGGTGAGGTCAAGATCCATGTGGCGTTACGGCGCGGGGGGCGTGAGGGTGTCAGCGCCTGCATCTGACGCGCTCAGGCGGGACGGGGCCTGTTGGCGCGCACGCCTCGCGCGCAGCCACAGCGGCAGCATCACGAGCACGCCCAGGCTCACACCCATCAGCAGGGCGATGAACAGCACCAGCACCAGCGGTGCCTGCCATTGGGCGCCAAAGAACAGGTGCAGCGTGACCGCGTCCTGGTTGTTCAGCGCGAACGCGAAAAGCACAAAAAAAATGGCTGCGTTGAGCAGCCACATCAGGTATTTCAAATCATCCCCTCTGTGGTGGGACGATTGTAACGATCCAGTCTCTTGATCAGTCCGCCTTTTTCGGCTCGCGACCCAGGATCTCGGCGGTCTTCGCGTCCACCTGTTCACGCAGGGCTTTGCCTGGTTTGAAGTGCGGAACGCGCTTCTCCGGAATCATCACGCTCTCGCCCGAACGCGGGTTGCGTCCGATGCGGGGTGAGCGGCGGTTGACGGAGAAACTGCCGAAGCCCCGGATTTCAATCCGGTGCCCTTTGACCAAGGCATCGCCCATCGCATCGAGGATCGCTTTGACGGCGTACTCGGCGTCGCGTTGGGTGAGCTGGCCAAAACGGCCGGCCAGTGCTTCAACGAGGTCGCTACGGGTCATGTCTGGGAAGGGGTTTGAAGGCTGACGGGCTGGTCCGGGCAGGTGCTGTGAAACACCCGCCCGGATTCAGTCGGCTCAGTTGTTGTTGTCGAGCTTGGCGCGCAGCAGGGCGCCCAGGCTGGTGGTGCCGGCGTTTTCACGGGCCGACTGCTGGCTCAGGGACTGCATGGCTTCGTTCTGGTCAGCCATGTCCTTGGCCTTGATCGACAGCTGGATGTTGCGGGTCTTGCGATCCACGTTCATCACCACGGTGGTCACTTCGTCGCCCTCTTTCAGCACGTTGCGCGCGTCTTCCACGCGGTCGCGGCTGATTTCGGAGGCGCGCAGGTAACCCAGCACGTCTTCGCCCAGATCGATCTCGGCGCCCTTGGCGTCAACCGTCTTGACCTTGCCGGTCACGATGGAGCCTTTGTCGTTCACCGACACGAAGGTGGTGAACGGGTCGCCGTCGAGCTGCTTGATGCCCAGGGAGATGCGCTCGCGCTCCACGTCGATGGCCAGCACGATGGCTTCGACTTCCTGGCCCTTCTTGAAGTTGCGCACGGCGGCTTCGCCGGTTTCGTTCCAGGACAGGTCGGACAGGTGCACCAGGCCGTCGATGCCGGCAGCCAGACCCACGAACACGCCGAAGTCGGTGATCGACTTGATCGGGCCCTTGACGCGGTCGCCGCGCTTGGTCTGCTCGGCAAACTCGTGCCAGGGGTTGGCGCGGCACTGCTTCATGCCCAGGGAGATGCGGCGCTTGTCTTCGTCGATGTCGAGCACCATGACTTCGACTTCGTCGCCCAGCGACACCAGCTTGGACGGGGCCACGTTCTTGTTGGTCCAGTCCATTTCAGAGACGTGCACCAGGCCTTCGATGCCTGGCTCCAGCTCAACGAACGCGCCGTAGTCGGCGATGTTGGTGATCTTGCCGAACATGCGCGTGCTTTGCGGGTAGCGGCGTGCAACGCCCATCCACGGGTCATCGCCCATCTGCTTCAGACCCAGGGAAACGCGGTGCTTCTCGGTGTCGAACTTCAGGATCTTGGCGGTGATTTCCTGGCCAGCCGTCACCACTTCGCTCGGGTGACGGACACGGCGCCAGGCCATGTCGGTGATGTGCAGCAGGCCATCGATACCACCCAGGTCCACGAACGCACCGTATTCGGTGATGTTCTTGACCACGCCGTTGACGATGGCGCCTTCCTTCAGCGTGTCCATCAGCTTGGCGCGCTCTTCGCCCATGGAGGCTTCCACCACGGCGCGGCGGCTCAGCACCACGTTGTTGCGCTTGCGGTCCAGCTTGATGACCTTGAATTCCAGGGTCTTGTTTTCGTACGGGGTCAGGTCCTTGGTCGGACGGCTGTCGACCAGCGAGCCCGGCAGGAAGGCGCTGATGCCGTTGACCATGACCTTCAGGCCGCCCTTGACCTTGCTGGAGGTCGTGCCGGTGACGAATTCGCCGGACTCGAGCGCTTTTTCCAGCGACATCCACGAAGCCAGGCGCTTGGCCTTGTCGCGCGACAGCAGGGTGTCGCCGAAGCCGTTTTCAACGGAGTCGATGGCGACCGACACGAAGTCGCCCACCTGGACTTCGAGCTCACCCAGATCGTTCTTGAATTCGGCGAGCGGCACGTAGGCTTCGGACTTGAGGCCAGCGTTGACCACCACGTGGCTGTGTTCGATGCGAACGACTTCAGCGGTGATGACTTCGCCCGAGCGCATTTCAGCGCGTTTCAGGGACTCTTCGAACAGGGCGGCAAAAGATTCAGACATTGAATTTCCTAAAACCACTCAGCGTCGGCGCAGCAACCACGTTGAGGTGGCTGGAACGGGTAACGACGGTTGGGCGGCGTTGACATTGCGGTGCGTGGCACCGCGGGGTTAAGTGAAAGAACCGTCGGGCCTGCGGGCTGTGAACGCCCGGCTGTGCCGTCTGGGCCATCAGGGTGGCGTTTTCAGAGCTCCGAAAACACCGTTTTGCCTTGCCACCAGTTCAGGACTTGCTGTACCGATTGTTCGATACCCAGTTCGGAGTTGTCCAGCAACAAAGCGTCTTCAGCGGGCTTGAGTGGCGCGTGGGCACGGGACGAGTCCCGGTGATCGCGCATTTTCAGGTCTGCCAAAAGACTATCAATATTAGCAGCAATTCCCTTTGAAATCAATTGCTTATGCCGCCGTTCGGCGCGCTGCCCGGCGCTGGCGGTCAGATACACCTTGAGCGGGGCGTCCGGGAAGATCACCGTGCCCATGTCGCGCCCGTCGGCCACCAGGCCAGGCAGGCGCCTGAAGCCCAGCTGCAGCGCATTCAGGGCGGTTCGCACGGCCAGGTGCTGCGACACCCGGGACGCCATGCCGCCGGTGGATTCCAGGCGCAGGGGGTCGGTGATGTCGCGGCCCCCCAGAAACACCTTGTGATCGCGGAACGCCAGTGGCAGCTGCGCGGCCAGGTGGGCCAGGGCGGGTTCGTCGTCCAGATCGATGCCCGCGTCCTGCGCCGCCAGGGCGGTGGCGCGGTACAGCGCACCGGAGTCCAGCAGGTGGTAGCCCAGGCGCTGGGCCACTTCGGAGGCCAGTGTTCCCTTGCCCGAAGCCGTGGGACCGTCGATACAGATCACGGGGATGACCTGGGCCGGGGTTTCGCAGACCTCAAACAGGGTTTCGAAGTAGTCCGGGAAGGTTTTGGCCACGCACTTCGGGTCTTCGATGCGCACCGGCAGGCCGGCCGGGTTGAACGCCGCCAGCGAGAAGCACATGGCAACGCGGTGGTCGTCGTAAGTGTGGATGGAGGCTGCTCTCCACTCGGTTGGCGGTGTGATTCGGATGAAATCGGCACCTTCCTCCACCGTGGCGCCGAGCTTGCGGCATTCCGTGGCGATGGCCGCGATGCGGTCGGTTTCTTTGACCCGCCAGCTCGCGATGTTGCGCAGCGTGGTGATGCCATCGGCATACAGCGCCATCACGGCCAGGGTCATGGCCGCATCGGGGATGTGGTTGCAGTCAAGGTCGATGGCCTTGAGTGGCCAGGCGCCGCGCCGTATGTGCAGCCGGTTGGCTTCGCCGGAGACCTCGGCGCCCATCTGGCGGGCGGCTTCGACGAAACGGATGTCGCCCTGGATGGAGGACAGGCCCACGCCCTCGATGGTGATGCCATCGGTGCCGGGAGTTGGCGTTGCCAGCGCACCCAGTGCGATGAAGTAGCTGGCTGAAGACGCATCGCCTTCAACGGGAATGCGCCCGGGCGAGGTGTAGCGGCTGCCGGCGGGAATGGTGAAGCGTTGCCAGCCGTCGCGGCGAACCTGCACGCCGAAGCGTTCAAGCAGGTTGAGCGTGATCTCGATGTAGGGGCGCGAGATCAGCTCGCCCACCACCTCGATGACGATGTCCCGTCCCGTCGCCGGGCCGCCCCAAGACGGGACAGCCCCCTCGGGGGGCAGCGAGGACACGTCAGTGCCGAGCGTGGGGGCACGGTTCGTGGCGACCAGGGGCAGCGCGAGCAGCAGGGCCGTGAGGAACTGGCTGGACACGTCGCCTCGCACGCGGATCGGCTGGTCGAGCGCCAGTGTTTGAGGGACGCCGTTGCCCAGCCGCAGCGGCGGGTAACCTTCCTGACCCAGGCAGTCCACCGGGCAGCCCAGTTGGCGCAGGGCATCCACCAGATCGCCGATCGGACGCTCGTGCATGCGGGCGATGCCACTGAGTTCAAACGCACCGCCGTGCACGCTGGCCAGCAGCGCCAGCGCGGCGGTCAGCGGGCGCATGGCCGTGCCGGCGTTGCCCAGGAAAAGCAGCGCCTGCTTCACGGGCAGTGCGCCGCCGAGCCCGTGCACCCGCAGGGCGCCGTCGGACTGGGGTTCGATGCGGCAGCCCAGCTGGGCCAGCGCGGCCAGCATCACCCGGGTGTCGTCCGAATCCAGCAGATCGGCGATGTCGGTGTGGCCGACGCTCAGGGCCGCGAGCAGCAGCACGCGGTTAGAGATGCTTTTGGAGCCGGGCAGGCGAACGATCCCGCCTGCGCTGTGCAGGGGCGGAACGTCAAGGTGGTCGATGGCGTACATGAGCGAGGTGGGCGAACGGCGGTCACCGCCGATCGGGATCGGCGAAACGGCCTCAGTTTTGCGGTTTGATGGCGCTCATGCGCCAGTGCGCGCGCGAGCTGCTGGCCTGCTCAATCAGCGATTCAAGGGCATCCGGGTTGCCGGCGCTGATGGCATTTTCAAAGGCTTGCAGGGCGCGCTGGAAATGCCGGGACTGGGCGATCAACTCCTCGCGATTGGAGGTGAGGATGTCGCGCCAGACGCTCGGATCACTCGCGGCAATGCGGGTGAAATCACGGAAACCCGGTCCGGCCAGCGACAGGAATTGCTGCGACTGGGGCTGGTTGTTGATCGCGTTCATGAGCGCAAAGGCAATCATGTGCGGCAGGTGACTGACCGCCGCGTACGCCGCATCGTGGGCCTCGGGCGACATCTGCTTGACATGACAACCGAGCGCGGTCCAGACCTGCTGGGCTTTGTCAAGCTGGGTGGTGAGCGTGCGCTCTATGGGAGTGAGGATGACCTGGCGCCCGGTGTAGAGCTCGGCATCCGCGTGTTCCACACCCGAGAGTTCTTTTCCCGTGATCGGATGGGCGGGCACAAACACGCCCACCTGATCTTTCAGCACGCGGCGCGCGGCATCAATGACGTCGCGCTTGGTGGAGCCGACGTCCATGACGAGGGTGTTGTTGTTCAACAGGTGCCGGATGGCCTTGAAGGTCGCTTCTGTGGCCGATACGGGCACGGCCAGCAGCACGAGGTCGGCGCCGGATACCGCCAGCAGGGCGGATGGCGCTTCCACGTCGATCACGCCCATCTGGCGCGCACGCTCGGTGGTGGATGGCGACTTGCTGTAGCCCACCACGCGTTTGACCAGACCAGCCTTTTTCAGGGCAAGCGCGAACGACCCACCCATCAGGCCGCAGCCGATCAGCCCGAGTTGTTCAAACATGCAGACCCCTGGAGAACCCCATTGAACCCATTGGAACGAGGTAATGCATCTTATTCACTGACCGGGTAGGCACCCAGCACCTTGTAGAACGCGCAAAGGCCTTTGAGCTCCTCCAGCGCCGCCGCCACATGGGGCTGCGAGGGATGGCCTGCGATGTCGATGTAAAAGTAATACTCCCATTGGCCGGACTTGGCCGGGCGGGACTCAAAACGGGTCATGGACACGCCGTTGTTCTTGAGCGGTACCAGCAGATCGTGCACCGCACCAGGCCGGTTCGGCACCGACACCACGAGACTGGTGCAGTCCTTGCCCGATGCGGGCGGCATGGCCAGGGTCTGGGGTAGGCTGATGACGGCAAAGCGCGTGCGGTTGTAGGCCTCGTCCTGGATCGCGTGGGCCACGATGTGCAGGCCGAACTGGGCGGCAGCGCGCTCGCTCGCCAAACCGGCCCAGGCCGGGTTGGTCGCGGCCAGACGGGCGCCCTCGGCGTTGCTGGACACTGCACGGCGCTCGGCGTTGGGCAGATGCTGGCTCAACCAGTTCTGGCACTGGGCCAGCGCTTGCGGATGGGCCATGACCACTTCGATGCCGTCGAGCTCGTTCAGTTGCCGCAACAGGTTGTGGCGCACCAGCAGGCTGACTTCGCCGACCACGTGCACCGGCGAGCGCAGGAACAGATCGAGCGAGCGGGCGACCACACCTTCGGTGGAGTTTTCCATGCCCACCACGCCGTACTGCGCCGTGCCCGCCGCCGTGGCGTGGAACACTTCGTCGAAGTTGGCGCAGTAGATCAGGTTGGCGGCGCTGCCGAAGAACTCGATGGCGGCCTGTTCACAGAAGGTGCCCTGAGGGCCCAGAACGGCCACGCGCTGCGGTGCTTCCAGCGCCAGACAGGCCGACATGATCTCGCGCCAGATGGACGCCACATGCTGGTTCAGCAAAGGTCCCTGGTTGGCCGCCTGGATTTTTTCGATCACCTGGGCGACGCGATCCGGGCGAAAGAAGGGCGAGCCTTCTGCACGCTTGATCTCGCCCACCTGTTCGGCGACCCTGGCACGCTGGTTCAACAGCGACAGCAGTTGCTGGTCCAGTGAGTCGATCTGGATCCGCAAGGCGCCCAGCGCTTCGGACTGTGTGGGTTGTTTCATCGTGGGGTCGGCCGGTTTCAAGCCTGTGTTTGTTCGAAGTCGCGCATGTAGGCGACCAGCGCCTGCACGCCTTCCAGCGGCATGGCGTTGTAGAGACTGGCGCGCATGCCACCGACCGACTTGTGGCCCTTGAGCTGCAACAGGCCCGCCGCCCTGGCTCCGGTGAGGAAGGCCTCGTTGCGCGACTCGTCGCGCAGGAAGAACGGCACGTTCATGCGCGAGCGGCAGGCCGGTGCGACCTTGTTCACATAGAACGAAGACTGGTCGATGAAACCGTACAGCAGCTCGGCCTTGGCCCTGTTGCGATGCTCCATGGCCGCTATCCCCCGCAGGTCGCCTTCGGTCTGGCGCTTGAGCCACTGGAAGGTGAGTCCAGCCATGTAGATGCTGTAGGTGGGTGGCGTGTTGTACATCGAGCCGTTGTCGGCCACGGTCTTGTAGTCGAAGGCGCTCGGGCAGATCGACAGCGCATGACCGAGCAGGTCTTCCCGCACCACGACCAGGGTGACGCCCGCCGGGCCGAGGTTTTTCTGGGCGCCGCCAAAAGCCAGCCCGACACGGCGCCAGTCCACGGTGCGCGAGGCCACATGGGACGAGAAGTCGATCACCAGCGGTGCGTTGCTGCCGAGTGCCTTCAGGTCGGGCAGTTCGTGCAGTTCGACGCCATGGATGGTTTCGTTGCTGCACAGGTGCACGTATTGCGCATCCTGGCTGAGTTGCCAGCTGCCAGGCGTCGGCAGGCTGGTGTGTGCGTCGGCCTCGTTGCTGGCCGCCAGGTGGGGATCGCAGAACTTGCGCGCTTCCCTGAACGACTTCTGGCTCCAGCTGCCCGTGACCACGAAGTCCACCACGCCGCCGCGCGACAGGTTCAGCGGCACGATGGCGTTTTCGGCCAGGCCGCCGCCCTGCATGAACAGGATGCGAAAGTTCGGTGGCACCGCCAGCAGCTCACGCAAGTCGGCTTCGGCCGTCTCGATGATGGACATGAACTCCTTGCCGCGATGGCTCATCTCCATCACGCTCATGCCACTGCCGTGCCAGTCCAGCATGTCGGCCGCTGCCTGCTGCAGCACTTCCACCGGCATCGCGGCCGGACCCGCGGAAAAGTTGTACGGGCGCTGCATCACGGCTGCTCGTCCGTGCTGTCAGCCTCGCTGTCGTCCGCCAGCTCGGGCACATTGGCGTCGTTTTCCACGATGCGTTGCAAGCCGGAAAGCTCAGCGCCTTCGTCCAGCGCGATCAGGGTCACCCCCTGCGTGGCCCGGCCCATCTCGCGGATTTCCGAAACGCGGGTGCGCACCAGAACGCCCTTGTCGGTGATCAGCATGATCTCGTCGTCGGTGTGGACCAGGGTGGCGGCCACGACCTTGCCGTTGCGCTCGCTCTGCTGGATCGCGATCATGCCCTTGGTGCCACGGCCATGGCGGGTGTATTCGCCAATCGGCGTGCGCTTGCCGTAGCCGTTGATGGTGGCGGTGAGCACGCTCTGTTCTTCGTCTTCGGCCACCAGCATGGCGATCACGCTCTGGCTTTCTTCGATCATCATGCCGCGAACGCCACGCGCATTGCGGCCCATGGGGCGCACGTCGTTCTCGTCAAAACGGACCGCCTTGCCGCCGTCGGAGAACAGCATCACGTCGTGTTGTCCATCGGTCAGCGCGGCGCCGATCAGGAAGTCTCCCTCGTCCAGGTCCACGGCAATGATGCCGGCCTTGCGCGGGTTGCTGAATTCGTCCAGCGCGGTTTTCTTGACCGTGCCCATCGACGTGGCCATGAACACGTAGCTGTCCTGCGGGAAGCTGCGCATCTCACCGGTCAGCGGCAGCACCACGTTGATCTTCTCGCCTTCTTGCAGAGGGAACATGTTGACGATCGGGCGGCCACGCGAGCCGCGCGAACCGGCCGGCACTTCCCAGACCTTGAGCCAGTACAGGCGGCCCCGGTTGGAGAAGCAGAGTATGTAGTCGTGCGTGTTGGCGATGAAGAGCTGGTCGATCCAGTCGTCTTCTTTCGTGGCGGTGGCCTGTTTGCCGCGACCGCCGCGTTTCTGTGCCCGGTATTCGGAGATCGGCTGGCTCTTGATGTAGCCGCTGTGGCTGAGCGTGACCACCATGTCGGTGGGCGTGATCAGGTCTTCGGTGGAGAGGTCCTGGGCGCTGTGTTCGATCTCGCTGCGGCGCGCGCCGAGCTTGGTCTGGCCGAACTCAGTCTTCACTTCGGTGAGTTCTTCGCCAATGATGGTGGACACGCGTTCGGGTTTGGCCAGGATGTCGAGCAGGTCGTCGATGACGCCCATCACTTCCTTGTATTCGGCCACGATCTTGTCCTGCTCCAGACCCGTCAGGCGTTGCAGGCGCATCTGCAGGATTTCCTGGGCCTGCGTCTCGGAGAGGCGGTACAAACCGTCCCCGCCCATGCCGAACTCGCGTTCCAGGCCTTCGGGGCGGTAGTCGTCGGCGTTGATCACACCACCGTCGATCCGGGTGCGGGTCAGCATCTCGCGCACCAGGGAGCTGTCCCACGGGCGGGCCATCAGCTCGGCCTTGGCCACCGGCGGTGTGGGCGATTCGCGGATGATGCGGATGAAGTCGTCGATGTTGGCCAGCGCGACCGCCAGGCCTTCGAGCACATGGCCGCGCTCGCGCGCCTTGCGCAGGTTGAACACCGTGCGGCGCGTCACCACTTCGCGGCGGTGCTCCAGGAACACCTGGATCAGGTCCTTCAGGTTGCACAGGCGCGGCTGCCCGTCGATCAGGGCCACCATGTTGATGCCGAAGGTGTCCTGCAGCTGCGTCTGCTTGTACAGGTTGTTGAGCACCACCTCGGGGACTTCGCCGCGCTTGAGTTCGATCACCAGGCGCATGCCGGATTTGTCCGACTCGTCCTGGATGTGGCTGATGCCTTCGATCTTCTTCTCGTGCACCAGCTCGGCAATGCGCTCCTGCAGCGTCTTCTTGTTCACCTGGTAGGGCAGTTCGTCCACGATGATGGACTGGCGCTGGCCCTTGTCGATGTCCTCGAAATGGCACTTGGCGCGCATCACCACGCGGCCTCGGCCGGTGCGGTAACCGTCTTTCACGCCGGTCATGCCGTAGATGATGCCGGCGGTCGGGAAGTCGGGCGCCGGGATGATTTCCATCAGCTCGTCGATCGTGGCTTCGGGTTGCTTCAGCAGGTGCAGGCAGGCGTCAACCACTTCGTTGAGGTTGTGGGGCGGAATATTGGTTGCCATGCCGACCGCAATGCCCGAAGAACCGTTCACCAGCAAATTGGGCAGGCGCGAGGGCAATACCAGCGGTTCTTTTTCCGAACCGTCGTAATTGGGTCCGAAGTTGACGGTTTCCTTGTCAATGTCGGCCAGCATTTCGTGGGCGATCTTCGACAGTCGGATTTCGGTGTAACGCATGGCCGCAGCGTTGTCGCCGTCGACCGAGCCGAAGTTGCCCTGACCGTCCACCAGCATGTGGCGCAACGAGAAGTCCTGCGCCATCCGGACGATGGTGTCGTACACCGCGGAATCGCCGTGCGGGTGGTATTTACCGATCACATCGCCGACGATACGGGCCGATTTCTTGTACGGCCGGTTCCAGTCGTTATTCAACTCGTGCATGGCAAACAACACGCGCCGGTGAACGGGTTTGAGACCATCTCGTGCATCGGGCAGCGCACGACCCACGATCACGCTCATCGCGTAATCCAGGTAGCTGCGCCGCATTTCCTCTTCAAGACTGATGGGCAGGGTCTCTTTGGCGAACTGTGTCATGAGCGAAGGCGTGAGGTGCTGAAAGGCCGAAAGGCAACCCGTCATTTTAGGGCTACTGCCAAGGCCTTCTTTTTAAGTCTTAGTGTGGTATGCCGGCAACGAATGCGCCAGATGTGCAGAAAGCGGTTACAACCGACGTCAGCGGCCCGGAAGCCAGTGCCACAGCCTTGTGGCACAATAAATTCAGCGTTTTGAGTGGTGGTCACTTCAAGCGTTATTGTTGATATATGGCCCGTCCGCGGCTCAAACTAAGAGGAAAAAACCATGAAAAAACTGAACAAAGTGGCAATGCTGTTTGCAACCGCCGCCATGGCTTCGGCTGTATTTGCCGCGCCCTCCAGCGGCACTGAAACCAATGACAACTGGCGCAATGGCCACGGCAACCTGCAATGGAGGAACGGCGATGGCACCCTGTGCTGGCGCAACGCTTTCTGGACGCCGGCGACCGCTGCCAAGGGTTGCGACGGAGCCATTGTTCCTGCACCGGCTCCTGCACCTGTTGCCGTTGCTCCTGCACCAGCGCCTGCACCTGCTCCCGCTCCGGCTCCGGCTCCGGCCCCTGCTCCCGCAGCCACCAAGGTGACCTACGCTGCCGATGCCTTCTTCGACTTCGACAAGGCTGTGGTCAAGCCCGAAGGCAAGGCCAAGCTGGACGATCTGGCCAGCAAGGTTGGCGGCATCAACCTGGAAGTGGTGATCGCTGTGGGTCACACCGACTCGACCGGCCCTGCCGGCTACAACCAAGCCCTGTCGGTTCGCCGTGCTGAAGCCGTCAAGGCCTATCTGGTGAGCAAGGGCATCGAAAGCAACCGCATCTACACCGAAGGCAAGGGCCTGACCCAGCCGGTGGCCGACAACGCCACCCGCGAAGGCCGTGCGAAGAACCGTCGCGTGGAAGTTGAAGTGGTTGGCACCCGTTCGGGCCAGTAAGCACCGCTTGCGGCGCTTCTGACACAAAGCCCCATGCGCGAAAGCGCATGGGGCTTTTTCACGCCATCAAGCCCCATGCCCCGTTTGTTCAGCCTGCTGAGTGGCATCTTCCTGAGTCCCTGGGCCTGGCCCGCCAGTGCGCAGGACGAGTTGCCGGAGGCATCCTGGCGTGCCGTGCGGGTGATGACGGCGGAAGAGAAAGTGTGCTTGGTGAGCCCGCCGACCGACGCCAGCAAGCCCGTGGTGATCATGCTGCTGTCTCCTCGCATGGTCTACAGCCTGCTGGAGTGGTCGCGCATGAGACAGGCTGCCGAAGCGATCGGTTACCGGGTATTGAGCTGGAAAGATCCCCGGGTGCCGGAAAAAGAATGGCGGGCGGCGTTGGCTTCCCCTGCATCCACGTTGAACGATCCGTATGCATTGCACGCCATGCCGGCCCGTTGTCAATGGCTCTGGCGCGGTGTGAACCATTTGCCCATGAGTTTCGTGTCGCTGGGGTCACAACTCCATCCCTGGCCCGTTTGGGGTGTGATGCCCGACGAGGCATGGCGTGAGGCCCTGCAATTCCGGTGGCTTGCGCTGCAGCGTGCGCTGGTTCACCCTTCCAGACATTGATCTTGACCAGTGTATTGATGGTGCTCAAACCCGTTTTCCTGGTCTTTGCTGGCGCAGCCTTGGCGCTGACGGGTTTTGACGTCCTGTCGCAGCCCGCACAAGGTGCGCGGGACGGGTCGTGCATCGAGGCCGTCAGCTACCTTCCACTCGATCCGGCACAGGTGGGGCGTGACAGCCAGGGCATGGCTGCGCTGGGGACCTACGAGCGCATCAGTCCTGACGGGCGTTTTGTCCTGCGCTCGTTTTCGGGGGCGCAACTGGGCCAGGTGGCCCTGATCGAACTGCCCTCAGAACCCAACGGCCGGATGACGGTGCGCAAGACCCCACTCAGCAACGAGGCTTTTCCCGTGCAGGGCAGCTGGCGCTATCTGGTGGATGTGGATGGCAGCCACTACCGTTTTTCGGACATCGTGCGCCAGCAGCAGGTGGCGCGGCCCTTGTTCAAAGGCGGCATGAAGGGCTTTTATGCCGCCGCCTCCGAGCTGGACAGGGTCCAGAGCCCCGACCCTTCGCTGATCTGGATCCGGTCCATGAGCTGGCCCCAGGGAGGCCGGGCGGGGCAGGGCACTGGTCCGCTCCAGGTGCGCACGCTGGGGCTGCGCGATGATGCGCGCGGGGTCGAGGTCGTTCACGACTCTGGCCCGCAGTTCATCTGCCGGTCCCGCGAGGTCATCGACGGCAATGTCTACACCCTGCCCATGCTGTCGGTCGATGGCCTGGCGTTTTCTGCCATCCCGATCAACCCCCGATGGGGGAAGCCGAGCATGCGCGTCTATGGTCTGGCCCAGGGGGCGCTGGTTCCTGTTCATCCCTGCGACCTGCGCTGGGACCTGCAGGCAACGCCGGGGAAAGCGGTTTTCGGCTTCGCCACCGACCAGCCTGCCATGCTGACCTACACCGACAACGCGTCGGTCTATTTTGTGGACCCGCGGCCAGCGCTGAAAGGACAGGTGTTTCGGATCGAAGACTGGCGCACGCAGGTGCTGGCCAGTGCCTTCCCTGGCTTGACGCGTGATGGGCGGATCGTTTTTGGCGCAACCTGGAAAGATTGCCGACCCGATGGCACGTGCACCGGGCAAGCCGGCTACGTGGTGGCCGATCCCTACCAGAACCCCGACTACCGCCAGCAACTGCAGTACCTGGGCCTGCAAGCGCCAAAAATCTGCATATCGCCCGCTGATGTCCTTCGCGAGCGACAGCACTTCGCCACACAGCACGGACTCGCACCCTGAAGGCGTGTGAAAATCCGCATCATGAATCCCGTCAATGCCGATCCGGCCGAACTGGCCAAATTTTCCGATCTCGCCCACCGTTGGTGGGATCCCGAGAGCGAATTCCGACCGCTGCACCAGATCAACCCTTTGAGACTGGCCTGGATCGACGAACTCGCCAGCCTGTCGGGCAAAAAAGTGTTGGATGTGGGTTGCGGCGGCGGCATCCTGTCCGACTCCATGGCCCGCAAAGGCGCCCAGGTCACAGGCATCGACCTTTCCACAAAAGCGCTCCGGGTGGCCCAGCTGCACGCGCTGGAAGCCGGCACGGCCGGTGTCAGCTATCGGGAAGTCAGCGCCGAAGCGCTGGCTGCGGAGCAGCCGGCTTCTTTTGATGTGGTGACCTGCATGGAGATGCTGGAACACGTGCCCGATCCGGCCTCGGTGGTGCGTGCATGCGCCGAACTGGTCAAGCCGGGGGGGTGGGTGTTTTTCTCCACCATCAACCGCAACCCCAAGTCGTTCCTGTTTGCCATCGTGGGCGCCGAGTATCTGCTGCAAATGCTGCCCAAGGGCACGCACGAATACGCCAAGATGATCCGTCCCAGCGAACTGGCGGGCTATTGCCGCGCTGCGAGCCTTGATCTGGTCCAGACACGTGGCATGGAATACAACCCCCTGACCAAGCGCTACTGGTTGAGCCAGGACACCAGCGTGAACTACCTGCTGGCCACGCGCAAGGCATGAAGCTTCCACGGTTTGCAGTGAAGGCGGTGCTGTTCGATCTGGACGGTACCTTGGTGGACAGTGCACCCGACCTGGCGCTGGCGGTCGAGCGGATGCGTGCGGCCCGGCAGTTGCCCGCATTGCCGCTGGAGGGCTACCGGCCCCACGCCAGTTCGGGCGCGCGAGGCATGATCCAGGTGGCCTTCGGGGTTCCCCCGGCCGATCCTGCCTACGATGCCCTCAAACAGGAGTTTCTGGCTCATTACGAGCAGTGCCTGCTGCACCATACCCGGTGTTTCGAAGGGGTTGAGGAACTGGTGGCCACGCTGGCGCTGGGGCAAATGCCCTGGGGCATCGTCACCAACAAGGCGCAACGCCTGACCGAGCCGGTGCTGGCGGGTTTGCCCATGCTGTCCGGGGCGGGGGCGGTGGTGTGCGGTGACACCACGCCCTGGCCCAAGCCGCACCCAGAGCCTTTGCGCGAGGCCGCGCGTCGCCTTGGCGTGAGCCCGGACGCTTGCATCTACGTGGGGGATGACGAGCGCGACATCGTGGCCGGGCGCGAGGCGGGCATGTTCACAGTGGCTGCGCGCTATGGTTACCTCGGTGTTGGGGGTGAAACCGGGCATTGGGGCGCTGATGCGGAAGTTCTTTCTCCATTGCAGGTCTTGAAATTGCTCCAACTGCCTTAAACTTGGATACTCAGGGGCTGCACTGGTTTCGACGTGGGTTCGGACACGCAGCAGGGCATGTCGAGGTTCTGTCACCTCGTAAATCCGCAGAAAAAAACTAACTGCAAACGACGAACGTTTCGCACTCGCCGCTTAATTGCCGGTGAGCTTTGCAACAGCAGGCCTATGGGCTGGGCAAGGGTTCAGACGGCGCAAGCCGCGAGAGTCCAGGCTGCAAAGATAATTCAATAGGCTGGCTGGGCGTCGGGTAACTTGGCGCACAGCAAGATTCAAGGTTACTGGCGTCCTGTATAGCGTGCCGCTGCGCGATACAGGAAGCGAGACTCAAATCAGACGGCTACACATGTAGAACTGCGCGAAGAAGGCTTGCGGACGGGGGTTCAATTCCCCCCAGCTCCACCATAATGTGAAATCCCAACCCTTATCCGGTTGGGATTTTTTTGCCCGTTCCCCCAGTGTTGGTGCGGTTTCCGGCCTTGGCCTCTTGAGCACGCACCTCCCGAAGTTGCCGTTCCCGGCGCACTTTCGGCCGTTTCTCTCTCTCTGTTCTCTGCTGCCCTCTTGAGCATTCAAGGCCTGAAGTCGTGTGTTGGCGCGGGTTTGCGGCTCATCGGTTTGCTTCTTCGCCTGCTCGGGAGCGCGCGACCGAGACAGCGAAAGGCAAAAAAAGACCGAACCGCACACTGGCAGTTCGGTCATTCATTGGTCCGCTTTGTACGGAACGATCAGGACAGATCGAATCGGTCGGCGTTCATGACCTTGGTCCAAGCAGCCACGAAGTCGTTGACGAACTTCTCGCGGTTGTCGTCCTGGGCATAGACCTCGGCGTAGGCGCGCAGGATTGAGTTCGAGCCGAAGACCAGATCGACGCGGGTAGCCGTCCATCTGGTGGCACCGGTCTTGCGATCCACGATGGCATAGCTGTTGCGCCCGGTGGGTTTCCAGCTGTAGGCCATGTCGGTCAAGTTGATGAAGAAGTCGTTCGTCAGTGCGCCGACGCGGTCGGTGAACACGCCGTGCTGGCTACCGCCGTGGTTGGTGCCGAGCACGCGCATGCCGCCCACCAGCGCGGTCATTTCGCAAGCGGTCAGGCGCATCAACTGGGCGCGGTCAAGCAGCAGCTCTTCCGCGCTCACCACGTAGTCCTTCTTCAGCCAGTTGCGGAAACCGTCGGCCAAGGGCTCCAGCACATCGAAGGAGTCGGCATCGGTCTGTGCTTGGGTCGCATCGCCACGGCCCGGGGCAAAGGGCACCACCACATTCACCCCTGCGGCCTTGGCGGCTTGCTCCACGCCGACGTTACCCGCCAGCACGATCACATCGGCCACGCTGGCGCCGGTCTCGGCGGCGATCTTTTCATACACTGCCAGCACTTTGGCCAGACGCGTCGGCTCATTGCCCTCCCAGTCCTTCTGCGGAGCCAGACGGATACGTGAACCATTGGCACCGCCGCGCTTGTCCGAACCACGGTAGGTGCGGGCACTATCCCATGCGGTGCTGACCATCTCAGGAATGCTCAGTCCGCTGGCGGCAATCTTGGACTTCACGGACGCCACATCGTAGTCCTTGCGGCCAGCGGGTACCGGGTCTTGCCAGATCAGATCTTCCTGCGGAACGTATGGGCCGATGTAGCGCGACTTCGGTCCTAGGTCGCGGTGGGTGAGCTTGAACCAGGCGCGGGCAAAGGTTTCAGAGAAGTAAGCTTGATCTTGAGCGAAGCGTTCCGAAATTTTCCGATACGCCGGGTCCATCTTCATGGCCATGTCGGCATCGGTCATGATCGGGTTGTAGCGGATGGACGGGTCCTCCACATCAACTGGCTTGTCTTCTTCCTTGATGTTGATCGGCTCCCATTGCCACGCACCCGCTGGGCTCTTCTTAAGCTCCCAGTCGTAATTGAGCAGCAGATGAAAGTAGCCGTTGTCCCATTGGGTCGGGTGGGTGGTCCATGCACCTTCAATGCCGCTGGTCACGGTGTCACGGCCAATGCCACGGGTCGTGTGGTTTTGCCAGCCCAGGCCTTGTTCGTCCAACTCGGCACCTTCAGGAGCCGGGCCTAGGTTGGCGGCGTTGCCATTACCGTGGCACTTGCCAACGGTGTGGCCACCGGCAGTCAAGGCCACGGTTTCCTCGTCGTTCATGGCCATGCGTTCGAAGGTCACGCGCACATCGTGCGCCGTCTTGAGCGGGTCAGGCTTACCATCCACGCCTTCAGGGTTCACGTAGATCAGGCCCATCATCACGGCGGCCAGTGGGTTGTCCAGATCGCGTTCGCCAGAGTAGCGGCTGTTGGCGCTGCCGCTGGGAGCGAGCCACTCTTTTTCGGAGCCCCAGTAAGTGTCTTTTTCAGGGTGCCAGATGTCTTCACGGCCAAAGGCGAAGCCGAAGGTCTTCAGGCCCATCGATTCATAGGCAACGTTGCCAGCCAAGATAATCAGGTCGGCCCAGCTAAGCTTGTTACCGTACTTTTTCTTGATCGGCCAGAGCAGGCGGCGTGCCTTGTCGAGGTTGGCGTTGTCGGGCCAGGAGTTGATTGGAGCGAAACGCTGGTTGCCCGTGCCGCCACCGCCACGGCCGTCCGCGATGCGGTACGTACCAGCGGAGTGCCAAGCCATGCGGATCATCAGGCCGCCGTAATGGCCCCAGTCAGCTGGCCACCAGACTTGGCTGTTAGTCATCAGGGCTTTGAGATCGCGCTTGAGTGCTTCAACGTCGAGCTTCTTGACCTCTTCGCGGTATTTGAAGCCAACCCCGAATGGGTTTGTCTTGCTGTCGTGTTGGTGCAGAATGTCCAGGTTTAGGGCCTTGGGCCACCACTCCATATTCGACATGCTCGCCGAGGTGACGCCACCGTGCATCACCGGGCACTTGCCAGCAGAACTTGCGTCTTTATTTTCCATCTTTCGCTCCTTTGGTTGCGTTGTTAACCGAAATGGCTTTATGGTCCTAGAGACACCTACTCGAAGTATCTTTGCAGACGCTTTGAAAAGAAAAGTTACAGTTATCGTTATTATGGTCTCGAATGCACCATTTTGGGTTGGGCGAGAGACCGCTTCTAGCCAAAACGGCTTAATCACGACGACAGGATAATACTATGAAAGAAAAGAAAGTCAAACCGATGACCATGGATATTGGCATTTCGGATGCCGATCGTAAGAAGATCGCAGAGGGGCTGTCTGCTCTCTTGGCCGACAGTTACACGCTGTACTTGATGACCCACAACTTCCACTGGAACGTCACCGGTCCCCAGTTCAACAGTCTGCACAACATGTTCATGACGCAGTACACGGAGCAGTGGAACGCATTGGACATTGTTGCTGAGCGCATCAGGGCTCTGGGTTTCCCTGCACCGGGCACCTACAAGGAGTTCGTCAAGCTTGCTTCCATCAAGGAGGTCGAGGGCGTGCCCAAGGCTACCGAGATGATCCGCCATCTGGTGGCCGCACAGGAAGCCACCGCACGAACCGCCCGCAAGCTCTTCCCTGTCGTGGACGATGCCAACGATCAGCCCACGGCTGATGTGCTGACCCAGCGCATTGATGTCCACGAAAAGACTGCGTGGATGCTGCGTAGCTTGCTGGAAGAGTAAGGCTCGATTGCACGGTTTTTTGGCAAATCCTGCCATGGGCGGCACAAAAAAACCGCCCTGAGGCGGCGTGTCGGCGCGGCATTGCGGTCAGCGCGAGCCTGCCACCAAAGCCTCACGTTGCGCCAGCCAGGACGCCGACAACCTGCCGCGCAGCAACTGGCTGACGCCCACATCGAGGCGTCCCAGGGCGATGGCTTCGATCAAGTCGGGGGCCAGTTGTGCCAGTCGGCTCATCTTGCTCGTTTGGCCGAGGTCGATGCCCTCGGCTGCCGCGATCTCGGTCATCGAACTGAATCGTCCTTCGTCCAGCAGGCGCTGCCAGTGGTGTGCGAGGCCGAGCGCCCGCATCAAGGGAGTGTCCTGCGCCATCTCGCGCACCAGCCGCTCACGGCGGGCCTCGTCCAGGAACTCCTGCGGCGCGTCCAGCGGCGTGATGACCTGCTTCTTCAGGCCCCGGCGCACCAGCGTCCAGGGCAGGAAGGTTTCCATCTGCACGCCGCCAGCAGGCAGCGGCGTCTGATACGTCACTGGGTCGCCCTTGGCGTGGCCGCGATGCTTCTTGCTCACACATCCTCCTCAAAACTGGCCATGAGCTGGCGCTGGGCGTGCCAGTCCACCATCAGGCGGTTTCGCTGAAACCACATCAGCGTCAGCCGCCGTGGCTGCTTGCCCGCCATGAATTGCTCAATGATGTCGGGGGCCAGCAGGGTCAGGCGCAGCAGTTCGTTGACCACCGAGTGGTGCAGCTTCTCGGCGCGGGCGATTGCCGACCCGCTCTGCATCGCGCCGGTGTCCAGCAGGTGCTGCCAGTAGAAGGCGCGTGCCACACCGTCGAGCAGGGTCACGTCGTGGACGTGCCGGTCGTCGGCAGCCACGCGTTGGACGCCCCGGCGGCGGAACGTCAGTGGCACAAAGGTTTCCATCGGATCAATCATCAGGCTTCGACCTCCAGCAGTTCGGCACCGATGCTGTCCGGGGCGAACTCCTCGATCAGCGCGTTCCAACCCACCTCACGCCACTTCACCTTGATCCCCTGCACCTCGCCCGCGTGGACGAGGTCGATGCGTTCGATCATCAGATTGGCGATGCGGTGGCGTTCGACCGGGAACAGTTGATCCCACACGTTGTTGAGCCGTCCCATAGCCATCACGGTGGTGGCCTCGTCGATCTGGGCCCCGTTGCGTTGGATGTGCCGCACCACCGACGCCACGGTTTCGGGGCTGGTCAGCACCGTTCGGATCTGGGCGACTACCGCCCCTTCGATCTCCGGCGCGGGCAAGCGCTCGTAGCTCTTGCCCGGCGCGCCGAACCTCGCTTCCGACTTGGACACGTAGTAGTGGTACTTGCGCCCGTTCTTGCGCGAGTAGGTCGGGTACATCCGCTCGCCTGAGGGTGCGTACAGCAGGCCGCGCAGCAAGGCGTCGGTGCGCGACCTGATCTTGGTTTCCACCGACCGGGTGTGACCGTCCTTGGCCAGCACCTCGTGAACCCGGCCCCACAGCCCGGGATCGATGATGGCTTGATGCACGCCCGGGTACCAACTGCCCTTGTGCGACAACTCCCCGAGGTAGATGCGGTTGCGCAGCAGCTTGTGCAGGTACTTCTTGTCGATGCGCGTGCCCGCCCGCGTCTGGCCGTCCTGTGTCGTCCACGCCTTGGTCGTGATGCCATCCAGCGTCAGGTTCGCGGCAATCTGGGTGGGCGAGCCGATGGTCAGCATCTCCTCAAAGATGCGCCGCACCACCGCCGCCTCGGTGTCGTTGATGACCAGCAGACGGTTCTCGACGTCGAAGCCGAGCGGCGGCACGCCACCCATCCACATCCCTTTGCGTTTGCTGGCGGCGATCTTGTCGCGGATGCGTTCGCCGGTGACCTCGCGCTCGAACTGGGCGAAGGACAGCAGCACGTTGAGCATCAGCCGTCCCATCGAGGTGGTGGTGTTGAACTGCTGCGTGACCGACACGAACGACACGCCCTGGCGCTCGAACACTTCGACCATCTTGGAGAAGTCGGCGAGGCTGCGCGTCAGGCGGTCGATCTTGTAGACCACCACGATGTCGATCTGACCGCGCTCGATGTCGGCCATCAGGCGTTTTAGCCCCGGCCGATCCGTGTTGCCGCCGGAGAAGCCGGGGTCGTCGTAGTCGTCGGCCACAGGAATCCATCCTTCTGCGCGTTGGCTTGCGACGTAAGCGTGGCCAGCCTCCTTCTGCGCGTCGATGGAGTTGAACTCCTGGTCAAGGCGTTCGTCCGACGACACCCGGCAGTAGACGGCGCAGCGTTTGCGCGCCTTGGGAGAGGCGATTTGGGTGGCGTCGCTCATTGCGCACCTGCCTTGCCGGTCAGACCGAAGAACAGTGGCCCCGACCAGTGCGTGCCGGTGATCTGCCGGGCCACGGCTGTCAGGCTCTTGAAGGTGCTTCCCTCGTACTCGAACAGACCTTCGGCGGTGACCGCCACCTTGTGCTCGCGGTCGCCCCATTCGCGCAGCAGCACGGTGCCGGGCGCGAAGTTGGTGTCGCGCGGGCGAGCCCGCAGCTTGATGTTGGAATGCTTGGCACCGATGGCCTCCAGGCGCTGGCGCGTGTTGTGCGCCAGACCGCCGAAGGCTTCCTCCTGCATCTTGTAGGCGATGCGCGACTCGATGAAGACGCGGTTCGGGTTGTTGGGGCGGCTGCTGAAGTACCGATCCCACACTGGCCACAACTCGGCGATGGGCAGGCTCGACAGCTCCGCGATCCGCGCGGCGACGGATGCTTGTTTCTCGTTCATCACAACTTCTCCTGTTGATAGGGGGTTGTATGAACGCGCTGGTCGGGCAGGAAGCCAAGGCCAACTTCTCTCTGTTTTGGCGCTTCTGCGACGACGGTGCGGACGATGGCGGCCGCAAGGATGGCGGTGATTTCGCCAGCGCGGGCGCTGGCGGACATCTCCGAGGGAGATGCGAGTTCGAGGTTCTTCATGACGGCTCCGAGGAATTGCAACCGTCTCAGATGATGTTCGCGATGTTCCGAAGCGGATGGCAATTCCGGGTAATCGCGCTCATTCGGTGGCGCGGCCACGAAGCCCCGGCAGGCCAGCGGCGCTTGTCTGGCAGGGAACCTGATTGCGCGTTAACGAAACAGTTGACAGGTGCCGATCTGCTCGATACGATGGCGTCAATTAACTAATCACGCAATTGGGTCACGACATGGCATTTGGTGCCTACATCAGACAGAAGAGGGAGGCGAAGGGCATTCAGATGAATGACTTCGCCCGGCAGCTGGACATCTCGCCTGCCTACTGGTCGCGCATAGAGCGCGACATCGAGAAGCCGCCCAAGGACGAGCTGATCCGCAAGGCGGCAGAAATCCTTGGCGAGAATGTCGACGACGCCTTTGTTGAGGCCAGCCGCCTTCCGCCAGACATGCGCGACGACGTGGGGGGCCTGGTACGGATGTATCGCAAGCAAGCGACGGGGGACAAGTGAATGCCGGTGTTGACTCTTGGCTACCGGCATTGCGACCGAAAACGCCCCAGCTACATCAAGAATTCCGAGATTGAGGGCATCGCCGTTTTGGCCCGCCAGCAACTGGTGGAGGCGGCTGCCGATGCCATCCCGCTCGCAACCCTGAGCGCCATCTCCGGCCTGAAGATCAACGGCGTGGTCTTCGACCTGTTCGTCGGCACCGGGAATGTTGTGCATGACGAATGCGGCAACCCTGTTCTGGGCATCTGTGAGTACGACCCCGGCGTGCCGGACACGGCGATGGTGTCGGTGTCGCCGGTTGGCGTGAACGCCAGCGAGGAACTGGTACTGAGCACCCTTGGCCACGAACTCGGCCACGCCATTTTCGATGCGCCAGGATGGATCGTCGATGCCAGCAAGGGGCCGGGTCTGTTCGATGAACCCAGCGACGCGGCGCGGCGCGCCTACCGCACGACCACACGCGACGTCGAACACTTGGCGAAAGTCACGCCCGTCGCCGAGGCGGCTGCGACGCCCTCCCAGGCGATTCCGGGCCACACCACCAAGGAAGAATACTTCGCCGAGCTGCGTGCCAACGAGTTCATGGGGTCGCTGCTGGTGCCGCGCCAGCGGTTGAATCTGGCTGTCGAAGAGATGGCTGCGCAACACGGCGTGACGATCCATCGCAGCCCGTCGCTCGACCCCGAGTTGCCCGGCACCAGTCTTTACCTGACGGCTGATGGCGACATCGAATGTTTGCAGAAGGCCGTGGCCAAGCGCTTCGGCGTCAACCGGCGGTTCATCCAGGTGCGGATGGAGCGCTATGGCCTTCTCAAGCCGGGGGCCAAGATCTTCTGATCAAAGCCTTCATCCCGCCGCCGACCGCGTGTCGGCATTTTTTGAACCGTTCAGTTAACTACTCGCGCAATCGCGCACTTCGTTTAGAAAAGGAAATTGCCTATGCCAGCGGACGAACAAATCATCGCTCAAGAACACAACCAGCCGACCGCCGCGCCGCAGCAGTCCGCGAAGCAGGCGCGATCCCGCCAATCGGACGATGGCCCGGAAATCCTGCCGTGTATGGAGCACTTCGTGACCCTGGTTCGCAAGGCCAAGCGACCCGGTCTCGCCTTGCTCCTGGTCGAGCGCGCCAGCGCCACGTCGCTGCCGGAAGTGGCGGCGCTGACACACGCGGCCAAAGGCATCCTCGCGGTGCAGTCGCGCAAGGCGATGTTCCACGCCGTCGCCAAGCTCGGCTCGGACGTGCAGCAGCACATCGAGCGGGCGGCCGAGCGCGTGGTGCTGCTCGATGACGAGTACGGTGCGCAGGCCGTCCAGTCTCTCCTTGACGACGAGGACATCAATGACGCAGCGATCATGGCCGCGCCGAGTGATCGCTACAGCCGGGCCCTGTTTCTCTGCCTGCTGCAGGACTTTCCGGAGACCGGTGCCACGCGCGATCAGCGCTTCGACAATGCCGAGCGCGTGCAAGTGATGCATCGGCAATGGAAGAGCGAGAACTACTCCAGCCACTACCTCGGCCCGAAGGGCGTGGTGCCGAGCATTGATACCGACGTTGAGGGTGTATTGCGCGGGCGCATTTCGGCGCTGTTCCCGCAAGTGGCTCCCGACCAAATCATCATCGAGCAGTTCACGCGCCGTGATCTCGCGCATGCCGACCGCTGCGGCGGCAAGGACTCTGACGAGGTCACGCCCGTGCTCCTGCACACCCTGACTGCAACCTTCAACGGGTCGACGGCGCACTTCCGGCAGGTTGCCAACGGCGAGGTGGTCGAGCACGAAGAACCTGCAGCGATGTCGGCCAGCTTTTCGTGGGAGCCCGGCACCGGTGCGCTCGGCGTGTTCTGCGAAGACCGTGAGGTGCGCCGTGAACTGGCGACCATCTTCCGCGATGTCGTCTTGGCGTGCGACGGGGAGATCAACGACATGCCGATGCGCGAATTCGACCTGTTCGGATTCTCGACACCGGCGATGCTCAAGCGCATCGAGCAGGAGCGAGTGGCGGGCATCGAAAAGATTTCGATCTTGCAGATCAAGGTGGCGCGGCCGTTCGAGCAGCAAACCACCGACGCGGCCAACGGACGTGAGCTGATCCAGCATCTGTCGAGCACGATGCTGATCGGCAAGGATCGGCGCGACACCCGGCAGATTTATCAGGTCGCCTATGACGACTATGGCATCGACGACTTGACGGAATACACGCTGGCGCAGGTGAAGTTGGTATTCAGGATGGCCAAACAGCCGCACCGCAAGGCCCACAACGTCGCCGTCCAAATCACGTCGCCGAACGGTCTGAACGACAAGAGCAAGACCGAAGATGACCGAAAGCGCGTTCTGGAACAGCTCACGCGAATTGGGGTGCTCCGTGAGTTCTGAAGGCGCTACCGCAATGTCGGCGCATCTGAGCTTTCTGGCAGTGCTGGAGCGGCTGCCCCGGGTTGAGTCCCGCGTCATGGCGGCGGCGCTCGGACGATGCATACCAACGTTCCTGCAACGACGATGGGTCACGGAAGAGGACTACCTCAGCCATGTGATGGTCCCCGTCCGGGATTCGGAGCAGGAAGTCGAGGTTGAGATCGATCAGGATGCGGCGGTGTACCGGTACCGCAGCCCGCAGCAGCGATCACGAACAGTTGAGCGACCTCTTGCCGACATCGCGTTGTACGCCCTCCAGGTGGATGCGTGGCTCGCCGACTTGGCGTCCTTGATCGGCATCGAAGATCGACAGCGTTCCGACCGCCGACATCGCGTGCCGGGCCACCTGTGGCACCTCGGGGAAGTGCGAATCGCGGGCACCCACGACTTCGCCCCGGTGTTCGTTGCCCGAGCGTGGGAGCGTGCTCCTGTTGCCGCGATGACCTCGGTTTTGAGTGATCCGATCTGGCCGCGTGGCGGCATCGTGTTGCGGCATCAGCGAGATCCAGTTGAGCTGCCCCGCGACCATGTCATGCGCGGTCTGGACGAGTTCGTTCGCGTGGACGACGGTCAGGACGTTTTCGACGCGAGCGCATTCGACAGGGTGCTGCGTGGCTTCATCACCCCCACCGGTGCGCCGGAGCCAGAGCAGTTCTTCCAAGGCAATCGTTTGAAGTTGCCGCACTTCTCCGAATCACGCGAGCTGTCTGCGGAGCGGGCCAAGATCGTCAAGCAGATGTGGAGTGCCGACGGAAAGAACGCGCCCGAAGTTTCCTGGGCCGAGGTCAACAGGATCGCCAATACCGGCTACCAGTCGTTCGATGACGCCTTCGGCGGAAAGGCTGAGCGCGAGGACGTGATCGCATTGGTCAAGCGCGGCAAATACCGCCTGCGACGCAACCCATAAACGCGCCCATAAATCAAACCAGACACGGGCCATAAACCCGTGCGGAGACTTCGATGTGCCCATTTCATCTAGGAGGCACATCGAAATGCAAACCCAAGTTCCATCAATCGAATCCGGTCGGAATCCCCGCCGGATGAATCCCGGCGGTGCAACCTGCATCGCACTCGACGAAAACGAGCTCGCCATCCGCTGGGGGCTCTCCGTCAAGACGCTGCGCCGCTGGCGTCAAGAGCAGCTCGGCCCCATCTACTGCAAGCTCGGTCGCCGGGTCACCTACCTCCTGCACGAAATCGAAGCCTTCGAGCGCCGCGTCTCGCGCTACTCGAGCTTCACTCGTGCGTACCAGTGAGGAGGACGGCCATGAGCGATCTGACCATCTTCCCCGTCGACATCGCCGAGATGTCCGTGAAACAACTGGCCGCGCTGCCGCCCGAGCAGAAGCGCGAGGTCGACAAGAACCTTGATGCTGCCATCGACTGGCTAAAGAAGGCTCGCACCAAGTTCGATGCGGCGCTGGAACTGTGCTACGGCGAGCAGGCCCGTGTCGCACTGCGTGAATCAGGCCGTGACTTTGGTACCGCCCACATCAGCGACGGCCCGCTGCACATCAAGTTTGAGCTGCCCAAAAAGGTCAGCTGGAACCAGAAACAGTTGGGCGAAATCGCCGAGCGCATCGTGGCCTCAGGCGAGAAGGTCGAGGGCTACCTCGACGTCAAGCTCTCAGTGTCCGAGTCCCGGTACATCAACTGGCCGCCTGCATTGCAGCAGCAATTCGCGGCCGCCCGCACGGTCGATTCCGGCAAGCCGTCCTTCACCCTGAGCACCGATGGGGGTGAGGCATGAAGCGGCTACCCATCGTGTCCGCCGTCGAGCGGATGGCCGAGCGCAAGGGCGTGAAGCTGCTGATGCTGGGCAAGTCCGGCATCGGCAAGACGTCCCGGCTCAAAGACCTCGACCCCGCCACCACACTGTTCCTTGACATCGAGGCAGGCGACTTGGCGGTCGCCGACTGGCCGGGCGACACCATCCGCCCGGCGTCCTGGCCCGAGAGCCGCGACTTCTTCGTGTTCCTTGCGGGCCCGGACAAGTCGCTGCCGCCGGAGAGCGCGTTCTCGCAGGCGCACTACGACCACGTCATCGAGAAGTTTGGCGATGCGACGCAGCTCGGTCGCTACCAGACCTTCTTCCTTGACTCGATCACGCAACTGTCTCGCCAGTGCTTTGCGTGGTGCAAGACGCAGCCCGGGGCGGTCAGTGATCGTTCCGGCAAGCCCGATCTGCGCGCGGCCTACGGGCTGCTCGGCCAGGAAATGATCGGCGCGTTGACCCACCTGCAGCACGTCCGTGGCAAGAACGTTGTGTTCGTGGCGATCCTCGATGAGCGACTGGATGACTTCAATCGCAAGGTGTTCGTCCCGCAGATCGAAGGCAGCAAGACCAGCCTGGAGCTGCCCGGCATCGTCGATGAGGTCGTGACGCTGGCCGAGATCAAGGCCGAGGACGGCAGTTCCTACCGCGCCTTCATCACGCACACCGTCAATCCCTACGGCTTCCCGGCCAAAGACCGCAGCGGTCGTCTCGACCTGCTGGAGCCGCCGCATCTCGGCGCGCTGATCACCAAGTGCGCGGGCGCTGTCCCCGCGCTAGCCAGCGCCGCCAACCCCGCACACATCGAATCTCAGGAGTAATCGCAATGACCGCATGGAATGACTTCAACGACGCCGACTCTCAGCAATCCGGCTTCGATCTGATCCCCAAGGGCACCGTCGTGCCGGTGCGAATGACCATCAAGCCGGGTGGCTATGACGACCCCGAGCAAGGCTGGGGTGGCGGCTACGCCACCGAATCGTTCGAGACCGGTTCCATCTATCTGGCCGCCGAGTTTGTGGTCACTGCTGGCGATCATGCCAAGCGCAAGATGTGGAGCAACGTCGGCCTGCTCTCCAAGAAAGGCCCGACCTGGGGCCAGATGGGGCGCAGCTTCATCCGGGCCGCGCTCAACAGCGCCCGCAACGTCCACCCGCAAGACAACAGCCCACAGGCCGCCGCCGCGCGCCGCATCAATGGCTTCGCCGAACTGGACGGTCTGGAGTTCTTGGCGCGCGTCGACATCGAGAAGGACGCCAAGGGTCAAGACCGCAACGTGGTCAAGCTGGCAGTCGAGCCCGACCACCCCGACTACGCCAAGTTGAAAGGTGTGCCGACGAAGGGCAGTCCGGGCGGTGGCAACTCCGGCGCTCCCGCGCAGGCGGCCCCGGCCTATTCCGCGCCCACCCCGCAACGCGCACCAGTGACGGGCAAACCGTCCTGGGCTCAGTGAGGAGACGGCTATGAATGCATCCGTCCTCACTGCCAGTCACTACGGCGTCGTGCGCTTCGGCGATCTGCAATGCGAGGCCGTCGTCCTCAAGGGCGGCGAGCGTGGCTACGTTCGTCGCCAACTGGCCAAGCTGCTGGGTTTCCACGAGACGCACAAGGGTGGCCGATTTGCCCGGTTTCTTGCCGACTTCGCTCCTAACTCCTTGTCGGCATTGGAGAAAACTCGTGAGCCGATTCTGTTGCCGTCAGGTCGGCAGGCACAGTTCTTCCCGGCCGGGATCATTGCCGACGTCGCGTCGGCGGTGGTCAGCGCGGCCATCAACGGCACGCTGCACAAGGCCCGCCAGGGCATCGTGCCCAATTGCATGAAGATCATGCGCGCGCTGGCCACCACCGGCGAGGTCGCGCTGATCGACGAGGCGACGGGCTACCAGTACCACCGCGCGCCTGACGCGCTGCAGGAACTGATCTCCAAGCTGCTGCGCCAGTCGTGCTCTTCGTGGGAGCGCCGCTTCCACCCGGACTACTACCGCGCCCTCTACCGGCTGTTCGGCTGGAAGTACCAGGGCCACGACCAGAACCCGCCCCACGTTGTCGGTCAGATCACGCAGCGCTGGGTCTACGGCCCGGTGCTGCCCGCCACGCTGATCGACGAGATTCGCGCCCGCAAGGGCATCTCGCAGAAGCACCACCAGTGGCTGTCCGATCAGGGCCTCGCCCGTCTGGAAACGCAGATTCACGCGGTCACCGCCATTGCGCGCAGCTCGACCTGCTACCGCGACTTCGACCGCCGCTGTGAAGCGGCCTTCGCTGGCGGCGCGCTGCAGCTGGCGCTGCTGGCCGAAGACTTTGAGGAGGGGGCGTGAAATGCTGGGTCTGCAAACGACAGGCCCGGGGATTCGGTCACACCGACAACCGGCACGGTGTCGGCGATCCCCGGCGCTACCCCATCGACTGGGTGTTCTGCTCGCAGCGCTGCCAATCCGCGTTCCACGCGATGTACGGCAACTGGCTGCGCGCCAAGGATGGTCGCAGCGACATCAAGGGGGTCGCCATGATCGATCCCTCTGATATCGAGCTGGCCGCAATGCGCAAGTGCCTCAAGTCCTTCGGCGAGGCGGCAGGCGAGATCGGCTTCACCAAACCGCTGGGCAACTACTCAGAAGCCGAGGCGCTGCAGGTGATCGACGCCATCGTCACGTGCTACACCGAGGCGATGGTTGAGCACCACGAGGCGAGCAAGTACCCGCCCGTGCGCGGCATGACGCCGACGCCCGACCCCATGACACCGAGTGCAGCCAATCCGTTCGCGGATCTGGAGGACGACCTGCCTTGGGAAGAACCGAAGGGGAAGAAGCCATGATGGACTTCAACTCCACTTCGAGCATCTCGGGCCAGATCACTGCGCTGGTCGACGCCGGGATGCAGCGGGCGCGAGCCCAGCAGTCCGAGCGCCAGTACCTTGGTGCCTCGCGGTTGGGCGCTGCCTGCGAGCGTGCGCTGCAGTTTGAGTACGCCAAGGCTCCCGTCGATCACGGCCGGGACACCCCGGGCCGGATGCTGCGCATCTTCGAGCGCGGCCACGTCATGGAGGACTGCATGGTCGCGTGGCTGCGCGACGCCGGTTTCGACTTGCGTACCCGCAGGGCCGATGGCGAGCAGTTTGGCTTCTCAGTGGCTGATGGCCGTCTGCAGGGCCACATCGACGGCGTCATCGTCGATGGCCCGGAGGGCTTTGCCTACCCGGCGCTCTGGGAAAACAAGTGCCTCGGCATGAAGTCCTGGCGCGAGCTGGAGAAGAACCGGCTCGCCGTGGCCAAGCCCGTCTACGCCGCGCAAGTGGCGATCTACCAAGCCTATCTCGAACTGCACGAGCACCCGGCGATCTTCACGGCGCTCAACGCCGACACGATGGAGATCTACACCGAGGCCGTGCCCTTTGACGCAGCCCTGGCCCAGCGAATGTCGGATCGGGCGGTGAAGGTCATCACGGCGACCGAAGCGGGAGATCTCCTGCCGCGCGCCTTCAATGACCCGACCCACTTCGAGTGCCGGATGTGCGCGTGGCAAGACCGCTGCTGGAGAACACAAGCATGACCGACAACAACACCCCGGCCACCGGCATCGAGCCGATGATCGATGCCAAGCAGGCGGCCGCCGCGTTGCGCCTGCCGTACTACTGGTTCGCCGACCACGCGATGCGCACCAAGTACCGGATTCCGCACTACCTGATGGGTGGTCTGGTGCGCTACCGGCTGTCCGAACTCTCTGCGTGGGCCACGCGTACCACCGCCGTTCAGGGCCGTGATTCCCAAGATGCGGACGCACCTGTCGAGGGAGCCGAATGATCGACTTCAACGACACAACCCAACCTGCGGAGCACAACAGGGAATCTGAACGAGACGAGATTCGCGCCGACTTGCTTGCGCGTCTGGAGTCGGTGCTGACCACGATGTTTCCGGCTGGCAAGAAGCGCCGTGGCAAGTTCCTGATCGGCGACATCCTCGGCAGTCCAGGTGACAGCCTCGAGGTGGTGCTGGAAGGTGAGAAGGCCGGTCTGTGGACGGATCGTGCCACCGGCGATGGCGGCGACATCTTCGCCCTGATCGCGGCCTATCTCGGTGCGAACGTCCACACCGATTTCCCTCGCGTGCTGAATGAAGCTGCCGATCTGCTCGGGCGGTCGCGGTCGGTGCCAGTGCGCAAGGCGAAGAAGGAAGCGCCCGTCGACGACCTCGGCCCGGCTACGGCGAAGTGGGACTACTTCGATGCCGGTGGCAAGCTGATCGCCGTCGTCTATCGCTATGACCCACCGGGAGGCAAGAAGGAATTCCGACCGTGGGACGCGAAGCGCCGCAAGATGGCCCCGCCCGAGCCGCGCCCGCTGTTCAACCAGCCCGGCCTTGCTGCGGCAAGCCACATCGTCCTGGTCGAGGGCGAGAAGTGCGCGCAGGCCTTGATCGCCAGCGGCGTGGTGGCCACCACCGCCATGCACGGTGCCAATGCCCCGGTCGACAAGACCGACTGGTCGCCACTGGCTGGCAAGACGGTGCTGATCTGGCCCGACCGCGATGCGCCAGGGTGGGACTACGCCGACCGCGCGTCGCAGGCGATCTTGCAGGCAGGCGCGACCTCGGTCGCCATCCTCATGCCACCCGACGACAAGCCGGAGGGGTGGGACGCCGCCGACGCCATTCCCGAAGGCTTCGATGTCGGTGGCTTTCTGGCCGTCGGCGAGCGGATGCCGGTGATGCGGTCGATGGAGGAAGCACCTTCGCCAGACTTGCTGACGGGCATTGATTGGACGACCGAGGATGGCCTGTCCAGCGCTTTCACCCGCCGCTATGGCGAAGACTGGCGCTACTGTGCCCTGTGGGGCAAGTGGCTGGTCTGGACGGGTGTGCGCTGGAATCCCGATCAGGTGCTCTACGTGTCGCATCTTTCCAGGGGCATCTGCCGCAACGCCTCGCTGAAAGCGGAAACGCCGAGGCTCAAGGGCAAGCTGGCCAGTTCCGCCACGATTTCGTCGGTTGAAAAGATCGCGCGCTCTGACCCGAAGCACGCTTCCACCGCCGAGGAATGGGACGCCGATGTGTGGGCGCTGAATACCCCCGGTGGCGTGGTCGATCTACGCACCGGCCGGATGCGCCCGCACCGGCGGGACGACCGAATGACCAAGGTGACCACGGCTACTCCGCAGGGCAATCCGGACAGTGCCTGCCCAACGTGGCGAGGGTTCCTGACAGACGTCACCGGCGGCGATGCCGATCTGATGGCCTACCTGCAACTGATGGTTGGCTACTGCCTGACGGGCGTCACCAGCGAGCACGCGCTGTTCTTCCTGTACGGCACGGGCGCGAACGGCAAGTCGGTGTTCGTCAACGTGCTAACCACCATCCTGGGCGACTACGCGGCCAACGCCCCGATGGACACTTTCATGGAGGCGCGCAATGACCGACACCCCACCGATCTCGCCGGGCTGCGCGGTGCACGATTCGTGTCATCCATCGAAACGGAGCAAGGGCGGCGCTGGAACGAGTCCAAGGTCAAGGCCATCACCGGTGGCGACAAGGTGTCCGCGCGCTTCATGCGCCAGGACTTCTTCGAGTACCTGCCGCAGTTCAAGTTGGTGATCGCGGGCAATCACAAGCCGTCGATCCGCAACGTCGACGAGGCGATGAAGCGTCGACTGCACCTGATCCCGTTCACGGTGACGATCCCGCCCGAGCGTCGCGACGGCAGGCTGACCGAGAAGCTGCTCAAGGAACGCGATGGGATTTTGGCGTGGGCCGTCGAGGGCTGCAGCCGCTGGCAAAGCCAGGGCTTGAAGCCGCCCGCCAGCGTGGTGTCGGCGACCGAGGAGTATTTCGAGGCAGAAGATGCGCTCGGGCAGTGGATCGAAGAACGCTGTCTGCTGGCCAAGTCGCACCGCGAAGGCGTCTCCGAACTGTTCGCCGATTGGCGTGAATGGGCCGAGCGCGCTGGCGAGTACGTGGGCTCGGTCAAACGCTTCTCGGAGCTGATGGCGACTCGCAAGTTCGACAAGTGTCGGCTGACCGGAGGGGCTCGCGCCATCGCGGGCATCGCCCTCAGGCCCAAGCCGTACAGCCACGCCTACCCCTACCGCGATGACTGATCAATCCGGTCGAGTGACGGATTTGACGGGTTTCCTGATTGACGCGCTACACGTGCGCGCACGTAAAGGGCGTTGTCCTGACAAACCGTCGCATCCGTCACTCGCCCACCCAACACGGAGTACATACGATGAACACGACAATCCTGGCCCTTGATCTGGGCACACACACCGGGTGGGCCCTGCAGCACCTGGACGGCACCATCACCAGCGGCACGGAGTACTTCAAGCCGCAGCGATTCGAAGGCGGCGGAATGCGCTTCCTTAGATTCAAGCGCTGGCTCAACGAACTGCTCTCGACCAGCAATCACATCAACGCGGTGTTCTTCGAGGAAGTTCGGCGACACGCGGGAGTGGACGCAGCGCACGCCTACGGCGGCTTCATGGGACACCTGACCGCGTGGTGTGAGCATCACAACATTCCGTACCAGGGCGTTCCGGTCGGCACGATCAAGAAGCACGCGACCGGCAAAGGCAATGCGGGCAAGGACGAAATGATCACGTCCGTCCGCGAACGTGGTCACACCCCAGTCGATGACAACGAGGCCGACGCACTGGCCCTGCTGCACTGGGCCATCGATACGCAGGAGGTGTGAAGTGAAGGTTCCGACACCCCAATACCGCTGCTCCCTTGGTCGGCTGCAGCCGCAAGCCACGGATCTGGATGCCATCAAGGAACGTGGATGGCGTGACCAACACATCCTGGTGGTCAACGCGTCCGACAACCGTCTGGACTTCATCGAGCGCGAGATCGTGCGACGCATCGGTGAACGCCTGTACGGGCCGGGAGGGACACGTCATGGCTGAGTGGACAACCGACGACGTGGCAGCACGCTTCGTGGAGGCTGCCGCCACCGGACGACGCTTGCCCCCTGTACGTGTGCAGGGCTACTTCAACTGCTGGCCTGCCTTCGTCCGCAAGGAGTGGGAAGCCTTTGCTGCTGACGAGAAGGTGTATCGCCCCTTCCCACCAAGCCCCGAGGCCATCGACCGGATGCTGGAGACGATGCGCTGGGTGCAGTGGCTGGAGGTCGAGCAGCGCCACCTTGTGTGGATGCGGGCCAAGCGCTACGGCTGGAGGGACATCACCATCCGCTTCGCCTGCGACCGTACCACTGCGTGGCGGCGCTGGCAGCGGGCAATGGAGATCGTGACCGCGAACCTTAACAACGAAGGCGTGCGGATGCCTTCCAAAAACGTGGGCAATTTAGGGTAACGCTTGCCGCGTTTGTCCTTTCTTTGCCTTGCTTGTCCGTTTCGAGGCCCGGCAGCCCTGCAACAAAACAGCCCGGTCGGGGGTAGTATTTCGGCTATCTTCTGGACAGCGGTGACGGTTGAGGCCGAGCGCTTGGCAATAGGCCCAGGCAAAAGGGGTCCTTCCTTCCCAAATCGCAATGCGGGGGGCGCGAGCGCGGCATTCGCCTAGCGTCCGACTGCAAACCAAGGTTTGCAGGGTTTGCAGTTTGCACCCGCACCAGTCCGCACCCATCACGAGCCCGCCCACGGTTTTCCGTCGGCGGGTTTTCTTTTTGAGGAAACGATTCTGAACACGCTTAACGTCGAGTACCGCAAGGTCGAGGCGCTGATCCCCTACGCCCGCAATCCACGCACTCACACCGACGAGCAGGTGGCCAAGATCGCCGCCAGCATCGTCGAGTACGGCTGGACGAATCCGGTGCTGGTGGACGGCGACAACGGGATCATCGCGGGCCACGGTCGTTTGGCCGCCGCGCGCAAGCTCGGGCTGGATCAGGTACCGGTCATCGAACTGGCGCACCTCTCACCCACCCAGAAGCGTGCCTACGTCATCTCCGATAACCGGCTGGCGCTCGACGCCGGTTGGAACGAGGAGATGCTGGCGCTGGAAATGGCCGAGCTGTCCGAGGCCGGGTACGACCTTGCACTGACCGGTTTCGAGGATGCTGAGATCGAGGCCTTGCTCGCTGACGAAGTCGCCTCCGATGCCGCCGACCAAGAGCCCGATGCCGACGAGCCGGACGATGGCGACGATGTGCCGGATAGCCCAGTGGTGCCGGTGTCCCGCACCGGCGATTTCTGGGCCATCGGTACCCACCGTCTGATCTGTGGCGACGCCACCGACCCGACCGTGGTCGCCACTCTGATGCAGGGTGATGCGGCCCGGCTGTGCTTTACATCACCGCCTTACGGCAACCAGCGCGACTACACCTCCGGCGGCATCACCGATTGGGATGGCCTGATGCGCGGTGTGTTCGCCAAGGTGCCAATGGACGACGACGGGCAGGTGCTGGTCAACCTCGGGCTGATCCACCGCGACAACGAAGTCATCCCGTATTGGGATGCGTGGCTGGGCTGGATGCGCACGCAGGGTTGGCGGCGCTTTGCTTGGTACGTCTGGGATCAGGGGCCGGGGATGCCCGGAGACTGGGCTGGTCGTTTTGCGCCGAGTTTCGAGTTCGTCTTTCACTTCAACCGCTCTAGTCGCAAGCCCAACAAGATCGTGCCCTGCAAGCACGCGGGCCAGGAATCGCACCTGCGCGCCGACGGGTCGTCCACGGCCATGCGCGGCAAGGACGGCGAAGTCGGTGGCTGGACGCACAAGGGCCAGCCGACGCAGGACACCCGGATTCCCGACTCGGTGATCCGCGTGATGCGGCACAAGGGCAAGATTGGTCAGGACATCGACCACCCGGCTGTGTTCCCGGTGGCGTTGCCCGAGTTCGTGATCGAGGCCTATACGGACGCAGGCGACATCGTGTTCGAACCTTTTGGCGGCAGCGGTACCACGATGCTGGCCGCGCAGCGCACGGGTCGTGTGTGCCGCTGCGTGGAGATCGCGCCGGAGTACGTGGACGTCGCCATCAAGCGCTTCCAGCAGAACCACCCCGGCGTGCCCGTCACGCTGCTGGCCACAGGCCAGTCCTTCGACGAGGTGGTCAATGAACGTCAGGCCACCACGGAGGTAGAGCAATGACCGCCTCCTGGTTTGCCGACAAGATCGAACAGTGGCCGACTGCCAAGCTGCTGCCCTATGCCCGCAACGCGCGTACTCACTCGGACGATCAGGTGGCGCAGATCGCCGCGTCAATTGCCGAGTTCGGATTCACCAATCCGATCCTGGCGGGCAGCGATGGCGTGATCGTCGCCGGTCACGGACGGCTTGCTGCTGCGCAGAAGCTTGGGCTGGCGGTGGTGCCGGTGGTGGTGCTCGATCATCTGAGTGCGACCCAGCGCCGAGCACTGGTGATCGCGGACAACCGCATCGCCGAGAACGCGGGCTGGGACGACGCGATGCTGCGCATCGAGATCGCAGCCTTGCAGGACGACGACTTCGACGTTTCGCTGACCGGCTTCGATGCCGATGCGCTCGCCGAGTTGATGGCGGGCGACGAGCCGGATGCCGAAGGCGAAACCGATGACGATGCGGTACCCGAGGTCAGCGAGACTCCGGTTTCGCGTCCAGGCGATGTCTGGCTGCTGGGTGGTCACCGCCTGCTGTGCGGGGACTCCACCGTGGCCCAGAGCTACCAGCAGTTGCTCAAGGGCGAGACGGTCGACATGGTCTTCACCGACCCGCCCTACAACGTCAACTACGCCAACAGCGCCAAGGACAAGATGCGCGGCAAGGATCGCGCAATCCTGAACGACAACCTCGGCGACGGCTTCTACGACTTCCTGCTGGCTGCGCTGACGCCGACCATCGGGAACTGCCGGGGCGGCATCTACGTGGCGATGTCGTCCAGCGAGCTGGATGTGCTGCAGGCAGCGTTCCGTGCCGCCGGTGGCAAGTGGTCGACTTTCATCATCTGGGCCAAGAACACTTTCACGCTGGGCCGCGCCGACTACCAGCGCCAGTACGAGCCGATCTTGTATGGATGGCCTGAGGGGGCGCAGCGTCACTGGTGTGGCGACCGCGACCAAGGCGACGTCTGGAACATCAAGAAGCCGCAGAAGAACGATCTGCACCCGACGATGAAGCCGGTGGAGTTGGTCGAACGCGCGATCCGCAATTCAAGTCGCCCTGGAAACGTGGTGCTTGACCCGTTCGGTGGCTCCGGCACGACGCTGATCGCCGCCGAAAAGTCAGGGCGGCTGGCACGGCTGATCGAGCTCGACCCAAAGTACGCGGACGTGATCGTGCGGCGCTGGCAGGAATGGACTGGCAAGCAAGCCACCCGCGAGTCGGATGGCGCGCTGTTCGATGATCAGGCGACGAGCGACTCCTCGGCGATCTCGCAGTGAATCACAAAGCCCGTCAGGTAAGGCAGGCCGCGCGGGATGCCGTACTGCTTGCTGGTCTGGCGGCCAATCGTCCAGCCCATCCATTGTTGGGTGGCGGCGTTGATCGCGTCCGCCAGGGTCTGGCCCCGGTACAGCACGTTTTGCACATCGTCCGCAAAGTGGCGTCCGTGGCGGCTGTCGAGGAAAACCCGGACTGATTCGAGGGGCTGGCTGGTGGCGTCCGAGATGGCGGTCATCGCCAGGTGCCACGCGGCGCTGGCGTGTTCGTTCATCGTGCCCCAGAAGCCCCAGGCTTCGTTCTGGGTGGCGGGGATCTGTTGGTTGGTATTCATCTCTGGCTCCTTGGGGTTGATCGTTGCGACACCCGTAGTAACGCGCTGTTCGATTGAGAAGCCAAGCTGTTCTTGGCCTCTCTCTCAATCTAATTCGATCACCCGAGACGGGCCACATAGCGTGCGTAGTCGCCGCCCTCTGGATTCACGTAAAGGTAGGGTCGACCCGGTGCGGTGACCTCGACGCAAAGATAGCCGTCGCCGGTGCCGCCACCTTTGCCACGCAGCCAGTCGCGGGATACCAACAGGCTGCGGGCAAAGGCATCGAACTCGTCGACGGTGAGTTCCTTGGTCTCTATGACGTAGACCTTGGTCTGACCCTGGCCGCCAACTTCGTCCAAGTCGGCAGGCTTGCGGGCAAACGGCAATCGGACGCTCAACTCCTCGACCTGCAAGGTGGTGTCGCCAAACTGCAGGGTGCGAGGCGTGCGTTCGATGGTGATGGTCATGGTGCTCATGGATGTTCTCCTGGGTGTTGGCGTGGCGATCAGGCTTCTGCGGCGATCCGGTAGACCCGCTCGCCACCTTGAGCCTTGTCCGAGACGATGGTCAGGCCGAGCTTCTTCTTGAAGGCCCCGGCAAAGGTGCCGCGCACCGTGTGCGCCTGCCAGCCGGTGGTCTGGCAGATCTGCTGCACCGTTGCCCCTTCGGGGCGCTGCAGCATCTGGATCACCGTGGCCTGCTTGCTGTTCTCGCGGGTGCGAGGTTTGGCGGCCGCCTTTTCTTGCGCCCACGTGGCCTCGGCTGCCGTCACGGCTGCGTCGAGTTCAGGGTCTGCGGCCACTGGCGCAGGCGTTGGCCGGGCGCGCCCCATCGCGTCGTAGCCCTCGGCGGCAACGAACCAGTGGGTGCCGTCGGAGGTAATCAAGGCGCGGTTGAACAGGCCGTCGAGAACTTTCTTGCGTGCGCCGCCTTTGATGTTGTCGGGGAACCAATCGATCTTGCCGCCAGTGTGTTCGAGGGCGTAGGCGAGGATCGCGTGCTGGGCGGGTGTCAGTTGGGTGGTGGTCATTTGCTTCTCCTTGTGCAAGGGGTTGATGGGGTGACGTGATGAACGCGCTGTTCGGGAGTGAAGCCAAGCGTTTTCTGCTTGGCTTCGAAGGTTCTCGATCAGCTGTTGGCCTTGTCCGAATTCGCCGCCTTGCGGCCTTGTTCGACGCCTGCGTTGAACGCGGCCTCCAGGGCGTCGCGCAGGCACCAGACCGCCACGTCGTGGAAGTCGAGGCTGTCTGACTTGCGGGTTTCCAGGGTTTCGATGCCCAGCTTGTTTTGTGCGATCTGGGTCAGGAGTTGTTCGAACTTGCTCATTGCTGCTTCCTTTGATGGTGTTGATGACGTCCGTATGAACGCGCTGTTCCAGAGAGAAGCCAAGCTGATTTCGAGTGAATGTCGAAAAAATGATTGAAGGGGTAACCGGTTCTCAAAATGGGCATTTCGATTCGCGCTTACGCCCGTCACCGTGGTGTGACCGACACCGCTGTTCACAAGGCAATTCGCGCAGGTCGGATCACGCCGGAGGCTGACGGCACCATTGATGCCGACCGTGCTGATCGCGAGTGGGCTCGCAACTCCGATGTGCCGAAGACCGGTACGCGGGCCAAGGTCGCAAAGGTCGTCGTGCCGGAAGTCGGCACGGGTGTTGGCGGTGATGGGCCCGCCGCATTACCCGCTGGCGGCGCGTCCTTACTTCAGGCGCGCACGGTCAACGAGGTCGTCAAGGCGCAGACGAACAAGGTGCGTCTGGCCCGACTAAAGGGCGAGTTGGTGGATCGGCCGCAGGCCATCGCCCACGTCTTCAAGTTGGCGCGCTCCGAGCGTGATGCGTGGCTGAACTGGCCCGCGCGCATCTCTGCGCAGATGGCGGCCAAGCTCAATATCGATCCGCACACGATGCACGTCGCCCTGGAGGCGGCGATACGTGAGCACCTGCAGGAACTGGGCGAACTGCGGCCCCGGGTGGACTGATGCTGGATGTTGAATACGAAGGCGCTGCCGAAATCGAGCGCGCGTGGCGTGAAGGGCTGACACCTGATCCTCTGCTCTCGGTATCTGAATGGTCGGATCGCCACAGGATGCTATCGAGCAAGGCGTCCGCTGAGCCTGGGCGCTGGCGCACCAGCCGCACGCCGTACCTGAAGGCCATCATGGACTGCCTGTCGCCGACCTCGCCGGTCGAGCGCGTGGTGTTCATGAAAGCCGCACAGCTCGGTGCGACTGAAATGGGCTCGAACTGGATTGGCTATGTGATTCACCACGCACCGGGGCCGATGATGGCGGTGTGGCCAACGGTGGATATGGCCAAACGCAATTCCAAGCAGCGGATCGATCCGTTGATCGAGGAGTCGGCGGCACTGAGCGAATTGATCTCCCCAGCACGGTCACGCGACTCGGGCAACACCATTCTGGCCAAGGAGTTCCGGGGTGGCGTCCTGGTGATGACCGGTGCAAACAGCGCGGTCGGACTGCGCTCGATGCCGGTTCGGTATTTGTTCCTCGACGAGGTAGACGGCTATCCATTGGACGTCGAGGGTGAAGGTGATGCGATCTCGCTGGCCGAGGCGCGCACGCGAACCTTTGCCCGGCGCAAGATCTTCATCGTGTCGACGCCGACGATCTCGGGGGCGAGCGCCATCGAACGCGAGTACGAGGCCAGTGACCAACGTCGCTACTTCGTGCCTTGTCCGCACTGCTCGCATCGCCAATGGCTGCGCTTCGAGCAGTTGCGATGGGAAAAGGGGCAACCGGACACCGCTGCCTATATCTGCGAGTCCTGCGATGAGCCAATTGCCGAGCACCACAAGACCTGGATGCTGGAGCACGGTGAGTGGCGCGCGATGATCAGCGACGGCACGGGCAAGACAGCGGGGTTTCACCTGTCGTCGCTTTACAGCCCGGTTGGCTGGCGCGGTTGGCACGACATTGCTGCCGCGTGGGAAAGCTCTGTGAACAAGGAATCGGGGTCGGCGGCCGCCATCAAGACCTTCAAAAACACCGAACTAGGTGAAACCTGGGTTGAGGAAGGCGAAGCGCCAGATTGGCAACGGCTGGTCGAACGCCGCGAGGACTACCGGGTTGGCACGGTGCCACTGGGTGGTTTGCTCCTGGTGGGCGCTGCCGACGTGCAGAAGGATCGCATCGAGGCGTCCATCTGGGCCTTCGGGCGCGGCAAGGAGTCCTGGCTGGTCGAACACCGCGTGCTGATGGGCGACACCGCCCGAGACGCCGTGTGGAAGCGACTCGCCGAGTTGCTTGCCGAAAACTGGACACACGCCTCGGGCGCGGTGATGCCGCTGGCCCGTTTCGCCCTGGACACCGGCTTTGCGACGCAAGAGGCCTACGCCTTCGTGCGTGCCTGCCGCGACCCGCGCGTGATGCCGGTCAAGGGGGTGCCGCGCGGCGCCGCCCTGATCGGCACGCCGACGGCTATCGATGTCTCGCAAGGCGGCAAGAAGCTGCGCCGGGGCATCAAGGTGTTCACGGTGGCGGTTGGCATCGCCAAACTGGAGTTCTACAACAACCTGCGCAAGGGCGCGGACGTCAGCGAAGACGGCGTGACCACCGTCTACCCGACGGGGTTCGTCCACCTGCCCAAGATCGATGCGGAGTTCATCCAGCAGCTCTGTGCAGAGCAGTTGATCACCCGCCGCGACCGCAATGGCTTCCCGATTCGGGAGTGGCAAAAGATGCGCGAGCGCAACGAAGCGCTCGACTGCTACGTGTACGCCCGGGCGGCCGCATCGGCGGCGGGCCTGGATCGCTTCGAGGAACGCCACTGGCGTGAACTGGAGCGCCAACTCGGGATGGAGCGGCCACCCGATGAGCCGCCCCCGATTCAAACATTCGACCCAGACGAGGCCACCCAACGCGGTGGCCTCTCTGTTTCTGCAACCCCACCACGTCGGCGCGTCATCAAGAGCCGCTGGTTGTCCTGATTTTCAGAGGAGTTTTCATGAGTCTTGCCACCCGTATCGAGAGCCTGGTCATCCGGGTTGCCCAGGAGTTCAACGACGTCCGCGCGACGGCAGGCAGTCTGGCCAGCCTGTCCACCAACGACAAGTCGAGCCTGGTCGCCGCCATCAACGAGCTCAAGGCAGCGGTTCTGTCCGCGATGGCCATCGATGACAACCAGATCGCCACCACCAGCACCTACTCGTCGAACAAGATCGTGTCGCTGCTGGACGCGCTCAAGACCGACATCCTGGGCGGAGCCGATGCTGCCTACGACACCCTGGTGGAAATCCAGCAGGCGCTGCAGAGCGGTACCAGCGGCCTGGACGCGATTCTGGCTGCGGTCAATCTCCGTGTCCGCTTCGATGCGGCGCAGACCCTGACCGTGGCCGAGCAACTGCAAGCACGTACCAACATTGGTGCGGTCGCTGTCAGTGATGTCGGCAACACCGACACCGATTTCGTCGTGATCTTTGACGGCGCGCTGGCCTGATGAGCCTCGCTTCCAGCATAGCCGCTTTGGCGGCGCGCATCGGCTTCGAGGTCAAAACGAAGATCGACGCCACGCATCCTGGGATCGCCCGGGTGTGGGTCAGCTTCGGCTACGTGGGCGGTCAGGTCGTGATCGCCAGCGCCCACAACGTCGCCAGCGTGGTTCGCACGGCGGCTGGCCGGTACCGCGTGCATTTCGCTGTGGCGATGCCGGATGCGAATTACTGCTGGACGGCGCTCGCCCGCAGCAGCACCAACACTGGCCAGCAGCGCTTGGCCATCGTGCGTGCCAGTTCCGACCTCAAGACTGCGCAGTACGTCGACGTCTCGTGTGCGACGGCCGCGTCGTCGTTTGACGACTCCTCTGAAATCAACCTCGTGGTGTACCGCTGATGGCCTACACAGAAGTCCAACTCCAGGCATTGGAGACCGCGCTCGCCAAGGGCGAACGCCGCGTCAGCTTCGGCGACAAGACGGTCGAGTACCGCTCGGTCGAAGAACTGAAAGCCGCGATCCGCGAGGTCAAGCGCGGCATCCTGGAACAGGCAGCCGCCACCGGGCTATGGCCGGGTGCGCCGCGCCAGATCCGGGTCACGACCTCGAAGGGGTTCTGATGGCCTGGTACTCGAAGATCCGAAGCCTGTTCGGCCAGCCACCCGTCCACGAAGCGGCTGGCCGTGGCCGCCGTTCGCTGGCGTGGATGCCCGGCAACCCGGGTGCCGTTGCCGCGATGCTGGCGACCAACACCGAGTTGCGCATCAAGAGCCGCGACCTCGTGCGCCGCAATGCCTGGGCGCAAGCCGGTATCGAGGCCTTCGTGTCCAACGCGGTCGGCACCGGCATCAAGCCGCAGAGTCTGGCTGCAGACGAGCGCTTCAAGACCGACGTGCAGGCGCTGTGGCGTGACTGGACAGAGGAAGCCGACGCCGCAGGTCAGACCGATTTCTACGGCCTGCAGGCACTGGCCTGTCGCGCGATGCTCGAAGGCGGTGAATGCCTGATCCGGCTGCGCCCGCGCCGCCCGGAGGACGGACTGGTCGTTCCTCTGCAGCTTCAGTTGCTGGAGCCCGAGCATCTGCCGATCAGCCTCAACCTCGATCTGCCTTCGGGCAACGTGGTGCGCTCTGGCATCGAATTCGACAGCCTCGGGCGTCGCGTCGCTTACCACCTGTACCGCTCGCACCCCGAAGACGGTCGGCTGGCTCCGATGTCGGGCCAGGGCGGGATGGACACGGTGCGCATCGATGCCAAGGAGATCATTCACCTGTTCCGCGTGCTGCGCCCAGGCCAGATCCGGGGCGAGCCGTGGCTGTCGCGGGCCCTGGTCAAGCTCAACGAACTCGACCAGTACGACGACGCAGAACTGGTGCGCAAAAAGACCGCCGCGATGTTCGCTGGGTTCGTTACCCGGCAGAACCCGGAGGACAACCTGATGGGCGAAGGTGCTGCTGATGGCGATGGCATCGCGCTGGCCGGTTTAGAGCCGGGCACCTTGCAGATATTGGAGCCCGGCGAGGACATCAAGTTCTCCGACCCAGCCGACGTCGGTGGCTCGTATGGCGAGTTCCTGCGCACGCAGTTCCGCGCGGTCGCCGCTGCCATCGGCGTCACCTACGAGCAGTTGACCGGCGACCTGACAGGCGTGAACTACTCGTCCATTCGTGCCGGGATGCTGGAGTTCCGGCGTCGCTGCGAGATGGTGCAGCACGGGGTGCTCGTGCATCAGATGTGCCGTCCGGTGTGGGCCGCGTGGATGAAGCAGGCCGTACTCGCCGGTGCCATCGAAGCCCCCGGCTTCGCGCGTGGCGGCCCAGCCCGTCGCCGCCAGTACCTGCAGGTGAAGTGGATTCCCCAGGGCTGGCAGTGGGTCGACCCCGAAAAGGAGTTCAAGGCAATGCTGCTGGCCATCCGGGCGGGACTGATGAGCCGCTCGGAAGCCATTTCCGCTTTTGGCTACGACGCCGAGGACGTTGACCGCGAGATCGCCGCCGATAACCAGCGGGCCGACGACCTCGGGTTGATCTTCGACTCCGACCCACGCCGCACGTCCAAGGACGGAGGAAGCGCCGAGCCTAACAAGAACGCTGCAGACACCACGCAAACCGGCGACACATCGCCTGCCTGAAGGATTCCCATGACCCTGTTGCCCCATTTGGCGGCACGCCTTTACGGCGTGCCGCTGGCGATCCATCGCCCAAAACTTGACGTGATCCTGGCCGTGCTCGGCCCCCGGATCGGCTTGGCTGACTTGGCTGCACCCTCGGGCTTCACGCCGCCCGTGCGTCCCGCAGCCACCCAGACGACGAAGGTCGCAGTCATCCCCATCCACGGCACGCTGGTGCGACGCACCGTGGGCCTGGAAGCTGAATCCGGCTTGACCAGCTACGCAGGGCTGACCGCGCAGTTGGACGCCGCGCTGGCGAGCCCCGATGTCTCCGCCATCCTGCTCGACGTTGACTCACCGGGTGGCGAGTCGGGCGGCGTGTTCGATCTGGCCGACCGCATCCGTGCGGCTGCCCAGACGAAGCCGGTCTGGGCCGTGGCCAACGACATGGCCTTTTCAGCGGCCTACGCACTGGCGTCTGCTGCCAGCAAGGTGTTCGTCTCACGCACCGGCGGCGTCGGCTCGATTGGCGTCATTGCAATGCACGTCGACCAATCCGAGAGGGATGCCCAGGACGGCGTTCGCTACACGGCGGTCTTTGCGGGCGACCGCAAGAACGATCTCAACCCGCACGAGCCGATTTCCAGCGAAGCCCACGCCTTTCTCAAGGGCGAGGTGGATCGCGTCTACGGACTGTTCGTCGAGACGGTGGCCCGCAACCGGGGCATCGAGGCATCTGCCGTGCGCGACACGGAGGCCGGGCTGTTCTTCGGGCAAGCCGCCGTTGCCATTGGGCTGGCCGATGCCATCGGCACCTTCGACGACGCGCTCGCCCAGCTCCTCGAATCCCTTTCCCCACTCCCGAAGTTGGCGGCAAGCCACTCCGGTCTTTTTAGCAACCCCCAGATGGAGTCATCAATGAATGATCGAACCGACCCCGCTGCTCCTGATCGGCTTGCTGCTGATCCTGCTGGCAGTTCTTCTCAACCGGAGGCCGCCACCGCCATGACCGTGGCCGACGCGATTGAAGTCGCCCAGACCTGCACCCTGGCCGGGCGCACCGACCTGATCGCGGGCTTCCTCGAAGCGAAGGCACCACCCGCCACGGTACGCAGCCAGTTGCTGGCCACACAGGCCGAAGCCAGTCCCGAAATCGTCAGCCGCATCGACCCGCAGTCGGCCATGTCGGCGAGTAGCACTGGCCATCCTGCCTCTCCCCACAACCCTCTGATCCAGGCCGTCAAAAGTCGCCTGGGCACCAAGTAACCCAAAAAGGAGCATCCCGTGCCCGCAATGCAAGAACCAATCAACCTCGGCGACCTCCTGAAGTACGAGGCGCCCAATCTCTATTCGCGCGACCGCGTGACCGTGGCAGCTGGCCAGACCTTGCCGCTGGGTACGGTGCTCGGGCAGATCACGGCGACGGGCAAGGTCAAGCAGATCGACCCGTCGGCCACCGATGGAAGCCAGTACTCCGCTGGTGTGCTGATGCAGGACGCCGATGCTGCTCTCGCCGACCGCAACGACGGGCTGATGGTGGCGCGTCACGCCATCGTGTCAGACCACGCACTGCATTGGCCCACCGGCATCACGACTGCGGAGCAGCAAGCAGCAATCCAACAACTCAAAGCACTGGGCGTCCTGGTGCGTATCGGCGCCTAACGCCAAGGAGACTCAATATGCAAAACCCATTCATCAGTCCAGCATTTTCGATGGCATCAATGACTGCAGCCATCAACTTGATCCCCAACCGCTACGGACGCCTGGAGGAGTTGAATCTGTTTCCGCCCAAGCCGGTTCGAACGCGCCAGGTGATTGTTGAAGAACGCGCCGGTGTTCTGAACCTCCTTCCGACCCAGCCGCCAGGCTCTCCGGGAACAGTGAATGTGCGTGGCAAGCGAACCGTCCGGTCCTTCGTCGTTCCGCACATCCCGCACGACGACGTTGTGTTGCCCGAAGAGGTTCAAGGTCTACGTGCTTTTGGCAGCGAAACCGAAATGGAGTCGATTGCCGGAGTGCTGGCCCAACATTTAGAGACGATGCGCAACAAGCACGCCATCACCCTAGAGCACTTGCGTATGGGGGCGTTGAAAGGCGAGATCCTCGACGCCGACGGCAGCCGGATCTACAACCTGTTTGACGAGTTTGGCATCGATCAACAGAGTGTGGACTTCGAAATCAGCAGCCCGACTACTGGCACTGACGTCAAAGCCAAATGCACTGATGTGTTGGGCATCATCGAAGAAGCCCTTCTCGGCGAGTTCATGACGGGAGTCCACTGCTTGTGTTCTCCAGAGTTTTTCAAGGCATTGACCGGCCACAAGGATGTCAAGACTGCCTTCACGAACTGGCAGCAAGGCGCCGTCCTTATCAATGATGTTCGCCGTGGCTTCACTTTTGGCGGCATCACTTTCGAGGAGTACCGAGGTAAGGCGACTGATGTCAACAAGACAGTTCGTCGCTTCATCGCTGCTGGCGAAGCACATGCGTTCCCTCTGGGCACCATCGACACCTTCGGAACTTACTTTGCGCCGGCCGACTTCAACGAGACTGTCAACACGATGGGCCAGCCGCTAGGTAATCCCCCCAATTTCCACAGTCCGCAGAAGTAGAACGGTTATGCAGCCATGGCCAGATGCTGCTTTGGGGTGAATCCGCCCAGGGCCATGTTCGGGCGGTCGTGATTGTAGGACCACATCCATTGCGTGGCGAAGTCCTGAACCTCTTCAAGGCTTGACCAGTGATACTGGGATAACCATTCGTATCGCACCGTCCGGTTGAACCGCTCAACGTAGGCGTTTTGCTGCGGCTTACCAGGCTGGATGTATTCGATCTGGATGCCCCATTCACTGGCCCAGTTCTGAATGGTGCCGCTGATGTTCTCCGGCCCGTTGTCGCAACGAATCACCAGCGGCTTGCCTCGCCAGGCAATGATCTGCTTCAGCGCCCGGATCACCCGCTCACTGGGCAGCGAGAAGTCCACCTCAATGCCAAGCGCCTCACGGTTGAAGTCGTCGATCACGTTGAACAAGCGCAGATTCCTGCCGTCCTCCAGCCTGTCGTGCATGAAGTCCATGGACCAGACCTGATTGATAGCCTGCGGCACGGCCAATGGTTGCGGCTTCTCCCGCATCAGCCGCTTGCGTGGCTTGATGCGCAGGTTGAGCTCCAGCTCGCGGTAAATGCGGTAGACCCGTTTGTGGTTCCAGCCAAAATTCTTCACGTTGCGCAGGTACAGGTAGCACAGGCCGAATCCCCAGTTGCGGTGGTTGTCCGTCAGGCGCATCAGCCAGTTGGCAATCTCCTCGTTCTCGGCGTTTTGTTTGCACTCGTAGCGGTAGCAGGATTCACTGATCGAGAACACCGCACAGGCGACTCGTATGGCGACGGCACGCTGCTGCACGACTTCCTTGGCCATCTCGCGCCGACGAGATGGCCGTGTTACTTTTTTGCGAGGTACTCGTTGGCGATTTCAGCCTTGAGCTTCTCCTCCAGATACATCTTCCTGAGGCGCCGGTTCTCGTCTTCAAGCTCCTTCATGCGGGCCATCATGGAGGTGTCCATACCGCCGAACTTGGCACGCCACTTGTAAAAAGTAGCGGTACTGATCCCCACCTCCCGGCAGATCTCTGGCACCGCCAGACCGGCCTCAACTCGCTTCAAGGCAGCCATGATCTGGCTGTCGGTAAATCTCGACTTCTTCACGTAGAACTTCCTTCTTGGAAAATTCTACTTCTGGGAACTTTGGTTTTTCGGGGGGATTACCGCTATATGCGAAGCAGGAGCCGCGCAAATTCGATAGGGGCACTGATCTGCATACGCAGGCCAACCCTCTACCCATGTGCCATCGTCCCGGGGTTCTGGTCAGGCTCGTCATGGGTGGTGGCGTATGAGTTTGGTCGCCCAGATCTATGAGTCGGCCGCGAACGCTGGGCTGCTGAAGGAGTGCCTTTGGTATCCGTCGAACGGTGCGCCATCGCAACTACATCAGGTCGGCTTTGCCGCGCCGGATGAATCCCTCCTCGACGGTCTGACTTTGAGCACCGATTACGAGATGACCTACCCGGTCACGGCATTCGGTGGGCTAGCAGTCCGCGAGGTCGTCGAAATCGGCGGCACGTCCTACCAGGTGCGAGACATCCGGGCCGTGGCCGACGGCTCCGAGATCCGCGCCAAGCTCACCCGGCTGTAAACCTATGGCAGACAACTCGATCCGCGAGCGGATTCTGCTGGCGGTGATGGCGGCTGCCCGTCCGGCGGTCGAAGGTCTCGGGGCCACGTTACACCGGTCGCCCACGGTGGCCATCAGCCGCGAACTTTGCCCGGCGCTCGCGGTGTTTCCCGAGTCGGAGTCCATCACTGAGCGCGCCAACGACCGCGTCACACGCGAACTGACCGTTCGCGTTGTGGCTCTGGCTCGGGCCGTTCCACCCGCGTCTCCCGAGACCGAGGCCGACCGCCTGCTCACCGCCGCGCACGCCGCTCTGTTCGCGGATGGCACGTTTGGTGGGTTGGCGCTGGGCATCCGGGAACAGGAGAGCGAGTGGGAAGTCGAGGACGCCGATGCGGTGGCCGTGGCGCTCCCGGCGCGTTACCGCATCACGTACCGGACGCTGGCCAATGACCTTTCAACCCTTGGATGACCCCTATGACCCAGCTTGTTTTGACACGCCCGCACACCCACGCGGGCAAGACCTATGGCGTCGGTGACCGGATCGAGAGCGACGCCACCTCAGCCGACTGGCTGATCGCGCAAGGCATCGCCACTCCGGAGCCGACCGCCCCAACTGCTGAACCCGTCCCCGAACCCAAACCCCTACAACGCAAGGAACCCAAGCAATGAGCACCTATGCCAGTTTTCAAGGCCGCGTCTTTCTCGGCAAGCGCGACATCGACGGCCTTCCCATCGAAGTGCGCTCGCCCGGCAACGTCGCAGAGCTGAAGCTCTCCCTCAAGACCGACGTCCTGGAGCATTACGAGAGCCAGACCGGCCAGCGCTCGCTGGATCACCGGATGGTCAAGCAGAAGTCCGCCACAGTGAACCTCACCATCGAGGAATTCACCAAGGAGAACCTTGCGCTGGCCCTGTACGGCAACCACGTCGTCGGCACGCCGGGCACGGTCACCGCCGAGCCAGTGGGCGGTGCCACGCCAATTGCGGGCGACCGCTACTTCCTGGCCCACCCGAAGGTGTCGTCCTTGGTCGTGACGGATTCGGCTGGCACGCCCGCGACCCTGGCCTTGGGCACGAACTACACGGCTGATCCCGACTTCGGTGCCCTCCAGTTTCTGGATACCACCGGCTTCACTGCGCCGTTCAAGGCCAGTTACGCCTACGGTGTGGCCACCGAGATCGGCATCTTCACGCAGGCTCTGCCTGAACGCTTCCTGCGCCTCGAAGGCATCAACACCGCCCAGGACAATGCCAAGGTGCTGGTCGAGCTCTACCGCGTGGCCTTCGATCCACTGAAGGAAATCTCCTTCATCTCGGACGAATACAACAAGTTCGAGCTGGAAGGGTCTCTGCTGGCCGACACCACCAAGCCCTTCGACGCGGTGCTGGGCCAGTTCGGCCGCATCGTGCAACTGTGATGGGTGCCGCCATGAGTGATCTGGACACCCTGATTCCGCAGGCGGTCGAACTGGTGATCGACGGTGAGCCGCTGGCCATCAAACCGCTGAAGGTCGGGCAGATGCCCGGTTTTCTGCGCGCGATCTCGCCGGTGATGCAGCAGCTCACCGCATCCGACATCGACTGGCTGGCGCTGTTCGGCGAGCGCGGCGATGACCTGTTGTCGGCCATCGCCATTGCCGTCGGCAAGCCTCGGGCGTGGGTCGACGAACTGGCTGCCGACGAGGCAATCCTGCTGGCGGCCAAGGTGATCGAGGTGAACGCCGATTTTTTTACCCGGACGGTGATCCCGAAGCTCGACGGGCTGTTCGGCCAAGTGAAGCTGCCGCCCATCGTGAAAGCGGTGGCTGGTTCGACGCCGTCCAGCACCTGATCGAGCACGGCCACCGCCTGCCAGACATCCTCGACTACACGTTGGCGCAGGTGCGCGGCTTCGTCGCAGCGACGGCGCGCACCGATGCGGCCCGCGATGCACGGCTGCTGTCCGTGATTGCCATCGGCACGCGCAGCGATGCCCGCCACCTCGACCAAACCCTCGACCGACTTACTGACAAGGCCACCGACCGTGCCTGATGACCATGCGCATTTCCGTCCAGATCGATAGCGCCGCAGCCCAGGCGCAGTTGCGCCGCTGGGGCGGCGAGTTCCGCGACAAGGTCAAGAAGGCGGTCGCACGCGCCATCGCCAGCGAGGCGGTCGAACTCAAGCAGGACGTGCGCAGCCACGTCGCGAGCCAGATGGCTGTGGTCAAGAAGTCCTTCCTCAAGGGCTTCAGCGCCAAGGTGCTGGACAAAGACCCGAACCGACTGCCCGCGCTGTACGTAGGTTCGCGCATTCCGTGGTCGGGGATGCACGAGACCGGCGGCCAGATTGCCGGGCGGATGCTGATTCCACTGAACGGTCGGGTGGGCCGCAAGCGCTTCAAGGCGCAGGTGGCCGAGCTGATGCGCGGCGGCAATGCCTATTTCATCAAGAACGCGAAGGGGAACATCGTCCTGATGGCCGAGAACATAAAGGAGCACGACCGGCCACTGTCAGGCTTCAAGCGCCGCTACCGCAAGGCAGAGGGCATCAAGCGCCTCAAACGCGGCGCGGACATCCCGATTGCTGTCCTGGTGCCCAAGGTCGTGCTCAAGAAGCGCATCGATGTCGAGCGGCTGGTCGCGGGTCGCATCCCGCGTCTGGCGGCGGCCGTCGAGAAGCAGATCGGTACGGTGGATTGATTCATGGCCAAGCGAATTTCCATCCTCGTCGCGCTCGAAGGGGCCGACGAGGGGCTCAAACGCGCCATCACGTCCGCCGAGCGCAGTCTCGGTGAGCTGTCGACCACCGCGAAGACTGCCGGGGCGAAGGCTGCCGCCGGAATGGCCGAGGTCAAGGCCGGGATGTCGGCCTTCGGTGATCAGGTGGCGACGGCCAAGACGCAGTTGCTTGCCTTCCTGTCGATCAACTGGGCTGCTGGCAAGGTACAGGAGATCGTCCAGATCGCCGATGCCTGGAACATGATGTCCGCGCGCCTGAAGTTGGCGACGGCGGGACAGCGTGAATTCACGACCGCGCAAGCGGCCCTGTTCGACATCGCCCAGCGCATCGGTGTGCCGATTCAGGAAACGGCCACGCTGTACGGCAAGCTCCAGCAGGCTGTTCGGATGCTGGGTGGCGAGCAGAAGGACGCGCTCACGATCACCGAGAGCATCTCGCAGGCACTGCGCCTGTCGGGCGCATCGGCTACCGAAGCGCAGTCCTCTCTGCTGCAATTCGGGCAGGCGCTGGCGTCTGGTGTGCTGCGAGGCGAGGAATTCAACTCCGTCGTCGAAAACAGCCCCCGTCTGGCGCAGGCACTGGCCGATGGCCTGAATGTGCCCATCGGGCGACTGCGCAAGCTGGCCGAAGAAGGCCGCCTGACCGCTGACGTGGTGGTCAACGCGCTGATGAGCCAGAAGGACAAGCTGGCCAGCGAGTACGCCCAACTGCCGCAGACGGTGAGCCAGGCCTTCGAGCGCCTGCGCAATGCCTTCGGGCAGTGGATCAACCGGGTCGATGAATCGACGGGCCTGACCAAGAAGCTGGCCGAGGCGCTGACCTTCCTGGCCAGCAACCTCGATACGGTGATGCAATGGCTCAAGCGGATCGCCGAAGTTGGGCTCGCGGTGCTGATCTACCGCCTGATCCCGGCGCTCATCACCGCGTTGCAGACCGCCGGTGCGGCGGCCGTCACGGCCGCCAGTGCCACTGCGGCGGCGTGGACGACGGCCAACCTGTCGGTGTCGGCCGCCGTGGCCAGCGTCGGCTTGCTCAAGACGGCATTCGCCGTGCTGGGTGCCTTCCTGGTCGGCTGGGAGATCGGCACGTGGCTGTCGGAGAAGTTCGAGATCGTCCGCAAGGCGGGCATCTTCATGGTCGAGATGCTGGTCAAGGCGGTCGAGCAGTTGCGCTACCGCTGGGAGGCATTCGCCGCCATCTTCACCTCGGACACGATTGCCGAGGCGACCAAGCGCCACGAGGCTCGTCTCGCGGAGATGAACCAGATCTTCGCGCAGATGTACGCCGACGCGACCAAGGGGGCGGATGCTGCCAAGGGCGCGATGAATACCGCCGCGACGGCTGCGGAGGAAATCGCCAAGCGGCTCGAAGCCGTGCGTCAGGGCACGCAGGAGGCAGTCGGGCGCGGTATCGAGGCTGTCCACAGCGCCTTGGAGAAGCTGAAATCCCGCCTCGGTGAGGTTGAGCAGGCTGTCGGCAAGGCCAATCAGACGGTCAACGACGCAACCGCCAAAATGGCCGAGGCCTACAAGGGCCTGACGTCCATCGTCGAGGCCAACCTGCTGCGCCAGATCGAAGCGGTCAAGGGGCGCTACCAGCAGGAACAGTCGGCGCTGGAGACATCCAAGCAGTCCGAAGCTGCGCTGATCACCAAGTCGACGCAGCTGCTGACGGATGCACTCACGCAGCAGACAACGCTGCGGCGGCAATCCACGACCGAAACGCTGAAGCTCATTGATGATGAGTCCAAGGCCCGGCTTGAGTCGGCCCGCCGCCAGGGCCAGACGGAAGAAGAGCGCCGCGCCAACGTCCAGCGGGTCGAAAACGACATCCTGGCCACCAAGCGCCAGACGATGACGCAGGCGCTGGCCGAGTACCGGCAGCACATCGATGCGCTCAACGCAGAGGCCAACCGGCATCTGACTGAGATCAAGCGCATCGAGGAGGAGAAGCGCCAGCTCTCGATGACGACCGAGGAACGTGTCCGCGACATCCGTCGCCAGGGCATGACCGACTTCGAGGCGACAGAAGACCGCAAGCGTCAGATCGCCGAGTACCAGGGGAAGGCGCGCGAGGCGCTGGCCAATGGCGAGTTCGAGCAGGCTCGGCAACTCGCCCAGAAAGCGATGGACTTGGCCGCACAGGTGGCCAGCTCGCAAACCAGTGAAGCCAAGCGCGGCGAAGATGCCCGCAAGCAGTCCGAGCAGGCGGTTTCGCAGGTCACCCAGCTCGAATCGCAGTCACGCGATGCCTATCGCAAGCAGGAATACGCGCAAGCCGAAGCCCTGATGCGCCAAGCGGACGCATTGCGCGCCGAACTGGCCCAGAAGACCAAGGATGCCGACGCACAGATCGCACAGGGCAAGGATGGCGTCAATCAAGCCATCCAGCGCATCCGCGAGTCCGAGGAGATTCTCAACAAGACCCTGGATGCCGAAGCCAAGGCGCACCAGACCGCCGCGCAGTCGGCATTGACCGCGCGCGACCAGATCCAGCAGACCCTCACCCAGACCGAAAACCAGATCGACCAAATCACAGCCAAGCTGAAAGACGGTCTGAAGGTCACGCTGGATGCCGACACGACCCGCTTCGACAAAGCCATCGCTGATCTCGACAAGGCCCTGGCAGAAAAAGAGTACCTGCTCAAGATTCAGGCCGACTTGCAGGAGGCCGAGAAGAAGCTGCAGCAGTACGAACAACTGCTGAAAGAGGGCAAGACACTCCCGGTCGATGCCGACGTGTCCAAGGCCAAGGAGGCGCTGGACAAGCTCAAGACCTACGCCGACCAGAACTCGCAGTTCGAACTGAAGGTGGCGACCGAGAAGGCGCAGGCCGCGATCACCAACGTCGAAGGGATGATCAAGGCGCTGGACCGCATCCAGACCGAGTCCCGGCATCAGGTCAGCACCAATGCCGACGCAGCCCGCTCGGAAATCATGAGTCTCAACGGGGCCAACACCTCGAGCACGCACACGATCTATGTGCGCAAGGTAGAGGCAAACGCGACTGGCGGTTTGGTGGGCGGTGGCGTGCGCCGCTTCGCTGACGGCGGCGCTGTTGCCCCGGCCTTTCCCCGAATGAGCGGTGGATCGGTTCCCGGCTCTGGCCACCACGACACCGTGCCGCGCACCTTGGAAGCCGGGGCCTTCGTGATTCGCAAGGCGGCGGTGCAGAAGTACGGCGGCGGTGCGCTCTCACGGCTGGCCAACGGTGTCGCCCGATTCGCTGTCGGTGGTCGCGTGCAGGGCTTTGGCAACGGTCGATCTCAAGGCACCGATCCCGATGGCAAGCCGATTGTCCCGAAGAAGAACCGGGAGGCAGTCGAGGCGATGAAGATGATCGACCTCGGCCTACAGGGGATGAACGAGTACACCAATTGGCTCCAGTGGAACTACGGTGCCTCGGTCAGTCTGGATATGCGCAGCAAGACGATGGATAGCTACGGCAAGCAGGCCCAGCAGGATCGGCGCGCGCTGGAAGACTTCATCAGTCGTAAGACGCTCACCGGCAACGAGCGCCAGAACCTGGAGCGCATCAAGCAGACGTGGCGGCAGGCGATGGCCCAACCGCTGCTCTGGGGCAAAGACCTGGAGCGTGAGCTGATCGACTATATGGAGCAGAACCAGGGCGAATTCTACCGGCGCGGCGGTATGGCCAAGTCCGACACCGTCCCGGCGATGCTCACGCCGGGTGAGTTTGTCGTGAACAAGGATGCCGTGTCCCGCTACGGGGCTAGCTTCTTCGAAGCGATCAACAACCTGTCGGCCCCGGCGCAAGCCCTGGCCGGGCGTGCGCTTGCGGGCGTTCAGGGCTTTGCCACGGGCGGGCTGGTGCAACCCAGCGGGTCGCGGCTGGCCCGTCCGGTGTTGGCCACCGATGCCGGACCCAGCCGCACGGTACGCGTGGAACTGTCCTCGGGACAGCAGAAGGTCAACGCCACCGTCGACGCACGAGACGAGTCTCGTCTGCTGCAACTGCTGGACGCTGCTCGCGCCCGCACTGCCTGAAGGTTTCCCTATGCAACTGACGAACCTCGAAACCGGGGTGGCTTTGCCATTGCCCGATGACTTGCTGTGGAGCGACGAGCACGCGTGGTCGCCAGCTGTGGCGACCACGTCTTACCTCATCACCGGAGCCTTGCTGATCCAGTCTGCCACCCGGCAAGCCGGTCGCCCCATCACGCTGGTGGGCGCACCCGACATGGCTTGGGTCACTCGGGCCACGGTCGAGCAACTACGGGCCTGGGCCGCGCTTCCAGTCGGCAGCGCTACCGGCCGATTCGGCCTGACCTTCGCCGATGGCCGCTCGTTCACCGTGGCATTCCGCCACGCGGAAACGGCCATCGAAGCTGAGCCCGTGCTGGGCATCCCGGCCCGTGCCGCTACTGACTTCTATCGCATGACCCTTCGATTCCTGGAGATTTGAAATGCCGATCCAATCCGGCGACGTGAAACTGCTGAAGTCCGCCGTGATGGCGGATGTGCCCGAGGGCGGTGGCGCGCCCACGGGCAACACCATTGCCGATGGCGTCTCGAACGCCATCTTTCCTGACATCTCCGAGCTGGATCGCGCCGGGGGTCGGGTCAACCTGCGCAAGTCCTTCGTGTCGGTGCAGACCGATGACACCGACACCTACTTCGGTGCCAACGTGATCGTGGCAGAGCCGCCGCAGGATGCGCGCGTCAGCGTCACGCTGTTCAGCACCGAGAAGACCTTCGACACCCGCGAGCAGGCGCAAGTCCGCATCGAGGCCTACCTCAACAAGGGCCCGGAGTGGGCTGGCTACCTGTTCGAGAACCACATCGCCGGTCAGCGGGTGATTCAGCTTTTCCAGCGCACCACCGACACCGTTCCCAATGTCGGCCAGACCTTGGTCTTGATCGAGAACGAGGGGCTGGGCACTCAGAAAGAGCAGTACATCCGCGCCACCTCGGTGTCCGTTGTCGAGCGCACCTTCACTTACGACGGCGACAAGGACTACAAGGCCAGCATCGTCACGGTCGACATCAGCGACGCACTGCGCTACGACTTCACCGGCTCGCCTGCAAGCCGCACGTTCACCCGGGCCGCGAACAGCACCAAGACGCGCGACACGGTCGTGGCGGACGCCGGAACCTACGTCGGCGTAGTACCGCTGACGCAGGCCGCCGCCGTCGGCGACTTCACGATCAAGGGCACCTCGATCTACACGCAGCTGGTGCCAAGCGCGCAAACCGAGACGCCCATTTCCTTCGTTCCTCCCTACGCGGCCGCCGGACTGCCGGTGCCGGGGCCCGTCGCGGTGAGCTACACAGCCAGCCACGCGTGGACGACCAGCATCAAATTCAATCTCCCGTGCGGTTGCTTGCCGGGGTCACTGACCATCGGCACGGACGGCATCACGATATTTGACGACGCAGGCCTGCTCAAGACCGCCAGCGGGACGGTCGGAACCATCGACTACGCCAACGGCATCCTGACCCTGAACTCGGGGACGATGTCGAACGCGAAGGCCATCACCTACACGCCCGCCGCGCAGATTCTGCGTGCTCCGCAAAGCTCGGAGATCCCGGTCACGCCCGAGTCGCGCAGCCAGTCCTACGTGGGCACGGTCAACCCGGTGCCGCAGCCCGGAACGCTGTCCATCAGCTACATGGCCCAAGGGCGCTGGTATGTGCTTTCCGACAGTGGCAACGGCTCGCTCAAGGGCCTGGACGCCAGCTACGGCGCGGGCACCTTCAACAGGAATACCGGAGCCTTCGTGGTCACGCTGGGTGCGTTGCCCGACGTGGGCAGTTCGCTCGTGCTGACCTGGAACGTGCCGACGCAGGAGACGCAGCAGCCATCCACCACCCTGAAGGCCACCCAGAGCCTGGCATTGAACCCACCTGCAGGGACGGCGGTGCAACCCGGCTCGCTCACGGTGTCGTGGGAGTACGGCGGCACCAAGACGGCAACGGCGGCCACGTCGGGCGTGCTGTCGGGCGCCGCCACTGGCAGTCTGAGCGTGGCGCAGAACCGCGTGGACTTCGCACCCAATGTGCTGCCAGCGGTGGGCACGCAACTCACCGTGAGCTACGTCGCAGGCCCAAAGCAGGAAGATTCGTTCGCGCATCCGTCCCGCAATGGCTCAGGGACACTGCCGGTTACCGCGACTCTTGGGGCCATCGAGCCGGGCTCGCTCGAAGTCGAGTGGAACACTTTCACCGACGAGGCGGTTCTCGGCGCGTACACCTTCGCTCAATTGCAGGAGATGGGTATCGCCGTCTCGATCTGGCGCGACCCCACCCAGATCGCCCGAGATGATGGGAATGGCGGCGTAGTGCTGAACGGGATCTCTATTGGCACCGTCAACTACGCAACCGGTCAGGTGACATTCAACCCGGATGTCTCGATCCGCATTCCGCGCCCGGTCTACACGGCAGTCGCCATCAACGGCACTGGTCGGTGGCGATTGAACTACGGCGGCATCGCCTACGTGGATGCGCCGTCGCTGTACCCCAACGACGAGTCCGGCTACGTCAAGCTGCGGTACAACAGCGCGGGCTCGACCAGCAACCAGACTGAGACCTTCCAGTTCGTCCCGGCCTTCAAGCTGGTGCCGGGGGTGAATGCCCAGGTCGTGACTGGCACGGTGCTTCTCTCCATCAGTGGCGCGCAGCCGTGGGGCGACAACGGCCAGGGCACGCTGCGCGAGTTCACCACCAGTGGCTGGGTCACGCGCGGCACGATCAACTACCTGTCCGGGGACGTGGCGCTGACGTCCTGGACGGCGGGAGCGAACAACGCCATCACCCGCGCCAGTTGCGTGACCACGGTCGGCGAGAACATCTCCAGCGAGTTCGTGTTCCGCACAGGCGCGGCACCGCTTCGTCCTGGGTCGCTGTCGATCCAGTACGCCCGCGCAGTTGGTGGCACGCAAAACGTGACGGCGGGGATCGACGGCAAGATCGAAGCGACCGGCGTCAGCGGCGGCGTCGACTACGAAACCGGGCTGGTGCGCGTGCGCTTCGGAACGATGGTCACGGCGGCGGGGAACGAGAGTCAGCCTTGGTACGCCGCTGACCGGGTGGGCACTGACGGCAAGGTCTTCCGGCCCGAGCCAGTGGCTGCATCCAGCGTGCGCTACAGCGCGGTGGCCTACAGCTATCTGCCGCTGGACGCTGATCTGCTCGGCATCGATCCGGTGCGTCTGCCCAGCGATGGGCGCGTGCCGATCTTTCGCCCGGGCGGCTTCGCCGTGGTGGGCCACACCGGCAAGATCACAACCTCGGTCAGCAACGGCCAGACCATCAACTGCGCACGGGTGCGCCTGTCGCGTGTACGTGTCGTTGGCCACGACGGGGTGGTGATCAACACCGGGTACTCCACCGATCTGGAAGCGGGCACCGTCACCTTCATCAACGTGTCGGGCTACAGCCAGCCCGTGACCATCGAGCACCGCATCGAGGACATGGCCGTGGTGCGGGATGTGCAGATCAGTGGCGAGATCAGTTTCACGCGCGCCCTGACACACGAATATCCGCTGGGGAGTCACGTCTCCAGCGCCCTGGTGGCCGGTGACCTGTTTGCCCGCGTGAATCTGGTGTTCGACCAGTCAACGTGGAACGGCGCGTGGTCAGATGCCTTGTCGGGCAGTTCCTCAACAGCAACCTTCAACAACACGCAGTACCCGATCCGCGTGACGAACCGGGGGGCACTGACCGAGCGTTGGATCGTGCGCCTGACCAACAGCACCTCGTTCGAAGTCATCGGCGAGAACGTCGGCGTGATCGCCACAGGCAACACCAGTGCGGATTGCGCGCCAAACAACCCGGCGACCGGCGTGCCGTACTTCCATCTGCCCGCGCTCGGCTGGGGCAATGGCTGGGCCACCGGCAACGTGCTGCGCTTCAACACCATCGGCGCGCAGTTCCCGGTCTGGGTGGTGCGCACCGTCCAGCAGGGGCCGGAGTCCGTGCCCGACGACAACTTCACGTTGCTGATTCGCGGCGACGTGGACACCCCCTGATTTCGTAGACAGGAACCAATGAAATGACCGACCTGACCGTCAAATACTTCAACAGCGGCATGACCGGCGCGCCACAGATCTCCAACAACTGGGGCGATCTGGTGACGATGCTCGATGCCTGCCTCGTCAATGGCTTCGCGCTGAAAGCCATCGACACCTTGACCTTCGCCGATGGCGTGGCCACCGCCACCATCACGGCGGGCCACGCATACCAGCCACATCAGGTGGTGTTGGTCGCCGGAGCCGAGCAGCCCGAGTACAACGGATCGTTCCGCGTGCTGACGACGACCATGACCACGTTCACCTACGCGGTGACGGGCACTCCGGTGTCGCCTGCGACGACCACCACGAACCTGAGCGCCAAGGTGGCTCCGCTTGGGTGGGAGAAGCCATTCGCGGGGACGGGCAAGGCTGCCTACCGCAGCAAGAACCCGCAGTCACCGCAGAACATCCTGCTGATCGACGACAGTCTCAAGACGCCGGTTTACACGACCACCTGGGCCAAGTGGGCGAATGTCGGCATCGTGGAAGACCTGTCGGACATCGACACTATCGTCGGCGCGCAGGCCCCCTATGACCCGAACAACCCGACGCAGAATTGGAAGCAAGTTCAAGCTGGCCAGTGGGGTTGGTACAAGTGGTATCACGGCCGTACCAGCGGCTACGACAACTCTGGTGACAGCGGCGGGGGCAACCGCAACTGGGTACTCGTCGGCGATGACCGACTGTTTTTCTTGTTCTGCACCAATGCTGCCGGATACGGCTGGTACGGGCGCAGTTCGTATTGCTTCGGCGACATCAGCAGCTTCAAGCCCAGCGACAACTACGGCACCGTGCTCTGCGCTGACGACCTCTACTGGAGCAACAGCAGCAGCGGCTATTCGAGTTACCCGGGGCAGTACAACGGCTACGGGCTGGTTTCGTCCCTGGACTTCACCGGCAAGGTGCTGCTGCGCAATCACACCCAACTCGGCAATCCCGTCCGGTTCGGACTCACGTCGCTGAACACCAACAACGGCCAGCAGATCTGCGGTCGGGGCCCGATGCCGTTCCCGAATGGAGCCGACTACAGTTTGTGGCTGTTGCCCACCTACGTGCGGCAGGAGGACGGCCATATGCGCGGCATCCTGCCCGGGATGCTGTGGATGCCCCAGGACCGGCCCTATAGCGATCAGACCATCGTGGACAACGTGGTGGGTCAGGCGGGTAAGCGCTTCTTGCTGGTCAGGACGCAGTACAGCTCGGAAACCGAAGGCGCACAGATCGCGTTCGACATCACTGGCCCGTGGAGGTAAGCCATGAGCTACCCGCTGAGCGAGTCTTTCGCCACGGCTCCTGCGACCGGCTACACCGCAGTCCTCGGCGGAATGGCCGCGACACACAACAACGTGCAGCAGTCCATCGATATCTCGGCCCCCAATAGCCAATCCATCCTGCGCTTCAACGAAACCGCCCACGGTGACTTCTGGTTCGAGGCGGATGTTGAGTTTCTGACCGACCCGAGCGCCCGCAAGCACATCGGCCTGTGGATGACCACCGGCAACGGTTCCGAGGGTTACCGGTTCGCACATATTGACGGTGCCTGGAGCGTGACACGCTGGAACAGCGGCTTTGGCGACGGCGCGGCAGTGACGGGCGGTGTCAACGATGGAGCGAAGCCGGTCGCGGGCGTTATAGACGTGGCCCCGACCTTCAACGTCGGCCAGCGGATGCCCCTGCGCTGTGAGGTCATCGTCGGAGCCTTCGACGCCAATGGTGTGCCGTGGGCTCGGCTGATTCAGTTCAAGGCCGGTGGCGTGCTGATGTTTCAGGTTGGAGATGCGGCGTACCGAGGCAAGCTGATCCCGGGCGTGTTCCTGTATGGGGCCACGGCGCGCGTCCATGCCATTGCGGGTGACACGCCTTCTGGTCTGCCCGCATTTCCAACGACCGTCGGTGTGAACGCTGCCGACGACCTGTTGCCACTGGCTGGTGGGTCGACTTCGGTGCTACCGGATCCGGCCGCCAACATCGCCGTCAACGCCGACTGCGACCTGATGCGCTTGAACAGCCCCAACTCTGAGCTGTGGAACCGGGGTGGTGGCTACGACTGGCACTTTCACGCGATTCCGAATGGCCGCAAGAACATCCACTTCAGCGGCCACGGCTTCATCGCCGGAACCGTCAAGGAGAAGGGCCAGCCCGACCAGCCCCTGGTGCGGCGGGTGCAACTGGTCAGCGAGAACACCCGCGTCCTGGTGGCCGAGACCTGGAGCGACACCACGGGCGCGTACCGGTTCGAGCTTATCGACCCGGCCCAGAGATACACCGTGGTCAGCTACGACCACAAGCAGATGTACCGCGCCGTGATCGCGGACAACCTTCATCCGGAGATGATGCCGTGACCGTTGCCATCACTGTCGAACACAACGAGGCGCGACTGGCGGGCACCCTGGCATTCCTGGATGCCGGTAGCAATCCGGCGCGTCTGCGCATCTACGGCGGGACACGACCCGCCAACCCGGCCACGACGCCGACCAGCGCGATGCTGGTCGAGATCAGGCTGACCAAACCCGCAGGCACGATTGCAGGTGGACTCTTGACGCTGACGCAGCAAGAAGACGGGCTGATCACGGCGACCGGCATCGCCACCTGGGCGCGGCTGGTCAACGGCAACGAAGTCACGGCCCTGGATCTGGACTGCAGCGGTACCGACGGCAGCGGTGACGTGAAGCTGGCCAGCACCAACCTCTATCTGGGCGGCGATGCCCGGATGGTGTCTGCGATCCTGGGGTAGTCCGTGCCTGCCGTTCTCAACGAGGTGACCCTGGTCGCCGCGTTGCCTGCGCCCACCGCCAGCGTGGCGGTCGGGCCTCCGCTGGTCGATCTGCTGTTTGACCAACCGGCTGCCACCGACGCCAACTTGGTGTTCGGGGCCAACTACATCGCGCCGCGCGACGACGTCGTGGTGCTGGCCAGCCTGCCGTTGCCGGTCGTGGCGATCAAGTTCATCCCGCCAGCGCGGGCCGCACTGCTGGCCGAGCTACCTGCATTGACGGTGACCACGCTGTTGCTGCGCCCGAGCGTCCCCTTGGACGTGACCGGTGCAAGTTTTCCTGGTGTCGTGTTCTCCGGCGAGGTCAGGTACTACTCGCGCACGCAGCGACCGACAGTCGGCCAGACCGCACACGCTTGGCAGGTGGCAGCGCAGACGGAAGATGGTTCGACACAGGGCCAGCAGGACGCTGCCGCTACACCCGCAGGCTGGGACACGTTCTGGCGACGCACCTTGGGTGTTCCTCAAGGCATCGAGCACAGGTTGCCGCCGGTGCTGGCGGCAGCGCCCGAGCAACGAGGCGCTCGCCACCAGGATGCGACCCGGCTGCAGGATTCGACGTGGTTTGCGCACCAGGACGCCACGCGTTTTGCGGCGACCCGACAAGGTCTGTTCCAGAACGCAGGCCCGTTGCGGGACACCACGCGATTTCGGCATCAGGACGGCGACCGCACCAAACGCGCGAGGCGGGTGAGCTTTTGGCAAATCGCGCGTCTGCTCACCGAGCGCCAGGGGAGTGATTTTCAGATTGCCAGCCCGTCACTCAAGGGCTGGAGTGTCCGGTATCAGGACGCCGTGCCGCCAACGCTGGGGATCAGCGTCTGGGTGGTTCCACAACCGCCAGCGCCGATACCTTGCTACACGCCGAGCGCGCATCTGCTGTTCGCCGCTTTGGCCCCAGCGGACAGCCACTTGCTGTTCGTCTGTGAAAACCACATCAACCCACCGCCTCCCGATGGGGAGCCGGTGGTCGTTCCTGTTCGGAGGGTCTATTTCGTGATCAACAACGTGACCCTGTACCGCGTGTCCGATGGCGCGCCGGTGCCGGTGTTCAACCTTTCGCTGTCGCTCGATGCATCGTCCTGGGCGTGGGGCTTCGATGCGGTGCTGCCTGCGAAAGCCGAGGCGCTGGTCGCGGGCAGCGCTTCCGGGCCCGTCGAACTCGTGGCCAGCGTCAACGGCACCCCGTTTCGCGTGCTGGCCGAGAGCATCAGCCGCGAGCGCATCTTTGGTGACGCCAGTATCCGCATCTCCGGACGGGGGCGCAACGCCGTTCTGGCCGCGCCCTACGCGCCGGTGATGACGTTCTCGAATACCGAAGGCCGCACTGCTCGGCAGTTGATGGACGATGTGCTCACGGTCAATGGCATCCCGCTGGGCTGGGCGGTCGATTGGGGCCTGACGGACTGGAACGTCCCCGCCGGTGCGTTCGCGCAGCAGGGGGCGTGGATCGACGCACTGACCGCCATTGCCGGTGCTGCAGGTGGCTACTTGATTCCGCATCCCTCGGCCCAGAGCATCCGCGTGCGTCACCGCTACCCGGTCGCGCCTTGGGAATGGAGCACGGTCACGCCCGACTTCGTGTTGCCCGTCGATGCTGTCGCCCGCGAGTCGCTGCGCTGGTTGGAAAAGCCTGCGTATAACCGCGTGTTCGTTTCCGGGCAGGACGTAGGCGTGCTCGGGCAGGTGACCCGGGCCGGGACTGCCGGAGAAGTGCTGGCACCGATGGTCGTCGACCCGCTGATCACCGAGGCGGCCGCCGCGCGGCAGCGTGGCGTAGCCGTGCTCGCCGACACGGGTCACCAGCTCGAGGTCAGCCTGCGCCTGCCGGTGCTCGCCGAGACCGGGATCATCGAGCCCGGTGCGTTCGTGGAGTACCAGGACGGCAGCGTCACGCGATTGGGCATTGTCCGCGCGACCCAAGTGGAAGCCGGGTTGCCCGAGGTCTGGCAGACGCTGGGAGTGCAGGCCTATGCGTAACCTCTACGAGCAGTTTCGCCAACTGATCCCCGACCCGCCGCTGCAGGCGGGCACCGTGACCGACGTCGGCTCTGGCGTGGTCACGGTCGCATTGCCCGGTGGCGGCCGAATCAAGGCGAGGGGCTCTGCGGCCCTTGGCCAGAAGGTGTTCGTGCGCGACGACGCCATCGAAGGCATTGCGCCCAGCCTGACGCTGGAAATCATCGAGATCTGAAACCCAACTGATTCAACCCTGAGACCCGCCCTGATGCTCACGCATCGGGCGGGTTTCGTATTTCTGGAGAAAGCAAATGACCGAACCTGAACAACAACCGGCGCTCGTCGAGAACATGCTCCTGCTGCGCAAGGAGGATTTCGACGATCTGCTCGACCGTGCCGCCGAACGTGGTGCTGAACGCTGCCTCGCCCATCTTGGTCTGGAGAACGGCCACGCTGCCCGCGACATCCGGGAGCTGCGCGATCTGCTGGAAGCTTGGCGCGACGCCCGCCGCACGGCTTGGCAGACGACCATCAAGGTGGCCACCACAGGCATCCTGGCCGCGTTGCTGGTCGGTGCCGCCATCAAGCTCAAGCTGATGGGAGGCCCCCAATGATCGAAACCCTCCTCGGTGGCCTCCTGGGCGGGGCCTTCCGTCTTGCGCCCGAAATCCTCAAGTGGCTGGACCGCAAGGGCGAACGCGGCCACGAGCTGGCCATGCAGGACAAGGCGCTGGAGTTCGAGAAAATTCGCGGCGCGCAGCGGATGGCCGAGATCGGTGCGAGCGCCGAAGCCGCCTGGAACGTCGGTGCCGTCGATGCGCTGCGTGAGGCCGTCCGCACCCAAGGTGAGAAGACCGGTGTGCGCTGGGCCGATGCGTTGTCTATCAGCGTGCGACCGGTAATCACCTACTGGTTCATGGCGCTGTACTGTGCGGCCAAGACGGCTGCTTTCGCGGCCGCCGTCACCGCTGGCGCTGGCTGGGGCACGGCCATCCTGCACGCATGGACGGAAGCCGATCAGGCGCTGTGGGCCGGGGTTCTGAACTTCTGGTTCCTCGGGCGCGTGTTCGACCGGGTGCGCTCGTGACCGGGGTGCCGAAAGCGGCCATCGAGCTGGCCAAGCGCTTTGAGGGGTTCCACCGGGTGCCGAGGATCGATCCGGGCCGCGCGCATCCGTACATCTGCCCAGCGGGCTACTGGACGATTGGCTACGGCCATCTGTGCGAGTCGACGCACCCGCCGATCACCGAGTCCGAAGCAGAAGTCTATTTGGCGCGTGACCTGCAGACAGCGCTCGCAGCAACGTTGCGTTACTGCCCTGTGCTGGCCACCGAGCACGAAGGGCGGCTCGCAGCCATCGTCGACTTCACATTCAACCTCGGGGCTGGGCGGCTGCAGACGTCGACGCTGCGGCGACGGATTAATCAAAGGGACTGGGCCGCTTCCGCCACGGAGGTTCAGCGATGGGTCTATGGTGGAGGTAAAGTGCTGCCGGGGCTGGTTACACGGCGAGCGGCTGAGGCTGCTTGGCTACTTCGCAACACCTGATCTCTGATCAGCGTCCTTCAAGTACTCGATCCGCAGACTCGCCAGCGGCAACGAAACTTCGCAGAATGTTTCCACCGGATTCGCCGACCAATAGATAAGCCAGCCTGTAACGATCTTCCGCTGTGGCCAGCGCCTCCAACCTGCGGACTTGCTCTTGGAGCTTGACCATATCCTCGCCGAGCCAGCTCATGATGCGGCGAATCCGATCTTCGATGTTTGAGCTCTCCTGCAATTCGTCGAGTTCGTGGATGACATCGTGTTTAGTTCCGATCCAGTCCGCACAGAGAGACTCGATCGAAGCGCGAATATCTGTGGGCAACTCGACGGTCGGAAGCTCCTTCTGGACGTAGTCGGCGTTGCTCACCAGACTCATTGCACAAGCGTATGCCGCTGAGCAGAATTCTTCGAGCGTGCTGCTTGCGGGTGCTGCAGACGGTGGGTTGTCGGACGCCTTGGCGCGGCAATATTCCTGACTGAAGGGTTTCCACTCATCCTCGGTGAATAGGCGGGAGACGTACTCACGGGCCGAGCCCGGCTCCCATTGATACTTTTCGGAGAACTGATCAAGAAAGCCGAGCAGGTGAAAAAACGCTCGATTGCCGATATCCCAATGGAGTTGCTCGCCGACGTAGTCGCCGTTGATTCCTTTGTACTCCTCGAGCTCCCGTCGCAGAGCAAGGCAGAACTCTTCGATGACCCGACTGACCACGGCCGGTTCTTGCGCGGTGTTGGCAGCAACCTGATCAATAAATGAGCGATCCTTGGTCACAGTGGCTCACCTTTCGCATCAAACATCGATAGGCGTCGTCTTCCAGACGTCCTGCGCCAAAGCGATGAGCATTGCGTGCCGCTTTTCGATGGTTGCGGCATTCCATCCGGGGAATGCCTCCAGCTTGGCGTTGATCCGCGAAATGGACGTGTTCTGCCCAACGTCGGTCAGCGCGACAAGACTGCGTGTCAGGTAGTTGCCGCTCTTGCTGTACTCTGACTGTTTGGCGGTGTAGAAATCATTACCCGCGACGATATTGATGGGCTTCTCCAGCAAGGTCAGGTTGCCCAGCCTGTTTTTGTAGTCATCGTAGACCATCCCCGGGTTTTCGGTCGCCCACTTGCCGCGCAGATCGTCCTCTGGCTTGTTGGGCAGGATGTGCTCGATTTCCAGATTGGTGAATGGCTCCAGGCTGCCCGGCACCTTCAGCCCGCTGAACGCCATCTCGACGTGCTGCGTCAGCCGCGCCAGCAGGTAACGCGTCCTGTATTGCTGCATCGAGTACAGGGTGAAGCGCTTGAGGGCATCGGCCAGTTCCTGTGACTTGCCCGCCATATTCTTCTCGAAACGATCGGCGACGAATATGTTGAGCTGAACCTTCTGCTTGACCGGATCAGTCGTCTCCGCAATCGTGCGCAGCTCGTCCGCCCATTGTGAGAAGCTGCGCTCCAGATCCTTGGTCGGCGTTTTGGTGAAGATGTAGTAGAAGAGGAAGCTCTCCAACTGCGCCACGAAATGGTCGAACAGCTGCTTCGGGAAATTCGCTGCCGCCAGCAGCAGGACATAGTGCAAGCTGAAGGCACCGCCTGCCAGCCGCTTGAGGCTGTCCATAGCCAGGCTGGGTTTGCCATCGTTGCCCAGTCCGTTGGCGAAGGCCAAATAGTGCTCGACGTTGCGGATCACCTTGCGTACGAACTCGAAGGGCTTGCCTGCGTAGTCGCATAGCGCCGCGTTGTCCTTGGCGATGAACCAGTCGTAGATTTCATCCTCGCGCACCACCGCATCGCCACGCTCGTTCTTGATGGTGTAGTTGGCCATCAGGAAGTAGCGCAGAAAGCGCAGCGGTTTTTCCTTTTGCTTCTCCAGCGGCTTGGTGATCTTTTTCCACTCGTCTTTGAGCTGGGTAAACTGCGCTTGCTTGACCTGCGTGAACAACAGGTTCTTGAGCAAGTCCATCGGGTTCAGGCCGACGCCGCGCTCGTTGATGGTCTCAAAGATCTTCAGCGCGCTGCTCACGTCGGTGGATATCTGGATGAATACCACGTTGTTGGCCAGATAGCCCCAATACTTCTTCAGTTTGGGGGCATCGTCGTAGTTATCTTTCAGGTAGCGGTACAGCGTGCTGTAGGCGTTGACCAGATTTTCCAGGGAGCCGAAGCTGGCGATGCCTGAAGCCTGAATGCCTGCGCGCACCGTCTGTGGATCGGCATCCAATTCCACCAGCTTGGCCATCACTTCACCCGCGCTCTCGTAACGGGGCTCCAGCTTCAGGTTGGTGCGTACCTCACCGTCACTGTCCACATAGCTGGTCGAGATCAGACCCGAAATCATCTGCCGTTGCGGCTCACCCTGGAACAGATGTTTGAGCGCGCACAGCAGAAGGAAGAACGTGGTCAGCCGTTGTTGGCCGTCGATGACCTCATAGTGGTTTTTCTGGTCGGTCGGCGATACCAATACGGTACCGATGAAATATTCCCGCGTCGTGCCCGCATCGATTTGCTCACCGATGTCCTCCAGCAGCTGATGCACTTCCTTGTCCGTCCAGACGTACTCGCGCTGGTAGTCCGGGACGATGTAGAAGCACTCCCTAAAGGCTTCCTCGATGCTGTATTTGTGATTTTCGATACGTGCCATATTCCGATCCTTGTCATTCTTGTTTGTCGCGCTAAGGCAACGCTGATTAAGGTCCACCATTGAGAGGGGTCAAACGTTATCTGCAGATGAAGCAGCAGACCTTGGCAATGGCCGCAGATCAAGACAACGGATTCGAGCATTCGCGCAAACCCACCCGACGCGAAGAGTTCTTGCGGACCATGGAGACAATAGTGCCATGGGCCGCTCTGTGCCAGGTGATAGAGCCGCACTACCCCAAAGCAGGCAACGGCCGCCCGCCCATTGGCCTTGAGCGCATGCTGCGCATCCATTTTCTTCAGCACTGGTTCAACCTGGCCGATCTGGCGTGCGAGGAGGCTCTGTATGACAGTGCCAGTCTGCGCCGCTTTGTGGGGATTGACCTGGGCCGCGAACGCGTGCCCGACGCCACCACGCTGCTGAAGTTTCGCAAACTGCTCAATGAGCAAAAACTGGGTGAAGCCCTGTTTGCCAAGGTAGGCCAGCAATTGCAGGAGCGCGGCTTCAAGGTCAACACCGGCACCATCGTGGATGCCACCATCATCGCCGCGCCCAGTTCTACCAAGAACGCCGACAAGGCGCGCGATCCCGATATGCACCAGACCCGCAAAGGCCAGCAGTGGTATTTCGGCATGAAGCTGCACATTGGCGTGGACAGCCAAAGCGGGCTGGCGCACAGCGCCGTGGTGACGGCGGCCAACGTGCATGACAAACACCCGCTGCCCGATCTGCTGCATGGCAACGAGCAGCGCGTGTACGGCGACTCGGCCTACGCCAGCCAGAAGGCTCTGATCCGGGGCAAGGCGCCCCAAGCCAAAGACTTCACCAACCAGCGCACCCGCCGTGCAGGCGAGGTGGACGAAGTTCAGCGGGCCAAGAACCGCAACAAGTCACGCATCCGCGCTCGGGTAGAGCATGTGTTCGGGGTGGTCAAGCGCCTGTGGGGATTCACCAAGGTGCGCTACCGCGGGCTGCAGAAGAACGCCACACGCGCATTCACGGCCTTGGCGCTGGCCAACATTTTCCTTGCCCGAGGGCGACTGCAGGGACAGGTGCGCCCGTAAGGGTGGAAATCGGGCCTCAAGGCCCTGCGAACGGCCCAAATGGGCGGCGCAAGAGGCCACAAAATCCAAAAAATGGCGTCTTCCGCGTTCGCGCGGGAAATTTCGAGGGCTTGTTCAGCGTAGCCCTAAGGCAACGCTGATTAAGGTCCACCATTGAGAGGGGTCAAACGTTATCTGCAGATGAAGCAGCAGACCTTGGCAATGGCCGCAGATCAAGACAACGGATTCGAGCATTCGCGCAAACCCACCCGACGCGAAGAGTTCTTGCGGACCATGGAGACAATAGTGCCATGGGCCGCTCTGTGCCAGGTGATAGAGCCGCACTACCCCAAAGCAGGCAACGGCCGCCCGCCCATTGGCCTTGAGCGCATGCTGCGCATCCATTTTCTTCAGCACTGGTTCAACCTGGCCGATCTGGCGTGCGAGGAGGCTCTGTATGACAGTGCCAGTCTGCGCCGCTTTGTGGGGATTGACCTGGGCCGCGAACGCGTGCCCGACGCCACCACGCTGCTGAAGTTTCGCAAACTGCTCAATGAGCAAAAACTGGGTGAAGCCCTGTTTGCCAAGGTAGGCCAGCAATTGCAGGAGCGCGGCTTCAAGGTCAACACCGGCACCATCGTGGATGCCACCATCATCGCCGCGCCCAGTTCTACCAAGAACGCCGACAAGGCGCGCGATCCCGATATGCACCAGACCCGCAAAGGCCAGCAGTGGTATTTCGGCATGAAGCTGCACATTGGCGTGGACAGCCAAAGCGGGCTGGCGCACAGCGCCGTGGTGACGGCGGCCAACGTGCATGACAAACACCCGCTGCCCGATCTGCTGCATGGCAACGAGCAGCGCGTGTACGGCGACTCGGCCTACGCCAGCCAGAAGGCTCTGATCCGGGGCAAGGCGCCCCAAGCCAAAGACTTCACCAACCAGCGCACCCGCCGTGCAGGCGAGGTGGACGAAGTTCAGCGGGCCAAGAACCGCAACAAGTCACGCATCCGCGCTCGGGTAGAGCATGTGTTCGGGGTGGTCAAGCGCCTGTGGGGATTCACCAAGGTGCGCTACCGCGGGCTGCAGAAGAACGCCACACGCGCATTCACGGCCTTGGCGCTGGCCAACATTTTCCTTGCCCGAGGGCGACTGCAGGGACAGGTGCGCCCGTAAGGGTGGAAATCGGGCCTCAAGGCCCTGCGAACGGCCCAAATGGGCGGCGCAAGAGGCCACAAAATCCAAAAAATGGCGTCTTCCGCGTTCGCGCGGGAAATTTCGAGGGCTTGTTCAGCGTAGCCCTAACGTTTTAATTAGGCTTTTGCTTTGACGCCGCAGCTTTAGCGGTGGTGCTCTGACTCGCCTCCAAACCCTCGAGGCGGGTACCCTGCGACTTCACCTGCTCCAAAAGCGCCTGATTTTCTCGTTCAAGAGCGGAACGCTGCTGATTTCCCTGCTCGATGGCGGTCAACACTTTCGCCTGCCACTGATCACCGGCGGTGTTGTTGTCACGGTCTTGGGAGTATGAGAAGCCCGCAAGTATTGCTGCGACTAGCGCCAAGACTGCCGAAGACGCGACAGACCACAGCGCAATTTTGATTTGCGTGCGCGTAGACCGATCAGTTTTTTGGTCGCGCGCCTCCATCTGCTCCATCATGGTCGTCGCTGCGTCTACCAAGTCTTTGAGGGCTTTGGCGGATTCCGCGGTCATTTGACCATTGAGCCGCGTCAATTCCATTTCTTCAGCACGCTCTTTCGCTCGCTCGCGTGCTTGCTCAGCCATCAAATTGTTCACCCTACTTAGGTGATCAGTCTGGATGGGATGAATTTCCAGCACTGATTCACGCGATGGCTTGGTGAGTCTTTCAAACGCGCTCAAAGTTGAGCCCAATGCAGATGTGCTTTTACGCACCTGATCAAATAAGCTGCTACTGGAGCCGAGCAACTTCTCTCGAAGCCGCTTCGATGCCTGTAACTGCTGTTCAACTTCATGCTGAATCAGCCGAATCATGTATGCCGAACCTGCTTCACCGTCCTCCCTCGACGGCGGTTTGTCATCCTGGCCTTCTTCCCTGACCGTCTGCCACCCAGAAGATTGCACGTAGGCTTCGGCTAACTGCTCGACTTCATCTTCCGAAAGCGTCTTCGCGATCTGAGGGTCGAGAGGCATACGTTCCGGAGCCTCATCGGATTCCACGTTCAGACTGGCAATACTGGAGAGAAAGGTCCTGATCTGAGTGACAGCATTCCCAGACTCCAAATTTCCGAAATCTGTCATATCCCGTACCCGCAGCGGATACAGGTAGACGCGGCCAACCGACGTATCTACCTCGGCGAAAGGCTTCGAGCGAAGCAGCAACTTCAGCGAATTCTTCTTTGGTTCATCGCCAGGATTCGGATTTGCATCTGTCATCGACCAAGTCCCCTGCTCATATCGCGCTGCGCAAAGCGACGAACTGGTTATTCGGCCCCTCTGACCGGATGTCAAGGTGTGGGCAATTCGACACCAAGTAGGCCAGTGGTCTCGTCAAGCTGAACGGGAAGAGGACCGGCAATGATTGCAGGCTGTTGACCGACACGGGCTTGCCGACGTAGCGCATGGCCGCCTCGATCAGCCAAACGGTGAGTTCGTCGCTCAGGATGGAAGTGGGTGCAAGACGGATGACGCGCTTGCCTTTCTCGACACGCTCTACCGTGCCCCAGCTTGCTTGTGTCTGGATGACCATATTGGTCATGCGTCGCGTGCCTTCGCGTTCGCCGTAGATCTCGCTCATACGGCGATGCACTTCGGCAGCTGCGCAGTCGTCTTGGATGGCCGACAAGCGACCCACCAACTCGGCCACTTTCCCGAAAAACGGATAGCAGGCCACGGCCACGCCCCAACACAGTGCCGGAATTGGTGTGTCGGGCTGGCTTTTGTAGAGAGCCGCAGCCCGGTCGACGAAATCCACCAGCTCGGCGCGTGGCTCCAGCCACAGACGGTTCAAGACGGTTCGTGTTTTCTTCTTGGCTTCCACGCCAAGCTCGGCTGCGTCGAGCAGTGCATTCAGATCATCTAGCCCAGCTGTACCCGCACGAACTCGCAGTGCCGCAGCCGCCCAATCAAGCTGAATGAACCGATCGAACCCAATCTGAGGGGCTGATGTATTCATTCGTTTCCAATCACATATTTAACTTTCACAAACGGCACGATCAGTTCTTCAACCGAGATGCCACCGTGGACGACCACCTGCTCACCATCGGGAACAAAAGCCGTTCGGCCACCTGCGAATAGGGGCATATAGCCCGCAGGTAGTCCAGCGATGTCCAACTGAACCGAGTTGGCATTTGCCGCTGCGGATTTCGCCAACAACGATTCACTGCGATACACGCGCACCCGTTCGCCACGGGCTTCTGGAACATCCCCTTCGGATGGACGTCCCACGCCAACGGCTTCAACGTTGCCGTGATCCGCTGTCAGATAGATGTGAAAGCCTCTGTCGAGCAGCAGCGCAAACAAGCGATCAACGAAGCCTGTTTTCAACCAGTTCGCGATCCACAAGGCCACATCTTGTTTGGAGCGTTCCTTGTGCAGTCGGTCATCCACTTCGTCGACCACCAACCCGACCACCTTGGGCCGACGATCGTCCAGCGCTGCTTGCAAGGCATCCAGCTGCTCAATTTGCCGCAACGAGCGCTGGTAGTAGATCTCGCCCGGCTTGACGCCTTGCTCCTGCCAATAGGCCTTCCACAGGTACTCTTCTTTGTTGGTATGGCCGATCGATTCTTCAAATTCGCGCGGCTTACGGCCAGAGAACAGGGCCTGCCGTGACACCGAGGTCACGGTGGGCAGCCAAGCGAAGGAAGTACCTTCATCAAACGCAAAGCGCCTCGTCGCTTCGACC
>NZ_JBYFBG010000002.1:0-77044 GCF_057654755.1 Hydrogenophaga sp. L76
CCCGAGGAGTCAGCGATGAATCGAGCCTTCGTGGACGCGGCCCAGTCCGTCAATGTCCTCGTCGACTCCTCCAAGTTCAAGGCGCAAGCAATCTTCAGGATCGGGGTCTCCTCGTTTTCAGTGCAATAAGTGACGGTACGCAAAGCTAGCACTGGCGCGGGGGTGGTCTGGGTAGACCGTTGATTTCATTGACTTTCCTGTTCGCTTTGTAAACGGGTATGGTGGCCTCCCACTTTTGAGGTTCACGATGCAGGGTTGGCACACAACGTTTTTGGGGATGCGTGGGCTCCCCCGCGATATCAGCGACTTCGAGATGAAGGCATTTTTCACCTTCGATGGTGCCGAGCGCGACGCAATCAATGCACGCCGAGGTGATTCCCACAAGCTTGGTCTGGCGCTCCATATTGGTTTCCTGCGCATGAGTGGGCGTTTGCTCGGTGCCTTTCGGGTAATTCCAGTACTCGTGCGGGCGCGTCAATGGCTGTACAAGAACAAGCTGGTGATCGTGCACGAGCGGGCAATTCGGACACTGATTGCGGCGGCACTTGCCCAGCTTGAAGTTGAAACAGGCACCGCCATCGCCGCCAGCGTTGATCCAGCAACACTTGATCGCTGGCGAGCCTCAGTTTCAGAGCTGCGCCCAGATGGACAAACCCAGCAGAGTTGGCTATGGGCTGCACCGGCGAAACACTCAACCCGCCAAATCAGCGAGGTACTGGAGCGCATCGACCTGCTTTACACGCTGGACGTTCATAAGCACCTGGCAGACATCCCCGATCTCATCTTGCGCCGCTACGCGCGCCGACTTGTCTCCAGGCCGCCCTCAGCCGGAGCCAAGATCAAAGAGCCAGCGCGCACCGTGGAGGTCGCATGCTTTCTTCGGTATTGCCTGTTCACCACCACAGACCAGTTGATCCTTATGGTGCAGCGCCGGATCGCCGATCTGTGGCGTCAGGCTGCCGCCGATGTCCCCGCTACCGTCAATTGGGCCGCAATGTACAAAACGCTGCTCGGCGAACTTGTTGCCTTGAGCGCGCAAGGTGCGGTGCCAGATGCTGAGTTGCGTGCCCGTCTTGAAGCCTTGATCACCGAAACCCAGAAACGCAAACCACCGAGCAGGGCCTCCCTGGTCCGCGAGGGATTGATTGATGGAATTCGCCCCGTGCGGTCGTTGCTCGTCGCCATTGCAAAGCTGCCCTGGCAGGCCACCGGCGAGCATCCTGCCATCGAGTACCTTGCCAAGCTGCAAGCTTTATATCTCAAAGGATCCAGAAAGCTGCCAGTTGAAGTGGTGGCACCAAGTCTGGGAATGATCTGGCAGGTTTCGATCTCCAGCCCAGACCGGGAACGGGCGTTTCAGGCGTTGGAGGTGGCCACCCTGTTTGCCCTGCGCCGCGCGGTGCGCAATGGCTCGGTCTGGATTGAGCACAGCCTGAGCTTTCGGGGTCGTGCGCGCTTGTTCTTCACGGACGAGCGTTGGCAGGCAGAGTCCAAGAAACACTATGCCCGTCTATCGTTACCCAGCAAGGCTGCCACTTTCTTGAAGCCTTTGCTGGCCAGAGTAACTGCCGGTGTCGATGCGGTGGCCGCTGCAGCCCGCAGTGGCGTACTGCGCGTGGATGATGAACTCCATTTGTCGCCATTGCCCGCAGAGGACGAAGACCCAGAAGTGACCAAGCTGCGCGCGGCTTTGGATCACCGCATCGGTGAGGTTCAATTGCCGGAAGTGATTCTGGCCGTTGACGCCCAGGTGCGCTTTAGCTGGATCATGCTCGGACGTGAGCCGCGCTCTACCGACGAGCTGCTGATGGTCTATGCCGGCATCATGGCCCACGGCACCAGTCTGACTGCGGTCGAATGCGCGCGCATGATTCCGCAATTGTCTGCCACCAGCATTCGCCAGGCCATGCGCTGGGCGCGGGACGAACGGCGTCTGAGCCAGGCCTGCCAGGCTGTGCTGGAATTCATGCAGCGACACCCGATTGCCGCCACCTGGGGGCGGTCCGATTTGGCATCTTCTGACATGATGACCATGGAGACCACCAAACGGGTGTGGCAAGCCCGGCTTGATCCTCGGCGCAACACACCTTCCATTGGAATCTACTCCCATGTAAAAGACCGGTGGGGCATCTTCCATGCGCAGCCCTTTGTGCTCAATGAGCGCCAGGCGGGCGTGGCCATTGAAGGTGTCATCCGCCAAGAAAAGCTGGAGACCAGCCAGCTTGCTGTGGATACCCATGGCTACACCGACTTTGCCATGTCACATGCCCGTTTGCTTGGTTTTGATCTTTGCCCGCGGTTGAAGGAACTCAAACAGCGCCACCTCTTTGTGCCACGCGGCACCAAAGTGCCCGCAGAAATCGCTGCGGTGTGCGAAGCCAATGTCGACGTCGCTTTGATCGAAAAGCATTGGGATAGTCTGGTGCACCTGGCAGCCTCGGTCATGAGCGGACATGCCAGTGCGGTGGCAGCTCTTGCGCGGTTCGGTTCTGCCGCCCAGGGCGATCCAATCTATGAGGCTGGCGTGCAATTGGGGCGGTTGCTGCGTACGGCGTTTTTGGCTGACTACTTTGTCAAGGACGCTTTCAGGAACGAGTTGCGCCGGGTGCTCAATCGGGGCGAGGCTGTTAACGCCCTCAAGCGCGCCATTTATACCGGCCGGATCAGCCCGGCGCAGGCCAAACGTGTCGATGAAATGCAGGCTGTGGCCGATGCGTTGAGCCTGATGGCCAACATCGTGATGGCGTGGAATACCTCACAGATGCAGGCGGTCCTGGATCGCTGGTCGAACCGCCGCCAGGTCATTCCACCGGAACTGATCGGGAAGATTGCGCCCACCAGGCTGGAGAGCATCAACTTGCGGGGTGTGTTTCGCTTCCCGGTTGACCGCTATGCTGACCAAATCCTGCCTTCGCGGCCAAATGCATCGATAACTGGCACCAATGGATGAAACCGACCACGGTTTGACGCCACGAATCGCAGATTTGAAAGTGAACAGGAAAGTCAATGAAATCAACGATCTACCAACACCACCTCCGCGCCAGTGCTAGCTTTTCGTACCGTCACTTATTGCACTGAAAACGAGGAGACCCCGTTTCCGGGGCCTTCCCTGCCCTGCCCCACCGGCGCGGCCGTTGTGGACAGTTCCGAGACAAGTCGGCCGGCTCCGGCCGGCGCAGCCCTGACGTTGACACTTGAGGGGCAGCACGGCCGGCGCGATGCTGACACTTGGGGGGCGGCGGTCGATTTCGACCTGGCCGAGCCGTCCAGGTGGCCGCCGAGGCGGCCCAAGTGCTTGATCCGGCGCGACTTATCCACCGAAGTTGTGGATAAGCCTGTTAGGAACCCTGCCCCGGTATTGACACTTGAGGGGCGGCCCTATTGACACTTGAGGGGCGCTTTTCTTGACACTTGAGGGGCAGCCTATTGACACATGGGGGGCTTATCCATTGACACTTGAGGGGCGGCCCCTTCGCCCTTTTCCTTGGCGTGACAACGGTTTACGCGCGTTTTTCGGTGATGCTAACCGGAGTTTTAACCGCTTTTATAACCTTTTTATATAAACCGATAGGAATAACCAGAGGCTGGCGAAAAAAACGGCAATACGGCCCAAGCGGGCGCGCAGCATGACCGGCCGCCGAAGGGGGGTGCCCCCCCTTCTCGATCCCACCCGGCCGCAAGCGGCCTCCCATCCCCCCAGGGGCTGCGCCCCTCGGCCGCAAGCGGCCTCACCCCACGAATGGAGCGCCTTCGGCGCTGCGGCTTAGGAGAGCCAGGCGCAAGCGCCTGGCGAAAGGCAGTAAGTTCGAGAGCTTGCGAGGGGGCAAAGCCCCCTCACACTCCCCAACTAGGCCGCGCCAGTTCGACTGCCTGCGTGACCCTCAAGCACCGCGGCAACTCCACCGCCGCAGGTTTTACGCCAAGGAAGGGGGTCGGTCGGGCTGGCCGGTGGAGCGGGAACGCCCCTCAAGTGTCAAAGAAACGTGAGACGCGGGGCCAGGCCCGCGCCGATCACAAGCCGAGTTCGGAGTGAGAGCCGAGGCGCACCAGGCGCAACGTGTCGGCGTCGGGCTTCTGGTAGATCAGCACCAGGTCGGGCTTGACGTGGCAATCCCGGTGATCCTTCCAGTCCCCGGTCAGCGCGTGGTCGCGGTGCCGAGGTTCCAGCGGCTGGTCGCCGGCGAGGGCGACCAGGACGGGCACCAGGTCGGCATCGAGCGTTGCCCGGTGCTGCCCTTTCGCCTCGCGCTTGTAGTCGCGCTTGAACTGGCCGGTGCGCTCAATCTGCCGCATGCAGATCGGCCATCAGATCGTTGACGGTGGCGAAGCGCGGCAGCTTGCCCTTGCGGGCTTCCTTCATCGCCTCGATGGTGGTGGCGTTCGGAATCAGCGGCTCGAAGGGCAGCGCCTTGTCCTGGGCCACCTTCGTGAGCAGCAGCCGCACCGCGTCGGACACGGTAAGGCCCATCGCGGCCAGGACGGCCGCCGCTTCTTCCTTGATCGCGCCGTCGATGCGCGTTTGCACGAGCTGGTTTGCAGCCATGATCGTTCTCCGGTTGGTTTCGTGAATTACATTGTAATGCACGCCAAGGGAAAGGACAAGGTTTAGCGGCTAAAAAGTTTAGCTAAAGTGCTTGACGATTAGGGCATTTTGCCCTAATATAGCTCTTGAAGGCCGGGCATTTCGCCCAGGTCGATACCGGAGAAAGTCCGATGAGCATGCAACCCGTCCCCGAGGCCATCACGGCTACCCTGATCCCCGATGCCAAGCGCATGAACTACCTGCCGGCGACGTTCGGCCGCTACTTCATGCGCGGCGAGTCGCTGGTGTACGGCTGGATGCGCCGACTGTCCAAGGACTACAGCGGCGGCTTCTGGCACTACTACAGCCTTTCCAACGGCGGCCACTACATGGCCCCGGAAATGGGCGACTCGCGCCTGGCGGTGCTGGTCGATGGTAACGGCTTCGAGGGCAACCTGTCCGCCGACGCCGCCGGCATCGTCGCCAGCCTTTTCGCGCTGAACCAACTCACGCACGAGGCCAAGGGCGAGGCCCAAGACCACCTGATCGAGCAGTATTACAAGCTGGTCGAGTTCGCCACGACTCACCCCGAAAGCGGCGCAATCCGCCGGGCTATTGACTGATGAGGGGCGGCCCCGGCTTCGGCCGGGGCTTCCAGGAGGCGATCATGACCAGGAACAACGCTCACCAGGCCCCGACGAACAGCTACGCGACGGATGGCAAGTGCCACAACGCCGAGCCGGGCACCTACGGCCACGAATGCGGCAAGCCGGCCGCGTGGATCGGCACGGACTACAAGGGGTTCAGCTCGGGATTCTGCGACGACTGCAAGCGCCACGGCTACGAAGCCCGCGACGTGATCGCGTGGCGGCGTGTTGACATTTGAGGGGCCGGCCGATGGCGAAGAAACGCAAGACGCCGGCCCAGCCGGGCCAGGACTGGAACGCGCCGGCGGCCGAGCTGCTGGCCGAGCTACCCACCGACCGCAACGAGCTGCTGGCCGCCGCCGTGGCGGCCGTGGTGGAGATCGACGCGGCGATCATGCGCGGCGACGGTGCGGCCGCCACGGCGGCCAGCGACCGATACGAGGCCGTCATCTGGAAGATGAACGGCGGAACGCACGTGGGCAGCATGGCCGACCACGACGCGCCCGGCCAGGTCATCGAGCGCCATTGCGCGGCGGTGCCTGGCGACGTGCCCTTGTGGGGCCAGCGCGGCCAGTTCCTGGTCGCGGATGGCGACATGCGCGCCCTGGTGGAGTACGAGGCCGGCTACGGCGGGCCGCTGGGTGCCCACTTTCAGTTCCACGTCATCGACCTGGACAGGCCGTTTATCTCCGAAACGGGCTACCGCTCGCACTTCGACACGGCGCGGGGCTGCATGACGGTGGACGAGGTTGCGCGCGGCATCCTGGCCGCGCAGCGGGCCGAGAAGAAGCGCCCGGTGATGGTCGAGGCCAGCTACCGCGACCGCCTGGCCGATGCTCCCCTGCCCGCCTGGCTGGCCGGCCTGGAGCCGCCGGCGCGGCGCGAGCCGGCTACCGTCCTGGTGCCGCCGGGGTTCGTCCTGGTCGATGTGGTGTTGCCCTCGCATCGGGCCTTCATCGCCAGGCGCTGGGCGGCCGAGGCGGCGACCAAGATCAAGGCGGCCAGGGCCGCCGGGTTGAACGCCAAGGGAAAGGGCGCAGGCACAGAGCGAGATCCCGCATCGCCAGAACCGACGATGACCTGCAGCACCGTCAAAGCCGACGATGCCGCGCCGGCCGAGGGCGGGCCTGTATCGCCGGAAGCGACGATGCCGAGCAGCGGCGCGGAGAGCTGCAGCATCGCCAGGAATGACGATGGAGGCCCTGCCGACCTGGTGGAGTTCAAGGCCGGCCAGCGGTGCGAGATCGTGAGCGTCCATCACCCGGTTTTCAACCGCTACATCGGCAAGCGCATCATCATCGTGAAGGTGCATCCCGACACCCGCCAGGTGTGGGCGCACGACGACAGGCCGATCACGTACAAGACCAATCGCGCCGGCCGGCGCGTGGTCGATTCAGACCCGAGCTGCATCCAGTCGATCTACGGCTTCGACCAGTTGCGGCTTATCACTTGACCAGGAGAACGAACAAATGACGAACGACGCCAATATCCGGCTGGAGTGCTTGAAGCCGGCCGAACGCTGGGCGCAGCCGACCGGGGAGGAAGTCCGCGAGGTGCTGCGCCTGGCCGGCTTTACGGGTGCGAGGGCCGCACAGGCGCTAGGGCTGGGCGAGAAAGGGGGCCGAACCGTGCGCCGGTGGCTTTCGGAAGATAGCGCCATTTCTTACGCCAATTGGGCGCTGCTATGCGAAATGGCCGGGCTTGGGTTGATCTGGAAAGAGGATTGACGCCAAGGGAAAGGTTTTAGCGGCTAAAGTTTAGCCTTCGGATTCCGGTAAAGCGAAAAAAGTTTAGCTAAATTGCTTGACAGGCTAGGGCATTTTGCCCTAATATAGCACTTGAAGGCCGGGCATACCGCCCAGGTCGATACCGGAGGAAGTCCGATGAGCGACAACAAGATCATGCCCTGGATTGATGAGCTGGAGGGTGCGGCAGCGACCGACTTCCCGGCCCGCCGTGACGAGATCGCGGCCATGATGGCCGAGGCGGCCGAGCTGGTGCGCAAAGCCGAGGAACTGCGCGGCAAGGCGTACTTCGCCGGGTGCTCCCTGGAGGGCCAGGCCAAGGGCCATTGGTCGATGGAAGCCGTCGAGCAGGCCAAGCGCCGGGCCGGCTGGTAAGGGCACATGGCCCGGTCGGCAACGGCCGGGCCTATCGAGGACGCCAAGAAGGAGTATTGCGTGAGCCGAGGCAAGATCGAGGGCGGCCCCAGGTGGAGGAACGCCCCGGAGTGATCCGGGGCGCTTGGCCTGGTGCTGGCACACCGTAACCATGCTTCCGAGTGGGAGCACCCAGCATTCAACACGTAAGCGCGTGGAGGGTCAAGCTATGTCCAACATCATCAAGTTCCCCAAGGAGATCGAGCAGCCCGCCGCGCCCGCGCCGGTGGAGCCTGCCGCCGCGCCTGCTGCCCCCGCGAAGGCCCCAGGTGCTGGCCTGCTGGCCGGTCTGGTCAAGTTCGTATGGGTGGCGACCGTCCTGGTCTGGCCGGTGCTCAAGTGGGTGCTGTCGATCATCACCTTCTTCCAGTTCGTGCGGATGCTCTACCACTGGAACACGCCCGGCGTGTCTGCCGGCTGGTCTTTCCTGGCGTACTTCGCGGCACTGACCGCGATCACCTACTTCGTTTCGATCTACAAGCCGAAGGGGCTTTGACCATGAAGAAGCAGACCATGCCGTACCCGCCGGGGTTCGTGGAGCCGAACACCGGCCGGGTGGCCGTCCTGGTGCACGACTACGCGGCCAGCGACTTGAACGGCGATGCGCCGGCCTACTGGTACAGCGCGCAATCCGAGGAATGGGGTCTTGACCCGTGGCGGCTGGTGGAAGGCGTCGATCCGCACACGTCCGGCGGACAGTTCGACGTGTGCTTTGCCAGCGGTTCGAGCCGCACGGTCGGCCCGCTGATGACGTTCTTCTTGAGTGCCGCTGACGCGGCCAGGTTGAACGCCAAGGAAGGAGATCATGCGCCCATTTTTAGCCGCTAAAAGGCTTGACGCGGGTGGCAAGTTTAGCTAAACTTCTGCACATGGTCGGCGGCTGGCACCGCCTTTTGTTCAACAACCGGGTGTGGAGTTTATATGGGTGTTCTCCATGAAGAAACGGCTAACCGAAGCCCAATTTCAGGCGGCGATCAAGGGCCTGGAGATCGGGCAGCAGACCATCGACATAGCGCGCGGCGTGCTGGTCGAGGGAAGGCCCCAGGCCGAGTTTGTGGCCTCGCTGGGGCTGTCCAAGGGGGCGGTGTCGCAAGCGGTCAGCCGCGTGTGGGCAGCAGCGGGGGGAGTGCTCCCCGAGGGATTCGAGCGGGTGACGGCGGTACTGCCGGAGCATCAAGCGTTCATCGTCAAGCGTTGGGAAGCCGACGCCAAGGGAAAGAGGAAACAGGAACCCAACTCATGAAAACACTGGTCACGGCAATTCAGAAAGGCGGCCAAGGCAAGACGTTCGCAACCTGCCACCTGGCATTCGACTTCCAGGAGCGCGGCCTTCGGGTTGCAGTGATCGACCTGGACACCCAGGGCAATGCGAGCTGGACGCTGGCCGGCCACGACTCGGGCTATCCCGCCAGTCGCATGTTCACCGCCGGCGGCGACGAGCTGCGCGCCTGGTTCGCTGGCCGGGAAGATGACGGCCTGGCGCTGATCGCGGCCGACGCCAGCCTGGCGAACCTGGACAAGATGGACTTGGCCCAGGCCGCCGGCGCGCTGCGGGCCAGCATCGAGGCGCTGGGCGAGTTCTTCGACGTGTGCCTGATCGACACGGCCCCTTCCCTTGGCGTTGCCATGACGGCGGCCGTGCTGGCCGCCGACTACATGCTTTCGCCGGTCGAAATGGAGGCGTATAGCTTGCAGGGCATGAAGAAGATGGTTGCCGTCATCGGCAACCTGCGCAAGCAGAACCCGAAGCTGCGCTTCCTCGGCATGGTGCCCAACAAGGTGGACGCGCGGAAGCCGCGCCACGTCAGCAACCTGGCGACCTTGCAGCAGGCATACCCGCAACTGATCTTGCCGTTCAGTGTCGGCGCGCGAGACAGCATCGCGGAGGCGCTGGGCGAGCAGATGCCGGTGTGGAAGATCAAGAAAACCGCCGCGCGCAAGGCCACGCAGGAAGTGCGCGCCCTGGCGGATTACGTGTACACGAAGATGGAGATCGCGCAATGACCAGCGCCGTAAAGACCAACGCCACGAAGAAGGCCCCGCAAGCGGCCGCAGAGAAGCCCAAGGGCGGCGGGCTGGGCCTGGATGGCCTCGGCGACCTGTCGAGCCTGCTGGACGAGCCACAGGCCGCGAATGCGGCCCCTGGCGGCGGCCCCCAGGAGCTGCTGCTTGACCTGATTGACGAAGATCCACACCAGCCGCGCACGGCCGACAATCCCGGCTTCTCGCCGGAGTCCATCGCCGAGATCGGCGAGACGATCAAGGCCCGAGGCGTGAAGTCGCCCATCAGCGTGCGCGAGAACCCGGACGCGCCGGGCCGCTACCTCATCAACCACGGCGCACGGCGCTACCGTGGCTCGAAGTGGGCCGAAAAGACCAGCATCCCGGCCTTCATCGACAACGACTACAACGAGGCCGACCAGGTAATCGAGAACCTGCAACGCAACGAGCTGACGGCCCGCGAGATCGCGGACTTCATCGGCCGCGAGCTGGCGAAGGGCAAGAAGAAGTCGGAGATCGCCAAGGAGATCGGCAAGTCGCCGGCATTCGTCACGCAGCACGTCACGCTGCTGGACTTGCCGGAGCCGATTGCCAGGGCGTTCAACGCTGGCCGCAGCAAGGACGTGACCGTTATCAACGAGCTTGCCACGGCGTACAAGAAGAACCCCGAGGAAGTGCGCGTATGGCTGGAGGACGACAGCCAGGAGCTGACGCGCGGATCGGTCAAGATGCTGCGCGAGTACCTGGAGGACAAGCGCAGCCAGGACGGCGAGCGCGACCCCAACACCGTCGATGCCTTCACCGGCAAGACGGACGGCGAGGCCGAGGGCGACGGCGACGGGCAAGGCCCGGATGATGACGCCAAGAAGAAGGAGCCGAAGGAACCCGACCCGGACAAGCTCAAGAAGGCGATCATCCAGGTCAAGCACGATGACCGCCCTGCCCGCCTGATCCTCAACCGCCGGCCGCCGGCCGAGGGCTGGGCCTGGCTCAAGTACGAGGATGACGGCCAGGAGTTCGAGGCCGACCTTGGCACCGTGCAGCTTGTCGCGCTGCTGGAGGGCTAGACGCCCCTGCACGAGACCCCGCCGACCCCCCACACCCCTGCGCCCCGCCATCGAGCGGGGCTTTTTTTGCCTGCGTGCCCAGCGCCGGGGCCGGCCGCGTTTTAGCCGCTAAAAAAGTTCAGCTAAACCCTTGCGCCTTGTTGTATGTTGTAGTATGCTACACGCTACAACATACAACACCGGCCAAAAGGAGGCCCAATCATGGCAATCACGAAAGAGCAGATATTTGCGGTCGCCGACGACCTGGACGCCGCCGGCCAGAACCCCACCCTGGCGAGCGTGCGCAAGCAGCTCGGCGGCGGGAGCTTCACGACCATTTCCGAGGCGATGAACGAATGGCGGGCGCGCAAGGCCAGCCAGGCGGCCCCGATCCGCGAGCCGGCCCCGGCTTCGATCACCGAGAAGCTGGCCGAGCTGGGCGGCGACTTGTGGGCCGTGGCCCTGGACATGGCGAACAACCGGCTGGCCGCCGAGCGCGAGGCGCTGGAAGCTGTCCGCCAGGAAACCGAGGCCGCGCGCCAGGAGGCCGCAGAGCTGGCCGACCAGCTCACCGTCGAGCTGGACGAGGCCAAGGGTCGTATCGCGGCGCTGGAGGCCGCAGAAGCCACCGCCAAGGCCGAGGCCGAGGCGCTACGCGAGAAGCTGGCAGCGGCCGGCGAGAAAGCGGCCACGGCCGAGGCCCGCGCCGGCGAGCTGCGCACGGAGCTGGATCACGCCCACCAGGAGGCGCGCCAGGTGCGCAGCGAGCGCGACAAGGCCCAGGAGAAAGCGGCGGCCAGCGCCGACCAGGTGGAGGCCCTGCGGGCCGAGCTGGCGGCCGCGAACAGCAAGGCAACCGAGGTCGAGCGCCGCGCCGGCGAGCTGCGGGCCGACCTGGAGCGTGCGAACCAGGCAGCGACCGAGCAGCAGAAGGCCGCCCAGGCGCTGGCCGGTCAGCTTGACCAGGTGCGCGGCGAGCTGGCGAAGGTGCAGGCCAAGGCCGACGCCGCCGACCAGGCGCACCAGGAGCAGCGCAAGCAGATCGCGGCCGAGGCGCACCGCCAGGCCGAGCGACTGACGGCTACTCAGGCCGAGCGCGATGCGGCGCGCAAGGAGGTCAGCCAAGCCCGCGAGGAAGCGGCTACTCTGCGGGGTCGCCTGGAGGCCCTGGAGACCGTCATGGCCGCCGGGAAGGGCAAGGGCAAGGGCGATAGCACGAGAAACGCCTGACGGCTATGCAGATTTTCAATAAAATGTAGCTTTAGTCGTATCTCCCCGGCCCCAAGGACGAGTCGGCCTCGCGTGCCGAGGTCGGCTTTTTTATTGCCGGAGACGGAACACCTAGAAGGCCAAAGGAGGGATTCCAACATTTTGCGAAACACTAACGATAGGAGCGCCCTATGAAACAACGCCTCTTGGTCATGAACGGACAGCGGATCGTTCAGACCGAGCAAGAAGGGGCTTGGGCCAATCAGAAGGTTGATAAGGCGGGCGCGTTAAAGCCTGGCATCTACAACCTATACATGGCCCAGCAGGCCGACAAGAAGCAGACTCATGATGGCGTGATCGTTCATGCCGACAACAATCAGGTGTTCCAGCAGATCGGCAAGAACTTTGTCATGCACGCCCGGTCAGATTTCGATAAAGTACCTGAAATCGGGAGTGCGAAGAGCATCAGCTACAGCGCACAAGGCAAAGCAGTAGTTGCCGCCGAGGCCCCGAAACTCACGCGAGGCCGATCCCGATAGCTTTTAGCGGCTAAAAGGAGGGCCACGCCTTGAGACGACTCACACCCACCGCCGGCCGGGCAGACGCCCGCCGCATTCAGCCGGCATCCGCCGGCTTCACGACCAGCACGACCAGCAGAACCGACGCCACCGGCGACGGCCTGCTGGCTGCTGCCGAGGCCACCGAGGCCGAGCAGCAGGCGGCCTTAGAGGCCGCGCCGCTCGACCAGACCTACCAGGAAGCCCTTGCCCTGTACGTTCAGGCCAAGCACGACCAGGTGGAGCGCATCGAGGATCGCCTTGAAAACCTGATCGACCGGCAGCAAGCGCGCTTGCAGCAGACCCAGGCCAACCAGCCGGGCCTACTGTCCCGGCCGGGCGCGAAACGCGCCTGGCAGAACCAGCAGATGCAGCAGCAGGCGCGCTTGCAGTCCCTGCACGTTCGCCTGGAGGCCGTCCGCGAGATCAAGGAAGGGATGGGCCTGCACTCGCCGAAAGTCGAAGAGCTGGCGACCCGGAAGATGCGCGCCGAGAACCCCGAGCTGGCATCCGATTGGGATGCCATGCGCGAGGCGGCACGCCGGCACCAGGCGCTGCAACGCCGCGAGGAACAGGAGCGCAAGCAGGCGCAGGCCCTGGAGCAGCGACCAGGCCGGTCGCAGAGCTTGGGCCTCACCCGGCCCGTCTAAAGCGAAAGCCCGGCAACTGCCGGGCTTCTTTCTCGAGCCTCGCCGTTTCCGACGATGCAGGCCCGCCGACGGCGGGCATCCTGCAGCATCGTCATTCCCGACGATGCAAGGGGCTGGCCAGCCTCGCCAGTTCCGGCGATGCCGCCGGCGCGGTCGACCATCGCCATTTCTGACGATGAGATCCCGCATCGCCATTTACAGCGATGCCCACAGCGCCAAGGCCGCCGCGAAAACGGCCATGCCGGCGGCGACGATGTTCATGTACGCGACCCGCCGCGCCTCGCGCACCGGGGCCGCGAACTGGACGGCTGCCGCTTCCAACTCGCGGCGCACGGCCTCGGCCGCCGCCTTGCCGCCGTCCTGCATCCCCTTCGCCATTGCCTCTTTGGAGGCCGTCAGGGCCGCGTTGAGCGTCCTTTCGGCCTTCCCCTTGGCGTCATCTCCCCAGCGGTGTGCGATGGCTTCCAGCTCTTCCTTGAAGCGATCCAGGATTTCTTGCTGCGCGGCCTGGCTGTCCTGCATCAAGCGGGTGTTGATCGTCTGGAGAATCAAGATCGGGTCATCGCGGCCCACGGCGATGCCGTGCTTGACCGCGATTTCCCGTATCAGCTCTTCGATCTTGTCGTCGCTCGCCATCAGAGCACCGCCGCGTTGTCGAGCTGCTGGAAGAGCTGCGACTTCACGATCTTGAGCCGCTGCCGCGTCATGATCGTGAGCGCCGAATCGGCCAGGGCCTCATCGAACGTCCGGCGATCCTGGAGCATTTCCGAGAAGTCGCGGCCGTAGGTTTCTTCCTTGAGCGCCGGAATCTGGATGATGGCCGACACGCGCGCCTTGTTGTCGGTGTACGCCTTCATCTTCTCGAAGCCCTTGCCTTCGTGCTCGATAGGCCCCCAGTACGGGTTCAGCCAGACCACGAACACGCATTCGGCCGGGAACTGCCTGGCGAGCGTGCTAAAGCCGTTCAGGGTGTCGAGGAAGGCTTGCCCGCCGGTGACGACCGTATGCACCACAAGTTCGTGCCCCATGTCCTGGAGCAGCGCCGGCACCTGGTTCCCGATCAAGTAGCTGGACAGCGGCACAAACGAGCTGGCCCCGTTGTCGATGATGACGTCGCCCTTGGTCGAGGCGATTTGCTCCACCAGGGCATCGAAGTTCCGGGTGTTGATCTCGTCGCCGTCCATGATGTTCAGACGCTGCACGTTCAGGGCCTTGTACCCCTCGAAGGTGCTGTTGACCGGATCGGTGTCGATGCAAAGCGGCGTCTGCCCTTTGCTCGCCTTGTACTGCGCAATGGTGGCCGCGATCATCGACTTGCCGACGCCGCCCTTGCCCTGCAAGACCATGTGAATTTTCGCCATTACAGTAAATCCTCTTTATTCGGTTTCGGGTTGAAGTTGAAGCCGGCGATCCCTGCCGGCTCGGGTTTCTTCGGCTCGGGTGCCTTCGGCTTCTTCGCCTTCGACCCCCCTTCCTGTTGCGCCGGCTTTCCCCCCTTGGCCTGGTCGGCCGCCGTGGGGGGCACCGGCGCGGGTGCTGCTGGGGCCGCCTTGATGAACCGCTGGACGTGCTTGCGGAACGTCTCGTAGCTGCACTTCACCCGGCCGGTTTCGCGCATGTGCTCGTAGATCGTCGTCACCGCATAGCCCGAGTCCATCGCGGCCTTCACATCCCCACGCACCGCCAGGAACGCGACTGCGGCCGCGTCCTGTCGGCGCTTCTTGGCCGCTCGTTTCTCGATCCACGCGGCCAGCTCGTCGGGGTAGCTGCTTTCTGCCATCGCCTCGCTTCCGTGGTTTGTAAATAGCCGTCATTTTCATGTATCGACCCGTGGAAAGTCTATGTAAAGCGCGTGGATAGCAGCCTGACACCGCTGCATCTAGCGCGCTTTCCAGGCATTGTACGCCTTCATTCGATATATCCGCCATCTTTTCGCGCTGAATGCAGACAGATGCGAAGGTTTCGGTATAGACTTTCCTTGGTGTTATCAACGCCGTAAGGCGGGCAGGATAGGCGAAGTTAGCTAACCGGCGAGCCGGTTATCTATCTTCGCTGTCCCTTATTCGCGCCTGCGGCACTCAACGGGCATCCTGCTCTGCGAGGCGGCCGGCTACCGCCGGCAAGAAACGAGAGACGAACGACATGGGCTACATCAATCCGCTGCTGGAGCTTCCAGCAGGCCGCGAACTCCAGGCGCTGCCGGTGGCCGACCGGCAGCGCCTCGCCCGCGTGCTGCGCGAGCTGCGCACGCAGGCCAACGACGAAGCCGAGAAGGCATGGGCACGCCGCAAGGGGCCGATGGCCGCCTACTGGCGAGCCGTGGCGACCTACGCGCGGCACACGGCGCACGCGCTCAAGGGGTGACGACATGGAAGCCGACGAACAGCCGACAGCGAAGCGGCGGCAGCACCTGCGGGTGCCGGTGTTCCCCGAAGAGAAGGAACTGATCGAGGCGAACGCCAAGAGGGCCGGGGTCAGCGTGGCGCGCTACCTGCGCGACGTGGGCCAGGGCTACCAGATCAAGGGCGTCATGGATTACGAATACGTGCGCGAGCTGGTGCGCGTGAATGGCGACCTTGGCCGGCTGGGCGGCTTGCTCAAGCTATGGCTGACCGACGACCCGCGCACGGCTCGCTTCGGCGACGCGACGATCCTTGCCCTGCTGGGCCGGATTGAAGCCACCCAGGACGAAATGAGCCGCCTCATGAAGTCCGTGGTGCAGCCGAGGGCCGAGCCTTGAGCGTTTTAGCGGCTAAAACGCCGGAGGCCGGCCGATGATCGTCAAGCACGTACCCATGCGCTCGCTGGGCAAGTCCGACTTCGCCGGCCTGGTGAACTACGTCACCGACGCGCAGAGCAAGGATCACCGGCTGGGCCAGGTGCAGATCACGAACTGCGATGCCATGTCGGTACAGGACGCCATCACGGAGGTTCTGGCGACCCAGCACACGAACACGCGGGCCAAGGGCGACAAGACCTATCACCTGATCGTCAGCTTCCGGGCTGGCGAGCAGCCCAGCGCCGACACCTTGCGGGCGATAGAGGAACGAATCTGCGCTGGGCTTGGCTTCGCCGAGCATCAGCGCGTCAGTGCCGTTCATAACGACACGGACAGAAGCACGCCAAGAACAAGGTGCTGCGCTTCGAGCCGGCCAGCAGCTCGGGCGGCGTGTGCTGGAACCCGCTGGATGAAATCCGCGTCGGCACCGAGGCCGAAGTCGGCGACGTGCAGAACCTAGCAACTCTGATAGTTGACCCGGACGGCAAGGGCCTGGATTCGCACTGGCAAAAGACCGCCTTCGCGCTCCTGGTCGGCGTCATCCTGCACGCGCTCTACAAGGCCAGGAACGAGGGCGGCACGGCCACGCTGCCATCGGTCGATGCCATGCTGGCCGACCCGAACCGGGACATTGGCGAGCTATGGATGGAAATGACCACCTACGGGCACGTGGACGGTCAGAACCACCACGCCATCGGATCGGCGGCCCGCGACATGATGGATCGGCCCGAAGAGGAAGCGGGATCGGTGCTGTCCACGGCCAAATCCTATCTGGCCCTGTACCGCGATCCCGTGGTGGCGCGCAACGTGAGCCGGTCGGACTTCCGCATCAAAGACCTGATGCACTCCGACGACCCGGTGAGCCTGTACATCGTCACCCAGCCCAACGACAAGGCCCGCCTGCGGCCGCTGGTGCGCGTCATGGTGAACATGATCGTGCGCCTGCTGGCCGACAAGATGGACTTCGAGAACGGCCGGCCGGTGGCCCACTACAAGCACCGCCTGCTGATGATGCTGGACGAGTTCCCGAGCCTCGGGAAGCTGGAGATCATGCAAGAGTCGCTGGCCTTCGTCGCCGGCTACGGCATCAAGTGCTACCTGATTTGCCAGGACATTAACCAGCTCCGCAGCCGCGAGACGGGCTACGGCCACGACGAAAGCATCACGTCGAACTGCCACGTGCAGAACGCCTACCCGCCCAACCGCGTCGAGACAGCCGAACACCTGTCCCGACTGACCGGGCAGACCACCGTGGTGAAGGAGCAGATCACGACCAGCGGCCGCCGCACGGCGGCCATGCTGGGCCAGGTGTCGCGCACCTACCAGGAAGTGCAGCGCCCCTTGCTGACGCCCGATGAGTGCCTGCGGATGCCGGGGCCAAAGAAGAACGACAAGGGCGAGATCGAGGAAGCCGGCGACATGGTGATCTACGTCGCCGGCTACCCGGCCATCTACGGCAAGCAGCCGCTGTACTTCAAAGACCCGGTGTTTCAGGCGCGGGCCGCGATCCCCGCGCCGAAGGCCACCGACCGGCTGCGTCAGGTTGTCGAGGCAGGGGAGGGCATCACGATATGAGCCGCATCCTGAAACGCATCACGACCGGCGTTGCCATCGCCGGCGTGGCCGCCCTGGTGCTGGCCGCTGGCGGCTATGCCGCCGGTGCCCGCATCAACACCACCAAGAGCATTCCGGTCGGCCTGTACTGGACGAGCAGCGCGCCGGTGGAGAAGGGCGCTTACGTGCTTTGGTGCCCGCCGAAGGTCGGCGTGTTCGATGACGCCAAGGAAAGGGGCTACATCGGGGCCGGGTTCTGCCCTGGCGACTACGGCTACATGATGAAGCGCGTTTTAGCCGCTAAAGACGATGCCGTATCGGTGGCCGATGACGGCGTGCGTGTGAATGGCGAGCTGCTGGCCCACAGCAAGCCGATCCAGGCCGACAAGTCCGGGCGGCCCCTGCCGCGCTTCCAGGCCAGCACCTACACGCTGGGCAGCGCCGAGCTGCTGCTTATGTCGGACGTGAGCGACACGTCTTTCGACGGGCGCTACTTCGGCCCCATCAACCGTTCTCAAGTTCAGACCGTGATCCGTCCGGTCATCACCTGGTAGGGGAGGAAACCACCATGCGACTGTTCATCGCGGAAAAACCATCTGTCGCCAAGGCCATCGCCGGCGAGCTGGGCGTCACCGGCAAGGGCGACGGCTACATCGAATGCGGCGGCGACAAAGTGACCTGGTGCTTCGGGCACATGCTGGAGCAGGCCGACCCGGACGAGTACACGCCCGACGACGTGCCGACCGGGAAATCGGGCAAGAAGCTATGGCGCGTCGATGATCTGCCCATCATCCCGCAGACCTGGATTCTTCACCCGAAGGACGATGCCAAGAAGCAGCTCGCCGTGATCGGCAAGCTGCTGAAAGAGGCCAAGGAGATCGTCAACGCCGGCGACCCCGACCGTGAAGGCCAGTTGCTGGTCGATGAGGTGCTGGAGCACTTCAAGAGCAGCAAGCCGACGCGCCGCTTTTGGGTGTCCGCCCAGGATTCGGTTTCCGTCAAGCGCGGCCTGGCCGCCTTGAAGGACAACACCACGTACAAGGGCTGGGCCGACGCCGCACGCGGCCGGCAGCGGGCCGACTGGCTGATCGGCATGAACCTAAGCCGCGCCTACACCTTGCGGGCGCAGCGCGGCGGTTCCAGGGCCTTGCTGACCGTGGGCCGGGTGCAGACCCCGACGCTGGCCCTGGTCGTGAATCGTGACCGTGAAATCGAGGCTTTCAAGCCGGTGCCGTATCACACGATCCGCGCAGCGATTCAGCACGAAGGCGGCACGTTTATGGCCGCCTGGAAGGCGAAGGAAGATCAAGCCGGCCTGGACAGCGAAGGCCACCCTGGCGTTCACCCGAGACTATCCGGGCGCGTTGGAGCTGATCTACCACTTCCGCGAGAGCACCGGCGAGCTGTACGGCCACCGCGCAGCGGAAGTTCCGGCAGACCTCAAGGGCGGCTATCTGTCGAAGGAGCAAATCCACAACGGCCGTTCGTACCGTGGCCGCGTGGACGTGCCCCTTGGGAACATGGACGACGCCGCCGACCTGCTGGTGACATTGCGGCATGAAGTGCTGGGCCACTACGGGGCCAACACCTTCGCGCCGGCCGAGAAGCGCGCCCTGCTGGACGGCATCATCGCCGCCCGCGAACAGCCCGGCATGAAAGACCGCTGGGAGGACATCAACCGCCGCTATGCCGGCACGTCGATGGACGTGCGGGCCGAAGAGGTATGGGCGCTGCATTGCGAAACCCTCGCGCCCGGCCAGCACGTGGGCCAGGCCCACGTGCGCGAGCGCGGCGAGCAGTCATTCATGGAAACCTGCATCGCCCGCGTGAGGCCCATGCAATCCGCCGACCTGCACAACATCGTGTGCATGGTCGCCGATGGCCTTCACGACCGTTCCAGGACGCAGCAGACCTTTCCGCAGATCAACGAACTATTCCGAAGGGATGAAACTATGGAACCGAAGAAGCCATTTCATGAAGTCGTTGCCGAAAAACTGATCGAGCAGCTCAAGGCCGGCACCGCACCGTGGCAACGACCGTGGGAGCCTGGCGAGCCGAACGCCTACTTGCCGATGAACCCGACCACCGGCAAGCGGTACAAGGGCATCAACGCCATTCACTTGATGGCCCAGGGCCGCAGTGATGGCCGTTGGATGACCTACAAGCAGGCCGCCGCCGTGGGCGCGCAGGTACGCAAGGGCGAGAAGGGCACGCCCGTTCAATACTGGAAATTCAGCGAGGAACAGAACAAGGTCGATGAGAGCGGCCGGCCCGTTCTCAACGCGAAGGGCGAGCCGGTCAAGGAAACCGTGCAGCTCGAACGCCCGCGCGTGTTCTTCGCCACGGTGTTCAACGCCGAGCAGATCGACGGCCTGCCGCCGATCCAGAAGAAGGAACAGACCTGGAGCGCCGTCGAGCGCGCCGAGCACATCCTGAAAGCGTCCGGCGCGTCGATCACGCAGGAGATCGAGCGCGGCCACAACCCCGGCCGCGCCAAGGCCGAGGAAGCCGCGAAGGCCGTAGGCGGCAAGGCCATCTTCCCGATCTTCGCGCCGGGCGAGCAGCAGGCGAACCCCAAGGGCTTCACCGACTTCAACGACCTGGCGAACAAGAGCGAGCTGGGCCGCGATGGCCTCAAGCGCCAGGTCGGCGCGGCCGTGGGCCAGGTGCTGATCGAGGAAGGCCGCCGGCAACAGCAGGAGCAGCGCCAGGAGCGTGCGGAGAAGCAACAGCAGCAGCCGGAACGCCCTCGCCGCGCTGCACGCATCGGCTAAAGTCCGGGAAGGCTGCAACCACACAGCGCGGTTTCCTCCCTCCCTGACCGCCGGCAGTCATCGCCGCCTCGCACCCCGAGGCGGCTTTTTTTTGCTCGAGCATCGCCGCATCCGACGATGCCACCAGGCCCGCGCACGTCGAGCTGCAGCATCGCCATTTCCGGCGATGGCGGCCGCCCTGCCCGCCTGGAGCTCGCATCGCCATTTCTGACGATGAGATCCACAGCGGCCATTTAGACCCGGCAAAAACGACCCGGCCAAGATAATGTCGTTTTCAGAAGGCGACTGCACGAAATATCAGGAGTCGGCTGCACTGCCAGAACTGGCCGCCTGCAAGGCAGCGTAGAGAGCGGTTTTTCCTACCTTGAGGCGTGCGGCGGCCTCGCGGACATTCAAGCCGTTGGCGACAAGCTCCCGCGCTCGTTGCAACTTGTCGGCAGTGACAACCGGCTTGCGTCCGCCTTTGCGCCCGCGTGCGGCGGCAGCGGTCAACCCGGCCTTGGTGCGCTCGCGGATCAGGTCGCGCTCGAACTGGCCCAGCGCACCGAACACATGGAAGATGAGCCGTCCGCCCGGCGTGGTGGTGTCGATGTTTTCAGTCAACGAGCGGAAGCCGACGCCCCGTGCTTCCAGCTTGCCGACCGTCTCAATCAGGTGCGGCAGGGAGCGGCCAAGCCGATCCAGCCGCCAGACGACCAGCACATCGCCATCGCGCAGATAAGCCAGCGCATCGGCCAAGCCGGGCCGGTCTGCCTTGGCCCCGGATGCCGTGTCCTCGAAAACCCGTTCGCAGCCTGCATTGCGCAGCGCATCCGTCTGCAAGGCGGTGTCCTGTTCCGCCGTCGATACCCGCGCATAGCCGATGAGTGCCATTTCCGCCCATTTGTCCGTTATACCGTCCGCCTATCTTATTGTCCGTCATCCCGTTGCGCAAGATGTTTTCGGACAGGTGTCCGGTTTGGCCGCCTAATGATCGTTTGGCGGACAAGGCGACTGGCATCAGCCGAACAGCTCGCTATGGGAGCCAAGCCGCGCCAGTCGCAGGGTGTCGGCGTCGGACTTGCGGTAGATCAGCAGCAGGTCGGGCTTGATGTGGCATTCGCGGTAGCCCGCCCAATCGCCGGAAAGATCGTGGTCGCGGTATCGCACATCCAGGGGCTGATCGGTCGCCAGCGCGACCAGAACCGGCTTGAGGTCATCATTCGTGCAGCGGACTCCTGATACTGTTCGTTCAATAGACGACTGCACAACAGCCTTCAAACCGCGTTGTCTGGTGCAGTCGTCTTCTGAAAATGACAAGGGCATGGCGTGTCGCAAAACTTAGGATTTATGCGACGTGATAGCGATTTTTTGGATACACAATTGTGTATCCATGCGATACTGTCGCCTTATGTCGAGCAAAGACGTTGGCCTCCGTATCCGTGTTGAAAAGGAACTCCGAGAGGCGTTCCAAGGGGCCTGTCTGGCTGAAAACCGGAAGGCGTCGGAAGTGCTGCGCGAGTTCATGCAGGCGTTCGCCGACAGGCACCAAGGCGGCTTACAACCGGATATGTTCGCGGCACCGGCAGCCAGAAAGCCACGTCAATCAACCAAGAGAAAAGCGATATGAGCCAATTCAATTCTTTGGAAATGTGCGCAGGGGCAGGGGGCCAGGCGCTCGGCCTGGAAATGGCTGGCTTCGATCATGCGGCCCTGGTCGAACTGGAACCGGCCGCTTGCGCCACGCTGCGGCTGAACCGTCCCGCCTGGAACGTCATTGAGGACGATTTGCGCCGCTTCGATGGCCGCCCCTATCAAGGCATCGACCTGGTAGCCGGTGGCGTGCCATGCCCGCCGTTCTCCAAGGCAGGAAAGCAGCTCGGTGCGAAGGATGAGCGCGACTTGTTCCCCGAAGCTATCCGCCTGGTCGATGAGTGCCGCCCGCAAGCCGTGATGCTGGAAAACGTGCGTGGCCTGCTCGATGCCGTCTTTGACGACTACCGGAACAAGGTAGAAAAGCAGCTCAAGAAATTGGGCTATGTGCCCGGCTGGCGGCTGTTCAACGCCTCGGATTACGGCGTGTCACAACTGCGCCCGCGCGTGGTGTTCGTCGGCATCCGCAAAGACCTGGCTAGCGGCTTCTCCTGGCCGGAACCGCTGCCAAACAACCCGCCGACCGTGGGCGAGCTGCTGCACGATCTCATGGCCGCGAATGGCTGGCGCGGCGCTGACCGCTGGCGAGAACAAGCAAATGCCATTGCACCTACGCTGGTTGGCGGCTCCAAAAAACATGGCGGGCCTGACCTTGGGCCGACCCGCGCAAAACGTGCCTGGGCCGCGCTAGGCGTCGATGGCATGGGCCTGTGGGACGATGCACCGCCCCGCGACTTTGTGGGTATGCCGCGCCTGACGCCGCGCATGACGGCCCGCATTCAAGGCTTCCCCGATGATTGGCAATTCTCCGGCCGCAAGACAGCCGCCTATCGCCAGATCGGCAACGCCTTCCCGCCACCAGTGGCCGCCGCCGTGGCCCGGCAAATCTTCGCCGCTCTGTCCGTCCAGCGCATCTACAAGGTGGCGTGATGAGTGCAGAGGCCGATTTCCTCGAAGCCCGCAAGGCGTTCCATGCTTCGCTGCTGCAAACAACGCTGACCATCAACAGCGCGGGAGTGGTGAGCAACGCCGACAGCAGCAACACCACAAGCAAGGCGATTGCCAAGGGCATTGCCGATCTGCTCAAGGCCGAAACCATTGGCGAGCGCATCGCGGGCCAGACTTCGGGCAACCAGTTTGAAGGCACCTGCGCGGCCTTCGTGCGTGAAACCTTCCTAAAGCTCGGCCACCTTCGCCCCGGAACCTGGGATGTGCATCAAGTCTCCGGGCGCAACCGCCTGGAAATTGCCCGTTATGAGCAATACGCGCATCTGGTCGCGCTCGACCGGGCCGCCAAGGCCGATGCCGAACTGGCGGCCGCCCTGGGCAGCGACTACACCATCACGCCGGATATTGTGGTGGTGCGCGACACCGAGGACGACAGCGCCATCAATGCGCCCGCGTTCTTGGTCGATGACAACGTGACCACGCTTGCCAGCCTGCGCAAGAAAAACGGCGGCCTGCCGCTGCTGCACGCCAGCATTTCATGCAAATGGACGATTCGCAGCGACCGGGCGCAGAACGCCCGTTCCGAAGCGTTGAACCTGGTGCGCAACCGCAAGGGCCGCCTGCCTCATGTGGTGGTCGTCACGGCCGAACCGACACCAAGCCGCCTTGCTTCTATCGCCCTGGGAACCGGGGACATTGATTGCGTTTATCACTTTGCCCTGTATGAGCTGCAAGCCACGGTAGAAGCCTTGGGCATGACAGACGCGGCCGACATGCTGGCCGTGATGGTCGATGGCAAGCGCCTGAAAGACATTTCCGATTTGCCGCTGGATTTGGCCGTATGAACCAGGTCGCCACCATCAGCGCCGCCGTTCCTGCTGACGTGAAAGCCGAAGCTGCCGCCGTCGCGGCAGCGCACGGCATGAGCCTGGCCGCCCTGGTGCGCGAGCTGGTGGCCCGCGTGGCCGCCCGCGAAGCTGAAACGCTGGCCTGGCTCGATGAGGCCCGCCGATGAGCCGCGCGCGCTACACGCTCGATGAGCTGCTGGCCGAATCCGACTATTCGCAGCCGCTACCGCCCGAAGAACGGGAATGGGTCGATGCGCCAGCCGTTGGCCGCGAGTGGCCAGCCTGCGAAACCTTGGAAGGCGAGGAGCTGGCCAGCATCGCCATTTCCGGCGATGGCGGCCGCCGCGGTGGATCTCATCGCCATTCCTGACGATGCAGGCCCGGACGTGAAAAGGGCGGCCAACTGGCCGCCCTTTTCATTACTGGTTGTGCCTTACCTGGTGGCGTTGAAGTCGGCCATCTTCAACTGCGCAAGGGCCGATTCCGCCTGTAGCTTGCCCAGCGCGGCCGCCTCGCGGGCGCGGGCTACTGCAAGCGACACCGCCAGCAGCTCGCGGCGTTCGGCCGTCACGGGTTCGCGTAGCTCGGCCTCGATGCTGTCCATCGTGTTCTGCGTCCGGCTTGCCGTGGCCTGGTAGGCGTCATAGGCGGCCTGCACCGGGGCCATGATCGAAAAGCGGGCGGCGGCGGCAGGGAGTCGAGCTGGCGAAGAGCGCCGGCCGCTTCACCGGCCGCAAGCCGAACACGAAGGTGCATGATCGGATCGTGGCCCTGCGCACGGCAGGCCACAGCATCCCGGAGACGGCCAGGCTGGCCGGATGCAGCGAAAGCCAGGTCAAGCGGGTGTGGGCGATGAGCCAGGAGCAGTCTCATACAAGTGCGAAAACGGTTCCTCGCTGATGCCTAGAGCCGCGCGTTTTCGGCGCACCATCCATTCCGGGATTCCAAAGCGGTCGGCAAGATAGTGGTCGAACCGCTTTCCAAGCTCTGCCAGTAGCTCAGGCGGCCATTGCATGTTCTCAAACGCGCGATCTTCTTTTTCCTGTTTTCTGGCGCTAACCTGATCCGCGAACGATGGGATGCCAAGCTCTTTTCTACGGGCCTTGACGGCCTGCGGGTCGATGTTTCCGAGCGCGGCTGCTGTTTCGGTATCGGGCATGCTTCCCAGCATGGCGTCTTGCTCTGCTGTCCAGGTTGCCGGAGCTATCGCATAGGTAGGTTTACAGGCTGCGATGCCGTGTCGCTCACGATGCTTTTTAACTTGAGCAATGGGAACGCCCCACAACGCGGCTAATTCACGATCCGGTTTTGTGCCGAGCTGGGCGCGACGCTCTTCCCAAAATTGAGGGGGTGCGATGAAGGTCATAGTCAATCTCCTGTTTCGTCCATTTTGTAGATCGACCGAGCGGCGATCTACCGAATAATTGGCCGTTTTGGTTGACACCTACTCGGCAGCTTCCAGCTCGCGCAGGCATTCCATGATGGCGGCCCGCTCCAGCGGGTCGAGCTTGGCGAGCTTCGCTTGCCAGCGGGCTTTCTTCCGCTTGATGCGCTCGCGCTCGCGGAAGTTGCTGCCCAGGTAGCGCAGATCGTGCAGGGCGTCCGGCTCCGGGTAGTTCATCCAGAGCCGTTCAATGGCGATGCCGCCGCGCGTCATCGCGTTGAACTCGATGGTGCGCCAGGTCGCCAGGGGCGAGCTGTCGTAGATCGGAGAGTCGTAGCCCGACACCATCACAGCACAGGGCAGGCCGGCCAACACGTCGAGCAGCCGCACGTGGTCGGCGTCGTCGTACTCGTGCCGGTACAGCTTGCCGCCGCGCCGGCTGTCCATCACATAGGGCGGATCGACATAGACGAACTCGCGGCCGGTGAAGGCGTGGCCTTCCAGCCAGGCCACCGAGTCGCCGCAATGCAGCTCCAGGCCGGGCATTTCGCGCTGCTGCCACGCCTGGATCACCTCGCGGTCAATGTCGATCCCGATGCTACGCGCAGCCGGGCGCTTGCGCTCCAGGATGTTCCCGCCGCCCAGGTGCGTTTCGATGTACGTGTCGTGAGGCGGGATGTTGTTGATGATCGTCTGGTAGACGCCGGCACCGCCCTTGCCGCCGGGGTATCTCATGGCCTTCTTCCTGGAGTAAATCGGGGACTTGGCCAGCATCGTCAGAAATGGCGATGCTGTCAAGGGAAGCCGGCCGGGCCTGCATCGTCAGAGACGACGATGCCGAGCTGCTGGAGCGACCTGCAGCACCGCCAAAAATGGCGATGCCGGATCGCTCAGTAGGTGGGGATGTAGACCACCTCAATGTCCACGCGCTGGTTCTCGCGCCGGCCCTCGGCCGTCGAGTTGTCGGCCACGAAGTCGGCGGCCGATGCGAAGTTCACCATGATCTTGAGCGGCGAGACGCCGCGCGCCACCAGGTACGACCTGGCCGACAGGGCACGGCGCAGTGCAAGGGCCTCGTCGGCCGCGCTAGGCCGTAGCGTGCTGGTGCGCCCGCTGATGTAGATGATTGCCGCATTCCTGGCGTCGGCCAGCAGCTCCAGGGCCTCGGGCGTCGGCTGGAACGTCGCGCTGCTGTCGGGGAAGGACACCGACACGCCCGACTTGATCGGCGTGCCGAAGTTGCCGGCGTCGCCGGCGGCCAGTGCGCTTTGCGCGCTGACCAGGAACGCCAGGGAGAGGGCCAGAAGAACGGGTTTTCGCATGGGGCAGGACTCCAATCAGAAGAACAGGTAGCCGGCCTTGCTCATGGGGATGCGGATCAACCAGAGCGCGGCCAGGTGCAGCGGGTAATAGGCGTAGAAGGCCCAGCGCAGGCGCGGCAGGCGCACGTCCACACGCGAGGCCAGGAAGAGCACCGGCAGGGCCGCCAAGGCCCACAGGTTGCGATTGATGAACCACAGGGCCGCGCAGGCCAGCACCGCGACCGCCGCGGCCGCCCAGCTCGGCCGCCGCGTGTACGACCACACCGCCAGGCCGAAGGCCACGCCCAGGACGACCTTGTAGTAGTTGATCGCCATGTCGGAAGTCCAACGCGAACCACCGAAGCCGAGGAAGAACACGCCGCCGTAGGCCAGCACCCAGCCCGACGCGAGCAGCAGGAGCATGTTGACGCCGACCAGGGCCAGGATGACCAGGATCGCCACGGCCATGAGGATGCCGGCCATGCTGTCCACCGGCGACCACACCGAGGACTGATCCATCACCTTGTCGAAGATCGCAAAGCCCACGTCCACGATGCCCGAGGGCGATAGCGCATTGCCCAGGCCCGTCGCGTTGCCGGCGAGCTGCCGCAACGACGCATAGATGGACGATGCGAAGTTAGGGCCGTTGGTCAGCGCCCACCAGAAGAAGCCGGTAAAGATCGTGAAGCGGACGAACTCCGCGAAGAACTCGCCAATGTCGGCCTTGCGCAAGGCCATCATGCCGAACGTCCAGACCATCGAGATCACAACCAGCGTCCAGAAGAGCCAGGTTGCGGCCGTGGTGATGACACCGGCCCAGCCGCTCGCGGCGGCCTGGTAGCGATCCAGCACGCTATCGAACACGCCGGCGTTGTCGATGGCCGCGTGGGCATCGACCGCGAAGAACGCCAGCCAGACGAACAGCGGCAGGGCGAGGGTTTTTAGATTGGCTGGCATTCTCATCGTCAGCACCTCACCATTCGCGTTTCGGGCTGGGCTTGAACTCCCCACCACGACGCAAGCACAGCGACGAGAAAGCCTGCTGGACGCCCTTGTCCTCGATCTTGGCGATGTTCTCGGGCTTGCAGTTCTCGTCGTTCACTTCCGGCATGGGGGCCGTGGCCGGCTTGTTGTCGCAGCCGGCGACCAAGGCCGCCACGAGGGCGGCCGAGGCCAAGGACAGAGCCTTGATTGCTTTCATGAATCCCCCTTACCAGGTGCGCGCCGGGCTGGCCCGGTAGCTGCCCTGGCGCAGTTGTGCGGCCGCTGCCGCCTGCTGGGCTTCCTTGTCGGCGTCGGCCTGCATCTTGGTTGCCACCGCGTTCTGCTGCGCGATCAACAGGCCGCGAATCTGCAAGAGCTGGTTGGCCTGCTGGCTGGCGAGCTGGTTGGCGTAGCCGATGGCCTGCATCTGCCCGGTTGCGCCCTGCGCCGAGGACTGGAGCCGCTGCAACGTCGCCGCGTCGGCGGTCAGGTTGTCTTGCTGCTTGTCGAGGCCCTTGAACAAGGCATCGTTGGCCTTCTTCTGCGACTCGCTGGCGAGCTGCTGCACGTTCTTCATGGCCGTCCACTCGGCGGCCGAGCAGCCGGTAGCCGAGAAGCACGGCGACCCCTTGTAGTAGTTCACGTCCTGGAACTTGCCGATGTAGCTGTCCAGGCTGCCGAGCTGGTTCTTGTAGTAGTTCAGCGTGTTGGTCGCATTCATCAACCCGTTGATGGTCGATTGCGCCTGATCCCAGATATACGCGGCCGGGGCCATCGTGTTCTGGAGCTGGTTTTGATACTGCTGGAGCTGGGTGCTGTACTGCTCAATTTGCTTGAGCGTTTGGGCCACCGATTCGATAGCCGTCATGATGTTCTGCGACAGGTTGGTGCCGTCGATGACGGGGATACCAGCCTCCACAGGCGTGACCATCAACGTGCTCGAAACAGCGACGACGAGGGCCAATTTAGCGGCTAAAAACTTCTGCTTCATGGTGCTCTCCTATGGCGTTAGTAGTCGAAGGAACGGTAGGGCTTGGAAAACGTCATGTCCTTCGTAACCACGACGTTGAAGCGATAGCCGGGCCGGATTTCCAGCGTGGGCGAAATGCTCAGGTTCTTGGCGATGAGCTGCGCCGTGACTTGGCCGAGCTGCTGGCCGAGGGCTTCGCTTAGGGCACTGCTGGCGCTCGGTGCGCCGTAGGTGTTTTGGGCCTGGTTCTGGCGTTGGCTGTAGGTGATGCCAGCCGTCACCCCGGACATGAGGAAGGCCGAACCGAACAGGCGCACATAGTGGTTGTTCACCTGATCGTTGAAGCCCGCGTACCCGGCGCTGTCCGCGCCCGGCATCGCGCCAATGTCCATCGCCTTGCCATCGGGGAACACGATGCGCTGCCACGCGACCAGCACGCGCGCCTGGCCGTAGGCCACATCGCTCGAATACGAGCCGACGAGCCGCGAGCCTTGCGGGATCAACAGATGCTTGCCGGTCGGCGTGTCGTACACGTCCTGCGCGACCTGGGCCATGATTTGGCCCGGCAGATCGGAGTTGATGCCCGAAATGAGCGTGGCCGGCACCACGAAGCCGGCGCGCAGCTCGAACGGCGTGCGCGGCGCTTCCGGCTGCGAATCCAGCTTCCAGCGGTCGCCCTGCCCACCCTGGCCGAACTGCGCCATGCTGTTGCGCCCGCCGCCGCTGGTCGAGGTTTGCAGGAGCTGCGGCGCACCGCCCGCGCCCATGCCGCCGGCGGCCGGGGCCGCGCTGCCACCGACGCCCATGCCGCGAATCTGCGCCAGGCGCGCTTGATAGGCGGCGGTCGGATCGTTGCTGCGCTGCGCGTCGATTTGCTGCTGCACCGCTGCGATGCGGTTCAGCATTTCATCGCGCGTCTGCGGCGTGCTGGTGTAGGTGCTCGGGCCACCAGGCGCGGAGCCGTTGCTACGCGGAGCATCCACGCGCACGGTGGTCTTGGCTTTCACGGCCTCGCCGAACATCTGCATCTTCGCCATGCGGATGCGCTGGGCCTCGTCGTCGTTCACCGGCTGGCCGGGGTTGCCAGGGTTCGCCGGCGGGGCCGGCGGCGCGTCCGGGTTGGACGGCCGCGCGATCTCCAGGGGGGCCGAGGCGGGGCCGGTCGGCATGTCGGGCACCTTGAGCGGGCTTGCCGGCTCGATCAAGCCGCCGGTCTTGTCGCCCGCGATCTCCTTGGCGAACATCGACGTGCTGCCGGCCTTCTCCTTCGGGCCATCCGCCGGCGCGTTCTGCTTGGCCGCGCGATCCGCCGCGACCAGGGCCATGACCAGCACGAACGACAGCAGGACGCCGCCGAGGATGTACATGGGCATGTTGTTGACGCGACGGACGCCCGCCTTCTTGGACACTTCGCCAGGCGAAGCGTCAGGTGCCATCTGATCGGCGTTTTCAGTCATGGCGTCACTCCTTGCGCACCCAGTACCCGGCCGGCGCGAACGTGCCGTTTTGCGCCAGGTACGGGCGGGTGATGGATTGGTTGCCGACCATCAAGGTCAGGCGGTACAGGTTCGAGTCGCCGGCCTGGTCGAGCACATAGCGCAGCGGCAGGCCGCCCGGCGCGGCCGTGGTGGCCGGTGCGCTCGGCTGCGATGCGGCCGAGGCCGGGGCCTGCGCGGAAGCGCCGGCCGGGGCGAACTCCAGGAGGGCATAGCCCTTGTCGCGCAGCGACTTGACCAGGGCCTGGCCGAACGGGTCGGGCGTCGGCTGTTGCAGCTCCAGGCGCGTGCGCGCCGGCGCGTACAGCGTGGCGAGCTGCTGCACCGCGTCGGCGGCGAGCTTCTGCTGATCGAGCGCGGCCGACTGGACGAAGTTGCCGTACTGGCCGGTGGTGGCGCAGCCGCCGAGGCCCAGGGCGAGGGCGAGCAGCGCGAGAGAGACGATCTTGCGCATGGTCACTTCCTCCGGCTGATGGTCACGCGGTCTTGGCTGCTGCCAACACCGGCAATCAGGATCGCGCGGTCAAACACCGTGTCCACGATGTAGCGATTGCCCTGCACGCGGTAATTGACCAACACCGTTTCGTCGTCGGTGAACAGGCCGCCCTCTTTGCGCACGACCAGGAGCGTCGGCGCTTCGGTCTGCTGCATCGTGCCGGGCATTTCGATGATGGTCTTGCGGCCATCGTTGTAGACGCGCACAGGCTTCCAGCTCGCCGACCCGGACAGCTCATAGTCGAACGAGAGATCGCCCAGGTACTCGCCGGTGGCCGGCAGGGTGTTGTCGGTGCGTTCCTGCTTCTCGCGGCGCTGGATCGCGTCCCACTTGGCTTGCGCTTCCTCGGGGTACGTGAACGAGACTTGCGGCATGTACTCGGTGCGATGCGAGCGCAGGCGGAAGTGGTAGCTGCGGCGGTTCGTGGTCACGACCAGGCTGGTTTCGAGGCCCACGTCCATCGGCTTGATGATGAGGTGCTGAACCTCGGTCGCACCGCTGCCGGTGATGGCCGGCTCGACCGTCCACCGGGCCGTGTCGCCCAGGTTGATCGAGTTCACCTGTTCGCCGGCCTGCAAGGCCACGTCGCACACCTGGAGCACCGCGCAAACGATGCTCGGCTGCTGCGCGCCGTACACGAACTTGATGGCACCGCCCGAGCCGGCCACCGGCTTGATGCCGGTCGCCGACCCCGCTTCCCACCGCTTGGCGATGGCGAGCGCCGCGCGCTCTTGAGCGGTCAGCGTCGGGTTGGTCTTGTTGAAATACTTGTCGGCAATGTCGTCGCCAGGGGCGGCCAGGGCCAGGGAGGGCACCGCCACAGCAGCGCCCACGATCAAAGCGGAGAGGGTTTTCTTCATGGTGGATGACCTCGAATTCATTGGATGCGGGACCAGGAGTAATCACGCACGTAGATGCTCAACGGGTTGTTCCTCAGTTGCTCATCGGTGGTGTTGGGCGTGACCTCGGCGATGTAGGTAGTCACGAGCGCGCGCCAGGTGACGGGCTGGCCTTTCAGCGTGCCTTGGCGGTCGCGGGTGGTTTCCACCCACTCGACTTGCCAGGTGTCGGGCGTCTGCGGGATGACGGTCTTGATCTCGACGCTGACCATTTCCTTCTCGGCGCGCTTGAACGGGCTGGAGTCGGGCGTGCCGTTCAGCCACTCATTCATCTTTGGCGTCGCCGGATCGTTCGGGGCGAGCATCGAGTACGCCTTGAACACGCACTTGCGCTGCATAGCCACGTCAGGCGACACCATGCGCGCGCAGCTCATCCAGTCCGCGACAGCGGCATGGATGACGCGCGGATCGGCCTTCCCGGCGGCCTGCACCGGGCCGGCGGCCACGGTCTGGCCCAGCTTGTCCACCTCGACCACGTAGGGGATGAACTTCGACTGGCTGCCGATGTGGATCACGCCGCCAACGCCGGCCAGCGCGATCAACAGCGACAGGATGCCGATCACCTGCCAGGTCTGGCGCTGCGAGACGACGCCGCCCACGTGATCGTTCCAGGTGCGACGCGCGGCCAGGTAGGGGTTCTCGGCCTCGCCCGAGCGGCGACCGCCGGCGAGCGGTTCCTTCGAGCGGCGCGGATCGCGCGGCTCGGAGGGGTTGGCGGGCTTCTTGAAGATCAAGCCCTTGAGGGTGTCGGCGATGCTCATGCGGCCTCCAGGTAGTCGTTGAGATTCAGCCCACGGCCGGCCAGCCACTCATGCACCCATTCGTGGCCGAACTTGGCTTCGAGGCTCTTGATGGTGGCGACCGATTCCTTGTCGGACGCGCCGACGAAGGCCAGGGCCATCGGCCCCAGGGCAAGGTCATAGAGACGGCGGCCGTTCTCCGACACGTAGTAGTACTGACGCTTCGGAATGGCGGTCGCCAGGATTTCGATCTGCCGCGCGTTGAGGCCCATGCGGCGATAGAGCGCCGAGGTGTCCTCGTCCCTGGCGTAGACGTTGGGCAGGAAAATCTTGGTCGCGGTCGATTCCACGATCACGTCCAAGATGCCCGAGTTGGCCGCGTCCGAAAGGCTTTGCGTAGCCATCAGCACAAGGCAGTTGGCCTTGCGCAGCACCTTGAGCCATTCCCTGATCTTGGCGCGGAACGCCGGGTGGCCCAGCATCAACCAGGCTTCGTCCAGGATGATGACGGAGGGCTGGCCTTTCAGTGCGCGCTCGATGCGGCGGAACAGGTAGAGCAGCACCGGGAGCGCGAACTTCTCGCCCAGGTTCATCAGCTCTTCGATCTCGAACACCGTGAAGTCGGACAGCGACAGGCCGTCCTCTTCGGCATCGAGCAAGTGGCCCATCGAGCCGTCCACCGTGTACTGCCTGATCGCCTCGCGGATCGCCGCGTCCTGGATCGTCACCGAGAACTCGGAGAGCGTTCGCGCGCCGCTGGCGTGCATGCTCATGATCGCGTTGCCGATCTCGTTGCGCTGCGCCGGCGTGGTGTTGACACCGTTCAACGTCAGGATGGTGTCGATCCATTCCATCGCCCAGGCCCGATCCCCCTTCGTTTCGAGGAACTGGAGCGGGCAGAAGGCCAGCCGGTCATCGTCGGCGGCCACCGTGAAGTGCAGGCCGCTCTTGCCCTTCGTGGCCGCACGAATGCCGGCCGCGAGCGGGTACATCGACATGCCCTTGTCGAAGGCGTAGATCGACATGCCGGCGTAGCGACGGAGCTGCGCGGCGATGATCCCCAGGTGCGTCGATTTGCCCGCGCCGGTCGGGCCGAACATGAAGGTGTGGCCCAGGTCGCGCACGTGCAGGTTCAGGCGGAACGGCGTAGCGCCCACCGTCACGCAGTGCATGAGCGCCGGCGACAGCGGCGGGTACATCGGGCACGGAGCCGTGGCGCTGCCCGTCCAGATGGAGCTTGTCGGCAGCAGGTCGGCCAGGTTCATCGTGTTGATGAGCGGCCGACGCACGTTCTCGACACCGTGGCCGGGCAAGCTGCCCAGGTACGCATCGAGCGTGTTGATCGTCTCGATACGGGCCGCGAAGGCCAGGCGGTTGACTGCCTTCTCGACCAGGAGCGCGGAGGCCGCCAGGCGCTCCCGATCCTCGTCCATCAGCACGACCACGCTGGTGTAGTAGCCGGCCGCCACCAAGCCGCTGTTGACCTCGGCGATGGCCGCCTCGGCGTCGCCGACCATCGCGGCCGCGTCCTGGTTGATGGAGCCGGTATTCGTGTTGAACACCTGATCGAAGAAGCCGCGAATCTTCTGCTTCCACTTCTTGCGGAACTTGTCCAGGTGCTTCAAGGACTCGTGCTGATCCATGAAGATGAAGCGGCTCGACCAGCGGTATTCGCTGGGCAGCTCGGCCAGGGCCGAGAGCACCCCAGGCGTTGACTCCAAGGGGAAGCCTTCGATGGCGACCACCTGGATGAACTTGCGCCCGATCTTGGGCACCACGCCGCCCCACAGCTCTTGCCCGCCGATGACCGCATCGAGGTACATCGGATTGCTGGGCAGCATGACCGGGTGATGCAGGCCCGTCACGCAGAACTGCAACCAGCTCAGGAAGTCATCGTGCGTGACCTCCCTGCCCTCTTCCGAGACGACCTTCTGGCCGCGCAGGCGCGTCAGCTTGACCGCCGAGGACAGGCGAGATTCCAGGCTGGTGATCTCGCGCTTGAACTGCGCGATAAGGCCCGTGGTGCGCGCCGTATGGTCGGGAGCCACCGCATCGTCATCGAACATGAGTTCGACAAACTTGCGCTGGGCCAGCACCGGCGGGAACCACGTGACGGTCAGGACAAAGTAGCCCTCGAACATCGCGCCCAGGCCCTCGAACAAGCGCCGGCGTTCCTCGTCAATGGCCGAGGACACAGAGTCGGGGAACGACGAGACGCCGCGCTCCGAGTAGTTCGGCGCAGGCCGACGCACAGCATCGACATGCACCATCCAGCCGTTCCCCAGGCCCGCCAGGGCCTGGTTGATGCGGAACGACACCATTTCCCGCTGTTCCTCGGTGCTGCTGGCGTTGTCATCCCCCTTGTACAGCCATGCGGCCATGAAGGAGCCGTTCTTACCCACGATCACGCCGTCATCGACCACGGCGGCGTAATTGAGCAGATCGGCCAGGCCGGCATCCTTGGCGCGATGCTTCTTGAGCTTCAGCTCGGCATCGACGGCCCGGATGCGGGCAAAGAGGATGAGCAACAGAACCGCACCGAGCACAGCAATGGCAATTGCGATTGCTTCGATCATTTGTATTGCTTCCCTTGACTCGGCGTGTTGTCACGGAAGGGCGTGCTGCGAGCCGGGTAGTACGGCTTGTACCGGCGGTGCCGCAGGTACACGTGTCGCAGCTTCGGATCGGCTTTCGCCATGAGGCGCAGCGCGAAGAGCGCGCCGAACCACAAGGCGATGCCGAACACCGTTGCCCTCACTTCTTGGGCGCTGAAAATCAGCGCGCCGGCCAGCAGGCCCGAGAACATCACCAGCTCACGATCCCCGCCCATGAACAGGTTTTCTCGGTTGCCGGCCCTACGGATGGGGATCGCGCGCAGAGCCATGATTTACCCCGCGATGTGGCCGCGTTCGGCCCAGCGCATGACGGCCTCACCGGGGAAGCCGGCCACGTCCAGCGCGGCAACCTTGACCTGGTGCAGCGCGCCATCGGTCAGGGCGGCGATTTCCGCGCCACGGCCGAAGAACGTGCTCATCATGTTCTGCGCACCGACCAGCAGGGCCATGACCAGGACGATGAAGATCAACGTGCGGAAGAAGCCGTTGAGTTCACCGCCGAAGATCAGGATGCCGCCGGCGACCACGATGCCGATGATCGACAGCGCGAAGGCCACCGGGCCGGTGACGGAGTTGCGGAGGTTGGTCAGCCAGCTTTCATAAGGCAGCGAACCGCCGGTGCCTTCGGAGGCGAAGGCGGGGTGCGGGGCCAGCATCATGAACGCCAGGAGGGCGAACAGGCCCAGGTAGAACATGGCGCTGCGGTTGAAGCGGAACGCCGACAGAGAGGCTTGCATTGGTCTAACTCCTTAAAGGGACTTGGTGATGTACTGGCCGTTGACGTAGCCGGAAACCTCAAGGATTTCCTGCACACGACGCGAGCCGTCCGGGGTTTTGGCGATGTGAACAACGACATGAACCGCCGCGCCTATCAGCGGTTCAATTTCGGATGGAGCCGACTTATTCCGGGAAACAAGCGACTTCAAACGAACTAGGCCCTCTTGCGCGCTATCGGCGTGGAGGGTGGCTGCACCGCCTGGGTGGCCGGTGTTCCAGGCGTCAAGCAGGTCAAGTGCTTCTTCGCCACGGACTTCGCCGACCAGGATTCGGTCGGGGCGCATACGGAGGGTGGTTTTCAGCAGCATCGTCATGCTCACTTCGATGCTGGTGTGGTACTGGACGTAGTTCTCGGCGGTGCATTGAATCTCGCCGGTGTCCTCGATGATGATGAAACGCTCCAAGGGATCGTTATCAACCATCGCTTGGATGATGGCGTTCACGAGGGTGGTCTTGCCGGAACTGGTGCCACCAATGACGAGGATGTTTTTGTGAGCCGCAGCAGCGCGCTCGATGGCCTGCTTTTGGGCCTCGGTCATGATCCCGCGCTCGACGTATTGAGCCAGCGTGAAAACGGCGATGGCCTTCTTGCGGATCGCAAAGGTCGGGCCGGTGACGACCGGGCCGAGCTGGCCCGCGAAGCGCGAGCCATCAATGGGAAACTCGCCTTCGAGTAGTGGGCTGTCCCGCTTGACTTCCTTGCCGTGGTAGCCGGCCACTGTTTCGATGATGGCCTGCGCTTGTGCGCGGCGAAGGGTGCCGATGCAACGCAGCCGCTTGCCCTGGCTTTCAAGCCAGAGCTTGCCGTCCGCGTTGAGCAGAATTTCTTGCGTCTTGGGATCGTGCAGAGCCTCAAGAAGCGTCGGCCCCATGTCCCGTTCGAGCTTCTTTCGCGCTCGCGTTTTGATGCTGTCGTGTTCGGTGTCTTGGTCGCTCATGTCGTATGCCTGTATGCCGTTGCGTTCTGCGCATTCTACACAGGTTCATACGATATACCGAACTAATTTCGACCGCAACACCGAAGCGCACAAGGGCGACTTCGGCCGCGACGTTGCGTCGCGGATTGCAGGGACGAAAGAGGCGACAACGCGGCGCATGCTCCGTGCGCCCTCGCGCCGAACCCGTGGCGTTTGCGTTATGGGTGTTGTCCGGGGGTTGAGCCACCCCGGCGGGCTTTAGCGGCTAAAACTTGGCTGGCTCTTGTGGCTCAGTTCCGTGCCGCCCCCCTTCCCTTCTCACATCCTGGCGTCAACTCCCTCTAAGTTTCTTCCGTGCCGCTTCGCCCCACTTCTTGACGATGAACGCCTGGTGCTCGGGCAGCACAGCCGCCACGCGCTCGAAGCCTGGCGGGAGGCTTCGCGGTGCCTTGCCACCGGCTAGGGCGTCAAGGGCTTCTTTGTCCAGGTCGGTCGATTCAAGCAGGAGCGGCAGGGGAGTTTCAAGGGCCTGCGCAATGTCCTCCATCACCTTTAGGGAGGGGTTGGCTTTGCCAGTAGTGAGATCGGACAGGAAGGAGATCGAAACCCCCGACCTGTCCGATAGCTCCTTTTTCGTCATGTGGCGCTCATCGAGCAGCCGGAGCACGTTCGTGAAGAAGATGTAGTTATACAAAGGCGTCGCCTTGCGCGTGGGCCGCTCAAATTTTAGCGGCTAAAGTCCTTGACCTCGGAATTAGGTTTAGCTAAACTCTAGGCTTCATCACAGCCTGGAGAGCTACGCATGAGCCATAACCAATTCCAGTTTATCGGCAATCTTACCCGTGATACCGATGTTCGCCATAGCGAAAACAGCGTCCGCGCCGTTTTCGACCTGGCCGTGAACCGCGTATGGCGCGACCGCGCCGGCGAGAAGAAGGAGCAAACCGACTTCTTCCGCATCAAGTCATTCGCCGGCCTGGCCGAGAACGCGGGCAAGTACCTTGGCAAAGGCTCCAAGGTGTTCGTCCAGGGCCGCATTGAGCCGACGAAGTTCGAGAAGGAGGGCCAGACCGAATACGGCTTCGACTTCATCGCCGACGTGATCGAGTACCTGGACACCAAGGAACCCGGCGGCAAATGAGAAACGCGCCCGGCCAAGGCCGGGCGTTATGCTAGGAGGACGAAGATATGCCGGACAGTTTCGACGAGCAGGGCTATCGCCGCAAGCTCATCGAAGGCGGGTTGAGTGAGGCCGACGCGACGGCGCTTGCCCGCCGCTACGCGGCCGAGCGCACCACGCAGGCCGGCACCGCTGGCGGGGCTTTCCGCCCCGCCGGTTCCCTCTTCGAGCTGCCGGACGGGCCGGCAGCGCCGGAGCCGCCGCCACCGCCGCCCAGCGCGGCCGTGGCGCGCTCCGAACAGATGGCGGCCGAGTCGGCCGAACTGGCGCGGACTATGGGCCTTCCGCCCGAGCCGCGCACCGTGGTCAATGCCCTGGCCGAGAAAGTCAGCGGCGTGACCGCCGAACGGAGAACGCAGCAGATGGCGACCAAGAAAACGACCGAGAAGCCGGCCGGTGCCACCGGCGAGCTGGCCGCCCAGGTCAGCCAGGCCAAGCAGGCCGCCTTGCTCAAGCACACGAAGCAGCAGATCAAGGACATGCAGCTTTCCTTGTTCGACCTCGCGCCGTGGCCCGACCACATGCGCGCGATGCCCAACGACTTCGGCCGGTCGGCGATCTTCACGACCAGGAACAAGAAGGTGCCCCGCGCCGCCTTGCAGCGCGAGCCGATCTACCACATCAGCAAGGACGTGGAGATCACCTTTACCGGCGTCGAGCTGCGCGCCGACAGCGACGAGCTGGTGTTTGCCCAGGTGCTCGAATACGCGAAGCGCACGCCGCTGGGCGAGCCGGTCACGTTCACGTTCTACGAGATTTGCCAGGACTTGGGCTGGTCGATCAATGGCCGCTACTACAAGCAGGCCGAGGACTGCCTTTCGCGGCTGCAAGCGTCCGCGATGCAGTTCTCGTCCCAGCGGCTGGGCCGCCTGGAATCCGTGTCCCTGATCCGGCGCTTCCGCATCCTGGATCGCGGCAAGCGCACGTCGCGCTGCCAGGTCGAGATCGACACTGAAATGGTGGTGCTCTTCGCCGGCGACCACTACACGAAATTCGTGTGGGAGAAGTACCGCAAGCTGTCGCCCACCGCCCGGCGGATGTTCGACTACTTTGCCACCCACCGGGAGCCGTACCCGCTCAAGCTGGAGACGTTCCGGCTCATGTGCGGCTCTGATTCCACCCGGCCGAAGAAGTGGCGCGAACAGGTCAGCGAGGCGTGCGACGAGCTGCGCAGAAACGGTCTGGTGGACAGCGCCTGGATCAACGATGACCTGGTGCATTGCAAGCGATGAACGCCGCCCTGCCCCCGGAGAGCCGCCCGAGATCGAGGCGGCTTTTTTTCTCGAGCATCGCCACTTCTGGCGAGGGAGTAAAAAAGCGTGAAATCGAGAGCCCAGACGGCCGGTAAGTGACGCTCCTATGCCCTGAGCAATTCTTGTTACCCAAACCGGGGAGCCCGCAGAATTCGGAAAAAATCGTACGCTAAGGTTTTCCGGGCAACCGTAGCGGCCTGAACTTCCCGTCCTCCAGCCTGCGGCTCTGCCGCCAGACGTAATCGCCGGTCAGGTTGATGTGTTCCCAGCCCAGCGGCGACAGGTATTGCAGCAACTCACCGTTCACCGGCTTGCCGACCTCGACCAACCCCTGAGTGGCGCGCTCCAGGTACACCGTGTTCCACAACACAATGGCGGCCGTCACCAGGTTCAGGCCGCTGGCCCGGTAGCGCTGCTGCTCGAAGCTCCGATCCCTGATCTCGCCGAGGCGGTTAAAGAACACCGCCCTGGCCAGGGAGTTGCGCGCTTCACCCTTGTTCAGTCCAGCATGCACACGGCGGACAGTGATCGGCGATGTCTGAAAACGCTCCGCCAGCACGCTGACTTCGACGACGCCGCCCCCTTGCAAAAGGGCGACGATTTCTTTCTGGCGAGCTGCTTTGAGCATCTGTTTTCTTGCATTTCAGGACGGTTGACGCGCCACGCGCGCACGGGATCGATGCGGAAACTGTACCGCCCGTATTTGTCATGAGTTTGACTCATTATGTTCGTAGCATTCAGGACATGAACACTAACGATCAAATACGAACAGTCGTCTTTGATGTCGATGGAACCCTTTTCGACACCTTGCCCTCCCTCGCAGCGGCCGCCAACGAGGTGCTTGTGCTGGCCGGATTGCAGGCCGTCGAGCCGCAGCATCTTCGTCCCGCCTTGAGCCAGGGCATCACCGCCCTCTTCCAGAGCGCGCTCCGGCTTCAGGCGGCGTCTGTGCCGCTCGCGCTGGCCTCGCGACTCGAAGATGCCTTCGCGCACCGCTACGCATCGCACTGGCTGCACCAGGCCGTGGTGTACGACGGCGCTCTCGATCTGCTGTCGATGCTTCGTTCGCAGCGCATCGCCCTGGGCATCTGCACGAACCGCGATCAAGACTCCACACGCACGCTGCTGGACAAGGCAGCACTGACCGGCTTCTTCGACGCGATCGTGGGCCTGGGCGACACCGAGCATCCCAAGCCGGACGCCGCGCCGTTGCACCTCGCACTGACCCAGTTGGGCGCGACGCCGCAGACAGCGCTCTTCGTCGGGGACTCCGGCATCGACGCGGCATGCGCTCAGGCGGCTGGCGTACCGCTGGCGGCTCACCTGGGCGGCTACGCCGCGGACCCTGACGACTTGCGCCCCTGCACCGTGGCGTTTTCAGACTACGCAGAATTCCACAGCTGGATGGCCGCCCGGACATCGACTCAGTCAACGACGGAGACGAATCACCATGTCTGACATCCAGATCTCGGGCCTGACCAAACGCTACGGCAACGCGGCCGTTCTTCAGGAACTCGACCTGACCGTGCGCGACGGCGAGTTCCTCACCTTGCTGGGCGCGTCCGGTTGCGGCAAGTCCACCTTGCTGAAGCTGATCGCCGGCCTGGACACGCCCGACACCGGCTCGATCCGCATGGGAGACCGCGACTTGCTCGCCCTGTCGCCCAGCGCGCGGGACTGCGCGATGGTGTTCCAGTCCTATGCGCTGTACCTGTTCATGCATCACCATCCGCTGCCCGTGAACCTGCGCGCGGTCGACGAGATCATGCTCGAGGATCCGGACGCCTTTGCAAAGGTGCTTGAAGGACACGATATCCGGCACATCTTCTTCGGCCACGTGCACCGGCCGATCGCAGGGAGCTGGCGCGGCATTCCCTTCACTACCCTGCGCGGCCTCAACCACCAACTCTGGCTCGACTTCACCATCGAGCGCGGCATCCCCTGCAGCATGGAGCCGCCGGCCTATGCCATCGCATTCCTGCAAGGCGGAGCCGTCATCGTTCACACCCACGACTTTCTCGATGCCAGCCCGAAGTACATGTACGATCCAGACCTCCCCGTGGAGCAGCAGGTCGTTCGTATGGCGCCGCGCGAGACCCGCATCACGGACAACGCCCAGTGACTGTCACCCAACTCCCCGATCCGGTGCTCCAGCGCACCAACGAGTTCACGTCGGCGGAAGCTGTGTCGACGAGCCAGTTGCCCTTCCTTGATCTGTCACTCCTGTATGGCAGCCAGGAGGACCGTCAGCAGCTGGTCGGCGAATTGCGCGAGATCCTTTTCGATCATGGCTTTTTCTATCTTCGTGGTCACGGCGTCAGGCCCGACCTCATCTCGCAGGCCCTGACGGCATCGAGGATGTTCTTTGCCTTGCCGCGCGAGGCCAAGCTCGAAATCGACATCGTCAAATCGGCCCAATTGATATTGGCACTCTTGATATTCTCAAGAGGTGCCTTTTTTTTGACCTTAAGCAGTATTAATCATGAAAAAGTGCATTACCACGGTTGTTATTGGTGCGGCCTCCATTGCAGCGCATGCTCAGAGCAACGTTTCCATTTATGGGGTGATTGATGAAGGTATCACTGTAGAGCGTAACGGTCTCGGCACCGTGAAAAAGCTCGAGTCTGGCGTTACCTTGGGTAGCCGTTTGGGTTTCATTGGTTCTGAGGACCTGGGGGGGGGACTCTCGGCAGTCTTCAACCTAGAAATGGGCCTCAACGCTGACGATGGCTCTGCCGGGGCAGGTTTCAATCGTATGAGCATCGTCGGGCTGAAAAGTGCCACGGCGGGTACCGTGCAGTTCGGACGTCAGTACGTACCAATTTATCTGTCGCAACTCAATATCGACCCCTTCACTGGCGGCAATAAGGGTGACATGACTAGCGGACGTGGCTTCTTCGAGAGCTTCAACTTCTGGGCTAACAACTCTGTCGTCTATCTCTCGCCCAATATCTCTGGCTGGAACATCAGCGCAATGTATGGGTTTGGCGAAGCCAGTAACAACATCTCGGCAAACCGCCAACTAGGGGCTTCGGCCGACTACTCCAACGGACCAATTAGAGCATCGGTCGCATATCACCGTGCAAATACCGCCGATGGGACGGATAAACAGCGTAGCTTTTTCCTAGGGGCAACTTATGACTTCGGTGTGGTCAAAATTCATGTTGCCTTTGATGATGTAAAGGGCTTAGGTGCATCTAAGGTAAGGGACACAATGGTTGGCATTTCGGCTCCCGTGGGCGCCGGCCGGATTACCGCATCTGTTGTAAATAAAGACAATCGGGCTATAGCGAACGCGAATGCTCGCCAGTATGGCATCGGATACATCCACTCCCTATCCAAGCGAACGTCTTTGTACACGTCTTTCGCTTATGTCAAAAACGACCAAAAATCTCTGCTGAACTCCGGAGGTGTTGCGGGCGCTTCAGACAGAGTTGTGTCTGCAGGCATTCACCATAATTTTTAAATAGCTGTGGCTACTTGACCGGCTGTTGCTTTGGCTTACGTCGGTTGGGTACTACTGACGCAGGACGCACGACCCAGAGATTGGAGAAGTCATTCCTGGGAATCGTTAGCCTTAACGCTTTCGATTGTTGGCTGAAATTTCCCGGTAAATTCGACGAAGGCGAAGGCTAGGACAACCCTAAGCGACGGTTTGGCTCAGATTGTTGAATCGTTCCAGGTTTGAAAAGGCGCAACACTCCCATCGCGCCCAAGATTGGGTGCGTGCCGCAGACCTTGAACGAATGGGCCAAGCGTGCTGATGTCGATGCCGGCGTCCGCGAAGGCGTCACGACCAGCGAGGCGCAGCGGATGAAGAAGCTTGAGCGCGAGGTCAAAGAACTGCGGCGGGCCAACGAGATATTGAAGCTGGTCAGTGCGTTTTTTGCCCAGGCGGCGCTCGACCGCCGACTTACATCCTGAAGGCCTTAGTCGACAAGCATCGTGATGCCTTCTGCGTCGAGCCGCTCTGCAAGGTCTTGCAGGTCGCTCCGTAGGCATGTCGAAGACATGTGAGGCTTCGCTGCGCGAGCCACATAAGCGCTGTGCCCGGGCTCATCGCGACGAGATACTGATGCCACAAGTTGAACGTGTCTGGCAGGCCAACATGCAGGTTTAGGGCGCCGACAAGGTGTGGCAGCAGCTGACACGGGAGTGCACTGTCGTGGCTAGTTGCACAGTCGAACTTTTCATTCAATGGGAGCTTGGTTCGAGGAACCTGAGAACCGGTACATTGCGATGCACACTGATTGGTGCAAGTCCCTCGCAAGCTGTCTTATGCGGCTTGTCCTTGCGCTCCATTGAGCACGTAGTCAAAGATATCGAAGTTGCGCAAACGGGTTGCTTTGGCTTTTCCCATGTAAGCTGCGTTTAGGGGCTCCGACACAATGAACGGCACGGGTTGCTCTGAAAAGCCACCGTGCGAGCGCAAAGGGTGTTCGCCCAGATTCGACAGGTCATGTTCATCTGACCGAGAACCGATAACATGGTCATGCTCGCATACGGCGAGGAAGTCACCTTCGCGGTCCTCGGGAAGTTCGAGTAAAGAGGCTGCCTCCTGGCGCGCGAGCACAGTTTGCATGCCTGGTATGCTGCGGGTGAAGGCAACCATTGCTTCTACCTTCGCAGAGTCCTTCGAGTAAACACGCACGAACGACCCCAGTGCTCCGTGGTGGCGAACGAACGGGTCTGTGATGGGGCATATAACGCGTGCGCTGCCGGCTCCGAACTCCTCTTCCAGCAGGTCTTGCAGGAAGATGATGTTGGCCTTGCCATCCGCCCCAGACTTATGGCTCATGCCATGGTCAGCGACACAGCCCACAACGGCACCTAATTTGACGAATTCGCTTAGCCGGTCGTCAATGGCCCGCAAGAACGCATCTGATTCCGGCGTTCCTGGTGCATGCTTGTGTTGCACGTAATCGGAAAGGGACAGGTACTGAAGCTGAGTGTTGCCAGCGCGTAGCAGCGCTAGCCCTGCGTCAAGGACGTAGAGTGATAGGTCTCCTGAGTACATGTCTGGCGCGGGACGGCCGACCATTGCTACGGATAGGAAATTCAACCGCATGAGGCCAAGTATGGCACGAGTTTTGGGCCTCGAAACACGTTCGGCCAAGGAAGGTTGAGCGCTCGCTTGCCGCTCAATGGCAAGAGCTTGGGAGGCAGTATGCATTTGGGCCTGGCGCGCGCGCAGCTGCTTCCCCGCAGCGATGGATACCGCCGCTTCACTGGGTCACCAATTGACGCGCTGGTCTACCTCGTCGGGTTGAGCTGCCAGATCCCAATCCGGCTCGCCTTGCGCACCATCATCCACCGGCGCGTCGCAGCCCTCCCACAGCGGTGGCCCGCGTGCCGGGGTGATGTGCGGGGGGGCAGACTCCACCCCGATGTGGTTCAGGATGTGGCGGATTTCGGCGCTGTGGGTGATGAAGGCAATGATGCGCATCTGCCCACCGCACATGGGGCACAGCAGCGGAAATGCCTCGTAGATGCGGGCAATCAGCACCGCCCACAAGTAATGCGCCGCTCGCTTCGGGCGTGCTTCAGGTTCGGGTGTGGGTGTGGCCGCGTTGCCCGGCGCCGCCACCCCAGGTACGCCCGCGCCAGGTTGTGCAGTCTCCACCGTGGCTGGTTGCGACGCAGCAGGCTGAGCCAGCGCCGTTACCGCCGCTCTCAGCGGCGAGTTTGGTGCCAGCACACCAAAGTAGCGGTGCCGGTGGGTGCGTGGCGGTGGCACCAGCGCGGCGATGCGGTCGATCAGTTCCAGCGGTGTGAGGTGGGGTCTCCTCGTTTTCAGTGCAATAAGTGACGGTACGCAAAGCTAGCACTGGCGCGGGGGTGGTCTGGGTAGACCGTTGATTTCATTGACTTTCCTGTTCGCTTTGTAAACGGGTATGGTGGCCTCCCACTTTTGAGGTTCACGATGCAGGGTTGGCACACAACGTTTTTGGGGATGCGTGGGCTCCCCCGCGATATCAGCGACTTCGAGATGAAGGCATTTTTCACCTTCGATGGTGCCGAGCGCGACGCAATCAATGCACGCCGAGGTGATTCCCACAAGCTTGGTCTGGCGCTCCATATTGGTTTCCTGCGCATGAGTGGGCGTTTGCTCGGTGCCTTTCGGGTAATTCCAGTAGCCTTGTGGCGCCACCTTGGCAACGAGCTTGGCATTGCAGCACCAGAAGTCGCCTCGCTGAGAGCCATGTATGAACGCGGGCGCACGCTATTCGATCACCAACAAGTAGCCTGCACGGTCCTTGGATTCCAGTGGATGAGCGAGCACCAGCGCCGCTCACTGGTACGTGAACTGCGCGACGAAGTGGCGCGCTGCGCCGACCGCGATCAGCTACTCGTGCGGGCGCGTCAATGGCTGTACAAGAACAAGCTGGTGATCGTGCACGAGCGGGCAATTCGGACACTGATTGCGGCGGCACTTGCCCAGCTTGAAGTTGAAACAGGCACCGCCATCGCCGCCAGCGTTGATCCAGCAACACTTGATCGCTGGCGAGCCTCAGTTTCAGAGCTGCGCCCAGATGGACAAACCCAGCAGAGTTGGCTATGGGCTGCACCGGCGAAACACTCAACCCGCCAAATCAGCGAGGTACTGGAGCGCATCGACCTGCTTTACACGCTGGACGTTCATAAGCACCTGGCAGACATCCCCGATCTCATCTTGCGCCGCTACGCGCGCCGACTTGTCTCCAGGCCGCCCTCAGCCGGAGCCAAGATCAAAGAGCCAGCGCGCACCGTGGAGGTCGCATGCTTTCTTCGGTATTGCCTGTTCACCACCACAGACCAGTTGATCCTTATGGTGCAGCGCCGGATCGCCGATCTGTGGCGTCAGGCTGCCGCCGATGTCCCCGCTACCGTCAATTGGGCCGCAATGTACAAAACGCTGCTCGGCGAACTTGTTGCCTTGAGCGCGCAAGGTGCGGTGCCAGATGCTGAGTTGCGTGCCCGTCTTGAAGCCTTGATCACCGAAACCCAGAAACGCAAACCACCGAGCAGGGCCTCCCTGGTCCGCGAGGGATTGATTGATGGAATTCGCCCCGTGCGGTCGTTGCTCGTCGCCATTGCAAAGCTGCCCTGGCAGGCCACCGGCGAGCATCCTGCCATCGAGTACCTTGCCAAGCTGCAAGCTTTATATCTCAAAGGATCCAGAAAGCTGCCAGTTGAAGTGGTGGCACCAAGTCTGGGAATGATCTGGCAGGTTTCGATCTCCAGCCCAGACCGGGAACGGGCGTTTCAGGCGTTGGAGGTGGCCACCCTGTTTGCCCTGCGCCGCGCGGTGCGCAATGGCTCGGTCTGGATTGAGCACAGCCTGAGCTTTCGGGGTCGTGCGCGCTTGTTCTTCACGGACGAGCGTTGGCAGGCAGAGTCCAAGAAACACTATGCCCGTCTATCGTTACCCAGCAAGGCTGCCACTTTCTTGAAGCCTTTGCTGGCCAGAGTAACTGCCGGTGTCGATGCGGTGGCCGCTGCAGCCCGCAGTGGCGTACTGCGCGTGGATGATGAACTCCATTTGTCGCCATTGCCCGCAGAGGACGAAGACCCAGAAGTGACCAAGCTGCGCGCGGCTTTGGATCACCGCATCGGTGAGGTTCAATTGCCGGAAGTGATTCTGGCCGTTGACGCCCAGGTGCGCTTTAGCTGGATCATGCTCGGACGTGAGCCGCGCTCTACCGACGAGCTGCTGATGGTCTATGCCGGCATCATGGCCCACGGCACCAGTCTGACTGCGGTCGAATGCGCGCGCATGATTCCGCAATTGTCTGCCACCAGCATTCGCCAGGCCATGCGCTGGGCGCGGGACGAACGGCGTCTGAGCCAGGCCTGCCAGGCTGTGCTGGAATTCATGCAGCGACACCCGATTGCCGCCACCTGGGGGCGGTCCGATTTGGCATCTTCTGACATGATGACCATGGAGACCACCAAACGGGTGTGGCAAGCCCGGCTTGATCCTCGGCGCAACACACCTTCCATTGGAATCTACTCCCATGTAAAAGACCGGTGGGGCATCTTCCATGCGCAGCCCTTTGTGCTCAATGAGCGCCAGGCGGGCGTGGCCATTGAAGGTGTCATCCGCCAAGAAAAGCTGGAGACCAGCCAGCTTGCTGTGGATACCCATGGCTACACCGACTTTGCCATGTCACATGCCCGTTTGCTTGGTTTTGATCTTTGCCCGCGGTTGAAGGAACTCAAACAGCGCCACCTCTTTGTGCCACGCGGCACCAAAGTGCCCGCAGAAATCGCTGCGGTGTGCGAAGCCAATGTCGACGTCGCTTTGATCGAAAAGCATTGGGATAGTCTGGTGCACCTGGCAGCCTCGGTCATGAGCGGACATGCCAGTGCGGTGGCAGCTCTTGCGCGGTTCGGTTCTGCCGCCCAGGGCGATCCAATCTATGAGGCTGGCGTGCAATTGGGGCGGTTGCTGCGTACGGCGTTTTTGGCTGACTACTTTGTCAAGGACGCTTTCAGGAACGAGTTGCGCCGGGTGCTCAATCGGGGCGAGGCTGTTAACGCCCTCAAGCGCGCCATTTATACCGGCCGGATCAGCCCGGCGCAGGCCAAACGTGTCGATGAAATGCAGGCTGTGGCCGATGCGTTGAGCCTGATGGCCAACATCGTGATGGCGTGGAATACCTCACAGATGCAGGCGGTCCTGGATCGCTGGTCGAACCGCCGCCAGGTCATTCCACCGGAACTGATCGGGAAGATTGCGCCCACCAGGCTGGAGAGCATCAACTTGCGGGGTGTGTTTCGCTTCCCGGTTGACCGCTATGCTGACCAAATCCTGCCTTCGCGGCCAAATGCATCGATAACTGGCACCAATGGATGAAACCGACCACGGTTTGACGCCACGAATCGCAGATTTGAAAGTGAACAGGAAAGTCAATGAAATCAACGATCTACCAACACCACCTCCGCGCCAGTGCTAGCTTTTCGTACCGTCACTTATTGCACTGAAAACGAGGAGACCCCAACGTGGACATCCAGATGCGCACCAATGTGCCGCACATCTTCGCCATCGGCGACATCGTGGGCCAGCCCATGCTGGCGCACAAGGCGGTGCACGAGGCGCATGTGGCGGCGGAAGTGATCGCCGGCGAATTGCAGGGCAACAAGGAACTGGCCAGCGCCGCCTTCAACGCCCGCGTGATCCCCAGCGTGGCCTACACCGACCCCGAAGTGGCCTGGGTGGGCCTGACCGAAGACCAGGCCAAGCAGCAGGGCATCAAGGTCAAGAAGGGCCTGTTCCCCTGGGCGGCCTCGGGCCGCGCCATTGCCAACGGCCGCGACGAAGGCGTCACCAAGCTGCTGTTCGACGACAGCCCCGAAGCAGGATCAGGAGACGGCCATGCTGGCCGGGGCCACGGCAAGATCCTGGGCGGCGGCATGGTCGGCACGCATGCGGGCGACATGATCGGCGAGATCGCCCTGGCCATCGAGATGGGTGCGGACGCTGTCGACATCGGCAAGACCATCCACCCGCATCCGACGCTGGGCGAGAGCATCGGCATGGCGGCGGAAGTGGCGCATGGCAGCTGCACGGATGTGCCGCCTGCGCGCAAGTAAGTCCGCAGCCAAGCTACCCTGACAAGGCCCGAACTGGCGACGGTTCGGGCCTTGTGCTTTGCGTACCCAAACAATCGCCGCAGAATACTGTGCATTTGTACAGTTTTCATGTCAGCCACTTCCAAGCCCAAGCTCTACAACCCACGCCACCCCGAACGCACGCTGCTCTACCAAATGGTAGCCGAGCACTACGAGACCTGGCTAGAGTTGGCCAGCGCGGGTCAGTTCGACGGCCAGGGCGACCACCACACCCCCAAGCCCTTCGTGCGCAAAGCGTTTGCCAAGTATCTTGAGTGCGGCATCTTTGCCCATGGCTTTGCCCGCGCTCGCTGCGGCGACTGTGGGCACGACTACTTTGTAGCCTTCTCCTGCAAAGGCCGGGGAGTCTGCCCCTCGTGCACCACGCGGCGGATGGTGGAGACGGCGGCACACCTGAGCGACCACGTCTTCCCCCGCCTGCCGGTGCGCCAGTGGGTGCTCTCCGTGCCCAAGAGGTTGCGGTACTTCATGCAACGCGACGGAGCGGTGCTGAGCATGGTGCTGCGCATCTTTCTGCGGGTGATCGCACAAACTCTGCAGACCCACAGCCCCGGTGCGGCCCATATGGACAAGGCAGGCCTGCACATCGGTGCCATCGCCTTCATTCACCGATTCGGCTCCAGCCTCAATGAACACGTCCACTTCCACGTTTGTGTGGTGGACGGGGTGTTTGAGGAAGTGGAGGGCGAGGGCGATGCTGATGCGACCCCTCGAATCTCATCGCCGGGTGTCATCTTTCACGCGGCCACCGGCATCGATGCGGCTACCGTGGCCCCAGTGCAGACCACACTGCAAAAACGCATCCTGCGCGCCTTCGTTGCTCGGGGCCTGCTGGAGAACTGTGACGCCAAAGACATGCTGGGCTACAAACACAGCGGCTTCTCGGTGGACGCCGGTGTCTGCATCGAAGCCCACGACCGCGCTGCGCTGGAGCGGCTGCTGCGCTATTGCGCGCGTCCACCGTTTTCCATGGAGCGCCTACGCAAAGAGGGAAGCAAACTGGTGTACCGCTGCGGCAAGCAGCGCAGCGAACCCACCAGCGACAAGCGCGGTGCCAAGGTTGATGAGCTGCACCTCACACCGCTGGAGCTGATCGACCGCATCGCCGCGCTGGTGCCACCGCCACGCACCCACCGGCACCGCTACTTTGGCGTGTTGGCACCCAACTCGCCGCTCAGGGCTGCGGTGACGGCGCTGGCGACACCGGCGCAAGCCGCTCCCGTGCTGGGCGCGTCGATCAGCACGGGGGAGTGCGCGCCTGGTGTGGTACCGATGAGCAGCGCGCTGCCATCCCAGAGCGAGCCGGTGCTGCCCAAGCGTGCAGCGCACTACCTGTGGGCGGTGCTGATCGCCCGCATCTACGAGGTGTTCCCCCTCTTGTGTCCGCTGTGTGGCGGGCATATGCGCATCATCGCGTTCATTACGCACAGCGCTGACATCCGGCACATCCTGGACCACATCGGGGCAGATTCAGAGCCACCCCGCATCTCCCCGGCGCGCGGGCCACCGCTGTGGGATGACTGTAGTGATGCGCAGATGGATGACGGGGCGCAAACCGAGCCAGCAGACTGGGACCTAGCGGCGCAACCGGCACCGGACTTTGAGGTCGATCAGCGCATCAGTTGGTGAATGAACAAAGCGGCGATTTTGACTTGCCGCGAACTGGCTCTGCGCCCGGTACACGCCGAGCGCCGCAAATCACTCTCCTGAACGCCAAACCCTGGTGGTGAACCTGACACCTGGGCGGGAAAATCGAGTGTCTCAGCCGGCTTGATGGCGCTTCCGCGGTGCGATACTTGGCCTCATGCGGTTAAAACGCCTATCCGTAGATCCACGGGGTGTAATCGCGGTGCGGGCCAACGGATTCCCCGCATGACAGAAGCGGCGCAACCCGAAGGTTGCGCCGCTTCTGTCATGCGGGATGCGTGGGGCCTCAGGGTAAGACGGCGGTCGGCTCTGACAGTGCTTTGAGGCTGATGTCGCTGAGGACGCCGTAGTGGTCGCTCGCGGTGGGGTACTCCGCGAACACCACCTTGCTGTTCGTGATCACACTCTCCACGAGTCCGTGATTCTCGGTCGCCCCGGCGAAGATGTAGTCGATACGGCGGTGGTGCGGTTCCTGCACAAAGTAGTTCGGGACGATGCCCTGGCCGTCGACGATGGTGCGTGCGACCCACGGGTTGTCCGTGGTCCAGGTGTAGCCGGGAGTGCCGTCGCCCGCGATGGCGAAGGTGTCGCGGAACGCGGCACTGCGGCCGTTGACCGCGGACTTCCCTGTGTAGAAGCGGATGCAGTCCTGGTCGGGCGCCGCGTCGAAGTCGCCGGCGAGGATGGTCGGCGCGACCTGGCGGCGGCGCTCTTCGAGCTCTGTCACGAATAGCGCCTGCTCGACGCGGGCTGCCTCATCGGTGAACTTCCAGCTCGGACGTACGCCGAGGAAGAGCATGTCGACGCCGATGGGGAGCGGGAGCACCATCTCCCAGACGTGCGGTCCGTTCGCTGCCGGGAGCGTGTGGATGTCGACGCTCTTCGGCTCCCACCGTGTGCCGACGGCGGTGCCCCAGGGGAGCCAACCGATCTCGCGGTAGTCCGAGGCGTGGTGCCAGTGCAGGGGGGAGCTGTCCTTAACGATCTGGTAGGCGTCACGCTCCGGGGTGCGCAGGACCTCCCCCAGGAAGACGATGTCGGCGTCGTGCTCCTCGAGGCCCTGGAGCAGGAGTGCGTCGCGTTCGGCGCGATCACGCGGGTCCAGCCAGATGTTCAGGGTGAGCACGCGGAGATTCATGGTGTTCATAGGTTTCCTTGTGTTGTTTGCTTTGACGATTGGAAGTGCGGTACTTGGTCTTGATGCCTAACGAATAGCGTTTATCCGCCGCGTCAGCTTAAAGAGCGCTCGTGTAGATTTCATGACAGCCAGTACTCCCTCCTCGATTGCATCCACCGCACCGCAACGCCCCGCCCGCGACAGCTTCTGGACGCGCATTGCCGCCGAACTGGCCGAGGCCATCGGCAGCGGCATCTATGCCCCGGGCCAGCGCCTGCCGTCCGAGCACGCGCTGGCCGAGCAGTTCGGCGTGAACCGCCACACCATCCGCCGCTCGTTGGCCAGCCTGTGCAACCAGGGCCTGGTGCGCATCACACAAGGCAGCGGCACCTATGTCGAAGACTTTGCGGTGGACCTGGTGCTGGGCAAGCGCACGCGGCACAAACAGAGCCTGGCGCAGTCCGGCCTGCGTGGCAGCCTGGTGGTGCTGCACGAGCAGGCATTGCCGGCCTCGGCAGCGGTGGCCAAGGCCTTGCAGGTGCCCGTGCGCAGCGAGGTGCTGGCGTTGCGCGTGCTGGGCGAGGCCGAGGGCCAGCCGCTGCACGTCAGTCAGCGCTATTTCCCGCTGCCGCGCTTTGCAGGCCTGGCCGCCATCGTGCAGGAGACCGGCTCCATCACGGCAGGCTTTACCGCCCATGGCGTGGCCGACTACACCCGCCGCGAGAGCCGCATCACCACCGATCTGCCAGATGCCCAGGTAGCGGCCGATCTGCGCCAGCCCGCCAGCCGCCCCGTGCTGCTGGTGGAAAGCCTGAACGTGGACCCCACAGGCATCCCTATCGAGTGGGCCCGCGCCTGGTTTGCGGGCGACCGCGTCAAACTGACCATTGCGCACGATGAACACTGAAGCCACCACCGCACACCGTTACGCGGTGTACTTCGCTCCCGCTCCCGGCACCCTGGGCTGGCTGGCGGGCAGCCACTGGCTGGGCCGCTGCGCGGCGCAATTGCAATCGCTGCCCCAGCTAGTGGGCGAGGCGATGATCTCTCTCGTGGCAGGCTCCGGAGAGACGCGGTTCCAGCTCGAAGCGACGATGAGCCGGTTCATCCATCTCGCGGTGCTGGATGCTCTGTGCTCGGCGCTCGCGGCGGAAGACCCCGGTCGGACGCGACGTGGTTCGGAGTTGTCGGCCAAGGCGAAGCAGATCCACGGGGTGTAATCGCGGTGCGGGCCAACGGATTCCCCGCATGACAGAAGCGGCGCAACCCGAAGGTTGCGCCGCTTCTGTCATGCGGGATGCGTGGGGCCTCAGGGTAAGACGGCGGTCGGCTCTGACAGTGCTTTGAGGCTGATGTCGCTGAGGACGCCGTAGTGGTCGCTCGCGGTGGGGTACTCCGCGAACACCACCTTGCTGTTCGTGATCACACTCTCCACGAGTCCGTGATTCTCGGTCGCCCCGGCGAAGATGTAGTCGATACGGCGGTGGTGCGGTTCCTGCACAAAGTAGTTCGGGACGATGCCCTGGCCGTCGACGATGGTGCGTGCGACCCACGGGTTGTCCGTGGTCCAGGTGTAGCCGGGAGTGCCGTCGCCCGCGATGGCGAAGGTGTCGCGGAACGCGGCACTGCGGCCGTTGACCGCGGACTTCCCTGTGTAGAAGCGGATGCAGTCCTGGTCGGGCGCCGCGTCGAAGTCGCCGGCGAGGATGGTCGGCGCGACCTGGCGGCGGCGCTCTTCGAGCTCTGTCACGAATAGCGCCTGCTCGACGCGGGCTGCCTCATCGGTGAACTTCCAGCTCGGACGTACGCCGAGGAAGAGCATGTCGACGCCGATGGGGAGCGGGAGCACCATCTCCCAGACGTGCGGTCCGTTCGCTGCCGGGAGCGTGTGGATGTCGACGCTCTTCGGCTCCCACCGTGTGCCGACGGCGGTGCCCCAGGGGAGCCAACCGATCTCGCGGTAGTCCGAGGCGTGGTGCCAGTGCAGGGGGGAGCTGTCCTTAACGATCTGGTAGGCGTCACGCTCCGGGGTGCGCAGGACCTCCTGCAGGAAGACGATGTCGGCGTCGTGCTCCTCGAGGCCCTGGAGCAGGAGTGCGTCGCGTTCGGCGCGATCACGCGGGTCCATCCAGATGTTCAGGGTGAGCACGCGGAGATTCATGGTGTTAGTGTTCATGTCCTGAATGCTACGAACATGATGAGTCAAACTCATGACAAATACGGGCGGTACAGTTTCCGCATCGATCCCGTGCGCGCGTGGCGCGTCAACCGTCCTGAAATGCAAGAAAACAGATGCTCAAAGCAGCTCGCCAGAAAGAAATCGTCGCCCTTTTGCAAGGGGGCGGCGTCGTCGAAGTCAGCGTGCTGGCGGAGCGTTTTCAGACATCGCCGATCACTGTCCGCCGTGACCTCATCGAATTGCAGGAGCGTGGCGTGCTGGCCCGCACGCGAGGGGGCGCGATTCCCGGCAATGAGGTGTATGCAGAGGGTTGGGCGCGGTACGAGAGTGTTAGCTACGCGGAGCGCGAGAGGGAAAACTACCGCGAGAAACGAGCCATCGCGGAGCTGGCCGCGCAATCAGTGTCGGACGGCGACTGCATCCTCATCAACGGCGGTACCACGTGCAGGCACCTCGCGGAAGCTCTGCGAGGTCATCACCACCTTCATGTCGTCACCAACGGACTGACCGTCGCCATGGAGCTGGCCAAGAGCAGAAACGCCACTGTCCATCTCCTGCAGGGCACCGTGGACTTTCAGAAGATGACGAGTGTGGGCCGCCTCGAAACAGGTGCATTCGAGGACATCACGGTCAGAGCGGCCTTCCTGGGCGTCCACGGGATCTCCGCGACCGGGGGCATCGGCATGCTGACGCCCGAGGAGTCAGCGATGAATCGAGCCTTCGTGGACGCGGCCCAGTCCGTCAATGTCCTCGTCGACTCCTCCAAGTTCAAGGCGCAAGCAATCTTCAGGATCGGGGTCTCCTCGTTTTCAGTGCAATAAGTGACGGTACGCAAAGCTAGCACTGGCGCGGGGGTGGTCTGGGTAGACCGTTGATTTCATTGACTTTCCTGTTCGCTTTGTAAACGGGTATGGTGGCCTCCCACTTTTGAGGTTCACGATGCAGGGTTGGCACACAACGTTTTTGGGGATGCGTGGGCTCCCCCGCGATATCAGCGACTTCGAGATGAAGGCATTTTTCACCTTCGATGGTGCCGAGCGCGACGCAATCAATGCACGCCGAGGTGATTCCCACAAGCTTGGTCTGGCGCTCCATATTGGTTTCCTGCGCATGAGTGGGCGTTTGCTCGGTGCCTTTCGGGTAATTCCAGTACTCGTGCGGGCGCGTCAATGGCTGTACAAGAACAAGCTGGTGATCGTGCACGAGCGGGCAATTCGGACACTGATTGCGGCGGCACTTGCCCAGCTTGAAGTTGAAACAGGCACCGCCATCGCCGCCAGCGTTGATCCAGCAACACTTGATCGCTGGCGAGCCTCAGTTTCAGAGCTGCGCCCAGATGGACAAACCCAGCAGAGTTGGCTATGGGCTGCACCGGCGAAACACTCAACCCGCCAAATCAGCGAGGTACTGGAGCGCATCGACCTGCTTTACACGCTGGACGTTCATAAGCACCTGGCAGACATCCCCGATCTCATCTTGCGCCGCTACGCGCGCCGACTTGTCTCCAGGCCGCCCTCAGCCGGAGCCAAGATCAAAGAGCCAGCGCGCACCGTGGAGGTCGCATGCTTTCTTCGGTATTGCCTGTTCACCACCACAGACCAGTTGATCCTTATGGTGCAGCGCCGGATCGCCGATCTGTGGCGTCAGGCTGCCGCCGATGTCCCCGCTACCGTCAATTGGGCCGCAATGTACAAAACGCTGCTCGGCGAACTTGTTGCCTTGAGCGCGCAAGGTGCGGTGCCAGATGCTGAGTTGCGTGCCCGTCTTGAAGCCTTGATCACCGAAACCCAGAAACGCAAACCACCGAGCAGGGCCTCCCTGGTCCGCGAGGGATTGATTGATGGAATTCGCCCCGTGCGGTCGTTGCTCGTCGCCATTGCAAAGCTGCCCTGGCAGGCCACCGGCGAGCATCCTGCCATCGAGTACCTTGCCAAGCTGCAAGCTTTATATCTCAAAGGATCCAGAAAGCTGCCAGTTGAAGTGGTGGCACCAAGTCTGGGAATGATCTGGCAGGTTTCGATCTCCAGCCCAGACCGGGAACGGGCGTTTCAGGCGTTGGAGGTGGCCACCCTGTTTGCCCTGCGCCGCGCGGTGCGCAATGGCTCGGTCTGGATTGAGCACAGCCTGAGCTTTCGGGGTCGTGCGCGCTTGTTCTTCACGGACGAGCGTTGGCAGGCAGAGTCCAAGAAACACTATGCCCGTCTATCGTTACCCAGCAAGGCTGCCACTTTCTTGAAGCCTTTGCTGGCCAGAGTAACTGCCGGTGTCGATGCGGTGGCCGCTGCAGCCCGCAGTGGCGTACTGCGCGTGGATGATGAACTCCATTTGTCGCCATTGCCCGCAGAGGACGAAGACCCAGAAGTGACCAAGCTGCGCGCGGCTTTGGATCACCGCATCGGTGAGGTTCAATTGCCGGAAGTGATTCTGGCCGTTGACGCCCAGGTGCGCTTTAGCTGGATCATGCTCGGACGTGAGCCGCGCTCTACCGACGAGCTGCTGATGGTCTATGCCGGCATCATGGCCCACGGCACCAGTCTGACTGCGGTCGAATGCGCGCGCATGATTCCGCAATTGTCTGCCACCAGCATTCGCCAGGCCATGCGCTGGGCGCGGGACGAACGGCGTCTGAGCCAGGCCTGCCAGGCTGTGCTGGAATTCATGCAGCGACACCCGATTGCCGCCACCTGGGGGCGGTCCGATTTGGCATCTTCTGACATGATGACCATGGAGACCACCAAACGGGTGTGGCAAGCCCGGCTTGATCCTCGGCGCAACACACCTTCCATTGGAATCTACTCCCATGTAAAAGACCGGTGGGGCATCTTCCATGCGCAGCCCTTTGTGCTCAATGAGCGCCAGGCGGGCGTGGCCATTGAAGGTGTCATCCGCCAAGAAAAGCTGGAGACCAGCCAGCTTGCTGTGGATACCCATGGCTACACCGACTTTGCCATGTCACATGCCCGTTTGCTTGGTTTTGATCTTTGCCCGCGGTTGAAGGAACTCAAACAGCGCCACCTCTTTGTGCCACGCGGCACCAAAGTGCCCGCAGAAATCGCTGCGGTGTGCGAAGCCAATGTCGACGTCGCTTTGATCGAAAAGCATTGGGATAGTCTGGTGCACCTGGCAGCCTCGGTCATGAGCGGACATGCCAGTGCGGTGGCAGCTCTTGCGCGGTTCGGTTCTGCCGCCCAGGGCGATCCAATCTATGAGGCTGGCGTGCAATTGGGGCGGTTGCTGCGTACGGCGTTTTTGGCTGACTACTTTGTCAAGGACGCTTTCAGGAACGAGTTGCGCCGGGTGCTCAATCGGGGCGAGGCTGTTAACGCCCTCAAGCGCGCCATTTATACCGGCCGGATCAGCCCGGCGCAGGCCAAACGTGTCGATGAAATGCAGGCTGTGGCCGATGCGTTGAGCCTGATGGCCAACATCGTGATGGCGTGGAATACCTCACAGATGCAGGCGGTCCTGGATCGCTGGTCGAACCGCCGCCAGGTCATTCCACCGGAACTGATCGGGAAGATTGCGCCCACCAGGCTGGAGAGCATCAACTTGCGGGGTGTGTTTCGCTTCCCGGTTGACCGCTATGCTGACCAAATCCTGCCTTCGCGGCCAAATGCATCGATAACTGGCACCAATGGATGAAACCGACCACGGTTTGACGCCACGAATCGCAGATTTGAAAGTGAACAGGAAAGTCAATGAAATCAACGATCTACCAACACCACCTCCGCGCCAGTGCTAGCTTTTCGTACCGTCACTTATTGCACTGAAAACGAGGAGACCCCGTTTCCGGGGCCTTCCCTGCCCTGCCCCACCGGCGCGGCCGTTGTGGACAGTTCCGAGACAAGTCGGCCGGCTCCGGCCGGCGCAGCCCTGACGTTGACACTTGAGGGGCAGCACGGCCGGCGCGATGCTGACACTTGGGGGGCGGCGGTCGATTTCGACCTGGCCGAGCCGTCCAGGTGGCCGCCGAGGCGGCCCAAGTGCTTGATCCGGCGCGACTTATCCACCGAAGTTGTGGATAAGCCTGTTAGGAACCCTGCCCCGGTATTGACACTTGAGGGGCGGCCCTATTGACACTTGAGGGGCGCTTTTCTTGACACTTGAGGGGCAGCCTATTGACACATGGGGGGCTTATCCATTGACACTTGAGGGGCGGCCCCTTCGCCCTTTTCCTTGGCGTGACAACGGTTTACGCGCGTTTTTCGGTGATGCTAACCGGAGTTTTAACCGCTTTTATAACCTTTTTATATAAACCGATAGGAATAACCAGAGGCTGGCGAAAAAAACGGCAATACGGCCCAAGCGGGCGCGCAGCATGACCGGCCGCCGAAGGGGGGTGCCCCCCCTTCTCGATCCCACCCGGCCGCAAGCGGCCTCCCATCCCCCCAGGGGCTGCGCCCCTCGGCCGCAAGCGGCCTCACCCCACGAATGGAGCGCCTTCGGCGCTGCGGCTTAGGAGAGCCAGGCGCAAGCGCCTGGCGAAAGGCAGTAAGTTCGAGAGCTTGCGAGGGGGCAAAGCCCCCTCACACTCCCCAACTAGGCCGCGCCAGTTCGACTGCCTGCGTGACCCTCAAGCACCGCGGCAACTCCACCGCCGCAGGTTTTACGCCAAGGAAGGGGGTCGGTCGGGCTGGCCGGTGGAGCGGGAACGCCCCTCAAGTGTCAAAGAAACGTGAGACGCGGGGCCAGGCCCGCGCCGATCACAAGCCGAGTTCGGAGTGAGAGCCGAGGCGCACCAGGCGCAACGTGTCGGCGTCGGGCTTCTGGTAGATCAGCACCAGGTCGGGCTTGACGTGGCAATCCCGGTGATCCTTCCAGTCCCCGGTCAGCGCGTGGTCGCGGTGCCGAGGTTCCAGCGGCTGGTCGCCGGCGAGGGCGACCAGGACGGGCACCAGGTCGGCATCGAGCGTTGCCCGGTGCTGCCCTTTCGCCTCGCGCTTGTAGTCGCGCTTGAACTGGCCGGTGCGCTCAATCTGCCGCATGCAGATCGGCCATCAGATCGTTGACGGTGGCGAAGCGCGGCAGCTTGCCCTTGCGGGCTTCCTTCATCGCCTCGATGGTGGTGGCGTTCGGAATCAGCGGCTCGAAGGGCAGCGCCTTGTCCTGGGCCACCTTCGTGAGCAGCAGCCGCACCGCGTCGGACACGGTAAGGCCCATCGCGGCCAGGACGGCCGCCGCTTCTTCCTTGATCGCGCCGTCGATGCGCGTTTGCACGAGCTGGTTTGCAGCCATGATCGTTCTCCGGTTGGTTTCGTGAATTACATTGTAATGCACGCCAAGGGAAAGGACAAGGTTTAGCGGCTAAAAAGTTTAGCTAAAGTGCTTGACGATTAGGGCATTTTGCCCTAATATAGCTCTTGAAGGCCGGGCATTTCGCCCAGGTCGATACCGGAGAAAGTCCGATGAGCATGCAACCCGTCCCCGAGGCCATCACGGCTACCCTGATCCCCGATGCCAAGCGCATGAACTACCTGCCGGCGACGTTCGGCCGCTACTTCATGCGCGGCGAGTCGCTGGTGTACGGCTGGATGCGCCGACTGTCCAAGGACTACAGCGGCGGCTTCTGGCACTACTACAGCCTTTCCAACGGCGGCCACTACATGGCCCCGGAAATGGGCGACTCGCGCCTGGCGGTGCTGGTCGATGGTAACGGCTTCGAGGGCAACCTGTCCGCCGACGCCGCCGGCATCGTCGCCAGCCTTTTCGCGCTGAACCAACTCACGCACGAGGCCAAGGGCGAGGCCCAAGACCACCTGATCGAGCAGTATTACAAGCTGGTCGAGTTCGCCACGACTCACCCCGAAAGCGGCGCAATCCGCCGGGCTATTGACTGATGAGGGGCGGCCCCGGCTTCGGCCGGGGCTTCCAGGAGGCGATCATGACCAGGAACAACGCTCACCAGGCCCCGACGAACAGCTACGCGACGGATGGCAAGTGCCACAACGCCGAGCCGGGCACCTACGGCCACGAATGCGGCAAGCCGGCCGCGTGGATCGGCACGGACTACAAGGGGTTCAGCTCGGGATTCTGCGACGACTGCAAGCGCCACGGCTACGAAGCCCGCGACGTGATCGCGTGGCGGCGTGTTGACATTTGAGGGGCCGGCCGATGGCGAAGAAACGCAAGACGCCGGCCCAGCCGGGCCAGGACTGGAACGCGCCGGCGGCCGAGCTGCTGGCCGAGCTACCCACCGACCGCAACGAGCTGCTGGCCGCCGCCGTGGCGGCCGTGGTGGAGATCGACGCGGCGATCATGCGCGGCGACGGTGCGGCCGCCACGGCGGCCAGCGACCGATACGAGGCCGTCATCTGGAAGATGAACGGCGGAACGCACGTGGGCAGCATGGCCGACCACGACGCGCCCGGCCAGGTCATCGAGCGCCATTGCGCGGCGGTGCCTGGCGACGTGCCCTTGTGGGGCCAGCGCGGCCAGTTCCTGGTCGCGGATGGCGACATGCGCGCCCTGGTGGAGTACGAGGCCGGCTACGGCGGGCCGCTGGGTGCCCACTTTCAGTTCCACGTCATCGACCTGGACAGGCCGTTTATCTCCGAAACGGGCTACCGCTCGCACTTCGACACGGCGCGGGGCTGCATGACGGTGGACGAGGTTGCGCGCGGCATCCTGGCCGCGCAGCGGGCCGAGAAGAAGCGCCCGGTGATGGTCGAGGCCAGCTACCGCGACCGCCTGGCCGATGCTCCCCTGCCCGCCTGGCTGGCCGGCCTGGAGCCGCCGGCGCGGCGCGAGCCGGCTACCGTCCTGGTGCCGCCGGGGTTCGTCCTGGTCGATGTGGTGTTGCCCTCGCATCGGGCCTTCATCGCCAGGCGCTGGGCGGCCGAGGCGGCGACCAAGATCAAGGCGGCCAGGGCCGCCGGGTTGAACGCCAAGGGAAAGGGCGCAGGCACAGAGCGAGATCCCGCATCGCCAGAACCGACGATGACCTGCAGCACCGTCAAAGCCGACGATGCCGCGCCGGCCGAGGGCGGGCCTGTATCGCCGGAAGCGACGATGCCGAGCAGCGGCGCGGAGAGCTGCAGCATCGCCAGGAATGACGATGGAGGCCCTGCCGACCTGGTGGAGTTCAAGGCCGGCCAGCGGTGCGAGATCGTGAGCGTCCATCACCCGGTTTTCAACCGCTACATCGGCAAGCGCATCATCATCGTGAAGGTGCATCCCGACACCCGCCAGGTGTGGGCGCACGACGACAGGCCGATCACGTACAAGACCAATCGCGCCGGCCGGCGCGTGGTCGATTCAGACCCGAGCTGCATCCAGTCGATCTACGGCTTCGACCAGTTGCGGCTTATCACTTGACCAGGAGAACGAACAAATGACGAACGACGCCAATATCCGGCTGGAGTGCTTGAAGCCGGCCGAACGCTGGGCGCAGCCGACCGGGGAGGAAGTCCGCGAGGTGCTGCGCCTGGCCGGCTTTACGGGTGCGAGGGCCGCACAGGCGCTAGGGCTGGGCGAGAAAGGGGGCCGAACCGTGCGCCGGTGGCTTTCGGAAGATAGCGCCATTTCTTACGCCAATTGGGCGCTGCTATGCGAAATGGCCGGGCTTGGGTTGATCTGGAAAGAGGATTGACGCCAAGGGAAAGGTTTTAGCGGCTAAAGTTTAGCCTTCGGATTCCGGTAAAGCGAAAAAAGTTTAGCTAAATTGCTTGACAGGCTAGGGCATTTTGCCCTAATATAGCACTTGAAGGCCGGGCATACCGCCCAGGTCGATACCGGAGGAAGTCCGATGAGCGACAACAAGATCATGCCCTGGATTGATGAGCTGGAGGGTGCGGCAGCGACCGACTTCCCGGCCCGCCGTGACGAGATCGCGGCCATGATGGCCGAGGCGGCCGAGCTGGTGCGCAAAGCCGAGGAACTGCGCGGCAAGGCGTACTTCGCCGGGTGCTCCCTGGAGGGCCAGGCCAAGGGCCATTGGTCGATGGAAGCCGTCGAGCAGGCCAAGCGCCGGGCCGGCTGGTAAGGGCACATGGCCCGGTCGGCAACGGCCGGGCCTATCGAGGACGCCAAGAAGGAGTATTGCGTGAGCCGAGGCAAGATCGAGGGCGGCCCCAGGTGGAGGAACGCCCCGGAGTGATCCGGGGCGCTTGGCCTGGTGCTGGCACACCGTAACCATGCTTCCGAGTGGGAGCACCCAGCATTCAACACGTAAGCGCGTGGAGGGTCAAGCTATGTCCAACATCATCAAGTTCCCCAAGGAGATCGAGCAGCCCGCCGCGCCCGCGCCGGTGGAGCCTGCCGCCGCGCCTGCTGCCCCCGCGAAGGCCCCAGGTGCTGGCCTGCTGGCCGGTCTGGTCAAGTTCGTATGGGTGGCGACCGTCCTGGTCTGGCCGGTGCTCAAGTGGGTGCTGTCGATCATCACCTTCTTCCAGTTCGTGCGGATGCTCTACCACTGGAACACGCCCGGCGTGTCTGCCGGCTGGTCTTTCCTGGCGTACTTCGCGGCACTGACCGCGATCACCTACTTCGTTTCGATCTACAAGCCGAAGGGGCTTTGACCATGAAGAAGCAGACCATGCCGTACCCGCCGGGGTTCGTGGAGCCGAACACCGGCCGGGTGGCCGTCCTGGTGCACGACTACGCGGCCAGCGACTTGAACGGCGATGCGCCGGCCTACTGGTACAGCGCGCAATCCGAGGAATGGGGTCTTGACCCGTGGCGGCTGGTGGAAGGCGTCGATCCGCACACGTCCGGCGGACAGTTCGACGTGTGCTTTGCCAGCGGTTCGAGCCGCACGGTCGGCCCGCTGATGACGTTCTTCTTGAGTGCCGCTGACGCGGCCAGGTTGAACGCCAAGGAAGGAGATCATGCGCCCATTTTTAGCCGCTAAAAGGCTTGACGCGGGTGGCAAGTTTAGCTAAACTTCTGCACATGGTCGGCGGCTGGCACCGCCTTTTGTTCAACAACCGGGTGTGGAGTTTATATGGGTGTTCTCCATGAAGAAACGGCTAACCGAAGCCCAATTTCAGGCGGCGATCAAGGGCCTGGAGATCGGGCAGCAGACCATCGACATAGCGCGCGGCGTGCTGGTCGAGGGAAGGCCCCAGGCCGAGTTTGTGGCCTCGCTGGGGCTGTCCAAGGGGGCGGTGTCGCAAGCGGTCAGCCGCGTGTGGGCAGCAGCGGGGGGAGTGCTCCCCGAGGGATTCGAGCGGGTGACGGCGGTACTGCCGGAGCATCAAGCGTTCATCGTCAAGCGTTGGGAAGCCGACGCCAAGGGAAAGAGGAAACAGGAACCCAACTCATGAAAACACTGGTCACGGCAATTCAGAAAGGCGGCCAAGGCAAGACGTTCGCAACCTGCCACCTGGCATTCGACTTCCAGGAGCGCGGCCTTCGGGTTGCAGTGATCGACCTGGACACCCAGGGCAATGCGAGCTGGACGCTGGCCGGCCACGACTCGGGCTATCCCGCCAGTCGCATGTTCACCGCCGGCGGCGACGAGCTGCGCGCCTGGTTCGCTGGCCGGGAAGATGACGGCCTGGCGCTGATCGCGGCCGACGCCAGCCTGGCGAACCTGGACAAGATGGACTTGGCCCAGGCCGCCGGCGCGCTGCGGGCCAGCATCGAGGCGCTGGGCGAGTTCTTCGACGTGTGCCTGATCGACACGGCCCCTTCCCTTGGCGTTGCCATGACGGCGGCCGTGCTGGCCGCCGACTACATGCTTTCGCCGGTCGAAATGGAGGCGTATAGCTTGCAGGGCATGAAGAAGATGGTTGCCGTCATCGGCAACCTGCGCAAGCAGAACCCGAAGCTGCGCTTCCTCGGCATGGTGCCCAACAAGGTGGACGCGCGGAAGCCGCGCCACGTCAGCAACCTGGCGACCTTGCAGCAGGCATACCCGCAACTGATCTTGCCGTTCAGTGTCGGCGCGCGAGACAGCATCGCGGAGGCGCTGGGCGAGCAGATGCCGGTGTGGAAGATCAAGAAAACCGCCGCGCGCAAGGCCACGCAGGAAGTGCGCGCCCTGGCGGATTACGTGTACACGAAGATGGAGATCGCGCAATGACCAGCGCCGTAAAGACCAACGCCACGAAGAAGGCCCCGCAAGCGGCCGCAGAGAAGCCCAAGGGCGGCGGGCTGGGCCTGGATGGCCTCGGCGACCTGTCGAGCCTGCTGGACGAGCCACAGGCCGCGAATGCGGCCCCTGGCGGCGGCCCCCAGGAGCTGCTGCTTGACCTGATTGACGAAGATCCACACCAGCCGCGCACGGCCGACAATCCCGGCTTCTCGCCGGAGTCCATCGCCGAGATCGGCGAGACGATCAAGGCCCGAGGCGTGAAGTCGCCCATCAGCGTGCGCGAGAACCCGGACGCGCCGGGCCGCTACCTCATCAACCACGGCGCACGGCGCTACCGTGGCTCGAAGTGGGCCGAAAAGACCAGCATCCCGGCCTTCATCGACAACGACTACAACGAGGCCGACCAGGTAATCGAGAACCTGCAACGCAACGAGCTGACGGCCCGCGAGATCGCGGACTTCATCGGCCGCGAGCTGGCGAAGGGCAAGAAGAAGTCGGAGATCGCCAAGGAGATCGGCAAGTCGCCGGCATTCGTCACGCAGCACGTCACGCTGCTGGACTTGCCGGAGCCGATTGCCAGGGCGTTCAACGCTGGCCGCAGCAAGGACGTGACCGTTATCAACGAGCTTGCCACGGCGTACAAGAAGAACCCCGAGGAAGTGCGCGTATGGCTGGAGGACGACAGCCAGGAGCTGACGCGCGGATCGGTCAAGATGCTGCGCGAGTACCTGGAGGACAAGCGCAGCCAGGACGGCGAGCGCGACCCCAACACCGTCGATGCCTTCACCGGCAAGACGGACGGCGAGGCCGAGGGCGACGGCGACGGGCAAGGCCCGGATGATGACGCCAAGAAGAAGGAGCCGAAGGAACCCGACCCGGACAAGCTCAAGAAGGCGATCATCCAGGTCAAGCACGATGACCGCCCTGCCCGCCTGATCCTCAACCGCCGGCCGCCGGCCGAGGGCTGGGCCTGGCTCAAGTACGAGGATGACGGCCAGGAGTTCGAGGCCGACCTTGGCACCGTGCAGCTTGTCGCGCTGCTGGAGGGCTAGACGCCCCTGCACGAGACCCCGCCGACCCCCCACACCCCTGCGCCCCGCCATCGAGCGGGGCTTTTTTTGCCTGCGTGCCCAGCGCCGGGGCCGGCCGCGTTTTAGCCGCTAAAAAAGTTCAGCTAAACCCTTGCGCCTTGTTGTATGTTGTAGTATGCTACACGCTACAACATACAACACCGGCCAAAAGGAGGCCCAATCATGGCAATCACGAAAGAGCAGATATTTGCGGTCGCCGACGACCTGGACGCCGCCGGCCAGAACCCCACCCTGGCGAGCGTGCGCAAGCAGCTCGGCGGCGGGAGCTTCACGACCATTTCCGAGGCGATGAACGAATGGCGGGCGCGCAAGGCCAGCCAGGCGGCCCCGATCCGCGAGCCGGCCCCGGCTTCGATCACCGAGAAGCTGGCCGAGCTGGGCGGCGACTTGTGGGCCGTGGCCCTGGACATGGCGAACAACCGGCTGGCCGCCGAGCGCGAGGCGCTGGAAGCTGTCCGCCAGGAAACCGAGGCCGCGCGCCAGGAGGCCGCAGAGCTGGCCGACCAGCTCACCGTCGAGCTGGACGAGGCCAAGGGTCGTATCGCGGCGCTGGAGGCCGCAGAAGCCACCGCCAAGGCCGAGGCCGAGGCGCTACGCGAGAAGCTGGCAGCGGCCGGCGAGAAAGCGGCCACGGCCGAGGCCCGCGCCGGCGAGCTGCGCACGGAGCTGGATCACGCCCACCAGGAGGCGCGCCAGGTGCGCAGCGAGCGCGACAAGGCCCAGGAGAAAGCGGCGGCCAGCGCCGACCAGGTGGAGGCCCTGCGGGCCGAGCTGGCGGCCGCGAACAGCAAGGCAACCGAGGTCGAGCGCCGCGCCGGCGAGCTGCGGGCCGACCTGGAGCGTGCGAACCAGGCAGCGACCGAGCAGCAGAAGGCCGCCCAGGCGCTGGCCGGTCAGCTTGACCAGGTGCGCGGCGAGCTGGCGAAGGTGCAGGCCAAGGCCGACGCCGCCGACCAGGCGCACCAGGAGCAGCGCAAGCAGATCGCGGCCGAGGCGCACCGCCAGGCCGAGCGACTGACGGCTACTCAGGCCGAGCGCGATGCGGCGCGCAAGGAGGTCAGCCAAGCCCGCGAGGAAGCGGCTACTCTGCGGGGTCGCCTGGAGGCCCTGGAGACCGTCATGGCCGCCGGGAAGGGCAAGGGCAAGGGCGATAGCACGAGAAACGCCTGACGGCTATGCAGATTTTCAATAAAATGTAGCTTTAGTCGTATCTCCCCGGCCCCAAGGACGAGTCGGCCTCGCGTGCCGAGGTCGGCTTTTTTATTGCCGGAGACGGAACACCTAGAAGGCCAAAGGAGGGATTCCAACATTTTGCGAAACACTAACGATAGGAGCGCCCTATGAAACAACGCCTCTTGGTCATGAACGGACAGCGGATCGTTCAGACCGAGCAAGAAGGGGCTTGGGCCAATCAGAAGGTTGATAAGGCGGGCGCGTTAAAGCCTGGCATCTACAACCTATACATGGCCCAGCAGGCCGACAAGAAGCAGACTCATGATGGCGTGATCGTTCATGCCGACAACAATCAGGTGTTCCAGCAGATCGGCAAGAACTTTGTCATGCACGCCCGGTCAGATTTCGATAAAGTACCTGAAATCGGGAGTGCGAAGAGCATCAGCTACAGCGCACAAGGCAAAGCAGTAGTTGCCGCCGAGGCCCCGAAACTCACGCGAGGCCGATCCCGATAGCTTTTAGCGGCTAAAAGGAGGGCCACGCCTTGAGACGACTCACACCCACCGCCGGCCGGGCAGACGCCCGCCGCATTCAGCCGGCATCCGCCGGCTTCACGACCAGCACGACCAGCAGAACCGACGCCACCGGCGACGGCCTGCTGGCTGCTGCCGAGGCCACCGAGGCCGAGCAGCAGGCGGCCTTAGAGGCCGCGCCGCTCGACCAGACCTACCAGGAAGCCCTTGCCCTGTACGTTCAGGCCAAGCACGACCAGGTGGAGCGCATCGAGGATCGCCTTGAAAACCTGATCGACCGGCAGCAAGCGCGCTTGCAGCAGACCCAGGCCAACCAGCCGGGCCTACTGTCCCGGCCGGGCGCGAAACGCGCCTGGCAGAACCAGCAGATGCAGCAGCAGGCGCGCTTGCAGTCCCTGCACGTTCGCCTGGAGGCCGTCCGCGAGATCAAGGAAGGGATGGGCCTGCACTCGCCGAAAGTCGAAGAGCTGGCGACCCGGAAGATGCGCGCCGAGAACCCCGAGCTGGCATCCGATTGGGATGCCATGCGCGAGGCGGCACGCCGGCACCAGGCGCTGCAACGCCGCGAGGAACAGGAGCGCAAGCAGGCGCAGGCCCTGGAGCAGCGACCAGGCCGGTCGCAGAGCTTGGGCCTCACCCGGCCCGTCTAAAGCGAAAGCCCGGCAACTGCCGGGCTTCTTTCTCGAGCCTCGCCGTTTCCGACGATGCAGGCCCGCCGACGGCGGGCATCCTGCAGCATCGTCATTCCCGACGATGCAAGGGGCTGGCCAGCCTCGCCAGTTCCGGCGATGCCGCCGGCGCGGTCGACCATCGCCATTTCTGACGATGAGATCCCGCATCGCCATTTACAGCGATGCCCACAGCGCCAAGGCCGCCGCGAAAACGGCCATGCCGGCGGCGACGATGTTCATGTACGCGACCCGCCGCGCCTCGCGCACCGGGGCCGCGAACTGGACGGCTGCCGCTTCCAACTCGCGGCGCACGGCCTCGGCCGCCGCCTTGCCGCCGTCCTGCATCCCCTTCGCCATTGCCTCTTTGGAGGCCGTCAGGGCCGCGTTGAGCGTCCTTTCGGCCTTCCCCTTGGCGTCATCTCCCCAGCGGTGTGCGATGGCTTCCAGCTCTTCCTTGAAGCGATCCAGGATTTCTTGCTGCGCGGCCTGGCTGTCCTGCATCAAGCGGGTGTTGATCGTCTGGAGAATCAAGATCGGGTCATCGCGGCCCACGGCGATGCCGTGCTTGACCGCGATTTCCCGTATCAGCTCTTCGATCTTGTCGTCGCTCGCCATCAGAGCACCGCCGCGTTGTCGAGCTGCTGGAAGAGCTGCGACTTCACGATCTTGAGCCGCTGCCGCGTCATGATCGTGAGCGCCGAATCGGCCAGGGCCTCATCGAACGTCCGGCGATCCTGGAGCATTTCCGAGAAGTCGCGGCCGTAGGTTTCTTCCTTGAGCGCCGGAATCTGGATGATGGCCGACACGCGCGCCTTGTTGTCGGTGTACGCCTTCATCTTCTCGAAGCCCTTGCCTTCGTGCTCGATAGGCCCCCAGTACGGGTTCAGCCAGACCACGAACACGCATTCGGCCGGGAACTGCCTGGCGAGCGTGCTAAAGCCGTTCAGGGTGTCGAGGAAGGCTTGCCCGCCGGTGACGACCGTATGCACCACAAGTTCGTGCCCCATGTCCTGGAGCAGCGCCGGCACCTGGTTCCCGATCAAGTAGCTGGACAGCGGCACAAACGAGCTGGCCCCGTTGTCGATGATGACGTCGCCCTTGGTCGAGGCGATTTGCTCCACCAGGGCATCGAAGTTCCGGGTGTTGATCTCGTCGCCGTCCATGATGTTCAGACGCTGCACGTTCAGGGCCTTGTACCCCTCGAAGGTGCTGTTGACCGGATCGGTGTCGATGCAAAGCGGCGTCTGCCCTTTGCTCGCCTTGTACTGCGCAATGGTGGCCGCGATCATCGACTTGCCGACGCCGCCCTTGCCCTGCAAGACCATGTGAATTTTCGCCATTACAGTAAATCCTCTTTATTCGGTTTCGGGTTGAAGTTGAAGCCGGCGATCCCTGCCGGCTCGGGTTTCTTCGGCTCGGGTGCCTTCGGCTTCTTCGCCTTCGACCCCCCTTCCTGTTGCGCCGGCTTTCCCCCCTTGGCCTGGTCGGCCGCCGTGGGGGGCACCGGCGCGGGTGCTGCTGGGGCCGCCTTGATGAACCGCTGGACGTGCTTGCGGAACGTCTCGTAGCTGCACTTCACCCGGCCGGTTTCGCGCATGTGCTCGTAGATCGTCGTCACCGCATAGCCCGAGTCCATCGCGGCCTTCACATCCCCACGCACCGCCAGGAACGCGACTGCGGCCGCGTCCTGTCGGCGCTTCTTGGCCGCTCGTTTCTCGATCCACGCGGCCAGCTCGTCGGGGTAGCTGCTTTCTGCCATCGCCTCGCTTCCGTGGTTTGTAAATAGCCGTCATTTTCATGTATCGACCCGTGGAAAGTCTATGTAAAGCGCGTGGATAGCAGCCTGACACCGCTGCATCTAGCGCGCTTTCCAGGCATTGTACGCCTTCATTCGATATATCCGCCATCTTTTCGCGCTGAATGCAGACAGATGCGAAGGTTTCGGTATAGACTTTCCTTGGTGTTATCAACGCCGTAAGGCGGGCAGGATAGGCGAAGTTAGCTAACCGGCGAGCCGGTTATCTATCTTCGCTGTCCCTTATTCGCGCCTGCGGCACTCAACGGGCATCCTGCTCTGCGAGGCGGCCGGCTACCGCCGGCAAGAAACGAGAGACGAACGACATGGGCTACATCAATCCGCTGCTGGAGCTTCCAGCAGGCCGCGAACTCCAGGCGCTGCCGGTGGCCGACCGGCAGCGCCTCGCCCGCGTGCTGCGCGAGCTGCGCACGCAGGCCAACGACGAAGCCGAGAAGGCATGGGCACGCCGCAAGGGGCCGATGGCCGCCTACTGGCGAGCCGTGGCGACCTACGCGCGGCACACGGCGCACGCGCTCAAGGGGTGACGACATGGAAGCCGACGAACAGCCGACAGCGAAGCGGCGGCAGCACCTGCGGGTGCCGGTGTTCCCCGAAGAGAAGGAACTGATCGAGGCGAACGCCAAGAGGGCCGGGGTCAGCGTGGCGCGCTACCTGCGCGACGTGGGCCAGGGCTACCAGATCAAGGGCGTCATGGATTACGAATACGTGCGCGAGCTGGTGCGCGTGAATGGCGACCTTGGCCGGCTGGGCGGCTTGCTCAAGCTATGGCTGACCGACGACCCGCGCACGGCTCGCTTCGGCGACGCGACGATCCTTGCCCTGCTGGGCCGGATTGAAGCCACCCAGGACGAAATGAGCCGCCTCATGAAGTCCGTGGTGCAGCCGAGGGCCGAGCCTTGAGCGTTTTAGCGGCTAAAACGCCGGAGGCCGGCCGATGATCGTCAAGCACGTACCCATGCGCTCGCTGGGCAAGTCCGACTTCGCCGGCCTGGTGAACTACGTCACCGACGCGCAGAGCAAGGATCACCGGCTGGGCCAGGTGCAGATCACGAACTGCGATGCCATGTCGGTACAGGACGCCATCACGGAGGTTCTGGCGACCCAGCACACGAACACGCGGGCCAAGGGCGACAAGACCTATCACCTGATCGTCAGCTTCCGGGCTGGCGAGCAGCCCAGCGCCGACACCTTGCGGGCGATAGAGGAACGAATCTGCGCTGGGCTTGGCTTCGCCGAGCATCAGCGCGTCAGTGCCGTTCATAACGACACGGACAGAAGCACGCCAAGAACAAGGTGCTGCGCTTCGAGCCGGCCAGCAGCTCGGGCGGCGTGTGCTGGAACCCGCTGGATGAAATCCGCGTCGGCACCGAGGCCGAAGTCGGCGACGTGCAGAACCTAGCAACTCTGATAGTTGACCCGGACGGCAAGGGCCTGGATTCGCACTGGCAAAAGACCGCCTTCGCGCTCCTGGTCGGCGTCATCCTGCACGCGCTCTACAAGGCCAGGAACGAGGGCGGCACGGCCACGCTGCCATCGGTCGATGCCATGCTGGCCGACCCGAACCGGGACATTGGCGAGCTATGGATGGAAATGACCACCTACGGGCACGTGGACGGTCAGAACCACCACGCCATCGGATCGGCGGCCCGCGACATGATGGATCGGCCCGAAGAGGAAGCGGGATCGGTGCTGTCCACGGCCAAATCCTATCTGGCCCTGTACCGCGATCCCGTGGTGGCGCGCAACGTGAGCCGGTCGGACTTCCGCATCAAAGACCTGATGCACTCCGACGACCCGGTGAGCCTGTACATCGTCACCCAGCCCAACGACAAGGCCCGCCTGCGGCCGCTGGTGCGCGTCATGGTGAACATGATCGTGCGCCTGCTGGCCGACAAGATGGACTTCGAGAACGGCCGGCCGGTGGCCCACTACAAGCACCGCCTGCTGATGATGCTGGACGAGTTCCCGAGCCTCGGGAAGCTGGAGATCATGCAAGAGTCGCTGGCCTTCGTCGCCGGCTACGGCATCAAGTGCTACCTGATTTGCCAGGACATTAACCAGCTCCGCAGCCGCGAGACGGGCTACGGCCACGACGAAAGCATCACGTCGAACTGCCACGTGCAGAACGCCTACCCGCCCAACCGCGTCGAGACAGCCGAACACCTGTCCCGACTGACCGGGCAGACCACCGTGGTGAAGGAGCAGATCACGACCAGCGGCCGCCGCACGGCGGCCATGCTGGGCCAGGTGTCGCGCACCTACCAGGAAGTGCAGCGCCCCTTGCTGACGCCCGATGAGTGCCTGCGGATGCCGGGGCCAAAGAAGAACGACAAGGGCGAGATCGAGGAAGCCGGCGACATGGTGATCTACGTCGCCGGCTACCCGGCCATCTACGGCAAGCAGCCGCTGTACTTCAAAGACCCGGTGTTTCAGGCGCGGGCCGCGATCCCCGCGCCGAAGGCCACCGACCGGCTGCGTCAGGTTGTCGAGGCAGGGGAGGGCATCACGATATGAGCCGCATCCTGAAACGCATCACGACCGGCGTTGCCATCGCCGGCGTGGCCGCCCTGGTGCTGGCCGCTGGCGGCTATGCCGCCGGTGCCCGCATCAACACCACCAAGAGCATTCCGGTCGGCCTGTACTGGACGAGCAGCGCGCCGGTGGAGAAGGGCGCTTACGTGCTTTGGTGCCCGCCGAAGGTCGGCGTGTTCGATGACGCCAAGGAAAGGGGCTACATCGGGGCCGGGTTCTGCCCTGGCGACTACGGCTACATGATGAAGCGCGTTTTAGCCGCTAAAGACGATGCCGTATCGGTGGCCGATGACGGCGTGCGTGTGAATGGCGAGCTGCTGGCCCACAGCAAGCCGATCCAGGCCGACAAGTCCGGGCGGCCCCTGCCGCGCTTCCAGGCCAGCACCTACACGCTGGGCAGCGCCGAGCTGCTGCTTATGTCGGACGTGAGCGACACGTCTTTCGACGGGCGCTACTTCGGCCCCATCAACCGTTCTCAAGTTCAGACCGTGATCCGTCCGGTCATCACCTGGTAGGGGAGGAAACCACCATGCGACTGTTCATCGCGGAAAAACCATCTGTCGCCAAGGCCATCGCCGGCGAGCTGGGCGTCACCGGCAAGGGCGACGGCTACATCGAATGCGGCGGCGACAAAGTGACCTGGTGCTTCGGGCACATGCTGGAGCAGGCCGACCCGGACGAGTACACGCCCGACGACGTGCCGACCGGGAAATCGGGCAAGAAGCTATGGCGCGTCGATGATCTGCCCATCATCCCGCAGACCTGGATTCTTCACCCGAAGGACGATGCCAAGAAGCAGCTCGCCGTGATCGGCAAGCTGCTGAAAGAGGCCAAGGAGATCGTCAACGCCGGCGACCCCGACCGTGAAGGCCAGTTGCTGGTCGATGAGGTGCTGGAGCACTTCAAGAGCAGCAAGCCGACGCGCCGCTTTTGGGTGTCCGCCCAGGATTCGGTTTCCGTCAAGCGCGGCCTGGCCGCCTTGAAGGACAACACCACGTACAAGGGCTGGGCCGACGCCGCACGCGGCCGGCAGCGGGCCGACTGGCTGATCGGCATGAACCTAAGCCGCGCCTACACCTTGCGGGCGCAGCGCGGCGGTTCCAGGGCCTTGCTGACCGTGGGCCGGGTGCAGACCCCGACGCTGGCCCTGGTCGTGAATCGTGACCGTGAAATCGAGGCTTTCAAGCCGGTGCCGTATCACACGATCCGCGCAGCGATTCAGCACGAAGGCGGCACGTTTATGGCCGCCTGGAAGGCGAAGGAAGATCAAGCCGGCCTGGACAGCGAAGGCCACCCTGGCGTTCACCCGAGACTATCCGGGCGCGTTGGAGCTGATCTACCACTTCCGCGAGAGCACCGGCGAGCTGTACGGCCACCGCGCAGCGGAAGTTCCGGCAGACCTCAAGGGCGGCTATCTGTCGAAGGAGCAAATCCACAACGGCCGTTCGTACCGTGGCCGCGTGGACGTGCCCCTTGGGAACATGGACGACGCCGCCGACCTGCTGGTGACATTGCGGCATGAAGTGCTGGGCCACTACGGGGCCAACACCTTCGCGCCGGCCGAGAAGCGCGCCCTGCTGGACGGCATCATCGCCGCCCGCGAACAGCCCGGCATGAAAGACCGCTGGGAGGACATCAACCGCCGCTATGCCGGCACGTCGATGGACGTGCGGGCCGAAGAGGTATGGGCGCTGCATTGCGAAACCCTCGCGCCCGGCCAGCACGTGGGCCAGGCCCACGTGCGCGAGCGCGGCGAGCAGTCATTCATGGAAACCTGCATCGCCCGCGTGAGGCCCATGCAATCCGCCGACCTGCACAACATCGTGTGCATGGTCGCCGATGGCCTTCACGACCGTTCCAGGACGCAGCAGACCTTTCCGCAGATCAACGAACTATTCCGAAGGGATGAAACTATGGAACCGAAGAAGCCATTTCATGAAGTCGTTGCCGAAAAACTGATCGAGCAGCTCAAGGCCGGCACCGCACCGTGGCAACGACCGTGGGAGCCTGGCGAGCCGAACGCCTACTTGCCGATGAACCCGACCACCGGCAAGCGGTACAAGGGCATCAACGCCATTCACTTGATGGCCCAGGGCCGCAGTGATGGCCGTTGGATGACCTACAAGCAGGCCGCCGCCGTGGGCGCGCAGGTACGCAAGGGCGAGAAGGGCACGCCCGTTCAATACTGGAAATTCAGCGAGGAACAGAACAAGGTCGATGAGAGCGGCCGGCCCGTTCTCAACGCGAAGGGCGAGCCGGTCAAGGAAACCGTGCAGCTCGAACGCCCGCGCGTGTTCTTCGCCACGGTGTTCAACGCCGAGCAGATCGACGGCCTGCCGCCGATCCAGAAGAAGGAACAGACCTGGAGCGCCGTCGAGCGCGCCGAGCACATCCTGAAAGCGTCCGGCGCGTCGATCACGCAGGAGATCGAGCGCGGCCACAACCCCGGCCGCGCCAAGGCCGAGGAAGCCGCGAAGGCCGTAGGCGGCAAGGCCATCTTCCCGATCTTCGCGCCGGGCGAGCAGCAGGCGAACCCCAAGGGCTTCACCGACTTCAACGACCTGGCGAACAAGAGCGAGCTGGGCCGCGATGGCCTCAAGCGCCAGGTCGGCGCGGCCGTGGGCCAGGTGCTGATCGAGGAAGGCCGCCGGCAACAGCAGGAGCAGCGCCAGGAGCGTGCGGAGAAGCAACAGCAGCAGCCGGAACGCCCTCGCCGCGCTGCACGCATCGGCTAAAGTCCGGGAAGGCTGCAACCACACAGCGCGGTTTCCTCCCTCCCTGACCGCCGGCAGTCATCGCCGCCTCGCACCCCGAGGCGGCTTTTTTTTGCTCGAGCATCGCCGCATCCGACGATGCCACCAGGCCCGCGCACGTCGAGCTGCAGCATCGCCATTTCCGGCGATGGCGGCCGCCCTGCCCGCCTGGAGCTCGCATCGCCATTTCTGACGATGAGATCCACAGCGGCCATTTAGACCCGGCAAAAACGACCCGGCCAAGATAATGTCGTTTTCAGAAGGCGACTGCACGAAATATCAGGAGTCGGCTGCACTGCCAGAACTGGCCGCCTGCAAGGCAGCGTAGAGAGCGGTTTTTCCTACCTTGAGGCGTGCGGCGGCCTCGCGGACATTCAAGCCGTTGGCGACAAGCTCCCGCGCTCGTTGCAACTTGTCGGCAGTGACAACCGGCTTGCGTCCGCCTTTGCGCCCGCGTGCGGCGGCAGCGGTCAACCCGGCCTTGGTGCGCTCGCGGATCAGGTCGCGCTCGAACTGGCCCAGCGCACCGAACACATGGAAGATGAGCCGTCCGCCCGGCGTGGTGGTGTCGATGTTTTCAGTCAACGAGCGGAAGCCGACGCCCCGTGCTTCCAGCTTGCCGACCGTCTCAATCAGGTGCGGCAGGGAGCGGCCAAGCCGATCCAGCCGCCAGACGACCAGCACATCGCCATCGCGCAGATAAGCCAGCGCATCGGCCAAGCCGGGCCGGTCTGCCTTGGCCCCGGATGCCGTGTCCTCGAAAACCCGTTCGCAGCCTGCATTGCGCAGCGCATCCGTCTGCAAGGCGGTGTCCTGTTCCGCCGTCGATACCCGCGCATAGCCGATGAGTGCCATTTCCGCCCATTTGTCCGTTATACCGTCCGCCTATCTTATTGTCCGTCATCCCGTTGCGCAAGATGTTTTCGGACAGGTGTCCGGTTTGGCCGCCTAATGATCGTTTGGCGGACAAGGCGACTGGCATCAGCCGAACAGCTCGCTATGGGAGCCAAGCCGCGCCAGTCGCAGGGTGTCGGCGTCGGACTTGCGGTAGATCAGCAGCAGGTCGGGCTTGATGTGGCATTCGCGGTAGCCCGCCCAATCGCCGGAAAGATCGTGGTCGCGGTATCGCACATCCAGGGGCTGATCGGTCGCCAGCGCGACCAGAACCGGCTTGAGGTCATCATTCGTGCAGCGGACTCCTGATACTGTTCGTTCAATAGACGACTGCACAACAGCCTTCAAACCGCGTTGTCTGGTGCAGTCGTCTTCTGAAAATGACAAGGGCATGGCGTGTCGCAAAACTTAGGATTTATGCGACGTGATAGCGATTTTTTGGATACACAATTGTGTATCCATGCGATACTGTCGCCTTATGTCGAGCAAAGACGTTGGCCTCCGTATCCGTGTTGAAAAGGAACTCCGAGAGGCGTTCCAAGGGGCCTGTCTGGCTGAAAACCGGAAGGCGTCGGAAGTGCTGCGCGAGTTCATGCAGGCGTTCGCCGACAGGCACCAAGGCGGCTTACAACCGGATATGTTCGCGGCACCGGCAGCCAGAAAGCCACGTCAATCAACCAAGAGAAAAGCGATATGAGCCAATTCAATTCTTTGGAAATGTGCGCAGGGGCAGGGGGCCAGGCGCTCGGCCTGGAAATGGCTGGCTTCGATCATGCGGCCCTGGTCGAACTGGAACCGGCCGCTTGCGCCACGCTGCGGCTGAACCGTCCCGCCTGGAACGTCATTGAGGACGATTTGCGCCGCTTCGATGGCCGCCCCTATCAAGGCATCGACCTGGTAGCCGGTGGCGTGCCATGCCCGCCGTTCTCCAAGGCAGGAAAGCAGCTCGGTGCGAAGGATGAGCGCGACTTGTTCCCCGAAGCTATCCGCCTGGTCGATGAGTGCCGCCCGCAAGCCGTGATGCTGGAAAACGTGCGTGGCCTGCTCGATGCCGTCTTTGACGACTACCGGAACAAGGTAGAAAAGCAGCTCAAGAAATTGGGCTATGTGCCCGGCTGGCGGCTGTTCAACGCCTCGGATTACGGCGTGTCACAACTGCGCCCGCGCGTGGTGTTCGTCGGCATCCGCAAAGACCTGGCTAGCGGCTTCTCCTGGCCGGAACCGCTGCCAAACAACCCGCCGACCGTGGGCGAGCTGCTGCACGATCTCATGGCCGCGAATGGCTGGCGCGGCGCTGACCGCTGGCGAGAACAAGCAAATGCCATTGCACCTACGCTGGTTGGCGGCTCCAAAAAACATGGCGGGCCTGACCTTGGGCCGACCCGCGCAAAACGTGCCTGGGCCGCGCTAGGCGTCGATGGCATGGGCCTGTGGGACGATGCACCGCCCCGCGACTTTGTGGGTATGCCGCGCCTGACGCCGCGCATGACGGCCCGCATTCAAGGCTTCCCCGATGATTGGCAATTCTCCGGCCGCAAGACAGCCGCCTATCGCCAGATCGGCAACGCCTTCCCGCCACCAGTGGCCGCCGCCGTGGCCCGGCAAATCTTCGCCGCTCTGTCCGTCCAGCGCATCTACAAGGTGGCGTGATGAGTGCAGAGGCCGATTTCCTCGAAGCCCGCAAGGCGTTCCATGCTTCGCTGCTGCAAACAACGCTGACCATCAACAGCGCGGGAGTGGTGAGCAACGCCGACAGCAGCAACACCACAAGCAAGGCGATTGCCAAGGGCATTGCCGATCTGCTCAAGGCCGAAACCATTGGCGAGCGCATCGCGGGCCAGACTTCGGGCAACCAGTTTGAAGGCACCTGCGCGGCCTTCGTGCGTGAAACCTTCCTAAAGCTCGGCCACCTTCGCCCCGGAACCTGGGATGTGCATCAAGTCTCCGGGCGCAACCGCCTGGAAATTGCCCGTTATGAGCAATACGCGCATCTGGTCGCGCTCGACCGGGCCGCCAAGGCCGATGCCGAACTGGCGGCCGCCCTGGGCAGCGACTACACCATCACGCCGGATATTGTGGTGGTGCGCGACACCGAGGACGACAGCGCCATCAATGCGCCCGCGTTCTTGGTCGATGACAACGTGACCACGCTTGCCAGCCTGCGCAAGAAAAACGGCGGCCTGCCGCTGCTGCACGCCAGCATTTCATGCAAATGGACGATTCGCAGCGACCGGGCGCAGAACGCCCGTTCCGAAGCGTTGAACCTGGTGCGCAACCGCAAGGGCCGCCTGCCTCATGTGGTGGTCGTCACGGCCGAACCGACACCAAGCCGCCTTGCTTCTATCGCCCTGGGAACCGGGGACATTGATTGCGTTTATCACTTTGCCCTGTATGAGCTGCAAGCCACGGTAGAAGCCTTGGGCATGACAGACGCGGCCGACATGCTGGCCGTGATGGTCGATGGCAAGCGCCTGAAAGACATTTCCGATTTGCCGCTGGATTTGGCCGTATGAACCAGGTCGCCACCATCAGCGCCGCCGTTCCTGCTGACGTGAAAGCCGAAGCTGCCGCCGTCGCGGCAGCGCACGGCATGAGCCTGGCCGCCCTGGTGCGCGAGCTGGTGGCCCGCGTGGCCGCCCGCGAAGC